>NZ_CP174289.1:2727500-3880000 GCF_052466765.1 Microbulbifer mixtoriginis (SeqCode)
ACACACGGCGGGTGCTAACGTCCGTCGTGGAAAGGGAAACAACCCAGACCGCCAGCTAAGGTCCCAAATACCAGTTAAGTGGGAAACGATGTGGGAAGGCCCAGACAGCTAGGAGGTTGGCTTAGAAGCAGCCATCCTTTAAAGAAAGCGTAATAGCTCACTAGTCGAGTCGGCCTGCGCGGAAGATATACCGGGGCTAAAACTGGTAACCGAAGCTGCGGATGCTCTTAGGAGCATGGTAGAGGAGCGTTGTGTAAGCCGTTGAAGGTGGATCGGGAGGTCTGCTGGAGGTATCACAAGTGCGAATGCTGACATGAGTAACGACAAGGGAGGTGAAAAACCTCCCCGCCGGAAGACCAAGGGTTCCTGTCCAACGCTAATCGGGACAGGGTTAGTCGACCCCTAAGGCGAGGGCGAAAGCCGTAGTCGATGGGAAACAGGTTAATATTCCTGTACTCGCTATTGCTGCGACGGAGTGACGGAGAAGGCTAGGCCAGCATGGCGATTGGTTGTCCATGTTTAAGGTTGTAGGCTGGGGACTTAGGCAAATCCGGGTCCCTAAGGCTGAGAACTGATGACGAAGCCCACTTAGTGGGTGAAGTGGTTGATGCCCTGCTTCCAGGAAAAACTTCTAAGCTTCAGGCAATAGTGAATCGTACTCTAAACCGACACAGGTGGTCAGGTAGAGAATACCAAGGCGCTTGAGAGAACTCTGGTGAAGGAACTAGGCAAAATGGTACCGTAACTTCGGGAGAAGGTACGCCGGTTTTGGTGATGGGACTTGCTCCCTAAGCTGAGGCCGGTCGAAGTGACCAGGTGGCTGCGACTGTTTATTAAAAACATAGCACTCTGCAAACTCGTAAGAGGACGTATAGGGTGTGACGCCTGCCCGGTGCCGGAAGGTTAATTGATGGGGTTAGCTTCGGCGAAGCTCTTGATCGAAGCCCCGGTAAACGGCGGCCGTAACTATAACGGTCCTAAGGTAGCGAAATTCCTTGTCGGGTAAGTTCCGACCTGCACGAATGGCGTAACGATGGCCACGCTGTCTCCACCAGAGACTCAGTGAAATTGAAATCGCTGTTAAGATGCAGTGTACCCGCGGCTAGACGGAAAGACCCCGTGAACCTTTACTACAGCTTTGCACTGAACTTTGAGCCTACTTGTGTAGGATAGGTGGGAGGCTTTGAAGCAGTAACGCTAGTTACTGTGGAGCCGTCCTTGAAATACCACCCTGGTATGTTTGAGGTTCTAACTCTGGTCCGTTATCCGGATCGAGGACAGTGTATGGTGGGTAGTTTGACTGGGGCGGTCTCCTCCCAAAGAGTAACGGAGGAGTACGAAGGTGCACTCAGCATGGTCGGAAATCATGCAATGAGCATAATGGTATAAGTGCGCTTGACTGCGAGTCAGACATGACGAGCAGGTACGAAAGTAGGTCATAGTGATCCGGTGGTTCTGTATGGAAGGGCCATCGCTCAACGGATAAAAGGTACTCCGGGGATAACAGGCTGATACCGCCCAAGAGTTCACATCGACGGCGGTGTTTGGCACCTCGATGTCGGCTCATCACATCCTGGGGCTGAAGCCGGTCCCAAGGGTATGGCTGTTCGCCATTTAAAGTGGTACGCGAGCTGGGTTTAGAACGTCGTGAGACAGTTCGGTCCCTATCTGCCGTGGGCGTTGGAAATTTGAGAAGAGTTGCTCCTAGTACGAGAGGACCGGAGTGAACGAACCTCTGGTGTTCGGGTTGTCACGCCAGTGGCATTGCCCGGTAGCTATGTTCGGACGGGATAACCGCTGAAAGCATCTAAGCGGGAAGCCTCCTTCAAGATTAGATTTCCCTGACTCCTTGAGAGTCCTAAAGGGCCGTGGAAGACTACCACGTTGATAGGCTGGGTGTGGAAGCGTTGTGAGGCGTTGAGCTAACCAGTACTAATTGCCCGTGCGGCTTGACCATACAACAGAGATGGTTACTAACGACTAGCTAAGCTAGCGGATTGTGGAATGAAAGACACACAATGATCGCTTGCGGTGTATTACTACAGATTGTTTTACCGACTTATTTGGGGTTATCGCCGGTCAACAGACCGAGGCAAACAGCGATAACACGGCAGGCCAAGCAAAATTGCTTATAAGACCAGCGCCAACCCAAGCCAGTTTGCCTGACGACAATAGAGTTGTGGAACCACCTGATCCCTTGCCGAACTCAGAAGTGAAACGCAACATCGCCGATGGTAGTGTGGGGCTTCCCCATGTGAGAGTAGGTCATCGTCAGGCTTCTAATCCGAAAAGGGCCACCCAATAGGGTGGCCCTTTTTTTATGTAAAAAAAATTGAATGCATCAAAAAATAAAAACAGAGAATAAAAAATAAATTCAAAATACAGAAAAATAAAAAGCCCAATCGAATTTTTACTCGCAACACTCCCGCCGAAAAATCCAACTCGCTAAAAGCTAATGAAAAAAGCGCAGGCTCTTAAAAGCTCCGAGGAGCCTTCCCTCCTATAAATAAAGCACTTTCTTAAATTTTTTCTGTAAGGAAAAAATGAAAATACAAAAAAATAGCGCGCTTTATTTAATCTGCACCTCAAGCACCACCAAAAAAACACCTGAAATTAAAAAGTGCTCTTTAGCCTAGAAAAATCATTGCGTTGAAAAAAACGGCGCAGAAATACCAATAAAAATACCGGTGATTTTTTGCACGTTTTAATGAACCTGTGCAACCACGGGGCCTGGCGCGGATATACCGCAGTTATGCACAAGTCTATCCAGACTTTCTGTTAATAACGCCAAGCGGTGGACAGTGGATAAATGGCTGGTGTTTTTTTACCCGTTGAAAAGGCCCCCGCAGAAACAGGGGCCTGAGCGTGGATATCCCTGAGTTATACACAGCTCTATCCATGGATTCTGTTAGTAATTAGCTCAAATAACACTAGAACTTATAAAACTATACAGTCAGAGCCTGTTTCTAGACCCTAGCCAGAGGGTGTCTTGCACTTTTAACTATACTGACAGGTCATAGGCGCCTAAATAGTTGTGCCGTGTGAATAACTTCCAGTTGGGACTAAGTGGTGAGGTGCACTAATGCGCTGGTCGATTCTTTATAGCTTGATTTTCCTGAGCCTGTTTCTGGGTAGTTTCACTTTTGCAAGTACCCTAATAGTGGGCAATAAATATGAAGGGACAGTCAGCTTTATTGACTTGGAAAATGGGAAGGAAATCAAGCGAACGGAAACTGGTGGATCTCCACACGAACTTATTTTGTCCCCGGATAAATCAAAGGTTGTGGTGGTTTCCTATTTGGAAGATGGCTACGTTGGCGAAGAGTTAAATGTCTTTGATGTGGCTACGGGCAAACGCTTGAGCATTATCGATATTAGCCCGCATATGGGCCCTCATGGTATTGCTTGGCTGGGAAGTGGTGATGACCTTATCGTGACCACTGAAGAAACTCATGATGTGATTAAGGTTGATACTGTTGCAGGCAAGGTACTCGGTTCTGTATCAACAGACCAGATAGGAAGCCACCTGCTGGCTTTATCTCCGGATACTAAAACTGCATATGTCACCAGTCGTGGGTCGGATACTTTCAGCGTGATCGATACGGACACTATGACCTTAAAAAAGACTCTTCCGGCCGGTGATGGTCCTGAGGCGGTATGGGTCAGTCCCGATGGGAAAGAGCTATGGATAGGTAATAATCGCTCAAAAAATATTTTCATCTTTGACACGGCTAGTTTAAAAAAGAAGGATGTCATTGATGTTGGTTACCTTCCCATTCGCATCAGTTTCCATCCCGAAGGGAAGCTGGTTGCAGTTGCGGATCTACAGGGAAACCGGGTGGTGATTTACGATGCGGCAACCCGCAAAGAGCTTAAGAGTATTGACTTAGGCGCTGCCTCTGCACGGGAACCGGCTTCTCTACTCTTTACCCCCGATGGTAAGTTTCTATATGCCGGATCACAGAGAGACGGGAAGGTGGTCGAAATAGATACCAACAAGTGGGAAATCAAGAGAATTTTTAGGGCTGGTCAGGGGGCTGATGGCTTGGAGTGGAGTCCGGTAACGATTCAGCCCGAGTAAATTCTATATAATATTTTTTAATGGTGGATGTTGTTAGAGGGCGACGGTGTAGATCATTAGATCCTGGGATTTTCCATCGATCGTAAGGTATGCGGGGATGGTGCTACTGTGGATTCCACCGGCCCGTCTTGCAACCGCAATGCTAGCGGTATTTTCAGAAAGGCAGTGTATTTTTATCTGGGCTACACCAGCTTGTCTTTTTAGTTCTTCGCAAATCCTCGCCACAACTTTCGCCATTACACCTTTGCCCTGGCAGTGAGCCGAGAGCCAGTAGCCAATTTCGGCACTCTTGTTTTTCTGATCAATTTCTTTGACACCGATTATTCCAGAGAGTTGGTCATTAAAAATGATCTTGTACCAGGCAGAGCCATTGTGTTTACTATAAATACGCTGGCAAATATATTGTTTGGTCGACTCCATATCCTGTACAGACTTTGCCCAGTACAAATATTTTTCCAAAAGTGGGCGGTTATCTTCTATTAGATAAAAAAGCTCCTGGGAATCTTTCTCCTGTAGAAATTCCAGATAAATATCTTCTGTTACCGTTAACCGCATGCGGTTTTTCTCCTTGGTGGTGGAATCTCTCAAGTGAGATGATGTTATAAAAATAAAGTTTTTTCTTAATAAGTTTACGAGGATTTGCCCCGGCACTTCAGACTTAGCGAATGAAACTCTTAAGGACTTTAGGTTTCCAGCATAAAGGTAACCGGGCCGTCATTGAGAAGAGACACTTGCATATCTGCGGCGAAGATTCCACTGGCTACCGGTGTAAATTGGGCATTAGCGCGCTCAAGAAAATAATCGTACAGGCCCTCGGCATGTTGTGGGCTGGCGCCGCGACTGAAGCTGGGTCGAAGGCCGCGTTCAGTTTCAGCGACTAGGGTAAACTGGCTCACGACAAGGAGCCCACCAGCGGCCTGTTGCACATTGTGGTTCATACGGCCGTTTTCATCGGGAAAAATCCGATAATTCAGTACCTTATGCAGTAATTTGTCTGCGCTTTCACGGTTGTCTTTAGACTCCACTCCCAACAGCAAGAGTATACCCTGCTCAATAGCACCCACCGACTGGCCAGACACCTCTACGCGGGCGTGGCTGACCCGTTGGATTAATCCTTTCATCTCAGACCTCTCTGTCTCTCTGGAACCCTGCGAGTAAATCGCCTAGATTAGCGGACTGATTCATGCTGAGAAACCGAGAATACCGTATGAAGAAACAGTTAATGGCACTCCTGGTTGGGGCTCTGGCCACAGCCGCTGTGCAGGCGGTGGAAACCTACCCCAAGAGTCAGACTATTGAGCACATAGATGAATACTTCGGTGTTGAGGTATCCGACCCCTTTCGTTGGATGGAGGATATGTCTAATGAAGAGGTTAAGGAGTGGGTCAAGGCACAGAACAAGCATGCGTTACCTCGCCTGAAGGATCTGCCAGGCTGGCAGAAGATCAACGATCGTCTCACTGAATTGTGGCGCTACGAGCGCTATGGCGTGCCCTATAAGAAAGGCGATAACTACTACTACGATTACAACAACGGCGACTGGGATCAGAACATTTTCTACCGCGCCGGGGAGCTTGCCCAGGATGGCAAGCCTATGCTGGACCCACGCAGCTTGAGTGAGGATGGCACCATCGCAGCGAAACGACTTAAGGTCAGCCCCAAGGGGCGTTACCTGGCCTATGGAATTTCGGATGGTGGCACGGACTGGACAGACTACCGTATTCGCGACTTAAAGACCGGCAAGGACCTAAAGGAGCAACTGACTGGGATCAAGTTCAGTGATGCCAGCTGGGCCCCAGATGAGTCGGGCTTCTATTACAGTCGTTACCCATTCAACAAGGATGGCAGTGCCGATGATAGCAAGCAGGTCGCTGTCTATTTCCATCGCCTGGGAGATTCCCAGGAGCGCGACCAATTGGTATACCGTATTACGGACCATCCCACTCGCAACCCTGATGCCGAGGTAAGCGATGATGGCAATTATCTGCTGTTCACCATTTTCGATGGTTATGATTCCAACGGCTTTTACTATCGCGACTTACGCGATGACACCGGCAAAGTCATCAAGCTGCTGGATGACTGGGATGGCCTCTATCAGTTTCTCGGTAATAAGGGCAGTACCTTCTTCTTCGAGACCAGTGCGGGCGCACCGCTGGGTCGGATAATTGCGATCGACCTGGCAAAGCCGCAGCGGAAATACTGGCGTGACCTGGTGCCGCAGGCAGGCAGCGCCCTGCAGAGTGCCAGCTATATTGGCGACCGATTCGTGCTGCACTATTTAAAAGATGCGAAGTCGCGAGTGCTGGTGACTGACACCAATGGTAAGAAGCAGTACGAGCTGAAATTGCCCGGCGTGGGCTCTGTGAAGGGTTTTTACGGTGAGCCGGATGAAGCGGAGACCTTTTATTCTTTCTCCAATTTCATTACCCCACCGAGTATTTATCACCTGAATGTGCAGACCGGTGAAAGCAAAATATTTAAGCAGCCGAAATACGCTGCAGACTTCTCTGACTTAACCGTGAGCCAGCACTTCTATAAGAGCAAAGACGGCACCCGTGTACCTTTATTCCTGGTGCATAAGAAGGGTATGAAGCGCGATGGCTCCAACCCCACACTGCTGTATGGTTATGGTGGTTTCAACTCTGCTCAGTTGCCACGCTTTTACAACCGCTTTGTGGGCTGGTTGGATATGGGCGGTACCTTGGCGCTGGCCAACCTGCGTGGGGGTAGCGAGTACGGTGATGCCTGGCATCAGGCGGGTACCAAGACCCAGAAGCAGAATGTCTTTGATGACTTTATCGCCGCAGCCGAGTGGCTAATCGCGGAGAAAGTTACCTCTCCAGAGAAGCTGGGTATCAGTGGGCGCTCCAATGGTGGATTACTCGCCGGCGCGACCCTGGTGCAGCGTCCGGACTTGTTTGCCGCGGCACTGCCGGTAGTGGGTGTGCTCGATATGCTGCGTTACCACACCGCTTCCGCCAACGCACGCCAGTGGTCCAGTGACTACGGTCTGAGCGAAAACCGCGAGGAATTTAAGGCATTGCATGCATACTCCCCGGTTCATAATACCCGTGAGGGCTCTTGCTACCCTGCCACCCTGATCACCACCGCCGACCGCGATGATCGTGTAGTGCCCTGGCACAGCTACAAGTTTGCGGCCGCGCTGCAGCGGGATCAGGGCTGTGAAAAGCCGATATGGCTCGCGGTGGAGACCCGGGCTGGCCACGGTGCCGGCAAGCCGGTGTGGATGCAGGTGGAGGACTTCGCCAACCAATGGAGCTTCCTCGCCCACCAGCTGGGAATGAAAATCGAGTAACCTTTCCCATCGACTCAATGTGTAGGTAGTGGGGGCCGTGTTGGTGCCCCCATTCAGACACTGCGGATTGGGTTTAACCCTGGGGCTGCATCAGCAACAGTGTTGGTGCACAGCCCACCTTGTCGAGATTGTAGTACTGCCTGCGGTTTACCCTCCCGGGGTGCGGAAGTCTTGGCAGAGGCTATCACTGGGTATGAATAACAAAAAATAATCATCCGGTGGATCTATGAAACATGCATTCGTGACCGGGGGCAGCGGCTTCCTCGGTGCCAACCTTGTCGAGCAACTGAAAGCCGATGGCTGGCGGGTAACCGCCATGCATCGCAAGACCTCCAACACAGAGAGGCTGCGCAACATGGGGGTGGAGCTGGTTGAGGCCTCCCTGAACGATTCAGACTCACTGCGCTCAGCTATTCCTGACGATGTCGATGCCCTTTTCCATATGGCGGCCAATACCAGTATGTGGCGCGGTGGCAATGCACAGCAGTGGAAGGACAATGTGGAGGGGGCGGCGAATATTGCAAAGGTTGCGAGGGAGAAAAGTGTTGGCCGTATGATCGTGACCAGTTCGATCTCCGCCTACGGTTACCACAAGGATACGATCACCGAAGAGAGCGAAAAGCGTGCAGACGATCCCCGCCATCATTATCTGTATACCAAAAAGCGTGAAGAAATAGCGGTACGCAAAGAGATCGACAAGGGATTGGATGCGGTATTTCTCAATCCTTGTGCAATCGTGGGGAAATTCGACACCAGTAGTTGGGCGCAGACATTTTTTCTAATCGATAAAAACCAATTGCCTGGCGTGCCGCCGGGTTGGGGGTCTTTCTGTCATGCCGGGGCGGTGGCTCGGGCGCATATCGAGGCGGTCGAAAAGGGTCGCTGTGGAGAGAATTATATCCTCGCCGGCACCGATGCCAGTTTTCTGGAATTTTTTGGCAAAATAGCCGAGCTGCTGCACAAGCCTGTGCCCAAGCGTACAACTCCCGCCTTCGTTATTCAGTCTATCGCCTGGTTCTCTGATGTATGGTCGCGTGTGAGTGGTAAGGAACCGGTAATTACCCCGGAAAAGGCCACCCTGGTGACGCGCCGGGTTGTAGCTAGCAGCTCCAAGGCAGAACGCGAACTCGGCTATCAATCAGAGGTGACATTGGATGCCATGTTGTGCGAATGTCGCGACTGGTTAGTAGAGCAAAAATTATTGGAGATAAAGTGAATCGCAGTAATATTATTTTTATCCTGGTTTCCTTGTTGTTGGTTCTGCAATTGATTCAGCACTATTTCTTTTCCGGAGCCCAATAGCACTAGTCCTCTCCTTTTTGCTGGCTGTGCTCGGTATTGTTACCGAGCGCCGTCACTGCTTGAGATTAAGGAAAATAAGTTTTAGGAACCTATTATGGAAGATAAACGCTGTGGCTGGTGCCTGTCCACCCCGCTATATAAAAGCTACCACGATGAGGAATGGGGTCGCCCGGTAACCGATGAGGCCACCCTGTTTGAGTTTCTGCTGTTGGAGGGGGCCCAGGCCGGGTTGTCATGGATAACCGTATTAAATAAGCGGGATAACTATCGCCGTCTTTTCGATAATTTCAATGCAGAAAAAATTGCGCGCTATACGCCGCGCAAGATAGAAAAGTTACTACAGGACCCGGGGATCATACGCAACCGTCTCAAAGTGGAGTCTGCGGTTAAAAATGCCCGCGCAACTCTGGCACTGCGAGAGAAAGGGCAAACACTCTCTGACTTTCTCTGGCAATTTACCGACGGCAAGGTGATCGTGAATAAACCCCGTTCCCTCAAGCAGGTACCGGCCAGTACAGCGGAATCTGATGTGATGAGTAAAGCGCTTAAAAAAGCCGGCTTTAGTTTTGTTGGCTCTACCATTATGTACGCCCATATGCAGGCCACGGGGATGGTTAATGACCATTTGCACACTTGCCCTGCGCGTCAGCGCTGCCTGGATGAAGCCGAGGCGGCGGGACTACTTTAGAAAGCAAATAACCGCTGTGGTTAGCCGGTTCCGATCTTTTTTATCAGCGCATTTGCCAATGAACAGGAGGACCCCTATGAGCCTTGATGGTATTGGTGAAAGTTACTGGCCTCTCTTCACTGCTGGCTTTTTACGGATTGCGGCCGCAGTGCTGGTTATTGCAGTGACTCTGGGGGTGGCCCACCTGGCGCGAAGCGCTATAAATCGATTAACCAGCCGGCTCGATGCGACACTCGTGCCGGTGCTGCGCAATATTGCGACCTGGGCTATTTATATTGTCGGGGCGCTGGTGGTTCTGGATGTGTTTGGGATCAATACCACGAGTCTGATTGCCTTACTCGGTGCCACCGGTTTGGCGGTGGGACTGGCCTTAAAGGATACCCTGCAAAATATTGCGGCCGGTTTTATTTTACTGAGTTTGCGCCCCTTTCGTGTCGGCGATGTGATTCAGTTTGGCCAGACCATGGGTACAGTGCGTCAGGTGGGTCTTTTTACCACTGCGTTGGATACTAGCGATGGCCTGCGAATTACAGCACCAAACAGCACCATTTGGGGGCAGACCCTCACCAATTACAGCCACAATCAGACTCGTCGTGTCGAAATAGTGGCGAGCATCGCCTACGGAGACGATATCGAGGCGGGTATACAGGTATTGCGCCGACTAGTGGCAGATGAACCGCGAATTCTACCGGAGCCTCAGCCGAGCTTCGAGGTTCGCGCACTGGGGGATAGTGCGGTGAACCTGCAAGTTCGGATTTGGACACCGACTGTTGAGTACTGGGATGTCTATTGGACTCTCATGAAGCGCTTGAAACCCGCCCTTGAGGGCGCGGGCTTAACGATTCCCTTCCCCCAGCGGGAACTGCATATTGTGCAGAAGCCCGAGTGGCCCGATCCCAGCTCCCCCGAGCCGAAGACATAACACAGAGCCCCAATGGTCCGCTATCTTAGGCGGAATCCTCACCAAGGCTGTTCGTCTCGACGCGCAGATATAGCGTTTGAAAGAGCTCGAATCGACAGTTCAAAGATTTCGTGTCAAAGTTAGCGGCGTTTTTTTGTACAACTTTTGACCGAGATAGGAAAATGCCGATTAAGCTGAACAACCCTTTGATCCCCAGCCTGCTGGCTGTCGCTATCCTTGCGGGCTGTCAGGGCGATAAGAGCGCTCAAGCAGGAGCGAATGCCGACAAAGCTCAAAGTGCCGTTGCCGAGGCCCCTGTAACCGTTGATGCGGTAGCTGAGACCAAGCGTCTGACCGAATGGTTGGATGCGCGTTACGAAGAGCAGCTGCAGTTCAGCCCCATGCAGCTGTCCTATCTCGGCCGCAAGGAGCAGTACGACCAGATCGACGATATGAGCGAAGCTGCTGAGGCGCGCCAGCTGGCCTGGATGGAAAAGGCCGTTGCAGAGCTGAAGAAGAACTTCGACTACGACAAACTGAGTCAAGAAGGGAAAACGTCCTACGATATTTGGGTTTACCAGTTTAAGCAGGCCAAAGCCGCCGAGCCCTTTAAGCGCCATGGCTATATTTTCGAGCAGATGGGCGGCGTGCAGTCGCAGCTGCCCAACTTTCTGCTGAACTTCCACAAGGTGGACAATATCGAGGATATGCAGGCGTATATCGCCCGTATCGGCGGTATTTCCCGGGCTATCAATCAGCTGCGCGAGCGCGCTGAGCAGTCTGCCAAAGAGGGCATTCGCCCACCGCGCTTCGCTTACGAGGGCGCGATCGAGCAGTCCAGCAAGCTGATCGACGGTGCTCCCTTCACCGATGGTGAGGACGCCCCCCTATGGGCCGGAGCCAAAGGCAAAGTCGCTGAACTGTTGGAAGCCGGCAAGATTGACCAGAAGCAGGCCGATAAGCTGACCGCAGATGCGCGCAAGGCTCTGGAGACCGAGTTCCTGCCTGCCTATAAGACCCTGGTTGCCTGGCTGAAGAAAGATGTACAGAAGGCCTCTGTAGAGCCTCAGGGCGCCAGCAGTCTGCCGAATGGTATGGCCTACTACAACCAGCGCCTGGCAAATACCACCACTACCAGCCTGACCGCCGATGAAATCCACAATATCGGCCTGAAGGAAGTAGCGCGTATTCGCAGCGAGATGGAGACCATCAAGAAGCAGGTGGGCTACGAGGGCAACCTGCAGGAGTTCTTCACCTTTATCCGTGAAGATGGCCAGTTTTACTATCCCAATACCGACGAAGGCCGCCAGGGTTACCTGGATGATTCCACGGCTTTCCTCGACAACATCACCAAGAAACTGCCGGACTACTTCGGCCTGCTGCCCAAGGCGGAGCTGGTGGTTAAGCGGGTGGAATCTTTCCGCGAGCAGGATGGTGGTGCCCAGCACTACTACCCGGGTACTCCAGACGGTTCTCGCCCTGGCATCTACTATGCGCACCTGTCTGACATGAGCGCCTACTCCACGACTGATATGGAAACTGTGGCTTACCACGAGGGCAACCCCGGCCACCATATGCAGATTTCCATCGCGCAGGAACTGGAGGATATCCCACAGTTTCGTACCCAGGCGCACTTCACCGTATATGTAGAAGGCTGGGCCCTGTACTCTGAGAAACTGGCTAAGGAGATGGGTGCATTCGAGGACCCCTACAACCTGTTTGGCCATCTGACCGCAGAAATGTGGCGCGCCATCCGCTTGGTAGTGGATACCGGCATGCACGCCAAGGGTTGGAGCGAGGAGCAGGCGGTAGAATACTTCCTGGAAAACTCTGCGATCCCTGAAACAGCCGTGCGCTCCGAAGTACGCCGCTATCTGGTGTGGCCGGGTCAGGCTACCGCCTACAAGATCGGGATGCTGAAGATTCAGGAACTGCGCAAGCAGGCTGAGGAGCAGCTGGGCGAAAAATTCGATATCCGCGGTTTCCATGACACCGTACTGGGTGGCGGTGCACTGCCGGTCCCAGTCCTGGAGAGCCGAGTGGCTGCTTGGGTGGACTCAATTAAGAGCGCTTAAAAGCTAACTTGGTTATTGAATTAAAGCCGGGCATTGCCCGGCTTTTTTATGAGGGTGACTCTTACCTTTCCCATTTTTAAATTGTTTGGCCAAAGAGAAAAAGTTAAAGCTCTCATTATTCATTAAACCTTAAGAGCGCAACGGAACTGCTGGGTAAATTTTCAAGCTGAAACTGTTGGGAAAGTTTGACAGTGAACTATGTGGGTTGGAGGGAGTTAAAAAATTGTTTTCTCAGAATTATTAGGTTGACTTAAGATTTTCTCAGCTTTTTCAGGTTTTTTAAAGTCGACGTTAATCCATTCGGTTGAGGTGTCGGATAATGTTTCTTAAGCTACATTTATTCTCTTTGATTAATTTTTCTGAGTAATATTTGAGGTGATGCAATAAGTCATAGTCGAATATGCCCACGAAAGGATGGTCAATATCTACGTTGAGAAAATCGTATTCGATACGCCCCTTTTGGGAAAGAATCTTGGCAATCTCTAAAGTGTAAAGTTGGTTTTTATCCATAGAACGCTGTATGTTGGTTAAAGCATCATGAGCCCAGTGAATGCGTCCCCATTTTCTCAGCGAGTGGTACTTCATACTTGAGCTTAGTAGTTTTGGGTATCCAGAGCACAAGACCAGTATGTAGTATTTTTTTTCTGGGAATTCATGAATAATGTCTCTTAGAATTAAACTAGACGGGTTGTTTATAGCTATAGCCGCATCTGCAAATACACAACAAATACCCTTTTCTTTAGCTGTTGGGTAAATTTTGAAGGAAGATTGAAAGTTGGACTTCATCGATTCAAAAGAGACTGGAGGGAAAGCCGTCTCGGCACTAGCTGCAGCTGTTACCAGTTGGTATAGGCTATTTGTAGGTAAATCTAGGGCCGCATCTCCTCGATTTTTGAATAAAAAGATTTCTCCACTATCTATGTTTAATGTTGGAATAATAACGTAGTTATCTAAATCATTAAATTTTAAATCTTTTGTGTAGTATTTCTCCATGATCTCATGTAGGCGTCGGCCGAAATAGGCTGGTGAGAAGAGCCCAGCCCCAGTGAGCAGCTTGTGATACCAGGGGGATTTAAAGATATAAGTAGTTTCATCTTTATAAATATTTATTAGGTAGTCTAGGTGAGAAATATTTTTCCCATAGTAGTCTGGAATAGCTTTACCTGGGATGTTGATTCCAGTTGCTATAACGGCTCCAGTGGATACTCCGGCAAAAACATCAAATACTTCATTAATCGGTTTTCCTAGGTTTTTTTCTATATATTGCAGGACATAGAGGGGGATAAGTCCGCGAACGCCCCCGCCCGTAATGATTAGTACTTTGATTGTGTCTTTATCTTGCAGATGATCTAAGTTTCTAACAAATCTTTTTGAGATAAATTCTCTGTTAAAGGTGACTGATTGAGGGAAGCATTTGTTATAAATGTAGGCCGTAAGAGCATAGGCTCCAGATAAAGTTGTTAAGGTGAAGAATAGTCTTTTGGTTAGCTGACCGGCCAGTTTCAACATAAAAGGAAACCATGTTTGTTCAGTAACTAGTCCTTAGGCAATGCACCTTTCTCATCGCGGAACTATTGTAATGTAAAATTTATACCTAATATGAAAATCGTTTGGTTTTGATTTATATGACCCCAAAGAGGAGAATGTCTTTTGATATCACCTGTTGAAAGTAAGGTGTCTAGCTTATGGAAGGAATTAGAACTTAAAAAAGGCTGTGTATGAAAAAAATTATCATTATTTTATGTTTGTTAATTGCCCAATTAGTTGCTGTTCCACTTTGGGCCAAGACGGATACTAAGGCGGTTTCTACCGAAATTACCGTGCGTGCCAAGGCCAAGGATGCCAAATTTATCGGTTCCTCCATTGGGGGTGCCATGGTCATTATCCGTGCGGCAGATACAGGGGAAATTCTCGCACAGGGCCTGACTCAAGGGAGCACCGGCGATACTGGTAAGATTATGAAGACCCCGCGTGAGCGCTATGTGCCTATCGCCGAGGGGGCGGCTAAATTCACCGCTAATCTGGAGATTAGTGAGCCAGTTTTTCTTACCATTGAGGTGCTGGCCCCCTACATCAAAAAGCAGGCCCGCGTGGTGGCGCAGACCCAGACCTGGTTGGTGCCCGGCAAGCCTATTGGTGGCGAGGGCTTGATTGTGGAAATCCCCGGCATGGTGGTGGACCTGCTCAGCCCACAGACTCACCTCTACACCGGTTTGGATAAGAGTCCATTCGAGATCCGCGCCAATGTGGTGATGATGTGTGGTTGTTCCTTCACCGATGGTGGCTTATGGGATGGCAGCAAGATTGAAGTCACTGCGATAGTGAAGCGAAATGGAGGCGAATTTGCCACAGTGCCACTGAAAATCCAGGACACTATGAATACCTTTAGTGCGCCCTTCGCCACGGATTTACCCGGCGTCTACGAAATTCTGGTTTACGCTTATGACGCTAAAACCGGAAATACCGGTGTTGATAGGGGCAGTTTTATTGTGAAATAAACTGGATTGGCCGGGGCCAAGGCAATGAGCAGAAATAGGACAGGGGACTATGAGGTGTTTATGCACGGTATGAATACGCGAGTCCCCGGCTTTTATCGCTCCGCTGTAAATCCCGGTCAGGTGCTCCTGCTGGGCCTCTGCTATGACGGGGCGTGAACAAAAGGGAGCGCTGTCCCGGCGCGAGCTGCTGGAGGAGCACCGCCCAGAACGGATCCACGCCCGCCTGGGGCGAGAGCCGAAATCTCAACGGGTCTCCGATTTTGTTCTGGGGGCCATCGATGGCTGCGTTACTACCTTTGCCATAGTGGCCGGGGCCTTCGGTGCGGGTTTTTCCGAGTCGGTCGTGCTGGTCATGGGGTTCGCCAACCTGATTGCGGATGGCTTCAGTATGGCGGTGAGCAATTACGAGGCCGTCAGTGTGGAGCGTGAACAAGCTGCGGCGGCGACGCGTATCGAACGCGAGCATATCGCACTGGTACCCGAGGGAGAGCGAGAGGAGATTCGCCAGATATTCCATCGCAAGGGATTTCGCGGGCAGGTGCTGGACGAGATCGTCACTACCATTACCGCCAATCGCCAGCTATGGATTGAGACCATGTTGGCGGAGGAATACGGTATCAGTCGGACCAAACGCAAACCTCTGGGCAGTGCTTTGGTGACCTTCTTCGCATTTATTGGCATGGGCACCGTGCCGCTGTTGCCCTACCTTTTCCCGCCACTGAACTCTTCACAACAGTTCTATAGCAGCGTTATTCTGGCGGCTTTAACCTTCTTTGCCATCGGTCTGTGCAAGGGCCTGGTATTTTCCCAAAAGGTTTGGATGGCGGGCTTCAAGACTCTGGTATTTGGTGGCGGTGCCGCCGCGCTGGCATTCGCTGTAGGCTTCTTCCTGCGCGACCTTATCACTTGACCTAGGCGGCTACTACCCGGTTGCGGCCACTGTTCTTTGCCCGGTACATACGCTTGTCCGCCTCCGCCAGTAGTTGGTTGTGAGGGTTGCCGCTTCCCTCTACCACGCCAAAACTGATGGAAACTTTTACCGGCTGTACGTAGCGGCGGCTCAGGGCCTCAACCTTGCGACGCAATTTTTCTGCCAGCACCCTGCCGCCGCGCACATCGGTATTGGGCAACAGCAACAGAAACTCCTCTCCGCCCCAGCGTGCAACAACATCCTCTGCGCGGGTGTTTTCCCCGAGAATTTTCGCTACGTCCTGCAAGATGCGGTCACCAAAGCCGTGGCCGTAGGTATCGTTAATGCTTTTAAAGTTGTCCAGGTCGCCAATCAGTATCACGTAGCGGCCCTGTAACTCCTTGTTGCGCCGTTCCATATCGTGGATAGCCCGGTAGGCCTCTCGGCGGTTCGCCAGCCCGGTGAGAGCATCGGTGGAGGCACTTTTTTCCAGTTCACCGGTGAGGCGTTCGAGTAGCTGTTGGGTGTGATGGCGACTGCTGTCGAGTAGTGCGGTGAGAGCGGTAAGAGCGCCAAAGACCGCAATAAAACGTGCGCGATAGGCGGTGTCATATTCCGCCTTCAGGCCGGGGAAATCCGGGTAGAAAAGAGCCGTCGCGGTGACTAGGCCGATGGCGATCAGCGCCACTGTGCCGGTCTTATAGCCGTATAAATTGATAAATCCTGGCACCAACATCACCGCCCACATTAGGCCAGTGTTGTTAACCCCGCCGGATAACAGCAGATAAAAGTAGAGTACCAATAAAAGAATGCCTACCAGTAGCGGTGTTTTTTGGCTGGGGCCCATCACATTGATGGTGACATAGGAGCAGAGTATCACTACTGCGGCGGCGGAAAGGGTCGTGGCCTGCAGAATATCGGCGGCGCTCAGGGCAATAACCGCCATGGCACCGGTTACTGCCATGGCAAAAATTAACATGTAGGAGGAGGCCATGATACGGCGGCGCAGGTCGATGCGCTCCAGCTCCGCCACCGGTGTGCCTAGTGCGGTGTGATGCTTGTTATACCCTGAGTTCATAGTCGTCTCTGTTCCTGTACAGACTGCAACTTCCGTCGGTCGTAAGCGCGATTCCTGTCACTTAATTCACCGGCAGAGTGAAGCTGCGCCGAGTATAGGAGGATTCGCCCGATGACCAAAGCCGCGAGCTACAGTATCTGTAAAGCAAACGTTAGAACTGAGAAACCGTGACACAAATTCATCTGACTTGGGGCAATATCCTGACATTACGTGGGGACGCACTGGTGTGCCCCGCGCACAAACATCTTATTCGCGGGCGCGGCCTTTCGGCGCAGATTTATGCACAGGGTGGCGTTGAACTTGCGACTCAGTGTGGTAGGCAACTGAAGTGTGCCGTTGGTGAGGCGCGGCTAACCAACGCCTATCATCTGCCGGTGGATTATCTGCTGCACACGGTTACGCCGCAGTGGAGCAGTGGTGATCAATGGGGCGCTTTGGCCATTGGCCAGCTACGGCGTTGTTATGAGAGTGTGTTGTGTCTTGCGAGGGAGAAGGGGTTGAAGCGTATTCTCTTTCCCGCATTGGGTGCGGGTACCAATCGATTTCCCCATGCCATTTCCGCACACCAGGCCCTGGAAGTTCTCAATGAGTATTCCGGTGAATTTGATCAACTGACGGTTTGTTTACATTCTCCCGCCGCTCTTGGAGAGTGGGAGAGGGTTGAGCGGCGTTTCTACACGGTGTGAGATTACCTGATCACAAAAGTGTACTGTCGTGCTTATTTAGTAAGGGCTAATTAAGCCTTTTCACAATGCCCTTGAAAAAGGCTGAAGAAGTTGTTCCTTAACTAGAAGTTAGGCACTTACAAAGCTGAGCGCGAGGAGATAATAAAGCTTGAAAAATCGTCCAGTGAATTTCAAGCCTCCCTACCCCGCATGGGAGCTAGACCTTCCCTCTAACCATTGGTATGTCCAGTGCCAGGTTGGCTTACAGTTTGCGAGTGGACAACGTGACGATTCGCTATTCCGATTATTGGCCAGGTTTTTATCCAGTGCTAAAGGCTTGCTGCACTTTGAGCGGGCGGGACACATCGATGTTCAGGGAGCTTATGACGATATTGCTATAGCCTATTGGGACAACGATGAATCAATGGGGAAATGGCTTAGGGAAGAAGCTACTGAGTTACGGGAAATTATTCAGAGTAAGTCGGGATTTTGGTATGAGGCATTAGCCGCTCCACGCTCACACTTTGAAGTATCTTCCTCCACACCTGTGGCTGACTGGGGGATTTTTCGCCACTTTGATATTTGTGAGCAGCATGAGCACGCTTACTGGGGTGCGATGCGGGATCGAATTAGTGCGGCGGAGAATGATGGGCTTCCGGGCCAACTGCAAACCTTGCGGGCAATACCGGTTGGGAAACAGTCAGATACAGAAATATCTCTTCCCGGTAATTTATGTATGATCCGTACAGTTCAAGGGTACTCGGCAGCCAGTTCCGCGGAGCGGCATGCCTACCGGGAATCTCTGTGTTCCGAGTATGAACAGGGGGTGCATTATTTGCAGTCAAACCCAATAGAATCGCGCTGTCTTAGTGCTCGCCTGTTAAATGATGAGCATCCTGCACTGGGCAGGCCGGACACTGAAACTATTGCTTGGTTTGCATCCCTGGCGGATTTGGAAAACTGGGTACATCACCACCCTACCCATAAAGCTATTTATGCGGCTGCGCAGTGTTATGCGAGTCGCTTCGCCTCTGGGATGCAACTTTTGTTGAGTCACGAAGTGGCAGTAGTGCCGCATGGCAAGGGGCGGGCTTTTTATCAGGGCTGCCATCCTGATACAGGGTTGAAGCGTTTTCTCAAGTAAAAGTAAAGTGTATCGGTAGCTCTCAGAAAAGTGATATAGACACCTTAAAATAAAAGCAGTGAAGTTATTTTAATGTGTTATTACATGGCAATTAAGTCGGTTCCATACGAAATTGATGACATTATTCGCAAGGTATATAAATACTCTGATTTGGGTAATTATCTCGATGAGGAGAATCGTTTTCTAAGAAATCTGGTTTCCGAGGGATCAACGCTTATAGATTTTGGTTGCGGTAATGGTCGTCATCTCAGGCTATTAAACGATCGTCTTGAACTCGGATTGGGAATAGATAATGACCGTGGGCATATTGCGAGTGCACGAAATTTGAGTAAAGGAATAAGAAACCTCCAATTTTTACTTGCAGATGCCAAGACATTTACATCGGAGCGTAGGTACTCTATCGCCATATCTATGTATAACACGGTTGGTAATATTTACCCAGCGAGTAGAGTCATCGAAGTAATGCAGAGTGTATGCCAACGTAAAGGGAAATTAATTGTCAGCGTTTTCTCAGAACAATCTATCGAAGAAAGAGTGGTGTTTTATCAGAAAATTGGTTTTGGTATAAAGCGGGTTTCAGAGAGTTCCATTCTGACAGACAAAGGTGTGGAGTCCTCTCATTATAGCAGGGTACAACTTTCTAAGTTGATTCCTGAGGCTGAAATTATACCCTGTAGCAAATTTGGGTGGCTGGCGGTTAAGTCAGTTTAAATGAATCTGATGACCGATTATCTCTTGTTAGATATTTCTTGCCACTGGGTTTTGTAACCATTTTAACCATACACTTTGTTAAAAAGTTTGTGCATCCAAAACTCGACATTATCAACACCTTCAATGGATTTATTACTGGCATGGTCTTCAATTGACAAGTCGGTCATATCCAAAAATCCTATGGCTACTAGGGTGGCTTCCCCAGAGGACTTTATTTCTTTTCTGGATGATACAAGCTCTAGAACGAGGTCATTTTCGAGTTTTTTAGCATGGTGAATAGCGAGTACCTTTGATTCTTTAGTGCTTTCATTAAATTTAAGTATCTTCATGGGGTTTAGTTTTAATTTATTGTTGTCAGGAAGGCAGCTGCCTCGAAAATTGTAAAAACTACAAGGTATTAATATTGGTGAAGGTAATTGTTGTTTCTGATATTTGGGGGCGGACAGAAGCCTTGGACGCCCTTTGTTTGCGAACTTTTGAGGATTATACAATCCTGGATCCATACTCCGGTAGTGAGATGAACTTTGAGATCGAGGGGGATGCATATAAATATTTTATCAACGAATGCGGCCTGGAAAGGTACTATTCCTATGTAAGTAGTTACATTAAAGAGCAGCGTTATAGTTATAATCTGCTGGGATTTAGTGTGGGAGCAACAGTCGCTTGGATGTTAGCCTGTAGTGATCAAGCTGAATTTATTAAAAAAACAGCCTGCTTCTATGGCTCCAGGGTTCGCTATCTTCTCAATGAGAGGCCAACCCGAAGTGTAGACTTTTTTCTGGCAAATAAAGAGCCCTCCTTTAATGTTTTGGAGTTCTCCCGCGAACTCTCCAATATACCGATGGTGACTTTACATAAAACACAGTTTTCTCATGGATTTATGAATAGTTGTTCTGAAAATTTTAATCCTGAAGCTTACAGGCACTACCGTGATTGGCTGAAAAGCTGGGCTAATGGCGCCTAGGCAACAGAGTGCGGAGAAGAAAAGGGTTGGAAGCTGAGGTCTGAAAAGGGAGGGCTAAGAAAAAAGGTCTGAATATTTTATGTAAAAAATAAAAGGACCCGAAGGCCCTTTTATTTCCTGGAAAAGTAAAATCTTAAAGATATTTACTGACAGGAGCTCGCTTCCCAGTACTGCGGCGCTGCAGCCGGAGACCACCAGTTGGGTCCTAAGGTAGAGACGTATACCTGGCCTTCGAAAGTTACCTTATCGCCAACTTCGTAGCCCGCATCACCCGCGTAGGGCTGTTGGAACACTGGGCAGGAATCTGCCGAGCCCTCATCGCCATTGTTGCCATCAGAATTTCCGTCTGTGTTGTCACCGGAACCGTTATCTGTATTGTCGCCAGATCCATTATTGGTGCCGCTGTTATCGTCTGACCCTGTACCGGAGTCGTTGCCAGAGTCGCCGCCGCTTGTTTGACAGGTGGTTTCACTCCACAGCGATGGTGCCGCACTCGGAGACCACCAGTTTGGCGCATGAGTGGATTCGTAGGCGACACCTTCAAAGACAACAACATCACCGACCGCATAGCCTGGATCGCCAGCATAGGGCTGCTCAAACGCTTCGCAGGCAGAGTTTCCGGTGCTGCCGCTATCGCCAGTGTCTCCAGTATTTCCTGTGTTGCCGCTATCGCCGGTGTCCCCAGTGTCGCCGGTATTTCCAGTATCACCCGTGTCGCCAGTACTTCCAGTGTCTCCGTTGCCATCATCCCCAGAGCTCGATCCGCCTTGCCCGAAGACCTCTAGCGCCGCATCCAGAAGTGGGTATTGGTATTGGTTATTCTCGCGCAGCATGCCGCCCCTGAGCTGCCAGATCATCACACCGCCCAGATCCTTCTCGACCACGTAACGGGAGCGCTCGGCGATTGAGGTAGTGTCCTCGAAGGAAATGAAGCCGCCATCCGGGAACCACCCATAGTGAGTGACTGCTTCTGGGTCGTAGGCGGTCTGGAATGATGCGTCGCTCTGCATTTTCTCAACGATCTGGTAGTAACGCGTCTCGGTGTCGGAACCCCAGTGAGCGACATCCTGCCCCGATGCGGCTTCGCCGATCGCGGTGGCGCCGGCGACACTGCGGCCGTAGTGGGACATGCCCAGGATGATTTTTTCTGAGGGGATATTGCCTTCAGTCATCCACATATTGCGGCAGCTGTCCGCGTCGAAGCCTTCGTAGACCTGGCCGGCATAGGGGTACAGCGGAGAAGTATGCTGAGCTACCGAGTCCCAGTCGCCACCGAAGTCGTAGGTCATCAGGTTGACGTAGTCGAGTGTTGCGCCGACCTCGGCGAAATCGTAGCCTTCTTGCGCAATCGATGGGCCGCAAGCGACGGCGGCGGTTAGCTCCAAGCGTTTGCCGGTCTCGGCTTCGACTTCATCGAAGCGCGCACGCAGCTCCTTCAGCAGTGTGGTGAAGTTCTCTTTGTCGATCGAACGGCCACCGTTGGCTGCATAGCCCGGATATTCGAAGTCGAGGTCGAGACCATCGAAGTCCCAATCGGTTAGCAGAGTTACCGCATTTTCGATAAAGGCCGCACGCGTGCTGGCGCTCTCCATCATCTCAGAGACTTTATGGGAGAGCGTCCAGCCACCTACGGAGAGAATCGCCTTGGCACCATCGTCGTGTACCGACTTTACGAAACCGGATTCGTGATCGTTCCAGCTCTGGCAGACTGCGTCCTGCTTGCTTGCATCGTACTGGCTGTAGGGATGCCAGAACGGCGGTGAGCACTTGACCGGACCATTGCCGGCGCCGCCGGAGAAAGATTGAGCCCCCATTCCGTAAAAGACATAGGGATCAGTAAAGTAGATGGTGCCCTCTTCGTCATTCCAGGCAAAGGCGTATTGCACATGGGTCAGTTTGGAAAAATCCACATTGTCGTGGGTGAAGGAGGAGTCGGCCCAATACTCCCAGTCGGCCCAGTAAGCAGAAACACGTTTGGTTTCCTGGGCGCTGACATTGGCACTCAGCACGAATGCCGCAGCAAGCGTTGCTACTTTTTTTAATCCAAATCCGCGCTCATTGCGGCACCCCACTAACATCCCTGTTCGATCCTGAAATTGCAGGAAAGAAAACATTACAGTGACCTCCCATGGGCCTTAATTACGATGAAACTTAGCGTTATAGAACTAAACTTTATAGTTGAGGAAATTGGAAAAAAACCGGGGGATAAAAGTTCCATCTGAAACTGAGAGTACCATCGTAACTAACTCATTTTTACCGATAAATTGTGCAAGAAAAGTGAAAGAATCAAGATGTAAACCGCTTTTTACAGGAGAAAATCAGTTTCTATCACATTGGGGTAATGTGATAAATGCTTGGTGGTGATGGTCGAATTATTAGAGTTATTTAAGAATTAATTTTTATGATGTGAGCAAAAAAAATAAAAATGGTATTGGTCTGGATAATACCCAAGGGCAGTTGCCTTGGTGTCGCTGTCAGCGCTTTCCAAAAATAAACAGCAATAAACGCTGGCTGCCCGGATAAAGTATTTTTTTCTAGTTTGCTTAAGTTTTCGGTGTAGGTTGTCACCAAGTGTGAAAAATAAAAAAGGGCCCTACAGGGCCCTTTTTAAGCTGAAGAAAATTTTAATTATTTCTTCGTGCGCTTACGCATATTTTCCTGCAGGATTTTTTTGCGTATGCGGATATGGTTGGGAGTCACCTCAACCAGCTCGTCCTCTTCGATAAACTCCAGCGCCTGCTCCAGGGTATGGCGGATGGGCGGAGTGAGGGTCAGGGCTTCGTCGGTGCCGGCGGCGCGAATATTGGTGAGCTGCTTGCCCTTGGTGGGGTTTACCACCAGGTCGTTGCCGCGGGAGTGGATACCGATAACCTGACCTTCGTAGATATCTTCGCCGTGGCCGAGGAACAGGCGTCCACGGTCCTGTAGGGCGAACAGAGCGTAGGCCAGAGTCTTACCGTTCACCATGGATACCAGCACGCCGTTGATGCGCTTGGCCACTTCCCCCTGTTTTACCGGGCCGTAGTGGTCGAAGATGCTGGTCATGATGCCGGAGCCGCTGGTCAGGGTCAGGAACTGGTTGCGGAAACCGATCATGCCGCGCGAGGGCACGATAAAGGTCAGGCGCACCCGGCCTTTGCCGTCCGGCTCCATATTGGTCAGTTCGGCTTTGCGCAGACCCAGCTCTTCCATAATCGGGCCCTGGTGCTGGTCTTCAACGTCGATCACCACCTCTTCGTAGGGCTCCTGGATCTCGCCGTCCACTTCTTTCTGCACCACTTCCGGACGGGAGACACCTAGCTCGAAGCCTTCCCGACGCATGGTTTCGATCAGTACCGACAGGTGCAGTTCGCCGCGACCGGATACGCGGAATTTGTCCGGGGAATCACCTTGCTCAACGCGCAGGGCTACGTTGTGGATCAGCTCTTGATCCAGGCGCTCCTTGATATTGCGCGAGGTAACGAACTTGCCATCCTGGCCGGCAAAAGGCGAGTCGTTCACCTGGAAGGTCATACTCACGGTGGGCTCATCCACGCTCAGGGCCGGCAGGGCCTCCGGAGTGTCTGGGTCGCACAGGGTATCGGAGATATTCAGTTCGCCCACACCGGTAATACACACAATGTCGCCGGCGCTGGCCAGTTCCACTTCGGTGCGCTCAAGGCCGAGGTAGCCCATCACCTGCAGAACCTTCGCCTTACGGGATTTGCCTTCGCGGTCCAGTACCACCACCTGCTGGTTGGGGGCCAGGGTGCCACGGGTGATACGGCCTACGCCGATAACACCGACATAGCTAGAGTAATCCAGGGCGGAAATCTGCATCTGGAAGGCGCCTTTTGGGTCTACCTTGGGCGGCTCAACCTTGTCCACGATCATCTGGAACAGCGGCGTCATATCGTCGGCCATATCGGTATCGTCGAGGCCGGCGATACCGTTCAGAGCGGAGGCGTAAACAACCGGGAAGTCCAGTTGCTCATCGGTGGCGCCGAGGCTGTCGAACAGGTCGAAGACCTGATCCATCACCCAGTCTGGGCGCGCGCCGGGGCGGTCGATCTTGTTGATCACCACGATGGGATTGAGGCCCTGCTCAAACGCCTTTTGGGTAACGAAGCGGGTTTGCGGCATGGGGCCGTCCACCGCATCTACCAATAGCAATACGGAGTCGACCATGGACAGTACGCGCTCTACCTCACCGCCAAAGTCGGCGTGCCCTGGGGTGTCGACGATGTTGATGCGGTAGTCGTTCCAGCGAATGGCGGTGTTCTTGGCGAGGATGGTAATGCCGCGCTCTCTCTCCTGGTCATTGGAGTCCATGACCCGCTCGGCGCCTTCGTCGCGACGGTCGAGTGTGCCGGACTGGGACAGCAGCTTGTCCACCAGGGTGGTTTTGCCGTGGTCTACGTGGGCAATAATCGCAATATTGCGCAGATTCTCTATCACTGGGGGCCTCTGGGCGTTAAATCTTGGTAAATCGGGGCGGGGGCCTGCGGGGTTTCTACAGCAGCATTCCGGCCAAAGGCGGCGATTATAGGGGGGCCGCATGACAATTGGGAGTGATTTTGAGTAAAAAATCACCGGTCGCGTTCAGAATGGCGACCAGAAGAAGAGAGCAGGGAGGGCGCGGGCGAATCTGCCGCCCGCGCCGGGCAATTACTTCTTGATGCCGTCGGGGCGGTGCGGGATCTGTGGGCGCAATACGCCCACATTACGGAAGCCTTCATCTAGCAAGTGAGAGGCATGTAGGCGGCTCATCACACCGCGCGCACAGTAAAGCAGGTACTCGCGCTCCTGATCTAGCTTGGCGAAGCTGTTATTGAGGCGGTAGAAGGGGATCGTCTCTACTTCGACACCCTCTAGCTTCAGCGGGTCCATTTCTTCTTCATCCGGGTGGCGGATATCGATGATTACTGCGTTGCCGGCCTCCTCACGGATCTCCACTTCCGGCGCCTCGCCGTCCACTTCTTCGATGACCTCGTCGATATTCTGAATCGATCGGTTGCCGATGGCGCGGTCGAGAATAGTAAAGTCGAAGCGGTTTTCCTCGGATTCAACTTTCTCGATCTTGGCACGGGTGGTGGGTTTCACCGAAATCACGCCGCAGTATTCGGGCATATTTGCGGCGAACTCTTCAGTGCCGATGGCCCGGGAGGTACGGATAATATCGGTCTTATCGGTAGTAATCAGCGGTCGCAGCACCAGGGTGTTGGTGACGCTATCGATCACTGACAGGTTTTTCAGGGTCTGGCTGGAAACCTGGGCGATGGCCTCGCCAGTTACCACCGCATCCACTTCCAGCTCTTTCGCGATAACGTCTGCGGCGCGCAGCATCATACGCTTGAGAATCACGCCCATGTGGGAGTCGTCTACACGCTCGAGAATTTCTGCCACCACTTCGTCGAAGGGCACGGTGACAAAACGCACCCGATGGGAGGCGCCGTATTTGTTCCACAGGTAGTAGGCCACTTCCTTAACGCCCAGTTCGTGTTGGCGCCCGCCCAGGTTGAAGAACAGGAAGTGAGTGCGGATACCGCGTTTCATGGTCAGGTAGCTGGCCACGGTGGAATCGAAACCGCCGGAGACCAGCGATAGCACCGGGTCCTGGGTGCCCAGGGGGAAGCCGCCGAGGCCGGGGTGCTGTTCCTCGATCACGTTGAGTTTGTCGTGGCGGATCTCCAATTTGACCGTGATATCCGGGTTTTTCAGCTTCACCCCGGCCGCCCCGGTATTCTTGTTGAGGCCGCCGCCTACGTACTGCTCCACATCGAGAGATTTGAAGTCGTGGTCGCCGGTGCGTTTTACCCGCACGCAGAAGGTCTTGTCCTTGAGGGCTGGGCCCCACACCGACAGGGTCTTCTCGTACATATCGTGCAGGTCGCCCAGGGGGAACTGGCGCACGCGGGAGAAGTTGGCAATGCCGGGGGTGTGAGAGAGCACCTCTTCAATGCGGCTGCCAAGGTGGGCCACGGCGTCCGGGGCGATCACATCGATCTTTTCCCAGTCTTTGCGCACCTGGATACGGTCGTCCAGCTGGCGCAGCAGGCGCTGTAGGTTGTCCTTGAGCTGGCGCGACATACGTTTGCGCACCGGATTGCTCTTGATGGTGATCTCGGGAAAAAATTTGACGACAAAGTGCATGGGAATCCGTGGGGTACCGCATGTTGATAGAAGGTGCGGCATTATAAACTAGCCGGACGCAAGTTGGTTGTGCACTGTTTGTGAGCAAGCTGGAGTATAAATGTGCCATTGTGGTGCATTTAGTTATGGCTGCACAGCCACAATACATCTATCCTGCCCCAGTCGGCCCAGTACTGGGGCCCGCACCGGCACCAGCCGCCGCTGCGACGCCACTGCCCTAATTTGGCACACTCTTTGCTTTATTTCACGCCAGGTAAAGAGCGAATGCCAGCAGTATAGGCATAGCGACCAAATACTTTTCAAGACCTGGAGGACAGCAATGTCAGCGAAAACACTCGGTTTGATTAATGAGAGTGAAGCTAAGTGGATAGACCTGCGCTTCACCGACACCAAGGGTAAAGAACAGCACGTATCTGTGCCCGTGTCAGAGATTGACGACGAGTTCTTCGAAGAGGGCAAGATGTTCGATGGCTCCTCTATCGCTGGCTGGAAGGGCATTAACGAGTCCGACATGATCCTGATGCCGGATGACGATACCGCTTTCCTCGATCCCTTCACCGACGAAAGCACCGTAATTATTCGCTGTAATATCGTCGACCCGATCACCGGTCAGGGCTACGAGCGCGACCCGCGTTCCATCGCGCTGCGCGCCGAGGAATACCTGAAGTCCACCGGTCTGGGTGACACCGCACTGTTCGGCCCAGAGCCCGAGTTTTTCGTCTTCGACGATATTACCTGGGGCGCCGAAATGGGTGGCGCCTTTTACAAGATCAACTCCGAAGAGGCGGCTTGGTCTTCCGGTCATAACTTCAGTGAGGGCAATATCGGTCACCGCCCCGGAGTGAAAGGCGGTTACTTCCCAGTGCCCCCGGTTGACTCCCTGCACGATGTGCGCGCCGCTATGTGTTCCGCTATGGAGCAGATGGGTTTGCGTGTTGAAGTACACCACCACGAAGTGGGCACTGCTGGCCAGTGTGAGATCGGCGTTGCCGCCAATACCTTGACCAAGAAAGCGGATGAGGTGCAGATCCTTAAGTACGCCGTACACAATGTGGCTCACGCCTACGGCAAGACCGCGACCTTTATGCCGAAGCCGCTGGTAGGCGATAACGGCTCCGGCATGCACGTGCACCAGTCCTTCACCAAGGATGGCGTTAACCAGTTTGCCGGTGATGCCTACGCGGGCCTGTCCGAGACTGCCCTATACTACATCGGCGGTATCGTGAAGCACGCGCGCGCCCTGAATGCGATCTGTAACGCATCCACCAACTCTTACAAGCGTCTGGTGCCTGGCTTCGAAGCCCCGGTTATCCTGGCGTACTCCGCGCGCAACCGCTCTGCATCTATCCGTATCCCTTACGTGACTTCTCCTAAGGGCAAGCGTATCGAGACCCGCTTCCCGGATCCGACCGCCAACCCCTATCTGGCGTTTGCTGCGCTGTTGATGGCGGGCCTGGACGGTATCAAGAACAAGATCCACCCTGGAGATGCCGCCGACAAGGATCTCTACGATCTGCCGCCGGAAGAATTGGCCGAGTACCCGACCGTTGCGGCGAGTCTGGAAGGCGCCCTGGATGCTCTGGATCAGGATCGTGCCTTCCTCACCGAAGGTGGTGTATTCACCGACGACGCCATCGATGCCTACATCGACCTGAAGCGCGAAGAAGTAGAGCGCCTGAACATGACCACGCACCCGGTCGAGTTTGATATGTACTACTCCGTGTAATGGCGAGCGGCATCACGACGATGCCGTCGAGCCGTTCTCGAAAAGCCCGCACCCTACTGGTGCGGGCTTTTTTATTGGAGGTACACTGATTGGGTTGGTTGCTTTTGCCGTCTATGGTCGATTTTGTATCTCTTGGACCCAAAAGCCCGCCCCTTTGAGACTGCGGCCCGCGTATTGGGCTGAGACAAGGACTACCGCTTCGCGGCTGAGTGAGTGATGGAAAATATGAAACTGCTTCAGGCCCTTTTCCTTGCTGTTCCCCTGGTGGCCTTTGCCGGCACCGATGGTGGGAATACCTCCAGTACTATTTACAAGGTCGTCGGCCCCGATGGTCAGGTGACTTTCAGCGATACGCCACCACCCAATGGGCAGGCGCAGGAGGTGCAATTGGCTCCCATTAATGTTCAACCCATTGCCCTGCCGCGAACCCTGCCAACTCGTAAATTGTCTCCAAAAGATGAGACTGACACCGGCAAGGAGGGCTATACAGGCCCGGTTTCTATCCAGATAGTGAGTCCCCTGGATGGCGCCACCATCCCGCCGGGACAGCGCTTTATTCCACTACAGGTAGACGTGCAGCCGGTGTATCCAGAGGGGGCGAGTTTCTTTGCGGTGGTAGATGGCAAACCCTGGCAGGGCAGCTCTTCTGGAGCGGGCCTGGATATCTCCCTGCTCGAGCGCGGCACTCATACTGTGCAGGCGGTACTCACCGACTCCAAGGGCCAGGTATTGGCACAATCTCAGGTGGTTACTCTCTATGTGAAACGTCCGGGTGGCAGATTGCCTGACAACTCGGCACCGCGTGCACCGCAAGCCCCCAGGGCTCCGGTTGGGCCGGGTATCCCCCAAGCCCAGCCCAGCCCCTAAATTTGCCCCGCCCTCAACGCCCTCACCGATAACTTCTTTTTTGGTGGGGGTCGCCGTTTTTATCCTTGCTGGTTGAATTTTGTTCTGCGCACTAAAATGGTGCGCACAGGGGTAAGCCATCTCAAGTGCTTCGGTGCATGTGTCAGCTGAATCGTTTAAAACCCCTAAGACCGAGTGGGTTGGGCAGTGCCTCCCAATAATTCCGTGCGCCATTTTGGTTTGCTTTTTGCACTGGCTAGATACAAGGGGTTATCGCGCCGGGCATAGGAGATTGTCCCGGCCCCTCGATGAAAAGCGGAAACGATTGAATGCTCAATGATCGCCAGTTGCGTCAGCTACTAGACAGCCTAACTTCAGCGGTACTGGTACTGGATGACCAGTTATCGCTTTGCTACCTGAATAATGCCGCCGAGGATCTGTTGGCTGCCTCCAATGCAAGGGTTGAGGGTATGCCTCTGCAGGAGGTGGTGAGGGAATCTAACGCCGCACTAAAAGCACTGCACAACGCGCTCCTCACAGGGGAAAAATTCACGGTGCGGCGCGCCCGCTGGCGCTTGCACAACCTAAAAACGCGCACCGTAGATTACTCCGTCAGCCCCGTACCGGAGCTGGGGGTATTGCTGGTGGAAGTGCAGCCGATGGATCGTTTGCTACGCATTGCTCGCGAGGATGCGTTGCTCAGTACCCAGGAGACCGCACGCAACTTGGTGCGGGGTATGGCTCATGAGGTAAAGAACCCCCTCGGAGGGATTCGCGGTGCCGCGCAGTTGCTGCAGCGTGAACTACCCGATGCCTCCCTCGAGGAATACACCCAGATCATCATTGAGGAGGTGGATCGCCTGCGTAATCTGGTTGATCGCTTGCTTGGACCGCGCCAGCCGGTACAGCTGGTGCCCAGCAATGTGCACGAGATCCTAGAGCGGGTGGCACAACTGGTCGAGGCCGAATGTGGGGGGGAACTACTGATTCGCCGGGATTACGACCCCTCTATCCCCGATGTGCCGGCAGACCCCGAACAGTTGATCCAGGCCTTGTTGAATATCGCCCGCAATGCCATGCAGGCCATCGATGAAAGTATTGGTCTCACTAATGGCGAAATGGTGCTGCGTACGCGGGTACAGCGCCAGTTCACGATTGGTCGGCGCCACTGCCCGCTGGTTTGCCGTATCGAAATAGAAGACAACGGCCCCGGTATTGCCGAGGAGATCCGCGAGCGTATTTTTTTCCCGATGATTTCCGGGCGCGCCGAAGGCTCGGGACTGGGGTTGTCTATCTCGCAAAACATCATCAACCAACACCGTGGCTTAATTAAATGCGACAGCCGACCAGGCCGCAGTGTATTCCAGATTTATCTGCCACTTGTTACCGAATCAGCCAATACAGGAACCTAGAGAATGAGCAATCGCGTTTGGATTATTGACGACGACCGATCAATCCGCTGGGTACTGGAGCGAGCGCTGTCACGGGAGGGGATTGAGACCCAGTGCTACGAGAGTGGTGATCGCGCACTGGATGATTTTTACAGCGACTCCCCGGATGTGGTGATCAGTGATATCCGCATGCCGGGCTCCGATGGCTTCAAATTACTGGAGAGATTCCAGGCGGAACGGCCGGGCCTGCCGATTATTATCATGACCGCGCATTCGGATCTCGACAGCGCCGTGGCTGCCTATCAGGGTGGGGCCTTCGAATATTTACCCAAGCCGTTCGATATCGACGAAGCGGTAGCGGTTACCCGTCGCGCGCTGGCGCACGCCAAGGAACAGGCCCAGGAAGAGCGTGCGGAGCCGGATAATGGCGCAAGCAACAAAGAAATTATTGGCGAAGCGCCGGCCATGCAGGAAGTATTTCGTGCTATTGGGCGCCTTTCTCATTCCAATATTACCGTGTTAATCAACGGTGAATCTGGAACCGGTAAGGAGCTGGTGGCTCAGGCCCTGCACAATCACAGCCCGCGCCGTAACAAGCCGTTTATTGCCCTCAATATGGCCGCGATTCCCAAAGACCTGATGGAGTCGGAGCTATTCGGACACGAGAAGGGTGCCTTTACCGGCGCCAGCGCTCAGCGGGCGGGTCGTTTTGAGCAAGCCAACAGCGGCACCCTGTTTTTGGATGAAATTGGCGATATGCCGGCGGATACACAGACGCGTCTGTTGCGTGTGTTGGCAGATGGTGAGTTTTATCGAGTAGGTGGCCATACACCGGTAAAAGTGGATGTGCGTATTATCGCTGCCACTCACCAGAACCTGGAGGAGTTGGTGCGCGAGCATAAATTCCGCGAGGATTTGTTCCACCGCCTGAATGTGATTCGGATTCATATCCCGCGCCTAGCGGACAGGCGCGAGGATATTCCACGGTTGGTACGTCACTTCTTTAATGCCGCCGCCGCCGATCTCGGCGTAGAGCCGAAAATTCTCAGCAAAGATGCGGAGGAGTACCTCTCCGGTCTCGACTGGCCCGGCAATGTGCGCCAGTTGGAAAATACCTGTCGCTGGATTACCGTGATGGCCTCCGGCCGTGAAGTACATATTGAAGACCTTCCGCAGGAATTGCATCAGCAGGGTAATGAAATCGAAACGCCACTGGACTGGCAAAAAGCCCTGCGTATCTGGGCCGATCAGGCACTGAGCGCCGGGCGCAAGGAAATTCTCAGTGAGGCCGTACCGGCCTTCGAGAAGGCCCTGATAGAAATCGCCCTAAAGCACACCGCTGGACGCAAGCGGGATGCTGCGGACCTACTGGGTTGGGGCCGCAATACTCTGACGAGGAAGTTAAAGGAGTTAGAAATTAATGGAAGTTAAGAATTGCTCAGCGCTTAACTTAAGGAAAAGCTTTATAAATAATTAAGCGGATATTTCTTTTAAATCTTAATCGCTGAATAAGTACATACTTTTTTTGGCTTCTCTACCAATATTTATTTATTCCACTTAAATGTATTGATAGAAGCCTGGAGAAAGTTCATGACTGCTGATGAGTTAAGTGTTCTCGATAGTGTGCCATTCCTATTCTGGGTAAAAAGTAGAGATGAGCAGTATTTATGGGGAAATCGAAAAATTTGTGAATTGGCTGGTGAGGATGTAGTGGGAAAGACCGATGACCAGCTGGTTTGGGCTGAAAATGCCTCAGCACTGAAGGCGGCAGATATTCGTGTTTTTAATTCCGGTAAGCCAGATTATTTACTTGAGCATGTGGTGAAATCCAGCAAGGGTGAGGAAACCCTTAGCGTTTGTAAGTGGCTCGATGATTTTGAGGGGCAGCAGTGTTGTTTTGGGATCTCTTTTGTTATCGAGTGACTTGAGGTTTGTTAGAGTGGGGTGGTCAAATTGGTAGTGGCCCCGTAATATCCGTGTTGTTTTAGTTCAAGGTTCCTATTCTTGTTTATCATCATAAGGTCAGTAATGTACAAGATTCTTGCCGATTTTAATTTGAAAGTGATTGTGGCTAAATCCCAGGACTCAATAGTTATAAGTCCTGGGATTCAACGAGCTTAAAGTATTTGATGAAACTAATTTTCTATATCGGTTTTTTTAAATCGGCCGATATAGCCGCCCCGGTAGTCTATCCTGCTGGAATCTGGGATGGAAAATAGAGCGTTTTGAGTCACTCGGATATAATAAAAATTCTCATCGATGTCTAGCAGCTCTGTGTCTCTCTCTCTCCATAAAACACATTCTTCAGATTGTCCTTCACAAGAGGCTAGATAAGGAAGAGTTCCATTTTCTTCAGTGTCCAGTGATGGATCATAATAGTGCTTAGTTATTAGGGTATCATTCTCAACCTTTTCCCAGGAGCCTATTCTCGGGCTGATGCCCCACTTGGATTCTGTCAATGGTTGTTCCTGATACAACGTTTCGATATGAAAAATTCCGTTATCTTTATAGGTTAGTGCATAGTTATAGTCAGTGAGAAAGGGTGCATTATATTCAAGCCTAATAGGAGTGGGTATATTTTTAGATACTTTCTCCATCATAAATCCAGAGAATATTTTCTTTTTATCGGTATTAGGGTTATTGCCTATGCCAATAAACCTCAGTGTTTTGTTGAAAAACCCAAGCGGAATGTAGCGGACTTCAGTGCCCCCCTCATACTTCACTCTTAGATCTTTATCAAAGGTGTATGAATATTTTTCACTGTTTTCTGAGGATACACCATAAACTATTTCCCCGGTGCTCTCAGTTTTATTGGTGAACTTTGCAGGAAATATGTCGCAGTCACAGTTTTGATATGTTTCTGGGTGATAAGAGGCTGCATAAAATTCCTCTGGTAGGGAGTCCCAAGGGAAAGTTAGCTTAGTGTCAGTTACATGAAAGTATCTGCTCTCAGTACTCTCGTAGTCCCCATCAGGGCCTTCACACATACCTTTAAAATCGATTTTTACTATCTGGCTATAAGGTGTTGTGAAAGCATGTTTTGCTTCAAACTCTCTATCCCGCATATTTACGCAGCTCTCTTCTATATAGTATTCCCATGTAGAGTCTCCGATGAGAGAGCCGCTTATATTGCCAAATTCATCCGTGCTTAGAGTAAACTTTCCTACTTCTGATAAGTCTGCTGATCCACTAGTTTGGTGTTGTGTGCTTAGCTCAATGAGACCGGTATCTAGAGTAGCATCTGAATCAGTTCTTCTTGTAGAGAAAATTATTTCTTCAGATGCATTGAGTTTGTAGCTTTGATCTCGCAAATATTTATTTTCTAGTAAATAATTAATAGATTTTAAATAGATGTCATGAGTATTTTTGCTTTGATTAATTATATCTTCAGACTTCTGTATGGAAAATTGAAAGTCTTTGATGAAATCTTTGGTGTTAGAGTATTTATCAACAGGAAAATAGTAGTTGTTTTTATCTGTTGTGGCGCTAGAAATAGTGGCCTTCATATAGGCGGCTAGCTGTATGGCTTCATCCAGTGGGACTTCGAAAGTATATTTTTTTAAATCCTCGACTGAAGTAATGAGTTCTCCATTGTTTGCCAAGTCAATAAGGTCTGCCATGACACCGGTGAAAGTTCCTACTGCAAATGCAGGGTTATTATTTAAATAACTTACTTCATTATTAATGGCTTTATCTTTTATGTCTGAAAATGATCCGGCATATGAGCGGAATTCGAAATCCCAGTCGTTGGGCATAGAACCCTTGGCCGAAAAAGTTACCAGTTCATTTTCGTGACTAGAGTCGACTTCAATACTAAATTCATTATTATTTTTTTGGTCGGCAATATATTCTTTCTCACCAATTCTGACAGTTATGACAGGAAAGTCCTTAAAGTCCTCGGTGAAAATACCATGTAGAGTGATTGCTGATGGGGAGGAGGGCTGTCCTGAGGTGTCGCCCCCGGTTGAAGGTGTGGATGGTGTAGATTGACTTGGGGTTGGCTCAGATGAATCGCCACTTTTGCTTCCACCTCCACTGCATGCACTAATTAATACTGTAGAAATAAGTAGTGTTCTATAGAGGTTGGTTATCCTTTTCATACATAGACTTCCAGTTGGTCGTGAAAATTTTGCGCATAATACATTTTTTATTTAAATATTCATCTTTGCGGTTGGTACGGCGGTGCTTCTACTTGTGTAGTTGGATGTGGCGTTAGTAGGTGTTTCAGCGTAGTGGCCGTTTGTGAGTCTTTACTATGGCTTCTGAGATTTTTTTAAAATATTTCTCTGAACTATGTGTGTGGGGAAATTGTGGAAAAAGTGTCTTTACAGATTGCTAAATCTGAGAGTTAAAAATTGGGGAATGATGATGGAGCCAAATAGGTAGCAGTCTTAGATATGTGATGATTGTGTTAAGCTGAAGGCTGCTTGAATGTATTGAGCTTTATCTAGTTGGTTTTTTTATAAAAAAGTTTGGGGTATTTTGAGGTATTTAAAGTTGACTCGATAATATTGAGGGGCAGCAGTGTTGCTCTGGAGTCTCTTAATTATTGAGTGAATTATTCAAAGGCAGTTATAAAAATCTGGAACTTATAAGCAATCCGGAGCTTACCTGGCAAACAAATTGATTATTGCTCTGCTCTTTCTGCTTTTTCCACGCCGAGTTTCTCTAGGTTTTTGACGATATCTTCAGCCGTAGTGGCGGGGTTGATATCTCTGTCTATTTTCAGAATGGTGCCATCTTTACCTATGTATACATTCACTCGCCGGGCGAGTTTTATAAAGGGGATTAAGACATCGTAGGCTTTGGCGACTTCTCCCGTAGGGTCGCTTAGTAGGGGGAAGTCAGCAGAATTGTACTTGGCAAACCGGACTTTCTCATCGAGTTCATCGGTGCTAGCCATAAAATAGGCAACGTTAAATGAGCGAATTTGCTCACCGTTTTTAACTAAGGATCTACATTCAATTGTGCAGTTCTTGGTAAAGACTCTGGGATACCAGGCGATTACTACCGCACTTTTTCCAACGTAGTCCTGTAGCGAGTGGGTTTTTCCATCTGTGCCCTTTAAGGAGAAGTCGGGTGCTTTTTGCCCGACCTCTAACGCCATCAGCGGCACGCTGAGTATTATGGCGACAATCAGGGTAAGCCAATATTTCATAGGGTCATCCGCTTCGGCAAAGGTGGCGTCTATGCTATTGCCGCTGTGTACTTCCAACAATTATATGACGCTGGCAGGGTGAGGACCCTCTGTAACTGTCATCTTTGCCAAGAGTGACTGAATAGTGCCTGCTGTGTGAGCCAGACTTTTCTGATATGGAGGGGGAGGTCTTATGTATTTCTGCGATAAGGCTTATGGACTTTCCTTGTCGCTGCTTTAGCTGTTTACCGTGTGGCTAGTGTTCTTCACCCTGGCTTTGGGTGTCTATTGGGGATCCAATATTCTCGACGACATCGAATCCCCTAACAGCGGTGCTGTTGCAGCTACCCAAGGTTTGTGGCGTTTATTTTAGCCTTTTCCTTCAGTATGACTTCGGATCGTTTTAATGAGCACGTAAGTTGATTACGGAGTATGTAGACTTTCGTGATTTTTATCCCCCTATCCCGGTAAGTGCGGTAGATAATGCGCGCAGTGAAGAGGTTCTCAGAGAGTTTTGGCAGTTAGTACAGAATCATATTATCAGACGCTATAAGGCCGACTATTTGCGAGCTACACCGCGTCAGATTGGTGGCAGGGCTGCCTTAGTGAGAATTCCCGCACTGCTGTGGTTGGCACTGTACTTTATGACTGTACTAGCAATGCTTGTTATTGGTTTTTAGTTGGGAACTTGCCGTGCTGGTTCGGATCGGGTGGTGCTGGCTATGGCGCTGACTTTTGCCAAGATGATTTTGTTGATTGCGGACCTGAAAAGAGCTAATGAGGGTGCGCAGATGGTGGATCAGGGACCGATGAGTAAGCTCAACCAGTGTCTCAGTGCGCTGCGAGAAGACCGGTCCAGGATTCTCGCAGCGCACCAATAATAAGAGAGTCCTAATTACGCATTATCTTTTTTATGCTGCATCAGCATATCTTTGTTTTCCGGTTTAGGGGGCATCAGCATATCTTCCGGATGGACAAACTCCCGCATAAAAATTTCCCAGAAAGCCAGGAACAGGGCTGCTAACAGGGGGCCCATGGCGAAGCCACTGATACCAAACAATATCAGGCCGCCCACGGTGGAAAATAGCACCAGGTAATCTGGCAGCTTGGTGTCCCGCCCCACTAGAATAGGGCGCAACAGGTTGTCGACCAGGCTGATAACGGTAAACCCATAAGCTAACAGAATGGTCGCCTTAACCGGCTCACCGATACCGTATAGATAGATCGCTGCGGGAAACCAGATGAGTGCTGCGCCAACGGCGGGTAACAGTGACAACAGGGTCATCAGTACGCCCCAAAGCAGTGGCGCGGGCAGGTCGAGGACCCAGAAAATAATACCGCCTAAGCTGCCCTGGGTAATCGCGACAACCAGGTTGCCTTTAATTGTGGCGCGAGTGACTTCGGCAAACTTGGCCAGCAGTAGGTGCTCGCGCTCATCCCCAAGGGGCAGTGCGTGAATGATTAAATTGACCAGCCTGTCGCCATCGCGAATCAAAAAGAAGGTGAGGTAGAGCATCAGGCCGAGCATGACAAAAAAGTTAACGGTGTTCTGCCCAACTTCTATGGCATTTTTTGCAATAAAACTGCCGGCATTCATCACGCCACCGAGAAGGCGCTGTTTTGCCTCATCGATGTCTACACCGATACCCTCGAGCATATCGTTCACTCGTGGGAAGGCATTGCGCACTTGCTCCAGGGATTTAGAGACATCAATTTGCCCTTCTTGTACCTTTTGATAGAGGGTCACTGCTTCATTGATAAAAGAAGTGGCCACCACCAGCACCGGTATTACCAACAATATGACGCACATAAAAAGCGTCAGCAGAGCCATAGAATTGGGGGAATTGGGAAAGCGCTGCATCAACAGCCGGTATACGGGATAAAAGATCAGAGCGATGGCACAAGCCCAAAAAATTGGTGTAAAGAAGGGCTTAATTAGTACTAAAAAAGCTACTGATACCAATATCAGCGAAAGAATAAATGAGCGCCTTTCTAATTTTTCCTGCACTGGGATTCCCTCTACTTCTGCAAAGCCCTGTGGTATCGGGCGCCTAATTTGCGATCTATCTAAGCAGAAGCAGGGGGGATTTACCAGCGCCTGTAACCGCAGGTGTCAACGTGAAAGCGGATACCTTTATAGATTCCCAGCCCCATATTCCATTCCTTGCCTTTGTGCTTGTGGATGTCTCTCAAGACAGGAACCAGCTGCTCGCGGGTAAATTTATTTTGCGGCACTACGTCCAGGCCACAAAAGCGCAAATGTTTACTGCCTTTGGAGCCACCAGCCTTACTGTTGTAACTGGTGGTACGCCAGCCGGAGACCACTGTAACAGGGCCGATACGCGGTACTATCTCCCGCTGCAGCACCCTGAGGGTGTAAATCATTGAGCCCCAGTTTTCCACCGGAGGAATGGCGAAAGGGGGCTCATCCAGATCCCGCCAGTCGCTGCCCTGGCGCAGGAGCTCAAACGGGCTTACTACCTGGTCCACTCGGTTGATCTGTAGAAAATTCTTCAGTTTGTCGAATAGAGCCTGGTTTGCATTTTGTTTTAGGAAGCGGCTGAACACTCGCTCGGAGGCAGCTGGGTAGCCCTGGATATCGTAAACCTCGGGGATTCCCGGCAGCGGCAGGAGTTCGATAGGACTGATGAGCCGTTCTCGCAGATCCCGTGTTTTCTCCGAGGTGAATAACAGCACAATAATAATGGCGATGAGCAGTAGCCCTCCCAGAATTATTAACCTGCGCCGTTGGTTTCGTGTATTGCCTGTCGGACGATCACTGTTGTCTTGCATAGCCATGCTTCAATCCACCAGTTGCCATGTGCGGTAGCCACAGGTGTCGATATGGAAGAGCAGCTCTTTACCGAGACCCAGGCCGAAATTGCTCTCCGGGCCCAGGCGTGCATGCAGAGCTTGCAGTTCTTCCGCGAGTTCACCTTGGCTAATGTGAGAGGTTGGAATCAGGTCGAGGGCGCAGAATGCCCGGTGGCGAGATTTGTCGGCGTGTTCTAGCTCGCGGTTGTAGCTGTCGCTACGGAAGCCGGAAATTACCGCCACTGGACCGATTAAAGGCACTATCTCATCGCGTAGTAGTTTCAAAGTGGAGACCATGTTGGTCCACTCACCCTGCGGCGGAAGGGCGAATGGTGGCTTCTCGAGCTCCAGCCATTCGCGACCCTGGCGTAGGAGGTTGCTCACTGCAGTCACTTCGCCTACCCCTTGGCTCTCTAGGTAGTCAGTGAGTGCCCGTACCCGCGTGCGGTTTTCACCATTGCGTAAGAAATGATTGAAGCTCTCTTCACTGGCGATGCGATAACCGCGGGTTTCGACATAGGGTTTTTCTTGCGACTTCAGCCATAGCCACAGCCATAATGCAGCCAACACTGCGGCGAGTAGCAGCGTCAGGCTGGCGACCACCAAAAAATTGATTCGCCGGCCGGGCGGCCGGTGGGGGTAGAGTGTCCTGAAGCGGGTAAAAGAATTGCCTTCAGTCATGGGGTACGGCTACAGCTCCGAAATATGCCTGAGACATGAAAGTCTTCGTGCCGACGCCTATTTCGTCGGCGCTTCTTTAAACACTATAGCCGCAAAAATCGACCTCTTACTGGGGGATTGAAAAACAAAAAAAGCCCCGGCACCTTGCGGTGGCGGGGCTTTTGCGCTTCTAAAAGAAGGCTATATCCAGCCGATCAGACCTTGGGACCGGCGTTTTTCACATCATCGCTGACATTGAATTTTTCAATGTTTTCGGCGAACAGCTTGGCCAGTTTACCGGCCTGGTCGTCGTAGGCAGCCTTGTCTTCCCAGGCTTCGCGCGGGTTTAGGTAGGACTTGTCGACGCCCGGTACTTCCAGAGGAATATCCAGGTTCAGGGTTTCCAGGTGCTCGGTGGCAGTACCTTCCAGTGCGCCGCTCTGGATAGCCGCAACTACTGCGCGGGTTACAGGGATCGGGAAACGCTTGCCGTTGTCACCAGAGCCGCCGGTCCAGCCAGTGTTTACCAGGTATACCTTGGAGCCGAAGTCTTCGATGCGCTTCATCAGCAAGTCCGCATATTCACGCGGGGCGCGCGGCATAAACGGAGCGCCGAAGCAGGTGGAGAAAGTCGGGTGAATACCGGCCTCTGCACCCAGCTCGGTAGAGCCTACGCGCGCGGTGTAGCCAGACAGGAAGTGGTATGCGGCAGCCTCTTTGGAGAGGATGGATACCGGGGGCAGCACACCGGATACATCGCAGGTGAGGAAGACGACGTTCTTCGGCTCGCCGGCGCGGTTTTCCAGCTGGCGCATCTCTACGTGCTCCAGCGGGTAGGAGCAGCGACCGTTCTCGGTGAGGCTGGTGTCACAGTAGTCGGCGGTACCGTTCTCGCTGGTGACTACGTTCTCGACGATAGCGCCGAAACGAATAGCGTCCCAGATTACCGGCTCATTCTTTTGGCTCAGGTCGATGGTTTTGGCGTAGCAGCCACCTTCCATATTGAAAACTGCACCTTTGCTCCAGCCGTGTTCGTCGTCACCGATCAGGTAGCGCTCAGGGTCTGCGGACAGGGTGGTCTTGCCGGTGCCGGACAGGCCAAAGAACAGGCAGGTATCGCCGTCTTTGCCAACGTTGGCGGCACAGTGCATTGGCATCACGTCTTTTTCCGGCAGCAGGAAGTTCTGCACGGAGAACATCGCCTTCTTCATCTCACCGGCGTAACGCATACCTGCCAGCAGCACGCGACGCTGGCCGAAGTTGATGATGACGCAGCCTTCGGAATTGGTGCCGTCGCGCTCTGGCTCACAAACGAAGTTGGGAGCGTGCAGGATGCGCCACTCTTCCTTCGCCTTGGGGTTGTACTTTTCGGCGCGGATAAACATGTTGCGGCCGAACAGGTTGTGCCAGGCGGTCTGGGTAGTTACAACAACCGGTAGGTAGTGGTCTTCGTCCTGGCCGACGTGCAGGTGCTGCACGAAGGTGTCGTCACCGGCTACAAATGCCTCTACGCGGTCCCAGAGTGCGTCGAACTTGTCCTGTGGGAAGGGGCGGTTCACATTGCCCCAGGCGATGCTATCGGCGGTGGAGGGCTCTTCTACAACAAAGCGGTCCGCCGGGGAGCGGCCGGTGCGGGCACCAGTTTCAGCCACCAGCGCGCCGGTGTCGGAAAGTTTACCCTCGCCGCGCTTAAGAGCCAGCTCTACCAATTTTGCTGGTGAAAGGTTTTTATAAACCAGCGCGGTGTCGTCGATCTGTGCCATTCGTCGATTACCCGTGAATGTTATGTTGGATAGTAAAAAATAGGAGCCGTCCAAGTATTAGACAGCCAGGCAAAATTTGGGGGGCGCATTATGGCAAAATTCAAAATAAGCGGGTAGCAAACACGGTCACTTTTCGCGCTTTGACAGCGCTGTCACCCCAAATTAAGGCATTCTGGATTCATAAGATCTATGTAGTATTTTTACCTTATAGATTTTGTGAATTTTTATGTTCTAAGTCGCGAATTGCCAGTAGCTGAGGCTGCTCAGTACTGGCAATAATTTCCCTAGTGCAGGGTGTGGGGTGGGGCATTGAGCAGTGACTCTACCTGCTCGCGATCAAAGCGGTATTGGGCATTACAAAACTGGCAATCGCTGATGATTTCGCCATTTTGTTCTTCCAGTAATTTGTAAACGTCTTCAGCACCGAGAGAGACCAGGGCGCGTGCGCTGCGCTCCCGCGAGCAACTACACTTGAAGCGAATAGTGTCGGTGCCCAGGGTAGCCGGTTTCAGCTGGTGGAACAGGCGGTGAATCAGCTCGTCGTGGGGCACATCGAACAGCTCTTGAGGGGTCACGGTATTTGCCAGGTGCAGGGCGGTTTCCCAGGCGTCGCGATTTTCCTCGGAGCTGGCGGCATTATTGCCGGGTAGCACCTGCAGCATAATACCACCCACGTTGCTGCCATCGCACTCCAGCCAGAAGCGTGTCTCCAATTGTTCCGACTGGGCAAAGTAATCCTCCAGACATCCGGCCAGGCTCTCTTTTTCCAGCGGGACCACCCCCTGGTAGCGTTCACCACGCTTGGGCTCCAGAGTGATAGCGATGACGCCGCGGGGGCCGATCATATCGCTCAGGCTGGCCTCTTCACTGATTTGGGCGCCACCGGCGACACGGGCAATGCCACGCAGGTCACTGTGGTGGGTACACTCGGCCATAATCAGCGGCACATCGCCCTCACCGCGGGCCTGCAGGCTCAATATGCCCTCGAATTTCAGGGTGGTGGAGAGTAGGCAGGCGGCTGCGAGAAACTCTCCCAGCAAATGTGCTACCGGTGCAGGCAGTGGATTGTGCTTGAGCACTTCGCGGTAGGCGTCGGTGAGGGTCACCATCTGCCCGCGAATATCATGTTGGGAAAAGATAAAGCGTTCCAGCTGATCGGACATAGATCGAGTGCCTCGGTATTAAAACCGCGGGATTTTAGAGGTGGATATGTCTAAATGGTAGCCGGCCTGGGTAATTGTGGCGCCGGCACCGGATACTAAGGTTGGCTGGGGAAGGGTTACCCGCAGCGATTGGCGATTTCCCGCTTGAGCTGTTCGGCCATTCTCTGGCGCTCCCGCTCTGAATAACGCACCTCTTTGCCATTTTTGTCGATAAAGGCCACCCGTCCATTAAGTGAATGCAGGCGTTGGCGCGCTTTCGTGCAAATACGCTGTTGCTCCTGTTGGCGTGCGTATTGCTCTTGTTGCTGGCGCTGTTGGTATTCCCGCTCGGGGGCAGTGGCCGAGGACGTGATCAGACTCGGCCTCTTCTTAGTAGCCTCAGCGGCATTGATTGGGCCCAATTGTCCGGAAATATCCTGGGCCTTGCCCTCGGCCGGGGGGCGATCACTGAAGTGCACACGGCCATCGGCATCGACCCAGCGATAGAGCTCACCGGCGCTGGTGTTGGCAGCCAGCAACAGGCTGCCAACTAGGATTCCTCTCAGTCGTTTCACGGCTTCTCCATAGCCCACACAGCGGGCCTTACTCCTCTTTATTGGCCAGTCTGCTGAACAGCCCCTGCGAGTGGCGCTGGGGGATATGGTAGGTCTGCAGAATCATTGCCTCTTGTTCTTGAGCTTCGGCGTGATCTAGCACCATGCGATAGCCGGAGCGATCGCGCAGCTCTACAAAATTCTCTTTGTTGGTTTCCATCAATTGGGCAAACTCGTCGAAGTCCGCGACATTGTGGCCATTCACCGAATCGATAATCCAGTTTTTCCAATCGTGGTAACCCAGGTTGACGTTGGCGGGCAGGACCTTGAGCGCAACCACCAGCTCGCGGCGGCTCTCGTCACTCCACTGGTTGCGTGCATAGAGATAATCGATTGGCGCCTTGGAATGCCAACTCTTGCCCCACCGCTTGATCAGGTTCATGTTCAGAGGCACGAAGACCACGCCGCCATAAATGTAATAGCGCGGCTGCTGGTCAAATTGCTCACCCACCACCAGGGCGCGGGAGGGTGGCGGTGCTGCCAGGGCCACTTGCGCACTTTTTTCTTCACCGTTGCGGGAAAAGCGCACCGGTAATTTGTCGCCGACATGATGGCGGTCCACCGCGTAGTGGTAGTTAGTGCGCTGGTTTTCACGCCATTCGACGGTGCGATCGGCGGCAACCTCGAAGCCATCAACTTCCAGCAACACGTCGCCGGGTTGGAAAATTTCGGCAGCGGGGGAGTCGCTAAATACCTTGACGATCATTGCGCCGTCCTGGTCCTCGCTGAGACCGGCAGCCTTCTTCATGGAAGGGCTCTCCAGGCTCTGGGTCACCAGGCCCAACTCGGGGAAGCCCTGGTGTTCGCCGTCTTTGGCGTCTTCGAGTACATGGGCGATTACGCTGGGAGGCACAAAATAACCCAGGTTTTCGGCGCTCTGGTTGGTCTGCATGGCCACACCGACGATGCGACCACCGGAAATGACCGGGCCGCCGCTATTGCCGGGGTTAATGGCCGCGTCGATCTGGCCGGCCATCAGATAGCTCTCGGCGTGGGCATAGTACTGGTGTTCCACCCTGGACAGTACGCCGCGGGTGATCGACAGGGACTTGCCGCCAATGGGGTAGCCGTACACGGTGACCTCTTCTTGCAGGTCCGGCAGTGTGCCCAGTGTCAGTGGGCGGGTGTCTTTGAAGAAACTGTCATCATCCACGGTGAGCAGAGCCAGGTCGGCGTCGTGGGAGACAAACTTCACTCGGGCGCGGAATTTCTTGGCGTCGCCGTGGCGTTGCACCTGAATAAAGCTACCGTTGGCCACCACGTGGGCGTTGGTGAGGATCTGCTTGTTGCGGATAACCGCGCCGGAGCCAGATAACTGCTTGGGGTTAAGCAACGCCCAGGGATTGAAGTAGTCCGGGGCGGCAGCAGTGGTGTAAATTTTGATTATCGAACGCTTGAGCTGCTCGTGTTCGCGGCTATCGGCGAGGGCCGTCTGCATTCCGAGCAGAAGCAGCAGGGAGATGGCGATCAGTCGTTTCATCGTGGCTGTTTTCTATCGGGTTAAGTGGGGGCAGTTTAGCAGCTATAGACAAAAATGGCGGAATTTTCACCACTTTTGTCATTTGAGCCTACTCCTGCTCGCGCAGGAAGCGGTGGATCTGGCGGCGCTGCTTTTTATTGGGTCGCTCGCGCTGAATCCCCGCATTGGCTGCCTGGCGTTCAGTGCGCTCCTTTTCGCGCCGGGCAATGCTGTCCTCGGTCTCGCGGTACAGGGTGCGGGCGATATCGGCACCGCGACGCTGGTCGGAGAGGGCAATAACCTCCACCTCAATCAAGTCCCAGCCTTGGCGGATACTCAAAAGCGCGCCAACGGTGAGATCTTTGCTGGCTTTGACCCGATGTCCATCGGCGTGCACTTTACCACCTTCGATAGCCTGTTTGGCGATACTGCGGGTCTTAAAGAAGCGTGCGGCCCAGAGCCACTTGTCGATACGTACTTTTTCCATCGAATCCTGTTGATCAATATAAACTTGGGCCCGGGTTATGCGGGCTTATTGTTACTGCGTTGCAGTGACATAATTTCATCGAAGTGATGAATCGCCGGGAAGTCGCTGATCTGCCGTTTGGGCCCGCGGCTGTCCGGCTGACGGATACACAACAGGTGGGCGATGCCATAGTCCTGTGCGGCGGCCAACACACTCTGGTTGTCGTCAACAAACAGCGTGCGCTCCGGGTCGAAGGCCACCTCCTCGCGCAGGGCGTGCCAGAAGTTTCCACTCTCTTTGGCATGTCCATAATCGTGGGAGGAAATGATGTCGTCAAACCATGGCTCGAGGCCGGTAATTTGCAGTTTGTGGTCGAGTCCATGGCGGTGTGCATTAGTGACCAGATAGGTGGGTTTACGCAGTTGTCGCAGTCCCTGCAGGAAGGCCTCGGTATGGGGGCGCAGGGCGATGCGCTCTTCGATCTCGCGCAGTATCGCGAGGATATCCAGCTTTAGAGTTTCCGCCCAAAAGTCCAGGCAGTACCACTCCAGAGTGCCGCGGCGTGCATCAATTTCCCGCTGCAGCTCTATTTGGGCCCGCTCGGGATCGAGACCGTGTACTTCGGCGTAGCGTTTGGGTAGATGGTCGAGCCAGAAATGGTTGTCGTAGTGCAAGTCCAGCAGGGTGCCGTCCATATCCAGCAGTACGGTGTCGATACTTCGCCAGTCGAGCATGGGGCCTGTCTACCTCTCTGTGGTGGGGGTGGGAAGCCAAATTGTAGCCTTCCCAAAATATCCCCAGTATGAAGGTGGGCATTATGCCTGGGCACGGCGTATGCCGTACAGGATGGCAAACTGAGCACCGTAATAGCTGAGCATAATTGCTGTGTCGGCTAGAGGTAGCGGTGCTATGAACTTATTCACAGCGATCAATGCGTCGGACAGCATAAAAGTGAGTGCACCGGCGAATAGCAGCCCGGAATTGCCCTGATGAGCCCCGGCGCCTAGGGCCATGGCGACAATGGCAAGCAAGTAAAGAAGCACTGCTGGCGCCAGCTCCCCCGCAGCGGGAAGTATCCAGCGGGCCAGTCCCACTGCGGCCAGCAGAACAGGCAAGATACGTATCAGACTGCGGCGTTTGCGGAAGTTGGCAAAACGCAGGAAATTGGCCGCGTAGAGAAGTTGTGCCACCAGGAAAGCACCCAGGCCAAAGATAAACTGGTGGGCAAACCTCATTTCCAGGAGTACATCGCCGAGTGCGGAAAAAGCCAGGGCCGCAAGTGTCAGAGTGCGAGTGAGCCCATCCAGGTGCCGCATCGCCATCAGGGCGAGAATGGCGATTGGCAGAGCTTTCAGCGAAGCCATCCACAGCCCTTGAATTGCCATGCTGTCGAGGAGCATAAAAAGAGCGGCAAAGAATATAAATGCTACAGGCATAAATAGGCTTGCATGAGTTGCATCATGGGCATCGGAGGTCATATTCGGATTCATGGCAGCGCCTTTATTTTTGGTTTTATGTTTATCGGAAAGAAGCCAGTCACTAAATGTGGCACAAAGACGTGTTACCACCAACCGGATCGCCATGAATTCACAGCTCCGTGTGAAACCAGTTCCTTATGTTGGCGGCGATTACTTGCAGAGGGATTTCCTTGTGGGTCTCTTGGGGCGGCGTACATCTGGGTTACTATCTGCGCACAGGAAATTATAAATCGGTGGACTGCCTGTCTGCCGTGAGAGCCATTAACGGAGAGCTTCATCAATGAAGGCAGCCAATATTCTGGAAACCATCGGCAATACCCCGCATGTGCGTATCAATCATCTGTTTCGCCCAGATATCGAAGTGTGGATGAAGGTGGAGCGTTTTAACCCCGGCAGCAGCATCAAGGACCGTATTGCCCTGGCGATGATTGAGGATGCAGAGCGCCGTGGTGCTTTGCAGCCCGGTGGTGTGATTATCGAGCCCACCTCCGGCAACACAGGTATTGGTTTGGCCATGGTGGCTGTGGTTAAGGGGTATCGATTGATTCTCACCATGCCGGAATCCATGTCATTGGAGCGGCGCCAGGTGATGAAAGCTATGGGGGCTGAGTTGGTGCTTACTCCCAAGGAGCAGGGTATGGGCGGGGCTATCGCCAAAGCCGAGGAACTATTGGCGCAGCATGAAAACAGCTGGATGCCACAGCAGTTCTGTAACCGTGCCAATGCCCAGGTGCATCGTGACACCACTGCCAAAGAAATCCTCGCAGATTTCCCCGAGGGGCTCGATTACCTGATTACTGGGGTTGGCACCGGTGGCCACATCACCGGTTGTGGAGAGGTACTAAAGGAATCCTTTCCCAAGTTGCAGGTTTTTGCCGTCGAACCGGAAAATTCTCCAGTGATCAGCGGTGGTGATAAAGGGCTGCACCGCTTGCAGGGGATTGGTGCCGGTTTTATTCCCGAGATACTCAATACCAAAATGCTGGATGGTACCATTTTGGTAAATGGAGAAGACAGTTTTGAAATGGCGCGAAAGTGCGCTTTGAAGGAGGGGATTTTTGTGGGTATTTCCTCTGGAGCGAGCCTAGCTGCGCTGAAAAAGCGCGAGGGCGAATTTGCGCCTGGTAGCCGCGTATTGATTTTTAGTTATGACAGCGGTGAGCGCTACCTGTCGGTGAAGGACCTTTTCCCCTCCTGAGACTTTATACTCACCACCTGAAAAATAAGGGAGTTTTAATGAATAGGGCATTATTGGAGCAGGTGATTGCAATCTGCAAAAACGCCGGTGAAGCTATCTTGGAGGTTTATCACAGCAGTGCTGAGCTGGAGGTGGACACCAAAGCGGATGACTCGCCGGTTACAGCCGCGGATTTAGCGGCACACAGAATTTTAGCCCCTGCTCTGGCGCAGCTGATTGACGGTGTACCGGTATTATCGGAAGAGCAGGAAATGCCATCATTTGCCGAGCGCAGCCAGTGGCAGCGGTACTGGATTGTGGACCCGCTGGATGGCACCAAGGAATTTATTCGTCGCACTGGTGAGTTCACCGTTAATGTGGCCCTTATTGAAAATGGCGAACCTGTGCTGGGGGTGGTGCATGTGCCGGTGCTGGATATCACCTATGCTGGCGGCAAGGGTGATGGTGCCTTTAAGCGCACAGTATCTGGCGATACAGAAATTCATGTGCGCCCGCTTAAGCCGCGCCTGGAAGCTGGCGATGCAGTGGAATTGGTTGCTAGCCGCAGCCATGGTGCCGGCGCCGTGGATCAACTGGTAGAGCGTATCGAATCCAAATTGGGTGCGGTGGTCTGTAAAAACATGGGTAGCTCTCTCAAACTGTGTCTGGTGGCTGAAGGGGCCGCTGATCTCTACCCACGGCTCGCACCCACTTGTGAGTGGGATACAGCCGCAGCCCAGGCGGTGGTTGAGGCTGCCGGTGGCACAGTGGTGGACGATTCCTTCAAGCTGCTGCGTTATAACAGCAAAGATTCTTTGCTGAATCCGTTTTTCTATGTGATCGGTGATGCATCTTACGATTGGCAGGATTTGCTAAATGCAGAGTCTCCAGTGAACTAAGCTTGCCATGCCCCCACTTCGGTGGGGGTTCTATTTATTTTTTATCAACCTTTAAAACCAGCACAAAAGGCCGGCGCTATGCCTCTTCAGGTGAGCCGCAAAGCTTCAGATCTGAATGAAACCCGCTGTTTACGCAGGCAGCTGGAACAGGAGATTGCCTGGTTACAGCGGCAGCAGGATGCCCTGGTGGAGCCGGACGCAGAAAATCAAAAATTCCTATGGCGCACTCTTAACGGCATGATTTTTTCCCGTAGGGCACTTCTCGGAAGAATGCCGCGCTAAATTTTTCGTCGTTCGCACCTTGATAAGGTTTAAATGTCGCAGTGGTTAGGTTGTTTGGCGTCGCCCCTCCAATAACCATTCCGGTTAAATAATGCAATCCCTCGCAATGAGGTTCAACTCCAACCTAGGCAATAAATTCAAAAATTAATTATTCAGCTTTCGGTTTATTCTGAAGTAATAGGTGCGGTTGCGCAGAGTTTATTTTATTGGGGAATTTGTTGATTTTCCTTGCCATATTTCGTTCGCAGTTTTGAAACCCGTCTACGCTTTGGAAAGCCAATGTATAAGAGAATTTTCTAATGCGCTATCCGGTTGTGCTTCACAACATTGAATACGCCGGCTTTGGTGCCATAGCACCCGACCTGCCGCATTGTCACTGCTATGCCGAAACTCTGGATGCCGCTCTACAAAAAATGGCGGAGACTATTTTTCAACGCCTGGAAGAATTACGGCAAGCTGGAGAGCCGATGCCGCAGCCTCAAGACGTCGACAATTTGCGGGATAACCCAGCATTTGCCGGTGGTATCTGGGCCATTATTGATGTGGAAAGCCTTTAAGGATCATTATCCATATAAATTTGGCATTCGATTCGGATAAGTTTCTGAGGTGGATAACCATGACAGCTAAGCTTTGGTAAGGGGGATGAATTAAAAAGCGTCGTGCTGCAAGGATGGATGTAATGAAGACGGTGTTATGTGTCTTGGCCTTACTGTTATCACCATTGGTCACTGCAGTCGAATGGAATAATCCTTTCGATGGTATTGAGTCGGGTGAATATCGAATTATTACCACGCTGGGACTGGGTTCAGGGGAATTACAGCTCAATAATCAGCGGGATTTTTTTGGTTATGTCAGCGTTGGCGTGACACCCGCCGTGGGTGTTTGGCAGGTGAATTTACAATTTTCCCGCTTTGATGATAATCACGTGCGAATTAATCAGGTGGGGCTCAATTTTAAAGTGGATTTTACCCTGAATTGTTACGTTCAGTGTCTCTACTGGATGGCGGGGTGGAATTATGCCGATGTTGATCTGAATGATGTGCGTAAATATGGTTATTGGTATCACAATAAAGACAAGTGGCACCTGTATGATATTTATGACAAGGATAAAGACTGGTATTACGACGGCCATTATTACCATGTGATCGATGCCAGTGGCAGCGATTCTTTCTGGAATCTTGGGGTTGGCTACCGGTTTATGTGGAACCAGGATTTTGATACTTCCATAGAATACAACTACAACGATATTAATTCTGTCTACCGAGTGAACCTTGGGCACTTACGTACTTTAAGTCTTAATTTTTCCTATCGCTTTTAAATATAAATTTATGTTAAGCGGAAAATTTGAGGTGTTTCCCGCTTAACATACTATGTCCGGTTTTTAAGACCAGTTAATTAGTCATCGTGTTTTAAATACGGTAAATGGTTTTTATCCATAAGGTCCTGCCGGGCTCATTAACCCTATCCAACTGTGGGAAGTTGGGAATTTCTGCACCTGCACGGCTGATATGTTCTGCATAGGTTTCATCTAGTAAGTTATCGACCCCTGCAGTGAATAGCAGCCGCTGGCTTGGGCGCCAACCTGCGTTAATTGACAGTACGTCGGCGGAATCTGTGGGCCCAAAGTCCTGTCCGATAATGTTACCTTTACCGATATCGACGCGATCCTGGCTGGCAATAGCCCGCCACAGAATACCCGCCGACCACTGAGCTTGCTCATAGTGCAGCCCCAGGCGTGTTTCCAGTGGGGGCAGTTGGGCCAGGGTGGTATTGTCTGTGTCGTTGGCACCACGCACTGAAGTGACCGTAAATTCGGTGCGCCAGTTTTCGTTTAATTGATAGCTGGCATCTAGTTCTAGTCCCCAGGTGCGTGCCTGAATATTGCGAATTACCGCAGCGGTACGCTTATCTCCAGGCTCCCCCATATCCATTGCGTTGCCCATCGAGGACATGGTGCCCAGGCCTGACATCACCGCAGCCTTCTGGTAATCATTCTGTACTAACAGGTAGTCGCGGATATCACTGGCAAAAGCGGAAATACTGGCAGATAATTTTTCAGAGCGATAGATAGTACCGATATCCAGTTGACTGGTTTTTTCTGACTCTATACTGAGTGCGCTATAGGAATCTGCTGCTTCGCGGGAAAATATTTCCCAGTAATCCGGGAAGCGCTCACTGTAGCCGAGCCCGGCGTAGAGGGTGGCAGAGCTCGTGGAGGTACTTGGCAGCGCCAATTCATAGCGTATAAAACCGCTGGGCAGTTGTTCTGAGCGGCTCTCACCAGCGGTGGGGTTATCGACCGAGGACATCATCGATAGCGAAATCGTCTCGCGCAGGTCGCGCACTTCCCAGTCATCCAGTCTGGCGCCGGCGATCCAGCGTTGATCCGGAGCGAATTGCCAGCTGGCTTCAGAGAAAATGCCCAGTTGGGAAAATTCCGCATCCGTATTCCAGTTGCGCTGGCGGTAATCAACCATCGTCTGGTTCATGCTCATGCGTCCACGATGACGGTTTTCCCAGGCATCCAGGCCTGCTGTCAGCTCAAAGTTATCCGCAGGATTCAGCTGCAGACTCAGCTTGGCACCAATGGTTTCGCTGTCTAAATTCATGACGACTGGATTGGCAGCCATTCCCGAGGGATTACGCAGGCTGTAATTATCCATGATGTGATCGACATAGTTGTAATAGATCTGCACTTCGATGGTATTCAGCAGAGCGCCGATATTGCTGCGGCGGTATTTGGCTTTGTAGCTCTCGCGTGCAAATTTACTGCCATCTACTCCACGGTCGGCATAGGCCGCTTCGGCATCGCTAAAAGCTGTTTCGAATTCCAGGCGGCTGTCATCATCGGGGGTCCAGGCCAGATTGGCTTTGCCACTCCAGCGCTCGTAACCGGAGTGCACCCGATTGCCGTCGCCATCCTCATAATCATCTGCAGAGGCAGAGGTTGCCGAACCGCGCAGGGAAAATTCTGGGGTTTTGTATGCCAGGTCAAAGAGCCCGTCTTTTCGATCGGCACTGCCGCCAAGCAGGCTCGCATGCATATCCCATTCGGGTTCGCTGGGGCGCTCCCGCTGTTGGTTGAACAGCACTACCCCGGCGGAATTGCCCGGTCCGTGAGTGACGCTCTGGGGGCCTTTAATTACCTCTATTTCGTCGAGGCTTTCGGGGAAAATATAGGCGGTAGGTGGGTCCATACGGCCGGGGCAGCCACCCATAAGAGACTCTCCATCCAATAACATGCCCAGGCGCGAGCCCCCCATACCGCGCAACAGCGGATCGCCACTGGTGCCGCCTTTGCGCACCACGGAAAAGCCGGGAATGGTTTTTAGGTAATCGGCGCCGTCGTTAGCTGGTAGGGGCTGTCGAGGCATTTTCGGGTCCGTCAGTAGGTTGAGCGGCAGTTCGGTTTTTACTCCGGTGACCACCATCTGCTCCATTTCCCCCTCTTTTTTTTCATTTCCCTCACTGGCCATTAGGGGAAATGGAAAGGTGCAACCAGCAATAATTGCCAGGCTCAGTGGTGTGTGTAATGGCTTTTTCTTTTGGAGTTTAACTTTTCGCATTGTGACTTATCCGTTTCTGGGCCGAAGGTCAGGCACGGCCATGGGGAGCACGGTAAAAATAGCGCGCACGGGTTTATCCCCGCCTGCTAAGCAGCGGGAATTCCAGTTTTTTTAGTGAAGCGGGTCTACGGCTGTTGCAATATCCCAACCAGAAAAATTACCGGCAAAGGTAGTGCAGCAAAGCGCAGAAACAGGCCTCGACTATTTAGTTTTTGAAAAATAAGAAAACCGAGGTTTTAAACTGGAGGGGCGCGGATAAGGGGGCGGCTGTAGTATAAAGAAAGAGCGGTGTTAATGCCGTTGCTGAAAAGGGGGAGAATATTCCCCTCGCTGGCGAAATGCAGGTCTAATGCAGGTACATGGACAAGACTGGCAGCGGCGGAAAAATTACAGTGATTGTCGGCAAAAGAATGCGCGGTCAGTGCATCGTGGTTGTGCCCACTGTGCCCATCACTATGGCTGTGATGATGGTCCTGAGCCTGGCTGGCCAGGGCATTTAATAACAGAGCGCTGCGGCTGTCGCCGTGGCAAAAATCGTAGGGGGTGCCCGCAGAAAAAGCGGCGGGCATAAACCCTGCGGGAACCAAACCACGGGCACTGAGAAACACCAGTAAAAGCAGCAGTGCCTGCCACTGTGGCAGGTGAGGGCGGTTTTTACGGGTGCGCGGGCGACTCATAAATAAGGTTCTTGAAGTTACCGGGATAGACTTAATAAATTCCCGAAGGCAAGTGGCAACAGATTACCCGCTGGCTGTAAAAAGTGCCACTATCGGTAACAAATTTTTCTGTTTGCAAGTTAATTAATTTGTACAGTCGCATTCGGATAAAACTATTATCCGATTTTTTTAACGCAAAAGAGATTTTAAGCGTGCGCTGATGCCATGAAAAAACTGATGTTTTTTCTTCGCTTTATCACCGCTTAAAAAATTGATTTGGATCGCCTGTCGTTTGCCGACAAAACTGGGGTAACCATGCCAACAATTATCCGTCACCTTAAAGGCCACCAGAGAGCCCGGTCCCGGTAGTAGTTCATCACTGTAGTCGTCCAGGCTCTTGCCGCTGCGCAGGATACGCAGGCGTCCAGTGGGCGCAGACCAGTCGTTGTTCAGATAGATCAGTACGGTAATGAGTTTGGTTTTGGAGTCCGTATGGATACGCCCATCTTTGGCTCGGGAGTATCCGCGCAGGGTGGCCATCATCGGTTTATCAGATAGATCCAGTGCAAATTTTTCACCGAGAATACCTCGCACCTCTGTGCTGCCAAATTGTTCGACAAAACTGCGCAGGCGTTCCGAAGTTTTGACATCCTCGATATTGAAGCTGCCGCCTTTGTCTAGAGGAGGGAAGTCTGCGATCAGGGCCCTGGCCTCATCGGAGGCCAGGGAGCGCTCTAGGTAGAAATGGGGGAAAGGGGAAGTCTTTACTTCGGCACTGCTGAGTCGCTCGATAGTGATTTGGGACATGGTCAATTTAAGCTCCCTATACTGTGGGATTATTTTTTTTAGGACATCGATAACATCACTCTTTGGTTACCTCTTACATCAAATACTTTGAATTCCCGGCTTTCATTACCGGTTAGATTTTGCCGCTGCGTTTCAAACGCCAGTAGGCTTCCACTAGCGCCTGGTGCAAAAGCTCCGGACGGGAATCCACCACTAGTACATTACAGGCTTGTAACTGTTGCAATAGGCGCGCACGGCGACGAAGAAAATCCCATGCGGCTGCGCCTTCGACGGCCTCGGAAAAATCCCCGATAGGCTTTTGTGCCATTCGGTCTACGGCGGTCTCCCGCAGGCTCGCCACCATCACTAAGTGATTGCGAGTGAGCAGCCGCACTGCGGTGAGCAGTTCGCTGCTGTCTTCATCGCGCAGGTTGGTAATTAGGATCACCAGTGCGCGGCGCTTGTGGGCACCCAGCAGTTGCTGGGCGGCGCCGCTGTAGTCCGCGCTGCCAGTGCCGGAGTGCAGATCGTAGACATTGTTCAGCAACAGGTTGATGGCGCTCTCACCCTTTACCGGTGGCAGTTGCCCGCCGGAGCTGTCCTGTGCGGCGGCGAAGGCCTGCAGACCCACGGCGTCGCCCTGCTTTATCGCCACATAGGCGGATAGCAGCAGGCCATTGAGGGCATGATCAAAGTGACTCAGTTCGCCATCTTTGGCGCGCATTCGCCGACCGCAGTCGAGCATATAAATAATTTCCTGATCGCGCTCGTCCTGGTATTCACGGCTGATCAGTTTGTGCAGGCGTGAACTCGCGCGCCAGTCTACCTGGCGCTGGCTGTCGCCCTGGCGATATTCACGCAGCTGGCGAAAATCCATGCCTTCGCCGCGGCGCTGCTGCTGATGCAGGCCGAGGTGGCGCAGGGTTTGCTCGGTGGAGAGCGCCTGCAGGGAGGAAATGCCGAGAAAATTGGGGTAGACCTTTACCGACTGTTCGCGGCCGAGCCACAGGCGTGTTTGCCAGAGGCCCCAGGGTGAGTCGGCGAGTACCTCGATTCGGCCAAACTCGGCGCTGCCGCGGCGATGGGGCACCAGACTGTACTCAATGGCAACTTCCTGATCAGGCTCCAGCAGCGCCCGGCGTGGTAATCCGTTGCTGCCCAGCTGTTGCGGTACGTTGTCACATACCGATAGCTTCAGGGCCCTCTGGCCATGGTTGCGCAACTTCAAATGAGCGCAGTTGCGCACGCCCAGGGCCAAATTGCCAGGCAGTTTGCGCTGGCCCTCCAGGCCCAGAATCCTGCGTCCGGTGAGGAAATCCAACAGTGCCGCGCTGATCAGCAATCCCCCAACTGTCCACCAGAGGGACTGCAACAGCTCCGCAGATTGGGGTGCCCAGATGCGCGCGGCGCTCACCGTAAGCGCAGCCAGGCACCAGTAGCCGAGGAGCTTCACCAGGCGGTGGCTGGGCCCGGGCCTTCCCAGCTGAGGTTTTGCGTATGAAACCTCTGTCGCAGCGACATCCTGTGTCACAGTCGCGGCGCCTCGACGCTATCGATAATCATGGCCAGAGCACTGTCGGTGGTCTCGCCATCAATTTCCATATCTGGGGACAGGCTCACGCGGTGGCGCATGACAGGGATCGCCATTGCCTTGATATCGTCGGGCAGTACAAATTCCCGCCCCTGTAACAGGGCGCTGGCACGTGCGGCCTGCAACAGGCCGATACTGGCGCGGGGCCCTGCCGGGCTGCGCAACTGGTTGGCGTCGCGGGTGGCGCGCACCAAGCGCACGGCGTAATCCAGCACCTGCTGGTCCAGGGCTACCTGGGGTACCAGGGCTTGCAGTTGTTGCAGTTGCTCCACGGTTATCTCGCCGGCGGACTTCTCTCGCAGGTGCTGCTCGATGCGGCCGCTGCTGGCGGCGGCGGCCAGTTTCAGCTCGGCCTCCAGGCTGGGGTAGTCGATCAGAACTTTGAGTAGGAAGCGGTCCAGCTCCGCCTCCGGCAGTGGATAGGTGCCCTCTTGCTCAATAGGGTTCTGGGTGGCCAGCACCATAAAGGGGCTGGGTACGGGAAATGCCTTGCCATCGATTGTGACCTGCTTCTCCTGCATCACCTCTAGCAGGGCTGCCTGGGTTTTGGCCGGGGCGCGGTTGATTTCATCCGCAAGCAGTAAGTTGGTAAATACCGGGCCGCGGCGCACTTCGAAGCGGCTTTCGCCCATGTTGTACATGGCATGGCCGGTCACGTCAGCTGGCATCAGGTCCGGGGTGAATTGGATGCGGCGGAAGTGACCGCCAAAGCAGCTGGCCAGGGTGCGCACCAACAGGGTTTTGCCAAGGCCGGGTACGCCTTCCAGCAATACGTGGCCGGAAGCCAGCAAGGCCACCAACACCTGTTCGACGACCTGCTCCTGACCGATCAGCAGGCGGTTGATATTGTTGCGTAGCAGTTGCAGTTGGGCTGAGGCAGCCTGCCAGTCCGGTGCCTCGGTGTGGGTTTTTGGTTCTGGGTTCAGGGTGGTATCACTCATAGGGCTGCCTCTATACGCTGCAGATTGCGCATTTGTTCGGTAAAGGTTTCTTCGCTGGTCGCCGGTGTGCCCCAAAGGCAGGCGACCAGTTTGGTTTCACTGAGGCCGGTGGCATCACTGAGGTGCTGGCACAGTTTGCGCTTGGTCTTGGCGTTGGCGTCCGCAGCGCCGAGCCGGCGCAGCAGCTCTTCGCGCTGGCCGCGCAGTAACCGTTCGCACTGGTCGTCGCGCCAGTAGTAGTGGCCGCAGGCGGAGATATGCTCCAACAGTGAGCGCCGGGCAATCTCAGGCGGAGGTTGCAACGGGCCAAAGCGGCGCGCACGTAGAACCAGCCAGCCGAGCAAGGCGAGTAGGGCGGAGATAAAAAACTCAGAAGCGTACTTTCTCGCTAAAAAACCCAGGGAGTCGAAACGAGGGCGGGTCAGAAAGACGAAATCGCCACTTCCGGCCAAAAGCTGCAGGAAATAGGCGTGGTCGAAATGGCCGATGCGGTGGGATTGCCAGATAGTGTTATCGGTCAGCAGGGTGATAACCCCTTGACCCCGCTCAAATTGCATAAAAGGCACGGCTTCGTCTTCGCGCCATACCTTGGCGAAGAATACCGGTGCGCCCTCAGCGCTGCTGTTATCGATCCCCTCGTGATAGAGCAGTTGGCCTGCGTCGAAATGTAATTGAATCTCAGCCCCACCGGCGGTAGGCAGAGTGATCAAGTCTTCCGGTTCAACATCAGGGTTGCGGGGTTTTTTCTTTTTGGTCTCGGCCTGCTCTTCGGCTTCGTCGATTTTGCGATTGTATTCGCGCATAGCCTCACCGGGGCTCTGCTCCGGGCTCAGTTCGGCATCTTCGCCCAACAGTGGCTGCAGGGGATGCTCAAAGCGATATTCCTCGTGGCCTTCTACGATGGAGACGCCCAGGTTTTCCAGCAGCCAGTCGCGTTCGGCACTGCCTCCTTTCTCGGAATCGAACCCTGCAGTACGTGCCACTACGATGGCGTGTCCCCCGCTTTCCACCCATTGCAGTAGCTCCTCAACCCGCTGGGGGTTGTAAGCTTGGCTGGAGTTAGCGATAAACAGAGTCGCATTTGGGGACAGCCCATTCAGGACGGAGATATTTTCTGCCTGGCGCGGTTCCAGCCCCACTTGCGCCAGGTAGTGCTCGGCGGCCAGAAACAGATTGCGCCGCGCCTCAGGCTCCCAACCGCGATCCTTTTCTTCTGTGTAGCGTTCAAAAAAGGTGAGAAATAACCATACCAGTGCCGCACAGAGCAGCAGGGCGAAGCCAATTACCAGACGTTTAACAGTCATTGCCGAACACCTCCTGCCACTGTTGGCACAGGCCGCCCAGCTGCTCATCGGCGGGGGGGCGATGAGCATAGGCCAGCTGTTGCCAACTGCCGGTGAGTTGCTGCACAAACTGGCTCAGTGGGGCGCTGACTGGGCGCAGCGCTTCCTGTGGTGATCGCTGGCGCTGGCTCACCAGCTGGGCACACTCGCTTTCGGTAAGGTGGTCGCCAAACTGGAACTGGAAATCCTCAATTAAATGGGACAGGGTGGAACGATACAGGAGGCCGAGACCGGCGCGTTGATCGCCGGTCCGCCACAGGCGTATTACTTCCGCACATACGTCGTCGGGCAGGCTGGACTGACGTACATCGAGTCCGAACAGGGTTTCTGGCGCTACCGGTTTTGTTTTGGGTTTGTGTTGCCAGCGCAAGCTGTTGAGGATGGCTTCGTGGTGGCGCCACCCCAGATAGAGCAAGCCGGCAATCACGCCAATCCACAGTAGTAACTCAATGGGCTTGGCGAGCAGTGCTCCCCAGTTGATGTCTGAGGAATCATCAGCCTCCTGAGAGTTTTGCATAAGCCATTTGAATAGCCATTCGAATAGCTCAATGATCCACTCGGGAATTTTTCCTCGCTCTTCTTCAATTTTTTTCAGGCGCCAGCCGCTCTCCTGCTCAATGCTGTGAAAATCCTCTCCGGCGAGAATCTCGTCAATGTGTTGTTGCGCTTGAGCTGGGGTTTGCAACGTTTCCGCATAGGCCTGTGGCGCCGGTGCAAAGGAGGTGCCGGCCAGGACGCACAGTAACAACATGGTGGCTAGGTGGGAGGTGCTAGTGGCGGTCTTTTTACCAGCCCGCTGAGTGTGTCGGTAGCGCTCGACCAAATCGCGGAATTGAATCTCGATATCCCAGCCTTCCAGCTCGATGCGCCGGCCGATATACAGGCAAAAGCCGCTGACGATATAAAACGGCGCCACCGCCGCCATAATAAGTAAACAGAGAATATTGGATGCCCATTCCAGCGCCAGGGTCTCGCCGCGAATCAGTGGAATCCATTGGATATTTGCCACAATCTGCTCGGGAATAAACAGATAAATCAAGATAAAGGCTGCGATGAGGAAGAAGGATTCCAGGTGAATACCGGTCAAGGTCAGCCAGGTGGCCGCACCGGAGTTTTTGCGGTGCAGTACACCGATACGCGCGCTATGAGCCGTGCCTTTGGATTGCTCCAATACGGTGACCGGCATATCAAAAGAGCGGGTCGGGCTCAGGCGACGGAGGGTGATCCAGGCGAGCCAGTCGGTGCGGTTGTGGCGGAAAAACTCTTTGAGTGCTGCCAGTGCAGATACCGGTGCGCCGAACAGAGTGCGGCTGATCATGAACAGCGGCAGGCGGTCAAACACCGGTTTTAACCACCAGAGAGCGAACAGTGACCAGCCGGGATGAGCTGGGAAGAACCAGGCTAAGGCACCCAGTACCAAAGCTGCCGGCAACAACCAGACCAGAAACATCGGCAGCCAGTGCTTGCGTGACAGGGCGACACCCAGATCGATGGACTCCCAGGGCGAGCGTAGGCGTGCCCTTACCGCCATATTTTTAATTTGCATGGCTGGAATCCCCGCGCCCAGCCAGGGCGAAGTAAACGAATACCAGCAGCCACAGCAGGGCGCCGAAACCTAACTTAATTGTTATGGGCGTGGTAGCGCTGGAGGACCAGAAGGCTTCGAGGAAGGCGGCGATCACCAGCATCAGGAAAGTGCCGTACATGATTTTCATGGCCTCGACACTGGCCAGGCGCAGCGCCACAGAACGGCGGTGTTGTCCCGGCTCTACCAGCGAGCGCCCTAACAACAGGCCGGCGGCGCCGGCCAGTACTATGGCGGTCAGTTCAAAGGCGCCGTGACCGATCACAAATGGGTAAAATGTGGAGACAAATCCCACTCGCGTGATATGCCCAAAAGCCGCACCGATAAATAGCCCATTAAAGACCAGGAAAAAGATGGAGCCGAGTCCGAATAGTATGCCCCCGGCAAAAGTGCGGAAAGCAATGCCAATATTGTTCTTGATGTAGAAGCCAAACATGGCCAGATCGGTATCGGAGCCGCGCTCGCGCCCCAGCACGCGGTTGCCGGGATCGTACATCGATTCCAAGGATAATACGTCTCCTGGCGACATCACCGCATAAATCAGTGCGTCGTTATTGTAGGTGCCGATGCCCATCACTAGGGCGGGCAGTAAAAACAGTGCCGTTGCCAACAACACTACGCGGCCATTGGCGCGCACCGCCTGGGGAAATCCGGCCAACAGATAGTGCAGCCAACCTTTGCGGCGCAGAGTTTGCTGGCGGTAAACCCGGTGGTGGGCCGCTGTAACCAGCTTGTTGAGGTGGTCGATCAGGCGGCTGGTATATTGACGTTCTTTGGCCACCGCCAGTTGCTGACACAGCTCCCGGTAGACGACCGGAAGATCCAGGGTGCTCGCCTTGGTACTTTTGCTATCACTTTTCAGCCAGGCTTCCAGCTGTGCCCAGCCGTCGCGGTAGCGATTCTCAAAATCTCTCTGTCTCATAACCCCTCAGCCCCTGCCGCCCAATAACCAACTACCCACAGAGCGCAGGTATTCCAGCGCATCGCTATCTCTCTTCTCGGTAACGGGTTCGAGCAAATTGGCCAGCTCTTGTTGGCGCGCTTCGCTCAGGTCTTCGTGGCGTTCCAGTAAACTGATCAGGGCCAGCTGGTCCTGTTGTTTGAAATTGCGCGGTGGTGGAAGAGGCGTTGTATCCGGCAGGGTTACAGGCACCTTGTCCTCGTCCTTGTAGATCACCAGGGTACCTGCGGCCAAGTCACCGAGACGCTGAAAGTGTCGCCCGAGGGTCATGGCAATAACGCCGGTGGCGTAAGCGAAAGGGAGAAAGTCGGTAAAGCGCAAAAGGTTGCGCACTATGGATGCACCCCAGGAGATGGGGGTGAGATTGTCGTTGACTACCATCAGGCCGAAGGCCTTCTTACCCGGTGTCTGGCCGCCGCGAAGCACTTCAAAAAACACCGGGTAGAACCACTCGAGCAGGAAGGAGCAGACCAGCCAGATTCCTATACCGGCGGTTTCGGCAAAGGCCAAACCTATACCCAGAGCGGTCAGTATTAGGGTGCGGTAAAACACATCCACGGCAAAGGCGAGGATGCGCGGCACAGGCCCTGCAGCCCGTGCACGCAGATCGATACCCTCAGGGGTTTCGACGTTGTAGGTGGTATCCAGCAAGCTACCACTCCTGTTGAGTAATCAATAAATCAAGCTTTGCTAGAGCCGCCGAACACTTGGCGATAAGCGATACCGTAGGCCACGGACATCAATGGCAGAGCAAAAATCAAGCCGATTAAGAAAGCAAAGCTTCCTACCAAGTAAATAGCGATGAGTAGAATCAAGAAACCGAAGAAGGTGAACCAGTTGTGAGTAATTGCCTTGCGCGAGGCTTCCATAGCCTGCCAAGCCCCCATATTTTGATCGACAATTAGTGGCAGGGCCATAATGTAGGCAACCATTAGGTAAACGCCTGGAATGATAAAGAGGGTGTAGCCTATAGAGATCAGTATGTAGGTCAGAATAGATACGAGTCCCAGGGGGATGATTTTATCGAAGTAGGCAAACACTTCGGTCCCGGTTGCTTTTTCTCCTCGTGCAATCTTAATTCCCGTCATGGCCATACCTGCCATTAGAGGAGCACACAACGCCACTAATGCAATAGGGCCTACAAGAGTCAAAAGCAGGAATGATCCAATATCAAAGGCGCCTAATAATGAGAGGCCAAAGAGCGAGAACAGTATGAACGCTAATGCAAAAACACCCACAAAATAGAGTATCAGGCCAATCCAGATGGTGCCGAGGTTGTTTAGGGAGAGTTTCCAGCCCTCGCTGATGGCATCGCCAATTGAAAAGGAATAATCTCCGGCAAGCCCCTTTTCAACAGAACCAAAGTCATTACTCTCTTCCCTGCCGGCCAATTCTGCCTGGGGGGCCTGATAAATATCACTCATCCTGTTTGATTTCCTTATTAAAAGTTAACGGATTGGGATGTGCAGAGCCTTGAAGACGAATATCGCACAGGCGCGTTGTGGGAACAATGCCACGCCAGTACAGCGGCAAATTAGGTGATGAATCTTTCTCAGCATAAAATTCCCCTTAGACGTAAAGAGGAAAGGTAATAATGAAGAAATTTCTATGGGCGGGGGCTGTGATAATAATGGTTATCACAGCTGGATATGTGGCACTGCCCTTTTATGCAATGGAACAGTTGCAGCGTGCGGCGCAAATGGCGGGTGCGCAAGAGCCAGAAAAAAGGCGAGAGAGTATCGATACGCTGGAACGCTACGTAGACTTTCCGGTATTACGTGACAATTTAAGAGTTCGTTTACAGGAACAGCTGCGCTCTTCTATGGGCAATTCAATTCCACAGGAATTTGATGAGCTACTAACCGCCGGTGCGAATTTTGTCATGGGGCCATTAATGCAACAGTTTGTAACCCCAGAGGGGGTCGCAGCCCTGTTGCGTGGCGGTGAGGACTTACAGGGGATGGAACGAAAGTTGTTTGGCCAGGACACAGCACCCCAGGCAGATTTCTATCCGCAGACCCGGCAAGATTCTGAAGAAAAGCCTGAGAGCAGTTGGAGACGTCTCAAATGGCGTTTTACCGATATTAACCACCTGAGTGCGGATTACGGGGAGGCCAACCGGGCAGAACTGCGGTTGATTATGCAGCGCAATGGGCTGCATTGGCAGCTGGTGGATATCGAATTACTCAATGGCACCGAGGGGGAAGGTTGATAATGGAGATGGATAGTTCGGTTAATGTGTTTGGCGATGCACTTATTCCCTGCAGCCTGGCACCAATGACCGGTTTTTTTCGCGACGGCTGCTGCAACACCTGCAAAGAGGATCAAGGCTCCCACACGGTTTGTGTGGAAGTAAATGATGAGTTCTTGGCATTTTCCCGCAGCCGTGGCAACGACCTGAGTACGCCGATTGAGGAGTACGGGTTTCCGGGGTTGGCTCCGGGAGACCGCTGGTGCCTGTGCGCCGCCCGCTGGTTGGAGGCCCAGCAGCAGGATAGGGCACCGAGAGTTTTTTTACAGCGTACCCATGTGAAAGCTCTGGAGATAGTACCTCTACAGCTACTGCGACAATACGCTGCAGATTTGAATTAATCAGTGCGGAAGAGAAATTGGCACAGTGAGCAAGCTGTAAAGATTTGCTCCGCTGTGCCAATGTCATTTATCCAAAACCCCAATCAGGATGGCAGGAAGTCGATGGAGTAATTGCGGGTTGTGGCTTTAACATCCGCAGAACCAAAGTTAATCATGCGGATCCTCGCCAGCAGCTTGCGCTCCAGGGCGGGGTTGTTCAGCTCACTCTCAATCAACTTGATGGACGAAATAGTGCCGTTTGCTTCAATCACCAGCTGCACGGTAATTTTACCCTGCAGGGTGGGATCTCGGCGTAAGGCACGGTCATAGATCGCATTGATTGCCGCCTTGTTGGCCTCCATTATGCCGCGAATGGCATTGTCGGTTCGCGCCAACTTCTCACCCCTGACTCTCCTGGCTGCCTGCTTGGCGGAGCCCTTTGCCTGGGCCTGCTCAACCTGGGTGGTTTGTCGGCCCGCCAGTGATACGCCTCCCGTGTCAGTGCTGATGCTCCCGGCCCTGACACCGCCGCTCGAAGTTTTGGATTTGTCACTGATCATATTGCGCTGTGTTTGTGCAGCAGTGGCGCTGCCGGCACTGAGCTGACCGCGGGTAACTTCACCCGTATCAAAACTCTCACGCATATCCAATAAATCGTCGGCCAGGGCATTGATGCCGCTGCTCGCCGCTTTTTCCCGCGCTTTTTGTATAGTGGCAACAGGGGGTGTCTCTACTTTACTGGGCTCGGGTTTCGGAGCCGGTTTCGGCTTTTCCTTCTCGACTTTTTTAGGTTCTGGTTTTTCTTTGGGTTTCTCTGCGTCAGGTTTTTTTTCCTCAGGCTTCGGTTTGGCCTTGGGTTTGGGCTTCGGCTTGGGGAGCTCCTTTTTCTCCAGGATAACCTTGGCCAGTTGTGGTGGCACTCGCTCTGCCTGTTCCCGGGTCAGCTCCGGCACTGGCGCAAAGGTAACGATGGAACCGCAAACGGCGAAGACAATAAGCCCTGCACGCAGGAACTTTATAAAGCGCTGGTCTTCCTGGTTGGAAGCGGACCAGGGCAACAGGGTTTCCTGTAGTTGCCAGGGGGCATAGCGGCTGGTTGCAGTGCTCATATCAGCTTTCCACCCCCGCGGGATCTATTGGTGCTGTCTGCTCAACAGCAAAAGAGATATCGCGGTAATCTGCCTGGGCGCAGGTCTGCATAATCTGTTTGAGCAACTCATAGGGAACCTGCTCGTCACCCATAATGGTGACCGAGCGTCCCCTTTGTTTTTGCTCGTCGCTGAGTTCACCGGCGCGTTCGGCGCGGTACTCCAGTTCCTTCAAGAGGGGCTCGATATTTTCCTTACCAGCGTCAATATCGTTAATGCCTACGATCATGCGATCACCAACGAATAATTGCTGATTATTGACCCTCACGACCGTAGTAACTTCCGGCTTTTGCTGAGAAGTGGACTTGGGTAGCTTGATAGTTTTGTCTGTTTGCAAAACCTGTACATCGCTAGTGGAGTTCACCAACAGGAAAAATACCAGAATGGTGAAAATGTCCATTAGAGAAACCAGATTGAGCTTCGATTGCTGTCGTTTCTGTCGCTGACGCCGCTCCTGTAATTTGGCGGCTGCGTTAAGCATCATTTTATTTCCCCACTACGGTTGTTTGCTGGGGGGCATCGCCCAGGGAAATCTGTGGGAACAACTCGGCATCGACGACTGATGCGGCAACTACTGCTCGATAGCTGCGTGCGGTATCCATAGCTGCCACCAGGGTTTTATAGGATGTACCTTTTTCCGAGAGAATGACCAAGTCGTCTTTCTCGATGGATTTTTCCCTTAAGTTACGCTTTATCTGCTGCAATATCAGGGAAACCGTTTCCATATCTGGTTCGCCATCGGTATTCTCCACTCGCCTGACTAGTTGCCCGGCCGGGTAATTGATATCAACATGTGCGGTGCGTAATACCAGTTCCAACTGTCGATTTTCCTGTTCAGTTGCACTACTGCTTCCATCACTGATGCCAGGAAGATTGAGTTTTAAAACTGAAATATGGGAAAACACCATATTGAGCAGCAGTACAGGAACCAGGATAGTCATCAGGCTCATAAAAGAGGTGATGTCCAGCTCTGCTTCCTCATGTCCACGGCGACGAATATTTAATTTCAACATGGCGAGAGCCCTCAGGCATTCACTGCGCGCTGCTGTTCCGTTTTTTGTGGGCGGCCCATAGTCAACAGGTTTAGGAACTTTACTCCGGCCATCTGCAGGCTATCTACAATTTCATTGGTCTTGTTTTGTAGCATGGAATTAAATAGCAGAAGGGGAATTGCTGAGATAAGCCCGAATGCGGTGGTATTCATTGCTACGGAGATACTGGTAGATAACATAGTGGCTTTTTCCGCAGGGTCGGCAGCGGCTACAGCGGTGAACGCTGCGATAAGGCCCATAATGGTGCCTAACAAACCGAGTAGGGTAGCAATATTGGCCAGGGTAGCCAGGTAGTTGGTGCGCTTTTCCAGGCGCGGTACTGCTTCGAGGATGCCCTCTTCGATTGCCAATGCAATATTTTCCTCGCGCTTGGCGAATTGCAGGGTATTAATACCGGCGGCGGCAATGCGACCCATCGCGGCATCGTTGTCCCGGGCCAGTTGTAGTACATTTTGATAACTGCGTTTTTGCAGTAGCGGTAATACCTGCAGATAAGCGCGGCGATTGGCGCTCTTAGCGCGGGAAAGAAAAATCCAGCGTTCCACTACCATGGCGAGGCCGATAACCAGCACCAGGGCAATAGGATACATAAAAGGGCCGCCAGTCTGGAAAAAGCGCAATAACGCCTGAGTAAATTCCATGATGAGTGTCTCCACAGAAGTAAGTGTTTAATTAGCGATATTTTTTTGCCAAACGGCCATTCCATGGTCATTGGGCATGATGATGAATATTGTGGAGTCGGATGAGGGCTCTACAATAAACTCCTGATAAGTGAAATACCTGCGGAGGCTTATCCCTGCTCCACTGGAGTACTGAGTTTCAGCAAAAAAGCACGATTACATTAGTTTGTGGTGCTTTATGAGTATTATTATTTTTTTTATTCATTTTTTTCTTCAACAACCGGCTTGGCACTGAGCAATTGAATTTCCCGTTTGAATTCTGAGAGCTCCTGGTGCTTGAAAACGGTATTAAAATTTTGGGCCAGAGAACTATCAAGGCGCTGCAGGCTGTCGGCTTGCTTCCAAGGGATGATATACAGCACCTTAGGCTGTTCCTGACTACCGATTACCGTGGATTCCAGTGTGGTAATTTCATCCGCTCGGGCGGTGAAACCGGTGCATATTACGGACATTAGAATAATTAATTTATCTCGCATCAGAGTCTACGCTCCAGTTCTAATATCCAAGCGCTGAGTAATTTGTCTTCTTGTTCTCGACTGCTCTGGGCCAAACGGTATTGCTGTAATGCTTCTTCCGGCCTGTTTAGATAGAGGTCATAGAGAATACCCAGATTGCGGTGCGCATCGCTAAAGTCGGGCCAAAGGTTCAGCGCCTGCAGGTAGCACTGTTCGGCCTCTTCGAAACGGCCAGCGTCGCGCAGTAGGGCAGCCAACTGATTCCAGGCAAATACATTACCGTCATTGACCTCAATCGCCTTGCGAAAGCTATTTTCCGCATTCTCGGCCTGTTCACTTTTCTGCTGTACTATCCCGAGGTTTAGCCAGGGGCCAGAGAGCTCTGGCCAGCGTTCAATGACCTGCTGTAGCTGTTGCACTGCGGTTGAGCTATCTCCGTTGTTAAAGCTCTCGTGTGCCTGAGCCATAGCGACGCTGGCCTCTTTGGGAACCCGCTTGGTATCTGCCAAATAGGGGTTTTCCGTAATTACATGCTCAATTGAGGCGTCCTTCGGTTGAGCATTTTTGCTCAGCGGAAGGCTGCCACAGGCGCTGAGTGTCGCCAGAATCAGTAGTGTTGCTGTGAAGCGAAAAATACCACTGGGGCAATTGCGAAAATCAATGCAGTGCATGGCTCCACTCCAGGGTTGCTTCCGGTTTTTTATAGCGTGCGGGTAACAATTCGCCGAGTGAGGCAAAACTACGTTTGACCCAGTCGTCGTAAATTCCATCACTGGTGCGCTGAATATTGGCCTGATGCAGCTCTATAGCCTTTTCCTCGAAGGGGAAGGCCTGTTCTTCCAGTAGGATTTCGTACTGCTCCAACTCAAGGTCATTCAGGTTATTGGGGCGTTGAGATTCCATCAGGTCACGGCTGAGCTGTCGATAAACTTCAGCTAAACGGAAATTGGCCTGGGTGGTGAATTCCGCAATTTCCAGCTCGAGAACCTTGCGATAATCGGCCACGGTGGTTTTCATCGCGCGCTTTTTATTGGCGAGACTGGTTTTTAGCGGCAAGTGCAATTTTAATGAAGCGAATTTTTCATAGCTCTGCTCTGCCAATGCGCTTTGGGAATAGGCGGACAGGTAGCGGCCCCGAGGGGATTTTTCTGAATTTTTTGCTAATTGCTGTAGCCAATAATTCTGTTTATTAGGTTGATTGGTTTGCCCGTAGAGTTGCACTAACTGATATTGCGCTTCCAGACGTTGTTCAGCAGGCTTTGGCCAGAGCTTGTTGTAGTTACGGTAACTCTCAATGGCACCTTGATGCTCACCTGCTTTTTGCAAGCTTTCCGCCGCGAGGAATAAGGATTGGCGACGTACTTCTCGGTCGGGATCATTTTGTGCAAGTTGCAGTAATTCGCCGGCTGCAGCGGCAGGCATTTTCAAGGCTTCAAAAATAACTACTGCCTTGGCGGCGAGGGTAGGTGCCAGCTGATGTGCAGGATAGAAACTCCGGAAGTCTGCAAGTTCAGCACTGGCACGCTGCCACTGCTGTAATTCCATCAGGTAATTGATCGCGTCATACTGGGCGGTGGCTGCAATTTCGCTGCGTCCACTCTCCCTGATTCGCAGCAGGTGGTGCAACGCCTCCTCACTGGGAATCTCTCTGCCATCCTCGGTGAGTGCTGGTTGCGCAAGTGCCAACTCTGCCTGCCTATAGATGGAAAGTTGAAGTTGCTTGCGTGTGTCCTCGCGCAAATGGCTGTCCTTAGGCTGTATATTCAGCGCACGGGTATAGGCTTCTTCCGCAGCCATATAATCTTTCAATGAAAAGTGACTGTGAGCCAGGATCATCGCGATATTTAATTGCTGAGCCTTATTCACTGGTGGCTGCCACTGATCTACAGCTTGTGCAGCGGCAATAGCCTCGGCAAAACGTGACTGTTGTAGCAGCTTATCTGCGGCAGACAGTTGTACTGGTAAGGCTCTTTTATCCTGTGGCCAGCTCTGGGCAAATTTAAGGCTGGCCTCAATGTTGCGATCCAGCCACAGGATTTTTTGCTCGGCATCCTGGTCCGGTGTTTCTTTATGCACTTGTGCAGAGCTAAGAATGGCTGCATAACCAGCCTCCGCACCATGCTTCTTGTCTTGGTATTCCCAGGCTACCTGGCTGTATGCGCGCCAGGCTCCAGCGTAGTCGCCAGCCTGCTCGAGACATTCGGCCATCAGGAAGACCATTGGTGGAGTGCGGGGGTCCTGTGGAAAAGTCTGTGAAAACTGCCGGTAGAGTTCCGCTGCCGCTAGGTAAGCTTTGCGAGACTGAGCTTTGAGCTGCTGTTTTTGTTTACTTTTATTAGCCGGTGCCTTGCTTGCTAGCTGAGCAAGTTCCTGCGCGCGCGCGTGGTCAAATTGGGCTAACTCTTCAAGCCAGGGGCGCAGTGACTGTGCCAGGGCTTCGCGCTGACTTGCCTCTGCCTGCTGCCAATACTCACTGCGAATACCATAGCGCTGTACAAATTCCCGCTTGGTTGGAAGCACCTCATCGTGTAAGCCGCCATTTTGCAGTGTTTCAATAGCTTGCAAATGTAATGATGGCGCTTCAGTGCTATTGGGGTAGTGCTTAACAAAAGCCAGATAGGTATCCGCGCTGTTGCGGAATAACTCTTTCTCTCGATACCAATTGCCCAGAGCGCTGTACAGCAGGTGCTGATAACCTCGTGGTTTGCCATCGGGATTAAAGGACTCGATAGCTTCGGCACCGCCCAGGTAACTAAAATTCAGGGCCAGGCCACGAAGGCTATCCTCGCGCAGGCGCTTCTGGCCCAGAGGTAGTTCTGCTTCGCTGGCACGCTGCTGCAGAATATCCAGAGACTCGAGAAATATCTCCGTGGAACGGCGGTAATCGCTGGACTTAAACTCTGACCAGGCGAGCATATAGCGGGCATTATCGGAAAATGGACTTTCGCCCTTCTCCAGCAATGCGCGGAAGTCCCGTGCCGCTGCCGAATACTCCTTGCGATTGAAAGCCGCTTCGCCTCGGCGGAATAAAACCTCCTCCATAAACGGTGACTCAGGCGCGCCCTGGGCGATGCGCTCCAGTGCTTGCAGCGCGCCTGGCATTTCGCCATCCATAGCACGGGCTCGCGCCAGACGATAGAGAATATAGTCGTCTTGAGGGCTCTCTTTGGCGAGTGTCTGGTAGTGCTGCACCGCACTAGCAAAACCGACTGAAACTTCCGGGTTATCCGCCTGATGTTGCTCCAGTCGCTCCATTTCCAGATCGGCCAGGCGCAAACGAATCTGTGCGCGAATCTGCGGGTCTGGCTGGCTGGCCAGTGCTTGTTGATAGCTCTGCACGAGAGTGGCGAGATCAACCGATATCAACTCAGGGGGAGCTGATACAGGTTCTTCAGTGGAAGCCGCCGTGGCCGTGGGCAGGTCTGCAAGTGTCAGTGCGAACTGATTGCTGCAGGCGGTACTGATACAGCAGATAGCGGCAGTGAGCAGACGCAGGGAAAAGCTTCTGGAACCAAACCTATTCACTCTGCCCCCCTTCATTATCGGGCAATAGAGCTTCTGCAGTCTTTTCCTCAGTTATTTTCTCTACTGTGGCTTTGCCTTTTTCGTGAGTATTTTCGCCATCTTGCGTTTCCACCTGAGTATTTTTCTCAGGGTTTTTTGGCGGAGGCTGGCTGGCGGCCTCTAGCATGGAGGCATCCTGTAAGCGCGCGATAGCGAGGCGGGTGTGGGCCTGGTAACTGTGAATCCGCGACTGCTCTCGCTCCAGCTCAGCAATAATATCCCGGCGTAGGGCAGCCTCAACCTTTGAAGCCGTTTCGGCTATGGCTGCGCGTTGGCCGGATAATTGCGCCGCAGTGCTAGCCAGACGCTCTGTTAGCTGGGTCAATTGCGGTGCGCGGCCCACTTCTACAGAGGTTTTACCTAGTTGCTTCTTACCATCGCGTAAGCTGGATTCGAGTAGTTGCAGAGTTTTGCGCTGTTGCCACAAGCGGTGATGATACTGTTCGCTGGCTTGCCACAATAAAATGCCACGGGCTTTAGCCAGGGTCTCGCCCTGGTAGTCGGACCCCTTACCGTTACTGCGCAGCAGTTGATAGCGTTGCTCAGCGCCCTGCAGTATCTCCAGCATCTCGAATATCTCACTGTTATTTCCACCCTCCCCGTTGCTGGTAGCTTCGAGCAGAGTCAGTGCGTCACGCTCCCCCTCTATTTGGGCCAGGGCATCGTTGAGATTGCGGTAGTGTTGCTTGGCAATTTGCAGTTGCTGGTCAAACTCTGCGCTCTGGTACTGCCCGATGATGCCGGAGCGCCTTTGGTGGCGCTCTTCGATCAATGAATGCAATTGTGGAATTTTTTGTGACCAGTCATTGAGTACTCTATCCATCTGCTGCAGGTCACGCAGCTCCGACAGGCGCAGTTGGAATTGATCGCTCTGTAAAATGGGTAAGAGAAAATGCTGGTTGTCCCGCAGTAAGGGTGCGGCTTGAGCCAGTTGTAGCCAGCCGTAGCGTTGTGACTGGCTAAATTGACTGGCATCCGCCAGCGGTTCTGAAGACAGCTTCCGCTGTAAGTGCTGCAGCTGCTGCAATGTACTCTCGAAATATGTGGCTGCATCACTATAGGCGCTTAGGGCTTTATTGCGTTCAGCCTGCTTTTCATAGGCATAGGGCAGGGCGACCCTGGCCTCCCGTGCGGCGGGACTGTGTTGGTGTTCTGCCAATAAAAAACGCAGGGCATCTACCCCCTCCTGGTATTGCTCGCTGTTGATCGAAGACCAAGCGAGCCCGAGCAGAGCTTTGGTTGCCCAGGGGGTGTGCAGGCGCACTTGGGAAAATTCAGCTTGGGCCTGGGAAAACTGCTCAGACAATGCCATAGCGTAGCCAGCGCCGATATGCGCTTTGTCCGCGAGTATCAGGATATCCTCTGAGGGTTCATCCTGCTCAGTCGCCAGTGTGCTTGCGAAGCGATATTCCTCGGCGGCGGCAACTAACTCTCCTCTTCGGGCTAAGGCTGCGCCTAGATTGATATGCCCGAGTAGGCGCTCTGACAGCGGCAGATCGGCTCTTTTAAGGAATTCCTGGGCTGTGGAGATTTCTTCACTGCGCAAGGCCAGGTTAAGGGGGAGGGTGGATGAATCTATGGCTCCAGACTTTTCCAGATTTTTTGCCGCTAAGGAAAAGTCACCCTGCAAATAGTTCAGCTCTGCCAGTTTCAGCCAGGCTGCCTGGTGCAGTTTGGAATCTGTATCTTGGTTGCCGGTTTGAAGCTGTAGTTCGAAAAGTTCGGCAGCGCGCCGATGCAGACCAAAACTGAGGCTGATTCCCCCTTCGATCAACGCGGCACTGTCGCGGTGAACTTTAATTGAATCACGTTGCTTGGCGACAAGCAGGGTGCTGAGGGCATCGAAATTATTGCCTTGAAAGTACTCATACAGGGTTGCCCCGTAGGACATATCCTGGGCTTGGCGATATTTTTTGTCTTCGGATTGCGCCTTTTCCTGAGGCGCTGTTTCTTCCGAGGTAACTTCGGTCTCGGTGCCATAAGTAGGCAAACTGGCACCTAGCAAAGCGACACTAAGGGATATTATGCGGGAGAGAGGCCGGTAGCTCATGGGTAATCAGGGCGTGGGCCATTGAATGAGTTCAAAGTCCGGCTGTTGTTTGCCGGTTTTATCTGAGATGCGCAATTCGATAACAACGGGCTCATCGGTCTTTTCCAACGCTAGAGTAGCGCCCCGCTTATACTCGCGTCCCTCTGGTCCAAGACCGGTAAAGAAAGCGGAAATGGTGTAGTTACCAGATTTCAGGTTGCCTTTGTGCAGGGGTTGGATACCACCGCGTACAAGGGCACTGCGTTGGTGATCGGTATACAGATGGCTGGCTGTGAGTTTATTGTCGATATGTAATTTCACAGCGTCCAACTGAAAATAGTGACCGACATCCACAGAAACATAAAAAGCCACTTGGCTTTGTGCCGGGTAGAGCAGGTCTTCCTCCAGGATTAATAAATCCCGGTTTAACTTAATAACATCACGCTTTAGATTTTCCAGCTTTTCAGCAGAAAAAGACTCTTGCTGAGCCTGAGACGCTGCGCCTGTGAAGAGGGCGAGTGAGAAAATAAACAACTGGAGAACGCGTCCCATGGAAGGCCTTTCGCTTGCTTTTGGCTTTATTGTGTAATGGGCGCAAATTATGTCAGGGGCGCAGCTATCTGGTGTGATCCCGTTGGCAAATTTTTTACGACGTTGTAACGATTATTGTGGATTTGCCAGTCCCTGACTGAAGAACAGACGTTTGTTACTGTCGATAACCACTGCTTCAAATTGGGGCAGGCGATCAATGAGTGCCAATCCTTTTTTCTTACCCAGCACAAATACACTGGTGGAAAGTGGATCGGTATCAAAACCCCTTGGGCCGATAATACTGACACTGATTAATTTATCGCTGTCTCCAACAGCTGTGTCTGCGGGCTTTCCGGTATTTGGATTGAAAATATGATGTATACGCTCTTGCTGTTCATCAATAAAAAAGCGCTCGTAGTCACCGGAAGTTGAAATGGCAATGTCGCTCAGGGGGATTACTGCGGCACTTTTGCTTTTTTCTCGCGGGTGACGAATACCTACCAGCCAAGGTTCACCGCGTTTATCGCCTAGCATACGTGCATCGCCACCGGCGCTGACACTGGCACAGCAGACTTCAGCCTGTTCGAGAATTTGAATGGCTTTATCCACAGCATACCCTTTGGCAATTCCACCCAGGTCAATTTTTGTTTTGCTGTGACCAAAACGCAGGGTCTTGGACTTTTTATTCAAATGTAAGTGACGGTAGTTTAGCGCCTCAATTAGAGAGTCAGTAAGGGCGGAGTCTGCCTGTTTTTTGTTGCGGAAATCATAGTGTTTGCCGAGAGTAGCGTAGCTGATATCAAAGGCTCCATCGGTCAGGTGGCTGAACCAGAGAGACTTATCCACCAGAGAAAGCAGCTCATCGGAGATATTGACTGCGGTTTTGCCTGCCTCCCGATTAACGAGGGATAGTTCACTTTCTGGCTTGTAAGGTGACAACTGGTTATCTAAGCGATGGAATTCCGTCATCACCTTTTCGATCAGGTATTCAGCCTCACTGGCATTCTCGTGCCAGAGCTGAAGGCGGACTTCAGTGCCCATGATTGCACGCTCGGCATAATGCCATTCGGCCAATACTGGTGCCGCACAGAGGGCGGCACCACCTAAAAGGAAAGATCGAATAAAACGCAACATCTCGGTATCACATTATCTTATGGGGGCAAAAGCGGTCATGCTGTCCATGAGAGTCCCATTTCCGAGTCCATGGTTGGGGAAGAGGCTGGTAAAGTTACCCTGTTCGCCATGTAGGGCCAGGTAGTTCAACACTACAGTTTCCACCAATAGATTGACGTTGTTGGCGGCGGGGCTTGAAGATGTTTCCACGTCCCCGGAGGAACGCATATAACCCAGCTGCTGATGCCTTGCCTGCTCGTCGGCGCTGCCACCGAGTAATTGCGGACGCCCGGCGGGATTGTATACCAGGAAGAAAGAAGCAGCGGTTTGCTGATTGTCTCCGGTCCACACACCCTTGCCACGACCTTCGACAGAGTCGTCGATCATACCGTTGGAGAAAACCGAACCATCGCTGAAGACATAAATCATCAGTGGCTGGTTGCGACGTGCAGCATACTCCAGACAGGCGCCAATACAGCGGCCGGCACGCAGGTCGCGCATCTCACCGGTGGCGCGGTCGCCGGTATGGTAGTCGTAGCCGCCCATGGTGATAGTGCCGGCACCAGCATAGCCATTCACCACTAGTTTCATCGTTGAAGCGGTTTTGCGGAATTCTCCATCCCCACTCAGTTCAGCGCTGGTAAAAATACCGGAGGGACCGACAATATCCGGGTCTGCTTCGGGGTTTAGATCGGCGGGATTACCGAAGCGGTCCGCCAGGTCGGCGCTCTTCATATAACCGCAGCGCACCATATCCTTGATAATCGCATCGGCTCCCACGCGAGTGTTTACCTTACTCAGCTTGGCATCAGAAATACGGTACATGGATTCCATTACTGCAACCGTGTCTTCCTGGCTGAGCAGGCCCACCAGGTCGCCCACATCTACGAGGCCGGTTACATCAGAAGGTCTGTCCACTTTGGTGGGGCGAACTTCAGGGTTGATCATTGCCGACGGAGCCATGGAGTTACCACCGGAATCACTGGAGCGAGAGCCGATCAGGGCCAGTAGGGAACCATTGGCCCCGGCCTTGTTGATTCCGTACATGGGGTTATGGGGGTTATTGCCGGTATCGTTTTCCGAGCGTGCCGGGATCACCGCACCGTTGGTAGCGGTAGCAGTGCCGGAGCTCACTTTTTCCAAGATACCGCGCAACATGCCGCTGTCGCTATGGAAAGCAAGGCCCAGGTCGGTGTTAACAAACCCTTCTCCGGCTGAGGGGATCATATCGCCCGGCAGACCCTGCTTGTTGTAGCCGGCCGTGCCGAGAAAATCCATCTGACCACCCTGTTTGCCTACCAATACATTGGAGCCGGCGATATTGGCTCCACCGGCGAGGTCGAAACAAATAAATGGAATTTTCTCGGCACCTTTAGCGCTTACCCCACAGATGCCACGTAGTTTTTCTAAATCGTCGGATAGTTCCGCATGGGCATTACGTGGATTGGCGAACATGCTGAATACCGAGCCGCCGAGGATGGTAGCCATGCCCGTACGAAAACCCTGGCCGAGAAAATCGCGTCGGCTTACCGGGCGATGGTGGTCCGGGTGGCGTAGGGGTTGGTCCAGCTCAAAATGTTTTTTCTTGCTCATAGTCTTTGCGGATTCTTTATCCGATGTGCCGGTAAATTATTTTTTGAATTTTTAGCAGATTGTTAAAATTTTTTTCGACAATCTTGTCTAGGCTGTGATTAATTTTCCCAGGTACGATGCTTAAAACCGTACCTGGGTGCCAGCCCGTTTTTTTAATCAGTGAATCAGGATCATAGCGCTGCCCATGGCAGCGGCGCATACCGCCTTGACCGTGGTTTCGGTGCGATCTGATGCACAGTTATTCCCGCAATCGGTCATAGTGTTAATGAGTCGATTCAACTCATCTTCCAACCCTTGTATTTCAAACTTTCCATCCTGATCTAAATCCTGGTCAAATAAAGGGGGTGCACTAGCGAGCTGTGAATGACTACCGTCGTGCCAGGTCATTTCGTGACCGAGTAAGTTCTGTTTCAGTGGATCGATAATTAGTGCTCGTTTACTAGCGCTGTCAAAAGCTGTATTAGCGGGAGCATTAAAATCAAAACCTGGGAAATAACTTCCGCGCGCATTGGAATCCACCAGGGTGCTGCAGTATTTCACGGCAAGTTGGGTGATACCCATTTGTTGTGCAGCCAGGAATCCGCTGATATCACTGGAGACAGGTAGCTGGCGCTTCACGGCTTCCCAGGTTTCCATCACATCCGGGTGGGCGCTGGAAATGCCGGTGGCGTGAGAGAGGCTGGCGTTAATCTGCTCGAAGCGGCGCAGGCCAATACGCGGTTGGGCCTCCAGGTCTGCTGGCTCCGGTGGTGCGGCAGGTGTGGGCTCTACACGAGTAAAGCTAGCGTTGCCGATACGCTCGAAAGTAAGGAAAAACTCATCTTCCAGGGGGCCTTTATCGAGGGTAATGATAGTGCCAAGCCTCGACAGCTTCTGGCCTTGCAGGGGCACATAACTATCATCGATTTCGGCGGATAATTTAGCCCAAGACTGGCCCACTTCCGCTTCGCGACCATTAATACCGATACGCATGCCTTCGATAGCGATACCTTTCGGATCGACACTTTCATCCAGGCTGATAAAGGTAGGTTCACTGAACAGGTAGGCATAGTTGTCGAACTGCTGAACGGTAAACATTACGTAGCTTTCGGCAATGCCGGTGTGTTCTTCAACTTTAAACAGCAGGAAGTATTTTTCTCCGACACCTACTTCATAGTTGGTGGCAACATCCTCGGCAGAGAGTGCGCGAGAGTGAATCGCCAGCATGCGGATAGAACCCTGCCAGCTATTTCCGTTACTTACTTCACTACCAACCGCTAGGGCAAAGGTGTCGTCCCATGTGCTCAAAAGCCCCGCTTCGCTGGGGTCCATTTCCCCAGTATCTGCGCCGTTTACAAAGAGTTTACGGCCGTTGATCGGGTCAAAGGTCGCGACCACGTGCTGCAAACTCGCCTGTACCAGCTGGTCTGCATCATCAGTCATCAGAGCTGGCATTCCATCCGCATCGGTACTGTCACTGCGGTTCTGGAATATGTAGCTGTACTGCGCCTGGCCTAGGGTGAGGTTGCGAATATCGTCACCGCCGGAATAGGTAACCAAACGTGCGGGACCTTCCTGGGTGACATTGGCTGGTGCAGCCCAAACCTCAATAGAGTATTCGCCGGTGGCAGTGAGAGTTTCGTATAACTTACGGCTGGTTGCCGTAGCGCCCTGGGCTTTACCACCTTTAAGCTGCAAACCCCAGGACTCAATCCACTCCACATCGCCTGAAAGAGCCAAATCAATGGCTGGATTTACCCCGGAAGTGTCATAAGCCGTAGTGCCACTACCGGTTTTAAATTCATATAGGGCGATTGCATTATTTTCTATACGGCCACCACTGCTGGCGACAATACCATCGGTGAGAAGCAGAGCCTTACTAAGGATCCAATTCGGATTGACTTCAGTAGGGGCAATGCTGTCGGCAAAGGCTTGGATAGCCGCCGTCATTTCCGCTGCGTTGCTGGAGCAGTTATCCCAGCAATTGTGAAATTCACTACCCAGGCGTACAGAGAAGCGTGAATCCGCAGGGGTATCCAGGTTCATTTTGCTTTTCGCCGCCTCGTAGGCGAGATCCACATCAGAGCTAGCAAAGTAGGGTTTTTGTGTGAGCGCGGCATCTTCGCTGTGGCAACTGGCACAGTAGTTACGCAATACTGGGTAAACGGTAGTGCCGAAGTTACTACTGGAGACAGGGAAGCTCTTGCTCGCGCCCACATCGCGTTCAATTGGGGCAGTTAGTGTGACTGTATTACTGAGACCGCCGCTGGCTCGAGCCCATTCTTCAATATAGTTGGTAATAATTTCAGCGCAGGCATCGTCGCTGGAGAGCCAACAGTTGTGCCCGCCGCCCACTTTGGTTACCAGGCGTGACTCTTCCGGGAGGCTTAGGTTTACCAGTTCACGACCTTCATCGTAAGCTGCATTAATATCGTCACCACGTACGAAATGGGGGCTCTGCGCGCCCTCTACGTGGCAACTACCACAGCGATTCTGTTCGGCCAGGTTATCCCAGATATAGCGCTTGTACTGTTTGACATCTTCAGTTTCCGGTGCTGGGCCTGAATAGCTGGTGCCGTTATTGGATTGGTTCGTATTTGGCTGCTCTTCTGTATCTTTGCCACTGCCGCCACTACAGGCGGCAAGGAATGCTGCTGTACATAAAAGGGTAGATATTTGCAGGTTCTTAAAAATTTTCATTGTTATTAATCTCCCGCGCAATAAACCGCAGTATCGGCGTATACCTGCTTCAGTTTGTAACCGGAGCTGCTGAAGTTGTTAGTGATGGCTTCTATACGTGCACGATCATTGGCATCTTCAGGATCACGCAAACACACCTGGCGAAATACTTTAGTGACTTGGCAGCTGGCGAAAGCACGACTGTTAGCCAACTCCTCACCGAGAGACTTTGCCCCATTACCGCTACCGGATAGGGCACTATTCCATCCAAGATGCAGGTTGGGGCCCTCACGCCAATAGTTGTCCCAGCGATCGTCGGGAAGCTGGTATCCGTGGGGAAAGTTTGCCGCATTAATATGGTTTTTAGCTTTCACGCGACTGCCGGTTTCCGGATCTGTATCCCCTGCACCGTTGTAGTCGAGTGCCCCGTTGTTGCCCTCTGGGTCATTGTCTGCATCGTAGACATAATCGTAATAGGCGAAGGCTTGGGCCATAGGGTCCATACCGCTGTGACAGCTGACGCAGTTGTTTTGAAATACCCGGCTATCCCCCCCTGGACTGCGACTGACATCCTGGCGAATTCGATCCGGTGAACGTGTGCTGTCTTGCACCTGCTCCATATCCCGGCACATATGGTTGAGCATGGTAAAACGGAACATGGCGCGGTTGGTGCCAGCACTAAAAAAGGCCTTTGCTGCGGCACGACTGGTAATCACACCGGCAGTAGCATCGGCCGGAAGTCCATTAAGGGAAGACTGACTTTGTCTGGTGAGATTTTCTTTCAGGGAATAACCACCAGCTTCCAGAGCTTCGTAGTGATTATTGTTGCTGGTACTGTAACTTGGCAGCCCGGAGACATTTCCGGTATACAGAATATTTGCTGACAGTAATTGGCGAAAATCCATATCGTCCCGGACCATACCAATAACGGTTGCGCTGTAATCATTTAACGGCGCAAACACATCCTGTTCCTCGTTAGTCCAAGGTGTGGCCAGATTTTTCAGGGTCACATTGTAAAAGTCATCGTGTTGCATTGCCGTATAGGCAGCACTGGCAGGATCGCCATTGGCGATGTCCTCGGCCATATCCAGCAATACACTTTCAGAGGGAATTGTGCCGGTGATACGGCTGTGAATTTGCAGAGCCTGATCCTGAGGGGCCGCAAGGGCTGGGGCACTCCAAAGGCCGGCCCCGATTATTGCGCCTACCACTGTGAGCTGGATCACACGCGCTCGAGACGAATTATTTTTCATTGGTTTATTTTGTCGATGGGGTCAGTGGGGTATGTCAAGGCATACTAAAAGCGAATTTCAGGACTGTCAGAATGACTTTTAATATTTGCGTCCCAGTTGGCAAACTTTTTGTGCGCAACTTGCGAGAATTACCCTCGGCGGCAAAAACCGCACACAGAAATAATGAAGGGCCTTCTGCAAATATTACCGGCATGTTGCTGGTGCCTATGCTGGGTAGAAAAAATAATGAAATCTTTGCGTGCAGTGCCACTACTACTGTTGGTGGCTGCTTGTAGTGGTGGTGGCGGTTCCTCTAGTAGTGGGGAGCAGGCGGAAGATCCTGTAGTGGTGGATTACCCTATTGCCTTCGTGCGTCGCCAGCTTAATAAGGATGATGAAGGAGCCCTAGAGCAAGATAACCAATACCAGCCCCAGGATTTTTTCCCCGGTGCTGAACTGATTCTGAAAGATCGTGCTACAGCAAGTGCTGCAGAGACAGTAATTACCGCAGAAATTTTTACCGGTGATTACGATGTTAAAGATCTCAATACCTCCGCAGATGGACAGCGTTTGGTATTTGCCATGCGCGCACCAGAATTAGAAAATGTTGATGACGATGAACAGCCTACCTGGAATATTTGGTTATATGATCTTGAAACCAAGGAGCTGAAAAGAGTCATACAGTCCGATCTGATTGCGGAGGAAGGGCAGGATGTTGCCCCGGCATTTTTGCCAGATGGGCGTATTGTATTTTCCTCTAGTCGCCAGCGTCGTGCCCGCGCTTTGTTATTGGATGATAATAAGCCACAGTTTTCTGCCCTGACAGATGATCAGGATGAGCCCGCTTTTGTTTTACATGTGATGGAGGCGGATGGCAGTGATATTCGTCAGATCTCTTTCAATCAGAGCCACGATCTCAATCCCACAGTACTGAATAATGGACGTATCCTGTTTAATCGTTGGGATAATGCCGCCGGTGTAGACCGCTTAAGCCTGTATACCATTAAACCGGATGGTAGTGACTTATCTTTTCATTATGGTTATCACAGCCAAGAGACCGGCACTGAAAATTCACTAGCCACTTTCTCCAGGCCGCGTGAAATGCCTGATGGCCGTTTACTGGTCAACCTACGTTCGCCTTCGGGAGTAAGTTATGGCGGCGATCTGGTGGCTATTGATGGAATAAATTACAGCGAAGCCTATAGTGAAGCCGGCGGTGAGGGGGATCTGGTTGGTCAGGCCTCTATCGCCTTTGCTGAGGTCACAACTGATGGAACCCTCTCTCCCCATGGCACATTCTCCACAGCTTGGCCTTTCTACGATGGTACCAGCAGGTTGTTGGTATCTTGGAGTGAATGCCGCATTGTGGAGGAAGAGACGGAACTGCTACGTCCCTGCCCAGAAAATTTAGGGGAAGAAGAGGAACCGGTATTAGCTGATCCTCTTTACGGCCTGTGGATTTATGACTACGTGGCCGGTACTCAACTACCCATTATCGTCGCGGAAGAGGGTGAAATGATTTCCGAGGGGGTGACACTGGAGCCCCGCACGGAGCCGGCTTATATTCCCGACCCAATTCCTGGAATAGACGTAGATGGCGATCTAGTGCAGGAATCTGTGGGCATTTTGGATATCCGTAGTGTCTACGATTTTGATGGTGAGGATATAGCGGGAATAGAAACTCTCGCTGATCCTGCTATGACTACTGCCGATGAGCGTCCCGCACGTTTTCTCCGTATTGTAAAAGCTGTAGCGATCCCAGATGACGACACCCTGGACTTTGACGGTTCGGCTTTTGGTCGCAATCGCAGTCAGGGTATGCGTGAAATCCTGGGCTATACGCCTATTCAACCGGATGGTTCGGTACGGGTCAAAATACCTGCCGATACTCCCTTTGCAATTTCAGTGATAGATGCCGAGGGTAAGAGAATTTTTGAACAACACAATAACTGGTTACAGTTACGACCCGGTGAGGTACGCAGCTGTGTGGGCTGCCATACCAGTGAGAGTGAAGTGGTTCATGGTCGCGTTGATATGGAGCTGGAATCTGCCTGGAGTGGGGCTCCTACTTCAGCGGCGCCATTTATAAATACCGAGCCTGCATTACTGGCGGAAATGGGTGAAACCATGGCGCAGTTATTGGCTCGGATTGTTGGAGAAGCTGGATTAAAAGGTGATATACACTTTTCTGATGTCTGGACCGATCCAGCAGTTCGCGTTAAAGACACTGATATTTCTCTGGCTTACGCTGATTTATTGACTGAAATCCCCGCTCCATTAGCCTGCCTGGATAATTGGGGGAGCAATTGCCGCAGTGTTATTCATTACGAGCAGCACATTCAGCCAATCTGGGATCTGCCACGTCAAGTTGTGGATAATGCCGGTACGGTAATTAGTGATAATACCTGCACTGCTTGTCATTCGCCGGTAGATGCCGCTGGTGCTACACGAGTTCCCGCCGCGCAGCTGGATCTGACCGCAAGCGCGTCTTCTGTGAACGATGCTTGGTTTACCTCCTATGCTGAACTACTAGTTGATAGCCCGATATTGGATCTTGTCGGTGGAATTTTAACTCCACGGCTGAGGCAGGAGACGGATAATCAGGGCAACCCGGTATTTGAAACCGATGAAGATGGTAACTTGATTCTCGATGCCAATGGAAATCCTATACCGGTGATGATCGTTGTAACTACTTCTTCTGTCATGGCTGAAACTGCTGCAGAAAGTGCTTTTTTTCCTATCTTTTCGACCGGTGGTGCGCATACGGGACTCTTAAATCCGGCTGAACTACGTTTAATTGCAGAGTGGCTGGATATCGGCGCTCAGTACTATAACGATCCTTTTGCGGCACCGGCTGACTGATCCATGTCTATTTTAAAGAATTATCTTTTTATTTTCCTGCTGTTCGGAGTCAACTTCCTTTCTTCCTTTGTATTTGCAGAGGAAGTTGGCGAAACACAATCGATCGAGAGTCTGAGAGTCGGTGAATCTTCGGGAGATGTCTCTGAGGGATTCCTCACGGTAGAGGAAAAATCAGAAGCGGTAATTCCCACTGCGATCAATGTGGTGAGCAAGATACCGGATGACGCAGAGCAAGTTACCGTTGGTAACGCATTTATCAATATGTATCGAGGCCCTGGCCGCGGTTATCCGATTTTTCATGTGGCTGAATATGGTGAAAAAATTTGGCTGCTTAAACGCCGCACCGATTGGGTAAAGGTATTGGCTGCGCACAATAAGACTGGCTGGGTACGAGTTGCGGATTTGCAAAACATTTATGGTGAGGAGGGTGAGCTGGTGCGGGTTTCCCTTCCCGATTTTAGAAATGTGCAGGCGGGTTTCTTTTATCTGGGCTTATCCTATGGCGATTTTGCCGGAGCTAATTCCTTGGCGACAAGAATCGGTTACCAATTTACCTCTAATTTAGCTACCGAATTGCGTGCTACTCAGGCTGTTGGTGAATTTTCAGATAGCCAGGTTTATCAAATGGCAATACTGCATCAGCCGTTCCCGCGTTGGCGATTATCCCCCTATTTTCTACTTGGTGCTGGTCTAAATATCACATCACCTAACGCAACCATTATTGCTACGGAAGATCGTCAGGACACAGTAATGCTGGCAGGCATAGGCATAAAAACGTATCTATCGCGCCGCTTTGCCATAAAAGCGGAATACACAAACCACTACCTGCTCACCTCGCGGGAAAATAATCAGGAGATAGTCGAGTGGAAACTTGGTTTCGACGTATATCTGTAGGCACTGCAACCCTATCCGCGCTGTTTAGTGCTCAGGCCTGTGTCGCCCAGCAAGGTGAAGACGTTATTGCAGATATTGTCGTCTCAGACTTGGAGCGCCGAGAGGTACGTGATGCACTGATCGACAGTGAAAATATTGAATTGGGCATCTTTGCCGGAGTGATCAATGTAGAAGACTTTGGATCTAATGCCCTATATGGCACCTCTGTTTCCTACCATATTACTGAAGATATTTTTATGGAAGGCACCTATGCGCAAACTGAGTTGGGTGAATCCAGCTTTGAGCGTTTAAGTGGTGCTGCTCCTCTGTTGACCGATGAGCAACGGGAACTCAGCTATTACAATTTCTCTCTGGGTTGGAATATTTTTCAAGGAGAGTACTTCATTTCAGATGATTGGGCATTCAATACAGATTTTTATCTGGTGAGTGGTGCCGGCAATACCTCTTTTGCAGATGAAGAGCATTTTACCTACAACTTTGGTGCTGGAGTGCGCTTGTTGGCCAATGATTGGTTGGCATTACGCTTTGATGTACGTGATCACGTATTTGAACATGAATTATTTGGGGAGGCACAATCCACTCATAATTTGTCAACCCAATTAGGTTTTACTGTATTTTTCTAGTTTTTTAAAAGAATAGTCAATAAGGATTTTTAATATGTTACGACTCGTTGCTGCTTTTATATTACTAATATCGTCGATAGGTATTAGTGCCGCAGAACCCTCCCGAGATTTTACGCTGGCTTCTAACCAAGGCGCGAACCTGCGCCTGGCGGAGCAGCGCGGTGAAGTAATTATGCTAAATTTCTGGGCTTCCTGGTGTGGGCCATGCCGCCAGGAAATGCCTTTATTAGATCAGTTGCACGAGCGTTATTCCGCTGCTGGATTCCAGGTTTGGGGCGTAAACGTAGATGCACATCGATCTGATGCAGAGAAATTACTGGGAAAAATACCGGTGGACTTCCCCATCTTATTCGATAGCACCAGTGAGGTGAGCAAAATGTACGGTATTGATGCTATGCCGAGTACTGTTTTTATCGACAGAGATGGCAATGTTCGCCATATCCATAAAGGCTATCGCGATGGCGATGAGGCAGCTTATAAGAAAATCATTAAGGAATTAATCCGGGAGTAATAGAATGTTGCGCTACTTGTTGCCGCTGTTGGCGGTATCGCTATTCAGTGGCTGCACAGTAACGCCCTGGGTGGCTCCTTATGAGCGTCAATATCTGGCGGACCCGATTATGGGTTTTGAGAGAGATCCAGTCGCCGCCAGTTATATGAACCATGTTTATGAAGCCCGCGAAGCGGCCAGGGGAGCCGAAGGTGGTAGTGGAGGCGGATGTGGTTGTAACTAAGTTGTTACGTTATTTCTTTACAGTAGGGTTATTTTTGCCTACTTACGCTTTTGCTGCCGTGTTACCTGAGGAGCGAGCTGATAATCTGTACCATGCCTATAGTGGTGGAGGGGTGACCATTGATGGCCCTTCAGTGTTAATTCGTAAGAATATCGGCAACAATATTTCCTTTTCTGCTAATTACTATGTGGATATGATTTCTGGGGCCTCTATTGATGTTGAGGCAACCGCGAGTGAATATTCTGAGCAACGAGATCAATATTCCCTCGGTGCAGACTACTTGGTAGATAAAACAACAATTAGTGTTGGTTATACCAATAGCTCGGAGAATGATTATGAAGCAGAAACAGTTGCTTTTGGTATCAGCCAGGGATTCTTTGGCGACCTAAGTACTATTGATCTTCGTGTTAGCTATGGTAGCGATGATGTATATCGAAACGGTGATGAAAATTTTGCTGATGAAGCAGAGCATCGTCGCTATGCTCTCAGTTGGAACCAGATACTTTCACAAAAGTTGATTGCTGAAGTGGGCGTTGAGACGGTCTCCGACGAGGGATTTCTCAATAACCCTTACCGCAGTGTACGCTACTTGGACCCAGCTTCTGGTACTGGGTTTAGTTACCAGCCTGAACTCTACCCAAGAACACGCAACAGTGATGCCGTTTCTATCCGGGCTAAATATCGGCTGCCTTACCGTGCATCATTAAAAGGGGAATATCGCCGCTATGCGGATAGCTGGGGAATAACGGCGGATAATGTCGAGTTCCGTTACACCCACCCACTGAAAGAGCGTGATGAATGGATTTTTGAAGGTAAGATACGCTATTACCAACAAACCAGTGCCGATTTTTATAGCGACTTATTTCCCTATCTGAACGCCACTAATTTTCGCGCGCGAGATAAGGAGATGAGTAACTTTACCACCTTGGCCTTTGGTTTGGGGGTTTCCTATGAGCTACCGCAGCGTTGGTCTTTATTCAATCGAAAGAATAACATCAGTTTCTACTGGGATCATATTCTATTTGACTACGAGGATTTCCTCGATGTTACGGTGCATGGTGATAGTACGGCTATTACTCCGGGAAGTGAACCTGCCTATAGTTTCTCTGCGAATGTTATTCGTCTCTTCTGGACTGTGCGCATTTGATATTTTAAAACCCCCTCAATGGGAGAGTATGCTCCCCCATTGAGGATAGTGGTTGAATTTGGAAGAAAAGAGCCAATTACTGATCATCGGCTCGATGAATATCGTAATCCTTTATTACTGTGGCAATCCGTATCCGGTAGTGATCAAAGAAACTGACTCTACCCAATTTCTGAGCTTCCCGATGTTGGTTCTGGCACTTCCAGGATTGTACGGCTTGCTCGTCCCGCCAAAAAGAAAGTGAGAGAAAGTTGTCTGGGTTGTGGAGGCTCTGGAATCTCTCCACCGAGATAAATCCATCTATATTTTTGAGATACTTTCTCAGTTCCCGGGCCTTGGAAAAGTAGACTTCTTTGCTGTCATTTTTAGGTTTAACTTCAAAAATTACCGCGATCACCAGTTTATCCTCCCCTCAAGCGTATATAAGTAGATGGAACTGCTGTGAGGAATGAGCGCTTTTCCTCCAGGATAAATTGTTGATTTTGAGCAAATAGAAAATTGTCATGGCCACCTTCCGATGATTTCAGTCGTATTCTATATTTCTCATAGCTCGCCAGACTATCGAAGCTAATCAGGCCAAATGCACGGTTATTGGTGCCTTCATAGGGTAGAAAATAGCCTATTAGCTCTCCTCCACATTCAGGGATAATTTTGCCCCAGTTCTCCGCATACTGTCTAAATTCATAGAGCTGATAGGGATTAATACGATACTCGATAAAACAGGTGATCGTCATAGGTTTTGCCTCTGTTTGAAATTCATTGCATTCTATGACACTAATTTTTTTATGCTTCGATCTACAACGAACTATCTGGTGTGTCTATGGAGCCTGATATATCTCTGGTGGCGGGTTTGATTGGTGATAAGACTCGCTCGAAAATGCTAATGGCACTGATGGGTGGCAAAGCCCTGACGGCAACTGAGTTGGCCTGTGAAGCTGATATCAGTGCTCAGACAGCGAGTACGCATTTATCCAAACTCACCGAAGGGGGTTTACTGGTGGTGCGTAAACAAGGGCGTCATAAGTATTTTCAATTGCGCGATTATGAGGTAGCAGAGTTACTAGAGAAACTACTAAATATCAGTAGTGCTCCGGTGCAAGGAAGTATTGATACTGGTCCTAAAGACCCCGATGTTAGGAAAGCTCGAATTTGTTACGATCACCTGGCAGGAAGTCTCGGCGTAGCCCTATACGACTCTCTAATGGCAGAAAGTGTCATCATCGAAGAGTTTCAGAGTGCGAAATTGACTGAAAACGGCAAGAAATTTTTCCGTAATCTAGGTGTTGATATTGGTGGATTGAAAAATAATCGGCGTCCATTATGCAAGTCTTGTCTAGACTGGAGTGAGAGACGCAATCATCTGGCTGGCACCCTGGGTCAATGGATATTAGAGGATGCATTTCGAAAAAAATGGGCACGAAGGAGGGTGGATTCTCGTGTGATCGATTTCTCGAGCCTTGGGCTTAAGAAATTCCTGCATAACTATCGAATATCATTTGATTGTTGAATCTTGGTGCAGGCGGTAAGTGGGTATATTAACCGCCTATTAAATTATAAATTTAATGCTATTTTGAATGGCGGCTCTTTAAGACCTTGTTTCATATATTGTTGGAGCTCTATTTTTTATTGGTGATGACCTCTAGCGAATAAATAAGTTAATTTACCTTATAGGTTATTCCTGTGAATAGAAGAGTACCCAAAAAAATCGCTTTTATTGGTTCCAGTTCTATCTATGGTCGAGGTGATACCGAGTTGGGCGGTTTCGTGCAAAGGATTCGTTTCCGCTTCGAACCTTTGAATCCCAAAAACCTAGTCTACGCCCTGGGAATATTTGGTGAAAATGTTGTATCGCTTACTCAGCGGGTATCATTGGAACTTTCTGTGAGAAGGCCACATTTAATAGGGCTTTACCCCGGTTTTAATGATATTTGTCGCATTGGTGGGGCAGAAGCACAGAATACGGTAACTCTAGACTTTTTTCGTCAAGCGATGTTAGAGCTACTGCAAGCATCTAATTCGATTGCCCCCAGCTTTGTAATGACGGGTATTCCTTTCGATGAGCAGAGAACAACGCCTTATCGTGAAAGTGATAGTTATTTCTTTCGTAAAGATGCACAGCTTTATAGTCAGGTGATGAGAGAAGTTGCTTTTAGTAAGGGAGTCCCTGTGCTGGATTTTGAAAGTTTATGGTGCGCACTTGAGATTATTCCACTGCTTTCTGAGGATGGTCTCCATGCTAACCCGGCTGGGCATCAGTTACTTTGTGAGCAAACCTGGGATTTTATTTCGAGAAATTATTTATAGAACGCCTACTTTGATTAGATATGCGTTGAGGTTCTTTCAACGGTTTATATCTGATCGATATTTTTAATTTTTGTTGCGAAATTTCCATTGTCGCCTAAGAATGTTGAAGAAATTTGATAAAAGGAAGTATGAGGTGGATAGATGGGAAACAATAAAGTCACCAGTAATTTGGAATCGTTGAAAGCTCTATCTGAGGCAGCGCGGTGTGCTGAGGAGTATATTTCTGGTATTCGAGAACAAAGAGTCAGCCCATCATCTTTGGAGTTGGCTGAGTTGGAAAGATTAAACTCCTCCCTGCCTAACAAGGGGCAGGATGCTCAGCAAGTGATTGCAGATCTCCATCATTACGCCTCCCCCGCCACTGTGGCGAGTACCGGTGGTCGCTTTTTTGGTTTGGTGGTTGGAGGTTCCACACCTGCGGCAATGGGGGCCTCTATTTTGAATGCAGCCTGGGATCAGGTAGCGGTACTCGAATCATCGGCACCATCGGCCATTTACTTGGAGCGAATAGCCGCCCAGTGGCTGCTGCAATTATTAGCGTTGCCAGAAGAAAGTAGTGTTGGATTTACCACTGGTTCCTCTATGGCAAACATGGTGTGTTTGGCTGCAGCGCGCAACCGTCAATATGAGAGAATGGATATTGATTTGGCGAGAACGGGGCTCGCCGGAGCCCCACCGCTGAGGATTGTCGTCTCTGCAGAATCACATGTCACAGTGCATAAAGCCCTTTCGATTCTCGGTATTGGCAAGGATCAATTGGTGAAGGCTCCTTGTGACAATCAGGGCCGTGTGCGGGTGGACACTTTTCCCGAGCTGGATGAAACCACCATCGTGTGCTTGCAGGCAGGTAACGTGAACTCTGGTCATTTCGACCCCTTTAAAGAAATTATCCCGATGGCCAGGACGGCCGGGGCCTGGGTACATGTAGATGGCGCCTTTGGCTTGTGGGCGGCGGCATCACCCAAGCAGCGGCACCTGACTGCGGGAGTGGCGTTAGCGGACTCCTGGGCGGTGGATGGGCACAAATGGCTAAATACACCCTACGACTGTGGTCTTGCTATCTGTCGTGAAGCCCAGACGGTACACCGTGTTATGACTACTCAGGCGCCATATTTACAGGCTGGGGTCCAGGTGCCACCGAAGGATATGGTTCCCGAATTTTCTCGCCGTGCCCGAGGTGTTGAGGTCTGGGCGGCAATTCAGGAGATGGGCAGCGAGGGGGTGGCCGCTCTGGTGGAGCGGTGCTGTGGATTTGCCCGTCAGTTTGCTGATGGACTGGACAAATTAGGCTTTGAAATTCTCAATGAGGTAGTGCTGAATCAGGTAGTGGCCAGTATCAATGATGAATCCGCTTTGCAACAGATTGTGCGTATAGTGCAGGAGGAGGGTGTGTGCTGGTTTGGTACTACTGTGTGGCAGGGTAGAGTGGCGTTACGTCTCAGTGTCTCGTCCTGGGCAACTTCGGCAGAGGATATTGCTTTGTCACTGGATTCTATTCGCCGAGCAATGGAACAGGTGCTTGAGGCCAAGTGATTCTAATTCCCGCTTGGAGAGATCAACTTTTGGGCGTTGCCACTCTGTGCGGTGGCAATACTGACTAAGCGCTGTGCTCGTTTTCCCTAGAGGATTCAGAACTCCACTGCTGAATGCAGTCTATCCTTCTGGTTGGCCCATGAATTTTAAAGTGGGCTGAACTGAGAACATTGGCGCATGGAGCAGATGAGCGATTACCCAAGAGCACTGGAAATCACCTTCGATTCGGTGCGCAATGTTGGCTTGGCTGCAGCCTTGCTGGGGGCCGCAGCGGTGATTATTCAGGCTCCCTCTCTTGCATTTAATCTCAATTGGTTGGCCTATACCGAAGCGGCACTGCTGGCTGGCTTATCTGCAGTATTGCAGTTATTAAATCTTGGCGCCTGGTTTCTGTCTATGCGTCGTCTGGGCTATAACCGGTTTTGGCTTACCCTGGCCGGTGGCCTATTTATGATTTTATTGATGCACTTTTATGTGGCTGTTGCTTCGACCAGTCTTAAAGGGCTGACTTTCACTTCGATGAATTGATCCTTTATCAGATCACACCGTTTTTATAGACAAGCAGCACGGGCCAGGGAGACCCTGTCGTGAGTATGACATTCTGGATTGTTTTAATACTTTTACTGATTTTTGTTTGGTTACTGGGGATCGCTTTTTTTAGCCCAAATCTGAACCGTAATGAATTGTCCAATTTTTCCTACAACCAGTTGGCTTTTGCCGATGGTTTCTCGGTGAATTATCGGGAAGTTGGCAGGGAGGGGCGTCCGTTGTTGTTGTGCTTTCACGGTGGTGGTGATTCCTTAGGGGGTTGGGGAGAGTGGGCAAAAGTTTTGGCTAGGGATTACCACCTGATATTGGTGGATCTCCCTGGCCATGGGCTCACAGATCCCTTGCCGGGGGGCACCTATACCCCCAAACACCTGGCGGATTTTATTGGGCGCTTCATTGAGACAATGGGCTTAGAAAAGTTTGTGTTGGTTGGCCATTCCTTTGGAGGCAACGCAGTATTGCGATACCTGATTGAACATCCCGATGCTGCAGAGGCTGCCATCTTGATTGCACCGGGTGGCTACCAATGTAGCAAGGGGTTGGAAATGCCTCCAGCTATGGCACGATTTGTACTTAGTCACTGGGGGCGACGCTTTGTCTCTCATCTGGGTAGCCGTGGGTTGCTTAGAAGAATGTTAAAAACACGGTTTTTCTACAACCCAGCGGCGCTGCCTGAAAAAATGGTGGAACGTATCTACCTCCTCTCCCGTTATAAAAAAAACCGGGGAACAGTTCTTAATTTGGTGGCTAATGCCACTGTAAATTTTCAACCACTTAACGGTCTTGAAAATATCAAGACTCCCACTCTGTTTATTTGGGGTGCGGATGACCACATTATTCCCTTGGAGGTGGGTCGCTATTTTTCAGGTAAAATATCTGGCAGTCAATTGATAGCTTATGAAAATATTGGGCATATGGTTCATGTTGAAAATGCAAAAATCAGTGCCGATGATGCAATTAAATTTATCAAAGGGCTGTAGTGATTTTTTCTAAAGTGAAAAACAACAAAAAATTTAGTGGGTGCCTACCTGGAATTTATATTTATTTTAATGGTAGATTAAATATCCACTTGGATTGTTTGCCTGCTGAAGTTCAGTTTTTGATAAGAATAAATAAAAAGTTAAAGGTGAAATATATTTGTACTAGCTGCTGGCAATGTTGGAATTGGCGAAAGTTCTTCAGTTAATCCTATTAATTTTCCCCCGTCGCAATATGGCCCAAGACTTGGATTGGCTCAGTAAAGTATTGGTGCTATGAAAGCTATGGATATGTTTAGGATGGTGAATTTTGTCATGCGGAGACACGTGGTTATTAGGCACCGCTTTGTCATGGGGGAATCCGCTATGCGGGCTGTACTGTGGCGGAAGGCGATAATATTGTTGTTTCTAGTAATCCTACCTATAACAATGGCACACATATTGTGGTGTGTAATTATTTTTCCTTGGTAGATAAACGACACCGTATTTCATTAGTTAATGGTTTAAGCTGTGAAGATTTTAGAATCTGCCAGAATTATGCTGTTTGCTCTTGCGTTGACAATATGTGTGCAGGGGGAGAGCCAAAGATTGGAATGTTTCAGAAAAAAATAATTTTGTAGATCATTATGGCGATGGTTTGGATGGAGGTATTGTACCTTGGATTGTTTATAACCCTTGGCGATCATCACTACAAGTGACTGAATTTAAATATAGTTTAGCTGACAACAAGATAATTTACCCTGGATTTAATATATCAAGAATGGTGGTGTGCATCACTATAAGATATTTCTTGATGAGGATTTCCTGGCAGAACTCGCCGTCTAAGTTACAGTGATTTAGAAGCGAAATAATATAAACTGTCGCTATAGAATAATTGCTGTAGACCATGCTGGATAAGAGAGGCCTTCTGGTTGTCTGGATATGCTCCCTGAATAAATTGATAAAGTACTTGCCTTAGGTTAAGTAAGTTAAAGGTAAATAAGTGCCAGTTTTTTATGAGGTCTAAGCTCTCTTTATAATGTGAGTATGTATCGTTTTTATTTTCTTTTTGAAAGTGAAAGCTCTTTGAAACTTATATGATAGCTGTTTGCCAAATGAGTTTATAAGTTGAAGGGTTTAATTAAAAGCTAAAAGTTTTCTATCTATTTATATTTGGTTTTTTTAAAGGTGTGCATTTGATGAGTAAGGTATGTGGGTGGGATCTCTATTAAGTAGCGTTCTTTTTTCTCGTTCATGTGATTTATCTTTTTCTATTGTTCGTTAATTGGAAACAAAGTTAAGCCAATATTGAAACAATAATATCTAATAGATTTCACAGAATAGAGGGCCATCATTAATATAATCCGCCGGGATTTATACCAAGCACAACTATATTCACCGAGACTGATATGAGTGAGCTATTTAAGCTGATCACAGCTATTTCTTTATCCGCATTTCTGGTTGCCTGTGGGGGGGGCGGAGGCAGCTCTGATAGTGAGAAAGATAATAGTCCTGGGGTTATTGATAATAATGGCAGTGGGACCTCTGATCCTGATCCTGATCCTGATCCTGATCCCGATCCCGATCCCGATCCCGATCCCGACCCTAGTCCCGATACTATTAGTGGCGGTGAAGGTAGCGTTAGCGAGGATAATGAGACGTCTACCTCTGGCAAGTTGATTGATAGCGTTGATGCCGAGCAAACTTTTGGAAGGCTTAACGAATGGGGAAAATACGGTCTGCTTGATGTTTCTCTTGATGGTACCTGGAGCTATACCCTGGATGCGGGCCTGGCTGACCCCTTGAGCGCTGATGAATTGGCAATTGATGAATTTATGGTTGGTGTTGGAATAGGTGATGACATCACATTAATTACTATTCAGGTGACAGGTGCGGATGATGCTTACACTTTTAGCCCTGAATCCCCTCTTGCTACTTTACTCGTGGGGAGCAGTGAAGAAGCCAAGGGTACTCTGAAAATCATAGATGTCGACAGCAATACCCCAGGATTTGTTGAGAGTAGCATTGCTGGGAATTATGGTGATTTTAGTATTACCGACGTCGGTGACTGGAAATATACCTTGAATGACACAGCGCAGAGTCTCAGTTCAGGGGATGCGGTCACAGATACCGTCACTTTCACATTAACTGATGGTACTGAAAAATCTGTTAATTTTTCTGTTGTTACTGTTGACCCTAATGGCAATGGATCCTTTGAGCTCTCTTTGGAACAAAAGCGCGTAATGCTGGATACCCACAATGAGTATCGCCAAAGGTGTGCTATGGGAGAAGCTGGAGAGGGTAACGGTCCAGAGAGTTCCGGTAATATGCAGACACTTTTCTGGGATGAGGCTTTGGCCAAGATGGCGAAGGAGAGAGCTTCTGCGTGTTATTTTGGACACTTCAATGAAGCGGAGGGAATTAGGCAATCTTTCGATAAAGTTAAAGATGAAGTCTCTTTTGTGTTGCCAGCAGGTAATATTGAAATTGGAGAGAATGTTTCAATCAATATTTTCAATCCGCCGGCATCGCAATATAGCGCTGAAACATGGGCTGGTTCAGTTGAATCCTGGTACGCTGAGAGTAATTCCTATGATTGGGATATGAAATTTTGTCATGATGAAACATGCGGACATTGGGCCCAGGTATGCCATGGAGAAACCCGCTATGTAGGCTGTGCTGTAGCGGAATGCGATAGTATTGTTGGTTCTAATAATCCTGCCTACAACGATGGCGCACATGTACTTGTCTGTAATTACTTTCCTTCGTTGAATAAAGGTGACATTCCCTTCACTGATGGATATGGATTTAAAACTTGCAGGACGTGTCTTAATTATGACCTTCCTTTCTGTGTAGACAATATGTGTACCGGAGGAATAGCCAAAAACTGGAATGCTTCTGAGAAGAAAAATAAGAATATTGATCAATGTACCGATGGCTTAGGTAGGGATATAGTACCCTGTAATTATGGTAACCATCCTCCACCCGCTCAAGTTACGGGGTTCAAATATACGGTCTCTGATTGGCAGGTAGATTTGTCCTGGAATGAAACCATCAGGAATGGTGGTGTGCATCATTATAAGATCTTTCGTGGAGAGGAACTTATAGATAAAACACGTCAATTATCCTATAGGGATTCTGATGTGAAGCAGGATGCTACTTATCGATATAAAATCATTGCGGTAGACCATGCTGGTCAGGAAGGCTTGCCTGCTTATTTGGATGTAAGTACTAATTCAAATTAGTGAAGAGTAAAAGTTAATATGATTTGAGGGCGGGGGAAGCCAATATATGGTGGAGTTCAAGCTCTCAATTCATAATTGCTTAAAAATTTTACTAGCCTAATATTACTTTTATATTTTTACTGTTGAGTGTTGACTGGTTATTGCATAAAAAATAATTTTAATGGGATGTTCAAGTTGGATTTACCTACAGAATATTTTCAAGTGCTTCCTCATTAGATGAGGATGGTCTTTGCTTTTTATAGCAAATCGAGGGAGTTTTCCTTAGATAAAAAAGGGCCGCATAGCGGCCAGGTTTGGGGGGATAAAAGAGGTAGAATTATTTTATTTTAACCAAGTCGTAATCACCCAATGCGGGCACTGTCAGGTGAATTTGTGATTCCAGACGGTCGATGGATTGCAGGGAGGCACATAGCTGCTCCGCAGTGTGTTCAATTTGCTCAGCGCGTTGTTCCAGTAGTTCTTCCGCTTCCTCGGTAACACGCTCCTCAATACTCTGACCGCCAGTGAAGGCTGCCTTGAGTGCGTGCCAGGCAATAGTTCCTGCGGCATCCTTGGCCAAGCGTTCGATGCGGGGCTCAAATTCTTCAGAAATCGTCTCGTCGATAAAGTTACCAATCTCAGTATCGCCGAGATAGTAGATTTCTCCCTCGCGATTGAGACGATCTTCGGTGCGCTGGATTAAATCTGCAGAGAACTGCTTAAGCTCCTGATTTTCTGGATGATCTGGCCCGGCCAGGGCGCTAATAGCAATAGATAAGCCATCCATAGCGATATCTACAGCCTCTAAAGTGATTAGCAAGGTATCACGGCCGGCTGCATGCAGTTTTTGGCGATATTCCTGTAACAGCTCTTGTTGTTGATCATCCAGGGTGATCATGTCTCCATTTACTATAAGCTGTGCAGGTGAGTGAAAAGACACCAACAGCTGCTTATCGCTATCCTCGTGTATTTCGAAAAAATCGGACCCCACTTTTACGGTGTAATCCAGGGTGGACTCACAGTTGTCAGTATCGATATGAATGGACTCAAGTGCCATAACTTGGCTGGCTCCACCCAGGCTGATCAGGGCTGATATCGCAAGTGGCTTCCACATATTTATATCTCTGTATTGTACCTTTCCCATTGAGACGAGGTAGGGGCTGTGAATAGATGCAGAGAATAGGAAAAAATTGCAGGTTATTTTTTATACAGATCGGGACTTCTCTAAGTGCTACCCTAGGCCGCGGTCCAATGCGGTGATGGTGCTGCAGGGTATAGGCTCTAAATAATTAAGAATTGGGGGATGGCAAATGTCATTCAGCAGGCAGTTGATGGCTTTGTGCTTAGTGTTGTTAAGCACAGTGGCTCGGTCTGGGGATATCGCCGAGTACACGGCGGATATGCGCAAGTACAGTGGTTATCACGATTTCTACTGGGATGAAAACAGCGGTCGGGTGCTGTTGCAGATTAATGAGTTTGAGCGTGAACTGCTGCTTCTCACTGGTCTGGCCCAGGGGCTTGGATCCAACCCTGTGGGTCTGGACCGCAATCAGATAGGTGAGAGCCGTTTGGTTAAGTTCCAACGTGTGGGTAACAGGGTGCTAATGCACCAAGTGAACGCCAACTATCGCGCTGAATCAGAAAACCTGGCAGAACGCCGCGCGGTCGAGGAGGCTTTTGCCTCTTCTGTGCTCTGGGGTTTTGAAACCTTGGCACAGGAGGATGGCGTTGCCCTGGTGGACTTTACCCCTTTCCTGCTCAGCGATCAGCACGGTATTAGTGCTCGCTTGAAACAGGCGGAGCAAGGCAATTACTCTGTGGATAAGTCCAAGTCTGCAATCTACTTGCCCCGCACCAAAAATTTCCCCAAGAACAGTGAGTTTGAGGCTCAACTGACTTTTTCTGGTAGCAAGCCTGGTAAGTATTTGCGTGAAGTGGTGCCAACTCCCACTCTGGTTTCGCTGCGTCAGCATATCTCTCTAGTAGAGCTTCCTGATAAACAGTACCAGCCGCGGGTATTTCACAGCCGCAGCGGTTATTTCCCCTTCACTTTCCGTGATTACGCTACGGCAATTGACCAGCCTCTGGATCAGCGCCTTATCTACCGGCACCGCCTGGAGAAAAAACCGGGTAGTGATGAAGTGGTTGAGCCTATTGTTTATTACGTGGACTCCGGTGTGCCGGAGCCTGTACGCAGCGCGTTGGTAGAGGGAGCCAGTTGGTGGAACCAGGCTTTTACTGCAGCCGGTTATAAGGATGCCTTCCGCGTGGAAATCTTGCCGGAAGGTGTAGATCCGCTGGATGTGCGTTACAACGTAATCAATTGGGTACACCGCTCCACCCGCGGTTGGTCCTATGGGTATTCTGTTTTTGACCCCCGTACCGGCGAGATTCTCAAGGGCAATGTAACTCTGGGCTCCCTGCGTGTACGCCAGGACTTTCTAATCGCCCAGGGGCTTTTGCAGCCCTATTCCGATATATCTGCTAATACTCAGGCCTTGCAGGCGATGGCGTTAGCTCGAATTCGTCAGCTGTCTGCTCACGAAGTGGGGCATACCCTGGGTCTTGCGCATAATTTTGCCGCGAGTGCCGTAGAGCGCGCTTCCGTGATGGATTATCCGGCGCCGCTGATTGCCCTGTTGGACACCGAGCTGGATTTCTCCGAGGCATATGCCACTGGTATTGGCGATTGGGATAAGTTAGCAATTCGTTATGGCTACGGAAACAGTGGGGAGGAACAGTCCTATCTGGATAACATCATCGAAGAAGCGGAGAAGCAAAAGCTACGCTTTATTTCTGACCCCGATTCCCGCGCGATAAACAATGCTCATGCAGCCTCCCATTTATGGGATAACGGCAGGGATCCCCTGGAAGAGTTCAGCCGTTTAACCGAGCTGCGCCGCCATGCTCTGGATAATTTCTCCCGCGCGGCAAATCCCAAATCCGCACCTCGCTCTGACCTGGAGGAGACCCTGGTGCCAGTTTACTATGGGCATCGCTATCAGGCCGAAGCCGTGGGCAAGTTGATTGGTGGGTTGGATTACGATTACTTATATAACGGCGCTGAGCAGAATAGCTACACGCTAGTACCGGCTGAGCGCCAACAGCAAGCCATGGATGCGCTAGTTGAAACTCTGTCGCCAGAATTTTTGGCATTGTCAGAACAGGTTCTTCAGCTAATTCCCCCCAAATCCTATGGTTATGAACGCACCAGGGAGAGCTTCCCCTCTCACACCGGTGTTGCCTTCGACGCAGTGGCTTTGGCCGAAGCAGCAGCGGGTCACACCCTGTCGATCCTGATGGACCCACAGCGGGCGGCACGTATGGATCAGCAGAATGCACGTAGTAGTGAAATTCCCGCATTCGATAGCCTATTAGAGAGGCTTACGACGGGAGCTCTAAATAATGAACAGTATTCCGGTTTACACGCGTCAATTCACCAGCGTATCAACCATGTATACATCCAGAAGCTGATGCTGCTTGCTAGTGATCGCACTGCCGCTGAATCGATACGAGCCAAGGCACAATTACAGCTGGCCAAATTCCAATTGGCACTTGGGCAGAAAAAATTATTTGGTGAAGATTCGCAGGGATACAATGCCCATTATTATTTCCAAGCCAAACGCATTGAATCTTTTATGCGCGGTGAACTTGAAGTAAAAGCCGGGGACATTAAAGCGATGCCACCGGGTTCACCAATCTGAGTCTTGTCGCGTTTGAGATTAAGCCTGAGATCACCCGGAATAATTGCCGGGCGATCCCAGGCAAGATCAGCTGCGAATGAACTGAGATTTTTTTATCCAGTGACTGCCGCGATACTTTCTCGTAGAGGCGGAATTGCGTTTTGCCCAGAAGAAATGGCGATTAAACTGGAACTCTACTTCATAACCTTCTGCCAGGGCTGCCAATGGCATCGCTTGCCAGCTGGTCTGACGCCGTTTGCTGGTGGCTTCCAGTAGGTACTCCTGGCCATCCAATATGGCAACTACCCAGGCGTGTCCCTGGCCTTTGTGTGTCCCCAGTGCTACTCGCGCGTCCACGCCCAGCTCAATCAGCCAGTCGGCCAGTAAGATGGCATGATCTTCGCAGTCGCCGCGCTTTTGATAATAAGCCTGACGGGATGTCTGCCAGATATCGGAAAGTCCGGCATACTGTAGATGGTCGTACTGATACTCCTTTTGCATCGCCAAAGTATATAGCGGTACCCAAAGCTCGCGGGTTTGGAAAGGTTTGAAGCCCACCAGGTAACTATTGGCAAAATGGTGCTGTTTATCCAGCCCTCTTGCAGTGGCTGTGACTGCCTCCAGCCCTTGCCAGTTCCAGATGGAAACCTGTGCGCTCTCCTCAAGAGAACGCTTGGCCACTACCTGTTGGATCGTTTCTTCCGATAGTGGATAGCTGGTACCCACTACTCTTACCACCCCATTTTGGCGATCTATGGTGTCAGCGTTAGTAGAACCATAGGCCCTACTTGCTGAATTGAGGGGCTGCTTTGACGAAGGTTTTAATTCAGGCTTTTGAATTGTATTGCGTAGAATTTCTGGCAGCGTTAACAGCACAGAGAAAATAAGCAAGGGGACAATCCATTTATACACGTTTTTACCCTTTCAATCCGAAAGAAATAATGATGGCAACAAAAATCAAAATTGTGGACGCAAAGATAGAAACTGCGATATTGCCATTTTTCAATTCACCTTCGATGTCTACTGTACGTAGCAGTTTTTTGTCGATTGTTATTAAGGCGATTATTCCAATAAAAAGAGCCAAAACTGTGTAGATTAGGTTGATGCCGAGATTAAATAGTGTTGCGGTTATAAATTCTAATTGCATATTTTTTATTTCGATAAATCAGATTTAAATTTTACCGATTATAACATCTTTTACTTAATTTCTCTGTCTTGTTGTATGTGAGTAAATACAATATCTTGTTTTTTTCATTGATTGGTGTTGAAAATGCGTTTTGTTTCAGTTGCGGGCCTGGCGGCTTCCCTTTTTATGTTGTCCGCTTGTGGTGAGCGGGTAGAAGTGCCGCCTGCACATGTTGGCAAGGTGTTAACGGAGAGTGGCTACAAGCCCGAAGTGGTACCGCCTTCCAAGTTTCGCTTGGATATGTGTATGTTTTATTGTGACAAGTTGGTCACAATGACAATTGCAGACTTTGGTCATTTGGAAAAATTTAAAGTCTTTATGCCCAAAGATCAGCTTAATATGAGCTTTGATGTACGTATGACCGGTGCCATCAGTAGAGAGGCTATCGATAGTGTTTTCGATCGTATTCCGCCTGACAATGACAATATTTCGGTAAATCGCGTTTATGGTACTTATGCACAGCCGGTAATTAGAGATGTGGTACGCCGTGTTGTAGCCAAGTACTCCATCAATGAGATTGCTTCAAGCCGAGAGTCTCTGAGCCACGAGCTGTTCAATGAGGTATCCAAAGCCCTAAAAGGCACACCCATAGAGATTAAGCGTTTGGGACTGGCGGATATACAATTTCCTAAGGTCATCACTCAGGCTAAAGAGCGTGCGGCCGAGCGCCGTGAACTCATAGAGCAGGAAAAAGCTCAATTTCAGATTCAGAAGATACAGATGGAGCGCGATTTGGAGAGGGAAAAAATGAATCGTGCCATTGCCCGTGAAAAAGCGATTGGACAGAAAGAGGTCAATGATCTGCTTGCCAAATCGGTGACGGATAAATATCTGGCTTATAGAACCTTGGAAGTCCTAGATAAAATGGCTGAGTCAAACAACAAGGTATTTTTGCCTGTAGAGGCATTGGGGACCATCGGCATGCAACACGCGGTCCTTAATGATCAAGTAAAGCAGGTGGCTGGTAAATAGTGTTTGTAGATAAAGGCTAGAAGCAACTTCTGGCCTTTTATAACCTGGCGAGCAGATTTTTGTTGGGGAAATTGGATACTTATAAAATATTAAACATTATGTAAGTATTTAGAGCTTCTATTTCTGGAAAGCTATAGCTCAGAGCACACTTGGCTGTTCCTGCAATAACAGGCCATATTATTTCAGCTGCTGACTGCTAATTCTAATCAGAGGTTGAATCCTTCCCAAAGGAGGAGCAATAAGCTCCCCCATCTGAGAAGGTTTGATCAGAATTACATGGAGCCGGTGCAACCATTGGCCGCCAGGTAATCAAATGCGGCTTTGGCCTGAACCAAGCCATAACCATAGGCATTGTCACGGCCAGCATCACCCAGGTCCTCTGCGGTAACATGCAGGGCTGTGCGAATTTCGCTATTGCTACAGTTCGGGTAGTGGCTCCAAACCAGAGCAGCTACACCAGCAACATGTGGGGTCGCCATGGAGGTGCCATTAAAGTAAGCGTAATCCTGTGCTTCGGTCTCTATCGTGGCACTGGCACCCAGCTGGGTTAATAAAGCGCTGCCATCCGCATCGGAAATACCCACGGAAGGAATATGAGTCTCCACGCCACCATGGGTACCGTAAAGCATTCCGGCTACGTTGTTGTAGATGATCGCTCCAACACCACCACCGGCTTCGCAGTTCAGAACTTTATCAGCAAAGCTGATATTGCCACGTTGAATTAGACAGATTTTACCTGCTGCACTTACGCAGGCAGATTCAGCGGTACCACAATCTTCCAAGGCTCCGGTAATCGTCCCAATGGGAGTACCAGTCATAGCTGCGGCTTCGACTTCAGCCCCTGCTACTTCCAGGGTGGCTGCCTGGCCGCTGCCAGTGGGGATGGAGGACAATACCTGCACGCCAGGCCCAGCGAGTTCAACCTGATTGGTTTGCTGGGAGAAACCTGCGATGTTTTTGTTGCTGTCGATCGCTGCTACGGAGACAACGGAGTTGTAAGAGGCAGGGTAGTTATGACGGGTATTGCCATCATTACCAGCGGCGGCAATTGAGAGAATGCCGCGTTTATTGAGATTATCGAAACCGCGTCTCTCAAAGAAGCTGGCTCTGTCACCACCGAGGCTCATATTAATTACATTTGCACCATTCGCTGCACAATCTTCTGCAGCGGCAATCAGGGATGAAGAGTAAGCCCAGCCATCAGCACCAAATACTTTGACGATGTGCAGATTGATATTGCTGTTAGGCATTACCCCCACAACGCCAGCGTTATTATTCATGGCGGCAATAGTGCCGGCTACATGGGTACCATGGCCATTTTGATCTTCATACCAGTTGCCAGTACCCTCTGGATCGTTGCTACCAGTAACGGCATTGCCTGACAGGTCTTCGTGGGCCAGGTCGTAACCGGAATCAATGATACATACGGTACGGTTGCCAGCTTGTAAATCGCTGAGTTGGTCTGCCTGTACCATAGGGATACCGTAAGGTACTTCCTGAGACAGTGGATAACGTTTCAGATCCTCTTCAATAAAGGCGACATTGGGGTTCCTGCGTAGTGCCATTAATGCTTTTGCCGGCAGGTGTGCAGCCATAGCGTTATGGTTGCGAACGTCAAGCGCTTTACGGCCGCCGTTTTGCTGAACCAGAGACCTGACGGACTCCCCCTTGCCTTCTTTGAATGTAACGATATAGCGCTTGTCTTCGGCAGTGGCAGATGTCGCTAGGCTTAATGCCAGGGCGCCGCTGGCAAATATCGAAAGGGCCTTTTTCATGAGTTACTCCTTAACAGATATTATTTTATTTTTGGGGAAAGGAAATCCTTACGGGAAGCAAATCCCGCCTTTCCCCGTCATGAAAAATAACAACCTTTTAGTTTTTGAGGAATCAAAAACGTGCTTTTTATTTAAAAAAATATATTTTTAATAGCTGGTTAAAAATTGGCGGTTTTTTCATTGAAAGGTTTTCATTTGAAAACGTTTCTTTACGGCGGGTATAAAAATAAAAAATAATACTTAAGTATTTAAATTTAGTTTTAAAGGTGTGTGAATTAGAAGCCAGGCACACTTTTGTGTGCCTGGTCAGTATTAGGGGGCTAGTTCAGGGTTGTTTTTTCTATCGGATTGCCATTGGTATCGAGTTCAATAATCTGACCAATGTTAAGTTCAAGAATACCGTTTTCTATTTTGCTTTTATCACCAACAATCACCCAGATAAACTGATCTGGCTTGATAGTGTCCTGGGCCAATTTGTGTATTGCCTGAAGGTTTACATTGCGGATTTTTTCTGCATAGCTATCCATATAATCCAGAGGGCGGTCATAAGTGATTATGCTCGAAACTGCACTGGAAACAGCTTTAATGGTTTCAAAGCTACCTGGTAACTCATTGACACTTTTATTTTTTACTTTTTGCAACTCCTCTTCCTGAGCTGGTTTTTTGCTGATATAACTGCGCAACTCAGTCTGCAGTTCTAGCAGGGATTCTCTGGTTTTATCTGTTTGTACCGGTGCATAGATCATTAATGGCTGCTGGCCTTTCGCTCCCGTTAAAAAGGAATAAGCCCCATAAGCCCAATGCTTATCTTCGCGCAGGTTCATATTTAGGCGAGCGGTGAATGTGCCGCCAAAAATATCATTCATCATATGCATCGCATCGCGCTCAGCAATCTTTTCGGAGGGCGCCAGCAAGCCGCCAATAATAATACTTTGTTCTGCGTCAGGCTTGTTAATTAGATAGACACTGGCTTTTTGAGGATGTGCTACTCGTGTAAGGTTTTTCTGGGGCAGGGGACTTTCTGGTGCGCTCCAATCGGCAAAATGCTGTTCCAATTTCTGTGTTAATACCTCGAGGGTGATATCACCAACAGCAACTAGGGTGGCATTGTCTGGACGCAGCCAAGTTTTATGGTAGTCCACCAAGTCATCACGATTTAATGACTCTATAGAAGTCTCTGTACCGGAACCGGTAAATGGTACGCCGTAGGCATGGCCCTCTCCATAAAGTAATGGCGGTAAGCTGCGTAACGCCATTTGTACTGGACGAGTTTTTTCTTGTTGAATAGCAGCGATCCAGCGCGACCGTTTACGTTCAATTTCCTCTTCTGAGAAAGCCGGGTGCATAACAATGTCGGCGAATAGCGCTAGGGAGTCATCTAAGTTGGTTTTCAAGGCATTGAGGCGCACGGTAGAAGTGTCGATGTCGGCTCCTGCGCCAATATGAGCACCCAGTATTTCCTCTCTCGCACTGATCTGCAGTGCATCCAGTTTGCTGGTGCCCTCTTTCAGCATGGACATCGCATAGCTGGATGTGCCCAATTTGTTGCCTTGATCTGCGGCATATCCGGCATCAAACTGCAGGCGTAGATCCACGACAGGTACAGAGTTTCGTTCAGCCAGGACTACTTTAAGTCCGTTAGAAAGCTCGGCTGTTTGTAGCTTGGGGAAGGGTACACTGGGGAAATTGCCCGTCTCAGGTAGTTTGCTGCGGTCAGCCCCGCTTTTGGTTGCTTTGTATTCGGGGAAGGGCAGAACCTCAAGATTGTAATCACCACTGGACAACCATTTCTGTGCAGCTTCACGAACCTTTTGTGGGGTGATTTTTTGTTTCTCACTCAGTGCATCCAGATAGGCATTGGGGCTGTTTTTATAGAGCTCGCCACGGGCAAGGAGTACCCCTTTACCGCTCCAGCCTCCGACTTGCTCGAGGCTGCGCACCATTGAGGCGTATTCGCTCATATTTACCCTGGCCAGCTCCTCCTCGGTTGGCCCTTCGGCAAGGAATTTCTCCAGCTCTTCCTCAATGGCGGCTTCCACCTTAGCAGGGGCTACACCGGGCTTGACGTCTGTGGTAATAGGGAAGATGGAGGAGAGTTCGAATTCATGCAGGCCCACGCTGATATTGGTGGCGATTTGGTCCTTGTAAACCAGACGCTTATACAGGCGTGAATTCTTGCCGTCACCGAGCACTGCTGCGGCCAGAGCAATAGCATTGGCGTCTTCGTGGGTGAGGTTGGGGGTATTCCAGACTTTATACAGGCGGGGCTGGGCTACGCGGTCGAACATTTGCTCGCGGCTGGATTGATCCCGTTTTGCAATCCAGGCCTTTTTCTTTATTAGGGGAGGGCCGGCGGGGATATCGCCAAAGTAGTGGCTCACTTTAGCCTTGGCCGTTTCCACGTCGATATCGCCAGCTAGGACCAATACGGTATTAGCTGCACCATAGTATTGTTTGAACCATTCATGCACATCCTCAAGGGTTGCGGCATTGAGGTCTTCCATCGAGCCGATGGTGGTCCAGGAATAGGGATGATTGGCGGGAAAGATCGCTTTTTGCATACGCTCCCAAACTTTGCCGTAGGGTTGGTTTTGCCCTTGGCGCTTTTCATTCTGTACCACCCCGCGTTGCTCATCGAGCTTTTCCTGGGTAATCACTCCCAGTAAGTGGCCCATTCGATCGGATTCCATCCAAAGGGCCATGTCCAGTGCGTTGGTCGGTACAGTTTCAAAGTAATTGGTACGGTCTAGCCAGGTAGTGCCGTTCATTCCTGTGGCACCGGCCTGCTCAAAAGGTTTGAAATACTCATCGTTGTAATTTTCTGAGCCGCTGAACATCAAGTGCTCAAATAAATGGGCAAAACCTGTGCGTCCAGGTTTTTCATCCTTGGAACCAACGTGATACCAGACTCCCACGGAAACAATGGGAGCTTTGCGATCTTCATGAACGATAACGCGCAGGCCATTCGGCAGGGTAAATTTCTCGAAATTGATGGAAAGCGGAGCTGTGGCACTTGCTGTGGAGGTTAATGCTGAGCTGAGAGAGTTTTGTTCGTGATTATTATTTTCTGGTGCTTTTCCGCAGGCAGATATAGCCAGAATCAGTGCCAGGGGTACACTGTACTTTCGTACAATTTTCATAGTATTTCCTTGTCGAATAATCCTAATAATCGGTATTGGGGGCGCTTTTGAGTGGCAGGCAATTAACGCTGAGTCTCTTATGAGTTTCTTATTATAAAATTTTTTCTGAAAACAGATTGGCTAATTGTTTGCTGCTTTCTCCATGAATACGACACTAGTTCATGGAGGAGTTACCTGTGCAATACGATCTAAAGAGTTAGTGGGTCTGCTGTAGACCTATATTGATGCACGATGAATTGAGCTTTATTACTGAATTCTTATAGCGGGCGAGGGAGCCCCTGGCAAATACGCTGCTTTACGTGTAGGTGGCTCCCAATAAAAAGCCTAATGACTTAGTAGGCTTGGCGAATGATATCGATTCCTGGTGTGATGGCACGGTTCCATGCCGCTTCGATCTCAGGGGAGAACGCACTGTCATGTTGGCGTAGGGTGGCTATCAGGGCATCCAGCCACAGGCGGTACCATTCTGGGCGAATATTATAGCCAGTGCGGTCGTGGCTTTTACCCAGGGCGCGCAGTTTGGTGTCAGACATACCACGGGAGTAAAGCACTAATTGCATAATGCCGTTACGCAACAAATGCCGCTGGGCCTTCATATCTGTATTGGCAAACAGATTGCGAATATCCGCGGAGCTGCCCATAAAGCGATCGTAAAAGTCCTTAAAGAATTCCTCATTGTTGCAGCAGCGTCCGTAACTTTGAAAGACTATATCGCTGTCGGATTGTTCCATAGGTAAGAAATCTCCATATGTGCCCCGCCGCTACCGTGGTATACGCCGGGTCTTGTGTAGTAGTGCTTATTCGATGGGGTCGGCGATTCTAGCGGTGTGGCTTTTCAGCGAAAAGAACTTTTGTATCAATGGGTTACAGAGCAGAGAGGCAAGAGAACACGAGTCGTAAGGATGAGGCTGGATCTCTCAAGCCATAGGTTCTAGTTGAGTCTTTCGTGCAGCTTCTCTGCCAAATACCTAGCTCGCGTATGGAGTTAGGAGTTTATATGAGCGCGGCTATAAGTTTGGCATTAGGTGCCTGCAGGTGCTTCTGCCAAACAGGCTTAGAGTGAATTTCGATCTTTTCTGGCTCTGACATTAAAACTGCCATGTTTTTCCTTGTTTAACTGTCGGCAGTGGTGCGGCGCAGTTGATATACTCCGCGCCCACATTTTCAGTTAATCGAAGTAGAAGAGGATTGGCGAATGGCGGTCAAATTGATGACAGATCTGGAGCTTGCGGGTAAGCGCCTACTAATTCGCGAGGACTTGAATGTACCGGTGAAAGATGGTCGGGTAACTTCTGACGCCCGTATTCGCGCGGCGCTTCCCACTATCCAGGCCGCCATTGATGCTGGCGCCAAAGTACTGCTGATGTCCCACTTGGGCCGTCCTACAGAGGGGGAGTATGCGGATGAATTCTCCCTGGCTCCGGTAGCTGCGCATTTAAGTGAACTACTCGGTCGCGAAGTGGCCCTGATCAAAGAGTGGCGCGATGGCGTCGAGCTGGCTGAGGGCGATGTGGCGTTGCTGGAGAACGTGCGTTTCAATGCCGGCGAGAAAAAAGACAGCGAAGAGCTGGCTAAAGCTTACGCGTCACTCTGCGATATTTTTGTAATGGATGCCTTTGGCACTGCGCACCGCGCTCAGGCTTCCACACACGGTGTGGCCAAGTTTGCTCCAGTCGCTTGTGCCGGTCCATTACTGGCAGCCGAACTGGATGCTCTGGAGAAGGCACTGGCTGAGCCAGCCCGTCCATTGGTTGCGATTGTGGGTGGTTCTAAAGTGTCTACCAAGCTCACCGTATTGGAGAGTCTGGCGGATAAAGTAGACCAGCTGATTGTGGGTGGTGGTATCGCCAATACTTTCCTCGCCGCTAGCGGCAAGCCGGTGGGCAAGTCTCTCTGTGAGCACGACTTGGTGGATACCGCCAAAAGTTTGATGCAGAAGTGCGATATTCCTGTGCCCGTTGATGTCGTGACCGGTAAGGAATTCAGCGAAGCAGCTGTAGCGGAAACCAAGGCCGCCGATGCTGTGGCTGAAGACGATATGATTTTTGATATTGGTCCACAATCTTCTGCAATGCTGGCGGAGATTCTTAAGGGCGCGAAAACCATTATCTGGAATGGCCCTGTAGGCGTATTCGAATTCGATCAGTTTGGCGCTGGCACTGAACATCTGTCTAAGGCCATTGCCGATAGTGATGCCTTTTCTATTGCCGGCGGTGGCGACACCCTTGCGGCTGTGGATAAATATGGTATTGCCGATAAGGTATCTTATATTTCCACGGGTGGTGGTGCCTTCTTGGAATATGTTGAAGGCAAGAAGCTGCCCGCGGTAGCCATCCTGGAGTCCCGCGGCGAAGACTGAGTACCCAATAATGCCCTCCTCTTAAATGTGGAAGGCAATAAAAGCAAAAAATTACAAATACGACGAGTAGACGAGAAAGGAATTTAATATGGCTCTTATCAGCCTACGCCAATTGCTGGACCACGCTGCCGAGCATGGTTACGGCGTACCGGCCTTCAACGTAAACAATTTGGAACAGATGCGCGCGATTATGGAGGCGGCCAAGGAAACCGACTCCCCAGTAATCGTGCAGGCCTCCGCCGGTGCGCGTAAATACGCCGGTGCGCCCTTCCTGCGTCATCTGATCCTGGCCGCCATTGAGGAATTCCCGGAAATTCCAGTGGTAATGCACCAGGACCACGGCACCAGTCCGGCAGTGTGCCAGCGTTCTATCCAACTGGGTTTCAGCTCCGTGATGATGGACGGCTCCCTGCGTGAGGACGGCAAAACCCCGGCTTCCTACGAATACAACGTTGATGTTACTCAGCGCGCAGTAGATATGGCACACGCCTGTGGTGTTTCTGTTGAGGGTGAACTGGGTTGCCTGGGTTCCCTGGAAACCGGTATGGCCGGTGAAGAGGACGGTGTTGGTGCTGAGGGCAAGCTATCCCATGATCAGCTGCTGACTGACCCGGAAGAGGCTGCGGACTTTGTACAAAAAACTAAGGTGGATGCCCTGGCAATCGCCTGTGGTACCAGCCACGGTGCCTATAAATTTACCCGCCCGCCTACTGGTGACATCCTTGCTATTGACCGTATCAAGGAGATCCACGCGCGTATCCCAGGCACCCACTTGGTGATGCACGGTTCTTCCTCTGTGCCTCAGGAGTGGCTGGCGGTAATCAATGAGTTCGGTGGTGAAATCCCCGAAACTTACGGTGTGCCGGTAGAGCAGATTTGCGAGGGCATCAAGCACGGTGTACGTAAGGTCAATATTGATACTGACCTGCGTCTCGCCTCCACCGGCGCCACCCGTCGTTTCCTGGCCGAGAACCCGTCAGAATTTGATCCACGCAAATTCTACAAGGCTGCTATGCAAGCTATGAAGGAAATTTGTGTTGCGCGTTACGAAGCCTTCGGTACAGCCGGTCAGGCCAGCAAGATTCGTCCGCTCAGCCTCGATGCCATGAGTGAGCGTTATGCCGCTGGCGATTTGGAACCGCAAATCAAGTAAGCGCTTACTTATCTTGCAGTGAAGAAAGGCGGACATTGTGTCCGCCTTTTTCATATTTAAGTCACTATTCACTCAGCCTGTCTCTTCCCACCCAGTGAAAATGCAGTACCATTGGTTCAATGGAAACCTTGCAAGACATCAACACCTACGAAAGTAGCCCGGTAATTCAGCGCCCGGACTACTCGGCTTTGCGGCAAAAGCTGCCGCAGCTGGACTTTGCCAATGATACGGCACCGCTGCTGACTGAGATGCAAGATTACCGAAATTTTTACGACTTACATTTTCCTCTCTCCTATAAAACCGGTGTCGGCACTTTTACTGCGGCGGGCTTTGAGCTGGTGTCCCAATATTGGCTGGTTGAAAAACCACGCGGTACCTTGTTTATCTGCCATGGTTATTTCGATCACACCGGTATTTATGGACCAGCGATTCGTTTTGGCCTCGAGCGCAATCTCAATGTGGTGATTTTCGATTTTCCTGGCCACGGCCTCTCCAGCGGCGAGCGGGTGGCTATTCAGACTTTCCTGCAATACCGCCAGGTATTTGATCGTCTTTTATCGGTTGCCGAAGGGAAACTACCCAAGCCTTGGCACGCCCTGGGGCAAAGTACTGGTGGTGCTGCCTTATTAGCGCACTTGCAATACAGTCGTAAACAGCCACTAGATAAGGTTTTTCTGTTGGCTCCTCTGGTGCGCCCGGCCAATTGGCTTCTGGTGAAATGGAAGTACTATCTTGGACGCTTGTTTATTAGTGAACCCAGTCGAGAGTTTACGATTAATACCCACGATGCCGAATTCTCCCGGCGCCAGGCCCTGCGCGACCCCCTGCAATCCAGGGTAATTTCCATGTGTTGGCTCGGCGCCATGGTGGATTGGATCAAGACTTTCCCCAAAAGCGCACGCAATCCACGCAAGATCTTGGTGGTACAGGGCACCGGTGATGGCACGGTGGATTGGCGCTATGATATGCGCGCAATTCGCGATCGTTTTCCGCATTGCCACCGAGTATTAATTCGCGGTGCCCGCCACCAAATGATCAATGAAACCCAGCCCTATAGGCATCAGATACTGGCTGCTATGGATGACTGGTTAAATAGATAGGCTAAAAAGCCTCTCATTCCCCAATTTTATCTATGCTAATTTCCCACTGATTTTCTCATATTATTACATTGAGAGGCTTTATTGGGCTCGGTAATTCTATTGATTGAGCCTTTCATCACATGTTTCATGTTTTTCAAAGTGAGAGGGAGATTCTTACCAAAGGATTTCTCCGGTAATTAGGGAGGTGAACAAGGGTAAGAAAATGATTGAGGGGGAAAGAGTCGAGAGAGGCAAATTTCTTTCTCAAGTAATATGTACTTCATTTCGGCACCCAAGGAAAGATCATAAGTATTTACATTCCTGTGCCGTGTCAGCAGTCTACTAACATTCTTCCATGACTGAAAAATTGTGATGGATTGTTGTTGGGAGCTTTTGGCTTAAGCAGAAAGTCCCGTTACTGGTGTATTTTAATTCTGAACAAAGTTTAATGGGTTATCAATTTGTAAAAAGCAAATTTTCGGAGTTAGACTGCCGAATTTAGTAAGCCTTAAAAAGTTTGTAATGAAATATGAAGTGGAGAATTCTTACATTTTTGAAAAAAAAATAACTGTTTTCGATAGGTGAAGTACTCGTTGATGGTGGTTTTGTGAAGGTTCTTCTGGCTTGACCTGAATCGACATTTTTGTTTCAGGTCAAGCATATTGAAATCAAGGTATGAAAAGTTTGAGGTGGAATTATATTTTCTATCTTGCGTTCTTATTGATTATTCTGCTTATTATCATGTTTCTTCTTTAGGCCACTGCCAAGCCAGCCAAATAATTACTAACTTAAGAGTGATTTCAATAAAGCCTAGATAAAAATAGAAGTACCATGATGATATGAGCATTGTGGCAGCCAAGAATATAATAAATATTGTGGCAACAATTATATTAAGTCATTGGCAAATCTTCGGCTTTAGCATTAAGGTTAGTGCAACCATAATGCATGGTATTGATACTATTATCGCCACTGAAAGCAGTGAACCTTGAGTAACTGCACCGAATGGGCCAAATCCCTCTATAATTCTCTCAATTTTTCCTATCTTGAACGGTCCAAAGAAATCTCCATATATATAACAAAATAATACTGATGCCCACAAAGCAGATATTTTAATTTTCACATTTACATAAGGTTCAGATAAACTGACTGTGGTTTTTCGTGTTTCTTTTTTGTTACTCATGAAGTCCTCTAGACTTTATGTACGGCTGCTTCTTTACTTGAGTTGGTTTCAATTCTTGGCATACTTTCTTTGAATTCTATACATAGAGCGTTATCATGCAATAAGGAAATTATTAGATGGTGCCATTAACATTGTGTTTTCAGATTAGCCCACATATTCTTCGTCTTCGCTTGCTCTATATGATTTCATTTTGCCTATAACAGCTGATATCGACTTTTCCCCTCTAGTATTTAATCTAAACTTCATCTTCTGATAGTTGATTAATATTTATCCTCTATGCCTCCTTTTGTTCGAGAGTTTATGTTTAGGCTATTAGTGTTGCTATCTGGAGATTGACGGAATGCTGAATGAGAGCGTTGAATGGCAGTATGCAGCGAGAAAGTGTTGACCAATTTTTAGTCGGGGTAGATGATAGTCATACTGGAGAAGACGTGGAGTAAGAGGAACTCAGTTATTACTACCTAGATAACCTTACAGGTTGTCTTGTCATTTACTATTGAACAGGAGGGTGTAATGTTTAGTCATATCATGGTTGGTGCTAATGATGTTCAGCGGTCTAAGGCGTTTTATGATGCTGTTTTAGGGGCTCTGGGCTATGAGCCAGGTGTTATTGATGAAAAAGGTCGCTGCTTTTACTTCACTAAAACCGGTGTCTTTGCTATTTCCAAGCCTATTGATGGGGAAGTGGCTTCTCATGCCAATGGCGGTACTATTGGTTTTAGTGCAAAGAGTACTGAAGAAGCTGATGCTTGGCACCAAGCAGGCCTTGCTAATGGCGGGGTTGCTTGTGAAGATCCTCCTGGAATACGTGAGGGTGTAGCTGGCAAATTGTATATTGCCTATCTGCGTGACCCTGCAGGAAATAAAATTTGTGCCTTACATCGAGTGGGGTAAAGTTTCTGATTTGATAGAATCGCCAGCCTTAAGTGTGCTGGCGATTCTTGGTTCGCTAACGAGACAGGCTAATGTGAGTAGCCATTAAATTTTATTTTTTATGTTGCCTTAATTTATTTTTTCTTCTGGATTTTTGAAAATGGTTGTTGGTTCCCCTTCAGGGCCAGAGTAGAAAAGAATGATAGTTACTGGTTCACTACCATCGTTGCGACCATAATGCCATTTATTGGTGACCTCAATAAAAGCATTTCCCTCTCCGAGAGTTAGTGTTTCTTTTTGTCCAGGAAGAACAATAGTCAACGTGCCTTTCTCAATATACACACCGTTTAAAACAGGGTGTTTGTGTACTGGCATTTGCTTTCCTGGGGGGATTTTTACGCGAACAATAGTTAGCTCTTGTTGACCCGGTTTCATTTCAGGGAGTTTATGCCCCTCCCAGTCTTTGCTTGAAGCCACTAATTTTTCGAACGTTACACCACCAATATCTGCCTCTCCCTTAGCACTTAAGGGAAGTGTTAGGCATGCAGATACAAGAATCATAGTTTGAAGAGACTTCATAAGGAGTTTCCATATGATTTTCTGGTTAGAGTTTAGAGCCGCTATTTTCTGTTGATTGCTTTTGTTGTATGTCTTGCTTATTTGTGGGTTTTTTACTTGTTTTATTGTTCTTGCTGTCTGATGGATACTCCACCCTACATTGTCCGCGTCCACTATCTGCCAGTGTTATTTTATCTAAGTCATCCATTACTCTAATAGGGCCCGAGTAATAGTTGCTCATGCCGGCAATAAATTCCTTTTTATCGGCTTCCGTTACCGGGGGTGGAATAAGATGAGTCAAAGCTACAGATTTTACCCCAGCTTTAGTTGCCATTTTGGCAATATCCAGGGTGTTAGAGTGATAATGAATGATTTGATCCGCTTTTTCATAGCGAAGTCGTGCCCTGCGATTGTTCCCAGTTTGCTTGAGTTTACTAATGTATTGGGCATAGCTGAGGGCTTCAGAAATTAATAAATCCGCGTCACGTTCAATATTTTCCAGGCCATCGAATACATGGGTATCTCCGGTGATAATGACTTTACAAGGACCGAAACGTATCTCATAGCCAAATGCTGGGAATACGGGTTCATGATGTACGGCAAAGACAGAAACCGTAGTGTTTCCATGGTGCCAGACTTCCTGAATAACTTCCGATTGATCTCCGGCAATGTTTATTAGGTGTGGAGTGGCAACAGCTAAAACGGGATCGAGTATCCCTTGTCTATTTGCTGATCTAAAGAGAATATCGGGTCCAAAACTCTTCCTGATCCCCTCCATAATGTTGAAAATACCGTAGGGCCCATAAATATTGATCGGTTTGCTGGCGCCTACAAACCAAGATTCATTAATCACCATTGCCAGACCCCCAAAATGATCGGAGTGCCAGTGAGTAATAAATATAGGATCCACTTGAGCTAAGTTAAGATCTAGCTGGCCGATACGCGCTGTCGTACCTTCACCCGCATCAACTAGGAATAATTTTCCACTACTACGTATTGCTACACAGGCAGGGTGGCGCAGCCATTGATAGGCCGGGTCCGGGGTTCCGGTGCCACAGAAGTAAATATGCATCTTGCCATCGTCTTCCACATAGGGAGGATAGTGACGAAGGGATTCAGGTTGTTTGGCTGTCGAATGAGAAGACAGAATTGAGAAGAGTAGAATTGCCAGGAAAAGTTTGGTGAAAACTCTCAGCATTTTTTTGCCAATCGTTGATCTTGGAGATAAACCAAGGGTAAGCCCGGATCTATAAAACTTCCATTTTGTTCATCCCTAGACTTCAGATCTTATCTTTTTAAGTTCTTTTAATTACCGAGGTATAAAACCAGTCTTTGCTTTGGTTACATTTGCTTAAATAAGTGCATATAGCGACTGCTGACAGGCAAAACTTTCTGGCAATATTTTAAATGTAATTGAGCTGTATCTACGTCTCGGATGACATGTTGAATGGCTTTAAAGTTAACGACTACTGAGCGATGCACTTGTACGAAATGTTCGTGGATCCAGCTGGGCAGAAAGGTCTTTTAGAGGCGTTTTAATCAGTGCTTCAGATGTCTTCCCCTGTGATTCACTCCAGGCTATTAGCGTATATTTATCATCGGAACGTAAATAGTGGATATCCTCTACCGCGATTAAACGCAGGGTGTTTCCAATAGAGGCTTTAATCCAGCGCAAATAAGTGCTTGGTTGCGTCTTTTGAAACTGCTCGCTAATTTGTTCCAACGACTGAAGGCTGTTTTTTACTGAGCTTGTCATATGCAGGCGTTCTTGCAGACGAGACACGGTGTTGGCTAGTCGGTCGCTTTCCAAAGGCTTAACCAGATAATCTAGGGCTCCTTGCTGGAAGGCCTTCACGGCATATTGATCGTAGGCGGTAATAAAGACCAAATGGGCGCGGCGGCCAATTTCCTGTGCTGCCTCAACGCCGAAAATACCCGGCATTTGGATATCGAGAAAGCAAATATCCGGCTGGTGGAGTTCAAATAACTCTATGGCTTCTCGACCATTACGCGCCTCCGCCACAACTTCCAATTCGGGCCATTGGGCGGCAAGTTTGCGAATAAGGGCTTGACGCAGTAGGGGCTCATCATCGGCGACCAGGGCGGTAGCAGTGCACAGTGTCATAGGTGTTGTTTCCTGGCGATAGGGTAGTGGATTTCTGCAAGCATTCCCCGAGGTTGTAGAGCCGATAATTCCAGCGAAGCCGTTTCCTCAAAAGTAAGGCGTAAACGTTCTCGCAATGTTGAAAGTCCTGTTCCCATTCCGCTGGTTTTACCTTGCATGCCCACCCCGGTATCTTGAACTTTTACCCTGCACATACCTTTATGTAGGAGTACACGTATTTTTATTTCACCGCCGCTTTCGCTGGGATCTATGCCGTGGCGAACGGCATTTTCAACAAGGGTCAATAATGCCAAAGATGGGCAGGGGAGTGAGTGAACCTCTTCATCGGCATTGATAGAAAAATGCAGGCGATCGGGCATGCGCATTTTCATCAGGGACAGGTAAGCTTTTACTAGGGACAGTTCTTGTCCAAGAGTGCTCTGGCTTGAATCCAACTGTGGAATGGTTGCACGCAGATAGGTGATCAGGCTGTCCAGTAGTGCTGGTGCCTGTGGAGAGGCGGAATCCACCAGCTCGCGCACATTGGCGAGCGTATTAAAAAGGAAGTGTGGCGTTACCTGGGACTGTAACAATCGCAAGCGACTATCCAGTGCCTGCCGCTCCAGTGCGCCCCGCGCACGTTCAAATTGTCTGGCCTGCTCGCGTACTATTTCATCGCGCTGGCGCAATAGGGCGGACATGGCGATCCAGGGGGCAAACAATACACCGGTTACCATAATGGCAAGAAAGCCCAGGTGCTGGTCGTGGTTTTGCCAAAAGGAGGGCCCACCTGTGCCCATCTAGACGGTCAGTAAGGCCAAGGGTATGGATAGAGCTACCCCAACAACTTGAAGGGCCTAGCGCGGTAATGATTGCGGTAACTTTTGGGGACAATGTTCCAACAGGCGGTAAGACAGCGGCGAGGCCAGTGCAGAACTGCTGGTGCGCACCAGCAGTTCTGGATAAGTACCTTTCCAGTAAAGTCCTAGGAGCAGGGTCCAAGCCAGTATGGCGATTAGCACCGTAAGTAACTGCTGCCGGCCGGGAAGCGGCAACTTATCGATTGAAAGTCGAGGGGGTTAGTGCATGGCGGTACTTAATCCTTATCCGTAGCCGCCATTTTCACACACTGGGCTGGCGAAGCTTATCCTTAAAGTGAGGCCTTGCCCTGCAAATGGAGTTTGCGTCTTTGCGCCAGGGCATCCATTGAGTAGAGCGCTAGCCCCATCCATACAAACATAAAGGTAGTGAGTTTGCCCTCGCTAAATGGCTCACCAAGCATTTGGGTGGCGACCACCAGCATTAGTGAGGGCCCGATGTACTGCAGGAATCCCACCGTGGATAAGTTCAGCCTGCGCGCAGCAATTGTGAATAACAGCAGTGGCACTAGGGTGACGGGGCCGGCCAATACCAACAGACTGTTTAGTTCCCAGCCGTTGTTCAATAAGTTACTGGTGGGGCTGGCGCTCCAAAGCAGGTAGATCAAGGCTACCGGCAACATATACAGGGTCTCTATGGCCAGCCCGGTAAGGCTTTCCACCGGCGCACGTTTGCGCGCAAGCCCATAGAGGGCGAAAGACCCAGCCAGGAATAGGGCGATGACCGGCACACGGCCGAACTGCCAGAGTTCGTGGACAATACCCATGGCGGCAAGCGCCACCGCCAACCATTGTAGGCGCCGCAATTTTTCCCCTAGGAATAAAACTCCCAGGACAATATTGATTAATGGGTTGATGTAGTAGCCGAGACTGCTTTCCAGCAGGTGGCCATTGTTAATAGCCCAAATAAATACCAGCCAGTTACCGCCAATCAGTGCGGTAGTAAGGGCCAACACCCGCATTTTCTTGTGGTCGCGCAGAGTGCGGATAAGATCGGGCAATTTGCCCAGCAGTAACATAATCAGCAGCGCCAGCGCGAAGGACCAGATACTGCGGTGGGCGAGGATCTCAGCTGCGGGAATGCCTTGTAGCTGATTAAAGTAAATTGGGGCCAGCCCCCAAATAAGGAAGGCGGCAACGCCGGCGAGAAAGCCGGTAGTGGCGGTATCGTTGTTGCGCAAGGGAACACCTGCTATGGAAAATGCGATGTTGGCTTGGGCCCGGTCACGCGAGAGGGTGCGTGTGGGACTGAACCAACAGAATAGGAGCTGCTATTGTAGAAGTGAGCGCCATGGTGGATCAATCCTTTTATCGATCAGCCGAACGCGCAGAAAGACGGGTGGCAGAGGAGTCGCACACCCGTCCATAGAGGGCTTTCTAGGGAGCTAGAACAACACGCGGCAGCGCAGGGTGCCGGGGATATTCTTCAGTTTTTCCAGCGCCAGGTCCGAGTAAGCCGCATCCACATCAATCACCACATAACCCACTGTCTCGTTAGTCTGCAGGTACTGGGCAGAGATGTTGATGGCATTATCTGAGAACACCTGGTTAATGGCGCTCAATACACCGGGGACATTTTTGTGGATATGCAGCAGGCGATGGGTACCGGCGTGTCCTGGCAGTGCCACCTCGGGGAAATTCACAGAGCTGGTGGTGGTACCGTTATCGGAGTAGTGCGCCAGTTTTTCCGCCACCTCGGTGCCGATATTTTCCTGGGCTTCCATGGTGGAGCCGCCCACGTGGGGAGTCAGCAGGGCGTTGTCGATGCCGCGCAGTGGGGAGAGAAATTCATCGTCATTGCCGCGTGGCTCTACCGGGAATACATCAATAGCGGCACCGGCCAGGTGCTTACTATTGAGGGCTTCTGCCAGGGCTTCAATATTCACCACGGTGCCACGGGAGGCGTTTAGCAGTATGGCGCCGGGCTTCATTTGTGCGATTTCTTCGGCACCCATCATCATTTTGGTAGAGGGCAGCTCGGGTACATGCAGGGAAACGACATCGGACTCGCGCAGTAACTCCTGCAAGGAGCCTACCAGGCTGGCGTTGCCCAACGGTAGCTTGGTGATGACATCATAAAATTTCACCCGCATACCGATGGCCTCAGCCATGACTGATACCTGCGAGCCAATAGCACCGTAACCGATAATCCCCAGGGTTTTACCGCGGGCTTCGAAGGAGCCCACTGCGGATTTGAGCCAGCCACCGCGATGGCACACAGCATTTTTCTCTGGGATGCCGCGCAGCATGAAGATGGTCTCGGCGATAATCAGCTCCGCCACGCTGCGGGTATTGGAATAAGGCGCGTTAAATACGGCAACACCGAGCTCAGTGGCCGCTTGCAGGTCCACTTGGTTGGTTCCGATACAGAAACAGCCAACGGCAACTAGTTTTGGGGCATTTTCTAGCACCTTGCGGGTCAGCTGGGTGCGGGAGCGAATACCGATAAAGTGGGCATCCGCGATCTTCTCGATCAACTGATCTTCGGGCAGGGAAGTTTTTAGAAACTCAACGTTGGTGTAGCCACGGGAGGCCAACAGATCAATAGCCGACTGGTGTACACCTTCCAGCAGCAGGATGCGAATCTTGTCTTTTTGTAGGGACTTTCTTTGATCGGAATTGTGCGGAGCCATAAACTATCTCTTCACTGAGTGCGGGTAACGCGATGTAAAAAGTGCTTTGCCACTTCTAAGAGGTGCCGAAGTCAGGCGAAGGCGCGATCATAGCACATGCTGGTTATATCGCTTTATTCGAAATTCCTATCCTAACTATCTTATTTATTTATGTACCAACACCAATTTACCTGTGGCAGTGAAGTTCCTTACAAGCTGAGCAAGATTATCTGTGTGGGGCGCAACTATGCCGACCACGCCGCCGAGTTGAATAATCCGGTACCTGAGGAGCCGTTGCTGTTTATCAAACCGGCTACTGCGGCAGTAGACATGGCCAAACCTATTCACCTGCCCACGGGACGTGGCAGCTGTCACTTCGAGGGTGAGTTGGCACTGCTGATCGGTAAGAAATTGACCGATGCCAATGCGACAGAAGTTCCCCCGGCAATTGCTGGTCTGGGTCTCTCGCTGGATCTCACTCTGCGTGATTTACAAGCACAACTGAAGCAAGCCGGGCACCCCTGGGAAAAGGCCAAGGGCTTTGATAATTCCTGCCCCCTTTCTTCTTTCGTCAAATTGGACTGGTTGCCGGATTGGGACAAGCTTAGTTATTCGCTGTGGCTAAACGGGGAGCAACGCCAGTGTGGTAAAACTGAGCATATGCTCACCCCGATACTCGATTTGGTAGCCTATATCAGCAGTTACTTTACTCTTGAACCCGGAGACGTGGTGTTGACTGGCACCCCAGCGGGCGTCGGTGAGCTGCATCACGGCGACAAGCTGATGATGCAGTTACAGGATGATTGGTTACAGGTGGAGTCTGAGGTCGTGTAATTCTACTTAGGGGCCTGCCTCTTGGGGCCCCTTAATGTACTTGCCAAGCCACAATAAGCCGGATGCCAGCAACCCCTTTGATTTGTGATCACATTTTCGATATAACCTGAAAAAACTAATAGTCTCAGACGAGGTGTGCCATGAAAGAAGAAAATAATATCCCGCAAAACCTGCAGGAGTGGCAGGCTCTGGCGGCCTCACTCAAGATTGAAGGCCGAGCCTTTATCAATGGCGAGTATGTAGATGCTCTATCTGGGGAAACTCGTGCCACCTGTAACCCCGCCAATGGTGAAGAGTTGGCGCAGATTGCCAGCTGCGGTCCACAGGATGCCGATCTGGCAGTCAATGTGGCACGCGAGACTTTTGAATCCGGTGTCTGGTCGAAAATGCCGCCGATGCAGCGCAAAAAAATCCTGGTGCGATTTGCCGAACTGATCGAAGAACATTTAATGGAAATTGCCCTGTTGGAGAGCCTGGATGCGGGTAAGCCCATTGGTGATACCATGGCCGTGGATGTTCCCGGGGCAGCCACCACTATTCGTTGGAGTGGCGAGGCCATCGACAAGATCTACGATGAAGTTGCTCCTACAGGCCCGAGTGAGCTTGGTCTGGTAACCCGCATGCCGCTGGGGGTGGTGGCGGCAATCGTGCCCTGGAATTTCCCATTGTCCACCACCGCCTGGAAGTTGGGGCCGGCGTTGGCCACTGGCAATAGTGTGATTCTGAAGCCGGCCTCCAATACCCCGCTGACAGCGATTAAATTGGCTGGTTTGGCCAAGAAAGCAGGCCTGCCCGATGGCGTACTGAATGTATTGCCGGGACCAGGTAGTAGCTTGGGTAAGGCGCTGGGCCTGCATATGGATATCGACTGCCTCACCTTCACCGGTTCCACCGAAGTAGGCAAGACCCTCACCGAGTATTCCGGTCAGTCAAACTTGAAGCGCACTTTCCTGGAGTTGGGTGGAAAGAGCCCGAATATTGTCTTTGCTGATGCCGACTTGGATAAGGCCGCCGATGCAGCAGCACTGGCCATTTTCTATAACCAGGGGGAAACTTGTACTGCGGGTTCACGCCTGCTGGTGGAAAAGAGCATCGCCGATGAGTTTATTCAAAAGGTAAGCAAGGCTGCCGAGCGCTTTAAGCCCGGCCACCCACAAGATCCCAATACCGCAATGGGTGCGCTGATCGATCGCAGTCAGTTCGATACGGTTGAATTCTATGTGGCCAAGGGCCTGGAGCAGGGCGCGCAGCTGGTATGTGGTGGTCAGCCGGTGGATGAGGTGGCCGGTGGCTACTATTACGAGCCTACCGTATTTCGCAATGTGACTGGCGAAATGACTATCGCCCGCGAAGAGATTTTCGGCCCGGTACTGTCGGTGATCGAATTTGAAACAGAGGAGGAGGCGCTCGCCATAGCCAATGATTCCATCTACGGGCTGGCGGCGGGTATCTGGACCAACAACTTGGGCCGCGCCCATCGTATGGCCCGCGATATCTATGCGGGCTCTGTGTGGGTCAATAACTACTTTGGCGGGGATATCACCGTCCCATTTGGTGGCTTTAAACAGTCGGGCAACGGCCGGGATAAGTCCCTGCACGCCTTGGATAAGTACTGTGAATTAAAATCCACCTGGATAGATCTCAGCTAGATTTACTCTTCCTGCATCTTAGTAGCATAAATTTACAAAAGGGCCACGAATAGTGGCCCTTTCTTTACCTCGCTAGTTTATTTATCACCCCTTTTATTTTCCTGTCACCTAGCTATTCAATCTGGCGTGAATTATTTAGTCAGCTATACCTAAGTTATCGCCTTTTAAAAATGCCTTCGGCGACATGGCCCATAAGCTGGGCTGGAGTCTGTGGAAAAACCAGCTTGAGGAGAATTGGCTTGAGAAAAATCTGCCTGTTTGTCGTTATCCTGGCTGTCAGCGGAATAACACCTCTACGGGCAGCGGAGGCCCCCAGGTTTGGAGAGATTGCGGGGCTAGTCAGTGTGGAGCGAATATATGCCCAAGCAATGCGCACCACACAGGTCCACAGTTTGATTGGCAATTGGATGGAAGTATTTGTCCGACATGGCGATGCGGTGGAAAAGGGGCAACTTTTGGCGGTTTACAAAAGTACTAGGGGGAGGGCTGTGTTGGAATATATTGCTAGTCGTTCCGGGCGGGTACTTATTAATAGCCGGGCAGCACTGAATACCGTAGAAAGTGTTCTGGAAATCATCACGGTCCCCCATGAAGAATATTGTCGACATGTAGATTGCACAGCTGCGACAGAGGAATAGAGCTGATCTATTGGGTTCATCTACTGGTTGTGGGTATTCTGGGGGTTCTGGAACAGGGCCTCTTACCTCATGAAACTCATTTATACCCATGAAAACCGCCTCTTGGTGGAGCTGGTTAAAAGTCGCCTGGAAGTTGCCGGTATAGCGGTCAAACTGAAAAATGAATTTGCCCAGGGTGCATCTGGAGAGCTGGCCCCGAACCAAGCTTGGGCGGAACTTTGGTTGGAGCGAGACCGAGATTATGAGCGGGCCTGTCAGCTATTACAGGATGCCGAAGCTGAACAGAGAGGCTGGACCTGCCCCAGCTGTGGTGAAGAGAACGGGGCGGCCTTTGACTATTGTTGGCAATGCGGAAAATCACGGCCGGTAGCCTGTGAAGAATAGCTATTTTCATGTGTCCAAATTGTATTCCTTCAAGCAGAAGTAATGTTCTTAGCCTGATAAAAATAAAGCATTAATTTTTGGCGCAACGACTTCTAAGTGTTTATTTAGAGTGTGTATTGAAAGCTAACTTATCCTGTGTAGAAAACGTCAGTTAAGGGTGACCTATGAGCGATCAACCTCACGGTGTTTCTATCGGTTTGGAGCAACAAGGCAATCACTTCTTTTTGACTCTACGAGCTCGCGGAAAACTGACGCATGAGGATTACCAGACCATGGTACCCATGCTCAACTCAGCTATTGCCGGTGTAGAAAACCCCAAGATTGATTGTCTAATGGATGCCAAGGAGTTACAGGGTTGGGAGCCACGCGCTGCTTGGGACGATTTAAAATTAGGGTTATCTCATGGCCGTGAGTTTAATCGGATTGCGGTAATCTCTGATAAGCGCTGGATGAAAATAGCTAGTAAAGTGGGGAGCTGGTTTATCAGCGGTGAGTATAAAGTATTTGATTCTGAAGATAAGGCCATGATCTGGTTGCGTCAAGGCGAATAGAGTAGCTTAATATGGCCTACTCCCTGACACTCTCTTCTGAACACTGAGTTAGTAGAGAAGTCAGGTGACTACAAAAGATAAAGTTTGGTGCTGACTGTGCCATATTGGCCTCCCCTAGTTACGGGAAGAGCATTTCAGAATAATTAATGGATAAGGAATTTTTATGTTCGAGTGGATAGCCAGCCCGGAAGCCTGGGTTGCTCTGGCTACATTGGCAGCGCTGGAAATAGTTCTCGGTATCGATAATATTATTTTTATTTCTATTCTCGTTGGGCGCCTTCCGCCCCATCAGCGCGAACCGGCTCGTTTTATTGGCCTGACCCTCGCTATGGTAATGCGCCTAGCATTATTGTTTTCCATCGTCTGGATTATGGGGCTGGTAGAGCCACTGTTTAGTATTTTTTCAATGGAGATATCCGGCCGAGATATTATTTTAGTGGGAGGCGGCTTGTTCCTGATCGCTAAAGCCACACATGAAATACACAATAGCTTGGAGGGTGCTGAGACTGATTCGGCCTCACTGGGGACCGCCGGTTTTGGCATGGTGCTCCTGCAAATTGCCATTCTCGACATCGTATTTTCACTCGATTCTGTGATTACTGCCGTAGGTCTGGTAGATGAAATCTCCATTATGGCTGTCGCCATTGTCCTAGCAGTAATGGTTATGCTGGTAGCCGCTAAACCAATAGGTGACTTCGTCGATCGCCATCCAACGGTTAAAATTCTCGCGCTGGCATTTTTGATTATGGTTGGACTTACCCTGGTGGTAGAGGGCTTTGATGTGCATGTACCCAAGGGGTATATCTATTTTGCCATGGCATTCTCGATGGCAGTGGAGATGCTTAATTTACGCCTACGTAGTAAGAAAGAGCGCAAAACAAAGCCGGTGCGGTTACATCATGCATTACGTGAGAATGATAACTAGTATATAAAACTAGTCTTAATTGGGCGAATGGTAAATCAGCACTTCGCCCAATTTAAAGTGACTAATATATTGTAAAACTTAGTAATTACTTCTTTTGTTTTTCAGTATTAGGTAGGTTAATCCTAGTGCTAGAGTCGCAGCTGCTAGCCCGATTAATTCTCCCGCACTGACTTTATCCAGATCCAGAATTATAAACTTACGCGCAAGCGCCAGTATAGCAATTAAGACTACAACGGTAGTTTGAATAATACTCTGCTGCTTGGTTACCACATATTGCAGGGTGTGGCTGAACTCCAGTGCAATCAGTAAGGTAATAATCTCACCGAAAATAGTCTGGAATACTTTGTGATCAAGAGGATCTTTCATGCCGATCAATAGCATGGAGTATACAGAATAGGCAAGACGACTAATGGCGATAATAACAATTACAATAATGATAAAGGTGAGAAGTAGTGCAATAAAGCTTTCGAATTTACGGTAATAATTCTGGATGGCACTTTCTGGCTTGGCAGTCTCTTTATCTGAATTACTCATAGTTAATTGCCTGTGAAAGTAGGCTAGGCATATTAAGTCTTTAGAATTTCTTAATGAGGCTATTCATAAAATATATTTACTCCATACCTGTTATGACTTCATTTTTCATCAATGAAATAACTTTAGTACTCATTGGCATTAATCTGTGTAAGATAACCGGAACCTCATAAGAAACACCAATTCCCAGCTGGGCACTGCTGTGTGGCATTATGGTGATGTCGTATTTAGTCCAAATTGAGACAGGTTGGGTTTGTTCCAAGAGGTGTATTGACTTGTTTAAAGATTTTAAGAAGTCACTACCCACGCGCAGCTGTTTCCCTCCTTTATATGGCAGAAAATTTGCCCAATAGCTACCATGGTGTGGGGAGGCAATAGAGATAAATTTATGCACCTTATCAATACCGCTCATGGCTTGTAGGTAATAGCGCGCGACAATTCCCCCCATGCTAAATCCTATCAACGTACAAGTCTCCTCTCCCTTAAGTAGATTCTCCATCTTTGCCATTAATTGAGCGGACAAATGCTCCATACCGTGCCAACCTGAGTTGTAACGCAAGTGAATGTAATGTGTGTTATAGCCTGCCTCAGAAAGTATACGTTGCATTTTTAACAGAGAGGTACCCCGGTCAAAAATCCCGGGGACTAATAGAACAGTATGGCTTTTGCGGCTCATGCGTGACAGGTATTCAGTTGTTTAGAGTTGGTATGTTTGGGGTAACGCGATTAACTTATTAGTTTCTCGACTGAAGAGTGTAGTTTGCAAGTCAAAGGCGTGGGAATTTGCTTGGTGACACTAATAATGTATTTATAAGTTATGTTGGCATGTAGAGAATCATTTGGTGTCGATAATGTTACTGTTGTGTATTTTTCCGAATGCTGCTTATTTTTTTTGCTGAGGCAGTAGCCTTTTATTTTATTTGTTGTGAGTGATCGGAGTGAAATATGAAGATGCCTTCAAATCGTTCTAAGAATTCAGATTGGCCTGAACTTCACTTTCAAGATTGGTCAGATACAGTGGCCACATTACATCTGTGGACTCAGATCATTGGTAAGATTCGCTTGGTTCAGACACCTTGGACAAATCACTCCTGGCATGTGCCTTTTTATATATCAGCAAGGGGATTGAATACCTCTCTGATCCCCTATGATGGAAGAGCTTTTTCTATTGAATTTGATCTTCTTGAGCATCAACTTTCTATATTGGTCAGTGATGGTGGCAGGCGGATCATACCGTTAACGCCAATGTGCGTTGCCGATTTCTATGTGGCGGTTATAAATATAATGAGGGATCTTGGTCTTTCAGTTGAAATCTATACCACACCTAGTGAGATTGCCAATAGTATCCCCTTTGAAGAGGATAGGAATCATTGTCATTATGACTCAAGGTTTGCAACCCGTTTTTGGCAGGCGCTAGTGCAAATAGATAGAGTTTTTAAAGAGTTTCGTTCCCGTTTTATAGGGAAATGCAGTCCTGTACATTTTTTCTGGGGAAGTTTTGATTTAGCGGTTACACGTTTCTCTGGCAGAGAGGCACCTCTGCATCCTGGAGGTGTTCCAAATTTCCCTGACTGGGCTGCTCAAGAGGCATACTCTCATGAAGTCAGTAGTGCTGGGTTTTGGCCCGGCGGAGGAGGTTATAAAGATGCTGCATTTTATTCTTATACGTATCCCGCATCTGATAAATTTTCGGATCAAGAGGTTAGTCCGGATTCTGCGTTTTATTCAAAGGAGCTGTCTGAATTTATCCTTCCTTATGATGAGGTGAGGAAGTCTACTGCACCAGATGAAACATTATTGGCTTTTCTGCAGAGTACCTATGAAGCTGCAGCGAGCACTGGAGGGTGGGATCGGAGTGCTCTGGAGAAAGAATTTATTCCAAAAGCTAGATAGAAATATTGATAGCAAAATCATAGGTATGATTATTAAGGTGGATGTAATCTTGTTTTTGTATGGTGATTCCTGAGCTGAAAATAAACTATCTTACACGTAGTTAGGGAGGGAAAAATAAAGTTATAATTTCTTGTGTGTTTATTTTTTGCTAAGCTTGGATATCACACTATATGTAGTGTGATATCCAAGGGTATGGATTGGAATGAGTATTACTCTCAATTGTTAGTGATAAATAAGCCGGGTAGGAATTCTAGAGGTAATCATTAATATCCCAAGCCTTGCGCTGAAGATCGGTGGCCAGAAGTGTTTTCATAAGTGCGGTATGACCTGAGCCCGCAATTGCGATAACCTTGGTTCCTGGTTGAGCCTTAGCTTGGATGTTGGCATACATGCGAAAATTCCTATGCCACCAACTGACTGACGCATCTGCTCCTGAGAAACCCTCACCAGAATCAATATCATTTACCATGAGATATAAATTCATATTTTTTCTGTCTCTCTCAAGAGAGTTATCAATTTGGAGCAACTGTCGTAAGGGGAGTGTTTTGTGCTGCTTACTAGCTAAAGTTCCAAAATCTGCTATTTCGGCATCAAATATTTTTTTTCTTACAGGCGCATTGGTACTCATATAGCTCATGAGTTTTTCCCCATTCCAGTGCACTTGATTTTCATCATAGCAAATAACACCATTCAGTTTCGCTTTGGCTGCAATGCGAAAACCCAGCTGTTGGTGCTCATTAACTTCGAGTTTATGTTTTCCATTCAGGTAAGATTGAAATTTTTTATCAATATTTTTCTGTTTACTTGGGTCACACTCTAGCATCACATGGGTGGGGGATTCACCGGCTAGTTTCTCGGTTAATTGCTCCAAATAGGCTTGATTTTCTGGCGTTAGCACATCGATAACATTTAACTTTACTGTATCCCGGCCAGGGTTTGCAAAATGAAAGGTACCGAATAACATTACCTGGGCTTGCGGTACTTCAGGGCTGGATGATACTTCTTTTTCTGCAGCCCAACTTGAGCAAGAAGCCAGGGCTATGATACTGCTCAAGAGCTTTATAAGATTTCTCATTGTTCCCCTAACTCTCTATCCTTTATTTCTAATATTTTTTATAAGTATTCATTAACATCCCAAGCCCGGCGACTTTTATCAACCTCTAGAAGGGTCTTTAGGATAGCAGTATGACCTGAGCCACCGATAGCAATTACTTTAGTTCCTGGCTGGGCTTTGGCCTGTATATTAGCGTACATCCGGAAATTACGGTGCCACCAGCTTGCTGCTGCATCGGCCCCAATAAAACCTTTACCTGCACCTATATCATTTTCCATAATATAGAGATTCATATTATCTTGATCTTCCTTTGAGCTATTATGGAATTGCAGTAATTGACCTAAAGATAAAGTGCTGTGCCTGAGAGATGTATCCTTGCCGATCTTCTCTATAAGTTTGTCATGAGTTCTTTTTCTCTCCGGTGCTTCTTTGGTCATATAATCTCTTAGTTCAGCACCTTTCCAATGAACATTTCTTTCGTCATAACAAAGTACCTTGTCCAGTCCCGCTTTTTCCGCTATACGAAATCCCAGTTGCTGATTCTCATTTACGCTGAGGTCATGGTTGCCATTTTTATAAGAATTGAACTTGCGATTTATTGTTTTTTGATATGTCGGCGGGCATTCAATTAATACGTGGGTGGGCCCCTCATCTGCAAGCTTGCTAGTAAGTTGCTCCAAATAGCGCTGGTTATTGGGAGTAAGTACGTTGATTACCTCTGACTTTACTGAATCCAATCCAGGATTATGAAAATGAAAAACACCAAATAGCATTACTTGGGCTGCTGGTGTGTCCTGTTCTGGTATTACGGGTTTTTCAGTGGCGTAGCCAATAGAGTTGGCAGCTAAAGCAAATGTACTAGCTAAAATTAAGGTAAGCTTTCTCATTATTATACTCCCTGTGTTCATTAAAATGAGTGACGGTTGTTATGTCACTCACTATTAGACGCTGTAGAATCACAGGGAGATGCAGTATCAATAAATTTATTGTCTACTATTTAAATAAAGCTATCTGGTATTAATGGTTTAAAGCTTCATTGATCACCTTGTCTCATTGAAACTATTTATCAGAAAGGCCTTATTCTTAAATGGCTAGATGTTTCCTCTCATTCTTGAAACTATCGTCTCAGCATTTTTCATCCTTGCAGCTTGGGCTACTTCTGTCACTACAATTGTTTTTCCAATTGGTGATAAGGATATGCCTGCAAGCTTTAAGTGTTGAATAGCGAAAGGGATACCAATGATGGTTACAAAGCAGGCAATAGCATGTACCAAATGACCAATCGCCAGCCAAATTCCGGCAAATAGGAACCATATGATATTGCCGATCAAGCCAAGTCCACTGGTCCCAATATCTTCGTTTAGGGTCAGCTCCTTGCGTGAAATAGCCTCACGTCCAAAGGGAAAGAATGAGAACTTGCCCATTACAAAGCAGGCCCTACCCCAGGGAATACCGATAATGCTGACAAAAGCGATTAGTGCAAAAAACCACCAGCAAAGGCCCATAAAGACTCCGCCAAGAATAAACCATAAGAAATTGCCCAGGGTTCGCACACTTACTTCCTCGAGAGTTATTGTGGGGACTTAATGCAGTTGCTGTTCAGGTACCAGGGCTAAAACCTTGCCAGGCGGCGCCTAGAAAGGCGATATCTTCCCCCTTTTGATATGCCCATACCACTCTGACGCGGTAGAGAGCTTCTATAGATGCATTAGGGCAAAAATATGAATGAAGCACAATGGCTGGCATAGAGTGATAAATCTCACCGGCTGGCGAAAGAGAGGTGAGCGCACTAGAAGAAAGCCCAATACTGCTAAAGATTACCGTTTATTAGCTTTTATACTTTATGGGATGAGTTCGTTGGCTGGGGCATTGGCATTCAGTAGCCGCTCGCATTGACTCTTGCCAATAATTGGCAGTTGGTTATCCAAAAATCCCATTTGTTTAAGTACAGAGGCTTGATCCCAATAGATATGTTCTGAGCTGATCTTATCGCCGTCAAAGTCAATTACTGCAACATGGGGAACAGACAGTTTCCTTCCCGTGGCTTCGATACCTGGAGCGAACCAATCCATACGCAGGGAGTGTGTCAAATGCAGGATAAACTCATCGATAACTCTGTGTTTTCCTACTGTGCGAGTCAGTAGCTCCAGGCTAACATCGGCCGGCATCTGCGGTATAAAAATATCCCGATAGAAGTTCCTCAGGGGTTCCTTTCCGGTTGCACCTGTGTTTACCGGGACGTGAATTAAAACAGGGTTGTCGGTCATAGTGGCGATAGCAGCATCAGCATCCTTTAGCTCAAACTCGGCTGCTGTATGGGTTTCCCAGACCGTAACAAGTCGTTCTTCTTGCTCACTCATGTCTATTACCACTCCATATTCCAAAAGGAGATAGGTACCAATGGCAATGTGATCCGCTCAATTGAGCCTTACCTTTATCGATATCTCTACCAATGTCTAGATCAAGGTTTCTCTGCCACGGGCATCCAAAAGAAAGAATAGTTGCAATATAGATTGAAAAATTGGGGATGCTGGTGTTTCTAGATGTTTATAGTGAATTCTGTTGAATATCAGCCTGGGAGACTGGTTTTATTTAGGTAAAGCTTGACTGGATATTTATGGTGAGGGAGGGGTAGAGGCGCTTTACAGAACTTTTGGCTAATTTTCAAATTCAATGTAAAGCGCTGAAATCTCTTAACCGCGCCAGTAGTTATTGGCGGCAGCTACTGTCTGAAAGTTGATGGCAACTACCTGGGATGAGGCGATCAAGCTATCTGCGTTTTCCTCGTAGGAAGCTCTCAACTTGCCTCTGACCTCATCCGAAGGTTGGGTGTATTTCACTCCCATTCTGGATAGTTTCATGGCCAATTCAAACCCTTGCTGTGCATTCTCGGTAATCAAACTTTCTAACCACATGTGTGACATGAACTTCCCTCTCTTGTGTATAAAATCTGTGGTGGCTTAAATATACCGACTTAACATTAAAAATGAAGGCCTAAATTGTGACGTCCTTCAATATTGTTAAGCCAGTACATACTTACTGATATATTGATTAAATTGGATAAGATCAAAAGACCCTTTGATTTCAAATTTGACCTTTCCCACCTCGCTGAGATACACCACGATTTCACAGTCCAGGTCAAAGGTGCCAGAGCTTTCTACAGAAAACGCCTGTATTTTACTGTAGGGCAGTGATGTGTATTCGACCTTGGAGCCGGTAATTCCCTGGACGTTGGCTGCGATAATTCTTTTGTTGGTAAAAACCACCTGATCGCGAATGGTTTTGAACCCTGCGAAGATAGATTCACCTTCAATTAAAAACTTATTGAAATCATCTCTAGCCTCGGAGATATCAATAGGCTTCAGTTTGAATATGGGTGAATTTTCAAAGTCGATCATAAAGCTTCCATGTGATTCATTTTGACACGCAGTCATTGTATATATGCTGCATTTTTATAACAGTGCAAACCTTTGGGTTTATTGCCAGTCATTAATGGCTTATAGGTCTTTCGTCTGGGAAGCAGTAACCTAGACCAATTTAGGCTGTGGCTTTGCCGATAGTTAGTTTTTAATTACTAAAGCCCGCAAAAATAGCTGCACAGCCGGGTGGTCTGCTGCATTCTTTTTAAAAGTGGCAGCATTCTGAATGCGGTAGTGAAAACGCTCGGCCAGTAGCGGCTTCAGTTTGCCGCACGCCACATATTTTTGTGCGAGATAATCCGGTAGAAAGCCCACAAAACAGCCAGATAGAATCATCGCGAGCCTTGCGGCCATGTGGTTAGCGGTGGAACGGTTGGGAAATAATCGGTAAAGGTGAGCCGCGCCAGAGAGCACGGCATGACTGGGGGCTGCCAGTTCCTGCTGAGTAAGTAATTCCTCGCTGACCTGATCCGCTTGGGCACATGGGTGTTGGGCGCCACAGTAGAGTGTGGATTGGTGGTGGAATAGCGGCTGGTATTCCAAGCCTGGTCGACGTGTGTGCAAGGGGTTAATCCCCACATCGGCGCGGCCGGCGAGTATCTCCAGCTCCAGTTCCTGGGGTGCGGCAAGTTGTACCTCCAGGTGTAGCTGAGGGGCCTGTTGGCGAAGGTGGGCAATGGTTGCCGGTAAATCCAGTTGTGGTATCTCCAGCACATCGTCTGGCATCACCAGACGCAGATTTCCGGTGAGGTGAGACTGAATGGCATTCACCTGGCTTTTAAAGGCTTCCAGGTGGCCATCCAATTCGAGGATGGCCTCGAAGAGTGACTCCCCCTCAGGTGTCAGTTTGAAGTCGGCACGGCCGCGGGAGCGCAGGCACAATTGCATACCCAGGCGGGCTTCCAGGTCGGAAATATGTACGCTAATGGTGGAGCGGCCGATATTGAGCGCTACCTCTGCAGGCGCCAGGCCACCGGCGCGCACCACTTCACGGAAAACGCGCAACAGGCGAAGGTCTATATCGCTGAGGCGCCCGCCCAAGGCGCTTTTTGTCTTGCCCATCTGCCGATTTATCCCGTGTTATTTGAGTTAGTTTGCCGTAGCTTAGGCACTGCCCGCGGAGTGGGGATTGGAGTGGACAAGCCACTTCACCCTTAAGTTTGATAAATATAAACTTTAGTTCGAAAAATACTACTATTCTCCCTGGGCTGCTGCGGCCAGAATCGCCGCAATACCATTAATAACAGTAAATTATCAGGAGTTTTCCGGTGGAACTGGCGAATCCAAACCTGTTGAAGTCTCAGAACTATATCGATGGAGAGTGGCGGGATGCTGCGGGCACCGCAGAGGTGCGCGATCCGGCCAATGGCGAAGTACTGGGCTTAGTGGCCGATGGTTCAGCGGAGGATGCAGAGGCGGCGGTAGCCGCAGCCAGCGCCGCCTTCCCGGAGTGGAGCCGCCGCACCGCCGGCGAACGTGCCGCCATCCTCAAGCGCTGGTACCAGTTGATTATGGATAACAGCGATGATTTAGCGCGTCTCCTCACTTTCGAGCAGGGCAAGTCGCTGGCGGAGGCCAAAGGGGAAATCATTTATGGCGCCTCTTTTATCGAGTGGTTTGCTGAAGAGTGTCGCCGAGCCTACGGCCAGACGATCCCTACCCACAATCCGGCGATGCGCCTGAGCACCATCCGCCAGCCGGTGGGTGTGGTGACCTGCATCACCCCCTGGAACTTCCCCAACGCCATGATTACCCGCAAGGCGGCACCGGCGCTGGCAGCCGGCTGTACTGTGGTGATCAAGCCGGCACTGGAGACCCCGCTGTCCGCATTGGCGTTGTGCCAGCTGGCAGAGGAGGCGGGTCTTCCCAAGGGCACCATCAATGTGGTGACCGGCAGTGACTCACCGGGCATCGGCAAGGTACTGACCCAAGATCCGCGCGTGGCTAAATTTACCTTCACCGGCTCCACCGCTGTGGGCAAGCTGCTGATGGCACAGTGCGCCAGCACCGTGAAGAAGATGTCCATGGAACTGGGTGGCAATGCGCCCTTTATCGTATTTGACGATGCGGATATGGAGACGGCGGTGCAGGCCTGCGTGGCGACCAAATTCCGCAACGCCGGCCAGGTGTGTGTGGCCACCAATCGCATTTATGTGCACGAGTCGGTACACGATGAGTTTGTGGAAAAGCTGCGTGCCGAAGTGGCCGCACTGAAAATCGGCCATGGCTCCGAAGATGGTGTCAGCATGGGGCCGATGATTTATCGCCGCGCGGTGGATCGGGTACAGGACCTGGTACAGGATGCGGTAGAAGCCGGGGCGAAAATTGAGATTGGCGGTGAGCAGCTGCCCAATGGAGAAAACTATTTCGCGCCCACCCTGCTGACCGGCGTCACAGATGCTATGCGGGTGGCTCAGGAGGAGAACTTTGGTCCCATCGCCGCAGTACAGAAGTTTACCGATGAAGCCGATGTGATCCGCCGTGCCAACGATACCCCTTACGGTTTGGCTGCCTATGTGATGAGCGAGAACATTCGCCGCGCGAACCGTGTGGTGGAAGCGCTGGATTACGGCATGATTGCCTGTAACACCGGGGTATTCTCCACCACCGTAGCGCCTTTTGGCGGTAACAAAGAATCCGGTATCGGCCGCGAGGGCGGTGTCGAAGGCATGGCCGAATTCTACGAAACCAAATACTGCTGCTTCGGCGCCTGATTTTTAGTTTCGAACGGCAGTGCCGTGCGCTTGTCTGAAATTGCACAAGCGCCTGAAAAAATTCGTGGGAGTCGCTGGCTCCCCAACGTAAATATTTTGAAGTTTCAGGGAACTTGCGGAGATACAGTTTATGTCTGATATGCCAACCAACGCTTTCTGGATGCCCTTTACCCCCAACCGCACCTTTAAATCTGCCCCGCGGATTGTTGAGCGCGCCGAGGGTATCTACCTTACCGAAAAAGGTGGTCGTCAGATTATTGATGCCACCGCCGGTCTCTGGTGCAGTAATGCCGGTCATGGCCGCACAGAAATTGCTGAAGCTATTTATCACCAGGCGAAAACCTTGGATTACAGCTCCATCTTCAATTTTGGTCACGAGTTGGGCTTTGAATACTCCGAGCGCTTGGTGAAGCACACTCCCGATGGCCTGGACCATGTATTTTTTGGTAACTCCGGTTCCGAGGCCGTAGAGACCGCGCTGAAAATTGCTCTGCAATACCAGCGTGCGCGTGGCAAGGGCACTCGCACCATGTTTATCGGTCGCGAAAAGGGCTACCACGGGGTGAATTTCGGCGGTATTTCCGTGGGTGGTATCGCTCCCAATTACCAGGGCTTTGGCCAGCCGGTGAAAGCGAACCATATGCGTCACACTCTGGATATCGAGCGCAACGCCTTTAGTCGCGGTTTACCGGAGCATGGTATAGAGCTGGCGGAAGATCTGGAGCGCCTGGTGGCTTTCCACGGTGCCGATCAAATTGCTGCGGTCATTGTCGAGCCGTTTGCCGGTGCCGGTGGTGTAGTACTGCCACCCAAAGGTTACCTGAAGCGCCTGCGCGAGATCTGTGACAAGCACGATCTGCTGCTGATTTTCGATGAGGTGATTTCCGGTTGGGGCCGCACCGGTTCCGCATTTGCTTCTATCGAGTTCGATGTGACTCCGGATATGATCACCTCCGCGAAAGGTATTACCAATGCGGCGGTGCCTTTGAGTGCGGTGTTTGTAAAAGACGAAATTCATAACACGGTTATGAATTCAGCCGCCGAAGGTATGGTGGAATTTTTCCACGGTTACACCTATTCCGCACATCCAGTGGCCTGCGCTGCGGGTATGGCGACTCTGGATATTTACGAGCGCGAAGGTCTGCTCACGCGCGCGTCTGGTGAAATCGGGCAGCACTGGGAAAATGCCCTGCACAGCCTGGCGGATATGGACAATGTGATCGATGTGCGTAACTACGGCCTGGTTGGTGCTATCGAGCTACGTGCCCCTGAAAACCTCAAAGGTAAGTTCGGAGGCAAGGCTTCCCTTATGGCCTGGGAATCTGGGGTAATGGCGCGTGGTATCGGCGATGCCCTGTGTATGTCCCCACCGCTGATTATCGAAAAACACGAGATCGATGCGATTGTGGATAAACTGCGCGGTGTGATCGGCGAGTTGGCCTGACCCATACCCTCCGCCGGCAGCCTTAGGGCTGCCGGTTGTCTCCTTTTCCGCTCCTTTTTTCTCTCGCTAAAACTCCTCAGTACTAAGCACCCGCCTCCTAACTTTTCACTTGCCTGATTTTTCCGTTCACAAGATTTCTGCGCCTATTTGTCGTTAAGGGCTACACTGAAATTAGCGGCCTGCGGCGCGATCATAGTCTTTGCAGAGTCGACTATTTGGTCGCGGCCGTGGGCCGCCGCTCTCTTATTTTTGCTGGTTCCAGGGAAAATATGTTCGGCTCTGCAAGGCTTCACAGCCTGGCGCTTCACTCAATGCTGATCTGTAACCCGGGGACTGCTTATGTCCACTGATACTTCTCCTATCCCCGCCGGCCCCATATTGAAGGTGCTCTCCGCCAACTGGTGGTTACTGCTGTTGCGCGGTGTTATCGCGGTAATCTTTGGTGTGCTGACATTTATCTGGCCGGGGTTGTCACTACTCACCCTGGTTTTGCTCTTTGGTATTTATGCCCTGCTCGATGGTATTTTTTCTTTGGTGGCGGCAGTTATGGGGCGGCATGCGAGCACACCTCTTTGGTGGCTGATTGTGTCCGGGCTGATCAGCCTGGCTGCGGGTATTGTGACTTTTATGTTTCCCCAGGTAACCGCTTTGGTACTGGTGATTTTTATCGGTGCCTGGGCATTGGTGCGGGGAATATTTGAAATTGTTGGAGCGATCCGACTGCGCAAGGAAATCGACAACGAGTGGTTGTTGATTGCGATCGGTGTACTCTCGGTAATTTTTGGCCTGGCAATATTGGTGAGCCCTGGAGCCGGAGCCCTGGCACTGGTATGGGTGATCGGGGCCTATGCCATTATCTTTGGCCTGCCCATGATCTGGCTGGCATTCCGCTTGCGCAAGCACAATAAAAGCGAAAGCTGAAAAAACTATCGAAGGGTACCGGTGCAATATTCGGGTGTCTGCACCGGTTATTGGTTGGAAGATTTAGCGTGTACAGGGTGGGGAAATTTCCTCACCCTGTACGGGATAAATAACAAAAAATAGCGGCTTATTTATTTGCCAGCGCTACCGATTTTGGTAGAGCCTCCATCAGCGACTGGCCTTTTTCCTGCAATGCCATACACAACTGAATACGCTCTTCAGTCTGCGCTAGGCTGCGCTGGTAGCCGGGCGTCAGCTTGCCGTGCTGGGCGAATAGCTGCTGCAATTCATCCAATTGTTTTTTATCGCAGAAGGCATTGGCAAATGCGGGTGTATGGCGGCGGATCTGCGCGGGGATTTTATCCACAACCTGGACAAAATTATTGCGCAGCCAAGCCCAGTGTTGCTCCTGCACCAGCGGCTGCGCCAGGGCGTAGCGAATCATTGCAAAAGACTCCCGCGGACCCATCTGTTCGCTGAGTGCTAACTTTTGGATAGTCTCTATTTGCTTGGGGCTATTACTGCTGCCGATGGCATTGGCACTGGCGTTTTCAAAGCGTGGATCATCCAGCTCGGTGCGCACTTTAATCAGGTGTGTGAGGAAGTCCTCTCCGGCATCCTGGATAGCCACGGTCAGGGCGGCTTCGTACAGGTCGGAGTTCAATGTCTGGGGATCGCGCTCGGTGTTAAAGCCGGTAAAGGCTGTAGCCTTTTCCATTAACTGATTGCGGGTATCCGGGTCTTCTGCCACCAGTGCCATAAAACCGAGTAGGGCGCTGTGTAGCATTTGCTGGTCAGCATCTTCGCTGCTCGCGCTGTTGCTCAATAGTGGCAGATACAGGTTCTGGGCAAAGTTTAGGAAAGCCAAGCGCTCGGCATCGTCGAGATAATTATCGCGGTACTTACGCAGGTAGCGCAGAGGCATGGTAATTACCTGGCGCTTGTCTGCTTTCGCTGACTGGCGCACAACGTCGAGCAAGCGGGGAGCAGGTAGCTTACCGGCTTCGAAGGCAGCGAAGGCGCTGTCGATAATTGAAAGTTGCTCCGTAGGGGCGAACTGGGTGAAGCGCTCGGTAAGGGCCTGCCACTGGGGCTCGGGCAGGTTCCAGCGGTAGTAGCCGCTGCCCTGTGCGTTGGGCATTACCCAGCTGGGGCAGCTGCCTGCAGCGAGTTCCAGGGTCTCTTCTTTACCGGTCAGTATCTGACACTGCTGGGTGCCGCTGTCGCTGCTAAAGCAGAAGGGGATACTCCACTGCTGTGCGGTTGTAGCAATAGGGGAGCCAAGGGGTTTGTAGCGGCTCTGGGTGACATGCAGTTTGGCCTGGGCCGGATTGCTGCAGTCCAGGGCCAGCTCCAGTTGCGGTACACCTTTTTGTTCGACAAAACTGCGGAAAGTCTCTGTCAGTTCCGGGGTATTGGTTTCCTTCCCGATCACTTTGTAGAAAGAAGGGGAGTCTGCCTCACCACCGTTAAAAGCTTCCAGATAGCGGCCCAGGGCCGGACGGAATTTCTCCGCGCCGAAGTAGTTATCCACCATATTGATAACGCCCAGGCTCTTGGAATAGGTGATGGAGTCGTAGGCGTTGCGGATATTGTTGTTGTCGCTAACAGGCTCGCGAATGGCGCGGGTGCTGGCAAGGGAGTCCAACTGCATAGCGCCGATTGCGTAGGTGGCGGCGTTCAGGTCGTGGCCGCCCTCGGGTTCCATAATACGCAGGGCCAGTGGTTCGCCCCAGGTGGCGAAGCCCTCTTTTAGCCATAGGTCGTCCCACCAGGGGGGAGTCACCTGATTGCCAAACCACATATGCGCGATTTCATGGGCGTGTACCTCTACCAGAGCCAGGCGTGCGCCGGGAGCGGGGTTATCGCCCACCAGAATGCGTTGCTCGCGATAAGTGATGGCTGCAGACAACTCGGTGGCGCCACTGGGCCACTGGGGCGCGGCGATAATATCGAGCTTTTTAAAGGGGTAGGGGCGCTGCAGTTGATTCTCGAAGGTCTCCACCATTTTGGGGGTGATATCGAGGATGTAATTCATATCGCCACCGCGGCCCTGACGCGCAAAACCGCGCAGGGGGATAGGGTCCTTGCGGTACTTACTCGGTGGAATAGCTGCGCGCTCAACCACATCGAAGGGACCTACCGAGAGGGACAGCAGATAAGTGGACATGGGGGGAGTGGTGGCAAAAGTCACTTTCTCCATGCCGCCCGGCACAGTCTCGCGTTTTAATTCCGGCCCATTACTGATAGCGGCGTAGCCCTCGGGCACAGTAAGGCTGATTGAAAAGGGCGCCTTTAGGCCGGGTTCGTCGAAACCGGGCAGATATTTGCGCGCCTGGATGGACTCAGACTTGGCCAGGGCATAGGCATTGCCCTGCTCTTCCACTTTAAACAGGCCGGCCAGGTTGCGATCAAAGTCGGCGGCATAATCCAGCTGTAGGGTGAAGCTGCCGGCCGGCAGTTGCTCGGAGAATTCAACCGTGGCGACGCCGCTGTCGAGGACCTCGCGGTAGCTGGCTTGCACTTCACGCCCGTCTGCCAGTTGCGCAGTGGCTTTGGTTACCGACAGGTTCTTGCCGTGCAACCAGATATGGTTGCCGGCCTGGTCCAGCTGAATGTCGATAGCGACACGGCCACTGAAAGTATCTTTGCGAGGATCGAGAGTCAGGTCCAGGTGGTAGGCGCTGGGCTTTACTCCTTGGGGAAGCTTGCCCTCAGGGGCTTCTCTGATGTCCAGGGCTGTCATTTGAGCGCTGGATTCCTGGTCGATTTTCTGCGGGGCCTTTTCCGCCGGGTTACACCCGGCGACTGTTACTGATAACAGCGCCGCGCTCAGCAGGGCGAGCGGTATCTTCTTGTTCATAGAGCGATGGGGTACTTGGCCAAAAAAAGGCCATTGTACCGCTTTGGCGGAAAATTACGTGGGGCTGTGGGAGTTGAGATAGATCCAGGGGGAATGCCATGCCCGGCGATCAAGCGCTGGGCATGGTGATGGCTGTGAAAGTTTACAGGTGTGGGACAGTTAAACTGGAAACCTTGCTGCTGCTATAGGGCACAGTGATGGTGTAGTTGGTATCTTGTGGCTTCTTGTAAATAGGGCCTTGAGTATCAATAGCCATAACTACTCGGTGACCGGCAGGCACATCGTAGCTGGTGGTGAACAGTTCAACCTCCACTTTTTGCTTCTTACCTGGCTGTTCAGTGCGCACAGTAATTGGTGCGTGGGTGATCAGGCGGCCAAGGCCAAAGAAATTGACATCGTAGAGATGTACATTCATTTGAACCTCGCTCTTACTGGGCTCGATCCACATCTCTAGCTTTGGTGCGCCGCGGACTTTCAGGGTCTCAGACTGCCTTGGTGACTTGTATTCGATGGCATAGTAACCGTTGATTGCCATCATAGGTGCGTACACCGGAATGCCGAAACCTTCTAAGGCATCGGAAACCAATGGGATACCGGTACCAGCAAAGGTATCCCAGCCCCCGTGGAATTCATTACTCCAGCTCCAGCCATCATATTTACCGCTCTCCATACTGCCGCTATTGAACATGGTAAAGCGTGGTTGTAGATACCAGGTGGTGCTCTCTTGGGTTACTGGGTAGTCCTCATAGTGCTCTAGCTTGTTGCTGATACGCACGGTCATGTCCACTTTAGGTTCGCGGTTGATTCCGTTGTCTTTGCCCTTCAGGTGGTGATCGAACCAGCGGAAGCTGGTAGACCAAATGTGTCCATCGTTGCCAGAGAGTGTCTCGGTAATGGCGTGGGTACCAGGGTTTAGCATCAGCTTCTTGGGCCCCTCAAGTAGGGAGAAGAAGTCTGTCATGCTGTTGGGCTTGAAAAGATAATCGGCAAAGTTATTCGATACTAGTACTGCAGTGCCATTTTCATTTAGTTGATCGACATAGCTTATTGCCGAGCGTTTGGCGCCGAACTCTATAACTTGCTCCATGTTCTGGCCGCTGCGCAGGTCATCCCAGACTTGCTCAAGTTCAGCTTCTTTATCGAAGGCGGTAGTGACAAGTAAGCTACCCCAGACCAAGTTAACGGTTTCATTGGGGTAAAGCGCTTCAACTACATCGGCCCAGCCGGACAGCGCAGCAACCGCATCAATACGGGAGTCTTGCGCGGCGCTTAGTAGGGAAATACCGCCACCATAAGAAATACCAGCCATTCCCAGTTTGCCCACGGAGTAATTGGATTCGAGCCAATCAATCAGCACACCCACATCGGCAATGCTGTTCTCTCCGGCCACGTCCACCAGTCCACCGGAGTGGCCAAAGCCGCGGGTGGAGTAACTCAAAACCAGGTATCCATTTTCAGCCAGCTCCTTGGCCTGGAAGTGGTATTGGCGTTTTTCCAAGCCCCAGCTGTTGGTGAAGATCACGGTAGGGTAGCCCTCCGCTGGTGCCGGGGTTTCCGGCACAAACAGGTTGGCATCGAGTACCGTTCCGTCGAAAGAGGTAATATCCAGGTCGGAAATATATTCAGGGGCCGACCAGGCATGCGCTGACATCATAGCGCCGCCAAGCAGCGCCAGTAGTGGTGTAGTTTTCATTTTTTTCTCTCATCAAAGTAAATTATTTTTATTTTTTGACCATGATTAATACATTGGTCAGGAGCGCAATATATAGAACCCGGCCGCGTATTTGTATGCTGTTTGATTAAAAAATGAGACGCTTGTCTCGTAGTTTGTCGCTGCCCCCATTAGGTTTTTATATCGACTTTTTTAAATTCACTTTGTCCAGATGGTCACATAAAAATCGCCTAAAAAGTTCATTTCTTATTCATGTTGATCTTTTTTTGATCAATAAAAACCGGTAATGTGTGCTTCTACGATTTGGCCACGGAGGGCTTCGGCAACAATGACTCGGTGGCCTGAACTATGGTTTCTCGCTCAGCTGTTTTCTTAGTACTTTTTTTCGTTTTCTCACTGTCTGCCAATGCTGCATCCCGCTATCTCGGCGAGGAGATCTGGTATCAGGTAGACAGTAAAAACTTTCGGGTTATTACCGATGGCGATCCCAAAGCGGTAAAAACCCTGGTGGCCGATCTGGAGCGCTATCGCGCCGTGGCCATAGAGCTGTTGGAGGTAGACCCCAGCGTCCCTAAGCTCACAATTTATGCAGCCGGGGACCGCAAAACCTATGCGGGTCTGGTTGGGGCTGAGTTGGCGGAGATGACCAACGGCCTGTTTGATACCTCCGCCGAGGGCAGTTATGCCCTGGTGAACCTGGATGGCCGCAGTGTAAAAAAACAGCTTAAGGCCCGTGAATTTCTCTTTCACGAATATACCCATTTCCTTAGCTATAACGGCAATACCACGCATTTCCCCTACTGGTATAGCGAGGGCTTTGCCGAATTTATGGCGACTATGTCCTTCCCTAAAAAGGGACGTTATGAACTGGGCGAAATTCCCCAGGAGCGCGCTCAGACTCTGATGTATGCCGGCTTGATGCCGCTCGACCGGCTGCTGCGTGCAACGGTGTACGATACCGACCCCGAGGAGAAAGCCGATATCTATGCCAGCGGTTGGTTGCTGTCCCACTGGTTGATGATGGAGGGCGATAAGGCGGAAGAATTTAAGCAGTTTGTCAAAGACTTCAACGATGGTGCAGATCCGGTGAAATCACTGGAGAAAGCCCTGGGAATGTCGGTAAAAGAGCTTGAAAAAGTATATGTAGCCGCATTTGACTCAGGGGAATATGAGGTGGTCAGTGGTGATATCCCTGCTGATTTTAAAGAGGTAACACCTCGAGTGAAGCGCCTGCAAAAGCGGGAAGCAGTAAATGTACTGGCGAACTTTATTGCCCAGTCTGGTTACAACCTACAAGCCCTCGACGATCTGATTACCTATTCCTACCATACAGGGATCTACAGCACTGAGCTGGCTGCCATTAAGGCGAGTGCGGATCTGCGTATAGGGGATTTTCCGCAGGCCAGTCATTTGCTTGCCAGTGTACCAAAAAAGGATCGCCGGCAACCCTGGTACCTGAGTGCCCACGCCTGGCTGACGGTGAATCAACAGGCCACGGTGCCCAACGATGCCCGCGATTTACGCAGCCTGAAAAAGGCCCGTGAAGAGTTCGACTACCTGGTGAATAAAGAGCCTCAGAATGCTTCTCACTGGTTTGGTCTGGCCATGGCTATGGAAATGTTGAGCTATCCCCGTGAGGAATATCTATCCAAGCTTGAAGAAGCTTATAAGCGCGCACCGCGGGAGCTCCATATTGCTCAGTGGCTGGCAGAAGAACTCTATCAACAGAAAAATGCGGAATACTTTGCCCGGGTGGCAAAGCCGCTGATGTTCGAACTCCCGGATGAGGAGGAGAACCGACAAATAAAAATGAGATTGGCGGAGCTACAGGGCAAGCCTAAATCCAGCTAATAACAATAAGATGCTCACAGAATAATAGAGGGGCTGTCACTTGATGTAAGAGACAACCCATAGTCGCCAACGTATATTTGCCCGGCAATTTGGTTTGCCGGGCTTTTTTTATTGAGGCTGCGGAAAACTGGTACGATTTGGCTTATTGTTACTGATGTTGGGTTTCTTCCTGATAAAGGGGAGTACTACTTAACTACTAACATTATAATGATGACGCCTTACCCGGTGCTTTTTAACTATTGAAAGACATCGAACAGAAGTCAGAATTTGTTTTTAAATACCTATAGACGCCGATGCCTTGCGGCGACAGTAATACTCTACGCTGCACTAATTCGCTAGTTAGTCCAAAAGTGGATGGATAACAATAACAATTTCGCTGAAATAAGGTTGAACTGTGCATAAAAAAATAGTCGCGATCACTTTTCTGATTGTCGCTCTTATGTGTTCAGTAAGCTGTGAAAAGCGCTCTTCGCAACAAGTAGAATCACAGCAGGTTGAACCCCAACAGGTCGTCGCTGAACCCACTAAAGAACCTGAAATTGTTTTTGCGAACTACCCGGAACTCGGAGACCTACCCGCCTTACAGGAGCGAGGCATCTTGCGCTTACTTGCCACCCGAGGCCCTGAGGAGGATGCCCTGCCGCGTTCTGGCTTGCCGCAGGGAGAGTGGCGGGAGCTTGCAGAGAAATTTGCCTACAGCCGCAACCTAAGGCCCCAGTGGGTTTATGTGGATAACTTTTCCGGTTTGATCCCCGCTTTGGCAGAAGGCCGAGGTGATGTGATCGCCACTAATTTTTCCCGCACGGCCAAAAGACGCTCGCAGGTGGCGTTCACACGGCCGCTACAAACGGTGAATGAACTAGTAATTACGCTTCGTGATTTGAATAGCCCGCTACAGGAGGTAGCCGTACGCCGTGGCAGTGCCTATGCCGAAACCTTGAGTGAAGATACAGATCAGGCCTATAAGATCACGCTCCTGGATGGTGCGGTGGCAAACAGCGCATTGTTAGATGCTGTTGTCGCAGGTAAGTATCAGGCAACCGTGATGGACAGTAATTTGGCTGATGCGCTTTTGCCCGATTATCCGCAGCTCGCTGCCAGCGATCAGCTGGAATCCAGCAGAGATATTGCCTGGGCAGTGCGTCTCAATGCCACAGAGCTACGACGTGAGCTCAATGAATTCCTGACTGCAGAACTGGTATTGGCCGGGCAAAACTCCAATAAAATGATGCGGGATTGGAAGGGTATTTTAGCGGATGGCACTCTACGAGTACTGACCCGTAATCATCCAGCTTCTTACTTTATTTGGCGTGGGGAATTGATGGGGTTCGACTATGACCTGCTGAAAAAATTTGCTCGTGACCATAAGCTTCGCCTCAGTATGGTCGTGCCCGATGCGGATATGGATTTAGCAGATGCCCTGCAGGCAGGTATGGGCGATATGATCGCCTCGTCACTGACGATTACCGAGATGCGCCGTAAGCAGGGGCTCGTTTTTACACGCCCCTACCTTGAGGTGACTGAACAGCTGATTGCTCCCAGCAAAGATATCTCCCTGCAAGGAGATGTGCCCTTAGAGCAAATGCTGTCGGGAAAGATGGTGGCTGTAAACCCGCAAACCAGCTACCGTGAGAGTCTCTCAGAGATGGTGGTATTGCAGCAGGAGCAGGGAATCGCCCCACTTCAGATATCTGAGCAGCTAGGTGCAACAACCGAATATTTAATCGATGCCGTTGCTCAGGGGTTATTTCCCTATACGATTGCAGATTCTCATCTGGTTGCGATCGAGAGCACTTATCGCGATGATTTTAGGGTGGTGGCTGAATTGCCCAGTGTCAGAGAAATAGCCTGGGCTGTGCGTGCAGATCAAAGCCAACTGCTGGGAAAATTAAATAACTTTTTAAATAAACACGATCGCGATTTGTTTTTTAATGTTACTTACAATAAGTACTTTAAAGAGAAAAAGCGTATTCTTCGCCATCAGGAAAATCGCCTGCGCAGTAGTAGTGATTCACTTTCACCCTACGATCCTATAGTCCATAAATATACGGATAAAACGGATCGTGACTGGCGCATGGTGGTTGCTCAGATGTACCAAGAAAGCCAGTTCAATCCCCGCGCCCGTTCCTTTGCCGGGGCTCAAGGTCTGATGCAGGTGCTCCCGCGTACTGCTCGCCAATTAGGGGTTGATAATCTTTATGAGCCTGAGAATGGCATCCGTGCGGGAGTCTCCTATCTAGATTGGCTGGATCAACGCTTCCCACAGATGCTTTCGCAGGAGCAAAAAATATACTTTACTTTGGCTGCTTATAATGCCGGCCATGGCCATGTACGTGATGCTATAGCCCTTGCCCAGCGCATGGAATTAGATCCCAATAAATGGTTTGGCCATGTAGAACAGGCCATGCTGTTGTTATCCAAGCCTGAATACTATCGCCAGAGTCGCTTTGGCTATGTACGGGGTCGGGAGCCGGTTAAGTATGTGCGGGAGATACGGGATAGATATATAGGCTATCTCGGTGTAGAGCGTAATGGGCCTCCTAGGGGAGGCGAATGGTGATTCTAGCCCTGATGGCCTTATACCATAGCCGCTATTGCCTCAATCTCTAGTTTTAGGTCAGGGTGAATCAGATTAGAAACTTCGACTAGTGAACAGGCTGGCAAGTTTCCGTCATAAAACTGAAATAACGCTTTGCGCAGGTTACTGGTCTGTTCGATGTCCTTTATGAAGATTGTTAACTTAATGAGATCAGACTTGTTCCGCCCCTCGTATTCCAGGATATTATCTATCTGAGAGAGTACCTCTTGGGCTTGATCTAAAAATTCTTTTTTCTGAGAAGTGGTTTCCTGTGCGGTCAAGCCCGAAATGTAGAGCGTATTTTCATGGATAACAGAATGTACATAAGGGCCTTTTTGTGACGGTAGAAAGGGATATTCTCTTTTTTTAAGCATAATTAATCCAAGCTTATACGAAAAATTACAAATCTAGGGGTTGTGGTTTCCAGTTCATTTTTATAGTCGACGCTAAGGTCTCTTGTGGACCAACTTTAGCGGCTCCGCCAATAATATAAATGGAATCGTTAATTGTAACAGCACCGTGTCCATGGCGAGCCATAGGGAGAGAGATTTCTTTTCTCCACTGATCACTAATTGGGTTGTATGACCAGATCGAGTTAAATGCAGAGCCTGTTTTCCAGTAACCGTTGGGGCCAAAGGCTTCTCCACCGGTAACTATTATCTTTCCCTTTAATGGTGTGGCAGTTAGCCCGGCAAGTGATTGGGGTAGCGGTCTTATTTTATTCCACTTGTCCAAGCTGGGATCATAGACTTCCGCGTAGGAGAGATTCCTAGCCTTATTATTTCCATTGCTAGCTTGGCGCCCACCAATAGCATAGATTCTATTGTTTAATGCCGCACCTGCTGCGGAATTTCGGCTGATAGTCGCCGGAGCTGCAGTTTCCCAGTTGGCATTGTCTATCAATATATAATGATTTTTCGCATCGCTATTTTTAAGTTGGTCGTTAGGTGTTTTTCCACCGATAATATGGATGCCTTTTGATGTGTTGGCATAGATGCTTTCGGCCATGGGAGCCGGCAAGCGGGGCCCAGAGGTCCAGATATCTTCACTGTTGGACAGCTTATAAACAGTAGCCTTGGCCTGCCAAGCATTGTTTTTTACTCCATTGAAACCTCCAATGCCATAAAGATATTTGGAGTTTGCAGTCATACCTAGATGGTGTATAGCTTCTGGGAGTGGTGGACCATCTCGCCAAGTTTTGGTTTGGGGTGAGAATATATAGGTGCGATCTGTAGGGGCTAGACCGTAAAATATGGAATTAGATGATGGAATAAAACCACCTGAAATATAGATTTCTCCAAAGAATACAGAGGGGTATATTTCCTGAACGGCTGTTTTTAAGTCTGGTAGTTTAATGAATCGTAGTTTATGGGCAGATTGCCATGTTCCAGCTTTCCCCTCCATTCCACCGAGTATAAATGGTGCCGCTCCGATAATTTTTAAAAAATCTCTTCTAGAGTAAGGCATATGTTTGTATCTCTCCTTGAGTTAAATGGTAAAGCTTGCTTACAGCCTAAGTTTTTTTGTAAAAAATAGACTGTGTGGATCCTCTCTATAGTTGGAAAATGGCCCGCAGGATTTAAAGCCATTTTGATAGTAAAGTGCTATTGCTGGAGCAAAATTTAACCTGTTACCAGTTTCAAGCTTTACCTCACTGTAACCCCGTCTTCTGGCTTCATTTATTATCTCCTGTAATACTGCTTTAGCGACACCTTTGCGTAGGAAAGATTGGCTGGTTTTCATTGACTTGATTTCTCCCAGAGTAGAGGAGACTTCCTTGAGGGCGCCACAGCCTGCTAGAACGCCATTGATCTTTGCGCTCCAGAAGGTGATTTTGGGATCAACTAACTCTTCTGGTTTGAGGGCGTGCACACTTTCAGGGGGGGAGTGCTGTTGCATTTCTTTTAGGTGCTGCGCCAATAACTCTACGACGGTACCATCTGATAGATCGTCTTTTTGAACCGCTATATACATAGAGATGCCTTTGTTATTTTAAGTATAGATACCATTGAGGTTTAATTTATGCAGGTCTAAATTATGTTGGGTAGTAATTGTTTTCATTGATTTATAGGCATTTATCCATTGGAAGGCGAGTTCAATAAATAAGGGCCCATAGGCCCTTAAATATTCTTATAGTACTGATTCTTTTATTTTTTTGTGCACTCTACAGGACATCTATAAAAATAGAATCCGATGTTATCCTTTATCCTTTATCCTTTATCCTTTATCCTTTATCCTTTATCCTTTATCCTTTATCCTTTATCCTTTATCCTTTATCCTTTATCCTTTATCCTTGATGAGTAAAGCTTGCCCCATTTTGATACATCGTTCACTGGTGTAGAGGTGATTTTTTAATGCTTTAACCAGTGTGGGCTTAAATTGAGGGTTTTCTTCAAGAATGGTGCTTATTTTTTGAGCGCCCTCATCTGAGCACATTAGGGGAAAAATATTGGTGTAGCTACTGATTAGCTCTGAGGAATCCTCATTATTAATTTGCTCCAGTGCGTAAAGGATTTTTTCGCTGTTATTATTAAATAGGGAGATTTGTTCATCTTTAAATAGAGAATAAGAGGCCTTGCGCAGTTCACTTAACTTGAAGTTAACCCTGTGCTGAATTAGGTTTTCTAACCATTTTTGTTTGATTTCTGGTAAAGGTCTTACTACTTCGGCAGCAATGGCATTCAGTTTTGATCTGTCTGAGCTATCTTTGCTTAGTTCACGGACAATAGCTTGTTCATAATCAGAATATAAATAGCGATTTTGCAGGTGAATTAAATCCCAGCGCATATCCGGATCTAAGTTCAGTCCTTTAACTGAGAGCTCACCCATCAGTAATAGTTTGGCATTGTTGAGCGCGCTGTTCGAATGAGCTATTTCGGTAAATAGCTCAAACCAAGTCTTTTGTTGATCGCTGCCTGCAGGTGCCTGCTGTAGCCGCTCCCACGCAAAATCCTCCATGGTTTTTAGAATTTTACTACGGCGCTGTTGATCAATAGGAACTTGGTTTAGATAACTATGGACATAATTTAAATAGCGCGCATTGAGTCGTATAGCACTGATATCTTGTTCGGCGACACCATTATTAATAACAAAACTGATGTATTCATCAAGGGGGATTTTTGCATCATAGGCGCTGTCGAATAGGCTTTGCCAAAGCATAAGACGGGTGAAAGGATTTTCAATGGCATGGAGGTATTGAGCCATATTTTTCAATGTGATTGAGTCAAGAGTTACCTTGGCAAAAGCCCAATCTTCCTCGTTAGGATAGAGAATTTGAGGGCAGGATAACCCTTTAGCACTCTCTACTTTGGTTAATGCATCGCTGTACCTTACCGACAGGGTGGCATAGCGTTTCATAATCCCCCCATCCATACGATAGAAACCGAGCTGAGTGCGTTGTTCGCGTAGCGTCGGGTAATCATCTGGAGCTGTCTGTGTCAGAGTAAGGTCGGTAATCCGATCATTTTCACATTCGAAACTTGCTTCAATAGTGTTAAGACCGGCTTGATAAAGCCATTGTTGTTGCCATTCCTCCAGATTGATGCTGGCGGCCTTGCCCAGATGATTAATAAAATCATCAAGTGTAGAATTTTTGTAAGAAAAATCTTTCAGGTAACTGCTAACGCCTTGACGAAATTTTTCTTTACCGAGGAAATAGGGTAATTGTTTGAGTATAGAGCCCCCTTTGCCGTAGGTAATACCATCAAAATTGCTAAAAGCTTCTTCGGTATTTTTTACTGGTAGCTGGATGGCATGAGTAGTGGGCCTTTGATCGGAGTAATAAGCCCACTGTTTAGTACCAAGATAAAAATTTTCCCAGGCATTGGAAAATTCACTGTTCTCTGCTAAAGATAGGTTGGCCATATAAGTGGCAAAACTTTCATTTAGCCAAAGATCGTCCCACCAGTTCATGGTCACTAGATTGCCAAACCACTGATGTGCCAATTCGTGAGCAATAACATTGGCCAAGCGCATACGCTGGGCCTGGGTTTTTTCTCCACGAGATACGTAGGCATCATTAAAAGTGACTGCCCCCACATTTTCCATGGCACCCGCATTGAAGTCGGGTACCAGGATCTGATCATACTTATTAAAGGGGTAATCTATTCCAAAATAGGGTTGAAAAAATGCAAAGGACTGCTTGGTGAAGGTAAACCAGTCTTCGGTTTTAACATATTGTGCCAGGCTCTGGCGGGCCATCAGGCGTAGAGGGATACCTTTGGTGTTATCCTCCCAAATATGGTAGGGCCCAGCGTGTAATGAGAATATGTAGGATGAGAACTTTGGAGTTTGTGGAAAAAACCAATGCTTTATTTCACCCTCGTGCTCTACTCTATGTTCACGCTCCGCACTGATTACTACCCACTCTTTTGGCGCTGTGACATCTAGTGTATAGCGAGCTTTAAGGTTTGGTTGGTCAAAATGTGGGAAAAGGCGGTTGGCGTCATAGGGTTGAAAATCAGTATATAAATAGACTCTACCATCTACAGCGTCTTTAAATCGGTATAAACCCGACCCATTATTTGAATAAGGATGTCGATAATTTATTGTAATTGTATGCTTCTTATTGGGTAGCTGTGTATTATCAATACGAATAAAATGTCCATTGTAACTGAAAGGAGTCTTTTGGTTATCCACCTGTACAGTTTCAACAGTACCTCCAGAGAAATCGACAGTTAGAGGCTGTTGTAAGGGTTTGTTGAATTCAATTTCAGTTACAACTGTGCCGGAAAAATTGTCTCCGTTGCGATCAAGATGAATACTCAGTTGGTAATCTACTTCTGCAATTTGCTGTTTTCTCAGCTTTGCATATTTCTCAGATAGCCCCGCGATCTCCGCTCTTGTTACAGGTTTTGTTGTAGAAGTTTGTGCGGCTTCTGTACTACCTGGCTTTTGCTCACAGGCAGCGAACATGATACTGCACAAGAGAGTGGTAATAAGTCTTAATCTTTTAATCTTGGTTTGGTTGATCATGGTGGTCTCACCGATCGGTTAGTTGTTATTGCTGTGATTCTATATTGGTCCGCAATGTATGCACCGAGAATCTTACTATTGGTGCTATACAATAAATAGATGAAATGACCCAAATAAAAAGCGGTTAAAGTGGGTTAGTCTTCAAAATTATATCCCATGTAGATTCGGGATTATTTTATTAATCGGGCTTGAGCGTTAAGGGGGTGTTCTTATGGGGTGAATTGCTGTTTAGCAAGGGGGGAGCCGCTAACAGAATAAAAACGCTATTGACCGTTAGCAACTTCAAGAACAGACTCAGCGAGGGCGTTTACCAGTCCATCAATCTCTTCACGGCGTGTAATAAATGGCATGCCCAATTGAATGGTGTCTCCGCTATAACGAACATAAAAGCCTTTCTCCCACATCTTTAAGGCAATGCGGAATGGGTGTAATAAGGGCTCCCCTGGGGCTCTCTCAATCGTTAGCGCGGCGGCTAGGCCACAGTTGCGGATATCGTAAACCAGAGGCAAGTTGCTCAGCTGATGTATATATTCTTCCAGAAGATAGGCAAGCTCTGCTGAATGCTTGAAAAGGTTATCTCTCTCTAGAAGATCCAAGGTCGCAAGTGCTGCTGCACAGGCTACTGGGTGCGCTGAATAAGTGTATCCATGGGGTAGCTCCAACTGGTAGTCGGCTCCTCCTTGCTGCATAAACGTCTCATAGATCGTTTGCTGCACCACCGTGGCTCCCATGGGGATGACTCCGTTAGTGAGTTGCTTGGCGATGTTGATAATATCTGGAACTACGCCAAAAAGCTCTGCACCTGTGGCAGTGCCCAGTCTGCCAAATGCGGTGATTACTTCGTCGAAAATCAGCAGGATTTGGTGTTGCTCGCAAATATCCCTAAGTCGCTGTAGGTAACCTTCTGGTGGGGGTAAAATACCGGCGGAGCCAGCCATTGGCTCAACGATGACAGCGGCAATATTGCTAGCATCGTGTAGCTCAATAATTTCTAATAGTGATTCGGCAAGGTGTGCCCCATATTCAGGCTGTCCGCGACTAAAGCGATTTTCCGGCAGTAGTGTATGGGGAAGGTGAGCGGTGGAGAGCGCCGGACCATAGATGGCTCGGTTGGCTCCGATGCCGCCGACACTAACTCCACCAAAATTCACTCCGTGATATCCCTTACTTCGACCAATCAGTTTGGTCTTGCTGGCCAGCCCTCTTTTGCGCCAATAGGCACGGGCGATCTTCAGCGAGGTCTCCACTGCTTCAGAGCCGGAATTGGTGAAAAATACCCGATTGAGGCCCTCCGGCATTAAGCGAGTGATTCGTTCCGCCAACTTGAAGGAGCCGGGGTGGCCAAACTGAAAGGAGGGGGCGAAGTCTAGAGTCTCCAACTGCTGGTTAATGGCTTTGGCGATTTCTTTTCGATTATGACCCGCGCCACAGGTCCACAGGCCTGAAAGGCCATCGAAAATCTGGCGACCATCAGCGCTGGTGAAATAACATCCATCAGCGGCTGTAATAATTCGTGGGTCTCGTTTGAACTGCCGGTTACCGGTGTAGGGCATCCAGTGTGCATCGAGTTGTGTTTGGCTGAGCCCTGCGAGCTTGTCGTTCATTTTTATTTTCCGACAATTGGGACAGTTATCTTAGACAATCTTTAAATAGTTCGTTGTTACCACTTGAAGCCCTAAAGATACATTGTGAATTTATTTAAGGCCCTCCCAATTCTGGACCAACTTTTCTATTTAATAAATTGCCTAAAACTAACTTTAGTTGCATAAGTGGGGGCTTTTGAGAAAGGTTTGAAGTATGGGGCTTGATTGTAGCTTGTCGGTTCTAGCGTAGTTATTAGACTGGAAGAGGTGGAGAGAGAGGAGTCTTAAGGATACTGACAATTCAATGATAAAGAAGGGGAAGTACCGGGGACTTGAGTCCCCGGTAACAAAGAGGATCAGACTGCAGTAGCAATCCGGTCAACGTAAGGGGCGAGTTCAGGCTTGTTCTCCAGGATTTCTTCCCGGGTGAGGCCATCGATCTCATGAGGGAATACCAGCCACTCTTCAGTCTTGTGGATAAAGTAATCCGGCTCGCGCTTCGCTTTGTTGTTTTTCGGCTTGTAGTAAGGCGTTGCAATACGAATCTCTGGCGTGTTCTTTTTACAGGCTGCGCGCAGGTCTTCAATTGTTTGTTCAATACTCAGGCCGGAATCGTGTACATCGTCAACGATCAGTAGGGAGTCGTGGGACTCAAGGCGCTTAATCAGGTAGTTCAGACCATGCACTCGGACTTTCTTGTCGCGCTCGCCGATACCGAGGTAGGAGGAAGTTCGGATTGCGATATGGTCCGCATCCACACCCATCACATGAAGCAATTCTTGTACTGCGATACCTACCGGAGCGCCGCCACGCCATACTCCAACGATGTAATTAGGGCGGAAGCCGCTCTGATAGATTTGTTCGGCAAGCGCGTAGGAATCAATCAGCAGTTGCTGTGCGCTGATAAAATGCTTTTTCATCTGTGTACCCCTCAGAAAAAGGCGAACTTGGCAATAAAGAGAGCCGCTAACACGTAGACACTGATGCTGACGTCTTTACTGCGCCCGCTCAGTGTTTTGATGACTGCGTAGGCAATAAAGCCCAGAGCAATACCGTGAGCAATAGAGAATGATAACGGCATCATTACTGCCGCAATCACCGCCGGAGCGGCTTCGGTGATGTCATCCCAGTCGATGGAAGACAGACCGGAGGTCATCAGGACGCCGACATACAGCAGAGCTCCGGCAGTCGCATAAGCGGGAATCATCCCGATCAGCGGGGAAAAGAAGGTTGCCAGCAAGAACAGACCAGCGCAGACCACTGCAGTCAGACCGGTGCGTCCACCTGCGGTAATGCCCGCGGTGCTCTCAACGTAACAAGTAGTAGTGGACGAACCCAGAACAGAACCGACTACAGAAGCGGAGCTGTCTGCCATCAGGGCTTTGCCCATGCCCGGCAACTTACCGTTTTCATCGAGAAGCTTGGCGCGGTCGGAGACACTCAGCAGAGTGCCGGCAGTATCGAACAAGTCTACGAACAGGAAGGCGAAGATGACACTGATCATACCCACTTCAAATGCCCCGGCGATATCCAGTTCGAGGTAGGTGGGCGCCAGGCTCGGTGGTGCGGAGACCAGGCCGGTGAACTCTACTTTACCAATAGCAAGTGCAATAACGGTAACTGCGAGAATGCCAATCATTACCGAGCCGAGCATACGGCGGTAGGACAAAGCCACAATAATAAAGAAGCCCAGAGCAGCCAGCATAGCTTCAACAGACTTAAGGTCCCCCAGGGTCACCAGGGTGGCGGGGCTGGCAACCACGATCCCTGAGCTCTTCAGGGCGATAATCGCCAGGAACAGTCCAATACCGGCTGCCAGCGACTGCCTCAGGGAGGTGGGAATACTGTCGATTATCCATTCCCGCAACTTAAAGATACTAAGCAGTAGGAACACTACCCCTGATATAAACACTGCACCCAGGGCAACCTGCCAGCTATAGCCCATTTCGCCCACCACTACATAGGCGAAGAAGGCGTTGAGGCCCATTCCCGGCGCCAGTGCGATGGGGTAGTTGGCGTACAGCCCCATAATTAGACAGCCGATCGCAGCAGCAAGACAGGTCGCCATAAACACGGCGCCCTTATCCATACCAGCCGCCGCCAGGATGTTGGGGTTTACAAAAATGATGTAAGCCATGGTCAGGAAAGTGGTCACACCGGCAATCACTTCCCGGCGAACATTTGTCTGACGCTCAGACAGCTTGAACAGCTTTTCCAATAAAGAGGCGTCGCCAGCCGCCTGGGGAATACCAGACCCTGGGGTCGCTGATGTTTGGATATCAGAGGGTTTCATATCAGAAGTGGTACTTTACTAGCAGGTTAACATTGCGCTCGTTGGAGTCGGTATTAAAGGTTCCATCTTTGAACCCAAATTTGTCATTCCAATGCACGTATTCAATACCGGCATACAGGGCTTTCGGCTCACCCCAGTTGGCGCCCACGTCCCATTTGAGCTGGGAAGTGAAATTCATACTTGGGTGTGTATTTTCTGCGGCGCTGGTCCAATCGATAAAACCGTCGTATACGAAGCTGGAGTCTCCCAGGGTAAATGGCATGGCCCAAACCAGGGTCAGCTGCTCGTTGCTGGCCTTGTCATCGTTATCGCGGCGGTAGGCGTTTACTTGGACAAAAGAAAAACCCGGAACTGCAAGGTCGAAACCGAGACCTGTCAGAACGTTGGTGAAATGCGGGCCTGTGGCTGTGAGGTGATCGGGGTCATCCATATTGCCCAGCTCTACAGTGGTTGCCACTAATACGTCGGTTACCGGCCCCCAAGCCAGTTCACGATCGCTGAGCTTCCCCAGGCTCAGACGAGGAGAAATTTCTGAATAGAGCTCCTTTGAACCATCTTCTGAATGCAGATAGTCGGCAAAGATAAACAGGTCTCCCCAGCTGTGGCCACTGGCGTGTTCAAAGGTCACTACAGAGCGCTCGGAATCATCGGTGGTCAGGCTGTAGTTCATTTCATAGTCGCGGCCATACAACAGGCTGAGGCTGTTATCGCTCCAAGTCATTTCTGCTTGGGCAGCTACAGACAACAGGCCGGAGGCCAGTAGTAGCAGGGGCTTGGTTGGTTTCATTGTATTACCTCTGTTACAGCGACAGGCGGAAACCGCACTGGCGGCCGACACTTGGGTCGGCAGTTGGTTAAAAAATAGTCGCGGAATATACCCGAGTTTACCGAGTGTTTTCCAGTATTTTTTTTCAGCAATAGCCTCTAGGTGAGTAGCCTTAAAGCAATGAAGTACTAATAAATTTTTAAAAATAAAAACTAAATACCTTTTAGCGGTTGGGTAAGCCTACAACCGGGAAAAAGACCTATTGAAGGGCTGGCCTGATTTTTGGTTACGAGAACCGGTACTTTTAATAAGGAAAGGCTGTGGACCAATACCTGCTGCCTGCAAATAGGGCGCCAGGCGGTATAGGGAGCACTAATAAGGTGCAAGAGTTTGTAAGGCAAAGCGTTGTGGAAAGACCTGGAGGGAACTGTATCAAGCGGAGCTGAGTACACCTTGTGCACGAGTCATCCTACTAACATGCACCATTGAGGTGCATAATGAAGATTCTATGTAAGGCTTTCTTTTAATAGTGGGCCCTGATGTAGGAGTGACTTGTGAGTAACTTCGTTATTAATCAGAGTCAGTTCTTCCCAGCAACACATGTGTTAAAGTACTGCGCTCAATTAGGAGGATATTTCAAGGCTTGCCGGTTAGTAGTGACCTGATTACGCCTTCTGTTGTTTTTTTGAGCACTTGGTGGGAGAGACTCACGAACCGCCCTATAAATAGGTGCAATATGTGTCTCTCGGGGCTCTGGCAGCTGCCTTGTTATCCGGAGTCATCTGGGAAGCCCTTGATCGGCCCTGGTGGCGTAAATAATAAATTGGGGTCGCTATACCCCGTATGTACCAATTGGTTGCTTGAGAAATCTATCCCCCAGGGTGTTGGCTTGTGATTATATGTCAATCAGCGGGATGAAGAAGAGCGGCCGGGAGTGGGAGGTTTTATGAAATCCAATTGCTTGCACCTTGCAATCCCCGCAGGGGATCTTGAGGTAGCCAAGAAATTTTACTGTGGCGTTTTTGGCTGTAAAACTGGAAACAGCGAAGAAGGGCGCTGGGTAGATATCGATTTCTGGGGCAATGAACTTACTTTGCATCAGAGTGAAGAGAAGCTGCCGAACGTACGCCATAAGGTTGATATGGGAGCGGTAGCTGTTCCCCATTTCGGTATTCACCTGCCGGATGATGAATTCCAAGCCCTGAAAGCTCGTATCGAAGCTGCTGGCCTGGAGTACTTGGATAAGCCATATCGTCGCTTCGTTGGCAGTGAGTACGAACAGGAAACTTTCTTTATCGAAGATCCGAACGGTAATGTGCTGGAAATGAAAACTATGGTGAATCCAGAGCTGATGTTTAAATAGCGCTATGGACCACAGTTAGCACACATTGAGTTAGCCCGAGGTACCATACGTATGGTCTTTTGTATTGTATCTTGGGTTAATTTAAATTTTTTACCTCCTATTATTTTTTTCCTTTCTTTTCCTGCCCTTATTGTTTCGTGTTTTTGAAAACCATTTTATAAGTGAAAGTGCTGCCTGCAGTGTTGATGGTTGCGAGGTTATTTTATTTAAGCCTTTTGGCTAGAGCAAAAGAGAGGATTTTCTAATTGCAGCTTAAAGAATTTATGAAACTATTGGCTTGAGCTTGGATATCTTTTTTTTCCTTCGTTGTCAATTTATCTAAGAGGCTGAGCATCATAGACATTCTTGGGTTTTTCTTAAAATAGTTCCGCTTTTCTAAGAGAAAATTCCAATAAAGACTATTGAAGGGACATGCATCTTCACCAACTCTCTTCTTTACATCGTATCGGCAGTTATCACAATAGTTGCTCATTTTATTGATATACGAGCCACTGCTTATATAAGGCTTTGTTGCGACCAGTCCGCCATCGGCATATTGACTCATACCGCGAGTGTTCGGTAACTCTACCCACTGAATAGCATCGATATATATCCCTAAATACCATGCATCTACTTGGTCTGGGTCGGTTTGTGTTAAAAGGGCAAAGTTACCAGTTATCATTAAACGCTGAATGTGGTGGGCATAGGCATGCTCAAGGCTGTTTTTGATAGCGCTTTTAAGGCAGTACATATCCGTTTGCGCTGTCCAATAGAAATTGGGCAGAGAATTATGATTTTGTAGTTTGTTGATCTTCGTATAGTTTGGCATCTCTTGCCAATAAATACCGCGCATATACTCCCGCCAGCCAAGAATTTGCCGGACAAACCCTTCTATTTGATTCATATGAATTTCCTTCTTGTTGGAATTCCAATGATCAATAGTGCGATTGATAACTTCACTGGGGGATAGTAATTTGCAGTTAAGAGAAAAACTCAGGCGGCTATGAAAAAGGTAGGCCTCGTTGGGGTCCATCGCATCCTGGTAATCGCCGAAGTGTGGTAAAAGATATTTACAAAAATGGTTAAGGACTTTGAGGCTATCTTCTCTACTTGTTGGCCAGGTAAAATGCTTGGCGTTAATAGAACCAATGGTTTTTATTTTTGCGGTTTGGATACGTTTAAGTGTTTTTTCCACATTCTTTCGAAATAGGTATTGTCGGGGAATTTGAGGGGCTTCACTCCATTTTTTTCGATTCCCTTTATCAAAATTCCACTGGTTTCCTTCAGGATCCCCCTTTTCATCGACAAGTATATTGTTTTCCCTGCGCATATGGCGATAGAAGCTTTCCATTAAGAGAGTTTTCTTTCCCCTAAAGAAATCCTTCAAGTAGTTTCTGGTGGTTAGAAAATGTTCTGTGTCATAGGATTTATACTCTATCTGCAATTCTTGAACTATTGTATTTAGTTGCTCTTCAAGACGATACTCATCAGGTAGTTGATATTCAAATCTCTGAATATCTAGCTGAGCAACTATTTGTTGAATATTTTCTTTAAGATTTTGTCGATTTTCTTTGCAGTCAATCTGATAGTAAATGACTTGATGACCATGTGATTTCAGCCACTCGGCAAACGTTTGCATGGATTCAAAAAAGGCAACCACTTTTTGAATATGATGAATGGCGTAATCTGTCTCCTGTCGTATCTCGGCAATATGGTAGAAAATATCTGGACTGCTTGATTTATACCAAGAGTGCTTATGGTTGAGCTGGTCGCCGAGTATTAATCGTAGCGTTTTCAAAAGGAAAGCCTTTTTGGAATACAGTTTTTGTCAAAAGGTTATATTTGGTTAAGAGTAAAGCTACTTGTATGCTTTTCAGGTCTCATAACTTCTAAAGTTTAGTAGTTCATCGCAGATTGAAGTTACGCTTTTACGCCAAAGTCATTGATTTTATGATTATAGTGTACTGTGTGTGTTCACTATTTAGGATTGTTATAGTTGCTTTATTTTGCCTATTGATTGACGCTATTTAAGTGAGAAATAGCATAGGGGGCATAAACCCTAAGAGTCCTTAAAGTTGACTGCTACCATTTACAATTGATCAAAACCTCAAGATCTCCGAAGGATGTAAATACGACTTGAATTGTGGGCTTAGCAGTTCTTCAGCGAATACCTTTCACTGCTTTACTGCAAATATTTCTTATGCATCTGAATATTCGGGCGATTCTGGATCATGTTATTCCTCTGGCAGTTTTTTGAGTTGGTCTAAACGATAACTTTTTGAGCAATTAGTCGGTCAATGTCCTTAGTGTTAAACCCTAGTGAGCTCAGTAGGGATCGGCTATCGGCACCCAGTTTGGAGCCTGCTTGGTGTTGTATATTTTTCTTTCCATTAAACTTGAAGGGCGTGTTGATCTGTAGGAGAGGGCTGTCACTTTTGGTCTTTGCGTTTACAACCATTTGCCGCTCTTTGAATAATTTACTTTCTGTTGCTTCACTAAAGTTGAGAACAGGCTCAACGCAGGCGTCGAGATCAGAGAAAATATTAATCCATTCACTCAGCTTACGTTGTTGTATAACCTCGGAGATATCTTGTTTCAAGCTCTCTTGCTGATCGCTCTCTAGTACCCGAACCATCCAATCCGGATGCCCAATTCCTTGAAAGAAAGCTTTGGCAAACTGAGGTTCAAGGCTACCAACGGATAGATAGCGGTCATCGGCTGTACGGTAATAATCATAGTAACTTCCACCGTTAAGCAGTTCCATTTCCACCTTAGGATCTCCACCATTTGCGAGAGCACTGGCTCCGCTTATGGCATTCAAAGCATAGGCACAGTCGGTCATACTGATATCGATATAGCCACCGCTGCCTGTTTGTTGGCGGTGATACACGGCGGCAAGAATTGCCATGGCTGCATGGTGGGATCCGCCGGCAATATCGGCAACTTGCATACCACTCAGACTGGGTCCGCTGCTCTGCCGACCGGAATAGCTGGCGAGCCCTGAGAGTGCAAGATAATTGATATCATGCCCAGCACGCATTTTAAGAGGGCCATCTTGTCCGTATCCGGTGATTGAACAATAGATAATATCTGTGCGTATATCACTGAGGTCTTCATAGCCAAAACCAAGCTTATCCATGACTCCTGGGCGGAATTGTTCAATGACAATGTCGTATTCAGAAAGTAGTTTTTCAATAATTTTTTTTGCTTCATGGCTTTTTAAATCTAAAGACAAAGATTTTTTGTTGCGATTAATTGTTGCATGAGCTGCGGAAACGGGATCCTCACTGTCGATCATAGGAGGAAGCCCCCTAAGCATATCCGGACGATTCGGCGACTCTATACGTAGAACCTCCGCACCCATGTCCGCTAATAACATAGTGGCGTATGGACCTGGAAGCAGGGTGGTGAAATCGAGTATACGTAGGCCTTGCAGGGGGGTGATAGATTTATTCATTGCTTATTTTATATATTATTGTTTGGAGGTTTACGTAAAGAAATTTTCAGAAGTTAAACATGCAATTAATCTTTTATATGACAAGTATGAACGAATTTTGTGGAAGAGTTTTATTTATTAGTTGATAGCAAATAGAGATTGGTGTAGATGAAATCGTAAATTCGATCGGCGATTAATTGTTCTCTTATTAATACAGTGGCGGGTTGAACCCGGCGGTAGTGTAGGCCGCCGGGTTATTGCGCTTAGTTGTCACGGAGAATTTCACGGGAAATAATGAGTTTCATGATTTCATTCGTTCCTGCATAAATACGTTGTACCCTGGCGTCAGCCCAGGAACGGGCAATAGGATACTCCCACATATAGCCGAATCCACCATGGAGCTGAACGCACTCATCCAGCATCTTACATTGGAAGTCGGTAGCGAGTAATTTGGCTTTTGCTGCAGTGGCTACATCAAGCTTTTTCTCGTAATGGAGTTCCAGGCAACGATCCACAAAGACTCTGAGGGCAGAGAGTTCACTGTCCAGTTCCGCCAGTTTGAACTGTGTATTTTGAAACGCGGCTATAGGTTTTCCAAAGGCTTTGCGGTCTCGTACATAGTCAATAGTCCACCCTAATGCTGCTTCCGCATTGGCAATGGCAAAAATAGCTACACTGAGTCTTTCCTGTGGTAATTCCTGCATTAGGTAGACAAAACCTTGGCCTTCAGCTCCCAGTAAATTCTCCTGGGGTACTCTGACATCATCAAAGAAAAGCTCGGAGGTATCCTGAGCCTTCATGCCAATTTTTTCCAGATTATTGCCTCTTTTGAATCCTTCCGATTTGGCATCAACCAATAACAGGCTTACTCCGGAAGCCCCTTCACTGGGGTCTGTTTTTGCAACAACGATAACTAGATCGGCGTGCTGGCCATTGGTTATAAATGTCTTGGAACCATTGAGTAGATAGTGATCGCCACGCTTGATTGCGGTTGTTTTTACTCCTTGCAGATCGGAACCCGCGCCGGGCTCTGTCATGGCGATGGCCGTTACAATTTCACCGCTGATACATTTAGGTAAGTACTCCTTTTTTTGCTCTTCACTGCCGTAATTAATAATGTAGGGTACGGCAATATTGGAGTGCAGCCCCCAGCCGATGCCAGAAAGACCTGCACGGGCGATTTCCTCATCAATAATAGAGTTATAGCCGTAGTCCAGCCCAAGGCCGCCGTAGGATTCGGAGATTTGAGGGCAGAGAAAGCCCATTTCACCGGCCTTATTCCAAAGAGCACGATCGACCTGCCCATCTTTCTCCCACTGACTGTGAAAGGGGATGGCCTCGTTTTCGAGGAACTTTCGCACGGTATCGCGAAAATGCTCGTGGTCTTCGTTGTAAACGGTTCTCGGTATCATTCTGAACTCCAACATTCGTTTTTATTATCTGGAATTGTAGACTCTTCGCATTTGTGCAATTGCGGGACTGCCCGGCCGTGGCAGCCCCGTTAATTCTGCTGAGTCTTCTCGCTCATCAGCGACTTCGTAGTCTTTATGTGACTAATGGGTATCCTTCAACTCCTCCTTGGACTCGGCGAGTGCTATTAATGTTTCCGGGGGAGAAAATCTGTCCCCGTAGGTTTCGGTAAGTTTTTGGGCGCGCTGTATAAAAGCTTCAACGCCATATTGGTTAATATATTGCAGGGCTCCGCCGGTCCAGGGAGGAAAACCAATACCAAAAATTGAGCCGATATTGGCCTCTCGCACGCTGCGTAGCACTTTTTCTTCGTAGCAGCGCAGTGTCTCTATGGCCATGATAAATAACAGGCGCTCCTTGATATCCTCAACAGGGGGTTGTTTGGCCGCTGGAAACTCCTGCTGCAGGCCTTGCCAAAGGTGTTTCTTACCCCCTTCTGGATAGCTGTAAAAACCGCCACCCGCCAACTTGCCGGCGCGGCCAAGTTCCAGCATATGATCAATTACAGATTCTGCAGGATGTGTGGGGACACTTTTACCCTCCTTCTGCAGGTCGTTAATCGTCTGTTGGCGAATCTTTCCCATCAAGGTGAGAGAGACCTCATCACTCACAGCTAGAGGCCCTACTGGGAATCCGGCCAGGGATGCGGCATTTTCAATCGTGGCGGGATTTATCCCTTCGCCAAGCATGCCAATTCCCTCATTGGTAAAGCAGCCAAAGACCCGAGAGGTGAAGAAGCCTCGGCTATCGTTAACAACAATCGGCGTCTTGCCGATTTGTAAAACGAAGGCGAAAGCCTGGGCCAAAGTCTCTTCACTGGTTTGCTTACCACAGATGATTTCCACCAGCGGCATTTTGTCTGCCGGGGAGAAAAAATGCAGGCCGATAAAGTTATCTGGCCGAGCAGAGGCCTGAGCCAGGCCGGTAATTGGTAGTGTGGAGGTGTTGGAGGCGAAGACAGCGCTGCTATCCAGTTGGGCTTCTGCCTCGCGGGTAACTTCGGCTTTTAACTCTCGGTCCTCGAACACTGCTTCAATGATCAACTCACAACCTCTCAAGTCGGCGGCATTCTCTGTTGGGTGAATATGAGACAGGATAGTCTGTACGTGTGCCTCGTCTGTTCGGCCGCGCTCCAGACGTTTTTGCAGGGCCTTTTCTGCATAGTTTTTACCTTTTAAGGCTGCCTCGGTGGAAATGTCTTTCAGCACAACCTCAATGCCCTTGCTGGCACAGGCATAGGCAATGCCGGCACCCATCATTCCGGCCCCGAGTATGCCGATCTTTTTGATAGCTGTGGTTTTCGATTCGCGTGCGGCTGGTGGGAGAGAGGTGCCGGCCTTCAGCGCATTAAGAGCAAACCAGAAGGTGCCGATCATATTTTTTGCTACTTGACCGCAAGTGAGGTCGACAAAGTAACGCGATTCGATACGCGTGGCGGTGTCGAAATCCACTTGGGCGCCCTCGATAACCGTCGCCAGTATCGCTTCAGGAGCGGGCATACAGCCGTGGGTTTTCTTTTCCAGCATGGCGGGGGCAATCATCAACAGCTGGGCATTTTTAGGATTTTTGGCGTCACCGCCGGGCATACGGTAACCGGGCTGGTCCCAGGGCTGTAGGCTCGGTTGTTCACCGTTGCTGAGGATATGGTCCCGAGCCTTATTGAGCAGCTCTCCGGCATTTTGGGCTGTCTCATGGATTAAACCACTTGCCAATGCTTGCTTGGCTTTTACCTGCTTGCCTTCCAGCAGGAAAGGCAGTGCATTTTGAATACCTAGCAAGCGGGGCATACGTACACAGCCTCCACCACCAGGCAGCAGCCCAAGGGTGACTTCCGGTAGCCCTATTTTTACTGAGTTCTCTTCCAAGGCGATCCTATGATGGCAGCTGAGGGCAATTTCCCAGCCGCCGCCGAGAGCGGCACCATTGATTGCCGCTACAACAGGTTTGCCCTGAGTTTCTAGCCAGCGCAAGTTTGCCTTAAGGGCCTCACAAGAGTTAAAAAACTCCTGAGCCTCACTTTTCTTTGCGGCATAGAGGGACTTGAGATCGCCGCCGGCGAAAAATGTTTTTTTAGTGGAGCGAACAATAATCCCCGCATAGTCCCACTGTTTTATCTCCTCCACCGCGGCCTGTAGTGAGTCTGTAAAATCCCGATCCATTACATTGGCGGAGGCATTGGGGTTGTCCATAATCAGGTGGACAATGTTATCGCTGTCTCTTTCCAAGCGTATAGATTTCATATTTTCCCCCTAGACTCTTTCGATAATAGTTGCCACGCCCATACCGCCACCTACACATAGGGTGACCAAGCCATAGCGCAACTGACGTTGCTCTAATTCATCAAGCACGGTGCCAATTAACATGGCACCAGTGGCGCCGAGAGGATGACCCATAGCGATAGCGCCGCCGTTTACATTGATCTTCTGCGGGTCGATATCCAATTCATGTTGGAAGCGCAGCACTACTGCAGCGAAGGCTTCGTTGACTTCGTACAGGTCTATGTCATGGGCGCTTAGGCCCGCAGCCCTGAGGGCTTTACGAGCGGAGGGAGCGGGTCCAGTCAGCATGATGGTGGGCTCGGTGCCGACTACTGCGGCGGAGACGATACGTGCCCGGGGTGTCAGGCCCAGGTCTTTTCCGGCCTGCTCACTGCCGATAAGAATGGCGGCGGCGCCGTCCACAATGCCTGAGGAGTTTCCTGCGGTATGTACGTGTTCGATAGCTTCCACCTGGGGGTAGCGGGAAATCGCTACGCTATCGAAGCAGAGGTCGCCCATGGCGGTAAAAGATGGGGAGAGATTGGCAAGCCCCTCCATGGAGGTTTCTGGGCGCACCAACTGATCGCGATCGAGAAGTAACAGGCCGTTCTGGTCCCGCACGGGGATTACGGATTTGTTGAAGGCACCACGTTGCCAGGCACTTGCAGCCTTGCGCTGGGATTGCAGAGCAAAGTTATCCACATCTTCCCTGGAAAAGCCCCCCAGCGTGGCAATTAGGTCGGCTCCGATGCCCTGGGGCGCGAAGCCTGTTTCTATGGCGGTTTGTGGGTCCATAGCCCAGGCACCGCCGTCACTGCCCATGGGCACCCGCGACATAGACTCAACGCCACCGGCCACTACAAGCTGTTCCCAGCCAGAGCGGACCTTGGCGGCGGCTAAATTAACAGCTTCGGCACCGGAGGCACAAAAACGGTTTAAGGTGACGCCGCCAATATCCCAGTCCCAACCGGCACCGAGTGTGGCGACCTTGGCGATGTCAGCGCCCTGCTCACCGACAGGTGTTACGCACCCCATTACCACATCATCGACCCTGGTCGTATCCAGTTGGCTGCGCTGTTGCAATTCGCGCAGCAGGTTGGAGAGCAGGGTGATGGGTTTGACTTCGTGCAGCGCGCCGCTGGGTTTTCCTTTGCCACGCGGGGTGCGGATCGCATCGTAGATATAGGCTTCACTGGGCACGGTTATGGCCTCTTTATTTTTGATTGTGGGTACAACCATAGTTGTGTGGGGTTTCGGCGCAATGATGAAAGACGCCAGGGGGGGTGACGTGGTTGTCAGCTCAGGTAATTAATGCAGCGAATTTTTTTACTTTACTTATTCCAAATCAAACTAACTCGATGAGTGGTGTGCCGTACACTCAAATAAGGCGCTTTATTTTTTATTTTCGGCCAGCGAATAGCAGCCGATTAGATTGTATTTAAGCCGCAATAGCCCCACCGAAAAATTTAGTTGTGGGTTTTGGCTCACAGGAAAAAGCCTTTATCTGGGTTGATTCACCACCAACACCATTTAAAGAGTGGCTTTAGCTTGCGGTTGTCTGGCAGTGAGGATTGACTATGGCAGAGAATCTACTGGAACTGGCGGCGAGCCAACTGGGCACCTCGGGTATCGGTACCCTGGCATCTGCACTAAACCTTCCGGCAGAGAAAGGTCAGTCAGCACTGGATACTGGAATTGCATTTGTTCTTGCAGGCATGCTGAATAAAGCCAGTAGTAAAACTGGTATGGCTTACTTGTTCAATATGGTTACGGACACTGAAGTTGCGGATCTCCCCAGTGTTTTGCAGCAGTTTGCAGATAAGGCAAAGTTGGAAGCCTCACTGCCAGTCGGTGATGCCATACTGCAAAAAGTATTTGGTACCCGGGTCGAAGAAGTGACCAAAGTAGCCACTACAGAACTGCCGGGTAATGAAGGTGGCCACCTATTAAAGTTGGTGCTGCCACTGGTGATGGCCCTGCTAGGCGCTCAGGTAAAAGCCAACAAAATGGACGTCTCTGACTTGGCTTCATTTTTAATTGGTCAGAGAGAGTTTTTACGCAACAAGGTCCCTGATGCACTCCTGGATGCTCTTGATGTAAAAGGGTTTGATAATCTGGGGGCCGCCCTGGTTACCCATGGCCATGCCAAGCCTCAGGAACCTCGGGAACAAGCCCTGCATGGCCATGTGGAAAAGAAAAAGCCCGTAAGTTTTAGCAGCTGGTTTTTTCCGTTATTAGTGGTACTAATTGCCCTCTATGCCTTAAATATGTGCATGGACAAGGGTAGGCAGGAGGAAGCGGCAGGCCAACCTTTTGAGACTCCACAGGAACAGGCCTTTATGGAGGCGCCTTCACAGCCAGCTGGCGATACTCCTCCCAATGAGAATAGCGCCCAGGCTCAGCTGGGCCCAGATAAATTCTCTAGTAACTTGCGGGATTACTTGAAGAGCTTTGATCGGGACCCGAACCAGGAATTTATTCTGCGAGTGAAGTTTGAAAAGGGCACGGCAAAAATTCTTGATCCCCAGTCCGCTGATATTGATGCACTTGCACAAATTATGCAGGAAAACCCACAGCTTACGGTTGCTATTGAAGGGCATGTACAAGGGGAGGGCAATGAAATTAAAGAGCAGGAAATTTCGCAAGAGAGAGCGGATGTTGTGCGGGAGCTATTGCTGCAAAAGGGGATTGCGGCTAATCGTATGACGGCCACCGGTATGGGATCCGCTAAACCTGTGCAGGAAAGTGAGACAGGGCAAACAACACCGCAGCCGATGAACAATGAGCGTATTAGTGTACGAGTGGTTAATACCGAATAGATATTTTCACAATCTTGGCAAGCAAATAGCCCTACATTTCTGTGGGGCTATTTATTTTGTGAAGCGATAAAAAACGCCCATTAATGTTGGAAATTTAATGCTGGCAATCAGCTGCGAAATTTCTCGCGGTAGGCGCCGGGGGCGAGGCCGGTCCATTTTTTAAATGCGCGATTGAAAGCACTGGGTTCAGAAAAGCCGAGTCGTTCGGCGATTTCTGCCACTGCGGTTTCCTGTTGTTTTAGCTGGTACACGGCCATATCGCGGCGTACAGAGTCTTTGATGTCCTGCCAGCTGTTGCCCTCGTCTTTTAGGCGCCGGCGCAGCGTTTGCGGGGAGGTGAACAGGCGTGCGGCCACATCGTCGAGGGAGAGATTTTCAATACTGTTCTGTTGTTGCAGCATACGGCGTATACGACCGGTAAAGCTGTGGTCAGATTTATATTGGGTGAGCAGGCACTCCGGTGCTCTGGATAAAAAGTCTGCCAGTTGCTGCTCATCCCGCACCAGCGGCATTTGTAAATAGCGGGTATTAAAAACCAGGCAGGTTTCAGCCTGGTTGAAGTAATGCCGGCACGGGAACATATCGCAGTAGTCCTCATTGTAATCCGGTGGAGGGAAGGCCAATAACACCCGTTCGAGCAAAATGGTGCGATCGATCAGCCAACTGAAAAAGCGCAGCCAGATAACGGCAATGGACTCTACGAAAATCTGATTAGGCAACTGTTTTTCGTTGCTGTGATGAATGATCAGCCTGGCCTCTTCGCCATCCTCTACCAGCTTGATATGCAGGTCGTCGCTGACCATGCTGATAAAGCGTGCTGAGCGCAATAGAGCTCGCCGCAGGTTGGGGCAGCTGATGCAGGCGTGGCCCATCATGGCAAAAGTACCCGGTAGCCAGGGGCGGGCTAAAAACCCGCCTGACTCATCATTCAATAAATCCCACTCAAGGCGCAGTAGACTGGCCATCTGCTCACGGCCGATGCGGCTGTCGGAATCTTCAAGATGATCGGGATCTATCCCGCTGTCCCGCAGCAACTGTTGGCAATCCAGCCCCGCTGCCTGGGCGCCCACCAGCTGGGCGCGAACTACTGCGGCGAGGATACCTGGGTCCGCATCGCGGAGTTTGGGAGTCTCGCTTTCCACTGTCTCAGCCCTCAACGTGATCTTGTTTGCTGGATGTAATTTTTACGTGCAAGCAGAGATTATGCGCAAAGCGAGCGTGAAAGTCAGGTTTATCCCCAGCGGGTGTAAGAAAAGGGCAACTCTGGCGAGCTGCACGGTAAAGGAGCGCTAATGAAAACTGTAGCTATTGTAGCTTTTTCCGCGAAGTTAGACGTATGTTCATTGATTTATCGCCACCACTTATCAGATAGAGTGTAAGTGGTCGTAGCAATATCACTTTTCTTCGCTCTTTGCGTGAAGAGCAAGTCCCCCATCATTTGGCTATGTTTTTCTCCAGGCGTAGGGAGTATAAATGGTCCAACAAACCCAATGATCAGCTTTTGGATAAAGCGTCTCGTAGGGTGGCTATAAATTAGACTAAAAAGTCAGATAAGATAAGAATAACCTAAACATGCCAATGAGGGAGTGGCCCGATGCCGTCAGCATCCGTCGAAAGCCAGCTGAATCCGACTATTTGTCGGCGTATGTTGATCGCCTATCTGATCGAACAGATTCCCCGCCCCAACAATCCAGCCCTGGAAGAGGCAACCGGGTGGCCGCGACGCACGGTTCAGGACATTATTGCCAAGGGATTACCAGGCCACGGCACACAGGTGGAGTTTATTCAGGAGGGGGTACGCCATAATGATGGCTATTACCGGCTTCACGACTGGGGCTCATTCGACCGCAATTGGGTAACAAGCAACTTATCGGTGATCTGTCGGGTGCTGGGAGTCAGCATCGAATAGCCTTTTCTTCGCGGATACTCACCAATAAAGCATTTTATTTATTCTGAAAACCAGCTGACCGGAATTAGCACAAACACGTAGGCACAATTGAAAAGTTGCGCCGACCAGTGGCCGGCGACGAAATCCAATTATTTGTTAATTGAGCAGATTGGCGGTGCAGTGAGATATTGTGTCGGAATTACTGCGGTTTTTGGTTATGTCCCTGTTGCAGTATTTTATTGACCTTTTCCAGTAGGGCAGGATTAGATTTAATACTGCTGGCAATTTCCTGATATTTACTCTTTGATAACCCTGCCTTTTCTATAGCTGCGACCATCTTGCCCTGTGCCTCCTTGTTGAGGGCTTCAGCCTCTTTGATATCTGCAGCGGCCTTGAGCTTGGGGGCATACTCCCGGCTCAACATCACGATTGAGCGATAGGCATCAGCAAACTGCTTGAGCTGAGGTTCACTGAAGGAGACTTTTGGGGCCTCGGCCTGTGAAGTTGCTGTCTGGGCGGTCGCAAAGGGCACTGTGAGCAACAAGGCGAAAAGAGCGAGATATTTAAAAGGGAATTTCATTGGGCACTCCTGAAAGTTGGGGGGCGCTTTTGCTTCTACAGAGCAATACCCAGTCACACTGCTCAAATGCCTGGGTGTTGCTGCGGAATCCATCGGTAATTGAAAGCGTTGGCAATCAACTCTGAGACATTAGTTTCAGGGTAGTCAGTTTCAGAGCGGCTGTGGCGCCATTCCCCGCCACCGCAGCAATTTTTATCGGCGGTGGCTCAGGGCTAAAACAGGCCGAGGAACTTCCTGCGTTTTGGCAGAGACTGCTCACAGCTGTTGAGTTGTTGCTGGTAGCGCTGCGCTTTTGCCGAAACCTTGTGGGAAACCTTCTTGAGCCAGGCTTTATTTTTAAAACTACGCCGATTAAAGCCGCCGTGCCCCTCGTGGTAAGCCAGGTAGAGGTGGTAAGCGTCGCGAGTGCGGATTTGGCAGCGGCGCGCACTGGTATTGTTATACCAGCCAACAAAATCGATAGCGTCGCCAAAATCATCTCGATCGGCGCCATAGTTAAAGCTGGAACGTTGATATCCGCGCCAAGTGTTGCCGAGTGCCTGGGCGTAGCCATAGGCATCCGAGGGCCGAGGACCGGGAATAAAGCCGAGGATCTTGGTGCGCGGGGGGCGCGCATCATGCACAAAGCGCGACTCTTGGTGCAGAATGGCCATCATAACAGCCACAGGTGATCCCCATTTCTCCTCGGCAGCCTTGGCTTCCCGGTACCAGCTCTTCTTCTCACGAAAAATAGAGCAGATATTATCGAGGTTGCTCGGCGGGCTTGTGGCACAGCCCGCGCTCAGTGTCACGGCACCCAACAGTGCCGCCAGCAGTTTCTTATTCTTGTTTCCCATAATGTCTCTAGATTATCCAGCGGTGATGGTTTTCACTCCAGAGCTGGTGCCGAGCAGCAGCACATCCGCTGGGCGCTTGGCAAAGATTCCGTTAGTGACAACGCCAGTGATATTGTTGATTGCGTCTTCCAGGTCCTTGGGTTGCTCGATCTTCAAGTTATACACATCTAAGATGGCATTGCCATTATCGGTAATCACACCCTGGCGATAGACCGGGTCTCCCCCCAGCTTTACCAGCTCGCGGGCTACCAGCGAACGGGCCATGGGAATGACTTCCACCGGCAGGGGAAAGTCGCCCAAAGTCTCTACCCACTTACTGTCATCGGCAATACAAACAAATTCCTCAGCACAGGCGGCGACAATTTTCTCGCGGGTCAGGGCCGCACCGCCACCTTTGATCAGCTCCAGGGCGGGATTAGTCTCATCGGCACCATCCACATAAAACTGCATGCCATCCACGCTATTCAGTTCATAGACTGGGATACCGTGGGCCTTGAGTCTCTGTGCGGAAGCTTCAGAGCTGGCGACGGTGCCGTCAAATTGGCCTTTGATCTCTGCCAGGTAGTCGATAAAGAAATTGGCTGTGGAGCCGGTGCCAACGCCGACGATGGAATCGGCCTCCAGGCGCGGGGAGATATAGTCGATGGCGGCGCGAGCAGTAGCCTGCTTCAGTTCATCCTGGGTCATACGCTGGATAGTTTCCTGTGCAATTATTTCTGCTTTATCTGTTTCTTTCGATAAAAAAAAGCGCAATAAATCTAAAAAAATGGCAATTATGCTGATCAAGGCTTAGACTGGCCTGCCGGTGTTGCGCTTGCGGCGGCTCCATGACCGCCCACTCCTGCTACTACGCTTGCCTGAGTCGCACACAGAAATTAACCGCAACGGCAGTTGATACACGCCATGCCCAAGTCCTATATCAAGCGCATTTTAGACGCGCGCATTTACGATGTCGCCATTGAGACGCCTTTGGAGCCAATGCGCCAGTTGTCCCACCGTCTGGGCAACCGAATTTTGCTCAAGCGGGAAGACCTACAGCCGGTTTTTTCTTTCAAGATTCGCGGCGCCTATAACAAGTTACTGCAACTGCCCCCGGAGCAACGAGCGCGCGGAGTAATTGCCGCCTCTGCGGGTAATCATGCCCAGGGGTTGGCGATGGGTGCTGCACAATTGGGGGTGCGCGCGACTATTGTGATGCCAAAGACCACCCCGCAAATTAAGGTCAGTGCCGTTCGTATGCGCGGTGCTGAGGTGGTGCTGTACGGGGATACTTTTGATGAGGCGGCCAGCCGTGCCCGCCAGCTGGTGAATGAACGCGACTTGGTATTTGTACACCCTTATGACGATCCGGATGTGATCGCCGGACAGGGCACCGTAGCCATGGAGTTATTGCGCCAGCATTCGGGTAATCTCGAGGCGGTTTTTATCCCGGTAGGCGGCGGCGGGCTTGCTGCGGGCATGGCGGCTTACATTAAATATGTGAGGCCGGAGACCCGTGTCTATGCGGTGGAGCCAGAGGAGGCGGCTTGTCTTAAAGCGGCCCTGAAGAGTGGTGAGCGTGTCCGCTTGCCGCAGGTAGGGTTGTTTGCCGATGGCGTTGCGGTGGCACAAATTGGCGAGGAGACCTTCCGTGTGTTGCGCGAAACAGTGGATGACGTGATCACGGTTAGTACCGATGAAATTTGCGCGGCGATCAAGGATATTTTTGAAGACACTCGCTCAATTGCCGAACCGGCCGGGGCAGTAGGCTTGGCCGGCTTAAAAAAATATGCAGAGCAGAGTGGTGGCCGCAATGTGGCTCTGGCGACGGTGTGTAGTGGCGCCAATATTAATTTTGACCGGCTGCGCTATATCAGTGAGCGCACAGAAATTGGTGAGAAACGCGAAGCGGTGCTGGCCGTGCGTATTGAAGAGCGACCGGGCAGCTACCTACGCTTTTGTCGCGATCTTGGGGACCGTGCTATCACCGAGTTTAATTACCGTTATGCAGGCGATGGTGAGGCGCATATTTTTGTCGGCTTGCAGGTTTCTGCCGGCAGCGACCGCAGCCAGTTGGTAGAAGAGTTGGAGCGCAAAGGTTATAGCGTGACAGATCTCACCGATAATGAAATGGCCAAATTACATATCCGCCATTTAGTCGGTGGGAGAGTTCCGGGCTTGTGCCACGAGGTGGTCTACCGCTTTGAGTTTCCGGAGCGCCCCGGTGCGCTGCGGAAATTTCTCGAGCAATTAGCGGGCCGTTGGAATATCACCCTGTTTCACTACCGGAATCACGGTGCCGCTTACGGCCGGGTTCTAGCGGGTATGCAGGTTGAGCCCTCTGAGCGCGAGGAGTTATTGGATCTGTTGGAGCAACTGCAGTTTCCCTTTTGGGATGAAACTGAAAATCCCGCTTACAGCTTCTTTCTGGGTAGCTGATCCCAATTTGGGGGCATGGCGAGAAAGGTATCTCTTCACTTTCTTTTCGAGTAGACCAGGGTTTAAGTTTTGTCGAACCCCCTTGAGCAAAAATGCGACAAAAAACGCAGAAATTATTCAATAAACGGTTACTATTCCGACGATTGTTCAGTATCTTCTTTTGTCGTGGAACTTTTGCTATGGCTTAGGTCATAAGCGGGGTGAAACGCATATAACAAAAAAATTGATCGTACAGGATGGTCCCAATGAAAGCCGATGCGCTGACAATCGCCGTGGTTGTCTTTGTCGCGGGCGTTCTGCTGAGTACTAGTGGTTTGACCGAGGTATTTGCCTCGGAAAAAGAGCCGCCTGCTGCTCTGCAAGAGGGAGTGGTTACCCGTTAGGCTGATGCCGGGGGGCGCTCTGCCCAAGCACAAACAAAAAAGGCCGGATACCTATGGTGTCCGGCCTTTTTTGTTTGTGCTTTTGCGCCTAGCTAGTTTTTTATAGGCCGTTGAGTGCTCAAAAACTTTGGCATTATGTGATGTTTGTCAGAGAGTTGCTGCTCACGAATTACCGGCAACGATAGATACGCTTCTCTGTCACCACCATATCGAGAGGAATATCCCAGTTATCCGTTGGCAGCTGATCCACACATTGCAATTGGTGGGCGGCGCCAATTAGCAGTGGCCCACTACCGGGCAGCAGTTGTTTGTGTTCAAAGGTACGATCATAAAAACCCGCGCCCATCCCCAGACGGGCGCCATTGGGATCGAAAGCTACCAGTGGTACCAGCACTAGGTCTAATATGCCTGCGGCCCGGCTGGGGCTTCGCACTGGCTCAGGAATATCGAAACGGTTTCGAAAAGGTAGCGGGCTGCCATTCCACTGCTTGAAGCCCAGGTGTGGGTGTGGTTCCACCGGTAGTATTGGCAGGTAGAAGTGCTTCTTGGGAAAGCGTTGCAATAGAGGGCGAACATCTAACTCACCATCCATTGGCCAGTAAATACCAATATGGAGGGCGCGCTTCATCTGCGGAATTCGGTTCAGCAAAGTGATGGCAGAGCGGCCATGCAGACGCTGTTGGTAGGCACTAAGCTGCCTCCGCCCCGCACGCATACGCCATCGCAGCTGCGTTTTATTTTCGCTCATGAATTGGGGGAGTATAGAAAAAGAAATGGAAACCCCGAGTGTGCGGCTGTAGACGGAGCCTTGAACCGTAAGGTTCAAGGTGGCAGTCTCCGGGGTACATAAGGCTTTCCGCTGCATGGCGGACCTGCACACCAGCACCCGCTGGAAACCACCAGGGTAAGATTATCGGCTCAAGGACATAGTCTGCTGGCCAACACCCCAGGGTATGTACTAATTATAACTTGTTGAAAGGGGGGCTGTTAACCGCAAATTGGGATGTTTTGCGGCACTGCTGGCAAAAGTTATGACTGGGCCTCGCTTTCTGGGTCGGTATCCCCCAGGGCGTTTTGCATCTTATTTTGAAGCCGTTCCAGGATTTCTTTCTGCAGGGGAATACTGCTTAATTCCGCTTTCGCTTGGATAAGTTCGTGGGCAATATTGAGCGCGGCCATCACGGCAATACGCTCTACGCCAATAACGGTGCCGGTGGTTCGGATTCGAGACATGCGCTCATTAAGTAATTGAGCGGAAGCCTGTAGTCCCGCACGCTCGCCGTCGGCACAGGCAACGCGGTACTCTTTGCCGAGAATGGAAACGGTGACGGTTTCAGAAGTTAATGCAGAGTCTGCCATCAGGATTCTTGCGTAAGCCCTTTGAGACGATTAATCATGGCTTCAACCCGCGATCGGGCGGCCTCATTATTTTTAATTAAGCGCTGGCGTTCGCGCAGCCAGTCGGCTTCCTGCCGGCGCAGTTCACGATTGTCATTAGCCAGCTGTTGGCAGCGGGCGATCAGTGAATCCACGGTGCTTTCTAACGCTTGCAGCTTATCCATATTTCCTGCGTTTGAGGTCTACGTCTGAGTTCGCAACACGACAGACTGCGAGGGATTCCGCTACTATATTGCCGGCGAAATGGTGGGTCAATCGCTCCACCTGCGTGGACAATCACAAAATTGTCCTTAGAACCCCGATTCTCATGCCTGCTGCTGCCACCGCAGCGCATCGAATCCATCCCGATTAAGAAAAACTGTGCGGTAATCATGACTTCAGAAAACAACCGATTTGAGCAACTCGCCAATGCCATTCTCTCCGCGGGTGGTCAGGTGGACCCGAGTGAGTTACACGGCTTTACTTGTGGCCTGTTGGCTGCCGGCGCTGAACCGGATAAAAGACGCTGGCAAAAAGAACTGGCGGAGTTGCTCGACCTTGAGGCGGTACCCGCAGATCTGGATCGGGACTTATTGCAATTGGCGGAGGAAAGCAGCAAGCAGCTGAGTGGATCGGATTTCTCTTTTCAGCTGCTCCTCTGCGACGATGAAGATATTGTCAGCCGCACTCTGGCCCTGGGGCACTGGTGTGAGGGTTTTTTACACGGGTTTGGCATCGGTGGGGCAGAAGTAAAGATGCAGCCCACTAGTGAAGAGGCGCTAAAAGATATTGGAGCTATCTCCCAAGTGGATGCCGATCACGTTGAAGAGAGTGAAGAAGCTGAACAGCAATTAATTGAGTTGCAGGAGTATGTGCGGGTTGCGGTGCTCAACATATTTACCGAAGTGCGCGGCAGCCACTCCGGCAGCGGCCCCACCGTCCACTGATGAGCGGCAGCGAAAGCGCAAAAGATCCGCTGATTAGCGGGGCGGAATATGCCCTGCGACGCGCCCGGCTTATGGCGGGGTTGGCCCCGGATAGCCTGGCGATCATCTCATCGGCTGGGGAACAGCTGCGCTCCCGCGATACCTACTTTCCTTTTCGACAGGACAGCGACTTTCTCTACTTAACCGGATTCGATGAGCCGGAATCATTACTGGTGCTTCTACCCGGCCGCAATCAGGGAGACACTCTGCTGTTTTGTCGCGAGCGCGATATAGAAAAGGAACTTTGGGATGGGCCACGTCTGGGACCAGAACGCGCAGTAGCTCAATTTGGTCTTTCGGATGCTTTTCCCATCGGCGACCTCGACGATATTCTGCCCGGATTAATGGAAGGGCGAGAGCGTATTTACTTCCCTATGGGGCGCTATGCCCATTTGGATCGACGGCTGCGCGCTTATCTACAGGCGATACAGGAGGCGCCCTCCAGCAAGGGGGCGCCGGAAATGCTTGACCTGGATTATCAGTTGCGCGAGCTGCGTCTGCTCAAGAGCGAACGGGAATTGGATTTGATGGCCCGTGCAGGGGAAATTAGCGCCGCTGCACATCACTGCGCCATGGTGCGCTGCCAGCCGGGACTTTACGAATACCAGTTGGAGGCGGCTCTCTTACATAGCTTTATGGATTCAGGTGCCCGGGAAACTGCCTACCCGACAATAGTCGGCAGCGGTCGCAATGCCCTGATTATGCACTATTGCAGCAATAAGGCACGGATGCGCGATGGTGACTTGGTATTGGTCGATGCGGGTTGTGAATACCGGGGGTACGTCGCCGATATTACCCGAACCTATCCGGTCAATGGCCGTTTTAGTGATGCGCAAAAAGCAGTGTATGAAATTGTCCTGGCGGCGCAGGCGGCAGCAATGGAGCAGGTTTGTGTCGGCAACCACTGGGATCAGCCTCATGGTGCCAGTGTTGAGGTAATCACACGCGGCTTGCTGGACTTGGGGCTGTTGCAAGGAGACTTTCGTGAACTGATCGATTCGGGTGCCTATCAGCGTTTTTATATGCACCGTGTTGGGCACTGGTTGGGTATGGATGTCCACGATGTGGGCGACTATCGGGTACAGGGCGCTTGGCGGCAGTTGGAAGCGGGCATGGTGATGACTATAGAGCCCGGTATTTATATTCCGGCAAACGATGATCGCATACCTCTGGAATTTCGCGGTATGGGGATTCGTATTGAAGACGATGTTGTGCTCACTGCCGAAGGTGTGAGGGTTTTGTCTGAGGGTGCTCCAAAAGCCGTGGCAGACATTGAGTACACCATGCGCCATGGGCGGGATTTACTGACCCGCTAATTTAATTTGAGATTTTATTATTCAGTGGGCAGAGCTATTTAGACCACTGGGTAAGGGAGGTTTCCATGAGTGAGCCGCTAGAGCGGGTAGATGTGGCCATTGTTGGTGGTGGTATGGCCGGTGCCAGTCTGGCACTGATGCTGGCACATTTCTGTCCTCACCTCAGTGTCCAGTTAATGGAGCAGAGGTCTCTGCCCAATGCCTCAGCTAGTGTGCAATTGCCCAGCTTTGATACCCGCGCCACAGCGATTGCTGCCGGCAGTCTGCAGCTGTTTGAGCAGCTGGGTCTCTGGCCGGCACTGCGGGAGTACAGTGCTCCAATCAAACGTATCCAGGTGAGTGATCGCGGCCATGCCTTTGGCGCGGCCCTCTCTGCAGGCGCACAGAAGCAGGCCAGTTTTGCTGGAATGCTGGGAGCAGTCATCGAAAATGCGGCGCTGGGGCCCATCCTGCACAATGCTCTAAATGACACTGCGGTCAGGCTTATCTCCCCAGCTCGGGTAACTTCGGTGCAGATGGACAATGAGGGCGCTAACTTGCGTTGGACAGCCGTGGATGGCGGTTCGGAACAGGTATTGAAATGTGACCTGTTGGTTGTTGCTGACGGTGTCGATTCACCGCTGTGCAAGCAGCTGGGCATGGAAATTGACACAGTAAAGTACCAACAGAGGGCGTTGGTCACTACTGTTGCTCTACAACGGGACCACGATGGCGTTGCCTATGAGCGCTTCACTGCATCCGGCCCCATGGCGCTGTTGCCTCTACCTCGTCGTGAGGGAGTACACCGCGCCGCTGTGGTTTGGGCCTGTGCCGAAGAGGAGGCCGACGTAGTTTGTGCGCTGCCAGAGCAGCAGCGCTTGCAACGCTTGCAACAGCAATTTGGGTGGCGAGCCGGTCGATTTATAAGAGCTGGGGCCCTACAAGGGTATCCTCTCAGTCTTTCTCTGGCTCGTGAGCAGTGGCGTCACAACCTGGTTTTGTTGGGTAATTGTGCCCACTTCTTGCACCCGGTGGCGGGTCAGGGGTTTAACCTGACCCTGCGCGATTGTTATGCCCTGGCCCAGTCACTGGCGCGGTCGCAAGTGCAGAGTGGCGCAGTGGGGCAGCTGGAGTGGCTGGCGGCCTATGGGGAAAACCGAAGGCTCGACCAGCAGTTAACCGTAGGTTTCAGTGACCGAATCCCGGCATTGTTTTCCTCGGCTAACCCTTTTCAGCAAGTAGTACGCCAACTGGGGATGCTTGGCCTTACACTGGTACCGCCACTGCGGCAGCAGTTTGCTGGGCAGGCGGCAGGATTTGGGCTTTAACCCCAAGCCAAAATGGCGGGGTTTCAAACGTTGCACCGCGATGGGCGTTAAATTTGGCACAACAGTGGAATTGGCTAGATATGAATAGACACCGTTTGGACTTTGCCATTGTCGGCGCGGGAATGGTGGGTATGGCTCAGGCAGCACTGCTCGCTGTGCGCCACCCAAATATGCGCTTGGCGCTGTTGGAGGCTTCTCCAGAGACCACTGTGCAGCAATCCGATAGCTACGAGCCGAGGGTTGTGGCGCTTACCCAGGCGTCACGTGAGTTGCTCGAAGAGGTTGGAGCCTGGGAGGATATCTCCGCGCAACGGGCCTGCCCCTACGTGGAGATGCGCGTTTGGGATGCTGATGGTACTGGTTCGGTGCGCTTTAACAGCCGCGATGTGCAATTGCCCAATCTGGGACATATCGTCGAGAACAATATTATCGTCGCCGCTTTACGCGCGCGGCTAGAGGCCCTGCCCAATGTTGAGCTGGTTAACAGCTTCCGCTTGGAGAGCTGGTGGCGCGACTGTGGACTCTGGCATTTACAGCCGCGGGGCGAGCAGTCTGATGATGGGGTCGAAGGTTTGCGCGAGCAGGCTGAGATAGTGCAAACACGCCTGCTGATCGGCGCTGATGGGGCTCGTTCCAAGGTACGTGATTTATTGCGCATCCGCTGCCAGGAAACCGATTACCACCAGACCGCTCTGGTCTGTGTAGCCCGCTGTGAGAAGTCTCACCGACACACCGCCTGGCAACGCTTCATGCAAAGCGGCCCCTTGGCCTTCTTGCCGATGGCCGGCCTCGGAGACGACAACCACTGTGCCGTGGTTTGGTCGGCGGATGATTCTCTCGCGCGTGAATTACTGATGCTGGATGATCAGGCGTTTGCCCTCAATCTTGAAAAGGCCATTGAGAGCCGCCTCGGTAAAGTGGAATCCGTCAGTGAGCGTTTCTCTTTCCCCCTGCGCGCGCGCCATGCAGAGCGCTACCACGGACCCGGTGCGGTGCTGGTTGGGGATGCCGCTCACAGTATTCACCCACTTGCGGGGCAGGGGGTTAACCTGGGCTTCCAGGACGTACGCGTACTCACCGATGAAATAGATCGCGCTTTGTCACGCGGCCTGGAGCCGGCACATACCTCGGTATTGGCGCGCTATGAACGCCGCCGCCGTGGAGATAATGCCTCGACATTAAAGGCTATGAGCGCCTTTAAATCCCTGTTTGGTGCCGGAGATTTGCACTGGCGCTGGCTGCGTAATACCGGCTTGAGTATGGTGGACGCCAGTCCCATGCTAAAGAAGCGTATTATCTTGCGGGCTATGGCGGTTTAAATCGGATCTGTCTTAAATTACCCATCGGCCAGACCAAAGCTGGCCGATGGGTATATCAATAAAACCGTTAGAGCAGCCTGCCTGCCAGCTGATAATTTACCTCCGTAGCACAAGCCGGAATTAAGGGTTTCCCGAATTGAGTCAGTGGATTTTTGTTTACAGTTTCCCCCTCTCCAAGGATCTCGGTGCGCTGGCGCGGTTTATCCAGCGCCACCAGTTACCTTTGCGTATCACCGAGGAAAAAAATCAGCAGTTACTACTCTGCCCTGATGCTGGTTTGGCAGAAATGCTTAAGCCTCTACTGCAGCGTTGGGATTCTGGTGAGCTGGATCTCGATCAGGTACAAATGCAGAGGGCAGAGGAGCGAGAGTCTGGCAGTGAAGGGGTGCAAACCTCTGCGGTTGCAACTGACAGCCAGCCTGGAAATACAGGGGATAATCCTGATAAAAAACACAGTGATGTGGTCTCTGTCCTGCCAAGTTTTCCGTTGGACAGGACTCCACTCAGCCTTTTATTAATTGCGCTGTGTTTTTTCGGCTGGTTTTTACAGATTAATAATTTATCCAGTGGCTTATTAATTTACCCCGATCCAAATGCTGCGGACTCTTTTTCACAATCCTCACTGGCCTGGCATTTGGAGCGGGGGCAGTGGTGGAGAATATTCACGCCAGCAGTTGTGCACTTCTCTCTGCCCCACGCACTGTTTAATGCCCTGGGGATCTGGATTCTGGGCAGGCCAATAGAGGCCCGTGGTGGCAGTATTTTATTTGTTGTATTGGTGCTGCTCGGCGCCGCCACCTCCAATCTGGCCCAGTATTTTTGGCAGCCTGGGATTCTTTTTGGCGGTATGTCTGGCGTCGTTTATGCCTTGGTCGGTTTCGCCTTGGTTTTACAGCGTTTTCAGCCTCTGTGGCGGGATATACCTGCAGGAATTCTCACTGTAGCCCTGGTGTGGCTGCTATTGTGCGCTCTGGGTGTTGTGACTCTATTAACTGGCGTTGGGGTGGCTAACGCCGCTCATATCGGTGGGTTACTCAGTGGCTTAATAATTGCTCTTGTGTACAGCGCATTAAGAGGTCCGCGAAGATTTGCCTCCGTGTAGAGAGTTTAAATATAGCGAGGATGATAAGCCATTATCGCGTAGTGCGATCTCTTATGGTTATCGAAATGTCTTATAGGGATCGTTAATGTTTATCTGAATTCAGGCTCAGGATGGAAAAATTAACAAAAAGTACCCAATCTTTGTTCCAATGAATTGGTCTGATTCAGCCTTTATTTCCTTATTGATTGAGACGAGCTGAGTGGCCTGAGAGCTGGTCGGAATAGTGGGCCAGTGGATAATTGCGTACTCTATCTTCCCCAGGGTGCGTTTGACACAAAAGGCATAAAATATCTCTCTGCATTGTTACTCAGCATTAGGCATGGACTGTTAATGTTGAGATTAGGAGTCGGTATTTTCTCTCTCTCCGCCTTGTCCTGAGCGTTTCCCCGTATACCTCCGAAAATATCAATAAATCCAGGAAGGAACTCTTATGAGATGTATTTTCGTACTGATATCCTCGCTCTTACTAACAATGGCTGCTGGAGCTGAAGAGGCTCAGCGCTTGTCAGCCGAAGTGCTTTGGAAAATAAAGCGCGTGGGCACTCCAGTGATTTCTCCCTCTGGTAAACAGGTAGTAGCCTCTGTGACAACTTTTGATCTTGAACAGGATAAGGGGGAAACCCGCCTGTGGTTGCTCTCTACTGATGGTGGTATCCAGAGGCCATTAACGGCTGTTGGGCTCAGTGTTTCGGAGCCGGTATTTTCCCCAGATGGTAAACATTTGGCTTTTATTGGCAAACGAAGTGATGACGATATCAAGCAAATTTTGATATTGCCTATGGCTGCTCCCGGAGAGGCGGTGCGTTTGAGTGAGGTACCGACTGGTGTCTCATCGATAAAGTGGGTGGGGGACCACCTTTATTTTATCTCGCGTATTTGGCCGGATAAAGCGCCGGAAGAAATGGCTGGCCGAGTTAAGGAAGAAAAAGAGAAAAAGGTGTCTGCCTATGTCTGGAATGCATTGCCTTTTTCTTTTTGGGATAACTGGATAGATGAGCAGCGGCAGGCGCATGTATTCAGAATCCCAGCCAAAGGCGGTGCGGTAGAAAATCTGACTTTGAGGACGGGTTTAAAGCTTCCCAACTGGATCCAGGGGGCAGAAAGTTATGACGTATCGCCCGACGAGTCACACCTCGCTATTGTGGCCGATTCCAAGAAAAGTGGTACTCGCCCAGACTTCGATGTGTTCCTGCTGGAGCCCGGTTCCCCTAAAGCCAGAAATTTGACCTTGGCCAATGAGGCGCCAGACTTCAATCCAAAGTTTTCACCGGATGGCCGTTTGTTAGCCTTTAATCGCCAGCTTATATCGGGTTTTTATGGTGATACGCGCCGCCTGGTGGTACACAGGTTGCGCTCTAGGCTGAACACTGTTTTACATGAGGAATGGGATAGATCCACGGATGGTATGGTTTGGGCACCCAGTGGGGGTGGTCTCTATGCCGCAGTCGACGACCAGGGCACTCGGCGAATTTACTATCTGCCCGTCGGTAATGGCGACCCAAGAGTAATCACCGATTCGACCGATTTTAGTAATTTGTCTGTTGCCAGTGATGGCACTCTGGTAGGTATTAACCAGAGCTTTCTCTATCCGCCAAGGGTGGTCAGTATTGATGCAAGAAATGGGGGAGTGGAGCGGCTGGATAGCTTTAATGATGATTTATTTGCCAATATCGATCTGGGAACTTACGAGTCGGTGACATTTACCGGAGCGGAAGGCGCCGATATTCAGATGTGGGTGCATTATCCACCGGGCTTTGATCGGAATCAGAAGTATCCATTAATGCTGTTACTCCACGGCGGTCCACACAATGCCGTCACCGATACCTTTCATTTTCGCTGGAATGTGCAAACCTTTGCCTCTTGGGGCTATGTGACCGCCTGGTTTAATTTCCATGGCTCCTCCGGGTTTGGTCAGGCATTTGCAGATTCCATCAATCCAGACTGGCTCAGTCGGCCGTATACCGACACCATCGCTGCAGCCGATTGGTTTAAATCGCAGAGTTGGATAGACAAGGATCAGTTAGTGGCAGCGGGAGGCAGTTACGGTGGCTATTTGGCGAGTATTCTATTGGGTCGTGAACATCCATTTAATGCCCTGGTAATTCATGCTCCGGTGTATAACCTCTACTCCATGCTGGCAGCAGATTATTCGGTACACGGGGTTCGCTTTGGCGAATATTGGCAGAGGCCGGAGATTTACCCCTCAATTTCACCGCATACTTATGCGGCTCAATTCAAGACGCCGAGCTTGGTTATTCACGGTCAAAACGATCTGAGAGTGCCGGTTGGCCAATCCTTCGAGTTGTTTCGCACTTTGCAAGAGCGCGGTGTTGAATCGCGCCTGATTTACTATCCCGATGAAAACCATTGGGTACTAAAACCGAATAATTCGTTGCACTGGTACGGACAGGTGCGCGAGTGGGTTGAGCGCTTTGCCGTACCTAATAGAGGCACCGAAGCCTCTGCCAGTGTAACGAAGTAAAGCTCGTTGGCAACTGGAGAGAGTTGGCTTTCTCTCCACTTGGTTTGTCCTGGAGCCTCTGTCGGTAACGGCATGAGGCTCCAGGTATACGCAATAAGTCCTGGATAAAACGCTTTTCTAGCCAATGCCTTACTCTCAAGGGAAGATTGGCCGGTTAAATTCATTTTTATTGCGGCTTTGATGCTTTCTGGGCTTGTTGTGTCACGGACAGTGCGCAAGAATTCAGCTCTAATTCTGCTGTAACCAGGGATATATGTTTCTCTTAATTACCTATATTTTTATCGCTCTCGGCTTTTCCTTTTTGTGCTCGATTGCCGAGTCGGTCATTCTCAGCGTCACCACGCCCTATGTGAGACTTCTTGAGAGGGAAGGGCACAAAGCGGGGCCTCTGTTGCGCAAGCTGAAAGGGGATATCAATGCGCCCCTAGCCGCGATCCTTACCCTGAACACTATTGCCCATACTGCTGGTGCCGCTGGTGCTGGTGCCCAGGCTGCAGCGGTTTTTGGCAACCAGTATCTGGGTATTGCCTCCGCAATCCTCACCTTGTTGATTCTGGTGTTCTCGGAAATTATTCCTAAAACCCTAGGGGCGGTTTACTGGCGTCAGCTGGCTCCATTTACTGCCTACGCGTTGCGCGGACTGGTGTGGTTGCTCTACCCCTTTGTGAAAATGTCCGAGTGGCTCACACGGGGCTTATCGCACGGACCCACCCTTACGGGCTTCAGCCGCGATGAGTTTGCGATTATGGCGGAGATCGGGGAGGCCGAGGGCCAGCTGGAGCAGCGTGAGTCCAGTATTCTGCGCAACCTGTTTTTTACCCTGCGCGACCATTCTGTACGCGAGGTGATGACGCCGCGCACCGTGGTATTTTCCCTGCCCGAGGACGCCACTCTGGCTGAGGTCTACGAGGAGGTGGAAAGGGGGCGCTTCTCCCGTATCCCGGTATATGAAAACCGCGATCAGGACTGTGTGGTGGGGTTTGTACTTAAACAGGAACTACTGCTCGCCTATGCCAAGGGGGAGGGCGAACGCAAATTGTCCGAGTTCCGCCGCGAAATGTTGATGCTGCCGGAAACCGCCACTATATATCAGGCCTTCCAGAAAATGCTGTCGCGCCGGGTGCAGATCAGTGCGGTATTGGATGAATACGGCAGCCTGGAAGGGGTGGTTACCCTTGAAGATCTTCTCGAGACTCTGCTCGGTGAAGAGATTGTTGATGAAGCGGATAAAACTCCGGATCGCCAGGAGCTGGCCAAGCGCCTGTGGCGCTGGCGCTCAAAGAGACACGGTCTCAAGGTGGATGAATCTGCGCAGCAGGAGCAGGATACTGAGGAGGCTGGTGAAGGTCGTGATGGCCGGGAGGGGCGCGATAGCTAATTTCTACATCTGATAGCTTGTGCTTTCCCTGCCGGTGGTCCTGACGGAATCTTTGACGGCCTCCGGCGGGCTCTACAGGTTTTGATTCCGATGGCTGCTAGGCTTCTGTGCAGATATGTCGCAGGCCATTGCCTGCTGGCAAGGTCTGTACCCAAGCCGCTAGAATACGCCGCTTCGGAACCTGACGGACTGAGATTTTAAAATGGGAAACAGAACGCCTCTGTATGACACACATGTCGCTATGGGCGGCAAAATAGTGGATTTCGGTGGATGGGATATGCCGCTGCACTACGGTTCGCAGCTGGATGAGCACAACAAGGTGCGCACCGATGCGGGAATGTTTGATGTCTCCCACATGACCGTGGTCGATGTCGATGGCGCTGACGCCCGCGACTACTTGCGCTACCTGCTGGCCAACGATGTGGCCAAGCTCGATGGCAATCCCGGCAAGGCACTTTACACCGGCATGCTGAATGAGAAGGGCGGCGTGATTGACGACCTGATCGTCTACCTGCGCGACCCCGGTTATCGCGTGGTGGTAAACTGTGCAACCCGCGAAAAAGACCTGGCTTGGATGAACAAGCAGGCGGAATCTTTTGAGGTCACTCTCACTGAGAGACCTCAGCTGGCGATGATCGCCATCCAGGGCCCTAACGCTCTCAGCAAGACAAAAGAAGTCCTGGGTATCGACTGGACTGCGGCGATTGATGCGCTGAAAGTGTTCCAGAGCGTGGCCCGCGGCGAGTGGTTTGTGGCGCGTACCGGCTATACCGGTGAAGATGGCCTGGAAATCATGCTGCCCGGCGAAGATGCCAGTGGTTTCTGGCGTGCTTTGGCCGAGGCTGGCGTTGCCCCTTGTGGCTTGGGTGCGCGGGATACTCTGCGCCTCGAGGCGGGTATGAACCTGTATGGCCATGAAATGGATGAGGAAACCTCTCCACTGATCGCCAATATGTCCTGGACCGTCGCCTGGGCGCCGGAGAGCCGCAATTTTATCGGCCGCGCAGTGCTGGAAGAGGAAAAGGCTAAGGGCATCGAACACAAGCTGGTCGGGCTGGTTCTCGAGGAACGCGGTGTTCTGCGTGGGGGCCAGTATGTGATGGTGGACGGTAGCGAAGAGCGCGGTATCATCACCAGCGGAACCTTCTCGCCTACCCTGGGTTACTCCATCGCCCTGGCGCGGGTACCGGCCAGCGTCGGCGATACCGCCGAAGTGGAAATCCGCAAGAAACTGCAGCCGGTCAAGGTGGTTAAGCCCTGCTTTGTGCGCAACGGCAAATCGGTTATTTAAGCGCCGCACCACAGGTGTCAGCGCCATTCAGACAATATATACAGATGCTTAATCAAGGGATCACAGCATGAGCGAAATCCGCAATGAATTAAAATACCTCTCCAGCCACGAGTGGGCGCGATTGGAAGAGGATGGCACAGTTACTATCGGCATCAGTGACCATGCCCAGGACGCTCTGGGTGATGTGGTATATGTTGAAACCCCCGAAGTGGGCAGCACTCTGGCTGCCGGCGACGAGGCCGGTGTAGTTGAGTCTGTTAAGGCCGCTAGCGATATCTACTCCCCGGTATCCGGTGAGGTCGTAGAGGTGAATGAAACTCTGGAAGAGTCCCCGGAGACCGTGAACTCCTCTCCTTACGATGACGGTTGGTTTTTCCGTATCAAGCCCAGCGATGTGAAAGAGCTGGACAATATGCTGGATGCCGATACCTATCGCTCGGAGTCTGAGGACTAATTCCTCACGCTCACTGAGTGCAAAAACCGCTGCTATTGGCAGCGGTTTTTTGTTTAAAGATGGTGTTTATTCGGTACTTGCCGGGTGAAGGATGCCTTTCAGACCTATTTTATGTAGGAATGCGCCGACGGTGTGCTCGATTTCCTCAGCACAATCCATTTGGATCACTTGTTGCAGTAGTAACTTGGTATCTGCTTGGCGTACCGCGCGCAGAGTTGCCTTTACTCGCGGTAGATTGGTGGCGTTCATCGACAGCATGTCGTAGCCCATGGCCACCAACAATAGGGCGCCCCCGGGTTCTCCTGCTAATTCTCCGCAGATGCCGACTCTGGTGCCCTCAGCGTGCGCGGTGCTGACAATCTCTTGCAGAGCACGCAACACTGCGGGGTGTAGGGCGTGGTAGATATTGGCAACGCGACTGTTATTGCGATCCACAGCCAGTAAGTACTGAGTCAGATCATTGCTGCCCACTGAGATGAAATCAGCGCGCTCGGCTAATTCGCGAATCTGATAGATCGCCGAGGGCACCTCCACCATGACCCCGAGCGGCGGCATCTCAATTTCATAATCTTCTTCCAGAAGTTCCCGGTAGGCTCGTTCGATCAGTTTGCGTGCGGCTTCGAGTTCATTGAGCCCACTGATCATGGGCAGCATGATACGCAGGTTGTTGAGCCCTTGGCTGGCCTTCATCATGGCGCGCACTTGCGCCAGGAAAATTTCCGGGTGGTCGAGGGTTACGCGAATGCCGCGCCACCCCAGGAATGGGTTGGTTTCTTCAATGGGAAAGTAGGCCAGTGCTTTGTCGCCGCCTACATCGAGGGTGCGCATGGTTACCGGCATGGGGGCAAAGGCTTCGAGTTGTTCCCGGTAGATTTCCCGCTGTTCCTCCTCGGAGGGAAAGCGGTCGCGCAGAAGGAAGGGGACCTCGGTGCGGAACAGGCCGACACCCTCGGCACCGCGCTCTAGGGAGCGAGTGACATCAGCCATCAGGCCGGTGTTGACCAGCAAGTGAACCCGGTGTCCATCGGCAGTTTCAGCAGGTAGTTCTGCCAGGTGATCCAGACTGTGGGCGAGTTGTTGCTCTTCGGCGACGATCTCGTCGTAACGGCGTTTGAGCTCTACGCCAGGATGAATGTGCAGGTCGCCACGGTAGCCATCCACCACCATATCCACATCGTCGATAGTTTCGTAGGGCAGGTCTTGCACGCCCATAATCGCCGGCAGCCCCATAGCGCGGGCAATGATGGCCATATGGCTGTTGGAGGAGCCTTTTACGGAAACAGCACCGATCAGCTTCTCCCGCGGCACTTCGGCCAGCACCGCGGCAGTGAGCTCTTCCCCAACCAGAATGGTGTTGTCTGGATAATCGCGCTCGCTCTGCTGTTGCTGGTGTAAGTGGGTGAGGACACGGGCTCCCAGGTCTCGCACGTCGGCGGCGCGGTCGCGGAAATAGGAATCGGACATGGCCTCAAAACGGCGTACGTGTTCGAGCATGACTTCGGCCCAGGCCCTGGGGGCGCTCAGCTGCTGTTGAATGCGATCGCAAACCTCTACGGCGAGAGAGTCGTCGTCGAGCATACTGATATAGGCATCGAAAAGTGCGCGTTCTTCGCGGTTGAGTTCGTCTTTGAGGCGCTCACCCACTTCGCGAATCTCCTCTCTGGCGGAGGTGAGCGCTTGCCGGAACAAAATCAATTCCTCTTCGATGTCCAGGCACAGGGAGTAGGGCACGGTAGCCAAGTTGGCCCTGGGGGTGACGATATGAGCACGACCTATGGCGACACCTGGCGAGGCGGGAATACCGGAGAAGTGGGTTTCCTGGCGCTGCCGGCGGATGGTAGCCAACATGCCAGTGGCTTCGGCGTGGGCAATCACCCCGGCAAGCTGGGCAGAGAGGGTGACGAGAAAAGCTTCTTCACCTTCATCGAAACGGCGCTGCTCTTCCTGCTGGACAACTAGGACACCGAGCACTGCGCGGTGGTGGATTATCGGTGTGCCCAGGAAAGCGCTAAATCGCTCCTCACCGGTCGAGGGAAAATACTGGTAGGCGGGATGTGCCTCGGCCTTTTCTAGATTGATGGGCTCTTCGCGGGTGACCACATTACCAACCAGGCCCTCATCGGGTGCTAATTGCACCTGGCCCACGGCACTTGGTAGCAGGCCATCGGTGGCCATTAGGACATAGTTGCCGGTTTCTTTGTCGCGAAGGTAAACAGAGCAGACACGGGTGTGCATCACTTCGCGCACTCGCCGCACAATGATTTCAAGCACCGCCGGCAGGTCCCTGGCGGAGTTAACTTCCTGAACGATACTGCGCAAAGATCCGAGCAATGGCCTTTCCTCGCCAGTCAACGGAGAATGAATTAGGCCCAGGAGAGCCTGGGCTTGGTGGTGCTGGAGTGCAGCTGATGCTGCGGAATTACTCGCCCCGCTCGCGCAACCAGCGCCTTTCCAGCTGAATTTGTTGTGGGGCCAGTTCGGCCAGCGCGCGCCGATAAACCTCGCGCTTGAAGGTCACCACTTTACTGAGTGGGTGCCAGTAGCTCACCCAGCGCCAGTGGTCAAATTCGGGCTTATAGCCGTTGTCGAAGCTGATGCAAGACTCTTCGGCTTCTAACTTCAGTAAGAACCACTTTTGTTTCTGGCCAATGCACAGGGGTTCAGAGCGCCGGCGGATCAGGCGCTGCGGCAGGCGATAGCGCAGCCAGCCGCGGGTGCAGGTGATAAGACTGACCTGATCGCGTGTAAGCCCTACTTCTTCGTATAGCTCCCTATATAGTGCCTGTTCGGGAGTTTCGCCCGGATTTATACCGCCCTGGGGAAATTGCCAGGCGTCCTTGCCACCTACCCGCCGAGCCCACAGTGCCTGACCGCGGGCATTCAGCACAATGATACCGACATTGGGGCGAAAGCCCTCTGAGTCTATATTGCTGCTGTTGTCGCCACCCTGTCCCCGGTTGCGATTGTTGCTACTGGGGTTGTCGCTGCGATTTGACTGCTTGGCAGGCTTACGGCGGTTTCTTCGCCCGGCAGGTGCCGGTTTGCCGTCGCCCAAAATACCATCCTCAATACTTTTGTGTGCGGCCGTGCGCTGCACTTACTTGTCCCGCATTGTTCCACAGAGGTGGGTTTACAGCAATTCAGTGACGCAGTCCGTGTGATAGGGGCGAGTGCGCGGTAAAATCGACCGCCACTCTAGTGGTGGTTGCTTTACCCTGGCGGTGAAATAGCCTTTGCGAATCTATAGTTTACGGGGGAGTTGGCGATGCACTTGGCAATTTTTGATCTCGACAACACGCTGATCGGCGGAGACAGCGATCACGCCTGGGGTGAGTTTCTGGTGGAGCGCGAGCATGTGGATAGCGAACGCTATCGTTTGAGCAACGATCGCTTCTATCAGGACTACCAGCGGGGTGAGTTGGATATCTTTGCCTACCTGGAGTTTGCCTTGGAGCCGCTGTCACAAATTTCTCGGGGTCAACTGGAGAATCTGCAAAGTGAATTTATGCAGGAGGTGATCAGCGAGTTGTGGCTACCGGCAGCGCAAGAGCTAATCGGTGAACATCGTCGCAAGGGACACCACATCATGATTATTACCGCCACTAACCGCTTTGTGGTGGAGCCGATTGCCGCCCGCCTGGGGGTGGATACCCTGTTGGCGACTGAGCCTGAAGAGCACGAGGGTCACTTCACCGGCCGTGTCGTGGGAGAGCCCTGTTATCAGGCTGGCAAGGTGTTGCGCCTGCGCCAATGGCTGGCGCAAAACCCTGAATACGCGGGTAGGGAGAAATGGTTCTACAGCGATTCCATCAACGATTTGCCTCTGCTCACGGAAGTGGAGCATCCGGTGGCGGTCGACCCAGATGCCCAACTGCGAGCAGAGGCGCAAGTGCGTGGATGGCCAATTATCAGCTTGCGCGATCAGGGCTAAATGGCGATTTTGGCCAAGAGAAAAGTGCGACCTTGGAAAACATGAAAAGAGGAAGTGAGTGAACGGATATTGCCTTCGGTCTCTGGCCACAGCCCTATTGCTGGGAGTACTGGTTATCGTAGTTGGCTGCGAACAGCGAACCTCTCAGCCTTTAAAGGAACAGAAGCGTGCCCCAGAGGCCCAACAGGTTGATGAAAAGGTGGCCTCGGATCTCTCGCTGGCAATCTGGCAGGCGGGACAGGCTCAGGTATTGCACGCTCATGCCTCCGTGGAAACGTTGCGGAGAGCTGTCGATGCCTTGCTTGCCCAGCCCGATGAGGAGCAATTGGAGGAGGCCAGGCTCGCCTGGCTGGATGCGCACCGCGAGTTCGCAGCAACTTTGCCCTATATCCAACTGGCTTTTTCGCCCTCGGACTTACGCAGTCAAGGTCGCAAGCTCTTATTGGCACTCGATAGCTGGCCCGCCCAGCCAGGTTATCTGGATACTGTGCCGGGTTATTCCGATAGCGGCATCGTCAACGACACCGCTATCGAACTGACTTTGACAAACCTGCGCAAACAACATCGCCTCACTGCACACGAAGAGGCGAGCACCGGCTTTCACGCACTTGAGGTGATGCTCTGGGGCCCCACAAGTGAGCGCATGGCGGAAGACTTTGTGGCAGTTAGCGAAGGGGAGAGGCCGGAGGCTCTGGCGGCCAATCGTCGCCGTGAACTAACCAGCCTGATTGCCAAGGGGATTGAAGAAGATATGGCCGGGCTAGCACGTCGCTGGCCCACTTCGGCCAATAACCTATCCCGAGAGTACCTAGCCCTAGGACCGGTAGCGCGATTGCAGCAGATTCGCGCGGCACATACCCAGGTGATTGATGAGCAGCTTTTGCGCCGTCTCCCCGAGGGCTCGGAGAGTGATGTAGAAAGTGGCCGCGCGGCAGACTCGAAGCAGGCGCTACTGGCAATTATGGCGACCTTGCAGTCTAACTGGATCCCCTCCGGAGGTGGTGGTCTGGCCGAGGTGCTTCTTGACCGTCATCAGGTCAATGCTTTGGAGGAGGCCTTTTCAGATTTTGAGGCCCTATTGTTAAAGATGGAGGATCCATTCGAGTTGGCAGAGCTTGGGCAGCTGGCCAAAGCGCGCAAGTTGCTGGAGCGGATGGCAGGTTTGATGACTGGTACCACAGAGGTGCCAGTATCAGAGAAGGATGTGATGCCGGTGTCTTTACCGGCCGTTGAGGGCTAAAGGAAATAAAAAACCCCGGCAATAGCCGGGGTTTTTTGTGAGATGTCTATAAGCTTACCAGCGACGTACAGGGCCTGTGTCCACGTGCACGAAGTTACTCTTCGGGTAATAGCCGACACCACCTGCCTTTAGGTTCAGCGCCGCCTGCCTCAGTTTTGACAGGGGTACACCGGGCATGCGGATATCTAAGGCCATACCGCGGGTATGGTAGCTGCGCTTGGCCACGCCCCGACCCGCAGCGCGTAACTTCGCATTGGTCTTGGGCGAACGGTACCCGGAGATAATCTCGATGGTACCGGTGTAATTGAACTTTTCCTTCAGCTTATACACGATATCAAATAGTTTCGGGTCCATGCGGGTCACTTCGTTAGCTCGGTGGTCCCGCAGCAGCTTATTGAACTGTTTCAAACCACCGTTGCTGTAGTTTCCGTTGCTCCAGTAGGCGGCCTCCAGCTTCTCCCCTGTGTGCAGGTTGCGCATCTTCAGGGTGCGGGAGCTACCTACTTTCGCGAAAGTCGGTCCGGCGCTGACCGCCGCCGCAGTTGCGCAGGTCACTGCCAGGAATCGACGTCTGGATGGATTCTTCATAATTCCGCCTCGTCGTTAAATCTCTTCGGTGTGCTCTTGATTGAGCGCATCCGGGTACGGCGGAAAATGTACAAAAAATAACCATTTGTTACAAATTGTGACCTGCTAATTAGGAAATATTTGAAGGCTTTCGTTGGTAAATTTTTTTACGGATGCTACTCCCATTGCGTTCTCGTAGCTGCTGGCGGGGGAATTAGCATTAGAAACAGGAGACAGCGTTGTCATTCAGTGGGCAAGCTTAAAAAATCATTTTTTTTGCGACTATTCAGTTTTTTTCCTAAAGCAGAGGCACTTTTTTGGGGGGCGCCTGGGGCATTGACCTATTTATCCCTGTGATAAATATCTCGGCGGAATTGAGGGCGCCCTTCGGCATCTATCCAAGCTGTCATATAAACGATAAAGAGTTTAGGGGCGGGTTTGATGGCTACTTTTAGAGGTTCGTCCCCGGTTGCGGCCTCGGCGATGCGGGTCCTGTCCCACCCCTGGGTTTCTAGCAGGTTATAGGCCAATTCCTCGGGTTGATGCAGGCGCACACAGCCGTGACTAAAAGCTCTATGGTGCTCTGTGAACAGGCTTTGCGCCTGGGTGTCGTGTAGGAATATGGCCTGCTTATTGGGAATAACGAACTTCACTTTACCTAGGGTGTTATCTGGCCCGCTGACCTGGCGCATGGTGGCGTGGCCACCTGCGGCCCTCTGCAAGCTTTCATCGGTGATCGGGGAAGTTTTGCCACCGCGATACTGGATGACCCGATAACCGCGGCGGTGCATGGCTGCAGGGTTGTGCCGTGCTTTGGGGAGTAACTCTGTGATGAGGATACTGCGCGGCACTGTCCAGGTGGGGTTGAATACCACACTGGTAATGCGGGTGTGTAAATTGGGTGTGCGGCTGCTGTTCTTGCCCACCACGGTTTTCATATCCAGCTTGATACGTCCATCTTCCACCAATTGCAGGCGGTAGTTGGGCACATTTACCAGCACATAGCGCCCTTCTTTCTGAGAGGGGAGCTTGTCCCAGCGCTGTGCATTTCTAACCATCTGTTCTGCTCTCTCGATGGGGGAAACCGACAGGGCCGTGAGGGTTTCTCCCTCGGCAACACCACTTGGCACCAAGCCGTGGCGGCGCTGGAAACGCTCAAGTGCCGACTGCAATGCGCTGTCGAAACGCATAGGGTCCTTCTGTGGAGATGATACCGGGCCGGGTTGTCCACGATAATCGCCGTATAGTTCGAGCAGTTTTCGCAATTGCAGCACCCGCTCGTTCTTATCTCCGGCTTGCAGGGGGCCACCCTGGGGTATAGGGCGCCAATGTTTGGCTAGGTTTTTGTAATGCAGGGCTTCGCTGCGCAGTTGGTCTCCCATAAGGGCAATATCCAGAGCTGCAGCACCCTTGGAAGACTGGCCGCCGCTTATTGAGGCGGCCGAGGCAATGGCCACTGTCAGGAGAGCAGCTAACCCTAGATGGCGGGGATACCAAGCCATAGTGAACTCCCACCAGATTGATGATACTCAGCCACGATTGGTCCCTTTTCCGGCTTTGTCCCGTTGATAGATATCCGGGCGGAACTGCAGTTGGCCGTTTTCATCCACCCAGGCAGTCCAGTAGGCGATATATACCGGTAAAGGGTTTTTCAGCGCTACGCCATGGGTACGACCGCTCATCAGCGCTCGCTCAATGCGGGCGTTGTTCCAGCGATTTTGTTGGGCGAGCATCATGCGAGCAAATTTCAGGGGTTTTTCCAGGCGTATGCAGCCGTGGCTGAAAGCGCGTTGAGATTTCTTGAACAGGTGCTTGCTGTTGGTATCGTGCAGGTAAATGGCGTGACGGTTAGGTATCACAAATTTGACCCGTCCCAGCGCATTTCCCGGTCCTCCTTTTTGCTGCAGGGTTACCTGGCCCCGGCGCACTGCGGCGACATTTCCACGGGTGAAAGGTACCGCCCGGCCGCGATGATTGATTAAGCGGTAGCCCTTGGCACTCAGCGCCGAGCTGCCCTTTGGCAGAAGCTCCCGTAAGGCGATATTGGGGGGGACTCGCCAAACTGGATTGAATTCCAGGCGTGTCATGCGCGTGGTAAGTTGTGGGGTCTTGTGCTTGGGCTTGCCCACCACCACTTTCATACGGAATTGCTCGCGCTCGTCGTCGATCAAGCGCAAGTTGAACTCGGGAACATTAACGACGATATAACGGGGCCCTAAATCCTTTGGGAGGTTTTCCCAGCGTTTGATATTGGCTGCCAGAATCCGAACCAGCTTATCCGGGTTAGTGTTGAGGCGACTGCGGGTGCGCTCATCCACCAGGGCATCCCCTTTTAGGCCGTGGCGGCGCTGGAATCGGCGCACAGCCTCTTGTAGGGGCTTGTCGTAGACGTCACCTGTAAGTGTTTCTTTGGAGCCTTTGCTGGGAAAATCCCTGGGGCGGAAATCGCCGTAGAGCATTAACAAACTGCGCAACTGAGCTATTCTCGGTCCCCGGCTTCCCGGAGTAATTGGCTGTCCGCCATCCAGCGGTTGCCAATGATCCCCCTCGGCCAGTGTCTGGTAGCGAGCCAGCTCCTCACTGAGGAGAGTGTACTGTCTGCCATAGGGGGAAAAGGGATCTCTCCCTGGCACAGGTAGATCAAGGTCTGCCCCTGCGCTCGCCAAGGACGGGGAGCTATCAACCCCCAGCACAAGGGCCAATATAAAAGCCATGGTGCCACTGTGGATTGATTTGCTCTGCAAGGAGGAGAGATAGCCAGCACCCATAAGTCACCCCAGTAAGCGAAATCGGATCAGAGAGACTGATCACCCTGCTCACATTGGTAACTTGTGACTCTTGAGCCCTAAATAATTTTGAGGAATGGATCGGGGCTATGCGCCGAGGAAAAAGACTATGAGGGGGTATTATTGGAGGCTATGGGACGGCCCCGAAGGCCGCCCCATACTTGCTCAAAATTGATTGTCGCTCAAACCATCCTTGCGATAGATATCGGGGCGAAAATTCAGCCGGCCCTTTCCGTCCACCCAGGCAGTCCAGTAGGTGATATAGACCTTAACCAAGCGGACTAAGTCGACCTCGGTGGTCTTCTCTCCGACAGTGAGCTGGTCGATGCGCCACTGGTCCCAGTCCCCCTGAGGGCGCAGAAGAGCCTCAGCCAGGTGGCGGGGTTTTTCCAGGCGGATACAGCCGTGGCTGTAATCCCGGTCTGTGAGAGAGAAGAGAGTGCGGGCGCGAGTATCGTGCAGGTAAATATCGTGTTTATTGGGAATTTCGAATTTCACTCGCCCCAAAATATTTTCCTCTCCACCCATCTGGCGCATAAGGAAAGACCCAGCACCGGCGGCTGACAAGTTACTAGCGGTCAGCGGCAGGTGTTCCCCTCTGCCATTGACGACTCGGTAACCCATGTTCTCCATGCCTGCAGGATTCTTGCGTGCCTTGGGCAGAATTTCATTCACCAAGATACTGCGTGGCACTGTCCAGGTGGGGTTGAATACCACCTTGCTGACCCGGGTGGTGATCTCGGGAGTAGCGTGTTTCTTCTTGCCCACGACCACATTCATGGCCAGTTTTACCCGGTTGTTCTCCACATACTGGAGGCGGTACGCGGGTATATTCACCTGGATAAAGCGATCCCCAAGGCTGGCAGGAAGCTCTTCCCTGCGCAGGATATTCATCTCAACAATTTTTGCTCGCGCTGAGGGGGATAGGTTGAGTCGCTTGCGTGTGCCGCGGCCCACAATTCCGTCTGGCTTGAGGCCGTGGCGCTTCTGGAAGCGTAGTAGCGCTTCATGTAGGCCCCGGTCAAAGCGGTTGGGGTCTCCTCCGCCATAGCTATAGCGGCTCTGATAGTCCCCGTAGAGGGTGAGCAATTCTCTCAGGCGGGCCACATGGGGGTGGCGAGCACCCATCGTCATCACCGGCCCCGGAGGTATCGGGCGCCAGCGGCCACTGTCGGAGATTCTGCGCAGGCGTTCCAGCTCGTTTCGCAGGGCATAGACGTCGCTACCGTAAGGCGTGTTTTCTTCGAAATAGGGCCCCTCACTGTTTTCTGAGCGTGCTGCCCTGGTTCTTTCCTGGGGATGACTATTGCGGCCCTGATTGTAGTAAACCCTGCTGCCGCCTCTCGTTGCTCCAGAGGAACCACTGTCACTGGAGGTGTTGTAGCGTGTGCGATAGCGGCGAGTGTCAGAAGGCCTTGAAGAGCTGCGTTCGTTGTCAGTGTTGTAGTCGCGGGAGTAGTAGCGACTGCGTGGTTTACTGCCGATCATGCGCGCTCGATCATAGCCGCGAAAGTACTTGCGTCCGCTGGGCTCGTTGGATGCCTGCTGTGGGGCATTGCCGAAGGCTACCATGCGAAATCCTTGGTGCTCCCGCAGAACCGGTGTAATTCCTCGGCGCGGACGGCTTTTGGGGGTGATTCTGTCGAGCTGGGTATCCTGTGCGTAAGAGACGAAGGCGTCTGTCAGCAGAATATCCAGTACTGCGGCCATTTGCAGGCGCTGGGGAGTGTCCCGCAAGGTGCGGTCGAAGTACCCCAGGTGGTAACGATAATCCACCATGCTGCTTGGGTTGCCAGAGCTGGCAGCTGTTAGCTGCTTGAGGAGATCGTTGGCGCTGTCACTCAGGTTGTAATTATCAAACCACAGCAGGCGATAATTAGTACGCTGGTAAATCCTGCGCACTGCCGCCGGGTTGAAAATGGGATCTTGGGCCGGCCATGCATCTGGGTTTTCCTCCAGCCAGTGCACCAAATGTGGGCGTACTGCACTCTCCGGCAATACTGGCACCGTTTTCTGGTTAGCGGAAAAGGCGTAATAGAGGATGGAGACACAGAGACTGCCTAGCACCAGCAGGGGCAGTAGTGATTTGCGTTTGCGCTGCTCTGGGTTGAAGTAAGACATGGTACCTCAGCGATACTGCAGGGGCCCGGTGTTGTCTTGTGGATAATGCCGGACGCCAGATCGTTCATACCTTCCGAACCTGTGGCGAGCCCATCCAGAGACTGTTAGGTGTCTAGCGTTGACTCGCACTTGTCATGCGTCCCGCGCGACTTCCTCTAATGTAAGACCACAATTGGCGTCACGCTTGCGCGAAACTCAACCAATCTCAGCCTGTGAAACTAAGTATGGCAATAAATGCGGAATTTGCTTGGCGTTTCTTTCCTCTGAGGATAAGAGGCTTGGTAATCTGTGATGAAGGCACGCAAATCTTAGCCCTTACCGCGATATGGTTCTGTTATTGACAGAAATTTGTCTGCTATGGCTTCGGGGCTTGGGCGATTAGATACGGCCAATTTTTTCAATAACCCCTAAAAACCCTACAGATTTCAGGGGCTTGGGATAAAGGATTCAGGGGATGGAAAAGTGGCGAATTGGCCCATACGGATTGCCCTGGGAAAAGCTCTGTTCCCATAACTGGGTCTGGCCATCCCGGTGAACTGCTATGAGGGTGCTGGCACGTGTGCCATAGCCTTGCAGAGTGTCGCTTAAATCTTGCCCGCCTGGCAGTTGATTCTTTCTCTGGGATATCTGCACAAATATTGGCGACAGGGCGCGCTCCATTGACAAACTCACGCCGGTATCTGGCAGCTCCGCATCTGCAGCGGGGGCCCTGTCCTGCAGCAGGTTGAAGGCCGGTTCAATAAAGTTCTCCCGGCCAATGGGGCCTTCAATTTGCCGTGTAATTTGTGCCAGCCCCGCCTTGCCCTTTTCCACCTTGGGCCAGGGAGCATCGGGTGCGCCATTGGAGATACCGTGTACTCCGGCAGAGAAAGCGAAGGGCTTATGCCTATTGCCCGCGCAGTAGAGGGGGGGGGCTTTATCCAGTGCGAATAGCAGCGCATTAAAGCCCCGATAGTGCTGTCCTTCGAGTTCCCCTGCGAACTGCTCGGGGGAATCATCGCCGGTTAGGAATTTATAAGGAATTTCCCCGCGAGATAGGGCATTTTCGGGCTCTGCCCTTCCGGGCTCGCGGATATTGGTCACTGCGGCCACCCGCCGCGCAGAGATCCCTGCCCAGGTTCCGCCAGCCTGCAGGTCGCGCCCAGCGACTATTTGCCTCCCCTCTGGCCCATTCTTCCAGGGTTCGGCGGGGGCACTCTTCCTGACGTAAAATTCATCTCTATTGGCGATAAGTAGCAGCGGGTAGTCGGGATGGCAACGGTAGGCAAACAACAGTAGGCACATAGTGTTTTCCTAAAGGTGGGCTTTTAGCGCGCCTCTTTCGCTGGGGGGCGCTTTGCGACCATAATACGCTCTTCGCCAACAATCTCGATTCCCCCATGCTGACTTATCCAGAAATCAATCCGGTGGCCATTGCTATAGGCCCTTTAAAAGTACATTGGTACGGGCTGATGTACCTGTTCGGTTTCGTTGCTGCCTGGTGGTTGGCGCTGCGGCGTAGCACTCGGCCCTGGTCTCCAGTTATTAAATCGGAAGTGGAGGACTTGATTCTCTACTGCGCTATCGGTGTGGTGGTCGGTGGGCGCCTCGGCTACATGTTTTTCTACAACCTGCCGCAGTTGATGGAGAATCCGCTCTCTCTGTTCAAAGTCTGGGAAGGGGGCATGAGTTTCCATGGTGGCCTGGTTGGCGTGATGTTGGCCACCGTCATTTATGCCCGAAAAATTGGTTCAACTTTTCCCGCGCTGATTGATTTTGTCGCCCCACTGGTACCTATCGGCCTGGGACTGGGGCGTCTGGGTAACTTTATCGGTCAGGAGCTCTGGGGCCGCCCAACAGAGGGGCCCTGGGGAATGGTCTTTCCCAAGGACCCGGAGCTGTTGGCCAGGCATCCGTCGCAGTTATATCAGGCCTTCCTGGAAGGGCTAGTGCTCTTCGCAGTGCTCTGGTGGTTCTCCAGCAAGCCGCGCCCGCGCCTCGCCGTTGGCGGTATGTTTGTGTTGCTCTACGGAATTTTCCGTTTCCTGGTGGAATTTGTCAGGGAGCCAGACGGTCATATCGGCTTCGACTTGTTCGGCTGGATGACTCGCGGTCAGCTTTTGAGTCTGCCGATGATTATTGCCGGTATCGCTCTATTGGTTTGGAGCTATCGTACCCAGCCGCTGCCCGAAGGGCGCGGCAAGGGTGGAAACAAAGAAAACCGTTCTCAAGTAAATGGCGGAGCCTAGTTAGAAATGAAGCAGTACCTCGATCTAATGCGCCATGTGCGCGAAAACGGCACAGTAAAAGGGGATCGTACCGGCACCGGTACCCTGAGCGTATTTGGCTACCAGATGCGCTTTAACTTGGCAGAGGGTTTCCCTTTAATTACTACAAAGAAGTGTCATTTACGCTCCATCATTCACGAACTGTTGTGGTTTTTGCAGGGAGACACCAACATTCGCTACCTGCAGGAAAACAAGGTGCGAATCTGGGATGAATGGGCTACCGAAGATGGGGATTTGGGGCCAGTTTACGGCCACCAGTGGCGCTCTTGGCCCACGCCTGATGGTCGTAAAATTGACCAGGTGGAAGAGCTGGTGCAGCAGTTGAAAACCCGTCCAGATTCCCGCCGTCTGATGATCAGTGCCTGGAATCCGGCGGACCTGCCCGATGAGGGCGTCTCCCCGGCGGAAAATGCCCGTGAAGGGCGCATGGCGCTCGCCCCTTGCCACGCCTTGTTCCAGTTTTATGTGGCGGATGGCAAGTTGTCCTGCCAGTTGTACCAGCGCAGTGCGGATATCTTCCTTGGGGTGCCTTTCAATATTGCCTCCTACAGCTTGCTAACGTTGATGCTGGCCCAAGTGTGTAACCTTGAGCCAGGTGAGTTTATTCATACTTTTGGCGATGCCCACCTCTACTCCAATCATCTGGAGCAGGTTGATCTGCAGCTGCAACGGGAACCACACCCCCTACCGACAATGCACCTCAATCCGGATGTCAAAGACCTGTTCGCCTTCCGTTTCGAGGATTTCGATCTGCAGGATTACCAGGCGTATCCACATATTCCGGCTCCAGTTGCGGTTTGAATAGGAGAGACACTGTGGATACCCCGATTGCCCTAATCGCGGCTGTGGCCCGTAACGGTGCCATTGGCAGAGATAACGAGTTGCCCTGGCGTCTTTCTGGCGACCTGCAGTTCTTCAAGCGCACTACTATGGGCAAGCCTGTGGTGATGGGACGTAAGACCTTTGAGTCGATTGGCCGCCCGCTACCTGGACGTGTCAATATCGTGATTACCCGCAACCCTGATTGGCAGGCCGACGGTGTCGAGGTGGCAAGCACCTTGGAAGCTGCACTGGAACTTGCCGATAAGCACGCACAGGAAGCAGGGGCCGGCGAGCTGATGGTGATCGGCGGGGCACAGATTTATCGCCTCAGTATGCCCTATGCCGCGCGGCTCTATGTTACCGAAGTAGATGCTGAAGTGGCGGGAGATGCATTTTTTCCTGAAGTTAATGACTCATGGGTCGAAGTTGCACGAGAGTGTTACCCTGCTTGCGACAAGAATGAGTATAACTACGCATTAGTTCAGTACGACAGATTTAAATAAAAACAATTTGATTAAAAGTTGATCAATCTGTTAAATTCTGCGACAGCCAACACAGGGAATAGCGCCGTCAATGTGTGCAAGCGACCCGGTCTTGTTACCCGGTTGTTACTTTGCTACCCACGCGGGCCGATGCTGGCAATCGGCATTTGAATAATCAAATCGGCTGTTTACAATGTGCGGCTCTTAGCTGTCTTCTAACCAATGTTTTTAAAACAAAAGGACACCGCGTTGTGGCAGCTATCTCATCGCGACCATGTTGTGAAATATTGAACCCACTGGGGGGTCTAATGAAAACCAAGCGATTCATGGCTGTGGCGCTGACCACTGCGCTGTCTGCCGGCGCGCTCTACGGCAGCGTAGCCACTGCGGATACTCTCGATAACGTACTCGCCGTCGGCCAGCAGAAAACCACTGCGGCCCAGGCATCGCAAAAACGCATCGACAAGATTGCCGAAGAAACCAGCAGCCTGCTGCAGGACTTCAAGGTGGTCAATAAAGAAATCGATGGTCTGCGAGTGTACAACCGTCAGCTGGAAAAGCAGCTGGCCAACCAGCTCGAAGTGATCAATGAGCTGGACGAGTCCATTGCCAACGTTACTGTAATCGAACGTCAGATCCAGCCGCTGATTTTGCGTATGCTGGACGGCCTGGAGCAGTTCATCGAACTGGATGCACCGTTCAAGCTGGACGAGCGTATGGCCAACCTCGAAGGCGTTAAGAACAATATGGATCGTTCCGATATTACTGTTGCGGAGAAATTCCGCCAGGTACTGGAGCTGTACAATTTCGAAGCGGAATACGCGCGTAAGATCGACACTTACGGCGATACCCTGAATGTAAATGGCCAAGAGCGCCAGGTGAACGTGCTGCAGATCGGCCGTATCGCCCTGCTGGCTCAGACCACCGACTCCTCGATCTCCCTCGCCTATGACAAAGGCCAGAAAGCCTGGGTTGAGATCGATGCTGGCGAATACCGCCGCGCTCTCATGAACGGTCTGAAAATCGCCAAGAAGCAGGCCACTATCGATATCATGACTATGCCGATCGCGGCTCCGGAGGCAGCGCAATGAAATCCTCTATCGCCAAACGCGTACTAGTTGCAGCAGCGGCTGGCCTGATCAGCTTCTCTGCTGTCGCCCAGGAAAAAGCAGCTTCTCTCGATGACCTGCTGAAAATGGTTCAACAGTCCAAGGTTGCTGAATCCAAAGAGCACAAGCAGCGTGAAGCTGAGTTCCGTCGCCAAAAGGCCAATCAGCAATCTTTGCTGAAAAAGGCTAAAGACACTCGCACTGCGGAAGAAAAGCGCTCTGCTGAACTGGAAAAGAAATACCAGGAGCAGGAAGTTGCTGTAGATCAGAAGCGCCAGCAATTGGACGAGCGCCTGGGCTCTCTGAAAGAGCTGTTCGGCCATATGTCTTCCACTGCGGCAGATCTACGCTCGAACATTGGTTCCTCCCTGGTTTCCGCCCAATATCCCAACCGTACCGAATTTATCGACGGTCTGCTGGCCAAGATGAACAGCGCTACCAAGCTGCCGACAATCGAGGAAATCGAGCGTCTGTGGTTTGAAGTTCAACGTGAAACTCTGGAATCCGGCAAAGTAGTTAAGTTCAACGCTACCGTGATCAAGCCCAACGGTGAGCAGGCTCAACAGGAAGTTGTCCGTGTTGGTAACTTCAACCTGGTTTCCAACGGTAAATACCTGGAAATGAACGACGCCTACCAGCTGGCCGAGCTGATTCGCCAGCCAGATGCCAGCTTCCAGAAGATGGCGGAAGGCTTACAGGCCTCCACCGCTGGCTTCAGTGCTTTCGGTGTTGATCCGACTGGTCCTACCGGCGGCTCCTACCTGAAAGCCATGATCAACAGCCCCGATATTGTTGAGCGTTGGCACCAGGGTGACATCGTTGGTTACATCATTACTGCTGTTGGTGTATTCGCAATGCTGCTGGCTATCTTCCGCCTGATCGTACTGACTGGCGTGAGTGCCAAGGTAAATGCTCAGCTGCGCTCTTCTACCCCGAACACCAATAACCCGCTGGGCCGTGTACTGGCTGTTGCGGAAGAGAACAAAGGTGTCGATGGTGAGACTCTCGAGCTGAAGATGGAAGAGGCGGTCCTGAAAGAGCGTCCGGCCATCGAGTCCGGTCTCAACCTGCTGAAGATTATTGCCATGGTAGCTCCGCTGCTGGGTCTGTTGGGTACCGTTACCGGTATGATCGTAACCTTCCAGGCAATTACCATCTTTGGTGCTGGTGATCCTAAAGCAATGGCTGGTGGTATTTCTTCTGCCTTGATCACTACCGTTCTCGGTCTGTGTGTGGCTATCCCCACTGTACTGATGCACACCATTGTTAATGCTCGTGCCAAGCGCGTCCTGCATATTCTTGAAGAGCAGAGCGCTGGTATCGTGGCGGAAAACGCCGAGCGTAAATAAGAGGAGGCGGCAACATGCACGCATTAATCGACGCATGGGCCGCCGTCAACGCCTTTATGGCGTCGGGCGGGCCAGTACTGTTCCTGATCGCCGGCCTGACCTTCTTTATGTGGACGCTGATTTTTGAACGTGTTTTCTACTTTAACAAAGCGTTAAAGAGTGACGTTCAGGGTGCGGTAGACCAGTGGGAAGAGCGCAGTGAGCGCAAATCCTGGGCCTCCCACCAGATCCGCTACGCGATGATCTCCCGGGTTTCCGAGAAAATTCAGGACAATATGGACATGATCCAGGCCTGTGTTGCCCTAGCGCCCCTGTTCGGGCTGCTGGGCACGGTTTGGGGCATGATCAACGTGTTCGATGTTCTCGCAATTACCGGTGGCGGTGACGCTAAGCAGATGGCCAGTGGTGTATCCATGGCAACTATCCCGACGATGGCGGGTATGGTTGCGGCCCTCTCCGGAGTATTCGCCAACACCTACCTCGCCCGTAAGGCCGAGCGTGAGACCCAGTTGTTGGAAGATCATCTGACCATGGATCACTAAGCACACATCAGCGAATAGGCCAGCTTATTTGCTGTGAAGGTTTAGCCAAGCCAGAAATTTTCGCCAGGGGCGCTCTCTGAGGGCCCCCGACGAGAAAGTTCGCTAAGAGAGTTGCTATGAGCAAAAGACAAAATACGGCAGAAGAAGAAGCCGGCGCTATTGACCTCACGCCTATGCTGGACGTGGTGTTCATCATGCTGATCTTCTTTATCGTCACTGCGACCTTTATTAAGGAACCGGGTGCTGATGTTGTTAAGCCGGAAGCGACAACCGCAGAACTCAAAGCCACCTCTATTCTGGTAGCGATTAACGATAGTGATGAGATCTGGATTGCCAAAGAGAAAGTTGATGAGCGCCAGGTAAGAATTGTCCTGGAGCGCCTCTACTCGGAAAACCCGAAAGGGTGGTTGGTGATTCAGCCCGATAAGGAAGCGAGTATTGAAAAGATCGCCCTGATTGCGGAAGCAGCCAGGAAGATTGGTATCAAGAAAGTTTCGGTCGCGACAGAAAAGAGTTAACAGCTATGAATCCGGTAAGACTTCTTGGGGCAGGTACGCTGGCAGTAGCCACAACCTTTGGCCTCATCTTCACCATGCATCAGCTGATTCAGGCAAATATGGGCGCTCCAGAGGAAAAGGAGCAGTTCAAAGTTGCCGATGTGGTGATGCCTGAGCAGAAGATCGAAACACAATACGACACGACCAAGCCGGTGAAACCGGAGGATCCTGAAACTCCGCCGCCGGAAATGCCTGAGCCGGAGTTTGAGGAGCCGGACATCGATGGCGGTATCAGTATCTCTGCGCCCAAGGCGTCTGGCGGTGTCAAGCTGTCTGGTTTTAGCTTTGGTGAGGGTGACTACCTGCCCATCGTTAAGGTTCAGCCCCAGTATCCACGCCGTGCACTTCAGCGGGGTATGGAAGGCTATGTAATCGTAGAGTATACGGTGACCACCAATGGTTCTGTGCGCGATCCTATTGTGATCGAAGCCTTTACCCTGGATGGCAAGCCCACCTCTGTTTTTAACAGGGCCGCACTCAAGTCCGCGCTGAAGTATAAATACAAGCCGCGGGTAGTTGATGGCAAGCCGACCGAAGTCCCGAATGTGCGGACTAAGATCAGCTTTAATATGGCTAAGGACTAAGGAGGAAGCACTATGAAGTTGACAAGCATTAGCAAAAGTTTGTCCAAGCTCGCGCTGCGCACCTCAGTAGCATTGCCCCTGGTCTTGGCACCAGCACTCAGTGTTACCGTGCTCGAAGCAGCGGGTGTTTCCGCACCTTTCGCCTCTGCCCAGGCCCAGGAGCAAAAAAAGCCCAGCAACCAGAAGAGCCGCAAAGTACCGGCTATGCGCGAAGCCGCGTATAAAAAGTTGGAGAAAGCCCAGGAAGCTGCTGATGCAGAAGATTGGGCGGGCGCTTTAGTTGCACTTCAAGAGATGGATGCGAGTAAGAAACGGTACAACGGCTATGAGATAGCTCAGATGTACAATTTCTTCGGTGTGGTTTACTACAGTACCGAGCGCTACAAAGAGGCCATCCCCTACTTTAAGAAAGTGCTGAACCAGGGCGAAAAAAACCTGCCGGTTGCACTTGAAGTGGGAACCTTGTTTACCCTCGCGCAGCTCTACTTTGTTACCGAGGATTACAAGCAGGCGATTAATTACCTGAATAAATGGTTCAAGGTCTCTGATCGTATAACTGCCGACTCTTATGCATTGCGTGCCCAGGCCTATAACCAGGTTGGTAATCAGAGCAAAGCGCTGGCGGATATCAATATTGCGGTATCCATGTATGAGAAAGAAGGCAAGGTGCCCAAGGAAGGTTGGTACGGTCTTCAGCAGTACGTGTACTTCGAGCGCAACGACTACAAAAAAGTAGCTGGTGTTCTTGAGAAGCTGGTACAGCACTATCCCAAGCCTGTGTACTACAAAACACTGGCGGCTATGTATGGCGAGCTGAAGCGCGATAAAGATCAGCTGCATATGATGGAAGCCGCTTATCTGGCAGGTGCGCTGGAGAAGGATCGGGACCTGTTGAATATGGGTTATCTCTTTATGGGGCACGAAATGCCTTATAAAGGTGCCAAGGTGATTGCCAAAGGTATCCAAGAGAAGAAGATCCCTCGTACAGCCAAGAACCTGGAAACGCTTGCTCAGGCGTATCAGATGGCTCAGGAGCTGCAAAAAGCGATTCCCCAGTTGGAAGCTGCAGCTCAATTGTCTGATAAGGGTGAAATCTACTCGCGCCTGGCCGGGATCTACCTGGACCTGGACCAGAATGAGAAGGCCGTTTCCATGGGCAAAAAAGCTCTGGCAAAGGGCAAGATCAAGCGTGTCGACACTCTACATATTGTGTTAGGTATGGCTAATGCCAACCTGAAGCGCTATGACGCGGCAATAAAAAGTCTTAGAGAAGCCTCGAAAGATGAGCGCTCTGAGAAGTTTGCCAAGCAGTGGATGGAATTTGTGAAGGGTGAGCAGGAGAGGGAAAAGCAATTGGCAATTTAATCGCTTAGTTACTTTTCAATCCCAGAAAAGCCGTACAGAGATGTGCGGCTTTTTTTATGCCCCGGTTTCCTCTTTCAGTAATATTAAATGCTGCTATAACCTGTATTTACGAACTATTTGCATTTTTTCGTGAATTGGCTAATGATTAAAGTCAGCTGATCAGCTTTTTCCATTTCGGCATTCAGATGCCTTTTACGCGCCCTAATAACAATAGGAGAGGTGTTATGGATAGAGCTTGCACGCCATTTTCCAGCCCCGATTTTTTCCCTACCCATTTGCTTACTGGTTATGCCAAAGGCTTGGCTTACGCTGCTCTGATTACTCTCGGTTTGATTTTTGCAATGAGTCAGTTGATCTCCACAAATTTTGTGGAGCCGGTGGCCAAGCCGTTACCGACGATTCAACCTATAGATATGACCGACAAGAAAGTGGTTACCCAGCAAGAGTATCAGGCTCCGCCGAGCCCTCAGGATCTTCCGCCACCGCTAGAGCGTACTGAGGTGATTAGAGAAGTGGAGACTATAAATACCATCCCAACGATTACTCCTCCGGTTACTGAATCTGGTAATAATCCAGCTATCGTATCGAGAGAGCCTGTGCCTGTTTATAAGGCTACACCGCGTTACCCGAGCACGGCTATGCGCAGAGGTATAGAAGGTTATGTAGTTGTGGAGTTTACGATAACCAAAACCGGTGCGGTGCGCGATGTGCGTGTTATTGCTGGCTATGACAGCGCCGGCAATCCAACCAATGTATTTAATCGTTCGGCACAGGCTGCGGCAGAGCGGTTTAAATATCAGCCACAAGTGGAAGATGGCCACACCGTCGAGCGGTATGGTGTTCGCAATCGGATCACCTATAAACTTGCACAATAAAAAAACGGCCCGTTTGGGCCGTTTTCTAATTTCTGTATATCTGCTTAATCAATTTCCCTTACCGCACCGCGATCAGCGCTGGTGGCGAGTAATGCATAGGCTTTTAGGGCCTTGCTGACTTTGCGGGGGCGCTCGTTTTGGGGTTTCCAGCCCTGCTGGCCGAGCCCTTCCATTTCCTGGCGGCGATTCTCAAGCTGCTCTTCACTGAGGGCAATCTCAATTTTGCGCGCCGGTATATCGATTCGGATTGGATCGCCATCCTGCACCAGGGCGATATTTCCTCCAGATGCAGCCTCTGGAGAAACGTGGCCGATAGAGAGGCCAGAGGTGCCCCCGGAAAAACGTCCATCGGTAATCAGGGCACAGTGTTCCCCAAGGCCCTTGGATTTTAGGTAGCTGGTGGGGTACAGCATTTCCTGCATACCAGGCCCGCCTTTAGGGCCCTCATAGCGAACAATTACCGCCTGGCCTTTCTGTACTTTACCTTCGAGAATATGGGCAACCGCCTCTTCCTGGCTCTCGACAACATGGGCCGGGCCCTCAAATTGCCACAGTGTCTCGTCCACACCAGAGGTTTTTACTACACAGCCATTAGGGGCCAGGTTACCGAATAAAACTGCCAGCCCGCCCTCAGCAGAATAAGCGTGCTCGGCTGAGCGAATGCACCCTTGCTGACGATCGGCATCCAGAGTTGGCCAGCGACAGGCCTGGCTAAATGCGGTCTGTGTGGGAATACCTGCGGGACCAGCCCGGTAGAAGTCATGCACCGATTGCTGATCGGTGCGAGAAATATCCCATTGCCTTAGTGCATCCGCTAATGAGCCACCGTAGGCGGTGGGCAGGGAGGCATCAATTAACCCAGCAGATTCCAATTCGCCGAGAATCGCCATTACCCCACCGGCTCGGTGGACGTCCTCCACATGGTACTTCTCTGTGTTAGGTGCGACTTTGCACAGTTGCGGCACCTCGCGTGAGAGTCGATCGATATCCTGTAAGTTGAAGTCGATATCGCCCTCCTCGGCTACGGCGAGTAGATGCAATATCGTGTTGGTCGAGCCGCCCATGGCGATATCGAGAGCCATGGCATTCATAAAGGCTGCGCGGTTGGCGATATTGCGAGGCAGGGCGCTCCCGTCATTTTCTTCGTAGTAACGCTTGGTCAGCGAGACGATTTCTCGTCCGGCGCGCAGGAACAATTCTTTGCGGTCCGCATGGGTGGCCAACAGGGTGCCGTTGCCTGGCAGTGAGAGGCCCAACGCCTCAGTCAGACAGTTCATGGAGTTGGCGGTGAACATGCCGGAGCAGGAACCGCAGGTGGGGCAGGCAGAGCGCTCGTACTCCGCAACCTCTTCGTCAGAGGCTGTATCTGTGGCGGCGATCACCATGGCATCCACCAGATCGAGCTTGTGGTCGGCCAGTTTGGTCTTGCCAGCCTCCATTGGTCCGCCGGATACAAAAATAACCGGGATATTCAGGCGCAGGGCAGCCATCAGCATGCCCGGAGTGATCTTGTCACAGTTGGATATACATACCAGGGCATCAGCGCAGTGGGCGTTGACCATGTATTCCACCGAGTCGGCGATAATCTCACGGCTGGGCAGGCTGTAGAGCATGCCATCGTGGCCCATGGCGATACCATCGTCTACGGCGATGGTATTGAATTCCTTGGCGACACCGCCGGCTCGCTCGATCTCCCTTGCCACCAGCTGCCCCATATCTTTGAGGTGTACGTGCCCGGGTACAAACTGAGTGAATGAATTGGCGATGGCGATAATCGGCTTGTGGAAATCCGCATCGGTCATACCTGTGGCACGCCACAGGGCACGGGCGCCGGCCATATTGCGTCCGGCGGTGGAGGTACGGGAACGATATCTGGGCATGGTACAAGCATCCGGCTGTGTAAATTAGAGCGTCAGCTTAGCAAAAAAAGCCTATATCTGGGATGTTTTCGCGCAGTGCGGATCCACTGCGCTACTTACTAGGATAGGTATTGCGATAGGAGAGAGTTAAGACATACCGTCCTGGCCGAGCTGTTTGCGCAGAATGCGTGAATTGCGCTGGATGTTGTACAGGGATTTACGTGAGGCTGGCAGATCACTCACCCCGACCTGATCAAACCCCTGTTCGATAAACCAGTGTTCGGTTTGGGTGGTGAGCACATAGAGCTCGCGGATATTGACCGCTCGGGCTTGGCGTTCGAGGTGGCGCATCAGCTTGGCGCCGCGCCCACCGCCACGAAAATCTGGGTGGCTTGCCACGCAGGCAATCTCTGCGGCAGAAGTATCGTCGCTGTCGTCTCCAATAGGGTAGAGTGCGGCACAGGCTACGGGTGTACCATCGACCTCCACCAGGGTGAAATGATCTATCTCGGCTTCGAGCTTTTCCCGTGAGCGTCTTACCAAAACGCCTTGCTTCTCCAGTGGGCGAATCAGACCGAGAATCCCCCCTACATCGGTGATTCGCGCCCGGCGTACCACTTCATAACTATCCCGGTAGATCATGGTACCGGCGCCTTCACGGCGAAAAAGCTCCTGGATCAGAGAACCATTCTGGCAGTAACTGAGCAGGTGGACCCGGGCTATACCTGAATTGCAGGCCTGAATGGCACACTGCAGGGTTTTGCTCTGTATTCGGGTGGCGGATTGCTCGGCCTGCACAATACTGAGCTCGTTGATCGGATTACCATCAAGCATTAATTGCGCCGGCTCGCGGAACAGCACCAGTTTCTCGGCTCGCAGGACTCTAGCGGCCTCTGCGGCTAGGTCCAGGTAATTAATATTGAACAGTTCGCCGGTCAAAGAGGTCCCCAGGGGGGATAGTAGCACCAGTGCGCCCTGGTCTAGTGCCTGTTCAATAGTGTTGACTTCCATGCGCCTCACTGTGCCGGTCCAGCCCAGGTCGACACCATCCAGAACGCCGCATGGGCGTGCAGTAACCAGATTTCCAGAGATTACCTTCAGCGCTGAGCGCGCCATGGGGGAGTCGGGGAGCCCCTGGGAAAAGGCCGCTTCGATATCGAAGCGCAATCTGCCCACTGCGGCTTTTATCACTTCCAAGCTTTCCCGGTCGGTAACACGCTTGTTGCCGTGAAAACGGCCCTCAATGCCGCGCTCTTGCAGGGCGCGGTTGACTTGTGCACGGCAGCCATGCACCACTACCAGGCGGACTCCAAGGCTGGCGAGCAGCGCCAGATCGTGGACCAGGTTGCGAAAGTTGCTGTGTTCGAGCCCGTCGCCGGGAATGCCGACTACCAGAGTGCGACCGCGCAGGTCATTGATATAGGGCGCCGCATGGCGGAACCAATTGAGGGAGGCGTTCTCGTCGGTCACTAATACCTTTCCGTCTGTCGATGTATTTGCTTGTGTAAGGGGCGGATAAAAATTTAACTGAAGCCGGGCCGGCCTGAATGGTTTAGAGGCAGAAGCGTCCGATCAGATTGCGCAATATTTTTACCATCGGCTCTATACGATCGAGCTCCAGGTATTCATCCGGTTGGTGAGCCTGGTCTATATCACCGGCGCCAAGCACGATAGTGTCAATATTCATGCTCTTCAAGTAGGGGGCTTCAGTGCCGAAGGCGACACTCTGGGCGCTGTAACCGGTGAGCTTTTCTGCAACCTTGACCAACTCAGAATTAGGATCCTGTTCGAAGGGTTCGGTACCGGGAAACAGAGAAACCATATCGAAATGAATTCTACTGTTGTCGATACATGCCTGCAGCCTTGTATTTAACTCACGGCGCAATTCCTGCAGTGACATACCGGGTAGTGGGCGTACGTCAAACTGTAACTCCGCATGGCCGCAAATTCGGTTGGGGTTGTCACCACCATGGAGACAGCCAAGGTTGAGGGTGGGTACGGGGACGACAAATCCGGGGTTATTGTACTTTTCCTGCCACTCCCCACGCAGACGTAATAACTCCCCAATAACCAAGTGCATGGCCTCCAGGGCATTAGCACCGAGGCTAGGATTGGAGGAGTGCCCCGATTGTCCCGTGATACGAACGGCCTCCATCATCACTCCTTTGTGCATGCGAACCGGGTGCAAGCCAGTCGGCTCGCCAATTACCGCGTAGCGTCCTTGCGGTCGCCCTGCTTTGACCAATTCTCTGGCGCCGGTCATTGAGGTCTCTTCATCGGCGGTAGCGAGAATGGTCAGGGGCTGGCGCAGAGGTTTATCGATAAAGCTGCGGGCGGCTTCGATGGCCAGTGGGAAAAAGCTTTTCATATCACTGGTGCCCAAGCCATAGAGGCGATTGTCGCGCTCCTGCAGGCTGAACGGGTCTGAATGCCAGCGACCATCGTCGAAGGGAACCGTGTCGGTGTGTCCGGAAAGGATCAGGCCGCCTTCAGCGCCCTCATGTGCGCCAAGGGTGGCAATCAAGTTGGCTTTATTCGTGCTGTCTGGCAGGGGCATCAATTCCACTGTGAACCCTAGGGTATCGAGCCAGTCTGCGAGTTTCTCCACCACCGGGCGGTTGCCCATGTCCAGCGCTGGATCGGTGGCACTGACACTGGGGCAGGCGATTAATTGTCGAAGCTGGGTCTTTAACTCAGGTACTGCGATAGGCGCCATGGGAATTGTCCCCTATTTTGTTGCGTCGCTCGTTGAGGATAACCGCCAGTGCGATTGCGCATCCACCCAGAGCGAGTCTGGGAATATCCGCATCGCGGTTCCAGATTAACAGGTTTACCAGTAGGCCAGCGGGTACCAGGGCATTGTTCATAGCCGCGAGAGTCGCCGCGGAGACTAGGGTGGCGCCCTTATTCCAGAGGAAATAACCGAGGCCGGAGGCCACAAGGCCGAGCCACAACAATACTCCCCATTGGGTTAGGGTTTGTGGATACCTGGGCTCGCCCAAAAAAGCCCATGCGCATACCGTAATGACTGCCGCACCTAGAAAAAACCAGCCAAATGTCTGCCTGGGCGGGAGAGATTGATCCCGCTGCATAAATTGCTTGTAAGCAACCTGGCCGACGGCAAAACACAGGTTGGCCCCCTGAACCACGGCAAAGCCTAACCAGTAATCGCCACTGGGGGAGTCCCAGCGGATAATGGCCGCCCCGAAGACTGCCAGCAGTGCGATGGCCAAATTCCACAGTGATAGGCGTCGCTCAATCAGATCATAAAACAGTGCAATGTATAGAGGGGTAAATATGGTAAACAGTAGCACCTCAGGCACACTCAGCAGCAGGAATGACTGATAGTAAAAAAGGTACATGGCCCCCAGCTGTACGGCACCAATGGCCATTAGAACAATGGCGTCGCGAGCACTAGAGCGTCGCCACTGTAACAGGGGCAGAAATACCAGAGCGGCCAATAAAACCCGAGTCATCGCCGAGAAATAACTGTCGACCTGACCGGCGAGGTAAACTCCGATCAGGCTGAAAGAAAAGGCCCAGAGCAGGGTGACAAGGATCAATAAAGGCATGGGAATGCTTTCTCGGGAACGGATGATATGCGGCAAATAGCTAGTGGCTGGTGAGTATTGCGCGGGCGAAGAATAAATGGAAGTGGTTGCCACTTACTGCGATGAGTAGTGTTCAATGAAGCTTGCTCAATCGAAAAAGAGGGACAAAAACATTGCCCTCATCGTTTGGAGTGGCTGTCATATACTACGATGCGCCCGGCTGTTATTGCGGGCAACTTGGTTGCCCCAACGCAGTAGGTTTACATTGCAGTCGTTGCGGTCGATCAGCACTTCGATCAGGCACAGGCCACTACGCTTCTTGGCTTCGGTGATTGCCTGATCCAGCTCGCCTTGGGTGGTGACCCTACACCCCCAGGCGTTGCCTTCCCCTGCACTAAAAGTCTCGATCAGCTTGGCGTAATCCCAATTCTTAATCGTGTTATAGGGGCCATCGTGGATCTCCACCTCAATGGTATAACCACCATTGTTGATCAGGAAAATAATCGGGTTAACCCCGTAGCGAATCATGGTGGATATTTCCTGGGCAGTGAGCTGGAAGGAGCCGTCGCCAATGCAGGAGATCAGGCGCCCTTTGCTCATTCCGAGGGCGTAGCCGAGGCTGGCTCCCACAGACCAGCCGATGCTTCCATATTGCATCTGAATCTCAAACTGTGCTCCCTCGGGCAATGAAAGCTCCATACCGTTAAACCAGGAGTCCCCAGTCTCCACCAGTAAGGTACTTTTGCGATCGAGCAGCTTCTGTATTCGTGCGAACAGTTGTCTAGTGGTGAGTGGTGTGTCGGGTTTACCGGGTTTGGGGATATGTTTAGGGCTGCTCACCCTGTGGTAGGCCTTCAAGGCCCCATCGTTTGCACTTAGTTGTCCTACAAGGGCATTTAGCAGATCCCTCATATGCACATTGCTGTAGCAGGTGTCCCCCAGTTGAACAGAAGTAGGTTGCACCAGGATGGCTTTATCACCCTGAAAGCACAGCTGATGGCCGGTTGTTGTGTAATCGGTAAACAGGGGACCGGCAAATAATAGAGCATCTGCTGTATCCACAATCTCACTGCATCCAGGGGTGCTCACAGGGCCCCAATAGATACCCATAAAGCTCTCAAGGGTCTCGGGAAGTAGACCCTTGGCATCGGGCATTGAGGCGAGACCATATTTACAGCTATGGGCCAGATCGCACAGGGCTTTTTGCGCACTGGCTGCACGCACCCTGCTGCCAGCAATTAAAACCGGGCGCTCGGCACCATTTAAGAAATCGACGATATGCTTCACAGCGGCGGCGAGGGAGTCGGGATCGCTGGTAGGGCGTCGGGCAAAGCCGCGCGGAATTGGCGCCGAGGTTGGGGCATTGGCGACATTGGCGGCGACCTCTATATACACTGGTTTGCGCCGCAACATGGCGGTATCCAGTGCGCGATCTATAGCGGCCGGTGCCAGTTTGGGGTGGTGGATGATTACGGTCTCGGCGGTAACGTAAGAGTACATCTCGCGCTGATAGCTGTAGTTCACTTCGCCCAGAGTGTGGTGCAGGTACTCCCACTCGGCTTCCGAATTGGTATTTGGGCCCCCGGAAATGGCAATCAGAGGGAGATCCTCCGCATAGGCCCCTGCGACTGCGTTGATCATGCTGAGCCCGCCAACAGAAAATGTGACCACGGCTGCGGCGGGTCCCTGGGTTGCCCGAGCGTAGCCGTCAGCGGCATAACCTGCATTCAGCTCATTGCAGCAACTGATCATCTTTAGGTCAGGCTCCAGCAGTAGCTGGTCGAGCAACACCAGATTGTAATCGCCAGGCAGGGCAAAATAGTGGCGGATACCCACATCCTTCAAGCGCTGTGCCAGGTAGGTGCCAACGGTCCAATGTCTAGTGTCACGTGTCGTCATGTGGCGATATTCATTCTCAGCTGGTGATCGCTACTCGGCAGGCGGGACGGTTTCGGGTAGATCTGGGACAGCTTAGTTCAGTTTCTGAGGGGGTGATGAGGGGGTGGCTCTGGCCAGCCAGTAGGACAAGAGCGGTTCGCTTGAAATAAAAAAGGGAAGCTGAGCTTCCCTTTTTTTGATGGATATTGCGCAGCCGCAATTAGCCAAACAATCCCTTGAAGAAGTAGAAGAACAGGATTGCAATTCCAGCGCCAGCGGGCAGGGTAACTACCCAGGAAGCGGCGATGGTGGTAATCATACGCAGGTTCAGCGCACCGATGCCACGGGCTAGGCCAACACCCAGTACCGCGCCCACCAGGGTATGGGTGGTGGAGATGGGCAGGCCAGTGCCGGAGGCCATAACCACGGTAGCAGCGGCGCCGAGTTCTGCAGCAAAGCCGCGGCTGGGCGTTAGCTCAGTAATTTTACGGCCAATAGTCGCCATTACTTTAAAGCCATAGGTGGCGAGGCCCACCACAATACCCAGGCCCCCAAGCAACAGAATCCATGAAGGCATGGTTGCCTTGGCGGTTACCGCACCCACTTGGATGGTGTTGACTACCGCCGCCAGTGGACCAACGGCATTGGCCACGTCGTTAGAACCATGGGCGAAGGCCATGGCACAGGCGGTGAAAATCATCAGGATCGCGAAGACACGCTCCACATTGGCAAAGCGGTTTTCTGCTTCGATGGAGGTGTCACGCTTGATACGCTTGAGCATGGTGACGCCAACGCCTGCGACCAACAGTCCCACAATTGCGGCAATTCCGGCGTCCTGCAGGAAACTGAGCTTGATATCTGCGTCTTTGAGAACGTGCTTCAGACCCTTGGTCAGAGTCACCATGGCGATCATCCAGCCCACGGCGAACATATAAAAAGGAATGTAGCGCTTGGCGTTGGCAAATGGATCCTCGGTATCAAGGATCAGGCGTTGCACGCTGCGGAACAGTAGGAAGGAAATAGTACCTGCCAGCAGCGGGGAGACTACCCAGCTCGCTACAATGCTACCCACCTTGCCCCAGGCCACCGCATCGGGGGAGATACCCACTGCGGAAAAACCGACAATAGCGCCGACAATGGAGTGAGTGGTGGATACCGGCCAGCCTAGGATACTGGCCACCAGTAGCCAAGTGCCGGCGGCGAGTAGGGCGGACAACATGCCGTAGACGAGCAGTTCGGGCTGCGAGGCAAAGATTTCAGAATCGATAATGCCTTTGCGGATTGTGGCGGTTACCTCACCACCGGCTAAATAGGCGCCCGCAAACTCGAAAATCATGGCGATGACAATCGCCTGTTTGATAGTCAGTGCTCGCGAGCCGACTGAAGTGCCCATGGCGTTGGCGACATCGTTGGCACCAACACCCCAGGCCATAAAAAAGCCCGCGACACAGGCCAATATCAACAGAATATGGCCATATTGACTAAGAATTTCCACGTTGAACCCCCTAACGTGCCAACAACAACTGCAAACGGTTACCCACGCTGTGGGCGCGATCGGCCAGTTCGCCGATCCATTCAATCACCCGGTAGAGGAACATCACATCCACCGGCGGTAGGTCTTTTTCGATAGTGAACAGGGAGGCGCGAATTTCGACTTCCAATTTATCCGACTTGCGCTCCAGTTCATCCAGCTCTTCGGTCATACGCTTGGCGATGGTCACCTCGCGCCCGGCAAAGCCGCTCTCCAGCAACTCATCCAGTTCATTGATCGCGCGCAGGGCCTGGGCGGAAGTGGCCACGGCGCTCTCTACAAAAGTGGTCATCAGAGACTGCAGACTCTCAGGGATCTGCATTTTTCTACCGACCGCCAGCCCGGCAATATCCTGCGCTGTGTTGGCCACTTCGTCTTGGGCGTGCAGCAGCTCTAGCAGGTCGGAGCGGGAGACAGGCATAAACAGGCTGTCTGGCAGGTGCAGACGCAGGTCTCTCTTGATGTCATCGGCGCGATTCTCTGCTGCAGAGATACGCAATTGAATCTGCTCCGCTTCTTTCAGGTCGCCTTTGATGAGGGCGTCGAAGAAGGGGATCAGGTCGGCTGAAGCCTCGTGGGCCGTAGCCATATGCTTCTCGATCGGCTTGATCGGTGAGCGGCCAAACAAATTGGCAATATTCGACAGGGCCATGGTTAGCTCCATTGCTCAGGGTGCGAAACGGCGGCATGGTACCCCAATCGGAGCCACTTCGGTATTAGTGCGTTAACGATGCACTGTAGGCTTTGATTGATAGGGCTACAATGCGTCGTCATATGAGAATAAGGGGGCATGCCGATGACAGAGAGTAGAGCGGCGGACAGGTTGCTGGATTTACGTGGATTACTGGAGGACCTCGTTGCCCAGGGCTACGTGAGCAGGCTGGATGCGAACCGTATTGTGGGTACTCCGCGCACTGCGGAGCAGGCACAGATGCATCCGCTCAGCTATATCGCCAGTTGCGATCTGGCCAGCCAGAAGAGCCCAGGCACTTTACTGGGCGACGAGCTACTCAGTGCCTGGCTGGCGGAGTGTGCGGACCACCCCCTCTATCATATCGACCCGCTCAAAGTGAATGTGAGCGCGGTAACCGAGGTAATGAGTTTCCAGTTCGCCAAGCGTCACCAGATTTTGTGTGTCGAGGCTGGTGCAGAAGAGTTAACCGTTGCCACGGCCCAACCCTTCACCCACGGCTGGGAGGAGCAGCTGGAACATACTAGTGGGCGTCGGGTGCGGCGGGTGGTGGCAGATCCTGCAGATATCAAGCGTTACTGTGTGGAGTTTTACTCTCTGGCGAATTCCATTTCCGGCGCCAGTGGACTGCAGGGTACCTCTGCGGCGAATAATTTTGAGCAGCTGCTGGAGTTGGGCAGCCTTAAAGACCCGGAGGCCAATGACCAGCATATCGTTAATATCGTCGACTGGTTGTTACAGCACGCTTTCGATCAGCGCGCCAGTGATATTCACATCGAGCCGCGGCGTCAGGTGGGGCGTATTCGTTTTCGTATCGATGGGGTACTTCATCCGATCCATGAACTGCCCGATCAGGTCAATGCGGCGGTAACCAGTCGTCTAAAAATCCTTGGACGAATGAATGTGGCGGAGAAGCGCAAACCTCAGGACGGCCGCATAAAAACCAAACGGCCCGATGGCAGCGAGGTGGAGCTTCGCCTCTCCACTCTGCCCACCGCCTTTGGCGAGAAGCTGGTGATGCGTATTTTCGATCCCGAGGTACTGGCGCGCTCTTACAGTGACCTGGGGCTCTCCGGCACCGATTTGGCCCGCTGGCAGACGATGCTGGCGCGGCCCAACGGCATTGTGCTGGTTACGGGCCCTACCGGCTCGGGTAAGACCACTACCCTATATACCGGCCTCAAGCAGCTCGCCACCAGTGCAGTGAATGTCTCTACCGTGGAAGATCCTATCGAGATGGTGGAGGAGAGTTTTAATCAGACTCAGGTCCACCATTCTATCGGCTTCGATTTTGCCGCGGGCATCCGTACCCTGATGCGCCAGGACCCGGATATCATCATGGTGGGGGAGATTCGCGATCTGGAAACCGCGCAGATGGCGGTACAGGCAGCGCTCACCGGCCATTTGGTGATCTCCACTCTACACACCAACGATGCTCCCACGGCGGTTACTCGTCTGTTGGATTTGGGATTGCCTCACTACCTGCTTAAGTCCACCATCCTCGGTGTTATGGCCCAGCGCCTGGTGCGGACTCTCTGTCCTTCGTGCAAACGTGAAGACACAATCAATGAGGCAGACTGGCATTCTCTGGTTCGCCCTTGGAAAGCGCCTCTACCCGAAAAAGTGTATGCCCCCGAGGGCTGCCTGGAATGTCGTAACACTGGCTACAAGGGCCGCCAGGGGATCTATGAAATCCTACCGTTTAGCGAAGCGGTGCAGACCATCGTCACCCCCGATTGCGACCTACAACAGCTGCGTCGCCAGGCTATGCGCGAGGGTATGAACAGTCTGCGTCTGTCGGGGGCCAAGAAGGTGGCTACTGGCCTGACTACGGTGGCGGAAGTATTGCGTGTTGCACCGCCTCCGGATATCGCTTTTTAATTGGGCCCAAATTCCCCAAGTAGTTTGAATTTAAAAATTGTGGGGCGGGAGAGCTGCCCCTGCAGAATTCCACATTTGGAAATAAGGATCGATTTCCCATGATTGATAGCGCCATCTGCCCTGAACCCCTGCGCCCGCAACTGCAGAGTCTGTGGCAAGACTGGCGCGAGGCGGCGGGCCCGGCATTGGCGGCTGAGGCAGAGGCGTTGCTACAAGATAAAGCACTTGGGTTGGCACTGGCACGTAGTTTTATCGGTTCTGAATTCTTTTATCGACTGTGCTGCCGCCAACCGGATTTCCTCTTGGAACTACTGCAACAGGATGATCTGGGCCTGCAATTGCCGTGCTTTGATAGCGATGAAACTTTAGATCTGGCCCTGCGGCAGCTGCGCAACCGAGCGACCGCCGAGGTTATTTTCCGGGATTTTGCCGGTCAATGGGATATTCCCAGGGCCTGCCTGCGTCTCAGCGAGCTGGCAGAGCTGGCTATTAGCACGGCTTTGCAGTGGCACCACCACCAGCTGGCACAGCGTTATGGCGAGCCCCGGGATAAAAGTGGGAGGGCTCAGTCTTTGGTGGTGCTGGGTATGGGTAAGCTGGGCGCGCGCGAGCTGAATCTCTCCTCGGATATCGATCTGATCTTCGCCTACCCCGACCCGGGACATACCGATGGTGATCAATGTGTGGAAAACCAGAAGTTTTTCCAGCGCTTGGGTCAGCGTCTGATTAAATCCCTGGATGCCATCACGGCGGAGGGCTTCGTGTTTCGTGTGGATATGCGCTTGCGCCCCTATGGTGACAGCGGTCCATTGGTGAGCCATTTTGCCGCTCTGGAAGATTACTACCAGACCCAGGGGCGCGAGTGGGAGCGTTACGCCATGGTCAAGGCGCGTCCGGTGGCTGGCGATCAAAGCGTTGCCGCCGAGTTGATGGAGCTGTTGCGGCCATTCACTTACCGTCGCTATATTGATTTCAGTGCTATTGATGCCTTGCGCGAGATGAAAGCGCTGATTCAGCGACAGGTACGCGCCCGTGGCTTGATTGACAATATCAAGCTGGGACGCGGAGGTATTCGCGAACTGGAGTTTATCGTGCAGGCTTTCCAGTTGATCCGCGGTGGACGTGTGCCGGCGTTGCGAGAGCGCAATTTGTTAACAATCCTGCCTTTGCTGGAAGCTGACGGCCATGTGGAACCTGGTGTCGCCGATGAGTTGGGCAACTGCTACCTGCTGCTGCGTCGGGTGGAGCACGCCTTGCAGGCTTATAAAGACCAGCAGACCCAAGCGCTGCCGCAGGACCCAGCAGAACGCGAGCGGCTCGCATTCGCCCTTGGCCGCGACAACTGGGATCAGTTGTCCAGGGAGCTGGCTGGCGTTCGCAATGTGGTGGAGCGAGAGTTCGACACGGTTATTGCACCGCCGGAGGAGATTGCCGAGCCCCATGTGGCGGAAGAGTGGCAGGGATTGTGGAGTAGCTGTGGCGATGAGAGTAGTGAAGAGATCAATCTGCAGACCCTGGAGAATGCAGGTTTCAGTCCGGAGCCGGAGGCTCTGGAGTTGCTGCGGGATCTCAATCACTCTCCAATGGTAGTGGCACTGCCAGCATCTTCGCGTGAGCGCCTGGATCACTTTATGCCCTTGTTGCTGGCCGCAGCCAGTTTGCAGGAAAGACCATTGTTGGTTCTCGGTCGGGTACTCCCCCTGGTGCGCTCAGTATTGCGCCGCAGCGCTTACCTGGTGCTTATCAATGAGAACCCCCCAGTACTCAGCCAGCTGGTACAACTGTGCAGTGCCAGCCCACGAATCGCCGAGCAGCTGGCGCGTCACCCCATCCTGTTGGATGAACTACTGGATTCTCGCCGCCTGCTGGCACCGGCCACGGCTGAAGATATTGCCGATGAGCTTCGCCGCGAACTGCTGCGTGTCGATCCAGCAGATCTGGAGCTGCAGATGGAAACACTGCGCTATTTCAAGCAGAGCCAGAGTCTGCGTATTGCCGCTCAAGAGGTCAGCGGGGCATTACCGCTGATGGAGGTAAGCGACTCTCTCACCTGGCTGGCGGAAGGTATATTGCAGCACTCACTCAGCCTAGCCTGGGCGCAAATGGTGGATAAATATGGACAGCCGGCCGGCGCCACAGCTGAAGATATGCATTTTGCCATTGTCGCCTACGGTAAGCTTGGAGGGCTGGAATTATCCCACGGCTCCGATTTGGATATTGTTTTTGTGCACGATGCGGACCCCCAGCTTGTTACTGACGGCGCAACCAGCATCGACAATTTGCGTTTCTATACTCGCCTGGCGCAGCGCCTGATTCATATCCTGCAAACCCGTACCCTGAGCGGACCGCTGTATGAGGTGGATACCCGTTTACGCCCTTCGGGCAATTCGGGCCTGTTGGTCACCTCTATGAAAGCCTTTGAAAAATACCAGCGCGAAAGTGCTTGGACCTGGGAGCATCAAGCGTTGGTGCGCGCCCGCCCGGTTGCGGGTAGCGAACAGCTCTGTAAGGACTTTGAGGCCCTACGCCTGAAATTGCTTTGCGAGCCCAGAAATGAGGGGAAATTGCGCGAGGAAGTGGTTGGGATGCGCGATAAAATGCGCTCTCACCTGGATAAAAGCAATGATCAAAATTTCGACCTCAAGCACGGCCCGGGCGGTATTGTCGATATTGAATTTTTGGTTCAATATGCTGCTCTGGCCTGGGCGCAAACTGCGCCCTCGATCGTGCGATACACTGATAACATTCGCATTCTCGAAAGTCTGAATGACGCGGGCCTGATGCCGGCCAAACAGGTCGAGCATCTGATCGACGCCTACAAAGCCTACCGATCTGAAGGTCATCGCCTGGCACTACAACAACTGCCAGGGACAGTGAGCGATGACCGTTTCACAGCGGAAAGAAAGACCGTTCTAACAAACTGGCAGCAATTACTCGGTTAAAACCGGCTTGGTCCTGCTGCCCGATTAAACTGTTTTTCAGGATTAGTGGGAGTTGCCCTATGTCTTTTGCCGACCGTGATGGCGTTATCTGGTTTGACGGTGAGTTGGTTCCCTGGCGCGATGCGCGCGTGCACGTCCTAACCCATACCCTGCACTACGGCATGGGTGTTTTTGAGGGGGTGCGCGCTTATGAGACCGATCGCGGAGCCAGTATCTTTCGCCTGCAGGATCATACCCGTCGTTTATTTCGCTCCGCGAAGATCATGAATATCCCTATGCCCTATGAAGCGGATGAGCTGAATGAGGCTCAGCGTCTTGTAGTCAGGGAAAATAATCTCCAGCACGCCTATTTGCGCCCAATGGTATTTTACGGCTCTGAGGGGATGGGGTTGCGTGCAGAGGGCCTTAGTACCCACGTAATCGTCGCCTCCTGGGAGTGGCCCAGCTATATGAGCCCAGAGGCATTGGAGCGTGGCATCAAGGTCAATACGTCCTCTTATACTCGTCACCACGTCAACATCAGCATGTGCAAGGCGAAGGCCAACGGTAATTATATCAACTCAATGCTGGCCCTGCAGGAGGCGATTCGCAACGGTTGCGAAGAGGCGTTATTGCTCGATCCAGAGGGCTATGTGGCCGAGGGCAGTGGGGAAAACTTTTTCATCGTCAGGGATGGGATTATTTATACCCCGGAGCTGACCTCCTGCTTGGATGGCATTACCCGCGATACGGTGATTGAGTTGGCTAGGGAGTGCGGTTACCGGTTGGTGGAGAAGCGTATCACTCGCGATGAGGTTTATATCGCCGATGAGGCCTTTTTTACGGGTACCGCCGCAGAGGTGCTGCCTATCAGTATGCTCGATGGCCGCTCCATCGGCAGTGGTCGCCGCGGCCCAATCACCGGTCGCTTGCAGGGACTTTATTTTGATGTAGTGCATGGTCGCAGTACCGCGCACCGAGGTTGGCTGAGTGATGTGGATGACACCGGCCTTCATGACACAAGCCATGTTGCTGTAGCCTAACTCACCAGATTTGGGCTAAGTTCAGATCCTCCCAATTTCAGGTGGAGGGCACTTTAGAGTGCCTTCCCTGACCAGTCTCCAGGGGAAAGTAGTACCCTGCCTGTTGTTCTCGTAGAATGCTCAAGTAAATTATCCCTCTGTACTCAATAGGTGTTAGCCCATTGCAGACTTGGTGTGAATCGAAAGCGTTGCATAGCGAGTTCAATCTTTACCCCTGTTTAATGGGGTGCTGGTAAATAAGTCATTAAGGGCTGTGGGAGTTATTGGTGTTACCAATTAAAAACCTTGCGAAGGATTGGAAAGGCATTTTTGCTCAATTTTGGCAGCGCAATGAGCTGATCGATGTATCTACAAACTTGCAAATGCTAGGAGGCGCTCTGCTGCTTTTATATGCAGCACTATTTCCTTTGGGGAGCGATTTTGCAGATACCGCTAAAACTCTATTTATTGTTCTTACTTTTTGGGTACTTTTTACCCGTGGAAGAAACTGGCTCAACTCACCAGTCGGATGGTTCTTCGCTGCTGCTTTATTAGTTCAGATGTTGTCCTGGGCTGGTATGTTAATGGCATACCCAGAATGGGCCGAGTCTTCCCCGAAATTCCACCGCCTGGGGCAGTGGTTTGTATTCGCTGCCATAGCCTGCTGGTTGGGCGGCAGTACTCGCAATACTTTAATTCTCTGGTTGACGGCACTACTTGCTCTGCTTTTGGCACCCTGGGTAGCGGGAGGGGGATTTGCTGAGTGGATAGATGGAGCTAGGGGGCAGCGAGTCGAATTTGGTTTCCATAATGCCCAGCATACCGCCATTCTTTTTGGTGTTGCACTGTTGGGCCTAGCCGTTTTCTCTCGTCGCTTATTTAGGTATACAGGACTGTTATCCATATCGAGCTTAGCCTGGGCTGTTGCTGTTGGTATATGTGCTCTGGCCGTGCTTTATTCACAGACTCGTGCGATTTGGTTTGCTTTGGCCGTATCTCTCTTCACTCTCTTAATCGTTTGTGTGTTTATAGTTCTTCGCAAGCAGGGTAAGGGAGTTTGGTTGCGTTTAATAGCTTGGGGGACGGTCATCGGTGTGGCCATGGTCGCCCTTTGGGTGAAAGTTGGGGATGTGGTGAGCAAGCGCCTCGGGCTCGAGAGGAACACCGTTGATGCTTTGCTTTCAGGTAATCTTGATTCGATTCCCTATTCTAGTATCGGTGTCAGGATCCATAGCTGGCATGCTGCGATGAATTGGATAGCTGAGCGCCCATTGCTTGGTTGGGGCGGTAAAGGTCGACGTCTCGTTATTCAAAATCTGCAAGGTATGCCATCGGAGTTCAAAAATACTATTGGGCATCTACACAATAGTTATCTTGATTTACTGGTGAACTATGGAGTTCTGGGCGCGTTGGTATGGGGAGTTTTCAATTGCTGGGTATTCATATTGGCTTATAAAAGCTGGCGCAGGGGTGTTTTACCTGGCGACTTCTTCTTATTTTATATCGGTTTTATGATTCTCTGGCTGATTGCGAATTGCTTTGAATCCTATCTTTTTTACTCCAGTGGCCATTTTATTTTTGGCATAGTGGTTGCTGGTATTGCTACCCATATTTTTCGCTGCAGGAGTGAATTTAGGCCTGAACCTGGCCGGAATCTCTAAGTGAGAACCTGAGGGGCTAAGCCCCTCAATGTCTTGTAGGGTACTTATACTTTCGGGCGTCCCACACAATAATAGTCCATGCCGCTCTCAGCCATGTGTTGGGGTTCATAGAGGTTACGGCCATCAAAAATAACCGGATTAGTTAACGCCTTGGTAACGGCCTTAGCATCAATGGCCTTAAATTGCTGCCACTCGGTAGCGATAATCAGGGCATCTGCCCCAGATAACGCAACTTCCTTAGTGCCACAGAGTTGCATGTCTTCGCGCACACCGTATATCCGTTGGCACTCCTCCATTGCCTGAGGATCAAAGGCTTGAACCTTTGCACCGAGCTGCCAGAGTTGTTCCATCAAGGTACGGCTGGGCGCTTCGCGCATGTCATCGGTATTGGGTTTAAAGGCAAGCCCCCACAAAGCAAAGGTTTTTCCTTTCAGGTCCTCGCCAAAATGCTCTGTGATTTTTTGTAGCAGATAGCTTTTCTGGGTTTGGTTACGCTCCTCCACAGCATTCAAAATACCCGGGGATACCCCCATTTGAGTTGCTGTAGAAATCAATGCTTTCACATCTTTCGGAAAGCATGAACCGCCGTAACCGATACCGGCGTAGATAAACTGGTAGCCAATGCGAGGGTCAGAGCCAATACCCTGGCGTACCTGCTCGATGTCTGCGCCCACATGATCGGCGATTTGTGCCATCTCATTCATAAAACTGATTTTGGTGGCCAGCATGCAGTTAGCGGCGTATTTGGCCAGCTCCGCACTGCGAACATCCATGGTGATGATTTTTTCATGGTTTCGGTTAAATGGCGCATAGAGCTGACGCAGTGCATTCTCTGCGGAGGTGCTGCGAGTACCAATAATGATGCGATCTGGTCGCATGCAATCGCTCACTGCAGAGCCTTCTTTAAGGAATTCTGGGTTTGAAACGACTTCGAAAGGGATATCTTCGGCATTACGCGCAGCCAGTCGATCAGCAATGGCCTTACTCACTAAATCTGCAGTGCCCACGGGAACTGTAGATTTATTGACGATCACCTTGGTTTCGCTCATATAAGTGGCGATAGATTCGGCCACTGCCAGCACATGGCGAAGGTCGGCTGAGCCGTCTTCGTCAGGAGGGGTTCCGACGGCGATAAAGATGACTTCCCCGTGCTCTACGCCCTGTGACGCATCAGTGCTGAAATTCAGTGTTCTATTTTTTAAGTTGCGCTCAATCAGCGGGGATAGGCCAGGTTCATAGATAGGGATGATCCCTTTTTTCAGATCTTCGACTTTCTTCTCATCGATATCAATGCACAAAATATTGTGGCCAACTTCAGCCAAAACTGCGGCCTGAACCAAGCCGACGTAACCGCTGCCAAATACCGTTACATTCATGAGTATCCCATTACCTGTCACTGGAGGGGCTGTGCCGCCCAAAAATATGCGCGCTAGTGTACCAGATATTGCCCTTAGGCCTTGGGGCGCAATTGGCATATCCCGTGCTCTCATATTCGCCGACAAGTGGGCAATAAGCTATGCTTGCGGCCTTTTACTGGCAGGGGTTCATTGGCTTTGCAGCTGAAGGTATGGCGTTTTCTCGATGGTAACCGGGCGCATGAGAAACAGAGTGCAGCGTTGGTTTGTGGCCTGGGTAAAAGTTTTGCTGGGCAGGTACAGAGTTTTGATATCCCCGCAGAGTTGAGCGCTTTGCGCATTTTCCTGGGGCGGACACAACAACTCGATCAGTTGCCTAAACCGGATTTCCTAATTGGAACCGGCCGCAAGAGCCGTATGCCGATGTTGGCCGCGCGCCGCCGTTACGGTGGTCGCGCAGTGTCGATAAATCGTCCGCAGCTACCTTTTGGCTGGTTTGATTTTGCAATTGTGCCGGAGCACGATCGGCCACCACCTCTGGAGAACATTATCCTAAGCCAGGGTGCCCTAACGGAGCCTCTACCCGATATTGGCCCTCAGGCTGGGAAGGGGTTAATTTTGCTCGGTGGACCGAGTAAACACTATTCCTGGGATCTTCAGGCTATCCGGGCACAGATAGAGCCATTGATAAGACAACCTCTTGATTGGCAGATTTCCAATAGCCGCCGAACGCCAGGGAGTACATTGGAAGCCTTGTCCGAGGGCAATGCCCGCTTTATCGATTGGCGCTCATGTCCTCCCGGTTGGATTCAGGAGCAGATGGCCACGACTGAGCAGATTTGGGTGAGCGAAGATAGTGTTTCCATGCTGTTTGAGTCCTTACAGAGCCGCGCGAGGGTGGGGGTAATTCGGGTTCCCGGCCGGGATAAGTCCAATAAGGTCCGAGCTGCGGTGCAGAGGTTGATCGATCAGGGGGTCGTCAGTGAACACCTGGAAGAAGTGTTAGCGCAGCCGCCTCGCCAGCCTCTGGATCAGTACCTTTTATGTGCCAGGGCACTATTGCGCCGTTGTGGGCTATTGGCCAATTAGCCTTTCAGGCCGCGGGCTTCAAACTTTCGCCAGGGTATCTTCTTGTCGGAGACTTCCCATTCCACGCGCAACCACATACGTTGGATACGGCGGTGGATATAACGCCTGGCAAAGAAACTGGAAAATTTCGGTAGTGGCAGGAACGAGGCGCAGCCCAGGCCATCGATAAGATAAATCTGCAAACGCCCGTTTTCTCGGCGTAAGACTAGGTTGTGCGCGATCAGGTTTTTGGTCAGTACACCGTATTCCAAGAGCCAACTGGCAAACTCTTGTAGTGCAATACGCACCTCTTCATCCAGGCCGTGTTTGTTTAAATATTGGCGTAGGGTAGGTGCCGGAGTTCCGCTTTCATCTAAGATCATATCGGTCACTGCGGCGGGGCCGAGGCTGGTCTGCTGGATTCCATACCAGCGGGGTAGGTGCTGCCACAGTCCGGCGCTACCCCGTTGAAGGGCACTTTGGCTATAGCCCTCCTGCTCACGTAAGTTATCGTCAAAGCTATCCAGGCCGCGTCCACGCTTATACCAGGGGGCCCTATCCAATAGTATTTGAGTGCGTCCAGGGCGCATCACTTTGACGCACAAGTGAGGCTCCTGCGGATGCTGATAGCAAAAGCGATTGCCTCCACTGGCGAAGGGTTCACGATTGTTCAAATCTATCATGGCGCCATATTTCTCTTATTGTTGTTAAGCATAGTGCGATAGATTTCCATGGTGTGGGCGGCTTGTCGCTCTAAGGTAAAGGCTTCTGTGAGCTGGGGTCTTTGTTGAGGAGTGTCTAGTATCTCCAGGGTCTTCTTGAGGAGCATTTGTCGGTCCCCTTTATTGACCAGTCCCCGTGGGAAGCAGGCTTGCAGGGATTCCGCCGGGCCGCCGATATCATAACCAATAATCGGTGTGCCTATTGCGGCGGCCTCGATAACGGTGCGGCCAAATGGCTCCGGGCGTTGTGAGAGATTGAAAACCAAATCGGACTGCTTGTACCAGTAGCGAATATCAGAGCGATGCCCAACAAAGCTGACACGATCCTCTATCCCCAGATTTCGTACTTTTTCTTTTAGTTCTTCTTCGTAATGGGCTTTATTCGCTTCGCTGCCACCGAGGATTACTCCATAAATGTGGGGGTCTAAGGGGGCGAGTTTAGCAATTAGCTCAATAAAATCTTCCTGACCTTTCCAGCGGGTCAAGCGCCCCGGCAATAACAACCAGCGTTTCCCTTGGAGCTGTGGAAACTCCTTACAAGTTCGCTCCATCCAGTCAGCTGGGAGACAAATTTGGGGGTGAAACTCTTTGGTATCGACCCCGCGATAGACAATCTGAGGGGGCCTCTGTAGGTCATTAGGGTAGTTCTCCAGCAGGTAATCGTTTACGCACTGTGAGATAGCGATAACCTGCTCGGTTTTTGCCATGATCGCACTGTAGCGGTTGGTCGAGTAGAGCCCGTGCGCTGTGCTCAGCAGCCGGGGACGTTTGTCCACGGGCATTTTTTTCCAGGCCAGGTAAGTAAGCCAGGCGGGCACCCGGGAGCGAACGTGCAAGATATCTGCATTTAATTTCTGCAGCAGATTACGCAAAGGGCGCACTTGTAGCAGGCTGGTGAGGGACTTTTTATGGATTGGCAGGGTGATATGCTGTGAGCCTTCATGCTGTAGCTGCTCCACCATACGGCCGCCACTGGAAATGACAATGGATTCATGGCCGGCATGGACCAGTGCACGGGCAAAATCCAGGGTTCCCCGCTCAACTCCGCCCGAGTTTAAGGCGGGCAGTAGTTGCACAACTTTCAAGTGACCAGCTCCGAGTGACCAAGAAGAAAATGTTCTGCCAATGATATGATGGCCAGGTTTTGGCTTCCTGGCAGGGATCTCATTATATGCAGTGAAGCCTGAACCAGTACAGCTGGTGGTACGCCTTACCAGTATTTGTTTTCTCCCCGTGAAGCACTTTTGTCGATGCGAGTTCTGTATAACGTTATTTTTCGAGCGGCGATGCCGCTTATTTTGCTGCGTCTGTGGTGGCGTGGCCGCAGCCAGCCCGAGTATCGGCTGCGCCTGGCTGAGCGCCTGGGAAAAGTGCCGAAGCGCCTTAGTTCTGCGCCTTTACTCTGGGTGCACTCAGTGTCTGTGGGGGAAACGCTGGCGGCGATACCGGTGATTACCCAGCTGACGGCTCGCTACCCTCAGTGGCAGTGGTTGGTGACGACGAGCACCCCCACAGGTTCTGAGCGGGTGACTGAGGCGCTGCGCCCTATTCTTGGCGGCCGTTTACTGCATTACTACCTGCCTTACGACCTGCCAGAGTGTCTGACGCCATTCCTGCAGGCTTTACGTCCGAATATGCTTGTCATTGTGGAAACTGAATTGTGGCCGAATCTCCTGCACCTTTGCAGAAAGCGCAATATACCGACGCTGCTGGCCAACGCTCGGCTCAGCGAGAAATCTGCGCGCGGCTATGGAAAGTTTCCAAGATTTACCCAGTCAATGCTGGCAAATCTGGATAAGGTCGTCGCTCAGTATGATGTGGATGCTCAACGCTTTGTAGAATTGGGCTTGCCGGCGCCGCGGGTGCTGGCCAGTGGCAATATCAAGTTCGATCTGGATATCGGTTTAGGGTTGGTTAGTGAGGCCCAGGCCCTGGCCCACCAGTGGCGTGGGCCTGAGGAGCGCAAAGTGTGGCTGGCTGCCAGTACCCATGCTGGTGAGGATGAAATTATTCTGGATGCCTATCGGGCATTGCTAAAGACCAGTGAAAATTTGCTGTTGGTGTTGGTTCCCCGACACCCACAGCGCTTTGAAAGTGTTGCACGGCTCTGTCAGGAAAGGGGCTTCCAGGTGGTTAGGCGCAGTGAAGGGCGGGCGCCATCTGTCTGTGATCAAATACTCCTGGGGGATACGATGGGAGAGCTGCTGCGCTTCTTTGGCGCGAGTGATATGGCCTTTGTGGGTGGCAGCCTGGTTCCTGTGGGCGGACACAATATGATTGAGCCAGCAGCCTGGGGGGTCCCGGTGGTATGCGGGCCTTTCCTGCATAACTTTTCCACCGTTGCCCAATTGCTAAAGGATGCTGGCGGCATGGTGATTGCCGAAGATGCAGCGAGCATAGCTGAACAGCTGGGTCTTTGGTTGAAAAATGATCGCCAACGTATGGCTGCAGGGCAGAATGCCAGAGTGGTGGCACAGGAAAATAGTGGCGCTTTACGACGTCTGCTGGATGAAATTGAGAGTCTGATGCCTGATTTGAAAGATCAGTGAGTGGATCAAACTCCACTCACTGATAGAGGTACTACTGATAAATATGCGCTTACTTAGAAGGCGCTGGTGTACCGGGAGGACTGGACTCGCCTACGCGGAACACATTGTGTGCTGGATTCAGCATACTATCCAATTCTTGCAGATCCTTTGGTGACAATAGCCCCGCCACCAACTTGAGATTCAGGGTGTTGATGATGTAGTCGTAGAGGGCGTTGGCATAATCTGTCTGTGACTGGAATAAGGTACGTTGAGCCAGCAGCACATCGACGATATTACGTGTGCCTACCTCGTAACCCGCCTGGGTAGCATCCAGTGCACTCTTGGCGGAGACTACCGCCTGTTGCCGCGCCGCCACACGGGAAACATCGGTCACTACTGCACGGTGCAGGGTGCGGGTCGACTGGATAGTGTTACGCTCGGTCAGGTTGCGCAGGTCCTGGGCCTGGAAGGACAGGTTGCGCGCCTCGCGGCGATTGGCGCTAAGCAGGCCACCGGTATAGATGGGAATATCTAAGGTAATTGCTACGGTAGTGTCGCGGTTGTCTAAATCGCGAGGAAATGTCGTACTTCGGTTTCGGGTTCGAAATTCTCCATCAAAAATTGCCCTTCTGGTTTGGTCACCTTCTGAGGTGAATTTATTGTAAGAGACTGAGCCAGTCAGCGTAGGCAGGTGCTCACTGGCAGCCGAGCGGGCGTTGTAGCGAGCTGCCTCGGCATTCAATCGCGCAGCCTTGAGATCGAAATTGTTAGCGAGGGCAAAGTCGACCCAGTCGGCACGATCCGCCGGGACCGGCGGCGCTACCTGAAAGCTCTCTATCAAAGGGGCTACCTCATCGTGATAGCCACCGGTCAGTACCGAGAGGGCGTCAAAGGAAGAGAGTAAGTTATCCTGTTCCGTTAAGCGGCGGGCAACCGAGCTATCGAAAGCCGCTTGGGAATCATAGACGTCGGTGATTGCCGTCAGCCCCACCTCGAAACGCTGCTGGGTTTGTTCCAGCTGCTTGGCTAGGGCCTTTTCTTCAGAGACGGCCGCTTCCAGCACATCATAGGCGCGCAATACATCGAAGTAGGCAGTCGCTACGCGGATCATCATATCCTGCTGGTTGGCGCTGTACTCTGCGGTGGCCCGTTCAGTTAGTTTCTTGCCTTGCTGATAGCCAAACCAGGCGGGGGCATCAAATATCGCCTGGCTCAGGGTGGCATTGTAAATCCTGTCGTCAAAGGTGCCTGTGTCTCTTTGAAGAAAATCAATGAGTTCAACATTCTCAACGTCATCTACATCGTCATTAACGGGTTCTGCTTGACCTGATTGATAATACTCGTGATTTCTCAGCGCCTGGATTTGAGCGTTCACCTGTGGCAACAAAGGTGCACGCAGCTGGTTTTTTGCCTCAATTCCAGCGTGGTAACCCGCGCGGTCTGCAGCCAGCTGGGGGTCGTTATCCAGCGCCTGCATATAAATATCCCACAGGGTGTCGGCCTGGGCCTGCATGGCGCCGAAGCCCAGCAGGGTAGCGGCGATTAGTTTCTTCAGTGGACGCAACTGGCGGCCTTTCGGCGCTTTGCGGTTACTTCTTTTCATCTGTTTCAACTTCCTGTGGCGGGTGCGGTCTTCAAGCTTCTGTCAGTTCTCTGGAGCGGCACTCGAGTTCTGGTTCTCGGTGGGTTCCCTTGGCTCGCATGGTCCGGTGGTGCTGCCAGTCTCCCCAATTAGCAGTCGCGAGAGTGTACCCGCGGCCAGTCTAAGCGTCGAGGCGACGCTTTCGGCTTTTTGGTATATCTTCGTTAAACCGACGCGAATGTGCGTTTACCGGTATCTGCCTGGCAGTATCAGGGCAACATTGAATAGGGCAATGCCCCTACATTGCAATAGACGCGCCATGGAAGTATTTGGATGCGGCAAAAATTGTGCAGAATAAGGCAAGGACCTCTGGCACATGGATCAGCTGCGCAACAAAGAGCCGATACCCTGGCAGCGTGCCTGCCACGAGTGCGACCTGTTATTGACTGGCAGCTTGGCACCGCCCGGTCAAAAGCTGGTTTGCCCCCGGTGCCGCTGCACGCTGCACCGCAATAGCAATCACAGCGTCTATTACACCATTGCTCTGAGTCTCACCGGGCTGTTGTTATTTATCCCCTCTGCCAGCCTGCCATTACTCAAATTCTCAATTTTCTCTTTTGGTGCCGATAATACCCTATTGAACGGAGTTCACTCCCTCTACAAAGCGGGATTTATCTGGCTGGCGTCTTTGGTGTTGTTTTGCAGTGTGCTGGCGCCTCTGGGCAAATTTCTGCTGTTGTTATTTATTTGTTGTGGCAGTACCTGGAGGCTTTTGGATCGAGCGGTTGCCTTTGCCGTACGCTGGTATCAGCACATCAAGGAGTGGGGCATGCTGGATGTCTATATGTTGGGTATTTTGGTGGCATTAATTAAATTGAGAGACCTGGGGAAAATGGATGTGGAGCCGGGGCTCTACTGCTTTGGTGCCATGATGTTAGTGGCAAACCTCTCCTCTCTTAGTTTCGATCAAAATGCCATTTGGCAGCGAATTGCGCTGCGGCGTGCCCTGCGTGAGGCGGCCACATGAGTGCCCCGCAGAAAGCCTTCAAAAATGGAATGAGCAGCTGTTTGAGCTGTCATCAGCTGATTATTTTACCGGCCCGGGGAGGGCGCTGCCGCTGCCCTCGCTGTGGTGCGAGTGTTTATGGACGCATTGATGGCAGTTTGATGCTTACCTGGGCACTGACAATCACCGGTGCTTTGTTGTTACTGCCAGCAAATATCCTGCCGATTATGAGTGTTGTTTACCTTGGCGCCGGTGAACCCAGCACAATTATCAGCGGTGTTATGCAACTGTATAACAGCGGTATGTGGGGCATCGCTCTCATTGTCTTTGTGGCGAGTATCGCCGTGCCGGTAATGAAACTACTGGGATTGGTACTGCTCTTGGTACAGATCCAATTGCGATTGCATTTTGTGCCCTCTCAGGCGATGAAAATATATCGGGTGGTTTCCGGAATCGGGCGTTGGTCGCTGCTGGACCTGTTTATGATTTCCATTCTGGCGGCGCTGGTGGACATGGGATTTATCGCCCGAGTGGAAGCAGGGCCGGGCAGTACCGCTTTTGCCTCGGTGGTGGTGGTCACCATGATGGCGGCGCGTTCTTTCGATCCGCGCCTAATATGGGATGCCCATGATGGCGATCTGTATGCAACCGCAGTAGAGCCGGAAACGGCTCACAGGAGTGCGGCGGAGAATGGCTGACAATACGCCAGTGGATAATGACACCATAGAACCCAGCGCCTATGAAGGCCCTCAGCGGGGACAAGTGCGCAGGAGTCGCGGCCTGCCGCTTGTGTGGATATTGCCACTGGTAGCGGGTTTGATTGCCGCCTGGTTACTTTACCAGGATATGGCTGAGGGGGATGTGCACGCGAGCATCCTGTTTCACTCCGGCGATGGTCTGGTGAAAGGCAAAACGGTGGTGAAATATTCCGGTGTGGATATCGGCATAGTGCAGGATGTGCGCCTGGTACCCAATGCCAAAGAATTGAATGGTGCCGACGGTGTTTTGGCTGAAGTCAGTCTTAACCGCAGTGCCGAGTACCTGCTGGTTGAGGGCACCGAGTTTTGGGTAGTGAAGCCGGAACTCTCCATTACCGGTATCAGCGGATTGGAGACTTTGCTATCGGGTAATTACATTGCGGTGGAGTCCGGCAGTGGCAAGCGTAAGCGGGAGTTTGTCGCTCTGGATCGTCCACCGGCATTTATACGCGGCGACGGTTTACGCGTGGTACTGAAATCCCGCCGGCTCGGCTCCCTCAGCCGGGGCTCACCAGTGTACTACCGCCAGTTACGTGTGGGGCAGGTGGCCGATTACAGCCTCGACGAAAATGGCAGAGAAGTCAGTATTGAATTATTTATCCGGCGCGAGTACGGCTATTTGGTACATCGTGGCAGTCGCTTTTGGAATAGTTCCGGGATTTCGATTGAAGGAGGGATCAGCGGTATCAGTATCAACCTGGAATCTCTCGCCGCTCTTTTTGCCGGTGGTGTCAGTTTTTACACGCCGGAATCCCAGCGCCAGTCGCCATTGGCGGTCAATGGCACAGAATTTAAGTTATATAAAAACTTCGCTGCCGCAGATGCGGGTATTGCCGTCACTTTAAATTTTGACCGAGGTGTCGATGTGACACCCGGTAGTACCAAAGTGTATTACCAGGGCATCAAAGTGGGTGAAGTCAGTCGCGCTAAAGCCAACAAGAGTATGAATGGAATGGAAGTACGTGTCCTGATGGACCCGGCGACCGATGACCTGCTCAGTGAAAATACTCGCTTCTGGTTGGCGCCGCCCACTTTTGATTTTAGCGGTGGCTTGAATGAATTAATTCAGGGTAACCGTATCGAGGTAGATCTGCGTCGGGGGAAGCGTTCTCAGCGCACTTTTTCCGCACGCGCTTCGGCACCACAAATGGACCCTAGGGTCCCTGGACTGCATTTACGCCTCACCTCCCGCAACCCGGGCTCACTGCAGCGCGGAGCCCCCGTATATTTTCGCCGTATCGAAGTGGGCAAGGTACAGGGGATGGAATTGCGCAGAGATGGCGAAGGCGTAGAGGTGTATGTGGTGATTGAACCGCGCTATGCACACCTGGTTAGGCCAGGTGCCCGCTTTTGGAATATCAGTGGATTGCGCGCTAGTGCGAGCCTGAGCAGTGGCATCAAAATACAGGCGGATTCGTTGATGTCTTTGTTGCGTGGTGGTGTTGCTTTTGGCATCCGGGGTGGGGAGTATGAAAAGGGTGGACCTGCGCAAAATGGCGATCAGTTCCCTCTGTATCGCAGTCGCGAAGCGGCGATGGAAGAGGGCATTGAAATCAGTATTAATTTACCCAGCGCTGAGGGGCTTAAGGAAGGGGCTCCGCTGCGTTACAAAGGTGTGCAAATTGGCGAAATAACCCGCTTGCGCCTCGGCAGGGATCTTGGTGAAGTTCAGGCGCGAGCAAAACTCTACCATCGCGGTGGCAATTTTGCCCGTGCCGGCACCCGTATCTGGGTGGTGTCCCCGCAGATTGGTATCAGTAAAGTCGCGCACCTGGACACACTGATTACCGGTCGTTACCTCGCCCTGGAGCCCGGCGGCGGGCCGCCGGAGACAGAGTTCTATGCCGAGCTTCAGGCTCCGAAGGAGGATCTTGCCGAAACTATGAGTCGACCCGGCCTGACGGTAATACTCGATGCAGCCAGGCGCGGTTCTCTGGTGGCCGGCAGCCCCGTTTATTATCGGCAGGTGCAAGTGGGGGAGGTTACTGGCTTTGAGCTGGGAGAGTGGGCGGACCGGGTATATATCTTTGTGCACATCGAGCCAGAATATCGCCCGTTGGTGCGTGAGCATACGGTTTTTTGGAACGCCAGTGGTGTGGATGTGAATTTTGGGCTGAAAAGTGGTCTTAATGTTAATACCGAGTCTGCTCAGGCTCTAATTAAAGGGGGCATTGCTTTCGCCACGCCCGAGCCGCCATTTATGGGGTTCGAAGTGGAATCCGGTAGCCACTTTCCACTCTACCCACGGGCGGAACCCAAGTGGTATAAGTGGAGCCCCAAAATAGAGCTTTATAATTATTCGGAACCGGTCAAATAAATAACAAGGTAAGGAGCATTTATGCGTTATATAACCATGGGATTAATGACTCTGCTGTTCTTGGCCGGGTGCCAGGAAATGCAAGTGGAGCGAGTGAGTACGGGGGCCCAACCGGTGGCTTTTTCTACCTATAAATGGGGAGTGACGCCACTCAATGATGCGGATGCCTCAGCACAATTGGTAGAGCTAGACGAGGAGATGCGCAACTCAGTGGCGGCGCAATTACAGCAGCGTGGTTACCGAGAGGTGGCCCAGGACCAGAATGCAGACATGGTCGTGGATTATCAGGTGGCTGTGGTTGATGAATTTTTTTCCGGCGATACCCGAGATCCAAGCTGGGACAAGCAGTTTGATAGCAATGCACCCCAGGATGTCGTGGAGCTGCCGCCGCTCACCGATGCTCCGCTGGTGATTATGAGCGTGGGGATTGGTCGCCCCGACGGCGCGATAATTTGGGGGGGCAGGGCCAGTGAACTCCTAACTCGCCCAGACAGTATTGAGCAGCGTCAGCGTCTGATCTCACGGGGCGTGTATGAATTGTTGAGGGATTTGCCTCAGGCCTATCAGTGAGCCGAAGTATCATCGCTCTTTATAAACCCCTCTAGCCTATATCCCACCACCGGCTGTTGGTCGGCGAAATTCCTCAAATATCCGAAAGTTAGCAGTTATTGTTTTTTTCTTTTCACGGCCCATACAGGCTGGGCCGTGAAAAATACTTAACGAGTTTATTAAAATTTAATGAGTTAGGGGCGCCCACGTCGCATCAGGGTTTCGTAGAGTTCAATATAGGAATCCACAATAAACTGCTTCGAATAGCCTTTTGCATACACCTCCGCAGCATTCTCGATCAGGCTCTGGCGCAATTCTGGATTATCCAGTACGGAGCGGATGGCCTTGGCCAGGGCATCGGCATCGTCGATAGGAGTGATTAGGCCGCTATGACCATCGCTGATGACTTCCCCCGGGCCTTGGGAATTGGTGGCTACGATTGGGCATCGGTGTGCCCAGGACTCCATCACAATTGAACCCAGCCCCTCGTGCCGTGATGGGCATACGAACAAATCTGCGGTGCGCATCAGGGTAGTGACGTCGTTGCGCCAACCGAGGAAGCGCACGCGCTGGTCCAGACCGAGTTTATGGCACAGGGCTTTCAGGTTGGCCTCTTCGGGACCTACGCCCGCGAGCCACAGGGTGGCATTGGGTATTTGCGCCAGAGAGTGCAGCAGGACTTCGAAGCCCTTGTTGATGTGCAGACGGCCTGCAGCGAGGATGAGGGGCTTGTCCTCCGGTGTATCGAAACTGTTGCGTGGCAGCGGTTCTACTGGAGTTTCATCGGCAAAATTGGGGATATGAAAAATCCGCTCCCTGGGAATGCCACCATCAATCATATGCTGGCAAATACCCTTGCTGATACCGATCCAATAATCCGCGTGCCGGTAGTACTTCAGGTTGTAGTAGTGGCCGAGTCGACTGACCAGCAGGTAGTTTTTAGAGTTGGGGGTGATAATGGTGGCACGCCCCATCCAGGTCATAACGATGTCTGGCTGCCAGTTATTCAGTGCCTCGCGGTAGATTCTGCGGCCTAGAAAATCCAGTTTGCCGCCAAACTTAAAACCCTCGGTTTCAACCCCATTTTTGCGCAGCGCTTGCACGCGGTGATCGTGGTTGCGGATAAAGGCTTTCTCATTAATCTCATTGCGCGGGTTCAAACCGCTTACCAAACGTACGAAAAAATTTTCTGCACCGCCGTGTTCGGCACCGGCGAGGACCTGTGCCACTCGAATTGGCTTGTTACTCATAAATCCAACGTATTCTGTGTAATTCTTCCGGTGGCCCGTTATTTCAGCGAGCCATCCAGGTTGATATCGCGGGCCCAGGCGTAGTCGTGACTAAAGGGTTGCAGGCTGGTGGCCTCAACAATGTATTGGGCGTAAAGCTTCGAGTTCATTTCGGTGTGGAAAAATTCCCGGGCTTTAGCTGCCCAAGCACGGCGCTTGGCATCGTCGCTATGGAACTCGCGGATTTTTTCCAACAGGTCCTGCTCATCAGAAAAGTAAACCACGCTCTCTGGGGGCAATAGCTCGTCGAAGTGCAGCTTGTCACTGGTGAATTGCAAAATACCATTACCGGCAAGCTGGGCCATTCGCGCAGAAGAGTACCAGTAATGGGTGTCTTGGCGATTAAAATTTAGTCCCATTTTAGTTTGCGCGAGTGCGCGATCGTAGTCTCGTCCCCATACTGGCGCTTCACCAAAGCTGCCGTAGGTTTTGAAGTTCAGTGAATCTCCCAGGGTATCCTTGAGATTTTTCACCATTTGCAAGCGCCTGGTGAAATCATTGCTGTTGCTACAAAACAGCAGATCAATAGACAGATCAGTGCGTTCGGCATTATTGAGGTTTTCGATAGAGGGTTCGACCGGGTTGGGCATATGGTAAACCCGGGCGTTAATGCCCTCAAAAATACTCAGTTCGCGACGGCCGGTGGAGACGAAGATGGCATCGGCCACTTCGGCGCGGTGTTTGATACGCTCAACATTGCTGGGCACGAACAGTGGATCGTTATTACAGTGTGCGATTAGGCAATTGGGCTGTTGCTGCTTGATCGCCTTCAGGGTGTCGTTACTGATCATGTCGCAGTGGCCGGCGATGATCAGGTCGGGCTCAAATGCTTCAACCGTTTCTAACAGGCGGCGATTGGCTTTGCTCACCCCTAGGTCGCGGATTCCGAAGGGCGCTTCGAAGGCTGCCACATCCCGGTCGCTGAACACCTGCGTATAGTGATCGTTTTTGATCAGGCCAAAAGTCAGTTTCTGTGCCCAGCTAACCCGCGTCTTACCGTAACGGCGCAGTTGCTGGTAGGCGATATTGAGCACTCTCATGGTGGTGCGGTCTCTAAAAAAATCCAGGAAGATATTACGTATGGCCGCTTGCTAGAGGGGCTGGTACGGTGGGCGCAGAGTATAACAGCTGCATCCCGGTCATATAGTGTTCGAGTATGCAGACCCCACTCGCGCAGAAGGTCAGCGAACTAATGTCAAAAATGAAGAGTCAAAAGGGGTTGTCCCCAGAGTTTTCCGCAGATTCTGTAGAAGTTGTTTCCAGGGAAACGGTTTATAAGGGATTTTTTTCCATGTTGCGGCTACGGCTGCGCCATCGCCTTTTTCGTGGTGGCTGGAGTGAAATCTTTACCCGGGAGCTGTTTGTGCGCGGTCCGGCAGTAGGGGTATTGCTCTACGACCCTGAGCGAGACCTTGTTGCGCTTACCGAGCAGTTTCGTATTGGCGCCCTAGAGCGGCCGGCAGGCCCCTGGTGTCTGGAAGTGGTGGCCGGCATGGTGGAAGCCGGGGAAGACCTAAAAGATGTAGCTCGGCGTGAAGTATTGGAGGAAGCGGGGCTCAAAGTGCAGGAATTGCACTTTATCCACAGTTATATGCCCAGTGTTGGCGGGAGCTCCGAACGGCTACACCTGTACTGTGCGCTGGTGGACTTGAACTGTGCGGAAGGTTACTTTGGTTTGGAGCAGGAAAACGAAGATATCCGCTTGCGGGTGTTTTCCAGGGATTCGGTACTCGCCGCCATGGCGGGGGACTATGCTCCAGGAGAGAACCCTATCGATAATTCGGCCACCATTATTTGTATGCAGTGGCTGCAGTTGAACCGGGCAAAATTAACAAAACACAGGCCAACTGCCTGACCGTCACTTGCGTTACGCAATGTTACCTGCGTATAGAGCAAACTGAGATCTGAGTCACGGCGGCCAATGAATTGGAGTGTTGATAATGGCTCTACTGGGAGAAGCGAAGGCGCGGCAGCAAAGGAAGTTGAAAATGTCGCCAAATGGCAACGCTAGGGCGGTGTATCGAGTCGATCTACCGTCTTATCATGCCGATTGTGACGCCAACTACCTGCGCTTGAGCAAATTGTTGCCTGAGCTTTCACAAAGAGCGCTTTGGCGCTACCAGTTGCCCGGCGGCACTCTGGTGTTGAGAGTAGTGGAGCGCTCCAGATATACCACGGAGGTGTCTCTGGCGGCGGAGGTAAATCTTAACGAGTGCCAATGGCTGGAGCCTCCCGACTTGACTGTACGCCTCTACCACGATGCGTGTATGGCGGAGGTGATTAAAGCCAATGGTCGCGGGCCGGTGGGTGGTAAAGGAGTGGATACCGCCTATCCCAATCCCCGTATGCAGCATGCAGATGAGAGACCCCAAGCCAATCGCTTTCTTGGTGAATGGTTGGAGTACTGTCTTGCAAATGGTCGTGCAGAATTTGAACTGGTGTTGGATGGCCAGAGATTTTAATTCTGCTGCAGAACACACGGATGTGAACACAAGGTGAGCAAGTGATTCGCGAGCACAACAAGTCGGATTCACCCCTGGGGGTGACTTCGCACCGTCTTATCCAGATCACAGATCCACATATCGGCAGCAGGCCCGATTATCAATTATTGGGTCTGGATACCGGCCACACCCTCGATGAAGTTTTGACCTCTCTCCAAAGCAGGCAGCCCCATGCCCGGGCTCTGGTCGCCACTGGCGATATCAGCGCCAATGGTTCTGAGGCATCCTACTGCCGGTTCTTAGAAAAGACCCGCATACTTTCCATGCCCTGGTACTGGCTGCCCGGCAATCACGATGTGAGTGCCCGCATGAAAAAACTGGCCCCCAATCGCTGTATCGATTTGGTCTCCTTGGGGGATTGGCGCCTGCTGCTGTTGGATACCAGTGTGACAGGGCAGATTTGTGGTGGCTTGGACAGCGCGAAACTGGAGCGCCTTCAGTTGCTCCTTTGGGAGACTCGCGATCACCCGGTGATTATTATGATGCATCACCAGCCGGTCCCTGTGGGGAGTAAGTGGATTGATGGCCATATGCTGCGCGAAGGCTGTGAGACATTTTTGCAAATAGTTGATCAGGCCCCCCAGGTAAAAGCCTTGGTTTGGGGGCATGTACACCAGCAGTTTGATAGCAACCGAGGCCATCTCGGTCTGCATGCCACTCCCTCTACTTCGGTACAGTTTACTCCCGGCAGTGGCCCCTTCGCTGTCGACGAAGAGATGCCCGGCTACCGCTGGTTTGAACTGTATAGCGATGGCTCCTACGAAACCGGTGTGGAGCGGGTGGCTATCTCCAAGTATTGTGTCGATCTCGCCTCATCCGGTTATTGATTTAAGTCAAACCGCTGCGAATTCGCAGCGGTACTTTCACTAAAGCTCTCAAGTCTTCCTCCTTGCTATTGGCTCCCCAGTAAAGAATGCAATGTTTTCGGAATAGGCAGCAAACAGGTCACTGCCTATTGGTAACAACCATTCCTATTTTGCGCGACCTGAGCACAATGTATTTTCCCCTCTCTTTTTTAGCAAAAAAACCAAATAAAACCATTCTTAACCAATCCCCTGTGTTTTTCCCCTATCCTCCCCGTACAATGAGATTACCTGTATTGAGCGGTGCTTTTTGAATATGGGAAAAGCGTGGTGAAAGGTGAGCCAATAAAGTATTCAAGTGTGGTTTCTAGAATTGCCGAGGTTTGAAGCCTAACGGTGATAGATAATGTGATTGGAGCCTCTCGCCGAATAGATATTTTTCGGAAATTCAGGAGCTTGTAAATGCAACAATTATTTTCTATACCTCTCCTCGCAATTTTATTATTGATTACGGCTTGTAGTCAGCAGTCCACTTTACAGGATCGTAGTGATGGTCTGGAAGCACGCCCCAGCCAGCTCGATGAAGTCGCGGCAGCTTTCGCCTTGGATCTCAGTGGTGCTAAGGTTTATATCGCACCGGTTCAAATTGACTACACCAAGCGATTCTCCTCCCTGCCCAGGCGCCAATATCGGGAAAAAGATTACGAGCTGGACCATAGGGATCTACAGCGTTTGAATACACTGTTGGCGCAGAGCTTTAGTAATAAGCTGCTAAAACCGCGCAATGCCCAGCAAGTGTCGGAGCAGGCGGAAGCCGACTACACCCTATCCCTGTCACTGCAAGATTTTTCCCTGGCTGCACCGCTAGACCCATCTCCCTGGACTTGGCGTGTCTATACAGAGCAGAGCGCCTACGCACAGCTGGTAGGTACTTTGTACGATCGTAACGGCAGCGCAGTAATGCATTTTCGCGATCGGCGGGATATTGGTGAGAATTTCGGTTCCTCTGGGCCGGGTGGACGGCTGGAACGTTTCACCAGTGTTACCTTTTGGTCAGATATGCGTGTGGATATTCGCCGGGCTTTTGCTAGCTTGAACAGATCGCTGCTGTAATCGGTCTCTGGAAGAGCAGGAACTGTGAGGAGGCCAGCCCCATTGCTGCCGTGGGGCGCTATAATCCCCGACTATGCAAACACAAAATCTCAACGGAAGGCCACTGCTGATCTATCTGCACGGCTTTCTTTCATCGCCTCAGTCCTTTAAATGCCAGCTGATGCGGGACCGGTTGGCTGCCAATCACCCACAGATAATTTTCTGTGCGCCACAAGTCTCCCCCTATCCAGGAAGTGCTCAGCAATCATTGCTGCGCCTATTGGATGGCTTCTTTGACTCAGACAACTGCGGCCCAATAGGGTTGGTTGGTAGCTCTATGGGGGGATTCTGGTGTACCTACCTAGGCGAGCGTTACCATTTGCCAGCGGTGTTGATCAATCCGGCCGTTCGCCCATCCCGCTTTATGCCGGCCTACGTCGGCCAGGTGTTACAACCCTACAGTGGTGAGTCGCAGGAGTATCGCCTAAGCGGTGCGGACGTTGATACCATGGCGCAATTGGAAGCAGAGATACCCAGTCCACTGCTGAGCCGCTATTGGCTTTTGGCACAGCGAGGCGATGAAACCCTCGATTACCGCGATGCAGAGTCTTTCTATCAAGGGCAGCGTCAAACTGTCGAGGAGGGGGGCGATCACAGCTTTCAGGGCTTCGCGCGTTACTGCGATCCCATTGTCGAATTTCTATTTAACCAGCAGTAATTTATAACCATTATGGCCAATTATTCCGCCGAAGATATTGAGGTACTCACAGGGCTGGACCCGGTGCGAAAGCGCCCGGGCATGTACACAGATACCACCCGCCCCAACCACCTCGCCCAGGAAGTGATTGACAACAGTGTCGACGAAGCGCTTGCCGGGCACGCGAAAAAAATTGAAGTGGTATTGCACAAAGACCAATCGCTCTCGGTTAGCGATAACGGTCGCGGTATGCCGGTGGATATTCACCCGGAACAGGGGCGCCCTGGTGTTGAAGTGATTCTTTCCACCCTGCACGCTGGTGGTAAGTTCTCCAACAAAAATTACCAGTTTTCCGGTGGTCTACACGGTGTGGGTGTTTCTGTAGTAAACGCTCTTTCCAAAGTGTTGGAAGTGACCATCCAGCGGGATGGTAAGGTGCACCGAATCGGTTTCAAAGATGGGGAAAAGGCCTCGGATCTTGAGGTTGTCGGTAATTGTGCAAAGCGCACCACAGGCACCAGTGTACGCTTTCTGCCCGACCCCAAGTATTTTGATTCCGCAAAATTCTCCGTAGTGCGACTGCGTCACCTACTGCGCGCCAAGGCGGTATTGTGCCCCGGCCTGACGGTCACTTTTATTAATGAGCAGGACGGTGAATCAGACGAGTGGTACTACGAGGACGGTCTCAAAGACTACCTCGCCGCTGCCAATCAAGGCTGGGAAATCTTGCCGGTCGAGCCCTTTGTGGGTAGCTTTGCCGCTTCTACCGAAGCGGCAGACTGGGCAGTGCAATGGCTGCCGGAGGGCGGTGAGATTACCGCCGAATCCTACGTTAACCTGATCCCCACCGCCCAGGGCGGTACCCACGTGAATGGGCTGCGCGCGGGCCTTCTGGATGCCATGCGTGAGTACTGCGAGATCCGCAATTTATTACCCCGTGGTATTAAGTTGGGCCCTGAGGATATCTGGGGGCAATGCTCTTACGTACTCTCCGCCAAACTGGCAGACCCGCAGTTCTCCGGGCAGACAAAAGAACGCCTCTCCTCCCGTGAGGCCACCGCGTTTATTTCTGGCGTGGCCAAGGATGCGTTCAGCCTGTGGCTGAACCAACATACGGAAGAGGGTGATAAGCTTGCCGAGTTGTGCATTGGTAATGCACAAAAACGAATGCGCTCAGCAAAAAAAGTCGCGCGTAAGAAAGTCACTCAGGGGCCCGCGCTGCCGGGCAAGTTGGCGGACTGTTCCAGTGCCGATACCTCCCGCTCCGAACTCTTTCTGGTGGAGGGGGACTCCGCTGGTGGTTCCGCCAAGCAGGCGCGGGATCGCGAGTTCCAGGCCATCATGCCGCTGCGCGGTAAAATCCTGAATACTTGGGAAGTGGACTCCGCAGAGATTCTCGCCAGCCAGGAAGTGCACGATATTGCAGTGGCGCTGGGTGTTGATCCAGGCAGTGACAATCTGGAAGGGCTGCGCTACAACAAAATCTGTATCCTCGCCGATGCCGACTCCGATGGCCTACACATCGCCACACTACTCTGCGCTCTGTTCTTACGTCACTTCCGTCCGCTGGTAACTAACGGTCATGTCTATGTCGCCATGCCGCCACTGTTCCGCATAGACATCGGTAAAGATGTTTACTATGCGCTGGATGAATCAGAGAAGCAGGGTATCCTCGATCGTATAAGCGCAGAAAAGAAAAAGGGCAAAATACAGGTGACTCGCTTTAAAGGTCTGGGTGAAATGAACCCCATGCAGTTGCGTGAAACCACCATGGACCCCAATACCCGTCGCCTGGTGCAACTGTATATTGATGCCGGCGATGACAGCAATCAGCTTTTGGATATGCTCTTGGCTAAAAAGCGTGCCGGGGATCGCAAGCAGTGGCTGGAAAGTAAAGGGAATCTGGCTGAAGTGGGTTAAGCCCTAATTAATCGCTGATCTATTTTTCTTAGGTTGCCTTAGTTTACTAGGGCAACAATTTAAAGCGCTATGGAAGGTATTTTGTGAAATTAAGCCATTTATTTATCTTTTTTATTTTTTTCGTTTCTCCTTTAACCGGGTTGGCAAAAGATATTCAGTCTTTACTTAATCTGGAGATAGATAGTTTTATAGCAGAACTAAAAGGCGAAGATAACTTAGCCTTATCCAAAGCTGCTAATCGTATAACAGGATCTGGATTAAGTGATGAACGTTTATTTGATGTGGCTGAACAGGTTCTCCTAGAAAAACACCAGGCGAATATGACAGTTGCTCAACGCGATGAGCAAGTGATTAGTGAAATCGTCAATTTATTACGTACACTTTCATCATCTGGAAATACAAAATATTCACCCACTATCAATAAGATAATGCGTGAAAGTGGTAATCGTGCGATTAGAAATCGAGCGAAGCATGTGCTGACCAAGTTTAGTTTTTATCAAAAGCGCAATGCATTGATGCAAAATATGGAAGGCCATGTAGCTACTAATAGCTTGCATACTACACGCTTACTAAATTTGCTCAATAGTAACGATATGATCATGCAGCGGTTTGCCGCTGAGGAAGTTGTCCGCGATGGAGCTGCTGAAACCGTAATTCAGGAGTGGTTTTATAAGGCAGTAGAAAAGGATGTTAGGCAGCCTGTAGACAAACTACATATCGATACACTTGCCTGGTACTGCAAAGCTCTAGGTACGGTTAATAAAAGTGAGTACAAGGAATTCCTGAGTTCTATCGCTGATGATAGAAATGTACACAGAAAAATTAGAAGACACGTGAAGAAAATTCTCGGCTAGGTAGCTGCAACTGAGCGAGATGCCTTTGTCATTTCGCTCACAACTCATCTTTCATTCTCCTCTCTTGTTTTTTCTGTCGGCATAGAAATATGTTTAACAAATATGCCGCGATTTTTTTAGGATGATATATTTCACCTCTTCCTTCTCACTTTATCCTTGGTGGATACTTTTACTTACTAATTTGAACTCTCTGAAATTTAATGGCAGAGGGACTATTTTTGCTTTTATTTAAAGGTTATGTCGTTGGCTGGTTGTATATAGGGTGCTCAGGCGTATAAGTAATTGTTTCTGATTGGTGAGACCTGTTAGATGACAACAATATTAGAGTTTTGGATGCGTTAACCATCTTCTTGTTTTCTTAAAGGTCGCCAGTCTTCCAGGCGCCTATAAAGAGGAAATAAACGTTCTAAGTTAGGTGATTATATACTTTTGGTCGTAGAGCGTTATCTGTTGGTATACCTGTAAAAGCTAAGAGTTGATTCTAAAGTTATTTAAATTACCGTCTTATTCGATGGGGTAGAGTCGGATTATGGTGTGGGATACATTAAGTGCTGTGGGCGAGCTTGTTGGAGCCTTCGCAGTTGTCGCGTCCTTAGTCTATCTTGCTGCTTTAATAAGAGCTCAGAATAAAGAATCCAAAATTGCTTCTATGCATGAGATATCTATTGCTCATCGAGAAGCTGTGGCGGCAATTTGTGAAGGTCCGATGGCAGATGTTTTTGCGAAGGCGATGAAGGATTTTGATTCGTTATCTAGTGCTGACACTTTGAGAATCATTGGTTTTGTATATCGTTTTTTTAAAATTTGGGAGGAGGCCTATTTTCAATATAAGGCAAACAGGCTGGATTTTACTATCTGGGACTCAATGACTCGTCAATATACTGCATATTTATCGATGATTCCCTTTAAGAGGATATGGGAGTTGCGATCTGAATATGTAGCTCCTGAATTCCGTGATTATGTAAATTCTAGAAAGCCAGTAGATTTAGTTTTACCCAATGCAGTCAGTAAAAAGTGATTCCCTTGTCCGCTGTGGAGATACAGGAGTTTCATTCCGATGGTTGCAGTATCTTTCCTGATGGCACTCTTGAACAGAGTGAATTATGGCTTGATTGCTGCTATGCCCATGATCATGCCTATTGGAAGGGGGGAAGCAATTCGCAGCGGCAAGAGGCTGATCGTGACCTAGAAGTTTGTGTTGCCAAAACTGGGGAGAGGGAAGTTGCGTTGTTGATGCTGGTAGGGGTTAGAGTTGACGGGACGCTATTCTTGCCAACCTCATTCCGTTGGGGCTATGGTTGGCCCTATTTGCGGGGTTATAAAGCCTTAACAGAAGAAGAGCTGGATGCTATTGAACAGCTGCAAGGATCTTTACCTGGGTCGTTTTAGATAGTCTAATAATATTTTTATTCAATATATAAGATTAACTCTATGGTTTTTGCTCTCTCAAGGATACTGGGAGCTAATGGTGATATGATCAATAATCAGAAGGTTTCTTAAAAGGGATTTATAGCGTGGCTTATTTTCGTGGTGTTTTATGGTTCTGCATTACCCTGAATATACTGGTCTTTGCTTATCTGGCCTTCCTCTTGGGCTGGAATGTTGGGCTTCTTGAAGTTTTACTGGGAATCATTCTTGCTAATTTTCCTTTGCCTTTTATGGTTCGCTGGTGTGAGCGTATGGCCAAGGATTTAAAGGGGTACTGGATCAACTTTATTCCCTATATAAGCCCCGTATTGGTAGGGTTTGGTGGCTCAGCGGTCTATATTAATGCAGCGCTAAAAGGTGAAAAGGTATTTTGGCTTTATTTAACTGTGCCTATGGCACAGGCAACGGCTTTTTGGGTACTCCTGGCACTGGTCTTTTGTATTTACCCGTTCATTAATACTGAAAGGCAAGAAGTGGTAGAACCTGAGTATAGTAGCAGCGCTGAAAGCCCCGCAGACATTTTGAAAAAAGAGCAGGAAAGGACGGATGAAATTGCTTAGTGTTTGTAAGCATTACTGTATATAGGTTCATATCTTTTATTGTTTATTAGTCTTCTGCTGGTTCCCTTTTCAGTAGCTGTCCATACTCTTTGGAGAAGTGGTTTTTTAGCCATTGCATCAGGCTACGTACGCGAACTAATTGATGGCGCAGCGGGGGGCAAACCATAGAGAGCTGGGTGGACTCTGACCATCCAGGCAAAATTTCCTGTAATTTACCTTTTTCGATATCTGCCTGGACGTAGATGTCTGCCAGGCGAGTTACACCAAGTCCTGCCAGTGCTGCAAGGTGCATCGCCCGGCCGCTGATCAGTTTGATACCCTGTTCCACCTCAATCTTATGCCTGGTCTTACCACGCGTTAGCACCCACTGGTCAACACTGCCGTAAATTAGGGGTACTTTCGAGAGGTCCATGGGCTTTAGAATTGGGCCACGCATTTTGATAAAATCCGGACTCGCAACATAGCGGGTTTTGATACTGTGCAGTTTGCGTACTACGAGGGTGGAATCTGGCAGCTGCCCCATACGTATTACTAAATCGTAACGATCCTCAATGAGATCGACACGCACACTGGAAAAATCCAGCTGTATTTGTATTTCGGGATAAGTTTTCTGGAACTTAATGACTAGGGGGGCAATGATCTCCTCGCCGATAATCCCACCCACCGCATTGATACGAATTTTCCCCTTTATTTCCTCTTTGGCATGTGTTGCCCACTCTGCGGCACTATCTAGTTGCTGTATTGCCTGCTTGCATCGCTGGTAATAGCCTTCACCGACCTCAGTAAGCCGCAGCTTACGGGTGGTACGGTGTAACAGTTGAACACCCAGGGTGGACTCTAATTCGGAGACTTGTTGGCTGAGTGTAGCTTTGGAGAAACCTGTATGATCCGCAGCAGCAGTAAAACTGCCCCGCTCAGCCACAGCAATAAAGGCGCGTATGGCTCGCCAAGAGATATTGTTCATTAATTCCAAACAATGATTTCACATTAGTTGAGTTAATAGACCTAATTCTAAATTCTATACTGCCGATACAAAAGGGTTATCCCGTAGTCTTTAATCATTGATTGCAGAAGAGAGAGTCAGTATGTCTAAGCCATTGATTGTAATAACAGGTGCCAGCTCTGGAATTGGAGCATCAATAGCTCAGCATATGTCGGATGCCGGGCATCCGTTGTTGCTATTGGCGCGTCGTTTGGAAAAATTAGAAGCGATGAATTTACCGAACACCCTCTGCAGACAGGTCGATGTCACCGATCCTGCTGCGTTATCTGCAGCAATTCAGGAGGCTGAGACTCTTTATGGGCCTGTAGATTGTTTGGTGAACAATGCCGGTAAGATGTTGTTGGGGAACATAGAGACCCAGAGTGCTGAAGAGTGGCGGGAGATGTTTGATGTCAACGTGCTCGCCTTGATGAACTCCATGCAGGCTGTTTTGGCCGATATGAAGTCTCGTGGTCGCGGTACTATCCTCAACATCAGCTCGATTGCCGGCGTGAAGACATTTATCAATCATGCTGCCTATTGCGGAACCAAGTACGCAGTGTCGGCGATTAGCGAAACCGTGCGTGAAGAGGTTGCCGCAAGCGGAGTACGTATTATGGCCCTATGCCCAGGAGCTGTGGAGACAGAGCTACTGAGTCATACCACTTCTGAAGAGATTATCAAAGCTTACGAAGAGTGGAAGGCCTCCATAGGTGGCGCCATTAATTCAGAGGACATCGCTCGTACGGCGTTGTTTATGTACAGCCAGCCCCAGAATGTGAATATCCGCGAAGTGCAAATAGCCGCTACAGGCCAGGATCGATAGATGAGTTAGATCGGGAAAGAGGGTGAACAATCTAGCTATTGGTCGGCCTCCTTCCTGAAAATTGTTTGGATACTGGAGAAATCCAGTTCTTCATTGCCCTTCAGACTGTGTAAGCCAAATAGATTTCTGGCTAGTGAGCCGAGCGGTGTGTAGCTTTTGCTATTGTCGGCGGCTTGCTGAGCAAGCCCCAGATCCTTACACATCAACCCCACTTTAAAGCCTCCACGATACTGATTACTAGCGGGCACACTATCCATAACACCGGGATAAGGATTATAAGTTTGTAGGGACCAGTTGGCGCCCGAGCTTTTCGCCATGATTTCAGTTAGCACTTTGGGATCAAGGCCGTTATCCACCCCCAATTGGAGTGCCTCGGCGGTGCCAATCATATGAATAGCCAGCAACATATTGTTGCAGATCTTTGCCGTTTGCCCAGCTCCGGCAGGGCCTGCAAAAAAAACATTGGCCCCCATATGCTGTAGAACTGTTTTGGCTCGCTCTACATCCTCGTGCTCACCGCCACACATAAAGCTGAGAGTTGCGGCAGCTGCCCCTTTGACTCCGCCAGAAACAGGAGCCTCTATTGCATGAAGGCCTTTATTTCGTGCGGCGTTAAGTAGGCGTTTTGAGCTGCTTGCTGAAATTGTGGAGCAATCAATAATTAAGGATCTCTCTTCGATAGCTTTCAGCAGATGATCTTTTTCAATATAAAGGCTCTCTACCGCAGCACTGCTGGGTAACATACTAATAACAAAATCTGCTCCCTTCACCGCTTCTGTTGCTGATGAACATTTTTCAACTCCCTGTTCTACAGATTTCTGAAGCAACTCCTCTACTGGATCGAAACCTCTTACACGGAATCCAGCTTTGATTAAGTTAAAAGCCATTGGGGCACCCATATGCCCCAGACCAAGGAAGGCTGTGATTTTATTCATGGCAGTATCCAAAAAATTAAATTTTATTGGTATGTGCAGTTACTTTAACTGTATCGTCATATTTGCCTGTTCGGCATGTTCAATATCTGAATCGAACCAGCGGGCTGTGATGGTTTTTGTTTCGGTATAAAAACGCACGGCCTGCTTACCATAAGCGTGGAGATCCCCATAAAATGAACTGCGCCAGCCAGTAAAGCTAAAGAAAGGTAATGGAACCGGGATAGGCACATTGATTCCTACCTGGCCCACAAGAATTTCATGCTGATATTTACGTGCGGCTGCACCGCTGGCAGTGAATATGGAGGTCCCATTGCCGTAAGGGCAGTCATTCACCAGTTTTATTGCATCATCTAAGTGATCTACATTCACCAGACATAACACTGGCCCAAAAATTTCATCAGTGTAAATTGACATCTCGGTAGTAACATTGGCAAATAATGTAGGGCCAACCCAGTTACCATGGGGATATCCATCCACTGTAATTTTTGAACCATCCAGAAGGCAATCCGCCCCTTCTTTTTTGCCCGTCTCGATATAACCCAGCACACGTTCCTTTGCAGCAGGTGAAATTAAGGGGCCGTAGTCGGATTGTGGATTCTTCCAATGCCCGGGTATTATCTTTGCCATCGCATCCTGTATATCAGGAATCCAACTTTGCGCTTCACCCACTAATACCACAACCGAAATAGCCATGCATCGCTGACCGGCAGCCCCTACAGAAGAGCCGATGATATTGTTAATAGTGGCATTTTTATTTGCATCAGGCATCACTACCATGTGGTTTTTTGCCCCGGCAAAGGCCTGTACTCTTTTTAAATATTGAGTGCCTGTTTGATAGATATGGCGCCCAACTGGCACGGAACCGACAAAAGATATAGCTTTAATATCTGGGTCTTTTAGTAAGAAATCTACCTGCTCGCGATCACCATGGATAACTTGTAGAACCCCTTTGGGTGCTCCTGCCTGCTCAAATAATTCAGCCAGTTTGCAAGGTGTAATGGGGTCCTGTTCAGAAGGTTTAAGAATAAAGGTATTGCCACAGGCAATCGCTAGCGGAAACATCCATAACGGTATCATTGCGGGAAAGTTGAATGGCGTAATACCGGCGCAGACGCCAATGGGTTGAATATAGGAATAGCAATCTATAGCACTGGCAACGTTTTCAACGGTTTCCCCCATTAGCAGGGTAGCAATATTTGCGGCATGCTCAACCACCTCAATGCCTCGCCAAACATCCCCCTTGGCGTCTTCAAATGTTTTACCGGTTTCCTCTGCGAGAATCTCGGCCAGGGCCTCTTGGTGCTCTTTCAGGAGAGCTTGGTACTTGAGCATAATACGTGCTCGAGTAGGGACTGGGGTGTTCCGCCAAGAAATGAATGTCTGCTTGGCGGCGGCGATTGCCTGGAGTTGCTCGGCCTCAGTGGTATAGGGGGCTTGGGTTAAAACCTCACCTGTGGCGGGGTTTGTCACATCCAGCCACTCCTTGGTAGTAGACTGCACCCAGTCGCCATCAATGAATAGAGGAAGGCGTGAAGGGATGGATTTATTCATATTATTTGCCTTACCAGTAACCGGTGGGAAATTGCCAAACAGTTTAGGCGTTGCCTGAGTGAAAAAAGAGGTGTTTTACGCCGCTTCTTGAGAGGAAGAATATCGGCCTTGTTTTATGGTGTATTTCGGGGTGAATATCGATAAGGGTTTTATCTGATGAGCTTCTAGCTTTTGTTTGCAATATTGAATTTTTGTGCGCACCTTCTCAACCTGAAAAATAGCCTGTTTGTTTTTAAGCTTTGTCCGTAATCATGCTGTTAGTATGCCCTCTCTGTAGGTTTGTAGTGATTTTGTGAGGTTTTCTATTCATTTATTTTAAGAAAGAGGGTAGACGGTGTCTTATAGAAACATATTTCAGGTATTCGTTTTATTTCTTTTTGGATCTTTCAGTTCCTTACTATCGGCAACCACTTTGGAGGATCTCCGGGCCCATACACCTACGTCAGATAAAACCTGGGCAGAACAATGGTTTTACAATATTGCGGTGCCGGATGTTGGCTATTTCAAAGTAAGCTTGCAGACATATATTGCACCAGACTTTGAGGTTCCAAAACCTAAAGCTTATATACACCTGGCTTTCTCTCCGATAAACGGGTCAACTGTTAAGTATGATATATTCCATGATGAGGTTATTTTGGTGGATCCTAATAATCCGGATAAGTTTTATTACGAAGTTCCTGGGTTAATAGTTGCTGATGAAAATCATATAGATATTAATTATGATTATTTCGACTTCACTATGCGTTGGAATGGAGATCACCATTACTATTGGCATAGTAATAATCCTGGTCGGTCACCATTGGGAATTCTAAAGGAAATTATCAACTTTGGTCCTGAATGGTTTGTTTATACTATGGGTACACCAATCCAATATAGTTTCTCTAATGGAAATGTTGCATTAATGGGCCTGGGATTTGCACAGCTTGATAAAGGTTGGTTTGATAAAGAGTCGAGCTCTGGCATCGTTTACACAATGGGCTTGTCTGAAGAGTTATATTTTATGTTTACAGGAGGAAAGGTTAATGATACTAATATCGAAATGTGGATAGGTCGTTATATTAGTAGTGATTACGATCTAATTTTTTATCCTGCATTTAATGGCCTGTCTGTTAAACGGGAATCTAATGCTTGCGAGGGATATGCCAATGTTGAGTTTAATAAAATTAACTATAAGTTAGTCGTTGAGGCGAAGGCTGACCCTGATAGTTTCTATTCTCAAGACTTCCCCTCTGATGTAATTTTTGGTAGAGGCCAAGTATATATGAAATCTATGCAGGCTAACGTAACCTTCTCTCTCTATAAAAAAGGGAACCTAGTTGAAAAGATTACAATGCCTCAGGGGCTTCTAGAGTTTAGCGGCCCATTAGCTTGTGAAGATTTCTTCAACTGAAATGTGATATTTTTCAAGGAATAGCTAATCGTCTTTTTTAGCAAGGCCGAACTAGTGAGTTTCGCCTTGCTACTTCCTATACTAGGCCAGCAGGTTTAATGGTATTGAATAGTGATATTACTTGCCTTGGGAAGCCAATCCTGTAGAGCGCTATGCTCAATTTCCCCAATAACCGCCATACTCGGGTGATTTCTATCTTTCAGGAGCACTATTTTGATATGGTCCTGATGCAGGTTTTGAAAGTGATCATAGGGTGAAATCGGGTCAGTATTGGAAGCAAATAAAAGCACGGGCACAGGAGTGTTGGTTAGTAAAGGTTCAATTTGTGTTTCCAGTAGGCTTATATTGGCTTCCTCTAGCGCCATTGACGCTCCTATTTTTATTTCTTTTTCAGAGAATGCTCTACTAAGTAGGGGAAAATTCTCTTGGGCATAATTATAAACAGCCTGGTCAAATTCCAACATGGGAGCTTGTAATATTAGGCCGCTGATATCTTGTCGAGATTGAGTGATTCTCGCCGCAGTAAGGCTCCCCATGGAATTTCCAAGAAGATAAATGTTTTTACTTTCTATCAGGTCTTTATGGATAAGCTCGTCAATTAGCCTGTTAATCACTTCGCTATCACCAACGCCATATTCCTTACGGCCTTCAGATTCACCATGGCCAAGTAGGTCTGGAATAACTACCTGAAATCCAAGGAGGCGAAAATATAATGCTGAGTGAAGCATGAATTCTTTTGAAATTCTGAATCCATGTAAAAGAATGATGGTCCCAGAATAATGTTTGTTTAGGGCTTCTTTATTTATAGATAGATTAACTTGGCTGGTTTGATCGCCAGAGTCAGTTTCTATGGAGTATTTAATTTTACCTTTTTCAAGGGGGTCAGCAAAGAAATAGCTAATGCATAAGTTTCTTAGCTTGTCACAGTAATTATTTTTATGGAATCCCCATGATTTTATCTGCTCATTTGAAACTATATGATCGTAAGGGAAGCTTTTTGAACTTGCAATATAATCTCTAATGTTCACTGCGCAAGATGATATAAGTAAACAAATTGATATGGTCAGAAGCAGTTTTATTGATTGCATTTTAATAGGCATAAATTGTCATTAAAATCTAGTGTTAATCAAAAAAATAAAGTGCCATGAATTACGGTTGTATCAGTAGCGGCGCACTACATGTGGTTAGGCTAAATGGATTCAATTTTTGGCAATTGCTCATTTCTCTAAAATTTATGTAAGCAAAGTTTCACTTTTTCTTTGATTGCTTTAGGAGAGTTTAAAGCTTTTACAGCTGGCGTTGTGCCTGATCGGCTATGCCTGTAGTTAAATAGATCTATGAATATGCTGACCGGATGGTCACATTTGGGTGAAGTTGATAAGGTAAGGGGAGATTGTGAACTCGCAAAAGGAAATTGTTCGGCTTTGAGAGGATGGCGGCAGCCAAATAACCTTTGCAAACCGCCATGAATATTAAGAGTGTATTTAATTTAGGTTAATTCCGGCCTCCCTGGAGGCCGTATCAAAGCCGTTGGCTTGTCGGCCAGCCTGCAAATCGAGTGTATAAGTTAATAGGGTGTAGTCTTTCGGATCGGCTTTACAAATAAATCCCATCGAACGGGCAAATGTCTGCACGCGTTTATTGTCGGCGGACTCAATGGAATAAATTCGCTGTAAGCCCTGTTCTTTTGCGCAGTCGATCAGGCGCTTTAACATTAATCGACCTAGCCCCAATCCCTGCCAATCATCGCGGACCACAACTGCGCACTCGCAGGCTAGCCCGTCTGAATCTACGGCGTAATGTGCGGTAGCAACGGCCCTTTGCGCATGGTCGCTGGTGCAGAGTGCAATAAAGGCCTCATGAACTTGATGGTCGTTATCGGTGAGTAGCTCAATCAGCTTTTGGCTGGCTTTACAGCTGCCGCCGATAAAGCGGTCTCGCCGGGTTTCTGGAGATAAGTCTTCTATCAGTTCTTTCTCCAGTTGGCTATCACTGCGGCAGATGGGGCGTATTGATACCCTGCGCCCATTACCGAGAGTAATTAGTTCTATCTGGTGCTCATTACTGACATTGCTATTTTCTGACATGGCTGTGAGTATCCCGGCAGCACCTGGCTGCATCATCTTTGGTTCGCAACGGGGGTTGGATATCACAAAGATAGACGCTCAAGTTGCGAACGTGGAACTATGTTACGCTCGCTTGGGCTGGGTCCCCAACAACCCCTTTGTCTATGCCTATGAAGAGCAGTTTTAGCCGAGAGAACTATACAGTCAGTTTCATTATGGTATAGTGCTGCAGCTGATTTTTCTCAGCTGCGTCATTTGTAGGCCGGTGATCTACCGGTATCCCCCCGTGAACTTTTCTAAATTCTTCCCGGAACCCTCTACTGAATGCCGCGCGCCGGCTGGCCGGTGAATTGACGGCTGTGTGCATCGAGCCTCACTTGCTCTGGATGCCAACTCCGATTTTTCTATTTGCTCCTTCGTGGTGCGAATGTGTTTGATTGCGCCCAGGGCGCAGTTTGAGGTTATTTATGTTGTTTGAAGATCTGGGCCTTGCCCAGGAGATTGCCCGTGCCGTTGCAGAGCAGGGCTATACTGAGCCCACGCCAATCCAGGCCCAGGCCATTCCGGCGGTAATGAAGGGCAGTGATATTATGGCTGCAGCCCAGACGGGCACGGGTAAGACCGCCGGTTTTACATTGCCGCTGTTGCACCGCTTAAGCCAGGGAGAGCGTGCCAGAAAAGGGCAGGTGCGCGCATTGGTACTCACCCCAACCCGCGAGCTGGCCGCACAGGTGTTTGATAATGTGCAGAGCTATAGCCAGTACCTGCCAATGCGTCATGCGGTAGTTTTTGGTGGCGTGAAGATCAATCCCCAGATTTCCCGACTGCGAGGCGGTGCCGATATTCTAGTAGCGACCCCTGGTCGTCTATTGGACCTGCACAATCAAGGGGCAATCCGCTTTGATCGCTTGGAAGCCTTGGTCTTGGATGAAGCAGACCGCATGTTGGATATGGGCTTTATCCATGACATTAAGAGAGTGCTGAAGATCTTACCGGCCAAGCGTCAGAATCTACTCTTCTCGGCAACCTTTTCTCCTGAGATTCGCCAGCTCGCCAAAGGTCTGGTAAAGGACCCGCTGGAGATTGATGTTAGCCCGCGAAACTCCACTACCAAAACAGTACGACAGAAGCTCCACCCTGTGGATAAGGCTCGAAAAACAAAACTGTTAAGTCACCTGATTCGAGAGAATGGCTGGCATCAGGCACTGGTATTTAGCCGTACCAAACATGGGGCCAATCGGCTGGTGAAACAGCTGGAAGGAGATGGCATCCTGGCAGCGGCTATTCACGGTAATAAGAGCCAAAATGCCAGAACCCGGGCTCTGGCAGATTTTAAAGCCGGTAAGGTGCAGATCCTCGTTGCGACAGACATTGCTGCACGGGGTATTGATATCGATCAATTACCCCAGGTGGTAAATTTCGACTTGCCCAATGTTCCTGAAGATTATGTTCACCGTATCGGTCGCACAGGACGTGCGGGCGCCCAGGGGCAAGCCGTGTCCCTTGTTAGTGCCGATGAAATTAAGCAGCTTCGCGATATCGAGCGCTTAATTGGCAAGCCAATTCCCCGCGAGGAAATCGAGGACTTTGAGCCAGATCATCAGTTGCCAGCCTCTGGCAACCCCAAGCGTGGCGGCCAGCAAAAACCTGGCGCCAGTAAACGCCCTGTAGGTTCCCGAAATAATGAGGGCGGACGAGATGCTCGTGGCAATAGCGATGAGCGCCGTGGTAATCGCGGAAGTGGTCGCGGTAAACCAGAAGGACGTGGAACCGGTGGTCGCAATAGCAATGCCACCGGTGGTAAAGGAAGCAATGGAAATCGCTCCGGCGGTACTGGCAGGGCTCGCAGCGCTGAATCGGGTCGCAGTGATGGCCAAAAACCACAGAGAGCTCCGAGACGCCGCCCCAGCAGAGGACGTTCGGAAAGCGCTTAGCATTTTGAGTAGTTGGTAAAAAAAGCGGCCTAGGCCGCTTTTTTTTCGCCTTTATTTTCTTTCACTGTCTGTTTACTTTTATCGTTTTATTCAGCAGCGATGCTTGAGAAAAGTTTATCTTTTTTTGTGAGTGAAGTTGTTATTTTTACTCTTATATTATTATTGTGATTTGTATTATCCATACTAAAAGCTGGAACCAGTGTCTGCTTATTTGGGGCTAATTTGGATATATCAATTCCATAATTGATCACATTTGCTCTCAGAAATTTGTGTTAAGTTAAATTTGCTTATTTAAGAAAATTTACACAAGGATATGTTGTGAAATTGAAGTTGCTCTCAAAGTTTTTCGTTCTTCCTTCTGCTGTGTTACTGCTGACCAGTAATGCAAGTGGTGAGGCTCAATTCCAGCCTGCCGAAATTTACTCAATAGGTTCCAGAGCTGAAGCTGTTACCGTAGCTGACTTGAATAATGATGGACGAGATGATGTGGCTATTATTACTTCCCAGGCTTTTGATCCAGACAATGACTTCCAATTAAAAGTCTTTCTTCAGAATCAGGCTGGACAGTTACAAGACGCAGTAAATTACCCTCTGTCCAGTGAGACAGAGAGCTTGCCGAAGTCTCTCGCAGTGGGTGATATCAATAGTGATGGTCGCAAGGATATTGCTATTGGGTTTGCAGGTGAAAAAATTGAAACCTTTTTACAAACTGAAGATGGAGGTTTGACAGCCGGAGAAACTTACCTCTCCAGCTATGCTACCAATATTGCTATTGGAGATCTAAAGGGAGATGGAGTCAATGAGATTGTTGGGGTCAGTAAAACCAGCGATGGTGTTGAGAGTATTCGCCAGGCACCCCAGCCCTTTGGTCAGGTAAGAAGTCTGAGTTTTGTGATGGGCCATGAATCCGCTTTGCTGACTCTGGGGGATGTCAACAGGGATTATGTCGATGATATTGTGATGCTCAGTGAGCAACCGCTGAGTACAAAGTTGGCGGTAATGGAGTCTAATCCGTTTAGCAGCCAAATTGCCTATTATGATTTTGGTAGTAAAGTCCAGGCTAATGGTATTTCGACGGGAGATATCAATGGCGATGGATTCAATGATGTGGTTGTTTCTCTTGGGGATAGCGCTGCAGGAGCCGGTTTGGCAGTTTTTTTTCAGGATAGTGAACGTAAGTTGCAAATCCCTGTTTTTTTCTCCACACAAAATAATCCTGGACCAATTTTAACTACATTATTGCAAGATAAAGAATCCGCTAGGGTATTAATGCTGCCCAATGAGGGATTTTCTCTGACCGCTTATGGAGATTTTATCCAGAATTTGGAGGCTTCTAAATACGAAATAAATATTCCTGTTGGTAAATATTCCAATCCACAAAGTATAGCTACGGGAGATATAAATAGTGATGGGGCCGTTGATATTGTTATCGCTAATCCTCAACAGGGACTAATAACTCTAAAAGGGAGTTTGGTAGTATTAAATCAGCCGCCTCAAGCCATTGCTGGAGGTGATCAATCTGTTGGTGGAGGCTCCCTGGTTGTGCTCGACGGTAGCCAGTCTTCAGATCCTGATGGAAATATTGTTGCATATCATTGGAAGCAACTTTCTGGCGCGCCTGTAAGCTTGATGGACTCGGGGGATGGGGTGGTGAACTTTATTGCTCCAGCTGAGCAAAAAGGCATAGTGCAAGAGTTGGTTTTTGAGCTTGAGGTTGAGGACGATCATGGTCTTGTCAGTATCGATCAAAGCACAGTACGTGTGGGAACTAACTTGGCACCGGTTGTTGTGGTTGAGAATATCGGAACGATAAAAGCTGGGCAAAGTGTCAGGCTGGACGCCAGTGAATCCTTTGATATGGATGGAGAAATTGTAAGTGCCCGCTGGTCTCAGTTGAGTGGTGATCCTGTTGAGTTAATGCAACTTGAACGTGGGGTTGCTACTTTTACCGTTCCTGTCTTTGGTGGGCCATTAGGGTTACTGAAAGGTTATGTATTTGAGGTTGAAGTAGAAGATAGTGGTGGGCAGAAATCAAAAAGAACAATCGCTTTTATAGCGGAGGGTTTGAAGGCTCCTATAGTTGTGCCTGGGGAGCCTCAAGAGGTCAAGCCTGGGCAGTTAGTTCAATTGGATGGTCGTGAATCCTATGACTCAGACGGTAAAATCGTAAGTTACAATTGGAGCGCGTCAGGCTTGGAGATAAATAATAATCCAGACGGAACCGCCAGCTTTATTGCTCCTGAGATTGCTGCTGATACACAGAGAGTGATAATGGTAACTCTTAGTGTGAAAGATGATGATGGTTATACCGGGGTGGGGTTTTTAGCGATCCGAATAGTTGGTAATTCTAGCCCTAAGGCGCAAATCGTTACTCCGCTAAATGTAAAACAAAATAGTCTTGTCACCCTGGATGGATCTAATTCCATAGATGAAGATGGAGCTATAATTAGTTACCAATGGCAGCAAGTTGGTGGGCCAGAGGTTTCACTAGAAAATGCTAGTGCAGCGATAACAACATTTATTGCTCCTAACAAAAGTGATGAGGAATATACTTCTTTAGCATTTCAGTTGACGGTCACGGATGACCAGGGAGATATTAATAGAAGTATAATTATGCTTCTGGTTGAATAAAATTTAAGAACAATTGTTGTTGTGGGCCTCGAAAGAGGCCCTTTTTATTTTATTGTTTTTTATAGTTTGCCATATAATCCAAAGTTAACAGGGTCAGCGCTTCAGTACCCTTACGCAAAGCATCTTCATCCACATAGAAAAGCGGTGAGTGATTGCTTGGGGCTTGGCTGGCATCCTGATCTCTTGGAGTTACCCCCAGAAAATAGAATAAGCCTGGGATTTCATTAGCGTAGTAGGAGAAATCCTCAGCTCCAGTAATTTTCGGGATTTCGATTACGTTCTTTTCGCCAACAACAGACCTCAGAATAGGCAGGGCCATTTCTGTCAGCTCTGCATTATTTATTGTTACCGGATAGCCCTCCAGAATCTCCACATCCGCGCTTGCCCCGGAGCTTTCAGCAATTAACTCAGCAGTGATTTTTAAGCGTTTGAAAATTTCTGCACGGTTATCCATATCAAAATTACGGATGGTGCCGTTCAGATAGACACTGTCGGGAATGATATTGTTGCGGACACCACCGTCAATACGTCCGAAGGAAACGACTGCGGGCTCTTTGGTGATATCGATCTGGCGGCTGACAATGGCTTGGGTGCCCATTACGACTTGTGCGGCGGCGACAATAGGATCCACTCCACTCCAGGGGCGTGAACCATGGGTTTGGCGGCCGTTGATGGTAATACGGAACTCATCGGCAGCGGCCATAAGCGGGCCCGAGCGATATCCGATGGCGCCGGTGGGTAGTGAGGAAGTGACATGCTGGCCAAAGGCTACGTCCGGCTTGTACTTCTTGAAAATGCCCTCTTTGAGCATTAGCTCTGCGCCACCTTCTTCATTGTCCGGTGCGCCTTCCTCTGCAGGCTGGAATATAAACAATACGTTTCCAGCCAGCTCATCGCGAAGGCCTGTCAGGACCTCGGCAGCGCCCATCAGCATGGCCACATGAGTATCGTGGCCACAAGCATGCATAACGCCAACATCTTTACCCTGGTAAGTGGTTCTGGCTTTGGAAGCGAAGGGCACATCGGTTCTCTCGGTGACTGGCAGAGCATCCATGTCCGCGCGCAAGGCAACAGTTGGCCCCGGTTTGCCGCCTCTCAAAAAGCCCACAAGGCCGGTATGGGCGATATCGGTTTCAACCTCAAGGCCCAGTGCACGTAGGTGTTTTTCAATATATTTGGCTGTTTCAAATTCGCGATTGCCCAGCTCTGGGTTCTGGTGCAGGTGGCGACGCCACTCAATTACTTTGGACTCAGTATTTTCCAGCAATTGCTGAGGCTTAGGGTCGCTTGCAAAGGTATGGGTAGCCAGCAACGATGCACCGATTGCGATGGGCAGGAGCAGTTTTTTCACAGCACAATTCCTTCATTCTCATTATCGTCGCCCGATTCTAACCCAGATTTTGCGCAACCGACTCCCTCGAGCTGGTTTGCCTTTACATATTTTGAAATTCCGTTGTTGACATGGTGAACCGAACGGTTCAAGATGTTCTGCATAGATTGCGGAAAGAGCTATAACCACAGAACAATGAGCACAGTAGCAGGGGGTTCTCATAGTCTTTACAAGACTGGGTGACACAGAAGGTGATACTGATTGGTCATAGGTTGGGCAAACTGTTGTGCTTTGTTTCATTAGGCCCAATGGAATGCTGAGAATATATCTGTGAGGTCCAAGACCATTGGTATTTCTGACCAATCACTTTGGGTGTTAATGCGTGATGAAAATAATGGTTGAAAAAATCAGTAATGCTTAACTTGTAGAGCTTTCTAATTATTTCTTAGAGGATAATTAACAAGTTAATTTATAGTGCTAATAATAGGCAGGTTGCTAATATATCTGTATGTCTTAGGTATATTTAAATAATTATTCTATTTATTTTTAGATTTATATCGTCGTAAATTAGATATTTTCTTAACTCTCCGGTTCTCCGGTTCTCCGGTTCTCCGGTTCTCCGGTTCTCCGGTTCTCCGGTTCTCCGGTTCTCCGGTTCTCCGGTTCTCCGGAAATTGCCTCTGTATTGGGGAGAGTAAGCTCTGCTTAATGATTGATTACTGCTAATTAAAAATAAGTGGTTCTTATAGCGTATAAAGTGATGATTTCTTATTGATGTCTCGGCCATATTTACGGTTTGGCTGATGGCATTAGTGTGCCTTTTTATCAAATTTTGTAGCTGATCATATTGGCTACTACGGGATTCTGTGGCCGTAAGTAAATACCCATTTGCTTAGGTTGTTGATTAATTATTTTCTATCAAGTTGTTTGAAGGAGCTGATTTAATGTCATCCCCCCAATTACCCTCGAATTGGGTCAGCCGTTATGCGGATTGGCTTATTCGATATCGATGGCTGGTAGCCATTGGCGCACTACTGTTAGCCTTCTTTGCGGTAAGCGGAGCAAGATTTCTGGGTTTCAACAATGATTACCGGGCATTCTTTAGTGAAGCTAATCCTCAACTACAAGCTTATGAGCAAATCCAGCGCACTTACACCAAGAATGACAATATTCTGTTTGCGGTAGTGCCTAAAGACGGAAATGCCTTTTCCAATGATGCCCTGGCAGCCGTAGAGGAGATGACGGAGAAATCCTGGTTGTTACCTTATGCGCTGCGGGTGGATTCAATTACCAACTTCCAGCACACCATTGCCGAGGAAGATGATCTCCTGGTACAGGACTTGGTGGAAAATGCCAGCAATTTAGATGCAGAAACCCTGGCCTCTATCAAGGCTGTAGCGCTGGCAGATCCCACCTTGAAGGAGCGCCTAGTAAATAGTGATGGTTCCGTTACAGGGATAAATATCACCTTCCAGCTTCCACAAAAATCCATGCATGAAACCCCTGAAGCGGCTGAAGCTGCACAGGCATTGATGGAAGAGATTGAAGAAAAATACGATGTAGAGGTCTATGCGACCGGTATTATTTTACTGAGTAATGCATTTTTTGAGGCCTCTCAGTCAGATATGAGCACCTTAGTTCCGCTCATGTACCTGGTGATTATTGCAGTTGTATTTTTGTTGGTGCGGAGCTTCAGTGCGACTTTTGCAGCGCTGTTGGTTATCGTCTTCTCCATGGCCGCAGGCATGGGTTTGGCCGGTTTTATCGGTGTTAAATTGACACCGCCATCCGCTTCTGCGCCCACCATTATTATGACTCTCGCAGTGGCGGATTCGATACATATATTGGTGAGTCTGTTTGCTGCAATGCGCCGTGGACTCAGCAAGCACGATGCAATTAAAGAGAGCTTGCAGCTCAACATGGGGCCTGTGTTCTTAACTTCGATCACTACCGCCATTGGCTTTCTGTCGATGAACTTTTCCGATGCGCCTCCCTTCCACGATCTGGGTAATATTACCGCGATGGGTGTGATGGTGGCCTTCTTCTTATCGGTTACCTTACTGCCTGCATTGATGGCGATACTGCCGGCCAAAAGTCGCGCCAGTGAATCCAAAATTGGACGCTCCATGGATACTCTGGGAGATTTTGTGATTCGCCGTCAGCGCCCGATACTACTGGCGGGAGTCATTGTCTCGTTGGGATTATTGGCAATGATTCCAAACAATGAGATTAATGATGACTTTGTTGGTTACTTTGATGAGTCTGTGGAGTTTCGAACTGATTCAGATTATATCAATGACAACCTCTCTGGTATTTACCAGCTGATTTACTCGATCGAATCCGGTGACAACAATGGTGTTAGCAATCCGGAGTTTCTTGCCAATCTGGAGCGTTTCACTGAGTGGATGCAGGCCCAGCCTGGGGTGCGCCATGTCAATACCATTGGCGATACTTTCAAGCGCTTGAACAAAAATCTGCATGCTGACGATCCTGCCTACTACAGGTTGCCTGAAGAGCAGGAATTGGCAGCCCAGTATTTGTTACTGTACGAGCTGTCTCTCCCCTATGGCTTGGATTTAAATAATCAGCTGAATGTGGCTAAGTCGTCGACGCAGATTATTGTAACTCTCGATAATCTCAAGTCGAAAGAACTCAAAGTGGTAGCTGATGCCGGCAGTAATTGGCTGGAGAAAAACATTGGTGTAACTGCCTATGGCGTAGGTCCGGCGATCATGTTTGCCAATATTGCCGAGCGCAATATGGAGGGCATGTTGGTGGGCACTCTGGTTGCGCTGGTGTTAATTTCTGCACTGATTGGTATTGCCCTGCGCAGTGTCAAACTCGGTTTCTTAAGCTTAATTCCCAATTTGTTGCCGGCCGGCCTGGCATTTGGCCTCTGGGGTGCACTGGTAGCTGAAGTCAATGTGGCTGTCACTATGGTGACCGGTATGGCACTGGGTATTGTGGTAGATGATACAGTGCACTTCCTCAGTAAATACCTGCGCCAGCGCCGTGCAGGCTATAACGTGGAGGACGGACTGCGTTACGCCTTCTCTTCAGTGGGTGTAGCGATAGTTGTGACCTCAGTCATTCTGATTGCCGGATTTATGGTGTTGGCCCAGTCCTCCTTCGGTATGAATTCTTCCATGGCACTTCTGACCGCAATTTGCATTTTGATGGCCTTGCTGGCGGATTTCCTACTTCTTCCGATTCTCTTGATGAAGCTCGATGCCAAGGCATACGACCCCGCTATTACCCCTATTGAAAATAAGGAGCAAAACTATGCAACCCAGCCGCTCTAATAAACCGTTTTTGACACGGGCCCTAGCAGGTGCCCTGGCTCTGGCAGCTTTCTCTGTTTCTGCCAGTGAACTGGACCTGGCCGCAGAAAAAGGTCTGGAAATTGCCAAGGAGGCGGACCGCCGCGACTTGGGATTCGGTGATCTTAGCAACAGCCTTACAATGACCCTGCGCAATAAATATGGTGAGGAGAGTGTGCGGGCTATGCGCACTAAAACTCTGGAGCAGAAAAACGACGGTGATAAATCCCTGGTGATTTTTGACAACCCTCGGGATGTAAAGGGTACAGCATTTTTGTCCTTTACCCATAAAGTGGGCTCCGATGATCAGTGGCTCTATTTACCTGCTTTAAAGCGAGTAAAGCGTATTTCCTCCAGCAACAAGTCTGGCCCATTTATGGGTAGTGAATTCTCCTATGAAGATATCGCCTCACAGGAGGTGGAGAAGTACACCTACAAATATTTACGCAACGAGTCTTTCGATGGCCGCGATCACTTTGTTCTGGAGTTGGATCCGGTTGATCCTAAATCTGGTTATTCCATTCAACACCTTTGGGTTGATACAGAGGAGTACCGCGCATGGAGAACGGATTACTATGATCGAAAAGGGGACCTGATGAAGACCCTTACGATTTCCGACTACAACCAGTACGGCGATCAATACTGGCGAGCCAATAAAATGGAAATGGTTAATCACCAGACCGGTAAATCCACGGAGTTGTTGTATGGCGACTGGGTATTTGGCAATGGTTTTACCGATCGCGACTTCACCAAAAATAGTCTCTCCAGGGCGAAATAGGGATTGCGCCCATGGTTAACCAAAAAATACTCATTTTGTTGCCACTATTGGCGGCGCTGAGTCATACGGCTGGAGCGGATGAGTTGAGCGGTTATGCGGGCCTGGAGGCCCGCGCATTCACCGCAGCCCCTTTGGATTCAGCACAAAGTGATGCCGGTCTTTCTGCGTCTTTAAATCTCGAGTACTACCGGGATTTTGACGATGGAAACCAGCGTGTTGTGGCCAGTGTCTTTGGGCGCTGGGACAGTGAGGATAGCGATCGCAATCACGCGGATCTCGGCGAGCTTTACTGGTGGAAAGCTTACGATAGTTTCGAGCTTTACGCCGGGGTGCGCAAAGTGTTTTGGGGAGTTACTGAAACCGTGCACTTGGTGGATGTGATTAACCAGGATGATGCACTGGAAAATATCGACGGTGAAGACAAGCTGGGCCAACCCATGATTAACCTCCTGATGGAGCGTGATTGGGGAACACTGGAAGTGTACGGTTTACTGGGTTTTCGCGAGCGTCAATTTGCTGGCCGGGAAGGACGATTGCGTGCGCCGCTGCTGGTGGATGAGGATGCTGCGGTCTATCAATCTGACCGGGAGGAGAAGCATATAGATTGGGCCTTGCGTTACAGCCATGTACTTGGAGATTGGGACCTGGGCCTCAGCCATTTTTCCGGTACTAATCGGGATCCATTGTTATTGCTTACGGAAGATGGCTTGCTTGCGCCTTACTATGCACAGATCGATCAGACGGGTGTGGACATTCAAACTACCCGTGGAGATTGGTTGTGGAAGTTTGAAGCTATTTCATTTAAACCTCGCGGTGAAGATCGCCAGACAGCGGCTGTCGGTGGTTTCGAATATACATTTTATGGTATTGGCGAAACGGTCTCAGATCTTGGGGTATTAATGGAGTATCAATTTGATGATCGTACCGGACCTTGGTCTACGGCCAGTCAAAATGACATTGCGATAGGTGCGCGATACGCTCTCAATAATACTCAGGATACGGAGCTTTTATTTGCCGTAAGCACCGATTTGGATAACGGTAGTCGTTTTTCCAATCTGGAACTGACCCACCGACTTAATGATCGCTGGTTAATGGAAGCAGAAGCGCGTTTTTTCGGTAATGCCGATGAAGAAGACCCTACCTACAATTTGCGCAACGACGACTATTTTCAGTTGGAATTACGTCGCTATTTTTAAAAGTTAATTCTCACAGGAATACCCCCATTCCCACCCCAAAGAGGCAAGAAGTTTTGGGGTGGGCTTTTTTTAGGGAAGTGTATACTGGTCCAGAATTGTGGATAGCTGTTGGTAACTGTTTTTGCCTGCTGTGGTACTGCCCGTGCCTTTATTCAGGGCCACTACGCCACGGCTTACCGCCATAACCATCGCGGCGAGGGCGGCACAATCGACACCGGCCTGCAATTGGCCATCGTCAATAGCCTTTTGCATACGGGTTTCGATCCGGTTCAGCATATCATTGGTACCCTTGGCTACCAGGTCAGCGAGAAATCCTTCACTGGCACCCACCTCCATTGCTGCCATAGTAGCGATACAGCCTTCAGGAGTTTCAGAGCTCTCCATACCAGACTGAAGCATTTCCAGGAAGCCGCCCATGGCTGTGCGGAAGTTCGGGTGGTTCAAGGTATCCATAGCATCGCAGGCGTATTGGGTGTGGAAATGTTCCAGACAGCGGCCATACAACCCTTCCTTGCTTTGGAAGGTGTTGTAGATACTGGATTTATTCAGTCCCATGGCCGATTCAAGATCCGACAAGGAAGTTGCTTTGTAGCCTTTTTCCCAGAAAACGCGCATGGCCTTGTCTAGTACTTGTGACTCATCGAACTGCTTGCGCCCACTCATTTATCGTTACCAAACCTCAAAAAAATGATAGTGACATATCAATCTGGGGTGGGCAAGACGAGAGGGGGAGAGTCTCGAAATTATAGGGGTAAATAGGTTTTGGCATGAATAATCCAGCGGATTTGCCGCTTCATGAATAGGTGGTCAGCTTATTTTGTACAAAGGCCTGGTGCTGACTAATGGGCCCCTTTTAACTGGTTGCTCTTAAGTGACCAGCTCGTCTTAACCTTTGATTGTTGTTGCCCCGAGGTGGAGTCAGGGCTACCTGCTTGCGGTTCCTAAAAATAGATATTTAACCTATGATTTCGGCCGCGAATGAATAGAGAAGGAATAGGAAATTATGGGTATTTTTGATAAAGCCAAGGAACTCGGTGAAAGGGTCAATGAGTCCGTAACCGCTTTTAGCAGTGATGAAGTAATAGCCAATACCGTTATCAAAGCGGTTGAGAAGCAGGAGAAGGTGAATGCCATTCTCAAAGCCAGGGGATGCAATTATCGTGTTGCGGACATCGATCTGGGGATGGGCATTCCACCAACAGTGACTTTTGGGGTGAGGCGAGTTGATGAGCTGGCAGAAAAAAAGGCTGATGAAAATGGTGTTATGACTTCACCTGCGCCTGAAGAACCCGCCATATAGTTACCACTCTCTAAATGACGGTGCCGGAAATTTTATAAAGCGATATTGGAATAAACATTATGAGAATAGTGCGCAGCAGAGATTTTACCGGTAGTAAGCCCTGGGAATCGCAACTGATCGCAAATATGAACGGGATTACCACTAAACTGCATTGGACTAATAAACCTTATATTTGGCATATCAATGATGGCCAGGAAGTCTTTGCTGTTCTCGATGGTCGTGTAGAAATGTTTTACAAAGTGGCAGGTAGAACCGAATCGGAACTTCTTGGGCCTGGTGATATATTCCACGCTTCCGAGGGCACGGAACATGTAGCTCATCCTGTTGGTGAGGCTCGTATTCTGGTTGTGGAATCTGAAGGTAGTGTTTAGGTAAATCTTTTTATTTCTGGAAAAAACACATTTTACCAGAAATTATTCTTGATTATGTGCGACTGTGATTAGCCCTTGCGAAGCTGATTGCCTAGGTCGGGAGTGAAAGATTTTTTTGCTGTGTATTCCGTTACGGACGTAGATGACGGATTATGACGACTTATTGTCATTTTTATACCATTATTTTTACAAAAACTGCGATAATATTGGTGGTTTTGTTTGAATGTTCTTATTTGTACCGGTTGGAAAAACAGTCTGTGAATTTTCAAAAAAGGGTGGTTTTTTCTTTGCCTGATATAACGGAATATGAATTACCTGCAGCTTTCGGATTGTAAATTTATCCACATAAACAGCAAGTAATGAAAACGATTATTGTCAAAAAATTTCTAGCCAATAAAAGGGAGTCTAGAATGCTGGAATTAAGACCGAATTGTGAGAGTTGCGATAAAGATCTCCCCCCTAATTCTGTAGAGGCGATGATTTGTACTTATGAGTGTACCTTTTGCAAGTCCTGTGTTGAGGAGATTTTGAGCAATGTCTGTCCCAATTGTGGAGGGGGATTTTGCCCTCGTCCGGTACGGCCGCAAGTGGCGAGACGCCAAGGGGTGGGGATTCAATTTCAGCCCGCATCGCAAAAGCGGGTTTTGAGTCGCTACAGTAAAGAGGAGATGCGAGACTTTGCTGCATCGCTGAAGGCGCTAGCCCCAGAGACGCGCTAAAGTTTTGCTTAAACTTAAATAAGCTCTTTCCTGTGACCAATCAAAAGCTTGCAGTCTAATTATTGTGGTTACTCGGTATTTTACTGCAAATATGTCAGAGGCTCTCTGGGTTAACCGGTTTCTTTTTGGGTTGAATGGTCCGGTAGGAATACTTTTGGGACTGGCAATATCTTCTCTGACATCGTAACTTATATTCCTTTTTTTTGGGGATCTGAACAGGGATAACTATGACGAGCATCGTAGCGGATATCGGCGGCACCAACGCCCGTTTTGCGATAGCCAAGCCAATTGCAGAGGGCTATCAGCTAGAGGGGCTGAAAGTAGTGGACTGCAAACGCTTTGAAGGATTTGATGCTGCGTTGCAGCATTGGCTCGATAGCCTCGATCAGCCCAGGCCAGAGAAAGTGTGTATTGCTGCTGCAGGCCCGCTGGAGAAGACTCCCTCTGGAAAGCGCGTTTATATGACCAACCTGGGCTGGAGCATTGATGCAACGGCCCTGGCCGAGGAATTTCAGTTCCCCCATCTGGAGCTGATTAATGATTTTGCCGCGCTGGCTCAGTCACTACCGCGCCTGTCCAGTAGCGATTATACCGTGCTGAGGGATGTGCCTCGTCCACAGGGTGCGCCCATGGTAGTACTGGGTCCGGGAACCGGCCTTGGCGTAGCAGGCCTAGCCGAGGCAGATGGCCGCTATCATGTGCTTGCAGGCGAGGGTGGCCATGCCAACCTGACAGTATCCACTGAACGCGAACTGCAACTGCTACAGATCCTGATGAAGAGTCGGTGTCCGGTTTTTAATGAGTGGGTTCTTTCTGGTAGCGGATTGGTGAACCTTTACCGTGCCGTGTGTGAGTTAAATGGCCGCACTCCTGAGGCACTGACACCGCCGGATGTGAGCGCCCGTGGCCTGGATAATACCGATCCTATGTGTCGTGAAACCCTGCTGGATTTCCTCAATTTCCTTGGCAGTGCCGCGGGAGATGCTGCGCTGTATATGGGGGCTCGCGGTGGTGTTTTCCTGGGAGGGGGCATCCTGCCTCGGATCGCTGAGCTACTGCCAGAAAGTGAGTTCGAACAGCGCTTCCTTAACAAGGGGCGGGTTGCACCGTGGCTGGAAGCCGTGCCGGTATATGCTTTGAATGCCGGTTACCAAGCTCTAATCGGTGCTGCGGTGCAGTTAGAAGGCTGATTTGCCTATTTTGCCCCTGAAAAGAGGAGGTCAACCATTTTGGGGGCGCTACAAAAATAGTTGAGAGGATACTCAGGACCCCCTTACCCCTGGCCTCCAGGAGGTTTCACAGTGTTGAAGCTATAAATCCCTTTTTCCCCTTTCCTGTCAGGTATCTTTTACGTTAACTCTATCGCGTACAATTAAGCGGCATAGCTGCGTGACAGCAGTCACAGTTTCTCCCACCTCCTCCCCCCTCAGGGGAGGATGTTATGGATTAGGGGCCGCCCTAGGATGCAGGGTCTCAACATAACGATAAGTCCAGGGAGAAGATGATGAGTCTATCCAATAAAGGTAAAGGGGCGCTCAGACCCACTTTGCTATCTGCTGCCATCGCGGCCTCCGTGTCCACCTCGGTTGGTGTCTATGCGCAGGAGCAGGAAACACTGGAAGAAGTAACAGTTACCGGTATTCGCACCAGCGTTTTGGACTCCGTTGAAGCCAAGCGCGCCGCTGATGTTGTGGCCGATGTAGTAGATGCGGGCGCTCTGTCATCTCTTCCCGACCAATCAATCGCCGATGCCCTGGGCCGCCTGCCCGGTGTAACCACCGTGCGATCCAACGGTCAGTCCTCACAGCTAAATATCCGCGGTATGAACGGCGACTTCCTGCAGACCACCCTGAATGGTCGTGAGCAGGCCTCTACCAGTGGTTATACCGAAAGTACTCGCTGGATGTCTTTTGACCAGTACCCAGCTGAGCTGATTAATCAGGCGGCGGTTTACAAGACTCCGAAAGCCTCTCATATCGAAGGTGGCGTGGCGGGCTCTGTAGAGCTGAAAACAGCCAATCCTCTCGACGCCGACAAAGAACACAACTTTAATGCCAATGTGCGTATGTCGTTTAACGACGCAGCAGATGACGTCGGTGCCGACGAATTCGGTGAGCGCGTCACGCTGTCGTACATGGGTAAATTTATGGATGACAAGGTGGGCGTAGCCCTGGGTTATTCTCACCTTGAGCAGCCGAACAGCTTTGTAAAGTCCCGCACGGGTGCAGATGACCAGATCGGTTATGAGCCGGGGAATGATTTCGATGGTGATGGTAGTGAAGATGTTTTACCGCGAGCGTTCCAGTGGCAATCCGGTGATGGTACCGATACTCGTAATGGTTACCTGGCCAGCGTCGTTTTTGAGCCTACCGATGGTTTCAAGGCCCAGTTAGATTATTTTAAGTCTGACTTTGAGCGTGTGGATACTCGCCACGGTATTACGGTTGGTGGCCTGGCCAATACAAACTTTTATACCCTTTCCGATACGGAAGTAAACGGCGGTGTGGTTACCGATGGTACGGTAATTATTACCGACCCAAAAACAGTTGATCATTCCAGCCCCTGGTTTGAATCCCGCTCTGAGGATCAATCCACTCAGGCGGACAGCGACAGTATTGGTCTGAACCTGGAGTGGAATTTAGGTGATCGCCACACCCTGGCCGTTGACTACTCCTACAGTAAAGGCACCAAGACGCGCAAGGACCAGATTGTGTCCATGCACGCTTACGACCTGACCTACGATGACGATGGTAACTTAGAGACCTGGGAGGAAGCTGCTGGGCAGAGCTTTGCCTATTCCCTCAATGGCGACGGTATTCCCTCAGGCGTTTTCTCCGGTGTAGATTTCACCGATCTGGATACCATGCGTTTGTCGCGCTACGAAGAATACCCCCACGAGTACACCGATAAGGTTGAAGCCTTCAAGTTCGATTACAAGTTCGATGTGGAGTGGCGAGCCATTGCCTCTATTGAGGCAGGATTCCGTGTCTCTGAGCGCACTTTTGACTCTGAACGTGGAGCTTTCCTTTACGGTAGCCGCGATGGCCAATTCAATGGCTACTGTGCGGATAACCTGTCCGACATTGATTGTGAGCCGCAACTACTGGACGGCTATGTCAGTGTTGAATCCACCAGCGGGATACCACAGTTCGTAGTCAACGATATGGATGCCCTGGCCTCCAGTATTTTTGGTGCCGGTAATTACGAAGGTAAAAAGGCATTTAGCCAGGACTGGACTTTCGTTGAGTCCGGGACGATGAAAGAGGAAGTCTTTGCCTACTACTTGATGGCCAATATCGAAACCCAGCTGGGTAGTATTCCAGTAACTGGTAATTTCGGTGTACGGGTTGTTGAAACCGATGTGAAGTCCAGCGGTATCCAAAATGTGGGTGCCGGCAATGGTATCGAAATTACTGATGACGTGGGTGTAACTTCAGATAGCTTCGACTATGTTGAGTACGGCCCCGAATACACAGACACCCTGCCTTCCCTTAACTTGAACTTTGAGCTGACCGAGCAGGACTATATTCGCTTTGCTGCAGCTAAAGTGATGGGTCGTCCACCGGTTGGGCAGCTGAAGGGCGGCGCTGGTTCCTGGAACAGCGTTAATAACGAAACGAACGATACTGAATACAATGTATGGACCAAAGGTTCTCCCTACCTCGATCCTTTCCGTGCAAACCAGTTTGACCTGGCTTATGAGCACTATTTTGAAGATGGCGGTGCGGTAACTGCAGCTATTTTCTGGAAAGATATCGAAAGCCTGGTAGAAAAGCAGTATATCTACCTGGACAGCCAGGCAGATCGAGCGGCGCTGTTTGATTCCCTGGGCATTGAAATTCCCGTTGGTCTGGAAGCCGGCGCTTTCGAAACTTACGTGAACAACGACAAGGGTGGTTATATTCGAGGCATCGAGCTTGCGGGTACCAAAACCTTTGATCAGCTGCCGGGTATTTGGGCTGGCTTGGGTATGACCGCCAGCTATTCATATACTGAGAGTGAAACCGAAGTGAGTGGCGGTAACCTTTATGGTGAAAACCTGCCGTTGCCGGGCCTCTCTGAAAATGTCTGGAGCACTACAGTATTCTGGGACATCGGTAATTTCAGCTCCCACGTCAATGTTCGCTATCGGGATGAGTTTATCCTGATTATGCCGATACCGGGAGGCTCTACTCCGGCCTTAGCTCAGGCGTACACTACCGTTGATGCTCAGATATCCTATGCATTCGATAATGGTATCGATGTGGTTTTCTCAGCGAACAATCTTACTGATGAGGCTGATGTGAAATCCTACGGAGTAGATGGTGTTCTCGGTGAATACACTGAGTTTGGGCGTCAGTTCTACCTCGGCTTGAACTATAGCTACTAAGTGCCGCTGATTCTTTTGGTGTAAAACTGAAGGTGTGATAAGAAACCGCCCGCTGAGCTACGCTTGCCGGGCGGTTTTTTTTAAATATTAAAAGGCCCGACAATAAGTGCGGTGCTGAATTTTTGAGAGTCGCCATGAGCAATCAACGCAAAAAAATAATTATTCTTGGCGGGGGTACCGCTGGCTGGATAACCGCCAATCTGATGGCGACCCATTGGCAGAATAAAGGGTTTGATATCACCCTGGTGGAATCACCGGATATTGGGATTATCGGTGTGGGGGAGGGATCAACTCCGCCGCTAAAAGGTTTTATGGAGACTATAGGGGTTAGCGAATCGGAGTGGATGCCTGCCTGTAACGCTACTTACAAAGTGGGTATTACCTTTAGGGATTGGTCCGTTAAACCGGGCTTTACCGAGTATGTTCATCCCTTTGTCGGCCAGCCGGACCAATTTACTATTCCGGCATTTTTTCATAATAGTTACCTGCGCAGGAAAGGTGTTGACTTGGAGGGACATCCGGATCACTTCTTTCTGGCAACTGAGATGATCCGGCAAAAATTATCTCCAGTCGCGCCGGAAAACTTCCCTTTTGAAATTGCCTATGGCTACCATTTTGATTCTGGTTTATTGGGCCAGTTCCTGCGTCGTGTTGCCGAAAAAAAAGGGGTTCGCTATAAGGTGGCGACAGTGGCTGGCGCCATGCTCGATGCACAGGGGAATATTGATCACCTGAAAACTACTGATGGTGAGGCTCTCAAAGCGGATCTGTATGTGGACAGTTCCGGCTTTCGTGGAAATCTTATACAACAATCTCTGAAGGTTCCATTTATTAGTAGCGCTGAGAGTCTGTTTAACGACTCTGCGGTTGTATTTGCTACAGACCAGGAAAGGGAGTATGCACCGCACACTATTTCTACTGCGATGAAATATGGCTGGGCCTGGCAAATCCCGCTGACCAATCGCAATGGCAACGGCTATGTTTACAGCTCTCGCTTTGTCGACGATGACAAGGCGGAAACGGAATTTCGCGCTCACTTGGGGTTGTTGGACAGTGATGTCGAAGCGCGTAGATTAAAGTTTAAGGTTGGACGGGTTGCTCAACACTGGGCCAAGAACTGCCTGGCGGTGGGGCTCTCCCAAGGCTTTATTGAGCCTTTGGAGGCAACGGCGTTGGATATGGTTCAGGAAACCGTGGTGCGCTTTATAGAGGCCTATAACAATGGTGATCATACAGATAAGTATAGGGATGACTTTAATAATCGTATCAGCGCTCGTTTTGATGCGGTGCGGGACTATATCGTCTGTCACTACCGTATTAGTTCGAGAGCAGATACGGATTATTGGATTGCCAATGGCACTAATGAAAAGATATCTCCCTCCCTGCGTTCAATCTTGATGTCCTGGATGGCAGGCAAGAATATTACTGATGAATTACTGGATCAAAAACTGGATGTCTATTTTCCGAATGTATCCTGGAATTGCCTGTTGACTGGGAAGGGTGTTTATCCGAGCCAGGAGCAATTACGATCGGGGAATGAACTCGCACATAAGTATAAAATTGAGGAGATCAAGGATTTTAATCGCCGTTGCGCCCTTAATTTTAAATCTCATTTACAGCAGCTTCATTTATTGTCGTTGGGAGATGGTGGATGAATTAATGGGAAGTGTAAAATGCCCTGCAATAAGCAGGGCTAAAAATCGATAAGAAGTAAGTGCTTAGGTTTACAATTCCACTTTCACGATCTAAAAATAATTTGCAAAAGAAACTCAAGCGCTGGTTTGCTGTTAGGGTAAGCCATCCGGATTATTCCTCTCCTGCGGCTTTAAGCTTTTGTGTTTCCCGGATGTGTAGCATACGTCTTTCACCACGCTCACCGCGAATCTTTATTCGGTCTCCAGATTTCATGCCCTTGCGTTTTAATTCATCTACTTCAATAAAATAGTAGTGGCCACTTTGCTCATCTTTCAAGGCGAAGCGTCTTTCTACTTTCCCAGTCTCAAAATCTTCAGAGATGATTTCCTCCAGGGTTCCAGTTACAACCTCTTCTGCTTGAACAAAAAAAGTGAGAGTCAATCCCGCGATCAGTGTAAAAATTCTTAACATAATATTTATCCTTTTAATAATCATTCTAATTAGAATAGGTCAAGTTGCACAGAAACTATTGTCCATAGCTTACATTAACAACAGCTGATTTACTGGAAGAGTTCTTAGATTTATATGTAATTGAGAGCCCAATTTTTGAGTCGGTAAAGCTGTCACCTGGTTGTTCAAGTACAGCAACATGGTTGGATGTTCTACCATTAAGATAATGAACGGTTACTGAACCTTCAAATTGTGATCGTGGGTTAAGTATATCGTGAGCTATGTGATAGTTGACGTAATAATGATTTCCGCCATTTTGGCTGCCAGCACTTTCTATCTTTAGCTGTTGAGGCAGAGAGCCGGAAAGCTCTCCGGCTGTTAATTCAATGGCTTCTAATTCTAAATCCTGAGAGGAGGGGACAACTTGCTCAACAGTTTTGGTGTACTCAGGAAAGAGATCATACCATTTCATATACTCTCGGTGAGCACTGCCAAATAATCTTGATTGGGATCGGTTGCCCATGAGGGAGCCATCAGTACCGTATTCGCTATCACCACTGTCGTTAGTGTCTCCATCATTATTACTGTCGAGGCCTGCATGGCTGAGGCCAATATTGTGACCTAATTCATGTCCCATAACATTTTGATCAGAGAAGGAAGCGACCAGGCTCATACCACCTCCGACACTGGCGATGCCTGCACCGACAAGACCTGCTCTGTAAGATGCATTTGGGTAAATAAAAACTTGATGACGCCAGTTGCGCAGATTTAGGGGTTTGCCATTCTCATCAAAAAGATTGTCTGTTGCCCATTGATAAGCCTTATCACGCCATTCAAAGCCACCATCTGTATACTCCCCTTCTTGGCCGGCCTGTGCTCGGGCAACAGCATTTTCTATACTCAAGATTCCGCCATTTTCACTATCGGGAATGTCAAAGACGATGCAATCCAGTGAAGTTTCTTCCTTGCCTTGCTCACCGTAACAATAGTGCTGTAATGACTTATCCTTGACACGATGGCGAAGGAACTTGAGTTGTCCGAAAGAGTTTTCTCTATAAGCGTTATCGAGTGAATCTACATCATTGAATACAGTGTTAGCTATATGAGTAAGATCGCCTTGGTCTGTTGCAGCCCCATCGGAGAAGTTCATTAGAATAAATACAATGCTGCTCTCTGTCGGATCTATAGTAGCTACAGTAAACGTAACCGACTGCTCTATACCATCCGTTAAGTGGAATTTGATGGTATCTTCTACTGTTTCACCTTCTTTCAGGTTATTAGTGTTGTTGTTAAGAGTGTAATCCCAGCCTCCGTTATTGGAAACTTTAAATTCGCCATAACTGCCAGAGAAGGTGCCTTCGACAAATTTCGGAGTATCGCCATCGATATCCTCTATTATCATAATTCCTTGAGCGTGCTCCCTACTATCTACAACCATTTTTGCGAGAGGTGAACCTGGATCAAATGTATAGGGATCATCAGTTCCAGTTATGGATATGGTTATGATTGTGGTTTCTTCGTTACTGCCAAAACCAACTGTGAACTTATCTGTGGCAATTTCATTAGCACTTATTGGATCAGCAAGTTTACTATTTAGAGAGTAGTTCCAACTGCCATCTGAGGAAACTTTGAGGTTGCCATACTTTCCCTGAAGATTTGATTCCTCAAAATTTTGATTGGCTTTAGAGCTATCACTCAACTGGCCGGAAACTGAGGTTTTTATATCTTCAGTGACAATCCCTTCACCGCCAGTGATCACCCCTGGTGCATCCTTATCACTGTCTGTGTCTGTGTCTGTGTCTGTGTCTGTGTCTGTGTCTGTGTCTGTGTCTGTGTCTGTGTCTGTGTCTGTGTCTGTATCTGTGTCTGTATCAGTGCCTGTACTTGTATCACCACTTACAGGGTTGCCACCATTGTTACTGTCATTATCGGAGCCTCCCCCTCCACAGGCTGTAAGAAAAGCGGATAAACTTATGGCTGTAAGTAACTTTAATGACTCGTTCATGTCTGTCCCGATCGATTCGATTACATTTGGTATAATTCGGACCGAATTATAGGGAGGCCAGCTTATTATTCTGTGAAGTCAGATAAATATTTGAGGTTTCTACGGAAAGCTATGACACGGGTAAATTCTGGATATCCATAGTATGAATAAAACACATATTACTCCGCGAAATAAAATTTTGTTCTGAGTATGTACTCATGCATTTAATTGAATTTATGTGCAAGAAATATGCAATGCTTCACTTGAGTGTCAATAATGTTCTAAGAGGGGAGTAAAGTGACCAAACTCTTTTTGGTCACTTATTCTAGATGTGTTTTGAGTGACTATTCTTCAGTAGATAAGAGACTTATTAACTCTGCGACTTCTATCTGATTGCAATATTGTGATTTCTGACACTTTTGCAAAGTCGTTTTTATGGTTTTATTGCCACTTTGTTCTGTGGCCAATTTTAAATAATGCAGGGCCATTTTAAGGTCGTAATTTGTGATCTCTCCCGCACTATATGCTTTGGCCAGTTTTAGGGAGGCGCCAGTATGCCCAAGCTCGGAAGCACTTCGGTAATGACTTAGGGCTCGTTCACTGTTGACGGCTACGCCTAGTCCTTTCTCATACATGCGTCCTTGATTATAGAAACCATACTTAGAGTTATGTTTAGAGGCGCGCTCAAACCATACTAGTGCTTTAGCATAATTTAGCTGATCCCCATCTTGAGAAAGATATAAAAGTCCGAGGGCATTCATTGCATCGACAGAACCTGCTTCGGCGGCTTGCGTCAGGTAAGTCTTAGCCTGCTGTAGATCTTGGCCCACTCCCTGGCCATTTTGGTAGAGTAAACCTAGATTGTAGCTGGCTCTTGCGGATCCCTGGCTTGCGGCATATTGGTAGATTTTAGCTGCGCGCTGGTAATCCTGTTTAACACCCACACCTAGAGCGGAGGCATAACCTAGATTGGTTACACAATCGAGATTGTTTACTTTTGCACAGAGGGCATACCAGCCATAGGCACGATCGTGATCGGTTCGTACAATTTTTCCTCTGGAGTTGAATAGACCCATACGTAATTGTGCAGGCAAGTGCCAACGAAGGGCTGCTGCTTCGATGTCTTTCAGCGCAGAAAGTGCATCTTGTTGTTGTTGGTAGAGACCATTTTCTTTAATTTTTCCCCTTAGATATAAGGCTGCGGGAAAGCCGGCCTCTGCGGATTGTTGTAGAAAATACATGCCTTGTTGGCTTTGATTTTCGTCTGCCACTTCAAGCAGATACTTGCCATAGTAATACTGAGCTGGAGGATAGTTTTCTTTAGCCGCCTGGCTGATCAGGTTTGTGAAAATTTTCTGTTGCCCAGGCTTATCTTTTAGGTGGGTGCCCGCCTGCTCTAGTAGTGCCGGGGCATAGCCTTGCTTTGCGGAAAGCTGCAGGTAATGTGCTGCCAAGTCAGCTCTTGGCATATCGTATTGATCAGATGCTAATAGCAAGGCCATTGCGTACTCGGCTTCGCCCCGTTGTAGGGTTTCCGCTGCGCTTGCCAATAACTGGCTGGTCAACTCCGTATCTACTTCTATTCCCAGGCCGATGGTAGTGATATAGGCAAGCATAATTTTGCCTTCCTGCAGCCCCAGGTCTGCGGCGGCAACAAAGAGTTGTGCGCATTCATCCACTGCGAACTTTGTACTGTTACCCTCAAGGCACAAATTACCAAGGCTGATATTGGCAGTGAGCGAGCCCATGCCAATGGCTTTCAAGAAGGTTTGTTCGGCCTGCTGGAAACTCCCTTCGGCTTCTTGAACCTGGCCTACAGCGTGTAGAGCAGAGTAGTCAGAATCTGCCAGAGGTAGCAGTATATTTTTATATAGGGCATCGGAGAGACCCGCGAATGGGTATTGGATATCGAGCAAGCGATGCAGAAAACGGTTATTGTCAAAATAAATTTTTCGGACTTTTCCGTTATTGGGGTCTCGTACATTGTAAACCCGGTATAGACCACTGCGACTCGCGGCAAATTCAAAATAGCTATCGAGTATTTCAAAACCGGAAATATTGAGTAGGTCTTCGGCATCGCCCCAGCTGGCCACTTCATAAGCGCTATAGAAAGTATCACCTCTGCGCGTTGACAGTATTCCTCTGGCAATAAAATTAAAAATATTTTGGTGGTAGCTGGCGAGTTCGTCATTACCAATGGACTCATAGCACTCTGTGGCACTCAGGTGCGGCAGCAGAGAAATACTATTGAGCTGGGTAACTTCTTGCCAATTTACCTCTGCACAGCTTTTTTGGCCTGTCTCTAGCGCAGTCATTTCTGCCTGGTAACGCCCCTGCGCTTCTAGTGAATTGAGAGATTGAGGAGACTTTAGGTACCCGCTCCAATAAATGGGGTATTGCACAGATTCGGGTGCGAGTACCACTTGTCGGGTCAAGTCCTGTAAGGGGTCGACCGGTGTATGTATTGTTGATTGTGAGGCACAGGAGGCCAGCAATAATAGAGTGAGAACAAAAAGCAGCTTCTTCATGGCTTACTTCCTGATCAAAGATTTAATCAGGTTTTTCATTTCCTGGCTCTTATTGCGATTGGAAGAAGCTTCTCCTTTGGCCCAGAATTTATATTGCAGCGCTCTGTCGAGCTTATTGAACTCGGCTAAATATTCAGGCACCTCCTGTGGCTCTACATGATCAACTTTGGATTTAAAGTTGTAGACCACCTGGAGGGCACTGTTCTCCAGTTTGGCGCTGCGAGTGAAGTTGAACCAGGAATTATCGATCGTGGTTGTGCCCAATTCTTCCTGCCAGAGTAACTCCCCCTGAATACTCACCCTTGCACTCTGCTGAATATCCACGGGGTGTGTCAGGGCCAGCGGGCTCTGACGAATGGGGTGCTGAGGCTTGGATAAATAGGGTACCAAGGCGGAACCATACAGGGAAAATATCTTACGTGCGGAACTTATCTGGGCAAAGTCACCAATTTGATAGTGCTCGGATACCACCAGCTGGTTTTCCTGTAGGCTGTCGTTGTAGGTGATCTCGGGGCTGGTGTTCACCCCCGGATAATATCCGGCGATAAAATTGGTGTAGCTATTTTTGATTTGCTCTGTGTCTGCAGAGAGGAAGAACTGGCGCACCTGCTCTGCTTTACGATGAGAGAAGCGGGAGTTTACCTGGAGCTCCGCACGATTTTCTGCCGCATTGATATCGTATTGTTCTTCAATACGAGCACTTAGATTGGTAACACTTTCTGAGCTTGGGTTTACGGCTTTTAGCGCGTTGATATGCTTTGCAATAGGGAGTGCCAATTCGTAGTCGAAAAAGCCTTTGTTCTCTATATCAATCCCCTGGCCTGAAGCCGTTGCATCCACCCAGTATTTCCGGTCATTCAGTTCGATCAGGTTTATCACATGGTTAAAAGTCTCCGGGGAGGGAATATCCTTGCCGATATCCCGCCCGCGGGAGGAGGACACGAGGGCGGGATAGGATTGTACCCCCAGGTGGGCGAGCATACTGGTCAGCAGTAGGGCCTTATCTTTACAGTCCCCGTAGCGTTTCTCCAGAGTTTCCTGGGGTGTTCTGGGTTGGTGGGAATTGATACCCAGTTCAATGCCAAAGTAGCGAATGTCTTCTTGTACATACTCGATCGCCTTGCTGACTGCCGCCTCCAACCCCAGCTGCGCTCGCCAGTTATCCAGTTTGTTTTTTAATGACTCCGGTAGTGTGCGATCGATCTGATAAAGGTTCTGGGCCCAGTCATTAACCTGTCCCCAGTTGTCATAGCTGGAGTATTGGAAATAATTGAGCGGATCGTGCCAATATGGATATTCACTTTCCATCGGCACTCCGGCCACATCGCGCAGATCGATGGTATAGGTGTGATTGTCCTGCAGGTGACTTTGATGGACAGAATATTCGCGCTTGTTAAATCGGTAATTGAGCTTCTTGTCGCTGCTAATTTTTACAAAACGACGATCTACTGCCTGGGGCCAGGAGAGGTACAAACGGCCAAAATCACTACGGGCAAAAATCGGGTTGCTGCCCTCAATGGTATAGGCGTAGCTGATAATATCGCCGGGGCGAATATCTTCCAGTATATACAGCGCGTTCCATTGTTCGGAGTAGAGTTTATTGGAGAGTTCCTGCTCAGACTGGAAAAGCTTGAAACCATCCTTTTGCAAGCGATCTAGATGCTCACCGTTACGCTGTACACTGATATCGTGCACCTGCAGCCTTTGGAAGGCCGGATAGAAACTGAAGTTCAGCTCGGCAATTTCACTGACCCCCTGCTGATTCAGGGGTTCGACCACGATCTGAAAGTAATACTGTTGCTCTTTTCCCCTGTGGCGAAGCTGGGAGTTGGATAGGTGCACCCGCACACTGCCTTGCGATGGGCGTTTTGACTCTACTGGTTCTAATATTTCCACCCACTCGGGAGTAGTACTGAATAAGAGTTCTGGGGCTGCCTGTGCGAGTGAGGTGACAAGGATGAGTGCGGCGGCCAGCAGCTGGCCGGGGAAGCGATATTTCAAGGTGAGCCTCAATAGTTTTGCAATGGGCGCTAATAAGCCCTGATTAGGATACCGAGGGAGCTAAAGCTGAAATGCAGGTAATTACCGGTTGGCCCCAGCAAACCGGTAGCTCCTCCTGAGCTTCTCGAGCGCTGTCTGTAAATCTTGGAACAGCGCCGGGTGACGGTACTCCGTTAACCGCCAAGTGTGCCGGTAAATATACCCCATGCCTGAGACAGAATATATTGAGTAAGAGGTTGATCTGTGTGGGGGTATAAACGACGAAGTGGAAGAGTCGGTATCACCGAGCCCTTCTCTGTAAAGGCCCGGTGATCTTTGAGAGGTTATTGGGATTGTTCTGGCTGCTGAACCGGCATGGCCTCCAATTTTTGCTTCAGTTCCTTGAGTTTTTCCTTCACTCGCGCGGCATTATCCGGGCCCATGCGAATCATTAATTTTTGTACACCGGGCAGTTTTTCAAGCTTGGGATCGGCAAACTTGAAGTAGACCGATGGGCGCACCAGCTTGATAGGACCTTCAACTTCAGGGGCTGCCAGTACCTTATCGATGGCTTCAATCACCACCTGGTGAAAGGTTTTATTGCGCATGCCCAACTCACCGTAGGCCTGCGCCAAGCGCGGATACCAGTACTGGTAAAGGCCCACTGCGGTATCGGTATCCATTGAGGCGAACAGTCGCACAGGCTTATCGTAGCGACGGTAATTGTCCGGCGACAATTGGTAGCCCTCTATCGAGGAGCCGGTAACAACAATAGGGCCGCGTATGGTTTTCAGTGGGCGGTGCTTGTGGATCAGGTTTCCTCGCGCACCGGAGTTGACCGCAGCCACCCATTTGCGAATCACCTCATCGTTTACCAACCAGCGCGACAGGGCGTTGTCTGGGGCCAGGCTCATCAGGTCGTCATAAGCGGCCTTGTCGCTCTCATTGAGTGGAGGCGGTGGTTCCCTGCTGGGCTCTTCCACAGGAGCGGGTTCCTGAGGTTCAGGCGTGGTGGCCTGTTCCTGGGGTTGCTCCAGAGTTTCTGGCTCCGGGGTGCTTTGGGGTTCTTCAATAATTTTGGTAGGGGGAACTTCTTTCTTTTTTTCCTCGCCAGTCCACAGCCAATAGGCTGCCGCGGCGACGACGATCACCACAATAATTCCGATGATCCACCCATGCCTAGACTGTTGTTCCGACATTCCCTGCCTCCTTTTGCTGCTATCAGAATGTGACCCTTTGACCACGGCAAAGCCCTTCGGTTTCTCCGTGGTGTCTGGGTTTTACCTTACTCTCCGCCGCAGCCGGTCGCAAAGGGGATTTGCTTCGCTTTTTGCCTATTGCGAAAATCCTGTGCGTCTGCTGTTTGCGAAAGTGACGAAAACAAGTACTGGCTACGCCCCCACTTGGGAGGATGTAGGAATCCCATTGCCGATTAGAGTTGGCTGGTGAAAATGTGCGCGGCGAATAAGTGAGAGAGCAATGGTTAAATTTACCAGCTTATTAATAGGTCTGTTTCTGGGAGCTGTTCAGGCAGCGGTGGCCGAGGGGCCAATTGATCCCTTTTGGCGCAACGCTACCATCTATTTTATGTTGCCGGACCGCTTTTATAACGGCGATAAGGGCAATGACTTTCCCTACGGGCGCAAGGATGACGGGGCCCATCTGCGCGGATTCGCCGGTGGCGATCTGCGCGGGGTGATCGAAAAAATTGAGGCGGGCTATTTCAACGATCTGGGGGTAGATGCTATATGGATGTCTCCGGTCATTGAGAATATCCACGGTCACAATGACTCTGACAAGCGCACCTATGCCTTCCACGGCTACTGGCCCAAAGACTGGACCGCAGTGGATGCAAACTTTGGCACTGAGGCCGAGTTAGCGGAGCTGATAGAGGCCGCGCACAAGCGCGGTATTCGTGTGTTACTTGATGTGATTCTCAACCACACCGGCCCGATAACCGCAAAGGACCCGGAGTGGCCCGCCAGCTGGTTGCGCAAAGGTTCGCAGTGCGACTGGTCTGATTACGCCGGCAATGTGGAGTGCGCGATCCACGCCAACCTCACCGACATCCTCACTGAGAGCGATAAGCCCGTGGCGCTGCCGCCGCAGCTTGTGGATAAGTGGCAGCGCGAGGGCCGCCTGCAGCAGGAGCTGAGCGAGCTGGATGCATTTTTCGAGCGCACCGGCTATCCGCGCGCGCCCAAGTACTATCTGATCAAGTGGCTGACCGATTGGGTGCGGGAATACGGTGTGGATGGCTTTCGTGTGGACACGGTAAAACATGTCGAGCCCGAAGCTTGGGCAATTCTGAAAAAAGAGGCGGATCTGGCTCTGGCTGAGTGGAAAGCAAAACATCCACAGCAAAAACTCGATGATCGCGATTTCTTTATGCTGGGTGAGGTTTATCACTTTGGTGTGAATAACTATGGTCCCACCGTTGGTCGTGTTTACGATTACAGCGATCAACAAGTGGATTTTTACCAGTATGGTTTCGATAGTCTGATCAACTTCGATTTTGCTCAGGTGGCCGGCGAGCCCGCGGAGAAAATTTTCTCCAGTTATTCCAGCGCATTGAATTCTGGTGCGTTAAAGGGCTTGGGGGTGCTCAATTATCTGGGCTCTCACGACGACCACCACTCCTTCGATCGCGAGCGCCAACAGACCCGCATTGCCGCCAGTAAGCTGATGCTGGCACCGGGGGCGGTGCAAATTTATTACGGCGATGAGCTGGCGCGCCCCATGACCGATGCCCGCGCTTTTGGCGATGCGGCCATGCGCAGCCCCATGAATTGGGGTGATCTGAAAAAAGCTGAAACCCGTGCGCTGCTCACCCATTGGCAGAAGCTCGGTCAGTTCCGCCGCGCACACCCCGCCGTGGGCGCTGGTGTGCACAAGAAACTCGCCGATAACCCCTACACTTTTGCTCGTACTTTAGCAGGGGAGCAGCCGGTAGTGGTGGCAATGGAGCTGCCGCGTGGGGAGAAGCGCATTTCTGTAAAAGGTGTGTTTACCGATGGTACGGTGTTAACAGATTACTATTCCGGTGAGCATGCAAAAGTTGAGGGTGGCAGTGTGACTTTTAATACCGGTGGGGATCTGTTGCTGCTTTCAGCTAAATCAAAGTAATCCTGGTTTTTAACCGGCCCGAGAAAGAAAAAGCCCGGCAAATGATTGCCGGGCTTTTCGCAGAAGTTTCGAACGGGATTTACACTTCCGTGTTGGTGAACTGGTTGCACACCATCACATCCACGTCCAACTGGCCGATCACCCGCTCGGCGGTATTGCCGCGCAACAGCGAGCCGGTTTCACCGAACTGGTTGAGGGTGCCCATTACCACCAGATCCGCATCAACTTCCTTCGCCACTGCTTCCACCACATCGCTGGTATAGCCCTGCTTCACATGAATACGGTGCGTGGGTACGCCGGTTTTATCAGCGAGCTTGGCCAGGGCGCCGCGGTCTGGGTAGCGCATGGAGTCCAGGTAAGCATTTACCAGGTGCAGCTCGGCGCCGTAGTGGCCGGCAATATAGGTGGCGCGCTCACTGATCTGGCGGTTTAGCTGGCGCTGTTCCAGGGTCTTCGCCTGGTAGTTGACGGTGGCCAGCACCACTTTGCGCTCGGCCTTGGCGCCGGGGCGAATCAGTACCACCGGGCAGCGTGCGGTTTTCAGCACCCGCCATTTGGATTCAGCGAAGGTAAAGCGGCGGCTGGATTTCTTGTGCACTGGCAGGTAGATCATTTCCGCATCGCAGCGCTTGGCCTCCTGCACAATGGCCGCCTGCCAGTCGCTGGACCAGCACACAGTAATCTCGCAGGAGAGACCGGCCTCGGAGATAGGTTCGCGGATCTGCTCGCGGAACCAGGATTCATCGCGGAATAGGTGGTCGTTCACCGCGCGGGTATCTACTGCCTCGCCATCTACCGCGACAAACACTGCCAAACGCGGTTGGGGGTTGCGCCCGCGGGAAGTGGTCAGGGCGCGTTCCAGGGCCACATGTCTGTCATCGTTGGGGTCCACGACCACGAATACGGTGTTTTGCTGCTCCATCTTTCCTCCAGATCAATGGGTCTTTCTGGTCCCTGCCTTATGCAGTTGACTCCTGGGTCTAAGTTATCACGGAGAGGCGCTGGCGCGGGGAATTTGTCGTCTCAATACGAGGAAAAGCGCGCCAGATAGGCCTTGCTAGCGGCGCATGATGAAGTAAAGGAGAAAGTCCGTATTGAGCCAGATCAAGACCTGCCGCCGGTTTGGCAAGCACTGACTGGGGGAGGGATACATGGCGAGTTTTTCCAGCGTTTCTTAAGTTTGCCTTAATTTTGTCTCCGTAGACTCTCGCCGTGACACTCCCAAAGAGGGTTTTCAATGGCGCTACAAAGACATTATCAATACCTGGACCAGAGGGCGTTGCCCAAGCGCAAGCTGCGGCGGCGCAAACTGGATTTCGATCTGACCCGTATAGGGCAGGCAGGCCACAGCCGGGTGCAGGGATTTATCGCGCAGAAGTTTGCCGATACCTATGGTGCGCAGGTGAACCAATTTGCCCCGCTATTGTTATCCGCTTGGCAGGAGAGCGCGTTTAGTAGTGCCCTCGGGCTACGCCGCGCCGATAGCGGATCTCTATTCCTGGAACAGTATCTCGACCATCCGGTGGAACAGGAGATCGCCGCCTTCAGTGGGGGCTCGGTAAAACGCTCGGAGATTGTCGAAATCGGCAATTTGATCTCCACCAGCCGCGGTGGCAGCCAAATGCTGTTCCTAATGTTGTTTGAATTATTTGCCGCCGCCGGTGTGCATTGGGCCATTTATACCGCGACTGCGGAAGTGCGTGGCCTATTGCAGAAATTAGTGGGTCGGCAGACGGTTTTATGTGAAGCCGACGGCCGGCGTCTGAGGGATAACCTGGACGAGTGGGGTCGTTATTACGAGTCGGCTCCGGCGGTGACCGCCATCGATATGGTCGCCGAGCACCGCGCCCTGCTGGCAAATCCCCGTACCCGCGAGACTCTGCTGGCCTGTCGCCCTTCGGCACAGGCCATGTCGCCTGTGCTCAAAACCTCGGCGGGGGGTGCCAACCTATGCAACTGATAGATCAAATTCGCCAGCAGGCTGTGAATCACCCCGAACAGCTGGCGCTGCGGGGCGAGGAGTGCACATTCAGCTATGGGCAGCTGCTGGTGGCCGCCGAGGAAATCGCCGAGGACCTGCAGGCGCGCGATATCCGCGTGCTGGGGCTCTATGCCGACAATGGTCCCAATTGGTTGTTGGTGGATCTGGCCTGCCAGATAGCTCAGATCACTTTGGTACCGCTGCCGGTTTTCTTTTCCCAGCAGCAGCTGGCACACACCCTGCGTGTGAGTGGCATGCAGGCCCTGTTGAGCGATAGCTGTGAACGCTTTACCGCGATCGAAGTGGTGGGACAGGCGCGGGCTGAACTGGCCGGTATGGCCCTGATTGATATCCATACGGAAACGGCGGCGGCCCTGCCGGAGCACACCGCCAAAATCACTTTTACCTCTGGCTCTACCGGCACGCCGCGCGGTGTCTGCCTGTCAGCCCGAACCCAGTTCACCACCGCCAGTGTACTGGCACGGCAACTGCAGCCTCAGGGCAATCGTGTGCACCTGTGCCTGCTGCCTCTGGCCACCCTGCTGGAAAACGTGGCCGGGGCTTACAGTAGCTGGCTGCGTGGTGGTGAGGTGTTGGTGCCGACTACGGCGCGCCTGGGCCTCAGTGGCAGCTCGGGGCTGGATGTAGCCCAGCTGGCGAGCTGCATTGATGAGTATCGTCCCCACAGTGTGATCCTGCTGCCGCAGATGCTGAAAGCGCTGCTGGAACACAGTGAGCGCAACGGCTGGCAGCCGCCGAGCTCACTGCGCTTTGTCGCCGTGGGCGGGGGTAAGGTCTCGGACCGGCTGTTGTTGCAGGCGCGCAGTCTTGGCCTGCCGGTTTATGAAGGCTACGGCTTGTCCGAATGTGGCTCGGTGGTTGCGCTGAATGTACCCGGCGCCGATCGCCCAGGTAGCGTGGGGAGACCCTTGTCTCACTGTGATATCGCCATTCGCGATGGCGAGGTGATGGTGCGTGGTCCCCGTTATCTGGGTTACCTGGATAGTGCCGAGGGTGGTGAAAGCCAGTGGCTCGCCACCGGTGATTTGGGTGAGTTAGACGCAGAAGGGTTTCTGTACATCACCGGGCGCTGCAAGAACATCCTGATCAGCGCTTTTGGGCGCAATATCTCACCGGAGTGGATTGAGAGCGAGGTACTGCTGGAGCCGATAGTGCAACAGTGCGTGGTGGTCGGCGACGCTCGTCCCCACTGTGCCGCCCTGATTTTTGCACGCCCCGGCAGCAGCCGCGAGCAGCTCGACAGCTGGTTGCAGGCGGTGAATCGCAAATTGCCGGATTACGCCCAGGTGCGCACCTGGACCGCACTGCCGGCGCCATTAACGTTTGCCGATGGCTTGCTCACCGCCAACGGCCGCCCGCGCCGCGATCGTATCGCTGCGCAGTTCCAAAATTCTATCGATAACCTTTATGGAGGTATCTCCTCATGAGTTTTTACAATCTTCTTGAACAACAAACTGCCGACGCCCGCCAGTCTCTGATGGAGGTACCTTTTATCCAGCGCGCCGCACGGGGTGAGATTGCCTTGCAGGAATATGTGGCCTTCCTCACTCAGGCCTATCACCACGTCAAGCACACGGTGCCTCTGCTGATGGCCTGTGGTAGTCGCCTGACTCAGCAACAGGAATGGTTGCGCGAGGCGGTTGCGGAATATATCGAGGAGGAAACCGGTCACCAGGAGTGGGTGCTCAACGATATTGCCGCCTGTGGCGGCGATGCGGAAGCGGTGCGCAACGGCCGCCCCAACCTGAGTACCGAACTGATGGTGTCCTACGCCTATGACAATATCGCCCGCGGCAACCCTCTCAGCTTTTTCGGCATGGTGCATGTGCTTGAAGGCACCAGTACCGCCGTGGCCACTAAAGCCGCGCGCGCCATTCAGAGAACCCACGGACTGCCAAACAAAGCGTTCAGTTATCTGCTTTCTCACGGCGATCTGGATATCGGCCATGTGGATTTCTTCAAGGGGCTGATGAATCGCATCGATAATCCCGATGACCAGGCTGCGATCCTGCACTGCTCGCGGGTTATGTACCGCCTGTATGGGGATATTTTCCGCGAACTGGACAACCCCTTTAAGGTGCAGGAGGCCGCTTGATATGACAGCAAAAGAAACGCTCACGGTGCTGGTCACTGGCGCCAGCGGCGGAATTGGCTCGGCCATCAGTCGTCTGCTAGCCGAGCAGGGCCACCGGCTGCTACTGCAGGGGCGCAATGCCGCGCGCCTGCAGCAGGTAAAAGCGGAGCTACCCCACAGTGACCGGCACCAGGTGTTGGTAGCCGATCTGTGTGACCGGGCCGCTCGCGCCGAGCTGGTGCGCAGCTGCAAGCAATTACCGGCTGGTGTGGATGTGTTGATCAACAATGCCGGTATCGCGTCCTTTTCCCTGCTCAGCGATATCGGCGATGTGGAACTTAGTCAGCTGCTGCATACCAACCTGATCGCGCCCATGGCGCTGACCCGCGACCTGCTGCCAATACTGCAACGCAGCGAAGGCGCCGCGATTATTAATATCGGCTCGGCCTTTGGTCATATCGGTCATCCGGGCTTTGGGGCCTATGGTGCCAGTAAAGCGGGGCTGCACGGCTTTACCGAAACCCTGCGCCGGGAGTTGGCGGGCAGTAAGGTTCGTGTGCACTACCTGGCGCCCAGGGCGGTGGATACCCCTCTCAACAGTGACGCAGTTAACGACTTGAATCGGGCACTCGGTAACAAGTCCGACTCGCCACAATTTGTCGCCGCCCAATGTCTGCGTCTGCTCCAGAGTAAACGTGGCCGCAGGCGCTTTATCGGCTGGCCCGAACGCCTGTTTATCAAGGTCAATGCGCTCCTGCCCTCTCTGGTAGATAGCGCGCTGGCAAAGAAACTGCCCCTGGTTCGCCAATTTGCCCGCGGGGAAACTCCGCCAACAGTACAGGATAAGACGGCTCCCAGCGCGCTCTGAGCGCGCCGGCCTTTTCATTCAACAACCAATTTAACAACCGCTCCCACGCCATCCACTGCCCCGGCAAAGGCACTATGCTCTGGCGGTGGGGGAGGGCGTTGCACCGCGCTCTCCTTACCTGTTTTCATTGCTGAAGAGCCCAGGCCAATGCGCATCCTGCTGATCGAAGATAACCAATCCCTGGCCGAGGGGATGGTCACCGCCCTGCAGAGAGGGGGCTATGCCGTTGATCACGCGGCCCGCGGCAGTGAGGGCATTGCTCTGGCACAGGCGGCGATACCGGATGTGATTATTCTCGATCTGGGCCTGCCCGACCTGGATGGTGTGGAGGTGTTGAAACGGTTGCGGGCAAAATCGATTCGCTCGCCGGTATTGATTCTCACCGCCCGCGATGATCTCCCCTCTAAAGTGCAGGGCCTGGATGCCGGTGCCGATGACTATCTAACCAAGCCCTTTGCGGTAGACGAGCTACTGGCGCGCCTGCGTGCTCTGGAAAGGCGCGGTGGCAGCGGCCTCAGTGCGGAAATCCTGATTGGCGATGTGGCCATTAATTTATCCAGCCATACCGTGGCCAGGGCTGGGCAGGAAATAAAACTGTCGCGACGGGAATTCAGCCTGCTGCGCGCCTTGGCCGAGCGCCCGGGCCATATTCTCAGTCGCGAACAGCTGGAAGATAAGCTGTACAGCTGGGGCGAGGAGGTTTCCAGCAATACTGTGGATGTGCATATCCACAATTTACGCAAAAAAATCTATCCAGAGTTTATTCAGACCATTCGCGGCGTTGGCTACAAACTGGAAGCGGCTGGCGGCGCATGAAATCTATCCGTATTTTTCTGCTGATCGCGTTGCTCAGCATCATCATGCTGGTCAATTTTGTCTCGGCGCTGCACGGCTACCGCGATACCATGGCGGAAGCGCAGCGTCTGTTTGACCGCCAATTAAGCGCCTCCGCCAGGTTATTGGCAGATATGCCGGTGGCAACAGGGGCCGAGCGGGTGGTGGCCCAGCCCGAGGCTATGGTGATGCAGGTGTGGTCGGAGGATAAGAAATTACTGGTGCGCTCCGCCGATGCCCCGAAGCAACCCCTCAGTGAATTTGCCGTTGGCTTTAAGGAAATAAATTTCTCGGGCTATCGTTGGCGCAGTCTCGCAGAATACTTTCCCGATAATGGCCACTGGATTATCGTTGCCGAGAGATCTGACCTGCGTTACCAACTGGCAGAAAAACTAGCGATTGCCGCAGTACTCCCGATACTGTTGGGCCTACCGATTGCCGGGTTGCTGATTTGGTTTGTAGTGGGGCGCGGCCTTTCCAGTTTGCGCAAACTCGCCGAAGATCTGCATAGCAAACGCGCCGAAGACCTGACACCACTGTCAGAGGGTAGTCCCCCACAGGAACTGCTCCCGGTGGTGCAATCCATTAATGCGTTACTCGCGCGCCTGCAGGCCTCTTTTGAGCGCGAGCGGCGTTTTTCTGCCGATGCTGCCCACGAACTGCGCACGCCCATCGCCGCCATACAGGTACACGCGCATAATCTGGAGAGTGATTTTAAGGGGACAGGGCAAACAGTAATGCCTCAGAGCCTGGTTAAGCTGGAAGATAGTGTTCAGCGTATGGCGCACCTGGTAGAGCAAATGCTGGATTTATTTCGCACTACACCCGAACACTACCCGGCGCGCTTTGAAATACTCAATCTTCATGCCCTGGCACGAGAGGTATTGGCAGAGGAATACCCGATCTTTGCTCAGAGAAAGCAACAGGTGGAACTGCTGGGCGGTAGGGTATTTCTGCGTGGCGACCGTTTCGCACTGACTATTCTTTTAAAAAATCTCCTGCGCAATGCGGCGAAATACACTCCTGAGGAGGGCCATGTACAAGTGAGTACCCGGTTAATCAGAGGGGATATTCTTCTACAAGTGGAGGATTCCGGGCCGGGGATTCCAGAGAAAGAGTACCCTAGGGTTTTTGAACGGTTCTATCGAGTGGGTGGCGACGGCCACCAGAGCACAGCCCCCGGTTGCGGATTGGGCCTTTCCATTGTGCAGCATATCGCACGCCTTCACGAAGCTTCAATCGAACTCGGCCAGTCACATTTTGGCCAAGGGCTTTCAATAACCGTGCGTTTTAAAAAAGCAAAGGAGAGCAAGAATGCGTAGCTACTTACAAGTGCGAAAAAAAAACTATAACAAGCAGAAAAGGATTGGTGCTTTGGCTGCTGGCATTTGGATTTTGGCTTCAATTTTATTCAGTGCCTGCGCTCCAGATACCAATAAACCCACTGTGAAATTAGAAATCCACAACCATCTTTTTAACCCTTCAGAACTGATAGTACCCGCTGATACGGAGATTAAACTGGTGATCTACAATCGAGATGCCTCTCCAGAAGAATTTGAGAGTTACCAGCTCAACCGAAAAAAAGTGATCATGGGCAATAGCAAGGCAGTGCTATTTATTGGCCCTTTGCCCGCGGGAGAATATCTGTTTTTTGGTGAATTCCATCCCATAACGGCTCAGGGAAAAATTATCGCACAGTAGCGAAAGGCTTATGTTATTAACCTCTGTAATGGTAGTAATGCGGGAAGTGTTGGAGGTGGCGATACTACTCAGTGTGCTATTGGCAACTACTCGAATGCTGGATCTTCGCGCCCGCTGGTTTTATATCGCGCTATTACTCGGTGGATTGGCTGCAATCGTCTATGGTGAAAACCTTGCGCGAGTCTCCCAGGCAATAAATGGTACAGGCCAGGAGCTGGTGAATGCCGGAATATTAATCATAATCTATATATTATTAATAATAGTCACCACCTTGTTGTTACTTAACTACCGTAAGCAGCAATACCATTTACCCATCATACAGGGCGCTATGCTACTGGCTGTCACACTCGCGATTATGCGCGAAGGGTCAGAAGTTTATGTTTATCTTACTTCCTTTTGGCTGCACCAACCACTCTTACCCTCCGTAATAATCGGAGCATTGCTAGGTGCTGGTATCGGCTATAGCTTAGGTGCATTGCTTTATTATTTTTTATGTAGCCTGCCACCCAAATATACTTTGGGGATTTCCTGTATATTACTCATCATCTTGGCTGCCGGAATGATCCTACAGGCCACGCAATTATTTATTCAAGTAAATTTACTGCCTGGGCAAAAGCCCCTTTGGGATAGTTCCCAACTATTAAGGGAGGACTCAATCCCAGGGCAGCTACTCTTTGCTATAGCTGGTTACGAAGCCACACCAACCCCTCTGGAAGTAAAAGTCTACGCAGGCAGTATTTTTCTTATGCTGTGCGTGCTTGGGGGTGTTTATTATAGGTGTTCCAGAGATTAACTAGTGGGCAGATAAGTTATTCCATTTGGGTTTATTTACGCCTTTTCTTATTGAGGGAATTCTCGTAAATATAGTCTTTCATTCTCATGGCCGAATCATCCATGATTTCAAATAACACATATTCGCGCAATCCTGCTTTGAGACAGAGTGTATTAAATTTTGCGGTTGGTGTGTGCTTAGTGTTCATGATATAGCTTGAAATATATAGGTCTTTTAGGCCCCATTTTAATCTACACATGGGCTTCCATTTCCATGGGATTAGTCCTCTCATGAACACTATCTCTCTATTAAAGTCTATTTCTGTCTGCACAGGGAAGAGCTGTCCCCTTAGGCTAATAACGCGGAGAGCCATATAGGAGATATGCAGAGAACAACCCACTCAGGACCAAGATCCAGCGTGATATTAGCGATATATAAAGTTAGCAAGATTAATCCTGCTAAAACAATAAAGATAACACAATAAGAATTTCTTTTGATAGTTACTGTGCCATCAGTGATGATACATTTTTTGGTTAAATTAATGGTCTACTAACTACTAGAATTTTAAAGATGAAGTCTTCTACATAGTGGTTTTATCGTATATTTCATAAATAAAAATATGTAGCCGAAACCGCTAGGCCAGCCAACATACCTTAACAGTTTATAAAATCATTAAACAGTTTTAACCTGCTAAATATGAACCCTATCGCTATCTGAAATATATATCGAAGAAGTTCCTTTAAGTATAATGGAGTTCCATAATCGTTTCATCGAACTCATCCTGATCTACGACTTTAAATCCAAAACGCTCAAAAAAAGGTTTCATGATGTCATGTCCCTCAACATAACAAATGGATATAGAATCAAAGCCTTCAAGTTTCTTTATTTCTGCTAATACGAGTTTCACTGCTTCTGAACCATAGCCTTGACCTTGAAAGCTGATGTCAATCAATAATTGATCTATAAAGATTTCGTTTGGTTTGCCATCCCTATGATTTGGATAATATTGGATAAAGCCAATTGGCTTGTCTCCAAGATAAACGCCTCGATTGATATAATGATCATAAAACTTGGATGCAGCAATAGCTTCTGATGGAAGAGCTACATAGTTTTCCTGCTCTTTTGTGATGTCAAGGTCAATCATATCGACCCAGTTATCTTTTGTTATTTCTCGTAAGTTAATGTTCAATGATATAAATCCTTTTTATATACAATGGGAAGACTAATATTAATTTATAGAGGTAGAATACAGAGCAGTGAGTGCCTTTGTTCTACATTGTGGGTTTACTTGAATCACTAGCTGCTGTTCTATGGTCTTTAGGCACTTGGCTTTATTGAGAACTTTGCTTTTCAACTCGCAGTTATCACAAGCATATACATCAATATGTTGAATAGGTAATAAACTTCGCGAGAATTTTCTTGGCTTTCTTTTGCCAGTGCAGGATTATAGATGTTTTCCTTTTTTGATGCAGGCATACAGTCATTTTTCTCATAAAATACATGTGAGGCTACTATCATAAGTGGAGTCAAACAAGCTAATACAAGAGTTCCATTTCAAATTATGGTTTTTCACCGCTGGTGCTGCCTGAGCAGTCCTCTAGGAACCAGTAAGAACTCCAGTTTACTGTCTGCGATTATTAAGTTTTTGTGCTCGAACATTCAGTTGATAATCTCCGACGCTAGATAGCAAGCACACAACACCGCAAATGAAGGCGAAGAAGGCTAGAATCCAAAAAAATACAGGCTGATCTTTGACAGTTAAAAGAATTTCTTCTGGACGGAAATTTCCCTTTGTTAGGAGGAATTTTCCATCCAGCACAAGCCAAGGAATTAGCCCTAAAAATATACCTGAAGCTATCAGCAAGTTGATAATTGGCGGTTGATGAGATTGCCTAGGGGCTCCGAATTCTATTAGTGCTTTCCAGTTCATATAAAATCTTAATACAGGGATAAGGTGGCGGTTCGGGTAATATTAACGCGTCGTAAACTTGTTCAGTGACGGGTGGAGCGTACTTCAGCGAATTTTTATATCTGGCCCAATACACAATCCATTTCTGTTTCCACAAGCCATGCCAGATCTATAAAGCGACTTACCTCAACAAATGTGCACGCAGGCTTTATTGTAGAGAATAGCTCTCCATGTGCTTTTGCTGCTTCTTCCCAGCGGGATATATCGGTAAGCATGATACGGGTTCTGATGATACCCGTAGGTTTTCCACCCGCTTCTACTATGGCCTTCATCGAAAGCTCCAGACAGTATTTCGTTTGAGTATACACATCACCAATGTAAGCGGTCTGGCCATCCTTGATAGGTGCCGTACCAGAAACAGAAATTAGGTTTCCAACTCGGCACGCTCTGGAAAAGCCTATCGGCTCTTCCAGATGAGAACCTGAGGAGATTAGTTTTCTCATGTTTCCCTACTTGAGTAAAACACCCACTGTAACGTAGTGAGTACAGGCCTGTAAGATCAAAGTTACTTCTGCACATTACAAGGAATGAACAGCGAGTAGTTTTCTTATCGTAACAGTATTTAACCAAACAATAACAGATGCTACTGCAAATTGACCTAGCGAGTGGAGAAAGAGTTTCGGCCAGAAATCTATTTCCTCAGTTAGCAGTGGGTGCCAAACATATACAAGAGTCAAGTTTCCTGGAAATAGAAATATCTTGTACCCAGGCATACCGCCGCCCCAGACATTCCAATTTAGCGCAAAAGCAATGAGCCCAATTACTAACACTAAAGCACCGCCATAAATCGCGATGGTAGTCGACTTGAATTTACTCATCGTGCATCATATCCCTTAAAGTAGAGGTATGGTTTTGTGAGCGACCTGCTACTTATGATTTTTAGACAACTACTGATCGTGATTACCCAATTACTAATATGCCAAGCTTTTCAGGGGTCACTTTACTACACCAAAGTATTAGGTGCTCCCCAGCGTATAAAATATCTTTTGGGTCGAATGTACAATTATTCAGCTTTTTGTCTGCATCATAAAATTTGGTTACGTCACTTTCTGAAAACGACACGTTTTCTATTGTTTCAGCCAGAATTTTTGCATGCCTATGGTCGATGATTGCAGTACTTCCACCACAATATTCCGAAAGCAGCCTTGCTTCCGGTAGTGAGAGGTTAAAAATTGATTCGGCTTTTTCAGAGAGCATCGAGTCAAAATCAATCATTACCATCCCCGAGTGTTGATATGTACTTTCTTCCTGTGCGTACTTGTTCAGGGCATCAAACCATGGAAAGACCATTTCAGTCTTCTGCTTGATAAAAGGAAGAAGTGGTTTCTTGCCGATTTTATGCTCTACTGGCTTTGACTCAACCAATAGTGTATTAATTTCTAATGTATCAATAGTCCAGAAAGTAGAAATTAGGCTCACGAAGTCACCTTTTGCTCAGCGCCTCTCATAACCGACAACTGAAGCGCAATTGATCTGTTGGTTAGGTATAAATTAAAGAACGTCTCTTTATAGGGTTAACTGTAAACACCTTGAAAGATAATACTGTTGACAGAGGTAGTAGAAGAGTCACACGAGCACCACGAATTTTTCCTGTGAGGAATAATATTGCAGCCGAAATAAATAGGAGCTGCGAAATAATGGCTGTGATACAGCAGTTAAAAATTACTCGATAGTTTCTCTTCCTGTTTTTGAAGGCTTTATAAATGGTAAAAATTGAAAGCGCTATAAATGTCAAAATGACTGTTTGGATAAAGGTAAATGAAGCTGTAAATACATTCTTTATTGTTGAGAAATCCATGCGTACACCTAGCCTCTATTCTTAATGTTAACGTGAGGTGTAGAATCAAACCGTACCTTTATCGGTTGCAAAATAACATTGTTATGTTTTTGAGGTATCAAAGTGCTCATACTGGATTATACTAATTTTTACACCCAATTCATTTGATATTAATTTAAACTGGTGTCCCACTGTTTTAGACGGATCTTTCAAGAATAGCTGTGTAACCAAAGGTTCTTGAGTCTTACCATTGGCTGCAATATGCAAAGCGATATCACGAGAAAATTTACGAAATTCATCGGTTTCAAAAGCCCAGTCATCTGAGTAAGCAAATTCGATCATTACGCCTATCCGATTATGGTGATTGTAGGTTTCAATAAATTTGGCCATATCAAATACTGTGCCTCAAGTACTGGTTGGTGAACTTGATGGTTTTTTGAGAAAAAACGGGCTGCTTTACCGAGCTTTCTTTCTCTGGTTTGCTAACCGTTGAACTTACGACAGACTACTTTTTTGCTAGCCATATTTAGGCTGGAAATGATTTTATTTCTTGTTGGAGTCCTGTTTCTTATAGTTTTTACTGCATCTTCTTCAAACTCTATTTGATTTCACTGCATATTGAAATTACCCCCTTGTTCCGAGATTGGGTCTACTCATTGTTTTTTCATGTCCATGGTAAGTGGACTCTTTGAGAACTCTTGGCTAAAGCGTATCGAAATGTAGACTAAGCTGTCCTGAGGAGGATTCAAGGTCCGGAGACGGTTGATCGGTTTTGTTATGTTGGTTCACGTTCTTGACCTAACAACTGCTTTGTACGTTGCCGATCCCCCTCTTCAAAGGCCACCAAGGCAGCTAACAATGCAGACAGAACCAGGCCCGCAACAGGAATGCTAATAAGCCTAAGGAAGTCAATTGCTGAGTAGCCGATAAATGGTCCGATAATGACCCCGACTATAATCCCAATAAAGCAAGGCACGGGTAGTAGGAATATAGCTCGGGCACATGAAAGAACTGCAGAAATATGTACGCTTTTAATATCTTGAATGGTATTAGATGTTTCATCAGTTAAATCCTTTTACAGTTAGAAAATATAACGCGCGCCGTACAGGAGTGAGTCCAGCCGGCGAAGGCGGCGATGTTTCGGTGATTATTATACACTTAATAAAGCAGTGACATTGCCCAACTCATACCTAAGTTCAGGGGTGAGAAAATACATTGCGCCGACGGTTAGTATGGAAAATAGAAGTCCTAGTAAGAAATACTGCCAATAACGTCGCCTGTATATTTTCCCCGTTTCGGTTAAATATTTTGGAAATACGATTTGCAGACCAAAAAATCTTAAGTGAAGAGGGGTCTTATTGATCTCATTCTTAGCTTTAAACATCATAATAAATGAAGCTACGACACAGACTGCCATTAAGAGGCCAGGTATGAGTACTATTATTTCCATATCTCTTTACTATAACGTTCGGTTTAGGGACGGCTTGGGCATAGCGTTAGCTGTATCAGCCTCGCATTATGTAGCGACTTCAACCGCTTATTAAATTTTAGGCCAACACTCTAGCCAAACCCGCTCATTCGGATGATGCTCTGCAATCGTGATTAATGCCTCATCTAGAGCTCTATCATCGCAAGGGGCAATCGTGTAACTGAAGTTGGTTAGATCAATATTACTTGAACGTAGCGAATCTAGCTCCTGTTCATTCAGCACATCACCCCCTACCCATACTGGATATAGGGCTGATTTAATTATCGGCTCTAATTCTAAGTAGCCTTTTCTTGTAACAGCGAATATAACCATAATGAAATTTAAGATTTATATAGTGATAGTCACAACCACATTATCCTGATTATTATTCCGGGGGCAATTTTACATCAGTTTTCTGAAAAGTAAGCTAAATCAGTGACTTACATTAATTTGGCACTAATGTCATATTTGAAATGGTAGTCATGGTGACCACTACCCTAATAATTATTTGTTGGCTTAATATATTGATCTCAATTATTTTTTCTTGTATCTGGCTTGATCCAGAAATAACAGCCACAAAGAGCTAAAAATCTTGGTCAAATTGATCGCTTATGTGAAAAGGATCTGAGTTATTCAGGTGCTACAGCAATGGTTATTATTAAGCAGGAAGGGTGGTCTTGAAAAAGAGAGAATTGAAAATTTTGAGGGCTGTTTACAAGCGGTAGGTTAGAACCCTATACTGCTTGAGACTACAACAAACCTTGCTTAATTAGGGCTATAATTACTTTGGCTATCATAAGTTGATTTCTACCAGCTTAAGTCACTTGATTTAAATGCTGGGTTTTAAGCCCTCCATCCTCACTGATTCATCATTAACTTAATAGCTGCCACCAAAAATTAATTCTGTTGTTTTTTTGAGCACCGCACTGCTTCTCATGTCACTAAGTTCAAATCCCTGCAGATAAAACTACTACGCCCCCCCTGAAGGGGGATGTGTGCGTTAGTACCATTTCTTTACTCTGCAATAGGTCACACCCCAGAGAGGGTGGGCACTTGTGTCAGAGTCGCTAGGTTAGAAGCACTCTTTGAGTTAGGTATAACAACAATAACTAGGTTGATCTATTTCCTTGCCTGTCATTCTATGACAGTCATTTGCTCACAGGGATACCAGCTTTTCGCTTGGATGTATCCAGCTGCTGAGCCTAGCCGTGAATGTCTGGCAATTTGAACCTCATATTGACTGTTGTGCCCTTGGCTTCTTTTACCTTTGTTGGAAGAACCTTTCTCAGCTTCAGAGCTTACTGTTTCTCAATCGGTGACTTTGGTATTCATATTCAGGAAATCTAGTCCCATTGATCCGCTGTTTGTGTGATTGAGGGCTTAGATACCTGGCTTATAAAAAATAACAGCGAAAAGATGACTAAGAGAAAGCAATAATGAACAGTCCATTTCCCCTAAAAAGGCTACTGGCCAGTACAGGCCTTGTACTTGGTACACTATCTAGTGCCCACGTTAATGCCGGTACCGCTTTTGTACATTTATTCGAGTGGAGCTGGAATGATATCGCCAGTGAGTGTGAGAACTTTCTTGGGCCTAAGGGTTTTGATGCGGTGCAAATATCTCCACCCAATGAGCATATCAGCCTGTCCACCTGGTGGGCGCGCTATCAGCCAGTGACTTATACCAACTTAACCAGTCGCAGCGGTACTGAGGAGGAACTGCAAAGCATGATCAATCGTTGTCATGCAGCAGGTGTAAAAGTCTACGCCGATGCGGTAATTAACCATACGGCGGCCTGGAATGGCGGTGGCACCGGTTGGGGAGGCACTGAGTGGACCTTGCTGGACCATCCGGAGTTTTCTGATAACGACTATCACTCCGATTGCACCATTAATAACTACAATGATGCCAATCATGTGTGGAGCTGTCGGTTGAGTGGTTTGCCAGATTTGGATACTGGCTCCAGTTATGTGCAGGGAAAACTTGCTGGTTACCTGAGTAAATTAAAAGGCATGGGAGTTGATGGCTTCCGTATTGATGCCGTCAAGCACATGTCCCCCGATGATTTACAGGCAATTGTGAATCAAGCTGGCAACCCCTGGGTCTTTTCAGAGGTTATTGGTGCTGCCGGTGAGGCCTCAGAAATCCAGCCTTACAATTATACCTTTCTAGGCCGGGTTACTGAATTTAAATATGGCACTGATGTAGCCAGCAACTTTAGCGGTCAGATTAAAAATCTTGCCACTATTGGTGAAAGCTGGGGACTGCTCTCCTCCAGTGATGCCGTTCATTTTATTGATAACCACGATCGCGAGCGGGGCCATGGTGGCGGTGGTAATCTGACTTATCACGATGGAGCCAAATATAATCTGGCCAATGTCTTTATGCTGGCTCATCCCTATGGCTACCCCAAGGTAATGTCCGGGTATAACTTTACCGATACCGACATTGGCCCTCCCAGCAGTGGCCCGAATAACTGTCAAAATGGTGCCTGGGTCTGCCAGCATCGCTGGGGCAATATCGCCAACATGGTAGGTTTTCGTAACTATACCAATGGCACTGCCATGGATAATTGGTGGGACAATGACAACAACCAGATTGCCTTTGGCCGTGGCAACAAAGGATTTGTGGTGATCAATAATGAGGGGGGCTCTCTGAACCAGACGCTCTACACTGGCATGCCTGCAGGGGATTATTGCAATGTGTTGGCGGGCGATAACGAGTGTAGTGGCGATGTGATTACTGTAGATAGTAGCGGCTATGCCACTTTTAATGTCGCTGCCAACTCTGCCGCGGCAATTCATGGTGGGCAATTGGCGACGCCTTGTGACGATTGTGCTGAATCTGGTTTCCCCAGCCTTTACTTTCGCGGTACCGCCAACAACTGGGGTAGTACAGCATTCGAAAAAGTGAGTGATAATACCTGGCAATTAGTTGTGAACTTTGATGGTCAGGCGGACCAGCGTTTTAAGCTGGATATTTATGGTGATTGGACAGAGAACTACGGCGATGATGGTGCCGATGGTACTTTGGATAAGACCGGTGCAGATATTTATACCTCTGTGAGCGGTAATTACCGAATCGAAGTCAACGACCAGAGCCTGAGTTACAGCCTAACTGAAGTTTCCTCAAAGCAGGCACCGGTTGCGGTTGTCACTCCCTCAGCAGTTACTGTTGCGGTCAATGAAAGTATCACGTTGGATGCCAGCGCTTCTAACGATACCGATGGCAGTGTGGTGTCTTATAGCTGGAGTAGTGGTGGCAGCAACGCTAGTACTTCCCTGAGTTTTGCCAACGCTGGAACCTATACAGAAACCGTAACGGTAACGGATAACGATGGCCTGACTGACAGTGCCACTGCCGCCATTACTGTGACTGACCCCAACGGAGGCTATGCACAGAACTTCACGGCACTGCATTTTCGGGGAACGCCCAATAGCTGGGGCACCCAGGCCATGACTCTGATAGCAGATAATATCTGGCGTACTACGGTTGTATTTGATGGCAGTAGCAACCAGCGTTTTAAATTTGATGTAAGCACTAACTGGGATGAAAATTACGGGGACAACAATGCCGATGGTTCTCTGGAGCAGGGAGGCAATGATATTTATACCAATGTGTCTGGTACTTATCTTGTTGAAGTGAATGATAAAACACTCAGTTATACCCTGACTTGTGTGGATTGCGGCAGCCATGCCTCTAATTTTGCCTCTCTACACTTTCGTGGAACGCCAAATAACTGGGGAGCTGAGGCTATGCAGTTAGTGGCGGACAACCTTTGGGAAATTTCGGTTAACTTCGATGGTCAATCCCAGCAACGTTTTAAGTTTGATGTGAGTGGCGATTGGAGTGAAAACTATGGTGATAGTGACTCTAATGGAACTTTGGAGCAGGGTGGTTCTGATATTTACACCTCCGTTACAGGGAACTATAAGGTGCAGATGAATGATCAGACCTTGATTTATAGTCTGGTAGCCCAGTGAATATTATCTAGTATTGATACAGAAAACCCGGCTTCGAGCCGGGTTTTCTGTAATAAAAGACTGTATTTGCTAGTCAATTGTCAAGCTTGAAGATATGGCCTTCAAAGGGGGGAAGATTAAGTGTTATTCGCCCCTGGCCATTTTGGATAACCAGCTGTTGCTTCGCATTGCTGATCTGCCCTTCTAATACATAGCTGCCGTCTTTCAGTTTCCACTGTTTAAGTAGCTCATTGGGGATCAGCAGTTCGAATTTGCTGGCCTCTCGATCAAAATTTGCAACGATCAAGAGTTTTTCCGTTTTATTCCAGCGCGCAAAAGAAAATTGTTTTTCCCCATAGCCGCTATCCTGTTTGCGGTTGTAGCTGTGCAAGTCCAGATAATCGCCAAGCAGGGCCGGGCTCTGTTTGGAGAAATTAAGCAGGCGCTGGTAGAAGCTGCGCAGCTCTTTTTCTTCTTTTGTCAGCAGTGCAGTGTCAAAAGCGCCCTCATTGTTCCAGCGGCGCACACTGGGTACTGACCAGTAGTCGAAAATGGTGGTGCGGCTGGCTTTACCGAAGCCGGCATCTTTGTTGGCGGGCTCTCCTAACTCCTGGCCAAAGTAAACCAAGGTAGGGGCTGGAGAGAGCACGGCAGATACCAGCATTGCAGGTTTACCAGCCTCTGGGTTGTCAGAAAATTGTGGGCTGGCAATACGCTGCTCGTCGTGGTTCTCCATAAAGCGCAACATATGAGAGGAGATATCTACCAGGCTTGCCTGTACCTGTGCGATTTTATCTGTGCTGCCCTTGTTCTCCATGACCGCACGAATAGCGTCGTAAGTGCCGACTTTATCGTAGAGGTAATCCATTTTGCCCAGATGCAGATAATCTCGATAGCGCTCTGGAGTATAGATTTCGGCAAGTAACAGTGTGTTGGGGTTGCGCATTTTGATGGAGGAATTCAGGTAGCTCCAGAATTCTACCGGTACCATACCGGCCATATCATAGCGGAATCCATCGACTCCAAAGTCCAGCCAGTAGTGGGCGATATCGCGGAATTTTTCCCAGGTGTCCGGGACTTTCTTGTCTGCCCAAAACTGGGCGTGGGCCCGGTAGTCGCGCTCGGCATATTCCTGGGGTAGCTCAGAAAAATTCTTACTGTTATCGGGGCGAACGCCAAAATTAATTTTGACGGTTTCATACCAGTCGTGCATGGCAGGTTGTGCACTGCGCGCGCCATTACCGGTCCATTTCGCTGGACTCTCTATAAACTGCCCATCGACAAGATCATTGGCTTCGCCATTGAGAGGCTGATAACTGTCTTCTGCAACGGGTACGCGGAAGTCTTCGCCCACCACATAGTAGAAATTGTTGTTGCGGGCATAGGTGACCTGGGTGTTGTCGCCAGCTCCAAAATCCTGCACGCCTTGGGGTTTATCGAGAGAATGATAGGCGCGGGCTACATGGTTAGGCACTATATCGATAATTACTTTCAGGCCGGCCTCGTGGCTGCGTTCCACCAGTGCGCGGAATTCCTGTAATCGCTCTGCTGGGTTATTGGCCAGGTCTGGGTTTACGCTGTAGTAATCCTTGATGGCATAGGGAGAGCCGGCGCGGCCTTTGACCACATCTGGATCATCGTTACTGATACCGTATTCCGTATAGTCGCCAACGAGCGCGTGGTGCAGGGCGCCGGTGTACCAGATATGGGTGGCGCCCAGCGCGTGGATTTCATTCAGTGCTTTTGGGGTAAAGTCGGAGAACTTGCCCACACCATTCTCTTCGAGTGTGCCCCAGGGTTTGTTGGTACTGTTAGTGTTGCCAAATAAGCGCGGTAGCACTTGGTAGATAACAGCTTTTTTCTCCACAATTTTTTCAGCGTGCTGTATTTCTTCCGGGCTGCTCTCCTGGCTGCAGCCGGCAGTGCCGAATAGAGCAGCACCTAGTAGGGAAGCCGAAAGGAGTTTGGCAATAAACAGGGAATGTAACTTCTTCATTGTTTCCTGATGACTTTAAATTTTTTTGTCAGTGAACAGCGGTTTGCTGAATTATTGATTTTTGAGCACTAAATCCAGCGGTTCTTTGTGCCAGTCAAATTTAACCAGCAGTTGCTGCTTGCGCTTGTTGTACCAGGCCCCACGGGGTGCCTGAGTAAAGTCTTTTTCACTGTCGAAAATAGGCAGGGATTCGCCGCTAATATCGAGCTGCACGGGCACTTGTTGCCAGTTGTGGATCTTTAAAGTGACCGTGCGAGATTCCGGCATACCGGTATAACCGGCTCCTTCGCGATTAAAGACGAAGGCTAAACCCTGCTGTTTGTTTTCAGCTGAGAAATGTAGCTTCTCGTATTTGCCTTTTTCAAAAGCCTGCGCGGTAGCGCCATCATCTTCATAAACATAGCGCTCGGACTTTGCTGCTGATGGGTGCGCGTAGTAGTCCAGGGTCAGGTTTTTACTGGAGTAATCACGACTGCTGAGGATATCGTCAATGGTGGGAATAATGGCGCCGGCCCGCACCAGTACAGGAATAGTTTTCAGGTCCACTTCTACCAGGGCCTGATCGCCGGAATAGTGTTCATCAGTCCAGTAATCGAACCAGGTGCCGCCGGGCAGTTTTACCGCGACCTCATCCACATCTTCTTCTACGACCGGGGCAACGAGGAAGTCCTGCCCCCAAAGGTAGGCATCCTTGTAGTCCAGGAGAGATAGGTCACTTTCGTTTTCGAAAAACAGCGGGCGCATCAGCGGCATGCCGGTCTGGCTGTTTTCGAAGGCGAGGGTGTAGTTGTAGGGCAGCAGGCGATAGCGCAGTTTTACATATTCGCGCAGGATATCGCGGGTGCGGCGGTCGTGGAAAACCGGTTCGGAAGCAATATGCTCCTGGGCGTGCGGGCGGTAAACCGGTTGGAATACGCCGTACTGTAACCAGCGGATATAGAGTTCGCGGTCAAATCTCTCGCCGCCGGCAAAGCCACCCAGGTCTGAATGGGTGTAGCCAAAGCCTAGCAAGCCCATACTCAGAGCCAATTCCACCTGAGGCTGTAAGCCACCCCACTCCCGAGCGACGTCGCCGGTCCAGGGAATCATGCCGTAGCGCTGGGAGCCGGCAAAACCGGAGCGCATCATAATAAAGGGGCGGTGCTCAGGGTGTTTTGCCGTTTGGCGTTCGTGCAGTAATTGCGCCCAGGCGTGGCCGAAGGCGTTGTGGATTTCATCGGCCATACCGATTGCGTGAACGGTATCGGAGGGGTGAACTTCCGGCTCACCCAGGTCGCCCCACCAGCCGGCTACGCCCTGTTCCAATAATCCGTCGTAAATATTCCAGAACCAGTCGCGGCCATCTTCGGAGAAGACATCGATCAGGCCGGTATTGCCGAAGTAGAAATCAAAACGCTTGGGTTCTCCGGCCAGGTTTTTGGCCAGGGCATTATTCGCCACGGCTTCCTGCCAGCGTTCGGAGGTGGAGAGGACAAAAGGCTCGGTCACCAGGATGGTATTGATGCCGCGTTCTTTAAGGTCGGCCATCATCTTTTCTGGTTCGGGAAAGGCCTCCTTGTCCCAAGCCAGGTTGCCCATATGACCTTTTATATCCGGGCCAAACCAGTAGAGGTCCAACACCAGGGCGTCCAGGGGGAAATCTTCTTCGGCAAACTTATCCACGGTTGCGCGGACTTCAGCTTCGCTGTGATAGCCAAAGCGGGAGGCGAAGTTACCCAGGGCCCAACGGGGGGGCAGGGGCTGTTTGCCGGTGGTGGATACATAATTTTCCAGCAACTGTGGATAAGTCTCACCGGCTACCACGATGTAAGCGGTGCGCCCGGCTACGGCTTCAAATTGCAGGATATCTTCTTCGTTTGCGCCCAGATCCAGGGTGCCGGTGGCAGAGTTGTCGAACAGCAGAATGTATTTGTTGCTGGACAGTACTGCTGGCAGGGAAAAATACATCTGGTTGGATTCGGTGGTGTATCCGTAATGGGCACGGTTATACAGAGGGAGGCGTTGGCCGCGACGGTCCATCCCCATAACCCGCTCTCCGCCGCCCAGCAGTTTTTCCTCTGGTGACAGTGCGAAACGGAATCCGCGCATCGTCTCGGTGGCAAAGAAGCCACTCTCTTCACTCAGGATTTGTTCGCTGCCGCGCAAGTACTCGATTCGGAAGGGAGACTTGTGGATGACTGCAGTAAGCGAGCCAGTGCGGTAAACGAGCTTGTCCCCTTGTTGCTCCAGCATTGCCTCGGATCGGCCAGCAGAATTGGTGGCCAACGCGAATGAGGGCAACTGCTTCAGGCCTTCGCGGCGATAGTGCACCGATAGCGCTGACGGACCAGCCGGGGTGAGGGTGACCTCGCCCTCACTCGTCTGTACAGTTAGTGAGTCTTCGCTCATGGTGTGATCGCGGTAGTTGCGCTGTTCAGCGGCCAGGGATTGAGCGCTCAGGCAGAGTGTAGCTGCGAGGCACACCAGGCGCAGGAGTGGGAGTTTTAGGATCATCGCGCGGGACTTCAGTTGCTTGATTAGGATTCACAGTTTCGTGTTGGCCCGACGCGTATGCTGGGCCTGAGTTTATCCTAAAGCGCAGAATCTGGCCCGCATCCTCCCCGCTGGGGGGAGGATGGAGGCCTGTGGTGGGCGTGTCAGAATGGCAAAATAAGCATAACGAGAGATGCGGTGACCCTATGAGCCAATCAGAGCCCAATCCTATTCAACAGCCCCGTCTGCCCTTTTGGCAGGTGTGGAATGTCAGTCTCGGTTTTCTCGGGGTGCAATTTGGCTTTTCTCTGCAAAATGCCAATGCCAGTAGAATCTTGTCTGATCTGGGGGCGGACCTTCATTCTCTATCCCTGTTCTGGATAGTGGCACCGCTCATGGGACTTATTGTGCAACCTATCGTGGGTTCGGCCTCGGATCGAACCTGGAGTCGCTTCGGTCGCCGCAACCCCTTTATCCTTTTTGGTGCCATCGCCGCAGCCCTGGGGATGGCGTTTATGCCCAATGCCGGGATTGTGGTGGCGATAGTGGCCCCAATTATTTTCGGCGGCGTTATGTTGGCCCTGATGGACGCGGCCTTTAACGTGACCATGCAGCCTTTCCGCGCCCTGGTGTCCGACATGGTGCCATCAGAGCAGCGCACCCTGGGGTACTCGATACAGTCTTTGCTGATTAACATTGGCGCCATCTTCGGCTCCATGTTGCCATTCATCCTGACTAATGTGATCGGTCTGGAAAATACTGCCCGTGCGGGAGAGGTGGCGCCCTCCGTTATATGGGCTTTCTATATCGGCGCCACAGTGCTTCTGGGTAGTGTGTTATGGACTGTGCTGCGTACCAAGGAGTATCCGCCAGAGCAGTACAATGCCTATAAAGGTCTCGACTCCGCGCAACTGGAGCGGGAACGACAGCAAAAAGCCCCACTGGCAAAGCGCTTGATCGGTTTTTTCCAACTGCTAATGAAAATGCCGCGCACTATGCGCCAGCTGGCCCTGGTGCAATTCTTCTCCTGGTTTGCCCTGTTTATTATGTGGGTTTACACCACGCCAGCAATCACTCAACACGTTTGGGGAGTGGAAGCCAAGTGGTTTGATCCCGCCTATCTGGAAAGTGTCAAAGAAATTCCCGCACATATCGCTGCTGCCAAGGGTGCTGCCGGTGACTGGGTAGGAATTATTTTTGCTGCTTACTCTCTGTTCGCGGCGATCTTCTCTATTGTCCTGGCCCGTTTGTCTCAGGTGTTGGGTCGTAAGCTCACTTATTCCCTATCGTTGGCACTGGGCGGTTTTGGATACATCAGCTTCCTGTTCTTCCAGGGGGGCGATCCCACACAGGTGAATCTGTTGATTACAGAAGTTTCCGTACCCAGTGGCGCCCTGGGATTATTGCTACCGATGATGGGTGTGGGCATTGCCTGGGCCGCTATTCTGGCGATGCCCTATGCGATCCTCTCCGACTCGCTGCCGGCGGATAAGACCGGTGTTTATATGGGGATTTTTAATTTCACTATCGCCGCACCGCAGATTGTTTCCGCCCTGGTAGCTGGCTTGATATTGAAAACAGTTTTCGAAAACCAGGCAATTTACATCATTGTTTTGGCGGGGGTGTGTATGTTGCTTGGCGCTATGTCGGTGGCGCTGGTGAGGGAGAGTTCAGAACCCGAGCCCGCATTAAAGGCAACTACTACAGCTTGATAAAAAGTTGTAAAAGATCGTTAAAAAAGCCCCTATTTGGGGCTTTTTTATTGCCGGGATTCCAGGTTTTCCCAAATTTTTCGCATTTATGAGGCTGCGGAGTTTTATGGCGGCATTTTGACAGTCTGGTGTGAGCGTACCTAGACTGGGCGAATCTCACTGGAAATGAATTAAATTATGTCGATATTCCCTGCTATTGATCGGGCATTAGAGGCTTTTGCCAGTTTTGTCTGGGGTCCCCCCTTATTAGTGCTACTCGTTGGTGGAGGCCTCGCGCTATTGATCTATTCTCGTGGCCGTCCCTATCGCCATCTTGGGCACAGTATTGGGCTTTTAAGTGGCCGATACGATGACCCCAATGACCCTGGCCAAGTGAATCACAGCCAAGCACTCTCCACAGCGCTGTCGGGAACCCTAGGGTTGGGCAATATTTCCGGGGTTGCAATCGCAATTACGATTGGTGGACCTGGGGCGATTTTCTGGATGTGGGTAACCGCCCTGGTGGGGGTGGCTACCAAGTTTTATACAGCGACGCTGGCGGTGATGTTTCGCGGTCGCGATGCCTCCGGGGAACTGCAAGGTGGCCCCATGTATGTTATTCGCGAGGGGTTGGGCCGACGCTGGATGCCGCTCGCGGTACTGTTTGCCGTGGCGGGACTCTGCGGTATGTTGCCGGTGTTTCAGTCCAATCAAACCACGCAGCTACTGCGCGAGTCTTTTGCTGAGCCCTTGGGTTGGGTAGCACCCGGAGGTTCACTCACTTTTGATTTTGTTATTGGCTTATTAATTGCTGTTGCATCGGCTTACGTTATAGCCGGTCGTATCCAGCGTATCGGTAAATTCTCCGCAAGAGTAGTGCCGGGCATGGTGCTGTTTTATCTGGGCATGACCCTTGTGGTGATTGCCAGCTTCTGGGAGCAGGTACCGGCAGCATTTGCGCTGATCTTCTCGGATGCTTTCAGCGGTCAAGCTATTGCTGGAGGTACTCTGGGTTCGGTAATCACAGTAGGGGTAAGCCGGGGCGCATTTTCCAATGAGGCGGGTATAGGCACGGAGTCTTTGGCCCATGGTGCAGCGAAAACCCGTGAGCCCGTTCGAGAAGGCGTAGTTGCCATGCTGGGCCCTATTGTAGACACACTGGTTATCTGCACTTGCACTGCCCTGGTGATACTACTGACTGGCGCTTGGCAGCAGGAAGGGGATATTGCCGGCGTTACCCTGACTGCACAGGCATTTTCTCAGGTATTTGGGCAGTTTGGTCCAATTTTGCTACTGCTAATGGTCCTACCACTGGCTTTTAGCACCATCGTCACCTGCTGGTATTACGGTATGAAGTGCTATGTTTTTCTTTTCGGTGGCCGCTGGCAGGGCCTTTATACCGGGCTCTATATGATACTGATTGTATTGGGTGCGGTGGCTTCTCTGAGCGCGGTCAACAGCATTATTATTGGCATGTACGCCGTAATGGCTGTGCCCACTATGGTTTCCACATTACTGCTGGCACGGCATGTAAACCGTGCAGCGCATGCGTATTTCACCCGTATGGAAGTCGCAAAGCGGGAAGGGGCAGAGGCCTCTCAATAGCAGATGTTTTTCCAGGCAAAGAAAAAGGCGGACTTAATAGTCCGCCTTTTTTATGGTGCCTTTTCACAAGTGTCTAGATTTTACCTAAGGCACAACAGATACCTTTGTGCCGACTCTGGCGTGGCGGTAGAAAATCTTCGCCATATGCCAGGGGATGCGGATACAGCCATGGGAGGCTGGGTAACCGGGTACATAACCGGCATGCATGGTGACTGGGCCATTAATCCGCATCATGTAATCCATTGAGGCTCCGCGGAAGCGAGACCCGGCAGGCTTGCGATGGCGGCGTACATCCACATTACTGCGCAGTACTTGGCCACGAGAGCTTATATAGTGACCGTACAGGTTGGAGCGGTGGCTGTATTTCTTTTGTGAAATACGAAAGTTACCAGTAGGAGTTCGGTGGCCTGGTTTACCGGTAGAGACCGGGGACATGCCGGCGAGACGTCCTCCCTTATAGAAGTAGGCCATCTGGTCACTTAAGTCGATCACAATACGCGGTGTACCTTGTACATGGCCTTTAAACCACATATGCCGGCTATTTTGTGGTTGAGCTTGTTGGTATCTGCCGTATCGAGAATATGCCCTTTGGTTCCTGCTGTATCGAGAGTAGCTCCTTTGATTCCTATTGTATCGGGAGTGTCCCCTATACTCTCTCCGGTACCTGTAATCCCTGCTATATCTGGAGTGCCGGTCATAATGCCCTCCATGCCCCTGATGAGCGACATACCTTGGGCTCTGGCGGGAATAGGGATTGGAATAATCCGCAGCATAGGCCAGGGGGGCCAATATTGCCGATCCAACAACCATTAGCGCAGCGGCGAACGAAGCGTTTTTACGTAGAGCTCCTTGTACTTTTTGTAGGGATGATTTCTGTCGTGTAGGTATAGTTTGATGGTTTTGCAGCGAAGGTCGGTTATGCATTACACACCTCTCTATTGCCAGTGGGCCGTGTAAACAACCATGGATTTAGAGCCTAACCATTGCCTGCCAGGGTGCGATATCCCTAGCACCCAATCAGGAGCACGGCGCAGGTCAGAGATTTCCCCAAAGCAGCTCCCCGTATACTCGGCCTCAGCTGCGGGATGGGTTAGCACAGGTTTTCACCAATGCAGGTCCAAGGGATGGTAAGGTCCGTGTCTTGGGCCAGTCACATCAAAAAGGAATAAGTGAATTGCTGGTTATTAATCTCACATACATTTGCAAGAATGGTTTGCGAAGGGATTGATAGGCGTTAGAACTCCAATCTGAGGAATTTTCTTAAAGAGATTTCTTTAGCGGGGTCTTTAGCCGATAAAGTATCAGCGGATTTGCCACATTAGTGAATTATTCATTAGCGGGGTCAGGGGTTAATTTATGGAGCTTTTATTTTCCTACGGCACTCTTCAGCAAGAGAATGTACAACTAGAGACTTTTGGCCGTAAGTTACAAGGATCTGAGGATACTTTAATTGGTTACCAGCTTTCTGAAATAAGAATTATAGATCCACAGGTTGTGCAAACTAGCGGCAAGGAGTTTCACCCCATACTGAAGTACACAGGGCACTCCTCTGATACGGTTGAGGGTATGGTCTTTGAAATCTCTGCCGAAGAGCTTGCTCAGTCTGATGCCTATGAAGTGGATGCCTATCAGCGGGTTGCCGCCAAATTGAAATCTGGTATAGAAGCCTGGATTTATGCTGAGGCAAACTAAAGACGTCATTTACTAAGGTAGTTAAGCTTTTATTAGAGGGCATAGGGAGGTGTTTCACAAGGGGGGATGGGCGAGGGGATGCGGATACTGCAGATTAGGCCAAATTTTTCGCTGCTTCTCTGTGAATCAATAGATATGAAACAATATTTCGATAAAGGCAAGAAGGGCCTAATTGGCCTTTCCCGTGAAGTGCCAGCTGAAATCATCGGCAGTTTAAAAGTTTTTCAAGAAGTAGTTGCCGGACTGCCAATATTTTCTTCTGCGGAGCGCAGTGAGAATTTTGTGCAGAGATACGATGAAAAACATTACTTTGTGATTCCCTATAAGCTCTCACAAACTGGCTTTACTCTGCACACAATGCGTTGTTTGCCTGATGATGCCCCAGAGGTAAATGATCTACCCAAATGCCGAATATTTCACTTTCCCAACTCCCATTATGAGGGGAGTTTACGTAAATTTATGGTGGAGAGCGCCGTAGAGTTATCCCTGGAAAGGGGAAATTCTGGAAAGAGTTCTCTCGAAAGACTGGCGGATGATATCGACAAACTCGATAGAAAATTGACCGTTGGTATGCTGTTAGTTGGGGGTGTTGCCGCAGTGTTTAATCCCCTGATCGGTGCCGGGCTGGCAGCCAAGGCGGTGCTGCCCGGTATGAGTGGCCTGGTCAATAAATTCGGATTGCGCTCAGCCGGAGAAAAGCTATCGGAATTACAAGGTAAAAAAATGCTTCGCCAGGCAGAGGAAGATGTCGCCAAGCAGTTTTCCGAATCGAATACCCTTAAGGTGATCAATCCGATTCTACAAGAATTGGAATTAGCGCTGAGAACCACTGAAGCCCAGCACGACCCATTGACCGATCCCAATTTAGCCGATGGCTCAATCCCTGAGCTTAATAGCGAACACTGGCGCGAGTTGACCGAGCGAGCGGTTTATCATGTATATAAGGATGTGTATCGAGATAAGAGACTGGCCAAAAAGGCTCAATTGGGGCCGGAGGATTTGCGCTGGTTTGAGGTATTGTTTGCGGGGATAAAGTAGCTTTAGAGTTTTTTAAAGATAAATTCAGCAGCCGATTTGGCTGCTGAAAAAAGTAAGAGCGGTCTTTAGAAATTGTAAGTCAGCCCCAGGGAGGAGAGGCTGGGCCTCCTTTCGTCCATTTCAAAAATAGTGTGCGCTAGACTTACGCTCCAGTTGTTGTAGTTCCAGCCAATGAAAACTCCGTAGTAAAGATCACTACCATCGTTCTCACCTTTATCTGAATCGCTGATACTATCGGAAAAAGAGCTTACTACTCTTCCTTCAAAGTCGACGCGCTTATAATTCCAGATATAGTTTTCTTTTTCTTCATATTCGGTTTCTCACAAATGAGAACCTGCACGAATTCCTGTATAGAATCTTTTTGTAATATCGGATGTTAGGGATATGCCAAGCATCTTTGTCTTAGCGTCAATATTAATTTTATAGTTGTAATCATAGTTGCCTGATGCGTACTCACTGTAAGTGATAGAATCACTTTCCCTAATTTTTCCTTCTGTATCACCAAAGTCGGCATCCCCCCCCCTCAATAGCAAAAAAATTATTTAGGCAGTATCCTAAAGTTACTGTCCAATCTCTCGGGCTGGACAGATTTGTTTCAAAATACTCTTCACTTTACTGAGTAGAGATATCTATATCTAACTATCCGTAAGATGGCTTAAGGTAGAAGCTGTTTTCTATTGCCATAGTATTGAATGTGGAAAGAATGATTACGGAGCTGAGAGTAAATCTTTTCAAAGGATATCCTTACATCAATATAATAATCACCTACCTGGATAAGTAGACAGGGCGAGTAATTTGGGGAGGTAAATTGGCAGAGAGGTGAAGGATTAGTTTCTGCAGTGAATTTTTCTAACATCTGGTAAATGTGTGCTAGTTCTCAGTTTTGTGCAAATTACAGAATCAAGCACGTTTAGTCGATAATTATTAATTACGGTTAATTGCAGTCTATAAAAAAATAAACTTCTTTGTAAACCAACGGGGCAATGGTTGCGTTAAACAGTTGTATTCATGACAAACTGTGAGAACCTCTATGAGTAAATATATTAGGTTGGCTGTTTTTCAATCAGTATTCTTACTGTTTTTAACAGGTATTGTCCCTAAGGTTTTTGCGCAGGAAGATGATGCTGTTCAATTAGTACTCAGCGCTCACCCAGAGAACCATCTAATGGTGAATGCCAGCGTGATTACTGCGGAAGCGGCGAGAGTGGCAATAAGGTTTAAATCTGCAGATACCAGCCGACGACGTACAGATTATAGTGAGCCAGGTACAAATCACGAAGTAACCGTGGTCGGCCTGCGCGCGGATACTACCTATCGGTTTACTGCGGTTGCACTTTTAGATAGTGGTGAGGTTGTTCACAGTGAAATCGTAGAGTTTAAAACAGGGTCGGTGCCTGAGGGGGTCCCCGCTGTTGAGCTTTTGAATAAAACGGTTAAGTCCGAGGGTGGCATCACTATCTTCGCGCCATCAGCGGAGAGGGATAGTACTTTCTGGGGATTTGATGAAGAGGGAGAGGTTGTTTGGTATCTGCACGGTGATGTTCCATTAACTGGTGCCCCAGTAGCGAGAAACCTACAGGGTGGGCGTTTACTTTTATTACTCAGTGGGGAGGCCCGAGTAATCTCCTTCTCCGGAGAGGTGTTGTCCTCTTTCGAATTGCCGAGTTATCACCACGATGTCCATTTGCTGGAGAATGGCAATCTGTTGGTGTTAACCAACGAAACTGGCCAGTTTGGTGAGCATTTTTTACAAGGAGATGCCATTTTGGAAATCGATACTGAAGGGAACACAGTTTGGCGATGGTCAGCATTTGATCACTTGGATACCAGCCGTTTCCCCGGTGCTTTGGCCAGTAGGGTTTTGGATAACGGAGCCCTTGACTGGAGCCACTCTAATGCACTGCATTATGTTCCTCAGGATAATTCCATTTTACTTTCTAGCCGCTCTCAGAGCTGGGTGGTCAGTATTGATCATCAGTCTGGTGCGGTAAATTGGATAATGGGGAGGGATTCAGATATTGAGAGCGATTTGAAGGATAAATTCTTTACACTACATACTGGTTCCTGGATGGCTTCGCAGCATGCGCCAATGTTGACAAGTAATCATGAAATTCTGATTTACGACAACAGAAATGAAGCTGAGTTGAGTGGCAATATCTACAATAGCCGTGCAGTAAAGTTTCTGCTCAATACATCGACAATGAGTGCTGAGCAAACCTGGGAATACATAGCGCCAAAGTATACTCAATCATTGGGTGATGTTGATGAGCTTGCCGGTGGAAATATATTACTATGTGCCGGTGGTCCATCGGATATCAGTACGGGGAGTGATCGCAATGCTTACTTGATAGAGGTAACATCGACTAGCCAAGCGGAAACTGCGTGGGAATTAAAAGTGTACGATAGCACGATTTACCGAGCAGAGCGTGTTAGTTGGTCGGAAATGTTGACCACCAATCCTGTTTTTAATTTTCCTGAGTAATGACAAAAACGTTTAGAGCGGGTGGCCCTTATAGTTTTTTAATTCAAGGTGAATAGATTTTTTTCACTGTTGATGAAGCTTATAAATCTACTGCCTTTTTATGATTCAAGTGTCTCCTGTTACTTTCCGAATATTCTCCTTGGCCCACACTAATTTTGTTGTGGGCCTATGATCATTTACTCTGCTGAAGAAAATCGTATGTTTTTAATCGGACGTATGCTGATATTTTTCGATTCTTGGTTCTTTAGCTAAAATTGGTTCTAACTCTTTTAATGATTCTTTTAAATGGGGCTCATCCCAGTGTTTTCTTTCACTTTCTTTTGAATCCCATACCTCTAACGTCATAAAGGTATCTGTTTCCTCACTCGAACATAAAATCTGATAACTCAAACATCCGCTCTCCTTTTCAGAGTTCGCTGCCAGTCTTGTCAGAATGTTCTTAGCTTTCTGTGTTTCTCCAAGTTTAGACTTCACTTTTGCCATTACATATAGATTGGGCATTATCGGATCTCCAGATATATTTATGAATTTCGTTTTACCACTAGTAAGATGCCTGTAATCATTAGAATAAATCCAATAATTCGTTTGGGGTCCAGGCTGGTTTGTTGTGCGCCAAAGAGGCCAAAATGGTCGATGGTGGCCATAGCAAAGAGCTGGCCGAGTAACACAAAGGATATAGTATTGCCAATGCCGTATTTTGGTGAAACCCAGGTGACGCTGAGTACGTAAAAAGCAACTAATATTCCGCCGAGATAAAGGTGCCAGGAGATATCTTTGTGAAAACCGGCTACTTGGAAACCTTCAGTTTTAAATAAGTAAATAATAGAGATGGTCAGTCCGACAAAAAACAAAATCGTCGTAGCGAGAGCAGAGCTGCCAAGCTTCACACCTAGACCGCTATTTAACGTGGCCATCACCGGGATGCCGATTCCGGCAATTAACATTAGCGACGGATAAAGAATTGAGCTAGGCACTGCTGGAACCTCACTGAAGGGGTTTTAAGGCTATAACTGCTCATGTAGATGAGTTGTGTTGGCCCACAATGGAAGCTGAAGGGTTATGGAAAGCTGGCGCAGGGACATCAGTTTGCGCCAGCATTATTGATTCGTTATTAACGGCTAGTTTATTAACTGTTTAACGATCGCTTTACCAACAGCATGTGCACTGGCTGGGTTTTGTCCAGTAATCACACGGCCATCCTCGATGACAAATTCCTGCCAGGGTTGCACTTTGTTAAATCGAGCAGATTTTCTGCTAATAGCTTCTTCAAGCAGAAAGGGGATATCTTCAATGGTGCCAAAATCGATTTCTTCTTCTCGGGTAAATGCAGTCACAGACTTAGTTGCCAGTAAGCTTTCACCATTGCTCAAAGTGATAGGCAGCAGGCCAGCTGGTCCATGGCACACGGCAGCAAGTACACCGCCATTTTCATAATGCTCTGCAGATAACTTGGCAAAGTCCTCATTGCTTGCTAAGTCGGAAAGTAGACCAAACCCACCTGGGTAGAACACCGCATCGTAACTAGCAGTATTCAACTGGTTTACTGGAATAGTGTTGTTGACACGGTTCTGGAAGTCTTCATCGGCCAATACCTGGCTGTTGACCTCATCTCCTTCAATATCTGTACCGTAGAGTGGTGCTTTGCCACCTTTAATAGAGGCAATATCGTAATCAATGCCATTTTCTTTAAGTACATGCACGACGTGAGTCAGCTCAGGGGAGTAGGTGCCATTAGCTTGGTTGGTTTCCCCAAGGGTTGCATGGTTAGTTACAGGAATAAGTACTTTCTTCATGAATCTGTCCTCTGTGTTAAGCATTCAGTGGGGAGGATTCTAGGTTGTCCCTGATAAGATGATAATATGAGATTTCTGTGAAATACTTTTGCTAAATAGCAATAATGGTGAAGTGTGGATACATTTGACGGTGTAGTCGAATTTGTTGCTGTAGCTGAATGCCAGGGTTTCTCTGCGGCCGCCAAACAGTTGGGCTGCAGTACCAGCCATGTGAGCCGGCAGGTGGCTCGCTTGGAGGAGCGCCTGGGGAGCGCTCTTTTGGCTAGAACAACGCGCTTGGTCAGCCTGACTCAGGCTGGGGCTGTTTATTACCAGCGCTGTAAAGAGCTGGTTGTGGGTCTGCAACAGGCCAATGAACAGCTAAGCCTGCAGCAGTATGAGCTGAGTGGCACGTTGCGCGTGAGCTGCGCTGGTTTATTTGCTGAACAGTATGTGGCTCCAGCACTGATGAATTTCGCCTTACAACACCCTGACTTAAAGATCGACATCGATTTCAACAGCCGAATGGCCAATTTTGTAGAGGATGGTATCGACTTTGCGATCCGTTATGGCCGCCTTGAGGACTCTGGGCTGGTGGCTCGCAAGCTGGCTGGCCGCCAGATGATGGCAGTTGCCAGCACGGAATATCTTGATCAATTCGGCAGGCCAATCCACCCACAGGATTTAAAGTCGCACAGTTGTATTGTTGCGAATAATGAGAACTGGATATTTGATATAGAAGGCACCGAGGAGTCTATTCGCGTTAATGGACGCTGGAGAAGTAATAATGCCCATACAGTGGTTAACGCATGTGAAAAAGGCCTAGGTATTGCCTATATGCCAAAAAGCAGTTTTAACCGCTCTATAGAGTCACAGCTATTAGAGCCCGTACTGGAGCCTTTTTGGGGGCGCGGAGCCAGTAGCTGGATTGTGTATCAGAATCGCCGCTTTTTACCAATACGAGCGAGAATGGCCATTGATTATCTAATGGATCACTTTTCTAGCTGGCAGGAGTAAATATGATAAATATTCTAGAAAACCTCCCGAAAAACACTGAGGTTGAGCACTTCCAGGACATCATAAAAAGTGATGCTATACGAATTGAAAGAATTGTTTCATACGGCCAGTCTTCACCGGAGGAAGGTTGGTATGATCAGAGTGAACACGAGTGGGTGCTTGTACTGAGTGGTTATGGTGTGGTGGAGTTTGACTGTGGGGAGATATGCCAGCTGAAGTCTGGTGATTGCTTATTGATAAAGGCTGGAAGAAAGCACCGGGTGATTGAGACATCCTCTGATGAGGCGACGGTATGGCTGGCAATATTTTATCGTGAATAAACTTAAAATAAAGTTCAAAAATAATTGAATTTTGTAGTTTGAATATATCTTCTGCTAACCAAAATTTTTGTAATTTGTAAGTTTAAATTCTTTAATTAGTTTCTCTGCACCTAAGCTATGGGTTATTTCCCTTCGATACACCAAGCAGATTTCATCTTTGAAGCCTGGTTGGTCTTTACTAACCCATTGAAGCTGATTTCTTCCAATTGTTTGAGCAACTCGGCCAGGAATAATACCGACCCCGACTCCCTCAAGTGTCATATTTGTGATCAGTTCGTGGCTAGAGGAAGTAATATATTGTTTATATTTGTTATTTTTTTCCATGTTTTTTAGCAGCCAGTCTGTTTGCATCAGCGCTGGGTCATAAATTAATACGTCCCTAGACTGTATTTTTTCAGGGTTATGCCAAAAACTCACCATATCATGACAGAGGTGCTTTATTATCAAATCAGGATGGGATACGGGATTTACCACAATGCCGATATCAATTTTCCAGCTGATCACTGATTCGACAATTTCCCGAGAAAGCGCGTGTTGGAAGCTTAATTCGATACCTGGATTTTGAGCAATAAATCCGGCCAGCCTTTCAGGCAGCATATGTAGAGAGATGGAGCTGTGACACCCGATAGTGAAGTGACCAACAGCTTCTTTGTTTTCGCGCAGCGCTGAGTACTTTACCTCATCCCAATCATCAAGTAACTGTTGAGCACTTTTTAATAGTCTTAACCCTGCACGAGACAATTGCACACCAGTTTTCTCTCGTATGATTACTTCTGTACCAAGCTGTCTTTCCAGCCTCTTGATAGCCGCGCTTAAACTCGGCTGCCGAATCCCTAATCTCTCTGCAGCTCTTGAGATATTTTTTGTTTTAGCAACTTCAATAAAATAATTGAGTTCATCAGCGTGTGGAAACATAGGTATAACTTATTTAGCCACTTTAAAAAGCCAGTGTGTTTAAGTTGAGTCTACATCGACATTTATTTTGTTGCCATAGATATTGCCTATGGCAACCAGCGACGACATCTATTTTTCAAGTTTCAACTCCCATGCTAATTTCTTCGCCTTCCTAGTATTCAAATTATTTCTGGAGTCAGGGTGTCTACATCATCTCTAAGCTATCCGGCGGTAGCGAATGGTAGTGCAGTAACTTATGAAACTAATTTCAATTCAGTTTTAACTTTTCCTCTACATGCTTGGTATGAGTGGGGATACTTACATAATCCAATTACTGCGAGTGACATAGACCTTTCTAGAGTTAAACACTCCTATGCATTACTGCAGGAACAGCTTGGAGATGATGGAAACCCTATCTACGGTTTGCACACAAGTTATGGAGAAAATGAACGCAATCGCTTAGATCCAAATCAGTGGAAAGAGACACAAGTCAATCTTCTGGAGTATTTAAGAGTTGGTGTTGGTGCGCCATTACCGAAATCGGTAGTCAGGCGTGCATTAAAGTTACAGGCTCTAAAAACAGCGCACGGCTTATCTGGTATCCATCCTTCCACTTATCAAGCGCTTCTTAAGCTAGCCAACAGTGAAACGCTTCCGAGAGTGCCTCGAAAAGGGAGCCTTGGAGCCAGTGGTGATTTGATTTCCATGGCCCATGCTATTTCACCACTGTTTGAACAAGGGCCAAGAGGCCCCCGTGATGTCATTGGGCTTGTAAATACCAATGCTATGATGGCTTCCTGGGCTATTGAACATGATTATCAGCTAAGAAAGCTATTAAGGGATTGTTTCAAATCTGTGGCATTAACCTCCATGGCCATAGGGGCGGGAGATGAACACTTCTCCGAAGGGTTGAGCTATGGAGAGGTGCACGGCAGTTATGCTCGTGCTGGCCAATTACTTACCCAGTTACGACGTGATTACCTGCGCTCCTCAAGAGTTATTGAGGGTGAAAAAAGCTTATTACAAGCCCGATATTCTGTTCGCTGTGCTCCCCAGATATTAGGCCACTGCCTTGATCTATTGGATTATTCTGAGGCAAAAATTCGTTCCGAAGCCACTGCTGTTGCAGATAACCCTCTAATTCTTGAATCAGGCCCATGGCATGGTGGATTGTTTTATGCGATTGGATTGGCAGCTTCTGCCGAATTTATGCAGGAAATTATCCATCGCTTAGCCGAAATGCTTGATCGACAAATATTGATTTTGATGGATCATCGCTTGAATGGAGGGCTGCCGGATAATTTAAATGCTGAATCGTTTAACCACTGTAAAGGAATTCATCAGTTATCGTCGGCTCTGTTCCAGGAAATAAAAGCCAGATCAACACCTGTGCGTCAGATGAGTTTCTCGTGTGAAGGAAACAATCAGGACTTGGTTCCCTGCGGAATGACAGCTCTCAATAATGTCAGCGACCAACTGGATAGCTTAAGGGAAATTATTCGAGCAGCGACTTTTTGCTCAGCTAGGGCAGCAATAATGCGTACAAGTGGCGATTTGCCAGAAGCATTAAAATTAGTGAATTGGCCGCAATATACAACATCTCAATTAGAGAGCATTCTATGAATTTTAACTATTTAACAGGAAATTTTGGTATTGAGATTTCCGCTAAAGAAATTTCTGAATTAGGTCTGGACACTGAGCAAACATTAAAAAATTTATGGCATGAACATGAACTTTTAGTTATCCGAGATATGGACCTGGATACTCAGGCATTTGTTAGGTTCTGCAGCTTGTTTGGGGAGCTTCAGCAGAACTATTTCTTCTTTCAAGGTCACTCAGAGGGTTATCCACAAGTTGCTAAAATTATTAAAGAGCCTGGTGAAAAGAAAAATACAGGAGGAATATGGCATCACGATCAGGGCTATTACTCCAACCCGGTAAAAGGTATCGCATTGTACGGTATTGATATTCCTCCTAGGGGTGGTGATACCCTATTTACAAGTTCAACGCTTGCTTATGAGAATCTGTCAACTGTAATGCAACAGTTAGTCGGTTCACTCAATGTGATACATACGACAGAGTTGATGCTTAAAAAACAGCCGCTGAAGAAATCAGTAGAAGGTAAAGATGGAGATGATTCAAGTATAGAACGAGCACTAAAATTGATGCCACTAGAATCTGCTATACATCCAGCAGTCTGTAAAAATTCTGTAACCGGTAAGCCTTTTCTCTACTTAAACCGAACTACCACCTCGCAATTTGAGGGAATGACATGCGATGAGAGTATGGGGCTTTTGAATTATTTATTTCAGCATATAGAAAAACCAGAATTCAATTGTCGAGTGCAATGGCGTCCTGGGACCTTGGTTATTTGGAATAATCACCAAGTCTTACACTATGCCGTCAATGATTACAATCAACGACGAGAATTACATCGTGTACATTTTTCTGCTGAAAAACCGATTAAGTACTATAAGTGATTAATTGGTGGATTTATGAATTATTATGAGCTGCGAGCTGAGTTTTTACATGTCAATAGTCAGCCTGAAATTGAAAGGCAGAGTTTAAAAGATGAACAGGTGAGGCGGTTATTGCGTGAATCCTTTGAAAAATCTGATTATTATCGCAAGCTAATTATAAATAATAACATTGACATAGAGGAAATAAGAAGTTGTGAAGATTTATATAAGCTACCGATTATAAGTTCGGAATTGTTTTCAATTTCTATGTCAGAAGTTAGTATGAATTATGACAATATTGTTCGCTATTGTCATACTTCAGGCAGTACCGGTGCACCCAAGCGCGTGCCTTATACACGTAAAGATATTGAGCTGGCAATAATCTCTCAGGCTCGAAGCTATTTGCTTGCAGGTGTAGAACCATTCGATAAGTGTTTATGTGCAATGACTTATGGTCCCTGGCCTAGTGGGATGATCTGTCATGCTGCCAGTGAAATTTTTGGTCTCACTATTCCTGCTGATTCTTTTCTAGGAATTGATCATCAGCTACAGAGTCTACAAAAAGATAAGCTGAATTATATGGTTTGCTTACCTTCATTGTTACCAAGGCTGGAGCGTTACTGTCTGGAAAAAAACATATCGCCCGCGTCTTTGAGTGTCAGGAAAATATTCGTAGTGGGTGAATTGTTTTCAGAGACTTTTCGGAGTTACTATGAGGGGGTATTCAACGCCAAGTTAATTAACATGTATGCAAATACGGAATTTGGGCTAATAGCGAGTGAATGCCAATATCATAACTTACATGTCTGGGAAGATTTTTTTCATGTAGAGGTTATTGATCCAGATACGGGTAAGTTATGTGAATATGGCGTTACAGGGGAATTAGTAATAACAGCGCTGAAACGTGAAGCTCTTCCTTTGATTCGTTATAACACACACGATTTGGTTGAAATGTATAAGGAGCCATGTGAGTGTGGCCAAACTGGAGCCTATTTGGGCCCCATCGGAGGGCGTCGCGATAATATGTTCACAATCAATGGGGGAAATATATATCCAATTGTTTTGGAAAATATTGTTACAGCCATTCCTGGGCTCAGCTCCTTTTACCATTGCATTATAGATAAGATTGATGGGCACGATCAATTATCATTTAAAATTGAAGCTAAAGATAATGTTGATGATCAGGAGAAAGAGTATTTGGCGGGTGAGTTTTATAGAGAGTTGACTAGTTTTGATCTAACGCTTCGTATGATATTTCTTGGGCTTGAGTCTGCTTCAAGACTAAATATAGATATCCTTCAGCCTGGTATAATTAGTCAGAAATCAGGAAAGATTAAAAAAATCATAGATAGAAGATGATTTCTGCATCATCAATAGCTTTTCAGTTTGTTGTTTTTGTGGTTAAGTGTTCCCCCGTATAGATGTAGTATATCGAGTAAGGTTGAGGCGGGCTTAAAGTTAAACATTGTTGGTTTGATAGGTGTGTATTTGGGTAAGCCTTACTTTTTTATTAACAAAAATAAAATTTCATATGGGGTGAGCTCATGTTCAGGTGTTGGATTTTTACGTATTTATTTTTGATGTCCTCTTTCTCTTTGGGGGTAGAGGTTGACAAGTCACCCTTGATAGTTGGCGATTCGATAAGCTTTTCATCCGCAATCTTAGATGAAAAGCGCACGTTGAATGTTTACCTACCAGCGAGTTATCAACGCGATACTAAAAGAAGTTACCCGGTAATCTATCTTTTAGATGGTTCTATGAATGAAGATTTTGTTCATATAGCTGGTTTGTTGCAATTTGGGTCCTTTTCCTGGATTAATATGCTACCGGAATCGATTCTTGTTGGAGTCGTAAATGTAGACAGGAAACGGGATTTTACATTCCCCTCGGCTAAGAAGCTGGATAGGCAAGAGTTTCCAACCTCTGGTGGTTCGGATAATTTTATAGGTTTTCTTGATAGAGAAGTTCAGCCTCTAATTGAAAATAATTATCGTGTAAATGGAGATTCTACTTTGATTGGCCAGTCCCTTGGGGGGCTTTTGGCTACAGAAATTCTATTTAAACATGCAGATCTCTTCGATAATTACATCATTATTAGTCCAAGCTTGTGGTGGAGCGGAGAGTCTCTTTTGAAACAAGTTCCTAAAGATTGCTGTGATGATAAGTCGGTCTATGTAGGTGTGGGGAAAGAAGGGGAGGTCATGGAGCGGCTGGCAAGAACTTTATTCAATAAATTAGATAATAATAAAAATAATATACACTTCGGTTATTTTGAACAGCTGGATCATGGCGATACGCTGCATCTTGCTGTATATGATGCATTTGATAAAATTTTTAATGCTAAATATTTAGGTGATAAAAAGGATTAATTGGGTGCAAGCAGGCAGTAGTATTATGTCCTGATTTGTTGATCAAGTGGTTCTATATTTTAAGATCATTTGTTTTTTGAAGGGAGGGTATTTATTAGCCCTTCCTGTAGTTCCTTTTTGTCCAGCTGGTGATATTTCCTCTTGATTTCATTGATATCCACGCTGGGCTTGGGAAAAGTCATTTTTAAGGACTCCATTGCATCTGCCACTATGGAGGCAATCGCAAGATTCCTAAACCATTTGTGGTTTGCGGGAATGACAAACCATGGAGCATGAGAGTGGCTGCATTTTTTTAGGATATCCTCAAAAGCCTGGGTGTAGGCATCCCAGTAGCTTGCCTCTGTATAATCGCTCTCGCTGATTTTCCAGTGTTTGCTTGGGTCATCAATACGCTGTTTAAAGCGTTTCAGTTGTTCATCTGCATCAATATGCAGGAAAAATTTTAATACCAGGGTGTTGTGGTCGGCTAATAATTGTTCGAAGTGGTTGATATGATCGTAGCGCTTGGACCAGATGCTCTCTGGTACCATATTATGCACCCGTTGAATTAATACATCTTCATAGTGGGATCGGTTAAAAATTGCCACATGTCCCTGTGCAGGGGTGACTTTGTGACACCTCCACAGGAAATCATGGGCGGCTTCTTCTTTAGATGGCTGCTTGAAGCTGGTTACCGTACAGCCTTGGGGATTCATTGCTCCAAGCACATGATTAATAGTGCCATCTTTACCGGAGGCATCCCGACCCTGCAGGCAGATCAATAGGGAGCGCTTGTGCTCGGCATACATAAGATATTGCTGTGCGCGAATTCTTTCATCCAATTTATCAATGACTGGCTGGGCCTCTTCGCGATTTTTATAGCAATCTTTAAAACTGGCATCGATCTTATCTAACTGTACCTTGCTGCCGGATTTTACCTGGAATGCCTCGAAGCAATTCATAGTTTTATTTCTTCATGGTAAGTTAAATGATTTGTCCATGCAGGTTGGATTAAATATCCTGCAGACGTTGATAGAGTAGCTTCTTCACCAGATCCAGAATAAACATCCACAAAATCATATAGAGCCAAACGAGCCCGATAATACGCCAGGGAATAGCAGGTACCAGCCAACCAAATCCACACATCAAAACCGTGAGCGCCTGAGTACCGACAATAGCGATAAATAACTTCATTGCGGGCAGTGGCTTTGCGAAGAAGGCAGAGCGAGATCGCACGACAAAAAGTAGTAAATGGCCGCCGGCAACAATTTGTAAAAAAATAATCGTTTGGATCTGAGACTTATCCAGGGGTATCCAGGATTGCCATTGGCTGTTTTGTAGCCATTCCATACCAATCAAAAGCAGTCCCATGGTTTGTGCGATAGAAAAAAGGCCGATAATGGTTGAACCCAATAATAAATCGCGCATTTCCCAGTGCACGGGCTCTTTCGGCAGCAGGGTGTTGTCGTAGGCAATAGTCATAATGGGAATATCGTCAAGCAGTGCTACTAATACGATCATGACTGGGGTGAGGGGAGAAAAACCGAAGAGGATAGTGGCAAACACCACCACCACCATAATATCCAGGGTCATGGATACCCGAAAGAGCACATAATTAATAATGCGTTCAAAGATCTTGCGTGCTTCGTCAATAGCATCCACTACAGTGGAGAGGCCCGGAGCGGTGAGAATAATCGCCGCTGCGGCACGGGCCGCATCGGTGGCGCCACTAACGGCAATTCCGCAATCAGCTTGTTTTAGGGCAGGCGCATCGTTGACACCGTCGCCGGTCATTGCCACCTGGTGCCCTCTCTCTTGTAAGGCTTTTACGATAGCGTATTTATGCTCGGGGAAAACACGGCCAAAGCCATCGGCGCGCTCGACACAATCGACCACCTGCTTGGATAAGTGGTCCATATTCTCCGAGTCTGTAAAAACATCGGCAGCGGCGTAAATATTCTGCCCAATACCCACCTGAGCAGCGATTTCTTTGCCGATAGCGACGTCGTCGCCAGTAATCATTTTTACCTGCAGCCCGTGCTCCCTGGCGCGGCTGATGGTTTGTTTGGAATCATCCCGAGGCGGATCTTCTAAAGAGAGGATGCCAAGAAAGTTCCAGCTTTTCCCATCATTGGAACTCGCCACACCCAGGGAGCGTAAACCCCGTGCGGCGAGTTCCTGCACGCAGTCTGAGGCTTTCTTTTCATTATCACCACTGAGCTTGCACAATTGCATTACCGCTTGGGGCGCACCTTTGCAATAAAACAAAGAGTTTCCACTGTCATCGACTACTTGGGCCTGGGCACGCTTGATTACTGGGTCGAAAGGAGTGAACTCTTTAAGCTGGTAATTATTCAGTGCTTTCTTATCTTTGAGGCCGGCAAAAATTGCCTGATCGATCGGATCACTAGAACCTTTTTCCGATGCGAGCGCCGCGGCGAGAATTAACTGTTCCGGGCTCTTGGCGGCAAATAATTTGGGGTCGTGCAGGCTTAGTTGGTTCTTGGTGAGCGTTCCGGTTTTATCGGAGCAGAGTATATCGACCCCGGCAAGCTCCTCTATAGACTCCAGTCTCGAGACTATGGCTTTTTTTCGGGATAGCGCCAGGGCACCGAGTGCGTTGGTGACAGTGATCACTGAGGGCATTGCTACGGGAATCGAGGCAATTAATAGCACCAGGACTGTGCGTAAAATATTAATAATGTCCGACCAGTGCCAGCTGGGGGCCACCACGATATCCCGATAGAGCTGGGTACCTACCAGTAACAAAGCCAGCACCAGGCACAGCACTATCAGGAAATCGCCAATATGAGTAACGGCTTTTTGCGAGTGGGAGGCGCCTTGGCCGGCACCGGCTACCAGCTTTGCGGTGCGGCCAAAAAAAGTATTACGCCCGGTGCCAATTGTAACGGCGGTCATTTCGCCGCGCTTGGCGATACTACTGGAATAGCCGATGTCTCCTATTTTTTTGCTGACCGGCAATGACTCACCCGTAAGTGCAGCCTGATCGATACTGATGGATTTGCCGTCGACAAAGCGCACATCTGCGGGCACCACTTGGCCGAGCTTGATTCGTACAATATCCCCGGGAACCACATCGGCGGCGTCAATGGTATGAAAACTACCGTCGCGCAACACCTCCGCCTGTGGCGCCATGCTGGCCTTGAGCGCGGCCAGGGCATTGGAGGCCTTGTGCTCCTGCCAAAATCCCGCCACCGCGTTGTAAAGTAGTAGCGCCATAATAATGGCGAAGTCAGGCCAGTGACCGATAAGTGCCGATAGCAGGGCGGCGGCTTCGATCATCCAGGGAATGGGCCCCCAAAAAAAACGCAGAAACTTGAGTAGTGCGCTTTGTTCTTTCTCCTGGATGCTATTGGGGCCATATCGTTGTAGACGTGTCTCGGCTTCGGCCTGGCTTAACCCCTGAGGTGAGGTGTTGAGTGCCTGGTAAATGGAGGGTAAATCGGCTTTCTGCAGGTCAACCTGGGAGCCTTTTAAGTCGGCTTTACTGGCGTTTCCGCTTTCGGATTTTGGCCCGGGTATTGGCACGGATCGATTCCGCCTGTTGAAAATAATTTCCCGTCGAATGGTCCGCCTGTTAACGACAGTTGGGGTTAAATACGGCTAATCGTTATTGAGTGATTGGGCGGTGCATCCATATTAATGGAACATTATAGGCTGTGATCTGATGGACACCCGTAGCTAATAATTTTCAGCTTGATCAGCTTAAAGACATCCTTTTTTAAAGGTGTCCAGGCTGAAGTCCCAAAAGGCTTTAACGCGTGCTGAATTGCGCATTTGAGGATGAGAAAGTAACCAGAAATGGCTTTGGAACTCTTTAAGCTCGAATACTTTCTTTAGTTTGTAAGGTTGCACCATTTTTTGGTCCCCTTCGGGCAAAATGGCAAAACCCAGTTTTGCATTGGTTGCACCTGCCGCCGCCATTACCGAATTACAGTAAATTACTTTGCGGCTATTCTTAAATATTTTTTCACTCCAGCGACCAATCGGCAAACTCAAGCCGCGATAACCAATAATATTCTGCTGCTTAATCTCATCCAGTGTCATTGGACCGCTAACCAAGTCTGGATGGGCAAAAATATGCCAGTTGATATCAAAGAGCTTCTTGGCAATGAGGTTATCCGGAGCACTAGGTGATCCACGAAAGGCAATGTCCGCCTCCCTCTTCTCCAGTGATAGGTGTTCCGCCGAGTCTATGAGTTCAAATTCAACTTTGGGGTGGTGTAAGCGAAAGGCGGCACAGAGTTTTGGGATCACCTCATAAGAGTAAGAGCCGATTGAGGTAATACGGATAATGCCTTCCATTTCCAGGTTTTTAATGCCGGTATTCAAGGCAATGGCATTGATATTCTCGGCGGCTTTTCTGGCGTGTTCTAAAGCCGAATTCCCTTCGTCTGTGAGGAAATAGCCCTGCCTGTCTGCCACGAAAAGCTGGCAGCCAAGATCTTTTTCCAAGGCCTGTAGACGCCTCCAGGCGGTGGAATGGTTTACCCCCAAGGCTTTGGCTGCACTCTGTAGGGAGCCGTGATCTGCCACGGCTATCAGGTATCGAAGATCGTTCCAGTCCATCATTTTGCATTTATGCAATTATAAATTGCATAAATTGATACTTTAGTTGCCAATTTGCAGAGATTATAGTCTCCGCATCATTGATGTTCACTAGCTGGAGAGACTATGAGTCACAAAATTCTTGCCGTTTATGCCTCTGCCTTAGGGGACCATTCGACTTCCAGGTCACTGGCTAAGCACTGGCTGTCACGACAGGCTGCCACTGAAGTCACCGAGTTGGATTTAAGTCTTAACCCAGTTCCGCATTTGAGCGGTGAAATGGTAAGTGCCTTCTTCACCCCTGAGGAACAGAAAAGTGCAGCCCAGAAAGAGCTAACGGAGTATTCGAACAATCTTATTGAACAGGTCAAAAATGCAGATACGGTACTGATTGCAGCACCCATGTATAACTTTGGTAGCCCATCTACTCTGAAAGCTTGGTTTGATCACTTAGCGCGGGCCGGAGTGACTTTTACGTACACAGAAAATGGACCAGAGGGTTTGATTAGAGATACCAAAGTGGTCTTGGTCACGACATCTGGGGGTTTCTATAAAGATTCTGTTATTGATTTTCATGTGCCCTACATCAAGCATTTTCTCTCATTTATTGGCATTGACGATGTCACGGTCATTTATGCTGAAGGGCTGAATATGGGGGATGACCACAAAGAGACTGCCTTAACTCAGGCTAAGGTAGCTCTGGAAGCAATCTGATCTATGAGGCGCATAGCAAAGTAAAAAAGCCGGCTTTGGGCCGGCGGAGAAGCAGACGTCGAAAGGATAAATGACGTTGCAGAGAGACAGAAAAACCAACTTATAGCCCTGGGAGAGATACTGCCGTTTTTCTGAAATTGGCAGCCGGTGGTTGTTGCCACCAGCTGGTAAAATTTTTTGACGGGCTGTTAAAGCCTGAAGTTAATTATTGTTTCGCAATACACCGGCGCCAGCGGCGGGCAAAACCAGCGTGTTTTCTCTCAGCTCCATTGCAAACAGGCCTGGAGTAATATCCTCGGCCCCAAAAAACTCTTGTGGCAGAGCGTAGCTTTCCTCAGTGGCGCCTAGGTTCAGGGCGACCAGGTACACTTCCTTATCTGCGCGGCGCACGAACACCAATAAATCATTGCCGGTATCGAGTACTTCCTGTTGTGCGGTTGCCAGACTTTGGGGCAGTTGCCGGTGCCATTTTATCAATGCACGGAACTGGTTGAGCATGGAGTGCTGGCTGTCTTGCTGCAGGTTCACGGCTAAGTTCCGGTGACTCTGGGAAATCGGTAACCAGGGTTTCCCGCTGGTGAAGCCGGCTTGATCAGCGGTATCGGTCCAGGGCATAGGCGTGCGGCAGCCATCGCGACCTTTGAACTCGGGCCAAAGGTTAATACCGTAGGGGTCCACCAAATCCTCAAAGGCGATATCCGCTTCCGCCAGACCCAGTTCTTCCCCCTGATACAGGCATACGCTACCGCGCAGTACAAGTTGCATCAGTAGGAACAGGGGCGCGCGCTTTTGCGCTAGCTCCGGACTAAGGCCGCGGTTCCAGCGGGTGATAGAGCGCGGCACATCGTGATTGCTAATGGACCAGCAGGGCCATCCTTTTTCAATTACCGCGCGGTTCTTTTCCAGGGTATCTCGCAGGAATTGCGCGCTGCAATCCTCGGTTAATAAATCGAAGGAATAGGCCATATGTAGGCGCTGTTCCGTGGTGTAGTCCGCCATGATCTTATGGGTATTATCGTCACCCACTTCGCCCACGGTAACGGTACCCGGGTATTGATCCATCAGCTGGCGCACACGCTGTAAAAACACCAGGTTTTCTGGCTGGGATTTGTCGTTCTTGTGCCATTGGTAATCGTAGTGATTGACCGGCGGCAGTCCTTTTTGATCCAGCTTAAGCGGGCGGGGAGGATTATCGCTGAGGGCCTGTTGATGGAAGATAAAATTCACCGCATCCAGGCGGAAACCATCCACACCGCGATCCAGCCAGAATTTCATATCCGCCAGCAACTGCGCCTGCACCTCGGGGTTGTGCACATTGAGATCCGGTTGCTCTTTGAGAAAGTTGGCCAGGTAGTATTGGCGGCGGCGGGTACACCAACGCCAGGAGCCACCACCGAAAACAGATACCCAGTTATTGGGCGGGTTGCCATCGGCTTTAGGGTCCTGCCACACATACCAGTCGGCTTTGGGGTTGTCGCGGCTGCAGCGGCTCTCCTCGAACCAGGGGTGCTGATCTGAGGTGTGGCTCAGAATCTGATCGATAATAACTTTCAGGCCGCGGGCATGGGCGGCCTCAATTAAGCAGTCGAAATCCTGCAGATTGCCGAAAATCGGGTCCACATCGCGGTAGTCCGCCACGTCATACCCAAAATCCACCATGGGGGATTTAAAGAAGGGGGATATCCAAATAGCGTCCACACCGAGGGATTTCACGTAATCCAGCTTCTGGGTGATACCTGGCAGGTCGCCGATACCATCGCCGTTGGCGTCGCAGAAACTGCGGGGGTAAATCTGGTAAATAACGCTGTTGCGCCACCACTCGGTGCTGTTGCCGCTCATGGATTACTGCCTTGTCTCATTATTCGAAGGGTGGGGCGGGCCCACTCAGGAAAGGATAGGGTGAGTATGGCGAAGGGCGGAGCCGCGTTCCTCCTCCCCATAGAGGGGGGGAGGGGCTGACCGGGGGGATTTAGAGCAGGAGTAACAAGTTTCGGGAACTGCTCAAATAGAGATGTGCAGAAATCCTGCGGTGGAGTTTTGCGCACATCCTTGTGCCTCGACTTGCAGTTATTCCTATGGGCGGTCCTGCACCGAGCGCAGCATTTGTTCGGCCAGGGTAATCGCTTCCTGGCGGTCTTTGACATCCAGCTTTTGGTAGAGGCTGCGGATGTGGGTTTTGATGGTACTCGGCGCCACTTTGAAGTGCCTGGCGATACGCTCGTTCGAAAGGCCTGAATGAATAGCGTTTAAAACCTGCCACTCCCTTGGAGTGAGTGGTGAGTGACGCAGAAAATCCGGTACCGCGTCGCTGGCGAGAATCTCGCGAATAATAGTGTCGTCCAGCTCAATACGAATGCCACCGTCCAACTCCGGCTGTTGCTGGGCGAGTTTAATCAGTACTTGGGCCTTGTCGGTGGATGCCTCATCCAAGCCCCGTTCCAGCGCAGCCTTGAGAATCACAATCAGGGGTTTGCCAATTTGTAGAAAGCTGGCGCGAAATCCTCTACCTGCGGCCAGCAGTAGTGCCTCGCTAATGGCCTCCACGGCCTCACCGTACTGTTCGCGCAGCCACAACAGGTGGGATTCCAGCACACGGTTGCGCAGGCAATCGGTGATTAAATGACACTCTTCCGCGACCTGTTGCAGGCGGCTCAGCAGGCGATTGGCGTCGGACCAGCGGTGCAGTTCAATCAGTGCGCGCACATGGTTGCGGCCGTGGCACTGTTCAAAGTGATTACTGGGCCTGTCCGCAACTGGCGCAGCTTGCTCCAACCAGCTGGCAATGGCTTGTTGGTTGTCCAGGGCGCGCCAGGTGCGAATACGCGCGGCATCGGCATTGGCAACCCAATCGCGGTGGTAGCGCCCATCTGAGAGTAAGCGGTCGATGCGGGCCAGCCACTCCAGCGATTCCTCTTTTTCTCCGCGCGCCTGGGCGAGCTTCAGCAGCAGCGTGTATTCCGGTAGTAGCCAGTGTTCACCTACCTTGCGGTTGATCTGCATGCCCCGCCGGGCCGAGTGCTCGGCGCTCTCCAAATCCCCCTTTTCCCACTGCAGCTGTCCGAGCAGGCGGCAGACAAACTCGGCGATGGGCAGGGTGGAGAGGTGGTGTTTTTGCACCAGGTTGGACACCTTTTTCTGCAGTGAGGCAGATTTTTGTAGAAGCCCCTGGGCGAAGGCGATCTCACTCTGTTGGCAGATAGCCCAGGCGGCACTGGGAATATCTCCTTCAGCAATAGCCAGGGCCTCCACCTCCAACATATGGGTCGCGGCGGGCTCTAATGCGCCCAGGCAAAAACTGGTCTCACCGGTGACAAGCAGTGCCGAAATCCGCTCGCCTAGTTGGTTGGGCTGTAAAAGTCCCAGGGCCTCTTCGGCATACTCTTTGGCCTGCAGGGTCTGGCCGCGAGCGATGGCCACCTGGGCGCGCATGGTGGCGAAGGCCCCTTCAAACTGGCGCCATTGCTGTGGGTCCTGCCGTTGCAGCCAGCTCTCGGCGGTGGCGAGCATTTTTTCGCACTGGTCGTATTCAAAATTCTCCCGCGCCATTTTTGCCGAGAGCAGGGTGAAGCGCGCACTCTGCTGCAACGCCTCACTGCCGAGCCATTCCAGGCAATCACGCAACAAGCGCGATTGCCCGCCGCGCAGCAGTATTTCTCCCTGGCTATCGAGCAGCTGACACAGGCGCTCGCGGTCACTGCCAGCGAGGGCATGGCGCAGGGCTTCCACCGGTTGTTCCATTTCTTGCCAGGAATCACAAGCGAGAGCGTGCAGGTGCAACAGCTGCTCTCGATTGGTGAGCTGGCGCTGCAGGAAGCGGGCGAAGACTGGGTGGAAGCGGAACCACTGGCGACTGGAGTCCTGTGCCTGCAGGAAGAGTCCGCGCCGCGCCGCTTCTTCCAGCAGTTGTTGGCCATCGTCGCGGCCACTCAGGCGTTCCGCCAGCTGGGCATTGACACGGGTGAGGATCGAAGTGCGCGCGAGTAACTCGCGCAGCTCTGGCTCCAGCCTTTCCAGCACTTCTTCGGCCAGATAGTCGAGGATATGGCTGTGGCCCTGTTCCAGTTCCGTCAGGTAGCGGTCTACTTCTTGGCGATCGCGCACCGACAGGGCGAACAGTTGTACCGCCGGTGGCCAACCCTCGCTCAGGTGGTGCAGTTGAGCGGCGCGGTCGCCATCGAGATTAAATGGCAAGCGCTGCTTGAGAAGACGTGCGATCTCTTCGGTATTCAGGGCCAGTTGATCGCTGCCCAGCTCTAATAGGCGGCCTTGTACGCGCAGGGTGGCTAGCCCCAGGGGCGGCTGGCTGCGGCTGGTGAGAAGGACCCCGACGCCTGGCGGTGCGTGGCGCAACAGGAAGCGAGTGACGCTGTGCACTGCCTGGTTGTCGATATGGTGGTAGTCGTCGAGCACTATGCGCAGTTCGCTGGGCAAGCTGCGCAGTTCACCCAGCAGATGACTGATGACAGTTGTTGGATCCGGACTTTGTGGCGCCGCCAATAAGCGACAGGTTTGCGGTACGCCATTGCCGGTAGCGCGATGCACGCTTTCTACCAGATAGCGACAAAACTGGTTCGGTTCATTGTCGCTGGCATCGAGGGTATACCAGGCCATTGGATTTTCCTGCGCCGAGGCCCAGGAAGTGACCAGCGTGGTTTTACCGTAGCCCGCCGGTGCCGTCACAAGCAGCAGCTGGTCGCTGTGGCTGTCGTCGAGCAGTGCCAGTAAGCGCGGGCGCACCAGGGTATGCTCGGGGCAGTCCGGCAGGCTGTATTTAGAAGTTAAAAGCATCGCTGCGGGCAGGATTGTTTTAAATGTCTGATTTTTATACAGGGATATTATGCACTAGCAGAGCGCTTTTGTGACAGATTTGCGCTGAGGATAGGACGACTTGCTGGATTCTCTTTGGCTAATACTAGAAGTGGCTTTGCTTATGACGGTATATTGATCGGCGGATCCAGTCAGTCTTACCGATCCAGCCCAAAGAGACAAAACCATCAGAAAGAGACCCTGCGGCCAGTTTTTGGCTTGCGATGTCCGGTGTCAGGAACACATCCCTGTGTTCACCGAGACCGGCGTAGAGCTACCCGACAGCGTTATCTGCTTTCCCGGCTGACATTCGTTGCCGTAATACACGAACGTTTGTACGCAGTGGGGGATTCTTGGATCACTGGATTATGAAAAAACAGAGTTATTTCCGAAAAAAATTTGGTGAATAACTGATGCCGTCAGGGAGGTAGGTGCGGCTTCGACAGCAATAATAAAAAAGAGGGAGTTATGGCCGATATTGTGGTTTTGGCAGCGCCGGCTGTGGATGCCGCACACAGGAACTGTGTAAAGCACTTGTTTTCCATGCTCAGGGAAAACCTGGGTGACGACTGGGCGCGCCTTCATTGCGATACTTTTCCTACTGTGGAAGCACTGCCTGGTAATACCCAGCGAGTATTTGAAGATATGCGCAAGTGCGAGGTGGATAGTCTGCGCGCGCGCAAATTCCTGCTCAACACCCTGGCTGAGAACTCGGCGCAATTGGGGGATATCCATAGCCGTAGTGGTCTCTACGAGAGGACCCAGACAGCCATTTATCAAACTCTACAAAAGGCTGCAGCCGCCGCTGGCGATTGCGCTCCGGTGTTGCTTATCAGTCATTCGGCCAGCTGTATTAGCTTGTCCAACTATTTGTGGGATGCCCAGCGGCCCAGCGTTAACCACGGTGTCTGGCGCGATGGCGGGCCAGCCGAGGTGCGCAAGGGCTCCGCGCGGGAGCGCTTTTTACGCCTGAAAACGCTCAGCCATTGGTATACCCTCGGGGCCGGCACGCCGCTGTGGTTTGGGGCCAAGCAGCGCGATCAGATCCAGGCGGTGGCTACGGCCTCCCGCGGGTATCAATTCCGCTGGAAAAATTTCTATCATCCGAATGACCTGCTCGGCTGGCCTCTTAAGCCTCTCAGCCCCAGTTACAACCAAGCGGTATTTCGGGATTACGCGACAAGGCCACTGTCCGATCCAGACAATGCCCTGGCCGGTCCGCAGCTACTGCCACCGGAGGATTACTGGCGCAATGAATTGGTGTGGGAGCAGCTCGGCAAGGACCTGAGCACTCTTCTGCAAAACACCAAGCCGAAGGCAGACGCATCCGCACAGCGATCTCGGCGGGCAGTCGCGGTATAATCGCGGCACTAGCTACTACTCCCGAATCTAGCCACTACTCCCGAATAAGGATGGGTTTTACCATGTCGCTGCAATTTCACTCGGTCCCGGTCACTCCTTTTCAGCAGAATTGCACCCTGCTCTGGTGCGAAGATAGCAAGCGTGCCGCAGTGGTGGATCCGGGTGGCGACCTCGACAAAATTCTGGCGGCTGCGCAAGAGCGCGGGCTCAACATTGAGAAAATCCTGCTTACCCACGGTCATCTGGATCACGTGGGTGGTACTGCGGCGCTCTCTAAACAATTGCAGTTGCCGGTTGAGGGCCCCCATGAGGGCGATGGTTTCTGGATCGAGCAGTTGCCGGTGCAGGCGCAGATGTTCGGTTTTCCCTCAGTGGAGGTGTTCACCCCCGATCGCTGGTTGCAGCAGGGTGATACCGTGACTGTCGGCGACCAGGAGCTGGAGGTGCATCACTGCCCTGGCCATACCCCGGGACATGTGATCTTTTTCCATCGTCCGAGCAAGTTGGCACTGGTGGGCGATGTGCTGTTTGCTGGTTCTATTGGCCGCACCGATTTCCCCCAGGGGGATCACGACACTTTGATTCGTTCGATCACCGAGCGCCTGTGGCCACTGGGTGACGATGTACGCTTTGTCCCGGGTCACGGTCCTATGTCCACTTTTGGTCAGGAGCGTCAGACCAATCCGTTCGTCGCCGATAAACGTTTCGGCTGATAGGTGGTACCGGCAAAACAATAATCTATCGGGAGCCCCTTCCCATGCCTATAAAGCTGAGTGTTTTCCTGTTGACACTGGCCACTGCTATTAGTGGTTGCGCTGTTATTTCCGAGGCGGATTGCCGCAGTGGGCTCTGGTATGAGCGCGGCCTACATGACGGCGCCCGCGGGCGCTCCCAGGCGCTGGTGTACGATATCGCCAAGGAATGCCAAAGTTACGAAATCTATGTGGACAGCGAGGCTTGGTTGCAGGGCCACGAAGAGGGCGTGGAACAATTTTGTACCGCTGAAAATGGCTACGCTCAGGGACGTCAGGGGCGAAAATATGAGGGCGTATGCACTGGGCCCACCGCAGATATTTTTTTGCAGAATTACCAGCGTGGCCTGGCCGACTATCGCGTAGCGCAGGAGTATCGCGATTTATTGTGGCGTCGGGATAATTTAGAACGTGAGCTTTACTCCCTACATCAGGCCCTTAGGCACAGTGATAGCGACAACCAGAGGCGTGCGCTTTACTTCCAGCACAGCCGACTCGAATGGGAGTTGCGCATGTTGGATTTAGAACTGCACCGCTATGGCCTTTTCGGCCCAGACTATTTCACGCCGGGTTTTTATCCGCGCGGCTTTTTTTCATCCGGTTTTTTTTACTGGTGAATTTAGTGGGCTGATATGGCAAGTCAATTCAGTCATTTCCCCCGACCCCAGTTTGGATTTTCAAGAGAGTTATTCCCATGGCAATTTGGCACGTTACTCCCACCCTGGAAGAGATTAACCGGGGCACCGCCCAGTGTATGCCCGGGTATCTGGGCCTGGAGATTACCGCAATCGGTGAGGATTACCTGGAGGGCAAGTTGCCGGTGGATCATCGCACTCGCCAGCCGTTCGGTATTCTACATGGCGGTGCCAATGTGGTGTTGGCGGAAACCCTGGGATCTATCGGTGCCAATCTGCTGGTGGATACCAGTAAGTTTTACTGCGTTGGCCAGGAGATTAATGCCAATCATCTGCGTCCTGTGCCGGAGGGTGAAGTTACTGGCCGGGCCAAGCCGGTACATATCGGGCGCACCAGCCAGGTGTGGGAAATTCTGATTTACGCCCCCAATGGCAAACTGAGTTGTATCTCCCGAATTACCATGGCAGTTGTGGCTCATGCTGCTGGGTAAACTTTACCGGGTTTTATTGAGGCGGTTTTTATGAGTGAAGTGCGGGAATATTTTTTTGAAGATATTCCCTACCGCTTGGTGCGTTCGGCAAGGCGCAAGCGCCTGGGTCTGGTATTGGCTCAATCCGGCGTGGAAGTTCGTATTCCTCAGCGCTGCGCTGCCCGCCACGGCCATCAGTTTTTGCAGGAAAATATCCAGTGGGTACGCGCCCAATTGCTCGCTGCCAACCAGCGTGCGGCACAGGTGCCACAATATCGGTTTGAGTTTGGTGAGCACTTTCCTTGGCTGGGTAAAATGCGCCCCTTGGAGCGCGCGTCTAATCGGGGTGGTGCGGCAATCACCGAAGAGGCCATTCATCTCTATACCTTATCGCCAACCCCCACAGCGCAGCAATTACAGGGGGCCCTACAGCGCCTCTACCAGCGCGAGGCGTTGGCCCTATTAACAGAAAAGTCCCAGTGCTTGGCCGAACAACTGGACTTGCAGTTTTCCACACTGCGAATTCGCCGCACCAAGAGTAAGTGGGGGCACTGCAGTATTCGTGGAGACCTGCAATACAACTGGCTGGTATGCCTGGCACCGGAACCGGTGGTGGATTATCTGGTGGCCCATGAGGTCAGCCATTTGCGCCACCATAACCACGGCCACGATTTTTGGCTGCTGGTTCAAAGTGTTTGCCCCCGCTATAAAGAGCTGCGCCGCTGGCTGCGTGATAACGGCCACCGCCTCACGGTATAGACTTTACCGACAGGTCCCATTGATTTCAGATGTTTTGAATATTCAGTAATTTCCTATGAGCAGAAAACCGCGTTTTATCACTCCGCGTAAGACGGTAAAAAAATCTTTGCCCACCCAGGCAGAAGCCTGCGTGGAAAAATTCAGCCACGATATGCGCGGTCTTGCCCGTGTGGGTAAAAAAACAGTATTTATCGATAACGCCCTGCCTGGTGAAGAAGTGCGTTTTCGTTATAGCGCTCATCGGGCTCGCTTCGATGAGGGTGTTACCAGTGAGATAATTCAGGCTTCGCCACTGCGCTGTGAACCGCGCTGCCCCCATGTGTCCCTGTGCGGGGGCTGCTCCCTGCAACACCTGCAGGCCAATGCGCAAATTGTCGAAAAACAAAAAATCCTGTTGGATCAGCTGGCCCGTTTTGGTGGTATTAAACCTGAGGAAATTTTACCTCCTCTGCTGGCAGAACCTTACGGTTACCGGCGCAAGGCGCGTATCGGTATTCGCCTGGTGAAATCGGCAAAAGGTAAAAAACTCGTTTTTGGTTTTCGCAAAAAGCGCAGCAACGATTTGACCGATATCGATGAGTGCCATGTTTTGCACCCCTCCATCGCTCAACATATTCCCGCGTTGAAGCAACTGGTGGCGGAGAGCGAGGGGCGCGCGCACTTTTCCCAGTTGGAAGTGGCGGTCGGTGATGATGTGGCGGCCTTAGTGTTACGACACCTGCAGCCTTTATCGGAAAGGGATCGACAGCGCTGGCAAGACTTCGCTAAATTATCAGGTATACACATGTATATACAACCTGGTGATGCGGCTTCAATTCAGCCTCTGTGGCCAGAGAATGGCGAGAATTACCTCAGTTATCGTCTGCCGGAATTTGACCTGAGCCTGCACTTCCAGCCGATGGATTTCTTCCAGGTGAATTTCGAGGTCAACCGACAGATGGTGAGCCGCGCTGTGCAGTTATTGGACCCGCAACCCGGCGAGAGGGTGCTGGATCTTTTCTGCGGATTGGGAAATTTCACCCTGCCATTGGCACGCCGCGCCGGGGAGGTCATCGGTATCGAAGGCCTGGGTGCTCTCACTCAAAGGGGCAAGGATAATGCCGAACTTAATGGGCTGAACAATGTGCGCTTTCACACTGCCGACCTGAACGAGGAAATGGTGAAAAAGGCCTGGGCCAGCGACGGCTTCGATAAAATTTTGCTGGACCCACCGCGCGATGGCGCCCTGCAGGCGGTGCGTGGTATCGCCCGCTTTAAGGCGCAGAAAATTGTTTACGTATCTTGTAACCCGGCGACCCTGGCCCGGGATGCGGGGGAATTGACGCAGCTGGGTTTCCGTCTTAAGCAGGCCTGTGTTATGGATATGTTTCCGCAAACAGCCCATGTGGAATCCATGGCGGTATTTGAGCTGGATTCCTAAAGCCATTTATTCAATTTTTTTCCGTCTCTGTGTGTCATTTAAAAAGTCCTGAGGAGCGGAGGTAAAGCAGTTTTACCTGATGCCAGAGCAGTGGCCTGTGCGTTGGTGCGGGGGGCAAACTGGCGTAAACTGCTGGCAAACTAATCAAGCGAAGATGTTATGCAAAGCGAACCCTTAACTGATGATTTTGAAGAAAACTGCGCACGTTTTTTGCCAGAGGCTGCCGAACAGGGCTGCGTCTGGGCGCTGCAGGGGGAAGAGGGCTTTGCGTTGTGCGAATCCGAAAAGCGCCCACAGACCGAGGTGATGCCCTTTTGGTCCCAGCGGGAATTTGCCCAGGCACACTGTGAGGGCGATTGGGCGGATTACCAGGCGGTAGCTATCGACCTGGAAGAATTTATGGATGACTGGCTCACCGGTATGCACGAGGATGTCCTGCTGGTGGGGCTGAACTGGAACAATGAGCTGGACGGTGTGGAGCTGGAACCCATCGACCTGCTGGAGCAATTGGAGCAGGAGCTGCAATAAGCTGCGCCATAGTGCCCCACCCAGCGGATAAAAATTAAACAACGGGGTGTCCTAATGGAGCAGTTTCTCGGCCTGAGTACAGTAATTTACGGTGTAACAGATATTGCAGAGGCCCGTGCCTGGTATGCGCAGCTGCTGCAGAAAGAACCCTATTTCGATAGCGATTGCTATGTGGGTTTTCATCTCGGCCATTGTGAACTGGGCCTGAATCCGGATGCGCGCAGCGCGATCAGCCGCGCGGATGGGGTGATCGCCTACTGGGCGGTTGCGGATATGGCCGCACAGGTCGAGCGTCTTGGAGCCATGGGTGCGCGACAACACAGCGATGTGGTGGATGTTGGCGAGGGCGTACTGATGGCGAGTTTTCTCGATCCTTACGGCAATATTATTGGCTTGATTGAGCAACCCCAGGCCGTGTCGGAGGATTCGAACCAGTAAACGGAGCAGTCCCCGTGAACAAACCACCAGTTTCCAGTTTTCGAAAATCTCCTGATAGCTTTGCCGCAGAGAGCCTTGCCCAAATTGGCCGGGGCTATGTGGCGCCCGACAGAGTCGCACTGATTACGGGCTGTTCCAGTGGTATTGGCCGCGAGCTGGCCCTGGCTTTGCACCGCCGCGGCACAATTGTTATCGCCACCGCGCGGCGCCCGGAAAGTCTGCAGGAATTGGCGGATCTGGGTATCGCCACCGAAGCTCTGGATGTTAATAGCCAGGCAGATATTAACCGGGTGCTACACGCTCTCAAGGCCGCCTACGGTCGTCTGGATATATTGATCAACAACGCCGGTTACGGGCAGATGGGCCCACTGATGGAGCTGGATACCCGCTCCCTGGAAAATCAATTTCGCACCAATGTATTTGCACCGCTGGCACTGGCGCGCGCTAGTGTGCCGTTGATGCGCTCGTGCAAGAGTGCTGTAATTTGTAATATCGGTTCCGTATCCGGTGTTTTGGCTACCCCTTTCTCTGGGGCCTACTGCGCTTCCAAAGCGGCCCTGCACACACTCTCGGAAGTCTTGCGCCTGGAACTAAAACCTTTTGGGATTCGCGTTATGACGGTACAGCCTGGGGCTATTGCCTCGGAGTTCGGCCGCCACGCGGAAGTATCATTGCGCGGTCTCTTGCCCCCAGATTCAATGTATAAGCGCCAGGAAGAGGTGGTACGCGCCCGAGCACAGGAATCTCAACAAAATGCCACCCTGGCCAGTTCTTTGGCACGTAAGTTAGTACGTGAACTACTATGTAAACGGCCGCGCACACTGGTGCGTATCGGCAATCGCAGCCGCCTGTTGCCCTGGCTTGCGCGCTGGTTACCGCATAAATTGCGGGACTGGATTTTATTGCGCCGTTTCAAGTTAAACCGTTTGGCGCACAAGGTATAAGAGAGGCTTAGGGCTGCCTCCCCGGTGTTTTTCATTTGAGTGATTAATTACTTTTCTGCTCGATGCATTACTGGAAATTATCCACTTAAAATTTTTACGCATTAACTAACAGTCGCGCCTGTGATTCAGCCAGTCCTTCACTTCTGAAAAACTACCGCGAAATAGGATAGGGCTGTCACGCTTTTCCATCAGGTGGTTGTAACCACCATCGTAATATTCTCGCAATAAACACATCACCAGTGGAATATAGGCCTCACTGTTTCCACTCTGTTGTAATTCTCGATTTGCATCCATAAGTTGTGCATCCAATATTTGATGGCGTAATCCACCGAGGCGCTTGCGGATTTTACTCAGGTTGTTGCGCAGTTCTTCTCCCAATGTCGTTGCGGAGGAGTTGTCAGCAGTTTTAAAGCGCGGCAGGGCCTCGCAAACATAATCTTGCACAATACGCCGGGCTCGTTGCTCCAGCGGCTCCTCCACCAGGACTCTGGGAGCGTTTTTCATGGCATTTTGTAATGTTGGGGGCAGGGCACAGCGGCCAATAAGCCGGCTTTCATCCTCGATAAAAACTGGTCCGGTAGCTTGCGACAGCTTGAGTAAATCGATACCCACTTGGTTTTCAAAATCGATTTGAGAAGGCTGATCACAACCCGTACGGCCAAAGCTGGAGCCGCGGTGCCTGGCAATCCCCTCCAGGTCGAGTGCCCGTTCTGCACCCTGAATTAACTCTGTCTTACCACTGCCGGTGTGACCGGCAATAACGATCAGCGGCAGCTCCTGGCTCAGGCCTTCCAGCTGGCTGAGCAGATAGGTGCGCATAGCCTTGTAGCCACCATCAATCAGTGGATAATCAATTCCCACATCTCGCAATAATTGCTGTGTAGTGCGCGAGCGCAGGCCGCCACGAAAACAGTAAAGGTAACCCTGAGGGTGGCGATGAATAAATGTACTCCAAGCGTTGAGCCTATGCTCTACGACTTTATCCGTGGCTAGTTGCCATCCCAAATCAATAGCAGCCTGTTGCCCCTGCTGTTTGTACTCGGTACCAATTAACTCCCGTTGTTGGTCGTCTAATAACGGGTAGTTTTCTGCATGGGGAAATGCTCCGCGCTGAAACTCCACCGGTGCTCGTACATCCATCAGCGGAATATCGTGTAGGAATAGATCACGGTAATTCGTAGTATTTTTGCGCAAGGAGGGTCTCCAATATTGCTGTGGAGAGCTTCACTCATTAATGAGGGCTGACCACTCTGAGGCTCTTATAGAGTTAATCAAAGAAACTTTGGTCGATTGTAAGGCTTTTGCTTGTTTGTACGCCAATCCACTTTAGCGCTTAACCGAATAAAATGGCTCCAGGGTATGTCACCACCAATAATTGAGGAGCTAGTAGAGTATTAGTCGCGAATACTTGTGGCTAATTAGCTGAAGGTGTATGTAACGCTTTAGGTTAATTTAGGGCAGGGCCCTTTATGCTCAATTAATAAATAAGAAGAAAAGATATGGTTAGTAATAGGGTGAGAATTTCAATAGGGAGCAGTTATTAATAATTTGGTATCCGTTATGGTTTGGATATCATAATTTTTGGTGAAATTTGACGCCACTAAAATACCTGGGCAGAAAATATCTCCAGATATTCCAATATTTTTATCTAATTTTACACTTTGCCCTATTAGCATAAGTCCAATTAAAATTTCCCTTAATCGTAATAAGAAATATAGATTTCCTATTGGTCCATAAAACTATTGGAAGATTGCTCTCGACTTCCATTGAAACCGAGCCATTGAACTTGGTTGGCGCAAATTATGCCTCTAAACGATCAGTGAAGAGTGGTCTTCCGGCGCCTTTATTCCCGTCAATACCTTATCCTTGTATACCCTGAATGAGTTGCCCCGTGGAATTCTTCACGAGTGCTTCATTCAGGAAATACGTATTTATGACCCTAGATCAGTTGCTTATTCTAATCATTATCGCGATTACGATAGCGCTGTTTATCTGGGGGCCTTGGCGCCACGATATGGTGGCGCTCTCTTCCCTGCTCGCTTGTGTGTTTTTTGGATTAATTCCCCCTGAAAAAGCATTTACTGGATTTGGTCATCCGGCAGTGGTCACTGTGGCCTGCGTGCTGATCCTCAGTCGTGGCCTGCAGAATACCGGAGCTATGGGAGCCCTGGCCCAACGGGTAGTGCCTCGAAGCGGCAATATCACAGTATCAATGTTACTCCTGACTGGGCTCGGTGCTCTTTTATCAGGGTTTATGAACAATGTGGGGGCTTTGGCGCTGTTGATGCCGGTAGCGGCGGATATGGCGGAAAAACAGGGCCTGGCCCCGGGTAAGGTGCTAATGCCCTTGTCTTTCGCCACGATACTCGGTGGCATGACTACCCTGATTGGCACGCCGCCAAACTTGGTGGTCTCCGGTTTCCGCGACAGCGCCGGGGCCGGCAGTTACGGCATGTTCGATTTCACCCCGGTGGGTTTGGCAGTGACCCTGGTTGGCCTGCTCTTTATCGGTCTGCTTGGCTGGCGCCTGGTGCCTGGTCGCGGCCAAGCGGGTGCATCCAGTTTCGATACCGGGACCTACCTCACCGAGGCACTGGTTGGGGAAAAGAGCGCGGCAGTGGGTAAGAGCCTGGGTGAAATTGGCAAGGTATTGGGGGCTGAGGATGCACAGGTAGTCGGGTTGGTACAAAGCGATGCTCGGGTAGCGGCAGTAGCGCCCTGGCAGCGGGTGCAAAGCGGGGACATTCTGGTAATCGAGGCAGAGCCCGCATCCTTAGCAGCGAGTCTTACCAGGCTTGGACTCACCATGGTTGGTGGGGCTGAGACAGAAAAAGACAAGAAAGTGGTTGTACAGCTAGGAGGGGCAAAGCCGCTGCAGGACGAGGATTCTCGGGATAAGAGTAAGGATAAGAGCGTCCCCGCCGGTGAGGAAATGCAGTTGCGCGAACTGGTTGTAATGCCCAATTCTATTTTGGTGGGGCGCTCAACTCAGTTTTTACACCTTTCGACCAACTACCAGATTAATCTGCTGGCCCTCTCCCGGCGCGGACGCCGATCGGTGAAGCGCCTGCGTTCTACGCCGTTGCAGGCGGGCGATGCCCTGCTGATGATGGGTCCCGATAACCATCTCAATAGGTTTGCCCGGGAACAGGGCTGCGTGCCTCTGGCTCAGCGGGATATCGGCATGCCGAACAAGGAGAAGGCTGTCATTGCCCTGCTTGCTATGGCATTGGGAGTTGCGGGTGCAGCCTTTGGCCTGGTCCCCGCAGCGGTCTCATTTGCTACCTGCGTGCTGGCTTTTATGGCACTCAAGGTTGTGCCGCTGCGAAACATTTACGAGGCCTTGGATGGCTCTGTGATTGTTTTGTTGGGCACATTGATTGCCGTGGCCGAGGTGATGGAAAGTACAGGGGCGGCGGACTTGGTGGCACAGGTGCTGCTGGATAGTTTGGCTCAGGGTAGTTCGGTATTGGCTCTGGTGTTGATATTGATCGTTACCATGACATTGTCGGACTTTATGAACAATGTGGCTACTGCGGCGGTGATGTGTTCAATTGCCATTAGTACCGCTGAACAACTGGCGGTGAATCCGGACAGCTTTCTAATGGCTGTGGCCATCGGCTCATCCTGCGCTTTTCTAACCCCGGTGGGCCACCAGAACAATACCTTGATTCTGGGGCCGGGGGGGTTCGATTTTGGTGATTATTGGCGCATGGGGCTGCCTCTGGAGATACTGGTGGTGCTTGTAAGTATCCCCATGTTGCTGTGGGTATGGCCGCTCTAAGCTCAGGCGATGGAGTCGTCCACAGGCTGCGCTAATTCCGCAAGATAGTTGCTACAAAAGCGCAGTATATCGGTCACTGTGACGATACCCACCAGTTCTCCTTCGCGCATGACCAGCACCGAGCCGATACCCGTATCGGCCATAGCCATTAGGATTTTATCCAACGGATCGTGGATATCGGCAATAAAGGGCCGGCGCGCGCACAGGTCGTGGACATAGAGTTGTTGCTCTTCCAGTCGGTGTCCGGGGGCGTTGGCCCTTTCGATATCTCCCTTGGAGATGACCGTTTCCAGATCGCCGGCACGGGTTACTGGCAGATGGCGCACCTTGTGCTCTTCCATTAGCGAAAGGGCATCCTCAACGGTGGCATCAATATCGATGTGATAGGGAAACGGCGTCATCAGAGCCGCTAAAGTGGGCATGTGATGAATATTATGGGTATTGGACATAGCGAGCGTCAGGTATCCAATGGTTTTTGGCAATGAGCGCTATAACAAAAGTCAGCGCAATAATTTGCAATTGGCGACTGCGGTTACAATATAGCCAAAATAGGGATGTTTGAATATCCTTTTGTTCAGGCGAATATCCACGCCTTTGTTACATTTTGTTAGCAATAACCGTGAAGATTCCTATTATATTCAAATGATAGAGCGTAAACGGTTGATATTTGTTGGCGAAAGATTATTATTCGCGACCTCAGCCGAGAAATATAATCAGTGTTTCGGGTTCAATACCGGAAAAGGCTGAAGTCGGCTAGCTTTTAATAATGCATTTGCCGAATATATCTAGCGCTGGAGTCGACCGGTGCAAGGGTATCTCGTTTTTCATTCGGCTAATTCGTAATATGCCGAATATAACATCACTTAACCGCCAGTAATCGGCTAGTGGTGCTGTTAACAATTTTGATATTTCGAATAACCGGACTCGACTCTGTGTCGGCCTCCGCCACAGTGTTTTCTCTGTATTTTTAATAACCGTCGTTGAGGTTTATTGAATGTTCCAGGAATACGAACAACTCGAACAGCAAATTGCCGAGCATCAGGCAAGAATCGAAGAACTGCAGGAGCAAATGGCTCAGGCAGAACGCAAAAAAGATGGCGTTATCGCGTTTGATAAGGCACTGGTTAATCTGGCTGCCGAATATCAGATGGAAGAAGAGGAATTCTTCGTTGCACGTGGCCGCCAGGTCGTTGAGTGGCTGGTAGACCAGCTGAATGATGAAGACGCTCCTGACTACGTACAGACTCTTAAGTCTCGCGTTGCCCGTCACCTGAAAAAAGAGGGTGATAGCCCCCGTCGCGGCCGCCGTGCTGCAGCTACTGCGAGCAAGTCTGCAGAGCCCAAGCTGGAAACCGGTCACTACCGCAATCCGTATACCGGTGCCACTGTAGAGAAGAAAAAGCGCAACCCTAAAGCGCTGAGCCAGTGGATCGATGAATACGGTCTGGAAACCGTTAAAGAGTGGAAGATCTAATTCTGCTCAGGTTTCCTATCCAGCATCGGTAATACCGGTGCTGGATAATCTCCACCAGGGTATTCTTTACATTTCTTAAAAATTTAAACGCATTCTCCTGTATTTCATCGAATATGGGTTTACTGCCCCTATATCCTTTGCATAACCTCCAATCATTATTGGATTGAGAGCATCTTCTTGTGTTTACCCGAATTACCAGTCTGCTAATCATTGGCTTTATAAGTTCGCCTTGGGTCAACACTTGGGCGGAAAGCGCGACATCAAATACCAATAGCCAGACCAATAGCCAGGTTATTTATTTGGTGCGCCATGGGGAAAAAGAGCTGGGGCCTAATGCTGGCAAAGATCCACAACTAGCAAAAGCTGGCAAGGCCCGTGCCGAGCAGTTGGCGCGGATACTCAAAGGTGTGGAAATTGATGCGGTATACAGCACCGATTTTACTCGCACCAGGGAAACTGCCCGCCCATTGGCTGAACAGCGAGGTTTGCCGGTACAAAGCTATGATTACCGTAAATTAAAAGAGTTTGCCGTGGATTTGGACCAGGCCGGCGATCGAATCTTGGTCGTTGGGCATAGTAATACTACGCCGGAAATGGTGGCCCTTCTCGGAGGGGAACAAGGTGCTCCAATTAGAGAATCCGATGAATACGATCGCCTCTATATTGTTATTCGTGACCGAGGCCAGGTAACCACTCTGTTACAACGCTACGGTAAGGACAGCAGACAACATCACGTAGCTGAACTTTCGCAAACGCAGTAGCCGATTAGTTGTGTATACGCTAGTCGAGCAGCTCGCGCACAAAATCTCTAACAATCGCCGAGGCCGGTCCGTAGCGGTGCTCGGTGAAAGCATCACCCACACTGCTGGGTTCTAAATTTAACTCCACACTGTGTGCTCCCGCCAGGTTGGCACATTCTACAAATCCGGCAGCCGGATAGACATTGCCGGAGGTGCCAATACTGATAAACAGGTCGCACTGGCTCAGGGCTTCGTAAATCGCCTCCATCTGCAGCGGCATTTCCCCAAACCACACCACATGGGGGCGCAAGGTACCTGATAGTCCACAACAGTTGCAGTGATCGCTAACCAACAGATCCTCCCGCAGGGAAAACAGCTGGCCGCTGCTGCTGCAGCGGGCTTTGAGCAGTTCGCCATGCATATGGATCAGATGATGGCTGCCGACGCGCTCATGGAGGTCATCGATATTTTGGGTAACCAACAAAAATTCCCCGGTGAACTCTTTTTCCAGTTCGGCCAAAGCCTGATGAGCTGCGTTGGGTACTACATCTCCAGATATTAGATGTTGACGACGTTCGTTGTAAAAACGCTGTACCAACTGGGGATTACGCTCAAAAGCTTCGGGGGTAGCGACATCTTCGATACGTTGGTTTTCCCATAGGCCGTCGGCCCCGCGAAAAGTACGGATACCAGATTCTGCGGAGATACCGGCGCCGGTCAGTACCACGATACGTTGATATTGCATAGGAAATAATTTCGTCAAGCTGCTGTGATTAGGGCATAAAAATATATTGGACAGTTTACGGAGATCAATATTTTATCGAAAGCCTGAAAGCTTTAGTTATGTAGAGCAAGAAAAATATTACGGTTGATAGGCATAAATCAGATGGCCAAGTTAAAGCGGCCAAGATTGACCGCTTAATTTATTGAGATAATTTTTTTGGTTTCCTCAGTGTAATTTAAGACGAGGGCTCACCGCGCGGTTGGCCTGTCCAATGAGATAAAGCAACATCGCCTTTGGCCAGCCGTGGATTGCCGCCAGGTGCATGCGATAGAGTGAGCGGTAGGCAAAACCTGCAATACGCCCTTCTACGGTGAGGCTGCCTTTTACCAGGGTGCCCATCAAATTTCCTACCGCAGTGTATTTACTCAGTGAAACCAGGGAGCCTCGATCCCGATAGTAAAAATGTTCCAGGGGTTTGTTCTCAATCAAAGCGATCAAATTGGAGGCGGTGAGTTTGGCCATCTGTTGTGCTGCTTGAGCGCGCGGCGGTACCCGCTGATCGTCACCATCGACGCAACTGGCACAATCTCCCATGGCAAAAATACTTGGATCAGTTTGAGTTTGCAGTGTGGTTTTCACCTCTATTTGATTGAGGCGATTAGTGGCGAGCCCATCGAGACGGTTGAGAAAATCGGGAGCCTTGACCCCAGCGGCCCAGACGCGAATCGCTGCGGGAATTTCCATGCCGTCACCGGTGGTGAGACCCGTGGGATTGGCACTCGCGATACTGCAACCGGTGAGTACGCGCACTCCCATTTTACTCAGTTCGCGCTCGGCGTTATTGCCCAAGCGCGCCGGCAGGGCCGGCAGCAGGTGCGGTCCGGCTTCTACTACGGTGATATCAATAGCGTCCGAGCTGATTCGCCCATAGTTGCCCATCTGCTTGCTTGCATCCACCAGCTCTGCCGACAACTCCACTCCGGTAGCGCCGCCACCAACTATAGCAATCTGCAAGCTGTTCTTAGTGTGGGTTTCCAGGCGCAAAAAATGATTGAGAAGCTGCTGGTGGAATTTCTGTGCCTGCTCACTGCTGTCGAGAAAGACGCAATGATCACGTACGCCGTGAGTGTGGAAATCGTTGCTCTTGCTGCCGATACAGAGAACTAAATAATCGTATTCCAGTTCGCGAGAAGCCACCAACTCATGGCCCTCGTCATCCAACACCGCCCCCAAAGTGACAACTCGACGCTTTCTGTCGAGAGACTGTAGCGCGCCGAGCTGGAATTCATAGCCGTTAGCGCGGGCGTGTACTTGATAGTTAAGGGCGTCCATATTGGCGTCTAATGCGCCAGCGGCAACTTGATGGAGGAGGGGCTTCCAGATATGGGTACGATTCTTATCGACCAGAGTAATTTGTGCTGTGGGAGAGTTGCGTCTTTTTCCCATGAACGGGGTAAAACTGAAATAGTGCCCGAGCCGCGTGGCTAGATGTAGCCCACTAGCGCCGCCGCCGATGATCACAATTTTTTTCATGGTGGGTGGTCTTCCTGTCGATTACTAATAAGCCGACTCCCCAATCTGTGAAGACCTATCGCCGCAATACATGGTTAGCGGCGCTTGTTTTGCTGCCAGTATCCTCCGCATTGGCAGTGATATCAACAGGCCCGAACAAGTGATGATAAATAGAAATAAAAGCGGAATGATTACACTTGGCTGTGTTCCGCCTCGCTATTGTGAGTGATTAACTGCCGCCAGTGGCCATCCCGACGCAGGCGTATCTTTGGCTGGGGGTTGCCCCTAGTGTTGATCACTCCGATGATGGCGGCCTGGCTGCAGCCACTCTGTAGTAGGGCGCGAACGCAGGCTTCAGCCTTACTGGCAGGAACAGCGGCGAGCAGGCCACCACAGGTCTGTGGATCAGTGAGTAGCGCCCAGTGTGGTAGGGATTGCCACTCCCGGGGGTTTTCCACAAAGGAATAGGCACTGGCGTTCTGCGGTTGTAGGCTGGATAACCAGCCGCGCTCAATGCACTGACGGGCGCCGGGAATCAGTGGCAGCGGCTCGGCGATTAGAGTGGCACTGAGCCCATCGGGTTTCAGCATTTCCAATAAGTGGCCGAGTAAACCAAAGCCCGTGACATCAGTGAGAGCGTGGGCGCCGTGCTGGGCGAAAACCCCCGAAGCGGCGGCATTGCTGTGCAGCATGGTCTCCAATGCCTTTTGCAGCCAGCGACCTTTGGCTTCCCCCATCCCCTCGGCGGCGAGAATGGTGCCGATGCCCAAGGGTTTACTCAATATCAGACAGTCTCCTGTGTGAGCCCCACATTTTTCCAGCAGTTGCTCGCGCTCAGCCAGGCCGTTCACAGTGAGGCCCAACTGCATCTCCGCTCCTTCGGCAGTGTGGCCACCGGAGAGTACGCAATGGTGGCGGTTGAGTTCGTAAATCGTACCGGCGAGCAGCTGTTGTAAGTCCCGTTGGGTGATTTCTTCTGCCGCGGTGGGCAGGGTGGCCAATACCTGTGCACTCACCGGGCGGGCATGCATAGCGAACAGGTCAGAGAGTGCGTGCAAAGCGGCAAGTCGCCCGAACAGCCAGGGGTCTGCAACCGGGGCGCGCAGTTGGTCGGAACTCTGCACCAATAATTGCGAGGCGGGCAGGTCCATCACGGCGGCATCATCTCCAAGTCCGCGCAGTAGGTACTCAGATTGCTGTATGGGAAGCTTGGCCAGGGCGCCGCGTAGTACTTCAGGGCCTACCTTGGCACCGCAGCCATTGCAGCGCATGCTCGCCAGAGAGATGCCCTGGCGCTGGTTGAGTATCTCGCGAGGTTGGGCGCTCGGCATCTCTTCCATGCTGATGGACAGATCGCTAAAGCGCTGCATAAAGTTGCGATCAATATGGTCTTTCCAGCGCCACAGGGGGGCTCCCACTGCGGCAAGTCCATTGCGCACCGCAACCGCGCGCTTGCCGCCACAGGCCAACAGGCTCAGAAAGCGCTTTTGCGGTCGGTAATTTTTCAATAGCTGTCCGGTGAGAGTGGCGCGCAGATTGTGAAACAGCACCGGCCCTTGCCGCACTGCGTAGACACCAGCCTTGGGCAGTGGCCCGGCGGAAAAACTGGCCACGTCACCGGCGGCAAAGATTTCCTGATGTCCCTGGGCACGCAGTTTACGGTCTACTACTACGAAGCCTTTATCGTCCAGAGCTAGCTGGGAATCCGCCAGCCAGGGGGGAGCACAGGCGTTGGTTGAGAGCAGCACCTGATCCAGATTGAGTAACTCGCCATTGTTGCTGCGTACGCCCTGCTCAGTAATTTCTGATACCGGCCAGTTGTGATGTATCTCTACGCCGAGGCTATCGAGCTCACGGGCCACTAGTTTTCGCGCGAGGAAAGGATAGCCTTGCGGTATTTCATCAGCTCCGTGTATCAGGTGTATTTGAACGCGCCCGGAATAGATCTGCTCCTCCAGGCTATAAGCCATTGCCATGGCCAGTTCGCAACCACCAGCACCGCCGCCGACAATACCCAGGCGCAGAGATGTGCGATTTTTCTGTACATGTCTCTGCAGTTTTTGCCAGAAGTTGTAAAAATGTCCGATAGGCTTGATGGGGATTGCCAATTCTGAGCCGGGTAGCTCACGCACCGGGGTGGCACCGACATCCAGGGACAAGAGGTCGTATTCTAATGGTGGACGCCCGAGCAGTGATACCGTGTGCGCCTTTACGTCGATATGGTGGGCACAGGCCTGAATAAAACGAGCGCCTGCAGCGCGACACAGGCGCGCCAGATCGATATGGGTGTCATCCAGTGAATAGTGGCCCGCTACCATCCCCGGCAACATGCCGGAATAGGCGGTTTGGATTTGTGGAGAAACCAATGTCAGGCGCGCACCCGGCAGGGGGTTCATTGCCCACATTTGCAACACAATGGCATGGGTGTGGCCACCGCCGACCAGAACGATATCCTGGTAGTTAGGATGCTCCTGCATTTTTGCTCACTACTGATTTCTGCAACAGTTGCTGGGGTAAAGCCATTGCCCGCCAGCCAAATTCTCCCGCCGTGCAAATTCACTTCTGGATAAATTTTAGACAGCGTGAGTTGGGGCGAGACTGATCACACGACGTCAGCCTTCATTATCGCGAATCGCGACGCCAGGGTAAAAAAAACTGTGGGGCTGGTCTTTACTTTATGGGCTTGGCTGTCGTTGCAGCTTGCGTTCAACTCATTTCGCGGCGCGATTTTTCCAATGCCAACAGAGCCTGCCCGTCATAATGCCCGCTTTCATCACCTGCTGTGGTGGTTGATTGGCGGATTATTATTGCTGGAAGGCTTTTCATTCGTGCTTTCCGGTTTGGTACGCGATAAGGCCAGTACATGGATGGCCGAACGCGGACTGGATTTTCAGGCGCAACACTTTCGAGTGTCTCTGCTGGATTTAAGCTTGTTGCTTGTGGATGCGCGTGCAATCAACCGCGAAGGGAGAGGGTTTTCCGCCCAGGAAATTCTGCTGGATTACAGTTGGTGGCAGTTGCTGCGTGGTCGCGCCAATCTGCCTCGAGTCTCTATTAGTGGCGCCTATATGGATCTGCAATCTGTGCCGGGAGAATGGCGCAGAGAATGGGAGGTGGGCGGCTGGGATTTGGCACAGGTTGAGCGCAAGGATAGGGATTTTAAGCTGGCAATCGAGCGAGCACGAATTCGTAATAGCGAACTCTGCTATTTACACAAGCCCATCTGGTCTACAGCCTCCTGCGTTTACATTGGCGATATAAGAGCGCGGGATTTCACCCTGGGGCTGTGGCGCAAAGGAAACGTTCCCCTAAAAGTTGATATTGCCGCTGCTGGGATTGAATTACACGAATTATTAGCCAGAGAGAGAAAGTCTGCGCGATATAACACGACTTTGGCGCATCTGCACTTGAAGTCTGGGGATTTTCGTTGGCCTAGTTTGCGCACCGAAGCGGATGCCTTCCACGCAGAATTTTTTTCCAGTTGCCCGCCACAACAGTGGGCTGATGCGATTCACGGATTACAGCGCTTGATCGGCCACTGTGCCGCAGCGCGTCGTTTGAAAGCCGCTGGGGATTTAAAATTTGATTTTGGTCGTGTCGCTATGGCGCAGTGGCGCCGTGCCAATGGCGAAGGCGTTATATTACGGCGCAGCGATCAGCGTTGGCAGGACTGGCGCGCAGAAACCATTGCTATCCGCGATTTTGATTATGTTCGCCCGATTAAACGGCTGCGCTGGCGTCGTGCGGGCGCTACCGCCTTCGATTGGTGTCCACAGCACTTGCGCGATGCCAAACACCACTTTTGTGTGCGAGCCACTACCCTGAATCTCCCCGGTCCTACCAAGTTTGACTGGAATCAACCGCTCAAAATAGTTACCGGTCCCAGTCGCGCCCAACAGGTGCGCTATGTGGATGTCGCCCAGCCTCACAGGCAGCCTCTGACAGCATCACAAGCTCGGCTGGGTCCACTGGAGTTTGATAAAGCCAGCCGAATTCTCTCAGTGGGCAGTTTATCGGTGGATAGTGCCAGCGGCTGTGTGCCCGGTGAATTGTGGGGTAAACCCGACCACTGCGTGCGCTTAGCTAGTTTACGTGGAGAGGAAAAAGTGGCGCTGCGTTTTGGTTCGCAGTCAAAGTCGATTCCATGGGGAGCTGCTAGTGGGCCAATGTATCTGGGACAGATGCAGCTAGAAGGATTGGCAGAAGAGAGGCTGCGACTGCGTCAATTAAAGTGGGAGGGTATCGACACTTTAGCATCGGATACACCTTACTCAATTCAGGATTTTTCCCTGGAATCCTTGTCTGGCTGCTTATCGCGTGGCTTGCTGCCTGAGGGCTTGGGGCCCTTGTGCGCCCAGCTCAGCAGTCTTAAGGGGCGAGGTAATTTTGCCTGGCAGCCAGGTGAGGATGGGTATGCCATTTTTGGCAAATTGGGGGTGCAACGACTCATGTTGGGAGATAGTCCCAGCGGTAATAAAGGGCTTTTACTACAGAAAATGGCCAGCGGTAGCGGATATTTTCGCCGCGAAGCCGTTGAAGATCCCTGGGCTGCCAGCGCCATGGCATCAAGTATCGGCCCGATAGAGGCGGATTATGGTACGGAGAAGGGCAATCTAGAGGAACAGGGGCCTCAAGCCAGTAACCAAATGGCCAGTGTGAATGCGCCAAACTTCAAACTGGAAAATGCCAGTTTGCAGCGCTTAGATGGTTGCTTACCAGATTCTTGGGCACGGTTAATTTACCGGGATTCCCTGCCGCTTGAGGAAATGCCCACTTGCTTTGACTTTCGTGACTTGCGCCAGCAACAGCCTCTTCGCATTGCTTGGCGCGGAGGCTTTGATATTGCCACTGCAGAATTTTCTATCGAGCGTGCTCTGGCACACACGACACAAAATCGCTCCCTGCTAAATATTGAAGACCTAAATTTCCCATTAGTTAGAATCCGATATTTACCGTCTGCGGCGCTCAGCACTTATATCGCCTTGCCTGAAAGTGCACTGGAAATACTGGATATTTGCCTACCGGATATCGCGGTACTTTCTGATATTCACATTCGCTGTATAGACCTGCAGAAGTTGCATTTAGGCGAAGCCTTCCACTTGGAGTTTGGTCGACAGCAAGCATCGGCCAATTTGAATGACTCCAGCATTGCTCAGATTCAACTGCTGGAGATGGACGGAATAGCTGCACTGGATATTCAACAGCTTTCTCTGCCAGAATTAGAATTTCTCTGGTCCCGCAATGGTGCTGCCACTTCAGAAATAAAGTTTGACAAGCTGTCTGCAGAGTCCCTATTGGCTTGTCTCCCACAGCGACAGGGCATAATGGGAAAACTCCCCCATTGTATATACAGTCGGGACTTGCACTCTATCAATAGCAGTGGGGTGTCACTGGGAGTGACAGAATTTACCCGTGCTGCCTCTGCCGAGCCCATTTGGCAGTTTGCAAAACTTGACATTCCTCGGATTTATTTTTCCCCCGGCTCCATCGATCTCTACGATTTAACGATCGACAATATCTTAGTTTGTGGTTTACAGCGCCTGTTCCCTAGTGAAATCGATAGGGCAAACCTGGCTGACTGTATTGAAACACCACAGATAAAATTTACGGGTAACCCAATTAGTATCGGCTTTGAAAGTAGCATTGATCGGATTAGTTCTGGCGCTGTTTACACTGGTCCAATCGCTTTTTGGCAAAAAGGCAGAGATTTCCTGCAGGCAGGCCTGCAACAGTTGAGTTGGCGGGGAGTCAACTGGAATGGTGGGAAGGACTTTTCTGTTGCCGACTTAAAGATTCTCAATACCCGGGTGTGCCTGCCAGACTCCGGCAAGATTGTAACGATAGAAAGGCTTGAGCGATCCAGAGCTGGAGATACGCGGAGCTGTTATGGCGTCGATGAACTGTATATGCCAGGTTTGCAGCGCGTATCCTTAAGTCGGCCTTTTACTCTTGAGGGCTCTTTACATTTAGCTGGTCTCTCTATTCCACGCAAAAATACTGAGCCAATTAAAATACCCAACTTTCAGCTGGATAATATCTCTTTTGAGGGGGAGGCACTGGTACGGGTGCAGGGTGCCAGTGGCTGTTTACCCGCCGGACTTTTGAAAGACAAAAATATTGTCCCTTGTTATCAGTTGAGCCAATTACGCTTGGGAGGTATGGAAAGTCTACAAGGGGCGACCGGGAGGGTTTTTCTGCTCAGGGACATCAGTGTGGCGGAAATACAAATGCATGAGAAGGGCTTTACGCAAGCATTGTCTTTCCCGTTGTTGAAGACGCAGAGATTGCAAGTGGAGCAATTGCGTTTGGAGGGACGATCTCTAGGAGTACAACAACTACGGCTTCTGAGTATCGCCAGCTGTATTCCCGCCGGTTATTTTGATCAAGGGATTCATTGCTTCAAACTCGGAGCCGTTGAGTTGGATGGTAACTTCAATGGCGTACACGGGCTAACTCTTCCACTGTTTAAGGTTGAGAATATTGATCTTTTTTCACCTCGAGGCGAATTATTAGTAGAGGGGGAAAGTATTGAGATTGCCCACTTTTCTATGAATTCAGAAGAATGGTACTTCGCCTGGGGGGAGGCCGTACATTTCCATTTCTTCAATCGGGATCCTGGTGTTCCCGAGTTTGAACGCCACAGTACCGTTGGGGACTTTAGGTTGTTGCATATTAAAGGCTTGAGTTTCCATAAGCGTATGGAGTTATTGACGATTGATTTTATCGATTTCCTGCGCCCACGTTTTATCTTGTTGAGGGATGAGCAGGGTCAGTTTCCGGTAACCTGGGAGATTGCCGAACTGCGAGGGATACCGATTAATCAATATCTACATAGGAAGAAAAAACACCGGCCTCCACTCTTATACCATATTGGTGATATCCACCTGCGCCATGGTACTTTTACCTGGGTGGATCGAAAACATGAGTTTCGCGCACGGCTGCCAGTACGCGATATCAATCTTAATCTCAGTGATATCAGCAATGTGGGGGAGCATCCTCCAGCTGTGATTGTCGCGAATGGCCGCCCCGGTGGATTTGGCGATATTCAATTAGGGGGGACAATAGACTACTTGGGGCAAAAAAAATGGAATGCAGATCTGACCGGTTACCTGGCTAATGTAAACCTGATACCGGCTACGCCTTATATGGCCAAGCTACTTGGTTTCAAGATACTGCAGGGGCAGATGGATGCGGTGGTGAATATCCATATCTATGAAAATCAATTAAATGCCTTTGCCGATGTGGTGTTGGAAAAAATAAAAGTTCGGCGTGTACGAAAAGATGATCAATTACCAGTTAAGAAGAGGTTTATCCCTCTGAACCTTGCCCTTTGGCTGTTAAAAGATGGTAAGGGGAATGTGAAATTTGGTATGCCTGTAACCGGTAATATCCGCGATCCAAAGTTTTCTATGGAGTATGTCTTCAGCGAGTTACTACATAAAGCCATTATGGATGCTTTGTTTAGTTACTTCACCCCCTATGGTATTTATCTTTTGGCTAAATTGGCCTGGGGGCGATTTATGGCGAAGTCCTTTGATTCCATTGATTTTGCTCCCGGCAGTGCGGAGTTAAGTGGTTTGGCGCTGGCACAACTTCAGCAAATGGTTGCAGTGTTACATAAACATCCAGATGCCCGTCCTGGTGTTTGTGGTATTGCCAATGCCAGGGATTGGAATGCAATGTACCCAAATTCAACAATTGGTCTACGCGGTAGTCGCAGATTTTTATCAAATTTCTACCGTAGGCCGCCTATTTTCTTGAGGGAAGAATTTGAGAAGCTAGCCTTAGAGCGCAGTCGAAAAGTTGAGCGCTATTTGATTGATGCAGGTATCCCAGCTGCTGAGCTTATTCCTTGCGCACCGGATTATATGGGACGTGACTTTGGTGATCCAAGAGTTGAATTTTCTAATTAATATCAGTGATATATTTCTAAGGGAAGTTGATATTTGATGGGTGCCTTATTCTCTATGCTGGAGATATATCATCCTCTTGGATGAGTGTTTTGTGGAAGTGTAAGTGGCTATATTTATCAGTGTGGAGATATGTTGTTATTAATAAATGAAATACTTCCTATATTCTAGCTTGCTTTATTTATCAATAAAATCTGCAAGATATTTCTATGTTTTTTCAGTGAGGTTTGGGTTATAAATGCCCAAAAGGTAAATCATATTATCATATCTTGAAGTGCTTCTCATTTTTGTGACATAGTTGGTATGAGTATACCTCTCTTTGGGTAGTGCTATTTACCACTGATATTGCGACTATCTGTCAACTTATTTACTGCTATAAGTATTCAGGGATTGAATATGAGAATAATTATATTTTTCCTACTGCTGTTCTCAAGTTCTTCATTTGCTATTGAGCAGCAGCAGCAGCCTCTAAAAACCATGTCTACATGCCTGGTTATGAATAAATGGAGCTCCTGGGGGATGTGGGAATTCCAAGTTTATGCAATGGCCAGAGAAAAAATCTTAATTGGTAATAAAGAAAACCACTTTCTTATTACGGCAGACGAACCAGGTTTTCGTCATATCGTTGCGGGGGAAGTAGTGGCAAATTACCCAGAGGCAATCACCCTGAAAGCGCTTGGTAGCCAGTGTATGGAAAACTGCCCAGAGAATCACACTAAAAGAATTAACTGGTTCAAGCGCCGTTGTAAGTTTTATGAGTCTTAGATTGCCCTGTGGCAACAGTTAGTAAGTGTACGCTTCTATAGCTTTACAGAAGAGAGAGGAAAATATGAGTGATACTAATCCAGTACAGGGAAGCTGCCTGTGTGGTTCTGTGACCATCAAGGCCGAGCTGCCTTCTTCTGACCTTGGAGTCTGTCACTGTAGCATGTGTAAAAAGTGGAGCGGTGGTCCACTGTTGGCGGTGGACTGCCAGACCAGTGTGGAAATCTCTGGTGAGGAGCATGTATCTGTATTTGACTCTTCGGACTGGGCTGAACGCGGTTTCTGTTCCAATTGTGGCTCCCATCTCTTCTACCGATTAAAGGAAACCCAGCAGTATTCAGTTCCTGCGGGTATCTTCGAACTTCCCCCTGAAGTGACAATGACCCATCAGATATTTATTGATGAAAAACCCACATACTATAGCTTTGCCAATGAGACCAGAAACATAACCGGCCTGGAGCTGGTCACTGAATTTTCCGGAGAGTAAGTGATCACACACTCCTGATTACTTTTGGGGGGACCATTTGTCCCCCTTTAAGGTTACTATTGTTCGCTAACAGCGCTATCGGTTTGAAAGCGGCTGTGCCCATAGCAAATCGTGGGTAATTTGGGCTATCTGGAAGCAGCATTATCAAGCTGTGAAAAGGGCCTGAAAATTTGCAATGATCAAGTAGTAATAGGGAGTGGCAGAGTGCCATGACAGAAACACAGATAGTAGAAATTTTCCTGGCCAATCAGTGGTGGTCCATAATCGCCTTGGTAGTATGTGTCATAGGTGTGACCCTGTGTTGGTTTGGGGGCCTAATGGCTGCATTGACTGCCTTGGGTAATAAGCACTGGGTTTGGGGAATTGTCACTATATTTCTTGGCCCGATTACCGGAATTCCCTATGCGTTGCGGTATAAAGAAGCGGAGTATGCTCGCTCTTTGATGCTTCGAGGAGTATGGGTGTTGTTGGTTGGTTTGGTTATTGCTATTTTGATTTTATTTTTAGGCCGCTAGATTTATTGCGCGTTACTTTTAAGTAGCGCGTATCTCTCCAGAAGTATTTCCCTACTACATTTCTCTACTACATTTCTTTGCTGCTGCAGGCTGTTTTAATTGCAGGATTTATGAGATTACATTTTTTAATCTTTAAGATTGAGTGTGATTAATTTTAGTGCTGATGCCTGCTCCGTGCTTAAAGGTTCTATATATAATTTTTTGATGTTGCTATGTTTTTAGGGTGTTGAAAATATAAGCTATTTTTATTCGGGTTAATTATTTTTGTATTGTGGTTTTTTTAAATTGCAGGAACCTCTTAAGTTTTGATGGTGGTTTGAGTGGGGTGTTTAATTGTTCTTATTGAATTTGTTCAATGTTTTCTGAGCTTTTAATTTTGTTCGTTTTTTTTTGTGTAAAAGCTTTTGCTAAGCTTGCCTGTCTTTTAGGTTAGTGGAGAAAAATCAATTTTTCAGTTTTTAAATAGGATATTTGTACCATTTTGAGGTTATTAATGTCCTTTTTCTGTGTGTGGAAATAAAAATAAATAAAATAATTGGCGTATTTTTCTTGAAAGAGATCCATGCTCATCGATAGAATTCGGCGTGTATTTTATTGTTGGGAATTCCGCAATAAACTGTCTTTAAAGGGATGATGGGTGCTTAAGGGAGGAAAGTCACATGTGTTGTTATTCTTAGTAGCTGCTTTTGGGTTCTTTAAAGGTGAAGAGCTTTCTATTTGCTGTTGTTTTTGAGGTTGAGGTTTTTATTTTTCGATCTATTTAGATCTCTGTCGTTTGGTTTTTAACATGTTGACTCTTGTTCGTAACTTTTTTGTGCTGCAGGTTTTAAGTGCCAGTGCTATTGCTTATGGGTCTGCCTTGAGCGGGCCGAGCACAGATACTGATGGGAAATATTCCTTGTCATATAAGTCTGTAGCGCCACTTGGGATAATGGGTGTATATCTAAAAGAGTATAAAAATGGAACTTTTACTCGGAATATTTCATTAGACTATGGGTTTTCCAGTTCAAACTCTACTAAATCTGTAACCGTTTCTTCTGCCGGTAAATACTTTTATGAGTATTGGCATGAACACTGTACTCCAGATATTATCTCCCCTGATGATTGGGAAGATAAAGTTACATCTTGCCCTGCTTCCCGATTCAATAGGGTTAAGTTAGGCACTCATACCGTTAACGTTATATTTCAACCAGCAGCGCCCTCCAGTATCAATTACGGCACTTTCGATAGTGATGGGGCTTACAAGGTTAGCTGGTCTTCCAGTACTGGTGCAGGCCGGTATGAGCTCTACCGTAGGGTAAATAGTGGCTCCTGGAGCAGGGTTTATAACGGTTCTAAAACTAGCTTTGATGAAAGTGGCCGCTCTAGCGGTAACTACCAATATCGTGTACGAGCCTGTAACACCGCAAAGAATTTATGTGGTGCTTATAAGAACGGCGGAACCATAAAGGTAGAGCTGACTCCATCAACCCCAACCTCTATCACTGTTCCCAGTTATACCTCCTCTAGCAGCGTTAGCATCAGCTGGGCTGCCAGCAGCGGGGCTACTCGCTACGAGGTACAACAGCGCAAGGATAACGGCAATTGGTCCGGCAATATTTATTCTGGTTCATCCACCAGTACAACGGTTTCCTCCCTGAGCCATGGTAGTACTTACCGCTTTAGAGTGCGGGCCTGTAATACCACTTGTTCTGGCTATCGAGAAAGTAAAGATTTAGAAGTCTATTTCCGTCCTGGCGTACCAACACCTAAATTAAATACCACCACCAGCCTCGATGGTAAATATACTGTCAGCTGGAATACCAAGCAGTTTGCCACCAGTTATCAGTTGGTCGATGGCAGTGGCTCCACTCTGTACAATGGTTCTGGTTTAAGTAAGAGTTTCTCTGGTGTTAGCAATGGCTCTTATAGCTATAAGGTTCGCGCTTGTAATGCCAAGGGCACTTGCTCCAACTACTCCTCGTTAGTAACGGTTAAAGTCGATCGCGCTGTTGGTGTGCCCGTAGCCTCAGCTTCGCCAACCAACAGCTGGGATGGCAAGGTCAAGCTTAGCTGGAGCGAAGTTAAAAAAGGCGGTCTTACCGTTGAATATCAAGTGGTAGACAGTGCAAATAAGCAGCTTTATCGCGGCACTGCACGCAGCTACCAGCTGAGTAACTTGCAAGACGGGCGCCACTGCTACCGGGTACGTGCACTGACCTCAACAGATCAGTCCAACTATTCACCGGAAGCTTGCGCCACCGTAGCGTTGCTGAAGCCACCTGTAGCGCCTAGTTATATCACTGTACCTTCCTCTACTGGCGAAGCTTATACCGTGAGCTGGCCATCAGTTGCCGAAACTGATAGTTATCTGCTGCAGCAACGTATTAATAATGGCAGCTGGAAAACCGTGTATAACGGTGCTGGCAACAGCTATAAATACAATGCCTCTCCATTAGTATTCGGTACGCACGATTATCGTGTACAGGCCGCGAACAAAGCGGGCTCTTCCGACTTTAGTAATACCTTCACGGTAACGATGGAGCTGGATCCCACGGTACAGATTCGCAAGCAGCTGTACTACAACGAAGCCGATCAGGTACCTGCGGCCCAGGAAAATCCTGCCCAGGGTATTTTCTCCCGGGATAGAGCGGCCTTCCGCTACCTGGATCTGATGTATATCGTTGATACCAACACCAATACGGTGATTAACCCTTACGCCAGTGGTGAAGCCACGGTTGAGTTTTCCAGCCTGTATGACACTGCCGAGCGTAACCGTGCCACAGATGTGGAAGCGTTTATTTTTGAGCAGCTCACTCATCATCCCAACAATGAAAACCTGCAACGTTTCACGCTGGATGTTTACTACGATCGCGCGGTAGCGGAAATGATCCTGGCTAATGAAGCCCTGGATAATGCCCGTATTAGCCGCCTGCGTAACGAAGCGGTAGAGGTCGAAGTTGGCCATATAGAAACTGCACACCAGTTGTTGAAGGATGCCCTGAAGCAGTACAACTCCCTGCTGACCTATGCACCGGAGTTTTTAGCACAATGGGGTCCCTCCCGTGGTCAAATTAGCCCCCGCTACTACGACCCCAACGACCTGGCACAAAAAGATGTAACCCCAGCAGAATTACTGTTCACCGGGTACAAAGATGTCACCATGCTCTATCAGCTGATGAGCAAATTGGCTTCTACTAAAGTGCAGCAAGCGCGTCTGGCCGTCGTTGCCGGACAGACCAATACCACCCTGCTGGCACAAATGGTTGACGAGATGAATACGCTGCGCAGTGAGTTGATTGCTAAAGAGCAATCATTGCGTGCGATCTTCCCGAATACCGACTTTACCCAGGTGCAAGGTTTCTCTGGTCTGCCCGAAGCAGTGTATGCATGGCAAACCCATCTCAGCGATTTGGAAAACTCCGTGAGCTGGCTCACGGGCGAAACCAACATTCTGGGCCTGCCGCAGGATTCAGTGTTGCTGGTACAGGGTTACGGTATCGATGGCAACACCGTGTTTGATTCCTTCAATGCACTGAGTGACTTCCTCGGTAATGACAGCAGTGGCCCTATCGCCACCGCACAGAATAGTCTCGCCGCCGCAAAAACCAGCTATGAGAACTACCGCCACAGTGCCGACAAGCTGGCCACGGAATATACCGACCGCCACCAGCAGTTGGGCAACTGGCTGTACAGCCTGTTGGGCTTGGAGTTCCCAAGTAACTGCTTCAGCAAAGACTGCATTATTGTTGAAGAGTCTGCACAGCAAGGTAGTGAAATTGCGTTGCAGGCAAACAATATCGATATCGCGCAAATCGCATTGAGCAACAACCTGCAGCGTATGGAAGACCTGCTGAGTGCGATTGAAATTGAAATCGAGCGACGTGCGGAGGAGGAAGGTATCGTCGACGGCATGTCGAAGATCATCCTGGATTACGGCTCCAAGCAGGAATCCATTTCTAAGCAAATCACCAAGATTCGTAAAGAAGCGGAGAAATCCAGAAAACGCGATGGCTTCCTGAAAGTAGTGGGTGGTGCAATTAAAGCCTACTACACCGGAGATACAAGCACGCTAGAGCAAGGTATCGATCAGGTGGTTTCTAGTCATATCAATCTCAAGAGCATTAAAGATATTGGCAAGCTAGAAGCAATGAGCATTCGCTTGGGTGCAGAAGAGCGAGCGAAGCTGAATGACAGCACCAACAAATTGTTGGATGTCGAAAGCCGAGCGCGCGTGCGTACTATGTGGCTGGAGGCAAATACCATCGCGCTGGATATTGCCCAAGCGGAAGCTACGGTTGAGCAGGAAGTAGAACGTTTAGTCGGCATGCTGAATCAGGCACAGCGGGTTATGAACCAGATGTTCACTACTAATGCCAATCTGGCCGAACGTTATTTTGCTGACCCGATCCATGCCAGCCGCCTGACTACGGAAATGTTGCGTGCAGAGCGTCACTTTGAGGAAGCGCAGAAGTGGTTGTTCTACGCGGCCAGTGCGCTGGAATACAAGTGGCAGGAATCGTTTGTGGGATCAGTGACTGGCTCCAGAAAGGAAGACATTTTCCAAGTGCGCAATGCCCAGGAACTGAGGGATTTCTATAGTGAGCTTTTGACCTTCGATCAACTTCATAAGCTTGGAAGTATAGAGCAGGCGACGGACACCTTCTCTCTGAAAGATGATGTGTTCGGCTATGTGGATAAAATCAATGGTATTTCACAAACCTATGCACATCCGGACCCCGCTCAACAAGACGGTCCGCGGCTGAGCCCGCAGCAAGCCTTGCAGGAAAAGCTGCGCCTGTTGTCACGTAAATACGGCAGTGATACCTGGATAACCGTGGAATTTAGTACTGTGAAAGAATTACCGCGCAGTAACTTCTTCCTGGGGCCGGTTATTGCCGACAACGGTGATTTGTCTTGCTTGGCAACTGGTGGTAATTACCTGGATAAAATTGAAACCGTTGGTCTTAATATCCCCCTTGCATATAGCGTTAGTGGTGAAACCGAAACGCCTGCATTTTTGACTTATGGGGGCACTAGTTTCCTGCGTAGTAAAACTCCGGGAACTCTGGTGGAAAATGCGGATGGAGTTGGTATTCAGGACGAGTTTATAACTCATAGCACTCGATTCTGGGATGCCGTTGAGGGAACTGGGCTGGCGTTCAGAAATAGCTACCGTGTTTCTATGTCTGCGAACTTGGATGTGCTTAATAGTGGCACTGGTTCAAATTCCACGATTACCAGTGCGTTTAAAGAACGCAGTGTCGCCGCCACTGGCTGGCGCTTGTCGCTCAAGTTGGCAGACCGTTATGGTTCACTGGTAGACCTCAATGCGGTTAAAGATGTTGAGTTGATCTTTAACCATCGTTTTAAACCGAGAAATGTTGATAGCTGTGGTGGCGATGATGGCACTGGTCCATTGTTGCTACTGCGTAAACCTGTAGTTCATTAATCTTATAAATAGATGCATCTCACATTATGTGAGGTGCATCGGTAATTATCTTAACCTTCTTGTGCTTAAGTTTTTGTGCATATCTCTCTGTGCTTGTTAGGTTATTTTATGAATAGAGTATTTAATATTTAGCATGATAAAGATATTCAAATTGACAGGCCCACTATTTGCCGTTGGGTTTGTGTCTTTTAGTTTCTTGCCACAACATGCCCAGGCCGGGTGTAGGATTGATGGTGAGCATTCTATAGGTGGATCTAGGGGACAGGTTGTTTACGACTGTTTTGTTCAATTGCCATCTAGCTTCACACTCAGCTATTCAAATCGTAAGGCGACATTAGCCTGGAAAGAGTATACGCTCACCAGCGGAGAAACCAGACATGAAGATTACTCTCTTATTCAAACATTTAATGGCAAAGAGACAGTTTTAGATCACTATCCGCCTTCAACTGGTTCTCGTGTTGTTAATTTAACAGCCAATGGTACTTATTCTTTTTGTTATAAAGCGGAAGGGGAGGCGGGCTTGGTTGGGCCTGGGTTTATTGGGCGCCCAATGACCAGAGAAACCTGCCGTGAGGTAACTGTTACCTCTACGCCTTCTACTATAAATTATCCGACTTTTGATAGTGATGGCTCATATTCCATTAGTTGGTCATCAAGTTCTGCAGCCAGTCGTTATGAGCTTGAGCGCAGTATAAATGGGGGTTCTTGGAGTAGAATTTATAATTCATCTGGCACCAAGATTAATGAAAGTGGTAAATCCAATGGAAGCTACCGATATCGCGTAAGAGCCTGTACATCCAATATGTGCAGTGATTATAAAACCGGTGGAACCCTCAAAGTAGAAAAAACCCCATCAACCCCTTCCTCTATCACTGCTCCCAGTTATACCTCCTCTAGCAGCATTAATATCAGCTGGGCTGCCAGCAGCGGGGCTACTCGCTACGAGGTACAACAACGCAAGGATAACGGCAGTTGGTCCGGCAATATTTATTCTGGTTCATCTACCAATACAACGGTTTCTTCCCTGAGCCATGGTAGTACTTACCGCTTTAGAGTGCGGGCCTGTAATACCACTTGCTCTGGCTATCGAGAAAGTAAAGATTTAGAAGTCTATTTCCGTCCTGGCGTACCAACACCTAAATTAAATACCACCACCAGCCTCGATGGTAAATATACTGTCAGCTGGAATACCAAGCAGTTTGCCACCAGTTATCAGTTGGTCGATGGCAGTGGCTCCACTCTGTACAATGGTTCTGGTTTAAGTAAGAGTTTCTCTGGTGTTAGCAATGGCTCTTATAGCTATAAGGTTCGCGCTTGTAATGCCAAGGGCACTTGCTCCAACTACTCCTCGTTAGTAACAGTTAAAGTCGATCGCGCTGTTGGTGTGCCCGTAGCCTCAGCTTCGCCAACCAACAGCTGGGATGGCAAGGTCAAGCTTAGCTGGAGCGAAGTTAAAAAAGGCGGTCTTACCGTTGAATATCAAGTGGTAGACAGTGCAAATAAGCAGCTTTATCGCGGCACTGCACGCAGCTACCAGCTGAGTAACTTGCAAGACGGGCGCCACTGCTACCGGGTGCGTGCACTGACCTCAACAGATCAGTCTAACTATTCACCGGAAGCCTGTGCCACCGTAGATTTACTACAAGCGCCAGCAGCGCCGAGCTATATCACTGTGCCTTCCTCTACCGGTGAAGCTTATACCGTGAGCTGGCCATCAGTTGCCGAAACTGATAGTTATCTGCTGCAGCAACGTATTAATAATGGCAGCTGGAAAACCGTGTATAACGGTACTGGTAATAGCTATAAATACAATGCCTCTCCATTAGTATTCGGTACGCACGATTATCGTGTACAGGCCGTGAACAAAGCGGGCTCTTCCGACTTTAGTAATACCTTCACGGTAACGATGGAGCTGGATCCCACGGTACAGATTCGCAAGCAGCTGTACTACAACGAAGCCGATCAGGTACCTGCGGCCCAGGAAAATCCTGCCCAGGGTATTTTCTCCCGGGATAGAGCGGCCTTCCGCTACCTGGACCTGATGTATATCGTTGATACCAACACCAATACGGTGATTAATCCTTATGCCAGTGGTGAAGCCACGGTTGAGTTTTCCAGCCTATATGACACTGCCGAGCGTAACCGCGCTACAGAGGTAGAAGCGTTTATTTTTGAGCAGCTCACTCATCATCCCAACAATGAAAACCTGCAACGTTTCACGCTGGATGTTTACTACGATCGCGCGGTAGCGGAAATGATCCTGGCTAATGAAGCCCTGGATAATGCCCGTATTAGCCGCCTGCGTAACGAAGCGGTAGAGGTCGAAGTTGGCCATATAGAAACTGCACACCAGTTGTTGAAGGATGCCCTGGAGCAGTACAACTCCCTGCTGACCTATGCACCGGAGTTTTTAGCACAATGGGGTCCCTCCCGTGGTCAAATTAGCCCCCGCTACTACGACCCCAACGACCTGGCACAAAAAGATGTAACCCCAGCAGAATTACTATTCACCGGTTACAAAGATGTCACCATGCTCTATCAGCTGATGAGCAAATTGGCTTCTACTAAAGTGCAGCAAGCGCGTCTGGCCGTCGTTGCCGGACAGACCAATACCACCCTGCTGGCACAAATGGTTGACGAGATGAATACGCTGCGCAGTGAGTTGATTGCTAAAGAGCAATCATTGCGTGCGATCTTCCCGAATACCGACTTTACCCAGGTGCAAGGTTTCTCTGGTCTGCCCGAAGCGGTGTATGCATGGCAAACCCATCTCAGTGATTTGGAAAACTCCGTGAGCTGGCTCACGGGCGAAACCAATATTCTGGGCCTGCCACAGGACTCAGTGTTGCTGGTACAGGGTTACGGTATCGATGGCAACACCGTGTTTGATTCCTTCAATGCACTGAGTGACTTCCTCGGTAATGACAGCAGTGGCCCTATTGCCACCGCACAGAATAGTCTCGCCGCCGCAAAAACCAGCTACGAGAACTACCGCCACAGTGCCGACAAGCTGGCAACGGAATATACTGACCGCCACCAGCAGTTGGGCAACTGGCTGTACAGCCTGTTGGGCTTGGAGTTCCCAAGTAACTGCTTCAGCAAAGACTGCATTATTGTTGAAGAGTCTGCACAGCAAGGTAGTGAAATTGCGTTGCAGGCAAACAATATCGATATCGCGCAAATCGCATTGAGCAACAACCTGCAGCGTATGGAAGACCTGCTGAGTGCGATTGAAATTGAAATCGAGCGACGTGCGGAGGAGGAAGGTATCGTCGACGGCATGTCGAAGATCATCCTGGATTACGGCTCCAAGCAGGAATCCATTTCTAAGCAAATCACCAAGATTCGTAAAGAAGCGGAGAAATCCAGAAAACGCGATGGCTTCCTGAAAGTAGTGGGTGGTGCAATTAAAGCCTACTACACCGGAGATACAAGCACGCTAGAGCAAGGTATCGATCAGGTGGTTTCTAGTCATATCAATCTCAAGAGCATTAAAGATATTGGCAAGCTAGAAGCAATGAGTATTCGCTTGGGTGCAGAAGAGCGAGCGAAGCTGAATGACAGCAGCAATAAATTGTTGGATGTCGAAAGCCGAGCGCGCGTGCGCACCATGTGGCTGGAGGCAAATACCATCGCGCTGGATATTGCCCAAGCGGAAGCTACGGTTGAGCAGGAAGTAGAACGTTTAGTCGGCATGCTGAATCAGGCACAGCGGGTTATGAACCAGATGTTCACTACTAATGCCAATCTGGCCGAACGTTATTTTGCTGACCCGATCCATGCCAGCCGCCTGACTACGGAAATGTTGCGTGCAGAGCGTCACTTTGAGGAAGCGCAGAAGTGGTTGTTCTACGCGGCCAGTGCGCTGGAATACAAGTGGCAGGAATCGTTTGTGGGTTCAGTGACTGGCTCCAGAAAGGAAGATATTTTCCACGTGCGCAATGCCCAGGAACTGAGGGATTTCTATAGTGAAATGTTGTCCTTCGATCAGTTGCGCAATCTCAGTGGCACTCAGCAGGCGACGGATACCTTCTCGCTGAAAGATGATGTGTTTGGCTATGTAGATGATATCAACGGTATTGCACAGACCTACCAACATCCAGACCCTGCCCAACAAGGTGGTCCTCGTTTAAGTCCGCAGCAAGCACTGCAGGAAAAGCTGCGCCTGTTATCGCGTAAATACGGCAGTGATACCTGGGTAACCGTGGAATTTAGTACTGTGAAAGAATTACCGCGCAGTAACTTCTTCCTGGGGCCAGTTATTGCAGACAATAACGATCTGAGTTGTTTAGCTGCAGGTGGATCTTACCTGGATAAAATTGAGACTATTGGGCTCAATATCCCCCTTGCATTTAGCGTTAGTGGTGAAACCGAAACTCCAGCCTACCTAACTTATGGCGGTACCAGCTTTTTACGTAGTAAAACACCAGGAACTCTGGTGGAGAGTGAGGATGGCGTCGGTATTCAGGATGAGTTTATTACCCATAGCACTCGATTCTGGGATACTGTTGATGGAGCCAACTTGGCTTTCCGTAATAGTTATCGGGTTCCTATGGCCGCTAATTTAGATGTACTTAATAGTGGTGCAGGTTCTAGTTCTACGGTGACTAATGTATTTAAAGAACGTAGTGTCGCCGCCACTGGCTGGCGCTTGTCGCTCAAGCTGGCAGATCGCTATGGCTCACTGGTAGACCTCAATGCGGTTAAAGATGTTGAATTGATCTTTAATCACCGCTTCAAATCAAGAAATATAGATAACTGTGGTGGCGATGATGGCCCTGGTCCATTGTTGCTACTACGTAAGCCTGTAGTTCATTAATCGCATAAATAGGTGCATCTCACATTGTGTGAGGTGCATCGTTAATCATCTTAACCTTCTTGTGCTTAAGTTTTTGTGCATATTTCGTTGTGCTTGTTAGGTTATTTTATGAATAGAGTATTTAATATTTAGCATGATAAAGATATTCAAATTGACAGGCTCACTATTTGCTGTTGGGTTTGTGTCTTTTGGTTTTTTGCCACAAAACGCACAGGCTGGATGTATAAAGGATGGTGAGCATTCTCTAGGGGTGAGAAATACTGTTTACGACTGCAGGGTAGACTTGCCAGCTAGCTTCACACTCAGCTATTCGAACCGCAAGGCGACATTAGCCTGGAAGGAGTATTCTCTATCGAGCGGAGAAATAAGAAATGAAGATAATTCCATTGTTCAAAGAGTTAGCGGAAAGGAGACCGTTTTAGATCACTATCCGCCTTTAACTGGTTCTCGTGTTGTTAATTTAACAGCCAATGGTACTTATTCCTTTTGTTTTAAGGCAGAAGGAGTTATGGGGTTAGATGGGAATGGATTTGTAGGACGTCCATTTACTAGGGAGACCTGTCGTGAGGTAACTGTTACCTCTACGCCTTCTACTATAAATTATCCGACTTTTGATAGTGATGGCTCATATTCCATTAGTTGGTCATCAAGTTCTGCAGCTAACCGCTATGAGCTATATCGCAGTATAAATGGGGGTTCTTGGAGTAGAATTTATAATTCATCTGGCACCCAGTTTAATGAAACTGGTAAATCCAATGGAAGCTACCGATATCGCGTAAGAGCCTGTACATCCAATATGTGCAGTGATTATAAAACCGGTGGGACCCTCAAAGTAGAGAAAACACCATCAACCCCATCCTCTATCACTGTTCCCAGTTATACCTCCTCTAGCAGCGTTAACATCAGCTGGGCTGCCAGCAGCGGGGCTACTCGCTACGAGGTACAACAGCGCAAGGATAACGGCAGTTGGTCCGGCAATATTTATTCTGGTTCATCTACCAGTACAACGGTTTCTTCCCTGAGCCATGGTAGTACTTACCGCTTTAGAGTACGGGCCTGTAATACCACTTGTTCTGGCTATCGAGAAAGTAAAGATTTAGAAGTCTATTTCCGTCCTGGCGTACCAACACCTAAATTAAATACCACCACCAGCCTCGATGGTAAATATACTGTCAGCTGGAATACCAAGCAGTTTGCCACCAGTTATCAGTTGGTCGATGGCAGTGGCTCCACTCTGTACAATGGTTCTGGTTTAAGTAAGAGTTTCTCTGGTGTTAGCAATGGCTCTTATAGCTATAAGGTTCGCGCTTGTAATGCCAAGGGCACTTGCTCCAACTACTCCTCGTTAGTAACAGTTAAAGTCGATCGCGCTGTTGGTGTGCCCGTAGCCTCAGCTTCGCCAACCAACAGCTGGGATGGCAAGGTCAAGCTTAGCTGGAGCGAAGTTAAAAAAGGCGGTCTTACCGTTGAATATCAAGTGGTAGATAGTGCAAATAAGCAGCTTTATCGCGGCACTGCACGCAGCTACCAGCTGAGTAACTTGCAAGACGGGCGCCACTGCTACCGGGTGCGTGCACTGACCTCAACAGATCAGTCTAACTATTCACCGGAAGCCTGTGCCACCGTAGATTTACTACAAGCGCCAGCAGCGCCGAGCTATATCACTGTGCCTTCCTCTACCGGTGAAGCTTATACCGTGAGCTGGCCATCAGTTGCCGAAACTGATAGTTATCTGCTGCAGCAACGTATTAATAATGGCAGCTGGAAAACCGTGTATAACGGTACTGGTAATAGCTATAAATACAATGCCTCTCCATTAGTATTCGGTACGCACGATTATCGTGTACAGGCCGTGAACAAAGCGGGCTCTTCCGACTTTAGTAATACCTTCACGGTAACGATGGAGCTGGATCCCACGGTACAGATTCGCAAGCAGCTGTACTACAACGAAGCCGATCAGGTACCTGCGGCCCAGGAAAATCCTGCCCAGGGTATTTTCTCCCGGGATAGAGCGGCCTTCCGCTACCTGGACCTGATGTATATCGTTGATACCAACACCAATACGGTGATTAATCCTTATGCCAGTGGTGAAGCCACGGTTGAGTTTTCCAGCCTATATGACACTGCCGAGCGTAACCGCGCTACAGAGGTAGAAGCGTTTATTTTTGAGCAGCTCACTCATCATCCCAACAATGAAAACCTGCAACGTTTCACGCTGGATGTTTACTACGATCGCGCGGTAGCGGAAATGATCCTGGCTAATGAAGCCCTGGATAATGCCCGTATTAGCCGCCTGCGTAACGAAGCGGTAGAGGTCGAAGTTGGCCATATAGAAACTGCACACCAGTTGTTGAAGGATGCCCTGGAGCAGTACAACTCCCTGCTGACCTATGCACCGGAGTTTTTAGCACAATGGGGTCCCTCCCGTGGTCAAATTAGCCCCCGCTACTACGACCCCAACGACCTGGCACAAAAAGATGTAACCCCAGCAGAATTACTATTCACCGGTTACAAAGATGTCACCATGCTCTATCAGCTGATGAGCAAATTGGCTTCTACTAAAGTGCAGCAAGCGCGTCTGGCCGTCGTTGCCGGACAGACCAATACCACCCTGCTGGCACAAATGGTTGACGAGATGAATACGCTGCGCAGTGAGTTGATTGCTAAAGAGCAATCATTGCGTGCGATCTTCCCGAATACCGACTTTACCCAGGTGCAAGGTTTCTCTGGTCTGCCCGAAGCGGTGTATGCATGGCAAACCCATCTCAGTGATTTGGAAAACTCCGTGAGCTGGCTCACGGGCGAAACCAATATTCTGGGCCTGCCACAGGACTCAGTGTTGCTGGTACAGGGTTACGGTATCGATGGCAACACCGTGTTTGATTCCTTCAATGCACTGAGTGACTTCCTCGGTAATGACAGCAGTGGCCCTATTGCCACTGCACAGAATAGTCTCGCCGCCGCAAAAACCAGCTACGAGAACTACCGCCACAGTGCCGACAAGCTGGCCACGGAATATACCGACCGCCACCAGCAGTTGGGCAACTGGCTGTACAGCCTGTTGGGCTTGGAGTTCCCAAGTAACTGCTTTGCCGAGGACTGTGTGATTGTCACGGAGGATGCGCAGAACGGTAGTGAAATTTCTCTGCAGGCGAACAATATCGATATTGCGGAAATTGCACTGAGCAACAACCTGCAGCGTATGGAAGACCTGCTGAGTGCGATTGAAATCGAAATCGAGCGACGCGCGGAGGAAGAGGGTATCGTCGACGGCATGTCGAAGATCATCCTGGATTACGGCTCTAAGCAGGTTTCAATTAAGCAGCAGATTGCCAAAATTCGCAAAAAGGCGGAACAGTCTAGAAAGCGGGGTAGCCTGTTTAAAGGGATTGTGAAGTCGGTAGCAGCTATCGTGAGTCAAAACTGGGCTCAACTAGCGCAAACGGTAAAAGAAACCGCAGAAACCGTTGCTGAGCACAACCGCAATATAAAAACGATTAAAGATATTGGTAAATTGGAGGCAGAGAGCGCCCGCCTAGCGGCGGAAGAACGCGCGACCTTAAACGACAGCTCAAATAGACTACTGGGTGTGGAGAGTAAGGCTCGCGTGCGCACTATGTGGCTGGAAGCAAATATCATTGCGCTGGATATTGCCCAAGCGGAAGCTACGGTTGAGCAGGAAGTGGAACGTTTGACTGGCATGCTGAATCAGGCACAACGGGTTATGAACCAGATGTTCACTACTAACGCCAATCTGGCTGAGCGTTATTTTGCCGACCCGATCCATGCCAGCCGCCTGACGACTGAAGTACTGCGTGCGGAGCGTTATTTTGAAGAAGCACAGAAGTGGTTGTTCTACGCGGCCAGTGCACTGGAATACAAGTGGCAAGAATCTTTTGTGGGGTCAGTCACTGGCTTCAGAAAGGAAAGTATTTTCCGTTTGCGCAATGCGCAGGAACTGAGGGATTTTTATAGTGAAATGTTGTCTTTTGATCAGTTACGTAATCTCAGTGGCACTCAACAGGCGACGGACACCTTCTCTCTAAAGGACGATGTGTTCGGCTATGTGGATAATATCAACGGTATTGCACAGACCTACGTTCATCCGGATCCTGCTCAACAAGGTGGCCCGCGCTTAAGCCCGCAGCAAGCTTTGCAGGAAAAGCTGCGCCTGTTGTCGCGTAAATACGGCAGTGATACCTGGGTAACCGTGGAATTTAGTACTGTGAAAGAATTACCGCGCAGTAACTTCTTCCTGGGGCCAGTTATTGCAGGTAATAACGATCTGAGTTGTTTAGCTGCAGGTGGGTCTTATCTGGATAAAATTGAGACTATTGGGCTCAATATTCCCTTGCTGCACAGTGTTAGTGCTGAAACAGAAACTCCGGCCTACCTAACCTATGGTGGCACTAGCTTCCTGCGCAGTAAAACGCCGGGAACCTTGATGGAGAGTGCGGATAGTGTAGGTATCCAGAATGAATTTATTACCCATACCCCGCGTTTCTGGGATACCGTTGATGGAGCAAATCTATCATTCCGCAACAGTTTTCGAGTGCCAATGGCTGCAAATCTCGATGTGTTTAATAGCGGTGCAGCTTCCGTTTCTACAGTGACCAGAGCTTTTAAAGAGCGCAGTGTTGCCGCCAGTGGTTGGCGCTTATCACTCAAGTTGGCAGATCGTTATGGCTCATTAGTAGATCTCAATGCCGTTAAAGATGTTGAGTTGATCTTCAATCATCGCTTCAAGTCGAGAAATATAGATACTTGTGATGACGATGATGATGTTGGCCCACTGTTGCTACTTCGCAAACCCGTGATCCAGTAATTTTGAAAAATCAATGCACCTCACATGAGTGAGGTGCATTAATATGAGTCAATGTGGTCTATGTGAGGCGGAAATTAATTTCTTATTTTTTAGGGTGATAAGCTTTATTTTGTTGATTTGTTGATTTGTTGATTTGTTGATTTGTTGATTTGTTTGATTTGCTAGTTGTTTAGGTGCGCTTTCTGGTTTCTCTTTCTGGCACTATGTTAATTGGTTTTTTATGTGTGAGGGGGGGGTAATCTAGGTGGGTTTTTGAAATTTACAGATTATTTGTTTTGTTGGTTTTTTGATTTTACTTCAGGGCGCGTAGCGGTGATGTGCGGTTTTGAAGTTGGTGGCATGCACAAGATTGGCTGTGATTGGTTTCAAATTTTTTGGGCTGTGGATAAAGAGTTTTTCTTAAGGTTTATAGGTTTGGGGTTGTGATAAATGGAAGTGATACCGTTTCTAAGGTTTATGAGTCCAATTTTTTCAATTGGACTTTTGTTGATTATTTTTTTTCCGCAAAGCGTTCGAGCAGAATGTTCACTGGAGGAGTATTTTGTCGGGCAGAATACAGTCTTTGAAATCACTTGTAATCCAAGTTTGCCGTCAAGCTTTTCGTTAAGCTATTCAGATCGTAAGGCAAGTTTAGCGTGGAGTGGTAATCTTCCAAAAATGCTAAGACAAGAAAACTCTCTTGTGCAAAGATTTGGGGGAAAGGAGTCTGTTCTAGATAGCAACCCACCTTTTACAGGTTCTAGGACTGTCAGTTTGACAGGTAATGGTGTTTATTCTTTTTGCTATAAAGCGAAAGGACAAAAGGGCTTTGTTTCAGAAGGTCGGGTTGAAACTGCAGAAATATGCCGTAGTGTAGCTCTCACTGCTACTCCTGCAGCAATTAATTATCCGACTTTTGATAGCGATGGTTCATATTCCATTAGTTGGTCATCAAGTTCTACAGCCATTCGTTATGAGCTTGAGCGCAGTATAAATGGGGGTTCTTGGATTAGAATTTATAATTCATCTGGCACCAAGTTTAATGAAACTGGTAAATCCAATGGAAGCTACCGATATCGCGTAAGAGCCTGTACATCCAATATGTGCAGTGATTATAAAACCGGTGGAACCCTCAAAGTAGAGAAAACGCCATCAACCCCATCTTCTCTCACTGTTCCCAGTTATACCTCCTCTAGCAGCGTTAACATCAGCTGGGCTGCCAGCAGCACAGCTACACGGTATGAACTGCAACAGAGCAGGGATAACGGCAGTTGGTCAGGCGTTTACTCAGGCCCTGCAACCAGTAAAACTGATTCCTTCTTGGTTCATGGCAGTACCTATCGATACAGAGTACGCGCCTGTAATACCACGTGCTCTAGCTATGTGGAAAGTGGCAACTTGCAAGTTTATATTCGCCCAGGCGAACCGTCGCCAAAATTAAATCCGGGCACCAGCCTCGATGGTAAATATGAGCTTAGTTGGGACGCTGAGCAGTTTGCCACCAGCTACCAGGTTGTAGATGGCAATGGCTCCTCTGTTTACAATGGTTCTGACCTGAGCAAGAGTTTTACTGACATTAGCAATGGTACCTACAGCTATAAGGTGCGCGCTTGTAATGTTAAAGGCACCTGCTCCAACTACTCTTCACCGGTCAGCGTTATAGTGGATCGTGTTGTTGGTATACCGGTGCTGTCTGCAGCACCCACTAGTAGCTGGGATGGCAAAGTAAAATTAAGCTGGACAGAAATTAATAAAGGTGGTCTCACCGTTGAATATCAAGTGGTAGACAGTGCAAATAAGCAGCTTTATCGCGGCACTGCACGCAGCTACCAGCTGAGCAACTTGCAAGACGGGCGCCACTGCTACCGGGTGCGTGCACTGACCTCAACAGATCAGTCCAACTATTCACCGGAAGCCTGCGCCACCGTAGCGTTGCTGAAGCCACCCGTAGCACCTAGTTATATCACCGTACCTTCCTCTACTGGCGAAGCGTATACCGTAAGCTGGCCATCAGTTGCCGAAACTGATAGTTATCTGCTGCAGCAACGTATGAATAATGGCAGCTGGAAAACCGTGTATAACGGTGCTGGCAACAGCTATAAATACAATGCCTCTCCATTAGTATTCGGTACGCACGATTATCGTGTACAGGCCGCGAACAAAGCGGGCTCTTCCGACTTTAGTAATACCTTCACGGTAACGATGGAGCTGGATCCCACGGTACAGATTCGCAAGCAGCTGTACTACAACGAAGCCGATCAGGTACCTGCGGCCCAGGAAAATCCTGCCCAGGGTATTTTCTCCCGGGATAGAGCCGCCTTCCGCTACCTGGACCTGATGTATATCGTTGATACCAACACCAATACGGTGATCAACCCCTATGCCAGTGGTGAAGCCACGGTTGAGTTTTCCAGCCTATATGACACTGCCGAGCGTAACCGTGCCACAGATGTGGAAGCGTTTATTTTTGAGCAGCTCACTCATCATCCCAACAATGAAAACCTGCAACGTTTCACGCTGGATGTTTACTACGATCGCGCGGTAGCGGAAATGATCCTGGCTAATGAAGCCCTGGATAATGCCCGTATTAGCCGCCTGCGTAACGAAGCGGTAGAGGTCGAAGTTGGCCATATAGAAACTGCACACCAGTTGTTGAAGGATGCCCTGGAGCAGTACAACTCCCTGCTGATCTATGCACCGGAGTTTTTAGCACAATGGGGTCCCTCCCGTGGTCAAATTAGCCCCCGCTACTACGACCCCAACGACCTGGCACAAAAAGATGTAACCCCAGCAGAATTACTATTCACCGGTTACAAAGATGTCACCATGCTCTATCAGCTGATGAGCAAATTGGCTTCTACTAAAGTGCAGCAAGCGCGTCTGGCCGTCGTTGCCGGACAGACCAATACCACCCTGCTGGCACAAATGGTTGACGAGATGAATACGCTGCGCAGTGAGTTGATTGCTAAAGAGCAATCATTGCGTGCGATCTTCCCGAATACCGACTTTACCCAGGTGCAAGGTTTCTCTGGTCTGCCCGAAGCGGTGTATGCATGGCAAACCCATCTCAGTGATTTGGAAAACTCCGTGAGCTGGCTCACGGGCGAAACCAATATTCTGGGCCTGCCACAGGACTCAGTGTTGCTGGTACAGGGTTACGGTATCGATGGCAACACCGTGTTTGATTCCTTCAATGCACTGAGTGACTTCCTCGGTAATGACAGCAGTGGCCCTATTGCCACCGCACAGAATAGTCTCGCCGCCGCAAGAACCAGCTACGAGAACTACCGCCACAGTGCCGACAAGCTGGCCACGGAATATACCGACCGCCACCAGCAGTTGGGCAACTGGCTGTACAGCCTGTTGGGCCTGGATTTTCCGAGTAACTGCTTTAGCAAAGACTGCATTATTGTTGAAGAGTCTGCACAGCAGGGTAGTGAAATTGCCTTGCAGGCAAACAATATTGAGCTTGCGCAAATTGCACTGAGCAATAACTTGCAGCGCATGGATGACCTGCTGAGTGCGATTGAAATCGAAATCGAGCGACGTGCGGAGGAGGAAGGTATCGTCGACGGCATGTCGAAGATCATCCTGGATTACGGCTCCAAGCAGGAATCCATTTCTAAGCAAATCACCAAGATTCGTAAAGAAGCGGAGAAATCCAGGAAACGCGATGGTTTCCTGAAAGTAATAGGCGGTGCAATCAAAGCATTCTACCTAAAGGATTCAGGCCTGTTGGAGCAAGGTATTGATCAGGTGGTTTCTAGTCATATCAATCTCAGAAGTATTAAAGAAATTGGTAAGCTGGAAGCAATGAGCATTCGCTTGGGCGCTGAAGAGCGAGCTGAACTGAATGACAGCAGCAATAAATTGTTGGATGTCGAAAGCCGAGCGCGCGTGCGTACCATGTGGCTGGAAGCAAATACCATCGCGCTGGATATTGCCCAAGCGGAAGCTACGGTTGAGCAGGAAGTAGAACGTTTAGTCGGCATGCTGAATCAGGCACAGCGGGTTATGAACCAGATGTTCACTACTAATGCCAATCTGGCCGAACGTTATTTTGCTGACCCGATCCATGCCAGCCGCCTGACTACGGAAATGTTGCGTGCGGAGCGTCACTTTGAAGAAGCGCAGAAGTGGTTGTTCTATGCAGCTAGTGCGCTGGAATACAAGTGGCAGGAGTTATTTGTGGGTTCAGTGACTGGTTCTAGAAAGGAAGATATCTTCCGATTACGCAATGCCCAGGAACTGAGGGATTTCTACAGTGAAATGCTGGCTTTTGATCAGTTAGGTAGCCTTAACGGGACTCAGCAGGCGACGGATACCTTCTCACTGAAAGATGATGTGTTTGGTTATGTAGATGATATCAACGGTATTGCACAGACCTACGTCCATCCGGATCCTGCTCAACAAGGTGGTCCTCGTTTAAGCCCGCAGCAAGCTTTGCAGGAAAAGCTGCGCCTGTTGTCGCGTAAATATGGCAGTGATACCTGGGTAACCGTGGAATTTAGTACTGTGAAAGAATTACCGCGCAGTAACTTCTTCCTGGGGCCGGTTATTGCGGGTAATGGAGATCTCGCCTGCTTGGCAGCCGGCGGTAATTACCTGGATAAAATCGAAACTGTAGGACTTAATATTCCTCTGCTACACAGCGTCAGTGGTGAAACAGAAACTCCGGCCTACCTAACTTATGGTGGTACCAGCTTCTTGCGCAGTAAAACTCCTGGAACCCTGGTGGAAAATGGGGACAGTGTTGGTATTCAGGACGAATTTATCACCCATACACCTCGATTCTGGGATACTACTGATAGAACTAATCTGGCCTTCCGCAGTAGCTACCGTGTCTCTATGACTGCGAACTTGGATGCGTTTAATAGTGGCACAGGTTCCAGCTCTTCAATGACTAGCGTCTTTAAAGAGCGTAGTGTCGCCGCTACTGGCTGGCGCTTGTCAATTAAATTGGCAGATCGCTTTGGTTCGCTGGTGGATCTCAACGCGGTTAAAGATGTTGAGCTGATCTTTAACCATCGTTTCAAATCGAGAAATATAGATACCTGTGATGACGATGGCGATACTGGCCCATTGTTACTACTGCGCGAGCCGGTAGTCCATTAACTCTCTTTTTTAATGCCTAATAATTAGAGTATTAATTCGGCAACCGAGCAGTAATCATACTGCTGGGTTGCCGTCTTTATTGAAGATTATTTTTTACAGCATGACTCACGCTGGAGTCTATCGATAAATACTACGAGTCTTTAAAGTGTTTTTTGAGGAAACACTGATTTTAAAAACAAGGATGCTTATGCTGCGCAATTTATTGCTTTCTTGCTGCATGGTTGTGTCATCTACGGCTGCTGTTGCCGCCAATGAACACACCGCTTTGCAAGCACCCGTTCTCAATCTGCCGACAGGTCCGGGCAGTATCTCCGGGCTCGGTGAGGCTTTCACCCCTAATTTAAATACCGGCACCAGTTCACGCCTAGTGAACTTGGCTGTGCCCCCTGGGCGTAATGGACTGGCTCCGGATGTATCACTGGAATACAACAGCGGGTTTGGTAACGGGCTATTAGGACTGGGGCATAAACTGGTTATTCCCTATATCCAGCGTCAAACAGACAAGGGCCTGCCTAATTATTCAGAGTGGGGTCAGGCTGATCGGCAGGATAACGACCGCGATGGTCGCACCGATGAGTTTGATGAGTTTGATACGTTTATCAATCACCTGGGCGAAGAATTAGTTCTGGTGGAAGACGGTGTTTATCGCACCAAAAATGCCAGCGATTTTGCTCGCTACGAGCGTCTGTCGAAGGGTTGGCTGGTGACTCAATCCAACGGCCTGCGTTGGTATTTGGGGCAAGACTCTAATAGCCGAGTCAGTGGCAACAACGGCACATCGGTATTCTCCTGGTATCTAGAGGCGGTAGAAGATACCCATGGCAATCGTATCGACTATCAATATCGCAAGTTGGATGATGGCGTTCAGATTTATCTGGACAGGATTCAATATAATACGAATGGCGATATGGCGGTGCAGTTTCACTATGAAGACCGCCCTGACGTCCTAACAAATTATAAAGCGGGTTTTGAGATTAAAACCGCTTATCGCTTGCAGCGCGTGGAAACACAATTTGCCGGGCGCCACTTACGTAAATACGAATTTTCCTATCAGCCGCTAACGGAATGGCAAAGCCTCTCCTTGTTACAGGAAGTCCATTCCAGTGCAGGCGAGGGCGAATCTACGGTAACCCTGCCACCAGTACGCTATGGCTACACCCACTATCAGCAGGATCAGGTGTTTATGTCACCGATGCCGGCTGCGAGTCAGGTACCACTGAATAACCCCGACGTCGCCTTCTTGGATATTAACCGGGATGGTTTGCCAGATGTTGTTAACACGGCACCGAATAAAGACGTCTACTGGCTTAATTTAGGTCCAGGGGACGATGGCCTGCCGCAATGGCAGAGCTATCGCGAAATGAATACTTTCTCCACCAGTCGTATTTCCTATGATGCCGTCACCTGGGCTGATATCGACGGTAATGGTGCAGTGAATATGCTGCAGTATGGCTCGGGCAGTACACACTATTTCCACCTGGATAATAATCATAGTTGGCAGTACAGCGGCGCTATAGATGGGCTGCAAATCCCCCTTGATAGCCCCCATGTGGATATGCTGGATATCAACAATGACAAACGTATCGATGTCTTTGCGACGATAACCAATAGCAGCGGTAAGGTTTTATCCCATGTGGTGCAGCTGAACCATCCCGATGGCTGGTCACAGCCTATTCAATTGCCGATGCCCACAGGCACCGCAGCTATGCGTTTGGGTGATCCCAATGTCTTTCTTCGGGATATGAACGGAGATGGTCTGCCTGATCTGGTTTGGGTTAGCAATGGCTACGCGGCTTACTACGCTAACCGTGGCCTGCAGGGTTTTGCTCCCGCAGTAGTGTTTGCCAATAGTCCCGATACGTTACACAACCTCAAGAATGTTCGTGTTACTGATATCAATGCCGACGGCCGCGCTGACCTGGTGTATCTGAATGGAACCCATGTATCCATCTGGCTTAACCAGGGCCTGAACAGCAACCAACATCAATTAGCCCAATTTAGCCAGCCACAACTGATCCAGGCCCAAGGCAATGTTGCTCCCGAAGAGGTGCGCCTGGTCGATATTAATGGTAACGGCTCTACGGATATTGTTTGGTACAGCCCCGGTCGCGGTGCTAATACTTTTTATTTCGCAGAGCTATTCCCCAATGAGCAACCGAATCAGCTAAAAACGATCGACAATGGCCTGGGTGCATTGACGACCCTGGAGTACGGCTCTGTTGTCGAGGAGATGGTGAGAGACCGCGAGGGTAACAGCCCCTGGTCGCAGGGTATCCCTGTGGCAATGCAGGTACTTAAGCGCGTTGTTGTGGATGATGGCCGCGGTGGTGAACAGCAAACCACCGAGATGGATTACTGGGACGGCTTTTACGATGCTGCCGATAAAGAATTCCAGGGCTTTGCACACAGTGAAGAGCGTCGCGTGGGCGATGCCAGTACCCCGACACTGGCAACCCGCTACGAATTCCACCTGGGCCAAAAAGCCGATGGCACCGAACAGGAAGCCCTACAGGGCAAGATCAAACAAATAGAAACCCGCGATGCCTTCGGCGGAATTTTCTGGCGAGAGGAAAATCAGTGGGAGTTGCGCCAACTGCTGTCCGGTTATGCCGAGGAAAGCCGCAAAGTCGAGTTTGCGGCTATGACCGAACGCCAGCAGCATATGCTGGAGCGGGGCAGTGGTACCCCAGTGACCCTTGCCTGGGAGTATGACTACGATAATTACGGCAATACCACTTATATCAAAGAGCTGGGCCGTACCGATGGCAACTGGCAGGATGAGCGTATTACCCAATTGCGCTTCAGTGCGGAATCCGCCTCTGCACAGGGCCACTGGTTCCTGCACCTACCGCTAGAGCGCAAGGTTACCGACCTATCGGGCCGCGCTGTGGCCAAAGAGCAGTGGTTCTACGATGATGAAAGTTTCTCCGCAGGTAATTTAGGCGCGGTCTCCAAGGGCAACCTGACCCTGCGTCGACTCTGGCACGATGCTGAGAGTGCAGATGCCTATGTTGCCGCAGAGCGCCACCGCTACGATGCCTTCGGCAACCGCATTCAAAGTTATGACCCCTTGTGGGACGCCAACACAGGCCACCAAACCAAAGTCACTTACGACTCGCAATATCACACCTTCCCAACAGAAGTGGGTTTGCATACCGGCAGCCGCTGGCTCACCGCTCGTGCGGGTTATGACAAGGGCCTCGGTGTACTTACCGACTACACCGATTTTAACGGGCAGCAGACTCAATATGGTTACGACAGCCATGGACGCCTCACCGCCATGGCCAAGCCAGGGGACAGCCTGCAACTCCCCACGGTTGAGTACGATTACCAACTGGCGCAGATGGTGGATGGTCACCGTATCAGCTGGGTAGAGACTCGCCAGCGCGAGCGGAGTGGTGCTAGCGGTACCATCGACAGCCGCCGTTTTTACGACGGTCTGGGCCGCACCCTGATGGTGCGCAGTGAAGCCGAGCAACCGGGGCAGGTTGTGGTCAGCGATCACAGTAACTTTAATGCGCGCGGCCAGGTAGTGCAGACCGCACTGCCTTACTTTGCCCAGGGGCTCGCCTATCGCGCTAATGATAAAGGTCAGCACCACCGACAATATCTTTACGACGCCCAAGGGCGTACCCAGGAGGTTTATCAGCCCTATACCGCGCAAAGTGGGGAAAGTGTCTTCAATCGCATCACCTATTTGCCCATGGCACAGATGCTGGAAGATGAAGAGCAAACTCGTGCGAACAGTGTTCACCATGGGGCCGCCAAAAAACTGGTGTTTGATGGCCTGCAAACGGCGCAGGGTGAATACCGCCTGAGGCAAGTGGATGAAATTGTTGGAGCCAATACCCAGGGCGGCATCGGTGGTGCCACCTGGTCCACCTATTACGACTACGACCTCAATGGTAATTTTACCCGCCTGCAGGATGCACAAAATAATGTGCGCACCATGCACTACGACGACCTGGGGCGCATGCGCTTCTTGGACGACCCCAACCGCGGACAGCGCTGGCAGTACTTTGACGATGCCGGCAACCTGCTGGCCACCCGCGATGCCCTGGGGCAGGAGCGGCACTATCGCTACGACGGCGCCAACCGTCTCTTTGCCGAGTATCAATTATCGCCGCGAGGAGAAGCTCCCAGCGGCGCAAATTGGCAACCGGGCTTGCAGCTGGGCTCCACCTCACCGGTAGTCAGCTACCAGTACGACCAGCGCGGCGAAGAGGGCGGTGCCTTCCTGCTTGGGCGCCTGGCTAAAGTGACCGACCAAGCCGGCTTCGAGCAATGGGGTTATGACGCACGCGGTCGAGTGGTACAGCGCCAGCGCAAGATCATCGGCCCGCAAATTAACAGCCCCCTCTACACCACGCGCTTCGCCTATGACAGTGCCGGGCGTATGACACAGCAGTTCTACCCCGACAATAGCCGGGTGAACTTCGAATACAACACCCGCGGCCTGCTCGAGCGCATCCCGGGAGTGGTGGAACGCCTGGACTATACCGCCAATGGTGTTTTGCAGCACCAAGGGCTGGCCAATGGTGTTGAAACTGATTGGGGCTTTGACGAGCGCCAGCGACTGGCTGGCTTGCGCACCCAGCGCAGCGGGGACGCCCTGCCACTGCAACAGTGGGATTACCGTTTTGATGCCGTCTCCAATGTACTCGGTATCGACGACAAACGCCCCAGCGACGCTCTCGCCGCAATGGCTGCCGAACTCGGCGCAACCAGTGCCCAGGCAGCCTCCCTGGCAAAAAATATTGTCTACAGCTACGACGATGTCTATCGCCTGACCGGCGTTGCCGACGATATCGAGCAGGTTTATTACAGCTACGACAAAATCGGCAACCTGCTGCAAGTGGGTCGCGCGAGTGTCGACCTGGCAGATATGGCTACCGCTGGAAATACCCAGATCACAGATCTGCGTTATGGCGGCAGCAATGACAATGGCAACACTGGCGCCTCCAACCGCAGCAGCCGTGGCAGCCTGCCTGGACCCCAAGCGTTGAGCTGGGCTGAAGGCCTGATTGAATACGATGACAACGGTAATCGTACGCAAGCCGGCGACCAGGCCTACCACTGGGACCACGACCAGCGCCTGACTTACGCCGGTAATCAGCAAGCCGCTGACCAGTACGGTTATGACTTTAAACACCAGCGCCGCTTTAAAATCACCGAACGTACAGGCGGAGCTCGCAGCGTCACTCTGTATATCGACGGAGATAGTGAAGTACGTGATGGCAAATTACTGAAGTACATCAGTGTTGGCCAGAAACGTATTGCCCGCAGTGACCAGAGTGGAGAAGTGTTCACGCCGACTGAGTATTACCTGCACACGCACGTAGGTTCTACCGACCTGACTCTGGATAAGGCTGGCAAGATCATTAATGCCTTTATCTATAAGTCTTACGGCGAGCTGGAAAATGTCTTCGGTGATAGTACCGCAGCACCTTACCGCTATGCGGGCAAAGAGCTGGATGAGTCCACGGGTTTAGGTTACTTCGAACGACGTTACCTGCAGTCTGACTTTGGTACCTTTATCAGCCCGGATCCGGTGCTAAATCACTCGGGACGTTTTACGGATCCACAGCGTTGGACGCCTTATCGCTATGCGCGGAATAATCCAATTAATTATGTGGATCCCAATGGTGAAACGGCTATTAGGCAGTATAACCAAAGCAATAACTCCTCAGCACAAGTAAGTAGTGGTATGTCGGTTAGTTATTCCAGTGGTAATGGAGTTGCCCGTGATGGTTCAAGCGGGGGAGGAAGCAAAGGTACACATGGGGCTTTGAAAAATAATTCTCAAAATTTAGGAAATGGGTTGCATAAAAATTTGAAAGTAGGGCAAGAGGCTAGTGAAAAGGGGCTACATGAGAATTTGGAAATGGGACCAAAAGAAGTAGAAAAAAAACAGATCACTCGTCCTAAACAGTGTGGAGCAGGCGTCGTCACGTGTAAAGCAAATGGAACAGGTGGCGCAACAACTCCGCCTGATCATCCTAGATGGCCAGGGACAGGTTATACAAAAGACGGCAGAAAAATTGCTTTATATACTTGCTCTAATAGTGGAGGACAGTGTTCATTTCATGCTCCAAGCGGTGGTAAGAATGTATACGGTGCCGTCTTAGAAACAACTGTTACAAGAAGTGGTGATCTTTCTACTCATGCTACAGGATTGAAATCTTTCACAGTGGATCCTTCGCCTGGATTTTTGGAGGAATATTTTGGTGTGAAGCCATCTGACTTTGTGGAAGAGTTGCGGGCTAACCAAAAAGTTCAGTAGGGGGTTTTATGTGGTTTTTCTTAGAAAAAATTAGTTTAGCTTCGCACCTATTAACGGTGTTGATAATTCTACTTGGGGGGGGGTATTGGGTTCGGAAGTCATTAAACCGTTTCTCAGTGACAGGCTTGCTAGGTGCTTTTTTACTGTCTATTTCAGTTGGCTTAAGGTTTTATTTACCTGAGATTGAGTCTATTGATTTGGGGTACAAGAAGCCATTGTCGGGTAGTCCAATTGTGTGGGTGATATATATGTATGGATATAATATTGGTTTGTTTGTTTTTTGCTTATCTGTTTTTTGTGGTGTGATAAGTAAAGGTTGTAAAAAGGATTTTATTGGTGGGCTTTGATTAAATATTTGGGCTTAGCTGTAGGCGCTGATTAAAAATAATTGGCGCTTATGGCTTTGGAGGTTTTTGACCTTTTCGTAGTTATTGTTTAGTTGTTATACGTTGTCAAAGCTTATTGGCTTTGTGTCTATGTAAATCATAGTAATTTGGTTTTTAAAATGTTGACTCTTGTTCGTAACTTTTTTGTGCTGCAGGTTTTAAGTGCCAGTGCTATTGCTTATGGGTCTGCCCTGAGCGGGCCGAGCACAGATACTGATGGGAAATATTCCTTGTCATATAAGTCTGTAGCGCCACTTGGGATAATGGGTGTATATCTAAAAGAGTATAAAAATGGAACTTTTACTCGGAATATTTCATTAGACTATGGGTTTTCCAGTTCAAACTCTACTAAATCTGTAACCGTTTCTTCTGCCGGTAAATACTTTTATGAGTATTGGCATGAACACTGTACTCCAGATATTATCTCCCCTGATGATTGGGAAGATAAAGTTACATCTTGCCCTGCTTCCCGATTCAATAGGGTTAAGTTAGGCACTCATACCGTTAACGTTATATTTCAACCAGCAGCGCCCTCCAGTATCAATTACGGCACTTTCGATAGTGATGGGGCTTACAAGGTTAGCTGGTCTTCCAGTACTGGTGCAGGCCGGTATGAGCTCTACCGTAGGGTAAATAGTGGCTCCTGGAGCAGGGTTTATAACGGTTCTAAAACTAGCTTTGATGAAAGTGGCCGCTCTAGTGGTAACTACCAATATCGTGTACGAGCCTGTAACACCGCAAAGAATTTATGTGGTGCTTATAAGAACGGCGGAACCATAAAGGTAGAGCTGACTCCATCAACCCCAACCTCTATCACTGTTCCCAGTTATACCTCCTCTAGTAGCGTTAGCATCAGCTGGGCTGCCAGCAGCGGGGCTACTCGCTACGAGGTACAACAGCGCAAGGATAACGGCAATTGGTCCGGCAATATTTATTCTGGTTCATCCACCAGTACAACGGTTTCTTCCCTGAGCCATGGTAGTACTTACCGCTTTAGAGTGCGGGCCTGTAATAGCACTTGCTCTGGCTATCGAGAAAGTAAAGATTTAGAAGTCTATTTCCGTCCTGGCGTACCAACACCTAAATTAAATACCACCACCAGCCTCGATGGTAAATATACTGTCAGCTGGAATACCAAGCAGTTTGCCACCAGTTATCAGTTGGTCGATGGCAGTGGCTCCACTCTGTACAATGGTTCTGGTTTAAGTAAGAGTTTCTCTGGTGTTAGCAATGGCTCTTATAGCTATAAGGTTCGCGCTTGTAATGCCAAGGGCACTTGCTCCAACTACTCCTCGTTAGTAACGGTTAAAGTCGATCGCGCTGTTGGTGTGCCCGTAGCCTCAGCTTCGCCAACCAACAGCTGGGATGGCAAGGTCAAGCTTAGCTGGAGCGAAGTTAAAAAAGGCGGTCTTACCGTTGAATATCAAGTGGTAGACAGTGCAAATAAGCAGCTTTATCGCGGCACTGCACGCAGCTACCAGCTGAGTAACTTGCAAGACGGGCGCCACTGCTACCGGGTACGTGCACTGACCTCAACAGATCAGTCCAACTATTCACCGGAAGCTTGCGCCACCGTAGCGTTGCTGAAGCCACCTGTAGCGCCTAGTTATATCACTGTGCCTTCCTCTACCGGTGAAGCTTATACCGTGAGCTGGCCATCAGTTGCCGAAACTGATAGTTATCTGCTGCAGCAACGTATGAATAATGGCAGCTGGAAAACCGTGTATAACGGTGCTGGCAATAGCTATAAATACAATGCCTCTCCATTAGTATTCGGTACGCACGATTATCGTGTACAGGCCGCGAACAAAGCGGGCTCTTCCGACTTTAGTAATACCTTCACGGTAACGATGGAGCTGGATCCCACGGTACAGATTCGCAAGCAGCTGTACTACAACGAAGCCGATCAGGTACCTGCGGCCCAGGAAAATCCTGCCCAGGGTATTTTCTCCCGGGATAGAGCGGCCTTCCGCTACCTGGATCTGATGTATATCGTTGATACCAACACCAATACGGTGATTAACCCTTACGCCAGTGGTGAAGCCACGGTTGAGTTTTCCAGCCTGTATGACACTGCCGAGCGTAACCGTGCCACAGATGTGGAAGCGTTTATTTTTGAGCAGCTCACTCATCATCCCAACAATGAAAACCTGCAACGTTTCACGCTGGATGTTTACTACGATCGCGCGGTAGCGGAAATGATCCTGGCTAATGAAGCCCTGGATAATGCCCGTATTAGCCGCCTGCGTAACGAAGCGGTAGAGGTCGAAGTTGGCCATATAGAAACTGCACACCAGTTGTTGAAGGATGCCCTGGAGCAGTACAACTCCCTGCTGACCTATGCACCGGAGTTTTTAGCACAATGGGGTCCCTCCCGTGGTCAAATTAGCCCCCGCTACTACGACCCCAACGACCTGGCACAAAAAGATGTAACCCCAGCAGAATTACTGTTCACCGGGTACAAAGATGTCACCATGCTCTATCAGCTGATGAGCAAATTGGCTTCTACTAAAGTGCAGCAAGCGCGTCTGGCCGTCGTTGCCGGACAGACCAATACCACCCTGCTGGCACAAATGGTTGACGAGATGAATACGCTGCGCAGTGAGTTGATTGCCAAAGAGCAATCATTGCGTGCGATCTTCCCGAATACCGACTTCACCCAGGTGCAAGGTTTCTCTGGTCTGCCCGAAGCGGTGTATGCATGGCAAACCCATCTCAGCGATTTGGAAAACTCCGTGAGCTGGCTCACGGGCGAAACCAATATTCTGGGCCTGCCGCAGGACTCAGTGTTGCTAGTACAGGGTTACGGTATTGATGGCAACACCGTGTTTGATTCCTTCAATGCACTGAGTGACTTCCTCGGTAATGACAGCAGTGGCCCTATTGCCACTGCACAGAATAGTCTCGCCGCCGCAAAAACCAGCTACGAGAACTACCGCCACAGTGCCGACAAGCTGGCCACGGAATATACCGACCGCCACCAGCAGTTGGGCAACTGGCTGTACAGCCTGTTGGGCTTGGAATTCCCAAGTAACTGCTTTGCCGAGGACTGTGTGATTGTCACGGAGGATGCGCAGAACGGTAGTGAAATTTCTCTGCAGGCGAACAATATCGATATTGCGGAAATTGCACTGAGCAACAACCTGCAGCGTATGGAAGACCTGCTGAGTGCGATTGAAATCGAAATCGAGCGACGTGCGGAGGAAGAGGGAATCGTCGACGGCATGTCGAAGATCATCCTGGATTACGGCTCCAAGCAGGTTTCAATTAAGCAGCAGATTGCCAAAATTCGCAAAAAGGCGGAACAGTCTAGAAAGCGGGGTAGCCTGTTTAAAGGGATTGTGAAGTCGGTAGCAGCTATCGTGAGTCAAAATTGGGCTCAACTAGCGCAAACGGTAAAAGAAACCGCAGAAACCGTTGCTGAGCACAACCGCAATATAAAAACGATTAAAGATATTGGTAAATTGGAGGCAGAGAGCGCCCGCCTAGCGGCGGAAGAGCGCGCGACCTTAAACGACAGCTCAAATAGACTACTGGGTGTGGAGAGTAAGGCTCGCGTGCGCACTATGTGGCTGGAAGCAAATACCATTGCGCTGGATATTGCCCAAGCGGAAGCTACGGTTGAGCAGGAAGTGGAACGTTTGACTGGCATGCTGAATCAGGCACAGCGGGTTATGAACCAGATGTTCACTACTAATGCCAATCTGGCTGAGCGTTATTTTGCCGATCCGATCCATGCCAGCCGCCTGACGACTGAAGTACTGCGTGCGGAGCGTTACTTTGAAGAAGCACAGAAGTGGTTGTTCTACACGGCCAGTGCCCTGGAATACAAGTGGCAGGAATCTTTTGTGGGTTCAGTCACTGGCTTCAGAAAGGAAAGTATTTTCCGTTTGCGCAATGGGCAGGAGCTTAGAGATTTCTATAGTGAGCTTTTGGCTTTCGATCAACTCCATAAGCTTGGAAGCATAGAGCAGGCGACGGACACCTTCTCTCTGAAGGATGATGTGTTTGGCTATGTAGATAATATCAACGGTATTGCACAGACCTACGTTCATCCGGATCCGGCTCAACAAGGCGGTCCGCGCTTAAGCCCGCAGCAAGCCTTGCAGGAAAAGCTGCGCCTGTTGTCGCGTAAATACGGCAGTGATACCTGGGTAACTGTGGAATTTAGTACGGTGAAAGAATTACCGCGCAGTAACTTCTTCCTGGGGCCAGTTATTGCCGACAACGGTGATTTGTCTTGCTTGGCAACTGGTGGTAATTACCTGGATAAAATTGAAACCGTTGGTCTTAATATCCCCCTTGCATATAGCGTTAGTGGTGAAACCGAAACGCCTGCATTTTTGACTTATGGGGGCACTAGTTTCCTGCGTAGTAAAACTCCGGGAACTCTGGTGGAAAATGCGGATGGAGTCGGTATTCAGGACGAGTTTATAACTCATAGCACTCGATTCTGGGATGCCGTTGAGGGAACTGGGCTGGCGTTCAGAAATAGCTACCGTGTTTCTATGTCTGCAAACTTGGATGTGCTTAATAGTGGCACTGGTTCAAATTCCACGATTACCAGTGCGTTTAAAGAACGCAGTGTCGCCGCTACTGGCTGGCGCTTGTCACTCAAGCTGGCAGATCGCTATGGCTCATTGGTAGATCTCAATGCGGTTAAGGATGTTGAGTTGATCTTTAACCATCGTTTCAAGCCGAGAAATGTTGATAGCTGTGGTGATGATGATATTGGTCCACTGTTACTACTGCGCGAGCCGGTAGTCCATTAACTCTCTTTTTTAATGCCTAATAATTAGAGTATTAATTCGGCAACCGAGCAGTAATCATACTGCTGGGTTGCCGTCTTTATTGAAGATTATTTTTTACAGCATGACTCACGCTGGAGTCTATCGATAAATACTACGAGTCTTTAAAGTGTTTTTTGAGGAAACACTGATTTTAAAAACAAGGATGCTTATGCTGCGCAATTTATTGCTTTCTTGCTGCATGGTTGTGTCATCTACGGCTGCTGTTGCCGCCAATGAACACACCGCTTTGCAAGCACCCGTTCTCAATCTGCCGACAGGTCCGGGCAGTATCTCCGGGCTCGGTGAGGCTTTCACCCCTAATTTAAATACCGGCACCAGTTCACGCCTAGTGAACTTGGCTGTGCCCCCTGGGCGTAATGGACTGGCTCCGGATGTATCACTGGAATACAACAGCGGGTTTGGTAACGGGCTATTAGGACTGGGGCATAAACTGGTTATTCCCTATATCCAGCGTCAAACAGACAAGGGCCTGCCTAATTATTCAGAGTGGGGTCAGGCTGATCGGCAGGATAACGACCGCGATGGTCGCACCGATGAGTTTGATGAGTTTGATACGTTTATCAATCACCTGGGCGAAGAATTAGTTCTGGTGGAAGACGGTGTTTATCGCACCAAAAATGCCAGCGATTTTGCTCGCTACGAGCGTCTGTCGAAGGGTTGGCTGGTGACTCAATCCAACGGCCTGCGTTGGTATTTGGGGCAAGACTCTAATAGCCGAGTCAGTGGCAACAACGGCACATCGGTATTCTCCTGGTATCTAGAGGCGGTAGAAGATACCCATGGCAATCGTATCGACTATCAATATCGCAAGTTGGATGATGGCGTTCAGATTTATCTGGACAGGATTCAATATAATACGAATGGCGATATGGCGGTGCAGTTTCACTATGAAGACCGCCCTGACGTCCTAACAAATTATAAAGCGGGTTTTGAGATTAAAACCGCTTATCGCTTGCAGCGCGTGGAAACACAATTTGCCGGGCGCCACTTACGTAAATACGAATTTTCCTATCAGCCGCTAACGGAATGGCAAAGCCTCTCCTTGTTACAGGAAGTCCATTCCAGTGCAGGCGAGGGCGAATCTACGGTAACCCTGCCACCAGTACGCTATGGCTACACCCACTATCAGCAGGATCAGGTGTTTATGTCACCGATGCCGGCTGCGAGTCAGGTACCACTGAATAACCCCGACGTCGCCTTCTTGGATATTAACCGGGATGGTTTGCCAGATGTTGTTAACACGGCACCGAATAAAGACGTCTACTGGCTTAATTTAGGTCCAGGGGACGATGGCCTGCCGCAATGGCAGAGCTATCGCGAAATGAATACTTTCTCCACCAGTCGTATTTCCTATGATGCCGTCACCTGGGCTGATATCGACGGTAATGGTGCAGTGAATATGCTGCAGTATGGCTCGGGCAGTACACACTATTTCCACCTGGATAATAATCATAGTTGGCAGTACAGCGGCGCTATAGATGGGCTGCAAATCCCCCTTGATAGCCCCCATGTGGATATGCTGGATATCAACAATGACAAACGTATCGATGTCTTTGCGACGATAACCAATAGCAGCGGTAAAGTTTTATCCCATGTTGCTCAGTTAAATCACCCCGATGGCTGGTCGCAGCCTATTCAATTACCTATGCCAGCGGGCACCGCGGCTATGCGTCTGGGCGATCCCAACGTATTTCTCCGGGATATGAACGGCGATGGCATGGCGGATCTGGTCGGGGTTGGCAATGGCTATGTTGCCTATTTTGCCAACCGCGGTCTGCAGGGTTTTGCACCTGCTGTCGTATTTGCCAATAGCCCCGATACACTACACGATCTCAACAATGTTCGTATTAGCGATATCAATGCCGACGGCCGTGCTGACCTGGTATATCTGAATGGAACCCATGTATCCATTTGGCTTAACCAGGGCCTGAATAGCAACCAACATCAATTAGCCCAATTTAGCCAGCCACAACTGATCCAGGCTCAAGGCAATGTTGCCCCTGAAGAGGTGCGCCTGGTCGATATCAATGGTAACGGCTCCACGGATATTGTTTGGTACAGTCCCGGCCGTGGTGACAATACCTTCTACTTCGCCGAACTGTTCCCCAATGAACAACCGAACCAGCTAAAAAGTATCGACAATGGCCTGGGTGCACTGACAACCTTGGAGTACGGCTCTGTTGTCGAGGAGATGGTGAGAGACCGCGAGGCTAACAGCCCCTGGCCACAGGGTATCCCCGTGGCGATGCAGGTGCTAAAGCGGATTGTTGTCGATGATGGCCGCGGTGGCGAACAGCAAACCACCGAGATGGATTATTGGGACGGCTTTTACGATGCTGCCGATAAAGAATTCCAGGGTTTTGCGCACAGTGAAGAGCGCCGTATGGGAGATGCCAGCACCCCGACACTGGCAACCCGCTACGAATTCCATCTGGGCCAAAAAGCCGATGGCACCGAACAGGAAGCCCTGCAAGGCAAGATCAAACAAATAGAAACCCGTGATGCCTTCGGCGGAATTTTCTCGCGCGAGGAAAATCAGTGGGAGCTGCGCGAACTGCTGTCCGGTTATGCCGAGGAAAACCGCAGGGTAGAGTTTGCGGCTATGACCGAACGCCAGCAACATCTGCTGGAGCGGGGCAGTGGTACCCCCGTGACCCTTGCCTGGGAATACGACTACGATAACTACGGTAATACCACTTATATCAAAGAGCTGGGCCGTACCGATGGCAACTGGCAGGACGAGCGTATTACCCAATTGCGCTTCAGTGCGGAATCCGCCTCTGCACAGGGCCACTGGTTCCTGCACCTACCGCTAGAGCGCAAGGTTACCGACCTGTCGGGCCGCGCTGTGGCCAAAGAGCAGTGGTTCTACGACGATGAAAGTTTTTCCGCTGGCAACTTAGGTGCAGTCTCCAAGGGCAACCTGACCCTGCGCCGACTCTGGCACGATGCTGAGAGCGCAGATGCCTATGTTGCCGCAGAGCGTCACCACTACGATGCTTTTGGCAACCGCATTCAAAGTTATGACCCCCTGTGGGACGCCAACGCAGGCCACCAAACCAAAGTCACTTACGACCCGCAATATCACACCTTCCCCACGGAAGTGAGTTTGCATACCGGTAGTCGCTGGCTCACCGCTAGTGCGAGCTACGACAAAGGTCTGGGTGTACTTACCGATTACACCGACTTTAACGGACAACAGACTCAATATGGTTACGACAGCCACGGGCGTCTCACTGCAGTGGCCGAAGCGGGGGACAGCCTGCAACTCCCCACGGTCGAGTACGATTATCAACTGGCGCAGATGGTGGATGGCCACCGCATCAGCTGGGTAGAAACACGCCAACGCGAACGGAGTGGCGCCGGCGGTACCATCGACAGCCGCCGTTTTTACGACGGCCTGGGTCGTACCCTGATGGTGCGCAGTGAAGCCGAGCAGTCGGGACAGGTTGTAGTCAGCGATCACAGTGATTTTAATGCGCGGGGGCAAGTAGTACAGACAGCGCTGCCTTACTTTGCTCAGGGTCTCACCTACCGTGCCAATGACAAAGGTCAGCACCACCGACAATATCTTTACGACGCCCAAGGGCGAGCCCAGGAGATCTACCAGCCTTATACCGCGCAAAGTGGGGAAAGTGTCTTCAGCCGTATCACCTATCTGCCCATGGCACAGGTGCTGGAAGATGAAGAGCAAACCCGCGCGAACAGCGTTCACAATGGCGCCGCCAAAAAACTGGTGTTTGATGGCCTGCAAACGGCGCAGGGCGAATATCGCCTGAGACAAGTCGATGAAATTGTTGGAGCCAATACCCAGGGTGGCATCGGTGGCGCCACCTGGTCCACCTATTACGACTACGACCTCAATAATAATTTTACCCGCCTGCAGGACGCGCAAAATAATGTGCGCACCATGTACTACGACGACCTGGGGCGCATGCGCTTCTTGGACGACCCCAACCGCGGACAGCGCTGGCAGTACTTTGACGATGCCGGCAACCTGCTGGCTACCCGCGATGCCCTGGGGCAGGAGCGGCACTATCGCTACGACGGTGCCAACCGTCTCTTTGCCGAGTATCAATTATCACCGCGAGGAGAATCTCCTGCCGGCGCAAACTGGCAACCGGACTTACAGCTGGGCTCTACCTCACCGGTAGTCAGCTACCAGTACGACCAGCGCGGCGAAGAGGACAGTGCCTTCCTGCTTGGGCGCCTGGCCAAAGTGATCGACCAAGCCGGCTTTGAACAGTGGAGTTATGACGCGCGCGGCAGAGTCGTACAGCGCCAGCGCAAGATCACCGGCCCGCAAATTGACAGCCCCCTCTATACCTCGCGCTTCGCCTATGACAGTGCCGGGCGTATGACACAGCAGTTCTACCCCGACAATAGCCGGGTGAACTTTGAATATAACGCCCGCGGCCTGCTCGAGCGCATCCCGGGAGTGGTAGAGCGCCTGGACTATACCGCCAATGGGGTTTTGCAACACCAAGGGCTGGCCAATGGTGTTGAAACTGATTGGGGCTTTGACGAGCGCCAGCGACTGGCTGGCTTGCGCACCCAGCGCAGCGGGGACGCCCTGCCACTGCAACAGTGGGATTACCGTTTTGATGCCGTCTCCAATGTACTCGGTATCGATGATAAACGCCCCAGCGACGCCCTCGCCGCAATGGCTGCTGAACTCGGCGCAACCAGTGCCCAGGCAGCATCCCTGGCAAAAAATATTGTCTACAGCTACGACGATGTTTATCGCCTGACCGGTGTTGCCGACGATATCGAGCAGGTTTATTACAGCTACGACAAAATTGGCAACCTGCTGCAAGTGGGTCGCGCGAGTGTTGACCTGGCAGATATGGCTACCGCTGGAAATACCCAGATCACAGATCTGCGTTACGGCGGCAGCAATGACAATAATAACAACGGCGCCTCCAACCGCAGTAGCCGTGGCAGCCTGCCCGGCCCCCAAGCGTTAAGCTGGGCCCAAGGCCTGATTGAATACGATGACAACGGTAATCGTACGCAAGCCGGTGACCAGACCTACCACTGGGACCACGACCAGCGCCTGACTTACGCCGGTAATCAGCAAGCCGCTGACCAGTACGGTTATGACTTTAAACACCAGCGCCGCTTTAAAATCACCGAACGTGCAGGCGGAGCCCGCAGTGTCACCCTGTATATTGACGGAGATAGTGAAGTACGTGATGGCAAATTACTGAAGTACATCAGTGTTGGCCAGAAACGTATTGCCCGCAGTGACCAGAGTGGAGAAGTGTTCACGCCGACTGAGTATTACCTGCACACGCACGTAGGTTCTACCGACCTGACTCTGGATAAGGCTGGCAAGATCATTAATGCCTTTATCTATAAGTCTTACGGCGAGCTGGAAAATGTCTTCGGTGATAGTACCGCAGCACCTTACCGCTATGCGGGTAAAGAGCTGGATGAGTCTACGGGGTTAGGCTACTTCGAAAGGCGCTATCTACAGTCTGACTTTGGTACCTTTATCAGCCCGGATCCAGTGCTAAACCACTCGGGACGTTTTGCAGATCCGCAGCGTTGGACGCCCTATCGCTATGCGCGGAATAATCCGATTAACTATGTTGATCCAAAGGGTGAGTCAGTAGTTAAACTGGCTGTGACTGCTGCAAAACTAGCATTTAAAGCTTACAGGCAATTCCGTAAGACCGGAAAACTGGATGCCAAGTCTTTGAAAGAGGTTGGTCTTGATGAGTTAGTAGGGGTTGCGGACGACCTGAATACAATATTCCTCGATGGCAAAGCGGGTTTTGGAGATAAGCTTGGTGCTGCTTCAGATGTATTGCTTGGTACGGAGTTTAATGATGGAGAGTTTAGTGACTTGAGGGGGCTGGGGAAACCTACGAGAAGCCTAAAGGCTCCAAAGGCCACAAGAACTGTAGAGGCCACAGAGGCAACAAAAGGTTCAGAGCGGGTTTACCATCGTCTGGGAGACCCTAAGGAGAGTATTGAAGCAATTGCTAAGAGTGGTGAACTTAGGGGGAATGCACCAAGAAACACTTTTGCAAGTGATATCCCAAAGGTACAGGCTTATGAAGGACCGTTACCCGCTAATGCAAAAGGCTTTGAGTTTACTACTCCTGCAACACCGGATAGGGGACATGTGCCGGGTAAACCTACCTGGTCAGGTAATGGACATAACCCAGATGTTAAAACTGTTGATGATCAAGCCATTATTTCCTGTAATGTAACCAAGATTAACTGTTAATTTTAGGATTAAAATATGATTAAAACAATTTGGAAAGGGAAAACCGGAATTGTCAATTGTTTTGGTCGATGCAAAATTAAATACAGTGAGGTTTTAAAATACTTAGAAAAAGAGCATTTTGTTGAGAGTGATGCATCTCGTACACACTCAGGTACGGAACGCTATTGGGTATTTAACGAAAATGGAGTTGCTTTAGCATTTTGTTACTATGATGCGACTGGAGAGCTATATGTGGGCTCCAACCAAGAGTTGGAATTCCCAGATAAGATAGCTGCTCAGTATATCCCCATATCATTAAATAAAGAGACTGGGGAAATGTGGAGATGAAGCAAATTTGGATATGCTCTATTTCTCTTATGATGAGGTGTAAGATAAGCCCGCTTTAGCGGGCTTATCTTTAATCGATAGACCATTGATGGATTTACGGAAGTCCACTGGGTCGCGATGTAAATAAACTTCCTTGACGTCGGTAAACCATTTCATGTCAGAGCTTTGAGAAACGTTGCCAGCCATTGGGGCGATAGAGAGCTTGGAAAAGTCAGCTCAGCCCATCGTCCGTGCAAGACAATAGCTTTGTCACCTGTGGCTTTATTTGCAATGGCGGGAATGGCTTGAATAAAAGGCTGAGGGTCAGATGTAGTCGTAGGGTTCGAAGCCTTGAGTTGGCGGCGACGCAGGCTGAAATATTTGGGACAGAGTTGTTTCTCACGGCAGAAGGCGGCGGCACTTAAGCCGCTGCTGCGGTGTTCTGCAAATAGTGTGAGCCATTCGGACTGGGTACGTTTGGGCATGATGGAATCTCCGATAAATATAGGGGAGATCGCAGAATAGTGAAGCTTGCAGAGAAAGGTAGAGTGTGGTTCTTTAGGCGCTTACAATATTATTAAAGGTGTGGGTGAAATAGTCATTATTTTTTGTGATGGTTTCATGTTTTTTGGTGCTGGTTTAGTTATGCTACAGTATTTTCTAGAGTGATTAATTTTTTGAAGGTGATGCGTATCACTACGACAATACCGGTTGAAAGAATAAGAGTGATAGAGGGCAGATGTCTGTGTTTTTAACTTGATTGTTAGTATAGTATTTTAAGGTGATTTTTAGATTTCCTGTTTTTAAAATGTTATGTTTACATTTTTTCAGCGGCTGAATAGTGTTTTTTGATTTCAGTGCGAGGGAGTGCGCGAGATATTTATTTCTTGGAATTAAATCAGTAATTAGAAGTTTTATGGGTGTCATCAATAAGTGAGCTTATGTTCATTACTTACAGGAGGCATTCTCTGATAATTTATCTATACATAACCTCTCTCGATCATCAAATAAGCGCCTCGCACACAGCACAACCGCCACAAAAGTACCAAACCCAGTACCCGCAGCAATCGTAAACATAATCAAAATCTGATATTTCACTGCAACTGTAGGGGATGTACCAGCTAATATCTGCCCGGTCATCATACCTGGCAGAAAGACAATACCGGCTGCGGCCATCGAATTGATCGTTGGCATTAATCCCGCGCGCATCGCATCCCGGCGAAATTCAATACTGGCTTGCCGCCAGGTTTCGCCCAGCATTAGGCGGTTTTCAATAATATCACTTGAACGTCGCATACTTTCTGTTAATCGGTCCAGGCCAAGGGCAACGCCGGTCATGGTGTTTCCCAGAAGCATGCCTAATAATGGAATAGAATATTGCGGTTGGTACCAGGGCTGGGGGCCGATTAGCACCACTAGACTCAGTATGGTGACGCTAAATGCGGAAACCAGCATGGATAAAGTGCCAATGGCAAAACTCCAGCCTCCGCGCAGGCGATATTTTTGCCGAGAGACGACTTGTTGCCCGGCAAACAATAACATTGCCAATCCCAGCAGACTGACCCATAACAGGGTGCCAACAGCGAACAGGGCTTCCAGTATGACTCCGACAAGCGCCAATTGAACCGCAGTGCGTACTGCCGCAATAATCAGCGGTTTACCGAGCTGTAATCGGGCAATATGGGTGCAAATTGCCAGGGCAACCACCAACGCCGCAGCCAGCGATAACTGCCACCAGGTCAGGTTGATCACACTCATTGTGATAGTTCCCGCTCCACAAGATGGCTTCCCTGAATCTCAAAATGCCTGCTGCCCACTCGCTGTATCTGTTCTTTACTGTGGGCCACCCAGATTACCGGGTATTGGTGCTTGCTGATTTCATCCATAAGCCATGCTTCTACTTTACTTGTAGTATCGGCATCCAGATTGGCAGTAGGTTCATCGAGTAAAAGTGCCTTTGGAGTGTAGGAGAGCGCGCGAATCAGCGCCAAGCGTTGTTTTTCTCCGGAGGATAGCCGGCTTACCTGCCATTCTGTTACCTCCTCGGGAAATCCTAAAATTTTTAATGCTTGCCCCATCGGCTGATTAAAGTGTTCGCCCACTGTCTCGTACCACCAGGCACTTTGTGCCGGTACCAACATAACCTGGCGGCGCCACTGGTGACCAGACATAGCCTCTTGTAAATTATTGCCAAGAGAGATCTGGCCGTTGTGAGGATCGACATCGGCGATGGCACGTAGTAAGCGGCTTTTACCAGATCCTGAGGGGCCAGATAAGCAAACAACTTCGCCTGGTGCTATAGCTAGATCTACTTTCTGAAGTAAATCGTTACTCAGATTTTCTATATGTAGTTTAGACATGACTCTTGCTGCTTACTTCTATTTATTGGGTTTCTAGGCTTCTTAAGGGCTGCACCTGTTCTCTATAAATGAACTTGCTTCGATATTATAACCTGGATATTAATTTTCCTGATGAAATAATTCGGAAGCTAAATGTCATATTAATTGGTTAAATTTTTCATGCTAATATTTTTAGTGGCTGTTATCTGTGTCAGTTGTTTATGTGATTTTAGAATGGGTTGATAGGGGGGTATGAGCCTCACTGGAGGCCTATCTTCTTTTGGTATGTATGAACTCTGAAGAAGAATAGCAAGCTCGAAAAAGTGTTAGGTGAAGATCTCTCCGTAGGATATTGTGCTGGGTCTGCCTATAAAAAGTGGCTGAATCTAGTGCTGCTTTGAAAATATTTATGTAAGTGATTGGTTGAGGGTGCTTGAGAAAGTTTTGAAGATATATTGTAAAAAAACTTTATGATCCTGTTTGCTTTGGGTAGAAGAAGCTTTTTGTTGCTAAAAAATTTAATTGTTGCTTTGTTTTAAAGGTAAAAAATAAGTGTCAAATTGAATGTTGTCGAGTCCGGTGAGTATGTTGAATTAGTGTTGGTGAGAAGATCCTGATGCATGCTTGTGTAGGTTTTTGCTTTTTATTTACCTAATGTAACTATAAATATGAGTTAATTTAATTGTTTTTTTTACCTAGCTGGTTGCTTCTCTAGGTCAAGAAATAAGTTTCTTCTAAACGCTTGGATGTATCAATCTTTCGACTGTCTTTTCAGTTAAGTCAAGTGTGATATGCCAATTTGAGGTTAATCTTAGAATCAGTGAAATGGGTTGACACAAGACGGGTTCTTAGGTGGAAGAAAAGAGGGATATAATGTGCTACTGGATAGCATATCCAGCGTATATGGCTAGTTGGGTAAAGGGAGATTGACTGATAAGGCAGTTAGGCCGCGGTTAGATATGGACTAAGTGGGAAACTACTGATGAGACTTTGGGGCTCAATGCTTTATGAAGACTTACCTGAGAACCAGTTAGTCTAGGATTTGATAGTGGCGCAATGAGTGTTAGTCATCATAAAATATATCTTAAAACCACCTGATAGATAGGAAAGGGCAGAGATCCTAGGTAAGCCTTACAATAGATTGAACGACCAAAACAGTATTTCCCCAGAATACGGGAGGATTTTATGAAAACGCAGGATAAGCGCATCACCGCTGAATTCCTCGCTGCTCAGGCTGCGGGTTCATGCCGAATAGAAGGCCTCAAGGTGACTCCTGAAGAGGAAGAGCGGATGAGAGATATCATTTCTGGAAAAGTTGATGCGGAAGAAGATATTCAGAAAATAGTGGATGCCTTCAAAGCCCAAAATACCAAAACGAAAGAATAAATTTATTAGCTTTTAGACCATTAGAGTTTTAGACATGGATGCCTACGCCCAGTATGATATTTCTGAGTACGATCCGTACTTGTTGCACAATTCAGAATGCCTAAAGAACTTGTTAGGATTTACTGATACATCATCTCTTAACGAAGCGGAAAGGGTGATCACTCAGCGCACATTGGCAGATCTGATAGCCTCTCCCGTGACTCCCACCTTTGATCTTGTACATCTATGTGAAATCCATCGACGCTTATTTCGACATGTGTACCCATTCGCGGGGAAAACAAGAAAAGTAGAGATTAGTAAAGGTAATAAGCTTTTTCTCCCTTATAGCTTGATTGAGAAAGAGAGCAGCAAGTGCTTCCAACAGCTGGCCTCTGAAGGATATCTGCAGGGCCTCGATCCAAGAGCATTTGGCCAGAGAGCGGGTTTCTATTTAGGTTGGATCAACAAGATCCATGCTTTTCGTGAGGGCAATGGGCGTTCGCAGCGGGTATTTGTAGATCAGTTGGCCAGTCAGAACGGTTACTTTGTGGAGTGGTCCGCGATAAGTGGGCAAGCCATGGCTGATGCTAGTCGAGCGGCAAGGTCGGTAGACCCCGAAGCTAAAGAGCTTTCTAGGCTGATCGGGCTGAATGTTGTTAGGAAAGTTTGGTAGTGAAGACGAGCGGCTCGTAGAAAAGCAAGCTTGGCGGTTCTAGCAGGCTCTTCAAATAGTCCAGCATGATGAAGGGGTTCGTTGCTCTTCACACCTTACCCTTTCAATCAAGTTCGCCGAGCGTTCACTCTGCTTTTAGGGAACTCTAAACAAAAGCCTCATTTTTTAGAGCTCCCTACGGTATATATGTAATCAAGAGTTGAGTGAAAAGTAGGTAATCAGGATTGCTTTGCCAAGTATGAAGTTTTTTGAAGATCTTGATGTTGTTTACTCGGCATATAAAAGATAGTAGTTGTTGCTTTAAAACAAGAAAAAATTTACTTTGTAAAAAATTAATAATAAGCGATTTATGGATAGTTAAAAGGCTTTAAGCTTGTAAGTAGAAGCTTTTGCCAGAGATGAAAGTGTTGCAGAGCTAATAAGCTTGATCTACTTCTTATAAGTTTTGCTGTGGACAGGTAACCAGGTTCAGGCTTGGGTCTGGCAACCCTAGTAGATGCAAGTTGCAGCAGTCTATAGTCGAGTAGCCGGGTGAAATAATTTTTGCTTTCAAGCTTACCGATGTCGAGGTTCTTCCCAATCTAGAGATATTGGCCTAGCAATAGTAACTTAACCCCCTTTGAACCTCCCGCCCCAGTCCGCCATAATCCGCTCCTTCCGAATCGAATAACGAGTGCTGTATGACCGACACCTCTGTCTATGAGGCCACAGAGCGCCTGCCGTTAAAGGAGTACACCGAGAAGGCGTACTTGGATTACTCCATGTATGTGATCCTGGATCGCGCCCTGCCGAATATCGGTGACGGCCTGAAGCCTGTACAGCGGCGAATTGTCTACGCCATGAGCGAGCTGGGCCTGAAGAATACTGCCAAGTATAAGAAGTCTGCGCGCACGGTTGGCGATGTGATCGGTAAGTACCATCCCCATGGCGATAGTGCCGTGTATGAAGCGATGGTGTTAATGGCACAGCCGTTCAGCTACCGTTACCCGTTGATTGATGGCCAGGGCAACTGGGGCTCGCCGGATGATCCCAAGTCCTTCGCGGCTATGCGTTACACCGAGTCGCGCATGGGCAAATATTCTGAAGTGCTGCTGTCGGAACTGGGCCAGGGCACAGTGGATTGGCAGCCAAACTTTGATGGCACCATGGATGAGCCCTGTGTGCTGCCAGCGCGGGTGCCGAATATCCTGTTAAACGGTACCACCGGTATTGCCGTGGGTATGGCCACCGATATTCCGCCGCACAATTTGCGCGAAGTGGTTAACGCAACGGTGGCACTGCTGGAAAACCCCAAGGCCACAGTGGAAGAACTGTGTGAGCATATTCTCGGTCCGGATATGCCCACCGAGGCGGAGATTATTACCCCGCGCGAAGACATTCGTAAGATTTACACCAGTGGTCGCGGCTCTATCAAAATGCGCGCCCTGTGGGGTAAGGAAGACGGCGATATTGTGATTACCGCGCTTCCCCACCAGGTGAGTGGCGCCAAGGTGCTGGAGCAGATCGCCCAGCAGATGCAGGCGAAGAAGCTGCCGATGGTGAGCGATCTGCGCGATGAGTCGGATCACGAAAATCCCACCCGCCTGGTGATTGTGCCTAAGTCCAACCGGGTGGAGATGGAGTCGGTGATGAATCACCTGTTCGCTACCACCGACCTGGAACGCAACTACCGGGTCAATATGAATATGATCGGTATCGATGGCCGCCCGCAGGTGAAGTCCCTCGATAAGATCCTGCGCGAGTGGCTAACCTTCCGCGCCACTACCACGCGCCGCCGCTTGCAGTTCCGCCTTGATAAAGTAGAGAAGCGCCTGCACCTGTTGGCCGGCTTGTTGGTAGCCTTCCTCAATATCGATGAAGTAATCGAGATTATCCGTACCAGCGACGAGCCCAAGCAGGAGCTGATGGACCGCTTCGAGCTGACGGATATACAGGCGGATTACATCCTCGATACCAAGCTGCGCCAGTTGGCGCGCCTGGAAGAGATGAAAATTCGCGGTGAGCAGGCGGAGCTTGAGAAAGAGCGCGATACCCTGACCAAGACTCTGGACAGTGAGCGCCGCCTTAAAACCTTGATCAAGAAAGAATTACTGGCTGCAGCTAAGGAGTTCGGCGATGAACGCCGTTCGCCCATCGTGGCCCGTGAGGAAGCCAAGGCATTTAGCGAATCGGAGCTGCTATCTTCCGACCCCATCACCGTGGTGGTTTCTGAGAAAGGCTGGATTCGTGCCGCTAAAGGTCATGAGATCGATGCGGCGGCACTGAGTTATAAGGCCGGTGACAATCTCGGTTTTGCCGCGCACGGCAAGAGTAACCAGCCGGCGCTGTTGCTCGACAGCACCGGGCGCAGTTATTCCATCGCCTCCCATACCTTGCCATCAGCGCGGGGCCAGGGCGAGCCATTGAGTGGCCGTATCAACCCGCCTTCCGGTGCCACATTTGAGGGGCTGCTCATGGGGTCGGACGACCAGCGGGTTCTGTTGGCCTCCGATGCGGGCTATGGTTTTATCGCCAAGCTCGCCGACCTGCAGTCGCGCAACAAGTCGGGCAAGGCCATGCTGACCCTGCCTAAAGGTGCCCAGGTTTTGCCGCCGCAGTTGTTAGACAGTCCCGAAGAGGCATTGTTGGCGGCGGTAACCTCGGAGGGACGCATGTTGGTGTTCCCCGTTACAGAGCTGCCGGAATTATCGAAAGGCAAGGGCAATAAGATTATCAATATCACTGCCGCGCGCGCTGCTAGCCGCGAGGAAGTGGTGGTGGGAATCGCCGTGTTGGAGGGTAAAAACCAGCTGGTCGTGCATGCCGGTAAGCGCCATACCAAGATCAAAATCTCGGAAATGGAGCACTACCGCGGTGAGCGTGGCCGACGGGGCAACAAGCTGCCACGGGGCTTTCAGAAGGTCGATAGCATCGAGGTGCTGGAAAAATAAGCCTTTACTAATGTGGCACGGTAAAAGCGGTCATTGCGACCGCTTTTTTATTGCCAGTTTTTAGTATTGATAAGCCGCGCATTGATGAAATAATAAGCAGGCTTATAATGAGCGCCCTCAAAAAGGGGGGAGACTATGTCAGGGATGGGCGGGTCCGGAAAAGACAGCGCAACCGAGATGAGCTTTGCGCTGCATAGCGCGGCGCGCCTGTTGCGGCGTAACTTTGACCGCCGAGCACGGGATCACGGCCTCAGCGATGCCCGCTGGCAGGTGCTCTGGCATCTGACACGGGAGCAGGGACTGAAGCAAACTGCCCTTGCGGGACGCCTGGAGATGGCACCGATCAGCCTGGCGCGCCTGCTCGACAAGTTGCAGGGCGAAGGGCTGGTGGAGCGACGGCCCGATCCAGAGGATCGGCGCTGTTTTAGGATTTATCCGACCGATCGGGCACAGCCGGCTATGGCGCTGCTGGGAGACCTGGCGGAGGAGACCCGCAGTCACGCCTTGGATGGCTTTACTGCGGCGGAAATAGGACAACTGCAGACGCTGCTCGGGCGGCTGCGCAAGAATCTGGTAGGCGAAGAGATTGAATGTGACTGACAAGCTGCACCTGAAGCTAAAGCCGAGTGCGATGCGCAAGCTGGGGGCCGCCCTGGGATTGGCGTTTGTCGCCCTGGCGGCCGGCTGGAGCCTGTATGGCGGCGGCGATATCGTCGAGACGCAAAACGCCTATGTAAAGGCGGATAAAGTTTCCCTGGCACCAGAAGTTCATGGTGTGGTGACCAAGGTGTTGGTCAGTGCCAATGAGCCGGTTTTTAAGGGCCAGTTGTTGATTCAAATTGACCGCACGGCTTATGAGCTGGCGGTGACCGAAGCTGAGGCGCGCCTGGCTCAGGTGCGCAATGATCTGCTGGCGCGCCGCGCCGAATATGCCGAGGCGGATGCCGCCCTGCAGCAGGCGCGTAAAGATGCAGACTTCTACCGACGCCAACTGGAGCGCAATGAAAAACTGGGCAAGGTGGCCTTCTCTGAAGCGGAGTTGGATAGCGCCCGCCAGCAGCTGGAGCGGGCCCGCGCGCAGATCACCATTAATGCGGAAAAACTCTCCAGCCTGCGTGCTGAGCTGGGCGGCGACCCCAGTGTGGCCCTGGAAGAGCAGGCCGACCTCAAGGTGGCCCAGGCGCAGTTGGACAAGGCCAATTATCAACTGTCGCGCACCCGAATTATTGCACCTATGGATGGCGTGATCGCCAATACCCTGCCACAAGTCGGAGAGATGGCCACCGTCGGCGAGAGCCTTCTGTATATGGTGGGCACCAGCGGCCTGTGGGTAGAGGCCAACCTTAAAGAAACTGAACTGGCCAGGGTGCGCACGGGCCAGCAGGCGGAGGTGACCCTCGATGCCTACCCGGACTTTGAATGGCAGGCCCAGGTGGACAGCATGAGTCCGGCCAGTGGTAGTGAGTTTTCACCTACTCCGCCGCAGAATGCCAGCGGTGAATGGCACAAGGTAGTACAGCGGGTACCGGTGCGTTTGCGCCTCTACCCCCTCAAGGATGCGCCGCCGCTCCGTGCGGGTATGAGCGCTAAAGTGCGTATCGATACCAGTGAGGATGCCAAGGTAGTATCCGCACGCGCCTCTACCGATGAGAGTGGCAGGGTGGTTCTCTAGAAGCACTTCAGTGGCTGGGATTTGCGCTGTGCGTTGGAGCGGTCGGTTTGGCTGTTAGAATCTGGCTAACCAGTGGCAACCGGCCAAAAAAAAGGCCCGCAATGCGGGCCCTGTAATTTACTCTTCGACTCTGTGCCAGGTCTGGGTGCGGTAGAGAAAACCGAGGTACCCACGCACTTTCAGGGTGTTGTCGTTTTCCAGCCAGAGCTTGCAGTCGTACACCTTGCCTTTCACCGGGTCCATAATTTCCCCGCCTTCGTATTTCTTGCCTTTCTGCACCATATTGGTGATCACGTCCATTCCTACAAGAGGCTTGCCCTTTAGGTCACCTGGGCAGTTCTCACAAATGGTGTCATTGGGCTTCAGCAATAGCTGAACGATCTTGCCGAAGTACTTACCGTCCTTTTCATAAATTTCCACGATGGATCTGGGCTTGCCGGATTCGTCATCAATAGTGCGCCACTTGCCTACAACATCTGCGGCATTGGCCTGCAGGGCGAACAACAGGCCGAATGTGGCCAGGAGCAGGTTTCTGATCATCTGTAGGTTTTCCTCTATTCAGTGGGTGACCCAGATCTTACAGCAAGTCACTTGCAGCGACACCGCATAAGTCATCATCAGGTAAAAAAATAACCGCATACAGACGACATTTGACCGCAAATACCTGCAATTTGTTCGCAAGTTGTACCAATTTGGCTATTGAGGTTAAACCAGGGGTGGTAGGACAGCGCAAGAGAAAAGCGGCAAAGGGAGGGCTACGTTTGATCCTATTGAGGGTGGTGTGGCTAATACTACTCCTACAGCTGGTTTTAGTGGGCGCACTGCTATGGCACCGCTTCGGCACCAAGTTGCTGCTGGTCAATTACTCGATGAGCGGCGGCGAAGGTGAGGGCGCCTGGGTTGTAAGTTGCAGCAGTTTCGGGCGAGTATGGGGCCCTTTAACGGATGTAAAGCTAGATTTCCTCTCGATACGTTTATCTCTGCAAAACGCCGGGATTTCCCCGGCTTGAACGGCTGGAGCTTAAACGGTGTGACGGTTTTAGATGCGGCGGCGCCATTGCCAAAGGAGGGATAGGCGCTCCATGTCTCGGCTGGTTCTCTACATGGGACAGCCCTGTCGATTCGTGCTCACTCCTATGCTTTATCCACAAATTCTGGGGGCAAAGCTGTGGGCAATTTTGTCCAAGTCCCTGGGGGCGCGCCTCTCTCTGGGCTGGTGGATTTATACGCAGGGTGGGGGTGGGTAGGACGGCTGACGCCGGCCTATCTATCTGGCAGTTTTTTGATTGTTTTGGGCTTTATTAGAGACTTGGCAAACTGCCTTTCTTGTTCAGTAGCGGAAAACAGCTTCAAATAGTCTGAGTCCACACTGCCGATATCTGCCTCTTCGACTTCCCTCACATAGGTCCGGATCGACTCTTGTGCCCAGCGTAGGCTCTCTGCACTTGGCGGCTTGAATTGATCATATATTTCTTTCACCGCTTTAATATTGTCCTCACGGCTCAAGTCAGGATCAAAGTATGTTCCCAAAATCGAGTGGAGTGCGACATTGACCTCTTCGGCAGTTAGTGCCTGCTTGTCGCCGTCATCGGAGAAGGGATCAATCAAGACACGCGCGGCCAAGTCTTCAGGAAATTCTATAAGCTCCCCGGTTTCAATCCGAATCAGCATGGTGTCACAGCCTGCACCCACTTAGGAGTTTATAGCTCTTCCAAGATGTCCCGCATTAAGACTCACCCAACCGCTTTGGGGGGGTGTCCAAGAACATTAGATCGATAAGCTCGTTATCAACCATTCCAATATCATCCCCTTTAATCTCGCGTACATACGCCTGGATAGATTCTTGTGCTATCCGCAAATTCTCTTCACTGGGCTGGCCTATCGCTTCGTATCGCTTTCTTATTCTTTCAACGTTCTCTTCGAAGCTGATTTCATCGCGCACCGCATAGGTGCCTAATATCGCATGTAGTAAGGCGTTCACTTCTTCAGCGGTAAATTCTGGTTTGTCGTCTTCACCGCATGAGGGATCAGCGAGAATAAGCGCGGCCAAGTCCTCTGGGAACTCCTTCAGTTCGCCTGTCTCAATTCTGATCAGCATGGTAATACCCTTAATTCCTTAGCTAGCTCTCTCTCGAAAATTTCAAACTGGGAATAGCTAGTAAAGTCTTTAGTGCTCATTGCCCAGCCAAGGCCGCCGTCGACTTCTACTTCGGTTAAATACTTCAGGTGGTGGCTGACAGCTTCGTGTATTTCTACGGCTTTGGCGTGGTAACGCCGTCTCTTAAACTGAACGGCACCCTTACGCCTGCTGGCTAGATCATCGGTGAGTAGGTAAAAGCCCAGGATGGACACCTTGTGGAGATCGGGCATGATCATCTTGATCGCCGACTGTGCGACAGCTTTTCCGAGGGCGTAGGGGTTTGAGCGGCCAGGCTTTGCAGAGTCCATGCTTCCGTGCTGGTCGGAAAACTTTAAGCCAACCACATAGCCATCCACGCCAAAGACAATGTGGTAGGACAGCTGAACATTGTAAGCTCTACCGTTTACAGATATCAGCTCACTCCTTGATTTTACCTGATTAAGTTGAGGGTGCCCCGTCATAACTTTCTTCCTTGAAGTGCAATCGAAAATCCTTATCGACTGAGACGGAGAATATATTGGGTGTCATGGTTTTGGCAATTCCAGCGGTTCACCAGCGGCCCCTATCCCCACTGTCAACGAACCATTTAATGGTGGGGGACAGTGCAGCGAGGACGATGATGATTACGGTCTGCCATAGGGCTGTGGTGTACCATAAAGGCTCTGGCCCTATCGAGTAACCGAGTGATGCGAAGGGTAAGTGCTTCATTCCGTATTCATCAATCGCCGGAATAAAGGCCCAAAAGTTGACAGCAAAGATTAGACTCCACCATCGACCGAAAGATCGAGGGATGAATTTGTAAAAGGCAAATAGAACGCCATTACCCAATATGGCTTGAATGCTTACCTGAGCAACGGTTTCTGGAGACAGCCCCGTTGCTTGGCTAATTCGCCAAATCGCTACAACTACTAATGCGGCTCCAACAAGAGGAAGCCATAAGAGGGGATCGTTAGAGTTATTGTTGGACATCTCAGCAATCTCCTTTGTTGTTCCATCACATAATCTCCCGGTTTTCTGAATTGCAAAGTCCAATTAGTTAAATTTGAGTGGCGGCTCACAAAATATTTGGCTTTTGATGGCTCTATAAGGAGAGGGGCATTTGGCAGCGTGGTGGTATAAGGAAGATGGAGTGATTCAGCACTCAAGCCATGGTTTTTTACTCCTCTACCTGCTCCTGCTTTCTATACTCGGCCTGTATGCGGCACACCTGCGACTTACTGTAGCCGGTAGCCATAACTGTCTCGGCAAGGCTAAGCCCTTTCTCCTCACGGAAGTAGCGCACCAACTGGTGGCGGTCTTTATCTGCTGGTCTGCCCTGGTACTTTCCGGCTTTCTTTGCGGCTTCGATGCCTTGCCGCTGTCGATGCTGGCGTGATTCATAGTCCTTGCGCGCCATGGCGGCCATCAAATCAATCAGCATATTGTTGATAGCTTCCAGTATTGCCTCAATCACCTGGTCCCCATTGGAGACGCGCCCGCGATCTAGGGCTAGGTAGGAGGTGGGCACGTCAAGACTCACTATGCGCAGCTTCTTTGCCTGTATCTGGCTTTTTAATTCGCTCCAATCGTTATTGCTCAAACGGGTAAGGCGGTCGATTTGTTCCACCAGTAACACATCATTGGGCTGGCTGTCGGATAGTAGGCGGTTTAGTTCTGGCCTCTGCAGGGTGGCGCCGCTTTGATTCTCGACGTAGTAAGAGGCGATGCGCTGGCCGTAGGGTTCGACAAAGGCGTCGAGGCTGGCGCGGGCGCGGTTGGCGTTTTGCTCTTCGGTGGAGGCTCGCAGGTAGGCGCGAATAAACATATATGTCCCTAATGGTCCCGTTTGGGTTGTCCGATTATATGCTGTCTCTTTTGGGTGGTCGCAAGCTCTTTTTGGGGTTTTGCTGTGGGTGTCTCTTTTGGGGGTGCTTAAAGAAGACAATCTCTAAAAGTTAAAATTAAACCAAATAGATAGATAAACCTTTTTTGTTGCATTTATTCAAAAGTGATTTATTCTTCCCCCTTCACGACAAAAGCAGGGGAGGGATAGCAATATGTACGATTTCCCAGTAGTGCTAACTAAGGCTGAAAGCCGTGCAGGGGTTTGGGTGGTTTGCCCGGATGTGCCGGAACTCAACAGCGCAGGCAATACCGCCGAAGAGGCGCTGGAGCAGGCGAGAGATGGATTAATCAGGGCACTGTCTCTCTATATCGACAACCGCCGACCAATCCCGATGCCGTCAGAGCCAGAGCCGGACCAACCAGTAATCCATTTGCCGGCCTTGGTCGCTGCAAAGGTTGCCTTGTGGAACGCTATGCAGGAACAGGGGATGCGAAAAGCTGACTTAGCCCGCTTGCTGGAATGTAGCCAGGCACAAGTGGATCGGCTGCTGGACTTGAAACACAGCTCTAAGTTGGAGCGCATCGAATACGCGCTTGGGTTGTTGGGTAAGCGTTTGGGGGTGGTTGTTATGGATAATGGGGAAGGGTAGATGTGGGAATGGATACTGGAATCCCTGGCCCAATTTTTTGGGAGTCTATTGTCTATAGCTGTAGCTGTGGGGCTTATTTCTACCTTCTTTAGGAAGTATGCAGAATCTGTATTCGTAAAAAGATATAGACGGGACCAGCTAATAGGCTTGATTAAATATGTGCATGAGCAGTGCAGTAATCAGCCAAAGAGGATGGAAGAGAATTACTCCAATCTTATTTTTCTCAAGGAAAAGCCTAATTTCTTGAAAGACAGCCCAAATAGCGATCGGCTTACCATTATATCTAGGAGCATACACCCGATCGACACATTGAGAAAAAGACACGAGGAGTCATTTTCACTGTTTACGAATGACCAAAATAATCTCTTGTTTGCGCTCTTTGATCGAATCGAAAACTACAACACACTGCAACCAGAGTTAAAGCCGGATGTGTCTAGCATGGAAGTGGCTTTGCAAATGTTGTTAGATATTTGCTTTATAAGTTTCTATGCAGAGAAGATTGAGGGTGAAGGGAAGGATTTTCAGCCTGGCAGGCCCATTGCCTCGCGTGAGACTCCGGCTGAGCTCAACAAGTTCATTCGGGAAAAGCTCAATATCTCAATCAAGCCTCATGATCTATTACTCGATGCTATGAAGAGGCTGGAAGGCAGAGAAATTATTAAGGGTGAAGATCAGTCACAGAACAAAAGCAAAGGTGATTGAAAATGGCTAACAACGACAAGAACCAGCTAGAGCTATTTATCGCGGATATTCTCGACGTAGCTCCCAAGGGTGACATGCTGACAATGGAGCACCCTATCTTTTCCCTGTCTAAGCGCAGGGACACCCGCAAATGGGTTTATAAGAGCGGGGAAAACTGGATCGAAGTAACGCCAAGCGCTGACGGCCGCGCAACCATGCACGACAAAGATGTGCTGATGTATTGCATTGGTCAGGTGGTTGAAGGGATAAACCAGGGCCGCGAAGTTTTCCGCCGTATGTTAATTGCGACCCATGATTTTTTCAGGTCACTTTAGGAGCTACAGCTCAACGGGATGCGCTTGCCGGATTCTGGGGGAGCGCTGGCCCAGACTTCGTGCTGAGGATGTTCGTCGAATGGGCTCTGCAGTAGCTGGCGCAGGGTATGCAAGGGTTGGTAATCACCGGTTTCGGCGGCTTCGATAACCTTCTGCGCCAAGTAGTTGCGCAATAGGTATTTGGGGTTTGCTGCCAGCATGGCTCGGTTGCGGGCGCAGGAATCACTGTGCTCACGCGCCAGGCGCCGATCGTAGTGCCCCAGCCACTGCTCGAGGGCGCTGTGCTGAGCCTCGGCGAGACATTCCTGAAGTCCTTGGGCGGGACGCTCTCCGCGGTAGTGGGATAGGGCGCGGAAGAAGAGGGTATAGTCTGCCTCCCCCTGTTGTAACAACTGCAGTAGGTCTGCGCAGAGTGCCTGATCGCCCTCCTCCTCGGTGGTGAGCCCCAACTTGGCGCGCATCCTCGCAGCAAAGGCATCGGTCACCTGGGGTTGGAACTGCTCCAGGCAGTCTCGCAGTGCCTCCACACTGACAAAGCCGGAGAGAGCGTGAGCCAGGGCATTCAGGTTCCAAAGTACTACACCGGGCTGCTGCTCGAAGGCGTAGCGGCCGGTATGGTCTGAATGGTTGCAGATAAAAGTGGGATCGTAGTCATCGAGAAAGGCATAGGGGCCGTAGTCAAAGGTGTCTCCAATAATCGACATATTGTCGGTATTCAATACGCCGTGGGCGAAACCCACTGCCTGCCAGCCCGCTACCAGTTCGGCACTGCGTCTGGTGGTAAAGCGCAGCATGGCCTCGGCCTGTTCACCAATACTGAGTTCTTGGGAGTCGGGGAGAAAACGCCGGCAGATCTCGCCGATAAGCTGTTGTTGGGCCTGCAGCTGCTTGGTGTAAAACAGGTATTCGAAGTGACCGAAGCGTACATGGCTTTCGGCCACGCGGATCAACATGGCGCCCTTTTCAATTTGCTCGCGGGTTACCGGTTCGTCACTACCGACGATACTCAACGCGCGGGTAGAGCGGATGCCCAGGCCACTTAGGGCCTCGCCGGCGAGATATTCGCGAATGGTGGAGCGCAACACTGCGCGGCCGTCGCCAAAGCGGGAATAGGGGGTTTGGCCGGCGCCTTTCAGGTGTAATTCCCAGCTTTTGCCCTGGTGTTCAACTTCCCCGAGCAGCAGGGCGCGGCCGTCGCCCAGATCCGGGTTGTAGACGCCGAATTGATGGCCTGTGTACTTCATGGCAAAGGGTCGGCTGCCGTGAAACAACTTGGCGCCACAACCCAGTTGGGCCCAGTCGGGATTGTTCGCCTCAGCGGCATCGATACCCAGCAGCTGCAGCACAGCGGGATTGGTATCGATAAGCTGTGGATGCTTGAAGGGGGTGGGGTCGATGCGGCGGCCAAAGGCATCGCCCATATCGGCGTAGCGGTGGCTGAGAGTAACTTCGCTGAGTTTCATAGATTTTGGGTTTGGGCTAAAAATAAATGTTGCCAGGCATGTTACCGGCATTAATCGCTATTCGCAGGGACGCTTATACCGCAAGTAGGCGTAGAGGGCGTGTATGTGATTGCCAGTGCTGCTCCTCCTGGTAAAGCAATTCCTCTATCGCCGGGCTGCTATCCAGCCATTCACGCTCAATTTGCAAGCGATAGGCATCTCCCTGGTCTGCCAAGTTGATTCCCCGCAAAGTGCGCTCTGTGCGGTCGCGATGAATAATGCTGGCAAGGCGCAGACACAGCAGTAAATCTGGGCTTGGGTGGAAACCGTAGTGCTCTTTTGGTGCTTTGATTGGACCGCGCTGGTTGCGCACTAGGTAGGCCAGGTGCTCCTGTTCGCCGTTGGAGAATCCAGCCATATCTGCATGCTTGATCATATAGGCACCGAGCTTGCGAAAGCTGCTGTGGGTGAGTGCCAGCCCCACTTCATGTAGCTGGATGGCCCAGCGCAGTCGTTGCCTTCCTTCCAGCGGGTATTCGGGGCGCAATTGCTGCAATAGTTTGAGGGCGGTGTCGTTCACTCGGCGCACTTGGTTCTGGTCAATCTGCCAGTGCTGTACCACAGCGTCTACAGTACTGGCACGGCGATCGCCACCGTGCAGCCGCCCCGCCAGGTCATGCACTATGCCCTCGCGAATGGCATAGGGCGAAACCTCCATGCGCTGGATATCCAATTCACAGAAGATGGCGTGCAGGATTGCCAGGCCGGCGGCGAATACCGGGTGCCGCTCCTCGTCGAGATCGGGCAGCTCCAGTTCGGCGATATGCTCCACCTTGGCAACTTCTTTGGCGAGACGGTCGATATCCTCGTGCACGATATCCGCCACCTCTCCTCCATTCAGTACCCGTGAAACCGCCTTCACGCTGCCAGAGCAGCCGATAACTTCCGCTTCGGCGGCAATGTGTTGTAACCCTTGCAACTCGGCGCGGGCGGCGCGCTGTGCGCGCTTAAAATGGTTGACGGTATTTTCACTGATCAGGCCATCGGCAAAAAAGCGTCTACTGTAGGAAACGCAACCCATTTCCAGGCTTTGTAACTGTTGGGGGGATTCGCTGCCGCGCACCAGTTCGGTGGAGCCACCGCCGATGTCGATAATGCAGCGAAGCCGTGGTGGGCCGTCGGCGGCGGCCATTACGCCACTGTAAATCAGGCGTGCCTCCTCAATACCGCTAATAATTTCCACGGGCACGCCGAGAATGGATTCGGCCTCTTCGAGAAAACCATCGGCATTAGCCGCGGCGGTGCGCAGGGTATTGGTACCGACGACGCGAATATGATCGACTGGTAGTTTTTGTAGTACAGGTTGAAAGCGAGTGAGAGCGGTCAGGGCGCGCTCCGATACCACGGGGTTTAGGTGGCGGTGGGCGTCCAGCCCCTCTGCCAGTCTCACCATGGCGCGGTCGGTATGCAGGCGTACCATGCGTTGATCGCGAAATTCCGCTAACAACAGGTGGAAGCTGTTGGAGCCGAGGTCGAGCGCAACGTAGCGCTCACTTGGTGATTGCATCGACATCCTTAGGCCCGTGTTAGTTAAGACGGCAAGCTACTCTACTATTAACTGTATAACCTTGTGCTCATGTTGATTATTTCAATCTGGCGGGGTCTTCCCCCTGGTTGTGACGAAAATGCGCGTAAATCTTCCTTTCGCGAGAATAGCTCGTCATAGGTTGATGCCTGTGCCCCTATAAGTTGTTCGATATGTACTTCCCCTAAATTGGCATCGAATTCTTGGGGCAGGGAAATTCACTCCGGTTGAATATGTATTACAAACCTTCAATACCTAACGATATCCCTCTATACCCAAAAGAGTTGAGCTGGTTGTCCTTCAATGAGCGAGTGCTACAGGAAGTTGAAGACGAAACTGTACCCATTATTGATCGGGTGCGTTTCCTGGGAATTTTCTCTAACAATCTCGATGAATTTTTCCGTGTACGTGTAGCAGATGTGCGCCGTCTTGCCGCGTTCGCAGGGGCTGAACAGGAGAAAAGACATTTTGCCAAACTACTCGGGCAAATTAATGAGCGTGTACTGCGCCTGCAACGACGTTATGCACGAGCTTACGCTAAAGCACTGGCAGATCTCGATAAACACAATATCCATGTAGTTAGGGAAACCACGCTAACTGAGCACCAACGCACCTTTGTCGAAGAATATTTCCATCGGGAAGTGTTGCCAGAGCTGGAGCCTTTTTTTATTGATGACCTTGATACTATGCCGCTGCTTAATGAGGCGAGTATCTATTTTGCCATTTTTCTGCGTTTAAAAGATGGTATCCAGCGTTATGCGGCAATGGAAATTCCCACCAATACTTTATCGCGTTTTGTTGTGATTCCACCCCGTGAGGGAATGCGTGAAAAAGTATATATTGTTCTCGACAATATTATACGGGCCTGTTTGGTGGAGGTGTTTCGCCAGGTTTTGCCGATTCGCTCGGCCAAAGCGTATATGTTCAAGATTAGCCGTGATGCTGAGCTTGAATTGGGTGAGCAGATAACCCAAAACCTCGTGGACCGTATGGAGAAATCTCTCAAGAGGCGTAAGCGCGCCGATCCAGTGCGCCTTGCTTACGATGCAGAAATGCCTGAAGTGCTCCTAAATATGGTGAAGAAAAAGTTAAAAATGGGGCGCTATGATACTTATACACCCGGTGGGCGCTACCACAACTCCAAAGATCTGATGAAGTTCCCCGCAGATTCTGGGAGTTATATCTATAAGCCACTATTACCGCTGCCAACGTTACCTGGTAAGGGGGGCGCCTTTGCACATATTCGCAGTGCCGATCGGCTTTATTATTACCCTTATCATGATTTTCGCGTAATCACCAATTTGCTCGCATCTGCAGCAATTGATCCACAGGTGCGAGAAATTCGGATCAATCTCTACCGGGTTTCAAAGAATTCACGGGTGGTGGCTGCTTTGATCAATGCCGTGCGGAATAATAAAAAAGTCATTGCTGTTGTTGAGTTACGCGCGCGATTCGATGAGTTGGCAAATATCCACTGGTCGAAGGAGCTTTTCGATGCGGGGGTAGAGGTTATTTATGGTGTTCCAGGATTGAAAGTTCATTGTAAATTGATTTCTATTCTTCGTCGAGAACAGGGTAAAGATAGGTTTTACAGTCATTTGGGGACAGGTAATTTTAATGAAAGTACTGCGCGAATTTACTGTGATTTTAGTTTGTTAACTAATAATCAGGAGTTGGGCCAGGATGTCTACAATGTTTTCGAATTTATTCGGCGTACTCGACGTCGTCCGGTGTTTCAGCATATCGCAGTTTCACCCCTGACAAACCGTGCTGCGCTTTTGGGGGCAATAGATCGAGAAATTGAGGCCGCCCAAAGGGGCGATAGAGCTGAGTTGTTTTTTAAGTGTAATAACTTGGTGGATAGCCAGGTAGTGGATCGGCTTTACAGTGCAAGTGCCGCAGGAGTAAAAGTAAGAATTATTGTACGAAGTATGTGCACCTTAGTGTGTGAGACAGCGGGTCTTTCTGATAATATTCATGTTGTCAGTTTGGTGGATAAATTTCTGGAGCATGCGCGTGTTTATATATTTTATAACGGTGGAGAGGAGGTAATGTGGCTCTCTTCAGCAGATCTTATGACTCGTAATTTAGATCACCGGGTGGAAGTGACTTTTCCAATTATGAATACTGATCACCGTGAGACGATTCGAAAAATTTTGGAGCTGCAATGGAGTGATAATCAAAAAGCTCGGATTGTGGATGCGAGTCAGAGTAATACTAAAATTGCCAACTCTGGCAAAAAAAACTGTCGTTCCCAGGATGCTATATACCGCTATTTGAAGAAGCAGTCTGACGCTTGAACTTAGTTGGTTTCGACAAGAACTGGTTTGCAAGCTTTAAAAGCACTCACAGTAATTTGGCTCACTTAGTCCCGGCTGAACCCCACCAACTTTCCTCGACTGAATGAAAAGCGATAGCGTTGTCCGATTTGCAGCCATTCATAGCAAGTCGACTGGATAATCATACGTGGAAACTGTGGGGTAACTACCCAGGTCTGGAAATCATTGCCAGGTCCTCGCCCGATCAGCCAATAGTAATCCCCTCTTTTGCAAAAGGCGCTGGGTGCGCAGGGCTCGCTACCCCAAACATAGGCCAGTACATCGTATTGCATTGGCACACTGGCCTTTTCCTGAAAAGGCTGGGGTTCACTGCCGGTGAAGGTGTAGAGGTTGTCGAATGGAATTGGGCGAAATCCCTGTGCTGGAGTTGCGCAGCTGACTACTTGGGGTTTTCCAGTGATACGGGCGTGAGGAGGCGGCGCCTTTTCCTTGCCGGGAATGGTCATTTCACTGGGCAGATAACCGCAGCCACTGGCTGTTAATAGAGCCAGGGCCGCTAGAGTTGCGGCCCATGCAAGTATGCGCACTGATCACCTATTCGAATTGTGGGGGCCTCCTACCAATATAGCCATAGATTGAGTGCTTATTTGTTGCGGGCGATGGCCGGAGCACGGCGATGGAAGCGCCACTTACGCCGGTAGGGGAAGGCGCTCTCCACATGCCCGGCGCGGATACGGTCTTGCAGGCGCCTCCAGTATCGATAATCGTAGAGGTCGCTGTGCAACCTCTCAAAAGCTGAGCGCGCGGTGGGATTACCGGAGAAGAACAGGCGGAACTCCTCTGGGAAGACGTCCGCTTCATCCACGGTGTACCAAGGTTTGTCTGCCAGTTCCTGCTCGGGTGTTTGCGCTTCGGGAATCTTGCGGAAATTGCACTCCGTCAGCGGGCACAGCTCGTCGTAATCGTAGAAGACCACGCGGCCGTGACGGGTCACACCAAAGTTCTTAAGAAGCATATCGCCGGGGAAGATATTGGCTGCTGCTAGCTGCTTGATGGCATTGCCATATTCCTCCATCGCTTCTCGAGTTTCCTCTTCGTTGGAGGTTTGTAAATAGAGATTGAGGGGTTCCATGCGCCGTTCTACATAGAGGTGCCGGATAATTACCCACTTCTCATTAATGACCAGTTTGGAGGGTGCTACCTCCTGTAGCTCACGCAGTAGTTCTTCACTAAAGCGATTGCGATAGAAGATGAAATTGGTGTATTCCTGGGTATCGGCCATACGCCCAACGCGGTCTGAGCGGGATACAAATTTATATTTCTCCCGCACAATTTCTTCGGTGACGGTTTTTGGGCGATCGAAGCGATCCTTAATGACTTTGAATACCACTGGATAGGAGGGCAGGGTAAATACGCTCATTACCATGCCCTTGATGCCGGGTGCTATTACAAACTGGTCGTTGCTCACCTTCATATGAGCAAGGATATGGCGGTAGAATTCGGTCTTGCCGTGCTTGTGGAAGCCGATGGAGTTGTACAGTTCCGACTTTTCCTTGAGCGGCATAATAGTGGAGAGAAAGCGCACGAAACGCGAAGGAATGGGCGCATCCACCATAAAATAGGAGCGGGTGAAGCTGAAGATAATACTAGCGGAATCATTGCTGTGCAGCAGGGTATCCACAAAAATACCACCACGGCCGTTATTCAAGCAGGGCAGAATAATAGGTACCACTTCGCCATTAAAAATCATGCGACCCACTAAATAGGCGGCCTTGTTGCGGTAGAACACAGACTCCAGCATATCTACACGCAGCTGTTTTTCATTCTCCAGCTTGGCCAGCGGCGCCTCGCGTAAAAGTGCACAGATATTTTCGATATCCCGCTGCATATTTTCCCAAGGGGCGGAAAAGCTGAAGTCTTTGAGGATGTCCTCGATCATATATTCGAGTCCATCACGCCCGCTATAGCTGATATAAATGCTGTAATCCCGTAGCGGTTTGTCGTCTGGTGCGCGAGAGGGTTTGACAAAAATATTCTTGTCGTGAATATCCGCGTGTCGGAATTGGCTGCAAAAGACAGAGTTGAAGAAGGTTTCGGCAATCTCGTAGTTACTGTGATTGGCGATTAGTTGTGCGTAGGTGGCGCGGGCATCCCGCCACAGTTCCAGTTGGCTGGTGTCTTTACTGGTAACTGAGTGCACCAGTTTGAGCACTTGGTTGACCTTGGTTTTGTACAGGTCGATGCGTTCCTTGTTGGCCTCATGTGCGGCCTGCCAGGAAGCAGTCTCAAAGCGCGCCTTGGCGCCCAGAGTGATGTTCTGATAGTCTGCGAAATACGCATCAAAACCATTCAGGATGGTCTTCGCGATGCGGCGGGCGGTCGGTGAGTGATTGGTCATGCACTAGACTTGGTTTTTGAGTTTCAGGTTAAGCATCTGCCTGGGGAGCATTTGGGGTGGCTGACGGGGGTAACCCGCGCCTTACCAGATTCCACCGCCCCGGCGCTTGCCGATCTCCCCGCGGCAGGGAATAAGCGGATAGTAGCACGGCACGCCGGAGTACCAGTTGAACGATTGGATCAGTAGTTTTGTCTTTTTCTTTGCGGTGATCGATCCGGTGGGCACTCTGCCGGTATTTATTGCGGTCACTTCCCGTCACGCCGAATGGCAAAAACGCAAAATTGCCTGGCTGGCCGTATTGGTAGCCGCTGGCATCTTGCTGTTCTTTTTATTGGTCGGTCAATTCCTGTTGGAGGCAATAGGTGTACCGCTGTCAGCTTTTCAGGTGGCGGGTGGCGTAGTGTTGTTCCTGTTTGCCCTCACTATGATATTTGGTGATAGTAAACCTGAGCAGGAGATGGAGATTGTCCGCGAGGGCCATGAGACCGCGATATTCCCGCTGGCGGTGCCCTCAATAGCCTCGCCGGGCGCCATGCTGGCGGCAGTGGTACTTACCGATAATCATCGCTTTGATATGATGCATCAACTCAACACTGCCACGGCGATGCTGGCAGTATTGGGGATTGTGATTGCACTGTTACTAACCGCAAATTGGATCTATCGGTTTATAGGGGATGCTGGCGCCAGTATCGTCAGCCGGGTGATGGGGCTGATACTCGCCTCGGTAGCCACCACCAATGTACTGCTGGGTATACAGCAGTTCTTCTCCATCTAAGCTGCCCAGTCAGAATGAACAGGCACCTCGAACGTCAGTTGGGGTGTCTTTACAAGTTTTCTCGTCGATTCATTTTGATTATTCCGCGTTTCGATTTCCCCATGCAGGATGCGTTTTATTCAATAAAAAGATGCTACTGAATACTGTATTGTACTGTGGTGAAGCATGCTTCCTCTGTGACTATGTTGTGCCAGTACAGCTAAAATACGCCTGAGTAATATCTTATGACTTATTATTTTGTTGTCTAAATATCATTAACAAATGGCCAAAAGAAGACTGTAGTCACAGTTACGTCCTTTGTTTGTTAGGCAATAGTCAGATAGTTGTTCACATCGCTAAACCTAACTATGATTAGATGATACACAATGATAAGTAATTGTTTTATAAGAAATGAATTGGCTAAGAGATAAGATCTTCAAAAGACAATCCTTTATCATTTTCTTGATGTGTTTCCCCTCTGTATTTTTGTTGTGATTTTTGGAAGCATCGGGAACATATTACATACCATTCTTAAGGGATTTTTATGGTGGTGAACCCACTTTTATTTATTCATGTTCCAAAAACTGCAGGAACAAGCTTTCGGCTTGGCGCATCAACATATTTTGGCGATGGTAGTATTTGTCTTGATTACGGCCCAGGATCGAAGCATACCAGCGATATTGTGAAAGCTTGGATGGGTGACAATCCTGATCTATGGTTATTTTTTCAGAAGATGAAATACAAAAATATTAAAATGCTTGCAGGTCATTCAAATTCAGTACGTTATCTTCCAATATTTGGCCTGGAAAATACAGTAACAATTTTGCGAGATCCAATACAGAGGTTGGTGTCAGAATATAAACACTATTCTCGACATAATGGGTATAAAGACAGTTTTAAGTCTTTTTATAGTAAGTCATCATTCACCAATCGGCAGCTAAAAATTTTTCGGAGGTTTTCTTGGCCACTTTTCGGCTTTGTTGGTTTGACTGAGAGGTATGATGAATCCCTACAGTTGCTAAATAATAAATATGGAATAGAAATTCCGTATTTAACAATGAATTTAGGGCGTGAGGATCTTAAGGGGAAATATGATATTCCTCAGAACCAATTAGATGAAACGTGTATTAGGAATGCTCGTGAAATTGATCTATATGATAAGGCAGTGTCACAATTTGAATGGAGAGTCTCACTTTTCAAGAACGGCATGAAATTTGTGGCCGGCCTGCTTAGCGGTCAGGCCAAGGAACATATTCTAGGGTGTGCTATTCCCGAGCAAAGCGATGATGCGGTTGTACTGCGTGTGAAAGTTGATGGGGCCTATAAGGGCGAAGTTCTAGCGAATGAATATCGTGCTGATCTACGCGCAAATGGTGCAGGCCGTGGTGGTTTCGTCGGTTTTTCTATAGATATCTCTGGCTTTGCAAAGGGCGCAATTCTGGAGTGTGAGGTGGCTGAGACGGGGCAACCGCTAGTAAATTCTCCCTGGGTAATTCGCGGTGAAGATTAAGTCTATTGGAGAAGTGACTTTTCTTCGTTATTTCTACCGATCTTTCTATGGTCTATATTGACTGACTCTTCGGGCTATCAATCGCCTGCAAATTTATTGCCTGCTTAGCAGAGGCATCTTTGAGCTGCGGATAAGAGCATGATACTAATCCCAGTTTTACTAATCTTTGGGGCCCTCTCCTGGTATATCTGCACCCTCGCTGCCGGTGGTGGGGCTATGCTGATGATTCCACTAGTCGGTCTCTTGATTGGGCCACATTTGGTGGCTCCTACGATTACGATTGGCAGTGTTATTGCCGCACCTTCCCGCGTGTTGTTCTTTTGGCCATATATTAACTGGAGCGTTATTTGCTGGATGCTACCCGGTAGTATTCTGGGGGCGATGGTTGGTGCCTATATTTATAGTCAAATGCACCCAATATGGCTTCAACTCTTTGTGGGCATCTTCTTGATGTCCACTTTGGTTCAATATCGGCTCGGTAGAAAACAATCTTCTTTTCCAATGCGTTTGCCCTACTTTTTCTTCCTAGGTGTAGTAGTCGCATTTCTCTCTGGGATTATTGGTGCTATTGGCCCGGTGCAGAATCCCTTCTTTATCAATTACGGCGTTGATAAGGAAAATTTGATTGCAACCAAGGCGTTGAACACCATGGTCTTACAGGCCACCAAAATAATGACTTACCTTAGCTTTGGTGCTATCACCATGAATTTGGCAAGTTATGGCGTTGCTATTGGTATTGGAGGGATTATTGGAGTTTACCTTGCTAAGCATCGCATCTTGCGTATGAGTACACAGCGCTTTCATTACTATATGCTCGCTCTAATGTTTATTTGTGGAGTGTTTCTCGCATCACGATCTTTGACACAAATTGCTCAATTAAGACCCGATATTTTTTCTGATATCACCTTACTCAGTTAGATACTTGTCGCAAAACGAGCGTATACGGATAAGCATTGAGACAGTGGAGAAATCTCTGTGATCAAGGATTAGTAATTAATAAGGGAATTGCTGCAATGTTGTGTCTTTTGTGTAAATTCGAACTTTAGTGGTTGCTAGTACCTATGGTGCTCCGATTGAGAGCCAAAAGATATGCAAAACTTTATTGAGGGGGCGGATTGATCACTGTGAAAGCGTTAGCTAGCCAGAATGTCTCGCGTTAAGTGAGAGGCTGTCATTTACTGCTCTGGAGGAAGGCATTATAAGGGGTAAGTGTTATCCCCGCGCGCCAAGACTATGAAAGACAGAATAATAAGACTGCGGTTACTGGATCTGTGGCGTTCTATTTTTAAATGTTGGTACATTCGTCCCTCTTTCTATGTTTTTCTACTATTAACCTTCTATGCCCTTTTCCTGTCCAAGGTTCCGGTATGGGCGCATACTCCCCTGGACGTGAACACCAATGAGCAGGGGGAAAATTCCACCGGACTCCATGCGATATGGCACGACAAGGGTGGAGAGAGCGATATTTATAGTGCACGACAAGCTCATGAGTTGGGAGAGTTTCGCATTCTGGAAACAGCGGGTTCCACCGGTCTAAGCGCCGGTGTTTTCTGGTCTCACTTTACGTTGCGCAATCGCGACAGCCACCCGCTAACCCTAAATATTGAGTATGTCGATCACCAGCTGGTCGGTTTGCAAGCCTTTAGCCGGAAGGCGGGCAGTGGTGATCTCTTCCGCGAGGTGAGCATCCTTTCTATTTATGAGCCTTTTACCCGTCGGCAGGTGGCGCATAACCGTTTTGTTTTTCCAGTGACCATCGCACCGGAGGCCACTCAGGAGCTAATGGTAAGGTTCGATTCTGGCGAATTGGGTGTGGTCTTTCCCAGTCTGCGTATCTGGAGCCCCCAGGCATTGCAACAAAATAGTAAGGGTGAGACGAGCCTGATCGCTTTTCTGTTTGGAGGCTACTTTCTAATGGCGGTCTTTGCCCTGGTGGGAGCGATCGCAATCAAAGAAAAGATTCTCTATATCTATTCTTTTTACTGCGCCAGCAAAATCCTGGTGTGGGGTACGGTGCTTGGATATACCCATCAATACCTGATGACCGGCAGCTTCCACTGGGGATACGGCTCTCTTAGTGGGGCTGTGGCAATTATGGCCGGGCTTGTCTTTGCACGGACATTTCTCGAAACCCGTCAGTACACGCCAAAGTTGGACTTCCTCTTACAGCTGATGTTACTCAACGGTGCTTTCCTGATTGGTTGCGTGTTTTTAGAGCTGAAGGCCCTTTCCCAAATATCCATGATCATCGCGTTGCTTTGTTATCCCCTGGTCGTGCCGATCGCGATGATTCGCTGGCGCCAGGGAGAGAATGCTGCAGGAGTGTTTGCCCTGGGGTGGGCCACCCTAGTGCTGGGGCTACTGGTGCAGGCAATGCGTGATCTCGGTTATGTGGTGCACAACCCGGTCAACTACTATTGGCCGCCGGTGGCCTCTTTTGTGGAGATGCTGGCGATTATGGCAGCGATCGGTTTAATGGTGCAGCGCCTGCGGTTACAGAAGGATCGGGCGGAAAAAAAATACCTGCAACAGCTGGAAGTATCCAAGATTGATCTTGAGGAGTTGGTGCAGTCACGCACTCGGGAGTTGGAGGCTGCCAAGGCCAGGGCGGAATTGGAAGCACGTACCGATCCACTTACCGGCATTCACAATCGGCGCAGTTTTTTTGAAGAGTCCAATCTTTTGCTCAAATTGGCTCAACGCAAGCAAATTCCCCTGGGTATATTGATGTTGGATATAGACCGCTTTAAATCAATCAATGATTGCCATGGCCACCTCATCGGTGATCAGGCCTTGTGTGCCACTGCCCGGGTAATAGCCCAGCATGTGCGTGAGGTAGATGTGTTTGGGCGTATAGGCGGTGAGGAATTTGCACTACTGGTTAGTGCCGATGGCCCAGGTACGCTGGCTGTTGCCGAGCGTATCCATGAAGATATCGCCAAAATTATGATCAAGTCCGGTCTGGGGCCGGTGCAGTTTACCGCTAGCATTGGCGTGGCCCAGCTGCAGGGAGAGAGAGACGTGCTGGAATTATTGCAGCATGCCGACAGCGCTCTTTACCGGGCCAAAAGGACAGGTCGCAATCGTGTCTTAGAGTATGCAGTGGCGGAGGGCTGAGCTACTGCACATAGGTCACTGCGTTGAGCACCCTGATACGCACGTTTTCCGGTAGAGGTACCAGACCGATATTGCCGGCTTCCGACTGGGAATTTTGGCTCAACATAAAGACCAGCATCTGTCTTAGAGCCTGAGCAACATCATCTTTCTGATTGGCGTAGAGCAGCAACCAGGAAAAGCTGGTAATCGGGTAGGCATCTTTACCTTTGGGGTCCCAGACCCAGGCGATCAGGTTGGGCGCGCCACTCACGGGCAGTTTGCTATCGGGAAATTCCACTTCTTCTAATGCAGCTACTCCGCTCTTGGCATTGGCTTCGATAAATTGACCGGCGCGGTTTTCCAGGATTGCTACCGGTAAATTGACGATGTTGGCAAAGCCGTGCTCCACATAACCGATGGCACCGGGTATTTCTCGTACTTTGGCCGCTACACCCTGGTTACCTGGTGCGATTTTAAAGGTCGACAGTCGGGGCCAGTCGGGTGTTCGGTCCAGGCCAATATTCTCACGGAACTCTTCACTAACGGCGCTGAGGTGGCCGGAAAAAATATAGGAAGTTCCGGAGCTCTCAGAGCGGGTAACCACTGAAATATCTGTGCGTGGTAATTTAATATCTGGATTACTGGCGGCGATGATTGGATCGTCCCAATGGCGGATCTTGCCCATAAAAATGCCCACATAGGCTTCCCGCGATAGTTTCAGTCTATTGATACCCGGTAAATTAAACACTAACACTACTTGCCCGGCAGTGACGGGTAATACAACACCTCCCTCTTTGAGTTTCTTGAGTTGATCGACTTCTATGGCCGCATCTGAGGCGGCAAAATTTACTGTATGGCCGAGGAAATCGCGGATGCCGTCCCCGCTATTACTCATTTCATAAAAAATAAAAATATTGTTCTCGCGGTGGGTAAACTGGCGAAACCACTCCACATAAATCGGATAGGGGAAACTGGCGCCACTGCCCCGCAGATTAACGGGGTTTTCTGGCACCTGGGCTTGCACTTGTAGGCCGAAGAGTGAAATGCCAGCGGTCACCGCCAGTATGGCTGCAAGGCGGCGTAGTACCGCGGTGTACCTCGATAACATGGGTTACCTCAACTGAAGGGTCACCGGTCTCTTATTGGAGACCAACGACGAGCCGCCAAAAATAGGCTTCGATTAAAAAATTCTAGCAGGACCGGCGGCTTCGTGTGAAAGTGCGCCGTTCTGGGATGACTAGCTGCCCACTTCACCGCCATCGTCCCTATAGATGGCCAATACCGAGGGGCGCGGTGGCAGTTCCGGGTTGTTATCCGGCCAGCGGTGTAAGGGGTGGTCGTAAGTAGAGTTGAGGGCGTCGGCAGGGTGTTGCACTGCGATAAACAGAGTTGTGCCATCGGGAGTAAACTCGGGGCCGCACACCTCAGCGCCCTGCGGGCATCCAAAGAAGTGTTTGGGCGCGGCGCGCATTGGCCCCTCGGTGGCCATGGCCCAGAGGCCGTCGTGGAAGCCGAAACGCTCGCAGCCGTCAGTGGCCACCCACATGTTGCCATGAGGATCGAAGGCGACATTGTCCGGGTTGGTAAACCAGCCGTGATTAGAAATATTGTAAGTGGATTGCTGCCCGTAAGCGCCGCGCTCCACGGGATTCTCCGCATTGGGATTGCCGCCAAGTAAAAACTGGTGCCAGCGGAATTGGTCGCCGGTGTGATCTCGGCCGGTTTTTTTACCAGGCATGGCCGGGGGCACAATTTCCAAAATATGCCCGGCAGTATTTTGGTGACGGGGATTAGCCGCATCCACACCGTCTTCGGCGCGGCTTTTATTCTTGGTTAACATCACATAGGTGCAGTCGTTGTGGGGATTGGTCTCTACATCCTCCGGGCGGTCCATAGGAGTGGCGCCCAGCAGTACAGCGGCCTGGCGTGCGTCAATCAAGACATCTGCTTGATTGTGAAAACCGTTGTTGCTGTTTAGAGGGCCCTGCCCAAAAACTAGTGGCAACCATTTCCCACTTCCATCCGCATCAAAGCGTGCCGCATAGAGGGTGCCTTCGGTCAGTAAATTGCGATTGTGGGTTGGATCTTTGGGCAGATAAGCCTCTTTGGAGACATAGCGGTAGACGAACTGATGTTCGTCGTCATCGCCGCCATAGGCCACCACTGGTTGGCCCGGCTTACAGACCAGGGTAAAGCCCTCGTGTTCAAAGCGGCCTAGGGTGGTCAGCTTGCGCGGTATAGATTGCGGGTCGTAGGGGTCGTATTCCACCATCCAACCAAAACGATTGGGTTCGTTGGGTTCTTGCTGTATATCGAAGCGTTGGTCGTAATCACCTAAGTTGCGATTGTGGAGTCTTACGCCGAAGTCACGGTGATTGCGCGCCTCGCGAGTATCCTCGACTTTGTTGGGATCTCCTTGGAAGGCGCCACCAAATCCCTCCTCGGCCACCAATACCGTGCCCCAGGGAGTCTTGCCACCGGCGCAGTTGCCAATGGTACCGAGCACCTGGGTGCCAGAGGGATCTGCGGTTGTTTGCAAGCGTTTGTCTCCGGAGGCGGGGCCACTAATTTGCATCGGCGTGGTCGCGGTGATGCGGCGATTGTAGGGGCTCTCCAAAACCGGCTGCCAGCCTTTGTCGGTACGTGTAATTTCTATTACCGAGTGGCCACAGGCGGCTAGTTCTATGGCTACATGCTCGGCACTGACTCCCCGCGTGGCACTATACTCATCGTTGTAACCAGAGAACATCAGGTGTGGTTGGGTGTACTCGTGATTTACACATAGTAGGCCGCGATCGCTGTTACCACTCTGGCAGTGGATATCTCCGTGCCCGGCAGGGGTATTCTCCGCCAATGGCATAAAGGCGATAAAGTCGTTGTTATAGCCAAAGCGTTGAGATTGCCCCTTCGCCGTCAATTGTTTCGGCTCAAATTCTTTGAGGTTAGCGACAATGGGGTCGCCCCACCGTAGCAGGATATCGGCGCTGTAACCCTGCGGTAAATGATGTTTGAAGTCCAAGCTGTGGGGAACTTCCTGAAATGAGAGATTCTCCCGATGATGCTCCGATCCGCAGCCAGGCATAAAGCTGGTTGCGGCGCCCGCAGCCGTGGCACCACCAATGGCCTTCAATAGCTTTCTACGGTCAGGGTTTTTAGGAGAATCTTTCATTGCTGCTGCTCCGTTGCGGGGAACCTAATAAAATTAAATTAACCTGACCTAATTAAATCGATGACATATCTTTTACGCAATCGATTAATTAAAAGAGGTTAATAAAAAGCGATAAATAAATAAGGATATTTAATTTATCTGGGAATTTTTCCAGCTATTTCTGAAAGCTTGATGACAGCTTAAAAAAACCGTCATGTAAAGTTCATAGTCGCCTACTAGTCTGCGCCCCAATAAATACGCCGCCGGGACTAATTGGAGTGGGACGCCATGAAAAGCACAACCATCAATTTTCGAACGCCCAACACCCCCGTTACCGCGCTTGCCATAGCAGTTTTTTGTGCTAATAACGGCTTGAGTGGCAATGCTTATGCACAAGAGAGCCAGGCCCGCACCATGGAAACGGTGACGGTTACCGCTCAGGCCAACAATGCGCGCAGCGACCTGGATCGTCAGCGTGACTCCAACAAGCTGGTGGCAGTACAAACTTCTGATGCCATTGGTGAGTTGCCGGATGCCAATGTAACAGAGGCCCTGCAGCGGATGCCTGGAGTCTTTATTGCCCGCGACCAGGGTGAGGGACGTTTTGTGGGGGTGCGCGGTATTGATCCCAACTTGAATGCCGCCAGCATCAATGGCGTCAGTCTGCCCGCACCAGAAATTGGCAGTCGCGCTGTGGCTCTGGATGTCATCCCCTCAGACCTACTTGCCAGCTTAGAAGTATTCAAAACCCTTACACCGGATATGAGTGTAGACTCCATCGGCGGGGCCATAGAAATCAAGAGTATTAACGCGCTGGACTACGATGGCAGTCGCTATAAATTCAGTGTTGAAAACAGTTATAGCGACCTGCAAGAGGAGCACAGTCCAAAATATGCAGCCACCATGACCAATGTTTTCGATCTCGATGGCAACAGGCGCTTTGGTGTCGCTCTGGCAGTCAGTCATCAGCAGCGAGATTTCGGTTCTGAAAATATTGAAACTGATGGTAGCTGGGAAGCGCTTGTGGCCGAGGACGGTAGTGAGGGGATTGGGGCAACTGAAATAGAACAGCGGGATTACACCATTACTCGTGAGCGCACCGGTATGGCCGCGAATTTCGACCTGAAATTGAGTAGTGGTGCACGAATCTATCTGCACAATCTCTATTCCGACTTCTCAGATCAGGAGATCCGTCAAAGCAATTCCTGGAAACTGGATGCAGAGCGCGATGAGCCAGAGACGATCTCCAGACATAGCGCCATTTGGGAAGAGGCGGCATTGGAAAAATCCTTGAAAGATCGTCTGGAAGAACAGGAGATTATTTCAACAGTATTGGGTGGAGAGCATAATTTCGAACAATGGGGTCTTGCCTACGTGCTGGGTTATTCTTACGCGGAGGAATCTGAGCCACATCGCCGCGATACCGACTTTGTCCTTGAACCACTGCGCCTGGGTTATGTGGAAGCGGGTAAAACTCCGCGTATGGCAGTGGACAGTAGCGACGCTGAAAAAATATTAGATCCCGCCAATTATCAACTGGACGAGTTGGTTATTGAGGATAATTTCTCCGAGGATGAAGAGTTGAGTTTACGTCTGGATTTTACCAGGGAGATAAACTGGGGCACCTATGACTCAACTGTGCAATTTGGCCTGCACGAACGCCAGAGGGAAAAACGCGGTGATCTGAATGCCAGCGTTTATGATGGTTTTGCCGGTGACTATACCTTGGCAGATTTTGTTCGTAACGATATTGATTACCGTCTCGATACCTTCGGACCGGGAGTTAATCCAGGCAATCTCAATCGATTTATTAATCGCAATATTGCCAGTTTTGAGATAGATGAAACTGAAACCGCCCTCTCTTCTGCGCGTGATTACCAGATGCAGGAAGACATCAGTGCGCTCTACGTAATGAATACCATCGAACTTGATCGCGCTCAATGGGTCTTTGGAGTGCGCTATGAACGCACCGATTTCAGTGCCGAAGGAATGCGTGTGATTGAATCCGAAGAGCCAGTACCCGGTGCCGATTTCATTGCCGATGAGGTCTATGCAAGTGCGGTCAATTATCAGCGCGATTACGATCACTTCTTCCCTAGTGTAAACTTCAAGCTTGATTACAGCGATAATATTGTGCTGCGTGCGGCCTACACCGAGTCCCTGTCGCGCCCCTCGTTTGGCCATCTGAGTCCCTCGCCGGCGCAAATTGAGTACGACGTTGGTGAGCTAGAAGTGGAAGCTGGCAATCCAGCTCTGCAACCTTATGAATCTCGCAACCTGGATTTCTCCGCAGAATACTACGCGGATCATCTGGGTATGCTATCGCTGGGATTGTTCCACAAGTCTATCGATAATTTTATTGTGATGTCCGATGTTTCCAGTAGTGCGGACTTTACTCAGTATATCGGTAACCTGATAGTGGAAGAGGCCGAAATACTTCAGCCTATCAATGGTGAAAGGGCACGGATTAACGGTGCGGAACTGGCTTGGACACAGGGCTTCGATAATGGTTTCCTACTGCGTGCTAACGCGACCTTCACAGACTCTGAAGCCCGTCTAGGACTGGGGCCGGATCGTCAACGTAGCGATGGAATATCTATGCCATCCCAAGCAGATCTGGTGGGGAATTTTATTGTCGGTTATGAGCGAGACACTTTTAGCCTGCGCTTGTCTGCTGCTTTTCGCAGCGAGCGATTGCTGGAGGTAGATATGGAGGATGCATCCCGTGATCGTTATGAAGAGGATCACTTACAATTGGATCTCTCTGTGCGCTACCACTTGAAAAACGGTTTACTGCTGACATTCACCGGAGTGAATTTGACCGATGAGCCTTATTATGTGCATAACTCTGGTTTCAACGGTCAATATGAAGAATACGGGCCGACTTATGCCCTGGGCCTGAGTTACAGCACTTTCTAGCGGGACAACATCTAAAGCATTTTTAATAAAATTACGGTGTTTATTCACTGCAAGGAGCCTCACACAGGTGGGGTTCTTTCTCCGGAATTGAATGGCTCTCCATGAAACAACTGCATTTTATTATTGCGATCATGCTCGCCGCTGCGCTACTCGTAAGCTGTGGTCACGATGTGGATTCTGTTTTACGCATTAAAAAGGCCTTGCCGCAACGGGTAATTCCCTTGGATGCGATGGACGCAGAACAGATTCTGCCGATACGGGTTGGGACTGAGCAATATTTATTGCTTGCCAGCGAGCGTCGCGGTTTGCTTGTAATAAATTCCTACGGAGAAATACTCGCCTCCCAAAAGGGAAGGGTGGAACGCCTAGCCGTAAAAGCTCTGCCTAATGAAAATTTACTGGTGGCCTCCTACGATGAGCGCCTGGCGCAAATAAATTTACATGAAATACGCCACAGTGATGCTTCAAAAAACGTAAATTTTAGGCTACTGGGTAGCCAGAAAATGCCAACTCCACAGAGTGCCCTGTGCTTTTCCCAACAAGAACAGCGCACTCATTTGTTTAGCATTGGTGAAGATGGCATAGGTCGTGAATATTTATTATTCCCAGCCCAACAACAGTGGCAGATGCAAGAAGTACGTCCACTCTATTTTGGTGAGCAAGTTAATGCTTGCGCAGTAAGCCCACGCTCCCAACGCCTGCTAGTATCTCAACCACCCATTGGAATCCTGAGCTTAAATACAAACGCGGAAAAGGATGAGCAGCGTAAGTTATTCCTCAGTGCTCAATGGCTTGGTGAAGACTTCGGCAATCTATGGTTTGATGCTCGTAGTGAAAGTCTGTGGCTGAGTGCAGGTGATCAGATACATCGCTACCGACTGCCTTTTTCCTCAGAGGAGCCAGAGTGGCACCTTCATATTAACGAGAACCACTCGGCAGTCTCCCCAGTATTCTTAAATGGTCAGCTCTGGGCCCTGGATGTTGATCGGGATCAGCTGTTGGTTTTTGATGATGTGGAAAGTGATTACTTAGAAACTGAGTCTACAGGATTTGATCCTGAGAGCGGTGATTCAATCGTCAGTGTATTTGCTCGCAATCAGACGGACCCGGTAGAATCATTTGGTGATGCTGCTGATGATCCTGCTATCTGGGCCAATAAATCCCAGCCACAGAATAGCCTGATTTTGGCAACGGACAAAAAAAGTGGCCTGAATATTTACAATTTATCGGGAAAGCTGCTCGAACATTTTCCTGTGGGACGTGTTAACAATGTGGATATCCGCAGTATTGAACATCCTCATTATAGTGCATTAGCGGCAGCATCTAACCGCTCGACCGCCGGAGTGAACCTCTTTGCCATCACGGCTGAGGGGCATGTCGAGCACCTGGGGCTACGCGCTATAAATTTGCAAGATCCTTATGGCCTATGTTTGCAAAAAACCGATAATCAACTTTTTGCTTGGGTATCGGATAAAGATGCTGCCTTGCACCAGTTTGAAATTGATCTTGGCGAGAATCCCACAGAATTTTCGTTAAAAAAGTATACAGAAATAGTCGTAAATAGCCAGGTTGAAGGCTGTGTCGTCGATGATAAGTGGCAGAGGCTCTTTTTTGCCGAGGAGGATCGGGGGATTTGGTCACTGGGCCTTAAAAAGCAACAGAGTAGTGAATACCAGGCTAAATTGGTTGCTGAAGTGGATGGTCAGACCCTGGTGGATGATGTGGAAGGGCTCGCCCTCTACCTAACAGAGGATAGTGGTTACCTGATCGTCTCTAGCCAGGGTAATGACAGTTATGCGTTATTCACACGTGATGGTAATGACTTTGTTGGTCATTTTAGGGTAACAATGAATGTGCGCTCAGGTATCGATGGAAGTTCTGAAACCGACGGTCTGGATGTTACCAGCCTGAACCTGGGACCGGAATATCCAATGGGTTTGCTTGTTGTCCAAGATGGCAGGAATCGTCTGCCCAATGCCAAGCAGAATTTCAAATTGATTGATTGGTATACGGTGAGTGAGGCATTGGGTTTGTCGGTCTTTGTTAAAAATTAACCATTTATATTTATTATGACAAAAACCTGATGAAATTTTCTATAGAGTTACTATGAAAAATATTGAGATTCGTCTTTGTTATAAACCTGATATACATAATAAAAATTGTTTTGGATATTTCCTGCTCCAAGCTATGATCTAGCGTTGTTGGTTATAGTGATTTTGATTAAATTTTCTACCTGAGTCAAAAAAATAAAAATTTGGTGAAAAATTAAATCTAGAGGATCTCTAAATAATTCCGCGATTCCTCTGGCCACCAGAGTAGTTTATAATCAAAATGTTGATTTGAAAGAATGCCTAGAATTTCCAAGAAGTTGCAATACAGAATGTAAATCGCTCTGAAACCCTTGAGGGGCAGGCCATATCTGCCACGTTCCAGCTCTTGCAGAGGGTTAGTACTATCCGCGGCTAACCTTTGTAATCCCTAAGACTCGCAGAGGCATTAAGGAATTATTTAGAGGCTCCGCTGCATCCCCGATAATGATTTTTGACTTATTAATGGATTAATTGTTGGGGCAGGTTTTGTATAGGTGATATGTTTGCTTATTAACCAGCTCTTTAAAATCCCAGCTACTAACTGCCCCTGCGACTTTAAAGCTTAAATTCAGGAATATATTCAGCTGCAATTTTATCTACAAACTGGATTGGCAATCCGCCAATTAAATTTGTAAGAACAACTATGGATAGTTTATCCTCCGGATAGTGAATCATAGTTGCCGCATTTCCGCCGCTCGCACTAACTGCACGGTGATGTTCCCGATCGATAACTTGCCATCCAATAGCATAACCATTCTCTACATGATTAAACCCAGCAGTTTGGCCATTCTTTAAAGTGATCGGTGTCCAAAGAGAATGGAGGTTTTTGAGCAGCTTTTTAGACTGCAAGGCAATAAGATATTGCGCAATTTCTGTTGCTGTTGAATTCATGCCAGCTGCACTTTGTAATATGTAAGGGAATTCAACGTAGTTATTTTTGTGCTGGCCCTTATCGGAATCGTAGAGATATTGCCTTGCATGATTGCTAATAGGACGCGTCATGTGTTCAAAGCCGGCATCAGCTGTTAATTTCATATTGGCGATTTTAAGCTGATTATCGATAATAAATTTTGGGAAGCCACCTTGTACGTATTTATCGATTATTTTACCGATAATAACATAACCCGTCTGATTATAACTAAACTGTGTGTTTACTTCAGATTTTAAAGGTAACTCTTTTACTTTGTTCCATGCAGCATCTGGATTGCCACGAACAACCAAATCAGCAAGGTAACCACTGAAAATATTGGGCAGCCCAGAAGTGTGTGCCATTAAATGTTTTATCTTTATTGACTTCCAGTAGGCAGGTAAGTCAGTAAGGTGTTTGCCAATCTCATCATCTAAGGAAAGGCGTCCTTGCTCTGCGAGCTGTAGCAATGCAACACCCGTAAACGCCTTAGTCATTGAGTTAATTGGAAATACAGTGTTGGATCTTACCGGCACATTGTCTTGTAAATTAGATAACCCATAATTTCCAAGTTTGATTATTTCACCGTTTTTAACGATGGCCAATTGGAGACCAGGGATTTGGCGCTTATCCATGATGCTTTTGATCAGCTTATCCACAGAGTCTGCATATGCTGGAAAGCTGAAGGATATCATAACAACAGCTAGAATTGTTAAGCGTAGTCTAGTTAGTAATCGAAGCGTATAATTCATAAACAATATATCCTTATTGTTTTCCAATCTTGGGGGAGCTTTATAGCTGAATTGTCTCTTTTATAAAGAATATGATCAATCATTATGGTAAGACTGTTATCTTGCTATAGATTCTTGAAAGAAGGATGTTTTACTATAGAAATGTAATTATTTGTAATTTCTATTTTTCATGGATATTTATGCAGTCAATGTATTTATAGGCTAAATTATTGCTGCTCAAATATACTCAAAATAAATACACACTTCTTTATGGCGAATATCTAAGGTAGCAAGTATTTAGATATATTAAATCTCCGTTAATCACTTTAAGTTAAGAGCAGTTAAATTTCCGGTTCCTGTTGGGTTGTACAATGTATACCTCCACCACCGGCTGCTATGCCATCAATATTGATTTGTATAATATCGCGATTAGGAAATGCTCTTTGTAATTTTCGCTTGGCTGAGGCATCTGCATAGTGATCGCCGAACTCAGGTGCTATGACCGCGCCATTGCAAACATAGAAGTTAATATATCCAGCGGCGAAATCCCTGTTGTCAAACCGCTCTCGAACTATTGAAGGTGCCTCTAATACAATAACTTCTAGTTCGCGGCCACTGGCATCCGTTACAGAGCGTAGAATCTCAAGATGCCGCTTTGTTACCGCGTGATCGAAAGAGTTGGGATCGGGATCAAAGCCGGCAACAACTACACCTGGGTGTACGAAACGGGCATAAAAATCTGTATGTCCGTCAGTGATATCCATATCTTTAATGCCAGGTAACCAGATAATTTTCTCTAGACCAAGAAGCTGCTTTAATTCCCGTTCGCATTGTTGCTTACTAACACCTGGGTTACGGTTATCGTTGAGCACACAACTCTCGGTTATGATCGCGGTACCATACCCATCAACCTCTATCCCGCCGCCTTCGAGTATCAGGTTAGTTTGGATACTGGGTACACCGGCCGACTGAGCAGTGAATGCAGCAACTTCTGCATCATTATCAAAATCCTGCTTTTCTCCCCAACCATTGAAGTTGAAGTCAATAGCCGCTTTATCACCGTTTTCATTTACAATAAAAACGGGGCCTGTATCACGTATCCACAAGTCATCTAGAGGGCAAACAACTAGTTCGATCTTATCTCCCATTAGTCGCCGGGCAAGTGGGAGATCTGCTTGTCGAACCAGCATTGAAACGGGCTCGTACTCCGCAATCGTCAGCGCAATTGTTGCCAAATTCTGCTGGACTTCCCTAAGGAGTTTCCGTCCCCAAATTTTGCGGCTTGCACCAAAGGCCATCCAAGTACGCAGGTGAGGCTCACCCTCATCTGGCATGTACCAAGTACTTTTACTATTCATTACTGCAAATGACTCCTTGGTGCCATTCAGTAGAGAGGCTGCAGTAAAAGTACCTAGAACCTTAACGAAATTACGACGATTGGTCATAAAGTGACCTCCCTTTCTTAAATACAAATGATGCTACCGAAGAAGATAAGTTGATTAAAAGGATATCAGGTTAACTAACCCATAGCAGTAATCCATGTATATTAGCCTCTTTTATGGCTACCAATAATTTACAATAAGTATAAAGTTCACAATCATCATAAAAAAGTGATTCATTGCTTCTTAAAATACGCAATTCAGAATCATCTGTGTTTGAAAGTGCTGGCCAGTGACGTTTTTTACCAAGTAACTCAGTATCGTGACTTAATTGTGGGTGTGAACTAACCTTCAGAAATTTTGTATTGAATATATTTAATTTCAACTTTTGATGCTCAATATCTAGTGGAATAAATGCCTCTGAATACTCGATTTTTTTAGTTCTTCTTTTGTCTAATATCGGTTTTAATAGATTATATGGTTTTTCTAAGTCATTCCATGAGCAATCATGTGAGCAGCAAAGTTCTTGCTGAGTATCATTAAATATTAGATTTAATTTATGTTCTAATGTTTTTTTACAACTGATGTCAAAAGTATTATTGTAAATTGCCGTTGGAGTTCCTACCCAGAAGCAAAACATTCTATCGTTTTTTCTAAATTTCTTTAATATGCTCAACAATATTTTTCCTTGAGACTTGAGGTAAAGAACTGTAGCCGATGGGTTGTGCAGGCTATGAAGTCAGTATTATCAAGGTTTTTTTAGAGAGCTAATTCCTACAATTTTTCTTCTGAATCAAGCCAAACTCTACATTTATTCAGCATCCACACCTCTGTGGGCACTGCCATGAGTTAATAAATAGATTGAATCATTTTCAATGAAAAGCAGCTCTGTATCATCATTCACAAACTTAGTTGAAATAATCTTTATATAGTGATCAGCTAGACAATGAGTATCCAGTCCGCCACTAAGGGATTAATTTAGTGTCAACTCCCCTAAAACAACATTGAATCAATTTTTTATCTAAATGGTTCGATCATGCATGTCAGAGAGGTGATTATTTAAATCGAACTCATGATAGCGAATAGTTTTAAGATAATTTAAATTCTTGAGGATGTTCTACTTTTGAGCATGGCTCGATAAAAAACGATCGGCCTGGCCAGTAGATTCGGTTCTATTTTAGGAGAGTATGTGGGGAGAGTTTAGAGGAGGGCGCTCAGGGTATTCCTAAGCGCCGGACAAAGTAAATTTAAATACCTAATTCAGCCCGAAGGGCTGCCATCTTTTGCGAATTTTCTTCTTTGGAGAGTGGAGTACCGGGGTCTTCTTCCAGCTTTAACTGTTCCGGGACACCGAGTTTTTCTCCTTCCAGTACGCGCGCACAAAGCTTGCGGTAGTGCTCTGCAAATACCGGGTAGGCGATAGATTCTGGGTTGTTGGAGAGAAAATACCAGTTGGATTCACGCCCAGCATGGTAAACCGCTGGGTGACTCCAATTGTGATTGGTTTTGGGGCTGGGCGCATTGCAGGCTTCGCGGTAGGCGGCGCGGGCTTCTGGCAGGCCGTTTTCGCCGGCGGCACAGAGCTGCAGCATTTTGTGAACTGTGGGCAGGTATTCGCTCTGCAGTATCGCGCGCTTTGCGCCCTGCATAATATCCTGGGCTTCAAAAGCGGCCAGCGCTTCGAGCCACAGGCGTTTTGCGTGATGCAGGGTTTCGGTATCCGGAAATGCGGCACTGAACTGGTTGTGGTAATTCAGTTTAAACAACGCGAAGACTTCGTTAATCGCGCGCTTTTTTTCGTTCAGTAGTTCCTGATCTTGCGCATTACCAGTTTGTGTCTGTGAGTATGTCGCCGATTGAGCGGTCGCGGGTGCGCTGGTTTGCGCTGTTGTGGGCGTCTTGTGGATTGCCATAAGAGTTTCCTATTGCCAACTTGTTGCGCTCTGCCCATTGATGGCGAGCGTGACGCACAAATACGGCGTCCCAGCTTTTGCGCGCGGCGTTTTGGCCGCGCCAGTAAATAATAAATTCCGGCACCAGTGATAGGGCGAAGTCACGCTCTATCTCGCACTGGTTCACCAGGTGGCTCAGGCAGTCGCCGCCGGGCTGCCAGTTGCGCGCTATGGGTTTGGCTACCGGGTTTTTCTCAATACCCTGGCAGTAGTAGGCCCATTCCTCGCGAGCGTACTCAATAAACAGCTCGCCCCAGCGCGCGCTGTGGCCACCGCGCTCTGTCCACTTGTAAATAAATTCCGGCAGCAGTTCGGCGGCAAAGCGCGGGTTGATTGCCAGGCGCTGTAGCTGTTCCCAGGTATGTTCACTGGGTTGCCAGTCGCGCGTCATAGCAGTGGGTTTGCGCTTTTCAATAAATGGAGTTTCCTGTTTCTCCCAGTCTTCCATGATCCAGTCATTGAATTCCAGATCCCAAGAAATGGATTGCTTGCCGCTGGAACGGTGGTAGTCGAGGAAGCGCTGTAGGCCGCGGCTGACAAATGTACTGGGTACCCCCTCGTCGGCCAGTTTGCGCAGGGTGTCGTTGTTCGGTTGCCAGTTATCCGGCAGGGCCTGCTTGCGCTGGGCAGTAGCGCGAAAGGCTTCCCATTTGCTCTTTACCTGGCGCAGGAACAGTGAGCCAAAGGAGTGGCGCGGCTCGGCCCGTTCGCGCCAGTAGGTGACAAACTCCGGTAACTGCTCCCGCACAAAGTGTTCCGGGATACCGAGCTGGCTGATGCGCGCCATAGTTTCGGCATCCGGCTGCCAGCTGGGGGCAATGGTGTTGGCACTGCGATTGGCTGGTGCCGGGGTGCGGCTCGGTTCCGGGGTTTGAGCCAGGGCTGTAGGACGGCGGTGTTCACTGGGCAGGGTGAACTTGAGGACTTCACTGCTACCGAAAGGAGCTGCGCCCAGCATCAGGGCGCCCTGATTGCGCAGGCTGGTGGCTACCCGCTGGATATCTGCTGCCTGCCAGAACGGCAGAAGCAGATAAAGTTGCTCGCCGGTGGCGGTAAACCAGTCCCGCCCAGCGTAGGGCTCCGCGGGCAGGAAAGGTATCAGGTCGCCCAGGGCGGTGAGCAATACCGCTTCCTCCAGGCCAACAGTTGAGGCCAGAGTCGGGGAGATACTCAGGGGTCTTTCGGGGAGCAGGGGGTGTTTCATGGCGCGATAATAACACTCCGGCGTGGGGCTTGCGCGGCCTTTACAGTGGCTCTTTATGGCCTGCTTTTGCCAGAGCAAGGCGCGCCAGTCCAGCCGCTAAGCTGAATAATGGCGACCCGGAAATAGGGCAGGGAAAATTATGGCTGTAACCCGTTGCCTTACCCTTGGGGTAAGGTTGTAACTTTGTCGCCAGAAACGGTATTGCGGGAGAGCATTATGGCGAGAGAACAGCAAGCAGCGCAGACACTATTCCGCCTCAGTGGCGTGAGCTGTGCCGGCTGTGTGAATAAGATTGAAAGCGCCGTGCAGGGTGTTGCGGGGGTGCAGGATGCCCGCATAAACCTGGCCGATAAAACCCTTAAGGTGCAGGGCGCGGCGACGCCGCAAAGTTGCATCGAGGCGGTGCGCCAGGCGGGTTATGACGCCGAGGTGGCCAAGAGTAGCGAGCGCCAGCGGCGCGAAGAGCAGCGTGCCCAGGAAGAGCGCCACTATCACCAGTTGCTGTGGCGCTCCGCTATTGCCCTGGGTGTGGGCCTGCCGTTGATGGCCTGGGGCCTGATCACCGATAAGATGTCCGTCAACAGCTTCGCAGATCAGCTGGCTTGGGGCGCCATGGGGCTTATTACCCTGGCAATTCTGGTGTTCTGTGGTGGTCAATTTTTCAGTGGGGCCTGGAAAGCGCTACGCCACCATAGCGCTACTATGGATACCCTGGTGGCCCTGGGTACCGGTACGGCCTGGCTTTTTTCCATGTTGGTGGTGCTGGTGCCCCACCTGCTGCCGGAAGCGGCGCGCCATGTGTACTTTGAGGCCAGCGCTATGATTATCGGCCTGATCAGCCTGGGCCAGGCACTGGAAGTGCGCGCTCGCGGGCGCACCAGTGCGGCGGTGGAGAAACTGTTGGAGCTGCAGGACACCTCGGCGCGGGTTCTGCGCGACGGTAAAGAAGTGGATCTGCCGATTGAGCAGGTTCAGGCCGGTGACCAGTTGCGCGTGCGCCCCGGAGAAAAGATCCCGGTGGATGGCGTGGTGCTGGAGGGTGGTAGCCTGGTGGATGAATCCATGCTCACCGGCGAGCCGGTGCCGGTGAAGAAGGGTGAGGGGGACAATCTGGCTGCCGGCACCCTGAACAAGAACGGCAGCTTGCTGTTCCGGGCGGAAAAAGTGGGGGCGGACACCCGCCTGGCACAAATTATTGAGATGGTCAAAAACGCCCAGGGCTCACGGGTGCCCATTGCGCGCCTGGCAGACAAAATCTCGGCCGTTTTTGTGCCGGTGGTGATGATCATCGCTGTGGTGGCGGCACTGGTCTGGTTCAACCTGGGACCGGATCCGCGCGCCGCCCATATGCTGGTGGTTCTTACCTCGGTGCTGATTATTGCCTGCCCCTGTGCCCTGGGGCTGGCTACGCCCATGTCGGTGATGGTGGGCGTGGGTAAGGGTGCGGAGTACGGTGTGCTGGTGCGCAACGGCAAGGCGTTGCAGCAGTCCTGCAATCTGGATGTGCTGGTTGTGGATAAGACCGGCACGCTCACCGAGGGCTCACCACGCCTCACCGATATCGAGAGCGAAGGCGATAGCGATGAGTTACTGCGTTTGCTGGCGAGCCTGGAACAGGGCTCGGAGCATCCGCTGGCTGAGGCGGTTGTGACTGCGGCCCATGAGAAAAAGCTTGATCTACAAAAGCCCAGTGATTTCGAAGCCATTACCGCACATGGGGTGATGGGGGTTATTTCCGGTAAAAAGATACTGCTCGGTAACAGTAAGTTAATGCAGCGGGAAAATATTCCCCTGGGTGACTGGAAGGCCCGCGCCAACAATCTGGCGGAGGCAGGGCGTACGGTGATGTATGCGGCAGTGGATGGTGTACTGCAGGGAATTATCGCTGTGGCTGATCCGATTCGGGATGATGCCGCAGCGGCCATAGCCCGTTTGCGTAAGTTGGGCTTACGCCTGGAGATGCTGACTGGTGATAACCAAGCCAGTGCCGAGGCCGTTGCCCGCCATCTTAAAATCGATAAAGTGCACGCTGAGTTATTGCCGGAAGACAAAGAGCGCATAGTGGCGCAACTGCAGAAAGACGGTGCGCGTGTGGGCATGGTGGGAGATGGTATCAATGATGCCCCAGCACTGGCTCGCGCCGATGTGGGCTTTGCTATCGGCGCTGGTACCGATGTCGCTATAGAAAGTGCCGATGTCACCCTGATGCGCTCCTCCCTACATGGAGTCGCCAATGCGGTGGAATTATCGCGGGCGACTCTCGGCAATATCAAACAGAACCTTTTTGGAGCCTTTATTTATAACACCCTAGGTATACCCATCGCCGCAGGGGTGCTATTTCCGCTCACTGGCATGTTGCTGAGCCCGATCGTGGCCGGTGCCGCTATGGCACTCTCCTCGCTTACCGTGGTGAGCAATGCCAACCGCCTACGCTTCTTTAAGCCCTCGGAGGTGCACTAATGATTGCGACCTTGGTAAATACGATCGGAGTACTGCTAATTATTGCCATCATCTGGTGGTTCTGGCTGGGCCCAAGGCGCGGTGCGGCAAAGACGGTGGCGGTCAGTGAACAACTGCAAATACTGGTCAAAGATGGGGTTTATGAGCCGGATCATATTCGCCTGCCTTCGGGTCATGCCGCCACCCTGCATTTTTTACGGGAAGATCCCAGCCCTTGCTCCGAGTGGGTGATTTTCCCCGATCTCGAAATCAGTGCTGAGCTAGCGCTCAATAAAGAAACCACGGTAGAAATCCCTGCGGCCAAACCGGGAAAATATCCCTTTAGCTGCCAGATGCAGATGTATCGTGGGACGCTTACCCTGGAATAAAGTGAACTCAACCGGAAGAGGTCAGTTTATTTTCTGCGAACAAGTCAATTAAGGTGTAATTTTTTCCAGTCAGGACCGACAACATTAATAGGCCTTCAGGTACTTCCTTCAAAGCTAACCCGACTTAGAACACTTAATGGGTCATAGGAGCATAGGGAAGTGCCCGGAGGAGACAGAGGGGAAGCCACTAGGTTTTCCAGAAGTGCTATTTACGATTTGGTCCCTAAATAATGAACACCTTTTTGCAAAAAACTTCTAGGGCCCTGCTGGGCCTTTCATTTACATTGATTGCTGCTGCCTTGTTTCTTGGCCAGAATGGGGGCCTGGCCTCCATTTTCGGATTTTATGGCGTTAATAGTGAGGCGGGCTTGCACATCGTAAGAATAGCCGTAGCACTACTCTTTGCGGTAGCTGCGGTTTTAGCCCTGCTATCACTGTTAAAACCACAATATATTCGCCCCCTGGCACTCCTGATTATATGTATATCCTTGGTCCCTTTGTTAAGTCTCTTCGGAAGTGCGCATTGGATCGATAGCCTCGGTGGGTTTCCCGCTATTGGCTCCGGGCAGGGCGTGATCAAGTACCTTGCCCTCACCGCGATTGGTCTGACACTTTTGAGCTGCAGTGCTTGTCAGTTAATGCGCTATATCTGGCTGAACTATTTACCAGTGGGGTTGGTTCTGTTGTGGATTGGCGGAATGAAGTTCACTGCAATAGAAGCCCAGGGTATTGAGGGCCTGGTGAGTAGTTCACCCTTGATGGCATGGCTCTATAGTTTCTTCAATGTACAACAGGCCTCCAATCTGATTGGCATCTATGACTTGATCGCTCTGATCATTTTGGCTTTGGGGTTAGTTATCCGGTCCCTGTTTTGGCCGGGAATACTGCTCTGTGGTGCGGTGTTTGTGACAACTCAGACTTTTCTGTTCAGCTATCCCGGAAGCTGGCAAAGCCCTGGAGTTTTGGCCTCTAGTGGCATATTTATTATTAAAGATCTTTGGTTTATCGCCAATCTGCTAATAATGATCGATATCCGTAAACATCTAAGTCACTCAGTTACCGGTAAGTAACAGGGTTGCGTCTAATCTTAGATATTGAGGCGTAAAGAATAGTATTTTTTATTTTGGAGCATAAATCACTACTTTGGCTGTTGGGCCTTGAGGGTTTCATTTCCTTCTGCCCTTGCCTCTCAGTAGACCTTTTATGGCGGCATAACATATGGATGATTTAATCTTTTTGCCCTTTAGCCAGTTTTTAGAAGAATCGTCTACTGAGTGAATATGTCTAGGTAACACAGGGATGTGTAGCTTTATGACTGCTAAATAAAAATGAGGTATTTATTGGTCTTCTAGTCTTGATTATTTTTTTAAGAACAATTCATAATTTTTAGTCATATATTCAGAGAGATTTTCTTGCTATCTAGGTAGTTGCTTCCCGTTGCCTATATGTCTAGATCTTTCTAAATATTTATACGTGGTTTTATTTTTCTTTTGTCAAGACAGTAAGCTTAAATAGAAATTCCCTTGCATGAATAATTTATTCCTTTCTTAAAATGGCAGTATGGCTTTTGGTGACAGTTTTTCACTATGTTTGCAAAATTGCGAAATTATTTGGAACCGTATCTAAAGGTCAAAGTCCATTAACCTGACAATAACGCCTCACAAGTATTTTTTAAATAAAGCGATGTTTACTTGGTCGGGCAAAAATAAGGAAGTAAATAAACCCAGGAAGGAAATCGCACATGCATAAATAATGGCTGTTGATATGACTTTACGAATGAAAAAAGCGGTTTCGTCACTGAAGAAACCTGCATTAAACAAAACTCTATTGGCGATGATTCTGGTGGGGGTCAGCTCTAATACAATTGGCCATGGCTACGTGGAAGAATATGATGGAGGTGCGGCATCTGCGCGGGGTACTTTATGTAAATACCCTCTAGCCTCTACAGGTCAAAAAAACATAAATTGTGGAGCCGTTCAATGGGAGCCGCAAAGTGTTGAAGGGCCCGAAGGGTTTCCAGAGAGTGGCCCGGCTGATGGCATGATCGCTAGTGCCGGTAGTAATGTATGGTCACCATTAAATGAACAAACTGCTGACCGCTGGCTGAAAACTCCCATAACTGCTGGTAAACAAACTTTTAAGTGGCACTTTACCGCGAATCACGTAGCTCGTGACTGGAAATATTATATTACCAAACCGGATTGGAACCCCAATCAACCATTATCCCGAGCTTCATTTGATTTAAATCCATTCTGTACTATTGATGGAAATAATCAAAAGCCACCCATTGATATGTATCACGAATGCGTGGTTCCTGAGCGAGATGGGTACCAAGTTATCCTTGCTGTGTGGGATGTGGCTGATACAGCCGCGGCCTTTTACAATGTTATCGACGTAGAATTTGATGGCGATGGAGTGCCCGAATCAGAATGGAATCAAGGTGGAACAATTAATCCAACACAAAACTTAAAAGTTGGCGATAAAGTTTCCACACGTGTTTATAGTAGCAGTAATGAAGAGCCAGCTTATGCAACAGTGCTGGAAATTGCTACTGATGAGCAGGGTATGGCTAATAACTGGGCACATGATCTTGCAACCAAAATCAATCAAGAACAGACCAGTATTCGCGCAGGCCAGTTTAATGGCGAAGATCAATTTAGCCCTGTCTTTGGCTCAAATCCAATATATTTACAGGATGGCAGCGGTTTAGAGCGTGTTGAAATTAATTATGAAATCAACAGCCCAACACCAGATTATGATTTAAATGTGTCAGGACTTGAGGATATGTACACAATATCTGACGATCCACTCTCACTGCAGCTTGCTCTCACCGCAAAAGGAAATATCAGGGCTGAGCTGAAAGTCTTGAACCATGCTCGTGAAACACTGGCTAATTATGAAGTCAATATGAGTGACGGTCAGAGATTAGATAGGACTTTGACACTTTCAAAGTCTGAACCTGGCCATCATATGCTCGTTATTGTGACAAAAGATATTGATGGCAATTTGATTGATCAAACTACACAAGATTTCCACTTGATGGAAGACGAAACTTCTCCACCGCCAGCAGGTGACTACGACTTTGTTTTCCCCGAAGGTCTAAAATCCTATACGGCAGGAACTAAAGTAATGGGCAGTGATGGGAATATTTATCAATGTAAGCCCTTCCCTAATTCTGGCTACTGTGTCCAGTGGAGCAGAAGTGCAAACCAGTATGAACCTGGCAGAGGTAGCTACTGGCAGATGGCCTGGGAAAAATTATAAATCCAACTAATCAAACAAGGCCCCACTAGGGGCCTTTTTGTATTTTACGATGTGCTTTACTTACGTTGAGCTACTCCAATAGGGCATTGGCTCTATTTAGTATGTGATTTGCAGTTTTCTATGGGTTTCATGAATTTCTTTAAAGCTGGGAATTCTAGGAGGTTTGGATAAGTAATTGTAGGCTGCTCGCATATGGCCAGCACAACGCCTAGCCGGTAAATTCCCAATGCCAGTGCCCAAGCCTGGGCAAACTATGGAGTTTATCTTCTTCGTGGGGCCTGACTTATTGAATAGTTTTACTGAGTTTAAAATGGCCCTGAAAGCATAGTAGGCATTCATGGTATTTGATATGTCCTCAGGAATACGCATAGTGGGGGCAGAAATCATGTAAGGCCAATTGGCATTCGAGGTTGAAATCACTATTGCTGATCCAATGGGCAGCTCACCATGAAAATCAGATTTAATTCGCTTTTGTAACTGATCTTCCACCTCAAACCCTAATTCATTTCTAATCGGCAGGTCGAGGCCTCCATCCATAATTCCAAAACTGTTTGCTGGGCTTACCATTGCATCGGCAGGTTTTGAGAAATAATCACCCTCAATAATTTCAAAAATCTCAATATCACTAAAAACCTGGTGCCATGCTTGAGTCAGCTCTTTTGATTTGTCGATTAAATATATCTTGTCAGGGAGCATTGTCTTTTACTTATATTTTGGGGGCAGGCACTTTATATCTTTGTGCTCATCAAGCACTCAATATGTCCCGTATGATTATCTACTTGCTCTTTTTGTGAGTGAAAGCCTTGAGATAGGTAAAACTGATAGCTATTAACATTCTCTTTGTAAACCGTTAGGTTTAACGGGTTTCTCTGTGATTTAGCGTGTGCTATAAGCCGTTTCCCAATGCCCTGGCCTTGGAATTCTGGATCCACAAAAAGCGCGGCTAAAGTATTGTCAGCTAGAGAGTAAAAGCCATATATCTTTGAGTGTATATCATAGATATAGGTTTCTGAGTTTGGTATATAGATATCGCGCATATTATCTATTTGAGACTCCCAGAAGTCAGCTGCGATAAAATTATGTGCCCTAATGGAGGCTTTTAGCCAAATATTTAAGATGGGCTCTATGTCGTTTGGGTTGTAGCTTCTAATCATTGTCAGTATATATCCTGAGCCATTAAACCTAGGCTCAATAGCCTAAGGGAAGATTAATACGATATTGACATACCTGATTCATTTTTGCAGTTGAGTTTCCTGGGGAATCCTGATTGCTATTTAGAGCTGCCAATCAGAGTATTAAACCTGATAATGACTCAAAAACATCTCCGCAGTACGCTCCGCCAGTGCGGCTTGTTCGGTTGAGCTAGGCGGGCCGGAGAGTTGTAACATCTGTGGCCAAAAACAGCTTCCCTTAATTAAGTTGTGTATCTGCCCGCTGGCGATTTCTGGGTCCAGTGGCTTCAGTCGGCCATCGGCTGCGGCGGCTTTAATCCAGCGTTGTACGCCGGTTTCATGGGCTTTGTATTTTTCCATTTCCTGACGCAGGGCTTCCGGCTGGTGGAAGAAGTAGTCGAAGGCCATACGGTTTAGTTCAATATACTGCGGGTTACAGATAGTTTTAATTTCCAGCGCCAAAAGCGTGTGCAGTTGAGTATAAAGGTCGCTATCCGGATTGTAGTCACAGCCTGGGGACTGGGTTGCCTGCTGCCAGAGCTCGCCAATCAAAAACATCACCAACGCTTCCTTGCTGGCAAAGTGGTTATATACCGTGCGCTTGGACACCTGGGCGCGGGTTGCCAGCTCATCCATACTGGTTCCCTGAACGCCCAGTTCCTGAAAGGCCTGCTTAGCGGCATCAATAATGGCCTGGCGCTTAATTTCGCTTCTGGTCGGCTTCTTTTCACTCATGTGACTCTCGATATCTCTGCTTGCGTCAGGAAAGCTACCTGGCGGGGAATTAATCTAAGTGATTGATTTTACACTAACTGGTTTACTTTTTCTTCTGCCGATAATAAACTGCACTGTATAGTTTACTTGGTGGCATCTATGAAGAAGCGCTGGTGGTTATTACTAGGAGTGATAGGTATGTCCGTTGGTCTGTTTAATAGCTGTGCTACACAGCCGCAAAAGTTTCAAAACACGGAGATCGTCTATAAAGCGGGGCTGGGTAAGATGGTGGACATCATTGCAGCCTATGCCCGTGCTCACAGGGTGGCACCGGTACCTAGAGTACCTCTTCCCCTACAGACGATCACAAAGGAAGTACTCACAACTAATGAGGGTCAGCCAACGATCTATCGCCTGGGGCACTCATCCGTTTTGATCCATCTAGATGGGGAGTTTGTGCTTACTGACCCGGTATTCAGCGAGAGGGCTTCACCAGTACAGTGGATGGGGCCGAAACGTTTCCATCCGCTACCTTTGTCTCTACAAGATCTGCCGGCGTTAAAAGCTGTAATAATCAGTCATGATCACTACGATCATCTGGATAAAACCAGCGTGCGCACCCTGGATAAGAAAGTTGAACGCTTTATTGTTCCTACAGGGGTAGGCGATTATTTACGGGGATGGGGAGTCGCTTCAGGCAAGATTATCGAACTGGCCTGGTGGCAGTCCTTTTCAATAGGGAGTCTGCAATTTACGGCCACTCCGGCGCAACATTTTTCCGGGCGCGGCCTAACTGATAGGGATAAAACTTTATGGGCCAGCTGGGTAATTGCAGGGCACGAGGCACGAATCTTCTTTAGCGGTGATAGTGGTTATTTCGGTGGCTTTCGGGAAATCGGGGAGCGCTTCGGGCCCTTTGATCTAACCCTGATAGAAACCGGTGCTTACAACGATCTGTGGAGTGAAGTCCATATGCTACCGGAGGAGAGTGTGCAGGCTCATTTGGATTTGCGTGGCCGTGCCATGGTTCCTATCCACAACAGTACCTTTGATCTTGCCCTGCACGATTGGTTTGAACCCCTAGAGCGCGCGTCAGTGGCCGCAGAAGCTCATGGGGCAACAGTTCTTACGCCTGTTATCGGTGTTCCGGTGAATGTGCGTACGCCCGCCCCGACACAGGCCTGGTGGAGGAAGTTTATAGCTGAAGTGCAGATCGATCTGGCTACTCAACCATAAATACGATCTTGCCAATTCAGTTGAGTTTCTTTCAAGAGGGAAGTGCAGATGGATAAACAATTTGTATTGATAACTGGAGCTTCGTGGGTTATGGGCAAGGGCTCTGACTGAGCACGGGCCGTAAAGGGTTTTTTGTCTACACACCTGCCCGATGTCGTGATCGAATGGGCGACCTAAAGGATCAAGATACTGCCCCTTTAAAAATGGATCTCACTCGCGAATGGTTTGGCGATCGTATTTGCAATCGGATGCTTTTATCAATGTTGCGGTAAGAGAGACTCACAGGCCGATATTTTCCTAAATAAATAGGATTTGAGTTGTATTGGGATAGTAGTAAATGAAATCAAAGACTGTATTAGTTACGGGAGCTTCTTCGGGAATCGGCGAAGCATTTGCGTATGAATGTGCTAAAAGGGGTACAAACCTAATTTTGGTGGCTCGATCTGAAGACTCCTTATCGAATATCGCAACAAAAATTAATGAATTATACCCAGTAGATACAAGCTTTATTCCTATGGATTTAAGCGTAGAAGGATCTGCGCAAAAGCTCTTTGATAAAACTAAAGAGATGGGTATTGAAGTTGACATTCTCATTAATAACGCAGGTTTTGGCAAGTGGGGAAGCTTTGAAAGCTTCACTCTTGAAACCTATAGGGATATGTTGCAGCTCAATATTAACACCCTTACAGAGCTGTGTTACTTATTTCTACCAGAGATGAGACTTAAAAAAACAGGCGGTATCATTAATGTTGCCTCTGGAGCAGCCCTGATGCCGGTACCTTATGCTGGAGTCTACTCTGCATCCAAAAGTTACGTACTGAATTTTTCGGAAGCTCTGCACAATGAACTACAAGGAACCGGTGTAACAGTAACCTGCCTTTGCCCCGGTGGAACCAAGACAAATTTTGCCGAGGTGGCGAATAATCAAGTCAAGGTGGATGAAAGTATCTACGAAACTGCTGAGTATGTTGCTCAAGTAGGGTTAGAAGGATTCTTGTCTCAAAAAAGTTATGTATTGTCAGGTAAGCAAAAGTGGGCACTGGTTTTACTTTCTCGACTTCTGAGTCGAGCGCAACTGCTGCGCCTATCGGGGAAAGTATTTAAGCGTATTGTAAGTAATGAAAAGACATAAAATTTCGCTATTTTACTAGAGCTGGATTATCCACTTGGCCTTGCTGTGGGCCTTATTGATAATCTGGGAGTGTTGTATTCCTGCTGACTCTGGAGAGTCAGAATACTGGGTTGCCGCTGAGTGGTATTTTTACGCTTCAGTTAGTAAAGGTTGCCTAAATTTCTGGGGTTAAAATGGTGTTCAATATTTTCTGGTAGCTGGTAGCTGGTAGCTGGTAGCTGGTAGCTGGTAGCTGGTAGCTGGTAGCAGTAGCTTTGGGTATTGAATTTAGGCTATTTGAGAATCGAGTGTGTCGCCATATTCAACTCATAGGATAAAGATTAGAGTGGATCCTGGGTAAGTTGTCTTAAAAGATACAATGACGTCTTATTTTGCAAAATTGCAGGATGTTGTATTGGTTTAGCTTTGCTTGAAGCTATGAAAGGCTACACTCCGCGAGTTTTTTGTTTTTAAATAAATGTGAGTTTTATGCCTATCTATTTACATGGCTATTAATTTTTGTGTCTAAGTTGACATTATGGTTTGCTCTGAATTAAAAACTGGGGTGTCGCTGATTGCATTGGTGATAGTAATTTCATTCAGCTAGGGAAAGTTTATGCGAATATTATTGTCAACGATTGTTTTTATACTTGTCGTTTCTGTGGGGGCGGTGTCTGCAGGAACTGCCGAGCCAGTCTCTTTTACTCGTGGCGAAATATTGTCTTTTCATTACCAGTCAGACCTCTTGGCGCGTCAGTATCAAATTGATGTGCTATTGCCTAAAGAGTACGATCCCGAGAACGATACCGTTCAATATCCAGTTGTTTATATGGTGGATGGTTATCTCGATTTTCCAATGATGGCTCCAAATTTCTTCAAGCAGAGTGTAACAGGAAAGATTCCGGCTTTTATTTTTGTCGGCATTGATTATGTTGATGATAGTTTGGGGAAGTTGCGGCGTCTCGATTTGACGCCAACTGCTGTGGAGATGGATGGGGAAGTTCAGGGGGGTGGTGCGAATCAGTTTCTTGAATTTATTAACAAAGAGTTAAAGCCCTTTATTAACAATACTTTCCCTGCTGATCAACAGGATCAGACCTTTATGGGGCATTCTTTAGGGGGATTGTTTGCTCTTCATACTTTGTTTACTCAGCCAGATAGTTTTCACCGTTATATTGTGGCAAGCCCTAGTATCTGGTGGGATGATAAAGTGATCCTTGCCAAGGAACGATATTATGCGGAATATAATGCAGATATGGATAAGCATATATTCATGTTTGTCGGTAAGGAGGAAGGGTTTATGGTGAAGGACATGAAACAACTTGTGCGCAGGTTAGAGTCGCGCAATTATCCTAGCCTTAAATTGTCGAAAAAAGTATTTAAAGGGGAGAATCACCTAACGGTTCCAGTGGTGGGTTACAATTTCGGAATTAGGGAAATATTTAAAGAAGATTAACGCTTTAGCTGCTTGGCTGACCTTTTTTGCACCTCTGCGAATTATTCTTGCCATCCTGTTTGATGTTGGGCACATAAAGATTTAAGGTTCATAGGGTGAAAATGGTAAATTTTCAGAGGTGCCGCTATTTTAATAGTGCCAATGTTAGCTAAGGGGGAATGATCTTTGGTTTATAACCAAGCTCGAAACCCCAGAACCCACACGGTATCGTATACTTTTTCTCCCTCTTCGCGTTCAAAGTCTGCAGTTTTTCCGATATTGCGATATTGATGTATGCCAATATAAGGGGAGAATTTCGGATGAAGTTCATAGCGTAAACGCATGCCAATTTCTATTTCAGATAGACCAGACCCTCCGTCTGAATTTTTGTCATTTTGCCCAAAAAAATCAAATTCTGCACGGGGTGCTAAACTGAACTTTTCTGAGAGTTTAAATGTATAAACCCCTTCTATGCGAAGGGCAGTGCTGCCGCTTCTACCAAGGAAAAATACAGCGTCCATTTCAAATGAGTAGGGGGTCTCGCCAATAATACCAATTGCAAACCAATTGCGGCTGGTATTCTCCAGGTAAAAATCATGACGAATTCCTGCGAGAATATTCCAATTAGCAGAAACTGCGTGGCTGTAAATGCCCCATAGCTCATTCTCCTCGGTCTCCCCGTTGGAGCGCTCGTAGTCTACTTCTGCGGATAGCTTGCTTTGGTCTGTACCATAGCTGATGTCCCCCTCAATGGTGGCTCCGTTATTACCTTGTAATTCAAATTGATCAAGGCTGAGCTTGGCGATGGGTTTGTCTTCTCCTAGGGTTGCATCATTGTTACTTCCAGATGTGGAGTGATACTGAAGGCCATGGTGTAAATCCTCTTGGGATTGTCCTTCGATAGCCAGCATCCCCATTAGTAAGGAAATAGTAATCGCTGGAGTTATTGATACTTTACGCAGAAGAATTTCATTTGCGTATCGTCTGGACTCCCGTTTACCCCATATAGGCTTGGTGCGACCTATGAGGTTCAATGAGGAGAAATCTTGCTGCAGATATGGTGAGTGAATAAAGTGTAGAGCTGAAGTGTTTATGTACGACACTTTTTGCCCTTTCTATACCATTTCTTCCTGATGTAATAATTTCATATATTTAATAGAAGTTGTTTCTGTATTCTGCCATTTTACAAAGTTTTGAGTTTGCTTGTTGTAAGGAATATTTACCAGTATAAGCATATTGCCTTTCTAATCTTTCAAATTTGATAAAATCTCTCTATTAATGAATCCTAAGAAAAAGTGTGAATTGCGACTGTAAGCCAAGAAAAATTCTGGTTTCCTGCTGCATTTACTTGGCGGATAGTTTGTTGTGAACAGAATGTTTTATAGAACCGGGAACTAAAACCAGGCGCGAAAACCGACAACCCACACGGTGCTATATACCTTTTCCCCTTCTTCACGGGCAAAATCTGCGGCATTGCCCACAACTCGTTCATGGTGAACGCCGACATAGGGGGAAAATTTAGGGTGAATTTCGTAGAGTAGGCGCAAGCCTATTTCTATTTGAGACAATCCACTGCCACTGCCAGCGATTTCATCATTTTGGCCAAAGAAATTCAGCTCCAAGCGCGGAATAAGGCTCACTTTTTCTGCGAGCTTTGCATCATATTCCCCTTCCAGGCGAAAAGCTGTACTGCCGTTCCTTCCCAGAAATAGCACTGCATCCATTTCTAATGAGTAAGGGGTTTCTCCAACCAGCCCAATCGCCAGCCAATTGCGGCTGGTAGTTTCCCGCTGTAGGTCGTGTCGGAAGCCGGCGAGGAAATTCCAATCTTTGGAAATGGACCGGCTGTAGACCAGCCATCGCTCATTTTTTTCCGTTTCTCCTCCTCCCCGCTCAAAGTCTACTTCCAGCACTACTTTATTGACGTCATCTCCATAACTGAAATCGCCTTCGATTGCCGCGCCGTTCATACCGCGCCGTTCGAATTGGTCAAGGCTGAGTTTGGCTACCGGCTTGTCCCCCTCCCCGGCCATACCATTGTCCTCTCCTGCGACTGATCCTTCTGAGGGGGCTTGGAAGCTGTGGTGCTGGTCTTCCCGATTTTGCGCTTTAGCTGCTTGAAAACCCAGTTGCAAGCACAGGGTAACAACGATTATCACTATCGCTTTGGTACAGAGAGTGCGCCTCATACCACGCGCACCTCTCGGAAAATACCGTATGTGCGATAAAGCATTTGGCAGTGTAATGCCCAGCGCCCCCGGTTATCGGCATTTATCAGGTAACTGATCTTGGCACCGGGCTGCACCATCACCGTGTGCTTGCGTGGTAGATACTCTCCGTCACCAGTTTCCAACTCACTCCATAAACCGTGCAGGTGTATGGGCTGGGTGAGTAGGGTGTCGTTCACCAGAGTGATACGTAGACGCTCGCCATAAGCCAATAATATTGGTGTGGCGTTTTTATATTTAACACCGTCAATGGACCATAGGTAACGAGCTGGATTACCGGTGAGATGTAGTTGTAGTTCTCGCTGCGGTTGTCGCTGGTCTAATGATGGTGTGAGACTGCGAAGATCCCCGTAGGTTAGGATGCGGCGGTTGTAGCGTTGCTGGTGTTCACGGAGTCCAACACCGGGATCATCCATTCCATTTTGGGGAGCGCGCGCGCGCAGGGCTACGCCATGGCCTTTTTCTGTTGGCTGGTGGATGATGGGGCTATGGCTTCCCAGGCCAGCGGGGGCCAGTTTGGCATTGCCTTCTTCTGCAGTGGACTGTCTATCAGCAGCTCTAGCACCACTGGCACGGGTGAATCCCATATCGCGCTTATCGAGAATAGGGATTGGATCCATGGGGGGAACTTTGGCAGAAAGACTCTGAGCGGGCGTTAAGGTACCGCGAGCGTAACCGCCGCGATCGATCGCCTGGGCAAAAAGGGTGTAGGCTCTGTCGCCACTGGGCCTAACTACCACATCGTAGGTTTCCCCAGTACCTAGGCGGAATTCATCCACTCTCACCGGCTGAATATTCTGGCCATCAGCAGTCACCACGGTCATATCCAGATCTGGAATGCGTAGGTCGAAGATTGTCATGGCAGAGGCGTTGATAAAACGCAGCCGTACTATCTCACCGGGGGCAAATAGGGCAGTCCAATTGTCTTCCGGAGTTTGTCCATTGATCAGGTAGCTGTAGGTGTAGCCTGTGACATCAGACACATCTCGATCAGACATGCCTGCGAAGTTCCATGGGTGTCGTTCACGCCAGGTTTGCTCTATGCCTTTCGCGCGTACATCTCGCCAGAGATCTGTGGTGGTGCGGTGGCGGCGCCGGTTGTAATAGTGGCCATCTTTCTTCAGGTTTGAATAAATCCGCTGGGGGGATTCATCGCTCCAATCGGAGAGCAACACTACATAGTCCCGGTCATAGGTCACCGGGTCTCCTCCAGCTGGATCAATGACGATAGCTCCGTAGAGTCCCTGCTGCCTCTGGAAGCCGGAGTGACTGTGATACCAGTAAGTTCCGCTTTGTGTGACTTTAAAGCGGTATCGAAAATTTTCCCCGGGTCTAATACTGGAGAAATTGAGCCCTGGTACACCATTCATAGGATTGGGCACCCTGATGCCATACCAGTGAATCGAAGTGTTTTTATCTAATTGGTTGAGGACATTGAGAGTTACAGTTTGCCCCTCGTGCCAGTGCAGGATTGGGCCGGGAATAGAATTGTTAACTGAAATTGCGTTGCGGGGTTGTCCGGTCAGGTTGACTGCCCTTTGGTCTACCTGCAGGGAGAAATTCTCGCCAGTTAAAGTCGTGGGAGGGGGGACTCGCGCCCTGGCGGGGGTAGGGGAGCCGGGCAGGCCCAGCAGGGCCATGCCGGCGCTGATTCCGGTTACAAAGGTGCGGCGCGAAACCGAGCCGCACCGCGGAGGTTTTGTCATCGACAGTCCTCAGAACTGTTCTCCGGCCGCGTTGATTTCTGCATAAACCACGCTGCTGCCGTCCTTGTTTAACTGCATTACCTGGTAGGGGGTAAAGCGATCGCCCATCTCCATGCCAGGGCTTCCGAGAGGCATACCGGGCACAGCCAGCCCCAGCGCACCCTTAGGCGGACTTTGCAAAAATTGCTGAATCAGCTTGGCTGGCACATGCCCTTCGAAAACATAGCCTTCCTTGGACACACTGGTGTGGCAAGACTGGTAGCGGGGTTCGATTCCGTGCTGTTTTTTGACGCCGTTGAGGTCATCGACATCCTTTGCCACCACTTCGAAGCCGCTATTGCGAGCGTGGTCCACCCAAACTTTGCAGCAGCCACAGGTAGCGGATTTATAGGTCGTTAGGTTTTGCGCTTGAGGTTCTTTAGGCTCGGTGGATTCGGCACAAGCACTGATGGCTAATGTAGTAACTAGCGCGGCAATTGCGGCTAAAAAAGATCGGTACATGGAATTACTCCTGTCATTCATATCAACTGACCCACCACATCGTCAGTGCAGCATAGGTGCAGCTAGTGGCGGGCAAAAAAGATTTATCGGCGAAGTTTACTGCTGGAGCCGAGGCTCAGGTGGCAATCGGAGGCCGCAGGGCGCTTTCCGGGTCGGGGGAAGGTTTAAATACTGTGTGGGCAGTTGCCAGGGAAATTGGCCGCGAAAAATTTGGGATATTGGCGGAGATTACGGCGAGGCTATTGCTCAATCCCGGGCAGCAGCCGCATTCGATACCACAGTCACCGCGGTGCTCACTGTGGCAATCATCGGCTTTATTCGCTTCGCAGTGGCCCTGTTCGCTAATATCCATGCTCAGCATATCTGCAGGTTCCGCACAGGGCACGGCTGATGCCAGGCCGGCAAAGGCCAACAGCAGTATCAGCAACAAGGTGCGAAGGTAGGCAATGTACATAAAGCAGGCCAGGAGAAGTATGTCGGTCAGTGTATGTGTGGGCAGCAGGGGGCGCAAGCACAGCGAGAGATTGGAGGAGGTTAAGGGAAAGCGTCTCGCTCTCCCTTGGTTTTTCATGCCTGTATTGATTCGGAGCCTACAGGGTTATCGCTTGTAAAGACTGTCCTCTAGACAGGTCTTTAGGGTTTCCTCAGAGGCAAGCGATAGTCCTGATGTCGCAGCAGATCGGGTCCACATTCCAACCGCTCCAACCAGCTCAGGAAGCCTTCCTTAACTTCTTCAGATGCAAAATAACCGCCGTGTTGAGGCACAATCATGGCTGGGTTCAGTTCTCGCACCATTTTCACCCACAGACGACAGGCCCAGTTGCCTCCCATATAGCGCTGGTGGAAACCTTCCATGGATGGAGTATGCGCATCAAAATCGATGACTTCGCCCTCCTCTCCACCGAGGGAAGCGCCCACGTCACCGGAAAACAGGATGCGGCTAACCGGGTCGTAGAAACTGAAGTTGCCGCAGGAGTGCATAAAGTGTGCGGGCAGGGCCCAGATTTCGCTATCGGCAAAAGGCAGCACCTCGCCCTTGTCACTGATGGGAATGATACGGTCCTGCCAACGTTCACTACCGGCACGCGAGGCGACAAAGCCGGATACTAGGTGGGGCAGGAAGCGCGACCACAGTTTGGATACCGCTACCTTGCAGCGCGAGTGCAGCATCCAGCGTGGCAGTGAGGCAATGATGTCCGGATCCTGGTGCGAGGCCAGGATATATTCCAGGTCACTCAGGTTCAGGTGGCGGCTGAGTTCGATGGTTAGGGGTGTGTAGGTGAGATCACCGCCGGGATCAATCAGTGCACCTTGGGTGCCGCGGCGAATCACAAACTGGTTGGCCTGCACTCCATCGCTGCCATTCTGTTCTTTAACCAGATCGCAGAAACGCGCAACCAGGTGAGGGCCTTGCTCAAATAAAATGTCCACGCCGCGGCCTCTCTTATTTAATTAGGTCAAGGTACTGGCTGAGGCGCTCCTTGTTGACGGCGATACGTTCACTCATTCCTTGAGCGTGTTTCTTGGCATCTTCCAGGTTGCCGGCCTGGCCTACCTGAATTACACCGACCATGCCCAAGGGCAGGTGCGGATCGCACTGGTACAGGTAAACGCCCTCTTTATTCAAGGTCACACTGACTTTCTCGCCCATGCCGCCATTCCAACTGTCGCCCTCGGCTGGGGAGAGTACGGAGCGGCTGTTGTGTGCCATATCGGTGGGCAGGAAGGTGACAGTATCGCCCACTGCAACGTTTAGGAACGCGGGTTCGAAAGTCATCATGCCGTCCTTGCCCTGGTTCAGCATCTTAACTTCGTGATCTGCTGCCAGGGCGGACGTCGAGGCCATGACGAGTGCGAGAAGCGCACTGCGAAGAGTAATAGACGACATATTTACTTCCTGTTTTGAGTAGTCGGTGATGTTGTAATGACTCTGCCTATAGCGAGGAGGCGAGACGCGCCGGATATTAGCCCGGTGAAAATACGAAGAATTGATCTAGATCAATCGCGCAGATCCCAGAGAAAGTGGGAAAAAGTGCCAATACACCACTTGGGTAAAGGAGAGTCATATCTGTCGGTTAAGCGCTGCCCTCTGAAGGGAGATAAGGGGTAAACTGTGCGCCAATTTGACTGGGTGACACTTTGGGGGAGTAACCTTGGCTGCTAAACGCAAAACTGCCTATGTGTGCAATGAATGTGGCGCTGACTATACAAAGTGGGCGGGGCAGTGCAGTGCTTGTGGTGCCTGGAACAGTCTCTCTGAAGTGCGTTTGGGGCCGGAGCATAAAGACAGCCGCGCGGCTAATTTCACCGATGCCCAGAGTGGCTATGCCGGCGCCGCCGGTGCTGGCAAGGTGCAGAAGCTCTCGGAAATCGACCTGAGTGAGCTGCCGCGTATTCCCACTTCCGCCTCGGAACTCGACCGGGTGCTGGGGGGCGGCCTGGTGCCGGGTTCGGTGGTGCTGATCGGCGGTCATCCTGGGGCCGGTAAATCCACGGTATTGCTACAGACTCTGTGCCACCTCGCTACTTCAATGCCGGCGCTGTATATCACCGGTGAAGAATCTCTTCAGCAGGTGGCTATGCGCGCCAAACGCCTGGGCCTGCCCACTGATTCCCTGCAGCTCCTCAGTGAAACTGATGTGGAGCGCATCTGCCTGGCGGCAAAAGAAGTCAATCCACGCGTGATGGTGGTGGACTCTATCCAGGTGATGCATATGAGCGATGTGCAGTCCGCTCCGGGCTCGGTGGCCCAGGTGCGTGAGAGTGCTGCTTACCTGACCCGCTTCGCCAAGCAGACTGGTACTGCGCTGATTTTAGTGGGCCATGTCACCAAAGACGGCAGTTTGGCAGGCCCCAAGGTGCTGGAACATATTATTGATTGCTCCATATTGCTCGAAGGTACTCACGACTCCCGCTTCCGCACCCTGCGTGCCCATAAAAACCGCTTTGGAGCGGTGAATGAGCTGGGGGTATTTGCCATGACCGAGCAGGGCCTTAAAGAAGTTTCTAATCCCTCCGCTATTTTCCTGCAGCGCGCCGAGGAGATCGCCGCGGGATCGGTGGTGACTTCCGTGTGGGAGGGCACCCGGCCGCTGCTGGTGGAACTGCAGGCACTGGTGGATGACAGCAGCCTCGGTAATCCGCGCCGGGTAGCGGTGGGCCTCGACCAGAACCGCCTGAATATGCTGCTGGCGGTGCTGCACCGCCATGGCGGCGTCTTGGTCGGCGATCAGGATGTGTTTATCAATGTGGTAGGCGGCGTCAAGGTAATGGAAACCAGTGCCGACCTGACTCTTTTGCTGGCAGTTGTTTCCAGCTTTCGCAATCGGGTGTTGCCGCGGGATCTGGTGGTCTTCGGTGAGGTGGGACTTTCCGGTGAGATCCGCCCCGTGCCCTCGGGCCAGGAGCGCCTGCGCGAAGCCGCTAAGCATGGTTTTCGCAAAGCGATAGTGCCCGCCGCCAATCGCCTGAAAAACGATATCGAGGGTATGGAAATGCACTCGGTAAAAACCCTGGCGGAAGCCCTTGCCGTGATCGACATGAGCTGAGTCGGATGAGTACCCGCACGTCCAGGCGTCATCTTCTCTGCTGGCAACTATTACTCGGTGCAGTGTTCATTCTGGCCGCGAAAGTCCAGGCCTATGAGCGCATTGCTTCGTTGAACCTGTGTCTGGACCAAGTACTGCTGAACTGGGCACAACCTGCGGATATTGCCTCTCTGACCTGGCTGTCCGCCGCCGAACAGTATCGCTCCCTGCCGATTCCCGAACACGTTCAGCTCAATCGCGCCCGCGCCGAGGAGCTGCTGCCATTAAAGCCAGATTTGGTTCTTGCCGGGCAGTACGGTGCCCAGCGTGCGGCTGAGCGACTGCAAGCACTGGGTATGAATGTGGTGACCATCCCCGATGCCTACAGTCTGGAGCAGTTGCAACAACAACTCGGTGCTTTGCAAGCCGTACTGGGCCCGCTTCCTCCGCTGCAAGAGCAGAAACGCGCGTTGGCACAACTACTCGATCAGCCCGCTGCTAAACAGCGCGCCAGTGCGGTGATTCTCTCCGCCAATAACATCACCTACGGCAGCGGCATGCTGGAGCACCAGTTGCTGCAGCGCGCCGGTTTTGACAATCTCGCCACCACTCAGGGACTGGCACGGATCAGCCTGGAAGAGGTGATTGCCCTGCAGCCGGATTTGTTGGTGTTCTATGGCAGCGAACAGCATTTCGCACTGGCTTACCTGGCCGCGCGCCACCCGGTACTACAGCGCTATATCGATAGCGGCCGCACCTATACCCTGCCGAAACAGCTGAGCCTGTGCCCGGTACTGGCGGTGGTGGATACACTGCAACAGTTGATGGATAAGAGAGAAGCGCTTGTACAATAAAAACGCGGTTTTGCTATTGCTGGCGGCCCTGCCGCTGGCCCTGCTCGGGGCACTGGGCAGTGGCCCGGTTTCGGTGGACCTTTCCAATGCGCTGGCTGAGGGCTGGAGTGGCCAGAGCAGCGATGCGGTGATTCTGTGGCAATTGCGACTGCCCCGTGCCCTGTTGGCAATACTGGTGGGCGCTGCCTTGGGGATGGGGGGCGCCGCCATGCAGGGGATGTTGCGTAACCCTCTGGCGGAGCCGGCGCTGCTCGGTGTTTCCAGCGGTGCGGCTTTGGCGGCGGTACTGTTTCTCTATTACGGCGCAGCCTGGAAATCCGGTTGGTTGTTGCAGGCTCTGGCTATTGGTGGTGCCTTTAGCGCGGCGGCGGCGGTGTGGTTGTTGGCGGGGCGGGGCGCCAGTGCCGGACGGCTGGTGTTGGCGGGGGTGGCCATTAACGCTTTCCTATCGGCACTGATTGCACTGGCGCTTAACTATGCGCCGAGCATGTTCGCTATGCAGGAGGTGGTGTTCTGGTTGATGGGCTCGCTGGCCAATCGCGGCTGGGACCAACTGTTTTTGGCATTGCCCTTTTTGGCCGTGGGGGTGCTGTGCCTGTTTTTCACACGCAATTATTTGCGCGCGCTGGCCTTGGGTGAAGACAGTGCGACTTCCTTGGGTTTCCAGAGCCGCGCCTATCCCTTTCTTATTTTGCTGGGCATCGCCAGTGCCGTGGGTGGTGCCGTGGCAGTAGCTGGCACCATCGGTTTTGTCGGATTGGTGGTGCCGCACCTGGTGCGCCCTCTGGTGCGCCAGGACCCCGCCCGTTTACTGTGGATCAGCGCTTTAGCTGGAGCGCTGCTGTTGCTGCTGGCAGACATTCTGGTGATTAATTTTGTCGGCGCGCAGGAGCTGCGCATTGGCGCGGTCACCGCTTTTATCGGTGCACCTTTTTTCTTCTGGCTGATTTTGACGGCGCGCAGGGGGCAGTGGTTGTGAATATGGCTAGTGAGAAAACTATTGAGGCCACCTGCGTTGCGCTGGAATTGCAGCGGGGGCGCAAGAGTGTCCTGCATGGCGTGAATTGTGTATTCAAGCCCTTCGAGCTGACCGCCGTGGTGGGCCCCAACGGCGCCGGCAAAAGCAGCCTATTGCAGTGTTTATCGGGCGTCTTGTCCCCCGATGCGGGTCATGTTGAGCTGAATGGTCTCGATGCGGGGCAATTGCCGGCATCCCAGCGCGCGAGGCTGGGGGCTTTCCTACCGCAGTCGGAAACTCCGGCTTGGTCTCTCAGTGCGGCGGATATGGTGGCCTTGGGTTTACTGCCCTGGGGGCGCCTGCCAGATCGCGAGCAGAGAATTCAACAGGCGTTGTTATTGGTCGATGCGCAGGAATTTGCCCAGCGCCCGGTCACTCAATTATCCGGTGGCGAGCTGCGCCGCGTGCAATTGGCCCGCCTGTTAGTAGGGCGGGCACCGCTGCTGATCGCCGATGAGCCCACTGCGGCGTTGGATATCCGTCACCAACTTCAGCTGATGCAGAACTTCCGCAGCCTGGCCGACAGTGGCAAAACCGTGGTGTTGGCACTGCACGACCTCAGCCTGGCGGCGCGCTTTTGCGATCGGATTCTCTTGATGCTGGATGGAGAATTGTTAGCTCAGGGAACACCGCAACAGGTACTGACTCCGACGTTGATTGGCGAAGCCTACGGGGTGAGTTGTGAATTCCGTTGGCGCGACGGTATCGCAGACTTTGTACCACTGGATTTGTTGCGAAAATCCAGTGGCTAGAAATTCCTGTCTCAGCCAAATCGCCTGCGCGGGGGCTGTGGCCGCCCCATTGCGGGTCCGCGGCGGAAGTCCTCGGAGGGTGTTCCTTTGTAGCAGCGCGGAATTATTGGCCACTCCTCAGTAAGGAAATAGGCATAAATACCCTGAGGAAAATCAGGGGTGCGCACAAAGCGGCCATTGCACTCATCGAGGGAGCCCGCCCCTTCAACATATTCGTAGTCCGCCACAAAGGTGCCGTCGTAATAGCCGCCAGGTTGCTTGTTACTTGTTGGCCGATGTCCAGATTTCACCCGATAGCTGGAGTGCATTTTTACTACATCAGTCTCCTCATTCATGTCATCGCCATAACCATATAGTGCGTAAATGGGAAAACCATCTGCGGCCCAACCAATCAGTGGTGAATGATGCTGCGGGGTAACTTGTAGTCTTGCCAGTAGTCCGGTGGGCAGACCGTGATAATGGTAGGCCCCGTTGGGCTGGACATGGGCGTAGTTGTCGTCAACGCCGAGGGGAACTGCACCGGAGAGCGCCTCATAGCGCCAGAGGCCGCGATTACCCAGGTACCACTCTGCGGCGCTGGGATCAAAGGGCACGCCGTTAATGCCAATACCAAAATTTTGCAGGCTTACTGGTGTGGATTTTTTTGCCAACTTGGGGGCTGCGGGTACTCGGTATTTGTAGCGTTGGGTTTCGATTTTGTGGGGATTGCCGGAGTTTGGGAAGGCACCGGTTTTATGGGTGGAGATACCGTTGGCTTCAATCACCCGCCAGGGCCCCTCGATTGTGACTTTAACGCGGCTGGTGGTGATTGGGTTGTGGTCGGCGGGAACCCTATAATGTAATCCCTCCGACTGCACCACCCGATGCCTGCGCGCCGGTGGTCTGCCGTTAGCGCGCTCTTGAGAAGGGATTCTGGCAATAGCCAATGTGCCCGTCACACAGACCGGAGCCTGATCTTCAGATAAGCGCAAGCATTGGCCGCTACTGTGACCGATGCTACAACTTGAGCCGGAGGTTAACCCTTGGCAGGCTTCCACGGTTGTTTCCGGCAGGTGTCCCAGAGCTGCCGGGGTGACACAGGTGAGGCCCACTAATAGCCACTTTTTCATACTGCATTCTCGAACTGCGAGGCCCGCAAGGGCCCCAATGATTTACTCGTTATTTTCTTTTCGATCTTTGCCCGGTCTGCGGCCTTCCATTTTTGTGGGAACACACACCAGTTGCTCTTCTCTAGGGGGCATGCGGCAAGTGCCTTCCAGGGTACCGTGCGGCGTTTCCACTTTGCAGGCATCACCCTTCGACATGGCCTTGCAGGCATCAAAGGCTTCCTGAGGAGGTTTGCGTGGCTGTGCGTTTGCAGAGGAAATCATGGCCATTAGGGCGACAGATAATAAAACCTTGTACATGGTGCTCTCCATTGAAGGCAGCTGGACAGCGCCTGCACTGAAGAGCAGGCGCGGGCGATTAGCGGCGGCCAGTATCCCCCCTTCCTGGGAGGTGTTTTTTAACCAGCCGCTGATAGCCAACATAGTTCAGGAATGCGCAAGGAATGTGGATTTTTGGTAAAGAAGTGTGCAAGCGAGTAAGGGCTGAGTGGTGTTTGAAAAACAGATTTTTATTGAAAATTACCCCGTGGATTTAACGTCTCACTTTCGCTGGGGAAGCGCCAGCCACGCTGTTATACTTGCCGCCGCTTTGGGTGCCCAGCAGTGTATTTACACTTGGCTGGGGTAAACGGGAAGTCCGGTGATGTGTATACAGAGTCCGGCGCTGCCCCCGCAACGGTAAATCATTTTTCTTTGCAAAATGATAAGCCCGATACCGGCCCTCGGCACTAAGCCGGAGTTTTTATATCCGGCCTTGAGGATAAAGCGGAGGGCTTTGTCTGGTCAGTGTGCCGGCCTGGGTTGCGCACCGATTGTACTCACCCTCCCTCAATCCGTTTTTCTGTTCGAGATTGGGGAACCACAATGAAAAAAACTTTATTAGCCGCTGCCGTCTTTGCCGCGGTGCAACCGCTATTGTCTGCGGCTGCGGACCTGGAAGAAATCATAGTGACTGCCAGCCGTCTGGATCTGCCCAAGAGCCAGCTGGGTGTCTCTGTTTCAATTCTTAATGCTGCCGATATTGAGCGATTGGGTTATACCAGCCTGCTGGATGTGATGCGCACTCTGCCAGGTGTTGCTGTCAGCAATAGCGGCGGAGCGGGTAAGGTCAGTTCCTTGTTTATCCGTGGGGAAAGTAATTTCCGTACCCTGGTGTTACTGGATGGGGTGAATATTGCCGACCCGACGGGTTTACAGGTAAGTACCCAATTGCAGCACTTGCAGGTTAGCGATATTGAGCGTATTGAAGTCCTGCGCGGGCCCCAGGGCATGCTTTACGGTGCCGGCGCCGGTGGCGTGATTAATATTATTAGCAAAAGGCCTGCTGAGAGTGTTAACGCCAGTGCCTCTGTAGAGGTGGGTCGTTACGGAAGCCAGAATACCAGTGCGAACCTTGGGGGAAGCATTGAATCCTGGTACTACGATTTAAGTGTTTCTGACTATTCCACCGATGGTTTTAATGCAACCGAAAAAGATTCTTCTGGTGAGGAAGATGGTTACGATAATTTTACCACCAGTGCACGTCTCGGTTACCAGATAAATGAAAATCTATCTCTCGAGGGTCAGTACCGCAAGGTGGATACTGAGACCGAGTACGACAACTGTTTTTCGGATTATCCTAATGATTGCCTGAGTCGCTTCGACCAGGAATTTTTCATCTTTAGTAGTCATTACCAGTTTGCCAACTGGAATCATAGAGTAAGCCTTTCTCAACAGGAGATTGACCGCGAAGAGGGTATCAGCCCTGGGGCTTTTCCATTTATAACAAGTGGTGAAATTCGTGAGGCAAATTATATCGGCAGCAATACCTTGAGCAGTGGAAAACTACTGTGGGGCGGAGAGTATGAACAGCAGAAATATGCTACAGAGTTTGCCGATGAGGTATTGGAAAGTACTGGCTTCTTTACGGAGTGGCACAGTGATTTCGCCGAAACAGTTTTCTATACCCTAGGCTACCGTCGCGATAGCCTGGAGACTGAGGATCACAATAGCTGGCGTGTCTCTGCAGCTCTACCTGTTTCTCTAGGTGATGATCAGCAGCTCAAGTATCGCGCGAGTTTTGGAACCGGTTACCGTGCTCCGAGCCCGTACGAATATACTACCAATGCTTCTTTGGGGGCTGAAACCAGTCGTGGTTATGAGTTGGGTCTGGAATACCAGTGGGCACAATTATTACAGGCTGAGCTGACCTACTTCGACCAGGAGATCAGCGATGCTATTTTTTATAATTACACAACCTGGTCTTATGAGCAGGATGATGGTGAGAGTCAATCTGAGGGGGTGGAACTGTCCTTGGGCGGCAACCTTAATAGCAATCTGGATTGGTCTATAACTGGCACTTGGCTGAACTCAGAGGACTTCACAGGCGCTCAGCGTGGTGGGGTGCCCCAGAGGGTATTTAACTTAGGCCTCAGCCACCAATGGCTGGGAGATAAGTTGACTCTGAGTGGTAACTGGCAGCGGGTTGAGGATCGTATCGATGGTTATACCGGAATTGCTCTGGAGAACTATAGTAAGGTTGATCTGAATGCCGTCTATCGGGTCTCCCCCAATATGCGGGTTAATCTACGCGGTGAAAATGTGTTGGACCGGAACTATCGCGAAGTTGCGGGTTATTACACAGCAGGCGCAGCAGTTTATGCCGGTATAGAATTTAGCCTATAAAAATGTTTGGAGAGATAGCCCCTTGGGCTATCTCTCTGTTCACTCTCTTCTAACGATTCAATCCCGGTGTTTCTCTTCCCGGCGGCTACTATTGCAGCGTCTAGTTTTTTCCGGGAGCTATTTTGTGGCGGTATTTAGTAATGATGACGTGGAATTGTATTTTGAAGTTCGCGGAAGGGGCCCGCGCTTGGTGTTTCACCCTGGTACCCTCAGTGATCTCAGGGTAGCCCCGACTATTTTCGACTCCCCGTTGGCGAATCGGTTTGAAATCTTAACCTTTGACCCCCGTGGCATCGGTCAGTCTAATTCACCCATCGATTCTCCCAATATGGCCGATTACGCCCTAGACCTTAAACGACTGATGGATCATCTCGATTGGCGGGATGTGTATCTACTGGGAGAATCATTTGGTGGCATGGTCGCTCAGGAATTTGCATTGCAATATCCCCAGTTGGTGCGAAAACTGGTTTTATTGGTAACCAGCTCCGGAGGCCGCGGAGGCGCTTCATTCCCGTTTCATCAGTACGATATTGAGGCTATGAGCCTCGAGGAAAAAGTGAATCTATGGGTGACTGCGGGCGATAGCCGCCTGCAAAGTGCCGATGGTATACATTCAGAATCAGCACTCTGTGCTTTTTTAAGTAAATATTATCGCCAGGTCTGCGAACTGGCGGCAAGCAAGCCTGACGGAGCCCAGTGTCGTATGCGACAGCTTCAGGCGAGAAAAGGCCACGATACTTTTGCTCGCCTACCGACTCTAGAGGTAGAAACGCTGATCTGTGCCGGGCGCTACGATAGTGTCGCCCCTTTTGAAAATCAGCGGGCTTTATTTCGGCAGATTCCCAATTCGCGCTTGGGCATTTTTTCCAGTGGCCACAATGTTCTCTGGCAGGATGATCTGATTTGGGATTTTATTTCTGCATTTTTAGCAATGACAGAGTGAGAAGCCTCTGAATAACTACGCACACTAGAGTGCAATCTGCACGCTCCCTTTACTTTAAATGTTTGATGGTATTTATGAGTTCAGAATCACAGGATAAAAAGAGTCGACATAAGTCACGTATGCAGAACCGTAAAAAAATTGTGGATGAGGCGGTTTCTAAAGCGCTGGAGGAACGCGGCATAGTGATTCTCTATACCGGCGATGGCAAGGGTAAAACCACTGCGGCGATGGGCACAGTCACCCGTGCCCTGGGCTTCGGTTACCTCACCGTGGTGACTCAATTTATTAAAGGCACCTGGGAGTGTGGAGAAAAGAATCTTCTAATGGGCGCCGCCCACCCGCTACAGTGGCATCAAATGGGCACTGATTTCACCTGGGAAACCCAGGATTTTGAGGCCGATAAAGCTGCGGCAATGGCACTTTGGGAGAAGGCGCGGGAGGCGTTGCGGGATGAGCGAGTTTATCTGGTGGTTTTGGATGAGATCACCTACGCACTGAATTACCGCTGGTTGGACAAAGAGGAAGTCGTACAGGCGATACAGCAGCGGCCGCGGGAGCAGACGGTTGTCATAACCGGGCGTGGGGCCAAGCAGTACCTCAAGGATGTAGCCGATACTGTGAGCGAAATGTGTGCGGAAAAACACGCATTCAATGCCGGTATTGCCGCTCGCAGAGGCATAGAGTGGTGATTGTGAAGTCGTGCAATGAGTAGAAGCTTTGAATAGAGGAGCTAAATAGAGACTTTAGCTGAAGCAGGGTTTACGCAGCCAAAGCCTCTTGTCAGCAGTACTTATTCGACTTCAGCCAACTCTTGTGCGGCTTCGCGGGCTACTATCTGTGCCATCAGCTGGCGTCTGACTCGCATTGGGGTGGTGGCAAACCAGCGATAACAGGCGCGGTTGAAAGAGCTCTGTTCGCGATAGCCCAGCATATCCGAAATCTGCGACATGGGGGGTTGTTTACCGCTTAAATAATACTCGGCACGCTCCCGGCGAATGCGATCCAAAAGATCCTCAAATACCAATTCCCGGTCCCTCAGCCTGCGCTGTAGGGTACGCTTGTGCATACCCAGCTGATTGGCTACTTCTTGTAGGCTGCACCTTTTTAAGGGCATCAGGCAATAAATCAGCTGCTGCACCTGTTCCACCAAACTGGCTTCCCCCTTTTGCAGAAGCTCTTCGATATAGGTTTTCAATAGTGGACGCAGGCTGGGATTGCATTTCTCTGTAGGTTGCAGCAGGGAGCTGCTATTCAGGATAAGTGCATCAGTTTCCTTGCCGAAGTGTACGGGAACCCCAAAGAAGTTTTCGTAATGGTCATGTACGGGGCGCTCGGTTTTTAGGTGAACACTTTCCAGCTGAAAATTACTCCCACAAAGGTGTTGTAGAGCTACCAATGAAACACCGAGTAGAAACTCGCGGGATTGTTGCTGGGGGAGAGGAGCGTCCCCGGCAAGCTGAGCTTCCAGGTCATCGATACACAGAAAACTTAGATGCGTGTGTTTCCCCTTTTTTGTCAGTTCAACTCGCAGATTATAGGGAGAATTGCCTAGCTGTTTTATCGCTGTGTTAAGGAATTCACCCAAAGTAAGGGACTGTAGTACAGCAGCCCCAAGAGAACCCAGTGCGGCAGCCCCCTGACTGTAGGCAAGACGCAGTCCAAAGTCGGCGCAGTTCAACTGGCTAGCGGTCTTGTTCAGCAGCTCAGCCGCTTGATCTAGTGCCAGATACCCATCAAGGCTCTCAACCTGGTGGGGGTTAATACGGGAACTGATCAGCAGAGCTTCAGGGCTACCTTTTAATTGGCTCACCAACTCGTAAAAGCCTGTTAACAGGGTCGTTCTTATTTGTTGAGTCAATTTTTATAAATCCTGTGAATCCCCTGGAAAAAATTACTTTTATACATTTCCCAGGTGGAGAAGGGTTAATCCAGCGGAATAGATCGGATCTGGGCGGACGCCAAAGATAAAAAAGAGCCATATGGCTCAAACTGTTTATCTAGTGAAGGCTTCTTTACGACTGGTTTAAAGGACAGTCGCTCTGGCCAGGGCCTGCTCTGTGTCGACGTCCTGTAATGTCGGTAATGGAGGGCAATAGCAATCTTTACCCTTCAAAAGGGCAAGGTAGGGCACAACCACGGTGCTCGTCCTGAGCGGAAAAATGAATGATAGTTAGATCAGGGCAGGTCTATGCTGGCGATAATCCGCGTATCGATCTCCGCAAAACGTTATTACTGCGTAATGTTACTCGTTTTATTTAGGTGTTTTAAAGGCCAAAGATAACTTGGGGGTACTTCCCGGAAGTGGTCGCATGGGAAATAAATCTTTTTATTGTTGTTTTTTAGGTATTTTATCCCTAAATTTTTAATTTAAGTATTTTTTGTTTTATGACGACTGCGTCACTGGGAATATAAATTTTTTAGTCTGGACGGAGAAAAAATTTAATATTGGCTCAATGGTACCAATTATATCAGGGGTCGTGGAGGATTAGATGAGACGCTCGAGATCTTTCAATTACAGAATTGAGCTTAAATGTGCATATTTCTTTCACAATTGAAAAGGCCCGCTAAAAAGCGGGCCTTTTCAATAAGTGGGTTTTAGCCACCATAATAAGTTGCTGCACCGGGACCAACAGGGAGGCCCAGGGCAAATACCCAGATATAGAACAATGCAGTCCAGCCAACAAAGAAGAAGATGGAGTAGGGGATCATTGTGGCGATCAGTGTTCCCATACCCAGATCTTTTTTATAGCGGGCGGCGAAGGTGATGATCAGACCGAAGTAGCTCATCATCGGGGTAATGACATTGGTAACCGAGTCGCCAATTCGATAAGCAGCCTGTATCACCTCAGGCGCATAGCCCAGCAGCATCAACATCGGCACAAAGATTGGAGCGGTAACGGCCCACTGTGCTGAGGCACTACCCAGCATCAGATTCACAAATCCGCACATCATGATAAAGAACAGGAATAGCAGCGGGCCTGTCAGGCCGATGCTCTGCAGGGCATCGGCGCCCAGTACGGCGAAGATAGTCCCCAGGTTGGTCACCTTGAAGAAGGCGACGAACTGCGCGGCGAAAAATACCAGCACGATATACATACCCATGCTGTTCATACTTTTGGCCATGGCATCAATGACATCACGGTCATTCTTCATGGTGCCCACCACCTTGCCATAGACAAAGCCGGGGATAGCGAAGAACACCAGGATAAGAGACACAATACCTTTCAGGAACGGCGAGCCGGCTACCAGGCCAGTTTCCGGGTTACGCAACACTCCCCACTCAGGCACAACCGTCAGGGCAAATACCGCTGAGACAGCCAGAACCGCAAGGCCAGCGTACTTAAGGCCGCGTTTTTCATCGTCGGTAAGCGTACCAAGTTTGTCCTGACTGAGATCAACGGAGGCCTCATTGGGATCGTACTTACCCAGCTTGGGTTCAACGATGGCCATTGTGACCCAGCTGCCAACAATGGTGATCAGGAAGGTGCTGACGATCATAAAGAACCAGTTCACTTCCGGGCCAACGCTATAAGTTGGGTCAATCATATGGGCTGCAGATTCGGTGATTCCCGATAGGAGTGGGTCCACCGTGCCCAGTAGCAGGTTAGCACTGTAGCCTCCAGATACTCCAGCAAAGGCTGCCGCTAAACCGGCGAGTGGGTGGCGGCCAAGAGAGTGGAAGATCATGGCGGCGAGAGGAATAAGTACCACATAGCCAAGTTCAGAGGCTGTGTTGGAGATGATGCCGGCGAATACCACGATCACGGTGACTGTGCGCTTGGAGGCTTGCAGCACCAAGCCGCGAACGGCGGCACTCAACAACCCGGAGTGCTCGGCGATACCTACTCCAAGAAGGGCTACGAGAACGGTACCCAGTGGCGCGAAGCCAGTAAAGTTATTCACTAGACCGGTGACGATCATCCGGAGGCCGTCGCCACTTAATAGATTGAAGACCTCAATTACCCCATCGGGATCGCGTCCCGCAGCGCCCACCGGGCGTGGGTCTGCCACAGAAAGGCCAAAATAGGAGGCTATACCGCTTAGAATCACCACACCCACAGCAAAGAGCGCAAAGAGCGTAATGGGATGGGGGAGCAGGTTGCCGAGCCATTCCACCACATCCAGGAAGCGGGTAAAGGCCGTTTTGCGTCCGGGCGGGCTATCCTGCTGGTCGCTGGGGGAGGTCGTTGTGGTCATTGTGTGTCCTCAATTTAGTTGGCGAGTAGCCCTAATTGCCTCTGGGATACCCGTTAGCCCAATAATTGGCTGAAAAATGTGCTAAGTGCGCGATCATACACAAAAGTCCTTTAGGTAAGAATGCCCGCATCGGAATGTTCTTGGTTAGCGGGTCGGCAAAGTCGGAAAGTAAAAAGCCCTACGTGGAAGAGGGCTATATTGGCAGGCGGCGGGAAATGAAAAGCGCCTATGCGTATCGAATAGAAGCTTGAGAGCTGGTATTTAACGTTTTAGATGACTTGTTCAAGTGACAGACTAGCCGCCTTTGCATTCCCGAATATGCCATAATCCGAAAACTCAGCAGTCAACCCAGCGGTGAAATAATGAAGATTGGAGTTTTAAAAACCGACGATGTGCGCAAGGAGCTGGTGGGCGAATACGGTGAATATCCGGAGATGTTCGCAGATCTATTGCGCAGCCAGGACCCCACACTGGAGTTCTCCACCTATGAAGTGCAGCACGGCCAGTACCCGGCCCAGGTCGATGAGGTGGATGCCTACCTGATTACCGGCAGTAAAACCGGTGTCTATGATGACAAGGAATGGATTCCTCCACTGATGGACTTTGTGCGCAAGCTGCATGACCAAAAAAAGCCAACTATTGGAATCTGCTTTGGTCATCAGCTGATTGCTCAGGCACTGGGTGGAAGGGCTCGCAAATCTGATAAAGGTTGGGGTTTGGGAGTGCATTCCTATGAAATGCAGGAAACCCCCTCCTGGATGTCGGAGCCTACGAATAGCTTCAACCTGTTGGTTACTCACCAGGACCAAGTAGATACCCTTCCTCCCGGCGGTCGAGTGCTGGCTTCCAGCGAGTTCTGCCCAATGGCTATGCTCCAGGTTGATGACCACATGCTCACCTTCCAGGCCCACCCGGAGTTTACCAAACCTTATTCCAATAGCCTGATGGAGTTACGTCGAGAAGCTTTTGGTACAGATGTGGTGGAAAAGGGCCAGGCCTCCCTGCAAAACGATATTCACGAGAATATGGTTGCAAAATGGATGCTGGAGTTTTTACGCAAGTAGCTTTATTCAAGGGGTAGATAATACTGCCCCTTGAGTTCGCCATCTAGTTTTAAATATTCTTCCTTCTTCCTTCTTCCTTCTTATTCTTAAATTGACAAGATGAATTGATGATCATCTTTCTGATGATTTAGTAAAATCTTCTCGTTTATTGATTTAGACCTGAGACGGACTATCTCTGCCTCCCTTTCTTTTTCTCTCGTGATGATTTTGAAGTCCTGTTTGTGTGTTTATTTGCGTCGCTTTTAATGCTTTTAAATCATTTTATTAATTTATTTTTGTTGTGGAGGTTATAGGGGTCGATTTTGTGGCGTTAATAATATTTTTCATTTTAAATAAATTTTTATGCCTGTTGTGTTGACTGTTTGAAGGGGAATAATATGGCTGTTTTGGTTGGTTGAATCAATATTTTATTAGAGTTGATAATGAGGTCGCTGGGGGACGATCATCGGTTTAAGTAAAGCTTGTAAATAATAAATTATAAATTTATTGATAATCAAAAGGATGGCTTTATGAAGAACTTCAAGCGGGTGCTGCTGGCTGCATCTATTAGCTTGCCGGTTATTGGGGGGCAAGCGTTGGCAGCAGGCAACGTGAATGGGTCTATTGATGGGACGGTTATCGGTAGCAGTGGTAACGATCTGAGTGGCGCTACAATTATTATAGAAAATGATAAAAATGGCTTTAGAAGGACTATGTCCACGGGTGAGGATAGTGACTTCCGGGTGAATTTGCCCACAGGCATCTATAAGGTGACTGTTCAGAAAGATGGCTACCAGCCCGCGGTGGTTGAAGCCGTTGCCGTTTCAATAGGTAGCTCCACCAAGTTGGATATACCGTTGATATTGGGAGATCTGGAGGAGGTGGTTGTAGTGGGGGAGGCGGTTCCCCAGATCCGCACTGGCACGGCAGAATCTGCACTGAATATTGGCTTGTCAGATATAGAGATGTTACCGGTTGCTCGTAATATTGAATCGGTTGCTTTATTGGCTCCTGGTACTGTTTTAGGTGATTCTGGGTTTGGTGAAGATAAGGATCTTATATCGTTTGGGGGGGCTTCCGTAGGAGAAAACGCTTATTACATTGATGGTCTCAATGTCACTAATTTCCGTAACGGGTTGGGTGGATCATCGGTACCTTTTGAATTTTATGATCAGTTCCAAATAAAAACCGGGGGGTATAGCGCTGAATTTGGTCGTTCTTTGGGGGGAGTGTTCAACGCCGTTACCAAGAAAGGCAGCAACGAATTTGAATATGGTGTGGTCGCCTATTATGAGCCAGCAGCCTTGCGTTCAGAAGCACCCGACTCTCTCTCTGCAGATGGGACTCTCTATGACTTAAATTCGGAAAATGAGCAGTCCAAGTACACAACAGATTATTATGTTAGTGGCCCTATCATTCCGGATAAATTATTTTTCTATGCCCTTTACGAACAGCAGGAAACGGTTGAAGAATTCACTACAAGAGGAAGTCCAAGCAGATACAACGATAGAAGTATTGATGATGATTTCTGGGGAGTCAATTTAACCTGGAATGTAACTGATAATCATATCCTCTCTTATATGCAGTTTTCAGACAAACGCACCAGGGAAAATGATCAATTCAATTACGACTATTTTAATAGAGATAAAAAAGAGTATACGGGCACTAAGTGGGATAAGCGTGGCGGAGATAACTGGCTGGTTCGCTATGATGGTCAGATAACAGATAATTTCAGTATTTCTATGCTCCATGGCCAGAATGAATACTCACTTACTACAATTAGTACAACTGATATGGAGTGCCCGTATGTAAGGGACTTTAGTGCCGGTGCTTTACCTGGAAATACGGATGACAGACCTGGCTGTCAAGCTAGCTCTAGAATTCAGTCTGGAGGTGATGAAAGGGTAGCTGATCGTATCGATTTTGAGTGGGTGATTAATGATCACACAATACGCTTCGGCTACGATCAGGAAACTAACTCCTCTTCGTCTAAAGAAACTTATTCTGGAACAGGTTTTAGGGAAGATGGGGGAGTGTTTTACACTTATGATTCATATAAACCTGGTAAAGAGCTTCCCAATGGCACGGTGGTTGACAATGTAAATGGAGATGGCTCTCTTGTTCATATAGTCTCTTATCGGGTTGGCGATGTAGAAGGGGACTTTGAGGTTGAGTCAAAAGCTTTTTATATCGAAGATACCTGGGATATTACGGATACACTTACTTTAAGTGCAGGAATTCGTAATGAAACTTTCTCTAATTTTAATGGAGAAGGCGATACCTTTATTGAAATTGATGATCAGTGGGCGCCACGGTTAAGCTTCTCTTGGGATCCAGGTGGTGATGGCGAGTCCAGAGTATATGGCAATTGGGGTCGTTACTTTATGCCTATCGCTTCCAATACCAATGTGCGCTTATCTGGCGGTGAATTGGGATTTGAAAGGTATTTCATTTTTGATGGCGAATACGATCCGAAGACATATGCCCCTACAAATGTGGGTGCCGATGGTGTTCCTACATCTGAAGAAGTTGGCTCTGCAAGGGTAACTTCAGGTGGTAATGTGCCGGATAGTGCTCAGCTCTCGGATAAAGACCTCAAGCCTATGTATCAGGATGAGTTTATTCTTGGTTATGAGAGGCTTTTTGCGGATGACTGGACATTGGGAATTAAAGCTACCTATCGTGATTTAAAATCACATATTGATGATGTGAGTATTGACCATGCGGTAGATGCTTTGGGATATGAGCACACTGGTGATGGCCATGGTTATGTGCTTGCAAACCCGGGAAGTGATATCACCATACCTTACGATCGTTATGGAACGGGTGAGTTGGAAATGACAACATTTTCGGCTGAACTGCTTAACTATCCTGAGGCCAAAAGGACTTATAAGGAGTTAGAATTTTCCGCGAAGCACGCCTTTGATGGTATTTGGGGTTTAAGTGCGAGTTACACCTGGTCTCAGAGTAAGGGGAATAGTGAGGGGTACGTTAAGTCGGACAACGCCCAGGATGATGCTGGGATTACCCAAGATTTTGATTTCCCTGAGTTGATGGATGGAGCCAACGGATATTTGCCAAATGATCGTACTCATAAAATAAAAATTTATGGGAACTATCAGGTGATGGAGAGTCTTTTGTTGGGGGCTAATTTTCTTTTGCAATCAGGACGCCCAATTAACTCCTTTGGTGCTGGCCATCCCAATGGAACCCCGGCTTATGGAGATACTTATTATGTGACTGACTCAAATGGAAATCTTATTAAGACAAGTCGAGGCAGTAGAGGGCGAACTAGCTGGGTCAATCAGATAGATTTATCCCTTGTCTATAGTACTCGCATTGGTTTGGCTGATGTGGAGCTTAGAGCTGAGGTCTTTAACCTTCTTGATGCGGATGCTGAAACAGAGGTTTATGAGTTTGCTGAGTCAAGTCCCGGTGTGTTAGATCCAAGCTGGGGGGTAAATCAAGAATATCAAGTCCCTCGGTATTTTCGCTTTGGGGCAAGTGCTAGGTTCTAGCTAAAACTTATTGTAAGTTGATATTTTTTGCGGGAGGTCTTCTATAAAAAGAAGGCCTCCTTTATCGAGAGTGTTCATGTTTACTCTCAAGGCCTAGTTTATGCTGGATAAAAAATCATCATCCACCATTTGAATCCTTACTCCGATAGGTTCGTCAATCTGAAATATCCTTCTAGCCGTATTGTCAAGCTCAATGGCCATGCTTTGTATCACCTCATGAGTGCGATGAGGTGTTCTATTACAGAGAATTTCGATATAACAACCGGCCGGCTCAACCTGCTTGGATTCGATCACGACAACTGGAATTTTTTCTCCCTCTGCTTCCAAGCGCTTGGTCACTATCTCATTAAAGATATTGGCTGTAGAGTCAGGAATTATCTTCGAGACTTCTACAAATATTTTACAGCTGGACATATGCGGGATTCCTAGTATCTCTATTGAAGAGGCTCTCGCTTCTTCGTGCAGCTAATATACAGTTAGTGTAGCTGTTAAAAAATAAGCTGCTAATTTTACAAATCTTTTAGGGGTCGCTAGCAATATCAGGATAATTAATGGGGCGCTGTGTCTATTGCTGTATATTTAATTTTTCTGTTGTTTTAGGTCTTTGCCATTGTCTGCTTAATTAAAGAGAGGGATGTAGAATTTTACTGTATGCGATGTAAGTGCAATCTAACCCTGATTCAACAAACTTCGATATATTTACAGAGTCTAGATAAGTTTTAACTGGATAGGGTAAGGTGGCTCTCTGCCTAAGCTATATCATTCGGATTTGTTATATCAAAACTGGAGGCTGAGGTAGTCATAAAACATTGGGTTTCCCGAACTAATAGGCTACTAGCCAATCTCTGGGCCCTGTTTTCATGGCAGCTATTCATACAAGCAATGGCCCACCTGAGCGATAGCAACATTGTGATAAATCAAGTACTGAATACGGTCTCTTAATTTATCAGCTAAAGCGGAGGCTGTGATCCCACCAAGACGCTGCCCCACTACCGGTATTTCTTGTAAATCCTCCCATGCTATCAGGTTGACTATATCGTCAAAGAAAGTACTGATACCCACCTTAGTGGAAAGGAGGTGTTGGCACTCACCTAGGCCTGTTTGGGTTAGGCTAAAGACCCAGCGCGAGCCTTTGATTGACTTTAGATCAGTACCAACCACTATGAAACAGACCGTGTATCAGTACTAGGCTTTTTGTAATTGGCTGTAATTTTATCGTCTATCTACTCGGTATAGAGCGTAGAAGTCCTCAGATGGCCCCAGAGGTATTGCTTGATATCCTAATTTCACATTTCAAATATCTAAAGAGGGGTGAGTTATCAGCCCTTGCCTTTTTAGGTATTTCCAGGCCTGCTTGAGCTGTTATCACAGATTTGATCGGGATGTGAAACTTCTCCAGTAAGTAAAATTTCTTCGAATTTGACTATCAGATAATAGAGAATTAGATTTGGCGCCGCGGCTCACAGATCACACTGGTTTCGCATAAATACAATGAATATCTTTCTCGCCTTAACTGGTACAAACAGGGTGAATCGTATTGCCAACACCGTTTATTCAAACTTCCCGCGCGATCAACTCCGACTCAATCTACTTTCTAGCGCTGATAAGCACATTAGGGGTATTTCTATTGCTGGGCTGGGGGATATGGTTTTTTTTTAAAGAAATCACAGTTTATAGCGTTAGTGACCAGGCGAGACTTGAACAAGAGCAGAATACTGTACATGTCAGCACCCAGAGTACAGGAAGAGTAGTTGCTATTACTGCCTCGCTAGGAGATACCTTGAGAGAAGGAGACTTGCTAATAGAGCTGGATACCAGGGCATTTGATTTGGATCTAGATGGTGATCTTCGAGTATCTCAGAGCCTCTCGGATCAATTACTGGGAATAGAGCGAGAGGAGCGTTTACGGGATAAAAAATTTACTGAAGACGACAAGGCTTTAAGTGATCAGCTGAAACTACTCCAAGAACAGCATAAACTTCAGATAAACAACCAGCAGATTCAGGCAGATGTGGCGGAGCGCTATGAACGTTTGCTGAAGAAACAGCAAAGCTCTGAACTTGATTACCTTGCAGCTAAACGTACCTATCAGCAAATGGCCATGGCCACCCTCGCATCGAAAGCGGCAATAAGAGCAACCCATGATCGCCGGGAGCAATTGGCTAGCGAGTACCAGTTATCCATGAGTGAATTGGAACAGCGTCGAGCAGATCTACAAAGACAGCTGGCGGAGGTGGATACTCGCATTCAGCAGAGCACCTTGGCGGTAGATGAACAGCGTCTGCGTGCGCCTATCTCCGGTAAGCTTGCTTCACTGGCGGATATTCAGGAAGGGGAGGTATTAGTCGCAGGGCAACAGATTGCCACACTACAAGCTGAGGGTAATATCACTGTACAGGCGTTTTTCTCTCCTGCCCTTGCTTTGGGACATATTCGTTCAGGGCAGAGTGCGCGAGTAAAATTAGATGGGTTTTCCTGGGCGCGTTATGGTCAGTTACAGGCCCGTGTAGAGCGGGTCGCTAGTGCTGTGCAAAAAGGAAAGATTCTCGTTGAGTTATCTCTCCGAGGAGAGATTCCCCCACAGTTGCCGCTATTGCATGACCTACCAGCAAGGGTAGAGATTGCCACTGGAGTAAAGACACCATACCAGTTGCTATTGCAAAGTGCTGGCGACTTCTTATCAGGGCAAGCAGAAAGTAGCGTAAATTCGTTGGAGACCCTGTAGTGAAGGGACAAGTTCGCTGGTTGGTTCCCGAAGTTGTGCAAACTTCCAATATGGATTGTGGCCCTGCATCCCTTAAAAGCTTGCTTGAAGGCTTTGGTGTAAATGTACACTACGGCCACCTGCGTGATGCCTGTCAAACTGATGTAGACGGCACTTCTATTAATACCCTAGAGAAAATTGCGGTTGAGCTGGGGTTGGATGCGGCACAGATGGTCGTGCCCAAGGATCACTTGCTGTTAGGTTCAGCTGGCTACTTGCCGGGGCTGGTGGTGGTGCGCTTGCCCAATGGTAATACTCACTTTGTTGTGGCTTGGCGTAATCACCGGGGAATTATGCAGGTTATGGACCCAGCCTCGGGAAGGCGTTGGCCCAGTGCGCGACACTTTCTCGATGAGTTGCATATCCACACTATGCGCGTTCCGCCGCAAGGGTGGAGAAGTTGGGCTGGAGGAAAAGATTTTATCAATCCCCTGCAAGAGCGGATGGAACAGCTGAGAATTTCTAAATCCATCAGCGAAGTAATGTGTGAGCAAGCCTTGAAGAAAGGGGACTGGCTCTCACTGGCTTTTCTAGATGCCAGTGTAAGAATGTTGGCAGCGCTCGTTGGCTCTGGTGCGGTACGACGAGGGGCAGAAACAAGTGCATTGTTGCAAAGGCTGATAAGTGACTTTTCAGAAGACACGATTAACGCTTATCAACTAGTGCCACAGAGCTATTGGTGTGTACGCCCTTCCAGTTCTCCCGGTACTGAAGAAGTTGACACAGTTGAGCTTGAACCAGAGCTGTTGGAGTTTAGCGGCGCCGTAATAGTCAGCGTAAAGGGAGTACGTGAAAGGAAAGAAATCAAACCTAAATCGGAGGCTCTAAGCAAAGCTTTACAAGTACAGTCAATAAGCCCACTCCGTCAGTTATGGGAGTTTTTGCGAGAGGATGGTTTGCTTGCCCCGAGTATCGTGATGCTCGCGATGTTTGCTGCGGTGCTTGGTGTGATGGTTGAGGCACTGCTATTTCGAGGTTTGATCGATATCCACTCGGAACTAGCTACGGAGGTGCAGAGAATCGGCGCTGTCACTTTATTACTGGGATTTATGTTGACACTCATACTTGTGCAATGGCCGATGACCAAGCTGCAGTTAATTATTGGTAAGCACTTGGAAAATCGTTTTCGCATGCGCTTTCTTTCCGCCTTGCCGAAAATACCAGACCATTTCTTTCATAGCCGCCCAACCTCAGATACCGCAGAGAGAGGTCATCGTATAGCAGCTCTGAGAGAGTTGCCTTTACTGGGGGGAGGGATACTCTTCAAAGGGTTGTCACTGCTCGCAACAGCTATTGGTATCGTTTGGATAGCGCCCACTACCGCGCCTTTGGTGTTATTAATAACGGGGTTACAGGTAGTTATTCCTCTGCTATTTCAGCCAGTACTTAGTGATTATAATATGCGTGTCCAGACCCATACTGGCGCTCTGGCTAGATTTTATATGGATGCCTTGCTGGGAGTAATACCAATTCGTACACACGGTGCTGGAGAGTCTGTTCGCCGTGAACATGAAAGTTTGCTTAGCGAGTGGATTAAAGCAGGCTATTCCTCTTTGCGTTTCCAGCTTAATAGCCAAGCGGTGCAGTTGATTGTGAATGGGGTTCTCACTTGTGTGCTGGTGATTTACTGTGTTCAGATCCTGGGGGCAAGTCCCTACTTACTTCTGCTTATTTATTGGGTATTGGCACTGCCGCCACTGGGGGAAGATATCGCACAGTTAATGCGGAGCTACCCTCGTCATAGGAATACCTTGTTGAGAGCTTTAGAGCCGCTGCAAGCGGTTACGGTTGGTGCTAGTGAAGAGCCTTTTAATGATGAAGGGGTTCAACCTTTAAAGGTGCCTGTATCATTTCGTTTTGATAATGTCAGTGTTAAAGCCAGTGGTAGAAGTATTCTTAAGAATATTAATCTGAATGTTGCCTCTGGGGAGCATGTCGCCATTGTTGGTTCATCTGGTGCTGGCAAGTCGAGCTTGGCCGGTTTATTGTTGGGTTGGCATAACCCTGAGAGTGGAATCCTATTGCTAAATGGCGAGAAATTACAGGGTGAATTACTGTGTCGTTTTCGTCTAAGTTGTGCTTGGGTCGACCCTGCAATACAACTTTGGAATAGCAGTTTACTGGATAACCTACACTACGGTAATGACTCCTCTTCCTCCTTGTTCCCAACACTACAACAGGCCGATCTATTAAACCTAGTTGCCTCCTTGCCGAATGGTTTACAGAGCACCTTGGGGGAAAGTGGTGCGCTTATCAGCGGAGGGGAGGGGCAGCGCGTGCGATTAGGTCGTGCTCTAGGCCGAGAGTCTCCAGCTTGTGTCATTTTAGATGAGCCGTTTCGCGGGCTAGACCGCGGGCAACGCCAGCGCTTACTTGCTCGTGTGAGGCGAGTATGGAAAGACACCACCTTAATTTGCATCACTCATGATATTTCAGAAACCAAAGATTTTCCTCGCGTATTGGTGGTAGAAGATGGGCAAATTATTGAGGATGACGCACCCACAAATCTGGAAGCGCAAACTGAATCTCGTTATGCCCAACTTCTCACAGCGGAAAAGAGACTCTGGCAAGAGTGTTGGCAAAGTACCGACTGGCGTCATCTGCGTATGGAGCAAGGGCGAATTACTGAGCTACAATCTGCAATAAAAAAACGGGCTCAAGATAGAGATACTGTGCAGTCTCAAGAGGTGCATAGTGAAACCTGAAGCTTCCATAAGCAAGCTGCGCCATCACTGTTGGCCTGCAGTCCAGCTAGATGGTGCAGTGAAAGCCCTGGCTCTTCATAGCGGCCTTGAGCCTGCAGTTCCTGACCCCGAAAGCAATACCCAAGTGTATGGGGATACAGATGCGCGCTTACAGTTACAGGCAGAAGCATTCGATCTAAATATTGAGCGAGTTACCTGCAAATATGGGGAGTTGGAGCAGATGCTGGTCCGGGCCGCACCAGCCATACTGCGTTTGCGCTTTGCGGAGGAGGAATATTTCATCGCTTTGTGTGGTGGTAATCGTCGTTTTTTACATCTTCTTACGCCATCACAACAAGTCGTAAAGCTGCGTTCAGGTCAAGTGTTGAGAGCACTAACAAGCGCACAAGAAACACCTCAGCGTCAACGTATTGCACGTCTACTGGACAGTGCCGAAATAGTTGGGCGGCGGCGTAAAAAAGCCACAGAGGCATTATTACGAGAAAATTTAGTAGAGCTAGAAATCGATGATTGCTGGTTGTTGCGGCAGCCTTCCCACCGCTCTTTTTGGCAGCAGCTGCGCCATCATCGCCAGCATTTGCGCTTTCTAAGTATGATCACCTGCCACACAATACAAATACTCTTGTTTATAGCCAGCTGGTGGTTGATAGGTCGTGCTGTTCTTGATGGCCATGTAGATAGTGGCTGGCTGGTAGCCTGGGTATTATTACTGATAACACAGATCCCCCTTTCACTCTTAACTGCTCGGTTACAAGGTTCCATATCGCTAGAAATCGGTGCCCTATTGAAGCAGCGCTTACTCGCCAGCGCTTTGCGAATAGATCCAGGCAAGGTGCGCCATATGGGTTCGGGACAGATACTTGGGCGTGTTTATGATGCAGAAAATATAGAAGCCAGTGCGCTACAGGCGAGCTTTATGCTACTACTCGGTGGTGTAGAGCTGGTATTGGCTTTCATGGTGCTACAGCTAAGTCTTGGAACTCCAATATCGTTGGGGATTTTGACCCTATTTTTACTTATAGCCATCGCTCTAGGGCGTGCCCAGTATTTGGCTCGTCAATACTGGACCGGTCAACGTTTGAGTATGACCCACCGTCTAATTGAGAAAATGCTTGGCCACCGGACCCGATTGGCACAGCAGAAACCTTCAGATTGGCACCGAGGGGAAGATCAGGAATTGGAAGAGTATTTTCGAAGTTCTACGGCAATGGATGGCAGCATGACTCGCATAGTCGCATTTTTGCCACGTATCTGGTTGCTATTGGGTATAACTGGCTTGGTGCCTGTTTTTGTCAATAGCAATACTGAGAGTGGGCAAATTGCTGCGGCTTTTGGGGGGGTACTGCTTGGATATCGCGCAGTACTAAAAGGCATGACAGGGTTTTCCAGTGGACTCAGTGCTCTGGTAACTTGGGAAAAAGTACGTGAACTCTTTTCCTTGGAGGCTGCTTTAAAGCGGGGCGCTAACTCTATCTCAGTGGCCAATAAAGTTCATTCAGGCATACAAGGGTCCAAGCAGCCATTGTGCTATATCCGTGACTTAAGTTTTAACTACCCTAATCAAGACAAGGCGGTCTTAAAAAACTGTAAGCTGAGTATTTATCCCGGTGATCGAGTAATTTTACAGGGGGCTTCTGGCTCAGGTAAATCTACTTTTGCAAATGTGATTGCCGGCATTCAAAAGCAGAGAGAGGGCATCTTGCTTATCAATGGGTACGATAGAACCAGTATTGGTGCTGAGCACTGGCGCAGACTGATTGCATCAGTGCCACAATTCCATGAAAATCATGTACTTGGCGATTCTTTCTTATTTAATTTATTAATGGGTGATGAATGGCCACCAAAGATGGAAAGTGTTCGTAGAGCCTATAAAATTTGTGATGAATTAGGTTTGACCCCATTGATTAAAAAAATGCCTGCGGGGATGTTGCAGACGGTTGGAGAAATGGGGTGGAGATTATCTCACGGTGAGATGAGTCGCTTATTTATTGCACGGGCACTTTTGCAGAATTCTGAGTTGTTGGTATTGGATGAGAGTTTTGCAGCTTTGGATCCAGATAATTTAAGACGATCGTTTCATTGTGTGCAAAACTATTCGAATAGCTTAATTGTGATCGCTCACCCATAATTTTTGGTTAATTGTGGTGTGACAGGTATAAAGCGGGTTAAGCTATGTTTATCCAGCGCCGTTGTTGGATGCAACTATTGCCTTACTATTAAAAGGAGCAAGCATATGTATATAGAGACTGATATTCAAGCTGGACCAATGACAGGAATTGATCCTCCCCCCCAAGCTATGGCTATGTCTGCCGCATAATAGTTAATCCTCTAAGGTGAGGAGATAGATTTTCGCCTTAGAGGGATTTTATTTGGGCTTGAAGCGCTGTAGGTGAAATAGGTGTGGAGTTGATAGTTTTTTCATAAGTTTTTTTGTGCTGCTCCCTTATGAGGTTAATAAGGGTGTGGTTTTTTGTGAGTAACCCCTTATTTTTCTTCTGGTTGTAGGTGCTAATCTAGTCTGCTATTTTATAAGCGGTGGATGTTGGTTTGTTGTGGAATTTTAATGTGCGTAAATAATTTTACTTCCTCTTTAATTGAGAGTTATTTCTAATTTTTGTGTAGCTGAAGGGCTGCCAAAAAGGTGATGATGATTTTATTTCTTGCTCGGAGCAAGTTTAATTTTTTCTGGTGGGGGAATCTTGAAGCAGGGCTAAATAGTTCTCTCATTTAGTGGTCAAATGACAGTAATTATTCAGTTGTGCAAGGGTTTGCTCAATTTTCAGCTTCAGGCATATCTTTTGAGCTCCCTACCATCTTATTGCCTTGAGGTTTTTCTGTCCCTCTTGTGTGGGCGGATGCGGTCGATTCCGCGACTCAGCGGCTATCTCTAGGAGGATAAGAGTCTACCGGTTTGTCATACTCTAAGCGATGCATTTTTGTGTTTATCAGGTAATTTGCGTAATAAATTTACTTCTGCAGGTAATGTCGAAATAAGGGTGTTTATCAGTGGGATGGCTTTGTTATTGGCTGCCATCATCCACTCTAAGTCCGTACCAAACTTGATTTATCCGATTTCATGGTTCCTTTTTTCTGATATAAAGCAGCAGTTAGAGAAATCTCCTTTCCCGTTGAGCAAAGACTTATGGTTCAGTTGCTGCAGATATTTCTCTAGGCTTGTAAGAAAACTCTTTACTCTTCCCTAAATTGAAGCCTTCTTCAACAAATACTCAGTGATGGATAGTGGGAGGGCGGGTCTTTTCATCGTGCTCCTGAGTACAAAGCCCATGGGGTATGATTATTAAGTGTTTGATTGTCAATGAGCTTTTGCCCTCCTTTCTTCATTTTAGACCAGTAGGGAAGAGCTTGATTTATTCCCGATGATCACCAGTCAATTCATACTTGAATCAACTCACTACTAGGGGCCTTTTTAATTGGTTGTATGGAAATTTCCGATTTTAAATTGTGAGGCGGATCCTATCCAAAAAGGGGAGGTGTGAGTATTAAGGTCGACATTAAGCCTGATCCAGAAACTGCAATTGATTCAGCTGTTGGATATTTTAAAGCTTATTTTGAATATAAAAAATGGTAAAAAGATAATGAGATCAGAGTGAAACTGCTGTGCTGCATAAAGCTGGCGGTTTAACGCGTGGTTTTTTTAAATCTTAAATTTTACAATAAGAGAACATAAAGCAAGTCGAAAATTATATTCAAGTGAGTCCTAGTGATGGATTTGATTCGGCTCCATCTGCCGGCAATTAAAAAAGCTGGAGTAGTAATTTGAATTAATATCGAGCTAGTATAAAGCCCGCATTACGCGGGCTTTATTATTCTTAGGTCTTCAGCTTCTTATAATGCATCCGATGCGGTGTGGCATCTTCACCTTTACGCTGCACGAAGTCTTCGTGGTACTCGGTGTAGTTACCTTCAAAGAAGACCGCTTCACTCTCACCCTCATAGGCGAGGATATGGGTGGCAACGCGGTCCAGGAACCAGCGATCGTGCGAGATTACCAGGGCACAGCCGGGGAAGTTGAGCAGGGCTTCTTCCAGGGCGCGCAGGGTTTCGATATCCAGATCGTTGGAGGGTTCGTCCAGCAGCAGTACATTGGCGCCCTGCTTGAGGGTATAGGCCAGGTGCAGGCGTCCGCGTTCACCACCGGACAGTTCGCCTACGCGCTTCTGCTGGTCACTGCCCTTGAAGTTAAAGCGGCCAACATAGTTGCGCGAGCCCACTTCGTAATTGTTGATCTTGAGCATATCGTGGCCGTCTGAGATGGCTTCCCATACGGTCTTGCTGTCATCCAGATTCTCACGGCCTTGCTCAACGTAGGCGACCTTAACGGTTTCCCCGATCTTGATCTCGCCGGAGTCCTGCTGCTCGGTGCCGCTGATCATACGGAACAGGGTGGACTTACCGGCACCGTTACCGCCGACGATACCTACAATCGCGCCCTTGGGCACACGGAAAGACAGGTTGTCGATCAGCAGGCGCTCGCCGAAGCCTTTGCACACCTCTTTAAACTCAATCACATTGTCGCCGAGACGCTCGCCGGGCGGAATGTAGATTTCGTTGGTCTCGTTGCGGGCCTGGAAGTCCTGGGACTGCATTTCTTCAAGGCGGGACAAACGGGCCTTGTTCTTGGACTGACGGCCCTTGGGATTTTGGCGGGCCCACTCGAGTTCCTTTTGCATAGCTTTGGCGCGAGCCTGTTCGCCGCGCTGCTCTTGCTCCAGGCGCTTTTCTTTCTGTTCCAGCCAAGTGGTGTAGTTGCCTTCCCAGGGGATGCCGTGGCCGCGGTCCAGTTCCAGAATCCAGCCGGCAACATTGTCGAGGAAGTAGCGATCGTGGGTGATGGCTACCACAGTGCCGGTGAAATCGTGCAGGAAGCGCTCCAGCCAGAATACGGATTCTGCATCCAGGTGGTTGGTGGGTTCGTCGAGAAGCAGCATATCCGGGCGGGACAGCAGCAGGCGGCACAGGGCCACACGGCGTTTTTCACCGCCGGACAGATTGTTTACGTCCGCATCCCAGGGCGGCAGGCGCAGTGCGTCTGCGGCGACTTCCAGGCGGTGCTCCAGGTTGTGGGCGTCCCAGGCCTGGATAATGTCTTCGAACTGTTGCTGTTTCTTAGCCAGGGCATCGAAGTCCGCGTCGGGCTCGGCATAATCGGCGTAGACCTGTTCCAGGCCGGCGAGGGCGTCAATGGCTTCGCGTACACCATCCTCTACGTTGCCGCGCACATTCTTACTGGCATCGAGTTGCGGTTCCTGGGGCAGGTAGCCGACCTTGATGCCGGGCATTGCGCGGGCTTCGCCGTTAAAGTCCTGATCGACCCCAGCCATAATGCGCAGCAGGGTGGATTTACCTGCGCCGTTGAGACCGAGTACGCCGATTTTGGCGCCGGGGAAGAAGGAAAGGGAAATGTCCTTCAGAATTTCACGTTTGGGGGGCACTACTTTGCCCACCCGGTTCATGGTGTATACGTATTCAGCCATTTGGGGTTCCGTAACTGGGTGTTGCAATCGCTCAGATTTTGCGCGCAACTTATCAGTTTGCGTAAAAAGTGCAACCGCGCCGCAGAGCATGTCGCCGTTGTACTCGCGTGTGGCTGACGTTGAATCTGATCTGTGCTTAACTGCGACGCTAATTAGTACAAGAGCAATAAGACAGATAGCAATGGATCAGGACTCCCCGGTGTTGTTCTCCCGGCGCGGCGCATTGGCGATCGCGACCCTCAACCTGCCCAAGGCACTTAATGCGCTCAACCTGCAGATGATTGATCTGCTTTCAGCGCAACTAGGTCAATGGGCGCATGACGATGACGTGGCCGCTGTGTGGATAGAAGGCAGTGGAGATAAAGCCCTCTGTGCTGGGGGCGATGTAGTGGCGCTGTATGAGCAATCGGCCGCCTACGGTGAGACGCCGGAATATAGTTACACAACTGAATTCTTCTCTCGTGAATATCGTCTCGATTATCAAATACACACTTATCCGAAGCCGATTGTGGTCTGGGGGGGTGGTATTGTGATGGGCGGTGGTATCGGCATTATGGCAGGTGCCAGCCACCGTATTGTGACTGAAACCACACGTATGGCGATGCCGGAAATCACTATCGGCTTATTTCCCGATGTGGGTGGAAGCTGGTTCCTGAACCGTATGCCGGGTCGCCTGGGGCTTTTCCTGGGGCTGACAGGGGCTCAGTTTAATGGGGCCGATGCCCTATTTGCCGGTATGGCCGACCGTATTATTGCCCAGGATCAGCGCGAGCCCGTGTTGGCGGCGCTGGCGGCGCTGGATTATTCGGCCAGTAGTGCGTTTAACCACCGCCTTGTAAGCGATTGCCTTAAAAGTTGCGAACTCTCCCCATTGCAGCGGCCGGAATCACAGCTGCGTGAACACTACGACCAGATTCAACAGCTTACCGACTTTGCCAGCCTGCCTGAGGTTTGCGCGGCAATCAGCGCCTACCAAGGAATGGATAAATGGCTGCAGCGTGCCGCCACTACTCTGGCCGGTGGTTCGCCATTGACCCCCTGGGTGGTGTGGGAGCAGTTGCGACGTACGCGCCACTTGTCTCTGGCCGATGTGTTTAGGATGGAGCTGATTCTTGCGGTAAACCTCTGTGCCAGTGGTCATTTCAAGGAGGGGGTGCGGGCTCTATTGATTGACAAGGATCGCACGCCAAAGTGGCGGCCTCTTAGCCTGGAGGAAATTAGTCCACAACAGCTGGAGAGCTGTTTTACTGCTCCCTGGAGCAGGGCGCATCCGCTTGCGGATTTATAAAGCGACCCGGGCCGCTTTGCGCACGGGATACCAACAACAAAATATGGAGTGGCTTTTATGGAAAAAATAGCCTTTTTTGGTCTGGGGAATATGGGCGGCCCTATGGCGGCCAATCTGGTGAAAGCCGGTTTTAGTGTGGCGGCTTTCGATCTCAATCCCACGGCTCTGGCGCAGGCGCAAGAAGATGGCTGTAGGCCCTGCGACTCCCCAATGAAGGCGGCTGAGGGGGCTTCCATTGTGGTCTCGATGTTGCCCAGTGGTGCGGCGGTGAAAGGGCTTTATCTGGGAGAAGAGGGGCTGCTGAACCGCCTGGCTGAGAATACTCTGATTATCGATTGCTCAACCATCTCTGCAGAAGATGCCCGCCTGGTAAATGAGGCCGCATCTGAGCGGGGCCTACTCGCCATTGATGCGCCAGTTTCAGGGGGTACCGCGGCAGCTCAGGCTGGTAGCTTGTGTTTTATGTGTGGAGGTGAAGAAGCGGCAGTAGATGCCGCGCGGGCGCCGTTACAGGCGATGGGCGCCAAGATTTTTCACGCCGGCTCGGCTGGGGCAGGACAGGTGGCAAAAATTTGTAACAACCTGCTTCTGGCGATCCATATGACCGGTACCGCCGAAGCCCTGCAGTTGGGGGTCGACAAAGGCTTGGACCCCAAGGTCCTGAGCGAGATCATGATGCAGAGCTCTGGCAACAATTGGTCTCTGGCCAATTACAACCCCTACCCAGGTGCTATGGAGAATGTACCTGCGGCAAATGGTTACTCTGGTGGTTTCACCGTGGCGTTAATGCTGAAAGACCTGGGGCTCGCCATGGATGCTGCAACTACCAGTGCCTCTTCCACGCCTATGGGGGCTCTGGCAAAAAACCTTTATCAGCTACACGGAGCCAGTGATGAAAACCAGAAGTTGGATTTCTCCAGTATCCAGAATATGTTCCGCCGCCCGGCAGGTGGTCTGACCTGGTAGGTATCTAGCTTCCGCGGGCTCCCTCCTCAGTTGATTGTTTCTGGCCAGTACCAGAGAGGGAGCTTTGCTTCAGTGTCGCCTAACGTTAAAAATTTGGACCAGTTCGCAAAATTGGCAATAGGTACCAATTACTAGCCCCCTAGCCGTTCCTTCATTACCCCCCTATCGCTATCTTCGCTGCCCCGCTCGGAAGGCCATCTGATGATTGGCAAGACAAGTGTTATGGGCAATACGCTGCTTTTAATTCCGCGAAATTCTACAGCTTGATTTGGATCAAGCTCACGATTGCGGCCAGCGGTTAACCTGCCTGCGACTTGTGATTGTGCCTGGAGGGGGCCTTCCAAAGTCGGGAAAAATGCTAAATCGCTATATGGAGAAGTTAATGAATCGTATAACTGCTTGTGCGACAGCCGCCCTGACAGCCGTACTTTCTGCACCAGTACTGGCCTACGAAGAGGGCAGCTTTATTTTGCGCGGTGGTATGGCCACAGTAGCGCCCGACACCAGTTCCAGCGCGCTTTATGTTGGTGGAGCTAAGCAAGACGGCACCGGGGTAGATGTGGATGACGGCTCCGCTCTGGGCCTAACCGGTGTGTATATGTTCCGTGATCACTGGGGTCTTGAGCTAGTAGCCGCCACCCCTTTTACGCATGAGATTCAAGCTGAAGGTCTGGGTGAAACTTTTGAGCTGGGTGAAACCAAGCATCTGCCGCCTACTTTGCTGGTGCAGTGGTATCCCATGGATACTCAGTCCGCGATCCAGCCTTATATTGGTTTGGGGGTGAATTACACCGCTTTCTTCGATGAGGAAATCAGCAGTACTGCTAATGCGGTCTTTGAAACCCTAGGGGCTACTGACGACGCAAAGCTATCTCTCGATAATTCCTTCGGTCTGGCGGCTGAAGCGGGTATCGACTTCGCCTTCGGTGCAGATCAGCGCTGGTTGTTTAATATGTCCGTGTTCTGGATGGATATTGATACCGACGCCACCGTAAAGGTACCTGGTGTGGGCAATGTCACCGCTAAAGTAGATATCGATCCGCTGGTTTATATGGCGGGTCTCGGCTACCGCTTCTAAGGTGGCAGCACTCTAGTTTTGGAGTGTGGCAGTCGTTGCGTTTTTCCAAGTGGGAGCTCGGCGACTGCCTTTTAGTTTGTGCGGGAGGCTGTCGCAAACAATTGATTGAGGTTGTAGAAATATGATGCAAGAGACTAAAAGCACTATAGGTGGCCTATCAGAACAACTTTTATCCCGATACAGTGGCCCCTGCCCGCGCTACACCTCTTATCCCACAGCCGATAGATTTAAACCTCTGGATGGCAGTATCAAACCTTGGGATGCACTTAAAAATATTCGCAGCTTATCCCTGTATGTGCATATCCCCTTTTGCCGTTCTCTCTGTTATTTCTGTGCTTGCAACAAGGTAATTACTTCCCAATACGGCCTCGCCTCCAGCTATCTGGATAATCTTTTGCAGGAAGCTCGCTGGTATCGGGACAAAGTGGCCCAGGTACCGGTCACCCAGTTGCACTTGGGAGGTGGTACTCCCACATTCCTCAGCGATGGAGATATGCGCCGTTTGATGGAAGGGCTGGGTGAGATTTTTGATTTACGCCCAGGCGTTGGAGTGGAGTACAGTATTGAAGCCGATCCACGCACCTTGGAGCTGGAGACCTTGGATACCCTAAGAGAGCTCGGATTTAATCGCCTGAGCCTGGGCGTGCAGGATTTTGATATCGAGGTGCAGAGATCCATCAACCGAATTTGCAGTGCCGACCAGGTGACTGAATTAACGGTTGCGGCGCGTGAGCGGGGATTCGAATCTATCTCCTATGATTTAATTTATGGTTTGCCCAAACAAAACCTCAGCAGTTTGCACAGCACCCTGGATAAGGTGCTAGATTTACAGCCGGATCGTATTGCCCTCTATCACTATGCGCATTTACCCCATCGTTTTAAAGCTCAGCGTCTTATCGATACGGAACTAATTCCCTCTGCCACAGAAAAAGTAGCAATGCAGCTGGCTGCGGTAGAGCACTTGGGCCAGGCCGGTTATGAATTCCTAGGTATGGACCATTTTGCCCGGCCGGGAGATGAGCTGGCCAAGGCTGCTCATGCAGGGATGTTGCAGAGAAATTTCCAAGGCTACACATTAATGCCCGCCGATGCGTTAGTTGGACTGGGGGCTTCGGCAATCAGCTACAGCCGTAATGGTTTCTGGCAGAACCTGCACCGTCTGAAAGAATATACCCAGGCCGTGACTGAGCGGGGTAATGCTTCGTGTCGAGGCTGGTTAATGAGTGATGAAGATAAGTTGCGTCAGTGGGTTATTACTGAACTGATGTGCCGGTTAAGCCTGGATAAAACTGAGGTTGAGCGTCGCACTGGCGTACCTTTTAATCAATACTTTTTCCAGGAGCTTAAAAGACTGGAACCCATGTTTGAGGATGGTCTTATTTATCAGGATGAAAAAAAGATCAGCGTCACGGAGCAGGGGCGCTGGTTTGTACGCAATGTTGCCTCGGCTTTTGATATTTACTTACACAGTCAGCAAACTGATGCGCAATATTCTCGTGTTCTTTAATGTTCTACAGGAGACGATTGTCTTCACAGCGGGTACAATAGCCGCAAATTAGTTTACCGACTGGTTTAGTATGATGGATTCCTCAGTAGCGGTTAGTTGCAGCAACTGCTCGGTTAGACGTTTATGCCTGCCTGCGGGGTTATCTCAAGCAGATATCGATCGACTAGAGCAGGTTACGCGCCGTAAGAAAATTGTAAAAGCCGGTGAGACCTTGTATCGCTCCGGTGATCCTTTTGCAAACCTTTACGCTATTCGTTCAGGCAGTTTTAAAACTGTGGTTATCGCAGCGGATGGCGATACGCAGGTCACTCATTTTGCCCTGCCAGGTGAGTTGTTGGGGCTGGATGCCTATAGTAGCCGCGTACACCCCAGTTACGCTGAGGCGCTGGAAGACAGCAGTGTCTGCCTGTTGCCCTTTACCCAGCTGGAATTACTGGCTAATCAGGTCACCGCGTTGCAGCAGCAGATTTATAGTATTTTTTCTGAAGAGCTGCGTCAGGAAAATGATATTTTAATGCTGTTGGGCAAGCGATCGGCTGATACCCGCTTAGCGGCTTTGCTGATTAATATTTCCAGCCGCTATGCCCGCCGCGGTTATTCGCATAGTGAATTTGTGTTGTCCATGCCGCGCACAGATATTGCCAATTATCTTGGGTTAACTGCAGAAACTGTAAGTCGATTATTTTCGCGTTTTCAAAAAGAAAAGCTGATTAAGGTAAGTGGTCGGGCGGTGGAAATACTGGATATGATCAGTCTCAGTGAACTGGCCGGAACCCATTACGGTTACGATGAAGACTGATTAAGCACTCTATCAGAGTTTGATAAGCTTAGTTGATTAAAAGGGCCCAGGCTAAATAATTAGCAGGCCCTATAAAATTTTTCAAATTATTTACGTTAGAGTAGCCTTAATTAAATAGCGGCGATGACCTCGGCCCATTTTCGTTGTTGGGCTTGAGACATATAGCTGGCCTTAAAGCTGTTGATAGCCAGCTGTTTTGCCTGTTTCTTGGTCATGCCAAGACTTTCACTCAGTGCTTGGTAATTGCGGTTTACGTAACCGCCGAAATAGGCGGGATCATCGGCATTTACCGTGACACAGAGCCCGCGCTCCAATAACTGTAATATGGGATGCTGGCTCATATCTTCGTAAACACACAGTGCGGTGTTGGACAGAGGGCATACAGTGAGGGGAATTTCCTGATCGATAAGTCGTTCAATCAGAGCCTCGTCTTCCACACAGCGCACGCCGTGATCTATGCGGCTTACATCGAGTAAATCCAGGGCCTCTTTAATATATTCAGCTGGCCCTTCCTCCCCCGCATGAGCGACCCTCTCCAGGCCTAATTCTTTAGCCATGGTAAAGACTTGCTGGAATTTTCTGGGGGGATGTCCCAGTTCTGAGGAGTCCAGGCCAACACCCTTAATAAATTCCAGGTAAGGTTTGGCGGATTCCAGAGTAGTGATGGCCTCTTCCTCACTCAGGTGGCGCAGGAAGCAGAGAATCAGGTGGCTACTAATTCCCCACTCAGATTCGGCATCTTTTAGAGCGCTGTGGATGCCCCGAATAACCACACCGATATCAATACCCCTTTCTGTATGGGTTTGGGGGTCGAAGAAAATTTCAGTGTGCACAACATTATCTTCACGACAGCGCAGCAAGTAGGCCATGGTTAGATCGTAAAAGTCCTGTTCATGGATAAGGACCGAGGCTCCCTGGTAGTAAATATCCAGGAAGGACTGCAGGTTGTGAAACTTATAGGCAGCCTTAATTTCCTCAACACTGGAAAAGGGGATTTCAATTTTATTGCGCCGGCTAAGCTCGAACATTAGTTCTGGCTCCAGCGAGCCTTCAATGTGCAAATGCAGCTCTGCCTTGGGGAGAGTCTTAATAAAATCCAGATCGGCGATGCTCATAGTAATAACTGTATTGGAGATAAGTGTGGGAGCTGTTACCCGGGCCGGAGGCATCGATTCAACAGCCGGAAAAATTGGTGGTAATGGTAACAGCTTCTTCCTTATGGCTGAAAAGCCATTCGCTAACCTGCTGGCCCGGGCATGGTTGGTGAAGCCGCAAGACTACAGAAAAGTAAACCATACGGTTTACCTTGTGGGTTGAAAGTGTAATATATACCAAGCAGTGTACTTTTTCTGAGTGTTGGAGCAGACCTATGGGCAGGGTAGTACTGATTACGGGAACATCGACAGGTTTGGGGCAGAGTTTGGCCACCAAAATGGCGAAGCGGGGGTATGTTGTCTACGCCACCATGAGGGATTTGGACAAAGCGGGCCCACTGCTGAAAGATGCCGGGCTTGGGCACAAGCTCAAGGTTTTAGCGCTAGACGTGCAGGATACGGGAAGTATTCAACATGCTGTGAATACCATTATTGAGGAGCAGGGGCGTATCGATATTTTGGTCAACAATGCCGGTGCCGGCTTTGTGAAAACCACCGAAATGGCCTCAGAGGCAGAGACACAGTGGGTTATGGATGTGAACTTCCACGGGGTAGTGCGTTGCACCAAGGCAGTACTCCCCCATATGCGAAAGGAGCGCAGCGGTCGGATTATCAACATTTCTTCTGTGGGTGGGTTAGTGGGGCAGCCGTTTAATGAACTTTATTGTGCTGCCAAGTTTGTTGTAGAGGGGTACACAGAGGCTATGGCTAGCTATATCCAGCCCAGCTTTAACATTCAATTCACTGCGGTTGAACCTGGCGGCATTTACTCTGAATTTGCCAACAGTGTTTTATCTCAACTGCAAGTGGGTGGTGGTGTGCCAGAAGGAGATTACCAGGGCTTATTCGAACAATATCTGAGTGGTATCCAGAGGCGCACACCAGAACAAACGGCCCGTCTTTATCAGAGTGCCGGGCAGGTGGCGCAGGTAGTTTTAGATGTTGTTGAAAGTGAAGATCCACCGGTTCGGGTCCGTACTTCTCCTTGGGCCAATGAATTTTGTGCTTATAAAACGCATGCAGATCCAAGTGGTAAAGCTCAGCGGAAAATGGTGATAGATACCCTGTTATCTGCCAATCAATGATTTACCGAAAAGTTCATTGTTTTCGCAGGGCTTTGTTTATTTAGATAAGCCCAGGAGCACCCGCTAGTCATTATTTTTATGTAGAAGAGTAATGTCTGAAATTGTGTAAACGTAGTATATATTGGTCCGTTGTTTTAGAAAGATGGTTAGCCTCGATACTAATTTTTTAATATTTAGTGTTTTATTTCTGAGTGGCGACGCTTTTCAATAATGCCGTTACAATTTTCCTATATTGTTAAACGGCGATTTGGGTATGGCTGATTCACCAGTGCCAGTAAGTTGCAGTAATTGCTCTGTCAGGCGTCTCTGTTTGCCTGCGGGCCTGTCTCTGGCAGAGATTGATCGCCTCGAACAGGTTACTGGAAAAAAGAAGGTCATTAAGACCGGAGAATCTCTCTACCGGGCTGGCGATTCATTTCAAAATCTCTACGCGATTCGCTCTGGCAGTTTTAAAAATGTAGTAATTGCCGCAGATGGTGATACCCAGATAACACATTTTGCCCTGCCGGGAGAATTACTTGGCCTCGATGCTTATAGTACCCGTGTTCACTCTAGCTATGCCGAGGCGTTAGAAGACAGCAGTGTCTGTCTCCTGCCTTTTGCTCAACTGGAAGTACTAGCGCAACAGGTTCCGGCCCTGCAGCAACAGATTTACAGCATTTTTTCCGAAGAGTTGCGCAAGGAGAATGAAATTTTAATGCTGCTTGGCAAGCGTTCTGCAGATACTCGCCTTGCCGCATTGCTTATGAATATTTCCAGTCGCTATGCCTGTCGAGGTTATTCCCCCAATGAATTTATCCTTTCAATGTCGCGTACAGATATTGCCAATTACCTAGGGTTAACTGCAGAAACGGTGAGTCGTCTGTTTACTCGCTTTCAAAAGCAGGGGGTTATCCAAGTAAATGGCAGGGTAGTGCAGATTCAAAATTTACTGGGGCTTAGTGAAATAGCGGGAACCCACTGTGGTTATGAGGGCGAGGTTTAGAAGCCTTTGAAGTGGCGAAAATTTTCTGGAAAGGATAAGGGTTTGAGCATTAAAAAATAAAAAAGGGGGCGAAAACGCCCCCGGAATCCACTACTTATCAGGAGTGTGTGGAGAAAGCTAATTCCTTTTCTGCACCTTTTTTCTCTACTTCTTCCGGTGCTTGTGACAGCCAGTCCATGGCCTCGTGCTGCTTCTCAAAGTAACGCACTTCGCCACTTACAAACCATCCTCCAACTTTGGTGGCCAGCTGTTGCCAGCCTTCATCCCCAAGTACAGCAATGCGGCAGAATTCATTGCCATGTTTAAGGGTTAGCTTGAATTCATCCCAAATCGCGTGCAGACCCCAGCCCTCAAAATCCCGCAAGTCAATCAGCATTTGTACCTTTGGTTTTTTAACGCCCTCAAGAGCATACTCTAGCAAAGGCGTTATATATTCGTAGTCCTCATGGGTCAACTGCCCAACAGCTTTGATGTACAGGAAGAAATCATCATCAATTCTCTCCATGCCAATGGAGATTCCGTGACGCTTGATTTTCATGTCTCCGCCTTTTTATAGTTTGTGAAATGACCCGGTCATCTTAAGCAAATACTTGTGAGGGTGTTTCTGGTTGAGTCAGATATTCGCGTAAAGATTCATATACATTTCTGGTGTTTTTATCGAAAAAAGGATCTTTTAACTGCTTGACCTGTCTGTATATTTGTTTCCAGTCTTCTACCTGTAGATATTGCTCTATTTGAGGGAAAATCGCAGAATTTTCCAGCTCAATATGATTTCGCTGTAACTGCAAATAGCTATTACTAGCTCCTTGTAACACTCTCCTCTCAACCATGGCGTCATTGGCTACGGCATAGAAAAGTGCACACATATGCTTGGTGGTTGCAGCAATTTTTTCGTGCTGCATCTGCGCTTCATAAATAGCACTTCGGTCATGCACAGGTTTGGTCAGCAAGCGAGCAAGAATCAAGTCTTCTACCGGATGATGATATTTATCTGGGTAAACAGAAAAATAATCCAGTGCGTCAAGAATCAGAGAGAGGGTGTTAGGGTCTCGCTCATGAGTTCCAAAAAGGTCCTGTAACAAGCGCTCAAAGGCATTGAGCATTTGCTGCATATTTTTATGGTCTAAACAGAGTTGTCGGTAGATGTTGTTCATCCCAGACCTCCGCGATCAGTTTCGAAGCTTATTGTTGCCAGCAGACTCGAGAGAGGAATTGATGTGGATCAAGTAGCGAAAAAAAAGTGGTACAACCTGAGGATTTTGGCGCAGTAAAGAAATTAGAGGGCACCATTTTTAAAAATTATTCAAAACCAGTTATCGAGTTAGAGTCATACAAAGGCTGTGAGATAACGAAATTGGGCTCAAGCCATGTTAATTGCCGCACAGGGTTTGAGTATTAATTCCTCATTTTTATTTTGGAGGCTGAGTGCTGTGGTGCACTCTAATTACGGGGGGGAGTAACGGTTAAATCAATAGGAGGATAGGCCATACATTATTATTGGTGTCCTACCGGTCCACACAAGCTGGTGACGGTGGGTATAAGTCACTGGTGTGAGAATGAGGCAGTGACTGGTGATCCTAGTATGGTTTTGATGTTGGCTTAGTTTAAGGGCCAGCAGTGACAAGGTATTTGAGGAAAGCAAGCTTTTAACGAGGTGGCTTATGAGTCCGGCCCCTGAATTGCTCATTTCTAAGGCAATCAATAGTCCAAAAGACGGCTAACTGGCCGGGTTTTGGTTTTCGCGCAATCCCTGTGACCTTGGTGTACAATGCGCGCCTTTCTAAAATGCTCAGGATTCTTTGAGTAGTCAGTGGGGCCTGTTGGCGCCTGAGGCCAAGTTGCAAGGCCTGAGCACAGTGGTACCGAGTTACACCAGTCTCTACTCAGCCCGCATTACCGAGGGAACACCATGTTTGATTCATCTGTCACGCTCGCTTCTTACGATCCCGAAATCTGGGAAGCTATCCGCGAAGAGGATTCTCGCCAGGAAGACCACATTGAGCTGATCGCCTCCGAGAACTACACCAGCCCACAAGTCATGGAAGCCCAGGGCAGCAGCCTCACGAATAAGTACGCAGAAGGTTATCCGGGCAAACGCTACTACGGTGGCTGTGAGTATGTGGATAAAGTGGAAACCCTGGCGATTGAGCGCGCCAAGGCGCTGTTTGGTGCGGATTACGCCAATGTACAACCGCACTCTGGCTCCCAGGCCAACTCGGCGGTATATCAAGCCCTGTGCGCCCCCGGCGACACCGTGCTAGGTATGAGCCTGGCTCACGGCGGCCACCTGACCCACGGTGCCCGCGTCAACTTCTCTGGCAAAATCTATAATGCGGTGCAGTACGGCCTGAACCCGGAAACCGGTGAGGTGGATTACGAGGAAGTGGAGCGTCTGGCTCTGGAGCACAAGCCTAAGATGATCGTGGCCGGTTTTTCCGCCTACAGCCGCGTCATGGATTGGGCGCGTTTCCGCGAAATCGCCGACAAAGTGGGTGCCTACCTGTTTGTAGATATGGCCCACGTAGCCGGTCTGGTTGCCGCTGGTGAATACCCATCGCCAATTCCCCACGCCGATGTGGTGACCTCCACCACTCACAAGACCCTGCGCGGACCGCGCGGTGGCATTATCCTGGCCCGTGCCAACGAAGAGATCGAGAAAAAACTGAACTCCGCGGTATTCCCCGGTGGTCAGGGTGGCCCGCTGATGCATGTTATCGCGGCCAAAGCGGTTTCCTTTAAGGAGGCCATGAGCCCAGAGTACAAGGCTTATCAGAAGAAGGTGGTAGAGAATGCCCGCGCTATGGCGGAGACTTTCCTCGACCGCGGTATCAATATCGTTTCTGGCGGCACCGATGATCACCTGATGCTAGTGGACCTGATCGGTAAGGAATACACCGGTAAAGATGCCGATGAGGCCCTGGGCAATGCCAATATCACGGTGAATAAAAATGCGGTGCCTAATGACCCGCGTTCTCCCTTCATCACCAGTGGACTGCGTGTCGGTACTCCGGCGATTACCACGCGCGGTTTCGGCGTGAAGGAAACCCAGCAGCTGACCCATTGGATCTGCGATATCCTGGACGCACTGGAAGGCGGCGATGTTGAAGCCACCATCGCCGATGTGAAGCAAAAAGTTCTGGAGATCTGTGCACAGTTTCCTGTGTACAAGAAAGCCTAATTTAGCTTTGCTAGAAAAAGCGGCTCGGTGAGCCGCTTTTTTTATGGCTGTATCACAGTGTGCTGCACCGCAGCGGTGCGTGGTGCAGTCACAGGGGGCAACGGCTGTGATAAACTGCGGCCCATTTTCCATTCCCCTGGGGACGATCCCACATGCACTGTCCTTTCTGCAGCGCAGAAGAAACCAAAGTAGTCGATTCCCGCCTGGTGGCGGAGGGCGATCAGGTGCGCCGCCGGCGCGAGTGCCTCGAATGCCATGAACGTTTCACCACCTTTGAAAGCGCAGAGCTGCTGTTGCCCAGGGTGATCAAACAAAATGGCCAGCGCGAGCCCTTCAATGAAGACAAATTGCGCGCGGGCATCCAGCGCGCGGTAGAGAAGCGCCCGGTCAGTATCGAGCGGGTGGAATCCGCAGTCTCCCAAATCAAGCATGCGCTGCGCGCAACGGGTGAGCGCGAGCTGCCCGCAAGGGCCATCGGTGAGCTGGTCATGGAGCAGTTGCGCGAGCTGGATGAGGTCGCTTATGTACGCTTTGCCTCGGTGTATCGACGCTTTGAAGATGTCAGCGACTTCAGTGAAGAAATTGAGCGCCTGACCAGTAAGGAAAACCAAACGCAATGAGTCAAATGGCTGTAGAGAGTGCCCAGGCACTGATGGGCCGCGCTATTCAGCTGGCGGAGCGCGGTCTCTATACCACTATGCCGAATCCCCGGGTCGGCTGTGTGATCACCGATGCTAATGGCAAAGTAATTGCTGAGGGCTGGCATAAGCGTGCTGGCGAACCCCACGCTGAAATAGAAGCCCTGCGCGATGCGGGCGAGCGGGCCCGCGGCGCCATCGTCTATGTGACCCTTGAACCTTGTAGCCACAGTGGCCGCACAGGTCCCTGTGCCGAGGCACTGGTACAGGCCGGTGTCGCCCGCGTGGTTTACGGTATGGAAGACCCGAATCCCAGGGTTGCCGGAAGCGGTTTGCAGAAACTGCGCGATGCGGGCATTGAGGTAGAGGGGCCAGTGCTGGAAGAGCGCTGCCGTGCGCTCAACCCGGGTTTTATCAAGCGTATGACCTTGGGGTTACCCCTGGTGCGCAGCAAATCTGCGATGAGTTTAGATGGTCGCACCGCCATGGCCAGCGGTGAATCCAAATGGGTTTCGGGCCCGGCTGCGCGCGCCGATGTGCAGCGCCTGCGTGCGCGCAGCTGTGCAGTGGTAACTGGCGTAGAGACTGTGCGATTCGACAACCCGAATCTCAATGTGCGCGCCGATGAGATGGCGCTGGAGCTGCTCGAAGCGGAACAGGCTGCAGAAGTTCAGCCCCTGCGCGTTATTGTCGACAGCCAGCTGCGCACGCCGGCAAAGGCCTTTATTTTGCAGGGGGACGCCCCCACACTGGTGTGCACTACTGAGCGCGCCGATCCAGAGCGTCGTCAGCGACTGGAAAACGCCGGTGCCGAAGTTGTCGTTTTACCTCAGGACAAGGACGGTCGGGTAGACCTGCTTGCCCTGCTCAAAGAGTTGGCCCGACGCGAATGCAATGAAGTACTGATAGAAAGCGGTGCGATCCTTTCCGGTGAGTTTCTCTACCGGGGGCACGTAGACGAATTGATTGTCTATCTGGCGCCCAAGCTGCTCGGCAGCACGGCGCGGCCGCTGTTTGAATTGCCCATCGAGCGTATGGGCTCGGTGCTGCCGATCACGATTACCGATATGCGCGCGGTCGGCCACGACTGGCGCATCACCGCAACCACGGATATCGAGCGCTGATGTTTACTGGAATTATTGAGGCGGTCGGCGAGATTGCCGATCTGCAGCCGCGTGGTGGGGATCTGCGCGTGCGTGTTAGGAGCGGCAAACTGGACCTCGCCGATGTGCAGCTTGGTGATAGTATCGCCACCAACGGCGTCTGTCTGACCGTAGTGGAGCTGCCCGGTGATGGCTACTGGGCGGATGTTTCCGCGGAGACGCTGGATGTCACCAGTGTCAGCAGCTGGAAGCGCGGGGATAGGGTCAACCTGGAGAAGGCATTGACCCCACAAACCCGCCTTGGCGGCCATATTGTCAGCGGCCATGTGGACGGTATCGGCGAGGTGGTGTGGCGTAAATCCGAGGCCCGTGCCGAGCGTTTTCGCCTGCGCGCACCGGATAATCTGGCTCGTTATATTGCCCACAAGGGCTCGATTACTGTCGATGGTACCAGTCTCACCGTTAACGCGGTGGACGGTGCTGAGTTTGAACTCACCATTGTGCCGCATACCTTGCAGGAAACGATTATGCAGGGCTACGCGGCTGGCACCCGGGTCAATCTTGAGGTGGACTTGATCGCACGCTACCTGGAGCGCCTGCTTCTTGGCGAGGAGGCGGCCAAATCCAGCGACGGTGGTATGACACTCGAATTTCTCGCCCAGAACGGGTTTTACAAGCGCTAGCTGGCTTTATCCCGGCATGCCGCGCCAGTGAGGGCGGGTGAGTGTAACTGCAGGGAAAGCCGCTCAATTTGCAATTGATTAATTTATCCAGAGTTAGCAATGGAATTAAATACGGTTGAAGAACTGATCGACGATATCCGCCAGGGCAAAATGGTAATCCTGATGGACGATGAGGATCGCGAAAACGAGGGTGACCTGGTGATGGCAGCGGAGCAGGTGCGCGCCGAAGATATTAACTTTATGGCTACCCATGCCCGCGGCCTGATTTGTATGCCCATGTCCAAGGAGCGCTGTGAGCAGCTGGACCTGCCGCTGATGTCGCGGGATAACGGTGCCCAGTTCAGCACCAACTTCACCGTCTCTATCGAAGCTGCCGAAGGGGTGACCACCGGTATTTCCGCTGCGGACCGTGCGCGTACCGTGCGCGCCGCCGTAAATAGAAATGCCAAACCCAGCGATATCGTTCAGCCCGGACATATTTTCCCGATTATGGCCCAGCCCGGTGGCGTACTGAGCCGTGCCGGCCATACTGAGGCCGGCTGTGATCTTTCTCGCCTGGCGGGTTTCGAGGCGGCCGCGGTAATCGTTGAAATCATGAATGACGATGGCACCATGGCACGCCGCCCGGATCTGGAAAAGTTCGCGAAAGAGCACAACCTGAAGATCGGCACCATTGCCGACTTGATTACTTACCGCGCGCTCAACGAGAAAACCGTGGAGTGCGTCAACGAACGCAAAGTGCGTACCGAGTTTGGCGAGTTTAAACTGCGCACCTATCTCGACAAGGCCCGCCGCGAGCGCCACTTCGCCTTTATCAAAGGCGAGCCTACGCCAGAGGAGCCAACCCTGGTGCGCGTACATGTGGGCAACACCCTGCGCGATGTACTCACCATCCAGCGCGGTGATGAAAAATTTGTCCCCTGGACTTTCCGCCGCGCCATGCAGCGCATCGAGAAAGAGGGCAAAGGTGTGGTGGTATTGATCTGCCATAACGAGACCACCGAGGAAATCGAGGAGAGTATCGATTGGCTGATCAGCGGCAAGCAGCAGCGCCCCAGCCAGGACTTAGTGTACAAGCAGGTGGGTACCGGTTCGCAGATACTGCGTGATCTCAAGGTGCGCAAGATGCGCCTAATGAGTGCGCCGTTTAAGTTCAGCGCTATTTCCGGTTTTGAACTGGAAGTGGAAGAGTACTTGAACGTCGAAGAGTAATAACAGAATGTTTCCCGGCGCATTTGAAATGGCACGGGTATGGAAAGAAATACGGATTGGACATTATGAGCAACATTCAAGTGATTGAAGGGGATTTTGTCGGCAGTACAGGTAAGTATGCGCTGCTGGTGAGCCGTTGGAACAGCTTTGTGGTTGAGAGCCTCAAAGACGGCGCCCTTGATACCTTGCGCCGCAAGGGCATCAAGGATGAGGATATCACCATCTACTACGCCCCCGGTGCCTTCGAATTCCCGCTGGCCGCGCAAAAGTTGGCGGAAACCAAAAAATTTGATGCGATTATTGCACTGGGCGCGGTGATTCGTGGCGGCACTCCGCACTTCGAATATGTCGCTGGTGAGTGCACCAAAGGTCTGGCTCAGGTATCCCTGAATACCGGTATTCCGGTGACCTTTGGTGTGTTGACTGTGGACTCCATTGAGCAAGCTATCGAGCGCTCCGGCACCAAGGCTGGCAACAAAGGTTGTGAAGCTGCCGAAACCGCCCTGGAAATGGTTTCCCTACTCGGCAAAATCTAATTGCCCAGCGCCGGCCAGTTGCGTCGGCGCTGCCCATTCTGAGAAGTATCTACCGGAAAAGACAATGACCGTAACTGCATCTGCCCGCCGCAAGGCGCGCCACTACGCCATGCAGGCGCTCTACCAATGGCAAATGGCCGGCGCCAGCCTCAATGCGATTGAAGCCGAGTTCCATACCGACAACGATATGAGCAAAGCCGACGTGGAATATTTCCGCGATATCTTCCACGGGGTAGCCAAAAACCTCGACGAAGTAGAAGGTGCTTACTCCTCCCATCTGGATCGAAAAGTGGAAGATCTGGACCCGGTGTCCCGCGCCCTGCTGCGCATGGCCACTTATGAACTGAAAAACCGCATCGATGTGCCCTACAAAGTAGTGATTAACGAAGCAGTCGCACTGGCGAAAAAATTCGGCCCTACCGACGCCTTCAAGTTCATCAACGGCATCCTGGATAAGACTGCTGCAGACCTGCGCACTGCGGAAGTGGCTGCAGACAAGAAGTCCTGAAGTTACGCTGATGGGAACTGCGCCGGGCGAATTTGAAATTATCCGCGATTTTTTCGCCAGTGCTCCTGTGGGCGAAGGGGTTGCTTTGGGTATAGGTGACGACTGCGCTCTATTGCAGGCACCTGCCTCGGGGCAGCTGGCCACCTCTATGGATACCCTGGTGGAAGGCCGCCACTTTCCCGCTGATGCGGACCCCGCTGCTATTGCCGCGCGTGCACTCAGGGTTAATCTCAGTGACCTGGCGGCAATGAATGCGCGCCCACTCTGGTTTACCCTGGCCCTGACCCTGCCTGACAGTGATGCAGTTTGGTTGCGCAAATTTGCCGATGGCCTGCTGCAGACCGCGGCACAGTTTGGTGTTTCTCTGGTTGGGGGTGATACCACTGCGGGCCCTTTGTCGATCACCATTCAGGTGATCGGACACACGGAATCGCCACTGCGCCGAGACCGTGCCGGCCCCGGTGATCACGTTTATGTCAGCGGTCCTCTAGGTGCTGCTGCCGCCGCTCTGCCGGTGGTGCTGGGAGAGCAGCGGGTGAATGCCGATGTGCTGTTGCAGTGTGAACGCGCCTTCTATTATCCCGAACCCCAATTCCCTGTGGCTGCGGCGATTGCCGAGTTGGCCAGTGCGGCTCTGGATATTTCCGATGGTCTGCTCGCGGACCTTGGACATATTTGTGAGTCCAGCGGTGTCAGCGCTGATATTCATCTGGAGCGATTGGCCGTTTCTCCCTTGGCGCAAACTCTTGCCGCAGAGAAAGCAATGGCTCTGGCTACAGGCGGTGGCGATGATTACCAACTCTGTTTTACCGTTCCCCAGCAGCGGGTTGCAGATTTGGACCAACTGGGCCTGAAAGTAACTGCTATCGGCACCCTCATTGAGGGCAGTACCGGGGTGCGCTGCTGGCATAATGGCAACCCTTGGTCGCCAGCGGTCACTGGCTATCAGCATTTTTAAATGGTATTGGCCCGGAAGTGCCGGTGGTGGCTTTGGAAATAAGACAATGAGAATACATAACCCCAGTTTTTCCGAGCTTTTGCGCGATCCTACTCTGCTGCTGGCTTTTGGTTTTGGTTCGGGGCTGGCACCCAAGGCACCGGGTACTTTTGGCACTCTGGCTGCCATACCTTTTTGGTGGCTGATGAAAGATCTCCCCCCATCTTGGTACCTGGGAATCCTAGTGGTGACGGGTTTAGTGGGGTGTTATTTATGTGGCGCTGCGGCAAAGAAGCTCGGTGTACATGACCATGGGGGCATCGTTTGGGATGAGATGGTGGGCTACTGGCTCACTATGTTTATGGCCCCGGCTGGCTGGATTTGGGCACTTTACGGTTTCGTACTTTTTCGCCTGTTCGATATCGCCAAGCCACCGCCCATCGGTTGGGCAGATCGGCGGGTACAGGGTGGCGTCGGAATTATGCTCGACGATATACTGGCCGCCGTTTATGCAGCTTTAATATTGCAAATAACCGTGTTTTTTGTAGGGGCTTAGTGGATAGGGATTATCGATGCACAAGGCATTTTGGCTTCTGCTGGGGTTACTGGTTTCCAGTACAGCCTGGGCACAACAGGTACAGCTGAAGGGTTTGTTTGGCGATAGCGCCATGCTGGAAATCGATGGCCGCCAACGCATTCTTAAGGCAGGCCAACAATCACCGGAAGGGGTTGGCCTGATTGAATCGACGACCAGTTACGCGCGTGTTCGAGTGAATGGACGCGAACAGAAGCTCACCCTGGATGCGCCCATCGCCGCAAGCTATGCCCAGGCTGAGCGCGCCGAAGTGCGTTTGATGGGAGATAGTCGTGGCCATTTCAATACCGATGCCTGGATTAATGGGATGCGGGTTCCGGTGATGGTGGATACCGGAGCGACTACTCTGGCAATCAATTACCCCACCGCCCAGCGTCTGCGCTTAAATCTTAATGGTGCCAAGCGCATACCGGTGTCGACGGCCAGTGGTATCACCAGTGCTTATTTGATCAATCTCAGCAGTGTCACTATCGGTGGCATTAAATTGCACAATGTAGAAGCTACCGTGCACACTGATAACTTTCCCCAAGTGGTGCTTCTGGGAAACAGTTTTCTCGGCCGGTTAGATATGGAACAGCAGAGGGGTGTGCTGATACTGCGCGCCCGCAACTGACGTGAAGAGGTATTAAGTTGACCATTCGTTATGTGGAATCCTCAAAGCTGCCCACTTCCTGGGGTATGTTTGAAATGCACGGCTTCGAAGAAGTGGAGACCGGCAAGGAGCATGTGGTGCTCACCATGGGGGACTTCGATACCAACGAGCCCCTACTGGCCCGCATTCACTCGGAATGCCTGACCGGTGATGCCCTGTTTTCCCTGCGTTGCGATTGTGGTGCCCAGTTGCAACATGCCATGCACCGCATTGCCATGGAAGGACGTGGAGCTATTTTCTACCTGCGCCAGGAGGGCCGTGGCATAGGCCTTTTAAACAAGATCCGTGCTTACCATTTGCAGGATTGCGGTGCGGATACCGTGGAGGCCAATGAGCAACTCGGCTTTGGCGCCGATATGCGGGATTATTCAATTCTGAAAGCGATGATCGACCACCTGGGTATTCATGCCATTCGCTTGATGACCAATAACCCGCGCAAAGTAAAAGCGTTGGAGGACTTGGGTATAAATGTGACTGAGCGCCTGCCGCACCAGTCCGGGCGCAATCCTCACAATGCCAAGTATTTGTCCACCAAGAAAGGTAAGCTTGGTCATTTGATTGAAAATGAGGATGAGGAAGGGAAAGAAGAAAAATAACTTTTAACCTCCTTCAGACACCCCCATAAAAAAGGCCGGATAATCCCGGCCTTTTTTTGTGGAAATTAATTAAAGCCGAGCTCGAGTATTTGGAGTTCGGCTTTGAATAATTCAGAGGTTCCTAAAATATTGGGCTTCTAATCTTTAAAGACCTTGCCCCCTTTCATCACAAAATCCACATCTAAAAGCTCATCGATATTATCCAGTGGCGAGCCATCGGTGGCGATAATATCGGCGTATTTACCGGATTCAATGGTGCCCAGTGAATCGCTCATATCGATCAGATCTGCGGCGTTAACGGTAGCGGACTGGAGGATGGCCATATTGTCCATACCGGCTTCACTCATCAGGACCGCCTCGCGTGCATTGATGCCGTGCTTGGATACACCTGAGTCGGTACCGAAGGCAATTTTTACTCCGGCATCGACCGCTTTACGGAAATTGCCGCGCATATCTGTGCCAACACGTATGGCTTTTTCCTTCTGAGCTTCAGATAAAACATCAGTATTTTTTGCCAGCTGTACCACGGTATCGCCGGCGAGAAGAGTCGGAACCAGGTAAGCGCCGGTTTCTTTAAATAGCTTATGAGCGCGGGGACCTGCGTAGGTACCGTGCTCAATACTGTCTACACCGGCCTCCAGTGCAGCGATAATCCCTTCTTCCTGATGCGCATGACTGGCCACTTTGCGACCCATGCGCTGGGCTGCCAGGACCACCTCTTTTAGCTCATCGATTTCCATCTGCTGGCCGGTACCTGTAGCGCGATCAGTAAGTACACCACCGGTAGAGGTAATCTTGATAAAGTCAGCGCCGTATTTGATTGCATGACGGGTCGCGCGGCGGCAATCATAGGGGCCGTCGCATACCGTTCTGGTTTTATCGTCATGCAGTGCCATTAACTCGGGGCTGACTCCACTGATATCTGCGTGCCCTCCGGTAATACCCACTCCGCCGGCTGCGATAATACGTGGGCCATCTACCCAGCCATTATTGATCGCATCGCGCATCGCATACATTTCTTCACCGCTATTACCCGCATCGCGTACAGTGGTAAAACCAGATTTCAGAATACGCATGCCAAACATTTGCGAGCGCATTTGGGTCAATGGCATGGACATCTTTAGGGCTTCGGAATCGTTTTTGGGGCCCAACTCAGTTTGCAGGTGAACGTGCATATCCATTAAGCCCGGCATTACGAAGCTGTCCTTAAGATCAATGACTTCGGCATCATCTCTATTCACATAACCAGGGCGGATGGAAGTAATCCTGCCATCCTCGATTATTACGCTTTGCTCTTTTAAAGGTTTTTTACCGGGAACAGCGAGCAGTGTGCCTGCGTGGATAATGGTTTCTGCCAGTACTGAGGAAGAGAAAAGAGTCGCTGCAATACTGCTGAGAAGGAAACGCTTCATGATTTGTACACCTATTTATTATTTAGGCACAAGCTAAATCAATCTGCGGAATATGACAATTGTGGGGTTATTACTTGGTGAAAGCCGGAAATAAGTTTCTAAAAAATCCAAAAAAAGACCGGAAAATCCGGCCTTTTTTAATCTGCAGAGAATTAATATCTGCGGCGTGGCTGCACAAATACTGCGGTAGTTCGGCCGGGCAGAGTAAAGGTGCCGCTGCTCCTATCAAATTTCACTTTGTACAGGCGTGGGTCTACAGAGCGGCGCTGACGTGGATGCTTGAACAGGTACTCACCAATAAGGTTTTCGCTGCTAAATTCCACCATTTCATTATCGCCATTAAACAGCACCACAATACGTTCAAAGCGGCGATCGATGTTGCCATTGGAATCGGATAACTCCATCACAATCAACCCAGGAATCTGGTCGGGTCCAGTGTTGAGGAAATTGAGGTGTGCCTCTACGGACTCTGCATCAGACAAGCGGAACAAGGGAGAGCTGTTGCGAATCGCCAGCTGCTCGCGGAATAGAGCGGAGCTCCACAAACGGTGCCGGCGCTCGGGAGCCAATTCCGGGTTTGCCAGTAAAAGTTGTATCAGGGACCAGTTATCTTCGTTTTTATCCGCGATAGGCAAACCTATACCCCAATTATCGGTGGCGAGGCTGAAGTCCAGTGCATTAAACCAGTCACCGGAGTTGTAACTGTCCCGATCCATCGACTTTGAGCGCAGGAAATCCTGGCCTGCGTGGATAAACGGCACTCCCTGGGCGAACAGAACCAGGGAATTACTGAATGCCTGGATACGCACTCGTTCAGCCAAGTCGGCGCTGTCGCTGGCTTTGATCTGTACTCCGTCGAACAGCGTCTCGTTGTCGTGGGCGGCAATATAATTAATGGATTCCTGCGGGTCGGCGGTATAGCCGGTGGGCTGGCCGTTATAGACCAGCTCGCTGCCGGTAATGATATTGCCGTTGGCATCTTCAAAAGGATAATCCGCCAGGTTGCCGGCGAGGGAAATGCGGACTTTATCTGCCAGGGTTAGCAGTGTGGCACGCTCATCTTCTCCCTCAAACTTGCCGTTGCTGTCGGTGAATAGACCGGTACCAAAGCCCTGCTCCTCAAAGCCTCCGAAGGGGTTGCCGCCACGCACGGAATCGCGCAGGCGATCGTTAAAAGTGCCTATACCGCTGCCCGCCATATTGCCCTGGCGGGCCTGTACAAAGCGAGCATCGTCAGCCACCTCGCCAAAATTCCAGCCCTCGCCGTACAGGTAGATAGCGTTGCCATCGACACCATCGGCTACCGGGGTCAGTGATTGCAGTGCCGCTTGCGCCTTGAGGATATTGTCGAGGCTATGGTGTCCCATCAGATCGAAACGGAAGCTGTCCACCTTATAGGCCCGGGCCCAGGTGACCAGGGAATCGATCATCAGCTTTTCCATCATGGCGTGCTCACTGGCGGTATTTGCGCAGCAGCTGCTCATTTCCACACCGCCCTCCAGATTGCGGCGGTGGTAATAGCCGGGGACGATTTTATCGAGTACGGAGTTGTCGTATTGGCCATAGGAGCTGGTGTGGTTGTAAACCACATCCATCACCAGTCGCAGGCCGGAGTGGGATAGCCCTTGCACCATTTGACGGAATTCGCGAATGCGCGCAGGTCCATCGGGAGCGCTGCTATAGCTGCCTTCGGGGACCGTGTAGTGCAATGGATCGTAGCCCCAGTTAAAGCCATCGGTATCGCGAATTGCATCTACCTGGGCCTGCTGCTCGCTGCTGTCCGATGCGTATTCTGAGAGGTCAGGTGTTTGCTGCTGTTGCGTGCGATCCTCATTGACTGTGGCAAAGTCAAAGGCCGGCAGCAGGTGGATATGGGTGAGGCCGGCGCGGGCCAATTTATTGAGGTGGCGCATGCCGTCGCTGTGCTTGCGGGTGAAAGCCTTGAAGGTGCCGCGCTCTGCTTCGGGGACAGTTTGATCCGCAATACTGAAATCGCGTACGTGCAGCTCGTAGACACTGATATCTTCCGGCTGGGTTAACCTGGGCTTGCGCAGGCGATCCCAACCGCGCGGCTTCAGGTCCCTGTCATTCAGGTTAATGATCTGGCTTTTGCCACTATTGATGGAGAGACTCAGGGAATAGGGGTCGGTGACCAGGTTGGTTTCAATCTGGCGGCTGAAGTAGGAGTACACCTCGACCTCATAGAGATAAAAACTGCGGTCCCACTGCTTGTCGATATCGGCACTCCAAACCCCGGTAGATTCATCGCGCAGCATGGATACCACCTGATCGGCGCTATCGCTGCTGGAGTCTGTAAACAGGTGCAGCTTTACTGCCTGTGCGGTGGGTGCCCAAAGATCGAGTTGGATACTCTCCTCGCCGACACGGGCACCGAGTTCACCGTCGTAGTAAAAGCGGTCATCGAGCGCACCTGCCATCTGCACACCAGTCGCATCCAGTAAGTTGTCCTCCGCATCGTAAGCGGCGAGGGCGAGCTGCTGGGCGACCAGATCACTGGTGGAGGCCTGCCCTGGCAATTGCCAGGCACTGAAACTGGCCAGGTGTGGGAATTTTTGTTGGGCGCTGTCGGGCAGGGTGGCGAGAGGGGTGAGATCGATGGTGCCATCGGAACGGATATCACCGTCCTCCAGTTTTAGCTCGGCGCTGTTGCTGTAGTGCAATTTAACCTTTGCACCTTCCTGCACCTGGATATCCCAGGCAAAGCTGCTGGCATCCACCCAGTGCGCTTTATCGCTGCTCAGGTCACCCTTGGCGAAGCCGTCACTGCTGACGGTGACTTCTTTACTATTCGAATCAAAAGCAAAATAGATTTCGTCGTAATCGGCGGCCACGGTAAAGCTGACGTTGGCTCCATTGTTGCCGTAGCTCTCCTCCCAGCCTTCGTGCAGGGCTACCTTGAATTCATAGGAACCGGCAGGCAGCGCTGAGGTGATAAAGGTGTAGGTGCCATCTCCATCGGCATCTTGCATCCAGCTGCGCAGGCAACTGGGTTGCCAGTCTCCCGGGCACCCGAGCAGGGATTGGAAGTTGCCGGCTACAGTGGCGACCACGCTATTGTGGTTGTCGGTGATCCAGTGACTCTCGTGGTCGTAGATAAATTTAACTTCGCGAGCCTCATCCAGGCTAAGGGAAATATTACCGCCGTCCCGCTGGCCGCCCCAGCCATAATTTTCATCCCAGCTATTGTTGAGAGCGGCTTTGTACTCCCAGTTGCCGCCGGGTATCAAAAAGTTGCCTTGCCATTTGTCGTCTTCGCTGTCATAGCGGAGCAGGGTGGCGACACAACCTGGTTGCCAGTCGCCATCGCAGCCCAGTTGGCTTTGTAGGTTGCCGGGAATATTGACCTCTGTGGGATCTGGTGTGTCAGATGCCCAAACCGGTATTTGGATGGAGCAGAAGACAGCCCCCAGAATCAGCCCGGCCCTTGTGCCGGGTCCTGTAAATTTTGTTGTTGGCATAGCGCTTCCCATTTTTTCTTGTACTTATTGCGGTTCTCTCAGTTGGTATTGAATCGCAGTCACGCATTGACGGCCTCCCACCCCGAGGAGGTGGAGGTCTGGGGGAGGTGGTTGGGGGTGTCATAAAACCTTTATAAATTCGTCACTTGGTGGAAACACCCGCAGGAGAAGATGCTTCTCGAGTAAACGCGATGGCGAAAGAAAAAGCCGGATCTATACTCAACTGATCGGGTTATGGTGAGTCGAGAAAGGTGATGCACTCGCTGTAATCGGATTCGAAGGCCGGCTTTTGCCGGCTTTGCTTTTTGTAGCGGGGCAATTACTAAGAGGCTTCCTAGGATTATCCTTGCTCCTATCCCCTGGTAGTGCTAATTTGCCCATAACCCGCCAGATACTATGGCGGAGTCCAGAACTCAGTAACTGCGGAGGATGATTGATGATTGTTGCAACCCTCCGTCGGGTCCAGTAGCAGCCTCCAGCTGCCCACGCCCGGCGATAGATTCCTAGACGTCGGGCTTTCCCTGAGAAAGCTCTGTTGGCCGCGTATGTGCGGTCGCTTGGTGCTTTGTTGCGCCCAGAGGGTTTCAATCTTGAGTAAATCTCACTTTACCCGCCGGTCTGTTAACAGGCTTGGCACTAAATCCCCATCTATCAAAATTGAGCGGGAAGCTTCTCCACTACAAAAACTCGGCTGGAAGTCTTTTTTCCAACAGCAGCTGACGCTCGAAGAACTCGAACAGTGTTTGCCGCTGCGGGTTATGGCTGTACACCGTAGTCGCCTGGAATTGGCCGGCGAGCAGGGGACTGTGTCCCTTCCCCTAACCGGGAGTCTTGTGGCTAATTTGCCCGCGGTGGGGGATTGGCTGTTGTTAGAGAAGAGCAGTGGATATTTCGTGCGTTTGTTGAGCCGCAGCAGCCAGTTTGAGCGCATGGCACCTGGGGGGCATCAGGTGCAGATGATCGCCGCCAATGTCGATAGTGTCTTTATTGTTTCTTCCCTGAATGATGACTTTAACCTCTCACGTATTGAGCGCTATTTGGCTCTGGCTCGGGAGTCCGGTTGCAGCCCACACCTGATTCTGACTAAGGCCGACCTGTGTGAAGATACAGCCCCTTTTCTTCAGGCATTGCGTCCATTCGGCGAGTTACCCGCTGCAATAGTAAATAGCCTGGATCGAGAAAGCGTGGCACAGCTGCGCCAGTGGTGCTTACCTGGGGAAACTATCGCGCTGTTAGGTTCTTCTGGAGTGGGTAAATCCACTTTGCTAAATGCGCTGTCTGGCGAATCCCTGGCTGAGACTGGGACCATTCGTGAAGCCGACAGCAAAGGGCGCCACACTACACGGAAACGCTCTCTTCACTCCCTGAGTTGGGGAGCGTTGTTACTCGATAGCCCTGGAATGCGGGAGCTGGGGTTGGTGCATGTTGAAGATGGCGTGGCGGAGACTTTTTCTGATATTGAGGCCTTGTCCAGAGAGTGTCGCTTCTCTGACTGCCAGCACCAGTCGGAGCCAGGCTGTGCGGTACAAGAGGCAATAACGGGCGGTTCGTTGGATGATCGGCGCTTGCGCAATTGGCAAAAACTGCAACATGAACTAAGCCGTAACGGTCAAACTCTGGCGCAGAAACGGGCAGGGGAGAGAGCGCTATCCCAGATGTATCGATCTGTGCAAAACCAGGCGTGTAAAAGTAAGTATCACGGAGAGGATTGAAAAAATGACTGCCTCTTTTTTTACACCTCTATTTTTTTAAGCGCTATTTAACCAGGCTTTGAAGGGCAGCATTCGCTGCCCTTCAAAGCGTTTATACAAGCTAGCGGGCCAATTTTAATGTGACTACCCCTACGATAATTAACAGTACTCCGAGATATCGTCCGAGACTGGCTGTCTCACCAAAGAAAATGACTCCCATCAGAAAGGCACCGGCCGCACCGATACTGGTCCAGACGGCATAGGAGATGCCAATGGGAATCTCTCGCTGGGCCAACCACAATAAAAACCCACTGAGGCCAATAAATACGACCGCCATTACAACACCCAGCAGGCGAGTCGATGCCTCTTGGGATATTTTTAGCCCCAGCACCCAGCCTATTTCACAAAGACCGGCCATTAACAGGTAGAACCAGGCCATGCTTTTCCTCTTTAAAGGGTAATTTTTAAAAAACCTTATTTCGACCTCCTCTTGGAGGTTAGGTCGGAGAATAGCTATCTGCCACTTTGCCTAGAAGTTAGGGAAAATAGATTGACTAATTTGCAGATGACGCCTTTTTATAGCGTGTTTTTACTTCGGTATAGCTTTTGACAGGGAGCTTGATAGTTTAATGCGGAAGGAGGCTCTGAGAGTAGAAGACGGGAGAGTGGGAAAACCCTGCCCAGGTCCTGTATGGTTGACTGGTATCGAAGGAAAAATAAGCTGGAAGCATGTTAATAAAAACCAAGAACCTGGTGTTAATACTTTTGTCGGTCAGTCAGGTGGCTTTGTCGGATTCGGCGAAAATAGAGTCGGTCGTTGTCACCGCCAGTCGTGTTGAGAAACAGTTTCAGGATTATCCAGAAAGTTTCTCCATGGTTGATCGTTTCGAGTTAAAGCTGATTAAGCACAACCATATCCAGCAAAGTTTAGCGCGGGTTCCTGGGGCCAATGTGGCAAGGGGTAACGGCCAGGAATATTTACCCGCATTGCGTTCGCCAGTACTGTCTGGGGCTGGAGCCTGTGGCAGTGTGCTGACAATGGAGGATGGCATCCCTCTGCGGGCACATGGATTCTGCAATATAAATGAGTTGTTTGAATCCCATAGTGAAATGGCTCAGAGAATTGAAGTTATTCGCGGCCCGGCCAGCACCCTGTATGGTTCCAATGCTATGCATGGTGTCGTGAATATTCTGAGTCCGGAAATTGAAGAAAATACCAAGGCCTTTTCTGGCATTTTAGGCTTTGAAGGTGGTCCTCACGATTACTATCGAGCCAGTATTTCGGCAGAATCTAACCTTTCTAACAAAGGCAGAGTGCGAGCAGATCTTTCCCTGGCATCTGATGGTGGTTATCGGGACCACTCTGGTTACGATCAACAAAAGCTCAGCCTTTTGCACTCTGTCACTACAGGGAAGACACAAATCCGTTCTCGTCTGGCAGTAACGAATTTAAATCAGGAAACAGCGGGTTATATCGAAGGATACAATGCCTATCGGGATGATCAGCGGGACAGGGAAAACCCGAATCCAGAAGCATTCCGCGATGCCTCCGCGGTACGGCTTTACTCCATTCTCGATATTGATTTGAGCTCGGGAAAAAAGCTATCACTGGCCCCTTATCTTAGAAAAACAGATATGCGTTTTCTGCAGCATTATTTGCCGGGGCAGGCGTTGGAAGAAAATGGCCAGGAGAGTATCGGCTTGCGGAGTAGCTATCTTTTTAACTGGGAAGGTAACTTGGAAGTAGTAATGGGGCTAGATACAGAATTTACTCAAGGCTACTTACGAGAACTCCAAAAAGATCCAACTGAGGGAACAGATTTTTTGCGGGAGACTATCCCCGCAGGTAAGCACTATGACTATCAAGTAAATGCTTACAGCGTTGCTCCTTTTACTTTGGCTACCTGGAATGTTACCGATACTTTAAAGCTTTACAGCGGTGTACGTTTTGAGTCGGTACAGTATGACTACAACAATAAAATGCTTTCTGGCCGTACGGCCGAGGATGGTCTCCCTTGTGGCTTTGGTGGCTGTAGGTTTAGCCGGCCAGAAGACCGCAAAGACAGTTTCCAGAATTGGTCACCCAAACTAGGAGCTACTTACGATTTCACATCAGGCCTGCAATTATTTGTAAATATGACTCAAGGATATCGGGTTCCCCAGGCAACAGAACTTTACCGTTTACAGCGCGAACAAACTGTTGCCGAATTGGAGTCCGAGCAAATCAGCAGTATTGAATTGGGGGTACGAGCTATTAAGGAAAACCTTTCTTATGAGCTCGTCGCTTATGGAATGCGCAAGCGCAATGTGATTTTTCGGGATACGGAGTACTTTAACCAATCTAATGGAAAAACCTCACATCGCGGTGTAGAGGTGGCTCTTGGCTATAAATTTGCCCAGGACTGGCGACTGGAGGCTTCTTCCAGTTATGCGGAGCACCATTATCGAGATGGGCGAGAGCTGAGGGGAGTACTACTGGATGGCAATCTTGTGGATTCAGCTCCCAGGGCTTTCGGTAGCTATCGCCTGCAGTGGCAACCTCGGCAAGGTATAAACGCTGAACTGGAGTGGTTGTATCAGGGGCGCTATTACACCGACCCCCAAAATCAGCATGAATATTCTGGGCATAACTTATTGAATCTGCGAGCCCGGTGGGAATTTGATCGTTGGGCTCTCTCAGCAAGGATGTTAAATCTAACCAATAGGGCTTACGCAGAGCGAGCGGACTATAGCAGCTTTGCTGGGGACAGGTATTTTCCTGGGGAGCCACGCGCAATCTATTTATCTGTATCTTCCGAGTGGTGATTTAATTAGAGGGTTTTTAGCGGATACTTCAGTCATAAAAAAGGGCAGGAAATACCTGCCCTTTCGTTTATCTAGCCCGCAGAGATTTGTGATGTTACAGGGGGAGTAACCTGGGCCGATGCAGAGCCCTGGCTTTCAATCCAGCTGTTCATTCGTGTTTCGAGAATATTTAAGGGCAGGGCACCGGCGCCAAGAAGGGCATCGTGGAAGCTGCGGATATCAAAATTATTGTCGAGTTCCTCTTCTGCTTTTGCACGTAGCTCCTTAATTTTTAATTGCCCTAATTTATAGGCCAGTGCCTGTCCAGGCCAAACCAGGTAGCGATCAATTTCCACGGTGACATCGTGCAGAGGCTTGGCACTATTTTCCATAAAATAGTCAATTGCCTGCTCACGGCTCCAGCCCAGCTGATGCATGCCGGTGTCTACAACCAGACGCACGGCGCGCCACATATCGTAGGTCAGCGCCCCAAACTCGCTGTAGGGATCTTTGTACAAACCCAGGTCATAACCGAGGCTTTCGGAGTAGAGGCCCCAGCCTTCCACAAAAGCGGTATAGAGAGCCATGCGTCGCAATGGGTGAATATCAGCTTGCTCCTGGGCCAGGGCAATCTGTAAATGGTGGCCAGGCATTGCCTCATGTACCGTCAGCGCTTCCATTTCCCATTTGGGTCGACTGGGCAGGTTGTAGGTATTGGCAAAGAAGATACCCGCGCGGCCGGCTTCGCTGGAGCCAGGCTGGTAATAGGCTGTGGTCTGTGACTGCTCCGAGTAGCCGGGAATGGGTTTAACTCCATAGGGCAGCCTGGGCAAGGTACCAAACAGGGCGGGCAGCTCGCCATCGATGCGCTTGGCAATATCTCGGTAGTCTCGTAACAGGGCCTCACGGCTGGTGTGGTAAAAGCGTGGGTCAGTGCGCAGGAATTCGGTAAAGGCCTTGAAGTCACCTTGGAAGCCTGTCTTCTGCATGACAGCTTGCATCTCTGCACGGATACGCTTCACTTCGGCCAAGCCTATGCGGTGGATTTCTTCCGGGCTAAGGTGAGTGGTGGTGCTCTTTTCTACTTTGTAGGCATACCAGCGTAGACCGTCTGGGCGACTGCTGAGGGCGATGCCTTTCTGTGCTCCAGGAATGTATTCCCTTTCGATAAATTCCGCCATGTCTCGCCATGCTGGTAATAACTGGCTTGCGTAGATGGCGAGGGCGCGCTGGCGAAGGCTTTTTTGTTTCGTTTTGGGGATGGCGCTGGGCATTTCCGCAAAAGCACTGAGTAGAGGACTCTGCTCGGGAGTTGTGGGGATCAGCGCGCGGATCTGCCGGGGTAGTTCACGCAGAGTGATTTGCGGCGGAGTAACCCCTTTTCTTAATCCCTGCTGCATCAGCGTCTGTGTCTGTGTTACCAAAGTTGGTAGCTTTGATAGGCGTGTCAGAATATCTTCGTAATCAGCAACCGTACTCTGCGGCATACTGTTGAGTACATTCGGCACATTGAGCTGGATACCGCTCATATGGGTAATGGGCTGTAGATGTTCGGGGAACTGAAAGCCCTTCACCTCCCCGAGCAAATCCTGGTAAAGCAGCTGGTAGTCCAGTTGTTGCTGCTCGGGCAACTCGCTGATATCGAGGTTGCGGGTAGCACCTAAAAGTCGACGAGTCTGCTCTTGCCGAGCCTCAATGCCTCTCTTTGAGTTGTCTACCCAGCGATCATTTTGCCCTGGATAGCCCTCATAAGTGGCCTGGCTGGGAAAGCTTTCCATAATCCAGCGATAGCGCAGATCCTGTAGGGCCACCAGTCTTTCAGAGGCATTCTCTTTCGGTAGCGCCCGATAGGCCTTCTTAAAACCTTCCTGTTCCATAGCGGTTGCATTGAGGCTGGCGAACAGACCGATGGATGCGACAAGAGTTTTCTTGAGTAGTGACATCTTTCCCCCAAGGCGTGCGGAAATTGATTGATAGAAGGGCGCTAGGTCACGCGGTATCGTCAAATCAATAGTAAGCGGCTGAGTTGTGGTTCAGGAGCCCGATATACCAGATGGTTATCGGGCCCTTATGGTTAGTTTGCGGCTGCGGCGCGGTCGTTAAAATTGTGCCGGTTAAGCAGCTGCAGGCGCCGGCGGATTTGTTCCTCAATGCCGCCGGCATCGAGGCCTATCTCTGCGAGTAGGTCTTTGTGTTTGCCGTGCTCAATAATGCGGTCCGGCAGGCCCAGTTGCAGTACGGGCAGGGTTCGCGCAGAGCTGTTGAGATACTCCATAACGGCGCTGCCAGCACCTCCGGCGATGGTATTTTCTTCGATGGTGACCAGCAACTGATGGCTGTCGGCCAGTTCATCAATCAGCGCTTCATCTAATGGCTTGACCCAGCGCATATCGGCGAGAGTGGCGCCGAGGCGCTCAGCCGCTGCCGTAGCGGGAGCGAGTAGGGTGCCGAAATTCAAAATGGCCACGCCTCTGCCTTTACGCAGTAGGCGGCCCTTACCGACAGGTAACTCGCGCATCTCTTCTTCTATTGCGGTGCCCATACCGGTACCGCGGGGGTAGCGCACAGCGGCGGGCCCCTCGTACTTGTATGCGGTATAGAGTAATTGGCGGCATTCGTTCTCATCGCTGGGTGCAGCGATGGCGAGGTAGGGCAAGCAACGCATAAAGGTCAGATCGAAGCTGCCTGCATGGGTTGGGCCGTCTTCACCTACAAGGCCGGCGCGGTCGATGGCGAAGGTGACATCCAGGTTTTGGATAGCAACATCATGCACCATTTGGTCATAGCCGCGCTGTAGGAAAGTAGAGTAAATGGCCACAACCGGCTTTTGGCCCTCGCAGGCGAGGCCGGCAGCGAGAGTAACGGCGTGCTGCTCGGCAATAGCTACGTCTTGGAAACGTTTTGGAAAACGCTTGGAAAACTCTACCATGCCAGAGCCCTCACACATGGCGGGGGTAATTCCGATTAGGCGCTCGTCCTTTTCGGCGGTGTCACACAGCCACTGGCCGAAAATATCCTGATACTTGGGCAGCTTCTTCCTGCCCGGCACAGCCACCTGGACTTTGCTCTCTGGCTCCAGCTTGTTCAATGCGTGGTAACCCACCGGGTCGGCTTCAGCCGGACCAAAGCCTTTGCCTTTGGTAGTGGCGATATGCAGTAGCTGGGGACCGGGCTGGCTGCGCAGGTTGCGCAGGGTGTGCACTAGATCGTGCATGTTGTGCCCATCCAGTGGCCCAACGTAGTTGAAGCCCAGTTCCTCAAACAGAGTGCCGGGTGTGATCATGCCTTTAACATGCTCTTCGGTGCGGCGCGCCAACTGCCAGGCCTTGGGAATAGCCGATAAAATCTTGCGGCTGCCCTCGCGCATATTGAGATAGGTCTTGCTGGCAAGAATCTTGGCGAAGTAGGTAGCCAAGCCTCCGACATTTTTAGAGATCGACATGCTGTTGTCATTGAGCACAACCAACATATCCCGGCCTGTGTGAGACGCGTGATTGAGCGCTTCGAAGGCCATGCCAGCGGTCATAGCGCCGTCGCCAATCACCGCTACGACTTTGCGCTCGTCGGGGGAGCCCAGGGCCATTCCCAGGGCGGCACCGATAGAGGTGCTGGAATGCCCCACGCCGAAGGTGTCGTAGGGGCTCTCACTGCGCTTGGGGAAGCCTGACAAGCCGCCTTGCTGGCGCATGGTGAGCATCTGCTCGCGGCGGCCGGTGAGTATCTTGTGAGGGTAGGTTTGGTGGCCCACATCCCAGACCAAGCGGTCCTCTGGCGTGTTGTAGATATAGTGCAGGGCGATGGTCAGCTCCACCACACCGAGACCGGCGCCGAAGTGTCCGCCGGTTTGGCCGACACAATACAACAGGTACTCGCGCAGCTGGCTAGCGAGTTCGGGCAGTTGGCGTTCATCGAGTGCGCGCAGCTGTGCCGGCTCGTCAATGACGTCAAGCAGCGGCGTATGCGGGCGTGTGCGTGGAATTTCTTCGAGCATCAAACGGTTCAATTGCTACAGATGGTATTAGTGAAGGGGATTGTATGCCTGTGAAGGGCATATTGCATCCCAATGACGGGGTAGAGATCCCGACTTAGTGGCCGCGTTGGACAATATAATCGGCCAGCTGCTTCAGTATTAGTGTATCGCCGGGCAGTGTTGAAAGGGCACTTAAAGCCTCCCCGCGCAAGCCGTGGAGCTTCTCTTTTGCGCCTTTGAGCCCCAATAGGGAGACATAAGTCGGTTTGTTGAGAAGGGCGTCTGCGCCCTGAGTTTTACCCAGAATGGCAGTATCTACTGTGACGTCAAGGATATCGTCCTGTACCTGAAAAGCCAGGCCAATAGCTTCTGCGTAGAGAGTTAGCGCTTCCAGTTGGTCGCTGGTAGCACCACCGTGCAGCGCGCCCATGCGCGCACTAGCGCGAATAAGGGCGCCAGTTTTCAGGCGATGCATCGCTTCTAGTTGTGCTAGGGTGAGGGTTTTATCCACAGAATCCAGGTCGATGGCCTGACCTGCAACCATTCCCCGGCTGCCAGATGCCTTTGAGAGCTCCGCAATAAGTAGTAGCTTCAATGCGGGTTCGGTGTTATCGGCCAGCAGCAGTTCGAATGCCTGGGTTTGTAGTGCATCACCGGCGAGAATAGCGGTGGCCTCGTTGTAGGCGATATGGCAAGTGGGGCGACCCCGGCGCAGGTCGTCATCATCCATGGCTGGCAGGTCATCGTGCACCAGTGAATAGGCGTGGATGCACTCAAGGGCAGCGGCGCTGGCGTCGCATCTGGCAGGATCAAAATCCACCCCACGGAAGACCTGGGCACAGGCGTACACGAGTGCTGGGCGCAGGCGTTTGCCAGGGCCCAGTGCGGCATAGCGCATGGCCTCAAAGAGCTTATTGGCACCGGGAATAGATTCTGTCAGCGTGTCGCGGATACGGCTTTCGACACGCTGGGAGGAATCCTTGAGGAATGCACTCAGCTCGGCGGGCAGGGTAGGGGAGCTCACTTAGGAATCGCCTGAGGAGTTATCGGCTTCGAACGGCAACTCGCGAATACTACCGTTCTCCTCCATCAGCATTTTGACCTTTTGCTCGGCGCTGGCGAGTTTTTTCTGGCACTCACGGGTGAGTTTGACCCCTTGCTCAAAGTCGGCCAGGGCCTCCTCCAGGGGCAGGTCTCCTGCCTCCAGGCGTTCTACTAATTCTTCAAGAGCCTCCAGGCTCTGTTCAAAACTTGCCGATTTTTTCTTTGCCGCCATAGCATCGCCTCGTAATTGCGGGGCAACCTTAGCCGCTGGCGCGGCAGGGGTCAATTGGCACGGAGTAAGGGGTAAGAGGGAGTTATTGCAAAGCCTCCCTTGAAAGCAGGTAGTGGGCCAATGCTTTTTTCTGCTCCTCGGTGAAATCATATCTGGGCATCGGGGGGGTTGGCGTATCAAAATAGTCCGCCAGGCTTTGCACGGTGTACTTTTTGTTGAGCCCTGCTAATGGTACCTGTTGCTGGTGGCACTGCGCACAATTGTGGCTCAGGTATAGCGCTCTTCCCTCGCGCGCGGCGGTGGCATCGGTTGGTGGCGGTTTTTTGGGTACCCTAGGTGTGGTAGGTGTTCTCTCCGCGGATAACTTTACTTTTTGTGGGGTAGCGGTGGGTGAGAGACGATAGATGGCCCCCGCGTAATCGTCTGAAATATAAATATTGCCCTTGCCATCTTCGGCAATTGCCACTGGCCTGCCAGAAACCTCCTTGCGGTTGTTGCTGAGGAAGCCCCAGAGGAAATCCCGTTGGGTGATTTTCCCGCCTTCATCCCAGTGTAGAGATACCACTTTGTAACCATCTTTCACGCTTCTGTTCCAGGAACCGTGCAGTGCTACTAAGGCAGCACCGCGATAACCTGTCGGTTGTTCCGGACTTCGCAGGAAGCGGATGCCTAGAGGGGCATTATGTGCGGCGAACTCGTGTACAGGGGGGAGGGAAGCGGCAATCATTTCTTTGATGGTGGGGTCTTCATCGTCGATAAAGTCCGGGTCCGGTACCCGGTCACCATAGGCGTAGGGCCAGCCGTAGAATTTGTCGGCTTGGATAAGGTTGAGCTCATCGGGTGGCAGGTTGTCACCCAGCCAGTCGCGACCATTATCTGTGGCATAGAGGCCGCCATCTTTGGGTGACCAGTCAAACCCCACACTATTGCGCAGGCCGGTGGCGAATATTTTGAGGTCACTGCCATCGGGACGCAGGCGCATAATACTGGCGCGTCGACGATCTTTTTCTACACAGACATTACAGCTGGAACCGCTACTGAGGTACAGCCAGCCATCCGGTCCCTTTTCAAGGGTTTTGGTCCAATGGCCGCTGTCTGCTAAGCCTTCGACGATTCTCTGGTAACGCCCTGCCAGGCGGGCATCGGAGTGATCAAAGGGCACTTTGCCTACAGCATCGCTTTCCGCTATATATAGCCAGTTCTCATGCAGTAGAAGTCCGTGTGGGCGGTTTAAGTCTCCAATTAAGATGCGCTGGCTGTCGGCGCGTCCATCACCGTTACGATCGGGGGTTAACAGGGTAACCTGTCCCTTCTTGGGTTGGGATACGAGGATATCCCCCGAACGGGTTATTGCCAGCCAGCGAGCATTGGGCACATTATCTGTAAATAGTTGTAGTTGATAGCCAGTGGCGGCTGTTAAATTTTGAGTGACCTCCTGCTCGCTGGTTTTCGCGCCTCCAATGATTTGGCGCCAGGGAACGCTAATACCCGAAGAGACTGCTGTGAAGGCGCTTGAAACAACGGCGCTGAAGATAAGCAAAAAAATTAGCGTATATTTCAACGTCTTTTTCCCTGTTTCGATTGAACTTGAAATAAAGGTGTTTATAGTGGCCGCGCTCATGCACTGAGCTCCGTTTTAGCACAGTGTACTCATCGAGTCTCCCTCTCATTTATTAAAGAAATATTTCACCTTGTGAGATATGTCTTACATAAAATTCAGCAGATTACCCCTACTCTTTTTTCGCCTGATGTCCATAATTAACTGGCAGGGACGCAAAAGGGACTGCAACTCTGCGGCAAAGGATAAAAGGAATGCGCCGCTCGCCCTAAGGATATGGGCACCATCCTGTGAGACGCACCGCCCGGGCCGGATTGCCTGGGCGGTGTTTTACATGCTCGAAGACTTTATATTTGTTCAAATAACTTTTAATAGTAATTCTTTACTTAATCTGCGTCCTCTCTAATCGTTAATTATTCACGGTCGGTACTTTTTATAAACCAGGTCTGCTTCTGTCTGGAATTTGTAATATTTATCCGCTTTAATGATGAGAGTTCGGCCATTATTGCTCGGGCCGGTGGAGGATGGCGCATTCAGCAATCAATCATTAGCAGTGCCCGTTTACGCTCTGGCATTCTCTCACTGCCGGACTCTTGTCCTCTCGCCATTGAAATCATCAGCGGGTTATCGCCCTTATCACTTTAACGCCTTATCCAAACTGGACTCTCAAGTTCAGCCTTATTTATCTATCTCTTTCTTCCAGGCAGCATGTCAAATCAGATACTTGAGTGCCGGAAAAGTATCCGCTTGGTTAGTTGTAGTAGTAGGCCGGGTTCTTCTGTCTAACTGCGGGGAGGCGAAGTCATGCAAGCACGCATTTTGCGCCTGAATTTGGCGGGACAGCCATTGGACTGGCTCACTTGGCAGGAGGCTTCCTGTTTATACGTCCGGGATCTGGTTACCTGGTCTTTGGGGGGCATAGTACAGAGGGTAAGGGGCGGGTTTAATCGGAATGGAGAGCGTTCGGCCCTGGATCTGGCATCAATTATCGCCTGTGGCGGTGCTCGAATGGCGCGGCCACGCAACCGTCCGCCGCTTACTAACCGCGCACTTTTTTTTCGTGATGTGCACACCTGCCTCTACTGCGGAAGTATTTTTAAGTCAGCTGAGCTAACTCGAGATCATGTTATCCCAGTGTCGAAGGGAGGGATGGACTCTTGGGAAAATGTGGTCACAGCCTGTCGCCGCTGTAATCAGCATAAGGGCAATTTTTTACTTGAAGATATTGATATGGAATTACTGGCTCTGCCCTTTTGTCCCAATGCTGCAGAATACTTGGCTTTGATTAATAGTGAACGGATCCGCGGAGATCAGATGGAATTTCTGCGCAGTCAATTTTCCCGTAGACGGCAACAGGATTGGTTGTTGCACTAGTTGTGTTTTGTTTAGTGACATTAAAAAAAGGGGCTATAGCCCCTTTTTTTAATGTCACTTTTCTGAGTGGAGTTCAAGGTAGTATTTATTTAACCGATTGTTTTACCGCGGAACGAATTTGACCCGTCAGATATTCAGTAAAATCATGGCCATGGTTTTGCATCATTTTGGGGAACATAGAGTTGGGGGTCATTCCGGGGAAAGTATTGACTTCATTTAGGTAGAGCTCCCCTTCGTCTGTTAGGAAAAAATCGATGCGAGAGAGATCTTTGAGCTTTAGAGCCTTAAAAGTACGTATCGAGACTTCCTGAATCCAAGCCAATTGGTGTTCGCTCAGACCCTCAGCTTTAATAAACGTCTCGGCGCGACTGCCTGCGGCATATTTTTCCTTATAGGTATAAAAAGTATCCGCTGGCGCGCGGACCTCACCGGGATGAGTGGCTATGAGCTCTTCGCCATAAGTGTAAACTGCCACCTCGAGTTCGCGGGCATTGAGGGCTTTTTCTACCAATACATAGGATGAGAGGGTAAAAGCTTCTGCGATTGCATCTTCCAAATCTTCCTTGTGGCTGACTTTAAAGCAGCCCACCGAGGAACCTTGGTTTGAAGCTTTGATAAAGACCGCTTCCCACTCTTCCAGTGCGGCGTGGGCCTTACTCAACTCTTCAGCCTCCAGGCTGTGTAGAAACAGATAGGGGGTGTTATCGATCCCTAGCGCGCTCAGCCACATTTTCGTTTTAATCTTGTTAAAACAAATTTTGCTCGCTTCCGGTGCTGAACCGAAATAGGGGATGCCGAACATCTCGAGCTGGGATTGCAGGTCGCCAGTTTCTCCTGGGTAACCGTGAATTGCTGGGATGACGTAATCCACATCCCAGGCATTGCCGGCTTCATCGCGAATCTTGCCATCGTAAAAGATATGATAGACGCGACCTTCTTTATCAGTCAGGCAGCCGCTAGCATCCATCTCAACTCGCATCAGGGCGATATCTTCAGATTCGGCCAATTGTCCTTCAATAAAATCTGCGGTGCGCAAGGACACTTCGTGCTCGCTGCTGCCACCGCCGCAGATAAGCAAGGTGTTGATCATAAAGTTATTCCATCGTGGTGCCAGCTGGAGGTGCCAGTAAAACCTGCTGGCACTGCTGCGGCATCGTCTTGGGTTTGGGTTTTGTCGGCTGGGCCTTAGTGCCGTTCAGTATTGCGTAGAATTCTTCGCTGAACCACCAGTCCAGGTCATTCCCGCAGGGTGTGGTGCGCACTGGAGCCTGAGGCTTGCAGTCACTGCTGCCGGCCGGGCAGGCAAGCCGCACATGAAAGTGGTAATTGTGTCCCCACCAGGGGCGTACTTTGCGCAGCCATTCATTGTCGGTGCCCGAAATTTCACATAAGTGACGCTTGATGGTGGGATGGACAAAAATCCGCTCTACCCGCTGATCCTCTGCGGCCATACGCAGGATCTTGGGGACTCGTTCGTCCCAATTTTCTTTGACCAAGCGATGTTCGCGGGTATCCGCCAGAGGGATAGCGGAGATATTATCGCGCTCCCACTCTGTCAGTGCCCGCTCTGCGGCACGCTTGTCTTGTGAAAACCAAATATCCACATCAAGGCCGGTCTGATGGCTACTGTGCCCTCCACTGCCAAAGGGACCACCTCGCGCCATGGACATATCGCCGATCTGTATTCTGCCGAGATTATTCCGTGCGACACTCCGGGAAAAGTCCTTGAGGAAGGCGATGGTGTCCGGGTGGGCGAAGTGGCGATCGCGGCCGGTGCGCACCAGTTGATAGCCCTCACCACGTAGAGGCAGGGTTTCTCCTCCCGCGAGACAGCCATTGGTATAGGTGCCTATGCTGGCTGGGTTCTGTGCGCTGGGGCTCTCACTCTCCTCCCAGGGGTTGGCCTGGGCCTGATAGCTCAGGATGGCGGTGGCTAGAGCCAGAGCGCTGGCGAAGAGCTTGGTATTGGCGAACAGTTTGGGGCGATTAAATAAGAGAGACATAAATCCCTAGTTACCGATAAGTCTGGTGGTCGGGTTGCGCTGGGCGCGGACCCGACGAGTATAGACTGACAGTTTACTAGCTCTGTGACGCAAGTATCTCTTTACAGTTCCCTATCAGTTGGTCCATTTCCTGATCTGTGCCAATAGAGATACGCAGGTATTCACTGATGCGGGGCTTATTGAAGTATCTCACCAGAATGCCCAGTTCGCGCAGTGCCAGGTAGAGGGCCTCGGCACCTGGGGCAGGGGGCTTCGCCAGTATGAAATTCGCTTTGGAAGGTATAACTTCAAACCCCAGTTCAAGCAGTGCCTCTTCTGTGCGAGAGCGTGTGGCGACAACCTTGCTGCAGTTGTTTTCATGCCAAGCCCTATCGCGGATGGCTGCAGTAGCCACTTCCTGTGCGATGGCATCGATAGGATAAGAATTGAAAGAGTTCTTGGCGCGCAGCAGCCCCTCAATCAGGTGTTCCTGCCCCATAGCAAAGCCGAGGCGCAGACCTGCCAGAGCATAAGACTTAGACAGGGTGTGAATGACCAGTAGATTGGGGTATTGCTCGATCAATTGGACGGCACTTTCCCCCCCAAAATCGATGTAGGCTTCATCAATGATCACCACTCGCTCTGGTTGTAGCTGCAGTAGTGCTTCAATTCTATCGAGTGATAAGTAGCGTCCTGTCGGGGCGTTGGGGTTGGGGATAATAATTCCAGCGGCAGTACCCGAGAAATCCTCCACATTGAGACTAAAGTCTTCTGAGAGGGGAATACTGCGGGACTCTATGTCGAAAAGCTGGCAGTACACCGGGTAGAAGCTGTAGGTGATATCGGGAAACAGTAAGGGTTCGTTGCGGCGGAAAAAGCTATAAAAACTCAGCGCTAGAACCTCATCGGAGCCATTACCGACGAAAACTTGCCTGTCATTCAGTCCATATCGCGTGGCAATGGCTGCGCGCAACTCACAGGACTCTGGGTCGGGATAGCGACGCAGGGCGTCGGCAAAATCTTTCTGTGCCAATAGTGCCAGTGCTCGGGGCGAAGCGGGGTAGGGGTTCTCGTTGGTGTTCAGTTTAATCAGAGTTGTACCGCTGGGCTGCTCACCGGGAGTGTAAGGTTCCAACTGTTCCAGGCCGGGGCTCCAAAACACTGTATTCACTGCTCTACCTCTACGTTCTCGTTTTCTGCGGGAGAGCTCTCCTTGCTCTCATTTTCCGGCTCTTCTTTTTTGATAGGAATATCAAATAGTGCGGCCGAACCGGTGATAAATTCCTGCATGGGCACCGGCTTACGCAACAGCATATTATCGTATTTGAGCTCAGTGGAGAGCGCCGGTGTTTCTCGGAAGTCATCGATCGAGCTGATCGTTTCCACCAGACTGAGGCCTAAAAAGCCGAGCGGCAGTACTAGTGCTACCGCCCAGCGCCAGGCGCGCCCTAGGTTGGTGGCCAGATAACAAGCGCACCAGAGCATAGTGGGCAAAATGACAGCGAGTACCAGGAAGTCCAGAACCTCCATGGTATCCCCTATGGCGAAGTTGTAATTCAGTATACTGCCGAACCACTCCCAGACGGCGTAAGTGAGTACGCCCATAGCGGCGATGGAAAGGTGAGCAAAAAAGTGTGTTTCGTGGCGTACCACCCTGCCTACAAAAGCCCAGGCACCCGCATAAATCACCAAGCCGATCACCGCACTGACTAAGATGTTGACGGCGATGGTCCACTGATAAGTACGCGCGTAGCCGAGGTAGCTGAGCAGTACCGTGGACAGAGCTACGGCGAGTACCAGGAGTGTGGCGTACAGAGGGTTGGATAGGCTGGCGAACAGATTTTCCAGCGAATGCAGAGGGGTGGCCTCGGCAACATCGTCATCGCAATTAAATATTCGTAAGCGCGACTTACCACATTGTATTAGATCCCCAGAGGTAATCTGATGGGAGGAGATCTCCCCCGGCTTAACCGATCGGTCTTTCAGATTCCCCAGTAGCTGGCTGCCATTCACCGTATTCAAATCGTGCAGAATATAACTGCCATCTTCTTCCCGACGAATTTCTGCATGGCGCCCATCAGTGTGGATGTCTTCCAAGATTGCATCGTTGCTATAGGCGCGGCCCAGGGTGAACTTATCACCTTCCATTCGGTAGCGCACCTGCACCCGGTGAGCGCGGTTGAGTTCTTCAATTATCAGTGCCATTGGATTTCGCTCGTGAACTTCTCGGCAAAGGCGTCGGCAGACTCCCGGGTAAAGCCGGATAGAGTAAAGTGGCTGACCAGCGCGCGATTCTTCTGGTCCACGCTGAGGCTCAAGAAAAAGATATCGTACAGGTCGGGGAAGTTTTTATAGCGTCTTACACAGTAACTGGTGCGGCTAATTAGCGGTTTTTTACTGCGCTCTGGTTTGGATACGGGGCCATTGCCATTGCGCGGCTGGGAGGTAAAGTTCTGGCGGCAGCGGAAGTTGGTGACATCCTCTTCACCGGCACTGTTGCCAGGATAAAAAGTGCTCATCTGATGCTCGTATTCCGCATAAAAGCGTGCCGGTAGAAGACCTTCAGATTCGAGCCAGAAAAACTCGTACTCCACTCGACCGGTGTTAAAGTCGTCGGAGAGAAAAATCACATCCTGCCCAGTACAACCTTTATCGATGCGTTTAATAGGATTGTCGCTATCTTCCTCACTGTTGCCCCAGCACTTAATGGCGGGCACTATTTCCCCAACAACCTTGGCCTCGCCGAGGGAGCGGCGCTGCCAGTCCGCCTCCAGTATGGAGTCGATAATACGCTGTTGATTGTCGAGCAGCTGCTGGTAGGTGACCTTTTGTAGGTCCAGCGCCACATTGCGTTGATGGAAGTGCTTTAACAAGTTGATCAGTTTATCCACCGGAACCAGGAAGCTCACCTGGTTACCGGCAGTTGCCACATTGATCCCCACTACTTGGCCGCGAGTATTAATAGCCGGGCCACCACTCATGCCGGGATTAATAGAACCGGCAAAATGAATACGATCGTAAAAACTACCTCCGGCGATACCGTTGTAAGTACCAGGGATCAGGGTCATCCCAAGATCCAGAGGATTACCGAGGGAGACTATGGTTTCGCCTTGCTTTGGGGTCTCGGTGGCGAGTTGCAAGTATTCTTCGCCTGGCTTGTCCTGGCGCAGTAGCGCTAAGTCGTTGACGACATCGATATCCAAGAGCTCCAGGGTGCCCTTGGTGCCATCGGTTGAAAGATATTCCAGTATATATTTATCCGGATCGCTAACTGCTTGCGCGACAACGTGGTAATTGGTGGCGAGTAGACCATCGGCGGAAATCTGGAATCCTGAGCCGAGCCCGGCTTTCGAATTAGAAGATTTTTCAATTAAGCGTATTTGATAGAGGCTGCCGCGATAGTCGCTGTAAAGCTGCTCATATCCCTGTGCCAGCGCCAGAGTTGAGAAACAGAAGAGCACCCAGGCCAGAAAGTGGGCAGAAAAATTCGGCATTTTGTTTGATTAAATTATGGACAGAAGCGGTGATACTACGGGATATAGGGTAGTGCAACAAGCGGGCCACGGCAGGGGATAATTACTGCGCGCCCGCTTTTCAGATTTTTACAGGTAGTCGGTGATTTTCGGTTGTGCTTCTACAACTTTTTTATGCGATTCCAGATAGAAGCGGGTGAAGGTAGCATCCGCTTCCTGCGGTGAGATAAAGCCTTCACTAAACCCAGGGCTGACCGGGTCCAGATGTAAACGCGCACAGCTGATCACATGAGCCGCTAGCTGGGCCATATTTTCATCTCCCACCGATATTCGGATTGTGGTTGCGAATATACCCGCCGCTTCCATGGCCTGAGGAGAAAGTTCGGAGTGAGAAGTCAACGCGGGGCAAAGCACCATGGTATTGGTCTGCCCCAGGCTTACCATCTGTCCAAATGCGGGCTCCAGCGCATCGAAGAAACTCTTGAAAGCCTCTGTGGGAATCTGTGCCGCTTCCATATCAATACTAAATAATGGGGTTGGCAGCTGATAGCGCATCAAGGCTTTGCGTAGCTTCGCGTTCGGATGGCTTTCCACCGCATGGCTGTTCACACGAATTTTGCTGTGACTGGCGAAGAAATGGCTGAGGCACTGGGTATTGATACACTTGGTCAACATACGCATTTCCAGAGTGCGCATACCACAGTGCACCTCCCAGGCTTTATCCGCATCTAGGAAAGCGCCTTTGATGTAATACACATCCCAGAACATGCACTGATCCCAGTTCAGCCCCTTGGCACTGTCTCCCTTGGGAATAAACATACGGTGGTTTTCCCCAATCACCACGCCAGCGGTTGCGGCACCGGTGCCGCCAATGTCTTTGGTGTAGGAGTGCACAACAAAGTCTGGACGCTCCTCGCGATCTTGGCGACGTAGTGGTTGGTAGAGGAAGGGGGTGGCCAGGGTGGCATCCAGGCTGATCAGAATATTTTCCTGGTGTGCAGCCTTACAGATAGCGGGTACGTCCAACATGATACCGTGGGGGTTGCAGGGCGATTCGATATAGACGTGGAGCTTGGAGCCTTGCTGAAGGGCATCGGCGTAATCGCGCTGTGTGTCGGCCAGTAGTTTTTCGAAGTCTTTACCGCTGGTGCCGTCAAACCAAACCAGCTGGATCGCCAGTTTGTCTGGTCGAGCATAAAAATCCTGTAAGAGCTGGTGTACGCCGCCATAGATATTGCGTGAGACGATTAAAATATCGTCGCGGCGCAGCTGATTGGAGAGTAGCGCGTCAATGGCGGCCATACCGGAATTGAAGTTCCAGGCCATATACTCATTGGCTGCCGGTCCGCACTCCAAATCCACAATGGCGTTGGCCAGGGAGATAGAGGTGGGGTTGAGTAGGCGCGAGTAAATATCGTGGCTGGGTTCACGGCCGCGGAAGGCGTCGTCTACCCACTCAGTACAGGCATAGATATAAGTGGCGGTGCGTGCAATCACCGGGGTAGCAGAAAAAATCGCCGGGATATTATCGAACAGTGGGTAGCCACCGCGGGTGGTGATATTGAAATCATCTCCCTGCAGACTCTGAAAGCTGGTGCGCAACGGATTTTGAAGGGTGTCCAATAGTTTTGCCAGCTGGAAACTCATAAAGCGCTTGGCATTGAAGTAGGCAATCTTGTCGGACCGATCCAATCGGTTCAGAGTTTCGCTTACCTGACTCCACAGCTGATTCAAGTTGCCCTGTGCTTGATATAACAGCGCCGCCGTTTGCTCCAGTAAGCGCCCGTGCTCCGACTCCCGATCAATACAAAAATGCTGGAGTTGCTCCCGAGCAAGCTCCGCAATACTAGTGGCCTCAGTGCTGTTGCGTCGGGGAGAGAGAATTTTTACATCTGCGAGATTCGCTTCCATCGTATCCTCATCAGGTGATGCTTTTTGTTATTAGATGACTCTAACAGCCTAAGAGAAAGGATAAAATACTTGGCGTGTAATTCCTTGTAATTGGCCGTGATAGACCTGTAATTCCCGAGTTCGTAAAGTAGCTACCAGTTGAGGGGGTACGGGAGATTGTGAAAGCGGTTCCCTGCCACGGATGGGCAGCCCCCACAACATTTCGGATGGATTTTGTATTCTCGCACTGTCGGAGGTGCGAGAAGCGGGAAGAATCAGCGCAAGCTGAGCGGACAAGCTGGAACCGACGGGTGCAGAGTCTTAGTCGGACCTTGTGGATGAGCTTGCCCGAGGCACGGATGCCAAATTTTGCTCTTGATAGTGTTGTTGTAACCGTCGATGGTTGGGACCATCATTTCGGGCCGGCAGTGGCTATACTGCCGGCTTTTTTTCAGAGCGGAACTGGTTATCATGACGCAGTCACAGACGTATTTTACACGAATAAAAACGTCTTAGAATGACACTAAATAACAAATGCTTACAAGGGGATGAACGATGAGCACTTGTGCCGATTTACCCGTACTGGAGTGCGAGGTACCTGAAGAGGGCTTGAAGCTGGATCTGGTTTTACGGCCCAGAGAGCAAAAAGATGGTGAGCCGCAGTACTGGCCGCTATTTAATGCCGGTAATCCGCAAGAGCATTTTGGCAATATGCTTTTCAAAACCTATAAGGGGGGTGTGGTTACGCTGAAGATCACCCTGGATTTATCTGAAGTTCCAGGGCGTGAGTTGGAATTTGTTCGCTACAAGCAAGACCATAAGTTGGACGGTGTTATCGCTTTAACTCCCGATTTTCGTCATCAATTCCGTGCACGTGCGAGGGAGGTAGATGGGGATTACACTAAGCTGGTAATTAAAATCAGGGATCATGATCGAATCCCGGATCGGTTTAATTTCCTATGGATGTGTGTCGATCCGACAACTGGAATGCACTTTGTCTCAGGTGATCCACAAACTGGGGTGGACCCAATTCCACCTACTGAGAATTAGGGACAAATAGCCTCTTTCACTCTGGTAGACGTTTGATATTGGGTGCAGAGTCGCTGGAAAGTGGGTAACGCGAACCACTCTGCCCCCATTCCCTGATTTAGAAGCTGCTCTAAGTGGTAATTAGATGATTGCCACTCTTTGGCGAGAGAATACACTTGTGCCGAAGCATACTTTACAAAAGTATCATCTGGAGATTCTCTCAAGAGCTCTTTTATTAAGAATATGGATTCAGAAGTATTACCCAGATAAGCAAGGGCTTGTGCGCGGAATTGCTTGGAGCGAATATCGTTGTTTCTTTCCGTCAGGGTAATAATTTTTGCAAATGCTTCAGTGGCACTATGTTCGTCTGAAAGCATTAAGTAAGTTTCAGCAACTTGAAAAGATATATGTATATTGTCAGGGGAGTCGTCTAGAATTCCTTTGAAAACCTCGAGGGCCTTCAAATATTTTTTCTGAAGAAAGAAGATTATCCCTAAGTTAGAGTTTGTTCGCCAACTGCGAGCAGCTGAAGGAACCGATAAGATTGCTTGTTCGGCAATCTGTAAATTTCCATTTTCCAACTCAATGGCTCCTAAAAGGGCATAAGCAGGATAGTAATTTGGAGAGTCTATTAAAAGCTGCTCTAATACAGTCCTTGGGGATATATAGTCGCCTGCTGAGAATTGATTTATTGCAATAAGGTAGTGATGTCGAGCCGATGGGCTAAGCGCTGCTGCTTGCTTGGCATAGGCTACGCCTTGCGAGTAATTTCCTTGCATATATTGAAAACGTGAAAACTGGGCTAATAGGTGGGCAGAAGGGTGTCCCTTTGCCTGTAACTTCTTAAGGGTGGCTTTGAACCCATCCTCATCAGAGCCGACGGATTGGATTAGCAATTTAGCCTCTAGTAAGGCTGTTTCATCTGTTCTTGAAACCTCAGTGCTAGCGAGTATCCTGAGCGCTTTGGTGAGAAATTTTTTGTCATTTGTGGCGCCAAACTTATGAATGGATGCCCAAGAATAAAGAGAATAAAGATTAATATTTCTTGGGTATTTGGCAATCAATTCCTCTATTGCCTCTAAGTCTGAAAGCAGCATTGGCTGGTTATTGCCGCGCTTGGCTAAAATCGTTAGGTATTGCCTATAATCGGTGGGCTCCATCCGTATATCGCTGGTGTTTTCCTGCCTGTAGTTTGTAGGAAAGAGCTCTAATGCAGTATTGCGGATTGTGTATTGGGCTTCCTGGCGCTCTTCACTGAGGAAAACAAAGCTACTTTGACTTTTAATTTGGCTATCCAAAGGATCAACCCTCTGCAATTCAATATTGCAACGCTGCTGCATGCAGTCTAGCCGTGCTTGAAGAGCATCGGTGACACCTTTGTCTCTGAGTTCTTGGAGTTGCTCCTCTAAAGAGCTGCCAACTTGGGGGGAGTAGCTAACCAAGGCACTAGATTTGAGACCTGAGGGAGTGCTCATAAGAGCTTGGCGTACCATGGCGTTGAGAAGAGTCGTAGCGTCACTCCCCCCATTTACCTCACCATTCAGTTCAATGGGTAGAACCGCGATATACTGCGCTGGTAACTGTATGAAAGTTTGCCAGCCTAGGTATGCAGCAATTACTAATGCGCCTACAAAGGCAAAGATTTTAGATGCAAGCTTGTTTTTTTTGCGAGGCTTAATCAGTAGCTGGGTGACCGTCTCAGAATACTGTTGGGTATTCGCATCAATACCATGCTTTCGCACCAGTTCGAGAGCCTCTGAGACCCTTTCTGCTGACTCAGGGCGTTGTTCTGGGCGCTTAGCAAGTAATCTGTCTAACAATGCAGCGAGTGGCTTGGGTATTTCTGGCCAAGTCTGTTGCGGTGGAATATGGGGTTTGCTGGTAATTTGCTGAGCAAAAGCCAGTGCGCTCTTGTCACCACGCTCAAAGGGTTTACTGCCGCACAAGAGTTCATAGGCGATACTGCCCAAGCTAAACAGATCGCTACGGGCATCAAGTGTCAAGCCTTGCAGCTGCTCTGGGGACATTGCCTGCACGCTGCCGGCGATATGGTCTTCTCTAGTGAGTTGTTGGTCGCAGTCGAGGGCTTTGGCGATACCGAAATCGGTAATTTTGGCTACGCCATCATTGGTGACCAGGATATTCTCGGGTTTTAAATCCCGGTGGATGATACCCAGGCAGTGGGCTTTACCCAATCCTTGGCAGATCTGCATCAGCAGATCAAGTTTCTCAGCTAGCGTGGCATTGCGCTCACGCATCCACTCTTTGAGGGTAACCCCTTCAACCAACTCCATAACCAGGGCAATATTGTGGTCTTCCTCCAGAACATCGTACAGACGTACAATGTTGGGGTGGTTCAGTCTGGCTAATAATTGCGCTTCGCTGCGAAAACGGGCTTCGGCAGAGTTGCCGGTCATATCAGAGCGCAGTTGCTTGATGGCGACCTTGCGCCCCAGCTTTACGTCTTCAGCCAGATAAACAACACCCATACCCCCGGCGCCAAGGGTGCGCTCTACCCTATAGCGACCTTGATATACCTCAGTTTTCTCCAGCGCAACTACGTCCATTGTATTTAGTTCTTTTCGGATGGATAGGGGATTCTACCCGATAGTACATTTTCGTGAAGCTATCTGTCTCCATTTCAGAGGAAATGGTTCACGTTATTCCATTTCTTTTGGATTGCTATCGGTTGCAAAAAGTGACTGCCTAATGTCTACAATGTCTTTATTTTCAGAGGAAAAGCGCTGGAGTTTCAGTACTCTAACATCTTTGGTGAGTCCACCCTGGCGGAAAGTCATATGTGACATGAATGGCTTTGCTGCTTATAAACGCAAACAAAGTGGGGCATAAGATCCGTACCTTAAGCGTGATTGCTATACGTACGGATCGATTCTTTTGAGCTACGAATAGCGATAAGGCCTAAGCCCCAAATTACGCTTCCTGCATCTCAGTCTTCGCTTCCAATTGAGTGCCTTTATAGATTTCAAACTGGTGACAGCCTAGGCGGATCTCCCAGGAGCGTCGCTCTACTAAGTTTGAGGTATCTACGGCATCTGGCAAGGATTCAGAGATCTGCTTGCGTGCGCGGAAAATCTGGGTGTTCAGGTGGTTGACGGTTATGCCCAGCTCGTGAGTGGCTACCTGGATGGAAACCCAGCCTTGGGAGTCTGTATCCATGTCATTTTGCATATCACGGAAGCGTGCTCGAGCCAGGTACAGCAGCAGGTAGTTGTGAATGCGTGCGGGCAGGGACTGCTTCATACCCTCTCGCTGCAGCTGCAGTTGTACATGTTCCTCGTGGGAGCTGACAGAGAAGCGCAGGCCGAAATCTGTAATGGATAACTGCTGTAGAGAGAGTTCTTTGGTTGCCCCTTGGTTGTCGGCGAGAAACAGTTGCCAGCTCTGCAGGCCGCAATCAATACGATCCCCGTGATTGACCATGCTCTTGCTGCCCCCTTCGCCGGTGCTACCGGTAAACTCGTATTGCCATTGGGCTGTAACGGGGCTGAAATGCAAGCTGGCGAGGGGCTCGCTCTCGTCCGGTAGCAGGTGGTATTGCTCCAATAGCTGGGCTTCACCAGTCTTCAGGTCAATTAACAAGTTTTCTGGGGCGTCGAGATTCTCGACAATCCAAGCGGGGTTATTGACTCGCCCGAAACAGATCTTGTCGCCGGTTTGCAATGGGTAGCTCTTGGCTGGAACCAGTTGCTGGCCATTTAGCCAGGTTCCATTGCGACTAAGATCGCGAATATTCCAATGCGTGCCGGTCCACTGAATGGCCGCGTGAATACCAGAGATTTCGGCACTGGTGATACGGGTATCCACGGCTCCTTGACGGCGGCCGATGGTGTGGTGTGCCATCAGGTATACGGGTTGGTCCCTATCTGGATGCTGTAAGCAAGCCATTATCTTGTCCTTTTTCTCCGGGTTGCGTCGGGCGCTGAGCTAGAGCTGCTTGCCAGAATTGTTGGCAGTTCAATGCTGCAGATGGGATTGCTCACTCGGCAGCAATAAAAAGTAACCTACAAATGCTATTGTCCAGATTCTTTGAGATTCGCTCTACAAGGCCAAGAGAGTTTGGCTATTTCCCCCTTTAAGGGAGAAGTGGGCGCTCACTAGGGGTCTGGCTGTAAATAAGTTTGAGGTTCTTTATACCTACTGTGGAATGATTGTAATCACTGCTACTACTAATGGTTGCTATTTTCACTGAAAAACTTTGCTGTCGTCAAAAGTAGCGTAATAGTTTGTGCTTACTAATTGTGAACTGGTTAAAATTTTAAGTGCTTTCAGTTTCTTTACTGCCATCTGGGCTAGCTGCCAGATGTCTTTTCACCAGTATTTAGCGAGAGCCGAGAGATTCTTTAAGAATTAGCTTTAGGGAGCTGAAGGCCATTTGGCACTAATCTAATGGATCTGCTAGCGCTTAAAAATGCCATTTTTGCGGCAGTTTCTGCCAAGTGCTGTTAAATGGGTACTTGAGGGATAGGAGCCCGATTTGTTGTAAATCGGGCTGTCAAAGGAATAAGAGTTTCTAAATAGGTTTAGATACGGATGCCTTCAATATCCAGAATCATTTCAACCTTCTGGGAGGCTGGGCCCAGATTGTAGTCGATACCGAAATCCTTCAGATCAAACTCTGCAGTGCCACTGAAGCCCTGACGGTAGCCACCCCATGGGTCCTTACCGCCCCCAATATTGGTAACGTCGATAGTTAGCGGCTTGGTTACCCCACGTAGGGTTAACTCACCTTTCAGCAGTGCCTTTCCGTCTTCTGTTGGTTCAAAGCTGGTGCTTTTGAAGGTTGCTGTGGGGAATTTTTCCGTGTGGAGGAAGTCGGAACCGCGCAGGTGCTTGTCGCGCTCGGCGTGATTACTGTTAAGGCTGGTTACGTCAATATTGACGTTTACAGTAGATTTTTCCGGTGCCTTGTCATCATAAAAGAATGAACCGTTGAAATCGTCAAAACGCCCATAGAGCCAGCTATATCCCAGGTGTTTAATGCGAAACTGGACGAAGGCATGGGCGCCTTTGGTATCGATTTTATATTCCGCCGCTTGGGCTGTGGTGCCGAGCAGGGCAGCGAAAAGAAGGGCCGTGAGCTTCTTCATAGGGAGATTTCCTTTTTTGTGGTTGTAACTGTGTTTTGCTTATTCAAACGGGTCGGCATGCCAGATAGTCCAAGCATCCTGCGAAGTGTTACGTCCTTGTCGAAAAAATGATGCTTCAATGCCGCCAGGGCGTGAATGCTGATCAAGATGATCAAGGTCCAGGCCAGAATTTCGTGAAGGCTCCCGGCAATATCTTCCTGATTGGGAATGCCTTGGATAGTAGCCGCTACGCTAAACCAACCGAATACATCAATGGGGCGCCCATCGGCGGTCGATATCAGGTAACCCGATAGCATAATGGCCAATAGAAGCAGGTAGATGAGGTTGTGTATGCCACTGGCAGTGAGTGCTTGCCATCGAGGCGTTCCTGGGGCAGCCCTGGGGGTGATATTCACTGAACGCCACAGCAAGCGAAGCACCAGAGCAATCAATAGCAAAATACCTATGCCTTTATGGATGCTGGGGGCCTGCTGATACCAGGGGTCATAATAGGACAGCTGACGCATCCACCAGCCGAGCACAAAGAGGCCTATGATCGCTGGGGCCATTAGCCAGTGCAGCATAATCGCGACCCAGCCGTAGTTATTTTGGTTGTTACGAGCTTGCAAGCTCTTTCTCCAAGTGTGTTTATTGATCGGGTAAATTGATGAGGCTATAGTATGCTGATTTCATTAGCCTCGAATCCCGCCAGGGTTTTTCTTTCTGCTTGAAGAAGGTCTGGAGAGGCTACATTCGCACTCACCCCGTTAGCGGATTATAACTTGGCGCTAGGGTATCGTTTTTGTTGTCTATGACCAATGGCTGAAGGGAATCTTTGCGAGAGAGATCAATTAGGCTCAGGTGACGAATAAAAGAGACAGAAAGCGCAATAATTGTGCTGTTAGTGGTGGCGGCTCCGATTACCCTCACGTTCTGCGGCAAGAAGAATCCGCTCGCAGGCCCCTCTGTCCAGGGCTGTAGATCGCTGAGCCAGCTGCTCAGCCAGCCAGCTGGTGGAGTGATGTTCGCGGTCCAGGGCGAATTGTTCAAGCTGCCAGATCACGTCGAGCATTAACTGCCGCTCCAGTTTGTCTTCAGTTTCCTGGCTGGAGAACAGCCGTGGCTCTAGCCTCTCCAAGTCGCTGCGCTTCAATACCAGCTCTGCCAGGCTAGGGTACCAGCGGCCACTGAAGGGCTCAGGGCGTTGATGATAGTCAAACGTGATTCGCAGGCGATTGCCCTCGGCGTCCTCGAGTAGAGGGGTGTCTTGCTCATAAGCGGGTAGGGCGGGGCTGTGTCGCAAGATACCGACAAGGGCCCGCCAGTCACTGCGGTTCTCTGAGCACAGGCGCAGTGGCTCAATCAATTCCCTCTGCCCCTCGTGATTGAGAAAGGTTAGTTTCTGCCCCGGACGATACCAGTAGAGATCGAGGAGCTTTTCCTCGGCTAAATCTGCAAGATGGATGCTGGTTAGGGGTTCCTCCGCTAGGGCGCTCAAGTGGCTGACGGCCTGCTGGACACTCAGCCATTGCTTGCGATGGAAATGTTTGCCATTGGACGTGGTCATGCGCTGCTCCAGCCTCGCGTTAAGCTCCCCAAATTTTAGTAACCCTGAAAAACCACTATAAGTGGCTTATAGGCTTGGCAAGTGATAAGTGAAGTCACATTTGCTGGCTATGATCCAATCGAGCCGTGAATTATCGCCAGATTTATTCAATTGTAGGAATATTAAAGTGGTGCTGATTGAGGAGGCCTGGGAACACCTATTACATTGCCAGGATATTAGTTTAGCAGTGGAGCATTGGTATAGGTTCGGCTCAGGAAACTGTGACTGGAGATTATTAACACAGAGACTGGGATGAATTGGTGGGTCATGCCATTGGCTGGAGATGTACAATGGCACTTTTATTTACCTGGGGTGCTTATGAAGTTACGAAATGCTCTTTTACCGCTGTTTCTCTCTGCAACCCTGTCAGCACCTGTTGTCGCTGGTGTGTCTTCTCAGGCACAGGAGACTTCTGACTATGCAGTTGAAAAATATGAAGAAGCCATGACTGAGACCTTAGCGAGCTTGGTACGCTTTGAAACGGTAGCTCGCGAAGACCTGCCTTTGGAGCGCAACCCTGAGTTTAAAGGCTTCAAGGACACTCTACAGGATAAGGCTCGGGAGCTGGGGCTGGAGTATCAGGATTTCGGCCATGTTGTGGTAATTGCCCTGGGTGAGGGGACAGAGAAAGTGGGTATTGTTACCCATGGGGATGTCCAGCCAGCCAACCCATCCAAGTGGCAGAAAAGTCCGTTTGTGTTGGATGCGGAAAGTGAGCCAGGCAAGCTGATTGCCCGTGGCAGTGAGGATGATAAAGGTCCGATCGCTACGGCCCTTTATGCTATGAAAGCGATTCAAGATCAGGCGGTGCCCATGAAGCGCAGGGTTGAACTTCTGGTCTATTTGGCGGAAGAGTCTGACTGGGAGCCCCTCAAGGAATTCCTGAAAACTTATCCAATCCCTGCCTACAACATCACCATCGACGCTAATTATCCGGTAGTGACTGCCGAGAAGGGCTGGAGTGAGGTGCAAGTCACCACTGCTGGTGTACTGGCAGCGAACTTCGATAAGCCTTACATAAAAAGTTTCTCAGGTGGCTATTTTCGTAGCCAGGTGCCGGATGAGGCGCGTGCTTTGCTGGGAAATGTTAATGCTGAGTTAGTTTCGGCTATCCGCGCTCGCGCCGTTCAGAACAAGCATGTCTCATATGAGTTTAAAAGCGGTAATGGCAGTTTAGAGGTAGTGGCTCGCGGTGTGGCTACCCACAGCTCAGAGCCTGAACATGGGGTAAACGCGATCGCCTATCTTGCGGATGCGCTCAGTGTTTACGATTGGCCCGCCAATGACGCTGGTGCGACGGTGCGCTATCTGAATGACTTGGTGGGCACAGGGGTCCTGGCTGAGAAGTTTGGCAGTATCGCTTATCGCGATGCATTTATGGGGCCAATGACGGCGGCAGTCACCATGGTGAAAGAGACTGACTCTGGACTGATCAGCCACCTCAACCTGCGTCGCCCCACAGGTAAAACAGCCCCGCAGCTAGAAAAGGAGATTGACTCTACCTTGGCCGAGTGGCAGGAACTTTCGGGTATCACATTGGCAGATACAAAAGTGATTTTGGGGAACCCCTACCGAGTAGACGATGCTCCTCACGTGAAACCTTTGCTAGAAGTTTTTCGTCATTTCACCGGTATGGAAAAGGCTGAGCCGGTCGCGATTGGTGGTTCCACCAATGCCAAGCTATTACCTAATGCTGTGAGCTTTGGGCCTTCTATGCCTGGAGTTGCTTATTCCGGGCATTCGGAACATGAATTTATTACCGTTGAACAGTTTCGGCTGAACCTAAAAATGTATACGGCGATGATGATTGAGGTGGCTAACCTCTAGGCTGGTGAATCTGTGAGTTGTTGAATAAAAATAAGAATGTGGGCGCCAGAGTTTACTATGTAAAAACGGTTTTCTCGGGCGTCCGTTAGGAATCTCTTTTACCACTATTTTAGAAGCATAAGATGTTAAATTTTCTTCCCTCGGCAGTGTTGTTGATATTGGCTTCGGTGTTGCTGGTCATCAGCACAATCCTTTGCTTTATTCCCATTTTGTTTTTTGTTGTCGTGAGATTGATTTTTCCATTTTCAGCGCTGCGCAAAATCTACACATCCATTTTTATGTCAATTGCTGAAGCCTGGATTACCATGAATAAAGGCTGGATGAAACTTACTCAAAAGACAGAGTGGGATGTGAAAATTGGAGGAGAGCTGAAAAAAGATGGCTGGTATTTGGTAACCTCCAATCACCAGAGTTGGGTGGATATCTTTGTACTACAGTCAATTTTTAACCGAAAAATCCCTTTCCTGAAATTTTTCATCAAGCAGGAGCTTATCAAGGTTCCTGTAATGGGGATCTGTTGGTGGGCTTTGGATTTTCCATTTATGAAGCGTTATAGCAAGGCATATTTGGAGAAGCATCCGGAAATGCGCGGCAAAGATCTGGAGTCAACCAAAAAGGCTTGTGAGCGCTTTAAATTAATTCCCACCAGTATTATGAATTTCCTGGAAGGTACGCGTTTTACTCAGGAAAAGCATGATAGGCAGGGTTCCCCTTTTAACTATTTGCTCAAGCCCAAGTCTGGTGGTATTGCTTTTGCCATGCAAAGTATGGGGGAGCAACTTAACCGCCTGTTAAATGTAACCATTGTCTACCCAGATGGTATCCCATCATTTGCGGATTTCCTTGCGGGAAAAGTGAAGCGCGTAGTCGTTCGGGTGGAGCAGATTCGCATACCAGATAAATTTTTTACGGCTGATTATATGAATGATCAGGTATTTCGTGCTGAATTTAATCATTGGGTGTATAAACTTTGGCAGGATAAGGATCAGTTGATTGGGAATCTATTGAGTGATTCTAAAGGGACTTAAGAGGCACAGGCTAATTTTATGGCGAATGCTATTTAAGAAGGCTTGAGGGGCTGTTTTTTCAGCCCCGCCTTCCCAACAGATTTCCTCAATGAGGAATCAATCAAAGCCAGATGGGTAGCTGAGCACGAATTTCTTCTGGTTGGCTTTCTACCAGATTCTTACCGGTCTCTCCTGCAATGGTAGCGCGGGTTGGTGTCTTGAGAGCATCCCGTAGGTTACCCACCATATATGGCTCGGCTACGATATAAAGTTTTTCGTAGCGTCCCTCCTGTCGCCCCCGCTCTAAGGTATGAGCAATCTCTCTGGCAAATTTCTCACCGTTGCGATGGCGTAGATCGGAAAAATTACCCATGGTGTGGCGACCCTTGCCACGGCTGTCAAAAGTGCGTCCAGGGGCGTCACTTTCGAGATCGCGGCCCGATAGTCGGGATTCAGGGTGGAGGAGAGCTTCGATTTCGTGGAGGTTTCCGGCGCGTTTTTGTGCTTCAAATATTCTGGCTTGCGATTGGTTGGCCACAAGAACCCATGCTAAAGCCATGAGCGTATCCTCATTCTTTTACTCTCTATTATCCTAGTTAATTTCAGCGCCATCCACTATCTGTCTGGATTTAATTGGGTAACTATCTGATTTTTTTCATTTTCTAGAATATTGGAGAGTTAATTGTGGATAGAGGAGTGGGATTTGCCTGCGATGCTTTTCGGTTCATTTCGTAGAGCGTTATAGATTTTCTAAATAGATAAAATCTAAATATCCACAGTTGTCTTTATGCCTTTTGTGATGGTTATTGCAGGCACATATTCCTACCAGATGGCGTGAGATTACCTAGAATGAAATCAAGATGTGAGAGGCGCAAGCCGGATCCGTGGATCTAGCTTGCGCCTCTTGCGACATAGTGGTAGATGGAGGTTGTAAGTATGAGTCTGATACCCAGAGGTTCCCTGCTGGATCTGGATAATATGTTTGAGCAGATGTTGTCACCAGGCCGTGCTATCGGCAGTGAAAGGGAGGGATTTTTTTCGCCACGTATCGACGTGAGTGAACGGAAAAAAAAATATGAAATCAGTGCCGAACTGCCCGGTGTCGGTAAGAATGATATCAATATCACTTTGGAGAATGGGGTTTTAACCCTAGAGGCGGAAGTACATCGCGAGATCAAGGAAGAAAAAGATGGTCGGATTCTGCGACAAGAGCGGCGTTATGGAAAATTCCTGCGTAGTTTTAATCTGGGGGAAGATGTTCGAGAAGATGAAATTGATGCGAATTTCAAAGATGGCATTCTGACTCTGACTGTCCCCAGACACGAAGGACACCCGCCACAGAGAAAGCGTATCGAAGTGCACTGATTTTTTCATGCGACGGGCTTCCGTCGCTTTAAAAGTATGTTTTCAGTATTAGTTGAGGTAAAGAAATGAAAGTGAAACAGGCAATGCATCAGGGTGTGACCTGGTGTACACCAGATACCTCTCTACAGGAATTGGCAAAAATCCTGCGGGACGAGGATATCGGTGCGGTTCCCATCGGTGAAAACGATCGATTAGTGGGTATGGTGACCGACCGAGATATCGTATGTCGCGGTGTTGTGCAGGGAGGCAATCTTTCTTCCCTAACTGCCCGTGATGTAATGACTGAGGGCATTGAGTGGTGCTGGGAAGAGGATGACCTACTCTCCGCGGTACACAAAATGGAACAGCAGCTGCTGCGGCGAATGCCAGTTCTAAATAGTGAGAAGCGCATGGTCGGCATTCTCAGTCTCGGCGATATCACCTCAGCCATTGCCAGTAAGCAGGGTGGTCACTTCGCCTCTGCGGTTTCGGCTCACCACTAGTTTCCGTAGCCCCATTATGGGGCTTAACTTATTTTTCTGGGCCCTGTGAGGAGAATTCTCCGATGGGGCCCAGTCTTATTTTACTTTCTTATTGATTCATAGGTTCTGGTAGGGTTGCACGAATTAGCGAGTGAGGGCGTATACTCCGCACTTTTTGAGGTAATCCATGGCAGTCAGTCAGGAACAGCTGCTTCAGCGCAGTGGTGGTCAGTGCGAACTCTGCAAAGCTCAGGATAATTTGGAAGCTTATGAACTGCCGGAGTCCCCTGTCGGGACAGAGGGCCAGTTACTCCTATGCCAGACCTGCCGCGATCAGCTGAACAATCCAGCCGAACTCGACAGCGCTCATTGGCAGTGTTTATCTGACAGCATGTGGAGCCAAGAGCCGGCGGTGCAAGCTTTGGCCTGGCGGCTTCTCAAGCGCCTGTCTACGGAAACCTGGGCGCAGGATTTACTAGACATGCTTTACCTGGATGACGATCTTCTTAACTGGGCCCAAGCCGGTGCACTACCTCAAGCGGGCGACATTCTTGTTCACCGCGACAGCAACGGCGTGCAACTGCAGGCAGGTGATAGTGTGACCATTATCAAGGATCTGGATGTAAAAGGGGCCAGTTTGGTGGCCAAGCGCGGTACTGCAGTTCGTGGTATCAGTTTAACGGATAACCCAGAACACATTGAAGGGCGTGTCGAAGGACAGCGTATCGTTATCCTGACTAAGTTCGTCAAGAAAATTGGTTGAATCTCTATTGATTGCCAGCTTTGGATATAGGACTAGTTTACGAAGGGAAGGGGTGTTTCCTGTCACATTTCAGTCTTGTGAAAGATTACTGGAATAAATTTGCCCTGTTATCATCCCTGAGATACTTCCCTAGACTTTAACCGCCTGGCATTGGCCGTAGATCCCAATGCTAGCTGGTGCGCCTGGCTATGGCTGTGGTTGTAGCTGTGACAGGCAGTGGAGATGGATTGATGAGCCCCACCTATGAAATTCGCAGCGGCACCCTCGCGGGTTTCAACACTCTGGTTCCCCAGTTGGGCGGAATACCTTCGGATTTGCTCGCTGAGGTTGGCCTACCCGCGGATTGTATGCGTCGCCCGGATATCTTGATTCCAATCTCTACTCTGATCGACTTGTTAAACCTGTGTGTGCGTGAGCTGCAATGCAATGACTTTGGCTTGCGGCTGGCGGAGCAGCAGGGCCTGCGTATGCTTGGAGTGTTGGGTAAGTTGGTGCTCAAAGAGAAAGACCTGGATGCCGCGTTGAGTGCCAGCCACCGCTACATGGTATTACACAACCAAGCTGATCACTGGCGAATAACTGAGCGCGATAGCAGACTCTACGCTTATCGCATTAGCCATTATGAAGGGCTTGGAGTTGCTGAGCAGTACAGCGAGCTGGCCTTGGGCGCCGCCTGCAGGCTATTTAGGGAGTTGGCTGGAGTGGATATTCGCCCTCGCCAAGTGCATTTTTGCCATGTACCGGTTTCTCCACTCCAGCGTTACCGTGAGTACTTTGAAGCTGAGGTATTTTTTGCCCAGGAATATGATTGTCTCGTGTTTGATGCTGAAGTGTTAGAAAGGCCTTTGAATGCGGCTAGTGAGGGATTGGTGCAATATTTTGAGGAATTTACCCAGTTGCTCATTCAGGGGCAAAGGGGGGATATAGCGAGTCAAGTGCGGACGCTGATCTTGCAGACACTGGGGGCCCAACAGCATAATCTGGCACAGGTTGCCCAGCTGGTGGATACTCCTGTTCGCACTTTGCAGCGCCATTTACGTGCTGCCGGCACCTCTTTCAAGCAGCTTTTACAAGAAGCGCGCATGGAAACGGCTCGATGGCATTTACGGTCCTCAAATATTGATATTGCTCTACTGTCGGCGAGCCTTGGTTATACCGATACCAGTGCCTTCTCCAAAGCTTTTCGCACTGTGCATGGCAATTCCCCCTTACAGTGGCGCAAGCTACAACATTGATTTTTACTTCTAGGTTTTTCAAAGGGTATTTACCCGGCAGTGTCCCGCCTCATTTCAGTATCCTATTTTGTCATTCCCTTTTTGCCTCATAAATACTGGCAGGCTATGCTGGGCACCTGTTGATTGAAACAACGACCAGTAAGGAATAACACCATGGGTGCAGAGACGATTCGCTGTAAAGCCGCTGTGGCCTGGAAAGCGGGCGAGCCGCTTTCTATCGAGGAAGTTGAGGTGATGCCGCCGCAAAAAGGCGAGGTACGTATTAAGCTGACGGCTACCGGGGTCTGCCATACCGATGCTTTCACACTTTCGGGGGAGGATCCTGAGGGTGTCTTCCCTGCGATCCTTGGCCATGAGGGAGCGGGTGTTGTGGAGTCGGTGGGTGAAGGAGTTACCGGCTTAACGGTTGGGGATCATGTTATCCCGCTCTATACCCCCGAGTGTGGCGAATGTAAGTTTTGTTTGTCTGGCAAAACGAACCTCTGCCAAAAAATTCGAGCAACCCAAGGTAAAGGTTTGATGCCGGATGGCACCACGCGTTTTTCGATAAATGGAAAGCCCATCTATCACTATATGGGCACCTCCACTTTTTCTGAGTATACGGTATTACCGGAAATCTCCCTGGCGAAGATTAATCCCGAGGCGCCGCTTGAGGAAGTTTGTCTTCTTGGTTGTGGTGTCACTACGGGGATGGGAGCGGTGATGAATACCGCTAAGGTAGAAGCGGGTTCAACCGTGGCAATCTTTGGTTTGGGTGGAATTGGCCTATCAGCAATTATCGGGGCCAAGATGGCGGGTGCTGAGCGTATTATTGGCATTGATATCAATGAAGATAAATTTGCCCTGGCAAAAAAACTCGGCGCGACAGAGTGTATTAACCCCAAAAATTATGAACAACCCATCCAAGAGGTCATTGTCGATCTTACCGATGGTGGAGTGGACTACTCCTTCGAATGTATTGGTAATGTAAATACTATGCGGTCTGCGCTGGAGTGTTGCCACAAAGGTTGGGGCGAGTCTGTAATTATTGGCGTTGCCGGTGCGGGTCAGGAAATCAGCACGCGCCCCTTCCAGTTGGTTACTGGTAGGGTGTGGCGCGGCACTGCATTTGGCGGAGTGAAAGGTCGCTCTGAACTTCCGGATTATGTCGAGCGTTATCTGGCCGGGGAATTTAAGTTGGATGACTTTATTACCCACAAGATGCCCTTGGATAATATTAATGAGGCCTTTGATTTGATGCACAAAGGCAAGAGTATTCGCAGTGTCATTCATTACGAAAACGTTTGAGTGGGATAACTTATGTCAATTGAGCTTGTCAGTAGCACCAGATTGTTTGATGGGTTGCAACAAGAATACCGGCACCGCTCCGCTGTGTTGAATTGCACTATGCAGTTTTCTATTTTTTTGCCTCAGGGTACAGACAGCGAAGAAGGGCATCGTTATCCGGTGCTTTATTGGTTATCGGGTCTGACTTGCACCGATGTTAATTTTAGCCAGAAAGCGGGCGCCCAGCGTATGGCTGCAGAGCTGGGTATTGTGTTGGTCATACCAGATACCAGCCCTCGCGGAGAGGATGTTGCCGATGACCCCACCTACGACCTTGGCCAGGGAGCAGGGTTCTATGTGAATGCCACTCAAGAACCCTGGAAGCAGCACTACCGCATGTATGACTACATAGCGGCTGAATTACCGGCGCTAATTGAAGGGCATTTTCCGGTAAGTAAGAAGCGCGCTATCAGTGGTCATTCCATGGGAGGTCATGGCGCCCTGGTTATTGGCTTGCGTAACCCTGAGCGATATACCTCAGTTTCAGCATTTAGTCCGATCTGTAATCCGATCGCTTGCCCCTGGGGAGAGAAAGCGTTTGGTGCATATCTGGGCGCGGATACAACCTGCTGGGAAGGTTACGATGCGAGTGTTCTTGTGGGGCGAGCGACAACGCACCTCCCGATACTGGTCTCCCAGGGCGATGAAGATCAATTCCTTGAGCAACAGTTACGACCGGAGGCCCTGCAAATGGCCGCCGAAGCTTGTAGTTATCCTCTGCGACTGGAGCACCATGCTGGATATGATCATAGCTACTTTTTTATCGCCTCATTTATTGAGGAGCACCTGCGTTTCCATGCGGATTACCTCTTGAGTAACGATAAAATTCCTGCCTAAAGCTGCTGTCATATCGTTTAGAGCTGCGCTGCAACCGGGCACTTTATAATTGCCCGGTTGTAATACATGAGCTTTTTATCGAGCTTACCTGGGTGTCTTTCACCTATCTGACTGAGCGGCAACTGCACGACATTCACCGTGAATCTCTGCCCGGCCTTTCTCGAAAGTCTGTTCAATCAGGAACCAGCCGCTAGAACAGAATCCATTTTCATTTATGAGGAGTTCCACCCTCGCCATTGCTATTTTCTTAATATCGCCTGAGTTTGATTGACTGTGGCCAGGTTTACCAGAGCTGGGCTTGCCCCTTGCTGGCTTACCCTTACCGCCCATTCCGGGGCCACCGTTATGTTTACTGCTGTGGCTTCCATCGTCATGGGGCGCTGCCCCCAGGCTTGCCTTATATACAAAGCGTTTGTGTCCTAGTTCAGTGATATCAGCAACAAGAGATTCGTTAGTGGGAACCTTAGGCGCGGAGCTACAGCCGAAGATGAGCAGGGAAGCTCCCATAGTAGAGAGGAGGTTAGCCTTCATTGTTGTTATCCTGTGAGTCATTCGTTTCCAGTATGACCTTTGCCCTGTACTAACGTCGGTTAAGCAGAGTAAACAATTGTTAAGGTCAATCAATTCAACAAGGTGTTTCTTTCTTAGGGGCCTTTACCGGATATTTTCTTCTTACCTAAATAAGTTACTCTTGAAATCTGTGTTTTTATATATGCGTAGAGGTCTACCCAGATTATTTTTACTATAATCTATGGCTTGATAATGGGAAAAGGGCCTAAAAAATAAAGTGATTTTATAGTTCTATGATGATTTATAGAGGAGAAATAGAGAGTAAATTTTCGGGTTTTATTTTAGGGTGCACAGTGTCTCCTGGGCAGCTGGAGAGACCTGTTTTTCTGACGCGCTAGGAAATTGTCCTCAGTCACAAAGACCTGCAGAAAAGTTATAATCTGACAACAAAATTTTGTTACAGGCTTTTAAAAATACTTGTTTTCCACGAACTCACCCTGGTTTTGGCCGGCGGCGGTACGTCCTTGTATTGTCTCACTTATCTGCTGTGATTTACGGTAAGGAACTATAGTTTTCCTAGGCGCAATAAAGTTTTATCAGGCTCGTCGCCTCTGAAAAGAAAGCAATCCGACAGCAGTCAGCGTTTTTAATACTGAGGTCCAAGCACTCATATTTGGTTTCGTTGGCTTTCCTTTGCCAATAAGGGCCAGCTGTTGTTCGTACCAAGTGACATCCAGCATAGCCATAAAATCCAGTCTGGGAATACCTGTGGTGAGCTTTTTCAATGTTATCTTATGGTTGCCATCCGATAACAGTTTGTGCGATAGCCGTGGGTCAACCGCTAATGGGCGGGCTAGGCCGATCATATCCACGGCATTTGATACAAGGGCGGCCTCCATGGCAGCTGCGGAACGGAAGCCACCGGTGACTACGACAGGAATTTGCAACTGTGCACGTGCATTTTCTGCATATTCGATAAAATAGGCCTCTCGCTTGATAGTGCTTTCTTTCACATTGGCACCAACCATACTTGGGTTTTCATAATTGCCGCCGGAGATTTCAATTAAGTTAATACCTTCATCCTGCAGGGCTTTCAGAACCTGCATGGATTCCTCTTCACTGAACCCACCTTTTTGAAAATCTGCTGAATTGAGTTTTACGCCTACCGGAAAATCTTCACCAACGGCTTCGCGAATAGCGCTATACACCTCGCGTAAAAATCGTAAGCGATTTTCTAAGGTACCTCCCCACTGATCATTTCGCCGATTGTGGTGAGGGGATAGAAACTGATTGATCAGATAACCATGAGCAGCATGTATCTGAATCCCAGTAAATCCAAATTCTTTCGCCTGTGCTGCGGCCCAGGCAAATTTTTTAATGATAATTACTATTTCATTTTCAGTGAGTTCTCTCGGGCGGTTGAAGGTCTTCTCTAAGCCATTAGCCAATGGAATTGCAGAAGGTGCGACGGGTTCGGTACTTAAAAAATTGGGTGTTTGCTTGCCTGGATGATTTAATTGCATCCAGATTTGTGTACCGTTTTGGCGCCCAGCTTGGGCCCATTTCCGGAACAGGGAAAGGTCCGACTTCTCGTCTAATACCACATTCCGCGGCTCACCCAGAGCTGTTCGATCAACCATGACGTTGCCGGTGACCAGTAAACCTGTGCCTCCTTCTGACCATGTGCGATATAAGTGAATCAGCTCCTCGGTGGGGGCATGATTGGGATCCGCTAATTGCTCACTCATAGCAGATTTAAACAAGCGGTTTTTCACACTGGTTCCCGGCAGAATACTCAGTGGACGAGCGAGAGGTGTAGCTCGATCGGTGTTTTTTAAGGCGTTGATACTATTTTTCAAAATGAATGTCCTGACTGTAAGTTTTAATACTGGCCAGTGTTTGTGCCCCTTGTTGCGTCACCAAGGTGCTAAAAAACGTCCGTAGCTGTCTGAGTAAATCATTGGGATCACCGGATACCTGGTATTGCAGAATACTGCCCTGCCAAACGCTATAACACAGTGTCGCAAGGTTATCGGCGGGGACGTCACTGCGTAGATCTCCTTGATCCTGTGCCAAATGTAATATCGACTGAAGATTTTCCAGCCACCTGTGCTCTACAGACCCAATGGCTTCACGGCAAAGAGGACTGGCCTGGGCTACCTCGGCCGACATCGCGCCGAGTAGACAGGCACAAGACTGACCAACTTTTACTTTGTTTTGAACACGGTTATGAAAGCAGCACCAGAGCTGGATCAAGCCAGGTGCCTGATCCAGGTTTATTATCGTCTGCGCTAGTTCCGCATCAATCTGCTGGCCGTAGCGGTGAATAATGCTGGCTACGAAGGCCTCTTTACTGGGGAAGTAGTTGTAGAACGAACCTTTGGGTACACCTACTGCATCCAGCACCTGCTTGATACCAGTGCCGTGATATCCCTGGCTGGTCAGCATCGCGGTGCCTGCTTCTAACAATGCTTCTTTGGTGTTTTGGCTTTTACGTGGTCGAGCCATGAATATTAGACCGGTCGTCTATTAACTAATGGTCAATATATGACCGATCGTCCTGGAATGCAAGAGGGAGAGTTTTGTTTTGGTATTTTCTAGGCTAGGGATCAGGAAAGGTTACTTATATGGGGAGATTGGCCCCGACGACCTATTAATCATTGGCCACACACAATAGTTTACTGAAATCGAAAATACTCTTTCAAAATAAAATTTAATCAGGGATTTTGAATCAATATAAGGCTTTTTGCACTCTTTAATTGGTTATTTTTGGTTTAAATTACCTAGTTTGCTAGGGGGGGCGCTACTCTTTTCATCGCCGCATACTGAGATGGTTCCTCTATCAACTTGCCTGCTCCGACTATAGAGTCTCCCTCAGAGTTAGATAAGTAAATGGATCAATTGTGATTGAGTTCGCGGTGGTAACAGGGAAGAGCCGCAACCTGGATATCTTTGGGGGCAAATTGTTATGGAAGGAGGTGAGAACTGTTTTAATAGAAGAAGTAAATTGGTTCTTCTTACTGATTTTGTTTCGCCAAAAGCCAGCCCCAAGATTGTCTTCAGGCACTGCGAATATCGATGATGCAGAGTAAATGACGGTAAAGTAAGACAATTGCAGAAGGTTTGATTGTCACTCTGTTAAATTCAGAAAGAGAGCTTGATGCCCTCCGTTATCTGAAGATTACATTGTAGAATTCAAGGACTTTGTTGCTTGCAGAGAAAGTGGTTTAACGCCTTTCTTAACGCAGATTTGCGCCTATAGCATAAAACACTAAAACAAAGAGCCCTTCTATGAAAAGAAAACTGCTTGCCCTACTTAGCTGTACAACCTTTGCGGGACTCTGTTCCGCGGATACGTTGACTATTGAGCGAATATTCTCCGACCCGGCCCTTGGAGGCACAGCGCCCCGTGCCCTTGAGTACTCTCCCGATGGTAGTCGGGTAACTTTTCTGAAGGGGCGCGATGAAGACTATAACCGTTACGATTTGTGGGAATATAACATTGCCGATAAAGAGTCCCGTATCCTGGTGAATTCCGATAGCCTGCACAGTGGTCATGAGGAATTGTCCGATGAAGAAAAAGCCCGACGCGAGCGCCAGCGAATTTATGGCAGTGGCATTATGGAATACAGCTGGTCGGAAGATGGTAAGTCCCTGTTATTTCCGTTAGCTGGAGATGTTTATTACTACGGCCTGGATAGTAAATCCGCGCGGCGCTTAACTGAAACTGAAACTTTCGAAACCGATGTGCGGGTTTCCCCTAAAGGGCGTTATGTTTCTTTTATTCGCGACCAGGATATTTTTGTTGTTGACCTAAAGAATGGTAAAGAGCGTGCATTAACCAGTGATGGCCACGGGCCTATTAAAAATGGTATGGCCGAATTTGTTGCTCAGGAAGAGATGGGGCGTATGAGCGGATACTGGTGGTCACCAGATGACCGTCATATCGCCTTTCTGCAGGTGGATGAGTCTCCGGTGGATAAGGTGACTCGCAGTGAAATCTATGCTGATCGCATTGACCTGATTCAGCAACGCTATCCCGCTGCAGGGAGAGCGAATGTAAAAATTCAGCTGGGCATTCTGAATGTAGAAACCGGTAAATCCCGCTGGGTAAACCTTGGTAATGAGCAGGATATTTATATTCCTCGCGTGCAGTGGGCGCGCGATAACCTACTGACTTATCAATGGCAGTCCCGCAATCAACAGAACTTGCAGTTGCATGCTTTTGATCTGAAGACGAACACTGGTAATACCCTGTTGATTGAGTCCAGTGATACCTGGGTAAATTTGAGTGATGATCTTCACTTCTTGGAGAATAAAGATCAATTTATCTGGTCTTCAGAGAGAGATGGTTTTAAACATCTCTATCTCTATGATCTAAGTGGTAAATTGTTGAACCAGATCACACAGGGTGACTGGGTAGTGGATGAAGTTGAAGCGATTGATGAGAATCAGGGCTTGGTGTATTTCACCGGGCGTAAAGATACTGTGATAGAGCGACATTTGTATCGAGCGCCATTCAATGGGGATGGAAAGATACAACGTATCTCTAGCAAGAAGGGAATGCATGATATCGAGTTTTCCCAAGATGCCTCGGGTTATATCGATAAATTTTCCAGTGTAAATACCCCGCCTCAAGTAAGCTTGCATAATGCCAGTGGCGAACTAACGACCTGGCTGGAAGAAAATGCGGTTATTAATGGGCACCCTTTACACCCTTACAAAGCTGATTGGATTACTCCTGAGTTCGGTACCATTGAATCCCCTCTGGGGCATCAGCTTAATTATCGACTTTATAAGCCAGCTAATTTTGATGCATCAAAGCGTTACCCGGTTATGGTTTATGTCTATGGTGGACCCCATGTTCAGGTAGTTACCAATAGCTGGGATAAAGCCTTTAACCAGTTTATGGCCCAGCAAGGGTATGTCGTTTTTTCTCTGGATAATCGAGGTTCTGCTAATCGCGGAACGACTTTTGAGAACCCCATTTTTAAAAATATGGGTAGCCCTGAAGTTGAAGATCAGGTTACTGGGGTGAAATTCTTGCGCACACTACCTTTTGTCGATAGTGAGAATATTGGTATCTTTGGGCACAGTTATGGGGGCTATATGGCTCTTATGAGTATGTTTAAAGCGGGTGACTATTTTAAGGCGGGTGTATCCGGTGCTCCTGTTACCGATTGGTCCCTTTATGATACCCATTATACTGAGCGTTATATGGGGAACCCCGAGACCGATGCGGATGCCTATCAGGCTTCATCAGTTTTTCCGTACACTGAGGGACTTAAGGGCTCCCTGTTGATTTATCACGGTATGGCGGATGATAATGTCTTGTTTACTAACACCACCCGACTGATCAAACAGCTGCAGGATAATGGCCAGCAGTTTGAATTGATGACCTACCCTGGCAAGAAGCATAGTTTGCGCGGTAAACAAACTCGGATTCACCAGTACACAATGATCAGAGATTTCTTTGATCGACATTTACGTAAAGACAGATAATTTTAGTTATATTATTTTCTGTATATCAGGTCCCCAGGTAAATAAAGCTTGGGGTTTGATCAGTGAAGTACTGATATCATTCTTATCTCTTCTACATTTTTTGTACCAAGTCTCCAATCATCCCAAGAACATCTCTATTTGTCTCATATGGTGTTCAATCATTTTTGGTGATTGATATTTTTTGTTTACTTTCTTTCTCATGGGTTATGTTGTTTGAGGAAATTGAGAGTGCAAATAATCTACTAAGTAATTTTTGGTAGATCTGTTCAGGAATATATTGGGTTAGGGTGAATTATGTTGAATAGAATTGGTGGTAGATTTATTGTATTAGCTGCATTGATAAGTTTTTTTGGATGTGCTGGTGTTGGAACTGAAAAAGAGATGCCGTCACAGGAAGTAAGTCGCGAAATGGTGGGAGTTGAAGCAGAACTACTATCTGCTTATATGCAGGACCAATCCCTATTGACTCTAGTTGATGCGCGAACAGTGGGGGAGTTTGAGGCTGGACATGTAAACGGTGCAATTAATGTCCCTCTAGGTGATTTCGATGAAGTGAGAGAGCATTTAACAATAGGTCTTGACGAGATGGTATTGGTTTACTGCAAAAGTGGCACACGGGCAAAAAGATTGGCAAATAAATTATTTGCAGTCGGCTATAAGGATGTCAGAGTTATATCATCGCACCAGTTGAAATTTATTGAAGGAGAAATAATTTTTGCAAACTTGGATTAAAGTTTGATGTGGGTAAAAGAGACAAGGTAAACCGGCTGATATGCTGGTTTACCTTGAAGTAATTATCGTAAGAACCATTTACTGACTAGCAGTGTCAAAACGATCCAGATTCATTACCTTAGTCCAGGCCTTAGAAAAATCCTGCACGAATTTCTGCTGAGAGTTATTAAAGGCATAGACCTCAGCGACTGCTCTGAGCTCAGAGTTGGAGCCAAAGATTAGATCCACAGGGGTTGCCGTCCACCTCACCTTACCGGTTTTGCGGTCGCTACCCTCATAAACCCCCTCTGCTTTATCGGATTTTTTCCATACTGTGGACATGTCTAGTAAGTTGACAAAAAAGTCGTTAGTGAGTGTTCCTGGTTTATCGGTAAAGACGCCGTTTTTCGATCCATCAGTATTGGCGTTCAGCGCGCGCATACCGCCAATCAAAACCGTCATTTCTGGTACAGTGAGGGTCAACAGACTGGCGCGGTCCACCAGCATCTCGGTGGGTGTACGGCTATTATTACTACTGAAATAATTGCGAAAGCCGTCGGCTGTGGGTTCCAGCATTGCGATGGAATTAACATCAGTCTGTTGCTGGCTTGCATCGGTACGACCGGGCTTGAAAGAAACGCTGATCTTTTGCCCCCCATCCGCAGCTGCTTTCTCAACAGCAGCAGTGCCACCGAGAACAATAAGGTCGGCGAGAGAGACTTTCTTACCCCCAGATTGGGCACTGTTAAACTCTTGCTGAATTTTTTCTAGCTGTGCTAGAACCTTGGCAAGTTCCTCTGGGTCATTGACTGGCCATTGTTTCTGGGGATTCAGCCGTATACGTGCGCCATTTGCTCCTCCACGCATATCTGAGCCGCGAAAAGTCGAAGCAGAGCCCCAGGCCGTTCTTACTAGCTCAGGCACGGTAAGGCCTGAGGAGAGGATTTTCGTTTTAAGTTGGCCGACATCATTGTCATCTATTAGAGGGTGATCAACTTTTGGTACTGGGTCTTGCCAGATCAGATCCTCTTTGGGAACTTCCACACCCAGATAACGCGCTTGAGGGCCCATATCGCGGTGAGTCAACTTGAACCATGCCTTGGCGAAAGCGTGTTTAAATTCCTCAGGATTTTCCTGAAAGCGCTTGGCAATTTCCCGGTAACTGGGATCAAACTTTAAAGATAAATCGGTGGTAAACATGATTGGTGCATGCCGCTTGTTTTTATCAAAGGCGTCTGGCACCAAGTTGGCCGCAGCTTGATCATCGGGGATCCACTGTACTGCACCAGCGGGGCTCTTGGTTTTTACCCAGTTAAACTTGAATAAATTATCCAGGTATTGTTGGCTCCAGTTAATAGGAAGGGCCGACCAAGCCCCTTCAAGCCCAGAGGTCATTGTGTCATCGGCATTACCCTTACCACACTTGTTTTTCCAGCCTAGTCCCTGTTGCTCAATTGGGGCTGCTGCCGGTTCTGGGCCTAAGCAATCAGCTTTTACCGCGCCATGAGCCTTGCCAAAAGTATGGCCACCAGCTATCAGAGCAACCGTTTCTTCATCGTTCATGGCCATGCGGGCGAAGGTTTCACGGATGTCGATAGCCGCAGCCTTGGGATCAGGATTGCCGTTGGGACCCTCTGGGTTTACATAAATCAATCCCATCTGAACGGCCGCCAGTGGTCTTTCTAACTGGCGATTACTGGTGTAGCGCTCATCGGCCAGCATCTTTGTTTCCGGGCCCCAATAAACCAGATCTGGCTCCCAGTCGTCTATACGGCCACCGGCAAAGCCGTAGGTCTCAAATCCCATGGATTCAAGAGCAACGTTGCCAGTGAGTACCATTAGGTCAGCCCAGGATAGATTGGCGCCGTATTTCTGCTTGATAGGCCACAGCAGGCGCCGTGCTTTATCTAGATTGGCATTATCTGGCCAGCTATTCAGAGGGTCGAATCGCTGCTGCCCCCCCCCTGCGCCTCCACGTCCGTCGTTAACCCGGTATGTACCTGCGCTGTGCCAGGCCATTCGGATCATAAAGGGGCCATAGTGCCCATAATCCGCAGGCCACCACTCCTGGGAAGTTTTTAACAGCGTTTCAATGTCACTCTTTACTGCTTTGAGATCCAGTGTTTTAAAAGCCTCGGCATAATTAAAGTTTCCTCCCATGGGGTTAGACTTTGGGGAGTGTTGCCGCAAGGGGCGCAGATCCAGCTGGTTGGGCCACCAGAATTGGTTAGATTTAGGTTGGAAGTCCTTTGGGCCCTGGCGGGTGACGGGATCGGTCACTACCTCCTCCTCAGCAGAATACGTATTTGACGCCAATAATGACAGTGTGATGAAAAGAGCGGTACCTAGTGAAGCTCTATAGAATCGCATTGCAATCATCTCCATACGATAAGGAATGCAGATTACAGCTTTTTAATTTGGTCTTTCTTACGAATTTAAAGAGGTATATAGCCTATATTGGCGACGTAATTTTTGCGAGCTTTGTCGGATCAAGCAGTTGAGAAAGTGTTTATTTCCAGCGGATGATAAATAAATAATATTGGCTAGCGTGGTTTTTTGGGGGCGATATTGGACGTTATCCGTATTTATCTATCGTGATTTTATAGGTACTAATCACCTGTGTCTTTGATGAATAATTTCTAAGGATTAAATGTAATCTATTTGGTTGTTAAGCTTCTTTAAAAACTTAATTGTTGAAAATGACGAAATAAATACAGGTGCCTAACACTATTTTTTAATATTGGTGGCTTTTATGATATGTGAGCGATAGCTTCTTTGGGGAGTTAAAACAAGACCACCTCAATACGCAGAGATAAGCTGTTGCGTTCAGGTGTGCTGGCCCATGATTCTATTTTCTTATTCTAGGGCTAAGCCTATGGCAATGATTTATAAGGAGATTCTGTATGCGTATTTATTTTATTTTTGGGGTGCTTTGTCTTTTATTGATGGCTTGTGGTGAATATTCACAAAAAGCGACCAAACATTCTGAGGAACTGAATGCCAAAGTTAAGCCGGCGAGCAAAGTCACCAAAGCGCATAACTTGTCTGTAGAGAAGCAACTGCCTTTCTCCAATGACTTGGATTTCCAGCTAGCCAAACGTGGGTTTATTGCCACGATTCCGGGAGCACAGGTTACAAACGCTATGGGAAGGGAGGTCTATGGACTGGCTCAGATGCAATTTCTAGATGGGGCGCCAAAGGATACAGTTAATCCGAGTCTTTGGCGGCAGGCTCAACTTAATGCTTTGAACAATGGGTTGTTTGAAGTTGTTGAAGGGATTTACCAGGTTCGCTCACTAGACCTAGCCAATATGACCTTGATCAAAGGGGAAACGGGATGGATTGTTATCGATCCCCTAACTTCTATGGAGACAGCTGCTGCTGGCTTGGCTCTGGCTAATAGGACGTTAGGCAATAGGCCTGTTAGCGCTGTAATTTTTACCCACAGCCATGCGGATCATTTTGCCGGTGTGGCGGGAGTTCTCACGATGCAACAGCTAGCCGAAGGGAGTGTGGAAATTATCGCGCCTGACGGATTTTCCGAGGAGGCAATCAGCGAGAATGTACGCTCGGGCAATGTGATGCAGCGGCGGGCGCTCTACCAATTTGGGGACCTGTTACCATCCAGCCCAGATGGATTTGTGTCCTCGGGTCTTGGCAATCGCGTGTCTGATGGAGAGCACGGTATTGCAACGCCTACACAGTTGATTCCCGAAGAAGGGGCAGAGATGAAAATAGATGGTGTAGATATCATCTTTATGAGTACCCCTGGAGCCGAAGCTCCCACCGAGATGGTTTTCTTCTTTCCCCAGTTTAACGCCCTATGTATGAGTGAGATTGCCAATCACACTTTACATAATATCTATACGCTTCGCGGTGCTAAAACTCGGGATGCGCTGGCGTGGAGTCGTTACATAGAGAGAGCCATGGAAAAATTTGGTGGAGATACCCAGGTGGTTTTCAGTAGCCATCACTGGCCCACCTGGGGAAATAGTGAGGCGCTGGATTACCTAGTAAAGCAACGAGATCTCTACAAATATATTCACGATCAGACTCTACGCCTGGCTAACCATGGCCACGACATGATCGAAATCGCCGAACAAATACAATTGCCAGAGGCGCTCTCCCACACCTGGGCTAACCGGGGTTATTACGGTACGGTCAATGTGGGAGCAAAAGCGGTGTACAACCGTTATCTAGGATATTTTGATGGGAACCCTTCCAATCTACACCCACTCCCTCAGGAAGAAGCCGCGCTTCACTATGTAGAGTATATGGGGGGGGAAGAAGAAATAATGAAGCGGGCACGGCAGGATTTTTCCCAGGGAAATTACCGTTGGGTGGCGATGGTGTTAAAGCACTTGGTTTTTGCTGAGCCAAAAAATCAGGAGGCACGTTATTTATTGGCGGATGCTTTCGAACAGCTGGGGTATCAGGCGGAGTCTGGAATTTGGCGCAATTTTTATTTAAGTGGTGCCAGGGAGTTACGCCACGGAGTTGAGTTCCGTGAGGAGATGCACCCGCCGGAAGAAATTGTTGCGCGGGTGCCTCTACAACTTTTATTTGATGCTATGGCGGTACGTCTAAATGGGGAGAAGGCGGCGGATGCGGATATCCGCTTAAATATTGAGATGACGGACAACAAAAATAAATACTTAGTGGTCGTTAAAAATGGAGTTTTACACGGTTATCCAGGTCGACACAGTGAAGATCCTTCAGCGAGTCTGGCACTAAGTAGCACCGACCTGCGACTGATGTTCAGTGGTTTGGTCGGTGCTCCCACCATGATCAAGGAGGGGCGCTTAAAGGTGCGCGGCAATCCCTTGGCTTTGATCCAGTTTGGCAGACTCTTCGATAAGTTTGATAGGAACTTCAACCTGGTGACCCCTTAATTGGGAGATGCCGGGCAAGGTGGGCAACAGTTTGTCGGGCCTCATATCACCCGTTACTCGTTGCGGTATGAGTCCCTGATAAGTGGAAGCGGCCGGCTTCGCTTTTAGAGCAAAATTGTTACAAGTAGCCTCAACTTTGAGTGCCGGTGACATGCCGCTTTCCTTGGAAGTGAAGTCTACACCGTTAATACCACTGCGCGCGGCAATAACAAGCCCAGTATTCATACCGCTAAGCCAACTATTGAGAAGCCCGGAAGACAGAAGATCGATACTTTCTAAACCCTTATAAAAAGGCACAAAGCTCTCTGCCAGATTGCCACGTACCGATGAGCCCCCCACAGAGTCCCAGGTGGCGTTTTCCTCACTCCAGTTACTGGCGGCCTGGTAGATACCGAAAGTGCTACCTGATCGATTCGTGACATTCAGCTGCAGAGTGGCAGAGCTGATAGAGGAGCAGCCGGAAAGACTGCCTAGATCAAATTTAATCAGTGTGTAGAGTGTCCCATAGGTGTGGTCACTCCCATCGGCCAGTAGTCCTTCGGGGTCATGGTTAAAATTACTTGATGCGTAACGGGAGGAGATAAACACATCATCGCTTATTGGTAGGGAAAAGCTGCCGTTACTATCTGAGCTCTCTTGAATCACGCTGCGGCCAGCGTTATTAGCGATCAAATTCATGGATTCCCCCAGGCGGTTGGCGCTCCACCAATTCACATTATCTGGCAGGATGAGTGGATCGGCGGCACGTGCCTCCCGAGTCAGAGTTTCTGCAGTGTTATCGAACTGTGCGGTGCGCACTACCAGTCCACTTAAACTCACCTGGATGACCTTAAACTGCTGGATACTGGCCATGTCGATGGTCCAGGTTTTGGCGTCGTTAGCGGAACGCGCTGGAGCGCCCCAACTCCCTTCCCCCACGTAAACGGTACCGCCGTTGGTGGTGGTAGAAAAGTTATTGCCACTGGGTATCACGGCCTCAGTCATTTTGGTGAGATGAGTATCGGATTCCACCACCAGGTTCATCGCATAGTCGTAAAATGGCTGCGCCCACCAGTTAAATAAAGTGGGATTGTCAGACTTGCCGCTGTAATGGGGGAACATGGGCTTGTGATATTGGGCGAGACGCCAGCTGGCGGCGCTGCCATAGCTGGATAAATCGCTCGACAGCCAATTATTCATTGCGCTGGCGTAAGAGGACCATCCACTATTCTGAAACTGGCTATTTAAGGTGTAAATACGCAGTAAAGGTGACACCTGCACGGCACCATAAGTGTCGCTGGGCGAACAGTCGCCATCGCCATTAAAATCCACGCCGAAGACTTCGCAGAGGGTCGAGTAATTATCATCTTCGTGATTGCCGTGAGTGGGGATCAATGGGTAGATTCGCTTGTAGCTATAACCATCAATCGTATCGCTGGAGTAAGTCAACTCCCAGTCGTCGAGGAATTCTCGCATTTCTGAGGCGCTATTGGCATTGGTGAAGTCGCCGCCATGCATCACTGCGAGAGGGCGTATTTTAGCTAGCAGAGTATTTCCCTGGCGACGAGTGGTATGTCCTGTGCGGGTATCACCACCGGCAATTACTACAAAAGGCGCGTTTTCTGCTGGAGCTGTCCTAAACCAAAATCGCTCACCACAGCCATTTTGGTCACATACACGAAAATAAACAGGAGAGTCCGCATTCAAATTTTGCAGGCGTACAAAATGGCTGGTGATACCGCTATCGAATGTTTCGCTATTGCTGACAAATGCGCTGTTCCAGCTGCTTTCATTGGTGGAGTAACCGTAGCTGACATAGGGATTACTGCTGTTGCCATCTGGAGAAAAACCGATGACAGCACTGCTGGAAGCATCGCCATCCCAGGCAAGGCGGTAGTGTTTGGTGGCGGCACTGACGTCGACTGCCAGCAACAATGTCGAAATAGTGAGAGCGGGGCCTATATATCGTCTCATTGCGGAAATTCCTCTGCAAAGTTGGGACTTTTTGTGAGAGGCCACCGCCTGGAGGGGGCAGGTTGGTGGCGCGCAGGAATTATTGGGGAACGATGTGACAGATGCTTGAACGATTGGTTACCAAGCGTGTGAAAGCTGCATTGCGATAGGGAATTGTGACGGTTTGCCCATTTATAAAATTGACCGATGCGCCACCGACTTTTAGATAGGAGTAGATGCCTTCGAGGGGGAGGTCGCCATCACTGGTCCAGTAATCACCGCGCTGGGTTTTGGGGAAGTATCCAGTTTCGATACTGGGGCTTCCCGGCTGTGCGTCTGGAGCCACCAGTGAACGCAGTTCGCTGGCGGAGGGCAGGCGCCAATGTTTTGCATCACAGAGTTGTTCCCGGTTAGTGTGCCGGATTAAATCCTCTGTGTCACAGCGCTCTGCTTCGAAATAACAATCTCCATTATTGGCAACGCCCTGATTGTTTAATAGTCGCGAATAAGTCCAACGTCCATCGTGAATGTCCTCACTATCTGTCTTGACCTCCCACAGCAGACCGCTGCGGCTATCGCAGACACAGGACCAGGGGCCCTCCCAGGTATCCATTACTTTTCCCTCAGCGCTCACTTTTAGAAGGTGGTATTGCTGCGGTTTTGGAGGCTGTGGTGTGTGGATAACGGCAGCACCGATCAGACAGGCGGGGAGAATAAAAATCAAAAAGAGTCGCGTGATCATTGTGCTTTACTCAGATTCAGTTGGATGGCTCTGGTATGACGGGTGTGGGCAACTTGTGCGCGATCAAATGCGGAAACCCACAGGCAGGTGCCATCTTCAATAGGAATATCCAGGGGAGAGGCTGTATTTAATTTGCGTACAAGCTCTAGCGACCAGTATCCATCACGCCAAATACCTTTGGCTCTAACATCCGCACGATCACCCTCGAAGCGATTGGAGGTATAAAGTACCGAAGGCATTAGAGTACCTGGTGCTATCCGGTCGCTTTCTGCTGAGTAAGGTTGGTAATCAAACCAGGAGATGGTCCAATCAAGCTCCTGGCCTTCTTTAACATTTTGAAAGGGAGCCAATACATTAGCATCACTAGGCAAGCGTTTAGGAGTGATGCCAGTGGGGGAATACCATTTCCAGTTCAGTAAATAAGCACCGGATTCCTTTGCATCCTGTTGGTAACCTGCCGTGTAGCGGCGTTTACCTGCACGCACTTTATCTGGCGCGCCGATAAAATTGTCATCCGCCAGATACATTTTATTAGTGCGTACTGCTTTCCAGTGCCAAAGATCGTGTAGTTGCCCCGATTGGCTGTAGTGATACCCCTTGCCATGCCAGTTTGATGGCTTATTTGCCAGTGGTGAACGTCCCAGATGGGCGGTGCCAGCACCTCCAAAGTTACAGTTACTGGAAAGTAACAAGGCAAATTTGTCTTCGTAAAAATTCTTTTCATCAAAATTCTCAAAGCCTTGCTGCTGGATCTTCCAACCTTGATCCGTTTTTATCAGGGGTAAATGAGTCAGGCTTTCTGTGGGATCCTGCCAGGAAATATGAAAATAAATCTCCTCACCATTTTGCAGAGCTTTGAGATGCACATCAGTGCGACCCTGATAAAAATTTGCGCCGCCATCGGTACTGATTTTTAATGGCCGAGCTTTTGCCCATTGGGGTTCATCGGCATGGCCATCAATATCAATGATCGTATGGATAGGAATCGAGGTTACGGGCAGTTGATAATAAGAAAATTTGGTCAGAAGCAGCCAACCGCCGAGCAGAAAGATGGGCAGCAAACTACATAGCAATGCCAGTTGAATTCTTTTGTTTGTGGCTGGCTTGAGGATATAGAGAAGAGCACTTTGCCCGAACTGCAGTAGATAAACGCCTGCGTGTAGAAAAATATAGACGCTGAGTCCAAGCGCGGCGAAAAAATGTAATATTCGGACCAGTGATAACTGGCCTATCCCAGCAAAGAGCAGCCAGCCACTGGCCAACGAGATGCCAATGAGGCTAATGCCCCCCCAGGTGACTACTCGGTGGTAATTCCATTGTTTATGAGCGCATGATTGTTCAATTCGATAAAGTCGAATAGCATTCGAGTATAAATAAGAAAGGGCAACCAGCGAAAGCAGGAGTGCAGAGAAGAAATGTACACTGTGTACCTCTCCCTGGGGCAGCAGTTCTTCAATTGAGGCAATGGCGGGTTTAGTGAGTGTGGCAATACGCAACCCACTGAAAAGACTGCAGATCACTGCTATTACTAATGCAGCATGCAGCAGTATCCACATGGGACTTTTTGATCTGTCAGACATAATTAGGCCCTAAAAAAGCCCACAGGCTATCGGCGGGATATGACAGTTTAGAGAAACTTATGTGGCTCTGAGAAATGGTTAAAACTCATTACTCCGCCAAAATGCAGTCTTTGCTAAAAAAGTGATGTTGGGGACGCGTTGAAAATATTTAGGCCATGCTTAATTAGGGAGAAACTGTAGGGAGGCTTAGCGACGCTAAGTTTTACTTAAAGATTTCAAAGCTAAGTTAGTCGCGTAATCGCGTTATTTTGAAGCTTTTTCGTATTTCGAGGGTTTCTGACAGGGCGCTTAGTTGTGGCCTATCTTTGCGCCAGTTGAAGTCTTCGTGCCGAAAATCAAGGTATGAAAGTGCAGAGCCGAGCGCAATTTGTAGAAGACAAAATGTTTGAGGAAATTGATGGATTCTGGCTTCAAAAAAATCTAGGGTGCGATTGATTGCACTGTTGTAGCGCTGCCACCAAAATTCTGACTGAAGCCCTTCACGCCCGCGAATTTTCTCTACCTGTCTGTGAACCAAGATCTCCATTAGACCTGAGGACACACTATAGAGTGTTTTTAAATTCCAGTCATTGTCTATCGCAGAGCTGAGGTGGCCATCTCCAAGTTGTTTATCTAGGAACTCACAGATCACTTCGCTATCCATAATAACGTTTCCGTTATCTAAGGTCAGACAGGGGACTTTACCTAAAGGATTATTGGATATTAAATCATTTGTATTGTGAAAAGGGTGAGAAAAAACCTCACTAACGCGGGAGTGTAACTTGAGTTCTTCTATAACAATTCGGGTTTTCGGGCAAAGGGGGAGGAGTAAGTCAGAAAGAGTTGCATAGCGGCGCTTAATCACTCAGCCACTCTATATGGCCGGCATTGGTGATGAGGCGCCGCTAATTTTGCAAAATAACTACTAATGGTGGGGAATGACATCAGTAATACGGTTATAGAGGTGTTGTTTGAGATAGGCACGTTGCTTTTTTAGTCTTGAATAGTGATCGTCATCAGTGCCGATGCCACTATCCTGTAGTCCTCTAATTTGTTTATCCAGTTTTCGATACTGGTCGTTATCTAGCTTGAATTCTACGTCATTCCTGATCAGGTGCTTGATAGTATCGGCGTACTCGGGAAAATCCAACTCCAGCTCATGCGCGGCTATGGACATAGAAAACCTCCCCTCCATTCAGTTAAAGCATCAAGGGTAATATTAGTTTGTGAATTTGAAGTCACAAAAATCACCAACAAGAAGCAGACTGGGCTGCTAATTATTGGACGATGATTTACCCCCGTTGTTTCAAGCTGATAACGTATTAGGCGGCTAATTTTTAGGTATGAAAAGGTTGTTCAATTATAGGATTTCTTGAAGGCGGTATTCTTTATGAAGAAAAATTCTAAAAAAAGAAAATTTTAGAATGCCATTTTTTTAGAGAGTATGCTTGTGATTGATCAGAAGTTTACTCTGAGTGTGTCGTTTATGAGATTGTAAGGCGAAAGCGATGGTGAAATGTTAATGGCTTTCAGTATTGCCGCATTCGTAATTTTTATATTGATAAAAAATGAAATTTAACTAATTGGAAGTTTTGTTGGCTGGGTACACAAAAAAGCCTGGCAAATATTATTGCCAGGCCCTGGGTGTGTCGATATTATCTAAATTTTAATTAATAAAATTTAGGCTTTATGCTGAGGCTTCTAATGGAGCAAAGCGCAACTGACGTCTTTGCAACAGCTCTCCGAGATACAGCTTTAAGTATGCTGCAGCGGCACGCTTGCCCTCTGCGGCGGCTTCCTCGGTAATTCTTCCGAAACGCGAGTATGCCTGGGAACAAAACGAATCATTGATATTGATGGCGCACATAAAACGGTCGCGCCAGTCCTGTGATGGAGGCAACTCAAATTCACGAGACAGATTTTTAATCAAGGTATCTGCCAAGCGCCAGTTGTTTTCCATCTGTAATTGACGTAGAGCCCAGCTGGACTGTGGCCCGTAGTGAACTTTAAGTGCGGAGATATTATCTTCGTAATAACTACGCACTAAGTCGCACAGGTGGTAGAGCATATCTTGCCAGCTATCCGCTGGTGAGAAATCAGAGTGCCCCAGTACCACATCGCCAAATGACTTGTAGTGACGTTCCGCCAGAGCGGTAAGGCTGGCATCTACGCTTGGGAAAAAGTGGTACACGGATGCAGCTGGGACCCCAGCTACCTGGCTCAGATTGGCTAGACTTATGTCCGTGGAATCCTGCTCGGCAATGAGGGTTTCCAGCGCGTCGAGAAGCTTTTCATACTTCTCACGGCCGTTTTTACGTTGTGGTTTGCGCGGACTAGCAGTGTCGCGCCGGCTAATAGCACGTCGATCGATTTGGTTCAAATTCACCTCCCCTTAGACAAGCGCAGTTGGCAAGCGCCAGAAGTGCGCTTTACTTCCTTGTAAAAAATTGTCTTCTGGAATTGATGATTATTATCGTACCAATTTCGGGGAGCAAGGGGATTTTGTTCGAATTGTGGGATAGTTCCGCGCTGGCGGATTAATTTTGATCAAGTGTTACTATCCCACACAATTCGAAAAAGGTTGTGCTAATGGTAGTGAAGTTCGGAAGCTTTACCGCGAAACACATAGTACGAGAATGCCGTATAGATCAGTATGATCGGCACTACAATCAGGGCGCCCACCAAAATGAATTTCAGTGAAGCGGTGGCACTGGCGGCCTGCCAGATATTCAGCTGCCCAGGCACTATGTCGGGAAAGAAGCTGAAAGCCAGGCCGATAAAGCACATCAGAAAAATGGTCACTACCAATGTAAAGGGCAGTGCACTGTGCCTATCGTTGACTTTGGGTAACCTGGCCAACAGGAGGTCATTAAAAATAAAAGCCAGAAAACACAGGGTGGGTATCAGGAGTACGAACATCACCAATGGATAGCTGAACCAACGATCAAAAACGGCTGGATTGACCAATGGATTGATCGTGGAGACTGAGACTACGCCAAGGAGAGTCGCCCGCCCAGCCCGACGCGCCCAGCGTACGGCGCGTTCCTGCAACAGTGACTCGGTTTTCAACACCAGCCAGGCCGAGCCCATATAGCTGTAGGCGGCAGTTACCCCCAGGGCACTGACTGCAGAGAACAGCTGTGCCTGCCAGCCAGGCTGGAACCCCATCACATATTGCCCCAGCATATAACCCTGGGCCAGGCTGGTGATTATGGATCCTGCTTTAAACGTCCTGTCCCAGGCGAGCTTATGCCCCACGGCTGCTTTGGCGCGAAAGTCAAAAGCCACGCCGCGCAAAATCAGCCCCACCAGCATTATCGCCGCTGGTATATAGAGATGCATCAGCACTAGGTTGTGGGCGATGGGAAAGGCGATAAGCAGTAGGCCGATGGCGAGCACCAGCCAGGTTTCATTGGCATCCCAGAAAGGACCAATCGAGGCAATCATGGTGTCCCGCTGGGGCTCGTCTTCCTTACCCAGGGGGAGGAGAATACCCACCCCAAGGTCGTAACCATCCAAAATGGCGTAAACCAGTACTGCTAGACCCATTAGGCCGATAAAGACAACGGGTAGCCAATAGGCTGCGGATGATGCGGCCTCATTCATGTGATTCCCCCTTGGATTGCTCTTGGGTGGATTTCGGTAGGTTGGTCAGGCTGCCACCGGCGAGAGGTTCTTTGGTTTCAAACTCCTCCACTTTGACCGATTTCAAAGCCATTACTTTTAGGGTGTGAATATAGGCATAGAGCAGGATGACATAGACAAGCAGATATAGGGTGAGAGAGAAGCCCACATGGGAAGGTGGAATCTGGGTTACGGCATCTGCGGTTTTGAGAACCCCGGTTACAAGCCATGGTTGCCGACCAATTTCAGTGACATACCAGCCTGCTAAGGTGGCTACCCAACCCGCGAACGTCATTCCTACCAGGGTTTTGAGCGCCCAGTTGGGTAGCTCTTTGCGCCGCCAGAGGAGGTAGCAACCTCCCCAGGCGACAGCCAGCATTAATATCCCCATACCCACCATAATTCGGAAGGCGAAGAAAACGGGTGCAACCGGCGGATGATCATTGGGGAATTCATCGATACCTTTTATTTCTCCATTTAAATCATGGGTCAGAATAAAGCTGGCCATTTTGGGGATAGCTATCTCGAAATGATTGGTCTTCTTCTCACCATCGGGTATTGCAAATAGTAATAGTGGCGCGCCCCTTTCGGTCTCCCATACTCCCTCCATTGCCGCCACTTTCTGCGGCTGGTACTTAAAAGTGTTAAGACCGTGTAGGTCGCCGACAAAGATCTGGATTGGAATAAAAACAGCTGCCAATACCAACCCGGTTTTTAGTGCTAGCCGCGGTGCACGCTTTGGGTCACCTTTAAGTATCCGGTAAGCAGAGATACCTGCGACAAAGAAGGCTGCAGTGAGACCCGAGGCCAGTAGCATATGAGTGAGGCGATAGGGGAAAGAGGCATTAAAAATAATAGCCAGCCAGCTCTCTGGGTAGGCGACACCATCTCGTAGTTCAAAGCCGGATGGGGTCTGCATCCAGGAATTGAGTGCAATGATCCAGAAGGCGGAAAGTGTGGTGCCAATAGCCACTACAAAGGCTGAGAAGGTGTGAACTTTGCTGGGGACACGATTTATTCCAAACAACATGATACCTAGAAAAGTGGCTTCCAGAAAAAAAGCGGTAAGCACTTCATAACCCAAGAGAGGCCCGGCGATATTGCCAACCCGTGCCATAAACCCTGGCCAGTTGGTACCAAATTGGAAAGACATAGTGATGCCACTAACGACACCGAGCGCGAAGGTTAGGGCAAAGACCTTTACCCAAAAACGATAGGCTCTCATCCAAACCGGATTATCAGTTTGGTCGTAGCGAAGCTTGAAGAAAACAATAATCCAGGCGAGGGCTATTGTGATGGTGGGAAAGAGAATATGAAAACTGATATTGGCCGCAAACTGTATTCGGGAGAGGATCAGAGTATCTAGCATGGGAGCCTCTGCTGGTCGGACTAATTTATTAACCAGATAACCGGGCGACTCTTCCTGATAGGCCCGGGGGTGCCCGTTAAACACCATTGCAGGAGTATGGACCCAGGGTGTTTATTGAGCGGCTGCCGACGTTGTGTCGGCGGCGGTTTATCCTTTTACCGCCTGTCTTGGTTGCCCAGCGGGCAATTCAGGTATAGGTTTATTCTGGAGCCTTTCCTCCTGTCATTTTACTTTTCAGCTCCAGTAGCTTGACGATGCCGGAGCCCAGTTTCATTAGCTTGAGTAAATCGTCGTGTTCCAGCTTGCTCAGGGTGTTGGCAAACTCTTCAAGTAATTCCAGCAGACTGTAGACTTCTTGAATTTTTTCCTGGGCCTGTGCTTCTTGTTCATCCTGAGGTTCATTGAGCAAGAGCTGGCGCAATAGGCTCAGGGTGGGGTCCAGTTCACGTTTACGTCGCTCTTCAAATACAGTTCGAGCAAGCTCCCAGATGGACCCTGCAGCGGTGAAATAGTCTTTTCGGTCACCTGGCTGGTGCTGTAGCTCAACAAGGCGCCAGGCTTGCAGTTCTTTGAGGCCCATACTCACATTGCCGCGACTGATCTTCAGTGCCTGAGCCAGCTGCTCGGCATTTAGGGGGGAAGGGTGGATGGTAAGCAGGGCAAACATCTGGCCCACGGTGCGATTAAAACCCCACCGGCTGCCCATTTCTCCAAAGTGCAGTACAAAAGCCTGGGCTTGACTGGATAGTTTCATTTTCTTCTTAAGCTTCAGAAATTTCTGAAAATTGTAAATGTAAATTGATCCAAGTCAATAAATAATTGGAAAAATTTTGTTTTAAGTTTTTTGCTTTGGGCTGTAGATAAGTAAATTGTCAGGGAGGGCGGGCTCACAAGTAGTGGTAGGCAGAAAGTGTTTTCTCTCAGGACGTTATGGGTATTTCAGAGGGAGTGATGCCTGTGCTCTACGCGGCCAGTCGCTAGGTACAATAAAGCCGCGACCCATTTCACCTTCTTGGCCCATAAGTGCAAAACATAGAGGCTTATCAATTGCTGAGCTCTGAAGTCCGGCCATAAGTTGCTCAAAAGAGACGCCGTGGGGTTCTTCCCATTCTATTGATGCCATCCAGGCTTTTTTGGGAAGCTGGAGCCAGCGCAGGCCTGCTGAGATATTTCCTTGAGTGGCAAGGTTTCCGAGGGTTTCCAAGTCGGTCCACCAATTACTATTGCATAGATGCTTCAGATTCCTCCCCGGTGTCTGATTAGTTGGTAATCGGTTAAAGAGTCGGCCTGGCATCAGCGTCCACTGTCGATCAATATAAAGCTCCTGAGCTTCTAATAGAGGTTGTACGGATTGTTGTTGGATGAGAGGCAGTTGATGTTCCGCCATACGCTTTAATTTGATATCCAGGCGATCTTTGAGGCCTGGGCCAACCCAGAAGCCGACGGGCTGAGAGAGGTAGAACTTCACCGCAACCTCCCAGTGCTCGCAGCGATTACTGGGTAGGTGATGAACCACAAAGTCCAGTTCGCCGAGAGTTCTACCCTCAATACGCAGGGGCAGGTTCTGGTGCAGCAACTGGTAATCGGGGTGGTATTGAAAAGCGAAAGACCAGAGTCGCTCAAAGTAAACGCCAAGCCGGTTGGTGGGTTTGTGCCGGTCGCCTTCAATCAGGTATGTTTCGAGCGTATCTATTAATTCTTGTTTGACTTCTTTGCGGGAAAAATAAGTGTGCAATTGGTTGCGGCGAGCCATAGGTAGCCATGGCAGGTCAATGGTGCTAGTTGATTTGTCACTAGTATCAACAATATCGCTACTGCCCAGGGACCAAAGTAGGTTGGACCAGTCATCTACAATAGGGCTGGGAAGTCGATTGGTCATATAAACCCTGTCAGCGGCAAAAAAGCTCTCTGATTCTACCAGAATCGGCACTTGACTTGGGACTGTGCTAGGGTTCATCTTCCAGAGAGATATTTAATAATAAAACTGCTGTCCCCCTATATCTCACCTCGTGTGGATTACACGTTTTTGCCAAAGCGTAATCTACATGGGATATGGGGAGATATAGCCAGACAATAATAAAAAGAGGAGGTGAATGTGGAATCAGGGCCTATGATCTCGATCGGTCTACCCATCGCACTGTTTATCATTATGGTGGGCATTGGAATGACCCTGACCGCCAGGGATTTCCATCAGGTGACGGTAAAACCAGGTGGGTTAGTGGTGGGTACACTTGCCCAGATTGTACTTATGCCACTTGTGGCTTTTGTTCTGTGTTGGGCGCTCAGTTTACCCGCACCGATAGCTGTGGGTTTGGTGATTATTGCAGCCTGCCCGGGTGGAACGACCTCAAACCTTTTTACGTTACTCGCTCGCGGTAATGTAGCGCTCTCCATAGTGTTAACGGTTTCGGCAAGCCTAATTACGATTCTGACCCTGCCGTTCTTCACCAATTTCGCCCTGCGCCAATACTTTGGAGCAGAGCAGGAAATCGTTCTCCCTTTTGCCAAAACTGTCGCCATGTTATCGGTGATAGTCTTGCTACCCGTGGTGATTGGCATGTTGATACGGGCTTGGAACCCTCATTTGGCAAGCCGCGCTGAGGGCATTGTAAGTATTTTTGGGGCGCTGGTACTGGTCATTTTAGTGGTGGGATTGGTGTGGGGTATGAGAGACCGGATTGGAGAGCTCATGCTGTTGGCCGGCCCCTCTACAATTTTGCTGAATTTACTGGGGGTGTTGACTGGCTTAATCATCAGCCACTTCAGTGGGCTTTCCCGGCGGGATGGTCTGGCAGTAGCTACCGAGCTGGGCATCAAGAACGGGACTATTGGTCTCATGGTGACCCTCACACTGATGCACTCCAGTGAAATGTCGGTGCCTTCAGCCGTATATGGAGTACTTATGTTTCCATCGGGGATGTTGCTTGCCTATTATGGCCGCAAGAAAGCGCGCGAAGCTGGGGAGGCAGACGCGGCGCAAGCTGGCGAGGTCGGATGAAATCCTCTCAGTCCAACAGCTTTATATAGGTATCCAAGTGCGAGATATCCGGCACACTGATGCGACCGTAAGAGCACTCTATTAGTCCCTTGGATTCAATATTCTTTAATACCCGGTGTACTCCCTGCCGGGTCATCCCCATGGTGTTGGCGAGTAGTTCTTTGGTGAGGCGGAAACTGGTTGGGCCACTTTTTTCGCCGCCGTTGTGCATTTGGGCCATAAAAAGCAGACGTCGAGCAATTCGCGCTTCGGTACCACGTAGTACATCGTCCTGGATAATGGACATTACTGTCCAAAGCCTGAGGCTAATTTGTTCCAATGCTATTGGGTAGGCTTCGGGGTGTTGTTTCATTTTTGCCCTCAAGATTTCACCCGGAATATCGACTACAGCACAGTCAGTGTGAGCGCTTGCTCCAAATACTCGCGGAGTGCCAGGGCAAAATACGGTATCACCAAACCAAGCTCCACTATCTAAAATCGCAAGGGTCGCTTCGCGCCCGGCAAAATTACTGGAGCATATTCTTACTTGTCCTTCAGCGATAATTGAAAGGCGCTCCTGATGGGAGCCCGAAGGGTAGATGCTATCACCCTGAGAAAAGTACTGGCATTGTGCCTGTTGGGCTAAGAATTCTCGACCCTCACCGGGTAGGCCAGCTAGCAGTGGGCATTTATCAAGGAAACTAACGTTTTTATTCATTTGCCAAGTGTAAACAATTTGACAGTGTTTACAGCAGGGATGATTCAGAATTTGAGCTCTAATAAAGCTGGGGAGAGGACGATGAAACTGGAAACCATACCTTCACTTAAGGGACGTGTTAGCGATGAAGAGTGGCAATTACGTATAGATTTGGCTGCGGCTTACCGATTGATCGCCTATTTTGGGTGGGACGATACTATTTTCACTCATCTCTCTGTACGTATTCCTGGGCCAGAATCACACTTTCTTATTAACCCTTTTGGGATGTTTTTTGACGAAATTACTGCTTCCAGTTTGGTAAAAATCGATTTGCAGGGAGAAAAAGTGGATGAAAGTGTGGCAATGGTGAATCCTGCAGGGTTTACTATTCACAGTGCAATTCATGAAGCGAGGAAAGATGCCCACTGCGTTATACATACCCATACTACTGCCGGGGTAGCTGTATCTGCTCATGCAGAGGGTTTACTGCCAATCTCGCAGCAATCACTATTTCCCCTTGCAAGTATTGCCTACCACGACTATGAGGGAATTGCTGTGCGCAAGGATGAAAAGTCACGTTTGGTGGCTGACCTGGGATCAGCGAACTATATGATCTTGCGCAATCACGGACTGTTAACCTGCGCTTCTACTATTCCTGATACCTTTTTAGCAATGTTTATATTGCAGCGTGCCTGTGAAATTCAGGTCACAGCTCTTGCTGGCAACCCACCACTCACTCCGGTGCCCCAGAATATTGTGGATAAAATAGTGAGTGAAGGAGATATGGTTACCAGTAATCAAGGGGGGCTATTGGCTTGGCCTGGATTTTTAAGGAGGTTGGATAGAGTTAACCCAGGGTATAATGAATAGCATTTGTCCCAAATACCCTGAATGTGATTTTAGGTTCTATATTTCTGGGTATTGATCAAGAATTTAAAATTTAAATTGGATGTTGGGGAATTAAGCGCCACAATCAAAGGAACCCTGATTTAGGCCTGGCTAATGGACTTTACTTTCAACAAAATGGAATTAATGTGGGCTTATCGCCACCAATGAGTCCTCGAAGGCTAATCAACGGTATTCCAACATGCTCCAGTACTTTCTTAAAAAAAGATTAAAAAAACATGACTCTAATAATAATTTAAAGGTGGAGTCTCTGGTTTTAGGTCATCTTCTCGGATTGAAGGCTCTGAATTGTGAGTCATCCGGCGTTGGCAATGATAAGCCGCATAATATAGTCGTTTCGCTGACTTCTTATAATAAGCGTATTTATGATGTTTACTTATGTATAGAAAGTCTTTATCAACAATCCTTGAGAGCAGATGCAATAGTTCTATGGTTATCCTTACGTGATTTCCCCGATAGGAGATTACCTGAGATACTTCGAAAACAGCAGGCTAGAGGCCTACAAATTCATTTCGTGGAGAATGATTTTGGGCCTTATATGAAATATATGTATGCCTTTGATATGTTTCCAAATAGTCTCATTGTCACTGTGGATGATGATGTGCTTTATCCTTCAGATACTATCGATTTACTATATCAATCTTATTTGAGAGCTCCCTCACATATCCATTGTCATAGGGCACATAAGATTCTGTTAAACGGAAAAGGGGAATTGAAACCTTACGAAAGTTGGCGCTCTTATGGGCTAAATAGTGAGCCATCTCCTTTCCTTTTTGCTACGGGAATGGCTGGGGTTTTGTACCCTCCGGATTCATTACATGAGGATGCTTTCAATAGTAAAAAATTTATGGAGTTATGTCCTGCTGCTGATGATGTTTGGTTGAAGGCGATGAGTTTATTGCGAGGAAAATATGTTACCAGGGTTCCAGACTATCGATACTGGAGGGAACGCTTTCTTACTATTCAGGGATCACAGATTCAACAGTTAAAGGAGATCAACTTGAGAGGCACAGGTGGTAATGACTGCAAGATTAAAAGGGTGTTTTCAGAGTATCAATTACTTGACTATTTACAGGAGCGAAATCAGCCTGTTTTAAGTCCTCACTAGGGGGTGACTTGGGTGAAAGACCAGAGCTGCCCCAGATAGGGGTAATCTACTCAAGCACTTTTTTTTAGGTGAAAGAAGCTGCCCTCGGCCTTAAATTGGGTTTTTGTCCTAAATATTGTGTTTGAGTGGCCATTGGCTGTGGCATCTGGCATAATCTGCCAAGTTTGTACCCACTTCCGCCCTCTTCTCTTTTGATGGTGTTCCCAAGCTGAGCGGATTGCTGTTCGGCTATTCGGTACAATAGGTTGAGTTTGCTGGATGGCCCTGAATGTTCCAATATTTTTTAAAGAAGCGCTTAAAAAAGCACGACCTAAACAATAATTTGAAGTTGGAAGCACTTGTTCGCTGCCAGTTGCTTGGTCTACACGCTTCAAGCAACACAGATCCGGGAGTGGGAAATGCTAAGAGACATAATATTGTTATATCTCTAACGTCCTTCGATAAGCGAATCCACGATTTATATTTGTGTATTGAAAGCCTCTTCCAGCAATCCCTTAAGGCTGATGCAATTGTTCTTTGGTTGTCTACCAAGAACTTTCCAAATAAGACTTTGCCCGAGACCCTTAAAAAGCAACAGCAAAGAGGGCTGCAAATATTTTTTGTTGAGGAAGATCTGGGACCCTATAAAAAATATGCTTATGCTTTTGAAAGATTTCCTGACAGCCTGATTGTTACTGTTGACGATGATGTTCTTTATCCGCCGGATATGATTGATTTACTTTATCAGGCATATGAAAAAGATCCATCCAAGATTTATTGCCACAGGGCTCATCGAATGCGTCTAGATAAAAAAGGAGCACTACTGCCTTATGGAAGTTGGGAAAGTAGCATAAGGGACACAGAGGCATCTCATTTAGTCTTTCCAACTGGCATGGGAGGAGTTATGTATCCTCCAAACTCCTTGCATAAGGATGCGTTTGACCCCGAAAAATTTATGACCCTGTGCCCAAATGCAGATGATATTTGGTTGAAGGCAATGAGTATTAAAAGCGGGACTTTGGCTGCGCGTATTTCTGATTCCCGTAGCTGGAGACATCGCTTCTTAATGATTCAGGGCTCACAAGAATATGCATTAATGAAGGAAAATCATAAGAACCGTCAGGGGAATGATTGCAAAATTAAGAAGGTCTTCTCTGAATATGACATCTATGATTTGCTGAAATAGTAAAAGATTGAATTGTCGTTGAGATGAGAAGCTAGAGTCTACCATTTATAACGAAACCCAAACTCTAGCCCTCCTACAAAACTGTCCCCAATACTCTCCAGGCCGCTGCTGAAAAATAATTCGGTATAGATGGAACAGTGGTCCCCACATTCCTCATAACTAGCCCCCATTCTTAAGTCTGCATACCAAAAATCTGGTTTTTGGTAGAGGCGGGCCCCAGAAACGACTAAGTCAGTTTCCTGGTTGAGATTTAGAGTGACCCCGGGAGTTACATAGTAACCAAAGCGCTCCAGAGGTAGGGAACCGTACATATTTCTACTTGATTTACGCTGGCTTTTGCGCTTTTCAAAAGTGGTTCCTAGGCGCAATAAAAACCCATTATTATTAATGTCTCCTACTTTTACAGCGTAGGTATCTTCGAAATCCTCTGCTTCCTCAGAAGTATAAATAAGTTGTGCATGGGGGGTAATAGAATAATAATCATAGAGCTTGAAGCTCCACCCTCCTTCTACAGAAAATCCATAACCATAGCCCTCACTGCTATTGCGAAGAGCACGTAGGTCTTCTGCGTCGAAGTTAAAGTCAAACCAACTTAGCTTAAACTGAGTATCCAGGTACAGGCCTTGGTAGCCATACCAGGTTAAATAGCTACTGACGCCATATGTTTTGGCATCTATATTGCCATCACCAAAAAATGATTCTACTGTATTTCTTGAATCGCCATAGTGCAAAGCCAAACTAACAATAGGTGTGGTGTCAAGAATTAATAGGTTGAGAGGAAAGTCGATACCAAACTGAAATTGATAATAAGTTTGATCCCAACTTGCCCAGGTGGTGGACTCTTTGGGAGTTGTAGTTATATAGCGTGCGCCATTACGTAGCCATAGTCCCTTGCGATCAATAGCGGTTTCCAATGAACTGGTGTAATCGGTGTTATAGACGTCCCGATAACTGCTACCAACCCAATAACGATTGCCTACACGACTCCGCAATGTGGAGGGGATATTTAAAGAGCGCAGCACTTGCGGAAGGGTTTCATACATTACCGCAGCGGGCTGCCAGCGAATCATACCGCCTTTGGGAAGGCGACTTGAATTACTTACTGTAGAACGTAGATACCAATTACCATCCTCATTTCCAGTTTCGTCACTGTGGTGTAGGGTATAGGCGTATGCTCCACCAATAGTTGCTGGTTGCTCATCCTTGGTAATGTAGTCGCCGTTTAAAATAAAGGCATCTTCAGTAGAGTCACCCTCGATAGAAATTAGTTTTATTCCATTGTCTTGGGTGCGTGCGCCAGTGCCGTTGCGATTATAAACGGTTACATAAGTTGATCCGCTGGTATCCCCTCTGATGATTAGCTGGTCACTGCCGGCAGAACTGTCATTGAGTGCTACATCTAACCACAGGCGTCCGTTTTCGCCGCTATAGTGTCCATACTTATTATCACTATTTTTTTGAATGATTAGAGTGTTGAATTCTTTATTCGCAAGATCGATAGTGCCGTCGTTAGCTACGCTGCCGGTAATTTTATACTCTTTGGCATCTATAAAAGTTTGGCCGCCCCATTTGATGTGTAACCCCAATGGATTGTTTTCAGCGTCTTGGCCGCCGCCAACATTTAAACTGCCCGTTAAAATAATTTTTGAACTACCCCAAACAACAACACGTTCCCAGTTGGTTAGTTTGTTGCCATCCACACGATAGTCTAGCTTGAAAATCAGTGTGTCGATATTCCCATCTTCTGCACTGAGGTCATCACCACCATTTAAAATTGCATCACCCTCGAAAGAATAGGAGTCAATGACTAAGGTATCTGATCCATTACCACCGCGTATCTCATTGCTAATTCCCTCATCCCAATGGATGTAATCATCTCCCCCACCGGCATCCAGGTAATTAAAAATGAAACCTCCATCCAGAATAATTTGGTCGTTACCTTCGCCGCCCCAAACATGAAAGGTGAGTCCGTCTAAAATTTGGATATCATCGTCACCAGCTCCGCCATAAATCCCCCCGCCATTAAGGTAGTTACCAATGTCGCTATTGCGATTATCCAGTACGATTAGATCGTTTCCATTTCCGCCAAAGACAGAATCTTTAACTATTGCCCCTTTCACATGAATGGCATCGTCGCCTTCGCCACCGAAGACGCTATTGATAGTGCCGCCATTTAAATCCAAGGTATCATTGCCGCCTAGTGCATCGACATCGGCCTCTTCTGCATCATTATCTTCGTCACAGGTTATTTGATCTGCGCCACTAGTACCCGTATTACTCGGAGTACACTGCGCGATGGCTTTCAAGGGGAAAATAATCGCTAGTGTCAATGCGGGAGAAAAAAGTAAAGCATTAATCCACTGGCGGACGAAATAGTTTGATTTATAGTTTTCCATTGGGGTGTCTGCACTAAGTTTCATTTACAGAGTTCCGCCATTCAGAACTTGGTGCCAATGCCAACATTGATGATCCAGGGGTTGTAATCGAAGTGTGCGTAGAGGCGGTCTGATCCTAACTCTGTGGGGAAGTTAACTGTGGGGTCGGTATCTGATAAGTAGTAAAGAGCCGCCAGATTAATTAACAGAGGATAACGAAATTGACGGAAATCTAGGTTGAAGTCGATACCCCCTTGAAGAGCCCAATCCCAGGAATGTCCCATATTAAGAGCCCCTGGCGCCACTGACATACCTGAGTCCATCAAATATTCATCAAATTGGCGGCTGATAGAAACCGTATGGTAATCGGTATAGTTAATACCGGCGCCTAGATAGGGTCGAAAAAAATAGGATGGATCGAGAAAATACCAGTTAGCAAAGGCGAGAGTGGTCGATACCTTAAAATCCCCCAGTTGAATTTGGCTGCTGCCTGGGTTGCCAGTAAAGTTGTCGAGGGTCACATCATAGGCAGCACTGTTAATGTGCATCAGCTCGAACCCCAAGCGGTCTGAGGGGCGCCATACTCCGGAAATTTGCCAAGTTTGTGCTGTGTCTATTTCCCAGGTCGAATTATATAAGTCCCATTGTTGTAATACCCGGTATTTCAGTGAAGTTCCGGCATCATTGGGAGCAACATAACTGAGCCCGAAGCGAACTATAAATTCACCCCAGTCAATGTTGCGCCAATCTTCCTGAGCTTTAACACTGATTGTGCTTGTGGCTAAAAGGAATATAAAGAGTCTGAAAATTATTCCCTGGATTTTCATCGTTATACCTTTCTGTGAAAATCGATGACGGCCGGCGTCATTTATTGTTTCCCGTTACATTTAGATAACTGGTGATTTTGGACTCACCAATAGGTATCCCAAAAGTAGCAGGATTCGGCCGGTGCAGAGTAAATTTGACGAGTATTAAATCGGGATTTTTTGGTGGAAGATTGGCTATCACCCAATAGGTTTAACCTGTGTGCGGAGTTAGCCAATTAAAATACTGAATTTTTCTGTACTTTTACATTATGGATTATTGACTGGGAGATAGAGGCCAAGCGATACCGCTCTCTACCGGTACCGTCTCAAGGTTGCGGGCATACTCAAGGAATCCTGCGGCGGCAGGAGATAATGGACGGGACTTTCGCCTGGCCAGATACCAATGGGTAATAATTGGCAGTGATTCCACTTCTAAAATTGACAGGCCGGAATGGCCGCCAAATGCGAGAGTATGTTCGGAGAGAATAGATACCCCGAGCCCTGACATTACAGCGTGCTTTATCGCTTCATTACTTTCGATGGTCATGCGAATATTGAGGTCGATATGTCTCTCTTGTAGGAAACGCTCAATAGCGTGACGGGTTCCAGAGCCCTCCTCGCGCCGCAGGAAGGGACCGCTGGCAAACTCTTCAAGGGGAATCTTTTTTCTACCTGCTAGCGGGTGCTTCTCCGGTGCTATGGCCAACAGTCGATTGGGCAGAAATTCCACCAATTCCAGGTCAGGGTTTTTGGGAGGGTGGCTGAACACATAAAAATCATCCTCATCCTCACTGGTGTAGTCGATGATCTGCCGACGATTACCCACGCGAAAGAGAATATCCAACTTTGGGTGCTGCTCGTAAAATTCGCCAATCAGGTGGGGAATAAAATATTTGGCGGTAGTGACGACTGCCAGTTGTAAACGCCCTGTTCCAAGACCGCGCAGTCTGGCTAGCTTTAATTCCAGATATTCATAGCTCTTGAGGATTTCTCGGGCACTGTCCACCAGAGTCTGTCCGGCTTCAGTGAATTGCAATTGTTTGCCTACGGCGTAGTAGAGGGGCAAGCCTACGGCACCAGACAACTTGGCCAACTGCATGGATACACTGGGCTGAGTCAGATGCAGCGCTTTTGCGGCGCCACTGATACTGCGGTGTTCATATACTGTAAGTAAAACCTCCAACTGCCTGACAGTGCCGATGCGGGAGTGAGCTCTGCTGGATAACATGATTTTTCTTGTTCATAGATAAAAGATGATAGTTAGCATAATCATTATCTATTTTTATCTATTGGTCTACCTAGGGATAATGCGCCCACTTCAATCTATGGGAGGGGGCCTCTGCATGCACAAGTCACAACTTTACTTTGGTACCTTGGTAGGACTGTTAGTTATGTCCATTGGATGGGTATTGGCGCTGGTTGGTATTGATGCCGCTGCACTAATGGTGGTGGGGCTGGTGGTGGTGCTTGCCAATGTGGGTTACGTGCTAATGAAGCGCGTTCCTCAGAAAATTCGACTACCCCTATCTGAACGCCGCGATCGGTCCAAGCGCGGGAAGTACTGATCATGCAGCTGGATGTTGTAGTTGGTTTCTTCATCCTTGGGGCTCTGGCGCAGCTGCTACGTAGTGATTTACGCCTGCCTACCGGTCTCTACCAAAGCTGTGTGATCTTTCTGCTGCTGGCTATAGGGCTCAAGGGTGGGGCGGCCCTCAGTACTTATTCCGCTTCCACCCTGATTCCTCAATCTCTCGCAGTTTTGGCCTTTGGTGCACTGCTTCCTTTGTTGGCCTTCCCACTTCTCTATTGGATAGGCAAATGGAGTCGGCTGGATGCAGCGGCTACTGCAGCCCACTACGGGTCGGTCAGTGTGGCAACCTATGCCGTGGCGGTGGCCCTATTGGAGGCGAAGGGTATCGATTACGAAGCCTATTTCCCCTTATTCGTTGCTCTACTGGAAGTTCCGGCTATCGTGGTGGGAATTCTTCTAGCACGGAAATCGATGCAGAACAGCAACAAGGGGCGCCTGGCTCATGAACTGACTTGCAATCAGGGGGTTCTTCTCCTGCTTGGCGGGATCGCCATCGGCGCCTGGGCCGGTGAGCGTACTGCAACAGTAATGCCTTTCTTTGGCCAGTTATTTCACGGTGTACTGGCTCTTTTTCTGCTGGAAATGGGCAGAGTCGCGGCGGCGCGACTGGCAGATGTGCGCGGGCAGGGTGCGTTCTTGCTGAGTTTTGGTATATTTATGCCCCTGCTAGGCGGTGCGGCCGGGGGTGCCCTGGGAGCATTACTGGGGTTGTCGGCGGGAGGAATTTTCCTGCTGGCAGTACTCGGTAGCAGCGCCTCCTATATCGCGGTACCCGCAGCTATGTCTGTGGCTCTGCCGCAGGCCAATGCCAGCGTGTCCATCACACTGTCCCTGGCGATAACGTTCCCTTTCAATGTCCTGGTGGCGATTCCCGTCTACCTGGCGTTTGTTCAACATTGGAGTTAGCCGCAAGTGAAATCACTGCCCTTTGAAAAAGTCACCATCGTTATGGGGTCGCGATCGGATTGGCCCACCATGGCCAATGCCACCAAACCCTTGAACGAGCTGGAGGTTCCTTTTGCCACTGCGGTTGTGTCCGCTCACAGAACCCCCCAGCGTCTGGTGGAGTTTGCCAGTGAAGCCCACAAAAACGGCACCCAGGTGATTATCGCCGGAGCTGGTGGCTCTGCCCACCTGCCGGGAATGATTGCCGCTATGAGCCCGCTGCCAGTGATTGCTGTGCCTGTTGAAAGCCGTTTTATGACCGGAATGGATAGCCTTCTTTCCATCGTGCAGATGCCCAAAGGTATCGCCGTGGCTACCCAGGCGGTAGGTGCCTCTGGGGCTTATAACGCGGGCCTGATGGCGGCACAGATGCTCTCCCTGGGCGATGCTGAACTACAGGAGCGACTGATCGCTTGGCGCGAGCGTCAAACTGACCAGGTTCCGCTAACGGTGGAGTGAAGTCAGTGAGTGAAGTAACCAGACATATCGCTATTGTCGGCTGCGGGCAGCTGGCGCAGATGATGGCACAAGAGGGTAAGCCCCTCGGTATAACATTTAGTTTCCTGGCGGAGAAGGACGAGGACGCGGGTTGCGTTGAAGGTCTCGGCACAATAGTCAGGCTGGATGAGGCGGGCAGTGGCGAGGATTTATTTCAGGCACTTGGCTGCCCTGAGGTGATTACCGCCGAGCGTGAGCAGGTGGATGTGGCGCTGTTGAGAGCGTTGCAACGCTTCTGTCCCGTTTACCCAGACCCCCATGTTTTTGAGAAAGCCCAACACCGCTTGAGAGAGAAGCGGGCTCTTACTGAGAGTGGTCTTCCGGTTGCGCCTTTTATGCCGGCGCAGGGGCGCGATGAATTAATGAACGCCTTGGATAAGCTCGGTTATCCAGCGTTTATCAAGAGCTGTGAAAATGGCTATGACGGTAAGAACCAGTGGCGGGTGAAAGATGCAGCAGAGCTGCAGAAAGCCATAGAAGAGGCCAAAGATCTGCCCTGCGTGGTGGAAGCCTCGGTAGATTTTTCCTGTGAGGTTTCCCTGATCGGTGCCCGCTCTGTTTCAGGGGAAGTAAAGACTTACCCACTAACTGAGAACCTGCATCGCCAAGGTACGCTGTTATTCTCCAAGGCGCCTTATCAGGATGAGCAATTATTGGCCAGTGCCCGTGCCTATTTGCAAAAGCTGATGGATGACTGGGACTATGTGGGCGTACTCTCAGTGGAGTGCTTTGTCACCAGTGAAGGCTTGCTAGTGAATGAAATTGCGCCACGGGTCCACAACAGTGGTCACTGGACTTTAGTGGGTGCGGGCACCAGCCAATTTGCCAATCATTTGCGTGCGATATTGGATATGCCACTGGGTGACACCGACTGCCCGCGGCCCGCTGCCATGGTCAATATGCTTGGTGTGGATCGAGCGCCAACAGGCAAGAATGAGGGAGTTTGGCTCTATGGGAAGACGCTCCGTCCCGGGCGTAAGATGGGCCATGTGCTCTTAGTGGATGACAGTTCAGCAGAGCTGGCTCAGCGCTGTGAGGTGATGATTGCCGATCTCTATCAGCAGTAACTGATTCACCTGGGCAGGATCTACTTTAAGTCCCTCTTCGGGTTTTTGAAGCGGGGACTGGCGGTCCTGCCTCGCCACATAGGGGTGCCTACCCGATAGGCTGCTCGCGCAATCATATGCACCCCGATGGGCACAGTGAAGAGCAAAAATAGCAGCGCCGCCACTGCGCGTGCGGTTACCTGGGTATCGTGGAACATTGCGGCAACGCCCCCCAGTAACAATCCGCAGCACAGGGTGGCGGCTTTGCCCGAAGTGCTCATGCGAGTGTAGAAATCCGGCATCCGTAACAAACCCAAAGCCGCACTAAAACCGAATAGGCTGCCCACTAGCAAAAGGGTAGCGATAAAAACCTCATCGAATACCACTGCCACCTCCCTCTTGTAATACGGTCTTTTTTCCGCTTTTCTCGATAAAGCGGGCGAAGGCGACACTCACCAGGAAGGCTACCAGCGCCAGGGCAATGGCCGCACTCAGATAGGCTGGCTCTCCCGAGGCAATCGCCAACAGGGCGCAATAGGCCACTGCAAGAATATTCAGCACATCGAGGGCTACAACCCTGTCTGCCAGTGTTGGACCAAGAAAAATTCGCATAAAACACATGGCCAGAGCCAGCAATAAAATGAGCGATGAGACATTAATGGCTGCTATGATTAGCGGCGCGTTGATATCAACGATAGTACTGTGCATCAGGAAAACGCCTCCCGCACGCGTTTCTCAAATCCGAGATGAATTTCCTCACGAAAAATATCTGGGTCATCAACGAACATAGTGTGTACCAAAAATTCAGAGTTATCCGGAGTGATTTCCAGAACTACCGTTCCCGGTGTGAGTGATATTAAATTCGCCAGTATAAAAATCTGGGTTTGATCGGTTATTTCTAGAGGTAGCCGCACTACCTGTGGACGGCTTTGTAATTTTGGTGAGAACACCTCCAAGACTGCACGTAAACTTGAAAGTACCAGTTCTTGTAGAAAAAAACTGCCTAGGCGGATTAGACGAGGTAGACGCTGGAAGTACTTGGTTCCCTCAGGGATCTTGGGCGAAACCCGCAATGCCAGATAACCGACAAAATAACCAAAACAAAAGTTTGTCAGTGTCGCATTACCGGTAAGGGCCGACCAGCTAATGGCCAATATTAAATTGAGTAAAAATACGCGCATAATTAGTGGTTCCCCGCGTATTGTGTTTCCATCCCCAGTACCGCCTCAATGTAATCACTTGGATTCAACAATTCCCCTGCCGCGGCCAGTGAGTAGTCAATAAAAGGGCCCGGTACCAGCCCGAGCACTAGAGTGATTAGGGCCAGTAATGCCACCGGCAGCAGGCGCTGGTAGCGCTCCTGCAGGGGAATATTCCTTAAACTCTGACAATAGTCCTTCGGGTGATCCTTTAAAAAAGCTTCCGCCCAAATTTTGCTCATGGAAAACAGAGTCAGGGCCCCGGTAATTAAGGCCACAGCCACAACCCAGTAAGCGTCCAGATCTAGGCTTGCCTTCAATAACAACAGTTTGGCCCAGAAACCCGACAACGGTGGAAAACCGGCCAGGCCGAAGGCGGCGATAAAGAAAAAAACAGAAAGTAGTGGACTGGCTCGATAGAGGCCTCCAATCTGGCTTAATTCGTAACTGCCTGTCAGGCGTTTGGCAGTACCACTGATAAGAAATAAATTGGTTTTGGCGACGATATTATGAATGGTATAAAAGATCGCTCCGGCCAATGCCAGTGGCGTATCGAGTGCCAAGCCCAGTACCAAGAAGCCAATCTGGCTGATGATATGGAATGCGAGAATTTTACGAAATTCATAGTGTGCCGCTGCGCCCAATACACCGGTGAGCATGGTCAATAATGCAGTGCCCAGCAAAATAGTGTGGGGGAACTCCAGTTCACTGGGGAAAATCAGAGTGAAGGTGCGGATTAAAGCGTAAACTCCTACCTTTGTAAGCAGGCCAGCAAAAACTGCGGTCACTGTAACAGGTGGTGCATGATAAGAGGCGGGCAGCCAAAAAAATAATGGAAAAATGGCAGCTTTAATACCAAAGGCACAGATAAATAACACCGCCAGAGCAGAAACAGCAGTGGGGTTATCCACAGTGGCTAAAGAGACATGCAGCTGGGCCATGTTCAAAGTGCCTGTCAGCCCATAGGTCATACCGATAGAGGTCAGCATTAGCAATGTGGAAACTAGGTTAAGTGCTACATATTTAATTCCGCCATCCAGTTGAATACGATCTCCACCAAGCACCAGTAATGCGAAAGAGGCAATTAGCATTACCTCAAACCAGACATACAGATTAAATAAATCTCCAGTAATAAAACTACCGCAAACTCCGGCCAGTAATAATTGGAAGAAACTATGAAAGCCTAGTTTAACCCGGTATTTCCTGATATCGGAAAGGGAAAAGACCGATACACAGAATCCAACGATACCGCTAATTAGTAGCATAATGGCGCTCAGCCGATCTGCGACTAAGGTGATACCGAATGGCGCAGCCCAATCTCCCATCTGTGCCGCACGGGTGCCGCCTGTTTCCACCAAGTACAGAATGATAAAGGTCACACCGAGTAGAAGTGAGCAGCCAAAGACAGAAATAGCACCACACAGGCGCTTTCGTCCTCGCGCCGGAAAAGTGGCGAGTGCGGTAAGGATTGGTACTAAAAAGGGTAGGGCCAGTAACCAGCTCAAGGGGATTTATCCCTCTTGGGCAAAACCGGCTCGGCAATACGCATCGAATCCACATCCAGGGTGCCGAGTACTTTATAGGCCTGAGCAATCAGGGCCAGAGCAAAGGCCAGTAGGCCAAAGCCAATCACAATGGCGGTAAGGATTAATGCCTGAGGCAAGGGGTTGGAAATTGGCCCAGGAGCAACTTCCATGCCTTTTGGAATTAAGGGAGGGGCGGCGCGAGTGACGCGCCCCGCGACAAATATTGCCAAGTTGGCGGCATTACTAATGAGTATCAGCCCAAAAAGATAATGTAGTAAATTTCTGGCCAGCATCAGGTAGACACCGGTAGCGATCAGAATGCCAACAACGAGAGCGAGTGGACCTTCCATCTTAGTTGGACTCCTCCAGGGCAAAAATCAGGGTCAACACAGCACCGAGCACTGCGAAATAAACCCCGATATCAAAAATCAGTACATTGCTAATAGTGATTCCGCCAGTATTTTTACCACCTGTAATCTGCAGCCACTGTCCTGAGAATGGCGCTTCACCAGAAAAAAGGCCCAGCATTCCGGAAACTGCGGCGATGAGTACACCGCTCGCAGCCAAAGTGCTCGGGGGAATCTTTAGGGCACTCTGTGCGGACTCCATACCCCAAGCGATGGCAAATAAGGCAAATGCGGAGGCGGCGATCAACCCAGCAATAAATCCTCCTCCTGGATAATTGTGCCCACGCAGTAACATATAGATAGAGAACAATAGAATCAGAGCTACCAGTACTCGGGTTGCGGTTTGAAGTATCAGCGAATTCATTGCTTACCTCGCCGCAATTGATGGCCGAGTAGGGTGACTGCAGCCACAGCCGCAGTAAAGACCACAATAATTTCTCCAAATGTGTCCAGTGCTCGAAAGTCCACCAAAATGACGTTGACGATATTGCGGCCATGGGCTTCCGGCACCGATGCCTTCTCAAAAAACTCGGTGGTTGGGCTCTCTAGAGGTGTCTGTAGTACCGCCAGTAGGCTGAAGGTGACCAGTAGACCTAAAACCGCGCCGAGGGTGGCATCTCGTGGGCGGAACAATACCTTGCGACCGGGATTAAATACCGGTAGGCGCGGCAGTATTGCCGCAACCAATACCAGGTAAAGGGTTTCCACTAGCAGTTGGGTGATCGCCACATCCGGTGCGCCAAGAAATAAGTAGATCAGGGCAATTCCCACTCCTAGGGCTCCCAGGGCACAGATGGCAATAAGTGGCTTTCGCGCCGAGCCCGCCATATAGGCCCCTCCCACGGTCAATAGCAGGGCGGCCCATTCCTTTAGATTGAGGCGTGGCCAAGCGTATTCCATAGGAAATTGTCCACTGCGTATCAGAGCATAAGCGAGGGCCAGGGACACAGTGACAAAAATTACTGTTAGGTAACGCCGCATAATACCGTTTTGTAGTATACGGGTTTGTAGTGCGGCAAAGGCTTTGAGTAAATCCAGAGATTTATCCCACAACTGATCGGCATTGGTGGGCGCATATTTGAAATCCCAGGCCAACCAAGCACGCATGCGCCGTAAGCCCAGATACATGGTGACTCCTAAAACAAAAGTGAGAATACTCATCAGCAGGGGAATATTAATGCCGTGCCATAACTTAAGTTTAATGGTCTCTGGGATTCCCAGAACTGCGCTCAGTGCCGGTTCTACCAAGCCGCCACCAACAAGATCTGGTGCCATACCGAAAGTAAGGCCCAAGCCACTCAAAATTAACGGGCTAATCCACATGCCCAGTGGTGCTTCTTGAACATTGGATATATGTTGCGGCTTTTTTTTCCAGAACGGTTTGATCGCCACCATTCCCGCTACGGTTACCGTGACGGCATTGACAAAAACCGCCACTGTGGCAACCAGCGCCGGTTCTGAGGCCACTGCTAAAGCGCCTTCATATTTAAGCTCTTTGCCGATAAAGCCTAAAAAAGGTGGAAACCCGGCCATGGAGAGAGCCGCCGCTGAAGCCGCAATCACAGTAATATGCATTGAGTGGCCGAGCCCGCCCAGTTTGTTGAGATTGCGTGTGCCCGCCTGTTTGTCGATAATGCCCACCACCATAAATAGCGCCGCTTTGTAAAAAGAGTGCACGATAAGAAAGGTAATGGCAGCGGCCACAGCAGCCGAGGCATCGGAGCCCAGGAACATCGTCAGGGTACCTAGCGCAATCAGGGTGGTATACGCCAGGGCCAACTTCAGATCGGTTTGTCGTAGCGCCGCCAAGGCCGCTACCGCAGCCGTTGCGGCACCCGTGCAGGTTAAAATCCATTCCCAATACTCGGTATGTGCTAACACTGGATGCATACGCGCGAGCAAGTAAATACCAGCTTTTACCATGGTGGCTGAGTGAAGATAGGCACTTACTGGAGTAGGGGCGGCCATAGCATTGGGCAGCCAGAAATGAAAGGGCAGCTGTGCAGACTTACAAAAGGCGCCTATTAATATCAGTATTAAGATCGGTAAATAAAGAGGGCTTGCTCGTACAGTTTCACCGGTAGCCAATACCTGGACTAAATCGAAACTCTCTGCCAGAGAGGCGAGTAGTAGTAACCCAACGAGTAGGCACAACCCACCTAGTGTGGTGACCAGCAAGGCTTGTAAAGCAGAGCGACGTGCAATGGCGCTGGTGTTGTTATAGCTAATTAGTAGATAGCTGGAAATGGTTGTTATTTCCCAAAATACAAATAGGGTAATTAAGTCTCCTGCCAGAACCAAACCCAGCATCCCTACCATAAAAAGGTAGAGGTAAAAGTAAAATCGGCGCAAATCGATGTCGCCGCGCATATAAGCGGCAGCATAGATGGTAACAAAAATTCCAATGCCACTAATTAACAGGGCAAAAAGGAAACTCAGGCCATCAACATAAAAACGCAGGTCAATTCCCAGTACTTCAACCCAGGTAACACCAAAAGAGAATTCCTTACCGGCTGAAATATCCGGCATATGCACCATTAAGATAATGGTGAAAATAGTCGGAAGCACAGGTGAGAGTAGGGATATCCATCTCCCTGGCGTAGCCTGATCGATTTTGCGACCTTCCGTGTCGCCCACTGCGCCCATCAATACATCCCCGATTGCCTCGATCTATTTTAGGAGGGAATTGGCAATAGAGCTGGCGCGGAATCTTAGTATCGAGATTATTATGTTTCTGTCGATTGGAATGCTTTGCAATTGACACGTATCGAGTTGAATGGAAATTGCGACTAGCTGCTTCTATATATGCTTTTCAGATGAGCCTTTTAAAAAGTAATTTTCAATCAGATAGTTGGAAATAATTCTTATTAGAATTGTTTAAAAGCCTGGAGAGGGTATCCGTCAATTACAGAATCTGAGGTATTTAGGGGCTCAAGTTGAATATCTCGGTGAGTGGCGGTTTATTCGACCAAGAAATTTATCTTACTTAGAGTCAGGTGCTCTTCTTAGGGTATGACTTTGCGCCATATTGCATAAGAAGTAGGGTAATAATTTGATGGTGGAATACCTGCTATTTAGAGGCTCCCTGGGTAGTTGAGCAAGATAAGAATTTCACTAATCTCATAAATATTATGGTTGAAGGATGTAACTATGCATCAGTCACTTAACGAACATCCTGTACTAAAGGTCTTAGATAAAGATTTATTTGAGTTGGTACGTGGGGTGGAAATTCTTGCGGCAATTGAGCCAAGAAATTTTCGGGCAATGAAAGAAGAGTTTTTCTCGAAGAAGTTTTCCATTAATCCTCAGTTTGTATACCGTGAACAAAAAATGGACATATTTCAGCGCAAACGGCTGCTTTATGCCCTTCCAGTAGAATCCCTGCCAGATGAGGATCTGACTCAGCTATATAGCGATATCATCGAATCTTATGTCGATAAATTGGATCAGTTTCGCTCTGTGGGAACGGATGATTTTGTTTATAACTCCTTGCGTTACTTTGGAGAGCCCACAGATAAGGATGTAAATAATGCCAATTTTATTCTGCACTTGCCTGATGATTTGGAATCTAGTGATGATCGGTTTCTGAATGCTAATGAGATGATGCAGTATCTCAGTGACTTCGCTAATAGACTGGGCTATAGCTACGATATTTGCATCGATGATCATATGATCGCCAATGCTTTGGTGGCTGGTAGTACGATTAAAATCAACTCTCATGCCAATATTTCGGAGACTGAGGTCTCTGCGCTGGCTCACCACGAGCTGGGGGTTCACCTGGTCACCACTCTTAACGCCCGTAGCCAGACACTGAAAATTCTAGAGTTGGGTTGCCCAGTCAATACAACTACTCAGGAAGGCTTGGCTATTCTGTGTGAGTACCTGGCTGGATACCTCACTCTGCCAAGACTAAAAGTATTGGCCTTGCGGGTGGTTGCGGTGCAATCCATGTTACAAGAGAGGGATTTTAAACGTACTTTTATCCTGCTCAAAGAAAAATATCAGGTGGAGGAAAATCTGGCCTTTACGATTACTACCAGAGTCTATCGAGGTGGCGGCTTCACCAAGGATTATCTTTATCTACAAGGTTTTCATCTGATGTTAAATGCCCTGGAAAACTGTAAGGATTTTAATAACCTTATGACCGGTAAGGTATCAGTCGAATATCTGCCTCTTGTTTCTCGGTTGATTGATAAAGGCTATCTGCATGCACCACATTTTATCAGCCCTGCGATAAAAGAACCGCAGTCTATTGATCCCGTGAAGCGGTTTATTGCCCATGCGATTAAATAATTTTTTAGAGAATCTTACCTAGATTCAGTTGGCTGGTAGGTCAAACCACAGGGCCGTGATGCTATTCTTTATCGCTTTCAGTTGTACTTGTTTCTTGAATAAACCCAGGCTGTCCCCTGAGGCCAGTATAGATTTATCATTTATACTGGCCTCACCTTCAATGACATGTAAGTAGCCGGGCCGCTCATGGGTTTGTATTGTAATGCTTTCTCCGGTATTTAATTGCAAACGGTATAGACTGGTATCCTGATGTATGGAGAGTGTGTTTCCGCTTCCATCGGGGGTGATAAGCGCGGTCAGCTTATCCCGTTGTGGGATTGATTGTTGCTCGTAACTGGGTTTTATGCCTCGGCGATTCGGTTCAATCCAGATTTGCAAAAATTTAAGCTGCTCCGTTTGTGAGTGGTTGTATTCCGAGTGAGTGATACCGGTTCCCGCACTCATCCTCTGAATCTCTCCAGCTGATACGACCAAACGATTACCCTCACTGTCTCTATGTTCAATCGTACCCTGCAAAATGTAGGATATAATCTCCATATCCCGATGGCCATGAGTATCAAATCCTGCACCAGGTATGACAGTGTCATCATTGATAACACGCAGTACAGAAAACCCCATATGATTAGGGTCGTAATAATGCCCAAAAGAAAAGCTATGTCTACTGTCTAGCCAGCCAAAACAGGCTCTACCACGTGCTTGTGAGGGTCTGTAATAATACATAGCCTGATCCCTATTAATAAGATTGGTTTTGATGATAGGGCTATGATAGATAATGGTTACGAAAACAAATATTGGATAAAAACGAACAAGTAATTCGCCTTAATCGAATGAATGGCCTCCAACTGAACATTCGTCTATCCCGTCTCCCCATGCTAAAAAAGAGAAAGCGATAAAGAAATATAGATCTATGGAGAAGAAAAGAAGCAGGAAAAAATGAAGAATAAGCACTATTACTCAGAGGCTGGCATCTCCAGAGTTAGTAGGCGCAGTTCTCCAATAAATTCCCGAGCCACAGGTCCAAGCTTATCCTGGTCTTTGAAGTTTATATAAAAACTGGTGGAACGTGTCCCGCCTTTTTTTAAGCGAAGCAGTTTCAGAGTCCCATCATTGAGTGAGTCAGCCACCAGTGGCATAGGCAGCCAGGCAAACCCCATGCCCTGGGTGATTAAATCTAGAGATGCACGCAAACTACCCACCTTCCAGCGTTGCTCTGCTCCCAGCCAGCCTGAATCCCGGTTTGTTTGAATCGCCGAATCCCGCACAATAATCTGCCGATAGGATTTTAGATCTTCAAATGTTAACTCACAGTCAAACTGGAGTAGTGGATGTGCATTGTGAGCCACGGCCACAAATTTGATACGGCAGATTTCATCGTTGAGGCTGTCATCCATGGTAAAGGCCGAAAGGCCCAAGTCTACGAGTCCTTCCTGAATTAATTCGTTGGTACCGGATAAAACAGTATCCACAATATCAATATTGACCTGAGGGTAGATTCCAGACACTTTCTCTAAAGCCTGGAAGACTACCTTCTGTGGAAAGGCTCCATCTACCGCAATGCGTAACTCCGATTCCACCCCTTCACTCAGGCTATCAGCAATAGCCTCAATACGAGATACCTCTTCCAGTAGGAACTTGCCACGACGCAGCATTAATCGACCAGCTTCAGTAAGTACTACCTTACGCCCCGATACTTCAAACAGCTTAACACCGAGTGCGGCTTCCAAGTTCGTTACCGCATGGTGAATACTGGATTGGCTCTTGTGAACCACCGAGGCTGCCTGATTAAAACCGCCAGCATCTACAACGGCCTTGAACATCCGCCATTGCTCAAGGGTGGTCTTTTGCATGAGTTTTCCCTCTCCTGAGAGCCATTTCAGAAAGGCTACTTTATTCCTTGACTACACAGAATGATAGTGAAAATTATAGGCGGTACTCCTGTGAAGATTTTAAAGTAATTGTTTCTCCCGCTTGATAAGGCGCTATAGAAGGAGAAAAATGTCGGTATCTCCTTGTATTGTATTTTTACACTTGTTGTCCAGGGGAGGAGATAATGAGTGAATTAGCGGTTTTGTTTTTGAATGCATCAAAGTCAGTCGGATGAGAAAAAAGATAAGCTCTGAATTGAGTATGGTATTGCTCGTGCCACTTTTGAAACAGATATAGATAAAAATATGAATGCGCTTCTATTGATATTAAAAAAGTTAGTTGCTTTACCGTAATGGTCTTGGCTAAATCTCAACGTCTTATATTCTCTGTTCAGAGATGTATATATATTCCTTGGTATATTAATCTTTGTATTCCGTACATGGAAAATCTCGAAATTATTTTACTCAGTAATTACCACTGTGATTTGTAAACTACCGTGGCGCGATTTATCTGTGAACAGATTCACGCTTTAAGACCTCAAGGTAAAAAGGAGGCCGCGTTGCGGCCACTGTAATGATATGTGGATAAGCGTGCAGTAACGGCCTTTTGGGCTAGGCCTATCCCCGATTGTGAGGCTTGGTGTAATCGATATCCGGTCCCACTGGAACTATCTGAGTTGGATTAATCATGGTATGACTAAAATAGTAATGTCGCTTGATATGATGAAAGTTCACGGTCTCTGCAACTCCGGGCCACTGGTATAGTTCGCGTACATAATTGCTGAGATTGGGGTAATCCTCAAGACGTTGGCGATTACACTTGAAGTGTCCGTGATAGACGGAATCAAAGCGTATTAGGGTAGTAAATAACCGCCAGTCGGCCTCAGTGATTTTCTCTCCTACTAGATAGCGCTGTTGGCCTAAAATATTCTCTACCCGATCCAGGGCATCAAATAAATTTGTATAGGCTTCTTCATAGGCTTCCTGAGTGGTGGCAAAACCGCTTCGGTATACGCCGTTGTTGATGTTTTCGTAAACTAGTTCATTAATAGTCTCAATTTCCGTTTGTTTTTCCTTAGGGAAAAAGTCCTGAGTATCACCGCTAATTTCATTAAACGATTGATTAAGCATACGGATAATTTCTGAGGACTCATTACTGACAATACAATTTTGCAGCTTATCCCAAAGCACTGGCACGGTAACGCGACCAGTGTAATCAGCTTTATTATGTGTATATAACTGATGCAAGAACTGATAGCCAAATAGCGAATCACCACTGCTGTCCTCATCGGTATTAAAACTCCAGCCATGTTCAAGCATATCCGGGCTGACTACAGAAACACTGATGTGCTCCTCCAGTTTTTTTAACTTGCGGAAAATTAAGGTTCGATGGGCCCAGGGGCAAGCCAGAGATACATATAAATGGTAACGTCCGGATTCCGCCTTAAAGCCACCTCTACCACTGGGGCCTGCGCTGCCATCACGGGTAATCCAATTGCGCAGTTGAGCAGCTTCTCGCTTAAACGATCCGAGGGAATCTTTGGTGTCATACCACTGGTCTTTCCATTGGCCGTTGACTAATAGTCCCATGTTTCTCTCCTGAATCAGTGTTTGTGCTAATCGGCCCTGAGGTAGCCAAGGCGAGATAAAAGTATGTTGGCTAAATTATCAAATGGTATTTTTACGCTTATCGATGCTTAAGCGCCCGGCGCCATGAGCGGCCAGTACCAGGAAGCCGCCAGCCATGGCCATGTTTTTAAAGAACATCAAAAATTGCATCTGATCGGCTAAGTTATGGTGATACAAGGCCGCGGTTAGCAGGCTGAATGCCGCAAATGCCAGGGCGGTAAGACGAACATGGAAGCCGACGATCAATGCCAGGGCCCCGCCAATCTCAAATAAGATAACCAGTGGCATAAGGAATTCTGGCAAGCCGCCCATAGCCAAGTACTGGGCGTTACCCTCATAGTTTTGAAGCTTATTCACTCCCGCTAGTATAAAGATTGCTGCCAGGCCGATACGCCCACTGAGGTCGGCGATGTCTGCAAACAGATTCGGGTTTGTACTTTTCTGGGCTGTGGATAGAGTAGAAGTGGTCATAGGGATGCTCCTCAAAATGTGAATAAGTGGATAACACTGGGTTTTGGCTAAGTAGTCGATGTCTTTAAGGAGCAGTTTAGGGATATTTAATAGAATGAAAATTGGTATAAATAGGCTTATTCGTTCTAATAAATTGAATGAATGGGCTGTGATGTGCTGAACACCTCAGAAGTGGTAACCGATACCCAGGGAGTAAACAAATGGGTCTATATCCACATTCACCCGAATGTGAGAGCTGTCATCAGCTCCAGAGCGAAAATGGATCTTTGCCTTGGTATCAATATCCAGATACCAAATAGCCGCGTTAAACAACCAGCGACTCTCCCTGCCAAAGGCGACATCTATACCAACCTCCCCGGCAAGTCCCCAGGAGTTGTCCAGCTTGAGTCTTGCCCGTGATTCGGCTTCGAGTACTGTCTCAAAGTAGTTCTGGGCTACACGGTTGATATGCTCGCTGAAAAAATGGGTGTAATTTACTCCAACACCAATATATGGCTGCACCCAGGACTCTGTACATACCGGGTACCACTGCAACGTGAGGGTAGGAGGTAGGTGTTTGATATCCCCCAGGCGAACCCTGCCCAGAGGTTCCCCGGTATTCGGGTCTGGCAGGCCACTCACCTTAAGGTCGTGTTTGAATGGCAGTGCAGCCAACAGCTCCAGCCCCCAGTGATCGGCGAATAACCAGGTGCCTGTAAAGCTCACGGAGTAACCAGTATCCACGTAAACTCGTGTATCAGGCAGTATGGTGCCATTTAGGCGCAGATTGTCGGAATCGTCGTTGGGAGCTACAGCAGCGGCGCCAACACGAACTATAAAGTCTCCTTTTTGATATTCTGCCAAAGCTTGGTTACTAGTGAGTAAGGCGGCAAAAAGCGTTATTGCCAACTGAAGCCGTTTCATTTCTTGCTTCCCTGCGCATTTTTTCGAAATGGAGTTACGCATTCAGTGTAGTTGGCCGGCAAATGGGCGGTTTGGGTAAGGCGTTCTTTGATGTGATAAGACGTCTTTAGCTGGAATATATAGAGGGTGATCTGTGCCAGGCCTTTGTAAGTATTGCTTCAAAAGATAGAGGACATGGAGTTCTTGTATAACCCCACACAAATCATAACTAATTTAACAACCGTAAATAGTAATGGGCCTAAAAAGGCCCATTACATTATTGAGATAAGCTGATCAGTATTTTTGGTATTTTCAATTTCTGGGGGTCAGAAATTTCTGATACTGGAATGCAGCCCCCAGCATGCACAGTCCTACCAACATACAGACCACAATCTTTTGTATCAGAGAAAAGTCCTGCATATCCCAAAGAACAATTTTTAGTGCGGCAATGCCGAATAACATGAGTGAGAGCTTCAGTAACTTTTGGGTATCAGGCCTTAGAGTCTGGAACAGTAGCAATGTTGCATGCACCACCAAGGCAAATGATATCGCTGGCAGCCACATGGTTTCCAGCACTTGGGCCAGCAGCGCAATATAAGCTGGGATGGCTGTAAGGTGCAGCACCCACAGGTTAAACAGCCTGCGGCCGGGCCATACGGCTCTATTGGCGAAAAAGCGCTGATAAACCAACAGTGAAGCGATTCCCAGGGCCACCAGGTTATACAGTCCCAACACTGGCGCCTTGGCGGAATTGGCAATGACCGCTGCAACTTGCAACAAGGTAATAAACTCAAACAGGCGCAGACTCAGCATATAAAGCGGGGTCAACTGGTTGCGCAGCGGCGCTAATTGGGGTTTAAAAATATACAGACCGGCGAAGTACAGCTGGCATAGTAAAAGTGCCAGTGCAAAGTCACGGCTTAGCGCGTAGCTAATAATAAGTAGCGTTGCGGCAAGATAGTAAAAGGCCAATGGAAAGAGTGGCTTAAGTGCCCGATACAGGGCCAACCGCCAATCCTGGCCGACTGGCTTCCGCCGCAATCCCTGGCCGATCCACACCAGTGCCGCCATTGATACCAGCCCCAACAGCAACCCACTCAAGGCAAACCCTTGCCAGTTGGCGAACTCCTGCAGAGCACAACTGATTATTGCTACAAAGCTTGCGCCTGCGATCAATATGCGCAGTTCCTGTTTTAATACCTCCAGTTTCAGGCGTGTATAAAGTGCCAGGGCGATAGCGCCAGACAGCCAAACGGCGATGGGGAAGTAGTCATTGGCCTTATAAAGTACTGTTGGTAGGAAAAATATTGGCACCAGAGCGTAAAACAGCTTGCGCAAATTGAGTGCCAGAGAGAAGCCAGTGGATTGCATATCCAGGTGTTTATACAGAGCTGCAATGATCCACAAGCTAAGGAAGGCCTCTACACTAGCGATCTTTCCGTAAGGTATTTGATCGTAGAAATGCAAGTTACCCACAATCGATGCACTCGCTAGTAGTGGGATAAACAGCAGTAAGTAATGGCTGAGTCCAAACCATTCACTAAATGCTGAGCCAGTGCGCTTGCCGTGCAAGATTAAAAAGCCCATCGGTAACAAGGCAAGCAGCCACATACCCTGGGGCCAGAGGATGCCAACAGATAGCAGAAAGCTTGCGGATAAAAACACCACAAAAGCGTTATCTGCGAAAGAGGTTAAATGGTGCTCTCTAGGAGTAATCCGATCTGCGCAGTGCTGCAACAGTCGGGTTAATGCAAAGGCAGCCGCACAGAGCGCCAACCAGTTACCCCAACCAGCATCTGCGCTTAATGACAGCAACATTGGTGCGGGAACAACTCCGCCGGCTACCCAGGTCAGAGCTTGCCACAGCATGGTAACGCCAGCTGCAGATAGGGCGATGTAACCCTCGCTTCTTACACTGATAAAACCAAAACGGGCACCGAGAAAAATCAGCAACAATCCCTCTAGACACCAGACAATCCCCAATAAAGCGGGACTGCACAACGCAAGGATCGCCAAGCCTGCCAGTAATCCACCGTGTAGCAGAGCCATATTCTGTACAACACGGGCGGAAATGCTGGTGGCGTTGTAGCCAAACAGCCAGCGTGAATAAATGGCCAGAGCTATCCAGGGTAGAAGGTTCAGCAGCCACACAATGCCCAGTGCGTTACTGTTGGGTGCCAGCGACCAGCTGATGTGGATAAACAGCACCAGGTTTGCGGCAATAATAATCAGGCGCCTTCGCTCCAGCCCTTTGGACTCTATCAATTCAGCGCTTAGTCCTCGCAGAGCGTAGTGGGCAAAACCATAAAAGAAGCCGTGTAGTATTAGTAATGGCCCCCAGGTAGATGTAGCCTCATCCAGATTTGAGACGGAAAACTCCAGCATGCCTGCGCTCAGTACCATGGTTACGATCGCAAGCTGTGGCCAGCGTATTTGCCTGGACAAATGCAGCATCGCCAGGGCGAGAGCCAATAAATAGCTGAGATAAACAAGTGCGGAAGGATCAAAATGATTCGCCACCAAAGGCATGGTGGCGCCGCCCAGCAGTGTGACCATGGATACCACGCGTGTCTCAAACAATAAAGCCAGTAAGTAAGAGAGCCCCGTTGTCACCACCAACAGGCCGACCCCAACAGCAATAGGTACTAATTGATAGTAGGGCCCGGCAAAGTACCCGCAGAGGTAGAGAAGAATCACCCCAAGCGCTATCAGCCCAGAGCCGTAGTCGGCCATATGTGGCATGCGCCGGCTGAAAGTTACACCGCCAATAGTTGTGGCTGCCGCGACCACAAAGCCCAGGGTAACCTTGCCAGCCGGGCCCAAATAGTTATTGAAAGAGAACTGCAGCAAGTAAGCAAAGCCAAAGACCAGTGCCAGTATGCCGGCAGCGGTCATAAAGAATACCGGGGCCTTACCCTGGCGCTGGTAATGGCGATAAAAGTTTGCAAGGGGCTCCCACACGCGATTCAGTGGTTCCAGAGCTGGTGCCACTAGGCTAGCTAATCCCTCCTGCAACCAGGGTGTGACTACTGATACTTTTTTGTTTTCTTGTGGAATTGATTTGGATTCAGCAGACGCGGTTGTAAGGGGTATGTTTGCTGGCTGGGTTGGCTCAATGGTTTGCCGGGACTCCGAGGGGGAGCCCATAAGTAGGGCTAAATCATCCTCTAACCCAGTAGTGTTTTCTGACAAGGCATCTTTGTTTTCTGTATTGCCTCGCTTGAGTTGTGCCTCAAGGGCGGAGAGTCGCCTTTCGAAGGTCTCCAGCCGACGCCGGTTGTCACGTTCCAGAAGGGCTAGTTCAGCCCGGAGCGACAGCAGTTCACTTTCCATAACTTGCTCTTATCGTTTTGGTCGAGACTATCCCGTGTCTGTTTTTACAACAAGTCCCGGGGGAGCCTCTGAAAACCCTGTAGGCGGGTCTTGAAGACTACAGCTGCCTTGCAAAGGGCTATGGCCATTCGCTGCAAGCTGTGCCTAACACCTGCAGTCTTCAAAATCTGCAGAGATATTACGGAGTTATTCAAGGGCTCCCTAGTGAACTGCACGGGTTTAATCGATCATTTTTCCATCGTCTTTCTTTGATGTACCTGAGTAGCCAAAGATAAGGCCCAGCACCGGCAAGGAGATTTTTACTTCAAATTGGTAGGGCCCATTCACAACGGCTTTTCCAGCGGAAACCCTTGGCCTGAATATTGTTGGAATAGGAATACGAAAAAGTGATACAGATTGCTGTAGCCATTGCCAGTTGCCACCCTCTGTTGAGACCCCTAGATGTATTTTGACCGGGCCTGTGGATTCCACCCAGTAACCACCTTGTTGGTAGGTCTTTACTGGCTGGAACTCTGAGGTAACAGTATGGGTTCTAGCAAAAGTGCGGGACCAAGTCAGTTTTTCTGGGGAGTGATGGATGTCTACAGAAAAAGGCACTTTGCCAGCTGTCGTTGGAGCCCCTAGCTTGTGCGCCATTCGCCGACCAATCCAGCCGGCGACGCCGGAACCAAAACGGATATCCACTTCCCCATACAGCTTGGCACCTTGCATATACAGGTGCTGCAAAAGTGGATTCAACTCACTAAAACTGGGCCCAAACCAGTTGATGACGGCAGTATTCACTGGTTAATACTTAAAGAAATCACTAGAACTCTTTTGTTTTCTGCAGTGTTCAAGCTTTAGGGCGAACCACGGCTCGCATTGCGCAGTAAATGGTTTTATCACCATCCTTAACCAGCACTTCAGAAGACTCAGAAATCACTTGGGATAAAACGAGGTCTGAAACACTAACCACCTCCATTAGCTCTTCCTTGCAGCCTGCAATATTGGCGGCATTAGAAATGGCAGAATCGTAACTGGTTTTGTGGGAGAAACCTCTCTCTTCCTCACCGCGGCGGCTGCGTTGAATACTTTGATAAGCCTCTTTGCCCGCATCCACGGTATCGCCAATAACACGGCCCGGTTTGACTTCGAGTTGCATGCAGGAAGCGGTGGCAAGAGTAATGGCTATAAGGGCAAAAAGTTTGTTCATTTTTCGATCTGAATCCATTTGACATTGAATACTGACGTAGAGCTTTGAGACATGCTTGTTACGGTCGCAAAAATTACCCGCGGGATCTTATAGGGATATTATCAGCAATCAAGTGACTTAGTGGGTAGATAGGCCCAACAGATGGTTAAGAACAGCCAGTCAATAAGTGAAGCCTGAGATTTGTCACAGTTCTCAGATTTTCCGGAACAGGTGAGGTTGCTTATATTTAAAGCTACCGAGTGTAAGAAATTTACTAGCTAGTACGACAAATCTAGGTAAGCAGCCAAACTTGCCTATTTATTGAAATTTTCAACTCTTCACTTGGGATATCATTAGCATGAAAGTATTTCACCGCACCCTGTTCTTAGCTATCTTACTGTTCTCTATGCCTTTCGCATCAGCGGGAGATCCCTTCTCCGAAGAGCGCTTCAAAGAGCTGCAAGCTGCCAAGCAACCCGTATTGATTGATGTACGGGCAGACTGGTGCCCTACCTGCAAGAAGCAGGGCATAATTCTTGCGCAGTTCCAGAAAGATAACCCCCAGTGTGGCCTCACAATCCTTAATGTGAATTTCGACAAGCAAAAAGAGTGGGTAAAGCATTTCCGTGCGCCCAGGCAATCAACCCTGCTGCTCTATCGTGGGGACAAGCAGGTATGGTTCAGTGTTGCTGAAACACGCGCTGATGTTATTCGCCAGAATATCTTTAACTCAGTTAAGGCCTGCGGCGAAAATGCTTGAAGTCAGCGCCATCCCCCTGGCCTTGATTGCGGGCACACTTAGTATTCTCTCCCCCTGTGTTTGGCCGCTGGTGCCAATGGTGGTTGGCGCCTCCAGCAGTGCTGGGCGCTGGGGACCTTATGCGCTCGCCGTAGGGCTCAGCTTGTCATTTGCCCTGGCTGGAACTGTACTCAGTTTCCTGTTGGTTTCTTTAGGGCTGGACCCAGAGCTATTTCGCTATATTGCTGCAATCCTGCTTGTGGCCGTTGCCCTTATTCTGCTGATCAAACCCCTTTCCGACTGGGTGACTCTGCGTTTGTCGAAAGTTACCGCAGGGGCGAGCATTACTGGTGATGGCGCCTGGGCCGGACAGTTTGGTATCGGCTTTCTCACAGGAATTATCTGGTTGCCCTGCGTAGGTCCCACGCTAGGTGCAGCAATCGCGCTTGCTTCCATGGGCCAGCAACTAGGCCAGTCATTTATGGTGATGTTTTCTTTTGGGCTTGGTACCGGCGCTGCGCTACTGGTGGCAGGCGGGCTATCACGGAAAATTTATAGCCGCTTATCACCATCAGTTGGCGCTTTTGCTGTTGGTGGCAAAGTAGCACTTGGTGCCATACTTTTGTTGCTTGGGATTATGGTGTTGAGTGGCGTTGATAAAGTCCTGGAAACCTGGGCTTTGAACTGGATGCCCGAGTGGACTTTTAGTTTTTAATAATCATCTCGAAGTAAATCACTATTTAGTCGAGGTGTCCAAAGGGATTAATAGTTATTTTAGTGTCTGGAAAAACACTGAAAATTACCTCAATAATTCAATAAGTTTTACGAGTAAGTTTAAAGCCCCAATAATCTTCAATTACTGGGGCTTTTTTTATGTCCTGTTAAGGAACTGTTAAAAATTATGGCTGGTAAGAAGGGTAATCGGTATAGCCTTCATCGGTACCGCCATACATGGTTTCCGGGTCAACCTTATTAAGAGGCCAATCATTGCGAATACGTGTGGGAAGGTCCGGATTGGCAATGAAAGGGCGGCCAAAACCAAAGATATCTCCGTTACCCGCCTGCAGCACCCGCAAAGCCTTCTCTGGGGAATACTTGCCGGCATACATGATGCGCCCGCCAAAGATATCTCGTACTTCCTGGTAGAAATTCTCAGGTAAATCCGGTGCATTATCCCAATCCGCTTCTGCTAAAGATAGGTAAGCAATTCCCGCCTCGTTCAATAGTTTGATAGCTTCGATATAGGTTGTGTGTGGGTCACTCTCCACCAGGCCAAGATAAACACGGTCCTCATCGGTACTTTCAAACAGCGGAGCAAATCGAACGCCGAGACGATCATTACCTACCTCTGCTGATACCGCTGCAACAATCTCTTTGAGGAAACGCAGTCGGTTCTCCAGGCTACCGCCATACTCGTCATCGCGTTGGTTGGTATGCTCAGAAATAAACTGGTTTACAAGATAACCATTGGCACAATGCAGCTCAACACCGTCGAAGCCTGCTTCCAAAGCATTGCGTGCTGCCTGGGCATAGAGCTGCACCAGTTCTTTAACTTCTTCTGTTGTCAGTGCACGAGGCTCACTGGGTTCAGCCAAAGCACCTTGCCCTGGCCCTGTCTCAATAAATACCTTTACCGCATCTGCTCGGATTGCAGATGGCGCAACGGGAGCCCCTCCACCCGGTTGTAGTGATGTGTGGGATACACGCCCCACATGCCAAAGCTGGGCAAAAATAATACCGCCTTGATCGTGTACGGCTTTGGTCACTTTTTTCCAGCCTTCGACCTGGTCCTGTGAATAAATTCCGGGGGTCCAGGCGTAGCCCTGCCCCCTGGGTTCGATTTGCGTGCCCTCGGTGACCATAAAGCCCGCACCGGCACGCTGAGCGTAGTAGTTGGCCATTAAGTCATTAGCGATGTTACCGGGCTGTGAACTACGCGAGCGGGTAAGCGGCGGCAGAACAATACGGTTTTTCAGGGTGTAAGGGCCCAGGTTGATTTCACTGAACAGTGCTTCGTTTTTCATAACTACTTTCCTGCTAAAAGCTTATTGCAGTGAGGTTTAAAAAAGACCGTAGGGCTTTTCATTAAGGCTGATAAAGATATTCTTCTTTTGGGTGTAGGCATCAATCATCGATTTATGGGTTTCACGCCCGATACCTGATTTCTTGTAACCGCCGAACGGTGCATGGGCAGGGAGTTCGTGGTAGGTATTCACCCACATGCGGCCAGTTTCTACCGCTCGTGCAACGCGCAGTGCACGGTTGATATCCTGGGTCCATACAGCACCTGCCAAGCCGTAATCGGATTGGTTGGCCATCGCTATAACTTCCTCCTCAGAGGAGAAAGGAATCACTACCACCACAGGGCCAAAGATTTCTTCCTGTGCGACTTTCATAGCGTTGTCGGCATGGGTAATTATTGTAGGTTCAATGTAAAAACCCTTTTCCAATCCCGGTTTTTGTAGCCGCTTACCGCCGGTAAGGATCTTCGCACCTTCTTCTTTGGCAATATCTATGTAGCCAAGAATACGGTTCATTTGCGCTTCACTGATCTGGCTTCCCATCTGTGTATTAGGGTCCATCGGATCGCCGACATTTACAGATTCAAACTTGGCTTTTAATTCAGTGGTAAAACGCTCAACAATATCTTCGTGCACAAAAAGACGGGCACCAGACTCACAGACTTGTCCCTGGTTCAGCAGGATAGACAGGGCTCCGCCCTCCAGTGCTTTTTCCCAGTTTGTGTCGGGGAATACGATATTGGCTGACTTGCCACCCAGCTCCAATGTAGCTGGTACCAATTTATCAGCCGCAGCTTTGGCCACGTTATAGCCGATGCCGGTAGACCCGGTGAAGGCCAGCTTCGCGACTTTAGGGTGATCCAGTAAAGCCTGGCCCGCTTCTGGGCCTACGCCGGTGACAACGTTCACCACACCATCTGGTAATACTTCCTTGAAAATCTTGGTCAGCTCCAGCAGGGTGGATGAAGTCATCTCGGATGGCTTAATCACTACGGTGTTACCGGTTGCGATAGCGGGTGCAATCTTCCAGGCGGCCATCAGCAGAGGGTAGTTCCATGGGATTACCTGACCGACTACACCCATTGGCTCGCTGAATACCAAGCTCATGGTTTGATCATCAATCATCACCGCTTCGTCGCTGTGAGAGCGGATAACCCCTGCAAAGTAGCGAAAGTGGTCTATGGCCAGTGGGATATCAATATTTGAAGTTTCGCGAATTGGCTTACCGGTTTCCAATGCCTCAAGGTGGGCAAAAAATGCTTTCTTTTCTGCAAGCATGTCTGCAATTTTGAGCAGTGCATCCTGTCGTTCAATAGCGGAGGTAAGTTTCCAGGTGGGGAACGCCTTTTCTGCCGCAATGACAGCAGCATCGACATCACTTGAATCGGCCAGCGGTATGCGAGTCAGTAATTCGCCTGTAGCAGGATTGAGGCTGTCTATCGTACGCCCTGAGTTGCTATTAACCCATTCACCACCAATAAATAATTTATAAGATTCCTGAGGAGCAAAGCGCTTAGTGGGTCGGCTCATATCTATCTCCAGATAATTAGAAGAGTAACTACTTGGGCTATTAAATAGCCCCAGCCAGATGTGGCTGTGCCTTACGATGGTGGGAATAATAGATAGGCAAAGATACAATTAGAAACAACTACTCTTTGTCCTGGTTACAAATATGAATGGTATAAGTCGGTTAGACCTGAAACAGCTACGTATATTGGAAGCGCTACTGCAAGAGAGAAACCTATCGCGGGTAGCGGAAAAGGTAGGGTTAACTCAGCAAGCAATCAGTGAACAGCTGCGTAAGTTGAGGGAAGTATTTGATGACCGTCTGTTCATTAGGCAAGGCAACGGCATGGTGCCCACTCCTATTGCCGAACAACTGGGCGGCAGGATCAGCAGCATTTTAAAGGATGTAGAGTCACTGCTGACCCCAATAGCTTTTGACCCGGCAACCTATAAGGGGGTTTTTAGCATTAGCGCCACAGACTATGCGATTCAATCGGTACTACCCCAACTACTAGAGGTTGTCCGTAAATCTGCTCCAGAGCTTAAAGTTATTGTTAGGGATTTTGAAACAGATAACCTAAATCAATTAATGGTTGCCGGCGAGATCGATCTAGCGCTCACTTTCCCTGATTTCATCCCGGATGACCTGCCTTACAAACTGTTATTTGAAGAGCAACATGTTTGTATTGCAGGAAAAAAATCTCCTCTAAAGGGCAGGTCATTGACTTTGGCTGACGTAGCCGAGCTTCCACAATTGATTATTTCGCCTTCTCGCCCGAACTTGAGAGGGTCTCACGATGAATGGTTTGCTATGCAAGGACTAAAGCGCAATATCGTAATGTCAGTACCTTGCTTTTCAGCCGCACCAGATATTATTGCTGCCACTGACACAATTGCTTTTTACCCCTCAAGATTGCTGCCTAATAAGAAAGTGATTCCTCTTAATTTGGATACACAAACCCCAAAATTTGAAGTCATTGCAGCATGGCATAGCCGATCTAATCACAGCCAGCTCCATATGTGGGTAGTTGATCAGCTTATGAGATTGTTTAAAAGTGAGGTTTAACAATAAGTGGCAATATTCTGGAATTATCGACTCCAGGATAAGGTGTCGATTTCTCGATTTAGGGAGCAGCTCTCCGGAATGAAGAGCTGCTCACTGTAGTAGTAGATAAAAGCCTTGAGCTCTCAGTTGGCTCTAGAAAGTTCTCTACAATTTTGCGTGGGACTGGTTATAAATCGTTACTCGCTTTTCTATATAGCCACTCTCAAACAGAATTATTTGATTCTTTAAGCTCCAGCTGATTTTGTTCAGTCTTTTTGTTTTGGCCAATCAAACTGCGACGTTTGAACCAGAAAATTATGGCGCCTAATGGGAATCCTGCGGTAAGAATTAATGGAGCATGCTCACTTGCGGATACCGCCCCGCCACCAAAAAGCTGGAAACTGAGGAGTTTTACTTGGTAAGCCCCAGTGGTCCAGTTAAGCTTGATTGCCCCGACACTAAATAGGATAAATAGTATCCATAACCATTTGCGCTTTTGTAGTGGTGTTCTAATACAGACTACTAGCGTTATAAGGATAAATATTGGGGAAATAATGGTCATCGCCAGCACTAAATAGTGCAAATGGGATTTGTCGGATAAGGTAAAACGGTTCAATTCCTTTTGTGATGCCAATGTTTTATAAACATTAAGCCCTATAATGGTAGTCTTTCCCTCCGATCGCTTAATTGCTGCATTTGCCAAGGCCCAGCCACCTTCAAAGTGATACTCGAAGATGAAATTTCCAATCCAAGTGTCATTGGTGGCTTGTGCTTCTGAACCAATTAGCTCAGTGGAAAGCAGGTTCCCCTCTGGAAGGTGGCTGAGCATTTTTTCAAGTAATTCAGGTGTGAGTTCATCAGCCAGCTCTGGATCGACAAGACTTATCACATAGTCGGAATCCTTTTGCATAAATCTGCCAATATAATTTTGGGCGAAGTTTGCATCTTCCTGTGATATCAAGCTGTTCTCCGAAAGCTCGGCAGAGGTCAGTTGAGAATAGATTAATATGGTGAATACGAGGAGTTTCAGAATGCACTTCATTGTTACTTCTTAATAGTACGAGGGTTATAAAACTAATGGTTATCGCCAAATGGTAAATTCCTAGGGGCTGCCATGCAGAGGTGAGCTTTCAGCAGTACATAGTGGGTAAAGGTGATATCCAATAGGAATGTGCTCATGATAAAGCTGGTATTCAATCATGCCAACTGGCTACAGCTTAAGGGATAACTTAATTAGTGGCGGAACCTATATTCACTAAACCTGTGTCGTCACCTTCTAACGGAAATCAGTAAAGAGTTCGTTGTGATAGATAAAGTGGCACTTCTGTACAGCTTACGAAACTTACCGATCGCGAGATTACTACAGCAATATAAATCTTAAATGGCTTGATGCGTCGAAAGCATCTAAGAGGAGTAGGATTAGAGGTTACATCGCTTTTGGCATTCAAGGCATCATAAGAATTATAATGATCCTTTAAATAGGGAGCCGAATATGAAGCAGTTTTTCGGAAAAACATTGACAACAATTTTACCACTAATTTTTTTGTCAGCCTGTAGCGGAGGTGGTGGAAGCGGTTCGAGCGACGCTAGTTCGAACGATAGTGGTGCGAACAGTGGCAGCCCCAATAGTCCATCCAATCGTACGCCCGTGTTCTTATCCGCAAGCGAAATAGCCTTCCGGGAAGATGGTTCCGGTGCTCTACTCACACTATCGGCTAGTGACGCTGATGGAGACAGTATCAGTTACAGTATTATCGGTGGTGAAGATCAGTCCCGTTTTTTAATCGAGAATGGAAACCAGTTACGCTTTGGCTCTGCACCGGATTTCGAAAATCCTGCCGACTCAAATGGAGATAACGTCTACCGGGTAACGGTCGAGGCCAGCGATGGTAACGGCGGCCAATCAACCCAGGAAATTGTAATTACCGTTGTTGATGTTAATTCTGGCGCTCCAGAATTTTCTTCTGCAGCTGAGATCACAGTCAAAGAAGGTGTTAGCGGTATTTTTTACACCGCTACGGCTAAGGACCCAGATAAGGACGAGGTTACCTATTCTTTGAGCGGTGGTGCTGATGTTGCGTTGTTTTCTATTGATTCAACTAGTGGAGAGCTGCGTTTCAACACGGCCCCAGATTTTGAGTCGCCTGCGGATAGTGACGAGGATAACAATTATCAGCTGTTCATCAGTGCCGCCGATAGTGAAGGGCTCGCGAAGCAGCTTTCGTTGCAGATCGCTGTAACTAATCTACCGACACCTTCGGCTCGCATCATTTTCCCGACCGGCGGTGCCAATATGGGTGGGAAGCTTTCCAGCATCGCTCTTACTGCCAGGGTGTTCAACCTGGAAAGTGGTGAGAATGCCTCTGAGCAATTGGTTAATATCCTTCTCGATGGACAGTCACCGACTACGGACACAGCTTCTCCTTTAACCTGGTATCTTGATACTCCAATTAGTGAAGGTAGACATTCTTACGCTCTCTCAAGCCAGTTCGTCACTGGTGAAACGGTTCAAGAATCAATCATCGTCAAGAACGAGCTGTCAATCTCGTACCCAATCGGTGTGTCTTATGACAACTTTTACGGAGGCTGGTATTTCGCCGACGCCTTTTTAGGAACGATATTTGAGGTAGGCAGTGCGCGTCGAGTGATTTCTGGGCCATCGGTTGGTTCAGGCCCGACATTCGATCCGATCGATATGGAACAAAACTTCCCTGAAATACGCAGCAATCCTGCCAATGACTACTTTATCGTATTAGATGATAACGGGAGTATCTACTCTGTCCAACGCGACAGCGGTGACCGCACGCAATTGACCAAATGGGTATCGGGAGACCTCACCTCACTGACCCTGACGGGCTCTGGAGGTGAAGCTTACACCACAAGAGCAGCGGGAACTTATGGAGAGATTATTAAATTTGATCTGTCGAGCGGGGATTACTCCGTGATATCCAGCTCAAACTCATCATCCCCGACGGGTACTGGCGCCGACATGGTGTACCCGAAGGGTGTTGCATTAGATGAGGCGAATGGACAGCTGTACGTGGGTGATGATAGTACCGACTCTATTCTTAGGATAGATATTGCCAGCGGCGATAGAACGACAATAAGCGGTAATGGTATTGGTAGTGGTGAACCTGTCTACCAGCCAATGGATTTAATCGTCGATTTTGATAGTAATCAAATTTATGTCGCCAACGGTAGCGCCCAGAATATTCTACAAGTGGATATTGCAACTGGTAATCGATCAGTTGTAACTAGTTGGACTAAAGGTAAAGGGTTGCGACTTGAAAACCCTTGGTCAATTGGCCGGGGGGCTGATAGCGATCGTTTGCTGGTTTCTGGAATTCTTATCGATCCGGTGCTCATGTCCGTTGACACCATTACTGGTGATCGTGCAGAAATTTCCTCCAACCATGTCGGGACGGGACCCAGCTACAGATGGCACGATGTGAGCTATAGTCGTTCGACCGACCGGTTATTGGTGGTCTCCCAAAGTAATCACGCAGCTGCGGAAATAGATTTGCAGAACGGCAACCGTACCATTGTGTCTTACTTTGATCCGAACGACTCGCCGCGCGTGGTAGCGTCTACAATCGTTTCCGGCGCGTCAGGCCGCAACGCCTATATATTCGATGAATACTCCGATCGATTGCTCAAGATTGATCTAGAAAGCGGTGAACCCGAGGTAGTCTCTGCTTCAGATATAGGTGAGGGTCCTGAGTTCTACGGTCTCGTAGGGGCTATGGAGTTGGATGCCACTAACAATCGTATGCTTTTATTACAGGCCTCAGGGCTGATGAGCGTCGACCTTGACAGCGGTGACAGGGAAATTATCTCCGATAACTACACTGGCTCCTCGCCCTTCTTTGACTCCGTCGAGGGCTTAGCACTGGATCTCGTTAACAACCGAGCCTTTGTCAGCGATTCTCGAGTCGGTGATATCGGAGGCATCTGGCAGGTGGATCTGGCTACTGGCGACAGGAAAATTATTGCTGCGCCAGTGCACGGTGGTACCACAGACCAGATTCCTACTGACGTTGTCTTGGATCCAACTGGTAACCGTCTTCTGGTAGGTACTGAAAGTGGAAGTCTGGTAGCCATCGACCTGGATGGGTTTTCACAATCAACCCTCTCCAGCGGTAAGGGGTGTGATAGCGACTGTCGAGGTGGTGGTGTTGCAGTGGCAAGTCTTGACTCTCTGACCATTGATGCAGATGGCCGCAGAATCTTTGCCTATGACAATGGTATGTTTGGTGTCAGAGGAGTCGTTGTTATCGACTTACGTTCTGGCCAACGTGCACTAGCTTCCAAATAACGAGCAACAGGGTCCCTGCTCTAAGGGGCCCTATTTCTCTATCCTGAAATGTGGATTTTAATTTTTCGCAGAGACTATAAAGTGGTTCTCAACCAATACTGTAATTTCTACTGGGATGGCAGTATGCCTATGTCGACTTTGTAAGCTTCCAAATAATTTAATTACTTCTCTGTATTCAATATTGGGTAGCCTAAATTCTCCTAAACTTTTTTCTTGGCTTATCTATTTTTTAAAAAAAGCTCAGCCACTTCCTTTTTAGCGGCAACAACATAGGTAATCATCAGGTTCTCTTGATTAACATCGGTCAAGTAATCGATATCCCTATGCATGTTCCCCAAAATGGAAAAGTTATCGGTGTCGAGATTGTATGACCACAGCTGGTCGTCTCGATTGATTGAGTAAATCACATTATCTTTGATAACAAATCTCTTTTCGCTACCTTGATCATCCAGCTTCTCAATTAGTTGGTCTTCAGCAGGGCCGGGCTGCCAGAAGCGGTTCATATGGTCCATATAGATCAACCGGCCATCTTTAGCTCTTTGGGCCCAGCTAACTGGTTTTTCATTGATAAACCTGGTCTCAAGGCTATCTAAATCGACTTCTGCAAACTGTGTAATCCCTTTAACCGTCAAGGATAGTAACGCTGAATTATCGATACTGTCCCACTGGAAGAGCTGATCAACAGGCGCATTCAGGGGCAAGCCATCTACACGGCCATCCAAGAAAATTTTATTGAGCTTGTTATTGGCATTTACCAGAATACTTTTTCCATCGGTAGACCAATGGATACCGTCGATATTGGTATCGATTGGAAACTGAGATACCTGCCGTAAATCACTACCATCAGTCACCCACACCTGGTCTTCACCAGAGCGCCTGGAGGTAAACGCAATCAAGTTGCCATTGGGTTGGAAAATGCCGTCATCCTCCCCGGAAATCGACCGTGTGGTGCTCGGGTAAATTGTGCTGACATCTTCTTCTGAAGGTGTGGTGCTAGCCCCAGGCAGGTTTAGCGGTATCGAGGCAATATCACTATCGTATTGCCCTTTAATAACCAGTGCTCTATGTCCACCTGGATGAAAGTCTGGAGAGCTGGCAGACTGGTCCAGAGGTAACTGAATTCTACTGACCTTGCCATCATAGGTGAGAGAGAAGAGTCTTCGCCCTGTACTAAAGATTAGCTCATCCTCTCTCGGTGAAAAGTTAGGGGAAATGGCTCTGTGTTCAGATATCTCATCTGGATAGTCAATCGGATGGCTGGTTAAAAGCGCCCCCTTAGAATCCAGCATATCGATATAAAGCTGGCCATCTTGATGATAGCTGGTGACGGCTAGTAAATCGTCATCGATTGAATAATCAAAGTGAGCTAGGTTTCCCTCTTCCAGGTCATAAAGTATCTGACTGCTGTTATCACTCACTGAATATTTGATTAACCGCCAACGAGCAGACTCTTTATGCAAAATAGCGAGGTCATTGTTGTTTAACCATGCCGGATTCTTAATGGCCGAGTTTTTACAGCGCATTAATACACTTGGCTGTTGCGGACTTACTAATGCCTCTTGGAAATCCAGGCTTACCAGGTTGTAACAGGTATTCTGGGTTAGCGGTATGGTGCAGTCTTCTTCGGAAATAAATGCCAGTTTCTTGCCATCTGGTGATAGTGTATGGCGGCCATAAGTACCCCATTCTGGAGTTAACTCCGTTTCCTTCTGGGTATGAATATTCCTGGCCCAAATTTTGTTAACGCAGAGCTTATCTAAATAACGATTAAAAACAATATATTCACCATCAGGCGAATATGAGGGGCCAAATTCTTTGTGATCCGTAGCCGTTACTGCCTGTAATCGATCAAATATAAGCTGAGCGTTTTGCTTGGGTGAAGAGTAATTAAATCCAACAAATACAAGCAATACCATCCCGATAAGCGCAAATATTGGGAATCTATTTGGTTTAACTGGCTGGGTTTGATAATTCGGATTGCTTGGTTGTTTATCTATTACAGGCTCAGGGGGAGTAGGAGAGGGGGCGTCTTCTTCCGGTGCTGTCTTATCCTGTAGAATAGAACTACCATCTTGCCAAACAATATCACATTCCAGGCTATAACCCTGTTTGGCATGGGTTCTAATATAAGACTGCTGCTTGCGATCCTCCCCAAAGGCTTTTCTAAGTTGCGCAATACTTCTTTGCAGCGTATTCGGTGTGACTATTGTATCGGGCCAGACCTTAGACAGTAGCTCATCCTGGCTCACCACCTTTCGCTGATGCTTTGCCAAGTGGGTTAAGACGGCAAGAGCTTTTGGGGGGATCGTTTGCGATTGCTCATGTCGGGTGATCTGGTTTCTGGATAAATCAATAAAGAACTCACCCACCCAATATTGTGAAGCCATTGATGTATCTACCTGAGCAAAATTTGAGCTACATTTTTGCTATCGATACTAGCATAAACCCTGATTACATCTAAAGCGCGCCTTGTAACCTATTGATAAACAAGCACTTTATACCAGCAGTAGAAAGTCATCGAAAAATCAGGAGCACTTCAGGTGTTTCACAGGCTTCTTGCTTAGATTGAGCGCTTCTCCGATCACATGTAACGGTATAAATACTGATATGAAAAAGCGTTTACTTGTCGCCTTTCTCCTGTTGCTACCTATGGCTGCCCTTGAAGCAAATGAGCACAAAGCTCTGGAGTTATCCACAATCCAAGTAATACCTATTCAGGACTCCAGCAATAACAGGGAATACGAGCTGTTTATTAAGCTGCCTGAGAAATACGAGGAGAGTGATACTAAAAAGCATCCGGTTATTTACTATACAGATGCTTTATGGGCAGTTGAAATACTATCAGCCACCACAGAGTACGCACTGGAAGATGCCATTTTGGTGGGTATTAGTTGGCAGAAAGATATGACAGGTGCTGAAAAAGAATGGTCGAGTCGATATCGGGACTTTAAACCGGAAGTTCTCTCTAATAAAAAGGATAAAAAATCACACAAAGGTGAGGCCCATCAGTATCTCGCCTTTATAAGAAATGACGTTATAAAGTATATCGAAAGCAATTACCGCGCGAAGCCAGATAACCGCACTTATTTCGGTTACTCATTCGGGGGGCTCTTTGGGGTTTACGCCTTAATAAGCCAACCGGATACTTTTCAAAACTATATTATCGGTAGTCCATCAAGATTGATAGGCACTTATATGGATTTTCGTCTTGAATCAGAGCTTAACAAACCTTTGATCGATATACCCAAGCGAACAAACGTATTTATTGCTTACGGAGAATTAGAGAAGGAGCTGGGTGCTACGGTAGAGAGGTTCGTTAGGGAGTTAAAGGACCAAAAATTGGCTAACTTAACTCTGGAGCCGGTGGTTATCGAATCGGCGAATCACACTACAGCTTTCCCGAAGACTTCAGTGCGCAGTATCTATTGGCTTGCCGAGAAGCTGAAAAATTAATCGATAGCATATCGAGTCATATTAATAAAAACTTCAAAGTTAAATTAAGGATATAAGATGATTTTTAAGAAGCTAATCACAATCGGCCTATTGTACGGCATAAGCGCCACTGCAGGCGCGGGAGACTTACAGGCACCAGAAATAAATATGGCCGACTATCGTAGTGACCTCCCAAGCCTAGAGAGATCCACGCCAAAGCTAAAAAAAGCATTTATTGATACAGCTCCAACGGATAGAGAAGATGGTATCCCAGTCGGTGAGATAGATAAAATCAAAGAGAGCTTGCAACAGCTGGCCCAGGAAATAGCGGATAACCAACACACCCCCTACGATAGCCTGCTTATCGCCCAAAATAACAAACTGGTTTTTGAATCCTACTATTCCCTTGGACGTGTAAACTTGCCTTACCCGCAAGCATCTGCCACCAAGGCCTATACAGCCCTGGCAATTGGTCGGGCGATACAGTTAGGTTATTTGACCATGGCAGACTTGGACAAGCCTGTCATTTCCTTTCTAAAAGGGTTGGATCGGAAGCAGCTTGTTAAAGGCGCAGAGCTTGTTACATTGAATCATACCATGAGCATTCAGTCAGGAATTCGTATTAAAGAGGAAAAACTGAGCGCCTTACTGGAAAACAAAGAGCAGTTAACAGGGAAAAAGCTGGCTCAAATCTATTTGAGCCATAGCAAACCGATAACCTCAGAATCGCAAACCTATTTATACCAAGGCTCTGACCCAATGATTGCAATGCTGGTTCTGGATGCCGTAGTCCCTGGTTCAGCGAGTGACTTTATTAAAAAAGAGCTACTGGAAAAGATGGGGATCGACATCTATCACTGGAAGGAGGCCGTAAGCGGCGTGCCCCAGGCTGGGTCAAGAGCCATGATGACATCTCGCAGTATGGTTAAGTGGGGTACTTTGGTACTTAATAAGGGAAAATGGAATGGCCACCAGTTAATACCGGAGGCGTATATTGCCAAGGCTACTGGTAAAGTGGCTGTTCCTACAGATGATGAATTTGACTACACCAATTTCTCCTATGGTTATTTCTTCTGGCGAACCCCTCTGAAGGTTGGCAACAAGAAATACTTAGAAGCTATTTCATAACTTCTTTAAGGTAATTAACATGCATGCAATAAAGGAAAGTAACGATAAGTGGACAAATATCGCTCCCATCTAACAACCAAATGGCGGTAATTTCCCAACCAGTAAAAGTCCGCTCAACTTTCCAACAGCGAGTATACCTTCTAAGCTTTCTACCATCTTGCCTCGAGGCTTTTTTCCTATTTCTCCTGTGTGGACAGATAAGGTCGATTCCACGACTCAACAGACTATCTCTAAGAGGATCAGAGTCCGCTGCTTTATCATAAACTAAGCGATGAATCTTTCTATTTAATGGGTGTAATAACTTTACTTCTGCTGGTGAGGCCGAAGTAATGGTGCCTCCCAGTAGAATACCTTCGCCATCGACCACCACCATCCAATTTTAACCCTTGCCCCTCTTGGTTTTCCCGACCTCGAAGCCCCCTTTTTTTCTGGTGCAAAGCCGCCATCAGAAAAGATCTCCTCCCAGTTAAGCAAAGACTGTTGATCCAACGGCTCCAAGAATCTTCTCCATGCCTGTAACCAAGCTCCTTGATTTTCCCAAAACTGAAGCCTAGCAGGTACTCGGTGATGGGTAAGATTGGGGAAGATCTTTCCATCGTGCTCCTGAGCGCAAAATCCACAAGATACGCATGGTTATCAATGAGTTTGGGACCACCTTTTCCACGTTTTAGCTGGCGAAGGCAAGACTCAATCAATTTCCATTGAGCGTCGGTTAATTCTGACTTAAATCTACTTACACTTACTTGTCTTATCATTCCTTGAGGTCGAAAGAATAACTGATTTCAAATTATGAAACAGCTTCTAGTATTTTTGCTTGCAGTTAAAGGTTTTTTTGAATGTGTTAGGTGGGGTGTAAATGTGAAGTCAAAAATTTTTGGCGTTTTTTATATGAGCTCGTTAGCTAGTTATATGTGCTTTTTTATTTTGAGGTTGGTTTGACACATTTAACTCACTCCCAGTTTTATGTCAGATGTGAATGTGGGTTGTGAAGATTTTTCGGTTTTAAGTATTAGTGGTTTCGCATAATTAGGGGTCGACTAATTCTAGTATTATGAGTTTATCCTGATATTAGTTAGTCAGTTGGTTGGATAGAGGGATTAAATATGAGCTATACGAAGTCGCTATTCTTATAGATGGGAGGTGGAAAAAATTACAGGAGGTAATATTGTCATGCTTTACACATGTGGTCTGTAAGGGAGATTTTTCTAAAGGTTTGAATTTTCTGTCAAGTGTTTTTTGCTTGTGGATAGGTTAAGTATAAACGATGGTGCCATTATTATACCCTTACTTCAATAACCTTATATTTTACGCGTGTTTGTTTTTTCTCGGTTTAATTACTATATTTTTGTTGATGTTTATATGTGCGCCAAAAAGTGCTTAGGAATTGACTTTTGATGTTGCTTGAAAAGGCCAGGCGTGTGAATAATTTAAAAAATAGTCAGGGCTGTAGGGTTCTGTGAATTATAACTCTAGGAATTGATGATGCTACGAGCTCGCATAAGTGGTACGAAATTGCTTTTTTTAAGTGTACGTAGTCTTTTGGGGGTGAGTAAAATTTTGCGGTTTCTCTCTATTTTTTTTGTTTTTTTATTTGCTTCCTTCTCAAAGGTTAATGCTAAAGAATTACGTGTATATGAACACAAGATAATCGCCGACTCTCAAGAACCAAAAAATGAACAGTTTTCCTTTGAGGCTCCCATTGCAGGTAACTATGAGCTTATTGTATATCGTGATGGGTCTACCCATCATCTAGGGCAGTCTCCAAGCGGATCAATTGAAGTTAATGGCGTAGAAGTGCTTAGCTGGGAGGAAGGTGACCCTAGGTATATGATAAAAATTGGTATGGTTCCATTGTTAAAAGAAAATTCAATAGAGCTAGATATATCAGCATATGAAAATGGGATGTACATCGTACAGTTTGAGCTTGTGGATTCTATAGCTCCAACCGTTGAAGCATCAGCTAACCCAATTGCCAATGATTATGGATGGAACAATACTCCAGTTACAGTTTCATTTTCTTGTGCTGACGATATCGGTGTGCAGAGTTGCTCTGAACCAATAATCATAGCGGAAGATGGGGGCGGTCAGGCAATAGTAGGAACTGCTGTCGATTACGTTGGAAATACAAGTAGTACAGAAGTAACCATTAATCTCGATACCACTGTACCCACTATCGATAAAACAATTATACCTTCTGCAAATTCAAAGGGTTGGCATAATACCGATGTAACTTTGAGTTTTGATTGTACGGATCAGCTCAGTGGAGTAGATAAATGTAATGAGAAAATCTATGTTACGAGTGAGGGGGATAGTCAAATATTCAATGCTGTAGCCCAGGATAAGGCCGGAAATGAAACAGTATCTACCACTATATTAAGTACTGATAAAACTCCTCCGGTTATAAGTAGTCAAGCTTCCGCACAAATAAATGAAGCTGGATGGTATAAGTCTCCGGTTACGTTTACCTATAGCTGTCAAGATAATCTAAGCGGAGTGGTATCCTGTCCTGAGGAAGAAACTGTTTTCGCAGATGGACAGGGCCAGGTAATCAGTGTAGTTATTGAAGATGAAGCTGGTAATACCACTCAGTGGAACAATATTGTCAATGTTGACCAGACTGCACCAGAAGTAGCATTTGTATCACCTAGTAGTAGCGATGCACTGCTTACTGATGTTCTCCCTCAAGTCCGCCTTCTACTAAGTGATAATTTGGGTTTAGATGAGAGCAGCCTGGAGGTATTGGTTAATGGTGTAAGTATTTCTGGTTGTGAGCTAGACGGAGAAACGGCTTTATGTAGCTTGGTTTCACCTTTACCAACTTCCGCTGCCGTACCCATAGAGGCAAAAATACTTGATCTAGCGGGAAATGAGCAGCAGGTTGCTATTAATGTCAGCGTGGATACTGATGGTGACGGTATTGCTGATTATTTGGATCTTTGTACTGATACTCCTATTAACGAAGAATCTAATAACAACGGTTGTGCTTTATCACAACTGGATAGTGATAGTGATGGTGTCAGCGATAGTGAAGAGCTAAAAGTTGGTACCGACCCAAATGATGATACAAGCTACCCTAAAATTGTAATAAATCAATTTGAAGCATCTCCGTCCAGTATAAATGAGATAGGCCAGAAAATTGAACTGCGTTGGCAAGTGCAAGGGGCTGAATCAATTTCACTGGAAACAAATACGGGTATGGATCCCATTGATAATTTACCGGAAAGCGGCAGTTTAGAGTTTTCCCTATCCTTGAATACCCAATTTATATTAACGGCTAGTGGTCCAGCTGGTGAGCAAAGTAAATCAGTCGATGTAGCTATTGATACAAAATCCCCGCCAGTACTTTGGGAAAGTGACGTAAGGCCAATTCAGGATAAAATTATAAGTTCCCTATCTGTGGATGATAATGGAAATTCCTACGTTGGGGCCTTTGATGGCAAGTTTTATAAGATCGCTGCCAGTGGTCAAGTTATTTGGAAAGTTGAAGAGGTTGGTGTGGTTGTTGGTAAGGCTAGCATCCTTAATAACAAGATTCTTGTTGGATCTAATAGGGGGGGTGGTAAAGGTATGGTATACGCTTTATCCCCGGATAGCACTATTCTGTGGGCTCATGAGACTTCGGGCGCGGTGATTGCTCCACCTTTGGTAAGTGATGATAAAAGATATGTATATGTGGCGACTCTGACAGGGGAGATTTATTCTCTAGATATTAATTCTGGTGATCTTCTATGGGGTGCGACTTTGCCAAATAAGCCAGAGATAGTGTCTAAGCCAGTTATTATAAATGAAAAAATAATTCTATATACGACAGGTGGGATTCTGTTTGCACTGGAAGTATCAACTGGGATTCCCTCCTTTTCTTTTGATGATAGTAATTTGGGAAGTAGGGTGCTTTGGAGTAAAGCGTTGAAATAATTTTCAAGCGGTAAACTACTTAATAAATAATTAACCGTCTTGAGCAATGGTTATGAAAAAGAAAGTTCCTTTAGTGGTATGCATAAAATTTTTTATTGCCAGTTTTCTGATTTTGTTTTCAGTATATAGTTTAGCCGCAGATTCTATAGTGATTGACGATGGTGCAGAAAGTATTGATGGAAGTTATTCAGTTACAATTACATCACCAACAATGCCTTCACAAGCTCCTTGCCTTCAAGCCTTTAATTGCAGATGGGAGAACACAATAGAACTCTTTGAGAGCAAAAATGGAAGTGGAGAACAGCCAATTGATAGTACCATTAGAACCAAATCTAGCTATGGTAGTACGGTTGCAACTTTTGATATTCAAAGAAATGATGGGTCATATAGTTATCGGGCCGAGATTTCAAGGCGTGTTTATGCTGTACCCTTCGGAAATAATCCACCGCCTTGGCAAGTTCAGGGGGGCACAACAACAACAACAATAGCCTCTGTTATTGTTGATATTCTAGTAAGACCGGGTACGCCCGTAGTCAATAAGCCATCGGCTAATTTTGACCTTGATGGTGTTTATATAGTCGAGTGGGGACTTCCTTCTGGTGATGTTTCCTACTATAGGGTTGAAGAGCGTATTAAAGATGAAGATGGATCGATTACTAGAAATTGGTTGCAGGTGCAAGGGGAGGTGTCGGGTGAAATACGGCAATTTACTACTAATGGAGATACACGAGATCAAGGATTTACTTACGAATATAGAGTTATAGCTTGTAATAAATTGGAGTGCGGCACTGGCTGGAGTAATATAAAGACCATTCATGTACCTCTAAATGTTGCAGCTGCTGGGCAGTTCCTAGATCCAACACAAGCTATAACAATTAGGCCTGGTACGATTAGAACCCTGCGGGCTACAGCTACAGATCCTAACGGTATTAGTTCGGCAAATTTTTACTATGGCACTACCGATCTCGGCCAGGCCGATGCTGGTGCAGGGGATTGTTCTGGAGACTCCTCATGTTTTTATTTAAACCCGTCATTTAATGCAGTAGGGTCGGGTACGCTGAAATTAAAGGTTAGGGATATTTATGGTTATGTCTCGGAGATTACTGGACACACGCTAACTGTTGCTGAAAATTCTGATCCGATTGTACTGATCGATGAAGTGGCACTTCCCTCTGAAATCATTGAGGGTAACCCTTTAACTCTACGTGCTTTGGTGCAAGATCCAGACGGTAACGAGGATATTACCGAAGTAACCTTTCTGATTGATGGCGCAGAAGTTGGTAATGGAGTTTATGTTGGCGATCAAGGCCAGTTTCAGATTTGGGAGCGCCCACAGCCTTGGAATGTTCCGATACCGTCGGGAGATTCAATTATTTTTGGTGTCCGTGCCAAGGATAATGAAGGTGGTGAGGCTGAAAGTTATCTCCAACCGAAATCAGTTACTCACTTAAATCCCCCCGAGCCACCTACAAGCTTATCTGTCACAGGTATGACTCTGGAAGGAGACACCTTCCCTGTCAATAATGGAGATGCCATCACTGGTGCCAGTTTTAGCATCACTTGGAGCCCGGTCGCGGATGCCGATTATTACGTATTACAAGAAGGCGTGAATGGTAGCTTTACTGACTCAACCTGGCACAACCCCCCTGAATCTCTCTCAGTTTTGATTCCTCCATTACTTCATGGGTCCTATCAATATAGAGTGGGTGCCTGTAGATATGAAGTTGGATGCAGTGGTGATGATAATAACTGGAGTCCAGTATTTACAATTCAGTGGGTACAGTATTCACCTTTAACTCCAGAGAATTTTTCAATTACTCCAAAGCTGACCAGCTTTGATTTCACTGGCAGTCATACACTGAAATGGGATCCGGTAGTCACAGGCTACAAACCACAGGATTATCGAGTATTTGGTAAGGCTGGAGGCATTGAATCTTCTAGTCCATGGACTGAGCTAGGGCGAATCACGCATTCTGAAGACTCTGGATTTGAACCTAAATTTTCGTTACAAACTCTCGACCCGGGTACTTATAGTTATCAGGTTCAAGCTTGTAATGCCGAGCACAGCTGTAGTAACGGAGAATATGTCAGCATAGATGTGTTATCGCCGGTACTGTATAACGGTATACCTAATGGTAACACTATAAAATTACAAGGTAGTGGTATTGACCTCGATACGATAATTACTCTGACTGATCGTAAAAACGGAGATCAACAAGTCTATCCAGCCGGCAGTTCGCAAATTACTTGGCACCCCCCCACTGATCAGGATCCAGCAACATACGCCACTATTGTTCTCAGCGACTTGATGGAGATGGCTCTTTCAGACCGGGGCATCCGTGTGTCCGCCGAGAATGCAAATAGCGCGCGCGCGGGCGTTGATGTTTTTGCTAATGATAAAGTAGAGCGATTAAGCAGAATCGAGTCGGGGCCAACTGTGGGTCCCAATGGCATTATTTATGTTGGTTCGGGTAATAAAGTATTTGCCATCAATCCAGAAGATGGCTCGACTGTACCCGGCTGGCCCTTTGCTACCGAAGATTTGGTTAAAGCAACTCCTGCCGTAGATGCTATTAGTGGCCACATCTATGTGGGTTCACTTGATGACAGCCTCTATGCATTGAGTTCCTCTGGTCTGCAAAAGTGGCGCTTAGCAACTGGCGGAGACATATATGCTTCTGTGGTACAAGATGAGGATCGGAATATTTATCTCGGTAGCATGGATGGTTTTATTTACTCCGTGCAAGCCGAAAACGGTGCAATTCGTTGGACTTATAATGCCGGTGCAGGTGTTGCAGAAACGCCTGTGTTGGCGGGTAACGGTATCCTTTATTACACTACTGTTGGTAGTGATCAAGTTTATGCTCTGGGGCGTGGAATACTGGGGGTCGATCAGCTGAGTTGGGAAAGTATGGATAATTCCTTACTCAAGGATACTATTGAAGATCTCAACTGGCAGCCGGCAGATATCAACGAACCAGAATACCTGATTACCGCGAGACTGTACCGGTTACTGTTACAACCACCACTGTCATTGTCTCGGGATGTACTCACTTTTTGGACTTACGCCTTATTGAATGGAGCCAGTCCACAGGAAGTGGCCAGTGCCTTCCTGGAATCCGATACTGGAAAATCAAACTTTCCTCCACTTATAACCAATGAAGCCTTTGTGGATGCACTTTATGGCCGTGCATTTCCGGGCATGGATCAGCCCGCATTCGTATATAACGGAACTTCTTATACTCGCGGCAGTTTACTTGATGCAATGAATGGGGGCATGACCCCAGCTGAAGTGGCAATAGCATTTGCTCAGTCCGAAGCTTATGTACAAGCTACTTACTCGGTATTGCGAAATTCCTTTGATTACTTTTATACCCAGGATTATTCCTGGGCAGTTTTCGCATGTGATGATCCAGAAGGAACGCCTGAGACTACAGACTGTGATCAAGATGGTTTACCGGATTACTGGGAAATTCTCTTTTTCGGTGATATCTCGACTGAGAGTGGAGATACAGATGCAGATGGTGATGGCATTACCAATCAGCAGGCTTTCAATGCCAATATCGATCCCTGCGCTAATCTTTGCTACTACGGAGTAACTAATACTCCTCCGGAACCTGCGGGTAAACCCACGGTGCCTGCTGGTGACATCGTTAACTCCGGAAAAATTGGCAGTCTTCCTGGGCAGTTCCGTGTAAATGAATCTGGCGCAGCTACGTATCAAATTCCACTGAGCTTGCCTCCAGGTACTGCGGGAGTTTCTCCTGATTTATCACTCAATTACTCAAGCCAGAATGGTAATGGACTGCTTGGCCATGGCTGGACTCTTACGGGGCTCTCCGCCATTAGCCGCTGCCGCCAAACATTGACTCAGGATGGCCAGGCAAAACCTATCACTTGGAGTAATCAGGACCGTTTCTGTCTGGATGGCCAGAGACTACTGGTGGTATCGGGTAGCTATGGTGCTCCAGAAAGCGTCTATCAAACCGAAATAGACAGTTTTATTCGGGTGGTTGCGCGTGGTGGCTCTCTTGGTCATCCGGCCTACTTCACAGTGGAGCGTAAGGATGGATCTATTAGTTATTACGGGCGTGGCAATAAATCACAACAGCAACTTGGCTCGAATACCCTCTCCTGGAATATCAGCCGCAGGGAAGATAGCGCAGGTAACCTTATAGAATTTGCCTACGAACTAGGTGGTGGACACCGCATTCGCGAAATTTCTTATGGCTATACCGGCTCTGGCAGTAGCGCTGGTGCCAAGGTAGAGTTCGAGTATATAAACCGCACGGACACTATAAGTGGATATCTGGCTGGATATTTACTTGAAAATACCCAGTTAATGACTCGCATTAATGTCTACAACCGTATAGATAGCAATTTACAGGGAGTACATAGTTACGAATTTGATTATCTGGATGACCCCAGGGACCTGGCCAGTCGCTTGGAAAAAATTCGACTTTGTAGTTACAGTGTTTGCCAGCCATACACCAAGTTTGATTGGCGATTGCCAGTGCCTGGCAGTATTGCAAGCAGCCCGACAGATTTAGTAGTACTCAGCTCCCAATCAGATCGCACAGCCGTAGGAGCAAGACCTGCCGATATCAATGGAGACGGGCGCAAGGATATTATTTGGTTGGAACCAGACTGGGATGAAGATGGAAAAATTGATTATCAAATCTTCAAGTATGTACTTGCTAGCGAAGATGGGTTTGGGGAAGAAAAAACAATTTTACAAAATAATGCAGATGTACGTAATCCCTTCCGTTGGGAAATATTGGACTTTAACTTAGATGGCCGTGCGGACTTGGCTTACTATGCGAGCAATGTTGATCAGTGGCGTGTTGTGCTGGCTGCACCAGATGCGAGTGGTAATTGGAATCTGAGCGGTGCAGCTATAGACCTGCAAGGTTTAACCGATGAAGATCTGCGCTTTCTTGATATTAATAGTGATGGTCTCACGGATGCAGTATCGTCCAATGGTTTTTACCCATTAAAATACGATCCAGATAAATCTCCTTCATCTAATAACTATTATCACTTTGGCTCTTTTCAATCTTTTACTCTTCAAGGACTAGAAAGCTGGGATGATCAAACTTCAGGAGGTGTTGAATTTTATTTAGACCCCAATGCTGCTGGAGATTTTGATAACGATGGTCGCGTGGATCTAATTCTATGGCATACAAAGGTAGTACGTAGTGGATTTGGCTCAGTCCTGTTAAAGCAGTATAGCCGTGCCTATAAAGTAACCCTTGATGGAGATGATGATTCTGGATACTCACTAGTTAATCAAGGCAAGGTGCTGGATTACCAGCAAGAAGATAGTGATTTTAAATCTAAAAACCGCGAAGGTGATGCTACCGCTCTAGACCGTCACAATGATTTACTACATAAACTTCATATAGCCGACATCAATGGAGATGGTTTAGCTGATGTATTACTTGAAGGTAGATTAGGTAATATTGATGATGAAGTTTCAGAATATAGCTATAGCTTGAGCACTGGCCAGGGCCTTACAGAAGAGGTACAGCTTGGTAAAATGCCAGCAAAGGCGCAACTACAGTGGTTTGATTACGATAATGACGGTGCACTTGACTTAGTATGGCATGATAAAGATATAGCCAGGTTGTATGTACGTCGTTGGCGTAGCATTGATCAGCAATTTAGTGCTCCGAATTATTTTCTACAGACCACGGGTAGTGCCCATGCTGCGCACATATTTGTAGATATGAACGGTGATGGTGTTACTGATTATCTGCGTATTGAGGAGGATATGGCTTATCTTTATCCAGCGACCGACTTCCGAGTGCCGGTCAATGTTATTGAAAAGATAACCAATGGCCTGGGTGCAGAAACTGATATTAATTATGGATCATTAAGTAATAGTGGCCACTATGCTCGCTTAGCCGTGGGCTCTACCGTTGAGGATCGCTGCTTTTATGAAACAGAAGTTGATTTGAAATGGTGTGGGCAGTTTACAGTGGCAGATACCGCAAGCTTCTATGCGGCTCTGAATGATCAATGGCAGGGTGATCAGCGTCTGGGCAAGCTCTCACCGACTCTTGAATTAATGGGGCCCATGTTTGTGGTCACCCACGTTAATAGTGATGCTCCTATAGGTAATAACATCAATGCTCAGAGTAGTATTAGTTATTACTACGCACAGGCTAAAATGCAGGCTGGGGGACGTGGTCTGCTTGGCTTTGCTCAATTGCGCACCGTGGATGACCAAACAGGTGTAGAAACTACCACCTATTACGAGCAGGATTTTCCCTTTACCGGATATCCAAAGCGTACTGAAGTTAAAGTACCGAATGGTGGCAACGGTATTCTTATCAGTGAGTCCTATAACAACTGGCAGCTTAAAAATTGGCAGGGTAGCTGGGGAGATTTTGCACGCGAAAATGGTACAGCTGAATTAGGACCATTACAGCCTATCCTTGCAACAAGTGTGGAAAGATCTTATGAGATAGAGAATGAGGGTAATAGCCAGGGGGCACTACTTAAAACCGTTACTACGAATAATAGCTATGATGATTATGGCAACCCATTACAAATCAATGTGACCACTGAGGCAGCTAATGGAGATCGCTTCGTCACCGCTACCACCAATGAGTATGGTCCAGGGACATTTAGCTTCCCAAATACTAACCGTATTTTGAATGGCTTTGCTGAGTTGGGTCGCTTAACGAAAACCACGGTGGAGCACTCAAGATCAATAGCCGGGATGGGGTCGGATACTGAAACACGTATTAGTAGTTTTAACTACTACGAGTCTTCGGACCATCGAACAGGTCTACTTAAAGATGAATTCATTGAGCCTGGTGATCCAGTTTTTGAGGTGGCCACCCACTATGACTATGACAATTTTGGTAATAAAATTATTGTCGAGCAGAGTGTTGTCGATGAACCTAAACGCAGCACTCGCTTGTATTATCGCGATAATCGTGGTCGTTACCTTGATCGTGAAGAAAACAGCTTAGGCCAAATTACTTCTAAAGTACTTGCCCGAAATCAATTGGGTCTACCAACTGAAGTACAGGGAATGGCTCTGATTGGTAGTGACCATAAGAATATTCTGGAATACGATCCTTTTGGTCGACAATACCTCGACCATAGTCCCACAGGTGCGAATACCATTACTCTCCTATCGGCAGCCTCACAACATTGTCCAACCGGTAGTATGTACCAACAGAATGTTACCAAAGGGGGGGGAGCCAGCTCAATTATTTGCTTCGATAAGTTAGCGCGGGAAACACGTAGTGGCACCGTCGGCTTTGATGGGCAATGGGTTTATAGTGACACGGAATATAATGCCCGTGGTTTGGTAGAACGCAAATCAGAGCCATACAAAGCTGGAAGTGGCACAAAATACTGGACCAAGATGACTTACGATTTGATCGGTCGGTTAGTCGGTACAGATCTTCCAGGTATTAACAATAACAATGGAACCAGTTACGACCTTTATATCGACTACCAGGGCTTCACTACCGTCTCCCTTAATCCAGAGGGACAAAGCAAAACTGAAACCAAGAACGCTATTGGTGAACTGATCACAGTAGTGGATAATCTGGGTGGGCGATTGGAGTATCAGTATGATGCCCAGGGGAACCTGCGCTATGTACACAAGTTGGGGTCTCCGTCTGATCCCCATAATCTGATTACTGAAATTAAGTATGACTTGTTGGGCCGCAAGACTGAAATGCGAGATCCAGATAAGGGTTACTGGCAGTATGGGTACAATGGGTTTGGTGAGCTGATTTGGCAAAAGGATGCTAAAGGTCAGCTGACAGTTAATACATACGATCTCCTGGGCCGCCAAACTAGTCGTAAAGATTACCTCAATGATTCCTGCAATGATGTTTCTTGCATAGAAGGGGAAATAATCTGGACCTATAACAATAGTTCTGGCTGGAGTAATGTTCCCCCAGGTGCTCTTGAGTATGTCATAGACAGTATTTCCGGCTTTGCAAAAATCCATGGGTATGATCAATATGGCCGCCCCAGCGATCAGGTGACGACTTTTGATATCCTTAATACCGGGGATGATCACTATGAAAAAATCACCTACGATGCCTATAGCCGGTCCTTCCAGCAATTTGATGCTGGTGGTGACGGAACCTGGCGCTCCAGTGCTATCGAAAATCGTTATAACGACTTCGGTTACCTGAAAGAAGTTGTCGATGGTGAAAATATTAACCTGGCAGCTGCACAGAAATTCTACTCAGTGCAGGAAATGGATGAGCGGGGCAACGTTACTAGGTATCAAAATGGCAATGGAGTGGAAACCTCACGAACCTATGACCCTGCGACAGGGCGGCTTCTGCATCAAGGTGCTTTATCGGGTGGTGTATTCGAGATCCAGAATCAAACCTACGCCTGGGATAGCCTGGGGAACTTAGATTACCGCCATGACCAATCAGGAACCAAAGATTTGTTTGAGGACTTCGATTACGACGACCTCAACCGATTAAAAAGTGCTCAGGTTACCGGCCGCACTGCGCAAGCAGTACAGTACGATATCCTCGGAAATATCACCTATAAGTCTGACGTGGGTAACTACTATTATGGCGATGATTCCCGTTGTGCAAAGGCCGCTGGTCCTCACGCACTATGCCAGACCAGCCGAGACGGAATTCAAACCAATTATACTTATGATGCCAATGGAAATATGCAAACTGGTGATGGCAGAACCATTCGCTACACCACGTTCGATAAACCTAAATATATTGCCAAAGATGGCCACAGTATTGAATTCAAATATGGTCCCAGCCGCAGTCGCTATTTTCGTATAGATACTGACAATAGTGGTGGTGTGACAGAAACCCGGTATATCGGTAGTGTAGAAAAAATAACAAAGCCCAATGGCGATAGGGAAATCAAGCGCTACTTACCCGGTGGTACGCTGGTTACTATGAGTGTGGAATCCTCTGGAGGGGGTACCAGTCGAGAAACACAGTACCTTCATAAGGATCACTTAGGGTCTTTAGATGTAATTACCAATTCCCAGGGTGAAATCTCCGGGTCCTCTGTTGGTAACCAACACCTGTACAGCTTTGATGTTTGGGGTCAGCGAAGAAACGGTCTTGATTGGAGTGTGTTATTAGAGCAGGAGTTGAGTGGCTTCGATACCGGTATTACTACCCGGGGCTATACCGGTCATGAAATGTTGGATCAAGTCGGACTGATTCATATGAATGGACGGATTTATGATCCGAAACTTGGCCGTTTTTTACAGGCAGACCCATTTATACAAGCGGCAACAGACTCACAAATATTTAACCGCTACAGCTACGTACGAAATAATCCCTTAAATGCAACTGACCCCAGTGGATATTTTGTATTTACTCTGGGGGCAATGCTATATATTGCTGTAGCAGAAGGTATTAAGTGGTACGCGGTTGGGCTAATAATGGGGGCAGCGGGCTTCGTAGATGCCATGATGCAGGGGGCCAGCTTTAAGGATGCCCTTAAAGCCGGATTTATTCAGGGAGTATCTGCCGCTGCATTTGCAGCTATTGTACAAGGGGTTATCCCTGGTATTGATAGTGCTGGGGTACAAGTACTCGCCTCAGGGGTTGTTGGAGGGATAACAAGTGTGCTCCAAGGTGGAAAATTTGGGCATGGCTTTGTTAGTGCGGGTATTGGTGCAGCTGTTGCACCTGGATTAAAGCTGGAAGCAAACGGGGGTTGGGCAAATGTAGGAAAAGCAGTTGCACGGATTACTATTGCGGGTACCGTTTCGAAAGCGACGGGTGGAAAGTTTGCAAGTGGAGCAGCTTATGCTGCGTTCTCTGTCGCAATAGAGGCTTCGAACTTGAAGAGTCCTCCCAATGCTGGTCGTGGTCCAGCTAAAGATATTAATGAAGAAGAAATGATAAAAAATAGAAGGTTGGCATCTAGGATATCGCATACAGAGATTGCAGATAAAAATGGCAATATTGTAGAAGTTAGAACTGAAGGTGATATCGAAGTATCAATGTCTTGGGATTTAAGCAAGTATGGGGATACTGCTGTGGAAAGTTTAGAGAATATTTACCAAGGCTCATATGTAGATGAGAATGGAGTGAAGCATACATTGGATATTGATTTCACTCTTACTGATTCTAGAGGTGACGTACATATTAAAAGAGGGCAATGCAGCCTGGATTATGCATGTGGAACTCTTGGAGGAAGTACTATCTTTATTGATGATGTCAGTGCATTTTGGGATCCGTATGCAATACCTCATGAGTTTGGTCACAATCTTGGTTTCCACCATTTCAACCCTGGCAATAATGCATTAATGAGTTATGACAATATTGGAGTTCTTCAGAAAAAACATATCCAGTTGATTGAGAAATATTATTATGCGGAGTGATAGATCTATTAAGACCTTTCTAAAATACTTATCAATAATAGCAATTGTTATGGTTGGGCAGAGTAGCAGTGCTCTGTCTAATTTTGATAATTTGAGTTGTGGTAAGATCGACTCATATGTAAGACAAAGTTTAGAGATGAATGATGTTATTGTTGTGAGGTGTGGCGCCCTAAGCGGAAAAAATTTAGAGGTAAAAGCAGCTGTATTTCCACCAAGGAAATTAAAGGGGTCTAGAGTTTGTTATGGGAGAGTTGAAAAAAGAATTTACGACCAAAAGAAAGATGAATTTTTCTTTGGGTTGTTGGATGTTTCAGGCTATGCATTTGAATCAAATGATTGCGGCCATTTTTCTATGGCGAGTAATCTTATCTATATTGCAAATCTTATGAGCGATCAAATAATCGTTAAATTATTTGACGGAAAAAAAGAAATAAAAAACAGAGTTGGTAAGCAGGGAAGGTTTTGTGGTCAGTCAGGTATGCTAATTCTCAAAAAAGTTGAGTTGGGTGACTTGTCGGAAAGGAATGATCTAAAATACTTAATGTATTTCTCACTATCTAATGAAAAAAGCTCTAATTATAGATGTGTTGCTGTTCTTGAGATTGATGAGATTTCTGGATTTATGGTTGAAAGTGTTGAGGTGCTAATGGATTAAAAGTGAGGTGGATAAAGGAATTCTTTATCTTTAAATGATATAAAAGTTTGTTTTTTTTTGAGTGTTTATTTGTGTTAAATTATCAAAGGATTGTTCAGTGCTATAAATCTTGGTTTCGGATAATAAGTGCAATTGGTAAAGGTGTAGTAGTTCAGACTTGATCTGGCAGTTTCCGGTTTTTCAGAAAGTGCTCTGTCAGGTCAAATTCAGTTTACGTGCTTTTCCTTCGAGATTTATGCCCTGATAAGTGCGATTATTATTGTGTTATGTGAGCCATTCGCTCAGATTCTTTTGAGGCTCATCTATAGATCTTGCGGTGCAATGAAGGTTAGTGGAATTCTTGAAAAATGGTTTTATGAAAGCGCTCACAGATACTGATTGTTTGTGGACGTTTGATTTTTATCTTTATATGTTCTATCTCGTTCACACTCAGCTATAACTAATAATTTTGCCTAATTCTATCCGGGGAAAAACATATATTTATTAACTTAGGATATCGCTTAGTTTACGCGTTCATTATACTTGCCGATACTTAGTTTTGTAAGCTTGCTCAAGGCGAGAACTTTGTTATCTATTATAATATACAGTTCCCTATTTTTTGCCGATGGGAGTTCCTTTGGCAGCCCCGCAATTGCCTCTAGCAGTGATCAGCCTTCTCAGGTTGTAAATCTGGTTTCGTTCGTTCTTTCTCACTTAGTAGGTAGTAGCATGTTAAGGCCAATCGCTTGGTTGGGAGAGATGCCGAATTTGCCAGCTAAGCTCTCCCTTTCCAATTGAACTTATTATCCGAAAACAAGAAAATTTATCCAGCCCAGTGTTTATGTCCATTGCCCCAGGTGTTTTCTTTAACACCGAACACATTTCGGATATAGGAGCTGGTGTGCTTTTTGGCGTCCTTCCCCACTATATAGCCCAAAAGACCAAATCCACTAATAATTGCTATGTTCGCTGCTAAGTTTGGTGAAAGAAGATCAACAGTTTTGTGTACAGAGGCTATCGCTTTCTCCACTTTATCGAATCCGGTAGCTGCAAGAAGGCCACCTGTTATACCACCGCCGACAGTAAATTTAGATCCAACTACCATAGCTCCATCTATCGCAGCTTGTCTTGCATCGGGGTTTTTTAAATCCATTCTATTATGTTTTGATCCTAACCAGCGTATACCCGCAGCTTCACATAGCTCTTTGAGTTTTTCCTCTTTTGTGTTTTTCCCTCGGGGATTAGAAAAGAAAACGCTTTGATTCTCCAGGGTATTTTGCATAGCAACCAATCTAGAAACGCTTGGCTGCTCAATCAGGTGCTGTAGAGCTTGAGCAAATGTGCCAGCGCCTTCGCCGTGTACTAGCCAGTTGATGGTGGCATTATTTGCCTGTGCCTGTTGGATAAGTGCAGCAAGTTTTCTACTATTGGATTTGGTCGAATGATCACGGTTTTGCCAAAATAGAGAGTAGTGTTTATTCCCTATATTTAGATCCTTGGGGTTTAGGGCGGCTTTGTAGGCAGGCACTATATGTTTAATAAGTAATCGGCCTGCCTCTTCCTTATCATCAAACGAACCACTAACTGCAGCGTAATGGGCATTATTCCAACGGTGATTGTAATCCATCAATCGCAATCGCCTAGAGTCAGTTGTCCATTCTTGCGTTATTCTATCTATTCTCACCCGGTAAAGCCCCGAGCTTTGATCTGTGTTATCTAAGGTATTGTCGCTGGTGACAGCAAGGAAGTGAATGCGAACATCACCTTGCGGAGTAATCAGGTAATTAATTTTTGCTCCGTCTATCTCTAAGTTTTTAGTACTTAGACTTCTACCTCCGGGGGTCGTTGCTAAACTATAGATAGCTCTTATTAAATTGGTTTTATAGTAGTTGCCAATATACTCATTCTTAATTGTCATCCAAGTGTCGTACAATTGTGAAGATACGAATACATTGCGGTTGATATTAGGACTCTCACCGCTGTTGACAACGGCAATCCAACGAAGTGTATTGTTTTTCATAGCTTGTCCTTGCTTAATGTAAAAATTAATCCAACCAAGCTGGCGGTGGGCTACCGGGCTTGGTAATAATTATATCTTCATCAAACTCACCACCTCTGTGCCACTCTGGATAAACCCAGGGCTCAAGTTCACGTTTAGTACTAGCTTTGTCGTTGGGTCGGTGTCGTTGTACTTCAGCAAGTTGTTTTTTTATGTCTATACCAAGCTGTAAGCTAACGCTATTACAAACTGCATCGCGAATACTATTCATAGCAACTAAGCAGTGTTTAACTGGGGCATAGCCTAGATACCTAAAATTGAGCGTTAGATAGTGGGCTCTATCCAGGGGAATAAAGAAACTACTGGTAAAGTAGGTTTCATGATGGGGGTTTTTTTTTAGAACTTCTGGAGGGTTAAGGCGATGCCTCTCAAGAAAGATTGCTGTAGCCTCACCTAATTTATAGAGTTTCCAATTAACAGGAGCTTTTTGTACATGATCGTTAGGGTTGCCAGGGCCCCAGTAATATAAGCAGCGCATAACAACCTGTTCAAAGTGCTTAGGATTTAAGCAGCTCATACTGTAGGGTAGGGTGTCGTGACGATTTAAGATTAGTTTAAAATCAATAGTTCCAATGGGACGGCTGCGCCAGATAGGTCCAAAAATTTCCCAGCTTCGTTCCATTAAGCACTGCCTGGCAACACCTTCACGCTCCATGTCTTCGCAATCACTATCATCATTATAATCACTACGGTCAAAAATATTGATTTTTTCAGGATGGTTCAATTTGAATTCTGCAAAGCTATCGTGACAAGTATGGGGAGGGAGAAAAAATTCCACGCGGTTTCCTGAGAGATCAATGGAAATCTTCTCCCGCTCATTGCGATGTGGTATATAGGGGTGTCGACGGGAAGCAAACAAACGCTCTAGCATTTTGGAAGAAATCCTTTGGGTACTTGCTAAGCAATATTCTAATCGACGAATATTTTAGATACATTAAAAATCTATCATTAAATTGAGATATTAGTCACATGGAAGTGCCGGTAATGAGAAATTTTTTGTACGATCGTTTTAATAATCCCTAATTGCTACTCTTATTAAGTTATAATTAGCTGTATATAAATGTAGTTACATCGTTGAGGTGGACCAACTTTTCTACATTCTTGTTCAGTCTACCGCTCCTGATTTTACCTAAAATTGCTTAATATTTTGGACCTATGAACTCTCGTACTTACTGCTTCCTCTCCCGGCGCTCCAGGTCTTCCCGCCCGCAGTCGATTAGGTTTGCCCATTCATCGGCAAGGTAAGCCCCAATAACTGCAGCTCTTGGCAGGTGGTATTCTTTTCGCATATCTGGCTGATGCTTTGGAAGAGAGTGCGCAGCTTGTTAAGTGATTCCAGGCTGAGATTTGCGATATCGATTAAACGACCAAGGAAGTTATCTGCTTGAGGGATAGATACGACTGGGGCTTGGTTTGCCATGGCTTGGGCTCCTGATATTGGGTGAGCCGCTGCCCTTGAGGTTCCAATCTCAATTGGGTGGCTGGCTGTATGGGTTGGAACTACCGCTACAAGGGAACGGCGGGCACAAGGTCCCCCAAACAGCCCACCATAGAAGGGTGAGAATAGGTGAGGTCTCGGGGCACTAAAAACCGCATACGGGGGTAGGCGGCTTCGGGTCGTCTTGTAGTTTCGGGGTTCCAATCCCGGTTACGGATTTTGCCGCAACGCCTTCAGTATGCTTGCCTTATGTAAAGCCTTTCAATGCTAGGCATCGAATGGTCTGTCAATATTTTACATTGATGTTTGGTTGTCCAATTTTGGGTGGAGTGAATACATAATTGATGTCAACGAGAGACCACTTCTTTTAGGTCCCAGTCATCCGCCTGTTGCTTGTGTATAAACAGCACAATATGGTAGTGATTGCTCAGTACTGTATAGGCACAAACGTCTAAGTCGAATATATCCGCGAGTTCCAGACTACGATTTTCTATCCACTGCCGGCAATGCTCAAAGCACTGTCCGGTACGCTCGTCGCGTCCACACAGGAAAGCGCGGCGTACACAACGAGAAGCGCAGTGGTAGTAGGGCGTTGTGCATGGATCGATCAGGCTTGAACTTGGCGGACTCATGTCTACGTCGTGGCTGTATATATAAACAGAATTTGGTATAGGGTGATGAGATATGCAATTGTGTGGCATAGGATACTTTACCTTCTATGGGTGTCCCATTACGCCTTTTATGTGTGTTACTTCAATCGGGAGTATCGGTGCTCGAGAACTCTGTGATAGGGGCGCTGCAAATCCTGTCTGGTTCAATCTATCGAGGAACAGTTTGCCCGACGAGTGACGGTAATGCTGCTGGGCCGCCCGCGTATGGCTTTACCATAAATGTGTGCACCCCTAACACAATATTTATCTGCTCCCACTTATTTAGAAGACTCCGACAGGCATTGAGCCTGCCGGATGAAAAGCGTTCAGCGCCTAGCAAGCAGCTAATAGGGAAATCGAGACTATCTATTGCCAGTCACTCTTTTAGAACCGACGTACATTGCAAATATCCGAAGGCCGATGGAAATTAAGACAAGCATACTTGGCGCTGTATGAGCGGGCATTGCCTTTAATTGCGTGATTTCTCTTTGAAGGGTCATCGTTTGATGTGGATTGGACTGGTGCTTTGGAACCTGAATGACGTTTTTCTTAAGTAATTTATCGAACGACTCGATTTCTCCCGCAAGCATATCCAGGAGTTCCAATTCGGTCTTGCCGTCCCATGGTAGCTGTTTCCTATATGCGTCAACTGCTTTACCAAGCTTGTTCCATTCTTCTACGAGGAAGGCTTCAAGTGATGAGAGGGTCCTAAGCTTCGAGTTCATGGATTGATTGGCTCGGTAGGCGTTTTGTCCATGAGCGCCGCTCGCCATAATTCCACCAAAGTGCTGTACGTTATGTTTGGCAGTATTCAGGTTCCGGCTGATTAAGCTGAGTTGATCCAAGGTGTGGACCAGAGTCTGATCAAGTCTCGGATCTTTATCCTTAATCGCTGCCAGAGCGGTATTAACCAGTCGACTCACCTGTATCTTGGTTGCATGTTCGTTGATAGACATACTCTTTTATCCTCGTAAATCCATTGAAGAATGTGTTCCGCCTCTCTGATTTGAGATGCATGTGCCACATTCAATTTTTTCCTTGATGAATCTGCGAATTCTAAATCAAATCTGCCGAGTGTCGTGGTCGAATAGAGTACGGGCCATTGCATGGAAGCCGTGGGCGGTCATGGTTTGATTGTCATCGCCCAGTGACCTGAGTGCAGTCCTCACACCTTTATCAGACAGTGGACGGCTCTGGCCTCGAGCTGATGGGAAAACATATTTGCCATGACCAGTTAGCAACTCCAGTTCTTTCAGTTCAGCAAGAGGAATAATGTATGGTTGGCCCATTTTCATCTTTTCGCTGGGCAGTTCTATGTGCTTGGCATCCCAATTGATTACCGTCCACTCAAGTTTTCGCAACTCTCCAGGGCGGCGGAATAGGAGAGGGGATAGTTTTAGGGCCGCTCTTACTACTGGGGTGCCCTGATATTCATCTATGGCAATTAGTGGATACCCAACTTCAGTAGAGTCTGTAATTGCTGCCAGGTGCTTTTTCTTGGTGGCGGTGAGTGCGCCAGCCAAGTCTGTGGTGGAATCACAGTCGGCCCTTCCGGTATTTGTAGAATCATTATGTACGATGGTGCAAGATACGGCTGTCAGTTCCTATTCCAGACATGCCAGTAACAATGCCCTCGTAACACGGTGTACTTTATGCTGTCAGGTAAATTGGCCTCTTATGATTTTTCAGATGCACTCCAGTAACCTAAAACTTTACGAATAACTTCGAATGGCTTTGAACTAAGTTTGTCCCATTTCTTTGAAATTAGGTGGCAATAACTAAGCGCTCAGATAAGTTCATTGGCAACTTTAAAACTTCAGGATTCTGGTGCAGAAAGTGCACCTGAGCCCAACAAAAGAGGTTAGATGGAAACTGTAGACCCAACAAAAGCTTCGGGAGTAGCCCGCTCTCTTTGCAAAAATTACTTGGCCGAGGTTGAGAGTTTTTCTTCGGAATACTCATATACCGTAGAGCAATTCAGCGAACTAATAGCTGAATGCTACAAGAGAAGTGATAAATTCTCAGCTCATGGTAAGAAAGTGGAACAAGAAAAATTATCAGTAGCATTTCTTGACCTTGCTATTAGCAACCTTTTTTCATCTATGCAGCTCTTAATAATTGAGCACATAATACCTTCCGGCAATATGTATAGGCAGGCGATAGAAGCTGCTTGTCTATCTATACTGCTCTCTCATCAAGGAAAACTTACACCTAACTCAAACAAGCTTGATGACTTCTATTTTAAAGATATCTTTAAAGCAGATAAGCAGTACCAGAAACCCTATCAGTTCGCACTCCTCATAGAAAAAAACCAAACAGTTCTTGGGATAGGTGATGAATTTCTAAAGTTTTTGGGAAGTCGAAAAAAATATTCAATAAATATAGTCATGCAAGTAAGCTAACTGTAGATCTAAGCCAAACAGGTGGGAATAAATCAAGTATTTTTTTGGGTGGGGGAATCGGGCGCCCAGAGTTAAAAATATTAGAAGTAGAGCTCGGCTCCAGGTTTATCTTTGCAAAGATGATGGTATCTGTTATTGATGGCGTGTATAACAAATTCCATTAATAGTTTATAGGGGCTAGCTTTTTAGTCTATAAATTGAGTTGAAATTTTGATCCAGGTTAGTTGTGTACCTCAGGTTAGGGCCCATATCTGGTGGCTGTTGCAACCTTCACCGATTGGGCCTACTTAGCAATTATCAGGTTGACTAGTAGTGTGTCAGATTGGTACCGAGTAGAGGGCCGTGGAGCTTCTCAAGCAGAGTTGAATTTTTGAAAGCCACAGTGTAAACATCAAAAGTATCAATAAAATCTCAATCTATTCTAGTAATTTGGTTTATTGGTGGGCCATTATAAATATACTTTGTAGTTAATGGTTTCTACTGGCCAATATCTTCATGCCAGATTTCAGGATGTTGCTGAATAAATTGATTCATAAGACCAATACATTCAAGATTATTAAGAACAACCAAGCTTACACCTTCAGATTTGAGTAATGATTCATCACCTAGGAATGTTTTATTTTCACCGATAACAATATTCTTAATTCCGAATAGACGTATGGCCCCACTGCACATTGGGCAGGGTGATAAAGTCGTGTAAACAGTGCACTTTTGGTAATCGGTAGAACATAATTTTCCCATATTTTCCAGTGCGCTCATTTCAGCATGCTTGATAACACTGTTTTGCTGGACGTGCTGATTGTAACCTCTGCCGATAATTTCACCATTCAGCACTATTACACAACCGACAGGAATTCCTCCCGTTGCTAAACCTTTTCGTGCCTCATTAATGGCTTCTTGCATGTAAGCGTCATGGTTAGCTTCACTCATTACAGCTCTCTGTTTTAGGTATTAAGAATATTTTAATCAAAGAATGTAGAGCATATTATTAATACATGACTGCATTAGTGAGCTACCGACTAGAATCAGTGTAAACAGGCGCTAAGTTGAGCTATGTCGGCGATATTTGGGGGGGCTGAAAGGGGACTCAGTGAATTGGCGATATGTTTCATAACTTGATTCTTCATCGCTGTGAGTTGCTAGCATGTGTCTTCCTTACTGCTAATGATCACGCCTTTTTGCAGATGATTTAAATAACTTATTTTTAAACAGATGTTTGGATTTTAGGGGCTGATTTTAGAGACTATAGAAAGATAGGCCGGTAAATTTACGTGTCATTAAAGAGACTGGAGTGATCGGCCTAGATTTGTGAGCTGGCCGGTAACCCAGTGGTTTTTAGTTGTTTTGTTTAGTTCTATTAATGGGATTTTTGAATTGTTAGTAACCTAAATAAACGCTAATGGTGAGCTTTTTGAGACCGTTAATGTTCGCCATCAATAAGCTATGCCAAAAATTTTCGTCGGAGGAAGATTGAGTAGGGAGTCGACCAAGCAATAAAAAAGGCCAACCTTGCGGTTGGCCTTTTTCGATTTGGTGGAGATGGCGGGAGTCGAACCCGCGTCCGTCAGCACTCTGCCAGAGGCTCTACATGCTTAGCTCCGTCTATTGATTTAACCCATTACAGCCCGGCGGTCAGGACGTATAGGGCGATCCCGTAAAGTGTTTAACCGCTTGCCCACGAGTATGGCTTGCGGCGATCCAGTTCTGTATAACAGTCTACAGCGCGATACTGGAACCTTGCTGAAGACTGCTAAGGGACGAACCCTTAGTTAGTGCTTCACAAGCTGCTTACGCAGCGAGTTGGGCACCGTAGTTGTCGTCGTTGGCAACTAATAAAATACAGCTTTGGATTAACGTGATTCGCTGCCATCACGGCATGCACCCAAGGTTTCGTCACCGGCGTCGAATCCAAGTCATCCCCGATAAGAAACACTCTCGTGTGTCATCTAAGTATACCTCAAACTCGGGCATTGCAATAAATTTTTATGCGCCAGGAATTTTTGGGAACTTTGATCAGGGGCAGGGGGAAAGCGGAGTGCCCCGGCAGCGGTGGCCGCCGGGGGAGTTAGAAAAGGCTTACAGTATCGATTGGGCGAAGGCTACCAGAATCAGCAGTGGGCACACGATGCGCACATACCAGGGCCAGATCTTCCAGAACAGGGTGTGCTCAATATCTTCGTGGCCTTTCTTCAGCTCACTCAGCAGCTGGTCGCGGCGCCAGATCCAGCCGGCAAAGATACACAGCGCAATACCCAGCAGGGGCTGGCCATATTCAGTACTGATGCTGACTGCCAGTCCAAACAGGCTGTCGAAGTTGTAAATAATGGTGCTGCTGATGGCAAAGATCACCAGACCCACCCCTGGGGTGGCAATACGGCGGGGGATGCCTAGGTTCTCAATAGAGAAAGCCACCGGTACTTCCAGCATAGAGATAGAGGAGGTGAGGGAGGCGATCACCATCAGGGCAAAGAAGGCAATGGCGACGAACACGCCGGCTTCGCCCATGGTATCGAACAGTGCTGGTAACACCTGCAGGATCAGGTTGGGCCCGGCAATCAGGGCGCCGTCAGCAGCGAAGATCTGGGTGCCGGCTTCCTGGGCCACATACATGGCGGGCAAGATCAATAAGCCGGCGGTGAAGGCGATTCCCACGTCGATCAGAGTGACCAGAGCGCCGAGACGCGGCAAGCTCTCTTGCTGGCTCAGGTAAGAGCCGTAGATCAGCATGGTGCCCACACCCAGAGACAGGGAGAAGAAGGCCTGGCCCATAGCAGAGATCAGTAGCTTCGGGGTGAAGTGACTGAAGTCTGGCATCAGGTACACCTCCAGGCCGGTAAAGGCACCGGGCTGGGTGAGTACATAGGCGATTAAAAGCAGCAGCAGAATAATCAGCGAGGGCATCAACAGGGTGGACCAGCGCTCAATGCCCTTCTCCACACCACTGGCAATAATCAGCATGGTGAGACCACTGAAGATCGCAGTAAAGATCAGGTTGCGCTGGGTACTGTTTTCAGTGAGCCATTGGACGGCTTCCTGGGCGCCAAACAGGGCGGCGAAAGGCTCGGCCAGGTGGGCCACCATCCAGCCGGCCACAATAGCGTAAAAACTCAGAATCAAAGAAGCTACCAGGATGCCGCCAAAGCCGGTGAGGCCACCGAAGAAGCGGCTCACGGGGCCAATAGAAATAGCCCGCAGTGCCTGTACCATATTACGCCTCGCATAACGGCCAATGGTAAGTTCGGCCATCAGCGCCGGGTAGGCGAGGGCGAAGGCCAAAAACAGATAGGCCACTACAAAGGCGGCGCCGCCGTTGCTGGCGGCCTTGGTGGGGAAGCCCCAAATGTTGCCGAGACCAACGGCGGACCCGGCGGCGGCCATCAAAAAGCCAATATTCGAGCTGAACTGTCCTCGCGGTGCACTCATAGTAAATCCCGTAATTATTCTTCTAGTTGTCTCTGTGCACTACTTGTGCGTAGCGCGCATCAGGCGCTGCTTTTCACGGTTCCAATCCCGTTTTTTCTCGGTTTCGCGTTTGTCGTGCATAGCCTTACCCTTGGCCAGGCAGATTTCGCATTTGACCAAATGGCCTTTCCAATACAGCGCGGTGGCAACCACGGTGTGCCCCTTTTGCTCCACGGCGGCGATCAGCTTGGACAGCTCGCGCTTGGTGAGCAGCAGGCGACGGGTGCGGTCGGGCTCGGTCACATAATGGGTGGAGGCGCTGGCAAGCGGCTGGATATTGGAACCCAGCAGCCAGGCTTCGCCATTTTTAAAAATGACATAGCTGTCGGTGAGCTGGGCCTTGCCCTCACGACAGCTTTTCACTTCCCAGCCCTGCATCTCAACGCCCGCCTCAAACTTCTCCTCTATGAAGTAGTCGTGACGGGCCTTCTTGTTGAGGGCGATGGTATTGGATGTTTGCGCTTTCTTTTTCTTGGCCATGAAAACTTCTAGTGACTAGATAAAACTGTGTCCAAAAAACTTCAGGGCCACGGTGTTGATAAAGATCAACAGCAGTATCAGAGGGATAAAGGTGCCCAGGGAGAAGTTTACGTATTTTTGTGAAAAAGAGCCGGCAAAGGCGGAGTCGCCTTCCTGCAGCTCTTTGTCAAAGTTGGCTTTCTTCCATTTGTAGATCACAAACAGACACACCAGCAGGCCGTTTAAGGGCAGGATGGTGTCGTAGAAAATGATCTCTACCAGATCGAAGAAGGACTTGTTAATGCCGGCCAACTGTACAAATTCAGTGAACCAGTTGACCATGCCAAAGGAGACGGCGCAAGCGATGGCCAGTACAAACTGAACTCCGGCAACCCAGTAAATGGCTGTTTTACGCTCCATATCGCGCTCGTCGCGCAGGGTGGCGATAGGTACTTCAATAATGGAAACCAGGGAAGTGATCGCTGCTACCAGAACCAGGAAGAAGAAGATCGCAGCCACGGCACTTGCGCCGGCATAGCCGATGCTGTCCTGCAGGGCAAGGAAGATCTTCGGCAGGAACAGGAAGATCATTCCGGCAGAGGACTCGCTTAATTCGGAGGGATCAATCTGCGGGTTGAAGTGGAAAATACTCGGCAGAATCAGCAGGCCCGCAGTAAAGGCCACCATGGTATCGGTAATGGCAACGGCGCGGGAGGAACCGGGGATAGAGTCCCGCTTCTTCATATAAGAACCGTAGGTGATCATGATGCCCATACCCAGAGACAGCGAGAAGAAGGCCTGGGCCATGGCTTTGCTCACCACGTTGCCATCAATCTTGCTGAAGTCTGGCACTAGGTAATACTTCACACCGAGGATGGCGTTATCCAGGGTCAGGACAAAAATCACCAGGCCCAGCAGCATTACAAACAGCATCGGCATCAGGGTTTTTGCCGCACGCTCAATACCGTCTTTAACCCCCATAGCGAGGATGGCGTTAATAATCAGCATCAGTACCACCAGGTAAATAAATACCTTGGGTGTATTGATAAAGTGGATAAAGAAATCCTGGGTGGCGAGCAGGTTGAGATTACCGGTGACGGTTTCAATCAGGTACCCGAGTACCCACACAGTAACCACTAAATAAAATACCGCGATCATAAAAGGCGTGATCAAGGCTAGCCAGCCGGGGATACGCCACAGATGTGAACCGTTGGAGAGTTGACGATAGGCACCTACCGGGTCTTTATCGGAGCGGCGCCCCAGAGCCAATTCCGCCATCATAACCGGCAGGCAGATCAGAAAAACAAAGAGGGCATAGACCAGTAGGAAAGCACCGCCTCCGCTCTTGGTGGCCGCTACCGGGAATGCCACCAGATTGCCAATACCAACTGCGGAACCAGCTGCGGCCAGGATAAAGCCCAGCCTTGACCCAAAATGCTCTCTCACTGCGGTCATAGTACTCTCGCTATTATTTTTTATCAGATACAGCTTTCGTTTTTGTTATTCCAGCGGGGCCGGGTATGTCCCGCCGGCAAAAAATGCGATTGTTGCAGGAATTCTCTTGCTTGAGTAGCGCCGACTGGCAAAATTAGCGGCCGAACGACAATCCCAGGCGATTTCGCCTGGCGGACTGGATTTGACAACAGGAATGACTGAAATAGAGCGCAGCGCGCTGGTGATGTACAGCGCGGAACAAATGTTTGATCTGGTCAATGATGTGGCCAGCTACCCACAATTTTTACCGGGGTGTCGCGGGGCTGAAATTCTGCATCGGGACGAAGAAACCCTGGAGGCACGGTTGGATTTATCGCGCGCGGGTATTCGTCAAAGTTTTACCACGCGCAATCAACTGGTGCGCCCGACCAGCATGACCCTGACCCTGGTAGACGGTCCCTTCGAAAATTTTACCGGGCATTGGATGTTTACTCCCTTGGCTGAGAGCGCCTGTAAGGTGACTTTTTCACTGTCGTTCTCCATGAAGAGCCGTTTGATTGCCGCCGCCGCGGGTAAGCTTTTTAGTGATCTGGCCAATCAAATGGTGGCGGTAATGTGTGAGCGTGCCGAGGACATTTACGGGAAGCCGCAATGACAGAAGAAAAAATGATTTCGGTAGAGGTGGTTTACGCACTGCCCCATGAACAGCGGTTGATGCGGCTACTGGTAAAACCTGGCACTACGGCAAGGGAGGCCCTGATTCGTTCGGGTATTCCAAAAGAGTATCCGGAAGTGGACCCCGATAGTGCCAAGATGGGTATCTTTGGCCAGGTTCTGGGGAGCAAAGGATTGGCGCCGGCAGAGAGCTACGAGTTGCAGCCGGGCGATCGGGTGGAGGTTTACCGCCCGCTGATCGCCGACCCGAAAGAGGCGCGCAAACAACGCGCCGAGAAGGCCAAGCGTATGGCCGAGAAAAAGAAAGGTGCCGAAGACGCTTAGGCTTAGGGCCAGTCAGCTGGCTGCAAGTCACCGCTGGTGGATACCAGGGAGTCTTCGTCAAAATAAACGCTAAAGCGCTCCTGGCTGATATCACCCTTCTTGTCGCGAATGCGGTTAACGTAGTCCCAGCGGTTGGGATTGTAAGTGTCTTCCAGCAGCGGGGTGCCGAGAACAAACTGTACTTGGCGGCGGGTCATACCGGGTTTCAGCTGGTCGATCATCTCTTGGGTAATGATATTGCCCTGCTGTACCTCAATGCGGTGCACACCGGGAAACTTAACCAGCGTACAAGCGCCGAGAAGGGCGCAGAGGCTGGCGATGGCGATAAATTTCAGGCTAGGCGGCATTCATTGCTCCATTATGTTCTTTCACACGGCACCTCTCGTACAAATTTTAAACGGTTGCCCGGAATAGGACCCTATGCGTAGGGAAAGTTCCCTTCCTCTGCGATTTCCCTCTCTCATGGTGCCTGGGGTTCCGCTGACTCCGTTCGGCATGGGATAATACCCGAAGAGCCGGCTCGCTGACAGGCGGGAATCTGTGGTCTTATTCGGGTATAGACCTTTTCAGTGAGCTGATGCAAGTAAAGACAATTCATAAAATCCTGTCGGGAAATATTTATTCATGTCGAACGAAAACCAGGAATTGCGCAAGGCTGGCCTGAAGGTCACCCTGCCGCGGGTTAAGATTTTGCAATTGCTTGAAAGCACCAGCGAGCAGCACTTGAGTGCTGAAGATGTGTATAAGCTACTGCTGGAAGCGGGGGAAGATGTCGGTCTGGCTACCGTCTACCGGGTACTGACCCAGTTTGAGAGCGCGGGTCTGGTTGTTCGCCACAACTTCGATGGCGGCCACTCCGTATTCGAGCTGGATCGTGGTGATCATCACGACCACATGGTGTGTACCGATACCGGCAAGGTGATCGAGTTTCACAATGAGGAAATTGAGGAACTGCAGCGCCAGATCGCCGATGAGCACGGCTACGAGCTGACAGGCCACAGTTTAGTGCTGTACGTGAAGGAAAAAGAGAAGTAATCCAGTCGGGTGCGGCGTCCGCCGCACCCATCTTATGCCCGCTTACTGCTGTGGCTGACAGGGCGGCGTGTACAGCTCTGGGAATTTACCGATCTTATCCGCGTAAAACTCCCTTAATTTATTCAATTCTGCCTCCAGGTTTTCCCCCAGCTGGGCGATAGGGCCAATGCCCACTTCTTTCTTGGAGAAATTGATAAAGCCCAATACCAGCGGCACCTTGGCACTGCGTGCAATATGGTAGAAACCGGACTTCCAGCGCTCACCCAAACCGCGGGTGCCCTCCGGTGGGATGGCAATAACCAGCTCTTTGCGCAGCTTAAACTGGCGCACGGTGGCATCTACCAAGTTGTTAGCCTTGCTGCGGTCTACGGCGATACCGCCAAACCAGCGCATGGGGCCGCCCAGGGGGAACTGGAACAGTTTGTCTTTGCCCATCCACTGCGGAGTCATCTTTAATTTGAGTGCGGCGAGAATAAAGTAGTAGCCGTCCCAGTTAGTGGTGTGGGGAGCCCCGATCAATACATATTTTTTCAGTTTTAATGATTGCTGATCGCCGTTAACGCGCCAGCCGTGAAACTTCAGCAGCAGCTTGGCAACTTGGCGCAGCAGCGGCGTGATAATCGGGGTATTAAAAATCGTTCTCTGCATAAACTCGGCCGATACTACTCAAACAAAGTTAAACAAGCGGCTCAGTATATGGTGACTTCTGCCGCCAGACCCAGTCATATTTGGTCTATTTGTCCTAAAACGGCATATATCACCGGCAGGCCGGCTATTTTGCCGGATTGTTGGCGGTTATTTATTGATCTGCGAGATATGATTGCCCACCGCTCCATTGAAAGTGATGGGCTGTCCTGTTGGTCAGCTTTGAAACTCGGCTGAAGGGCTGTTCTGAGATTGCCCTGGGGGCAGCTCAAAGGGTCCTGGTCAACATCTCTTCCGCATGGGCCAGTGACTGCGGGCTGGGTTGCCCTCCGAGCATGCGTGCGATCTCTTCACGGCGCTCGCCGTTTTTCAATTCACGCAAAGCCACAAACGCCTGCTCACCATCACTGTGCTTCTCCACCAGATATTGGCGGTGGGCTCGCGCAGCCACCTGGGCCAGGTGGGTGACGCAGATCACTTGGCCGCTACAGCCATTGCGGGTCTCTCCCAGCTGGCGCAGCAGGCGGCCTACCACGTCTCCAGTGGCGCCGCCGATACCGACGTCCACTTCATCAAAGACCAGGGTGGGGGTGCGTGAAGTCTGTGCCGTGACCACCTGTACGGCGAGGCTTACCCGAGAAAGCTCACCGCCGGAGGCGATCCTGCCCAGTGGGCGCGGTGGCTGGCCGGGGTTGGTGGAAATTAAAATTTCCACTTCCTCCAGGCCGTGGCTGCAAGGCTTGTCGAGAGCTTGTAAGGCAAGTTCGACCTTGGCGTGCGGCATGGCCAAATCCACCAGTTGCCGATTGACCGATTCGGCGAGTGTGATCGCTGCCCCACGCCGTAGCTCGCTTAATTTTGCTGCGACTGCCCGAAACTCTTTTTCCAGTTTGCTGCAGGTTTCGGCGAGGCGCTCCAAGGTATCTTCCGTGCCGATATCTTCCAGTTCCTCCTGCAGTTGTCGCTGCAGGGCCGGTAGCTCACCGGGTTGTACACGGTGTCTGCGCGCCGCCTGGTAAATAGCACTGAGGCGCTCCTCAACTTCACTGAGCCGCTCAGGGTCCATCTCGAAGCGATCGATATGTCGCGACAAAGTACCGGCCGCTTCGTCGATCTGAATTCGCGCACTATCGAGCATCTGCGCCACCTCGACCAGGGCCGGCGCCTGTTCGGGCATGGCGGAAAGCAGTTGCAGGGCGCGGTGCAGTTGTTCGGCGATATCGCCCTCACCGCCGGACAGCAGCGCGGCCAGCTGATAGCTGCCGTTAAGAATATCGCCGGCATTGGCCAGCTGACGCTGCTCGCTCTCCAGGGCCTCTATCTCACCTTCGCTCAAATCCAGTTGTTCCAGCTCGCGCAGCTGGTACTGCAGTAGGTTGCGGCGCGCCTCGGCCTCCTCAACGCTGTCGGCCAGATTGCGGTAGCGGCGGTATTGGTCCTGCCAGGTCTTGTAGCGACTGCGGGTTTCGGCGGCCAGTTCCTGGGCTTGGGCGTACTCATCGAGCAGGCGGCGGTGGGTTTCCTTCTTCAGCAGGGACTGGTGCTCGTGCTGGCTGTGGATATCAATCAGTTGCTCACCCAGGGCGCGCTGCTGCAGCAGCGTCACCGGCTGGCCGTTGATATAGGCCCGTGAGCGGCCATCGGCGCCGATGGTGCGGCGCAGTATCACTTCCTGCCCGCTATCTAGCTCCTGGGATTTAAGCCAATCGCTGGCGTTGGGGTAGCCGGAGATATCGAAGGTGGCACTGATATCGGCGCGGTTGGCTCCAGCGCGTACCAGTTCGGCACTGCCGCGACCACCCAGGGCGAGCCCGAGTGCATCTAGGGTGATGGATTTGCCCGCGCCGGTCTCGCCGGTGAGGGTGCTGGTACCTGGGCCGAACTCCAACTCCAGTTGGTCCACCAGGGTGAATTGGCTGATAGACAGGTGCAGCAACATATAGAGATCGCTTCTGTGTCCTTTTCTTATGGGTGGGTCTGAATACCCAATCAGTGGTTATTTATACAGTATTCCTTTCTGGTTAGCTATAGCGTCAAGCGCAGATTCTCCAGCTATTGCGCGCTAGCGCAAAAAACCACTTGAACTGTGCGGGGATGGCCCCATATAGCCCCCAGAGCCCGCAGGACGGGCCCAACTCATTACTGACAGAGTCGACGCGACGGAGAAAGCAGTGGCCAGAGAGCGCAGCGAAGAAGATCAGATTACAGAGGGGGTGCAGCCGGAAGCACTGGCTGATGAGCACCTGACAGCGACAGACGAGGCGGCTTCCGCGGAGATTGAAGATCCCACCGCGACCGAGCGCGAGCAGGCTGAGCAAGCATTGCACGAAGAAGCCGAGAGTGCCGATGCGCTGCACGATGAAATTATCAAGCTGCAAGAGCAGTTAGTGGTGCAGAAAGACCTCGCTCTGCGCGCCCAGGCTGAAGAGCAGAATGCCCGTCGCCGCGCCCAGCAGGATGTGGATCGCGCACGCAAATTTGCAGTGGAAAAACTGCTGCAGGATTTGTTGCCGGTTGTGGACAACCTGGAGCGCGCCCTCGCCACCATTGATAGCGCTGATGAAAGCAATAAAGCATTGGTGGAAGGTATCGAGCTTACTCACAAATCTTTCGTCGACACCCTGACGAAAAATTCTGTGGAAGTTGTCGATCCAGCTGGTGAGCCCTTCGACCCAGAGTTGCACCAGGCCATGACCCAGGTGCCGAATGGGGAGGTGGAGCCGAACACGGTTCTAGAGGTATTTCAAAAAGGCTATCGCCTCAATGGTCGCCTGGTTCGCCCGGCCATGGTTGTGGTTAGTAAGGCCCCGTAACGGCAAATGCGTGAAACGGCCTTGAATTTCGCTGGCCGGCACCAATATAGCTGACATCAAGAATTATTCGCGCGCTGCATACAGAACAGAGCTGGCAGCGCGTAACAAATGAGGATTTTACAGATGGGAAAAATTATCGGCATCGACCTGGGTACCACCAACAGCTGTGTGGCGGTACTGGATGGTGACAAAGCGCGTGTAATCGAGAACGCAGAAGGCGATCGTACTACACCTTCTATTGTTGCCTTCACTGACGACAACGAAATCCTGGTAGGCCAGTCTGCCAAGCGTCAGGCGGTGACCAATCCCCAGAATACTCTGTTTGCGGTTAAGCGTTTGATCGGCCGTAAATTCAAAGACGACGTTGTACAGAAAGATATCAAGATGGTGCCTTACACCATCACTGAAGCCGACAACGGCGACGCTTGGGTAGAAGTGAAAGGCGATAAAAAAGCTCCGCCGCAGATCTCTGCCGAAGTTCTGAAGAAAATGAAAAAGACTGCAGAAGACTTCCTCGGCGAGAAAGTTGACGCTGCAGTAATTACTGTACCGGCTTACTTCAACGACTCGCAGCGCCAGGCCACTAAAGACGCCGGCCGTATCGCGGGCCTGGACGTTAAACGTATTATCAACGAGCCGACTGCTGCTGCTCTGGCCTACGGCCTGGACAAGCAGGGCGGTGACCGCACTGTAGCGGTATACGACCTGGGTGGTGGTACCTTCGATATCTCCATTATCGAAATTGCCGATGTAGATGGTGAGAAGCAGTTCGAAGTACTGTCCACCAACGGTGACACTTTCCTCGGCGGTGAGGACTTCGACCTGCGTCTAATCGAATATCTCGCAGACGAGTTTAAGAAAGACCAAGGCATCGACCTGAAAGGCGATCCCCTGGCGATGCAGCGCCTGAAAGAAGCTGCAGAAAAAGCCAAGATCGAGCTGTCCTCCAGCCAGCAGACTGAAGTCAACCTGCCGTATATCACTGCAGATGCCACCGGTCCCAAGCACTTGGTGGTTAAGCTGACCCGCGCCAAGCTGGAAAGCCTGGTAGAAGATCTGGTTACTCGTTCCTTGGAGCCGGTAAAAATTGCTCTGCAAGATGCCGACTTGTCCGCTTCTGGCGTCGACGAAGTAATTCTGGTTGGTGGTCAGACCCGCATGCCGCTGGTACAGCAGAAAGTTACCGAGTTCTTCGGTAAAGAGCCGCGCAAAGACGTTAACCCCGACGAAGCCGTTGCCATGGGTGCCGCTATCCAGGGAGCTGTTCTGTCCGGAGATGTTAAAGACGTACTGCTGCTGGACGTAACCCCGCTGACCCTGGGTATCGAAACCATGGGTGGCGTTGCAACTCCGCTGATCGACAAAAACACCACTATCCCCACTAAGAAGTCCCAGGTGTTCTCCACTGCGGAAGATAACCAGACTGCGGTAACCATTCACGTGGTACAGGGTGAGCGCAAGCAGGCTTCCCAGAACAAATCCCTGGGTCGTTTTGACCTGGCCGATATCCCGCCGTCCCCCCGCGGTGTACCGCAGATCGAAGTGACCTTCGATATCGATGCCAACGGTATCCTGCACGTACACGCGAAAGACAAGGCGACTGGTAAAGAGCAGTCCATCGTGATCAAAGCTTCCTCCGGTCTGTCCGAGGACGAGATCGATAAGATGGTTCAAGACGCAGAGGCGAATGCCGAAGCGGATAAGCAGTTCGAGGAGCTGGTGCAAACCCGCAATACCCTCGACGGTCTGATCTCTGCTACCAAGAAGACCTTGGAAGAAGCTGGCGACAAAGCCACCGCTGAAGAGAAGTCTGCAATCGAAGCGGCTATCAAAGAAGCGGAAGAGGCGGTGAAAGGCAACGACAAGGCGGCTATGGAAGCTGCCACCACCAAGCTGACCGAAGCTTCTGGCCCGGTTGCACAGAAGATGTATGCCGAGCAGGCCCAGGCCGCTGGCGCTGAAGGTGCCGCTGGTGCAGGCGCTCAACAGGGCGAGCAGCAGCAATCTTCCGCTAGCGACGATGCGGTAGATGCAGAGTTCGAAGAAGTAAAGGACGACAAGAAAGAAGGTAAGTAAGCGTTCGCTTGCATTTCCGGTGGCAGCTTTTAAAGTGGCCGCCGGAGAACTTCAGGGGCGCGGCGCCTTCTTTTTAGGCCCCGCGCCCTGTGTTGTTTCAGGTATCCATCAAAGTTTGTACAGAGTTCGTAGTTTGGTGGTGCTCCGCAATGCGGGGCTTGGTTAGTAACCGAGAAGTAGAAAGAGTTTGGCCGTTCTTGATGCCGGACCAGAGAACATAGTTTTATGTCGAAACGCGATTATTACGAAGTCCTCGGCGTCGAGCGCGGCGCTTCGGATGCAGAGCTGAAGAAAGCCTACCGCCGGGTGGCGATGAAGTTTCACCCGGACCGCAATCCCGATGATGCGGAAGCAGAAAACAAATTCAAGGAAGCCAACGAGGCCTACGAAATACTGTCCGATTCGCAGAAACGCGCGGCTTATGATCAATTTGGTCACGCCGGTGTAGAAGGGCAAATGGGTGGTGGCGGCGCCGGTGGCTTCGGCGGTTTCTCCGATATCTTCGGCGATGTATTTGGCGATATCTTCGGTGGGGGCGGTGGCGGCCGTCGGGGTGGCCCCGCGCGCGGTTCAGACCTGCGTTACGACTTGGAACTGGACCTGGAAGACGCAGTACGCGGTACCACGGTCAAGATCCGTGTGCCAACGCTCGCTTCCTGTAATACCTGCCACGGTTCAGGCGCCAAGCCAGGTTCCTCTCCGCAGACCTGTAGCACCTGTGGTGGTGCCGGTCAGGTGCGTATGCAACAGGGCTTCTTCTCTGTTCAGCAAACCTGCCCCAACTGTCGCGGTCGCGGTACCACTATCTCCGATCCCTGTGGCAGCTGCCACGGTCGCGGTCGGGTTGAAGAGACCAAGACTCTGTCCGTTAAGGTTCCGCCTGGTGTGGATACTGGCGATCGTATCCGCTTGTCCGGAGAGGGTGAAGCTGGCCCCGATGGCGGTCCCGCTGGTGATTTGTATGTACAGGTGGTGGTGAAGGAACACGAGCTGTTCCAGCGCGATGGCAAGAACTTGTATTGCGAGGTGCCCATCAGTTTTGCTGCTGCAGCACTGGGGGGCGAACTGGAAGTGCCGACCCTCGATGGTAAGGTGAAGCTAAAGATTCCCGCAGAGAGTCAAACTGGCAAGCTGTTCCGCCTGCGTGGTAAAGGTGTCACTCCGGTGCGTGGCGGCGCTACCGGCGATTTGCTGTGTCGGGTTGTCGTGGAAACACCGGTAAACCTTTCTGGTAAACAGAAAGAGTTACTGCAGGAATTTGCCAATACCCTCAGCGAAAAGAAAAATGCACCACGCCAGACCGGTTGGTTTGAAGGGGTGAAAAACTTCTTTGGGGATATGAAGCTTTAACGCTAAGCGAGCGCTCTCAATCGCTATTCGACCATCGGTAATTTAGGGTTTATATGGTTGCTTAACTGATGAACTCTTTGAAAAGGTTAAAAGTAGGAAGAATAGCGAAACTGGCCCGGTATCTCTGCCGGGTTAGTTGCCCTGGGCAGAGCGGGCCCTCAGACGGGCAGCCAGTGCCATCAATAATTCGTGTTGAATCTTACCTAACTCCCTCATCTGTTGTTTTTTTAGTATCCCTTCCAGTTCTTTGTTTACCTGCGCGCTGATCGTGGCCAATTGCGCACCGATTTCCCCGCGCTGCTTAGGCGTCAAAGTCAGTTTAGGGTTGTCCAAAATGCCATAGCGATCCAGTACGGCTTTTTTCTCTGCAAGGCTCTTTTGCAAGATGGGCAGTACTACTTTTTCCTGGCCAGGGGTGAGCTGCAGACGCAGCGTCACCCAATCTGTAATGTCGTCATATTTCTCCCAGAAGTCTGGGTTTGTGGTTTGCTGTTGTGCGGATACGGGCGCACTGCCAAAGGCCAGGGTTAAAGAAATAACCACCACCAATAAATGTGGCAGGTGGTTTGATCGAATCATTAGTCGCATGTTGGCGCTCCATTTACCCTCTGGCTTAAGCCTAGCATCGTGATTTGTCATTGCTTTCACTCAATTTCAGTTAGTTGGTAATAAAAATATGTTTTGTTATTTCCTCTATGGCTGGAAGTTTTATGGTCAGTTTGGTCCCCAAAAATGATCACTTTTTAAGACTGAGTTTTTGTAGCTGCTTTCTGGTAGGGCGAGGTAAGATTCGCAGCAATATTGGGCGTAGACAGGAGTGTTGTTGTGGCAGTAAGAGTTGCGATCACCGGGTTTGGCGGGCGTATGGGAAGGGCCTTGGCGGAGGCACTGCTTTTAAGTGATGAGGCTGAGCTCAGCGCGGCAGTTGTACGGCCGGGCTCCAGCTTGGTGGGGGCCGATGCCGGTGAAGTTGCGGGCCTCGGGCGCAACGGCATCGCCATTGTCGATAGCCTGGATAAAGCCGACTTCGATGTACTGATCGACTTTACCGCACCACAGGCAACTGTGGATAACTCTGCTTATTGTGCAGCCCATGGACACCCCATTGTTATTGGCACTACTGGCTTTGACTCTGAGCAGAAAAATCAGGTGCTGGCTAATGCGGGTAAGGTAGCGTTGTGCCTGGCCAGTAACTTTTCCACCGGTGTAAATCTGTGCTTCAAGTTATTGGAGACCGCTGCACGGGTAATGGGTGAAGATGCCGACATAGAAATTGTTGAAGCACATCACCGCCACAAAGTGGATGCGCCTTCTGGCACTGCGTTAAGCATGGGAGAAGTCGTCGCCGAGACCCTGGGGCGGGATCTAGAGAAAGTGGCGATTTATGGACGCGAGGGCCAGACAGGTGCCCGTGAGCGCGACACCATCGGTTTTGCCACTGTGCGCGGTGGCGATGTGGTCGGTGAGCACTCTGTGATGTTCCTGGCCGAAGGGGAGCGCGTAGAAATCAGTCACCGCGCCAGCAGTCGTCTTTCTTTTGCCCGCGGTGCGGTACGCGCAGCGATATGGTTGATGGGAAATAAGCAATCGGTGCGTGCGCCGGGCCACTACGATATGCGCGATGTGCTGGGGTTAAATTAATCAGATCACACAAAAAAAATCGGTAAAGGGCGGCCTTTATTCAATAGTTCTAAGGCAGTAGTTATACGGTTGATCGATAGGCGAGCCTTATTTTTATAGTGAAAGTCAATACTTCGGGTTTTCGACCCTTTAGGTAAACCAAAAATTTTTTGAGGATTTTTTGTTTGGAAAAAAAGCTGATTGTCGGCAGCGAAGAGTGGTGCGGGCTTCCCGCACTCAGCGTCCCGGCGATTAAGGTGCGTGTGGACTCCGGAGCTAAAACTTCCTGCCTACACGCATACAACATCCATACCTTTAAGCGCGATGGCGAACCCTGGGTGAGTTTTGAGGCGCATCCATTACAGCACCAGCGCCGCCCATCAGTGCGTTGTGAGGCGCGGCTTTTGGATAAGAGGCTGGTGCGTAGCTCCTCTGGAGAGAGTGAAAAGCGCCCAGTAATCCGTACCTCCATTTCTATTGGTGGCAGTGTATGGGATATCGAACTGACCCTGACCAATCGGGACAGCATGGGCTATCGCATGTTGCTGGGACGCGAAGCCATGATTGGGCGAATGCTGGTGGACCCGGCAGAGAGCTTCTGTATTGGCGATATCCCGAAAAGCCAGTTGGATGAATATTATCGGGATGAGCACCATATTGCCGGTACCGGCCTGCGCATCGGACTGCTGGCATCGAACCCGGATCTCTATAGCAACCGGCGCATTATGGAAGCGGGGGCCGAGCGCGGACATCGCATGAGTTTTCTCGATATCCGCCAGTGCTACATGAAGCTCGATCCTGACGAGCCGGAAGTGCACTACCGGGATGGCCGAATACTCAATAGCCTAGATGCGGTTATTCCCCGTATTCGCCCCAGCCAGACTTTTTACGGTTGTGCACTGACGCGGCACTTTGAGAGTCTGGATATTTTTGCCCTGAATGGCTCCGCCGCGATCAGCCAGTCGCGGGATAAGCTATTTTCCCTGCAGTTGTTACAGCAGAGTGGTTTGAGTATACCCACTTCAGGCTTTGCCAACTCGCCGGTAGATACCAATGAGTTGATTGACATGGTGGGTGGGGCACCATTGATTGTGAAGTTGCTGGAGGGAACTCAGGGGCGCGGAGTGGTGTTGGCAGAAACCCGCAAAGCTGGCGAATCGGTGATTAATGCGTTTAAGTCACTTAAAGCCAATTTGCTAGTGCAGGAGTTTATCCGTGAGGCCCAGGGCAAGGACCTGCGCCTGTTTGTGATTGATGGCCGCGTGGTGGCCTCGATCCAGCGAGAGGCGGCGCCGGGAGAGTTCCGCGCCAATATTCACCAGGGCGGCACCGCTTCGGTGGTTAAAGTCACAGCAGATGAAAAGCGTATAGCCATTAAAGCAGCTAAAGCGCTCGGGTTGAAAGTGGCTGGTGTGGATATTATTCGTTCGCGTAAAGGGCCGCTGTTGCTTGAGGTGAACTCCTCCCCCGGTCTCGAGGGTATTGAGAGTGCCACGCGCAAGGATGTGGCCGGTGCGATGATTATGTCGATCGAGAAGGCGCTCAAATGGCGCCCCGCAACAAAAACCCAGGAGGGTAGTGCCGACTTGGATAGCAGTGTACCCGAGTAATCGACGGTGAACGGGGCGCCGGCGGTGCAAAGCTCGGTGGGCTAACCTTCAAAGGTGGCCGGGCTTTTCGCTGGCGCGCCGTTCGAGCCTCGGCAGTGGTTGATTGCCCAGGTATCCGCCGATAGACACTTTCTGCCGGAACCGCGCCTTCCGCCGGCAGAAGGTGTGAACTCCAGGGTATCAATGACCGTGAAGACACTCTTTGCCAGACTTTCTATCACCCGCCCATTCCTGACGATTTCCCTGATATTGAGCCTGTTGCTTGCTCCCTTGGTACAGGCCGCAGTACACCTTTCGGATACCCCCCTGGGGCGGCGTGTCATGGTGGATTACATCGTGCACTTCGCCTACAACCTGCAGTGGCCGGTCAACGCATTTGATAATTACAGTGCCCCCTTTAAGGTGTGTTTGATGGGGGGGGATTCCCTCGGCGAGCAGCTGGCTCTGCGTTTCAAGAATCAGCGTATTGATGGGCGCCGGGTGGCACTGGAGAAAATTGGCTTCAAAGATATACTGCGCGCGCGCAAATGCCAGATTGTGGTTCTTGGCTCTATGGATCGCTCGAGCCTGCTAAAGACGCTGGTTACAGTGGAGTTCTTCCCCGTTCTTACGGTGAGCGATGCCGAGCGCTTTGCCGCAACTGGCGGCATGATTGAATTTGCCGATAAAGGCGGCGAAGTGGCGCTGCGCATGAACAAAACCATGCTGGAAAAGGCCGAGCTAAAAATGGGCAATAGCCTCTTTCGCCTCGGGCAGAAGCTGGAGTAAAGAGAAGTTTTTCGTCAGGTTTGGCGTATTTTTGCACTAGCGTCTAGAAGCGAATTCGCGTAGAATCTGCGCCCGAATTTGGGCCGGTGTCGCGAAGCTGAATCGCGCAGCGCGAGCCCACCAAAAAAAGCCGGTGGCAAGCATCGGCCAATATGTGAGAGCCGCGCGTGAATAGATTTTTAAAGCGAGATGAAGCTGCGATGTTTCATCTCGCTTTTTTATGCGCGCGCCAGTCAGGAGCCGCGTGCTCCGAAGCCCACAAACCCCGCCCGGAAGCAGTTCTGAAGATTGGAGTTCAATTTGACTAAAGCTGTCCCTACGTCGGAGGCCTTCATGCCCCACAACTTTATGCAGAGTACAACTCCCGCGCTGCTGGTGCTCGCTGATGGTAGCGTCTTTGAAGGACGCGCAATCGGTGCCCATGGCAGTTCTGTTGGCGAGGTCGTGTTCAACACATCCATGACCGGCTACCAAGAGATCCTCACCGATCCCTCCTACGCCCGCCAGATTGTGACTCTGACCTACCCACACATCGGCAACACTGGCACCAACCAGGAAGACGAAGAGTGCGCTGATATCTGGGCTGCCGGCCTGGTAATCCGCGACCTGCCGCTGCTGGCCAGCAGCTTCCGCAACGAGCAGTCCCTGGAAGACTACCTGCGCGAGCGCAATATCGTTGGTATCGCCGATATCGACACTCGTCGCCTGACCCGCCTGCTGCGCGACAAGGGTGCACAGAGCGGTTGCATCGTTGCCGGTGACAATATCGACCGCGAAGAAGCCCTGGCTAAGGCCAAGGAATTTGCCGGTCTGAAAGGGATGGACCTGGCCAAGGTAGTGAGCACCAAGGAAGCCTACCCCTTTAGCGAAGGTACCTGGGAGCTGGGGGAAGGCCACAAGGCCGCGCCGGAGCAGCCCTTCAAAGTAGTGGCTTACGACTTCGGTGTGAAGCGCAATATCCTGCGTATGCTGGTGGATCGCGGCTGTGACATCACCGTAGTACCGGCGGAGACTCCGGCTTCCGAAGTATTGGCGATGAATCCCAACGGTGTATTCCTGTCCAATGGCCCCGGTGACCCCGAGCCCTGTGAATACGCGATCACCGCTATTCGCGAAATCCTGGACGCTGGCATCCCCACCTACGGCATCTGCCTGGGCCACCAGCTGTTGGGCCTGGCGGTGGGCGGTAAAACTGCCAAGATGAAGTTCGGTCACCACGGCGGTAACCACCCGGTACAGGACCTGAACAGCACCAAGGTGATGATCACCGCGCAGAACCACGGTTTCGAAGTGGATGCCGACAGCCTGCCGAACAATGTGGAAGTTACCCACAAGTCCCTGTTCGACGGTACCTTGCAGGGTATTCACCTGAAGGACAAGCCGGCCTTCAGCTTCCAGGGACACCCGGAAGCGAGCCCCGGCCCACACGATGTGGCGCCGTTGTTCGACCACTTTATCGATTTGATGAAAGAACGCGCCTAAGGGCGTAGCCGCCCAGGGTAGGGCAATTAACCGCCGCTTTTGCGGCGGTTTTAACAAGAAACGAATGAAATTTAGCGCAGCCGGCCTTTGCCGGTAGTAGAACGGAAGAAAGATGCCAAAACGCACAGATATCCAAAGCATTCTGATTATCGGCGCAGGCCCCATCGTGATCGGCCAGGCGTGCGAATTTGACTACTCCGGCGCCCAGGCCTGTAAGGCGCTGCGCGAAGAGGGTTACCGGGTGATCCTGGTGAACTCCAACCCGGCCACCATCATGACCGACCCGTCCATGGCCGATGCCACTTACATCGAGCCGGTGGAGTGGCGTACCGTTGCCAAGATTATTGAGCAAGAGCGTCCCGACGCCATCCTGCCTACCATGGGTGGCCAGACAGCACTGAACTGCGCCCTGGACCTGGATAAGCACGGTGTCCTGAAGGAATTCAATGTCGAGCTGATCGGTGCGGACAAAGACGCTATCGAGAAAGCGGAAGACCGCGACCTGTTCGACAAGGCGATGAAGGCCATCGGCCTGGAAACTCCGCGCGCCAAGATCGTCCACTCCATGGAAGAGGCGAAGAAAGTACCGGAAGAGTTCGGCTTCCCGGTAATTATCCGCCCGTCCTTCACCATGGGTGGTTCCGGTGGTGGTGTGGCCTATAACTGGCCGGAGTTTGAAGAGATCTGTAAGCGCGGACTCGACCTCTCCCCCACCAACGAACTGTTGATTGACGAATCCCTGCTCGGCTGGAAAGAGTACGAGATGGAAGTGGTTCGCGATAAGAACGACAACTGCATCATCGTATGTTCCATCGAGAACTTCGACCCGATGGGTGTACACACCGGAGACTCCATCACCGTTGCTCCGGCGCAGACGCTGACCGACAAGGAATACCAGCTGATGCGCAACGCCTCTATCGCGGTACTGCGCGAGATCGGCGTTGAGACCGGCGGCTCCAACGTACAGTTCGGCGTTTGTCCGAAGACTGGCCGCGTGGTTGTGATCGAGATGAACCCGCGCGTATCCCGCTCCTCCGCACTGGCCTCCAAGGCCACCGGCTTCCCGATTGCCAAGGTCGCAGCCAAGCTGGCAGTGGGTTACACCCTGGACGAACTGCAAAACGATATCACCGGTGGTGCTACCCCGGCGTCCTTTGAGCCGTCCATTGATTACGTTGTCACCAAGATTCCGCGCTTCACCTTCGAGAAATTCGGTGAAGCCGATGCGCGCCTGACCACCCAGATGAAGTCTGTGGGTGAAGTGATGGCGATCGGCCGCACATTCCAGGAGTCCATGCAGAAAGCCCTGCGTGGCCTGGAAGTGGGCAGCTTCGGCCTGGAAAGTAAAATTGACCCGAGCAAAGACGGCGCTGAGACCCGTCTGCGCAGCGAACTCTCCGTGCCCGGTGCCGAGCGCATCTGGTATGTGGGCGACGCCTTCCGTATGGGCATGAGCGTCGGTGAAGTTTACGACCTGTCCGGTATCGATCCCTGGTTCCTGGTACAGATTGAAGAGCTGATCAAAATCGAAGAGCCGCTCAAGTCCCTGCCCACCTCGGCGCTGACCACTGAGCATATGCGTTTCCTGAAGCGCAAAGGCTTCTCCGATCGCCGCCTGGCGGACCTGCTGGGGGTGAGCCAGAAGACTGTGCGCGAATTCCGCCACAAGCTGGGTGTATTCCCGTCTTATAAGCGCGTGGATACCTGTGCTGCTGAGTTCAGCACCTCCACTGCGTACATGTACTCCACCTACGATGAGGAGTGCGAAGCGCAGCCGTCCGACAAGAAGAAAATCATGGTACTCGGCGGTGGCCCCAACCGTATCGGCCAGGGCATCGAGTTCGACTACTGCTGTGTACATGCCGCTCTGGCGATGCGCGAAGACGGTTACGAGACCATCATGGTCAACTGTAACCCGGAGACTGTTTCCACCGACTACGACACTTCCGACCGCCTCTACTTCGAGCCGGTAACCCTGGAAGACGTGCTGGAAATCGTTGCCAAAGAGAAGCCGGAAGGCGTGATCGTACAGTTCGGCGGCCAGACCCCGCTGAACCTGGCGCGCTACCTGGCCAACGAAGGTGTGCCGATTATTGGTACCACCCCAGAGCAGATCGACCGCGCCGAAGACCGCGAGCGCTTCCAGCAGATGATCATGCGTCTCGGCCTCAAGCAGCCGAAGAACGCTATCGTACGCTCTGTTTCCGAAGCCATCCAGGCGGCGAAAGACGTGGGCTACCCGCTGGTTGTGCGCCCGTCATACGTACTGGGCGGCCGCGCGATGGAGATCGTCTACAAAGAAGACGAGCTGCTCACTTATATGAAAGAAGCGGTACAGGTTTCCGACGAAGCGCCGGTGCTGCTGGATCACTTCCTCAACGCCGCCATTGAGGTGGATATCGATGCGGTATCCGATGGCCAGGACGTTGTGATCGGCGCCATCATGCAGCATATCGAACAGTGTGGTGTTCACTCCGGTGACTCCGCTTGCTCCCTGCCGCCTTACAGCCTGCCGGCGGATGTGCAGGACCGTATGCGCGAAGAAGTGAAAGCCATGGCTCGCGAGCTGGGCGTAGTTGGCTTGATGAACACCCAGCTGGCCTACCAGGACGGCGAGATCTACGTGATTGAGGTGAACCCGCGCGCTTCCCGTACCGTACCTTTCGTCTCCAAGTGCATCGGTACTTCACTGGCGAAAGTGGCTGCGCGCTGTCAGGCGGGTATCAGCCTGCAGGAACAGGGCTTTACCGAAGAGATCGTACCGGACTACTACTCCGTTAAAGAGTCTGTATTCCCGTTCAACAAGTTCCCGAAAGTGGACCCGATTCTCGGCCCCGAGATGAAATCCACCGGCGAAGTAATGGGCGTAGGCGCTACCTTCGCAGAGGCTTTCGACAAGGGTCTGGTTGCCGCTGGCGACCGCCTGCCGGAGTCCGGACGCGCGTTTATCTCTGTGCGCGATTTCGACAAGGCCGACGCAGTGGGCGTAGCTCGCGATCTGGTAGAGCTTGGCTTCGAAGTAATTGCCAGCCGCGGCACCGCCAAGTTCTTGCAAGAAAACGAAATTCCCGTTACAACCGTCAACAAGATGAGTGAAGGTCGCCCGCATATCGTCGATATGATTAAAAACGACGAGATTGCACTGGTGGTGAATACCACCGAAGGACGCCAGGCGATTCGCGACTCTGCGGATATCCGTCGCAGTGCTGAGAACCACCAGGTGTGTTACACCACCACCCTGGCTGCGGCACAGGCCATGGCGATGGCCATGCGTCAGGAGCAGCCGCTACAGGTTCGCCGCCTGCAAGACCTTCACCAGCGTGTGGTAAAGCTGTCTTAATCATCTAAAAACAATCTGTCATTTCCGACCGGGCCTTGTGGCAACACAGGGCCCGGTTGCGTAGTAACAATAATGGAGGTCCCACAGTGAACCGGGTACCAATGACCGTTGAAGGCGCTGAAGCGCTGCGTTCAGAGCTGGATAATCTGAAAAAAGTCGAGCGCCCTGCGGTGGTAGAGGCCATTGCCGAAGCACGCGAACACGGTGATTTGAAGGAGAATGCCGAATACCATGCGGCGCGGGAAAAGCAGGGCTTTATTGAGGGGCGTATTCAAGAGATTGAAGCCAAGCTGTCTCACGCTCAAGTGATCGATGTGAAGTCGATTGAGCCCAGCGATAAGGTGATTTTTGGCACCACGGTAACGATTATTCACCTGGATGACGATGCTGAAGTGACTTATAAAATCGTGGGTGATGACGAAGCGGATGTGAAGAAGCAAAAAATCTCAGTGAACTCGCCGATTGCCCGCGCACTGATTGGTAAGGAAGTGGGGGAGGTTGTTGTTGTGCATACGCCTTCCGGCGTAGTGGAATATGAAATCGATACTGTAGAGCATCTATAAGAGGTCTCTTAGTAAGGAAAAGGGCGGCCAAAGGCCGCCCTTTTCCTTTGGGGCAGGAGCAGTTTTACTGGCGAACGAAACTGTTGTTGTTTTGGCCATACTGAAGAACCTTGGCGGTTTCATTGTGGCCAAATTGAGCAACAAGACTGTTGTTACTAGTACCGTACTGGGCGACTTCGGCGTGGTGCTTTTCACCTATTTGCCCCACGTAGACATCATTGCTGTAGCCTACTTGGATGGTTTTACCGAAGTGGTGGCTGCCGGCTTGAGAAATATCCCCTTCGTTGTTCCAACCATCTTGGTACATATGGGCTTCATGGCCATAGCCGATTTGACGAGAATCAAGATCGTTGTGACCGCCCCCTGCCTGAATAAGGTGAGTCCTGTGAGATTTACCTGTTTGGAAGGTATCAGCATGATTCATTTCGCCAGCCTGTGAGACCATGGCTTCACTGTCATAGCTATTTACCTGAGTTACAGAAGCATAGCTATAGTCGCTATTTTGTAGAATGGTGGCATGGTTACCGCTGCCAGACAGTTGGTAAGTTCTTGCTTTATTTCCATGGCCATCCTGGAAATGGTAGGAGAAACTGTCGTATTCATCAAACTGGAAGGTTAGGCTGCTATTGTCGATGCCCATTTGCTCGCTCATAGCTGTATTGCCTGCCCCCCCTTTTTGGTAGGCATTGGCGTAATTGCTGTAGCCCTCCTGATGCTGAAGAACCGTACTGTGATGTTCATGCTCCTGAATACTAACGGCCGTATTGTATCCCCCGTGTTGCTCCTGTTTAACATAATTGTGATGACTACCTGGGCCGGCTTGATCGATATAACCCAGGTGACCCATACCATGTTGATCCTGGTAAGCGGTATTGTCATCGGCCATGGCTGCACCACTGATCACGAAAGCAATAGCGGCAGCGATTGGGGTTAAAGTCTTCATGAGTATCTCCATTACTACTTGAAAAGAGCATCGTATTTTGGGTTCAGCATTTACCGGCTGAGCGGGCGCACAGAATAATTCACCCGAGTATTTTGCAGTAAGTCGCTAGACTGTGATTAGCGGCAATACTATAAATTACTCAGATATACACTCGCTGTAAGTGCCTGTACAAAAAGGTAGAATCGAAGGGAAATCAAAGATAGGAAATAGCTGTTTCATTCTGGTTGGCATCCCTGTTACTGCTTAGGAGTCCATAAGTTCGTTCCGTCTTTATTATTGTTGCTTCAGTAGCTTAGAAAAACCATAGGATAGAAGTATTAATTGTTTAGGAGGTTAGTTTTAGCCAGGAAAGCGATAAAATAAAAAGACTTTCCTGAGTAAGGTATTTAATTTAAAGAATAAAGCCTGTAGAGGCTAGTAAAAAAGAATACTCTGCAGCGAGCATGGGTTCAAAAATACCAAAGACCGATAAAAGTCTTTGGTATAATGGGGGAAACAATATCTACTGGTTTACTACGGCGGTATTGCCGTAACCGGTTTGGGTAATATTTACTGACCCAGAGAATCCATTCTGGATAACTGTGGCCTCATTCATGCCGCCTGATTGATTGACAATAGCCAAGTGTCCACCACCCATAGCCCCGCCTCCAGATTGCATAATTGTCGCCTGGTTCATATAGCCATCTTGAGTGACGTATGCGCTGTTATACCAGGAGACCTGAACAATTGTAGTGTTATTGGTTTCACCCCTTTGGATGATATCGGCCTCATTATGCATATCGGCTTGAGTTATTTCAGCATGGTGAGATATTCCTGTTTGAGAAATAGTGGCGTAATGTCTCACCCCTTCTTGCTTGATAATTGCCTTGTGATGAGAGCCATCCTGGAATATACGGGCTTCTGAGTTGAAGCTCGCATACTGTCCAACCATAGCGCCGTGAACAGTACCGATTTGCTCTATAACAGAAATGTTGTCACTTCCAAGGTGTTGTTGAATTTCGGCTTCGTTCCCAGCGCCATTTTGACGGAGAGTAGCTTGGTTGTTTTTAGTGGCAATCTGATAAGTATTAGAGCGGTTGTCCATGCCTGACTGGTAGATCAGAGTTTCATTTCTAGATCCATCCATCTGTAGGCTGTAGGCATGATTTAATTTACCTTCTTGAACTTGGTGTATTAAGCTGTCGATTACATCAGTTTGAACAGACTTTGTATTATTTAGGCTGCCATTCTGGGAGATTTTCACATGGTTATCGGTGGCGCTATTATCTGATTGATCAATCACGGCATGATTGATATTACCAATTTGATCGAGTGTGGATGAATTCTCTGCTGCATATGTTAGTCCGCTGTAAGATATCAGTAATGCGAGCGATGCAATAGGAAACTTGCTCACTTTCAACTCCTGTTTACTGCTTTATCCATTTTGGTTCAGTGTATTTCTGGACGAGCTATGCATTCACCATTTTGAAATTAATAGCTTGTTGTTTTAACTTTAGCCTAGCTGGTATGGAAAAATGGCTGTTGGCGTAGGGAGCTTTGATTTGTGAGTATTGCTTTAAAGAAGGAGGGGGGGTTAGACTTGTAAAAAAAGCAGAGTGAAATGAGTTTGATGTCGCCTTTAAGGCTGGCTCAAATGAGGCTAAATTTTAGCTTATCCTATAGAGCAAGCATAAAGACATTGGCGTCATCAATTTGAGAGGAGGCTATGTTATTGTCGTTAGTTTATTGTGCTGTAGAAATAAGGTTTGAACCTCACAGTCTGTGTCGTATCAATTGTAGTACTGCTAACGATTTGAGTTGCAAGCGCCATATCCATGTTACTACCGGACTGGGATATGGTTAACATGTTAATATTGCTAGATTGATCAGTTGCAGCATAATTATCTATGATCTGCTGATTGGTAATGGAGCGGTTGATATTTCCTATTTTATTGATAGTCATAATATTATTCTCCGAATAATGTGTTGTCACTTACATTTTTGTTTCCAGATTGAACAACGTGAATTTGGTTTTACAGCGTTTTTGATTAGAGTGAGAGGTATTACCTGGATCTACAATTTGAAAAATTAATACGCTGCTCGTGCCGCCGTATTGGGTGGCGTTGATAGTATTTAAATTACTGATAAACTGTATAGCGGCTAAGGTAGTTCCTCCAAGAGCACCTCCTGTATGGGTGATAGCTGCTTAGTTTGTGTTTCCGTCAGTCTGATTTATGCGAGAAATGTTGGAACCTTTACTTTGAGTTATGGTTGCATAGCTTAAGTTGATGTTAGTTTGATTTATCGTTGCTAACTGCGGCGCAAAGCCACTCTGAAAAATTTCAGCTGCTGAATTGTTGGCGGATATTTTTCTTGTGGCTGTTTCATTCATATTGTCTATTTGGCGAATTACGCTAAAAGAATTGAGAGCATTATCCTGTAAGGGTTCTGCCTTATTTACATTGTCTGTCTATGACTGATAACGCTATTGTTACTGTGATTTATCTGTTGATAAGAAGATTAACAAAATCGACCATTCTGATTGAGAAAGACATTGTTTGATATCAGTACAAAGGCTATTAATACTCTAGCTTTAATCGAAGTATATTTCTTGATGGATTACTCCTAAGAGACATCAAATCCAAATTGTGGGAGAGGTGACTTACAATATGGCTATAAAAAAATTGTCATCTTTATAATGAAAAATAATTTGTATTAGCTTTAGAGTAGGGCACATCTCTCGATTTTAAGCAATAACTTCAATTTCCTTATGTTGAAAGCAGATTTCCCAGCTAAAGATCATATTCTATCCTGGGTCGTTCAGCATACATTTGCAATCCTGTATTATATACATCTTTAGATCTCTCAATGAGGGATACCTCACCAGTAATTCTGCAATCCCTTTCTGAGAGTGTGCGACTATTCTCAGTCTGTAAATCTGGCATCGTTCGTTCTCACTCAATTGGTAGTAGTTAATCAGTGTCTTTATCTTGGCCAGGAAAGATGCCGACTCTATCAGCTGAGCCCTCCCTTACCTATTACACCTATTATCAGAAATAAAGTGTAACTGTTAGATTGGTTGTAGAATTTTTAATTGTTGTGAGCAGGTTGATTGGTTTAATAGGCCTCAAGTGAAATCGCAAGTTTCTGCGATAAAAGTGAGTGTTTGTGTTTAGCTCCTGATTTTATTTCATTATAAGTTGTACTTAGTGGCGTATGGTTTTTATGTGGAAGATTGGGGTTCTTAATGTTTGGTGTTTGTCTTACGTAAAGACTAGTATTTCGCGTTATAAATTTTTTCAGTAAATTAAAAGCTGACCCAATATGGGTCAGCTTGTTTAAGGCTTTAAATGATAGTTCTAAGGGAAGATAAAGGAATTATTGTTACCAATTTGGTTTACTCCCATTATCAAGCCGCCATTTTGTACTACAGAAATAAAGTTTGAGCTTCCGTTCTGTGTTGCATAGAATTCGTTAGAGTCTCCAGTCTGGGTGATATAGTATTGATTCATGTTACCGCCAAGCTGAGATATGCTGGACACATTCATGTCACCAGTTTGAACTGTTTGAGCAATATTGTCTTGAGTTAATTGTTCTGTAAAAGCGTGGTTGTCGTCGCCAGACTGAAAATGTACAGCTAGGTTAGACTCCCAGTATTGCTCGACATGACTGTGGTTGTCATCTCCTGACTGTGCAACATTTAGTTCATTATATTTGCCAAACTGGTAAGAGAAGGAGTGATTTCCTGATCCTCCGATCTGTGAAACGAATCCAGTTTGGGCATTGCCAACCTGAGTGGCATCAATAGTGTTATAATCGCCACTCGCTTGTGTTGTTTGCATTTCATTGTTTCCTATGAAATGCCCTTCCTGGTTAACAGTAGTAACGTTTCCTGTTCCGTTAAACTGCCAAACTGTAGCAGTATTTGAGTTTTTAGTTTGGTTTATTGTGGCAAAGTTTGAGTTGACGCTATTCTGATTGATCCATGCCATCTGGCCGCCCCACCCACTCTGCGAAATTGCTGCGGATGAGCCGTTTGTTGACCATTGATTCGTAGTGGCACTGTTACTGTGAGAGGTTTGGGTGATGAAAGCGAATGAACCTGAGGCCCCATCTTGTAATGATGCAGCACTATTTGAGTCTCCGACTTGAGTGTGACTAATCATGCTACTATCGGTGTTACTCTGCTGTTGAGGGACAGAGGAATTAAAGTCGCCATTCTGATTAATAAGAATAACACTACCAGTAACAGTGGCATCTACAGCCGGAAGTGCGCTATTTCCATTACCCATTTGATTGACGATAACTGTCTGGGATAAGGCGCCACCGGCGGCAATTGCCAAGAAAATTCCTGTGGCAATTGGGGTGTACTTTTTCATTGGTTACTCCTTAGAGATATCAAGTTCTGCTAGAAAACAATTTTTTACTAAAGAAAATATCTAAACAGCATCGAAAGCAAGTGAACATTGTTTTTCCTGGTGTAGGAGAAGTTCTTCAAGATATCCACCCCAAAAAATTAAAAGAGACGCCAGGCCTCCTTGGATCCTCTGGTGAAGCATTTCTACCTCTTAAATATGAATATCAGCTTGATGCTGAGTAGAGTTTTGTAGTGAATAAGAAAAACTGCTATAGGATAAAATTCTCTATAGATTGGGAAGAAAGTGTGTTTCTAATAGATAGGAGGGTTCAACTGCCATTATCGTAGGTCTATGGTCAGATTTTTCTTGATTTTAAAAATTATCTGTAATTTACATGCGTGACACATTTTAAATTATGATCTGTGGGGAATGTAAGAGATTATTCTCAGTAAGTGTTTAAGCTTGGGTGATTGCTCATTCTTTACGTGTTTAATCGTGAATCAGAATAAATTAAAGTGACAAAAAAATAAGGTCAGACTACTACTCTGTTTTGATTGTAATTTAATTTTCCATTATGATTTATGATCTTAGGTGTTAGGTAATTATTTTGCTGCTATAGTTTTATAGCTCTGGTATTGTCTGAAAAATCCAGAGATGGGCAGGAAAAATTTTCTTTATCGAGAGTTAAATGGGGGGTGTTTTTTGGTATATCCAATAGGGGGTGGCTCTGTTCTCTTGGAGGGTTGTATTTATTTTTAGCTTGCTTATCTTTTTTAGTGATTGGTTGCCAGGTCTGTCTGTGGAAAATGAAATTATTTAGAGTTTATGAGTGTTCCTTTATTCTTCTTAATTAGAATATGGAAGGCCAGTCTAGTTAGAGGTGGCCCTGTTATGAGCGATTTAACCTGCTTTATTGCCATCCGGTAGTTGTATTATTTTGCTAAAGTTATTTTTACCTCCCACATGTGAAATTTTAGCATCATTATTTCTGCCTTTCTGGTGGACAATAGATTTGTCGCCAGGCGAAAATATCTGAGAGGCCGCAGTTAGATTGGAGCTGCCTCTTTGAATTGCTTCTATAGAGTTAAAGTTAACTGCTGACTGAAATGCGGCTATAACATAATTCCCAAAATCCAATCCTTCTTGGCTGATAGTAATAGAGTTTGCATTAAAACCTAATTGGTTAACCGTAGCTTGGTTGGGGCCACCTTTTTGGGGTACTACTTTAGTACTTTTTGAAGCTCCAAATTGAAAAATAAATATATCTTGAGTTCCAAAACAACTTTGAGTAATTTCAGTGGATGAGTTAGCGCTTTATCGTTGTACGCTTTCAGAGTAATTATTATCACCAGTCTGGGTAATAACAGAATCAAAAAAGGGAATTATGAATTGATCTACCAGTATTATTGTTGCCATGTTGTGTCTGTTTGATCGACAAGTTGTCCATACTTTTATCTTGTAAGGTATATGCGGAGTTATTATCACCAATTTGAACTTGTCTAACATGGCCGTCTGCTTCTGGGGGATTTCTATCGATACCTGTTGACATATTTCCAGTGCCCTTCTGGAAAAGGATGTAGGTGTCAGCTATGGCTCCACTGTTAGTGATGGCAATAATTACGCCAGCAGCGATTGAGGTGTGCCTGTTTACCTGTTGCTCCTTTGGGGAGTCAGGTTTGGCTAAAAACGATTTTTCGGATGAAATGTTTAGGAGAAATTAAAATTATTGAGGATTAACTTTTTCCTTAAATGGAAAACTCCTGAGGTATTAAATTGAAGTGATTATTAGGGGGGTAAGTTGTAAATTTCTTTTTTAGGCATGGCGGCCTCGTGAATATCAACTTTGCCTTAGTTAAAGTTTTGTAGAAAAAAAAGAAGCTGTCATAGGTTGTAAGTATTGATAAGCTGAGAAGAAAGTATGTTATTTTCATCAGTAAATTAATGGGAGTCAGTTTATTTGGAGTTCCGTGCTTGTAGTGCTACAATCGTTTTTTATCTTTTAAATATTCTTGTTAAGGCTGTTATCTTATAGATATTTAAGAATATTCTTTGTTACTTTTCTTTAATAAAAAAGGCGATCAAATAATGACCGCCAAATGATATTTTCTCTCTAAGGAACTACAGTAGTTACTACTGCAAAATGGTGCCGACGTTTCCTACTCCATTTTGAATAGCTAAAGCCATTTCATTAGAGCCAAATTGAGCTGTGGAGTGGAAGTTGGCGATACCAGTCTGCGTGGTTGACGCATGATGGCCGGAACCAAATTGTGCCTGCAGAGAGGCGTTCAATAAACCGTTTTGGTCAGTCAGTGAGGTATGACCAATGCCATCTTGAAGAACGGCGGAGCCATTCAAAATACCGGTTTGCACGGTTGATACTAAGTTGAGAGCGCCATCCTGAAAAACGGCGGAACCATTTAGTATGCCTGATTGCACAGTTGATACGGCGTTGAAAGCGCCATCCTGAAGAACAGCAGAGCCATTTAAAATACCGGTTTGTATAGTTGATACGGCGTTTAAAGCGCCATCTTGAAGAACAGCAGAGCCATTTAAAATGCCGGTTTGTATGGTTGATACGGCGTTGAAAGCGCCATCCTGAAGAACGGCGGAGCCATTTAGTATGCCTGCTTGCACGTTTGACACCAAATTGAAAGCGCCATCCTGAAGAACGGCAGTGCCATTAAGCAAGCCGATTTGCGTATTTGCTACACCATTGAAGGCGCCATCCTGAAAAACGGCGGAACCATTTAGTGTACCTACTTGTGTAGTAATTACACCGTTGAAGGCACCATCCTGAGCAACTGCCGTACCATTTAGTGTGCCAGCTTGCGTAGTCAATATAGAATTATTATTACCGCCTTGGAGATGCAAAGCACCATTTAAGGTTCCTATTTGCGTAGATGTTGAGTTATTTGATGAACCGGTTTGGGTATGGGTGGCAATGTTCACGGTGCCAACTTGATTCGCAACAGCAGTATTGTGATCCCCGAGAAATTGGGTCATTGTTGCAATATTTGCCGTGCCAAACTGGTTTGCTGTAGCATGATTATTAGAACTCAGAAATTGAGTGACTGTGGCAAAGTTCGCATCACCTACTTGGTTAATTGCTGCTTTATCATTTACTGAAGCGGTTTGCGATATAAAGCCAAAGTTTGCTTCCCCAGCCTGATTAATAGATGCTTCTGACATAAATGCTGGGGCGGCTTGTGAAGTAATACCGACGTTTCCACTACCTTGCTGAACAACTGAAGCTGAATTTTGAAGCCCGCCGGTTTGAGTGGATGATGCACTGTTGCCAGTTCCAGTTTGATTGTGGTGGATATTATTACTTTGGCTGCCACCAGTCTGCGTTGCATCAGAGTCGTTAAAGAATCCGTTTTGAGTTTGATTTACATAATTGTTATCGTTGCCCGGTCCTATTTGCGTTGACGTGGCGCTATTGCCAATGCCAGTTTGAGATTGATGGGTGATATTACCTGATGCTAAAACAGCACCACTGGCGCTGAGTAGAATAGCGGCTGCGATGGGGGTTAACGCCTTCATGCGATACTCCTTTACTCTTGACGTTTTGATCCAGCACACACAGTACTGGAATTACTGACATCTTCCAGATGTCATGGATTCACAATACAGGTTTCCTAAACTCCTGGAATAGCTGCATCGTAGAATTCTGGCTGAAACAATAAATCAGAAATTAGTACTTCAATTTACTAATTTACTAGGTTTGCTTAACAGATTTTCTGTCACTGTGGAGGCGTGTTGTCTCCCAGATACTGCATTGGGGACCACTCTTGAGAGAGGGCCAGTTTGGCTTTGAGAAATTGATCTCTAAACAACCTAAAGTCTGCATGACAAAATGTCCAAGAGGTGTAAAACAACATTTGATCAGATATGTATTGAGTTTTGTCTGTAAAGCGAAGGTACGCTATAGGACATAAGTCACTAATAGATAGGAATATAGTTCTTTTGTTGTGGCTTTATTTTTAATGTGTGATTTGGCTCTCAAATAACATCAGTTTTCATAAAGGGATTTTCTGCTCAAATGGCCACTACTTATGTTTTTACGCAGCTAGATTGCTCTGGATCACAAGGTTGAAGAATTTAATAAGAAAAATAGGTTGTTATTCTTTAGCATTACTTTTGTTGTTAAGATGTTTTTATGGGAATCTGTCAGGCTGCTAATTCTGACAGATATTTGAGATGTTAGGTTTAAGGGGGCTCAGAGTTGCGTAATTTCAGTCAAATTGGCGGATAGAGGTAGTGGTCGCGGTGCCTATTACAGTTACAGAAGTATGTAGGCCATGGCCACTTTGATAGATATTAACTTTGTGTAGCATGCCAATTTCTTCCACTTGAGCACTGTTTTGTGTGCCGAATTGGGATATACCTGCGGAGTTAGCTGTACCATATTGCTCTATATTAATCAGATTTTCATAGCCCACCTGGATTAATCCGCTCAGGTTTTGTTCACCTATTTGACGTGAAAGTACAATATTATTCTCTCCTGCCTGTGTTACAGAAAGACTGTTTCTATTACCATCTTGGTGAGCAGAAGTATAATTGGTTCGGCCCGATTGCCGTACGTTAACATTGTTCACGCCACCTTCTTGGTTGATTACTGTGAGATTGGAGACTGATAGAAGGTTAGCTGTGCTCAATTCGCTGCTTAAAGCGAGTTCACTGCTGGCATCCAAATCAGACGCTGTACAACTTTTTGTATATCCCCCGGTACACAATCCGATGACTATTGGAAGGAATAAGAGGTGATTTTTCTGACTGCCAAACATAATTTACTCTACTTCGTTGTACTGCCTGATCCCAGTTCACCGTCACATAATAACGGTGCTGTCGTTTAAATAGTATTGCAGTATGGGATTGTTAATTTCATCGGGATTCGCTAAGGCCCAAGAATTATGCACAATCCCCTCACTGATCAAGTGAATCACCGCAGATTCCATAGCTGAAAGCATAGCAAGTTGTGCTGGCTCGTTATATGTTACCCCGGCTTCCAACTCCAGTAAGCGTCGGAATTTAACATAACGAAATACATCGGCACTGATTGCTTTGGAGTAAACAGTTTTTGATGTCAATACAGAGTGCAATATTCTGCCCGAGCGTATATCGATTGCTCTTAGATTGACCGTCACCTGATCGACGCGGTATTGCTCATTGGCACCGATGCCAAAGTATCTTGCTCCGGCACCACCGGTTTGAATATTTTGATCGTAGGCGACAATTCCGCCTTCAAGCAGTACGTTAGCTGCAATTAGAGTTGGTAGAGGAATATTATTATTGGCTGGAGCATCGGGTTTGCTGAGCCCGGCACGTATAATTTTTCGCTCGGTTAAAAGGTTTTGTAAGCCTTCACGCTCCAATGCGATAAACCAACCGGATTCATTGAGTACATCGGTCAACATAGCGGCTCCACCCTGAGTAACCGCAGTAGAGAAGCTGCTGTTTGGTGCTGGCTTGTATTGTCCGGTTTGATCGCGGAAACTATATACAGCAGCCAATATCTTCCCTTTAGGTTCAGGAAGATTTACCAAATCCCGATAGGTATTCATTCGTGGAGTCAGCATGGCATCAGTCCGCCCAGGGCCAAATAGGGCATCACCAAGGCTTTTAAATGCTGAGCATCCGCTTAGTGTGAGAGTAAACGCCAGTGCGGGCAAGGCTAAGGCTTTTGTTATTGCATTGCGCATTGCCAGTTTTCCTTCAGTGTTGATTCTTATCTAATTTGTGGGATTGAGACCACTGACAACGATCTCACTTTTGTCCCCAGTACTTCTGTCTGTGATTAGTACCGTAAGAACGCCATCGTTATCGACAATCTGTACGATAAAATCGTCGGTAATTAACTCACCACTATTGCCGTCACCGACATCCGTTAGCAGTTGATTGAGTAGTCTTGTTTCCAATGAGTCAGTAAAGCGATCCAGGGCACTTGGTTGTTCGTAGAGACTGTCATGCTTGTCGGGGTCTTCGTGGCTATCCTGAGATTGCGCGCTTTGCAGCAAGTAGGTTCCATTAAGAGGATTGCCGCCAAAATTCGGGTTTACTGGCTCATAAATTAATTCAGTCGCGATCACAGAGCTACACGAGAATAGGGCAGCTGCCAGGCTAGCTGGATAAACAAGGTGATTTTTGTTCATTAGAATTCGTCCTTTCCCAAATCAAAATTATCTATTAGGGCACTGCTCACGCGATCCTTTAGGACCGCTTGATGAATATATTGGGCTGCTTCGTCTGCAAGGCGATGAATATTGTTGGTACTTGGGCTGATAAATCGTCGAAATACAATTTTGTCGTTGTAGGTAACCCATATTAAGTTTCCCCAACGAGCTGAGGGTCGCTCGTAAACTGTTAAATTGTAAGTGGCATCGGGATAATTCAGATTTCTATATTCACTAAGGTATCTGGCAAAGTCGTGGCCTGTTCGGGTAATTGTTCTGTCGATATTAAACCCGCTGATTTCATCCTCAAGTCTTCCTGAGTCAGTGTCTGCAGGAGGAACTCTGGTGTCATCCTGAGCAAAGCCTACAGTTGTGAGAAGAATGAAAATCAGCGGGGTTAATCTCATATTCTCTCTTCCTGGAGATTGAGTTTTGCCCAGTTGCTAGCTTGTAAGCGATTCTTCACGCCGATTTTCCGAAAAATGTTATACATGTGATTTTTAACGGTGTGTTCGCTCAGGTGTAGTTTCGTAGCGATGACGCTATTGGGTTCTCCCGTTGTTAGTTGCCCTAGGATTTCCTGTTCTCTACGAGTGAGAGGAAGGGGGGATTGCGAATTATCAGCGTGACTGCTTTCACAGCTATGAATGGCTGTACTGAGTCTTTGAATAAGTTTTTCCTGGCTAATGTTATTATCACACAACAAATAAAAACCACTTTGCCGCAGTTTTTCTGAGATGTGGGTTGGTAAGTTAGCAGGAAAGTTAATAAGAATTGCTTTTGAGTGTCTGATTTTCTTTAAGTCAGAAAGAAAATCCTTAGAGTAGCTGTTTGTTCCAATCTGCCAGCAATCAATAATTATCGCCTCGTAGTGTTGTAAACAGTGCCTTTGCTTTCCTATACAGGCTTTTTCCCATGGCATGGGAATAGACTGAGAAAACAGTGAAAATAAAAGATCGCCCTGAAGGCCGGAATTGCTAAAAAAAAGAACCGGCATATACCTCGTACCTCTCCTTGAAACAAATGGAATCCTCTCAATTCGAAGAGCGGAATCCGTTGTCGACTCCTGTCGTTTAAGTTTCCTGGTTGATCTTTGAAGACCTCAAAAAAATATTGCTGTTAACGCTAAGTACCTCTTTGTTTAGGGAAAATAACTCATTTCGTGAGAATTTAGTTTGGAGTGTAGTCGTGGGTGTAAGGTGTTCTGGAAAATATGATGCCTGTTTTTGTTTCACGGTAAGGGAGCAGTGAATGATGTCGTCAGTAATTTTTATTGGTTGAATTTTATGTGATTGATTAAGTTTTGCTTTTTGTTTTTGAGTTTGTCTCTATTTTGAATGGGAAAGTTGGCAGGGGGTTGTTGGTTAGGAATAGTCAGTTGGGTGCTAGCGTTGATTTCTAAGATTCTTTCTTTCTAAGGCTTGCTTGTGAATATATGGCAAATTTAACTCTGAAGTTAAAATATACGTATGAGGGTAGTTACTTAGTGATTGTTTTTTAAGTGACCTGTGGAATATGTCACTGATGTAGTCTTTAGATGAGGTTGGGGGTTTTTGACGGGCGGGAAAGTGCTGGTATGAGCTCTGGATTATGGTGTTTCCAGGAGGGATATTGTGAGTAGTGATGCTGGGATGACTGTGGTCCAATTTTTACCATTAGGAAGCAATAAATAGATAGTGAATCATGCCTGCTAGCAAGTGACGCAATATAGCAACACAAAGTGTGACATTTTGGGCGATTGTCAAAGCTTCAGCTGTTAGGATGTGATATCGCTTGGTTCCACAGGGAAAAGTAACGTCATGAGTCACCTATTTGAGACACTACCATCCTGGCTATGGGTGAGTTTGGCAGTTATTACATTTTTCTTAGCTAGAGGGCCTATTCATAGAAGTATTTATTCCCTGGCAAGACTATTTCATCGCTCATTATTGTTTTCTGCAAACGCTGTTGAGCTTGCGGGGCAGGGCCTCCGTGAACGCAATCGAGAGGTACTGCTGGCTAGAGGTCGTGAGGTAACAGAGTGGCAAATTGAAAGGGAGTTTGAGCGAATAGAAAGTAGTTTAAAGCGGGATATGGCACAATATCCTACGTTGCATCGTCATTTGTGTGAGCAGATGACAACCATAGATGATGATTATGTGCGTAGCGCAGAGGTTCCTCCAGAGCCATCAAGCTGGGCCCGGGCAATCCGCTCTGTGGCGGAAATTCCTACTCCAGATGATACAGTTGTGGCAGATGTGTTGGAGACTATTAATCACTCTATGCGCAAGGCTGAAAATAAAGCTCTGGAGTCTTATCGGGAGTCTATAAGGGAGCGTCATCAGCTACTAAAGCGCATGATGCCTGGTTGGCGTTCCATATTGAAAACTCTGGGAAGAATGAATAAGAGTGTGGAATCTGTAATTTACCGTAGCAAAGTATTGGATGAGCATATGACACGCTACGAGGAGGTATTACAGGAGAGTGATCGCAGTTTACGTCTTCTATCAACCTCTTTTTTTAGTCGTTTTTTTATCTCTTTACTGGTATTGCTGTTGATAATGGCAGGGGTTTGGTTGAATCACCAATTAATTGCCAGGCCTGTGGCGGAAATCATTGGAAGTAACAGCTTTCTGGGGGGATATGGGACAGCGGATATTGCAGCTTTGATTTTAATCTTCGTACAAATTGTCACTGGTATTGTGGTTATGGAGTGTTTGCGGATTACGCGATTATTTCCTTCGATCTCCGCATTAACTGATTCAGTACGGAAGCGTTTGCTGTGGATTGGGGTACTTCTACTCTTGTGTTTGGCCTCTATTGAGGCGGGGCTATCACTCTCAAGGGAGTTACTATTGCAACAGGATCAGTTGCTTACGGGGTTATCTGAAACGAGCGGTTCTGCTGTTACTGAGGTAAACGCTTATTGGACTCTCGGGCTTGTACAAATGATGTTGGGTTTTACGCTCCCTTTGGTCCTGGCCTTTATCGCAATACCCTTGGAGCAATTTGTATCATCTGCCCGCACGGTGTTTGGTAGTGTCTTAGTATTTTTCTTGAATGTGTTATCAGTGGGCTTACGTCTTCTGGCGGTTATTGCAATAAATTGTGGCACACTCCTTAATCGTATCTATGACCTAATAATATTTCTGCCTCTTTGGTTGCAGCATACTTATTGGCAGTTTCGTAAAGCTTCAGAATTAGATGTTGCGTCGGATAAGTCGAAATCACCAGTAAGCCAATCCAAGTCAGAAATAAATATTGAGAAAGAAGTGTCTACAGGAGGAGCCGCTAGTGTCTGACTGCTGTTTAAGTAATGATTGCTGCCCAGATAAATCAATTTAGCGTCTTTTTATTGATCTTAGGTTTTTGAAATAGATGTCAATGTTACTTATTTTTTTCTTTCTTTTGCTTGTGTTGTTCTTATATGCCCGCTCGGGCATTGCGCCAAAATCAGCATTAAAGCTACCCTCATGCAAAGGGCCTATGGTTATCGCACATGGCAATGATTGTGGCAATGGGCTTTTCCCGGGGAATACTCAGGAATTTCTGCAAAATATGGTGATGCAGGGGGTGGATGCTATTGAAATAGATGTTTGGCTTAGTGCTGACGGGCATTTGGTTTTACATCATGATCCTGATCTGGAAGATTCAACCAATGGTAGTGGGTTTATAGAGGACTTTACCCTGGCTCAACTGCGTAACTTAAATGCAGCTTACCACTGGAGTCGTGATCAAGAATCTTACCCCTATCGACATAAATCTTTGAAAATAATTACCCTGGAAGAGACTTTACAGATAGTGGGTCAGACGCCACTAATATTGGATATAAAAAGTAAACAGTTACGGGCCGCACGACAGTTGAGCGCTTTGCTCGAGCGTACTGGCAAGAACAGTCAGGTTATCGTCTCCTCATTTAATCACAAGGTTCTACTGGAATTTCGACGATTGAGCCCGGAGACGGCGACGGGTTCTACAAGCTGGGAGGCGACCCTTCTATTTTTTGCTCAGTTACTGCGCGCGGAAAGCCTGCTAGCCCCCTGTTATCAAACTATGCAATTGCCCATGCAATTTTGGGGGCTCAATGTGGTTTCCAGGGGCACTATGCGTGCGGCACGTAAGCTTAACCTGCACGTCTCTGTGTGGACTGTAAATGGGCGGGCCGATCTACAGCGCTATATCGATATGGGAGTGAATGGTATTGTTACCGACCGCCCGGATATATTGATGAGTATGTTGCCCAGTCGGGAGCCGAAGGTAGAACCAAAGCTACTTGAACGGGCTTCCTAAATTGAGCAACATCGCAAAAACAATATGACAATAACAACAGAGAAATGTTTATGAAGCAGATTGCAGGTATTGGGGTGCTGTTAGCGTCTCTAATCAGCACCCCGGTATTGGCGGAAGACCGCTTTGCCAAAGTAGAAATTAGTAGTGAGCCGGTGGCAGGAAATGTTTATATGCTCCAGGGGGCTGGCGGCAATATTGCAGTACTGGTCGGAGAGGACGGCACCTTTATGGTGGATGACCAATATGCGCCACTTACTGCAAAAATACAGAAAGCGGTGGCGGGTTTGGCAGATCAGCCGCTGCGCTTTGTGATCAATACCCATTGGCATGGCGATCATACCGGCGGCAATGAAAACCTGGGTAAAAGCGGCGCCCTGATTGTTGCCCATGAGAATGTGCGTAAACGTGTGAGTACCGAACAGTTTATTGAGGCTTTTAAGCGTAAGGTTGAGCCCTCACCGCCGGCAGCACTGCCGGTAATCACCTTTACCGATGCCACTACTTTTCACTGGAATGGCGATGAGGTGAAGGTGCAGCATGTCGGTCCAGCCCATACTGATGGTGACTCTATTGTGCATTTCGCCAAAGCCGATGTGATTCATATGGGTGACATCTATTTTAATGGCACCTATCCATTTATTGATCTTTCATCTGGTGGTTCGGTGGATGGCATGATTGAAGCGATGGACACCGCATTGGCGCTTTCTGGCGAAAACACCAAAATCATTCCAGGACATGGCCCTCTGAGTAGTCCTGCGGAGTTAAAAGTGCAACGGGATATGTTGGAGACCCTGAGGGATCGTATCCAGAAGCTGGTCGATAATGGCCAAAGCCGTGACCAAGTGATTGCTGCCAAACCCACCAAAGATTTTGACGAACAGTATGGACAGGGTTTTATGACACCAGATATTTGGACTGGTATTGTGTATGACTCCCTGGCTGCAAAATCCAAGAAGTCTTGACCCTATATTATAAAAGTTGCTGAAATAAAAAGGCCCGGATACTGCTATCAGGGCCTTTTTGTTTAGGGGCTTTCTTGAGCCAGTCTATTAAAGCATCTGTAGTTATCAGGATGCTTGGGGTTCAGCACCATTTAACTCCGTTGGCGTTTCTACTGCTATCTCTGTTTTCTCCTCTCGCACTCGGAACCAAGCTGCATACAGGGCTGGCAGGAAGATCAGGGTCAAGCCAGTAGCAACGATCAGTCCCCCCATAATGGCGACAGCCATGGGGCCGAAGAAGTCACTGCGCGACAGTGGAATCATCGCCAATACCGCAGTCAGAGCGGTTAAAACGATCGGGCGGAAACGCCGCACAGTGGACTCAATAATTGCCTCCCAGGTACTCAAGCCCTGGCTGATATCCTGCTGTATTTGATCCACCAGAATGACGGAGTTGCGCATAATCATACCGGCCAGGGCAATGGTGCCGAGCATGGCGACAAAACCGAAGGGTTTGCCGAACAGCAGCAGGAACAAGGTAACCCCGATCAGTCCCAAAGGCGCGGTGAGGAAGACCATGGTGGACAGGGACATGCTGCGCAGCTGCAGCATCAATAGGGTGAATACCACCAAGACAAATAGCGGCATACCGGCATTCACTGATTTTTGTCCACGCTCGGATTCCTCCACACTGCCACCAACTTCCAGAAGGTAGCCCGGTGGCAGTTGCTCTCGAATGTTCTGCAGGCGGGGCCAGACTTCATTCACCACGGTTGCGGGCAGTTCTTCACCATAAATATCGGCACGTACTGTGACCGTGGGCAGGCGATCGCGGTGCCAGATAATCCCTTCCTCGAAGCCGTACTCCAGGGTGGCAATTTGGTTCAGGGGGACACTGCGGCTGCTGTCGGTTTGCACCGCCAGGTTACCCAGTTGGCTGAGGGCGTAGCGTTCCTGCTCGTCGCCGCGCACACGCACGTCAATCAGCTCATTGTCTTCGCGGTATTGGCTAACGGTAATACCGGTGAGTGAGCTTTGCAGGGCGCGGGAGAGAGAGGCACTGTTCACGCCCATAGCGCGGGCGCGGTCCTGATCGATATTCAGGTTGACGGTTTTACTGGGTTCCTCCCAATCCAGGTGGACGTTGGTGACCTTGGCATTTTCCCGCAAGCGCTCGGCAACCTGACGGGCCAGGCTGCGCACTTCACCAATATGCTCACCAGAGACGCGGAACTGCACCGGATAGCCAACCGGTGGGCCATTTTCCAGGCGGGATACCCGGCTGCGAAGAGTGGGGAATTCCTTCTCCATGGTTTCGATCAGCCAGCTGCGTACCTGTTCGCGCTCCTCTACGTTACGGGTCATCACTACAAACTGGGCAAAGCTGGCTGCGGGTAACTGCTGGTCCAATGGCAGATAGAAACGCGGCGAACCGGTGCCCACATACACCACATAGTTTTCCACCAGGTCGTTTTTATCCAGCAGGGTTTCCAGTCGCTTGGCCTGGTACTCGGTGGACTTCAGCGAAGCGCCTTCGGCCAGCTTGAGATCTACTAACAGTTCCAAGCGCCCGGAAGAAGGGAAGAACTGCTGGGGCACCAGGCGGAAAAGTGCCAGGGAACCAATAAAGATCGCCAGGGTTGCCACTATGACAGTTTTGCGGTGGCGCAGGCACCAGGTAATCAGGCGGCGGAAGCGCTGGTAAAAGGGCTTCTGGTAGGGGTCTTGAACCTCGCCACTGTGATTGTGGCGAGCCAGATTGGGTAAAAGGTAATGGCCCAGGTAGGGCACGAATATGACTGCGGCAATCCAGGAGACAACCAGGGAAAGTGTGACCACCTGGAAGATTGAGCGGGTGTATTCCCCGGTGCCGGATTCCGCCGTGGCGATGGGTAGGAAACCGGCGGCGGTGATTAAGGTACCGGTGAGCATGGGGAAGGCAGTACTGGTCCAGGCGAAGCCGGCGGCTTTCAGGCGACTGAGCCCCTGCTCCATTTTAATGGCCATCATTTCCACGGCGATAATGGCGTCGTCCACCATCAGGCCAAGGGCGAGTACCAGGGCGCCCAGAGAAATCTTGTGCAGGCCGATATTGAAGTAATTCATCAGTGCGAAAGTCATGGCCAGCACCAATGGTATCGATAGCGCCACGATTAAGCCGGGGCGGCTGCCGAGAGAGAAAAAACTCACCAGCAGGACAATGCCCAGTGCCTCCGCCAATACTTGCAGGAATTCCCCCACACCGCGTTTCACCGCCGCAGGTTGGTCGGACACCTTGCGTAACTGCATGCCGATCGGCAGATCTTCCTGCAATTCGGCAAAGGTGGCGTCCAACTGTTTGCCCAGCTTGAGGATATCACCGCCTTCTTTCATGGAAACGGCCAGGCCGATAGCGTCCTCGCCCATAAAGCGCATGCGAGGTTGTGCAGGATCGCTGAAACCGCGGTGTACTTCGGCAATATCACCCAGCCTCTGGGTACGCCCGCCGGCAGTGATGGGAAAGCGGCGTATTTCATCGACCGAATGAAATTGACCGCTAACGCGAATTCGTACGCGGTCGCTCACCGTATCTACAAAGCCCGCATCGGCGACCTGATTTTGCGACTGCAGTGCACTTTGCACTGCACTGAGGGGAATGCCCAGAGAGGCGAGCTTTGTGTTGGAAATTTCCACCCAGATTTTTTCATCTTGCAGCCCCAGTAATTCCACCTTGCCCACATTCTTGACCCGCTGCAGTGCCAACTGCAGGCGCTCGGCATAGTCTTTCATCAGGGCGTAATCGAAACCGCTGCCGGTTAGCGCATAAATATTGCCGAAAGTAGTGCCGAATTCGTCATTAAAAAACGGGCCCTGGATATCCGGTGGTAGGGTGTGGCGGATATCCCTGACCTTTTTGCGTACCTGATACCAGAGATCGGGAATGTAGCGCGAGTGCATATCGTCGCGGGCGACAAACAACACCTGGGATTGGCCGGGACGGGAGAAAGAGGAGATGCGCTGGTAGTCACCAGTCTCCAGCAGTTTTTTCTCCACCCGCTCGGTAATTTGACGGGACACCTCCTCGGCACTGGCGCCGGGCCAAAGGGTATTGATCACCATTACCTTGAAAGTGAAGGGGGGGTCTTCGCTTTGCCCAAGTTGTGTGTAGGAGGCAGCGCCCAGCAATCCCAGTACGATCATGGCGTAGAGTACCAGCGGACGGTTTTTCAGCGCCCATTCGGAAAGGTTAAAGCCCATGGATATTTCTCTGTATGGAAGCACGGATTGATCGAACTAACAGTGCTTCGGCAATTTCATCGGAGCGCGTTTTAGCGTTCAGTCCAGTTGTTATTTTGGGGTGGTGCTTAGTTAGTCCTGCTGGGCAAGCGCGCGGTCCGGATCGATCGGGCGATTCATACGGTCCACGGGGCGAATCTGTTGTCCCTCCAATAACAAGTGCGTACCAGCGGCAACGATCCAATCATCGGTGCGCAGGCCGGAGAAAATCGGTACAAATTCCTGGCCATAGGCACCCACGGTGACTTCGGTTTTATGCAGGGTTTGCTGTTCGCGGTTCAGTACCCAGACAAAGGCTTTGCCGTTATCGGCGCTCACTGCCGACATGGGTACTTGTAAAACATCGGTGGCCACTGCTTTGGGAACGAATACTCGGGCGCTCTGACCTATTTCAATGCCGGTGGTCTTATTGGTAAAAGCCACGCGTGCTTCAAAGGTGCGGGATACCGGATCTGCGGCGGGGGAGAGTTCCCTCACCTGGGCGGGGAAGGATTTACCGGGCTGCGACCAGAGTTCTACGGTCAAAGGTTGGCCGACACGGAAATGGCTAATTGCCTGCTCCGGTAAATCGATGCGCACTTCGCGTTCGCCGTCGGCGGCAAGTTCGAAAATCCCCTGACCAGCGGCGACAACCTGGCCAGCCTCGGCCATGCGGCGGGCAATAACGCCGCTCTCTGGAGCTTTTAGTTCCGCATAGGCGGCTTGATTACGCGCTACGTCTAATTGCGCCTTGGCTTGTTGCAGGCGCGCATCGCTGGCTTCGAAACGGGTCTCCACCGCATCGAACTGTGATTGGCTGACCAGCTGGCGCTCCAATAGTTTGCGGTGGCGCCCCAGCTCACTGCTGGCCAGGCGCTGGTCTGCCACGGCGGAGGTGAGGCGTGCGCGTGCGGAATCCAGTTGTAGGAGCAGGTCTTCGGTATCCAGTTCGGCCAGCGGTTGGCCCTGCTCAACACGGTCGCCTACATTAACCAGGCGCCGCTGTAATTTGCCACTGATGCGAAAGGCCAAAGCGGGTTCGAAGCGGGCTCGCACCTCGCCGGGATAAAAATCCTGTTGGGCACTGGCCACTTGTGGCTGGACCATCACCGCTGGGCGGGGTTTTTCTAATTGTTCGGTGGACTCTGATGGCGCGCAGGCGGACAACAGCAGGCTGAACGACAAGGCAGCGAAGAGTAGCGATCGGTACATAGGGGCTCCCTTCCTCGGCGGCGAGGCGACAAGGTAAGTCCGGAAGTGGACGAGTCATGGCCGGGCGGCCGGTAATGTTATACTAGCGAGTATAGTAAATTTATTAAACTGGCGAGTCCAGTATATGGAGTGCTATGTCTGAACAGACTCAGACGGCCGCCCAGCGCGGGCGTCCCAAGGATCTGGCCAAACGCCAGGCTATTCTCGATGCAGCCAAAGAGCTGTTTCTGACCAAAGGCTTTGCCGCTACCAGTGTGGATGCGGTGGCCTCTGCTGCGGGCGTATCGAAACTGACGGTATACAGCCATTTCTCCGATAAAGAGACGCTGTTCAGTGCTGCGATTACCTCCCGCTGCGAGATGATGATGCCCCTGCCCATTTTCGATCTGAAAGAGGGGGATTCGGTGGCAGAGGTACTGGAGCGTATTGGTCAGGCTTTTCTAAGCATGGTGGATAGCGAGGATAGTATCCGCCTGTTACGGCTTTTATGTGCTCTGGCGGCGCAGGAATCAAAACTTGCTCAGTTGTTTTTCGATGCGGGCCCCCAGCGCATCCTCCGAGATATTGAGCAATTGCTGCGTCGCGCTACCGAGATGGGCAAGCTGCAGGTGGCAGATCCGGCCGAGGCCGCCGAGGACTTTATGGGCATACTGCTGGGTTGCCGGCACATGCGGGTATTGATCGGTTGTTGTGAGGTACAGGCGGAGGATGAGCGGCGCGAGCGGGTGCGCAAGGCAGTAGCGCTTTTTATGCGGGGTTACCGCTGACAGGCTACTGGTTGGGGTTTTCCGGCATCGCTGGGCAACGGTTGATATCGCCGCTTATTTCCAGCCAGCCCGGCTTGTTTTGGTAGTAGACGTAACGCTCTGGTCGGATAAATACCGGGTCGTCGAAGGCGCCTCCAGCTAGGCCGCGAAACTCTGGGAGAAATTCCAGTGTCCAGCTGAGGGCGCTGCCGCATTGCCCACAGAATTGGCATTCTATCCAACGGCCTGCATCGGACATTAACCGGTGACTTTTCAGCCCGCCTCGAATGAACTCTACATTGTTTTTTTCGAAATACACCGATACGCCTATTAAGCTACCGGTGCGTTCCCTACACCAGCTACAGGAACAGAGGCTCACTCGGCGCGGCTGGCCAGTGGCGCGAAATCGTACGAGGCCACAGGCACAGCCACCTTCGTGAAATTCCTCCATCCCTAAACTCTCACCGATCAGGTTTTAATGCGGTAACCGGTGCGGAAAATCCACCAGACTGTTACCAGGCATAGGAAAAGGAAGAGTAATGTCATTCCCACGCTGAGGCCCAGGTTTACATCGGCCACACCGTAGAATGCCCAGCGGAAACCACTGATCAGATAAACCACCGGATTAAACAAAGTCACTTTTTGCCAGAACTCCGGCAGCATACTGATGGAATAAAAAGCCCCACCGAGAAAGGTTAAGGGGGTAATAATCATTAGCGGAATAATTTGCAGTTTTTGGAAGTCATCGGCCCAGATGCCGATAATAAAGCCGAATAAGCTAAAACTAACGGCGGTTAGCACCAGAAATGTGACCATCCAGAATGGATGAAGGATTTCATAGTCCACAAAAAATCGCGCGGTGAGAAGGATTAGTAGCCCGAGCAGAATTGACTTGCTGGCCGCAGCGCCGACATAGCCGGCGACAATTTCAAAGGGGGATACCGGTGCCGATAGCACTTCATAAATAGTGCCTGAAAATTTCGGGAAAAAGATGCCGAAGGCGGCGTTGGCAATACTTTCTCCCAAAAGCGCCAACATCAATAAGCCTGGGATAATAAAGGCCCCGTAGCTCACACCTTCGATGTCTCCCATACGCGAGCCGATAGCGGCACCAAAAACAATAAAGTACAGGGATGTGGAGAGTACCGGAGAAGCGACACTTTGTATCAATGTGCGCCAAGTCCGTGACATTTCAAATTTGTAAATTGCCGCAATACCATACCAGTTCATTATTGTGCCTCCCCACTGAGTTGCTCCTCGCCTTGGTGCTGTGCAGAGTGCACCAGATTGACAAATATTTCTTCGAGAGAACTCTCCCTGGTATATAAATCGCGAAATTCAATATTTGCAGAGGTGAGGCGGCGAAGGAATTCCGTAATACCGGTATTTTCACTCTTGATATCGAAGCGATAGATGAGTTCACTACCATCTCCATTGAGGCGCAGTGGCAGGTCGGAGAGGCTGTCAGGAATAGTTTCCAGAGGCGTGGGTAATTGTAGGCTGAGCTCTTTTTCCCCCATTTTTTGCATCAAAGTTTTTTTATCTTCAACCAGTACTAATTCACCGCGATTAATAACACCGACCCGGTCGGCCATCTCCTCCGCCTCTTCAATATAGTGCGTGGTGAGAATAACGGTTACGCCTGAGTCGCGCAGGTCGCGCACCATCCCCCACATATCCTGGCGCAGTTCCACATCGACCCCGGCGGTGGGTTCGTCCAGGAAGAGTACGCTGGGCTCATGAGATAAGGCCTTTGCGATCATCAGGCGTCGTTTCATACCGCCGGACAAGGTGACAATTTTGTTGTCTCTTTTTTCCCATAGGGAAAGCTGTCGAAGGATTTTCTCCAGGTAAGCGGGGTTGGGCGGCTTGCCAAACAAGCCGCGGCTAAATTGAATTGCGCCAAGCACGCTCTCAAAGGAATCTGTGGCAATTTCCTGGGGGACCAAGCCAATTTCGCGCCGTGCGTGGCGGTAATCACGCTGGATATCGTAACCATTGACTGTAACGTTGCCCTGACCAGGATTGACGATGCCACAGATTATACTGATCAGAGTCGTTTTGCCGGCACCATTGGGGCCGAGCAGTGCGAAGATCTCACCCCGTTGAATATCCAAGTCAATACTTTTTAGGGCGTTAAACCCACCACTATATGTCTTGTCGAGACCTCTAACAGAAATTATCGGTTTCACTTTCTCTCCTAAGCGTGGCCTTACAGGCGGCTCGGCCAAAATATTTTTAGTGTGTATAGATCCTACTGCAAAAACATTTTTGCGGAGGGCTTCGGTTTTAACCAATGCAGGAGCAGTGCCAGGGAGGCTAAAAATAGCAGCGTAGTGCTGGCTGCAGAAAAGCCACTGGCGAGGCCAAAACGTTCTATCCAGGGCTGGCTGATAAATGGTGAGATAAATTGTCCGATAAAAACACTGGCGGCGAGAGCTCCAGATATTCGCCCACGAATATTGGGAGTGGCAGATTCCAGCCCGGTGGCGAAAATATGGGGGATCAATGTCCCCATACCGCAGCCGTAAATCGCGGTGGCCATTATTATCGCATTAAATGAATCTGCCTCGGCGATCAGCCCCATACCACAGGCCATAACAGTAAAACCTAACACAAAAACGCCACTTTTTCCCAAGTAGTTACGTGCCAGAGGGTAGAAAACCAGTGAAGCCAGGGCACCCATTAAATTGCTGGCAGCAATGGCAATGCCCGCGAGGCTGGGGGTGTCTGCTCCAATCTCTTTTAGCAGGAATGGGAGCTGTGTGGGAATCAGGAAAAAGATAAGGCTGTTTAGTAGGGCTGCACCCAGCAACAAGGCGAATGCTGGCCAATCGGGATTTCCATTCGTGACATTGTTGGGGAGTGGTTCAATGCGATTGCGTGTAGGTTCTGGCAGAAAACGCAACACGGCAGGGATTAGTAGTAGTGCCACTGCATAAATAGCAAAGGGCGCGCGCCAATGTAAATCTGCCAAGAGTCCACCGGCCAAAAGGAAGACAACTCCGCCGAGGCTGATAAAGGCGCCCTGCTGACTCATATAGGTTTGCCTTTGAATGGGGCTGAAATAGTCACCTACCAGGGCGGTGACTGAAGTCATTGTGCCCGCCACTGCAATTCCCAGAAGGATGCGACTGGCCAAAAGTCCCACCAAGCTTTCCTGTAACAGTGCAGAGATGCCGGCCAGGGCGTAAACAGTGACCGCCAGTAACAGCAATTTCCTGCGACCATAACGGTCGGATATAAACCCGGCGATAGGTGCAAATAGAGCGATCATTAATGCCGGTAGGCTCAAAATCAGGCGACTGAGCAGGGCAATATCTTCATGCTGGGCAAAATGTGCCTCCAGCGCCGGTAAGGATGGCGCTATGGTGGCACCAGACATAATTGTGAGCGCCGCCAGGCACAGCAATGTGAATCGCATCGGCACCGGTATAGCTGATTCCGCCATTTCGCGGGTTGGTGCTGCGCTGTTAAGTATCACCGGCGCCCTCCGCTATCGGTTTCTCTATTCTCTACGCTCATGGAGGTGATTGGTTGGCATAGCCCCTCTTGCACCGCCAGGCTGATACTTTGACTTTGTGCTGCCACTAAAAGGGAAGTGGCAGTTGTAGCCGGTACTTCTATGACTGGGTAGGTTTGTTTACTGTTACGGTTCATCATGATTCTCCCTGGGCTTGCAATGGAATGCTGCGCAGTGTAAAACCTCAAGTAATATTGAGGTCAATAGTTGTCGGAGACATCTGATGTCTGATACCAGTGAAAAGAAAGAGTCGGTTTGTGGAAACAAGAAATGCCGTCGTGAGATGACCGTAGGTGAGGTTGCAGAGCGTAGTGATGTGGCGGTGAGTGCGCTGCATTTTTATGAAAGTAAAGGGCTGATCAGCAGCTGGCGCACCAGCGGCAATCAGCGGCGTTACTCGCGGGACGTATTGCGACGTGTGGCCATTATCAAGGTGGCACAGAGCACTGGTATTCCCCTCGCCGAAATTCGCGAGGCCCTGTCTAATCTTCCTGATGGGCGTACACCCACCGCGAAGGATTGGGCCAAACTTTCCGCCGGCTGGCGTGAGGAACTGGACCAACGCATTCGCCAGCTGACCCAGCTGCGCGACCGTTTGGAAGGCTGTATCGGCTGCGGCTGTCTTTCCATGGAGAGCTGCCCGCTCCGCAATCCAGGGGACCAAGCTGCAGAGCAGGGGGCTGGGGCGCGCTATCTGGATATTGGCAAGTAACGGGGTATTTTTGCGGGGTGAACTATTCGGCCCCTGAGATATTTGATTGAAACTACTGGAAAATTTTCCGATAAAAATCCAGAGTGCCCAGCCATGCGTCCTGCGCGGCTTCCTGGTTATAGGCCAGCGGCAGGCCAAATTTCTGCCCGCGCTCAGTTGCAGCAGGATTGGTGAAGCCGTGCAATACGCCGGGGTAGCTCACCAGGGTAAATTTGGCCTCGGCCTCCTGCATCTCCGCCACAAAAGCGCCAACCTGTTGCGGTGGGATCATGCTATCGGCACCACCGGTGTAAACCAATAATTCCGCTTGGACTCCCCCTTTTTTGGTACGAACCTCGCTGGCCAGGGCTCCGTGGTAGCTGACCACGCCACGAAGTTCCACACCGAGGCGTGCCATGGTCAAGGCTACGCCACCACCAAAGCAATAGCCCTGAGCAGCGACTTGAGTTTCCTCGACAACTTTATGCTGCTGAAGCAGGGTGAGGGCGGTGCGGAAACATGCCTCGAGGGATACAGGATTCTCAAGTGCCTCATCGCGATACTGCTGGGCTTCAGCGGGATCATCAGTTTGCTTGCCACTACCAAACATATCCACCGCAAATGCACAGTAACCCTGTCCGGCGAGCCTTTCCGCCTGCTCGCGTACAAAGGCATTGTGACCCCACCATTCGTGAACCAGCATAACGCCGGGACGTTTTTTTTGAGTTGTGTCGTCCCAGGCGAGATAGCCGCTATAGGACTTGCCATCTACCGCATATTCGATCACTTCGGTTTTCATCGTTGCATGTCTCTCTGGCGAATGATAGATACTGTTATTTCAATAATTTGGGGGGGCCTTTGAGTTCCACTAAATTTTGCTCGGGATCATAAATATAAATTGATGGGCCCATGCCTTCGGCACCGTAGCGCTGTTGTGGCGCGGAGGGTTCAATATTCTTCCCCTTCAAATAAGCAATGATTTTATCGGCTTCGAAAGTGTCTATACGTAAACAGAAATGATGTAAATTACGCCCCTCTATGCCTGGGGCTGTACCACCCTCGCGACCGATGCCTTGATCAACTGGAACCAGATCGATCAATGAGTGCCCTGCGCGCAACTGATAGAGACCCAATTCCTTATTCTCTCGCTCCATGGTGCAGCCGAGGGCTCCTTCATAAAAATCGCGCATTGCAGCCAGGGATTTAACCCTCAGCACTACATGGTCAATATGTTGAATTTTGAACACTGGAATTCCTTATAATTGTGGTGGGCGCTAATCTGGCGAATAAAAAATAATACAAATAACCGCCACCGCTGCTAAAAGCCAATAATGGCTGTGGTTGAAACCTTTGATCCAAATATCTGCGCCAGTGTATTAACGGCTCTAAGTGTAGGGGGTGTGAGGCTTTATGGGCCAGGTGGGGCGTGTATTGCGACTAGTGCTATGCCTTTGCGCGGAGTGCTGGTTGAGAAAACCGCAATCCGCGCATTTGGATATGAATTTATCGAACAATATTGGTCTTAAGCGCTATAAACCTTATCAAATTTCTCACGCAGGCTTTTTGCCGATCTGACAATCTCTGTTTCCAGCACCGCCGCAACTGCGTGGTTCTGTGCATTATGCTGCAGTCTCGTGCGCAACAGCTGGGAAATCTCTGGCTTGCAGGAACCACAGCGGGTCCCGCAACCCAAGGCGTCACCCAGCGCATCAATGGAATCGGCCCCCTGGTTGATTGCTTTTTCAATCTGTGGACGTGAAACCTGCATACAGGTGCATACTATGCGCTCACCTGGTGGAATTGCCTGGAGAAACTGGGCAGGGTTTTCAGGTAATTCCAGTTGTAGGTAGCGTTCCAGGGTGCGTCGATCAGGAAGTGTCTGCCAATCATTACTGGAAAAAATAAGAAGCTCTATTTGTTCGCTATAAGCAAGCCAACGCTGGCTATTTAAGGTCTCTATTTGCTGCCAGCGTATATCTGGATTTTTTTGTAGTAATTGGGCACCCAGTTGGCGGCCATTCAAGGGGGTGCTGAGCGCCAACTCAAAGCGATATCCATTTTGACAGGGCACTCGATACCAGTGCAGTAGATTTTCTTCCATATGGGTCTGTAGCCAGCGCCAAAGGTTTTGTGCCAGTGGTTCCGGGCAAATAAGGGTGATAAAGCTCTTACAGGCGAGGGCTTTCAGCTGAACCGGTACCTGTTTGAATTCGGGCTGACCGGAAATTGGGTCTACCTCTGCCCCGGCAAGAGCGCTGACCTTAGACTCTTGGGCCAAGGTCTGGCTCCAATGAATAGGAGCGAATAGCTCACCGGGTTTTTGGCCACTGTTTAATACCGCACGTCCGCACATTCTACCCTGGGCACTGTGTAACTCTACCAACACGCCCTCGTCTATACCGTATTTACGCGCGTCTCTGGGGTTTATCTGAATTTCGGCAATCTCACTGTGATCCAGCAATTTCCGCGAGCGGCCGGTACGGGTCATGGTGTGCCATTGGTCACGTATGCGGCCGCTGTTTAGCCATAGGGGATAACTAGGGCTTATTTGTTGCCGGGGTGTACGCGGCTTGACAGCAATAAAATTGGCTCGACCAGTTTCAGTGAAAAATTTTCCGTTGCCAAATAATCGTGCACTACCCTGGGGATTTTCCCGATTTACCGGCCACTGTACTGGCTGAAGCGCATCGTATTCATTTTGCTCGATATTACTAAAGAGTGAGATATCAAAGGCGCGACTGCCGTTATTTTCGAAACCGGACAATTGTGCATGTTCTCGAAAGATATCTGCGGGATGGGCAAAGTTAAACTGCTCGCGGAACCCTAGGCGGCTGGCCAAATCACAGATAGCCTGCCAGTCGTGACGCGCCTCTCCAGTGGGATCGATAAAAGTGCGCTGCCGGGAAATACGCCGCTCTGCATTGGTAACTGTGCCGTTTTTCTCTCCCCAGCCAGTGGCCGGCAGTAGTACATCGGCACAGCGGGCGGTATCGGTATCGGCGATGCAATCGGAAACAATCACCAGTGGACATTTACGTAGTGCCTCAGTCACCCTCTCTGCTTCAGGCATACTCACCGCGGGATTAGTGGCCATAATCCAGATTGCTTTGATCTGGCCGGTCTCCACTGCATGGAACATATCCACCGCTTTTAGTCCGGGGGCCATTGCCATATTGGGAGCATCCCAGAAGCGTCGCACCCGATCGATATCACTCTCTTTAAACTCCATATGGGCGGCGAGCATATTGGCCAGGCCGCCTACTTCACGCCCCCCCATCGCGTTGGGTTGGCCGGTAATAGAGAAAGGACCAGCTCCAATCTTGCCAATGCGACCTGTTGCCAGGTGGCAGTTAATGATTGCATTGTTTTTGTCTGTGCCGCTACTGGATTGATTAACCCCCTGTGAGTAAAAGCTAAGTGTTTTTTCTGTTTCGGCAAACAAACGGAAGAAAGCTAATAACTTTTCTGCAGGTACACCACAACTCAGTGCAGTTTGCTGAAGGGACCAGTGCTGGGCCGCTTCCAGTGCCAGCTCAAAGCCTTGGGTATGATGCTGAATATAGTGGTGATTGAGGCGGTTGTGCTGGGCGAGGAAATTAAGCAGACCATTAAACAGTGCTGCGTCGCTGCCGGGATTTATCGCCAAGTGCAGATCGGCCATCTCGCTGGTAGCGCTAGCCCGCGGATCAACGACTACAATTTTGGCCTTGCCTGCCTGCATACGCTGGAACAGTATCGGGTGGGTCCAAGCGGCGTTAGAGCCTATTAAAACAATAAGATCTGCCTCTTCCAGATCCTCATAACAACAGGGCACGGCATCTGCACCCAGAGCGCGCTTGTATCCAGCTACGGCTGAGGACATGCAAAGGCGTGAATTGGTATCAATATTGGCGCTGCCAATAAACCCCTTCATTAATTTATTAGCAACATAATAGTCTTCAGTAAGGAGTTGCCCGGAAAGGTAAAAAGCTACTGAATTCGGGCCATGCTCGTGAATATTGCGGGCGAATTCATTGGCCACATAAGACATAGCGGTATCCCAGTCACAGGCTTCGCCATGCAAATGTGGGCGTAAGAGTCTCCCATGCTCACCGAGTGTCTCCCCAAGGGATGAGCCCTTAACACACAAACGGCCAAAATTAGAGGGGTGCTGTTTATCACCTGTGGCGGAAATTACAGAAGTACTTTGCCGCTTTTCCTTGTTAATAGTTACTCCACAGCCCACCCCACAATAGGGGCAGGTAGTACAGGAACGCTGGGTGCTTAGGTATTCCTTTACTGCCATTATTATTCTTGCTTATTTATCACAACCGATATAAACGGTATTTCCATTAAATGCTAAAGGGTAAGTGGCAAGCTGGATATTACCGTCCTCCATACAAACGCCATCTTCAAGGCGAAAGTGATGTTTATATAGTGGTGAGGCAATAGTTAATTCACCATCCAGTTCTGCGATTATTCCCCGTGAAATAATGCCAGCTTGTGCGATCGGGTCCCAGTTGTCAACGGCGTAAAGTTGTCGCTCTTGCCCCGGTAAAAAAAATAGGGCGATACCTTTCCTCTCAGGTTTTGCTAGATAGTCCGTTTTTTCTGAGGAGGTATCGCCCCAAAGGGCACACACCCCGGAGTTGCTGACTAAATCTGATCTTTGGCAGATCGGCAGCCAATGGGGGTGGGTTATGGCATTGGATGTATGTGAGCTTTGTCTGGCGCTGGCTTGGTGCATAACAATTTCCTTGCGGGATTAAGAGAAAAATCAGCAATTGAAATTAAATTTTCATAAATTAAATGTATAGGATTGTCTCTATGCAGATTCAGCAGTTTCTATTATTTCTTCAATAGTTGCGGGACGGGGCTGGCCGCGTTCCTTGACGAAAATAATATTGTCATCACTCTCATTGCTGTTAACAAACTGACGAAATCGTTTAAGTTTTTCCGGATCGTTGATTGCGGACTTCCATTCACACTGATAACTATCGACAACGCGTTCCATCTGGATTTCCAGTTCGGTACAGATTCCCAATTTGTCATCGATAATGACTTCACGTAGATAGTCGAGTCCGCCATCAAGGCTTTCCAGCCATACCGAGGTGCGCTGCAATTTATCGGCAGTACGCACATAGAACATCAGGAAACGATCGATATAGCGAATCAGGGTTTCATCATCCAGGTCGGTAGCGAATAGATCGGCGTGGCGCGGGCGCATGCCGCCATTGCCGGCAACAAATAAGTTCCAGCCTTTTTCTGTGGCGATAACGCCCACATCCTTGCTCTGCGCCTCGGCGCACTCGCGTGTACAGCCCGATACAGCCATCTTTATTTTGTGTGGGGAGCGAAGCCCCTTGTAACGGTTTTCTACACGCAGGGCCATGGAAACACTGTCCTGCACACCAAAGCGGCACCAAGTACTACCTACACAGGACTTTACCGTGCGCAGAGATTTGCCATAGGCATGGCCGGTTTCAAATCCCGCATCAATGAGTTCCCGCCAAATTTCCGGTAGTTGTTCCAGGCGTGCGCCAAACAAATCGATACGCTGGCCACCGGTAATTTTGGTGTAGAGGTTATAGCGTTTGGCAACATCGCCAATCACGATGAGTTTCTCTGGTGTGATTTCTCCACCGGGAATACGCGGTACTACAGAGTAGCTACCATTTTTCTGCATATTCGCCATAAACGTATCATTGGTATCCTGCAGGCCAACGTGGGCTTGCTCCAGGATATGTTCATTCCATAGGGAGGCGAAAATAGAGGCGGCGGTGGGTTTACATACTTCGCAGCCCTTGCCGCTACCATGCTTTTGAAGGAGATCATCGAAGGTTTTAATTTCCTCCACCTGAATAATGTGGAACAACTCTTGGCGACTATAGGGGAAGTGTGTACAGAGATGATTGTTGACCTCCATTCCCAGAGCGGCTAATTCACTATCGACGATATCCTTCAGCAATGCGGCACAACCACCACAACCCGTGGAGGCCTTGGTGGCATCCTTCACTTCAGCCAAGGTATGACAGCCGCCATGTACAACATCCAGAATTTGCCCTTTACTCACGTTATAACAGGAGCACACGGTAGCATTAGTGGGGAGAGCGGAAGCACCAAGGAGTGATTCCGCTCCGTCAGTTGAGGGAAGAATCAGTTGTTCCGGGTGCTCTGGCAGGCCGATATCATTGAGATGATATTGCAGAAGAGTATCGTAATCCCCAGTATCACCAACCAGTACAGCGCCGAGCAGTTTCTGGCCTGTAGCATCGGTTATCATACGCTTGTACACGCCGCTCTGCTCATCGACAAAAGTAATTGCTGCAGCGCCTTCGCTGCGGCCGTGAGCATCGCCAATAGAGCCAACCTGCACACCGAGAAGTTTTAATTTAGTGCTCATATCGGCACCATTAAAAAACGTCTCCATACCGGTGAGCTGTGCGACGGTGGTGCGAGCCATACTGTAGCCTGGAGCCACCAGGCCAAAAATTTGCCCCTCATAGAGAGCGCACTCACCGATGGCAAAAATGTTGGGGTCTGATGTACGACAGCGGTTGTCGATGACAATACCTCCTCGCTCACCGACTTGCAGTCCTGAGGATTTTGCCAGCTCATCTTGAGGGCGAATTCCTGCAGAGAACACGATCATATCGGTAATCAGTTCGTCCCCCCCTTTAAATTGCATACGCAAGCGGCCGTCAGCGTCTGTAATAAGTTCGGTAGCTCGGCTGGTATGTACAGTAACGCCAAGGGCCTCGATTTTTTTTCGCAGTAAATTGGAGCCGCCCTCATCAAGCTGAGTGGACATCAGTCCTGGAGCAAATTCCACCACATGGGCGTCAAGCCCCAGGGTTTTCAAGGCGTTTGCCGCTTCCAAACCGAGCAGGCCACCACCGACAACGACGCCACTTTGCGCGTTAGACGCAGCTGCGCGAATCGCATTCAAATCTTCGATGGTGCGGTAGACAAAGCAGCGCTCGTGTTGATGCCCTGGGATGGGGGGCACAAAAGGATAGGAGCCAGTAGCGAGGACCAATTGATCATATCTATGTAAGCTTCCAGTCTGGGTGGTAACAGTTTGCTTTTCGCGATCGATGGAAGCTATCGGATTATTGAGCTCTAGCTCAAAACCCCATTGTCGATATTGCTCAATATGACCCATCGCCAAATCTTCCGCACTGCACCCAGCGAAGTATTCGGATAGATGTACTCGATCATAAGCAGGTCTGTTTTCCGCACAAAAGACTGTGACGGTAAAACCGATGCTTTCATTTTTTTCTGCCAGCTGCTCAAGAAAGTGGTGCCCGACCATGCCGTTACCAATCACAACCAGCTTTTGCTTTTTTGTCTTTTCCGTCATTGATATTCCTGCCATCTAGAAGCGATTCTCTTGGCAGGAGGGGCGGATGATATGACAAGGGCGCCTCCTCTTCTGCCGAAGAGTACAGGCGCCGTTGCCTCGAATTGGGGGATAATTTTGTTGGTCATTAAATACATTCAATCTTCATGCCAGTATTTATCCCAGGGATGGCGCCTATCCGCTCCTATTGTCCACAATTTTTGCGATATGTTGGTGCAGAAAACCTTTTTTCTGCTCTGAATTGGTGCTTAGTTAAATTTTGTGGATTATTAAGCGGGAAATGTCATCTTAAGTTACTGAGAGACAAATGAGGGATTAACCAAGAGGGGCTTTAGAAAACATACAGAAGGTGGGAAAGTAGTAGGATCAGCGCTATGAGCTGCCAGAATAAAATTGGATTTTTTTCCAGTAGAGGATGGCTCTGGGCAGGTTTGAAGGTTGGATTGGGATGCTGCAGGTCCTGGATAAATTCGGATAGGCTATCGTATCTATGTTTAGGATTGGGAGCACAGGCTTTTTGCAAGGCACTATCTATCCAGTGGGGGATATCCTTGCGGTGCACATATGCATTTGTATAACGCAATTGTTGATAACTTTTGAGGTGATAGTGCAGATTGCCGAGGCGCTCAGGGTAGGGATATTTTCCTGTGAGTAATTCATAGGCAATTACTCCGAGAGAAAAAATATCCGAACGATGGCTGGCGCTATCGCCATAAAAGAATTCAGGAGCCGCATAATTCTTACTGCCTGGAGTATCAATTTCTGTGAAATGTAATTGCTCTCTAAGGCCTGGCCCATCGACCCCTCCGAGGTCAATGATCACTAGGCGACCATTGTTGCGGATCATAATATTCTCCGGCTTCAGATCGCCGTGCACAATCTCTAATCGCTGCAGGCTGCGCAGGGCACTTACCAGCTGAGAAAGTAATTCCCTTACCTGGGATACTTCTGGCTGAGGGTTAAGTTGCATCCACTGTCGCAGCGTCTGCCCCTCAATATATTCGAGAACATGATATAGGCAAGCGCGTTCGGCTCTTGGAGCGTATAGCTTGATAACCCCTGGATGATTTATTCGCCTGCCGGTCCATTCTTCGGCGATAAAACGCTCGATATAGTTTGGATCATCACAGTAATTTACCGATGGAGTTTTCAACGCGCGAAGCTCTCCAGTCACATGATCTTGGGCCAGGTATAGGTGGCTACGTTTGCTGGCATATAGCTCCTGCAAAATAAGAAAGCCATCGAGTTTTTGTCCCGGGCTCAGATCGGGAGTGAAGGGAAGCGTTCGGCTGTGCATTGCCAATTCGTCGCATTGAGGAAAGTCCAGATTATTAACCCTGGCGACGACTGCACTCAGGTTATCTTTGGAACCTGATTTTAGGGCCGCATCAATGAGTTGTTGTGGTGTAGTTTTGTCAAACTCAGAAAGTCTTTTCTGGATAGAAGTCTCTGGCAAAAAATCGTGAATGCCATCGCTACTCAGTAAATAAATATCACCGGTTTGCAGTGCTTCACAACGGTAGTCCACTTCAATATGGACATCCATTCCCAGGGCTCTACTGAGAAAAGTTCGCCCAGGAGACAGCTGGTGGCTGTGATCACGCGTGAGACACTCAAGCTTGCCAGCACGCAGGCGGTAGATACGTGTATCGCCGATATGCACCATGTGGGCGCTGGTACCTTTAAAAATCAGGGCTGAGAAAGTGGTCAGCCAACCCCGCTGGATTTCCACACTGCCTCCACTTTGCCGGTATAGCCAGCTGTTGAGGGAGTGAAGTACTCGTGCAACAGCATGGCGAGTAGACCAGGTTTCCGGGGTGCTGTAATAGTCCGAGAAAAAACCGTTGATGGCTGCACGAGCAGCTTCGCCGCCGGCCTCGGCGCTGGCGACGCCATCCGCTACTGCGGCGAGTGCGCCATAGCGCTTTAACTCTAGCCTCTCGGGTAGCCGTACGGCACAAGCATCATCATTGTGTTGGCGATGACCGGAACAGGTAGCACTGAAAATTTGCAGAGCATGCAACTCTTTACTCTGCAAATTTTTAGAAGCTCCATGGGCGTTTTGTATCCCTACCGGAGTTTTTGTGTGCTGTTCTTTATCAGGCGACATCGATCATCGACACGCTGCCATCTGGGTGTACCTCAGCCATTTGACCCTCGGGTTCCTCCAATAATAACAGTGCTGTAAAGCCCAGAAGAGCGGTGATGCCGATAACCATAAAAAATGTTTGGTAGGAAACCAGGCTTAACACGGTGAGATAAAAAACTGCTCCGACATTGCCGTAGGCCCCAGTCATACCTGCGATCTGCCCGGTAAGACGGCGCTTGATTAGAGGGACTACAGCAAATACAGCCCCTTCACCGGCTTGCACAAAGAAAGAGCAGGCCATGGCAGCGGCTACCGCCAAGTAGAGTGGCCATTCGGCATCAATCAGGCTCATGGTGAAGTAACCCAGTGCCAGGCCTGCAGTTAGTATCAGCAAGGTGGGTTTGCGTCCCCAGCGATCACTGATTAAGCCGCCTGCTGGACGAGACATCAAGTTCATGAAGGCATAAGCTGAGGCAAGTAATCCCGCTTTTACAGGGTCTAGGGTAAAAGTCTCAGAGAAAAACAGTGGCAACATGGATACTACTGCGAGTTCTGAACCAAATGTAGCAAAGTAAAGAAGGTTGAGTACCGCTACCTGCTTAAATTTGTAACGATGTACGGGAGCCGGTGGATTAGTGAAAATCTCCCGGTTGATGCTATATGTCTTGCGTGCATCCAGTAGGTAAAGTAAGCCGAGCCCACAATAAATCAAGGTGGCAGCGAGGCTGGAAATCAAGTTTACACCGCTTGAAAGTTTCCAGGTCAACAACGCCAGTGCGGCATACATTGGTACCTTCATAATCAGTAACAGTACAAAGTCTCCTGAACTAGTGACCTCCATAGCCCCTATTTTTTTGGGTTTGAAATAAGTGGAGCCCTTGGGGGTATCGGTAACGGAGAAGTAGTAAATCACACTATATACCAGTGCAATAACTCCGGTGATTCCAATCGCATAGCGCCAGCCATTGTCGCCACCAAAAAATAGAGCGATGGTCGGTAAGCTCATAGCGGCAGCGGCAGAGCCAAAATTACCCCAACCGCCGTAAATTCCCTCAGCAGTGCCCAGTTGACGGGCGGGGAACCACTCGGAAACCATGCGGATACCAACGACAAAACCAGCGCCAATAAAACCGAGCAGAAAGCGACCTATTGCCGCCTGCATAAAGTTATCCGCTAAGGCAAAAATAAAGCAGGGTACACTGCCGATAGCAAGCAGCAGGGAGTAGGTAAGCCTGGGGCCGTATTTATCGGTGAGCATCCCGATTACTACTCGTGCTGGAATGGTTAGAGCTACATTTAAGATCAGTAGCGTTTTTACCTGATCAGGAGTCAATGACAGGCTTTTCGATATTGCCATCAATAATGGGGCATGGTTAAACCAGGCAAAAAACGTAATAAAGAAGGCCACCCAGGTTAGGTGAAGAATCTTTATCCTTCCTCGAAATGAAAAAAGATTGAGGGATTCACTAGACATGCGCATTTCCTTTATTTGCATACTTCACAGGCATAAAAAAAGCCCACCACCGCGCCCCTTTGGTCGCAGTCAATGGACTCCATTGCCCGATATTTTTGTTGAAAGAGCGATTGACTGTGCGAATGCGCCTAGCGGCAAGCCATTGCACCATCGATATATACTCATTCAATTAATGTGCCATTATTTCTTGGAATTGAGGAAATCCACAGTTTGATGGTATAGCTCTGGCCTGAAGTTTTGACTGTTTATCGTTGCTATTTCACTAAACCCCCTGCACATCTCTATTAACTGCCGGGCTTTTGTCTCACAGGTACGACCGTTGTCATTATCGATATGGGCAAACAGGTGCCAGCCTGGGTTGGCTATGATATTGGTGTTGCGGCGGTAGAGAATCTGATCATTCAGGGAGCGCTGCAACAGTGACTCTGGTAAATTCAGATAGTGTTTCTGTGATAATAGTCCGGCGGCTTCGCAGCGATTTTCTCTTGCTATTAACCAGGAGCAGGCTTTCAGTAATGCTGCACGCAAAGCCAGGTGGCTGACCGGGTTGGCCTTATGCCAGCTTTGGGTCACAGCTAATACTTTTTCCGGCATTGCCGGCAATAGTGTATTGCAGGCCGTAACAACCACTCCAGTACCCTTTTGGGCTGCAAGGCTATTCCATGGTTCGCCAACACAGTAACCATCAATAATGCCGCTGAGAAGGCTTTCCAGCATTTGTTCGGGGGGTAATATAATAAGCTGTATATCCCGATCCGGATTCACACCTGCGGCCTGTAACCAATGGCGCAACTGTAGTGTGTGACTGGAGAATGGGTAAACCGTGGCCAGTCTTATCGGTGAGATGCCAGTGTTTTTCTGCAGGTACTGTTTTAGTGCTACACCAATATCAGTTTTCGTTTCTTCTTTTGTGTAGTGCTGGAGGCGTTGATAGAGATCCTCAGATAGGGTAATGGCGTTGCCATTACAACTGAGAATCAAACCACTGATAAGTCGCTCTTTACAGTCAGGTAGAGTTTCTGGGAGCGTTAATGGCATAGGGGCCAGCATGGCTGCGGCATCGGCCCTACGCCCGATCAATTTATCGCGCAGAGTTGCCCAGGAAGTCTCCCGCTTTAACTCCACCTCAAGGCCAAATTGACTAAAGTAACCTTTCTCCTTGGCAACGATTAGGGGGGCGCTGTCGGTGAGTCTCAGATACAGCAGCTTGATTGATTTCTTTTCCGGGTACAGTAAGGAAGACATTAGGGATTCAGTGCTCGCTCTGAAAATATTGAATAAGCTGTTCGGCTACCGCGTGCATGGTGGCATTACTACTCATAGCAAGATTACGCAAAATCTTATGCGCATCCTCCTCGTTGAGTTTTTTCTTGGCCATTAGTAATCCTTTGGCTCTTTCAATGGTTTTTCTATCACTGAGTTGCTGTTGGGTTTTCTCAAGTGATTGTCGCAACAGCTGAAAGCTCTTGAATTGAGCCATGGCAATTTCTATTGCCGGGGCAACTCTTTCGGTAGTGATCCCCTCGGCCATATATGCGCTGACCCCAGACTCAACTGCGCGACTGATAAAGTCCGCACTGTTGTGGCTGGAGAACATAGCTACTGGTGTGGGTGCCTCACGATTAACGATGGCAAGGCTCTCTAGGATGTCTCTATCAGGGGATTCAATGTCGATCAACACCACATCGGGGCGATATTTCTCTACTTGGAATAGAAGCCCTTCGGCACTGCTGATTTGCGCAACAATAGTGTATCCGGCAGATTTTAAACACTCACAGACAAGGTGAGCGCGTTCTTGATTATCATCAACCAACATGATGGCAGGGCTAATATTCGTCACGACTTGAAGTGGCACTCGTTTGTGGCTAGATAGACGGCTTACCAAAGTACAATCAAAACTTGTGCCAAAATCGTGAGAGAGGGGCAAATAAAATAAATTCTTCTAATTCCATGAAGTACAGTATGAGATATCCGTTGTTTCTTATTACGCCATTTTGGAACTATTGATCTTTTAGTACAAGAGGAGTTTTTGAGAGTAAATCTGGCCAGGTCACTTTGAAATGAAGATGCTAAAGAAGTTTTTTGAAACCATTTCCAGGTGGGTATATGAAAAGAATTTACATCATTATCAATTTCTGATGGGTGAAAGATCCTATTACCAGGTTTTTTTTGTGATGATTAGCCTAATGAGAAAGAACTTTTAGGGAATTAACAAACCCATTGTTTGGCCAGTGTGAAACCAAAGAGTATTTGTATTATTTAAGTTGGCCCGATTCCTTTGTTGCTTCTCACGGGTGATAGAAAGTTCCTTTTCACAGTTTATTATTTTTTTATCGCTGTGACCTTATGATGTGCTTGAATTAATGTTGCAGCTGTAACTTATTAATAGCCTTATAAATTTCACCAATTGTGGCTATTAGATAGCTTCTCTTTCAATCCCAGTTTGCTGAGTTTACACTCGGCCTGACTATAAAATGGGCAAACTAGTCCTTTTTGAGGTGGATGTAGTTGTAAATTCATAATATTAAATATGAGGGGCACGGCGGTGATAATAGCCATACCTAGAGAGACCGTAGAGGGGGAGGCGCGTGTTGCGGCAACTCCGGAGAGCGTAAAGCGATTAATTGACTTGGGTTTTTCTGTTGTTGTACAAGCCGGGGCTGGTGAAAAGGCTAGCTTTGCCGATGAGTTATATCGACAAGCTGGTGCTGAGATCCGTGGGGATATAGTGGCTTGCCTAAAGGGGGCGGAAGTTGTTCTTAAAGTGCAACCGCCAACGGATGAAGAGTTGGCTTTAATCCCTAAGGGGGCAACATTGATTGCCTTCTTAAAGCCAGCACAAAATGCCGAGCTCCTACAAAAGCTTGCCGATAATGATATTAACGCACTTGCCGTAGAGTCCATCCCCAGGATTTCCCGGGCCCAGAAAATGGATGCGCTCAGCTCCATGGCTAATATTGCCGGCTATCGTGCCGTCATCGAAGCCGCACATAATTTTGGTCGTTTTTTTACCGGGCAAATCACCGCGGCGGGAAAAATCCCTCCAGCCAAAGTTCTCGTTATTGGTGCCGGTGTTGCCGGACTCTCGGCAATAGGTACCGCTAAAGGTATGGGAGCCATCGTTCGGGCATTTGATACCCGAGCCGAGGTGCGCGAACAAGTAGAATCCATGGGGGCCGAGTTTCTCACAGTAGAGGTGGAAGAGGAGGGCTCGGGTTCTGGCGGATATGCCAAGGAGATGTCGAAGGAATTTATTGAAGCGGAAATGGCGTTGTTTCGCGAACAGGCCAAGGATGTGGATATTGTTATTACGACGGCATTGATACCCGGTAAACCAGCACCAAAACTATGGCTTGCCGATATGGTTGACAGCATGGCGCCTGGCTCTGTGGTGGTGGATCTGGCGGCAGAAATGGGGGGGAACTGTGATTACACTGTCCCTCATCAGAAAACTGTACATAGCGATGTGACAATCATTGGCTACACCAATTTACCCAGCCGTGCAGCGGCACAATCTTCCCGGTTGTACTCCACCAATCTCGCCCATTTACTCAGTGAACTCACTCCGAAAAAGGATGGTGAAATAGATCTTAATTTTGAGGATGAGGTTATTCGTGGGGCAACTGTGGTGAAGTCCGGGGAAACTACCTGGCCGCCTCCCGCCCCTAAGATCTCTGCGCAGCCCCAGAAGCCAACTAAAGTGGCTGAGGAAGCCAAGGTTTCCGTAGAAGATAAAATTGAAAAACGTAAATCACCCCTATCCATTTTTGTTTTCTGGGCAATCGCTGGAATATTACTTCTTTGGCTTGGCCGGGTAGCTCCATCAGACTTCGTTTCACACTTTACCGTTTTTGTGCTGGCCATTTTTGTCGGTTGGCAGGTAATTTGGAATGTCACCCATGCCCTGCATACCCCATTGATGAGTGTTACTAATGCGATTTCTGGGATTGTTGTGGTGGGGGCATTGTTGCAATTGGGAGCTACTGGTTCTGGGCTTGTAACCTTGCTGGCCTTTGTTGGTGTACTTGTAGCTAGTATCAATATATTCGGTGGTTTTTTTGTTACCTACCGGATGCTGAAGATGTTTCGTCGTTAAGAAAGGAGATAAGTGATGAACGGTATGATTGCAATGGCTTATCTTTTTTCCGCGGTAATGTTTATTTTAAGTCTGGGCGGTTTGTCCAGTCATGAAACTGCGCGCCGGGGGAATATCTACGGAATGGTTGGTATGGCGGTTGCCATAATAGCCACTATTTCCGGTATTGCCTCCGGCGCTTACTGGATGGTGATTATTGCCATGGTGGTGGGGGCTGTAATAGGCCTGTCACTCGCAAAACGCGTGGCTATGACGCAGATGCCGCAGATGGTAGCCCTTCTGCACAGCTTCGTTGGCCTTGCGGCAGTTTTAATTGGTTGGGGGGGCTTTCTCGATCCTCGAGTCAATCTCCATGGTTCTGCACATGTTGTGCACAGCACAGAAATTTATCTTGGGGTGTTTATTGGGGCTATCACCTTAACGGGGTCACTCGTTGCTTTTTGTAAGCTACAGGGCATAGTTTCCGGTAAGCCCTTGATGTTGCCGGCTCGGCACTGGCTTAACCTAATTGCTATCCTGGCCTGTATCGTATTAGGTGTGCTCTTTGTGCCTGCAGAAGTGAGTGGACCTACGGTTATCAATCTACTAGTGATGACCGCTATTGCTTTATTGTTAGGTATCCACTTAGTGGCTGCTATCGGTGGGGCTGATATGCCGGTGGTTATCTCCATGCTGAACAGTTACTCAGGATGGGCCGCAGCGGCTACTGGATTTATGCTAGGCAATGACCTGCTTATCGTAGTTGGTGCACTCGTTGGTTCTTCCGGTGCGATCCTCAGCTATATTATGTGCCGCGGTATGAATCGCTCTTTTATCAGTGTGATTCTCGGTGGTTTTGGCTCTGACGGTGGGGAAGTCTCCGATGAGGAAGTCGAGGGTGAGGTGATTGCCATTGACCAGCAGGAACTTGTCGATGACCTCAAGAGCGCCGATAGCATCATTATCGTGCCTGGGTTCGGAATGGCTGTTGCCCATGCGCAACAAGCCGTCAGCGACTTGACCGATCGCCTGCGCGGTATGGGTAAAACAGTGCGTTTTGGTATCCATCCTGTTGCAGGGCGACTGCCGGGCCATATGAATGTCTTACTGGCCGAAGCCAATGTGCCTTACGACATAGTGTTAGAGATGGATGAAATTAATCCCGACTTCCCCAGCACCGACTTGGTACTGGTGATCGGAGCCAACGACACTGTTAACCCCGATGCCGTAGAAAAACCCGGCTCTCCAATTGCTGGAATGCCTGTAGTGGAAGTTTGGAAAGCGCGCAAAGTGGTGGTGCTTAAACGTTCTATGGCCTCTGGTTATGCGGGTGTGGCAAATCCCCTGTTCTATAAAGAGAATACTCGTATGTTGTTTGGCGATGCCAAAGACAGTCTGCAGGGTGTAATTGGGAGGGTTTGCGACTAATAAAATAGCGCCTGATGTTTAATCATTAGGTGGCCATTACCCAATGGGGCTGAGACACTGATACCAGATTAGTATTGGATGTTTCAGCTCCATTTGTTTTTTCAGAGTGAAATTATTCTTAAATTTCTTTGACTATCGCTGGCTTTGATTAATAGTGATAACCTCCCCTACTTTAATAGTATTAGACAAAAATATTAAAGGAGCTGGGGGATGGGGACCCGTTTTCGTAAACTTGCCTTGCAAGGAATGATGGCGTTTGGAACGCTTGCTCTGATTGCTTGTGGTAGTGGCGGCGGCAGCGGAGATGATACGCCTGAAAGAACGAATGCTACGGGTACTGCTGGTAATGCAGAGCTTCCTACCTCGGCTGGAGAATCTTGGGTAGAGAATAACTTTTTGCCATCCTCGACTTTTGTAGCTAGATGCGTCTCACCAAGAACTGGTACCGACCCAGCAACTGGCTACGAATATATCGATCAGCTGGGAACACGCGTCGACGAAAACAACTGGCTTCGTTCCATGAGTAATGAAGTCTACCTTTGGTACGATGAAATTACAGATAAGGATCCGGCAAGCTTTGATGACTCTTTGGCTTACTTTGATCAGCTGAAAACTTTTAAGAAGACGCCCTCCGGCCGAGATAAGGATCGTTTTCACTACACGATTCCGACCAGCGAATGGTTATCGCAAACCGAGTCCGGAGTCTATGTTGGCTATGGACTTCAGTGGGCACTTCTATCGAGTGAGCCACCACGAAAGGCAGTAGTCGCCTACCTAGATGAAGAAGGCAATGAAAGTTTGCCAGGTATTATTACTCGGGGTGCTGAGGTGATCAGTGTGGATGGAGTCGACTTGGCCAATGGTGAAGATATAGATACGCTAAATAATGGCCTGTGGCCTGAGAGTGAAGGTGAATCCCACACTTTTGAATTTAGGCAAGTGGGTTCTTCCTTGATTGAAAAGGTTACTCTAGTTGCCTCAGCAGTGAAGTCTGATCCAGTTCAGTTTGTAAAGACCGAGGTGACGGGCTCCGGTCGCAGAGTGGGCTATATACTTTTCAATGATCATATTGCAACAGCTGAGGCGGAATTAATTAATGCAGTTACCCAGTTAGATACTGCTTCTGTTGAAGATTTAGTGTTGGATTTACGCTATAACGGCGGTGGGTATTTAGATATTGCCGCAGAGCTAGCCTATATGATTGCTGGTACAGTAACAATTGGCCAGCCCTTTGAGCGGACCAAGTTTAATAATAAGCATCCAGAGACAAACCCAATCACAGGGAAACCAATTGACTCGACCCCGTTCCATACCTCTGCGCTTGGGCTTATAGATGAGGGATTGAAAGGAGCCCCTTTGCCTACATTGAACCTTCCACGTGTATTTGTTTTGACCAGTGAGAATACTTGCTCGGCCAGTGAAGCTATTATTAATGGCTTGCGCGGAGTAGATATAGAGGTTATTCAGATTGGTGAAACTACTTGTGGCAAGCCCTATGGTTTTTATCCGTTGGATAATTGTGGTACTACTTATTTCACAATTCAGTTTTCTGGTGTGAATGCTAAAGGCTTTGGCGATTATTCAGATGGGTTTGCCCCTAATGGTACCGATAATACAGCTGCTGATTTGCCGGGTTGTCATATCGGCGATGACTTTTATCATCTTTTAGGTGATTCCAATGAGGCTCGTTTTGCGGCAGCCCTAAACTATATTGAAACAGGGGAGTGTGGTGATATAGCCGTTAGTGCATTTTCTGAGTCTGGTATCAATTCACGCATTCCAGTATCAAATGTTCAAGTGCCAAAAGAAGCTTCTCGTAGCAATCGGATAATGGTGAGATAAAATGAAAATTGCAGCCCTGATAGGTTACTGCTGTCTTGCCGTTATATGCTTGGGATGTGCCTCTCAGTCAAATATTCAGAGTGTCCAACCGGCGCTTTTGAAAAAGGTTAGCCCAGAAGTTACTGCGGAGATACAAGTGCTGGTTTCAGAAGCCTTGGGTGGGGTTAAAGTTACTCTGGGCTCTGAAGTGTTTGTAGATAAAAGTATTCTGGTCGTTGAACGTAATCGGCAGCATATGGCATTAATTGGTCGAGATATGGCGAAGCCCATCAAATTCCAGTTACTTACGGATGGGCGGAAGTGTTGGCTTGCTCGACTTTCTAGCGATGAGATGTGGGAACTGTCTGTACCCTGTGAGCTTGCTGTTGATGAAGATACTTGATGGAGATTATCAAGAAACGGCAGAGGCCGCTTCTTGATAAAACATCAGCGCAGCAAGTTAGACTTGCGTACATCCGGCTTCTTCGCAGCTCGATAGATTAAAGCGATTTTACCAATCTCCTGGATCAGTTCAGCAGAGGATTTCTGGCAGAGCTCCCCTACAATCTGATGTCGGACTTCACGGTCAGCGATCATCAGCTTTACCTTGATCAGCTCGTGATCTTCCAGTGCACGTTCCAGTTCTTCCATCACGCCCTCGCTGAGCCCATTGCCCGCTACAGTCACGACAGGTTTGAGATTGTGACCGAGAGAGCGCAGTGCTTTTTTGCGGTCGGCGGTTAAAGGCATACAATACTCCATTACCACTTTGTGGATATCGATATGGGAGTGACCAAAAGCCTCGATCTTCGTCAGCAGTTGTTTGGCTGACCCGATCGCGGCTTATGACCGCTCTTACTAATAAGCTGTAGTGATTGTAGGCATTGTACCCGATGGGCCGATCTAAGAGCAGCCACCGCTGGCTGCGTGAACATTTTAATGACCATTACGTCAAACAGTCCCAGAAAGAGGGCTATCGCTCCCGTGCCAGCTACAAGCTGCAGGAGTTACAGGATAAGGACCGCCTGTTCAAGCCAGGCATGACGGTTGTTGACCTGGGCGCTGCACCGGGAGGGTGGTCTCAGGTGGCGATGGAGCTAGTGGGGCACAAAGGCCGGGTTTTGGCGTCTGATATATTGCCGATGGACCCCCTGGCCGGTGTGGACTTTGTGCAAGGTGACTTTACTGAGGAGTCAGTGCTCAACGAGCTGCTGCAACATCTTGGCGATGAGATGGCAGACCTTGTGATTTCCGATATGGCCCCCAATATGAGTGGGATACGCGATGTTGATCAGCCCGCCTCCATGTATTTGGTAGAGTTGGCAGTAGATATGGCCCGGCAGGTATTAAAGCCCGGCGGTGCTTTTGTTGCCAAAGTCTTCCAGGGTGAGGGTTTTGATGAGCTGATCCGCGACTTGCGCGCGAGCTACAACAGTGTTGTGACTCGTAAGCCTGGCGCCTCCAGGCCTCGCTCTCGCGAAGTCTATTTGGTGGCCAGGGGCTTTAAGGGCAATTAGGCGCGAAGGCGTATTTCTAGTCTGCCTGCTCGATATGGTATAAGCATTATTCCTATTGGGCGGCAGGGCTGTTGTCTCCTACACCTATACTGATTTGATGGGTATAGATAGGATCGGCACAGCAAAATGAACGGATTTTGAGTGCGAAAGCGAGAGGGCTATCCCTTTGAATGATATGGCAAAGAACCTTGTACTGTGGTTGATCATCGCGGCGGTGCTGCTGATGGTATTTCAGAATTTTAAGCCGCAGACACGGGATGAGGCTCTCAGTTATTCCGACTTTGTTCAGGATGTGCAGTCGGGACAGGTGAAAAGCGTCGTTGTGGATGGTCTGGTGATTACTGGCGAAAAAGCCGACGGCAGTCGCTTCAAGACTATCCAGCCACAGATTATTGACGATGAACTCACCAATGAGTTGGTGCGCAGTAATACCCAGTTCGTTGGCCGTGAACCTGAATCTCCCAGTATCTGGCAGCAACTCTTGGTAGCGAGCTTCCCGATCCTCATTATTATTGCCGTCTTTATGTTCTTCATGCGCCAGATGCAGGGCGGTGCTGGTGGCCGTTCCGGGCCTATGGCTTTTGGTAAAAGTAAAGCGCGCCTATTAGGCGAAGATCAGATCAAGACCACCTTCGCCGATGTTGCGGGTGTGGATGAAGCAAAGGAAGAAGTACAGGAGCTGGTAGAGTTTCTACGAGACCCCACTAAATTCCAGCGCCTGGGCGGTAATATCCCCCGTGGTGTACTGATGTGTGGTCCTCCCGGAACCGGTAAGACCCTGCTGGCTAAGGCCATTGCCGGTGAGGCAAAAGTGCCCTTCTTCTCTATTTCCGGTTCCGACTTCGTAGAAATGTTTGTAGGCGTGGGTGCTTCCCGCGTCCGTGACATGTTCGATCAGGCCAAGAAGCAAGCTCCCTGCATTATCTTTATTGATGAAATCGACGCCGTAGGCCGCCATCGTGGCGCCGGTGTTGGCGGTGGTCATGACGAGCGTGAACAGACACTCAACCAGCTACTGGTAGAGATGGATGGCTTTGAAGGCAATGAAGGGGTGATCGTGATTGCCGCCACTAACCGCCCGGACGTACTCGACCATGCTCTGTTGCGCCCCGGTCGATTCGACCGTCAGGTATTTGTCGGCCTACCGGATATCCGCGGCCGCGAGCAGATTCTGACTGTGCATATGCGCAAGGTACCACTGGATGACAAGGTCAATGCTCAGACTATTGCGCGGGGTACACCCGGTTTCTCCGGTGCCGATTTAGCCAACTTGGTGAATGAAGCTGCACTTTTTGCTGCTCGCGCTAATAAGCGTACGGTGACCATGGAGGAGTTTGAGCGTGCCCGTGACAAAATCATGATGGGTGCCGAGCGCAAGTCCATGGTGATGAATGAGAAAGAGAAAGTGAATACTGCTTATCATGAAGCGGGTCATGCGATTATTGGTCGCCTGGTCCCAGAACATGATCCAGTACACAAAGTCACCATTATCCCTCGCGGCCGTGCACTGGGTGTTACCCAGTTCTTGCCTGAGGAGGATAAGTACAGCCTCTCCAAACGTGCGATTGAATCCCAGTTGTGTTCACTGTTTGGTGGTCGTATTGCCGAAGAGATGACCCTGGGTATAGATGGTGTGACAACCGGCGCGTCCAACGATATCGAGCGCGCTACCGACCTGGCACGTAGTATGGTGACCAAATGGGGACTCTCTGAGAAACTTGGTCCCTTGCACTATGGAGAAGATGAAAGCGGCCAGCCGGGGCAGGGTAACCCGGTTTCCGGCAAGACCTCTAATGATATTGATGAAGAAGTTCGCCGTATCATTGATAGCTGCTATGAACGTGCCAGCCAGTTGCTAGAGGAAAATCGAGATATCCTTGAAGCCATGAAAGATGCCCTGATGGAGTATGAAACCCTAGATGCAGAACAAGTGGACGACCTGATGGCTCGTCGCAAAGTGCGTCCACCTAAAGACTGGGAAGATAACAATTTTGGTTCCGGCGGCAACAGCTCAACCGATGAAGTAGATAAAACGGATACATCTGAGGCCTCTACTGAGGCAGACAAGAGTAATCCAGTTGGTGGCCCGTTAAACGAGCACTGATTCTCAGCGAAACATTCAAATGGCATAAGCGGAATGTAGGTCGGGATGGCATCAGCCCAACCCGATGAGACATTCCGTTTTTTTATCTCTGTATATGAAAATCACCTGTGGAAAACACACACTAAACCTCTCCTCACCTGTGGTGATGGGGATTCTCAATACCACCCCAGATTCTTTTTCCGATGGCGGCAGTTACTATCAGGCTGGCATGCTAGACCTGTCTCTTGTGTTGTGTCGGGCCGAGCAAATGCTAGACGAGGGGGCCGCAATTATTGATGTGGGTGGGGAGTCCACTCGGCCTGGAGCCGCTCCTATTTCTGAGCAGGAGGAGCTCGACAGGGTGCTCCCCGTGGTAGATGCGATTTGTACGAGGCTGGATGTCGTCGTCTCGGTAGATACCAGTACACCGACAGTGATGCGCGAAGCCGCTAAAGTGGGAGCCGGGCTTATCAATGATGTTCGTGCGCTTGAGCGAGAAGGTGCACTTGCGGCTGCCGCGCAAACAGATTTACCTGTATGTCTTATGCATATGCAAGGACAGCCGAATAGCATGCAAACTTCCCCCAATTATAGAGATGTAGTAACGGAAGTCGCCCATTACCTTGCGGACCGTATTGAGGCCTGTTGTGCTGTGGGAATTAACCGAGAGCGCCTCCTATTGGACCCAGGCTTTGGCTTTGGCAAGACCGACGCTCATAACCTGGCTTTATTAGGTGCCTTGTCGCAATTGGGGCCAGCGGATGTCCCTATACTGGCTGGCTTGTCGCGTAAGTCGATGATCGGGCGCCTGTTGCAGCGAGAGGTGGAGGATCGGCTTCCAGGTAGCCTTGCACTTGCTATGCTGGCAGCCCAGCGAGGGGCAAAGATTTTACGGGTGCACGATGTTGCAGAGACAGTTGATGTTTTGCGATTACAGCAAGTGGTCGAGGGGTTTAAAGCCTAATTCCTACAAACATTAGCCTCCTAAAATTGTGGAGGCATTTTTATAACTTTTACAAATTAAATGCGGCGTAGTTAGCTGCAGTAGAGAACAGAAATGGAAAGAAAGTACTTTGGCACTGACGGAATTCGTGGACATGTGGGGAAGGGGGCAATAACCCCGGACTTTATGCTGAGATTAGGGTACGCCACTGGTAAGGTGCTGGGTAAGATGTCCGCGGGTAAGAGGTCCAGTCGCCCCTATATTTTGATTGGCAAGGATACGCGAGTGTCCGGCTATATGTTTGAAGCTGCCCTGGAGGCGGGTTTAATCTACTCTGGAGTTGATGTGGGCCTATTGGGGCCCATGCCTACCCCTGCTATTGCCTACCTCACTCGCACTTTTCACGCTCGAGCGGGAATCGTAATCAGCGCCTCGCATAACCCTTTTCACGATAACGGCATCAAGTTCTTCTGTGCCGAAGGCTACAAATTGCCCGACGAAGTAGAGCGCGAGATCGAAGCGGCACTCGAGCTTCCCATGGAGGCGGCGGAAAATCTAGGCAAGGCATATCGAGTAGATGATGCGGCCTCGCGTTATATCGAATTCAGCAAAGCATCCACACCTTGGAACTTTTCTCTGGATGGTCTCAAAATCGTTCTTGATTGCGCAAACGGGGCCACTTATCACATAGCACCAAAGGTCTTTCGAGAGCTGGGAGCAGAAGTGACTGCCTTAAGTGCTAGCCCGGATGGACTAAATATCAATCTGGAGTGTGGCTCTACCAAACCCAAGCAGTTACAGAGCGCAGTAGTGGAGCAAGGTGCAGATCTCGGGATCGCTTTCGATGGTGATGGCGACAGGGTTTTGTTTGTTGATCGCAATGGTGATCTTGTCGATGGGGATCAGCTGCTCTTTATTATCGGCCTTTACCAGCAGGAGCATCTTGGGGGCTGTAAGGGCATTGTCGGTACCCTGATGAGTAATTACGGCTTTGAGTTGGCCCTGCGGGAGCGCAGTATCCCGTTTGAGCGCGCTAAAGTTGGCGACCGCTATGTGCTCGAAAAAATGAAGGCCAATGGCTGGATGCTGGGTGGTGAATCTTCTGGCCATATCATCTGCGCCGATGCTTCAACAACCGGAGACGGTATTGTTGCTGCTCTTCAGGTGCTTCGAGCCCTTTCTGAATTTGGCCTACCTCTGCACCAGCTCAAGGCGCGCATGCAGATGCTTCCCCAGCACATGATTAATGTGCGACTTGGACATCGCGATGGTATACTCGACCATCCGGAAGTTATGGCAGCGGTCAGTGATGCGGAGCTTCAACTCGCTGACAATGGTCGTGTTCTGCTGCGTCCCTCTGGTACTGAGCCCCTTATCCGGGTAATGGTGGAGGGCCGTGATAGCACTCAGGTAGAGCAACTGGCACAGCAGATCTCCGCTGTAGTACAAAGGGTTGGGGGCGGCTGAGCCCTTCATTAGGGGGCTCCTGAGGCGTTCTATAGGGCGCCATCAGTGAGATAGGTAAACTCGTATATTTTTGGTTGTATGTTGGCGGCAATGTCGCTAAGATTTGCGCCCCTTAAAGGAGCACACATGCGAATACCGCTGGTAGCAGCTAACTGGAAAATGAACGGCAATAAAGCTTTTGCCGAACGTTTTTTTTCTGACTTCGACTTGCAGGCTATTGCCGCTCACGTTGTTGTTTGCCCGCCATTTCCTTATATTCCCCTGGTATCCCAGGTAGCAGAAGATAGGGAGCGCTTTAGTGTTGGTGCGCAAAACCTCAGTCAGGAATCCAGTGGCGCATATACCGGTGAAATATCCGCTGAAATGCTGCTCGACTGGAATGCTCGCTATGTCATTATTGGGCACTCCGAGCGTCGCAGTCTCTATGGGGAGACAAGCGAGCTGGTAGCCAAGAAGTTTGTGGTTGCCCAGCAGGCTGGTTTGATCCCGATCCTTTGTGTCGGGGAAACCCTGCAAGAGCGCGAGCAGGAGCGTACCCTCGAGGTGATCGCAAACCAGCTTAAAGCTGTTAGCGACATCATCGAAAGTGATACCTGGAAGCATTCAGTTGTGGCTTATGAACCTGTTTGGGCAATAGGCACAGGTAAAACTGCAACGCCTGAAGAAGCGCAGGACGTTCACCAATTTATTCGGGGTGAGCTCGGTAATGTAGGTGAGCAGATACAGATTTTATATGGCGGTAGTGTAAAATCCGCTAATGCCAGTGCCTTGTTTGCGCAGGCTGATATTGACGGCGCCCTTGTGGGTGGCGCTTCGCTTGATGCGAAAGAGTTCGCCGCAATTTGTCGTGCTGCTGAATAATATTCAGCGAGCGGGTTAGGGAATACTAAAAACGGGTTAGCACAACCCCGGTAGAGAGTTTCCATAAAATGGAAGAAATTGTTTTAGGTATACACGTTCTGGTTGCATTGGGTATTATCGGCCTGATTTTATTGCAGCAAGGTAAAGGTGCCGAGGCCGGTGCCTCCTTTGGTGCAGGTGCATCTCAGACAGTTTTTGGTAGTCAGGGTGGCGGAAATTTCTTTTCCCGCTTGACAGCAATTCTTGCTACTGTATTCTTCGTCACCAGTTTGGGGCTGGCCTTTTTGGCTCGTCAAAACGCAGATGCCGATGTCGATGCAAATCTGCCGCAAATACCCGCTGCAGTTGAGCAAGTTGGACCGGCCAACGAGTTGCCAGAAATCGAAAGCGATATCCCGCAACTTGAATCAGATCTGGAAGCCGGTGATGTTCCTCAGGCTCCGACTGAAAGCAGCGATTCGCAAGAGCCAGCTGTAAATCAGGAAACTGATTCAGAGGAACAACAGTAAAGATTTTTGCCCAGGTGGTGGAATTGGTAGACACGCTATCTTGAGGGGGTAGTGAGCTATGCTCGTGCGGGTTCAAGTCCCGCCCTGGGCACCACATCAAGATCCGAAGAAGTTCGGAATCATCCAGAAAGCCCCGTAAATCGGGGCTTTTTGCTATCTGGAGGTTACACAGTCCTCCGCTCTAGTTCATTGTCATCCGGTGCTATCTGGTGCTACATTTGGTGCTACCTCGGTTCAATTTAGAAACAGGTAGCACCACCAATGGCCCTTACAGATACACAAATCAAACAGGCCAAACCAAGCGACAAGGATCAGTGGCTTACAGATCAGCAGGGATTACGCCTATTGGTCAAACCCAATGGTTCCAAGTATTGGCGGCTAAAGTACCGATTCAAAGGAAGGCAGAAAACACTGGCCTTGGGAGTTTACCCCTCTGTCAGTCTCAAGCAGGCGAGACAGAAGTTAGCTGAAGCAAAGCAGTTGTTGGAGGAGGGCCGCGACCCTTCAGTACAAAAGCGAGTTGAGAAACACCAAACTAGAGTCAATATTGACCAAAGCTTTGCTGCTGTTGCTGAAGAGTGGTGGAACCACCAGAAAGGAACCTGGACAGAGGACCATGCCAACCGTGTATGGACTAGGTTGCGAGATAATACCTTCCTTCGAATTGGCCAAAGGCCCATTGCCGATCTTCATCCTCAAGATGTAATAGCCATTGTCCGCGATATTGAGGAGCGGGATGCTATGGATGTTGCGCAGCGGGTTTTACAGGATATTCGCCGCGTTTGTCGCTATGCCGTTCAGGTTGGCAAACTTACTCACAATCCAGCGATTGAGTTAACGGGTATTTTGCGTGGCCGAAAAAGTAACCACCGGGCTTCCCTCCCACGAGAAGAGTTACCTGGTTTCCTGAAAGAGTTAGACCTCTACCAAAAGCGGGGCCGGATATTAACCAAGCTTGCTATTCAGTTACTGATACTCACCTTTGTTAGACCTGGCGAATTGCGTTGTGCACGCTGGGAAGAGTTCGACTTTGAATCTGCACTATGGCGTATCCCTGGTGATCGCATGAAGATGGGCACGGATCATATTGTGCCGCTGTCTTCACAAGCTCTTGCTGCACTTGAAGAGTTGAAGTCTTTAACTGGCCAGTACTCTCTGCTTTTCCCCTCCGAGCGCGAAAGAGCTAAACCCATGTCCGATAACACTATGCGCAGGGCTATTTTTAAAATGGGCTGGGATGGCTCCCAAGAGGGAAAAAGTAAAGCAAATCCCCATGGTTTCCGCGCTACAGCTTCCTCAATCCTGAATGAGACCGGCTTTAATCCTGACGCCATTGAACGGCAGCTTTCACATATGGAAAGGAATGGGGTACGGGCTGCGTATACCCACCATGCTCGTTATATGGATGAGCGAAAAGAGATGATGCAGTGGTGGGCAAATTACCTTGATGAGATGCGGGGAAGTGGGAAGGTTGTCCCAATCTTTGCAAAGCAGAGCTAACAATAGAGAGATTGGTATGACATCTTCTTTCCTGAAAGCTAGGGAGCGGTTTCGAATTGATGACTATAAAAAACTTAATAAGCAGTCAGACAGGGCCCTATTTGAGTTTCTGGCATCTCGATCAAATACTTGCTCTTGGTTATCACATTTGACCAGAGGCAACTTATTTAAGCTGAACGTTTGTGACTTAGAAATTCCAGAAGAGATGGAATCCCCTTTCCTTGCTTTTAGAGAGGATGATACCGAGTATAAGAAACTTAAATCCTTTGATATAAGTGAGTATCTCTCTCCTGACCAAGATGTTGAAGAGACAATTGATTCTTCAACATGGACTCCCACTTGGTTAAGGTCCCAGCAGTATGTTTGCTCTTCAGTCAGACCTATGGGGGTTGGGGACGTAATTCGGATGTTCGATGATCTTGGAGATGGAGCACCAGAAGGTTTCTCTGAAGAGGAGTTTGCTGAGGATGTAGCTGAATCGAGAGCTAGGTATCGACAGAATGAAGAAATCTATCCTGAGCTAGAAAAGACCTCAATTGATCAATATTACCGGGAAGCTTTTGGCTACCATGATGGCCTTACAGCTCTGACTATTGATTTGGCAGCAAGAGATGATCAGATAATTGGAGAGCTTAAAGAGCTACTACCAAGACTAAGAGAGTTAATACAGCTAGAGCCCGACCGTGCCTACTCTGCCAATCGTAAAGAACAGTTATTTTTAGGCCCTTCGCTACAGAAACGCGATACCCGCCGAATTGATATGGATAAGGTAAGAGACTACCGTGTTCCTGCATTAATTGATCTGTATATCTGGTCTATTGTTGAGGGGGAGCACTTATCTAATGCAGATTTTTTGAGGCTAGTATTTCCAGGTGACACAAGAGCCGATGAGCTGGTTAACGAAGATAAGATTAAAAAGGTTTGCTTGCCATACGCTTTCCGCTGTATGAAAACTGAGCTGCTATCTACTCTCCATAGATCCTTAGACTGGGAAGAAAAAAAGAATTGGAAAAATAGCATTTCTTAAACTTCCGAAAAGTGGCGCCGCTTAAACTTCTGAAAAGTGGCGTTGCTTAAACTTCCGGTAAGCCCCGTTTGCAATTGATTCAATCTCCTCACCGCCACAGACGTTCACTGTGGTTTGTTAAAGGAGACTGAATATGACCCTCTCAAATACTCATCCCCAAATGCCGGATGTTTTACCTAGCCCGCCGAGCGACCCTATTTTGCGTCTACCAGAGGTAGAGCGTCAGACTGGGCTCAAGAAGACTTATATCTATGCTCTGGTGAAAAAAGGCGAATTCCCCACCCCTATCAAACTTGGTGAGCGCGCCAGTGGTTGGCTCTCTTCTGAGGTCTGCCAGTGGGTGCAAGATCGAGTTGCTATTTCTCGTGCGGGAGGCAAGTAATGACTCTTCGTGCCTACTCTCCCTACACACACCAGCAAGTAGCTGAATTTGCTCGAAGCTATCGGAAAACAGAAAGCGCTGAGTTTGAGCAGAAAATACTTCTCTCAAATTCAAACCTGAGCCCTGAAGATCGGAAACTCTTCCTCAGCTCTATCATGGAGACATTTGATATGGGCTGTCCTATCCCTGGTTATGAGTTGCTTTTGTTCCTATGGCCAACGGGTGAAGCAGCGTTTCTAGCGGTAGGTTCTGATTCATTTCACCCTATTGTTGATCAGCAACATGGCCGGGCCCATTGGTATCTCTCCTCCCCTAATACAATAGCACTAGGCCTTCCTGATACTGAGGTGGTGAACCTTTACCGCCTTAGAGGAGGTCTCTCTCTGGGAGGTTGGTTAGTTTGGGATGGTATCCAACTCGAATACCACCCATCAGAGGAAGCTGATGCCCTAGAGCTTCGTAATGGAGGGCTTAAAAATGTCAGCTAATATACGTGCCCTCGCCATGCCATATTGCCTAGATTTGCAGCCATGCGGTCGCTACGCACTACTCAATCGAAACTACAAGCCAGTTGGTTTTAGCAGCAGATCATTTGTCTACTATGAAGAGTACCCTGTACTTTTCAATATCCGAATTACACCCAAAAAAGCGGCAGCAATCTCCTTTAAAGGTGATCCTGATCCGAGGCGAATTATTCTTTATAACGATGGTTGTATCCCTACCGCCAACTCGGAAACCTGGCTTTTCTATCAGGCTAAATTAGCGATCTTGGCGCGATTACATCATTACAGTGATGATGAATATCACGAACAGGACAAAGCAAAACGCATCCGTCTGGCCAACTTACGCGATGCAAAACGGTTTACGGAACCTAAGGGCGTAGCGGTTTCCCTACCGCCAAATTTATCAACACAATAAATGAGACTAATGCCCCTATTCGGGGCGATCTTACCCCCTCTTTAAAAAAGGTGTTACAAGTGTGCAGGTGTTACAGCATGGCTGAAAGCCCCGTATTTACTGGCTTTCCGCTGTCACACCTTTCTGTTACCCCAAAAGTGTTACAGCAAAAAGGTGTAACAGGGATAAGGCCCGCAGTTCTGTTGGAAGCCTTATGGGGCGGGGGTTAATGCTAAAAATATAAGGAAAGCTAATGGCACGCTTTGATATTAAACGAGTGGCAGATTTCGCCCTTGATCGGGCTGATGAAGTATTGGCGCACTGGGCTCCAGATGGCTCATATCAGGGAGCTGAATATATTGCTCTTAACCCAACTCGATCTGATAGCAGTAAGGGGTCCTTCTCAGTAAATCGTAATACCGGTGCATGGGCGGATTTTGCAGCGGATGAAAAAGGTGGGGACCTCGTATCGCTGGTTGCCTATCTTGAGGGGGTAAACAATGGAGAGGCAGCACAAAGGCTTGCTGCATTTCTGGGGCTCTCTGAAGGGGAGTCTATACCGCCTAGCTCAACCTATAAGTCGAAACCCAAAAAGCCAGCCGGTAACTCCTGGGAAGCCGTATTGCCGGTACCTTTAGAAGCAGAGCAGTCTTGCCCAACAACCCATCCCCATAACGGTAAACCCTCTAAAGTTTGGGAGTACCGGGGACAGTGCGGCTCACTGTTAATGAAGGTAATGCGTTTTGACATTCAGAAAGGCGATACAAGATCAAAAGACTATCGCCCCTTAACCTATTGCCGGGATTCGAAGGGTCGCAATTCTTGGAGATGGAAGCAGCCGGTAAAAACGCGGCCACTCTATAAACTGGATCTATTGGCAAAGCGCTCTAAAGCTCCGGTATTGCTAACCGAAGGTGAAAAGGCTGCGGATGCAGCTACTAGCCTGCTGCCGGGTTATGTCTCCATGACCTGGCCCGGTGGTAGTAAAGCGCTGGGCAAAGCAGATTTTAAGCCCCTACATGGAAGGGAAGTACTTCTCTGGCCCGATAATGATGCAGCAGGCAAAGACTGTATGCTAAAGCTGGCTGCGATGCTACACACTATGGAGTGTAAGGTTTCTATGGTGTGTTTGGAGTCCTTAGGACCTAAGTGGCCAGCAAAAGGCGATGCGGCTGATGTGGAAGCTGCCGGTATTACAAAAGAGCAGCTTGCAGCCTTAATTACAGAGGGAAAGTTATTAACGTCCTATCAACCTGTGGCAACGGAACATCAAGACCAAAATAAGGGAGGAAGTAATAAAGGGGCCGAGTCTGGGCAATTTGTAGTAAATAATCGTGGGGTTTTCTTCCCGGTTCAGGGGGCAGATGATGAGCCTTCACTAATGAGAATATGTGATCGCCTGGATGTGCTTGCTTTAACTCGTGACCCCCAAGGAAGAAACTGGGGCACCTTGGTTCGCTTCCTTGACCCCGATGGCATTGTTAAAGAGTGGAATATACCTAGTGAATACCTAGCGACTGAGGGTGGTGCGGAAGTACTCAAGCAGCTGTACAGCATGGGCCTTCGCGCTGAGGCGGGGCAGCAACCAAGACGCAGAATTATTCAATACCTGCAAACCGCAAAAAGCCCTAATCGCTATGTGTTGGTGAATAAACTTGGTTGGCATGGTGATGCCTACTTACTACCAAATGAAACCCTGGGAACTCCTATAGAGCCTCTGTATTTTTACTCCACTAGCCCGGATCTCAATAAGATAAAGTTTAGTGGAGAGCTTCAGCAATGGCGTGAGCATGTAGCGAGCTATTGTAAAAACAATACCCGGTTGTTATTTGCGGTTTCAGCAGCGTTTGCAGGGCCTCTACTAAATCTCATTGGCATGGAAACGACCGGCTTTCACTTCTTTGGTGATAGCTCCCAGGGAAAAACGACGTTACTTAAAGTGGCTGCCTCTGTTTATGGCGGGCCTGATTTTGTTCGTACCTGGCGTAGTACTGATAACGCGCTAGAAAGTATTGCTGCCTCCCACTCAGACGGCCTTTTAATTCTTGATGAGATCAGCCAATGCGATCCCCGTATTGTCGGAGATATTGCCTATATGCTGGGAAATGGCACTGGCAAAGCAAGGGCTAATGATCGCGGGGGAGTACGCGGGAATGCATTTGAATGGAGGCTTGTCTTCCTCTCAACCGGCGAGCGCACACTTGATCAACAGATGGCTGAAGTGGGCAAGAAAGCAAAAGCCGGGCAAGAAGTGCGCCTACTGGCTATTCCCTCGGATACAGGGAGCGGAGCGGGTATCTTTGATGAATTGCATGGGTTTGCAGGGGGCGCTGCGTTATCGCGCTATATGGTTGAGAAAGCGTCCTTATTCCATGGAGTGGCCCTTTATACGTTTATCAGAGAGCTTTGCGCAAGCAACTTGGAAAAGCTGGCAACCCAGATTCGCCGTGAGCTGGTGAACTTTGCTGCAGAGCTGTCTGATGATGTGAGTGGCCAAGTACGCAGAGCAGCAGAGAAGTTTGCCCTAGTTGGTTTTGCCGGGGAGCTGGCTTCCACTGCGGGAATTACAGATTGGCCAAAAGGCATGGCGATGGAAGCGGCTAAATCCTGTTTTAGCGCTTGGGTATCGGCCCGTGGCGGTGTTGGAAACCTGGAGGACCGGCAGACCTTGGCAGCACTGAGATTATTCTTTGATCTCTATGGAGAGTCCCACTTTACCCGCTGGGATCGAGAAGACTTCACAGCCGATGATCACACTGTTCGCACCCTAAAGCGTTGCGGCTACCGGAAAACGCTACAGGACAGTAATGCCCTTGAGGGGCAGGCTTGCTCTGAGACTGTTTACTACGTTTACCCAGCCACTTTTAAAGCGGAGGTTTGCAAAGGGCTTAGTGATCGGAAGGCAAAGCAACTATTGGCCGCCTGTGGTGCTTTGGAGCGTGACAAAAACGGAAAGTACTCGATTCCAACGCGTTTACCGAACAGTGGGCGTAACCCAGAACGGGTGCTAATCATTCGACCTCACTTGATTCCTGTTGAAGATGATGGAGAAAAGGGACTACTTAAGAAAAAGGCCGCATAGCCCATGCTGTTTACAGGTAGTTTGTAGGGGGAGAACTCGAAGCTTGCTGGTGGCTTTAGTTGGTCAATTTCCTAATGCATTCTATTTGCAGCTTTGCGGAAGATGTTAACCGAACAATGAAGATTGACCGACAGATAGTTTAGTAACGTCTCAACCTCGACAATAACGACCTCACAAAAGTATCGTAGTTTATAAAAGTGAATAAAGCGCTTTATCCAGTAAACGTATGCCTGTTCCGTCCGATAGGCTAGACCTGCCTCGCGTATTTGGTGTCGAACGTTGGAGATGAACTTGGTTGAATGTTTGGGTAACCTGTTGCGAATATCATTACAGGTGTAAGCCCCGAATTATAGAGCCATAGGCAATATCCGCAGAAAGTTTCCCCTAACTTATTGATTTAATTGTGGGTAAAATGTGTTCAAGAGCGGGAAGCTGAACCAGGCGGCTTGAGCCGATGGCTGTTTAATAAACTGTTAAATGTAATCGGAGATCACATTGTCAAAAAAGGAAGTAGTTCCAGCATTCATCAAAAAGGGAACTGAAATCGCCGGGGGAGCCACGGGAGCAGCTTTGGGGTTTCTTGCTGGTGGTCCGGCTGGAGCAGCAGCGGGTGGTGCCGCTGGTGTGATAGTCTCACAGACAGGCGGTGTTGTTGCTGACTTCGTTGAGCGTACTTTGTCTCATCGAGAAGTTGTTAGAGCGGCTGGTGCAACATCATTATCACTAGAAAAAATTCAAGAAAAATTTGATGCTGGCTTGGAACCTAGAGATGATGACTTCTTCAGATTGAGAGTTGGCTATAGGCCAAAAGCTGAAGATCTATTTGAAGCAATGATGCTCAAATCCAAGAATCAATATGAAGAGCATAAAGTTTTCTTTTACGCTAACCTCTTTGCCAACGCTTGCTTTGATGAGGCATTATCCGCAGACACTATATCTTGGTTTATGCTTGTCTTAGATAAGTTGACATTCTCCCACATAGAAACTCTAAATGAATTTGTTCAATTAGGCGGTAATTCCAAGTGGGAATGGGGACATCTAAACGCAATTGGTGAGAAATCTCATGTAGTTGCGGCACAACTAGAAGAATTAAAAGGAATGAGGTTGTTGTCATTAGATCACTGGGGAGACACCCCAATTAAAGCCACACCTATAGCGGTGCAGTTCATCCAGGCCATTGGGTTTAGTAATCCATTTGATAGTCAGTTCGATCACGTCATTAGATCCAATAATGGCGCGTCAAACATTTAACAAGTTTAGGCAGGCGGACCGGCATACTGCCGGCCGCTGCTAAAGGCGTTCAGGCTGTAGAAAAACTCTTAAAAGGTAGCTTTTTTGTTAAAATGGAGGTCTTGATGTCGAGATTATCCATATGCCCAACTTCAAACGTTACGATTACAACCAAGATGCAATGGTCGTCATCAATTTCGAAGAACAATTACAACCTGAAACCTTTGAGTTTACACTTCATCATCTGATTGATGATCATATCGACCTCTCTGCCTTCCATAAAAAATATCAAAATGATAGCGGCGGGCGAACCGCTTATGATCCAGCTATCCTCCTGAAAATCATATTGTTTGCTTACTCAAAAGGCATTACCTCAAGTCGTGAAATTCAATGGCAATGTGAGAACAATATCCTCTTCAAAGCACTGTCATGCGATACCGTTCCGCATTTTACTAGTATTGCAAGTTTCGTAAGCAGTTATCCTGATGCGATTGAGTCGGTGTTTGAGCAAGTGTTACTGGTCTGCGATCAGCAGGGACTGCTTGGAAACGAACTTTTCGCAATAGATGGATGCAAGATGCCATCCAATGCCAGCAAAGAACATTCGGGGACTTTTAGAGAGCTAGCACAGAAGCAGGAAAAAATTCGCAAGAAGATCAAATATTTCCTCAAAGAGCACAAGAGGCTGGATGGCAGGAAGCCTAAAGAAAAAGAGCGAAAGCAAGCGGTAGCTAAAGCGGCGGATACGCTGCAGAAACACTTTGATAAAATTGATCAGTTCTTAAAGAATCATTCCCCCAGGATGGGGCAAGGTAAAAAACCTAAAGAAGTGAAAAGTAATATCACGGACAATGAATCAGCTAAGATGACTACCAGCAAGGGAACCATCCAGGGCTATAACGGTGTTGCCGCAGTTGATAGGAAGCATCAGATAGTTGTTGAGGCCCAGGCCTTTGGAGAGGGCCAGGAGCATCATACATTGAAACCTATTCTTGATGGCATCAGTTGCCATTATCAGAATATAGGAATAGATGAAGACATCTTGGCCAAACAGGTCATCATTACTGCTGATACTGGATTCTCCAACGACGCTAACTACAACTACCTGCGAGAGAACGGCATCAATGCCTACATACCTGATAATAAATTCCGTTCACGTGATAAAGCTTTTACAACGCAAAAAACCAAGTATGGCAAGCGCAATCAAAAAGGTAGGGCTAATGTCCAGAAGACTACCCCAGCTAGTGAATTTACATTCAACAAGAAAAAGAAAACCTGTATCTGTCCTGCAGGAAAAGCCATGCTCTTGTTAAAAGAAGAGCATGTCAGTGAAGGTAAGAAGAAACTACTGTTCGAAGGGCGCCTCACCGACTGCAGGGCATGCAGCCTTAAAAGTCAGTGTATGCGAAACCCAGACTCTGCTGACTCTCGAAAAGGACACGGAAGGCAAGTATCCCTTACGTGGACAAACGGACGGACAGCCACCGACTGGATGAAGAAGAGGGTTGATAGTATCGAGGGCAAGACCATTTATGGACATCGAATGTCTGCTGTCGAACCGGTATTTGGAAACATTGGTACCAATAAACGATTGAATCGCTTCTCGCTACGAGGAAAAAGTAAGGTTCAAGGACAATGGCAGATGTTCTGCTTGGTACATAACATTGAAAAGTTGATGAGATATGGCAGTATCCACTGATTGAGTATAAATTAAGGGCATCAAGATGCCTAAATTTAATACAATGAATGAAATTTGGTGGTATAGATAAAATTTGGCCGAAATTTCAATTGGAGGAATCTGGGAAATGGCAGATTTTTCTAAAACTGTTTTTCTACAGTCTCGTTAAGCATCCAATATGAAGTACTTAAATAGACATCAGATTACTCTCTATGTAACCGAGGAACTTCTGTCTTGGGTTAAGTTGGTTCAACCTGACCTTCACAGATGGCCCCTTGAAACGATCAATCATCGGCCAACTGCATACTTAATTGAAGAGGAAGATCAGAATTGTCACGGTTTAGCATTAGAGAATAATTATAAGAAGATCGTGGAACACGAATTATCTTATCTCTATATAGATAGAGAGCTTTGGCCCAAAGAAATAACATATAAGCTGTTTTCGTCATGGTTTACTTATCAATACCATGAAAAGATATGTGACCTAAGCTCTGAAAAGCTAGAGAGCTTCGATGGATAGTCCAATGCTTAACAAAGCCAAGCACATTCGCCAGCAATGCTGGCTGGACCTACATTCCGCAGCTTCGCTTCTCTATTTAGGCCTGTGCTGGCAACGTTAGGAGGCCCACAAATGCAGAGAAAGCACAGAATATTCGCCTACTTAACTCTGGGGATTGCTTCACTCTATATAGCTGGGTTCTTCTGCTTATACCCTCTGATAGCCAGATATACAGTTGGTGTAGAACCAGGTTATACAATCGCACGAACTGCGACTTTTCTACATAGTGCTTTTTATCAGCCATTACTTTCTTATGCAGGCCCTGAGAGCCGCATCAGCAAATTGTGGTACAAGAATTCTCTTTACTGGTGTAAAAGAGTTCACGAGAGAGAGTTTTGCGAATCAAGCTCCTAACAAGCGGCTGTAGTTGCCATGCTTCGCATGGCTGGGACGGCTTTTCCGCAGCTTCGCTGCTACAAGTCCGCCCCTAGGCCGGGCGTTAAGGCATCATGAGAACTACATTGAAGCTAGTCGCAATAATTTCAGTGTTTTTAGCTTTGACCTGTGCTGTATTTCTTGGTTTCTACCAATGTGGTGGTTACATTTGGGTTCGGCAAGCTGTTACTGCGGTAGCTGGAGTAAGTCTTGTATTATCTGTGGTTAGCAGTTATCGGGTCTCTGGTAGCTCTCGAAAAATCGCAGTGGGTGTGACTGCTGTACTTATAGTTTTATTTGTCATGGCTTGGTACAGTGGTCAGGCACTGTATATTACACCCAATAGTATTTCTGAGTTTTTCGGCCCTGGCTGCTAGCAAGCCTTAACAAATACAGGCAGTTTGCTACGGCCCTTCGGGCCTTCGCGGGGCGGCTTACTTTGTGCACATTCTGCGCGGTCGCTTTGCTCCCATTTTCGCGAAAAATTCGCACAAAGTAAGCCGCCCCCGCTGTGGGCGTTAGCTGGTGAAAAGACTCATTATGAAGTGGTCTAAATTGAAAAAAAGAGTAGAAGAGAATTTCGCTGATTCTGTTAAAGGTAGAATTGAAATTTTCACTACTGCCTACAGGCGACAAGATGAAATCTCTAGAACCTGGATGGTTATAGACGGTAAGGAGAAAGTGAGCTTCACAGATTGTGCTTCGTGGAGAAACCTAAGAGCTTATTTTCATGAGCTGACGCCAACAAACTGTCTGAGACATAGAAAGATAGATGAATCAGAGCGACAAGAAGACAGCTTGTTCGAGCCCGGAGAGTTCAGCAGTTATGACTTTAAGATAATGGCATTTGAGTCTCTGAACACTTCAGCTCATAATTGCTTATCTTCAGAGCACCCGATTTTAAGGTGTTTAGGTGTTCTTCATCAAAAAACAGGTAAGACGAGGGTGAAGGCAATGCGAGAGGATAAGCATCCCTTGGTCGCGTTTTTGGCAGAATTTAGGTATATGGCAGAATGCAGCTAACAAAGCTTCGCAGCTACAGCCAATTATGCGCTGGAAGCGGCGTTAGCTTTACCTTTAATGAGATAATTAAATGAGACAATTAAATGAGATGGAAAGAAATAATAATTGGAGCGATTATTACCCTTATAATTACAATCATAGGAGGTATTACTGTCTGGAAATTCACAAAAGAACCTTCTAAACCAGAACCAAAGTCAATAGTGGTTGCCGAGGCGGATTCTCCTGCAAAGTTCAAGTCAGACTCTAAAAGCTTAATATTTAATACCATCCGAATTGGAAATCTTGGTGATAAGGTCGCTCAAAGCGTTATCTTGTCAATTGAGTTTCCCGAAGATACACACGTTACTGACTTCTCTATTTCCAGTTCGTCGGGAGCAGCAGCCAGAAAGAATCTAAAAGAGATTGGAGAAAAGAAGTACGAAAAAATAATTGCAATAGATTCTTTGCTTCCGGAGGAAACAGTAACTATATCAATACTCACAAATGAGTACACAGAAAATGAGTTACACATTTCAGGAAGATATAGTGAAGGCTTAGTCCAAAAAGGTTCCCTTTCAAAGAGAGTGGCTTTAGATGATCTATTAAAAGAAAGGCCTCAAGCTGGAAAGGCAGCGCTGACAGCGCTTGTGCTAGGAATCTTATTAGCATATATGACTTTTCGAATTAAAAATGAACTGGGAGCACCTAGAAATGTGAATAACACGGCTTTTATGCTCCTCCATAATGGGCTGGTTGAAGAGGCTGCAACGGTACTAGAAACAAATATGACCAATCGAGGTTCTAATTCCTACGAAATGGCCAATCTAGGGCTATGCAAAGCGCTAATGGGTAGCAAGGACGCTTCCGAAAAATATTTTTCGGTGGCGGAGCTTTACTCTACATCAAAGCAAATAAAAGCACTTGTTGCCTTCAATCGAGCTATTGTAAGTTTTGAATCTGATGAGTTTGATGATGCTAGACGCTACTTCGAAAGTGCAGTTACTCTAGCAAGTCGTAGAATTAAGCTGTACGTGAAATGCAGCAAGTTTGGCACTAGGCTTGCTGAACATTTTCCAGAATTTTCCGAGCATCACTACCAAACGCTAACAAATCAAAGCACTCGGTCACAGCATAGCTGCGCCGGTCTTTGAGACGTTGGCGTAAACGAATTAGGCTGATACATGGAAGAAATATACAATTTATTCTTTTATTCGGACGACAAAAGGGTATCAGATATAGGGTGCGTGGTTCATCGTATTGATGGTTCGGATGAAGAAAAGCTCAAATTCCTTCAAGCCCACCTGGAAAATGATTCGGCAAATAGCAAGAGGTATGAAATACCTCATCAATATCTCAATGAAAAGAATGAATTTACTAATGCTGAAATGCGTTCGCTCATGAGGTTGGGGAGGGCAGCAGGAGTATTTGAAAAAATATTTCTTGAGCATGGTGCCCCAGCCTCACCGCTTATGATTATAACTCCAGTTTTAAACGGAGCTGTGCACTATGATATCCAAGCCGGCCTAGAGGCTTTACCTATTGCTAAATTTCAAGACCACCCTTTGACTGGAGCTGGAACGATGCCAGATTATCTTGAGGAATATATGAATGATGGTGCGCTTGATATTGGTACGTTGATTCATAATGATCACTACATTGCCGTAAAGCAACTGTTTAACTCTAAACACTATTTATCTGCAATGAAGCTGATGGTGTCTTTTATTGATACATTGGGTTACTTGGATAGTGGCGATGTTAAAGATAACGTATTCGTTCTTTGGCTCAAGAATTATGGTAAGTCATTCGAAACTCTCGGCATAACAGCTGAAGAATTTTGGGAATTTAGAAACTCGATACTCCATATGACCAATCTTGACTCTAGGCGCGTAAAGCAAGGGAAGGTTAAGCGTGTCAGTTTCATGGTAGGTCCAAGGGGTACACCTACACAAAGTGATCACGAGACAACCTATTTCAATTTTGCGGATTTGATATTTGTAGTTCAGAACGCAATTGAAAATTGGCTAAAGACGTATGTTATTGACCCACACAAGCTTTCGGACTTTGTAAAACGTTATGATCGAGTAATATCTGATAGTAGAATGGCTAAAATGCCCTAACAAACGCATGCATAGGACCTCCGCTTCGCTCCGGCTGCATACCCAGGACGTTATATACCTTTAGCACCATGGGTATCGAATATGGTGGCCAAGAAGTATGCAGGAAAACACAGAGCGATATTGTTTTATAACGGCTCAATAAATTAGAGTTAAAAATGGGAAAAAAAATAATACTCGTCCACGGGTTAAGCGGTTCAGCCGACGGGACATGGGGGAAATTTCCAGAATTCCTGGAAAAGGATACAGATCTTGACTACAGCATTGTATCATATGGCTATCAGTCGCCCCATTTTATTAAACAGTTTTATCAGCGTGCTCCCAGTATTCTGAATATAGCAAATGGCCTACTTACCGACATAAAAGCTCGGTGTGACTTGGATAATGATGAAATCATTCTTGCTGGCCATAGCTTGGGTGGCTTAGTGGTTAAAAAACTTCTCCTTCGCATGAAGGATAAGAAAATAAACCATAAAATCAGAAAAATATGCTTTTTTGACGTTCCACATGATGGCTCTGCGCTCGCAAATATTGGCAAATATATTTCATTTAGAAATCGACACCTTAAAAGTCTATGCCGCGATTCCAGTGAGCTCGATGATTTAAATGATCAGTGGGTAGATAGTGAGTTGAACAATGCTCTGGAAATTATAAGTATTGTCGCTGCCAATGACGATATTGTATCTACATCTAGTTCAAAGAGTATTTTCAGGGATCGTCAAGTCGAAACAATTAACGGTGTTAATCACAGTACAATTGTTAAACCAGAAAGTATGGAATCATCCTCATATATTGTTTTTAAAAATTTTATTTTGGAGAAGAATACAGTAAATAGCTATAAAAATACTGCTTCACGAGACCTTGAAGACTGGAAGAGTGTAGAAAGAAATCATAGCTACCATTATGCGACTGATGAAAAGCGAACAAATGACTTTAAGTCACTTGTTGCTGCTATGGAACTAGATCGAGCTGTGATAAGACTAACAGGCGCATCCGGATTAGGTAAAACACGCTTGATATTAGAGGCTATTGATGCATCTACTTCTATCGATGATTCCTGTGTTCTTGTTTTTAATGCACCTGGTTATGACTCCACCATTAAAGAAAGTATTCGGGCAATGGTTGAAGATCGTGTTCATGGTCTTGTAGTGATTGAAAATTGTAATATTGATTTGCACAACCATCTGGCGAAAGAGGTTAATAAAACAGAGTGCTCACTAAAACTTATTTCTGTTGGTTATTCAGGTGAACAGGTTGATGAATCTATTCATATTCAGCTTTCCCCAATATCAGATGAGGCCATAAAGCAGGTCCTGTCCCCAATATTAGTGGGTATGAATTCGGGTGACGTTGATCGCGTAGCTCGGTTTGCCCAGGGTTATCCTCTAATGGCTACTCTAATCGCAGAGCAGTATCAGAAAGAGGGCCGATTGCTTGGTTCGATAGAAAGTAGCTCTGTTGTAAGAAAGTTGATCGATGGTGACGGTGGTATAACAGATGCAGAGAAGGAAATGCTATCTGCTTGTTCCTTGTTCGATGTCTTTGGTACCGCCGAGGGTACAGCCGGAGAAGAGGCAAAATATATTGCAGAAGATGTTGCTGGATCGGACCTGAAAATATTTGACAGGGTATTAAAAATATTTACCAGTCGGCAAATCATAAATCGCGCGGGGCGGTATGCAAGGCTGGTACCTAAGCCGCTAGCACTGACACTAGCGTCAGAGTGGTGGGAAGAAACTTCATATGATCGTCAAAAACAGCTAATTGATACCCTTCCCGACACCTTAATGCAGAGTTTTTGTACCCAGGCTTCATATCTTGATGATCAGTCGAGTGTTCAGCGATTTTCAGATCGACTATTTGGGGGGCAAAGCCCTTTTGTCCGAGCGGAGGAGCTGCTTACAGAAAGGGGTTCGAAACTCTTCCGCGCATTTGTTGAGGTGAACCCCGAATCAACAAGCGATGCTTTATACAGAGTTTTGTCAGAGTGCAGTCATGATCAACTTCAGTCTATAAATGGTGATACACGAAGAAATCTAGTTTGGGGCCTGGAAAAGCTATGTTTTCATGCTGATGTATTTGAAAAATCAGCATGGTGTATGTTGCTGCTAGCATCAGCTGAAAATGAAAGTTGGAACAACAATGCAACGGGTATGTTTGCTCAGTTATTTCGAGTGAATCTATCTGGAACGCAAGCGAAGCCTAACATTCGCTTTGATATCTTAAAGCGGGCTATTGCGGTCGATCAGGCCAATATAGATATGGTGGTTCTTGAGGCTTTACATCAAGCAATCAGTACTTCTGGAGGCACACGAACAGTTGGTGCTGAGTATCAGGGCACTAAAGCCCCGCTTAAAGAGTGGCGGCCAGAATTACGGCAAGAGATTTTTGATTTCTGGCAACAGGCTTTTGATTTAATGCTGGTTCTTTTTGAGCGGGGCGATGCTCAAAAAGAAAAAGTCTTGTCAGATATAGGTCACTCGATTCGGGGATTTGTTGCTCATGGCCGGATTGAAATGTTAGATTCGGCGATTAGGGAGGTGGTGAAGATCAATGGTCGCTATTGGCCTGCAGCCCTAGACAGTATCAAAAACGCTTTTGAGTATGATTCAAAAGATATCAAACAAGAAGCGACTGATGCACTGAAGAACTGGTTAGAGCTGCTAAGCCCCGATGAAGCAGAACTACCTGAGAAGTTGAAGATTCTGGTTACCAACCCTCCCTGGGAAAACCATAAAGGTGTGGATGGTCATTACGTTGATGTGGCAGCGGAGAATGCGAAAGTACTTGCGACAGAACTCTCCCATAATATTGAAGAGCTACTCCCTCACCTCGACTTATTGTTGCAGGGAGAGCAGAAGCAGTCCTATGCTTTTGGCCGCCAACTAGCTCATGACTTAACTGATGTTTTGCCATTACTTGATTTGGCTCTGGAGTGCTTAGTAACCATTGAACAGCCTGACTCTCGGTTAGTTTTGGGTTTATATCGCGGTATGTTTGAGCAGTCGCCAGAGCTTTGGCAAGAGAATATCGATCGGTTAGTAGCGGATGAGCAGTTGGTCCATCTTTATCCATATTTTATACGAACGGGTGATATTCAAAAGGCACATTTAGATAATCTACTAGAGTTGATTCAGCGAGGTGTATTATCGCCAAATAGCGCGAATACATTGAGTTATGGCAATGTGACTGACAGCATTGAACCGAATGAGATGGCCGGCTTTTGCTTACAGTTAGCTGAGCTGGGGGGTCAGGCAAGCTGGTCCGCGCTCAATGTGATTTATATGTATTGCTTTAGTAATAAAGGCAGTATCGAAAAGCTTCGTGGTCCGCTTAAGCAATTAGTTGCGACAGTACCATTACATAGAGAACAAGGCGGCACTCATACGGATGTTCATCACTGGCACGATCTAGCCCGTAAATTATTGAAGGTACAAGATAGTGAATTCGCTGCTGCACTTACGATCCAGCTAATTGCGGCGACTAAACATAGTTTAAATCACGGTGATATCTGGTCATATATCAAGCCTTTAATGCTGGATCTAATGCGTGATTATAACTCTACACTCTGGCCTATATTTGCTGATGCTATCGTCCAGGCAGAAGGTATGGAGCGGTATTGGCTACAGGAGCTCTTAGATCGGGAAGACGGTCTGGCTAGTAATATGCAAAGTGTGCTCTCTGTAATCCCCGTGACCAGTATCATAGATTGGTGTAACGAACAGCCTGATATAGGGCCAACTTTTGTCGCTGGCTGTTTAAATGTGCTGGAAACAGTTGATGAAACGCCACGCCCAACGGCACTGTTTGTAGCATTGCTTGAGCATTTTGGTGACGATCAGGGGGTAACGAATGCACTGGGTGCCAACATGGACTCAGGCGGATGGACGGGGTCACGTGTACCAAATCTGGAGTCTGATAAGACAGCCCTCAGCCCCCTGCTCGATCACAAGAATATCCGTGTAAGGCACTGGGTCAAAGATTATATTACTTATATAAATCGGCAAATAACTGAAGAGTCAAAGCGAGATGAAGAACAAGGCTTTGGACTTTATTAATAAGTACGGAAGGCGTGGTCAGATGCCATATAACAAGTGACTATGGTCCTTTGTCAAGTATTTAAGCCATTTTCTCATCCCAGTAAGTGTTGTTTTTTACCATCGTATTTAGAATGGTAAGTTGCTTCCTCATACATGCGATAAGGGCTACTTTCTTTGGTTTACCAGCAGCGACCAGGCGCTCATACATTGGCTTTAATTTAGGGTGGCATTGTATTGCCGACATCATAGAAACAAACAAAACCGTGCGTACACGATGTCGCCCACCTCGAATATAGCGCTTACCCTGGAAGCTGCCGCTATCACGATTCATCGGGGCGATACCCACAAGTGCCGCAATCTCTTTGCGGTTCAACTTGCCCAGCTCAGGAAGTTCGCTCATTAGCGTGTAAGCCAGTACATTGCCAACTCCTTTAGCACTTAATAAGAGATCGCGTTTTTGTCGCCACTCGGCAACACTGTTAACAAGTTTATCAAGTTGCTTATCGACCCCTTCTAGCTCTTTCTTGATGGCTTTTAAGATAGCCTGAATGGGCTTGTGAACAGATTTGGGCATTCTCTTGAGGCGATTCTTTTGCATTGTGCTCATTTCTAAGCACTGGTTCCTGACCGTCAGTAAATCACTAATATTTCTAAGTTTTTCTGGTTTGATTGATGACAATCTTGGCTTCATTGCTTCACCAAAATGTGCGATATCAATTGCATCTAGCTTATCTGTTTTGGCGAGTCGCCCCGCTGACTTTGCAAAGTTTCTTACTTGTAAAGGATTGCAAACAACTATCGGCAGTCCCGCTTTATAAGCAGCACAGACGAATTCTAATTCTAGTCTTCCTGTGGACTCGATTAATACTCTTTGCGGTTTAAGCGGTTGTAGTTGTTTAATGGCGTCTTTAATACCCTCTTTGTTATTGGTAACACTAAAGAACTGGCCATTAGGTCTCACATATATATCGAGTTGTTTACTGCTGGTATCGATACCGACATTGATCTCTTGAGGTTCCATAAGATAAGCTATCTCCGCCTTGCTATTCGGGCTCGAGGCCCACATGACTATTCGAGTTATGCCTAGTGAGTGTCTGTCACGTTCATACTTGTTAACGGTCTTTATGAACCGGCGCAGCAACGAACTGTGACAAACAAGGCCTTCGGTGGCCGCCGAAGGTGGGTCTCAATTTACCCGTTAGCGAAAAGGATTTTCAACATCAGAATTGGACAAGAACAACCATACAAGTTGCTGCACTTGGACAAAGTACTCACTACGCTCCCATTTTTCCGGTGAGAAAACGTTAAGTTTAGAGAAACACTATGGACTTAAGCTGGAACCCATTTCCTGAGTATCGAAACTTCTCTTTTAATGCGATCCATGACGACTCGGAAGGTTTTCGAATACTTTTAGAGGCTAACTGTGACAGGTTCTCTAATAAGCAAGTATTACGTATAAGGTTTCCGCTGGCTGGCCCTATGTACTACCACCGATCAGATGAAAGCTTTTTATTATCGCCTGAAAGTACGATAGGTAATCCAGGCGTTACATTTCAGCGAACAAGAGCATCAGATTTAATTGAGCGATTTCACATGTTTAGCTGCAATATTTATCGAGAAGATTCTATTGTTCATTATTGTATTTATACTGATAATGAGTGTATTGAGGTTCTATCAGTAGTTGAACCCATCTGTGAAAATTTGTGGCACCAGAAAACTTAACAACTAGGCGGTGTCTGCTGGTGATTCAATTTTGATAATTGACTCATTTTCTTGTTTGATGTTTCCCATTAGCCTTCCTGTATACATCTTCCTCTTAGTATTGAGCTAGGATGATTCATTTTCCTGTAGAGAGCGTTTAAGTGGAAAGATTAGCCCTGGGAGGATGGCCTTTTCCTCCTCGGTGATAGCCTTAAGGGCTACTTCACGGGGTCCTGGTTGGGGCCACTCCATGATTAACTCTCGGGCAAGGCAGAGTGCCTCCAACTCTTGTAATTGAGATAGAAAAACTTGAGTAGGTACTGTTGAATAATCCGCTAGAAGATTTCCCATAGCTCCCCCTGAATCCATCGAAAGTAATAATTTTTGTTAACTTTATAATAGTATTGGTTGCTTATATTATAATGTCAACAAAAATTATTAACTTGTTAACTTTTATTGTTACCATCTTGGAATCATGAGACAGGATGAATAAACAAGTGATTACGGGAATACAGGTACGGATGGCTAGAAGTGGCCTGAAATGGAGCGCCCAAGATCTAGCAGAAAAAAGTGGAGTGGGTCTTTCGACAGTTAACAAGATTGATCGAGAGGATGGAATCCCTTCTGTGCGTATTCAGAATCTTGTAGCTATTGAGCGGGCTCTACTTGCTACTGGTCGTGTTCGCTTTGAAGGGGAAACTGGTGTGTTTGTTCAGCCTTTTGAAGGCTGACATCTATTGGGAGTAATAGTAATTTTCCTACCAATACGGGCTTGCCGAATACATGAAATCACAAGATGATTCACTACCCAGCGCAAGGCCCACTGAGTCGTACGGCAAGCCTGTGGTATCGTGGAAAAAAGGATTAACAGCTTCAAGGAGTGAGGTAACACAATGTCACTACCCTCAAGGATCGAGGCAGAGCAGCGCTACGAAAAACTGCGCGCACTCGCTTTGGAAGTTACACAGAATTCACTAACGGGTAATTTGAAACTAACTCAGATAACCCCTCGGGCCCTAGAGGCCACCCAAAGCTGGGAATCCTCAAGGCTTCGGCAGTACAACTGGGACTGGCCGCAAAACTACAGCTACTACAAGAAGAGCTACCCCAAGCGTTTTGAGATAGCACTATGGGAAAACAGCACCTTAATCGCTATCTCCATAGGCCGCCCCACCTACCACGCCACAGGGATGCGCCTGAACGTAGTGGAAGCCATGCCGCGCGACCTAGGCGAACGCTCCAATGTATTCGATACAATTATCCTAGCGTATGAAATCTATGCGCGGATGATCAATGCCAATCATATTAGGATCATGAATCCGGTTAATGAAACGGTGAGAGCCTTCTACGAGAGATACGGATATCAGTACATCGCCAAGGGCAACTACCTGACAAGAGATATATTGTGATGACTGATAAAGATAAAGTGAAACGCCTGGCTGAGGCCAGACAAAAGAAAGTGAAACGCCTGGCTGAGGCCAGACAAAAGAAAGGCTGGACGCAAAAGGAGATCGAAGAATTTGCCAAGCGCCGCAGCCATGAACTAAAGAAAATTTCCGAGGATACTGAGGAGCCTGATCACCTCGCCTCTGGCACCCAAAAAACCATCGAAGAGATATGCAAGGATGACGACAAAGACGACTAAGCCTCTGTCTGATACGGAGAAGCAGTTCACCCCCCAAAAGGGGGAAGTATCCCCGGAAGATGCCCGTACTAAGGCTACTATCTTTGCGGCTCAGATTAAGGGCCGGATGAAAAGTAAAGGGGCTAAGTTGAAATGAAGGGGGTACCCCCTTGTTGAGTGTCAAGATTGCAGTAAAGGTATGTATTGTGGTCAACCTGCGCAGAACAAGTCATTTCATCCATTGCATATTGCTTTCAGTATTGCTGTCGGGCTGGCAATTATTGCGGTCATGCAGCTACTGGGATCATGGACTCGCTTCGCGTGGATTCTTACTCTCCTTTCTTAATTTGGCCCTGCTCAAATCTGCCTGCCTCAGTGGTTTGGCCATAGTGAGGGCTGGCTTGCCTCAAGTACTCTGTTTTCTATTGATTGATTTGCTGTAAGACGCTATCGCGTGCCTAGATGTTTGGTCAAAAGATTACTAGTTGTACGTAGCCACAATTGCCGCACTTTAGAAGTATGTTGTAACACCTTTGGGCTGTGAAACATTAGGGGTAACAGAAAGGTGTGACAGTACAAAGCCAATAACCATGCGGCTTACAGCGAATCTGTAACACCTGTACACCTGTAACACCTTTATTTTAAGTGGTGGAAGTTCACCCTCCCCTCGCCCCATTGACTGGGCTGAGACTGCGGACCAGGGGGATATCATCAACGTGTGAGATGTGGGGGCGGTATATCTCAGCAGAATATTGAGAGGACATTACTGAATTGTTTCATGGTCTCTATCCGTGACGGCGTGGGGAATCTATTCGACTGTGCTTACTTCTCGTTTAGAGTACGCAGATTGTGCGTACCCTGGACGGTAAAGGTATGGGTTTAATTCACTTCCATACATGGTGGCTCAGGCTGTGAATATCTACCTGGCGTAATGGGGTAGCTCCCGTTTATGGCTGAGTCTTTGGCGGGCCAGGGCATCCGATATCTCTACTTCTGGGACAGCGTGTAGATTAACCGCCCACTAGTTGGCTTGATGGCTATGGCTGAACTCTAAGCCAAGCTTGGAGTTCAACGGGTCCTCCTGAGAGGCTAACACACGGGTAATTCGGACCCCGCTCTGTTAACAGATATCTGATTTTTCCTAGGGGGGTTATACCCTCCTTAGAGCCAGTTAGGGGCAAACCCCTAGTTCGGGGTTTGGTGTTCTGACCAGCTGAACCCACGGGGGGTAGGTTGGATATCTGGCAGCCTTGTATCCGGCACTGCCGTCCTAGCTTAGATTTCACAATGGCTTAATTCAGGTAGGGGGGAGTGATAATTAGGTAGTTGTTCTGGGCGTTTCAAACCGACAAAGCGTCGGTTTTGGTCTGGCAGTGAAAACCGGTGATTTGCCGGTTTTGGTTTAACTCTCAAAACCACCAGCCCTGTGGTTTTGGAGGTGATGAAACATAGGCGACCTGAATGCTGAGGTGACGTCGCGATTCGCGGCTCCATCTTATGCGCTCAAGAAGCCGTTCCTGCTCAAGCCGATCCCCTGTCGAATGCTAGCCAAACCGCCAGATTCGCGGTTTGAGGTATATGGAAACAGGCTAAGGCTAGGGTCAAATTCAGGTGGTACGGCAAGATGTGTATAGAGGCTTCAGTGGTACGTACTGCTGTTAAACCCCTCTAGTTGGGGGTAGGAATTCAAAGTGGTGCTACATATGGTGCTATTTTTCTGTTGAAGCTCCATGTGTATCCCGCGATTACTGGCCTTCAGGTTATTTTTCAAGTCCCGCCCTGACCACATCAAGATCCGAAGAAGTTCGGAATCATCCAAAAAGCCCGGTAAATCTGGGTTTTTTGCTATCTGGGGGGGGGTACGCAGCCCTCCGCTCTCGTTTGTTGTCATCTGGTGCTACCTAGTTCAATTTAGAAACTGGTAGCACCACCATGGCTCTGGCAGATACTCAAATCAAGCAGGCCAAACCAAGCGACAAGGATCAGTGGCTTAGGGATGGACAGGGACTGCGCCTGTTGATCAAACCTACTGGCTCCAAGTATTGGCGGCTTAAATATCGATTCCAAGGAAAGCAAAAGACGTTGGCCTTGGGCGTTTGCCCCTCTGTATGTCTCAAACAGGCGAGGCAAAAAGTAGCTGGAGCAAAACAGCTGCTAGCAGAGGATCATGCCCCTTCAGCACAGAAACGAGTTGAGAAGTACCAAGCCAGAGTCAGTATTGACCGGAGTTTTGCTGCTGTTGCTGAAGAGTGGTGGAACCACCAGAAAGGAACCTGGACAGAGGGCCATGCCAACCGTGTATGGACTAGGCTACGAGATAATACCTTCCCTCGAATTGGCCAAAGGCCTATAGCTGATCTTCAGCCCCAAGATGTAATAGCCATTGTCCGCGATATTGAGGATTTGAAGGAAATACTTGGGCACCGGGAGAAAACTTAAAAGATTTCCTTGCCCTTCTCAGGAGTCAGATTTCCTCCTCTCTTCAAAGTGAGGGTTTAATTGCTAATGAGGAGAAAGCAAGCACTTTAGCCCCAAATTCATTTTTCGAGCTTGTTAATCTAGTCAAAAAGGATAATGCAGCGAATGAAGTAGACTCGCTTCTTAGGGTGCTTCAAATACTTGCTATTGGGGCGTGTTTTGAAGCGGCCTTTGAGGATCGTGACTACGAGGAAGCGATATTCTAAGCAATGGAGCTCAGGGCGACCCTTACTCATAGAGCTCCTGCTCACTCAATCGGTCTATCAGCGCGGACGATTCATCTCGTCGGACATCAAGAGAGCCGTAGCCTTTTTTAGTATCTCTTTCTCCCTTTCCAGGCGATTGATACGGGCTTCAAGCTCCTGAATTTTCTGCTGCTCAGTGGTAAGCGCTTTACTTGCAGGCGTCTCTCCACTCTGCCTCTAGTTGCTTCACCCAATGGCGGATAGTCGTTGTGCCAACATCCAGCGATCGGGCTGCTTCAGCAATTGAATAGCCCTGCTCTACTACCAAGCGGGCAGCGTCTAATTTAAATTCAGGAGAAAAGGATCGACGCTGTTTATTCATTTAACACCTCTATTTTCGAAGATAACTTTATCATCTAAATTGGTGCCCGGATTTGGTAGACCACTACAGCCATCAAAGGCTATGTCTCCTGATGGTACATTAGAATTACCTTTTTCGTTCATAGGAAAGTCCTCCCTTCCAGGGATACCCTTTCAAAGCTTTTAATTTTCTTTCTTTAGGTTGTTGGTAGTGATCGTTACTTAAAGACCCTTATAAGCCCTTTAAAGTGCCCCATATAACCTTAAAAAAAACTAGCACACCGGCGAAATATTACCTTAGGGCAACAAAACTTCAAGCCCAGTAGCCATGCGATTTTCAGAGTATGTGGAGTGGGGCTGTAAGAATTGGAATTGGCGCATAAGAGAACGTTACTGGGCTCAGGATTTTTGGATAGACCAAAGGAGTATATGAACCGAAGTATTTTATAAAGTATGAAGTTTTTGTACCGCTTGCTAAATTCCGAAAAATTCTTGCTAAACACAAGATACCCCAAAGCATGAGCCGGAAATGGGATTGTTGGAATAATGCCTATGTTGAGAGCTTTTTCCGCTCTCTGAAGATAGAAGCCATCTGCCATGATTCACTACTGAATAGAGAAAATGCCCGTCAAGCAGTGTTTGAATAAATTGAAGGCTACTACAATAAAAACGGTGAAAACACTTTGGGTTATATCAGCCTGGTACAGTACGAGTCACAAAAAAATACACTGGAGTGTGTCCGCTTATAGTGTACTAGATCAAGCTTTGTTCTAAGGAGTATCTATGAAGACAATATTACTACTAATATCCATCGTTATATCTCTCCCCTTGTTTGCGATAGAGTATAACTGGAGTAAGTGGGAAGAGCAGTGTGGAAGGGAGCGTACTCAACTTGAGCTGAATCAATGTGCATATCAGCAATTCCTATCTAGTAATAATCAGTTAAATGCAGTCTATGAAAAAACTATAAATTCTCTAACCCTACAGAAGCAAAAAAAGCTACGTACTGAACAGCGTTTATGGCTTAATAAACGTGATTCTAGTTGTCTTACACAAACAAATGAAGAAGCAGCTGGAGGATCAATCTGGCCAATGCTTTATCAATTATGTAGAGCAGGCGAAACTGATCGTCGAATAAAGCAATTGCGCAAATTGATTTCACACTAGCTTTACGAATAGTTCGTGGACCCTTGCACAAAAGGAATCGTGAGGCTTCACATAAATTGGACTGGCCACTACAGCCAATCCAAAGCGAGTTGTCAGATATATCCCGCGGAGCAGCAGTAAGAAAGCACTTTATCATGCATCATTGAGTAGCTAGGCTTACTTAAATTTCTCAAGGGCCGCCTCGGTAGTGGTCAATTATTTTCGGACAGTAGGTTAACTTCTCTTCTGCTTTCACGGGCGGTATTCCGTTATTGTATTGGTGGGGACGCTCCCAATTGTAGTAAGTCATCAGGTAATCTCTGATGTCTCGCCTTACTCCTGTGATGGATGTGTAATCAAGAGACGGTATCCATACATTTGGTTGGGTTTATCTATATTAAACTTGTGGTCAAATTTATTTGGTATACTTAAGTGCTCTACGATTGCTCTCTTATACTTATGATGATCAGGTTACTTACACACCAAACCCGCTTCTCTCATGAGTCTTCGGACTTTAAAGCGCCCTATTGGTACTCCCTGCGCATAAAGTAAACCTATGATTGTACGGCTTCCTGCAGAGCTACGGCAGCGCTCGAAGAGTTCAATGACCTTGAAGCGAAGGTGCATTCTGGGTACATCAGCGGAGCTCTTCTTTTTCCTATATTCGTGGTAGCATGATCGAGGTGTTTCAAAAGCTTTACAGACCAGTTCCACGGACTCCTGCTCACTCAATCGGTCTATAAACGCGTATGATTTATCTCGTCGGACGTCAAGAGAGCGGTAGTCTTTTTTAGTATTCCTTTCTCCCTTTCCAGACGATTGATACGGGCTTCAAGCTCCTTAATTTTATTGCTCAATGGTAAGCGCTTTACTTGTAGGTATCTCTCCACCACGCTCTGTCTCTAGTTGCTCGTGGGATAGCCGTTGTGTCAACATCCAGTGACCGGGCTGATTTAGGGGTTGAATAGCCTTGATCTACTGCTAGGTGGGCAGCATCTAGTTTAAATTCGGGGCAAAAGGATCGATGCTGTCTACTTATTAAACACCTCTATCTGCGGTGGCAACTTTACTTCCTAAATTGGTGTTCGGGTTTAGTAGAACACTACAAACTAAGCAAGACAGGGAGTAGTTGATACAAAATATAGGCTTAAGTGATCAGTAATAGCTGGCCATCATTGATATACCCGACTAGTATTACCTTGCCCTACTTGATGCAAAGAGGCCCGGCTACTAGAGTTGCTTTGCACTATTTTTTGTCGGTTCCCATTTCCAATCTGGACACTTTCAATAACGCTAAAATTACTTTTCTGAATAATTGAAAGGCTATTTCTATCGCCAAGCTGCTTGGCAATTATGTTTAGGTCACTTCCCATTTGATGAAAGGTTGACTGATTTTCATTGCCAATCTGGCGAGTAAGGATGGTGAGGTTCTCTCCAGCTTGATCAATGCCTGTAACATTTTTATTGCCTTGTTGTTCATTAGAAGTGTTAATGTTTTGACCGCTCTGGTTAATGGTGAGTTGGTTAGCTAAGCCAAACTGATTGGAGTTAATGCTGCTTAACTCAGTACCTTGCTGATTGACAATTACTTGATTGTTGGAATTGGTTAGTTGTATGTCTTTGCTTTTTTCAATGGATTTCTGGCTTGGGTTATCAGATGTGTGGTCTCCACTCTGGCGTAAGACAATAGTGTTGTTGCTACCATTTTGTGTAATTGAAGTCTGGTTGTTATCCCCTTTCTGAAATATACTGGAAGTGTTGTCAGAACTGCTAGCCTGACTGATTAAGACCGCATTAGAGTTCCCAATCTGTCGAATTTGTAAGCTATTCCTAGCAGATAAGCTTTGTAAGATTCCTGCATGATTTTTGGCTCCCTGCTGAAATATATCGACATTACTTTTATTTGTTGTAACTAAATTAATAAATGTAGAATTTTTTTGGTTCAGTTGAGTAATGGAGATAGTATTGAAAAAGCTAGATTTGCTTTCCTCTACAGCGGTATGCTGAACATTGCCTTCTTGATGTACTTTTATAGTACTGGATATGCTCCCTTCTTGTTTGGCAATGAAATAATTTGAACCTCCTATCTGAGTATTGATGACTCTATTTTTGTCTCCAGAAATTTGGTTTGTGTTTGAATAGTTTTGGTTGCCCTGTTGATTAATGAAGATGTTGCTGTTAATGCTGTTAGTCTGGGTGACAGATAAAATATTTTTACTGCCAAGTTGGCGATTAATAATGGATGAGGTTATGGTTCCTGGCTGAGAAATATTTGCCTGATTTAAGTCTCCTAATTGAATGAATTGTATGCTACCTCCAGGTGTTTCGTTAATTTGCTGGGTGTCCACAATATTTTTATTGCCATTTTGAATGCTCCTCCTGAAATTATCGTTATTTCTTTCAGTTTGATCGCTGCTGGAGCTGAAGTCTGTTTGTAAGTGATTTTGAGGTTCATGATTCCCTGCGGCAAAGGCTGCAATGCTTATAAATGTAATTATCCCTTTAAATAAGTTGCAATATGGCTTCATGTGTGACTCCTTTACTGCATGAGTCTGAAATAAATGGCAGGTCTATATTGAGGTCTAATTATTTTTTTGATTCTTTAAGTGGAAAATAAGATTTAAATGATCTCCTTCGTGGATTTAGAGGGAGTCCCGTTTATACGAGAGTGTTCTATTTAGTGATGGGGTTAGTCTTTTGGAGTTGGTTCCCTTTCTAAGTAAATCTTCTCATAAAAGTATCAATAGGTGTCAGATTCTCCGCCATGGGAAATAAGTGTTGAAATTATGAGAAAAAAGTATGGGTTTGGCGTATGTTACCTTTTTGGTGATTCTATATATGCCTAGAGTGAAGGCCTGAAAAAAAATTGGCAATTTATTCTACGGATTGTTTTATAGTTTTAGGCGCTTTATTGATTATTTGAGTTAACTGTATAGGAATATTTTCTTAGATTTATTGAGTGTCTATTTCTATATGTACACTGGCGGATTTATTATATTGAGGCGCTATTGAGAGGCCATGCTTTTGATTGTGTCAACCCAGCTTTTTTCGGTTAAATGATAAAGCTAGTGGTTCTAATATGCATTGGCTTCTGGATGTGGATATTACTATGCTGAGGAAAAATAAGAGTACAGCCTGTATCTCAAATGACAGTAATGCTGTTGGAATATAAATATAGATAAATGTAAGGCCACCTAACCCCAACTCTTGTAACCATTTATTGCTGATGCCACCGCAGTCTATGCTGCTTTGGGGCTTATTAGAGGTGTGTAGTTAGCGAGAGGTTTAAGCCGCCAGAATATTACCAGATTTTAACGTTAAGATTATGAGGAGGGATTCTTCTTGTCTCGTTTATCACGTCGAGATTTCTGTCTTGGTACCTTGGCGGCATCTCTATTGGCTAGTTCTAATATGAGGGCGCAAACCAATGGCACCTGGGATTACTCTACAAGGCCTGTACTGCCAATTCCTTCGGAGTTGAGGGCGGACTCAGCCGGAGAAATCAATCTAGTAGCCAAGCCAGCAGAGAAAGTATTTCTCAAGGGAGTAACAACGCCGACCTATGGCTTTAATGGCCCCTTTTTAGGCCCGGCTTTGCGCTTGCGCAAGGGTGAAACGGTAACGGCCAACGTACATAATCAGTTGACCCAGAATGTAACTGCACACTGGCATGGCCTGATTGTGCCGGGTCATGCCGATGGTGGTCCCTATATGCCCATTAAACCGGGTCATACATGGACTGCAAAATTACCGATTATCCAGCCGGCGGCGACACTTTGGTTTCATCCGCATCTCTATCCCACCACTGCCGAGTTGGTACTTAAGGGGCTGGCAGGGCTGATTATCATTGATGATGAAAATAGTGATGCCTTGCCTCTGCCCAAGCGCTGGGGGGTGGATGATATCCCTGTGATTATCCAGGATAGGCGCTTTAACAAAGACGGCAGCTTCTTTCATCGCTTTAATGAGATTACGGTTGCAGCGGGCTATTGTGGGGATATCTTGCTTACCAATGGCGTGGTCAACCCGGTGGTTAATCCCCCAAGAGGATGGGTGCGCTTCAGGATTCTGGACGGATCAAACGCTCGTAACTACCGACTCTCCACTAGTGATCAGCGGCCCATCTATGTGATTGCCACAGACGGTGGATTTTTACCGGAACCCGTAGAGGTTAAAGAATTACCCATAGCTGCCGGGGAGCGTTACGAGGTAATGGTGGACGCTCGCAATGGCCAGCCCTTTGATTTTATAACTCTACCAGTGTCCCAGCAGGTGATGCGGTTGCCCCCATTCGATGGGCCTGTAGTGTTTCTTAGTGTGGTGCCCACTAATGAGGAGGGGCGGGGTTCTTTACCTGAGCGGCTGGTATCAGTGCCTGAAATACCGGCTAAGCTGCCGCCGATCAGCCAGAAGTTGGTAATGCAGATGAATCGCTCGCAGATCGCAGACAAACTTATTGATGCGAGCGGGCTGGAAAAAATGGTAGCCTCGGGAAAAACAGATCCTGCTGTGGTAACCAGGGTGCTCAAACTCATCACTGAGGCGCCAGCGTTGCCCTTGAAAGCACAATTGACCGCTAATGCGGTTAATGGTGTTTCATTTTCCTTCACTGAACCTGGGTTCAAGGCCCCGATTAATACAGACTTGCACTGGCGAATTTCTGAGGGCAAAGACACTATGCTGCACCCGGTCCATATTCACGGTTGCCAGTTTCGCCTGGTTAAATTTAACGATGCTACGCCACCGGCCTATATGCGTGGCTGGAAGGATACGGTGCCTATATCCAATGCCGGTAGTGCAGAAATCTATGTACGTTTTCCTTTGGAGGCGATGCCGGATATGCCCTACATGGTGCATTGCCATGTTCTGGAGCACGAGGACTCTGGCATGATGACAGAGTTTAGTGTGGCTTAGTAAAGAGGGCCGCGCGGTATTATTGCTCTCTTTAAAACTCAACCACAAACCTACTGAGTCTTCTTTTAACAAATGGTAGATGATTGGCTGCGGCTAATAAGACAGAAAATTCGAGCCTGGTTAGAAATGATTGTGAAGTGACAATTTTTCTTCCTCGCTCTGTGATATCTATTACCTTCTTATCTTCCCGACGGCGTAGCGACGAGTAATTATCCAGCTGGCCTTCTGCAATACATTTGGCTAGCTCGGCTGCATCGGCGATACCCAAATTCATACCTCGTCCGCCAACTGGAGAGTGACAATGTGCAGCATCACCGGCTAGATGTATTCTGCCCTTGGAGTAGCTCTGTGCCTGACGGATAGATATCTTGAAGACCCCTTCCTGCCTCACCTTGTGAATTCTTAGCGGCAGCGGAAAAACTTCCAAAACCTTCTCGCAGTTACCAACAAAGCGATAGCGATTTTTACCGATGGGGACTGACACTGCCACTATTCCCGGCTTGGTCTGTGTGAGGGTGAACATTTGTGGATGAGGCCAATCATCCAGTTCCACATCGGCGATTGACCAGTCTTCGTTTAAATCAAATCCGGGATAGGGGATATTGGCACTTTGTCGAACTGCGCTGCGAACACCATCTGCGCCGATAATAAGATCGAAGCTACTCTCCTCTCCACTGGATAATTGAGCTGTAACGGATTGCGCTTCCTCATGAAGCTCATTGAGTGCGAGTTTATACTCGACTTCCACACCCATGGAGGCCAGAGACTCCGCTAAGATTGTTTCGGTGCGGTCTTGGGGTAACCCCAATATGGTAGGAAAATAAGAGGTACTTGAATGCAGCGGCAAGGTCAAAGCAAGGTGGTTATCTTGATAGATACAAGCTTTTTGAATGGGCACCCCCTCTTCAATCAGCCTTTTAGATACACCGGAGTGTGATAGTAGCTCTAAACTTTTAGAGGTAATACCAACGGCCCTACTCAGAGTAGAGGCACTATCACGTTTATCTATAATCCTGGCAAATATATTCCGGCGTGCTAATTCCACGGCAAGAGTAAGACCAGTTGGTCCCGCACCGACAATCAGTACCTTCATAATAGCAAGCTGTTGTTTTCCTTATCACAACGATAGTACAGCTCTCAAGGGAAGTATCTGGTTGGTAAATTACAAAATGGGTGGCTGTGAATCGATATCTTCATGACTTTTTTAAAGGTACCGGTCATTAATCGTTTTATTTGTAGATTGCTTTTCTTGTTTTCAGAACTGGCGGCATCCTCAATAAGATCTTGGGCTGCCAGTATTGATTTCTTTGGGAGGTGCATTTATAGGTATCACAATATGTAGTGATTCATTTAGCTCTCTAATAAACCTTTAACCGTTTACAAGTTTCCCCACAGGTTAGTGGGGTGGCATCTTTAAGAGAACAACAGATTATTGGCTGTGACTTAGCTTGTTCTGAGTCGTTTCGGTAGAGTCATCACTAGGCTCTTGCTGTAATTTCATTGCTCTTTTCACAAGGTTTTGGAAGTTTGAACACTCCAGCTGATTGTCCTCTGGGCAATTTGCCACATGCCTCAAACCATCGCGCATAGCTTCCAGGCGGCGGATATTCTTATCCACTGCATCGGCCTTTTCGAGCAATTGCTCCCGATCAATATTGGGTTTTCCGTTGTATGTAAACAAACTAGCGATCTCATCGAGAGAGAAGCCCGCATAGCGTGCCAGAGCTATTAGAGAGAGCTGCTCCAGCACACTGATATGGAAGACTCTGGCAATACCTCGTCTACTGATAGATTGGATCAGACCCTTCTCCTCATAATATCTAAGGGTAGAGGAGGGAAGCCCACTGCGTTTTGCGACTTCGCGAATATCTATATCCTGTTGACCACTCATCTGTATTGACCTCAAGCAGACTTGAAGTTGTATCCTAGTTTTCACTGACCCCGCTGGCAACCCTTCATTACTTAGTGGGTAGAGCCTGGAAGAGAAATAGAAGTTGTGATACATCCGATGCCTTATTGGCTCGTGTCTTTATCTTTATATCGATTAGATTCCAAATAAGTTTCTTAATGCTGCTTTATTTTAATGATTGCTAATCTCAGAGTCATCAGAGGTTGCTCTAATTACGGGGGGTCATTGATGCTAAGCTTGGCATTATGACTTAATGCCTTGAGTGCGATAAGCACCAATATCTTGCTCTTTGATCTATTAGTTTTTTTCTCTGTGTTTTTTTCTATTTTTTCATATGGTGGGGAAACAGTTGCTAGGTAATCCTGGATGTCCTTTAAGGGTAATTCGGATGAGGCTCAAGCTGGGCTGCAGGTTGAAGGGATAAGTTCGATAGCCGATTCAATTGTAAAGCTGGAGTTGAGGCTGAATGGGAATTGATAGTTTTACCAGAGATTTTCTATTGAGGCTCTAGCCCACTCATAGGGAAAAGGAGGGCTGTTAAGCTGGATTGTTGGAAGTATGAGAGAAATTGCTCTGGAGAATGACATTGGCTCGTTTAGTTTTTTTACATTTGCCGACAGCCTGAAATATATAAATATGGAAGAAATATGCAAAAGATTATCTATGGAATGATATTTATGTGCTTTTTGTGTATTGATTTGTCTGTTTTATTAAAAATTAAATTTCTATTTAAGATAGGCTGAGTTGAATCTAGGCAGAGGTGTTTTCGATATGCTTTGGAATAGCTTTCCTATTTGCTTCCGCTTCCTAGTACTTTATGTGTGTTTTGAGGTGGCTGTTTTGTAAAGAATTGTTTTTTATGGTGGGAACCATTCTGAGAAGGTTCTATCGAATTTGCAGTGTATGTATGGGGTTTTGGCTATAAAGCGCAGAAAAATTTTAAGTGTTTGTTGAAGGTATCATATGGCTCAGTTTATCTGTGCCGAAATAAGAGTCTAATTGGATGGGAATATTATTCCTCTAAATGCCTGGGGCTAAAGTCAGATGGTTTATAAATTCTGACCACATAATTAGAAATTGAAAACCCACTATAGAGTTTAACGATAAAATCTTAGCCCGCACTTCTTGTAATAACACTAGCGTGCTGCACTACCTCCTTGCATACATCCATTTTTGAATAGAACCCTAAAAATGAATAGTGGAGACTCCATGAGCCACCTTTTTATTCGTACAGCGATTGCTTCGGCATTGATCATTGGTGCCCAGGCTGTGGCAGCCGATCAGCCCGCAGAAGACTATGTGGAAGGCCAGCATTACCGGGGAGGTAGCCAAGTTTGCTATGGCGGCGATCTTTTTAAAGCGCAGTGGTGGGCTACTGCAGAACAGCGTCCAGCTGAGGCCCTGACTGCGCAGAACACCTGGGACTCCCCCTGGATTGTGCAAGAAATGGGAGCCTGCGACGCCTCTGATGATAGTAGTGATGGTGATCATTCCGGCAATCACAATCACAATGACAATTCTGATTCCGGAAATTCTGCTGGTTCAGATAATTCCGGTAGTGATAGATCCAGTGACGTAGCCGCTTACCAATCCGGGCAAAGCTACCGCAAGGGCAGTGAAGTTTGCTATGCCGGCGATATTTTTGTTGCGCAATGGTGGGCAAATGGCAGTGACTTACCCTCTGATGCACTGACAGCGGAAAATACTTGGGATTCACCTTGGGTTCGCAAAGAGGCCGATGGATGTAGCGTTAACGATGAAAACAATGGAAGCGAAAACGGCGGAGACTCTGGTGGTAATAACGGCGGTAATAGTGGAGGAGATACTGGTAACAGCGGTGATACCGGCAATACTCCGATCTCTCTCAACCTGTCTACTTCACAAACGCAAGTGACTGGTGGTGGTACGGTGCAGCTCAGCGCTAGTGCTTCCGGCGGTGATGGCGCGCTCAGTTATAGTTGGGCACAGCTCTCACCGAGCGCTCCTAAAGCGGATATCGCTTCAGCGACAAGCGCCTCGACTTCTGTGACTCTGCCGGCCACAACCTATGATGTGAACTTTGTTTTTAGTCTGATTGTCAGCGATGGTGAAACCAGTGAGGAGGCGCAGGTTACAGTGCAAAACCTCGCCATTGACGCTGGTAACGGTGATGACGCCAATGATAATGGCAACTCAGGTGGTGCAGTGAATGCGGTGATCTCCGCTTCTGCCAATAGTGTGGGATGTACTGGCAGCATTACTCTGGATGGTTCTGACTCTACTGGTGGTAGCGGTATGCGCTATATCTGGAGCCAGACAGGTGGCCCTTCCATCAAGCTCTCAAACTACGTGGGCAGCTCCACTCAGGCGGTATTGTCTGAGGTTTACAGCAATGTGACCTACACCTTCCAGCTGACGGCTACCGATTCCTCTGCGGCCAGTGACGTTGCAGAGGTAAGTATCAATCAAACGGGTTGTTCCTCCGCAAGTGGTCATGTCATGGGCTTGAGTGAACTGAAGGCGGAGGAGAGTGCCCGTACCACTGATTCGCTTCTGCAAGAAGTGAAAAATACTGTTGAGACCCGAGATAACGCGATTGTGGAAGCGGTTCAACCCGGTCGCAGTGCTAACCCGACAAATGTTCAGCGTGTTGAGAGTATTATTTCTGAGGATACCTGGGGCTATTTGTTCCCCCTGCGGGCCGATGCATACACTTACACCAATTTCCTGCGCGCAGTGGCCAAGTTTCCGGCTTTTTGCGGTGACTACACCGATGGTCGCAATTCCGATGCTATTTGCCGTAAAGCGCTGGCAGTAATGTTTGCCCATTTTGGCCAGGAAACCGGTGCCCATGCGGCGGCCTGGGATGAGCCGGAATGGCGTCAGGGTCTCTACTGGATTCGTGAGATTGGTTGGACTGAGGAAACTTCCGGTGGCTATGGCGCCTGCGAATCCAGCAGCAGCTGGGCGGCGGATGTATGGCCCTGTGCCATCAATGCCGATGGCGGTTACAAGAGTTATTTTGGCCGCGGTGCCAAGCAGTTGAGCTGGAACTATAACTATGGGCCTTTCTCTCAGGCTATGTACGGTGATATTTATACACTGCTGGAAAATCCGGAGCTGGTTGCGGATACCTGGTTGAACTTGGCGAGCGCTATTTTCTTCTTCGTGTATCCACAGCCGCCCAAGCCGAGCATGTTGCATGTGGTTGATGGGACCTGGGAGCCCAATAGTGTTGACCGGGCCAATAACCTGAGTTCCGGTTTTGGTGTCACTACCAATATTGTGAACGGCGCTATCGAGTGTAGTAAGGGTTCAGAGGACGCTCGCTCTCAGAATCGCATGGACTACTACAAAAGTTTCACCGACTATTTGGGCGTGAATATTCCTGAGGATGAAGAGTTGGGATGTGCCAATATGGGTCAGTTTGAGACAGGTGGTGCTGCCTCCCTGAGTATCTATTGGGATAAGGATTGGGGCTGGTCTGCTGACAATCCCAATAATGAGAGTTTTGCCTGTCAGTTGGTGAACTATCAAACCGCCTACTCCGCACTGAATCAAGGCGATTACGCTAAATGTGTAGAGGGTAATTTTGATATGACTATCGATTACCAAAACTAACTAATAGTGGCGACTTAAAATCTGGGGCCGTAAATATGCGGCTCTTTACTGATCAGTGGGCTCGGTAGCAAGTATTGCTACCGGGCTTTGTACAGATAATTTTTATATAGTCTGAAGCCAAAGCAAGTTTTTCGGCAATAAAAAATTGGGTTAAGAGTTTTCCTCCAAGACCTGCTGTACCAGTGCAGAATCCACATAGGCAGTGCCTTCAGTAATTAAGCCATTCTCAAATTTAACAATCCAACAGTAGGTATTGTTGTATCTTCTACCATTTAATGCGATGCAGGTGCTTTCCATTTCAACCACCGCATAGTCCCCGTCGATTAGTATTCGCTTGACCTCCATCATTACCTTACCCCCTTGGAGTACCTTGCCAATTCCATGAAAGGCACGCTCGACCAATTCTTTCTTGGAGTAATATTCACCAGCCATAGCATGGGTCCCCTTTATAACCCAGTGCACATTGTCCGCAACGCGCTCTAAAAATGGTTGGGGGTCGGTACGGAGAACGTTGAATACCTCTTCGACAGTTTTCCGTTCGAGCATAGCGGTAGCTCTCCACTAGATTAAAATTAATAGTGTTTTCGATAAAGTGCTGGTATATATGAATATAGCGCACGGGGATTGTATATGGTGTAACAGTAAATGGTGAGTAAAAAAGACAGCTAGGGTGGTTGCTATAGATTAACAGCTCCATTACTTTTGCCTGGCTACAACTGTAAGTGTAGTCTGGCCTAAATCTTTAACTATGACGGTAAATCGCTTTAAGTAAGCGGGGTTATATCGTAAGTGTGAGTCATTGTAGTTACAGTGTGTACACTGGATGTTATTCACAGCTGGCACTGAGATCTATATATTATTTTTTGTTCGTTCGTAAAAGTCCGACTTCAGGCGCAGGCGACTACTTTCCGCCTCTGCCTAGCGCTGAAGTCGGTTTACTGCATTGGATCGGCTTTAGCGGCGGATCAGTTCCAGAACAGCTTAATAGAACTCTTCCCAAACCACTGTTAATGGCACTACTGCTTGTCTTTACCTAGGTGCCGGTCGATGGCGGAGTTTGAATCAGGATGGATTTCACTATTCTCATCCTGATGAATTAAATTCATGGCGCATATGATTAAAATCCGAATTATACTGGCTCGTTCTCACTGTGCCGTGAGATACCCTAATTCATTTCTGAGAGTAACTTTCCGGACTCACCTTGTTACATGGGTAAGTGTTGGTGATAAAACGGGAAGGCGGTATGAGAGAGAAGTGTAGAAATCCTGGGAAGAAAGTAGGAGGCTATTGGTTGTCTACAGTTTATAAGGGGATTTTCTCAGTAATATAGGACTTTGTTATCAGTAATTAGATTCCAGCTCTTAAAATGTCAAATTGAACCCTCTCCTTTAAAGTTTGAGATCAACTTTTTACTTCTAAAATTGTGAATAGATTGAGCCGATAAATTCAGCTATTGGCAGCCTGGAGTACCTATGGCAGCGGCAAAAGAGGCACTTTCAAAAAAGCAGATCATTGCTCTAACCGCATTAACCTTTGCGATTTTTCTAATCGCCAATGACTTTACAGCTTTCTCTGTGGCAATACCGGCTATGCAGAGACATTTCCAGGCAGATATTTCTACGATGCAGTGGGTAATTAACGGTTATGCACTGGTATTCGGTGTGTTGATTGTCACCGGAGGTCGCCTGGCTGATATGTTTGGGCGCCGCCGTCTGTTTTTTATTGGCAGCAGTATTTTTATTCTGTTTTCTCTATTGGGTGGCTTTGCGGTTAATGTCTGGATGCTATTGGGCAGCCGGGCGCTGATGGGGGTGGGTGGGGCCTTGATGTGGCCGGCAATTCTTGGGATGACCTATCAGATTATGCCGGAGGATCGCGCTGGACAGGCTGGTGGTTTGATTATGACAGTTTGCGGGTTTGCCAATTCGGTTGGGCCGCTACTCGGAGGCTTGCTTACTGATTTCCTTAGTTGGCGTTGGATATTTCTTATTAATTTCCCTATTGCGCTTATCGCTATGTTGATTAGCTGGCGAGTAATTGATGATGACAGCCCAGAAAAATCTGGTGAGCAGGTGGATTATGCAGGAATTATTTTCCTGTCGATTTCTTTATTAACACTCTTGCTGGCTCTGGATTTTGTTGTGGATATGGGCTTGAGTAGCTCCTTGGTTTTGGGGTTGCTTATCGTTTCTGTTATTACATTTTGTTCTTTTTCCTGGGTGGAGGCTCATGCGAGGGTAAGCCCACTCATCCCTGCGGATGTGGCAACAAATGGGCGATTTTTTACTGTGGGCATTACAACGCTGTTACTTTCCGTGATTTTTGTCTCGATGTTGCTTTATGTACCACAATTTTTAATAAAAGAATTAAAATTCTCCGCTGTCTGGTCTGGTGCCGGCTTGCTGCCAGTTATGATTACTTATGGAGTTGTTTCCTATGTTGCTGGCAGGCTCTATGCCATGCTTGGGGCCAAAGTGATTTTGTCAGCGGCAGCTATCTTTCTTGGCGGAGGGATGTTTTTGTTATCAAACCTCTTGGAGCACACTCGTTACATTCATTTAGTGCCAGGCTTAATTTCTCTGGGAATTGGACTGGGTCTATTTTTTCCCACCATTACCACTGCTGCTGTTACTGCAGTGGGCCCTGATCGAGCTAGCCTTGCTGCAGCCCTGATTTTTATGTTCCAGATTATTGGTGGGGCGATAGGGTTGGCAATGAATACCACCATAGTATCCTTGGCCCCGAGTTTATCCACAGGTATTGATCGTGCGTTTGTGGTCAATGCTTACTTGGCTTTATTGGCGCTGCTGGTATGTGTTTTGTTTGTACGAGGGAAGCTTGCAGATAACAAAATGTAAAATATAAATCCTAGTTGTTTAATTGTTGATATTTCGGTGTTTATAAATTTTATCGATAGGCAGTGAGGATTCTTTGAATAAAGTTGTTGGCTTACTAACTTAAAGTTGAACTTTAAGTCAGCGGTTTTTTTGGCGAGGTTGCTTTTTTGTCAATCATTATTTGATTTTTTTATGGGGAAAATGCCCGCTTTTTGTATAGGGTTATAAATTTTAAAAACTATGCCCCTTGCCTATTAACTAATAGGGTTGATTGGGGGAAAATAAGCGGAGTGCTCAATTCTTAGAATGGACTCTCAGGTGTTAATTCACATTGTGGTGAATCATCAGGCTGGCATTACATTGGGCATTGAGTAGAAACGGGACTTATTGGTGCTGACCCCTTTCTTGGCTCCTGCGTTTAAATTGCTGATTTCGAAACAGTGATAATGGCGCTGTGCAGTGCGTGTTAACTGTGAATGGAGGCTTGTGAAGGCAAATACCTGCCCCGGGAGAACTAACCTCCCTTTGTTTAAGGAGAAAAGATTGTGATACCCATTGTCGACCGCGCGAGCGCGGAATCCATCGCCCCTTTCTGGCGCATGCCTTTTCGACCTTTCTTTTGGGGTGGTGCCCTGTGGAGCATGATCGCATTACTGATCTGGCAGGCCTCTCTGTCCGGTTGGCAGCTGCCCGCCCTACGTGTGGGGGTTGCCTGGCATTCCCATGAAATGTTGTTTGGCTTTGCCGCGGCAGTAGTGGTGGGCTTTTTGGGTACCGCCATGCAAACCTGGACCGGAATTCCCTCACCAAAGGGGACTCAGCTAATAAGCCTGGTGGGTTTATGGTTGCTGGCACGCCTGGGATATCTCTTTGCGGCAGTGCCTCTGTGGATGCCGGTCGTGGCCGAGGTGTCTTTCTTCCTGCTGGCTGCATTCTTGTTAGGGGCGCGTGTACTGCGCACCAAGCAATGGCGCAACTTATTTGTACTGCCGGCTATGTTGGCCTTTGCTGGACTGGCGGCCAGCCACTGGTTGTTACCCGCTGCGCAGAACCGGGTGGCGTTGATGGCTCTGCTCTTGGTGACGGCGATTATTTTGGTGATTGGTGGCAGGGTTATTCCTTTCTTTACTGCGCGGCGCTTCCATTTGAGCCCGCGTGAGAAGTTGCCCATTGTGGAATGGGGCACGCATATTGCGATCGTACTCCTACTGCTTAGTGTGGCCTTGGATCTGCCCAAGATAGTTTGGGCATTGCTGGCCATTACCCTGGGTGTTTTGCAGCTGGTAAGAGTGTTGCGCTGGCATCCCACCAAGATCTGGGCGGAGCCCATGGTTTGGTCCCTACACCTCAGTTATTGGTTGGTGATTTTGGGTTGTTTTCTCGCCGCTTTGGCCTGGAGTGGAATCGCACCCGCTTGGCAGAGCCCAGCGCTACATGCTTTTGCGGTGGGTGGCATTGGTGGTTTGATTCTGGCTATGACCAGCCGTGTGAGTTTGGGGCATACCGGCCGTATTTTACAGGCGCCGCGTCTTATGCCGTTGGCGTTTGCCGCACTGGCGTTATCCGCCCTGGCTCGTATTTTCTGGGCGCCGGCTCCCAGTGGCTTTCTCGCTGCTATTGTTGCCTGGGTGCTGGGTTACTCACTTTTCCTGATTTACTACACCCCAGTTCTATTTCAACCCAGAGTAGATGGTCACCCAGGCTAAAACTTACAAAAGGTTGTGAGGTGCTGCTTTGCTTATTTGCAAGCGGCACCGTTGTTCCTTTCAGGGGGTGTCGGCTTTATCAACCTGGGGGAAACCATCGAGTTCTGGTACTTTGCCAAGGTCCTTGTCCCAATCGGCTTTACTGGCCATAAAGATATGTGCATTGGGTCTAATGGTTATAGGGCTGTTAAGGCTGCCAGCGGGCACTGCCAGTAATCCTGCTTCTTTGTCGGCAAAGGGCAGGGCGGATCCGCATTGACCGCAGAAGCTTTTTACGTGTCGGGTTGAGGGGAGTTTAAAGACCTTGATGAGTTCTTCCCCGTGGTTCCAGTGGAGCTTGGCCGAGGTGGAAAAGAGGCTGGCGGCATGGGCGGAACCAGTGTCTTTACGGCAGTGGTCGCAGTGGCAAAGGAAGAAGCTTTCAAAAGCCCCTTCCACTGTGAACTGGACTTCATTACAGAGGCATGAACCTTTGTGATTCATTTTTTTCTCCATTTATTTTTTTGTGGCAAAGGATTTTTTGCGCGTGAAATCTGACGATCGTGCAGTGACTAAGAACTACTTGTCCTTTTCGACTACATCAATCAAGCCGCTAAGGTATGGCACCGCGTTGCCGGAGATGATCACTCGCTCTCCATCAAGCTGGCAGTGTAGCAGGCCTCCGCGTTTTGAGGCTTGGAAGGCTATCAGGTTTGATTTTCCCAGTTTTTCTCCCCAGTAGGGTGCCAGTCCGGTGTGAATGGAGCCGGTTACTGGGTCTTCAGCACCGCCATTGGTGGGCCAAAAATACCTGGAGATAAAATCGTATTGCCTAGATTGTGCGGTGACTACCACATCATAGGGAGCGAGTTTTGCCAGCCTGGCGGGGTCCTGCTGCAGTTGCAGAACATTCTCTTCTTCAGCGTAAATGGCAAAGTAGGCTTGATTGTTGCGCAGAACTTCTCTCGGTGTGATCGATAGCCCTTCGAGCAGGTCACAGGGAATGTTAGCTAATGGCTGTGGGGTGCGGGAGGGAAAATTCATAGCGATCAGGCCGTCCCCTCTGTGAGTGATATGCATCTCACCGACTGCCTCAGCAAATAAATCCAAAACCTTTAAATGTGGGTGCTTTCGAAAGACTACAAAAGCAGAGGCCAGGGTGGCGTGGCCACAAAAGTCGATTTCGGTTAACGGAGAAAACCAGCGGATATGATATTCGCTGTCGCTACGCTTGAGTAGGAATGCTGTTTCCGAGAGATTGTTTTGTGCGGCGATGGATTGCATCAAGGGTTCGCTGAGCCACTTTTCAGTAATGATTACCGCTGCAGAGTTGCCTCCAAATTGGGCGCTGGTGAAAGCGTCGACGATATCGATTTCTACCTGCATATACGATCCTTTGTATGTGTCTATTCTCTTGTTGTGCCTGCCTTGAGATTTTCTGATTTGTATCAGTTGCCCCGCTGTTACTCCAGCATAAAGTGAGCTTCGATCGGTCGATAACAAAAGTTATTTATCACAATCAGAAATTGAAGTGGGATGTTCTAGGGGGGAGGATGCTGCACACAGATGTCGCGATTGTAGGGGCGGGTCCTGCGGGTCTGGCTTTGGCGCTTATGCTGGCTGCTCGGGATTGCAGGGTAACGTTGCTGGAGCGCCAGGATGATGAAATGCTGGCGTGTCCAGCGAACGATGGGCGGGAAATTGCGCTCACTCACAAATCCGTAAGATTGTTGCAGTCTCTAGGAGCCTGGCAGCGGCTGAAGCCCGAGGAGCAGAGCTCGCTGCAGTCTGCGCAGGTGGTCGATGGCGATTCCCCCTCTAGTCTGGACTTCGATACTCGGGGGCGAGGTCCACTGGGCTTTATTGTACCCAATGCTGCAATTCGGCGGGTACTTTATGAGGCAGTGCGTGAGGATAGCAATATACAGCTGCTGCCTAATAGCAAGGTGATTGGCACACGTTGCGAGACGAGTCGGCGACTGGTACAGCTTGAAGGGGGGCAGGTTGTTACTGCGGCCTTGTTGGTGGCGGCGGATAGCCGCTTTTCTGAGGTTCGTCGTATGGCTGGGATTGGCGCAGATATGCGCGATTTCGGTAGGGTTGCGGTGCTAGGTCCGGTGCGCACAGAGCGGGAGCATGGTGGCGTTGCCCGGGAGTGTTTTCGTTACGGTTCAACCCTTGCTCTACTGCCAATGTCCGATGCGCAAACCTGTTCGGCGGTAGTGACGGTATCCGCCAATTGTGCCGAGGAAGTGATGGCCTACAGCGATAGGGAATTTGCGGCCCATGTTCAGAGAGAGAGCGCTGGGGCTCTTGGGACTGTTGAGGCGTTTAGTAGGCGCCATTGTTACCCGTTAGTGGCAGTTTATGCCCATCGATTTCTTGCTGAGCGCTTTGCCCTGGTGGGAGATGCTGCGGTGGGGATGCACCCCGTTACGGCGCACGGTTTTAACCTGGGCTTGGCCGGCGCGAATACTCTGGCTAGCCAATTGCATAATGTAACGCGGTTGTATCAGCCGGCGGGGCTCTCCCTTGCATTGTCTCGCTATCAGGCTCAGCACCGTTTGGATTCGCACCCTATTTATACCGGTACTAACCGGGTTGTGGACCTTTTCACCGATGATCGACTGCCAGCGAAATTATTACGCAGAGCGATATTGCGTATCAGTGAACATTTTCCACCAGTACGGCGTGCCATAGTGCACCAGCTCACCCGCTAAACAGCAAGGCTTGATGTGATGAATACACACAGGGCCGTGGCATTGGAAGTAAGAATCGGCATATGCAGTGGGCTGTATTTGCGGGATTTTCTTCCTTTTCTATACTGATCAGCGAGGTATATTCGAGGCTGTTCCCGACTGAAGGGGAAAACAAATGCCAATTGTGGCTTGACTCATGGGGACGCTAACCATAGAATGCGCAGCCTCTTGAGTGGTTGGGCTGGTCCCGCCGCAGGGAAACAAAGGTCAACCAGGCTTTGTTTCTCGGAGTTGTTGCGGGGTGGAGCAGCCTGGTAGCTCGTCGGGCTCATAACCCGAAGGTCGTAGGTTCAAATCCTGCCCCCGCTACCAATTTTGCTTTTAGCAAAAACTTTGATGTGCATTTGTTGTTGCGGGGTGGAGCAGCCTGGTAGCTCGTCGGGCTCATAACCCGAAGGTCGTAGGTTCAAATCCTGCCCCCGCTACCAATTTTGCTTTTCTATAAAAGCTTTGATGCGCATGTGTTGTTGCGGGGTGGAGCAGCCTGGTAGCTCGTCGGGCTCATAACCCGAAGGTCGTAGGTTCAAATCCTGCCCCCGCTACCAAATTTTGCATTCATGCATACTGGCTGCGTGAATGTGCGGTCAAAGCCCCGTCAGGGGCTTTTTCGTATCTGCAAGAAAAGTTGCAGATAATTTTCGAAGTGGGCCGCAGGCCCATTTTTTGTATGTGGTGACGTAAATGGCGAGCAAACGCGAATTGCTGGAAGAACTTCTGGCGCCGGTGGTGGCATCGCTGGGGTGTGAACTGTGGGGGATCGATTATCAGACCCATGGTCGCAACGCGCTGCTGCGCATCTATATCGATTCTGAAAATGGCATAGGTGTGGAGGACTGCGAGAAAGTCAGTCGCCAGGCCAGTGCCGTACTGGATGTGGAAGACCCCATTAGCGGTAGATATACCCTGGAGGTCTCCTCCCCAGGACTAGACCGTCCCCTGTATAAGCTGGAGCAGTACGAGCGTTTTGCCGGTGCCCAAATCGAGGTGCGCCTGCGTATGCCGCTCGACGGTCAGCGCAAGTGGCGCGGCCTGCTGGCCAGTGTGGAAGGGGATGAAGTCGTTCTGCGCGTGGACAGTGAAAATGAATACCTGCTGCCGATCGACAGCATCGAGAAAGCAAATATTATTCCCCAATTTACCAAGTAACCTGTAGGAGCCTGAGCTCAGGCGATTTTGAGGCACAGTTGCATGAACAAAGAGATCTTGCTGGTAGCCGAGGCGGTATCCAACGAGAAGGGCGTTGACCAGGAGATTATTTTCCAGGCCATCGAAGCGGCATTGGCAACGGCCACGAAGAAGCGCTACGACGAAGATTCAACCATTGAGGTTATCATTGATCGTCGTTCGGGCGATTACGAGACTTTCCGCAGCTGGGAAGTAGTCGGTGATGAAGTCCTGGCGGAGCTGGGTACCCAGTTCACCCTGGAAGAAGCTCACGAAAAAGATGCTGACCTGAAAGCAGGTGACGTTTTCCGCGAGCAGGTGGAAAATGTAGAATTTGGCCGCATCGCTGCACAGACCGCCAAGCAGGTTATCGTGCAAAAAGTACGTGAAGCCGAGCGCGCCAAAGTTGTAGACGAGTACCGCGATCGCGTCGGAGAGATGGTCAGCGGCACTGTGAAGAAGGTGACCCGCGACTTTATCGCTGTAGACCTGGGGAATAACGCCGAAGCGCGCCTGCCCCGCGATCAGCTGGTTGGCCGCGAAATTTTCCGCCTCGGTGATCGTGTGCGCGCAATTCTGTTGGAAATCCAGCCGGAAGCCCGCGGCCCTCAGTTAATGCTGAGCCGCTCCTGCCCGGAAATGATTATCGAATTGTTCCGCATTGAAGTGCCGGAAATCTCCGAGCAGGTAATCGAAATTAAAGGCGCGGCCCGCGATCCCGGCCTGCGTGCAAAAATCGCAGTAAACACCAACGACGGTCGCATCGATCCTGTCGGTGCTTGTGTGGGCATGCGCGGTGCGCGTGTTCAGGCAGTTTCCAATGAGCTGTCTGGTGAGCGTGTGGATATCGTGCTGTGGGACGAAAATCCGGCCCAGTTTGTAATCAACGCCATGGCGCCGGCGGAAATTGAATCCATCGTTGTCGACGAAGACACCGGTTCTATGGATGTGGCGGTAGCTGAGGAAAATCTCGCTATGGCTATCGGCCGCAGTGGCCAGAATGTTCGCTTGGCTTCAGAGCTGACTCAGTGGCAAATCAATGTCATGAGTTCCGACGAGTGGCAGAATAAGCAGGAGGCTGAATCCAGCTCCATCATGCAGGTGTTTATCGACCGCCTGGATATTGATGAAGATGTCGCCGCTGTACTGGTGGAAGAGGGCTTTACCTCCCTAGAGGAAGTGGCTTACGTGCCCATTGAAGAGATGCTCGGAATCGAGGGCTTCGATGAGGATATCGCCGAAGAGTTACGCGCCCGAGCCAAGGATTCCCTGCTCACCCAGGCCCTGGCCTCTGAAGAAAAGCTGGATGCTTCTGAGCCCCAGGAAGATCTGTTGAATATGGATGGTATGGAGCGCCAGCTGGCTTTCCAGCTAGCCAGCCGCGGTATTGCCTCTATGGAAGACCTGGCGGAACAAGCAGTGGATGACCTGCTCGATATCGAGGGTCTCGATCAGGAGCGCGCCGCAGCGCTGATTATGAAGGCGCGTGAGCCCTGGTTTGCCGATGATGATGGCGAGCAGGCTTAAACACACCGCAATAAGTATTACGTATAAGTAACCCCCTCCGACCAAGTGACTTTTAGGAGAGAGAATGGCCGAAGTAACAGTTAGCGAACTCGCCAAATCGGTTGGTGCCACCGAAGACCGTCTGCTCAAGCAGATGAAAGAAGCGGGTTTGCCTCACACCTCTGCGAATGCAGTGGTGTCAGATGAGGAAAAGCAGGTCCTGCTCAGTTTCCTGAAAAGCAGTCACGGGGAGCAGGGCGCTAGCCCACGCAAGATCACCTTGAAGCGCAAGACCACAACCACGCTGAAAACCGGCTCTGGCACCGGCCGTAAAACTGTAAACGTGGAAGTGCGCAAGAAGCGCACTTATGTGAAGCGTCCACAGGCTGAGCTTGAAACAGGAGCTGGTACCGAGAGCGCTGCCGAGGTGGAAGAGGCTCTTCAGGGCGCGGATGCTACTGCTATCACAGAAGCGGAAGCCAAAGCAGCCGCTGAAGCTAAAGCAGCAGCGGAAGCCAAGGCTGCCGCTGAAGCTGAGGCCGCTCGTCGCGCTGCTGAGGAAGAGGAAGCACGTTTGAAGGCTGAGGCAGAGGCGAAGGCCGCTGCCGAGGCAGAAGAGAAGGCTCGCGCGGAAGCTGCCGCAGCGGAAGCCGCTAAAGAAGCACAGAAAGCCGATAATAAGGCAGAGGGTAAACCCGTAGATAATGTAGCGAAAAAGGCGGAACCCGCCGCACCCATCCGCTCAACGTATGTAGACGATATTGAGGCGATGCGTATCGCCGCGATGGAGCGTCGCAAGCAGCAGGCTGAGCAAGAGAAGCGCGAGCTAGAAGAGAAGAAGGCGAAAGTAGAAGCCGACCGACGCGCCGCCCAAGAGAAAAAAGAGAAGGCTGCTCAGGCCTCTCAGGCTGCTAAGGCGAAGCCCACCAAAGCTACGGAAAAAACCGAAGAGGTTAAACCCTCTTTGCGCCGCAAGCTAGAAGCCGCCCCAAGCGAAGCTGCTCGTGCTGAGGACGAGCCCCGCAAGCGTCGAGGTCGTCGCTCCAAGTCCGGCCCGAAGAAGTCCAGCAAAACCTCTCTGTACGAGCAGGCACTGGAAGTATTTGAGGAAGATGAAGCCAGCAAGCGCAGCACGCGCTCCCTGTCTCGTCCGAATCTGAAAATTAAACCGACTCATGGGTTTAAACGGCCCACGGAGAAGCAGGTGTACGAAGTACAGTTGGGCGATACCATCACCGTCGCAGAACTGGCCAAGCAGATGAATGTGAAGGCTGGGGAGCTGATCAAGCGCCTGATGAAAATGGGCGAGATGGCTACCATCAACCAGAGCCTGGACCGTGAGACTGCACAGTTGATCATCGAGGAAATGGGCCACAAAGTCGTAATGCGCTCCGAGACCGAGCTGGAAGACAGCTTGATGGCGCAATCTAAGGCCCAAGAGGGCACCGAGGTTACCCGCGCACCGGTAGTAACCGTAATGGGGCACGTCGACCACGGTAAAACCTCTTTGCTCGACTATATCCGCAAGACCAAGGTGGCTTCTGGTGAGGCTGGTGGTATTACCCAGCATATCGGTGCCTACCGAGTGAAAACCAGCCAGGGCGAGATCGCCTTCCTGGATACTCCGGGACACGCCGCCTTTACTGCCATGCGTGCCCGCGGTGCTCAGGCCACCGACGTGGTAATCCTGGTAGTGGCCGCCGATGATGGCGTTATGCCGCAGACCGAGGAAGCCGTGAATCACGCCCGCGCCGCCGGTGTACCGCTGGTTGTTGCCGTGAACAAGTGCGACAAAGAAGCCGCGGATCCCGATCGCGTGAAAAATGAGTTGGCCGCAAAAGACGTAATCCCAGAAGACTGGGGCGGCGATACCCAGTTCATCAACGTATCCGCGCATACTGGCCAGGGTATTGATGACCTCCTGGAAGCGGTGTCCCTACAAGCGGAAATGCTGGAGCTGAAGGCCAAGGTAAATGTACCGGCCACTGGCGTTGTGATTGAGTCCCGCCTGGAAAAAGGCCGCGGTGTTGTTGCTACCCTGCTGGTGCAGAATGGCGAATTGAAGCGCGGCGACATTATCTTGGCTGGTCAGAGCTATGGTCGCGTACGTGCCATGACCAACGAGCACGGCAAGCAGGTGAAGGAAGCTGGTCCGTCCACCCCAGTAGAGCTGCTGGGTCTGGATTCCACCCCGAATGCCGGTGACGAGTTCATGGTGGTTGCCGATGAGCGCAAGGCCCGTGAGGTGGCTGAACAGCGCGCTGACAGCGAGCGACGCGATCGTATGCAGCGCCAGCAGGCAGCCAAGCTGGAAAACATGTTTGCGGATATGGAAGCTGGCGAGCGCAAGGTGCTGCCGGTTGTCATCAAGGCCGACGTGCGTGGTTCCCTGGAAGCTATTCTGGGTGCACTGGCGGATATCGGTAACGAAGAAGTTTCCGTAAATGTAGTCTCCAGTGGTGTGGGTGGTATCGCCGAGAACGATATCAACCTGGCACTGACTTCCGGCGCTATCGTACTGGGCTTTAACACCCGTGCCGATGTTGCAGCGCGTAAAACTGCAGAGACCGAAGGCGTAGAGATTCGCTACTACAGCGTGATCTACAACCTGCTCGACGAAGTGAAGCAGGCACTGTCTGGTATGCTGGAGCCGGAAGTTCGCGAAGAGATCGTGGGTATTGCCCAGGTTCGCGATGTATTCCGCTCACCGAAGTTTGGCGCGATTGCCGGTTGTATGGTTACCGAGGGTACCGTTTACCGCAACAAGCCGATCCGCGTGCTGCGCGACAACGTTGTAATCTACCAGGGTGAGCTGGAATCCCTGCGCCGCTTCAAAGACGATGTGCAGGACGTGCGCAACGGTATGGAGTGTGGTATCGGGGTGAAGGACTACAACGACGTTAAGTCCGGTGACCAGATCGAAGTTTACGATATCGTCAAGGTTGCCCGCGAACTGTAAAGCGTTCCGGCACCTGGTGAAGGAAAACCCGCGCGGCTTTGGCCGTGCGGGTTTTCCTGTCTTTAAACCGCCATTCTCAATAGGTAAACAATGGCAAGAGAATTCCAACGCGCCGACCGTGTCGCCGATGCTATGCGTCGCGAACTGGCCCAGCTGATTCAGCAGGAAGTGCGCGACCCGCGTCTGGGCATGGTCAATATCAACGATGTTGAAGTCAGCCGTGATCTGACCACCGCAAAAGTGTTTGTCACCTTTGTGGGTGAGGACGACCGCAGTAAGATCAATACCTCGATGGAAGTGCTTAACAAGGCCGCAGGTTTTCTGCGCAGCCAGTTGGCGCGCGCCATCCAGATACGCACCATCCCGCGTCTGTATTTCCGCTACGACGAGACCTCGGTGCGTGGCCAGGAGCTCTCCGCTCTGATCGACAAGGCGGTGCGCGCCGATCGCAAGCACCAAGACGACAGCGACTCTAACGAAGATTGATCCATGGGCCGCAGACCAAAATGGGGCCGGCCGGTTCACGGCGTGCTGTTATTAAACAAGCCCGCCGGCATTACCGCCAATGATGCCCTTCAAAAAGCTAAACGACTCTTTTTTGCCAATCGCGCCGGTCATACCGGGGCCTTAGATCCACTGGCAACCGGTGTGCTGCCGATCTGTCTCGGCGAAGCCACCAAGTTTTCCCAGTACCTACTCGATGCTGACAAACGCTACCGCAGCACTTTTGTCTTCGGTATGACCACTGCCAGTGGCGATGCCGATGGCGATGTACTGGAAACCAAAGATGCTTCCGGTTTAACCGAAAAAGCAGTGCTCAAGGCCATGGAAGCCTTTCGCGGCAGCATCAAGCAGGTGCCCTCCATGTACTCTGCTCTTAAGCACAAGGGTCAGCCCCTATATAAGCTGGCGCGCCAGGGCTTGGAAGTGGAACGCGAAGCGCGGGAAGTGGAAATTTTTGAGTTTGAACTGCTGAGCTTTACGCCGGGCGCACAGCCTCGTGCGGAAGTTGAGGTGCACTGTTCCAAGGGAACCTATATTCGCAGTATTGCCGAGGACCTGGGTCAAGCTCTGGGTGTAGGCGCCTATGTGGAAGTACTGCACCGCAGTGCCGCCGGCCCCTTCGATGAAGCCGACGCAGTGACCCTGGATGAGCTTACAGAAGAACGCGGTGAAGATAAGGCAGAAGTGCTCGATCACCACTTGTTGCCGATGGATTCTCCAGCGTCTTCACTGCCCAAACTCGTCCTGCCGGACGACTCTGGTTACTATGTGCGTCAGGGGCAACCGGTAATGGATTTGCAGGTCTACCGTATCGGTACAGAAGGTGATATGGTGCGCCTCTTCCTGGAAAACGGTGATTTTCTGGGCGTAGGAGAAATTACCGACGAAGGGTGCGTGGCACCACGACGTCTGGTAAGTGGCACCTGAATGGAAGCTGCTTTTTGGTGAAAGCCAACATTCAGTAACCCGCAAGGTGCCCTCGCGGCGCAGCCGCATTCACGATTAGCTGGTCTGTAAATATGCACGGGCCAGCCGAATCTTTTAAAGCATATTACGACGAGGTAATTCGTTATGGCACTGTCTGCAGTTGAAAAAGCAGCCATCCTGAAAGAGCACGGCCAATCTGAAGGCGATACCGGTTCTCCGGAAGTCCAGGTAGCCCTGCTGACCGCTAACATCAACAAACTGCAGGGTCACTTCTCTGCGCACAAGCAGGATCACCACTCTCGTCGTGGTCTGATCCGCATGGTAAACCAGCGCCGTAAGCTGCTGGACTACCTGAAGCGCAAGGATCTGAATCGTTACGCACAGCTGATCGCCAAGCTCGGCCTGCGTCGCTAAGACCCTAGAATGCCCGCCTCTGGCGGGCATTCTTTTTTAATGCTTGCTGAAAAGTGGCCTTACTGTCATTTTTCAGAAGTCGCACTGCACAGGCCAGCGGAAAACAACCCGAGCTGGATGTGTAGTGTTTGCACCGGCCACCCCAGGTCGGTGGTGGCACATCCCCGTGCCGCCTCGGGTGAGGCTTTCGGAACTCTCTCCCGGGCAACTATGTAGGGGTTACTGGAATGGGCCAGTAACCGTAAGGAAATAGGAAAAAACTAGTGAATCCAGTAAGCAAAACTTTCCAATACGGACAACACCAAGTCACCATCGAGACCGGCCGCATCGCGCGCCAGGCAACCGGTGCTGCCCTGGTTAGCATGGGTGAGACCGTCGTCCTGTGTACTGTTGTTGGCGCTAAAGAAGCCAAGCCAGATCAGGGCTTCTTCCCGTTGTCCGTGCATTATCAAGAAAAAGCCTACGCGGCTGGCAAAATTCCCGGTGGTTTCTTCAAGCGTGAAGGCCGTCCGTCTGAAAAAGAAACCCTGACTTCCCGTCTGATCGATCGCCCGATCCGCCCGCTGTTCCCGAACGGCTTTATGAACGAAGTTCAGGTGATGTGTACCGTTCTCTCCGCTGAGAAGGACATGGATCCGGATATCGCTGCCATGATCGGCACTTCTGCAGCGCTGTCTGTTTCCGGTATTCCTTTCGCAGGCCCAATCGGTGCTGCGCGCGTGGGTTACACCCAGCAAGACGGCTACCTGTTAAACCCGGGTTATGAAGCTCTGAAGACCTCCGAGCTGGATATGGTCGTTGCCGGTACCAAAGACGCTGTGTTGATGGTGGAATCTGAAGCGCAAGAGCTGCCGGAAGACATCATGCTCGGTGCCGTACTCTACGCACACCAAGAGATGCAGGCCATCATCAAGGTTTGTGAAGAACTGAAAGCGGAAGCGGGCAAGCCCCAATGGAACTGGCAGGCACCTGCAGAAAATACCGAGCTGAAAACTGCCCTGGAAGGTCAGTTCGGCGAGAAGGTTGCCGAAGCCTACCGCATCACCAACAAGCAAGAGCGCAGCACCCGCCTGGCGGAACTGCGCAGCGAAGCCGCTGAAGCCCTGGCTACTGAAGAAATTAGCGCCGATTTGGTAAAAAGCTACTTCGGCAAGCTGGAGAAGAAACTGGTGCGCGGCGCTGTAGTGCGCGGCGAGCCCCGTATCGACGGTCGCGACAGCAAAACTGTACGCTCGATCGCAGTGGAAGTTGGTGCTCTGCCCAAGTCCCACGGCTCTGCGTTGTTCACCCGTGGTGAGACCCAGGCTCTGGTAGTGGCTACCCTCGGTTCCACTGGCGATGCACAGATCATCGACGCCCTGGAAGGTGAGCGCAAAGACTACTTTATGCTGCACTACAACTTCCCTCCCTACTCTGTAGGTGAAGCGGGTCGTGTAGGTGCTACCGGTCGTCGCGAAATCGGTCACGGCCGCCTCGCTCGTCGCGGTATCGCTGCAGTTCTGCCGAGCCCGGACAGCTTCCCCTACACCGTGCGTGTGGTTTCCGAGATCACTGAATCCAACGGTTCCAGCTCCATGGCTTCCGTATGTGGTTCCAGCCTGGCGCTGATGGATGCGGGTGTTCCGCTGAAGGCACCGGTAGCCGGCATCGCTATGGGTCTGGTGAAGGAAGACGAAGGCTATGCGGTTCTGACCGATATCCTCGGTGACGAAGACCACCTCGGCGATATGGACTTCAAAGTAGCGGGTACCGCTTCTGGTGTAACCGCGCTGCAGATGGACATCAAGATCGAAGGTATTACCGAAGAGATCATGGAAACCGCTCTGGAGCAGGCCCTGCACGCACGTCTGCACATCCTCGCGGAAATGAACAAGGTGATCGACTCTTCCCGCACCACCGTGAATGAGAACGCACCGCGCTACGCGACCCTGAAGATCCATCCGGACAAGATCCGCGACGTGATCGGTAAGGGTGGTGCGACTATCCGCTCCATCACTGAAGAGACCGGCGCCTCCATCGATATCGAAGATGACGGCACTATCAAAGTCTTCGGTGAAGACGGTGAAAGCCTGGAAGCGGCGGTAACCCGCATCGAGGAGATCACTGCGGAAGCTGAGATTGGCGCTATCTACGAAGGTACCGTGGTACGCATCGTAGACTTCGGTGCATTCGTTAACTTCCTGCCGGGCAAAGACGGTCTGGTGCATATCTCCCAGATCGCTGAAGAGCGTGTAAATGCCGTAACTGATTACCTGAGTGAAGGTGAGAAGATTAAGGTTAAGGTGCTCGACGTTGACCAGCGAGGACGTATCAAGCTGTCCATCAAGGAAGCAAAGGCTGACCAAGCCGCTTCCGAAGAGGCGAAACAGGGTTCCGAAGAGGCATAAACCTCTCGAGCTGATGAAGCCTGAAAAAACCCGGCCCAGTGCCGGGTTTTTTTGTAGCTGTTCAAAGTGGCTTCACACGGAATAAAGGCACTTGCCCCAGGGGTTTTTCGGTTAGAATTTGTCGAAAAAGGGGAAAATTTTGCACAACTACTGGCTTCTCGATGCACTCCTTGGTCTCGCTAGCCTGCTGGTTGCCAACCAGTATTGGTATCTCACCCGCGCGCGCTTTCAATCGGCAGCTCTGATAATCGTGGCCGCCCTGATGATTATGGCCCTGGCCGCCCTGGTGGGCGCTTATCGCTATGGCATTGATCCTGGAGTGACAGAGCTGCATCGGGCACTTGCGCAGATCTCAGGTTTTGCCTCCTTCCTGTTGATCGGCATAGGTCTTGCCTGGGCACGTCTGGAAATATCTTGGGGCCGAGATACTCGCGCACCGGCTTATCTGGTAATGGTTTTGATATTGGCTGGGGCAATTGGTCTCGCGCAAAGTACCAGCATGTCAGCCCTTACAGTGATCGACCTATTTTCTACTGTGGGGCTGGTACTGTGGTTATTGGTAGCATTATTGGAGCTGATAGCGCCGCGCCGGCTCAAGCGCAACCAAGCCCTGGTAATTGGCGCTGGTGCACTGTTAGTAGTGTTCAATGGGCTCTTTATTGGCACCGGAGCTTCACGACTGTTGGGCCTTGCCCGTACTAATTGGTTCCACCTACTTCTTGCTCTCTCAATTTTATCTCTATTGTGGGCACGTCCATTATTTAATCTGGATCAATCTAATAATGAGTGAAGTTATCTTGCCGCTGCAGGGCGGTTGCCACTGTGATGCTGTGCGCTTTCGTGCGATACATCGTCGCCAAAATGGAGAGCCGCTGGTGGCGCACGCCTGTAATTGCTCTATGTGCGAAAAGGTGGGTTACTTACATCTGATCGTACCTGCGGCAAACTTCCAGCTGGAGCGGGGAGAGGAAGCCCTCACTTGTTACACTTTTAATACGGGTGTGGCAAAACACTATTTTTGCCGTCATTGCGGTGTAAAACCCTTTTACATACCGCGCTCCAATCCCGATGGTTACAGCCTCAATGCGCGTTGTCTCGATATTGTGCCGCAGGAATTAGAAGTCGAGCCATTTGATGGGCAAAACTGGGAACAGAATGCTGCGGGATTAGCGCACTTGAGTCAGGCCGAGTAATCCGTATGCGTTATGCCTGGATGTTCTTGTAACTTAATTTTGTTTGTTGGGTGAGGTTTAAGAGCGCTCCTATGGGGTGCAATTTTTTAAATGAAAGTTCAGTAAATGGAAGTCTATGTCCATGGAATCTGAGTACGTTCGTGCAACCTTGCTCGATCGAAATGGATCGGGCCGAGAAGTGGCTTGGCCGGAGGTGGAGTCTTGGCATCCCCGCCAGGGGGTGTTGTGGCTCCATTTTGATAGTGCTTGCGAAGAGGTTTTAGCTTGGGTAAGCGATAGTAGTGAATTGCCTACTGTGGTTAAAGAAGCATTACTGGCCAAAGAGGTGCGACCGCGTACCCTGGCTGTAGGTGATGGATTATTTCTAGCTTTGTGTGGAGTCGATCCAAAGCATAAAGCACGGAGAGAGAGCCGGGTCTCTATTCGAATATGGGTGGAAGAGAATCGTGTCATCAGTATTGGTAAGAGACGCCTGTTGGCTGAGGAGGATTTGATCTCCCGGTTGAGCAGTGGTTGTGGGCCACGGGGGACAGCGGCATTGGTAGTGTCCCTGGCAGATTTACTAGTGCTGCGTATGGGAGACCGGGTTGATGACTTTGAGGAAAAGGTCGATGAACTTGAGGATCAATTACTCGAATGGTCGGTGAAAGATCTGGGGGCGAATCTGGTTCAGTTTCGTAAGAGGACAATAGCATTGCGCCGATACCTCTGCCTACAGAGGGAGGTTTTAACTCGTATGCAGCAGGAGTCGGCTCCCTGGTTTGATGAAGGGAGCCATATCCTACTAGCGGATATTAATGAGCGCCTGCAGCGGCATATCGATGATATAGATACAATTCGTGAACGGGCGGCAATTGCTCAGGAGGAACTACTAAGCCGTAGCTCCGAACAGCTGAATAGTCGTATGTATGTATTGTCGATGGTTGCAGCAATTTTCCTGCCTCTGAGCTTTTTAACTGGATTGTTTGGAATTAATGTTGGTGGGATTCCATGGGCTCAAGCTCGAGAGGGATTCTTGGTATTTTGTATTTTGTTAGTAGCTGCACTTGCCGGACAAATCGCCTTTTTTTATTGGAAAAAATGGCTCTAAGGCTCCCTCCACGTTGCAGTGGAAGGAGCCCTTTTAGGGATTAGTTTTTAACCCAGGAAAAATCTACAAAAACTGGGTCGTGGTCGCTTAACCCAGAATAGGTTGCAGAACCGATAAAATAATCAGTGACTTCCAGTGTGTAGTTGGGATTATTGTTGATGATTACTACATGGTCTGTGTCATTTTGTAGCTCATCGGAGCAGGCTTCTAGGCTGGTGTCATTGCCAGAGAGCATATATTGGCAGGCGTGCTTACCGCCGGTTTTTTCGAAAAAGGCCTTCCAGGTTTGGTAGTTAACGCCGCGCCAGCCATCATCATTTTCATCGAATGCCATATTGAAGTCCCCTGCCAAAATAACAGTGGCATTATTTGAGTGGGAGACAATCATATCGGCGATTTGATCAAGTTGCTTTGCCTTGGCGTTTAGGTCGGCATCTTGATGGCCCGCATCCATGTGGGTGTTATAAATATGCACATGATAGTTCTCCGTCACTTCAACGTTGGCCACGGTGAAACCTTTCTCGGTATCACAATCGTTGCCTGAGCATTTATCAAAAGTTTCCTCTTCATAAGTGGCAAAGGAATAATCGTTATCGTCGCGATTGTCCCGGTCAAAGGGGAATTTGGAAAAAGTCAGCAAGCCGTTACCAAAAGAGGTGCCGCCACCTTTCCAGTGTTTTGAACGATAGGGAACCGTATCGTTGCTCAGCTTGTCATCGTCATCCAGGTAGTTGGCTTTGGTTTTACTCCACACCTCCTGCATTAACCAGAGATCCTTGGGGTCGTCATTAAAAGTGCGGATAATTTGTTTGAAATCTGACTTACTGTTGCCACCAATACATTGTAAAAAACCATCCATGTTATACACCATCATGTCAAAGTTGCCTGAGTTGGCATCTTTGAAGCTGGTGTCACCATACTCGTAGCCATCCAGATCTTTTGTGCCCGTGTCATCCACATCATCGATAAATTCGAACCAGTTGCATGAGGTGATCGCATCCCATACATCTTCAAAATCTGCTGCGCTAGCGGGATAGCTGATCAGTAGAGCAAGGGATATACAGATTTTTCTTATCATTTTTTATTCTCCATGGTTCTTATCGCCGGTGGACTGAAATTAAAAAGGCGAGGCCTTTTTTTCTCGGTCTTTGATTTTTCGAGGGTGGGATGATGGATAGCGTAGATTACAAATTGGAGTAAGGAAGGTTTTTTTTATTTTATTTTTTACTTTAATTGACGTTAATTTGTACGCTTTGCCAGGAAAATACCCAGCGTCAGAAAAGTTAGACACTAACAGGCCGGTCAGTTGAGATTATCCTGACAATAAAGCGGCGCCAGCTACACGATTGCTCACAGGTTTTTCTGCGTCAGTATTTTCTGGTTGGCAATTAAGTAAAGAACTTAGTCGCAGAGCACTTTCTTTAACTTTATTAGAATATGGCCCTGCGTGGTATTGGGTGTGGTTTCTATATGGCGCGCCTAAAAGAAGGGAAGTCAGTAGTGAGTTTGCTTAAGCAAAAATAGTCACCATTTGCCGGGATAAAGCGACGAGTCTGCCCGCGTTATCCCAAAGGCGCGCCTGGATCACCGCATAGCCATCTTCAGCCTGCTCCACCTCTGCCAAATATTGCCACCAATCCGATGCGCTGCGTTGTGGTAGCGGTTCCATCAGCTCCAGCGTCCAGGTGAGCGAGCTGGCCGGTGCTGGAACTTTTAGCATCGGTAGAGTGGCTGGTGGCCAGGCGTCGATGAGTGTGAGTAGATGGCTAATACCTATAGTAGATTCGCTGCCGTCTTTAAAACGCACCCAACCGCCCAGTTGCCGCTCCGTGGTGCCGCTGAAGGGGAGTTGGCCACGAGCGATGCGATAGTCATATTTCTGAGTGAATTCTGGCACCACACCCTCGATATAAGGTAGGGCGATACATTTATCCGGGCTGGCAAACTCAGGAGCGGCAGGGGTGTCGACTTTAACGGAGGATTCCCTGCCGCTGCCAAAACTGGCAAGTCCAGCGAGTACAGTCGCGTTATTTTGCTGTAATTGGCCCTGCACCTGGGTGACAGAGCGGCCTGCGCGCAGTAGCTGCGCTTCGACTTTTACCGCATCCGCGCTAACCGGGCTGACGAAGGAGAAGGTGAGTGAGCGTAAACTGCTTTCTGCAATCACCTCCGCTGCCATTTTCTCATAGAGCATGGCAGCAACCAGGCCGCCAAAAGTAGCGCGGCCCTGGCTCCAGCCTGTCGGTACCACATTGGCGCCATGTTTATCGCGCCAATCAAGGAGAAGTTCATCAAAAGTCATAGTGTTACCGCTGGGAGAGCGGGCTTTGTGCAGTCCACGGGAGGAGGTGTCTGGGCCACTGCACTGTCGTTAAGTGGCCCCGTAGAAACTTAATTGAAAGTGTGGCTGTCTTCTGGGAATACGCCGAGTTTAACGTCCCCTGCATACTTGCGCAGGGCACCGGGGATATCGCCGGCCTCCACTAAAAAGTTCTTGGAAAATTTCGGCGGCTGTTCGGTAAGGCCGAGGATATCGTTGATAACCAGGACTTGGGCATCGGTATCGCGCCCAGCGCCGATGCCGATTGTGGGCATGGAAACTGATTCTGTGATGCGCTTGGCCAGGGCGCTGGGCACGCATTCGAGCACGAGCAGATCGGCGCCAGCCTGATCTAGGAGGATCGCATCTTCCAACATTTGTTCGGCGTGTTTTTCGTCGCGCCCCTGAACCCTATAGCCGCCCAGCTTGTGAACGGACTGAGGAGTGAGCCCCAGGTGAGCACAAACAGGGATACCGCGGTCTGTCAGCATTTTGACTGTGTCAGCAAGCCAGGCACCACCCTCAATCTTCACCATATGGGCGCCAGCCTGCATGATACGGGTGGCGTTTGTGAGCGCTTGCTCCGGTGTGGCATATGTCATAAATGGCATATCACCCATGATCAGGGATTTTTTATTGCCCCTTGCCACTGCTTCCACGTGGTAGATCATCTGTTCCATGGTGACCGGCACTGTGCTGTCGTAGCCCAGTACGGTCATACCGAGGGAGTCGCCTACCAGCACGGTTTCCACGCCGGTTTTCTGCGCCATGGCCGCCATGGGCGCGTCGTAGAGGGCGACGGTAATAAATTTCTCGCCGTTCGCTTTCATTTTGCGCAGGGTTTGCACGGTAACGAGCTTTTCTAATTCTGAAGGTGCATACATAGCGGTTAACTTCCCGGGTTGTAGTAATGACGGCCCTTGGTGACGGTGAGCATATACTCCACCAGTTGTTGGTAATCCTCGGGGCTATCGACGATATCGATTTCCTCACTGTTGACAATCAACAGCGGTGAGCTGTCGTAAAAGTGGAAAAATTGCGTGTAGGCGTCGTTGAGTGTGGCCAGATATTCGGTGCTGATAACGCGTTCAGCTGGGACGCCTCGATTGCGGATACGAGCCTGCAGGACTTCCAGTGGGGCCTGTAAATAAATAACCAAGTCGGGCTTGGGGGCCTCTAGTGTGAGGTGCTGAAATACCTGTTGGTAGAGCGCGAGTTCATCCGCGTCCAGCGTGACTTGGGCAAACAGTTGGTCTTTCTCGATAAGAAAGTCTGCCACCCGCACGGGTTCAAACAAATCATCCTGGCGCAGGGCCTGAATCTGTTGAGAGCGTTGCAGCAAAAAATGTAACTGGGTGGGTAGTGCGGCGTTTTTGGGGTCGCGATAGAAGCGTTCGAGAAAGGGGTTTTCCTCGGGTAGCTCCAACAGAGTGTCGTAATTGAAGGTACAGGCCAGTTTTTTGGCGAGGGTAGTTTTGCCCACTCCGATATTACCCTCAACGGCAATAAATTTCGGTGGCGTTCTCTCCGGCTGGCCAAACTCACACGAACTGGTTTCGCTGTTGTCGATAACCACGTGTTCGACTCCTCTGGTTGGGGCGTCTTCCCTGATGGGTTACAGGCGCCAAAATACTATCAAGCGGGGCGGCCAGTCGAGTACTTTTAGCGCTGTATTTGAGGCTGTCTAGAATTTCTCCAGGCGGTTTTGTGGGCAATCCTGCAGCAACTGTTGCAATAGCTCCCCCGATGGCAGTTGCAGTTGTGGATCGAGCTCAGCGAGTGGCTGCAAAACAAAATTACGCTCAGCCATACGCGGGTGCGGTACCTGCAGACGCGTCTCGTCTAGTTGCTGTTCGCCAAACAATAAAACATCCAAATCGAGGGTTCGCGCTCCCCAGCGCACCGAGCGCTCGCGCCCGTGAGCCTGCTCAATCGTTTGCAGCTGGTCGAGTAACTCAATGGGCGTTAGTGCGCACTCCAGCTCAACCACGGCGTTGACATAATCTGGTTGCTCGCCAGGGCCTATGGGCGCACTGTGATAAAAGCTGGAACAGCGCAGCAGGCGGCAGTCGGGGATTTCCTCCATGGCCGCCAGGGCACTGCGCAGCTGCTTCTGTGGCTCAGATAGATTACTGCCGAGCCCGATAAAAACCTTTTCCATTATTCGGCAGCCTTTGGCTTGCGTCGGCGTCCGCCACGGGAATTGCGGCCACGTCGATTGTTGCCGCCGCTGCGCTGGAGTTTGCGTACCATTTGCTGGCGTTGTTCATCATCGGCTTGCTGAAAGTCGGTCCACCAGTTGCCCAGACCGGGTTCAATTTCTCCACACTCTTCGCGCAATAGCAGGAAGTCGTAAGCGGCGCGGAAGCGGGGGTGCTCCAGCTGGCGCTGGGCGCGACTGCCGCCGCGTTGTGGCAGACGATGCTGGAGATCCCATATCTCGCGCATGGGGATAGAGAAGCGCTTGGGAATAGCGGTGTGGGCCAGTTGGTTACTGGTAATTTTTTGAGCCGCCTGGGCCAGTGCCGGCGCCGGTGGAATCCCTTTCTCGATGAGCTTTTTCTGCTCCTCGTCCACAGCCGGCCACAACAGGGCAGCGTATAGGAAGGCGGGGGTCACGCGCATATCAGCCTGGATGCGCTGGTCGGTATTACGAAGGGCGCGCTTTGTTAGCTCCAGTGCTGCGGGGTTCTTTTCAATTTGGGCTGCATTATCTGGGAACAGGTGCTGCCACAGATGATAGCGGCGCAATAGTTCGAAAGTGCGCTCGCCCTGGCCGCTCATCAGCAGTTTGAGGATCTCGTCAAACAAGCGCGCGGGGGCGATATTGCGCAGTAGAGGAGCCAGCTCTTTTAGCGGGGCCTCGGTAGCGGGTTCGATGGCAAAATCCAGTTTGGCTGCGAAGCGCACCGCACGCAGCATCCGCACAGGGTCTTCTTTATAGCGGGTAGCGGGAGCCCCGATCATGCGGATCAGGCGATTATTAATGTCCTCAACACCCCCGGTGTAGTCGTGAACAGCGAAGCCATCGGTGGTGTAATAGAGAGCATTGACTGTAAAGTCGCGGCGCATGGCATCGCTTTCCAGGTCGCCGTAGACGTTGTCGCGCAGCAACATACCGTGTTCGGATTGTTTTGCTTCGTGCGTCTCGCCATCGCTGTGGTGGCCCCGAAAAGTGGTGACCTCAATAACCTCGCGGCCAATACGCGCGTGCAGGATTCGAAAGCGCCGACCGACAATGCGTGCGCCGCGAAACAGTACTTTAGCCTGTTCTGGTGTAGCGTCAGTGGCAACATCGAAGTCTTTGGGGTGGCCGCCGAGCATTAGATCCCGCACGCCGCCCCCGACAATGTACGCTTGGTAACCTGCTTCCTGTAGGCGTTTCATGACCGTTAGGGCTGCGCGGCTGATATCCCGGCGGGAGATATTGTGGTCGTTGCGGGCGATAACCCTGGGGCCTTTCTTGGCCGGCTTGCGCCAGCGTTTGATACTACTAATCAAATTATTGAGCATACGGCTGTCTGTCTTGACTGCTGCCATCTGTTGGTGACCGAAAATGCCCTGTTGGTGCTGAGGCCACATCTCCGGTGGCGACAGGCATTACACCTGCACTTTCCTCCCCAACGGAGTTGGGGCATGTTGTTGCACTACTGGGGCCTCTGTACCTGGGCGGGCCCAGGGGGCGAAGTCCAAAACAGGGGGCGGCAATGGCATCTGCTGTCAGTGTGGAGGACTCGCTGGCGCGATTCTAACACACGCAAAGCAATGCGCCCGCAATCTGCGGGTGCCGGAAAGTTGGGGAAAAGTTTGGGAATTATTATTACAGGTATGAAGGCAGCGGCTTCCTTGCGCTCTTAATTTGCTATCAAGCAAACACCCTCTCCCAGGTATAAATCAGTCAGTTTGCAACGCGCTTGTTGTTATTTTTATTCTTCTTTCGAAATTATTGTTATTGTTTATTGTTGTTCTTGCGGTTTTGGCCACTCATTGCTTTTGTTATCGGCCGCCCCATTATTTTTATTGTGTTTCGCCCACTTATTTTGAGTAGTTATAGGGCTTTTAACGGTCATTTATTTTTATTGTTGGCCGTTTTTAATTTTTGTACTAAGAGTAAAGCATTTAGTGTGCCAACTTTTAAAAATCCTTATAAATCAACAAGTTACAATCTTTACGAAAATTGATGGAACTTTTCTGGGTGGCATTGCGTTACGTAAGGTGCGGCAACTGTTACTTGAGGTAGGTCTTGGGTAACACTTCCCTCTGTTACCAGTGATGTAACAAAGTGGGACAGCGGTCATGGACGCGGCTAAAGCCTGTTGAAGAGTAGTTTAAGGGGCTACTTGTTGAGGAAGAGTGGCGTAGGTGAGGGAGGGGGCTCAGCCCCCAAGAAAGTTGATCAGGCTTCGGCAACCGCGCTGCGGCGGGTTTTCTTGCGGGGAATGCCCAGTTTTTGGCGACGCTCCCACAGGCACTTGCGGCTGACCCCCAGCTTTTTCGCCAGCTCGGTCTCGCTCATGGTGTCCTGGTGCTCGATTACGAAGCGAGCGAAGTAGTCCTCCAGCGAGAGATCCTCGCGAGGATCGGTATGCAGGCTGCGCGGACGAGGCTCGCCGATGGCCTCCTCCACGGGGACCAGGTCCAAGTCTATATCTAGGGTTTTGTGGTCGATTTCCCGGCTGTCACGGTCGGTGAGGATGACCGCGCGTTGTATGGCGTTCTCCAGCTCGCGAACGTTACCAGGCCAAGTGTACGTGGTGACTGCCTGAACTGCCTCGGGAGAGAGGCGCAGCAGTGGGCGCTCAATTTTGGTGCAGAACTTTTCGAGAAGGTGCTCTGCCAGTGCAAGGACATCGCGGCCGCGCTCGCGCAGCGGTGCCAGAGTCATCTGCACCACGTTGATGCGGTAGTAGAGGTCTTCGCGGAACTTGCGTTCAGCGGCAAGTTGACGCAGGTTACGGTGGGTGGCGGTAACCAGGCGCACATCCACTTTGTGCGACTCGATAGAGCCAATTGGGCGCACCTCACCCTCTTGTATCACTCGCAATAGCCGTGCTTGAGCCTCTAGCGGGAGTTCACCGATTTCATCGAGAAACAGGGTGCCGCCATCAGCGGCGGCAACCAATCCCTCGCGGGCACTCTGGGCGCCGGTAAAAGCGCCCTTTTCGTAACCAAACAGCTCCGATTCGATCAATGTCTCGGGAATGGCGGCACAGTTGACCGAGATCAACGGCTTGCCAGCGCGGCGGCTCTCTTCATGGATAGCTTTGGCCACCAGCTCTTTACCGGTGCCGGTTTCTCCATGCACCAGTACGGTGGCGTCTGTGGGTGCCACTTTGTGAATGCGCCTATAGAGTTCGCGCATAGCCATGCTGTCGCCGATCATTCCGGCGATAGTGCCTGGGTTACTTTTATCCAAAGGCGCTTGGGCGCGACTTTGTTCGGCCTTGCCGATGACGCGGCGCACGGTGGCGAGCATCTCGTCGTGGTCGAATGGCTTGGCGATATAGTCCGCGGCGCCCATGCGCATGGAGTCCACAGCGGAGCGCAGGCTGGCGTAACTGGTCATGATCAATACCGGTACTTCACCGGCATGTTTGAGCAAGTCGGTGCCCGGTGCACCGGGTAGGCGCAGGTCTGAGATAACCAGGTCCACTTCATTGACCCGGTGCTTACTAAGGGCCTCCCTAACTGAGCCCGCCTCACTGACCTTATATCGGTGCCGCTCTAACAGTTTGCGCAGCGCCGTTCGAATAATGGCTTCATCTTCGACGATCAGGATGTGGCTCATATGTTACGCCTGGTTACAAAATGCTCAATAAACGCCTAGTTTTACCCGGCCGCCGTTTCGATGCAACTCAAAAACGGATAACCGGGTTATTTTTGCCCAGTTCCTGGCCGGTTTGCCGGCTGGAGTCTTAGCCTGCCAAGGGCAGCTGTACAGTAAATCTGGCGCCGCGGCCGGTCTCCGGATTGGCCGGGCTCTCTAGCTCTAGCTGCCCTCCGTGCTCCTCAACAATGCTGTACACCATGGCCAAGCCCAGGCCTGTACCTTCTCCAGGTTCCTTGGTCGTGAAGAAGGGTTCCAGAATACGCTCGCGGTGTTGGGCAGAGATACCGGGGCCGTCGTCGGTGACTGACACACAGGCACAACCCTTGGCCTCTTGACCTTCAATGCTGATGAGACCGCCATCCGGGCTGGCGTCGCGGGCATTGCTGAGCAGGTTGATAAATACCTGGATCAGACGCTGGTTATCCCCGGGGGCGATTAGATCTGCTGGGACTGCATTTTCGAAGCGCACCTCGGTTTTATCCCGTTGCAGGGATAGCAGGTGTACCGCTTCCTGCACACAGGCGTAGAGGTCTACCGGAGCCCGCTCGCTCTCTTGGCTGCCACTGTGTGAGAAATTCACCAGTGAGTGTACGATGCGGCTGATGCGCTGGGTCTGGCTGAGGATTTGGTCGGCGGTTTCCAGCACTTCCGGGTTGTCGCAATCGAACTGGAGGTTCTGTGCCAGGCAGGCGATACCGGTCACTGGGTTGCCCACCTCATGGGCGACACCGGCGGCGAGGCGTCCCACCGAGGCCAGGCGTTCGCTGTGAATCAGCTCCTGCTCCAGTGTCTGGGTCTCGGTGATGTCCTCGAGCAGTAGCATCTGCCCATCGCCACGCTGGTTGCGGGCCCGCCCGCTGCGGCTGCGTTTCTGCCGGGTTTTGTGCAGGTTGAGCCAGTGGCTATTGCCGCCGAGACTGACTTGCTGCTTGAAGCGGCTGGCATCGCTGGATTCGGCAAACTCCGCTAGCAGACTGCGCCAGGGTTCGGCCAGATATTCCAGCTTGGAGCCAATTACCTCAACGGCGGCAATCCCGGTGAGATCCTGCATGGCGTAATTCCACAACAGTATCTCGCCGTCGCGCCCCAGGGAGCAGGCGGCCATGGGTAGCTCCTCCAGCATTTGCCGGTGGTACAGCCGCAAATTGTTCAGCTCTGCCGCCAGACCGGTCAGCTGGTGCTTGTAACGCCCCAGGCGTGTCTCGATCAGGTGGATATCCTTGTTGGCCGGCTGATCGCTGTTCTGAAAGGGAAAGTGGCGATCGATAATCTGGCCGGCCAGTACCCGTCCGAGCAGCCCGGACAGGTTGGATTCAATGCGATTGCGAAGCTGGCGCAGGGCATAGGGGCGGCGCTCGTTATCGGGCAGGTTGAGCTGATTGAGGGCGCGCTTCACTTCGGTGTTGGCGGTGGCCGCCCCTAGGCTCTCCGCCAGGCGCAGGCGAAAGTCCGCTGCGGACTGTACATCGAGCCCCAGGCGCAGAGCCTGGGCGATGGTGTCGTCACTGCATAGGTCGGCGGCGTATTGCTCCAGGCTGCTCGTTGAAGTGAACAGTGAGAGGCTGACGAATAGGATTATGTTGACACCGAGAGACAGGGTAGTGACCTGGGTCCAGATGGACATGCCCAGGGGTATCTGCAGAGAAGTACCCGGTAGGGTGATACCGGTTAGTTCGAACACCGATGGCAGCAACAGGCCGCAACCCCAGATCAACATCCCCGCCAGAAGTCCGCCAATCAGGCCACGTCGATTGCCTCGCGGCCAGTGAATAACGGCGAAGATACCCGGTAGAAACTGCAGGGAACCGATAAAGGCCAGCAGGGCTAAATCCGACAGGGAAAGGCGATTGTCCAGCAGCAGATAAAAGGCAAAACCCGCGATAAACAATGCAGCGATTAAAGCGCGGCGCAGCCACACCAACTGGCGGTACATATTGTCTTCGGAGTCCCAGCGGGTGCCCGGTAGCAGCCAGTGATTCATGACCATGGTAGACAGTGCCAGGGTGATCATAATCAGTGCGCCTGTTGCGGCGGACAGCCCGCCGATAAAGGCCAGTGTTGTGAGCAGGGCTGAGCCACTGGCACGCGGCACCGCCAGCGAGAAGTACTGTACCGGTTCAGCCACATCCAGGGCGAAGCCCGCCCACATAATCGGAAAGATCGGCAGCGCCATTAGCAACAGGAAAAGCGGAAAACCCCAGCTGGCGGTGCGCAGGGCCTGGCCGGTGGGGCGCTCGGCGATGCTGAGGTAAAAGATATGTGGCATGGCCACGGCGGTAGCGATAAAGACTAACAGCAGCGTATGCGAGGAGCCCTGTTCAATGGGGGTGTAAAGCAGCTGTTGCATATCATTGTTTTCCAGCAGCCACTGGTCGAGCCCCGAGAAACCGCCGAACACACCGTAAACGGCATAACCACCGACCGCGGTCAGAGCCACCAGTTTAACCAGGGATTCCAGTGCCATGGCACTGGCGAGGCCCTCACCGCGCTCACGGGTGGCGCCGTACATACTGGTGAAGACTGCCAACAGCACACAGTAGAAAAAGGCGATCAGGTTTTTACTGGAAACACCGCTGTCGGGTAGGCCGAGGGCGGCGACGCTGTCTCGTGACAGCAGTGCCAAGGTTTCCGACACCGCCTGGATCTGTAGGGCGACCAATGGTAATAGCGCCAATAGCATAAACAGGGTGGCCAGAGTGCCCACCTGGCGGCTGTGGTAGCGGAAAACCAGCAGATCTGCGGGGGAGTAGAGCTGATAGCGTTGGGCCAGGCGCGCGAGGGGCTCCAGTGCCACAGGCGCAAATAAAAACATGGCACCGGTGCCCAGGTAGTAGGCAAGCACCCCGTAGCCGTACTGCCAGGCGAGGTCGACAATGCCATAGAACGTCCAGGCGGATAGAGAGACCCCCAGCGAGAGTACGTACACCAGTGGATGGCGCACCCAGCGTGCGGGCAGCCAGCCCTTGGAAGTGGCGAAAGCGACAAAGAACAAGGTAGCGATGTAGGCAACCCCGATCAGGGCAATATGGGCGATCTCAAAGCTCATTTGAGTTGCGCCTCCACTGGATAAAAATCGCCAGCAGGATCAAAACGAACCAGAGGATAAAGGGCCGGTACCAGGCGCCAACGGGGTTGATCATCCAGGTAAATATGGTGGGGGAGAACACATAGCCCACCAGCACGAGCAGGATTAGCAGGGTGCGGTTGCTCATAGGTTGTTATGTAAATCCGCGTGGAGGGTGAAAAGTTAAATGGCGAGCCTGTCGGCTGGCGCAAAAATGTTAATTGCCTCCAACGATCAGTGCAATTGTCGGTCGCGTTTATCGATCTGGTGACGCTGCCAGCGTGCAGCAGCCCACTTGAGAATATGTTCTGGCGCCTCGCCCTCCAGCCCATCCGCGACATGAAAGCCGAGAAAATCCAGTGCGGTGCAGAGATTGCTAGCGGCTCGGTTGTCGTCGATGGCCGGTGCGTGGTTTTGTTTGCTGAGTTTTTGCGCCCCCCCCGGTCCCATGACCAGCGGCAGGTGGCCGAAGATCGGTGCTCTGTTATCGAGCAGGTGAAACAGGCGAATTTGTGCAGCGGTGGTGTCGAGCAGGTCCGTTCCGCGCACGATATGAGTAATGCCCTGGGCAATATCATCGACCACTACCGCCAGCTGATAGGCGTAGAGGCCATCGCGGCGCTTGAGAATGGTGTCTTCACGCACTGGCTGGGATTGGGGCCCGCGCCAGATATCTTCGAAGTGCTCCTCGCCTCCGGCACAGGATAGGCGCAGGGCGCAGGCACCTGTGCCCCCGTCTTTTATCCGGCAGGCTTGATTGTCGTGCCCACCATTTTGACGGATCTGGCTGCGTGAGCAATGACATGGATATAGGAGTCCGCGTTGGCGTAACTGTGACAGGACTGCCTCGTACTGGGCGTGGCGCTTACTTTGCCACACCACGGGGCCGTGCCAGTGCAGCCCATGGGATTCCAGGGATTTCAGTATTCGAGTGGCTGCGCCGGGCTCCTCGCGCGGGGGGTCGAGATCTTCCATACGCACGAGCCAGTGCCCGCCATGCGCAAGGGCGTCCAGATAGCTGCCGAGTGCGCACACTAGCGAGCCGAAATGCAGAGGACCGCTCGGCGAAGGCGCGAAGCGACCGAAATAGGGCGTTTTACTATTCAAAGTGATAGGGGCGGTCCCGTCGACCGCCCTGTCGAGCCGGGCGATCAAGGGTGATCGCCGCAATACGATGGGAAAAAATCAGCCGGAAAGCTGTTTTTCTTTGATTTCCGCCAGGGTTTTGCAGTCCACACACAGGGTTGCGGTGGGGCGCGCTTCAAGACGGCGGATACCAATATCGACCCCACAAGCTTCACAGAAACCGTAATCATCCTGGTCGATCAGTTCCAGGGTGGCGTCGATTTTCTTAATCAGCTTGCGCTCGCGATCGCGGGTGCGAAGTTCAAGGCTGAACTCCTCTTCCTGGCTCGCACGATCAGCGGGATCGGGAAAGTTTGCAGCCTCGTCTTTCATGTGGGAAACGGTGCGGTCCACTTCCGCCATCAGTTCGGCCTTCCAGGCCAACAGCAAGTTGCGGAAATGCTCCTGCTGCTTCTCATTCATGTACTCTTCGCCCTTAGTCTCCTTGTAGGGCTCAAAGCCGTGCAGAGAATCGGTGCTCGCAGCAGTTTTGGGCATAGTCGTTGCCTCTCTTTCTTTACGGGCCCCCGATAATGGGGGCGATACCACCAAATTCAATCTAGCCTAGACCGGAATCTTTTTGGGTGATGCTTTTTTCACCTATCAAATCAGTTGCGGTGGCAGGCTAATCCTTGCCCCGATTGCCGGTACCCCGGCGACCGAGAGCGAGGAAGCTATCAAATCTGCGCGATTCGCGCCACAAATAGTTGTCTGCTATTTTGTGGCGCTGAAATGTACAAGAGTGCCAGCCAGTGAAGTTTTCCCCTGAGTTACAAAAGGCCACCCTGTTGCGCCGCTACAAACGTTTCCTCGCTGATGTGGAGACGGCTGATGGCGAGAAATTTACCATCCACTGCCCAAATACCGGTTCTATGAAAAATTGCTGGATCGAAGGCGGCGCCTGTTGGTATTCGGACTCGGGCAATCCCAAGCGCAAGTACCGCCACACGCTGGAAATTTGTACAACACCGGATGGATCTCTGGCCGGCGTTAATACTGGGCGCGCGAATGCCCTGGTGGAAGAGGCAATAAATTCCGGTGTGGTTAGTGAGTTGCAAGGGTATGAATCCCTGCGTCGGGAAGTGCGTTATGGCGAAGAAAACAGCCGCATCGATTTTCTGTTGTCTGGCGATGCTGGCGACTGCTATGTGGAAGTTAAGAATGTCACCCTGGCGGATGGTGCGCGGGGTTATTTTCCCGATGCGGTGAGTGCTCGCGGTGCTAAGCACCTGCGTGAGTTACAGAAGTTGGCTGAGAGTGGTGTGCGTGCAGTGCTTTTTTACTGTGTACAGCACAGTGGCATAGATAGCGTAGAGGCAGCGCGAGAAATTGACCCGGCTTATGCTAAAGCTCTCGACAGTGCTATCTCAGCCGGTGTGCAGGTGCTCGCTTACCGTGCGCGGATGAGCGCCGATGAAATCGTTTTAGGCGAAGCTCTGCCGTTTCGCTGAGGGAATTTAGAGTAACTGGCCGGGTGGGGGCCACCCAGCCAGTAAAATCTTATTCAGGCAGCAGGGCGTAGAGGCCGTCTTGGGCGTATTCGACGGGTATGGGAGTAAGTGAATCGCCGGTGCAGGGCCCGGCAATACACTCGCCGGTTTCAATGGTGAACAGCGCCCCATGGGAGGCGCATTGGATCAGTGCGCCATCGGGATCGAGGAACTGGTCTTCCTGCCAGTCGAGATTGATACCGCGATGAGGGCAGGTGTTTTTATAGGCGAAAACCTCGCCCCCTTTCATTACCGCAAACACATTGTTGGTGCCGGCGGCGGTGTCACCGAGGGAGAAGCCCTTGGATTGCCCTTCCGCTAATTCCTCGTAACGGCACAGGAAGTATTTCTGCATAACTGGTCGGCCTTAGGCGCAATGATTTATTCGTTATTGCGGCGCCTTCTCTCCAGATAGGTTGATTTGGGGAAGCTGCGCCAGATTCTGCCCCGATTTATTTGGGCGCTGCGAGTGTAATCGAGGTGTAGCGGATTGTCCCGTTGCGCATTATCCCCAAAGTGATCTGGTCGCCGGCGCGGTACTTCTCCAGTGCGTTGAGCAGGTCGTCGTAGCTGCGGACGGGTTGCTGCTCGACTTCCACGATAACGTCTCCGAGCTGCCAGCCCCCTTGGCGTGTGCGATAAATGCCTTGCAACCCGGCTTTTTCCGCCGGCATACCAGGGGCTGTGCGCAGCACCGCCACACCTTCAAAACCGTAGCGGCTGCTCCACTGATCCGGTGCGGATTCAATGCCGAGAATCGGTCGCACCAGGCGGCCGTAGTTAATCAGTTGCGGCACTATTTTCTTTACAGTATCCACAGGAATAGCAAAACCGATGCCCACACTGGCACCGCTGGGGCTATAGATGGCGGTATTTACCCCGATCAGACGGCCGAGGGAATCGAGCAGAGGACCGCCAGAGTTGCCGGGATTAATGGCGGCATCAGTTTGAATCACATTGCGAATGGTGCGGTTGTTGGCGGCCTCGATTTCACGACCCAACGCGCTGACCACTCCGGTGGTTAGGGTGGTATCGAGGCCAAAGGGGTTGCCGATGGCGAGTACTTTTCGGCCCACAGAGAGTTCACTGGAAGTACCGGCAACCAGTGGTTTAAGTAATTTTTTCGGAGCCTCGATTTTTAATACCGCCAAATCTTTTTCTGGAGCGGAACCCACTACAGTGGCGGGCCACTCACTGCGGTCCTGCAGGGTGATTGTGACTTTACGCGCGCCCTCGATAACATGGAAATTGGTCACAACGTGACCCTGTTCATCCCAGATAAATCCACTGCCGGCGCCTTTGGGTACTGCGTGCAGGCGCAGGGTTCTGCGATCGCGAACCAGGGTTTCATTGGTGACATACACCACAGAGGGGCTGGCAAAATTAAACACCTGCATGGTGTTGCGTTCATCATCTGTGGCGAACTCCTGTACCTCTGCGTACAGGGGAGCACTGAGAATGAATAAAAGGATCGACAGAGTAATGGGCAGAGTTTTAAGCGGTGTCATGGTCGCTGTCTTCGCTTTAGCACTTTAATGAAAAGTTTACTTTGCTCGTTGTGAGGGAGTGAAGATGGGGGCGCGGCAAAGAATTAAAACCCGCCCCTAAAACGTGCCAACAGCAATCTGGGTATTACTTACGGAAGTTTTGCAGGGCCAGGATACGATCATCCAAGGGTGGATGGGTGGCTAATAGTGCGCCCATATTGCCGAAAATACCGAAGGCTTTCATATTGCCCGGCAGCGGCTCCTCGTGACCCCGTTCAGATTCCACTTTGAGCCGTTGCAGTGCGGCGATCATTGAATTGGGACTGGCGAGGGTGGCACCGGCGTGGTCTGCGCGATACTCCCGGCGGCGGCTGAACCAAGCGATGATAAACATGGCGAGGAAGCCAAAAATAATATCCATCACGATAGAGGTAACGTAGTAGCCGATGCCAAGGCCCTGCTCATTGCGCAGTATCACCCGGTCGACAAAGAAACCGACCAGCCGTGCGAAGAACATCACAAAGGTATTCACCACTCCCTGAATCAACGCCAGAGTTACCATATCGCCGTTGGCCACGTGACCGATCTCATGGCCGATCACCGCGCGGGCCTCTTCCCGGCTAAAGCGTTGCAATAGCCCGGCACTCACAGAGACCAGAGCGTTGTTGCGATTCCAGCCGGTGGCAAAGGCATTGGCTTGGGGCATGGGAAAAATACCCACATCCGGCATACCGATATTGGCCTTGCGCGAAAGCTCCCGCACAGTCTCCACCAGCCATTGCTCATCGGCGCTGCGCGGCTCGGTGATAATCTGGGTGCGGGTACTCATGCGGGCGATGGTCTTGGAGAGAAACAGGGATATAAACGAACCACCAAACCCAAAAAGAGCGCAGAGGAGTAACAGTGCCCCCAGATTCAGATCGACCCCGTTGGCCTGAAGGATGCCCCCGATGCCAAAAATATTGAAGATGATGCCAACCAGAACTAATACCGCAAGGTTGGTCAGCAGGAATAGCCCAATGCGCAACATCGGCTCTCTCCGTCTCTTTGCCCTTAGACAAGTTTAGATAGGTTGTGGTGGTTTGTGTGACAAAAGCTCGAGTTATTGGGTAGCTGTGGCATGGGGTAAGGCATTAAGGGCCTGTGCGAACGTCTCGGTACATCTTGCGCAGGCACTCAGATGCGCAAGGGCCCCAGCGTAGCTTTTCCCTTTCTAAAATTGTTGGTGACAGGCTTTAGTTTGAGTTCTGTGTAGCCAGCAGGCGGTCGGCTTCAGTGACCAATTGCTGTTTAAGATCTGGGTCCAGATCGTTCCAGTGCACATCAAGTAGAGCACCTTGCAGTGCATAAAGCATGACGCGCGATGCGTTGATCCCGCGGTTGCGAATACTGATAAAGGCCTCAACCGGGCCAATACGGTGGAGGTCTTCGTAGGTGCGAATACCAATGGAGTGAAGGATGTTAACGGAGGCGAGCCCCAAATTTTTCAGCTTAAGTAGTTCTGATTGACTTGGGTGCATTCAGTTTTCCCTGCAAGGTTTTCCGTCCAGTAGTCACGATCAATCCCCAATCGCGGGGCTGAACTTAACATAAATTAGCAAGCTGCCAACAAAGATAACCGCCGCATGGCCTAAGACAGCGCCTATTACTTTGCCTAGCATTTCCATTGGCCACTTATTCCATACCGCTCTTTGGTAGAGTAATAGCTGGGGGTTTACTCACTTTAGCCCGCCTTTTGAAAATCGCCTGTCTATAGGAGCCAAATGTTATCCACACCGCTTAAGAGTATGCTCTTCGGGCTAACCGATATGCACGTTATCCTCGATCCACCCTCAGGACAGCTGCTGCACCCTGAGGCACTGGTGGCATTTCAGCGCCTGCGGCGCGATGCGCGAGATGCCGGTTTTGACCCCAAGGTGGTCTCAGGTTTCCGCAGCTTTGAGCGCCAGCGCACCATCTGGAATAACAAGGCACAAGGTCTGCGTCCAGTGCTGAACACCGATGGCGAAGAGCTTGAAGTCTCTGAGCTGCCACCGCAGGAGTTAGTGCTGGCCATACTGCGTTGGTCGGCACTGCCCGGTGCCTCGCGCCACCATTGGGGTACTGATTTCGATATTATCGATGCCGCCGCTGTAGCCGAGGACTACCAGGTACAGCTCACCCCACAGGAAGTGGCCGATGATGGGGTTTTCGGCGCTTTTCACCAATGGCTGGATCAGCGTATAGCCGCGGGGCAGAGTTATGGCCTGTTTCGTCCCTATGCCGAAGATCTCGGTGGCGTTGCACCTGAGCGCTGGCATTTGAGTTATGCACCGCGAGCCCTGGAGCTACAGCACCTGTTGACACCCGAACGCCTGGAGGCACAGTTGCGCTCCTGCGACTTGGCGTTGTGTGACACAGTTTGCGAGCAGCTGGAGCAAATCTATACGCGCTTTGTATGGATTCCGGATCACTGTTATCCGACAGATATGCCGCTCTGAGCAAAACTTATGCAAATCTGTACGCTTTATTTTCACCGCCGGATGGCGCTTGAAAGGCCCTGGTATTCCTGCGAAGCTGCGCGGGCCCAATGGCGCAAAGTTGTGTGAGACAAATCAAATACAGTAGGAAAGCGCCGGGAAAATGAGTACGACAGGTGAGGAACTGAATATCGACAGCCAAACTGAGCCCAGAGACGTATGGAGTGCTATGCGCGCAGAGGCTGCCGCAGCTGCCAGGGATGAACCAATTCTGGCGAGTTATTTTCACAATACGGTGCTGCGCCACAAGTCGGCGGAGCACGCAATCGCCGACCAGTTAGCCTCAGTCCTGGATCACAATGCACTCACCTCCACCGCTTTGCAGGAGGTGATCGCTTCGGCCTTACAAGCAGATACAGGGATATCCCGCAGTATGCTGGCGGATATCTGTGCCTGGTACGATCGCGATCCCGCTTGTGATCAGTACCTCACCCCCTTTCTCTACTTCAAGGGCTTTCATGCACTGCAGTCGCACCGAATTGCCCACTGGCTGTGGAAGCAGGGCCGCACGACGCTCGCGCTGTACTTCCAGAGCCGTGTGTCGGAACAGTTTTCTGTGGACATCCATCCCGCAGCTCAATTTGGCAGCGGCATTATGATTGACCACGCTACGGGCCTGGTCGTGGGAGAGACCTCGGTGGTGGGCGATAATGTCTCTATTTTGCATTCGGTGACTCTGGGCGGCAGCGGTCGCGGTTCCGGGGATCGCCACCCGAAGATTGGTCACGGGGTTATGATCGGTGCCGGCGCCAAGATATTGGGGCCTGTGCGGGTGGGTGAGGATGTGAAGATTGCTGCGGGTAGCCTGGTTCTACAGGACGTCCCCGACCACATCACAGTGGCCGGTGTCCCCGCGCGTCAAGTCGGTGGCCGGATAGAAAAGGCCCCCGCCTTTACCATGGATCAAACCCTAGATTCCGAAGAATAAACTGGCTACAGCAAGTATTATCCAACCAGCATTACACATAGGGATTGAGTGATGACCCAAGCCACCTATAGCCTGATTTTCCGCGGCGACCTGATTGCCGGGTTTACCGCCGGTGATGTGAAGGCCAATTTGGCGCGCTTGTTTAAGAGCAGCCCGCAGGCAGTGGAAAAACTGTTTAGTGGTCGACCGCTGGTGCTGCGCAAGGGGTTGAGTCGCGCCCAGGCGGAGCAATTTCAAGCGACCCTGGCCAAGGTTGGGGCTCAGGTCAACCTGAAAAGCGAGGGTGGCCCTGAAAACATCCCTCCGGTGCCCGAGCCGAGTCAAACAACTCAGCCAGAGGGCCCTCGCGTTCCAAACTGGACGCTCGCGCCAATGGAGGGCAATCTGATTAAGGACCACGAACGCGAGTCGATAGCGGAGGTGCAGGTGCCCATCGAACATATCAGCCTGCGCGCGGCGGAAGGGTTGTTACTGGATGAGAGCGAGCGGGCCGAAACAGTTGCTGCACCAGTCAATATTCCCCAATGGGATCTCAATTAGATCTTCTGCGATTCGCGTTGATTACAGCGCCCAGGCATAAAAAAACCGGCTAGATGCCGGTTTTTTTATGCCTGTCAGCCCGGCCAATACAAAATCGTGCCGGGCTTAAGAGAAGCTGTGATTAGCCTTCTTCTTTCAGGTAGCGCTCGCGAGAGGAAAGCACTTCTTTGCGCGCTTCTTCAGCGTCGGCCCAGCCTTCCACTTTCACCCACTTGCCAGCTTCCAGAGCCTTGTAGTTCTCGAAGTAGTGTTCGATCTGCTTGAGCAGCAGCTCGGGCAGGTCGCCAATTTCCTGAACATGATCGTACAGCTTGGTCAGCTTGGTGTGAGGTACCGCCAGCAGCTTGGCGTCAACACCGGATTCGTCGGTCATTTTCAGAACGCCGATCACGCGAGAGCGGATCACGGAGCCAACCATTACCGGGTAGGGTGCCACTACCAGTACATCCAGGGGGTCGCCGTCTTCGGACAGAGTCTGGGGTACATAACCGTAGTTGGCTGGGTAGAACATGGGAGTGGCAACGAAACGATCCACAAATACGGCGTCTGAGTCCTTGTCCACCTCATATTTGATGGGGTCGGAGTTGGCAGGGATCTCGATGATTACGTTGATATCGCTGGGCAGGTCTTTACCTGCGGGGATCTTGTCGAAGCTCATTGCTGGTCCTGAACTGGGTAAAACGAAAAATTTGGAGCGCGGATTATATATGCAGTTCGGCACGGCTGAAAGTCACGCCCTTAAAGGAAATATGGGGCGTCAAGGCTCGGCTGGCGGGTCTATCCTGTAGGACATTGATAACAACAATGGGCAGGGATGGCCATGATCAAAGCGCGGGAGGTAAAAACCGTTCAGGAGGCTCGTGCCATCGTTGAGGGGCGCGGTCTCAGTCATGTGAAAGTGGGCCTGTTTGATTTGGATGGGGTCATGCGCGGCAAATATATGAGCCGTGAAAAATTCTTCTCTGCCCTGGAGCAGGGGTTTTCCTTCTGTGATGTGGTGCTGGGCTGGGATGTCAAAGACCAGCTCTATGACAATACCCGTTATACCGGCTGGCACACGGGCTACCCAGACGCGCCGGTGCGTATCCTGCCGCACAGCTGTCGCGATATTCCCTTTGAAGACAATATGCTGTTATTCCTGGCGGAGTTTGATGAACGGGCTCAGGTCGTGTGTCCGCGTGCGGCTCTGCAGCGGGTGGTAGACCGTTGTCGGGCTATTGGATTTGAGCCCTTCGCGGCTTTGGAATACGAGTTCTTTTTATTTGATGAAACACCCGAGTCGGTACGGGAAAAGGGCTTTCGCAATCTGAAGCCTTTCACGCCGGACTGGTTTGGCTATTCAATGCTGCGCAATTCGGTTCATGCCGAACTCTACCGGGAAATCCTCGAAATGGGTGAGTGTATGGACTTCCCTTTGGAGGGGCTTCATACAGAAACCGGCCCGGGGGTTCTCGAAGCGGCAATCGCCGTGGATAGGGTCGAGGCTGCTGGGGATAAAGCCGCACTGTTTAAAACCTTTATGAAAGTGCTGGCCCAGCGTATGGGCCTGATGGCGACTTTTATGTCGCGCTGGTCCAGCGATCTTCCCGGGCAGAGTGGCCATATTCATTTATCGCTGCGCGATTTGAATAACGGCAATGCCGCGTTTTTCGATGGCTCTCAGCCCCAGGGAATCAGTGAGACCATGCGTTACTTTATCGCCGGCCAACAGCGCCTGATGCCAGAATTCCTGGCTCTGTTCGCGCCAACTATCAACAGCTACCGTCGCCTGGTTCCGGGTTTTTGGGCGCCTACCGGTGCGAACTGGGGCGTGGAAAATCGCACCACGGCCTTGCGTGCCATCCCCGGCGGGGAAAAATCACAGCGGGTGGAATACCGCCTGGGCGCTGCAGATGCCAACCCCTATCTGGCGCTGGCCGCCGCCCTGGGCTCCGGCCTTTACGGGATCATGCAGCAGTGGCAGCCCAGTACCCCCATCGAGGGTAATGCCTATACCCTGACACAAGAGGCACAGCAGGCGTTGCCTACCACTTTATGGGATGCCACCCAGCGTCTAAAAAATTCCGAGACGGCTCATGAATTATTCGGCAGTGAATTTATTGAGCATTTCGCCGCCAGCCGGGAATGGGAGGAGCGCGAGTATCGCCGCCATGTTACTGACTGGGAGCTGGATAGGTATTTTGAAATTATTTAAATGGCCCTTTTAAAAGCCCGCTTTTGTGATTTTTTGGATGGTAAGGAAATCAAAATAAGCCGCGGATAAGGAATATTTAATATGCACCACCTGCGCTGTATTTCCCCTGTCGATAACAGTGTATATCTGGAGCGGGCCCTGGCCGGCGAGGCTGAAATTCGTGTAGCCCTGGATCGGGCGGCGGCTTCACAAAAAGCCTGGCGATTGACCCCTTTGGTGGAGCGAATCGCCATTGTCCACCGTGCAGTGGAGTTTTTTACCGAGCGCAAGCATCGCCTGGCTGAGGAACTCTGTTGGATGATGGGCAGACCCATTCGTTTTGCACCGGGCGAAATAGACGGCTTTGCAGAGCGCGCTACGGCCATGGCAAATCTGGCAGAGGAGGCCCTTGTAGATATCCATTTGCCAATTAAACCGGGATTTTCCCGCTTTATACGCCGTGAACCGCTGGGGGTTTCCCTGGTGATCGCCCCCTGGAACTACCCCTATTTAACCGCGGTAAATGCACTGGTGCCATCTTTGCTGGCCGGCAATGCGGTCATATTAAAACACTCGGCACAAACGCCCTTGTGCGCCGAGCGTATGGTGGAGGCTTTCAGGGAAGCGGGTCTGCCCTACGGAGTATTTCAATATTTGCACCTCAATCATTCCAATACGCAACGTTTAGCCTGTGCCGAAGAAATCCAGCATATTGCTTTTACCGGATCTGTGGATGCCGGGGCCAATATAGAGCGTATTGTTGCCGGCCGATTTATCCAGTTGGGACTGGAGCTGGGTGGTAAGGACCCCGCTTATGTGCGTGAAGATGCGGACCTTGAACTGGCGGTAGAGGCTGTAGTAGATGGTGCTTTTTTTAATTCCGGTCAGTCTTGCTGTGGTATTGAACGTGCCTATGTGCAGGAAAATCTATTCGAAGAATTTGTCGAACGCGCCGTGGCACTAGTGGGTGATTACCAATTGGGGCGCCCCGATGATCCTCAAACAACCCTGGGTCCGTTAGTCAATGCAGAGGCTGCCGACAAAGTGCGCACTCAAATTGACGAAGCTGTGGCCCAGGGCGCCCAGCCCCACCTGCACAGCAGTAAATTTTTCATGGACAGGCGCGGTACTCAGTATATGGCACCACAATTACTTACTGGTGTGCGGCAAAAAATGCGGGTAATGCGCGATGAATCTTTTGGCCCGGTTTTGGGGGTGCAAAAAGTCCATGACGATGGTGAGGCTCTAGAATTAATGAATAACAGCCCTTTCGGTTTGACGGCAGCTATTTTTTCACAAGATGAAGAAACTGCCCTGGCAATTGGCGATCACTTGCGAGTGGGCACAGTGTTTCTCAATCGCTGCGACTATTTAGACCCGGAATTGGCCTGGAGCGGCGTTAAACAATCTGGCAGGGGGTGTACTTTGTCCAGAGTCGGGTTTGAGCAGCTAACCAGGCCCAAATCATTTCACTTTAAAGTTGGGGGCTAGTAAACCAGTAAAGAGGGAAATGTTGTGAGGTGGATTGCTTGTTGTATTTATGGTGTGTTCTTAACTTATCCCCTAGTGCTAAACGCGGAGTCCTATGTTTATAGAGATATTGCTCTAGAGGTCCCCGATGGTTGGTCGATACGCAGAGAATATAATGACTATGTGGGAATAGAATTTTGCCAGAATGATACAGGTAATGTGATGGGGTTTTTTCTGAGGAAAGGGTTGTTGGTTAATGGAGGAGACCCCAGTGCGTTCTTAAAAATGCACCCATTGGAGCATCCAGTTTCTTCGGTACAGATTGGCAAATATTCAGGTTACTTTGTCACTTTTACATCGGAAGGGAAGTGTTCGGCAAATTGGTTTTTGGGGGATGGGAGCGATCTACTGATTGCGTCCTATCAAGGTGACTGTCATTCAGTGGACTTTACTCCAGTGATTAAGTTGGTTGAATCTGTCGAGTCCTTAGAAGATGTAGTCGATTAATGATGCTTCTGCTGGTTTTACAGATCCAATTACTAAAATGACAATCGCGCTTTTTTCAGCTCTAGTTTCGCCTATGGATAATAACCCCGAGCTTTTACAGGTGGGATATCCAGATAGCGGTGAGGTCATAAACAGAAGTTTGTTTTTAACCTTATCCTATCGGTTAAACGCATAGAGACTGTGGATAATTAGAAAATTTAAATGGTTAGGCGGTAAAGGCAGAGAGGATAATGTGGATAAATACCGGGTAAACTGGAATTTTCCTACCAATATTTGGGTTGGTCCCGGCCGGATATCAGATCTTGCCAAAGCCTGCTCTGATCTCAATATGCAGCACCCCTTACTGGTAACGGATCCCGGTATTGCAGGCATACCACTGCTTCAACGCGCATTGGTGCCTTGTAAGGAATACGGCCTGGAGGTGGAGATTTTCTCCTCAATCAAGGGGAATCCCAATGGTGAGAATATTGACAGTGGTGTCGAGCTGTTACGAGATAAAAATTGCGACGGCGTAATCGCCTTCGGTGGTGGTTCAGCTATAGATGCCGGTAAGGCGATTGCCCTAATGGCCGGGCAGCGTCGTCCCATTTGGGATTTTGAAGATATTGGCGATAACTATAAGCGGGTTGACCTCGACGGCATGCTCCCGGTAATTGCCGTGCCTACAACCGCGGGCACTGGCTCGGAAGTTGGGCGGGTGGCGGTCATAACCGATGAGCAGGCGAAGGTAAAACGCCTGATATTTCACCCCAAACTATTGCCGGATATCGTTATACTGGATGCTGAGCTGACTCTGGATCTTCCCCCCCAGATTACTGCAGCCACTGGCATGGATGCACTCTCGCATAACCTGGAAGCTTATTATTCCCCCATTTACCACCCCATGGCAGAGGGCATCGCACTACAGGGGATGCGTCTGATTAAGAACTATCTGCCCCGTGCTTACATGATTGGCACTGAGTTGAAAGCTCGCCAACAGATGTTGGTAGCCTCCTGTATGGGAGCCACCGCATTTCAGCGTGGCTTGGGAGCTATTCATGCCCTGGCACATCCGCTCGGTGCCCTATATGACAAGCACCACGGTTTACTCAACGCCATATTGATGCCCTATGTGCTTGTAGCCAACCGGCCTGCTATAGAGGTTCCCATGGGGCAGTTGGCCCTCTCACTGCAATTGACCGGCAAAGATAGGTTCGAGAGCGGTTTCGATGCCGTACTGAATTGGATTCTCGGTCTGCGTCAGCAATTAAATATTCCCCACACCCTGGTTGAAATCGGTATTAAAGCCGAAGACGCCGATAGAATCGCTCATATGGCTGCGGCAGATCCCTCGGCAGCCAGTAATCCTATGTCGTTTAGTGCAGTGAAATATCGCGATATTTTCCTGCGTGCTTGCCAGGGTAGTGTCACACTGTAAGAGTTTCCCTCTATGAGTCGACAGAAGAGTAACCATCAATAGAACATTCCATAGGAATTCGTTATGCGCGGTATTTTTACTCTGTTTATTCTTCTGGCAGCCACCCTCGGATATGCCCAGGATTCTCCTGATATACGAACCGCTATTTTTGCTGGAGGCTGTTTCTGGTGTATGGAACCGCCGTATGACAAAGTGAATGGCGTGCTGGAAACCACCTCAGGTTACAGCGGTGGTCATGTAAAGAACCCCTCCTATGATCAGGTCTCTGCTGGTGGCACCGGCCATGCCGAGGTGGTGCAAGTTAAATATGATGCAAACAAAGTGAGTTATTCCGAGTTACTCAATATTTTTTGGCACAACGTGGACCCCTTTGATGCCGGTGGCCAGTTTTGTGACCGGGGCGACCAGTACCGTGCTGAGATCTTTTACGGTAATGAAGAAGAGAAGAAGCTGGCCGAAGAGAGTAAGAAGAAAGTAGAGGCCGAGCTGGGTAAGAAAGTTGTCACCCAGATAAAGCCTGCCGCTACTTTCTATCCGGCAGAGGCTTACCACCAGGATTATTATCAGCGCAATCCCCTACGCTATAAATACTACCGCTTTCGCTGCGGGCGGGATCAGCGGCTTGAGGAAGTTTGGGGTAAAGGAAAAGGTAAGAGCAAGAGCTGAAGAGTTTGGGGTGTTTTTTAATCTCTTAAATAGAGGTGCCCTTAAGCGAATAAGCCTGCTGACTAGGACAATTCAGATGTGGTAAACGGCATGGGGAACACCGAATCTGGCAGGTTGCAAGAAGGGGAGGTAATGAGCACTGCAGCAGGATTCCCCGTTCTTTATCGCTATATGGCTGCAGATAAATCCAAACCTCTAATAGTATTTGTGCCGGGTAACTCTCACTTGGCACGTATCTTTTATGGCTGCCCTGAGGCCAGGGAAGAAGACTTTATCAGTTATTGGGTACATCGTTCAGGTCACCCTTTTCTCGCGATATCCTTCCCCATCGCCAATAAGGCCTTTGATGGATATTATCCCAATTTCACCATCGCAGATTGGGGTAAGCAGGTCGCGGAAGTAATTGACAAGATTGTCTCTGAGAATAGCTTGCAGCAAGAGGTGATCGTCTGTGGCTGGAGTATGGGATGCAAGATTGCAGGAGCTCTTGGGAAGGAGGCGATTGGTAAGAGCTTCTCAATAGTGATGTTTGTTGCCATGTCGGGAGATCCCGCTGTTCCGGGCTTCTTACCAAAAGCAAATGCTGAAAATATCGCTATGACACCAGAAGGGCTGGCAAACCGGGAGAGCTTATACCCCTGGTTTTTTCAAGCGCTGGAAGATCAAAGTACCTATAACGGCCATACTATTCTCCCAAAAGATATTTATCGGCAGAGGATCCTGGGGGCCACCCCTGTGGGATTGATTGGCGCGGGCCTGATGTATAAGAATGGCCAATTTGTGGAAGACTTAGAATGGAGCCTTAAGTCCGCGAACACTTTCAATTATGACGACTATCCTTTTCCTGTAATTATTCATGGTAATTCGATATCTGATGCGGAAAATGTATTACTGAATACCTCTAACTGGGCGTTTATTAGAAATAGAGTGCTTATTAAGAGGGTGCTTGGGGATAATGCATTGAAGGACCTGTCTCCTGCTCAGTGGGAGCGTCTTCAAGAACTAGTTGAATGCTCTGGTAGCCATTTTTCGCAATCCCTTCCCGGGGGGCACTTCTTTTTTTGGGGAGAAGTTAGTGCGAGGGATGTAGTCAGAAAGTTATTAATGTTATTGTCGCGCGTCAAAAATTTGATAAGATTTTAATGGGTGATTTTTATTCGACATTTATACTTTGATGATATTGTTTAATGGATTTGCGGAGTTTAATTCGATAAGTGAGCGCAAATCCATAAGGGTCTTTCTAAGAATGACCATTAATTCAACTGGTGGGGCGTTTGTCACTGTTTAATAGGTGTGCCAAATAATCTACAAAGTTTTCACGTTGAGAAGAATTTGTATTTGCGCAACCTAAAATCAAACCAGATATTTTTTTTTCATTAGCATCAGATAGTGAAAGAGGGGCGTTGCCAAATCCTTTTTTGTGTAGTTTTTCTGAAAGCCATTTATCATCGTGATGTGGCGTAGAAAGAACAGCAAACATAATCCCACTACCTGTAATCAAATTTACATTAGGTTCAAGTCGGTTTTGTGTTAATCTGTGAAAGTGTTCCCATTTTTTTTGGTATTTTTTTTGCATTCTACGAGTGTGTCGAACAAAGTGCCCTTCATTCATAAAATCAGCGATGATTGCTTGAGGGAGTAGCGTGGATGGCCCTGAAATAACAGACTTCACACTTACAAAGCTAGAAACTACAGGTTTTGGTACTACTAGATATCCTAATCTCAGGCTAGGTAATAAAGCCCTATTAAAGCTTCCAATGAATATTACTGGAGTGTTATTTCTCATCCCTTGTAGCGCCGCATATGGGTTCCCATTGAATGAAAATATACTGTTAGATTCATCCTCAATGATCCAGCATTGATTTTTATCGGCCCAATCTAATAGCTTATTCCTTTCTAAAGGTGGAAGAATCCCACCCATAGGGTATTGATAAGTTGGAGTTGTATAGAGGAGCTTTTCACTTACATTAATTTGTGGTAATAAATCAACGTCTAGATGATTATTTTTCAAACCAACTAAGTTGATTTTTGCATTCATCGATTCAAATGCTAATTTTGCTCCCCAAAAACCAGGGTTTTCCATTAAGATTGAATCATTTTGCTCTAAGATGACTTTGGCGCATATATTTAAGGCTTCTTGTCTGCCATTGGTAATAATGATTTGATCTGGAGCACATCTTACGCCTCGAGTGATCAGTAAGTACTCTGCCAGCCATTCTCTTAAAGGTAAATATCCAATAGGATTCCCATATCCATTAATTGGTATTCTATCTTGATGCTGTCGGTAAAGTTTGTTCCAGATAGAAAAAGGGAAAGCTTTTAAATCTGGTACACCTGGTGAGAAGGGTAGGAGAGTAGGCCACTGTGACATAAAACGAGGATAAGAATTTAGCATTTGGCTGTAGACCGACAAACTCGGTAAAGGTGTTGCACTATTAAGCGTGTCATTGTGGGGGTGACGTTCATCTGGATAATTTGCGAAGGACGGTAAATTTTTAGAAACAAAAACTCCTTTTCCTACCCTGCTGGTTAAAAATCCTTCATTTTTAAGTTGCTCTATTGTTTGTGTAACCGTATTACGGCTGATGTCCAAACACTCAGACATTCTTCTGGAAGAAGGTAGTTTTACTCCCGCTAATAACCGTCCATTGATAATTCGTTCAATTAAGGCTTTATAGAGTTGTTTCTGGAGAGGCTTGTTTCGATTTATAGATAAATCAGATAAGTCTGGGGCGTTCACCGCTGGTACCATATAATATAAAAGCTGAATCTTACTTATTTTGACATTACTATCAATATGGTGTCACCAAAGAGTTAGATCTAGAAAATGAAAATTCATTTTTAAAATGTAATTATCTAAAATAAATCACGCTTTCCCAAGCAAGGCTGGTAGATGGTTTCATTTGTAATCATTTCGTTGTTGCTTAAAAAAATATATTGTGAATTTTACAGCCTTTTCTGTTGATATGTATGCTGGCACCATGGTTTTTTCAAAACTGGACCTAACTCTTTAATACTTTTTCCAGCTATATTTCTAGGGTCAATTTTGACTTTATTTAAATGCAGATTTTCTAGGAGTAAAGATATGAAAATTATGAAGAGGGTTACCTTGTGTGCAGGTATCTCCCTGGTAGCCGCTAATGCATCTGCGAATGAGCTTAGCGGTGCTTGTTATGATTATGCTTCAAGAGAGGCCAGCTCTGCTGTCTCTTACGATGGTCAAAGTGTAGGAATTTTACTTGCAAATAATGTGATATCTACGGCACTCGGTGTGCCGGAATCCTTCTCTCTTATTTCAAAAGCGTACCCTTTTATTTATAGTGCTGTAAAAGGTGGAGTTGTTGAAAAAATGACTCCGGGGGCTGATCCTCAATTGGTAAGTTGCTTGGAAGAATTTAATAGCCGCATTTCAAATTTAGAAGGAGCTTACCTTGGTCAAGATCTAACAGATCTCACCGGCTTGGTTAGTCTTATTCAGCAAGAAATTGTGGATAATGGAATTTTATCTAGCCATGCTAATATTGCTTCCAAACTACAGTTGTTAGCAGTAAGCCTTGGGGAGAAAATAGATAAGGAATTGGATGCCGATACACCAACATCAGCTAAATATAAAGCTCTGATTGATGAAGTTATACCAGGATATATAGCGATCATTCAGATGGAGTTTATGCACAGAAAAGAATGGAATCGCTATTGTTATAATAGAGGCTCCTATGCGTCCTGGAAGAATGTGGAGGATGATGAGTTAATTTCTCCCTCGATATTGAATTCAATTAAACACGATGATGAAGTTGTACTTACAGACTACTTAATTGAGCCAGAAGATGCCCTGGATGCATGCAGGGGCGGTAATGATACTTACTTGACGTATAACCGGGTTAAGGATGTCAATGAAATTGGCTCTTATAAAAAAATATTAGATGATGTTGGTATTAAAGTTAACGAGAATAATTTATTTCCGGGGCTAGTTTCAGTAGAATTAGATTTTCGTGAATCTCGACTAGGAGCTTATAGGGAATCCTTCGTAAGAGAGTGCTCTGGTGGTGGTGTTAGATATTCATATATAGATAATTATAACAACTTTACTTCACAAGCTGTCCCTGAGAGTCAATGTAATCAGTGGCGTGATGAGTATATTGATGACCTTTATAGCAATAGTCAATTCGCAAGTGAATCGAAAAGAAACTCTATCTTTCATAGCCTTGCATTTATTGTGGATTCCTGGGATTGGTATAACCACGCTTTAAAAATAACTGACGCCCAGGCTGATGAAGATCTAATCGAGATAAAGGATGTCTTTGATCTAGAAACTTACAGGGGAGTAAGGCTTAAATATAAGTCTACTGACAAATGTGCCAGTATGGATGGTACAGTAAAGCTAAATTGTGATGTTGGTGCCAGCCAATTTATGATCAGGCCCTATCAGGATGGTTATACGATCTCTAGGCTTGCTGATAATCGTAACTTTAAAGATAAAGGTGAAGATTCAGATGGCTTTGTTATCCGGTCTAGTGTTGGGAGTGACTCTGTTTGGCAGTTTAAGAAAAGACATTTTTTGGACACTGAGTACCAGATTGTGAATTCAAATACAGAAAGGTGTCTAATTGTTGATGAAAACGACAGGCTCATTATGGGAGGGTGCGAGAACGATGACAGGTGGGAAATCGATGGTACAGATATCCCCGAGGGGACCTATATTCGCTTGCGTCATGTGCCCGATAACACCTGTTTTGGTCGCTTTGGGGCAATTAATTGCGATGAAGAATCCTATGTTTTTGAAGTTGCGAAATATCAAGATGGGTATCGGATAACGGTTGATAGCAGGAGCTTAAAGCAAAAAGATGATGGCCTTGGATTTTATAGTGGGCTTGGAGATGATGCCGTCTGGGTTATAAATGATTTTGATGGTGATGGTCTTTTCCGGTTAGCAAACTATACTACCGGTCATTGCTTGAGCAATGAAAATGGAGTGCTGACTACCGTTGCTTGTGGAATTGCGCCATCTGATATCGAGATTTTTGCACTGGAATTTATAGAACTCCCTACAGCAGCGAGTGGTAATCACACAATAATTGCCCCAGAAGGATTAACAGGATTTAATGGTTGCATCAGTTCATTTCACAGCGCAAGTTCAACTTTACCTGCAGGATATCGTGGTAGCAATTTATCGTGTCAAATAGCCTTATTACCACATAATGGTGGATATTTGATTTGGGACACTGAGGCAAATAATGAATCTTATGTGAGTGATATAGATTTGGGCATTGGCCATCATAGCATACGTCCTGATACGGAAAAAACTGATGCAACAACTTGGGACTTTATTGGTCCTTATCGTTTTTCCGATGATAGTAGTTTTTATCAAATTAAAAACAGACTCACAGGCCATTGCTTGGCTCCACAGTTCCAAAATGCTCCTAACTGGTTGGTTGGAAAAGTTGACTGTGAAGATAACTCTTCAAAAGTTTGGACCATTAAAGAAGATTCGTTTTCAGATGGCGAATAGGATTAATTGACCTCCTTGAGGTTCTTTAAGGGGCTTAATTTAAGCCCCTTCACTACACTAAATGACTATTCGATACCTAATCAAGATTGTAAGATGATGGTAAAGAAGTAAAGAAGTAAAGAAGTAAAGAAGTAAAGAAGTAAAGAAATTGGTCAACATCATTTTTGTTATAGGTAAAATCACTAGTGCACAAAATAGTTTTTCTCTGAGTTCGTCTTGCACAGCTAATGAAGGTCAATTGATTATTTTTTCTAAAAATATAGATCACCATATGTTGAACATGGTGTTGTTAGGTTTGAATTTAATCCATAAAAGAGTAAATTGTATTTGTAGTAGTCGTTGGGTGTTAGGTAGATTGTTGTCTGGTGATTCTAGGTGATGTCAATTCATAAATATATCCTTTTGGGCTAGGAATCATTTTTTAATTTGATTGCGTTCTTTCTCAATAGTGATATTTAATGTGTCAATCTTCTAGGTCATTTTTCAGAAGGTTTATATTGGTGTTGTCGGGTTTAATGATGGAGTTGGGGGTGCTGGTAGCTCTAGGCTATATAGTTTGTGAATCAGCTTGATACTTGTCCGACCATGTTATTATTAGGGTGTTTGAAAGGTTGTTGCTAAATACTATTTGCTTCTTGGTTTCAAGTAATAGCTGCAATACTTCCATGCTGCAAGAAGATTATCTTACAGCCCCATAAATTGCTCATTCGGAGACCCTCCACCCAGACTCGCTTTTGATCTACTGTTTAGGTGATCTATTACAAATTGAATCTGCTCCTCTGTTACTTTATTGAAGTAGGTATTCTTTGGGAAATACTGCCGAATGAGGCCGTTAATGTTTTCATTAATTTCCCTCTCCCAAGATGAATATGGGTGAGCAAAATAAATATCAGCTTCCAAGCCTTCTGCAATCGTTGTATGGCCAGCGAATTCAAGACCATTGTCAAATGGTAATTGTTTTTATTTTTCCGTGTCGATCATACTTACCGTAGCACTTACGATGGTGCTTTGATGCACTCCTAAGATACTTGTATAAGTCCTCACCATAAGTAAATTAGCTGGTAGATCATCTCATGATGTAGCGTTACACCCGTGTGTTCCTTTAAATGGCTTGCAGCCTACTTAATGCTTTTAACGAAGTACTGAACATTCGCAGGAGGTCTTTTGGTGAAAAGATACATATAGTGTATTGGTGTCAAGGCTACTGTTGTTACTGTTTCCAGAACCCCCTCTTTGACAAGCTTAGCTGCCGTAATATCCGCGTGCCTCTCAATCTTCAAGCCCATTTCTGTTATTTGAAAAAAACTGCGCAAAGAGTTACCGCGGACTTTGGTGTGACTCGTATTGTATCTGTATTAGGCAACTTATATTTAACCAGAATTCACTGCTAGCCACTGGCGATATGACTCCACTGGCGTAAATAATAGAGATTCTCTAATAAATTACCTTGCCTATCTATTTACTCTCTATTCGGATTAAGGCTTTCACGGAGCACACCTAGATCGGATACTTTGGTTGACTGCAAATCCAGGCTGACCAGGCGAATTGCAATATCTACCTGTAATTCAATCAGGTCGATAGGGGTATTGTTAGCGAGTAATCGAACACTAAGCTGTGTATGCTGCTCTGTGAGCTGGCTGGAACAATAACCGGCTCGAAAAGTGCGTGAGGCGCAGTAATTGTCAGTGTCCCGAGAGTTTTTCACTGGTGCTTTTTAAGTCTGCCAGGGCAGTGCAATAAATATCTCTGATTTTATGGCAAGTAATGTAGAACTGCGTGCCTGCTTACATTAACGAGAGCGCTCGGGTACTTCGGTATAGTAGCCTCATTCCCAGACCTCTTTCCAGTTGGGTTACCGTCTGGCTTTGCCACTCTAGTACGTGCCAGGCTATTAGCCACTGCCGTAAAACTGCACACTTTAACAACAGCTAGAAATACTTGCATATCTTCTAGATAGGGTTTCATTGTTTAATTCTTCTAAACACTAATTTAACTTTATGGCTGTTTATCAAAAGGCGGTGTCTGGGGCACTATGCTTGCAGAAAGTTAATACTTAATTATCGTGAAGAGGAATCTGATTTGAATAAGGCATTAATTGAAAAAACTGTAATAGCCAGCGAGCGTTGGAAGTCATTTTTCAACCAAGGAAATGCAGAAGGCTGCGCTTCTATGTACGAAAAGGATGCGCAAATGATGGCCAAGCCATTTGGGCTATTCCAGGGGCGGGAGCAGATACAGGCTTTTTGGGAAAACCTTGTGGCTCAGGGGTTCTCGGATGTGACTTACCTGGATACAAAAATCGAGGCAGTAGATGACACTTCAACCGTACTTTCCAGCAACTGGAGAATGAATAACGCGCAAGGGGTAATTACACGAGAGCTCTGGGTTCTCCAGGAGGACGGCACTATGCGCCTGCGTGAGGACCATTTTGAAGCCTTGGACAAAAATGCGAAGTGAAAGGATATAACATGAACGAATATTGGAATAGTTTTACTCGGGAAAAAACTGACGAACAGTACAATCCGACTCTGTGGAATCATCGTTTGCCGCCAGAAAAATTGTTACCAGCTCATGTAGAATTCACAGAGAGTCACAGCTCCAATTACCGACAGGCGATCAAAGGTGGACTGCAAACAGTTAGTTTTGGGGAAGGGGAATTATCAGGCTCAATGGATGTTTTTAGGCCTGAGAATGTTGCTGAAGATGCACCCATAGTCATTTATATCCATGGAGGTTGGTGGCAATGGTTCTCAAAAGAGCAGTTTTCCTTTCTGGCTGAGCCTTTTAATAGAAAAGGGATTGCTGTTTATATGCCTGGTTATCGTATGGCCCAGGATTGGAATAATGGCGTGCCTATGGAGTCCATAGTAAAACAGACACAGTATGCAATGGCTAAGGTACTTAAGGAGGCAGAGCAAAGAGGTACGCCTGCAGTTTACCTGGTGGGGCACTCGGCAGGTGGTCAGTTAGTAGGGATGTTACATCAGACAGATTGGAGCCAGTTTGATATTTCAAAATCTACGCAGGATAAGTTCAAAGGCGCATTTTCTCTGGCTGGGCTTTTCGATATCCGTCCACTGGTGAATAGCTTTGTCAATGACACGATTAATATGTCAATGGAGTCGGCGGAGAAGGTAAGCCCACAGTTAATGCCGCTAAGAGAAGGTAGAAAGCTCTGTCCACTACATTTGATAGTACCTGAATTTGATACCCCTGAGTTTTTTCGTCAGACAAAGGAGTATCAAGAAAAGCTATTAAAGTCCGGAAATCCCTGTCATTTTATCATTGCAAATAATCGTGATCATCTTGATGTGCTTGAAAGATTAGTTGTCGAAGATGATGAGGTGCTAAGTTATCTCTTGAATCATATTTTGGTTTAGTTCTAAAACTAGGGCATGACAAGTAATGACCATGTCTTCCTGTCTAAACAGTATTTAAAATTTTAAAATAACTTGTAGGGAAGTCCTTAGCGGGGACTTTCAAATAAATGGCTTAATTTTTCTAACTTGGTTTTAAGTAGTAAAGATAAGCCTCTATTGACAACCAAGTTGTATATCTCAGGGTATGTCTGTTTTTTTAATATAGAAATGCTGTGCTCAGCTTTAATAAGCTTTTAATTCTTTAGTAAACTGTTTTTGGTATTGAATTTTTATCCAAGCCTTTGATTGGGGTTTTTCTTATTTCTGTGCCAAATTTTTTGTGTGAGTAAATTATATGGATAAAAGAGTAGAGAGCCGCGAATGGACGCTTATCATTTTAGCCAAGATTAAGTCTGATTGATGATTAGTGTTTTGTGTTCTCTTTTCTATAAATATCTACAAGTATCAATATATAAAATAAAGGAATCAGTGCAAGTGCTGCCAAGTGCAATGCTATTATATCGTTTTCTTTGCTGGTTGGGCTCACTGAAAATACAATTATCTCCAGGACAAAAAACAAAATAAACAATAGACGTTTATCCAGCTTAGATATAGATTCAAACACCTTGGAACCAAGCAGCCAGTAACGCCAGGATTTGCATTTCAAAGCATCAAAAAGATAGTAAAGGCCACAAGTTAAGCTCACCAAAGTTGTGAGTAGTAGCTCAAACACCCAGGCCGGGGGCTTGCCAGGGGCTGGGGGCCAAACATTGGTTACTCCAAATTCGGTAAAGGAGAGAATGGCGAATAGTCCGGTAGTTAATAGAACAATAGGGAACCGAAAAACTAATATGACCATACAGATTGCGGCAGAGACTTCGAAAACCCTTTGAATGGGCATAAAAATATTGGCATGCTCTGCAACCCAGGCTAATGCGTTGCGAAACCATAGCGGGGTGTTTCCGTATTCTACATAGGAGTTCACCAGCCCTCTATAGCCCTCTACGGTAAACCAGTTCAGTAAGCTGTCTTCATAAACCTGGAAAATCAACATAACACCAATGGTGATGGTGAACAGGTTAATCCAACGCCCTACCAGCAGATTGGATTGTTCTGTCTGTAAGACTATGCGATATCGGTCTAAAAATTTTGAAAGTATTGCTAGGGCGGCAATGGTGATACTGGATAAAAGGCTGGCTAGAAGTATGTGATTGCCGCCGTTGCGCGACATCAAAAATATCGCAAACAACACGCTAGATGCCACAATCACCCAGAGGCACCAGGACAAAAAGCTTATATCGGGTGCCAGAATACTGCCCAATAGACGCAGGTGATAGGGCGTAGGATGAGATGAGGCTTGATCGGATGGTTTCTGAATATTTGGGGTGAGGTTATAGTTACTTACCGCTAAGACTAATGCATATAAAGCCGGTGATAAAAACTCAAAGAACCAGCTATTTTCGCCCATATAAGTAAAGCCCCATAATACTATGAAGCTCACAAACATGAGTAGGGCGCCTAGGGTCATTAATACCCGCAATATTAAGAGTACCCCGGCAAGTAGAATGACAAAATGCAGTGAGTAAGTCAGGCTGGTGATGTGCGGGGTGAAAAAAATGGCTAAAGATTTAAGGGCTGCGGGGACTTCTTCTGTTCGAATAAGCTGCTCTAATACGGCTGCAAAGGCCTGCGGAGCCATCTCGCCATTCAGGTAGCGCATAATGACCAGTTGGATACAAGCGGCGCCTAAAAAAAGGCTTATCATGGCTAGCCATGCAGTTGGCGAGGTTGCCGCTTTTGTTTGGCTAGTATCTAAAGTTTGGCTGGAATTGTGCATAAACCCAGCCTAGTTGAATTCGACCCCCATAGATCAATCCTTGTGCCAAAAAAAGTTCGCTATTTTAGCGTGTATCCATCCAAGTTGTTGTCTTTATCGGCAATAGGAAAGTGTGGATAACTTCAGGCTAGGGCTGGCCAGGCATATGCAGGGTGAGTGTATATAAGAAATACACTAACAATATTTTCTACTGACCATGGCATAGAAATGCTGTTGCCAATAATAATGATATTGAAAGTTTGCTAGCTGAATGAGTGTGTTAAAAAACTCTGCAGAAGATCTATACAGTCCTCTCGTTGTTGTTTACTGGTATTGGCAAACCCTAATACCAGGCCATGGTTCAATGATTTATCGGGGTAGAAAAAAGAAAGTGGAGTGCTACCGAAGCGGTGCTGGGCTAATTGCTTTGACAGTTCTAGGTCATTCCGGCCGGGCGTGGCGAGTACCAAGTGCATTCCGGCACTACTTGCGATGAGTTGCGCCTGGGGTTCCAGTTTATCTCGTGCCAAGTCGCAAAAATGCAGCCATTTTTCCCGATAGTTGATGCGCATTTTGCGCAGGTGTCGTACGAAGTGCCCCTCGTCAATAAAGTCGGCAACAACCGCCTGGGCAAGTAGGGGGGAGTGGCCGGAGAGTATTTCCTTTGCCCGAGCAAATGCCTGTACAAAGGGCTTGGGAACGATCATGTAACCTAAACGCAGGCCGGGCTGCAGGCTTTTACTGAAGCTGCCCATGTAGATAACCGGGGTATGCTCTGCCATTCCCTGGAGAGCGGCGACAGGTTTGTGCTTAAAGGAAAATTCGCTGTCATAGTCATCCTCTAAAATCCAGCATTGCGTCTTGCTGGCCCAGTCCAACAGCTTTAGCCGTTCACTGGCAGGCATGACTCCGCCCATGGGGTATTGATGGGTTGGCGTGGTGTAGAGGACTTTGCCGTGCAGTTGGCTTTTAATCAGTGCATCCACGTCTAAATAGCCGCTTTGCAATTCGGCCAATGCCAACTTGGCGCCGCAGGCTTGAAACACCCAGCGGGCGCGGCGGTAGCCAGGGTTTTCCATGATGGCGGTATCTCCGGGGCCAAGTAGCACTTGTGCGCACAGGCTCAAGGCTTCCTGGGCGCCATTGGTTATGATGATCTGGTCTTCATCACAGAGCACTCCGCGGCAGCTGCGCAGGTATTCTGCCAGTGCCTGGCGTAAGGGTGGATGGCCCTGGCTGTGCCCATAGCCAAGCAGTGGAAACCTATCTTTATGGCGCCTGTAGAGTCTGGACCAAATAGCTAAAGGAAAGGCATTGAGATCCGGTATACCCGGTGAAAAAGGTAGAGATTCGCCGCTGTCGGTTTTAAATGCCGTTGCAGTCTGCAGCTTTTGGCCAAGGGCTGAGAGCCCTGGTAAGGGAGCTGTACTATCGGAGCCTTGGGAATGCCATGCCTGGTGTTGTGGTTTCTGTACGTAAGCGGGCAGGGCGCTAGATACAAAAACGCCCTGTCCGACACGGCTGGTAACAAAGCCCTCTGCTTTGAGCTGCTCTAACACCAGTGTGACCGTATTGCGGCTGATATTCAGGGTGGAGGATAGTCTACGAGAGGAGGGGAGCTTGCTCCCTGCTGCGAGACGGCCGCTGCAAATCCACTCCACCAGGCTGCGGTATAACTGGCTTTGTAACGGTTGCCTGGGGTCCAGGGTTAAGTCGGCAAAATCGGGGCTGCTCAAACTGGCACCATTAACTGATTAAAACTGGATCTAATCAGAGTACCAGTAACTCCCTATATTGGCGATATCTGTTGTTGATAAATCGTTGTGGGAGTTTTTAAGAATGGTAGTTTTAGATTCCGCAAAGAGTGAACTGCCGGTAACTGCGAAAAGCCGGGTGCGCCGTGCTGACAAGAGGGCCAGTTATCGCCGCGAGGATATTTATCGTTTGGTCGATGAACTGAAGCTGGGGCATATAGGTTTTACTCAGGATGGTGAAGTGATTGTTATTCCCATGACGGTATGGCGCTATGGGGACTTTTTGTATTTTCATGTGCTCAATAAAAGCCGCCTGCAGAAATTACTGGATTCGGGGCAGCAGGTGTGTATTTCCTTTGCCCACTATGACGAATGGGTCCTGGCTAAATCCGCCTTTCATCACAGTGCCAACTATCGTTCGGCAGTTTTGTTTTGCCGCGGTGCGCGGGTACAGGACCCAGAGGAGTTTGATGCGGTTTTCAAGTCTATTATCGAAGATATCGAGCCCGGCCGCTGGAACCAGGTGCGCGCTCCAAACCCTCAGGAGCGCAAGGGTACGGCCCTGATGCGCCTGACCATAGAGGAAGGTTCTTTTAAGAGTCGCACAGGGGCGCCATCAGACAATAAAGAAGATCTCGATTTACCGGTTTGGAGTGGCACTAAGCCCGCCTGCCCGTTTAGATAGCATCAGCCTCTTCAGGAGTTTTATTGGTGAGGTTGATAATGGCAAGCATATCTTCGTTGTCCTTATCCATACCCACTTCAGTAAAACCAAAATTGGAATAAAAGTCTTTAGCCACTGGGTTTTTAGGGTTGTAGCAGATTTCTATTTGCTCGATATTGGGTGTTTGCCGGATTTCTTGTAGGGCTAGCTGAAGCGCAGCCCTACCTATCCCCTTCCCCTGCTGCTTCTGGTCAACCATAAATCTCCAAATGGAAATTTTTTCACGGCTCTCTTTCACCCACATAAGAAAACCAACGGGCTTTTCTCCCGTATAAATCGCACGAGTTTCATATCCTGAATTGAACTGTGCCTCCACCAGTGACCACATATTGCAGGCGACGTATTCTTGCTGTGCTTCGGCGACATCCAGATCGCAGACCGCCTCATAGTTATTCTGGGTTATAGGTTGTAAAGAGGTACGCATTGTTGATTTCTACAATTCCATTGCTTTAATGTTTGGGTGTGTTTTAAAACGCAGTTTATTTTTTAAGAACCTCTAACGCCACCTGTAAAATTTCTTGCTCGCTGCTTTCAATATTCGGCCTCACCCCCTGACCCTCCCAGTTAACCAGCTCCTTAGATAAAGTCGAAACCGGGCGACTAGAGGGAATTCCAATTTCAAAGCTAAATGGCAGGGTCTGAGGCGCATCCATCATATGGGCTCCGCCGGCGCTGGCACTACCGATAATAGTGGCTCTACCCAGTTGTTGCAGCGAGAAGGCGATGCTTTCTGATGCGGAGAAGGAGCGTCCATTGATCAGTACTACCATGGGTCTCTGGGTGCCATAGGCTGGCCAGGGAAGTTCTTTGATGCGTTCAGGGGAATGTTGCTTCTCTCTGGTTTCAATGACATATGGCAGGGGGTTAGTGGGGTCCACAAAGGATTCGAGGATGGCAGTGGCTGTATCACTATCACCACCGCCATTATTGCGCAGGTCCAATATCAGACCGTCACTGTGTTGCAACAGGGTAAATGCCGCTGCCAGGCTTTGCCGGGCATTTTCAAAAGTGTGGAATGAAGAGAGTTTGAAGTAGGCAATATTACCGGGCAATAACTCTAGTTTCTTTACACCATAGTTGTTCTTGGGCGCCTCGGCCCGCCACTGTGCTATCCAGTTGTTGGAATCTTCGTTAGGGCTTACCGGCTCCAAATAGAAATGCTTGTCTCCGGACAGTGTTCGGATTTTCTCGGTAATTAGCTTGGCAAAACTTTGGGAGTCCCGACAAAGGCGCAAAGCTTCAGGGCTACTGGCCATCTCAAACAACGCCAGGGAAACGCTTTGGGCTTTGTTTGCGAGTACATAAGTTTCTGCAATAGCGCTGGCGGCGGATTGGATAACTACGGTGGGATTAAACTGGCAATCCTCATCGCTTGCGTAAGTCGCTGAAGAGATGGTGTGGCACAGGACCAGGCTGAAGGCGGCAATCAGTTTCATGGCTTTTTATTCTCCTTGGCAATGCACTGCTGAATGCGATCGAGATAGGGGTGTTCCTGCAGAGCGGTAATCGCCTCTTCGACGAGTGCTGTTAGAGGTGTAGACAGTTGCCGATTTAATGAACGTTCCGCTTCAACGGTGGCTTGCCAGTGGACTTCAAGCTTTGGTAGTAAGCGCTGGCCTTTACGGCTGAGGCGGACCTTGCGCTGGCGTGCATCCTCCCCGGTGAGGATTTCTAACAATCCCTGCTGGACCATATCTCTGACCGTCTGGCTGACCGCCGGCTGGGAGATTGCGGCACTGGCCGCGATTTCATTGATGGTGACCGGGCTCTTGTGGATAAGGGCTCGCATCACCGGTGTATAACGCGGCTTGTAGTTTTTAATACCGCAGGTGCGGTAACTATCTGCGACATCACCGTCCAGTAATTCGATTAAATGCCTGAGGCGAGTACCCAGCTGGCTGTATTTCATAGTGTTGAATTTATATAAGTGCTTATATAAATGATTGTAGAGTATCTCCCTATGCTGTGGCATTTCCTCAACCTCCTGTGAACCCGTTAACCCTTCGCTTGATCGCGGACACATGGTTTTAGGTTGCTGGCAAATGCCAACCCTTCCCAATCACTACACATTGAAACCGAAATTTAACATTTGTTTCATCGAAATTTAGGAATTCCCCGCCACTCTTTGCGCCGCTTAATCCGTATCAGGCAACTGGGAATAACGACGATGAAACAATTTGGCTTGGCTGCTCTGGCAGCCCTGGGTCTTCCACTGATGGCTGCAGAGGTCCAAGCCAGCGACCTCATTATCTCGGAGTACATTGAGGGCAGTGGTAACAATAAAGCGCTGGAAATTTTTAATGGCGGTGAAACTACGATTGATCTGAGTGATTACGCCATCCAGCTTTTTTTCAATGGTTCCAATAGCGCCTCCGCGAACATTGCTTTGAGTGGCACCCTGCAGGGCGGTGCGGTATTTGTTTTGACCCATGGCAGTGCCGATACGGTGTTGCTGGATCAGGCCGACCAGATTTACACCAGTGGCCTGTTTAATGGTGACGATGTAGTAGCACTTGTAGGTCCTAATGGTTTTGTTGATGTGATCGGCCAAATTGGTACTGACCCCGGCAGCCAGTGGGGCAATAGCAGCCTCGGCACACAAAACCAAACCCTGGTACGCAATCTGGATGTGCAGACAGGCCGCTCCGATGGCAACAGCACCTTCGATCCCGCTCTGGAGTGGTCCAGTGAGGGGTTGAATAATTTTGATCACCTGGGCTGGCACGGCGCCGATGGTGGCAATGGCAATGGTGACGGTGACGGTAATGGCGGTATCGAGCTGGGGGCCTGTGGCGATGCGTCAACCTTAATCAGCCAGATACAGGGCAGCGGTAGCGCGAGTGCGCTTGAAGGCGAGCGCCACGAAATTGAGGCGGTGGTTGTCGGCAATTTCCAAGATCCCAATACCGGCTTGGCCGGTTTCTTCCTACAGGAAGAGGACAGCGATCAGGATGGCGTGGATGCGACTTCAGAAGGACTGTTTGTACACGACAATGGCTTCGGTGTGAGTGTGCAAGTTGGTGACCTGGTGCGCGTGGGGGGTATCGTCGATGAGTTTTTTGATTTCACAGAGTTGAATCAGATCGATGGTGTCAGCATTTGTGGAAGCGGCTATCAGGTAACGGCGGCTAATGTACAGATGCCGTTTGGCTCAGTAGAAGAGCAGGAGCAGCTCGAAGGGATGTTGGTTGAATTCCCACAGAGCCTCACCGTTAACGGTCATTACAACCTGGGCCGCTATGGCGAAGTGATCCTGTCCAACGGCCGCCTGTATATCCCCACCCACAATAATATGCCGGGCGCCGCAGCGGCGGCTCAAGTGGAAGCCAACGCACTCAACCAGATTATTCTGGACGATGGTTCCACAGTGCAAAACCCCGAGACAATGCCTTATCCGGCCTCGGGTCTCAGCGCTTCTAACACCTTGCGCAGTGGCGATACTCTGGAGGGGCTTACCGGAGTGATGGGGTACGGCTTTGGTGCCTACCGTGTTCACCCTGTGGAAGTTCCCCAATTTACCCCGGTCAATCTACGCGATGAAGCGCCCATCTTACCGGGTGATGGCAGCCTGCGTGTTGCCAGCTTTAACGTGCTGAATTACTTCAATGGTGACGGCAACGGAGGTGGCTTCCCCACTTCACGCGGTGCCGATACTTTGGAAGAGTTTGAGCGCCAAAGAAAGAAAATTATTTCTGCAATCCTGCGTATGGAAGCCGATATTGTCGGATTGATGGAACTGGAAAACGACGGCTACGGTGTCGATAGTGCCATCCAGGATCTGGTCAATGGGCTCAATGCTGCAGCATCAGGACAGAGCTACCAGTTTGTGCAGCCGGACCTCACGCAGCTGGGCAGTGATGAAATCGCCGTGGGCATGATTTACCGCAGCGACCGCGTTATGCCGATTGGCAGCGCCGTTACTCTGCAGGATTATCCTTTTGATGACGGTAACCGCCAGCCGCTGTTACAGGCATTTGCCGAACTCTCCTCTGGTGAGCGTCTCGCCGTGGTGGTGAACCACTTTAAATCCAAGGGAAGTTGTCCAAATGATGGCAGCCTGAACAGCGATCAGGGGGATGGTCAGGGCTGCTGGAATGCTCTGCGTACTCAGGCTGCCGATGCCCTGGTGAGTTGGGTTGAGAATGACCCCACCGGAACTGGAATTGACCGTGTTTTAGTGCTGGGCGACCTCAACAGCTACGCCATGGAAAATCCAATTACGGCTCTTGAAGGGGCGGGTTATACCGACCTGCTGGAATGGTACGGAGCGGGACAGGCTTATTCCTATGTCTATGACGGCCAGTCTGGCTACCTGGATCATGCGCTGGCCAGCCCTTCACTGGCTCCGTTGGTTACTGCCGCCGTGGACTGGCATATTAATGCCGATGAACCGCGAGTGTTGGATTACAACCTTGAACACAAGAGCCTAGAGCAGCAGGAAAACCTCTATTCTACAGGCCCCTTCCGTGCATCCGATCACGATCCCTTAATTGTTGAGCTGGATCTGAGTGCAGATAACCTAGCGCCCACGGCAGAATTCAGCTGGGGGTCTGAAGGGTTGTTGATTAATTTTATCGATAACAGCAGTGATGCAGATGGTGAGCTGTTGAGCTGGTCCTGGGATTTCGGCGACGGTGTAACCAGTAGCGAGCAAAACCCCAGCCACACTTTCGATGTGCCGGGTAATTACTTGGTACGTTTGCAGGTAAAAGACGATCGCGGTGCGGTATCCACGCAGGAGCAGATTGTTGAAGTGATGGATGATGCGATTTCATTGCAGGCCAACTTTAAACTCCATCGCTTTTTCCGTTGGGTATGGGTAGAAGATCGCAGCCAATACAGCGGTGATAATAAACTGCAATACCACTGGGATTTTGGGGATGGAGTGCAGCGCAACGGCCGTTGGGCGTTACATCGCTACGCACAAACGGGTAATTACGAAATTACCCTCACAGTGACTGATGGTGAGGACGCTGAAGACAGCGCCTCTCAAGTAGTAAAAATTTCCTGGCCACGATGATATATGTCAATTTTTGATTAATAATAAATATTCTGGTTGCCCTGGCGCTGGGGTTTTGAATTCCCTGTCGTCGCTTCACCAGGATTCTTTGAGTTGATAGCTTTTCCCTAGAAGCGAATGGCCGCACCCTGGTGGTGCGGTCTTTTTTATTTCGCTCTCCTTAAAAAATTAATTGCCCCCATTTGTTTTTAAGCTGATGACCCCCTTTGGGAGAAAGAAGGACCATACTAGGTTCTGTCTTGTTGGGTTACAGGGGCGCCCCTTTATGTCGTGTGCATTCAAAAGTCTCGTAGGTTTAAGCCTGGAGTGGACTGGCACCCATTATTCCGAGGTGGGGGATTTCCCTGATCTCTCCACCTATATTGTCAGTTATGAGTCAGAATCCAACTGCTATATCACTGCCGGTGGCAAGCTGGTATGTGAAGCCAGTTACTCGTACGCGCCTATGGGAGTACGCATGGCAGCACTGGTTTATCGGCCGAATATCTACCAGGGCCGACGTGGAGTTGTTCTTTACGCCATGTTAGATTTTGACCTGATGATGGATCGCGCCGTTATTATGCATAACGATCAACCCCTCGCGCTGGCCAATGGCAGTTTTCGGGTGGTGGAAACGCCGGAAAAACCCGTCGTTGGTTAGGGGAGAATTAAATTAAAATATCGGGAGAGCTTGGTATGGATAATCATGAAAAAATTAATTATGTAGAGTTCCCATCTAAGAGTCTGGCAAAGACCAAGGCTTTTTTCACTGAGGCCTTTGGCTGGGAATTTACAGATTATGGCCCCGAGTACTCCGCTTTCTCCGGCGCAGGCTTGGACGGTGGCTTTTTCCAGGCGGATATGCACAGCTCAACAGTGAATGGTGCCGCGTTGGTAGTACTCTATAGTTCTGACCTGGAAGATACGTTACAAAAAGTCGAGCGGTGCGGTGCTAAGGTGGTCAAACCTATTTTTTCTTTCCCCGGAGGAAGGCGCTTTCATTTTGCCGAGCCCAGCGGCAATGAATTTGCGGTTTGGTCAGATATCGGAGAGAAACAGTAATTTTTAGGTTGCACCAATCAATAAGCCCCCGAGGGGGCTTATTGATTTTGTGCTAAGAAATTTTCACTGAGCCCTCAAGCTGATAATTCAGTTTGCTTCTCATCGGCTAATTAAGCGCTAATAGATATATACTGCTCCGCTAGAGTATGCCGAATTATCTTGCTGATTGCCGCCGATGCCCGTGGCGCCACTATCTTCATGAAAGGCCCCTACCGCCAAGGTCTGGCCATCTGCGCTGAGGCTGATATTACCAAAACCAAAATAGTCTCCCTTTTCGGTATTACTGGCTTTTAGATAGGCCTTCTGTTGCCAGTTGTTCTCACTTCGAGCGAAGATATACACGGCACCAGACCAATCTGCACTATTATTGCCTTCATCGCCATTAATGCCAATGGCACTGCTACCCTCCCGAATGGCTCCTACCGCTAGGGACTGGCCATCGGCGCTAAGACTGAGAGATCCACCAAATCGGTCATAAGAATTTGTATTACTTGCCTTAATATAAGCCTGTTGCTGCCAATTATCGTTGTTGCGAATAAAAATATAAGCTGCGCCAGCACCCGTTGCCTGGTTGTTATTTGCATCGCCATTAATACCGGAAGCATTGCTACTCTCAGCTGTAGCTCCTATCGCCAGGACCTTGCCGTCTGCGCTTAAGCTGAGTGAAGAACCAAAATAATCGCCTTCATCAGTGTTACTAGCTTTTATGTAAGCCTGTTGTTGCCAGTCGGTGTCACTGCGGGCAAAGATATACACCGCACCAGAATTATATGTACGATTGTTACTTTGATCGTTGTTAATACCGGTAGCACTGCTATTTTCATTTGGTGCGCCCACTCCGAGTATCTGGCCATCGGCACTGAGGCCGACAGTATAACCAAAAAGGTCATTTTCATCGCTATTGCTAGCCTTTATGTAGGCCTGCTGTTGCCAGGTGCCTTTATCTCGGGTGAAGATATAGACTGCTCCGCTATCCTCTCTTGAAGCCCCAACAGCTAAAGTTTGGCCATCGCTACTAAAGCTGAGTGAATCACCGAAGTTTTCAGAGGCATCTGTATCACTGGCCTTAAGGTAGGCTTGTTGCTGCCAGTCATCTTCATTGCGGGCGAAGATATAAACACCACTATCAGTACCTACTGCGAGAGTCTGGCCATCGGCATTCAGACTTAGTTCTGAACCAAAATACTCCCACTTTCTATTGTTGTTGGCTTTAAGGTAGGCCTGCTGTTGCCAGCCGCTTTCACTGCGAGTAAATATATACACCGCACCGGATTCATCTGCATCATTATTGCTTCCATCTCCATTAACACCTGTGGTGTTACTATCCTCTCGAGGTGCCCCTATTGCTAGGGTCTGGCCATCAGCACTAAGGCTGATTGCTTTGCCGAAATCATCGTGGGCATCTGTATTACTCGCTTTGAAATAGCCAATGCTTCCGGTCAGTAAAAAATCGTCAACAGAAAGTATCGTTGAATCACTACATCTTTCTTGAGATCCCTCACCGTTGCAGGCCTGTAGAATATATTGCGCATTAGTTCGGGAATAGAGTGCTGTTTCTAGTTTGAGTGTTAGGGATTCATTACCTTGGGGAATATATTCAGCAACCCGTCTAAAACCGGAAACCCCATCGGGATTTTCCAGTAAATGATAGTGGCTGGCATTTTCAGCATCAATCCACGCGAAGCGGAACTTCTTTATTGCCTCAAAACTTAAAGCAATTAGCTTTACTTGCTCTGGTGCAATAGAGGTGTCACCTCCATTTGAGGGATCTTCTGTTGCCGGTGGAGTACCGTCTCCTGTCGAAGGGGCACTTGCTACCGGTGAATTTTTTTCAGCAGTATCGCCGGTGCTACTGCTACCAGATCCGCCACCGCTACAACCGGATAGGAGTAAGGCAATTAGGGAGATCTTTATAATTTTTCTCTTCATAACTTTTGACTGGTTATCTTTGGCGCCTGATTATGCAGTTTGTATCTATGGGAGTTCAAATATTACTTTCTATAATTTTATTTTTTCATAAAATTTTTTTAATTGGCGGGCTTCTATAGATTATGTTTTCGAGAATTGAAAATTTTGCACTCTGGTGCTACTTGCTGTTTGGAAGTTTTGTTAAGAATTCTGTACCAAATGGAAGGGTATGTTTTTGTTGTTTTCAGGATTTTTGATTTTATTTTTGTTTGGTGGGTGAGCTGGAGAGGCGATTTCTGCGGTTGTGGCTGATTTTTTTTAGTGGGTTGTGTCTACATGCTAGGGCCTGATTGAGATGAGAGTAAATATAAAGTTACAACAAAGAAAAGAGCATCTTGTTAGATGTTTTCAGCGGTAATTTTAGAGGGTTTAGGATGATGGTTTTTTCTGGCTTTAGTGGCAGGTTGGAGGTGTCAATAAGATATTTTGGATTTTAAAATGAGAATAAAAGGGGGGATCTGGTGGTATTTCAGCTCCAGGCAGTCAGAGTTGAAGATAGTAAGAGTCATATCAGGAACAGACGTTTCATTTGGCTAAATTGTATAGTAATGATTTTTTATTTTGATTGGGTGTAGAGTAGCAATAACAAGCGCTTAAACAATATTCAATAAAAAAGCCCCCGGTTTTAGTTGGGGGCTTTTTTAAATCTGGATGAAAGAGTTTTAAGATTACACCTTAAACTCTGTATCCAGCTTCTTTTCCACCAGCTGCTTTTTTAATTTTGCATACTGGGGTACGCCGTTTTTGTAGGGGGGGTAGTCCTCGCCCTGAATTAACGGTAACAGGTACTCGCGTCCCGCCTCGGTAATGCCGAAGCCGTCTTCGCTAATATATTCTTTCGGCATAAATTTTTCGACGTTGGCCACTTCAGACAGCGGTGCTTCTGCGATAGACCAGCTGTACTCTTCACCTTCCGCACGAATAATTGCCGGCATAATCGCATTCTTGCCGGCTGCCGCCATTTCCACGGCGGCGCGACCGACTGCGTAGGCCTGCTCCACATCGGTGGCGGAGGCGATATGGCGGGCGGCGCGTTGCAGGTAGTCGGCCAGTGCCCAGTGGTATTTCAGGCCCAGTTCGCTTTTGATCATATTGGCGAGGGTCGGTGCCACACCGCCCAGCTGCTTGTGACCAAAGGCATCGGTAGTACCGGCATCGGCGAGGAAGGTGCCGTCTTCGTACTGGGCGCCCTCGGAGGCGACGATTACGCAGTAGCCTTTCTCGTCCACGGTCTTCTGCACCTTGGCCAAAAACTTCTCTTTATCGAAGGCCACTTCCGGGAACAGGATGATGTGCGGTGCATCCCCTTCCTCTTCCTGGGCCAGGGCGCCGGCGGCGGCAATCCAACCTGCGTGACGACCCATCACTTCGAGGATAAAGACCTTGGTGGAAGTAGCGCACATGGAGGCTACGTCCATGGCCGCTTCCTTGGTTGAGACTGCAACGTATTTTGCTACGGAGCCGAAGCCGGGGCAGTTGTCGGTTAGCGGCAGATCGTTGTCGACTGTTTTGGGAATATGGATGGCCTGAATTGGGTAACCCATGGTCTCAGACAGTTGCGAGACTTTCAGGCAGGTGTCAGCGGAGTCGCCGCCGCCGTTATAGAAGAAGTAGCCGATGTCGTGGGCCTTGAATACTTCGATCAGGCGCTCGTACTCTGCGCGGTTCTCTTCCAGGCTCTTCAGCTTGTAGCGGCAGGAGCCAAAGGCGCCGGAGGGGGTGTGACGCAGTGCGGCGATGTCTTCCACACTTTCCTGGCTCACGTCGATCAGTTCCTCACGCAATGCGCCGAGGATGCCGTTCAGCCCCGCATAGACTTTACCAATTTTGTCCTGGTTTTCACGGGCAGCTTCTATTACGCCGCAGGCGGAGGCATTGATTACGGCAGTCACACCACCGGACTGCGCGTAAAAGGCGTTCTTCTTCGACATGGTTATCCTGTTTTCATAGAGATCTTGGGAAGTGACCCGATCCGGTTGTCCGCCGGACGCTCTTCGGCGGCGCCAGTGGGGAACTCCGGGAGCTCGTATCGGGTGTCGGCCGTAGCTGGAAAACTCCTACCACCCTATCGGGGGTGAGGCCGATCTGTGCGGGGGCGGAGTCTAATGGAATAGCGAGTAAATTGCATGGCAAACGGGGCATTTGGCAATTACTGGTCTGTTTTGCCGTGGTAAGCTTGCGCCGCAACCCCCAGGAGTACAGATTTTCGCCATGCATATCCATATTCTCGGTATTTGCGGCACCTTTATGGGCAGCCTAGCCCAATTGGCGGTGGCCGAAGGACACCGGGTCACCGGTAGCGATGCCAATGTTTACCCCCCCATGAGCACTCAATTACAGCAGGCGGGTATCCAGATCACCGAGGGCTATGACCCGGCTCAGTTGGAGCCGGCCCCAGACCTGGTCATTATCGGCAATGCCATGTCCCGCGGTAATCCCGCCGTGGAAGCGGTACTTGAACAGGGGCTGGCCTATACCTCCGGTGCCCAGTGGCTCTGTGACCACTTCCTCGGTGGGCGCTGGGTACTGGCAGTAGCGGGCACTCACGGCAAGACCACAACTGCCAGCATGTTGGCTTGGATTCTGGAAGCGGCGGATATGCAGCCCGGCTTCCTGATTGGCGGTGTACCCGGTAACTTCGGTGTTTCGGCGCGCCTGGGGGAGTCCCCTTTCTTTGTGGTGGAGGCAGATGAATACGATACCGCCTTCTTCGATAAGCGCTCTAAGTTTGTGCATTACCGCCCACGCACAGTGATTATCAACAATCTGGAGTTCGATCACGCCGATATCTTCGACGATTTGGCGGCGATCCAGCGGCAGTTTCATCATCTAGTTCGCACGGTGCCCGGCAACGGCCTGATTGTCAGCGCCGCAGAAGATAATGTGGAGCAGGTATTGCAGCAGGGTTGCTGGAGTGAAGTTCAGCGCTTTGCCAGTGAGGATCAGCCGGGAATCAGTGCCGGCGACTGGCGAGCGGTGGATATCGCCGCGGATGGCAGCAGTTTTACCGTGCTATTCGAGAGTGCCGAAGTGGCGCGCGTGGAGTGGGATCTCACCGGTATGCACAATGTGCGCAACGGTCTCGCCGCTATGGCTGCAGCTCGTCATGTTGGCGTGGTACCAGAGCTAAGCGCCTCTGCCCTTGGGCGTTTTCAAGGCGTAAAGCGCCGTATGGAATGCCTGGGCGAAGTGGCTGGTATCCGCGTTTACGATGATTTTGCCCACCACCCAACTGCGATCGAATCCACGCTTACGGGCCTCAGGGCCAAAGTGGGCAAGGACAAGATCATCGCCTTGATTGAACCCCGTTCCAACACCATGCGTATGGGCGTGCATCAGGGCCAGTTGGCCAGTGCCTGTAGCGGTGCGGATATGGTGTTGTGGTATCAGCCCCAAGGGATGAATTGGTCTCTGAATGAAGTTACTCACCACTCTCCGGTGCCGGCCAAGATTTTTGACACTATCGAGAATGGTGTGGAATCGGCACTGCAGCTCGCCGGCGAGGGCAGTCATATCGTGGTGATGAGTAACGGCGGCTTCGGTGGTATCCATCAGCGTTTGATTGGAGCCCTGGAGCAAAAATATAACTATTCGACCTGAAAAGAGTCAGCATTTTAGTGATCGGGGAAGTGATCTTGCAGCAAGCCACATTTAATAAAACCGTTACCCTGGCCATGACTGGGGCTTCCGGGGCCCAATACGGCCTGCGTTTGTTGCAGTGCCTGCTCGCTTCTGGCGTGCGCGTCTGGCTGTTGATGTCTGAGGCGGCCCAGGTAGTGATCAATACAGAGACCGACCTGCAACTGCCGGAGGGCGACGATGACACACTGCAGGCTTTTCTCGCCGATCGCTTCGGCGCGCAGGAGGGCCAGTTGAAATTGTTTGGCAAGCGCGACTGGTTTTCGCCGGTGGCATCCGGCACTGGAGCGTCGGCTAGCATGGTGATCTGCCCGGCTAGCGGCGGTACTTTGTCGGCCGTTGCCTGTGGAGCCTCCAACAATCTGATTGAGCGCGCTGCAGATGTGGCATTGAAGGAGCGCCGCCAATTGATTTTGGTTCCGCGCGAGGCGCCTTACTCGGAGATTCACCTGGAAAATATGCTCAAACTCACCCGCATGGGCGCGATGATTCTGCCGGCTAGCCCCGGTTTTTATCAGAAGCCGCGCACGGTCGAAGACATAATCGATTTTGTGGTGGCGAGACTGCTCGATCAGTTGGGCGTGGAACAAAAGTTGTTGCCGGCTTGGGGTGAGTAGGTCACAGGGAGATAAAAAATAGTGAAAGCGAGCATAACCATCCACTACTGTGTGCAGTGCAATTGGATGTTGCGGGCTACCTGGATGGCCCAGGAGTTGCTTCACACTTTTGCGGATGATCTACAACAGGTTGCATTACAACCCGGAACTGGAGGAGTATTCGAAATCCGCATTGGTGAAAATTTGATCTGGGAGCGCAAGCGCGATGGCGGTTTTCCCGGAGCAAAGGAACTCAAGCGGCGCGTGCGGGACCTATTGTTTCCCGAGCGTGATCTGGGACATATCGATACTCCCTGAAAATATTTCCAATAGCGCCGTGTAAACGCAAATTTTGTATTTGCACCAGCACTGCCGGGGCGATCAAAATATGCGCCGTACTGCGGCCCACTGATTTATTGGATAGAAGCAAAAACCTATGCTGTCAGCTTTCAAGAACTCGTATGAATACCTGGTAACCAAGCGGCCACTGGCTGTGTTGGTAGTTATCGGCCTGCTCACCCTGCTGGCAGCGATGGGCTTGCCCCGCTTCAAGATCGATGCCTCGGCGGACTCCCTCACCCTGGAGGCCGATGAGTCCCTGGATTATTTTCGTGAGATCGCTGAGCGCTACGCTAGCGGGGACTTCCTGGTGGTCACCTATCGCTATAAGGATGGCGACCTGTTTAGCGATAAATCTCTACAAACTCTGGCCAAGTTACGCGATGAGCTGGCCGGAGTAGATGGCGTTTCCAGTGTACAGACCATCCTCGATGTCCCTTTGCTGTACAGCCCCAAGCTGTCTTTAACCGATATCACCGATGAGATTCGCACCCTTTCCCAGGCAGATACTGATCGAGACCTGGCCCGACAGGAGTTTCTCTCCAGCCCTATTTACCGCGAATTGATTCTGAGCCCGGATGGCCAGACCACCGCACTGCTCGCCAATCTGACGCTGGATAGCCACGGTATAGAATTGGTACGCGAGCGCGATGCCCTGCGCCGCAAGCGCAATAGTGAGGGCCTGAGCCCGGAAGAGGCTACGCGCTTGGAAGAGGTGAGTGCCGTCTATTTGGAGCACCGCACTGCTCAGGAGTTGGAAGCGCGGGCTCGAGTTGATGAGGTGCGGGGGATTCTCGCCGGTTACAAAGGCGAGGCAGAGTTGTTCCTCGGCGGTGTGACCATGATCACTTCGGACATGATCACTTTTATCAAAAGTGATCTGGTAGTGTTTGGTGTGGGCATCCTCGTCTTCATTATTCTGACTCTGTTGCTGATCTTCCGTCAGCCCCGTTGGGTGCTGTTACCGCTGCTCACCTGTGTCACCACCGCAGTGATGATCCTGGGTCTGCTCAGCTGGCTCGACTGGCGCATGACTGTGATTTCCGCAAACTTTGTCGCGCTGCTGCTGATTATTACCCTGGCGATCACCATCCACCTGGCGGTGCGTTACCGCGAATATATTGCGCAAAACCCCGACTGGAGCCGTGAAACACTGGTGCTGCAGACAGTGCGCTTTATGGCCAAGCCCTGTCTGTACACGGCCCTGACCACTATCGTTGCGTTTGTATCGCTGGTGGTGAGTGGTATTCGCCCGGTTATCGACTTTGGTTGGATGATGACGATGGGGGTAACTCTAGCCCTGATGTTGTCCTTCCTGATTATCCCCAGTTTTCTGATGATCCTGCCCAAGCGCCAGGGCAAAGTGAGTGCGGATAATTCCCATGCATTTACCCTGCGTTTCTCTAGCTTTGCCGAGCGCCATAAGTTTGTGGTGTTGGGGGTGTCCCTGGCCGCTGCGGTGATCAGTGTGGCAGGAATGCTGCAGCTTAAAGTGGAAAACCGCTTTATCGATTACTTCGATGATTCCACCGAAATTTACCAGGGTATGCTGGTGATTGACCGCCGCCTGGGCGGCACTGTGACCCTGGATATTATCCTCGACAAGCCTTTGGAAGAGGAGCCTGCCTTCGAGGGTGAGGAAGATCCTTTTGCCATGGAAGCGGAGGAAGATCCTTTTGCCTCAGATGACCCTTTCGGCGGAGAAGAGGAGTCTCAGGAACAGAGTTATTGGTTTACCGTAGCTGGTCTCAATACCTTGGAACAGTTGCACGATTACCTGGAGGAACAGCCAGAGATCGGCAAGGTGCAGTCCCTCGCCACTCTGTACAAAGTGGCTCGTGACCTGAAAGGTGGTCAGCTCAATGACTTTGAGTTGGCGGTGGCCAATACCAGCCTGCCGCCGGAAATCCGCGGCGTATTGGTAGATCCCTATCTCTCGGTTGAGAACAACCAGGCCCGCATTACCCTGCGGGTGATGGAGACTGATCCGAATCTGCGCCGTGGCGAATTGATCGAGCGCATTTACGATTACGCGCATAATGAAATGGGTATAGCGCCGGAAAACATCCACCAGACAGGACTGCTGGTGCTTTACAACAATATGCTGCAGAGCTTGTTTAAGTCCCAAATCCTGACTCTGGGGGCGGTATTTGTGGGCATCCTGTTAATGTTCCTGGTGTTGTTCCGTTCTCTGTCGATTGCCATTATCGCGCTGGTACCGAATATGCTGGCGGCCTGTGTGGTACTCGGTGGTATGGGGCTCGCCGGTATTCCATTGGATATGATGACCATCACCATTGCGGCGATTACCGTGGGTATTGGGGTGGATCACGCGATTCACTATTTGTACCGCTTCCGCGCCGAGTTTGCCAAAGACGGCAATTACCTGGCTACCATGCATCGCAGCCATGCAACTATCGGACGTGCCATGTTCTACACGGCGATCACCATTATTGCCGGCTTCTCGATCCTGGCGCTGTCCAAATTTGTGCCTTCTATTTACTTTGGCCTCTTGACCGCCTCGGCGATGTCCGCGGCACTGCTGGGCTCACTGACTTTGTTGCCACTGTTATTGGTGATATTCAAGCCTTTGGGTGCCGGTTCTGTAGATAGAAGTGAGGTGGAAATTCCAGAGGGTGCAGCCAAGGCCTGAGGGAATATTTTTTAGAGCTAGCAATAAAAAGCCGGGCAATTGCCCGGCTTTTTATTAGCAGATTAATTCACGGAGAATTAATCCTGGCGGCTGGTGATTTCAAGAAGGTGGTAACCAAACTGGGTTTTTACCGGGCCGTGTACCTTGTTCAGTTCCTCAGAGAAAACGACTTTGTCGAACTCCGGCACCATCATACCCTTGCTGAACTCACCCAGGTCACCGCCGGAACGGCCGGAAGGGCATTGAGAGAACTGCTCCGCGATTTTGCCGAAATCGGCGCCATTTTCGATCTGATCTTTCAGTTCCAGGCACTTGTCTTCGGTCTGTACCAGGATATGGCGGGCTGTTGCTTTAGGCATGAATAGTCTCCATTCGTTAATAAACCGCAGCAGCTTAATGGCTGTGGGTCGTGCTTGCCACCGACAATTACCGGGATTCCGTGGAATATTGCACTCAAACAATTGGATTGGCGCTTAAAGGCTTCGCCAGTAATCTCGGTGATCCTATTGGCAGTGGTATCTTTAGTACTTCAACCCACCCAACGAGAGAGCATTTTGCAACAGATCCCCCTTTTTCCCCTGAGCGTGCCCCTCTACCCAGGTGTTGCGCTACCTCTACGTATCTTTGAACAGCGTTATCTGCATTTGGTTAGCGAATCTCTGAAAAATGAGAGCGGCTTTGGTGTTGTTTTGATTCGCTCTGGCGGCGAGGTGGGCAACGCCTCGGTTTGGCCCCTTGGGGTCTATGTGCATATTGTCGATTGGAGTCAGGGGGAGGAGGGCTTGCTGCATGTGCAGGTAGTAGGGCGGCGGCGCTTCCGCATCAGTCACACCGAGCGGGCTGAAGACGGCCTGTTACTGGGGGATGTTGAGTGGTTGCCAGATAATGCCCCCCGGCCGATACCTGCAGATTGCGATGGCCTAATGGCAGTGCTGGAAGAGTTAAAGGAGCGTGCCAAGGATCTTTCACTCAAGTTCGATAATGTCGACTCCGCCGATGCCCTGTCCTGGCAACTGGCCCAGTTGTTACCCCTGGAGGATAAAGCGAGAGTGGATTTGCTAGCCCTGGAAGACCCCTTGGCCCGTCTCGCCAATATTGCTGAGAACCTGGATCGTTGGAGCAGGGAGTAACCCGGCAGTAGGAATCCATTTATGCCGTTTAAACCCCTGGCTGCTGGGGTATACTGCGCGGCCGACCGGATTTCGCACGGAGAGCCAAGTGACCACGACAGCCAGCACTGATCAGCAATCTACCCGCGACAAACTCGAACAGATGGGGCGAGCCGCTCGAGAAGCTTCTCGCACAATGGCGCGCGCAGATACTGAGGTCAAGAACCGTGCCCTTGCAGCAATTGCTGCCGAGTTGGAAGCCAATCGGATCGAACTGGCCAAGGCCAATGCGGCTGATATGCAGGCCGGACGCGAGCGCGGTCTGGATGCGGCACTGCTCGACCGATTGGAACTCAATGATGAGCGCATCGACGGTATGATCAAAGGGCTGATGCAGGTGGCCGATCTACCGGACCCGGTGGGGGAAATTGAGGATTTGTGCTATCGCCCCAGCGGAATTCAGGTGGGTAAGATGCGTGTGCCCCTGGGAGTAGTGGGCATTATTTACGAGTCCCGTCCTAATGTGACTATCGATGCGGCCAGTCTCTGCCTGAAATCCGGTAATGCGACTATTTTACGTGGCGGTAGTGAGGCGTTGCAGTCCAACCGGGCTATCGCCGCCTGCATCAGTGCAGGGCTGCGCGAGGCCGGCTTGCCGCAAACGGCAGTACAGGTAGTGGGTACTAGCGACCGCGCTGCAGTGGGCGCCCTGATCACCATGCCCGATTATGTGGATGTCATAGTGCCACGTGGTGGCACCGGCTTGATCGAAAGGGTCAGCCGCGAGGCCAGTGTGCCGGTGATCAAACACCTGCACGGCGTTTGTCACGTCTATATCGATGACCTGGCTGACGAGCAGAAGGCCTTTGAGATCGCCTTGAATGCCAAGACCCACCGCTACGGCGTTTGTAACGCTATGGAAACGCTGTTGGTGGCCGAGGCAATTGCCGGGAAAATTCTGCCGCGCTTGGCTGAGGCCTATACGCTGAAAGGCGTAGAATTGCGCGGGTGTGAACGCAGCAGAGAGATATTGCCTCAGATTAATGTGGCCAGTGACAGCGACTGGAGTGAGGAGTACCTTGCGCCCATTCTCGCTATCCGCGTCGTGGCGGATATGGATGGCGCAATGGATCATATTGCCCGCTATGGCTCAGGCCACACCGAGGCTATTGTGACTCAGGATTACAGTCGCAGTCGTCGCTTCCTTGCCGAGGTGGATGCCAGCTCGGTGATTATTAATGCCTCCACGCGCTTTGCCGACGGGTTTGAATACGGCCTGGGGGCGGAAATCGGTATCAGTACTGATAAAATCCACGCCCGTGGACCGGTGGGGCTCGAAGGGCTCACCTCGCAAAAGTGGATTGTGCTCGGTGACGGGCATATCCGCCGATAGTTTTTCGGGCCCGGCAGCCAGTAAAGAGGTAATTTTGGCAACTAAGCGGCAGACCATCGCCTTATTCGGCGGCACTTTCGACCCGGTGCACTTCGGCCATCTGCGCATGGCGCTAGAGCTGCGCCAGGCTCTGGGTTTCGATGAAATGCGTCTGCTACCCAGCCATCAGCCTCGCCACCGTCAGAGTCCGGGAGTTTCTTCACGCCAGCGCAGTGAAATGTTGGCACTGGCATTGGCTGGTTGTGATGAATTGCAGCTGGATGAGCGGGAACTGCAGCGCGGTGGTGACACTTATACGGTAGATACCCTCGAAGCGCTGCGTGAGGAATTGGGGCCACAAGTGTCCATCAGTTTCTGTATGGGTACTGACTCCTTGTTGACCTTGCATCGCTGGCATCGTTGGCAACGCCTGTTGGAGCTGGCTCACCTGGTCGTTGTGACCAGACCCGGCTGGCACTTGCCGGAAGCGAGCGCAGCCACCGGCAATGCCGAGCTAGCGAAATTGCTGCAGCAGCATCGCGGCACCCTGGCCGATTTACATGAATATGCCTCAGGTCGCCTGGTCTTGCGCGAGCAAACCCTGCTGCCAATTTCCGCTACACAGATTCGCCAGTTGCTGGCCAGCGGTCAGTCTCCGCGTTTCTTACTGCCAGCAACGGTGTTGCAATATATTGAAGACCATCAACTCTACACAGAATCGGTTGCCACTGGTGACCCGTAATGAATCAAGGTGTTATGACAAATATTAAAGATATCGCGCTAAATGCTCTGGAAGATCTGAAAGGCAAAGACATTGTCGCTCTGGATGTTTCCGAATTTTCTGATGTGATGGATAACCTGGTGATCTGCACCGGTACCTCCAGCCGCCAGGTAAAATCGCTGGCGGAAAATGTGGTGGACGAACTCAAGAAAGAGGGTGTGCGCCCGATTGGCGTTGAGGGCAAAGAGCAGGGCGAGTGGGTACTGGTGGATTATGGGGATCTGGTAGTGCATGTAATGCTCGCGGATGTGCGCAATTTCTACGACTTGGAAAAACTCTGGTCTATGACTCCAAATACCCGCGACGAGGCGGATGGTAGCGATCCCCATCAGGGTTGATTAAGTGAAGGTTCGCATCCTCGCCGCCGGAGGCAAAATGCCGGCATGGGTCCAGGAGGGTTATGCCGAATACGCCAAGCGTCTGCCCCGTGAAATTGCTCTGGAAATGGTGGAGATTCCCCTGGGGCAGCGGGGCCAGAAAAGCTCTGCGGCACTGATTGATAAAGCGCGCAAGAAAGAGGGCGAGGCGATGCTCGCTGCTCTCGGCCCGCGCGATCATGTGGTGGCGCTGGATGTTAAGGGCAAGCCTTGGAGTACAGAGCAATTATCCGACCAGCTGCGCGATTGGCAGTTGCTAGGGGAAAATGTCAGCCTGTTGATTGGCGGCCCAGACGGGCTTTCGCAGGACTGCCTGAGCAGGGCGCGTCAGCGCTGGTCTCTGTCACCTTTGACCCTGCCGCACCCTCTGGTACGTGTGGTTTTGGCCGAGCAAATTTATCGCGCCTGGACCCTGCTTGCCGGCCACCCTTATCACAAATAAGACATTTGCGACCAAGTGCGGAGAGATTTGCCAACTGGAATTCTCTCTCCGTGCGTTCGCTGTGGTAATGTAGTCCGAATTAGTTTTTTCCCGCGCCAGTCATAATCGTTTAAAAAACGCCAATGCCCCACGATCATCACCTCAAGGACCCCCACACGGAGCAGCGACTGTTTCGCAACCGCATGTTGGTGGCCATTGTTGGTGTCATCGCGTTGCTAGGGGTTTTGATCGCGCGTTTTTATAATTTGCAGGTGGTTGATTACGATGACTACCGCACCCAATCCGATGATAACCGTATTCAGGTACGCCCCGTCGCTCCAACTCGCGGGCTGATTTACGATCGCAACGGTATATTACTCGCGGATAACCGCGCCAGTTATAACCTTTCCATTGTGCGTGAACGGGTGAAAGACCTGGACGCAACCCTCGAACTGGTCGGCCATCTGGTCCGTCTGGGTGACGGCGATGTGGCCAAATTTCGCAAACGCTTGCGTCGCCGCCGTCCATTTGAACCGGTGCCTCTGAGGTTTCGTCTGAGTGAGGAGGAAATCGCACGGATCAGCGTGAACCAGTTTCGCATGCCCGGAGTTTCCGTGGAGGCCGAGTTGGTGCGCTACTACGCCCTGGGAGACCTGTTTGCCCACAGTGTTGGTTACGTGGGGCGTATCAGTGATCGCGACCTGAGTAATTTCACTAAAGAGGACGTGCGCCTCTATCGCGGCACCCGCAGTATCGGCAAGGTGGGACTGGAGCGCTCCTATGAGAAAACCCTGCTCGGCGAAGTAGGTTATGAAAATGTGGAGATCAATGCACGCGGGCGAGTATTGAGGGTATTGGAGCGCCAGGACCCCAAGCCCGGTGCTGACCTTACCCTGCATCTGGATGCACACCTGCAACAGGTGGCCTCGGATGCCCTGGGCGATCGCCGCGGTGCAGTTGTCGCCATCGATGTGAACACCGGTGGGGTGCTGGCCTTCGTCAGCAAGCCCTCCTTCGACCCCAACCTGTTTGTAACCGGAATCAGCTTTGCTGATTATCGCGCCCTGAGTGATTCCCTCGATGTGCCGCTATTTAACCGTGCGGTACAGGGCCAATACCCGCCGGGTTCGACCCTGAAGCCGCTGATGGGGTTAGGCGGGCTCGAGGCTGGACTGATCACCCGTGAAACCAAAATTAAGGATCCGGGATTCTATAAGCTGCCAAATGATCCACGTCTATACCGCGACCATGTGCGCTGGGGCCATGGAGAAAAGGTGGATCTGATTCAGGCTATGGCGCAGAGCTGCGACGTCTATTTCTGGGATATGGCTCACCGCTGGGATATTGATGGCATGCACGATATGGCCGCTCACTTCGGCCTGGGTTCCAAGACCGGTATCGATCTGCCGATGGAACGCTCCGGCCTCTTCCCCTCGCGGGATTGGAAGCGCGGTGCGCGGGGTATGCCCTGGTTCCCTGGCGATAGTCTGAACGCCGTGCTGGGGCAGGGGTTTGTCCTGGCGACGCCACTGCAGCTGGCGGTGATGACCGCTACCATTGCCAATCGCGGTACCCACTATCGCCCGCAAATGGTGAAAACCATCAACGGGGTCGAACAGCCGGCGGAAATTCTGCATAACCTGGAGGCGCACCCTGATAATTGGGACCTGGTGTTCGAGGGCATGGAGGCGGTGGTCAATCGCAGCTATGGCACGGGCAAACGCGCGGGTAAAGACCTGAACTTTCGTGTCGCTGGAAAATCCGGCACCGCCCAGGTGGTGGGTATAGCCCAGGGTGCCCGTTACGACTCAGAGGCTCTTCAGGAGCGCCACCGCGATCACGCCCTGTTTGTCGCCTTTGCTCCTGTGGATAAACCGCGTATTGCTGTAGCGGTCTTGGTCGAGAATGGTGAAGCCGGTGGCGGCGTGGCGGCGCCTGTGGCGCGGGAATTATTTGCTGAGTGGGTGCCACGACCAGACACCCAAGAGAATACGGCACAGAAAACCAGATTGAGCAAAGGGGTGGATAATGGCTAGCCGCGATTTTTCTCACCGGCTGTCCGATGCTCACGGCAGTCTCCGAAAGCCAGTGAGTCTGGCGAGGCGCCTACACATTGATGTGCCACTGCTGGTGCTTTTATTGGTGCTTGCCTCTGTGGGGCTGGGGGTGCTTTACAGTGCTTCTGGCGGCGATATGAACTACGTGCGGCGCCAGTCTATATTTATGTGCCTGGCGTTCACCGGCATGTTTATTGTCGCGCAGATTCCGTTGGATTTTTATCGGCGTTGGTCTCCCTGGGCCTATTTGGGCGGCTGTGCTCTGCTGGTGGGGGTGTTGCTCTTTGGCACCGGTGCCAAGGGCGCCCAACGTTGGCTGGAGATTGCCGGCTTCCGCTTTCAGCCTTCGGAGGTGATGAAGTTGGGAGTGCCGATGATGGTGGCGGCTTTCCTGCACCAGCGCGCCCAGCCCCCATCCCTTGTGACTGTCATTGGGGCTCTGGCCATCGTGGCGGTTCCAGCTGCTTTAATTGTGCGCCAGCCAGATTTAGGGACCTCTATCCTGATCGCCGCTTCCGGCCTGTTCGCGCTGTATTTGGCCGGGTTGAGCTGGAAGATGATCGGAGCGGCGTCCATGGGCTTGGTGGTTTCTGCTTGGCCAATCTGGCAGTGGGGGCTCAGGGACTACCAGCGCCAGCGTATCCTGACACTTCTGAATCCTCACGATGATCGCTTTGGTGCTGGCTGGAACATTTTCAATTCCAAAGCCGCCATAGGTTCCGGGGGGGTGTATGGCAAAGGCTATTTGCAGGGCACCCAATCGCAGCTGGACTTTCTGCCGGAGAGCCATACCGACTTCATTATCGCGGTGTTGGCTGAGGAGTGGGGGATGCGCGGTGTCCTGTTACTGCTTTTACTTTATGTGCTGGTGATCGCCCGCGGCATCTATATTAGCTTTATGGCGCAACATCTATTTGGGCGCCTGCTGGCGGGGAGTATTACCCTCACTTTTTTTGTCTATGTGTTTGTAAACATTGGTATGGTTACGGGATTGTTGCCAGTGGTGGGGGTACCCTTGCCAATAATCAGTTACGGTGGAACCTCACTGATTACCTTAATGGCGGGATTCGGTATTCTCATGGCCGTAGGGACCGAGCGGCGCAGGGTACATTTTTGATGAACCAGCGGCGCAAATCAAAAACTGGATGTAGAGACGCGAGATGAAGACAGGAGCGGTGGTTTTGAAGTGGACCTCGGGACTATTGGTTGGTATGGGGCTAGCGCTGGCAGCTTGTGCGCAGGAGCCCGGCCACGGCGATAATGCCGACGCGCAAAAGTTCGTGGAATATATGGTGCAAGAGCATCAATTTGACCGCAACGAAATGCAGGAACTGATGCGCAATGCCAAGCGCAAGGACTCTATCCTCAAGGCGATCAAGCGCCCCGCAGAAAAAGCCAAGCCCTGGTATCAATACAAAAAGCTATTTTTAACTCCGCAAAGCATTGCCGGCGGTGTGGATTTTTGGGATAAGAATGCTGAGGCCCTGGCAGAAGCTGAGAAAAAGTATGGTGTCCCAGCTGAGGTTATTGTCGCGATCATCGGGGTTGAAACCCGCTACGGTGGCAATATGGGAGGCTACCGGGTACTGGATGCACTCTCCACCCTAGCCTTCAATTACCCGCGCCGATCTGAGTTCTTTACTAAGGAGTTGGAAAACTACCTGCTTTTAACCCGTGATCAAGGTATGGATCCTCTCGCGCTGAAGGGCTCCTATGCCGGTGCCATGGGTTACGGCCAGTTTATGCCTTCAAGCTACCGTGCGTATGCGGTGGATTTCAGTGAAGATGGCAAGGTGGACATCTGGACCAATACAACCGATGCGATCGGCAGTGTGGCTAACTATCTGGCCAGGCACGGCTGGAAGCCCGGCGAGCCAACGACTGTATTAGCCAACCCGCGCCCCAATGCAGATATGACCATCGTCAACGATACCCTACAGCCCGAGTGGACAGTGGGTGAGCTGGCGGAAAAAGGTTTTAATGCTACCAGCCAAGTGGCACCCGAAATGCCCGCGATTGTTTTCTCTCTGCAGACTGAGCAGGGCAAGCAGTACTGGTTAGGCCTGAATAACTTCTCCACTATTACGACTTACAACCGCAGCCGCCTCTACGCCATGGCAGTGAATGAACTTGCCCAGGAGATTGTTAAAGCGCGCGGTGGAAAGAGCTGAGTTGGAGATAAATAATTCCTGAGAATAATTGCCAAAGCCGGGAACTAATGGTGATGGTGGTAATCAATAATTTTCTGTTTTACTGAGCAGTTATAGATAACAGCGGCTTGGAGACGGCAGCCTGGGGTTGCCGCGCGCCGGGGGGATTATGTTTCAGCGCAATATACGGCGAGTGTTCCTACTCGCCGCTTTGTTTTTGGTCGCTTGTGGCGGCCCGCAAATTAAGCCGAATAAGCAGGGCGAGCAGGACTTCGATAGCCTTAAGGATAGCGGCCCAGCCAAACCGGTAAATATGCTCGCTACGCCGGAGCCCACACCCGTGCGGGAACCAATCGGACCGGCGGGCAATAAAAGCCCTTATAAAGTCAAAGGTGTAACCTATCACGTACGCCCTGCGGTTAAGGGCTACAAAGAGCAGGGTAAGGCCTCCTGGTATGGCACCAAATTTCATGGGCGACGCACTGCCAATGGCGAAATTTATAATATGTATGCCATGTCCGCCGCGCACAAAACCCTACCGCTACCCAGTTATGCCAAGGTAACTAACCTGGATAATGGGCGCAGTATTATTGTGCGCATTAACGACCGCGGCCCCTTTGTTCACGGCAGAATTATCGACCTGAGTTATACAGCAGCGCAAAAGTTGGACTATGTGAATCAGGGTGTTGCCCGTGTTGAGGTAGAAGCGCTGGACCCAAATACCCTGCCACCGGTGACGGAAACCCTTTTGGCTGGCGATGTAACTGGCGGCCTGCCCCAGGATGCCAGTATCCGCCTGCCGGAAAATACCTTCCTGCAAGTGGGAGCTTATAGCAGCCCAGCCCAGGCCGAGAAAATTCGGGCTCGCTTGGCTGCAGCAATTGACTATCCTGTTTCTGTCAGTCCGGTTGAGCGCAGTGGCAAGCAATTTTATCGGGTGCGCATAGGCCCAATCTCCCAACAGCGGGCCCTGGCCAATGCACGGGAAACTGTGCAGAAGAACCAGCTGGGAGAGCCCCAGGTTGTGTATGAATAAAACCCATCGGTAAAAGTGCGGTCCGAACGGTGAATATTCCAGTTTGTGGAGAAAGGTCACGGTTACCGGAGAACCGTAAATTCCTGACGATATTCTTTTCTCGAACTCGCTGAAAAACCCGTCATCAGCTGTGCCGGCAGCACAGGAGGGGATAGCTAGTCGTCAGTGATCACCAATGGAATTGACGGTCATAGGAACGACCGTTCACAAAATACTGCGCAATGGCGCGAATTTTCTTGTATTTTGTCTTTATTACTGGCTCACGGCATAAGGTGACAAGCCTTCGCTGTGAATTAATCGCTTAAAATAAGTAATAGGTTAACAGCCAGCCAACGAACACGAGGATTAACGAGACTCTCACCTATGATCACACGGATTATCGCCTGCTCTTTTCTGTTGCTTTGTGCGGGCCTAGCCCAGGCGCAATCACTTATTCCAGCGCCGCCCCAGCTGGCGGCTACCTCCTACTTGCTTGTGGATGCCAATACCGGTCAGGTATTGGTAGAACACGAGGCTGATAAGGAGGTTCCTCCTGCCAGTCTTACAAAAATGATGACGGCCTACATTGTCTCGGAAGAGATGATCAAAGGCAGCATTAAAGAAGATGACAAGGTACGTATCTCTGAGAAAGCCTGGCGCAAGGGCGGCTCTAAGATGTTCGTTAAGGTTGGCGACCAGGTACCGATTATGGACCTGATGCGGGGCGTTATTATCCAGTCTGGTAATGACGCCAGTATCGCCCTGGCTGAACATGTTTCAGGTAGTGAGGAGGTATTTGCTGAAGTGATGAACCAGCAAGCCGAACTGCTGGGGATGGAGAACACCAATTTTGTCAATGCTACCGGCTGGCCGGCTGAGGGGCATGTGACCACCGCCCGGGATTTGGGGGTTCTCGCACGTGCTCTGATTGCCAACCACCCGGAGCACTACGACATCTACTCCGAGAAGTATTTCAGTTATTCCGGTATCAACCAGCCCAACCGCAATCGCCTATTGTGGCGCGATTCCGCAGTAGACGGCATTAAAACGGGCCATACCGAAGAGGCTGGCTACTGTTTGGTGGCTTCTGCCATGAAGCGTGGTATGCGCCTGATAGCCATCGTGGTAGGCACCGATAGCGATGAAAAACGCGCTTCAGAGACCCAGAAGCTACTGGCTTATGGTTTCCGCTACTACCAGACCCACAAAGTATATGGGCAGGGCGAAGTACTGCAGACCGAGCGTGTCTGGGGTGGTAAAGAACCCAGTGTTGGCATAGCAGTTGAGAAGGATATTTTTGTAACTATCCCACGCGGTGGCGAAGAGGGTATTAAGGCCGACCTGATTGTGGATGGAGAGCTGGAAGCTCCCGTCGAGAAGGGTCAGTCTGTTGGTAAAGTTGTTGTGACTCTCGATGGTGAAACTGTCGCGGATGTTAAAGCGGTCGCCGCAGAAGAGGTAGACCGAGCCGGTTTCTTCAAGCGCATGTGGGATTCTATCAAGCGCTTTGTTATGGGCTTCTTCAATTAAATTTGCTCAGTTTTGACCAGCCAGGGGTGGCAATTTTGCCTCCCTGGCCGGCTCGCCCGGTTCCCTGACCAGTTCCTCTGTCATTCCCTGTCCACTGCCCTGCGCTCACTGTATAATCGCCGCCCGGCTGCACCTAAGCTTTTCTTAATGTCCAAAGGCCGGTCCCGGAGAGTGGTATGAGTCAAGATCCCAATCAGAAACCCCCGAAGATTGAATTCCCTTGCGAAGACTATATGGTCAAAGTGGTACGCGATGCCAATGAGGACGCGCATCAGTTCGTTCTGGAAGTTATGCGTCGCCATGCCCCCGGTTTGGATGAGGAGCGCATTACTCTGCGGGATAGTAGCAGTGGGAAGTTTACCTCCATGACCTTCTTTATCCTCGCTACAGGTGAGGACCAGCTCAAGGCCCTCTTTGAGGAGTTGAAAGTACATCCTGCGGTTCATATGGTGCTTTGATGACCATTGTCCGCAACCTAGCCCGGCGGGACTACGAGATCGTCTGGCGTGCCATGTCCCGATATACCGATCTTCGTGATGAAAGTAGCGCAGATGAAATTTGGTGTGTGGAGCATCAACCGGTATTTACCCAGGGGCAGGCGGGCAAGGCAGAGCATCTGTTGAATACCGGTGATATCCCAGTGGTGCAGGTGGACCGTGGTGGCCAGGTGACCTATCACGGCCCCGGCCAGCTTGTGGTTTATCCATTGCTGGATTTACGTCGCGCCCAAATCGGCGTGCGCGATCTGGTGACGGCCTTGGAGAAAGCTACGGTAGCAATGCTGGCAACATTGGGTATAGCGGCTGCGCCTCGTGCTGATGCACCAGGGGTCTATCTGACGGAAGGGCCTCGCAGTGGCAATAAAATTGCTTCCATAGGCCTGCGTGTGCGCCGCGGCTGCAGCTTCCACGGTATTGCCATCAATATCGATATGGATCTGGCCCCTTTCCTCCGAATTAACCCCTGTGGATATGCCGGCATGCAAATGGTGCAGATGGCCGAGTTATTGCCACAGGTACCCTCCTGGGAACAGGTGGCGGAAATTTTTGTGCGCGAATTACTGCGTACCTTGGAGCTGCCCTCGGCCAAGTGGCAGCCACTAGAAGAACATGTATTGGCGCAACTGAGCGCGGAACAGCAGGAATTGAGTAATGGCTGATAAACCCGATCTGGTGCCGGTAAAGCGCACCCGCCGCCTTCAACAGGGGGAGAAACTGCGTGATGGTGACAAAGTAGAGCGTATCCCAGTCAAGGTTATTGCCAGTGATACTGTGCTGCGCAAACCCGACTGGATCCGGGTGAAAGTGCCAGCCTCAAAAGAAGTGGATCGAATTAAGAGTATCTTGCGCTCGCAAAAACTCTCCACCGTATGTGAAGAAGCCAGCTGTCCGAACCTGGGTGAATGTTTTAGTGGCGGTACTGCCACTTTCATGATCATGGGGGAAATCTGTACCCGCCGCTGCCCCTTCTGCGATGTTGGCCACGGTAAGCCCAACCCTCTGGACCCGGAAGAGCCCAAGAATCTGGCGGAGGCCATTGCCGCCATGAGTCTGCGTTACGTGGTTATTACCTCGGTGGATAGGGATGACCTGCGCGATGGGGGGGCTCAGCATTTTGCCGAGTGTATCCGCGAAGCTCGCGAGCTCTCCCCGAACCTGCAAGTGGAAATCCTCACCCCCGACTTCCGCGGGCGCATGGATATTGCACTGGATATCCTTGAAAAGCAGGCACCGGATGTATTCAACCATAACCTGGAAACCGTACCGCGCCTTTATCGTGAGTCCCGCCCAGGTGCCAATTACAAGTGGTCCCTAAAGCTGCTGCAAGAGTACAAAAAGCGTCGCCCGGATGTACTAACCAAGTCAGGTTTGATGGTGGGCCTGGGTGAGGAAAAGGAAGAAATTTTCCAGGTAATGGACGATATGCGCGAGCATGATATCGATATGCTCACAATCGGTCAGTACCTGCAGCCGAGTAAAGAGCACCTGCCCGTGCAGCGCTATGTACATCCGGATGAGTTTGAGGAATATCGTCGTTATGCAGAACAAATCGGCTTTAAGCATGCCGCTTGTGGTCCGCTGGTGCGTTCTTCATACCATGCAGATAAGCAGGCTCATGGTGAGACAGTAAGCTAAAAATAAGTAAATAAAAGAGGGGAGAGTTGGATGAGCTTTCCTCTTTTTTAAGATACTTTAATTGTAACTTTTATCTTCCTCATCCTTTATCCTCTCAACTCTATTGCGCATAAAGTTCTTCGCAGCAGTGAGTTATTTAAAATAACTTTTAATTTAGTAAATATTTTTCACTGGTTGAGTGTTTCTAGCGAAGCTTTAGTCAGAGTCAGCGATGGTCTGCTAATTCGATTATAATTCCAGTTTTTATCTTTTAAAAAACGATACTGTTTAGCTCTTGTCATTTATGTGAACACACATTTGCTTTGACGGTTTAGGCTGGAAAGTAATTAGATTTTTTAAAGTGTGAAAGTATAAGAATATAAGTATTCACAATTATGACTACCGTGATTATAGTTGGTACTAGCTAGTCATCTCTTGCGCCGTAAGCTTTTCTAAGTTTTTTCATTAACTCAAGCTTTTGCCTTTCCACAAAAAGTGCACCAGATACTATCTTATTGCAACCTCATTGCAACGGACTGGGTAGTCTACACTCTTGCTGAAGTGGTACATCCTTTCCTAGTGCTTAGTAATTGCACTAAGCGAGCATATTCAGTAACTTTAAGTTAAATAATAACGATAAGCTGACGTTGACCTATATATTTGTGACTGCACCTCTTAGAAAGCTGCTAGTCAGAGTGCACTAAAATGGTGATTTAGGTGCGCGGTCAATTGAATTGGCGATCTGGAATTTAAGTCGCTGCTAGTACCCAAATGCAGGGTCTAACAGTGCTATCCAATATCAAACCATAATAAACACAATAATGAGAGAGAAAGCGATGACTCCAGAAGAGCGATACGAAAAAGTGAAGGGCCTGCAGCCATTGGAGCTTCTCTACAAGAGAGAGGCGGAAGAACCGGAAACGGTATTTCTTCGTCAGATGCAGCGCCGCGAGTGGCAGGACTACACCTGGCGTGAGGTAATGGATCGGGCCAGACGTATCGCGGGCTACCTGCGCAGCCGATTCGAACCAGGCGATCGAATTGCAATTCACGGTAAAAACTGTGCTGACTGGATCATTGTTGATGTAGGTATCCTGCTTGCTGGTATGGTTAGCGTGCCTCTGTATCCTGGGCAATCCGCATCCTCTATGTCTTATGTTTTGCAGCACTCCGAGTCGAAATTGCTTTTTTGTGGAGCTACAGATAACAATGCCGCTCTTCAGGAAGTGGCGGACACTCTACCTTCGGTAGCGATTCAGCGCTGTGAAATACACTGCGATGAAGAGTTGGGAGCTGTTATCGCCTCTAATGAACGCTATGAGGAAAGTCCCGTTTTTAATGAGGATGACCTCTTCACCATTATGTACACCTCTGGCACTACCGGTAATCCCAAAGGCGTGATGCATACATGGTCGTCGGTAGTCTTTGTAGTACCCAATATGATTCGTGGTTATGGCTTTAATGAGAGCGACCGCGTGCTTTCCTATCTGCCTTTGGCCCATGCCGCAGAGCGAATCTTGGTGGAATTCCACTGTCTCTATTCAGGTACGCCGGTACATTTTCCGGAGTCCCTGGATACTTTCCTCGAAGACTTACAGCGCACCAAGCCAACTATGTTCTTCTCGGTTCCCAGATTGTGGACCAAGTTTAAGGAGGGAATTGACGAGAAGATTCCGCCTGCGTTGCAAAATGTACTGCTCAGAATTCCGGGCCTGAATAGTTGGTTAAAAAATAAGGTACGTGCCGGGCTTGGACTGGATCAGGCACGAATGCTGGTAAGCGGTGCCTCACCAATTTCCATCGAGCTATTGCGCTGGTATGAGCGTATGGGGATGCAGATAGCTGATGGCTATGGGATGACGGAAAACTTTATCTATGGCTGTTTTGTGATGCCGGGTGAGGACCCAGTGCCTGGTACGGTGGGTAAACCTTACCACGGTTGCGAGGTGAAAATTTCTGATGAGGGTGAAATCCTTTTCAAAAGCGGCTCTCTGATGAAAGGGTATTACTTAGAGCCAGAGAAAACTGCAGAAGCCATTCGGGATGGTTATTACCATACCGGGGATTCTGGTTTTATCGATGAGAGGGGCTTACTGCATATTACAGGCAGGATCTCTGAAACTTTTAAAACGAGTAAAGGAAAATTTATTCAGCCTAGCTTACTGGAGGGACACTTCGGTAATGAGACCCTTTTGGCACAACTTTGTGTGTTGGGGCATGGTATGGATCAACCTGTGATGTTGGCGACCATATCGGAATCTGCGGAAAAGCTTCCTCGTACTGAGGTCAATGAACAGTTGCGACGTATACTGGAGTCAGTTAATGAGCGTTTACCGTACCATGAACGTATCCGGGCAATTTTTATCTGTAAGGAGGAGTGGACTCCGTTAAATGAATTTCTGACTCCCACTCTAAAAATTAAACGCAAAGTGCTGGAATCCCATTATCAACCACTCTTTAAGCAGCATGCGACTACTCAAGGGGTAGTTTGGGAGCCCCGGGATATCAAAGAGAAGTCTCAACGGGATTTACAAGCTGTAGATTAAGATCGTGTAATGCCTTAAAAGAAAAAGCCCGATAGCGGATAGCTTTCGGGCTTTATTATTGGGGAGGAACTTGCCAGCTGATCCAGGCTCAGTGGGTATAGCTTAGGCAATTTGTTGAGTTGCCATTGCGCCCAACCTCTATACGGTCCGCTGAACATTCGAAGTCATCGTTAAATTTACAGTCTTCCATTTTACAAGCGCCAACACCCGCGGTGCGGGAACTGCGGGTGTGCCTGGAATTAGTGAAGAAAGTGTCGCAATCTGGGTCCGCGCCTTCACCTATAGTTATCGCCCTGGCGTGGCAGGCATCATTAGCATTATAGGCACACTGAGTTGCGGCACATTTGCTCACTTCAGGCATATCTGTCGCGATTATCATGGCTTTCTTCTCCTAGATTAATAAGTTGGAGACTAGCTTAGCGCCGTGGCATGTCAATAAAGAAACCATGATTTTTGTAAGGCATTAAAGCTTTATCATATTTGTCTTGAATTGATAGTGTAATTACTCAATGGAAATGATTTAAATAGATGATTATGATTCAAAATTAGTTGTTTATATTCATTTTCGAAATTTCACGATTCTTGACCGTGTCGGCTATATCTTCAGATGCAATGTTTCTACAAATAAATACTATTTAATATTTTGGCCTGGATGCCAGCCCTAGATGTTGACTAATCGAAAAGCTCAAGAGTAAAAATTTATTTTTTAATTGTATTTTTATTGGATTTGTAGGAGCGATATCTGGTAAAGATTGGACTTGTCTCTGGTGATAAGCTACCAATCAACGCAGTTCATAACTTGGTTTGGAGTTCTGATATAAAGAGAAGGGACTTCTGGGTTCAAATGAAGAATAGCAATCTTGAAGTTTTACTGCTGTAGTCAATCAGTGTCATTACGTGTGATTACTGTCAGCATAAAATCTCTTGATTGGTATTGTTCTCATGCCTACTATCCGCCCCCTGTTCATGGTCTTTAGATTGAGGGGATAAATGAAAAAAATAGCTGTGCTGGTATTATCTGTCATATTTCTAGCCTCCTGTGGAGAAAACTCAACACCAGAGGATTTGGCAGAGGATCTTGTAGATGCGCTAACCTCCCAGGATCAGGAAGGCTACAACGATTTATTTATGACAGCGGAAGATCATGAAGGTTTGATTGAGTTGGCTCTAAATGCTGATATTCGTGAATCCAGTAAAAAAGGTTTTATGAAGCGAACCAATGAGTTGGTAGAGAAGATGCAGGGTGCAGATTATATACGTACCCAGAAAAGTAGAATTCAAACCGCTTACAAGAAAATCCTATTGAAAAGTAAAAATCATTCCTTTGATTGGGATGAGGCTGATCTGGAGTCTATTGACTACTCTATCGAAACTAAGTTTGGCGTTGAGCGGGCAAAACTTGTTATTACGATGGAGTACATGGATATGAAATATAAAATCAATGCCCCCAGAATAATAAAAAGCCAAGATGGTTGGAAGTTGGACCTGATGCCAAGCTGGAGAGGCTAAGCTTAGGCCGCTGAGTCGGTGGTTGAAACTGTCGGCTCAGAAGAGGCACTCTATCCAGTCACTTTTTACGAGTTGGTCATTATTGGTTGCAGTATTTTGGGATACCAAATGACTTCTGTCATTCTGTTAAGCTTCCCATGCCATTAGGAGAAGCTCTTCTGTTTCCCCTGGTAAAACAATCTTTTTCTCTACTTGAAGCCCAATTTTATTCAGCAGCTTTATTGAGGATGTGTTTTCGGGTAGCGTGATCGCGACAATTCGCTCTAGGTTTAATTGGTGTTGAGCATATTCCAGCACGGCTTGTGCTGCCTCTAACGCGTAGCCTCTGCCTCTATATTTTGCTAAGAAAGCGAAGCCAATATCTACATCATCGAGACAGTCCCGCTTGATTAAGCCGCATATACCGATGCCGATACCATTGCCAAGTTCAACTTTATAGAGACCAAAGTTGTACTTGCGGTACATGGCTATTGGCCCTTTTTTAATGTAATCACTAGCCTGCTCAAGAGTGCGCACTCCGCGATCGCCAATATATCTCACGAAGTCCTCATCATTGAGTAGGTTGAGCATCAGTTTCGAGTCACTTTCACAGAGCTCACTGATCACTAAATTAGGTGTTGTGATTTGAAACATACCGGCTTTTTTCACAATGAGGGGTGGCTTTGTATTGTGCCGGTAAGCTGTTTATATAGCGAGAAGGAGGCTCGGGAGGAACTTAATTGTTAGGAGAGGGAAGAGAGTCGCGCCCCCTGAGGGGCGCGAGTGTTAGCCCTATAGCTGGATTAGAAGCGGTAGGTAACATTGACCGATGCTTGCTCAGCCGCTGGGCGTGAGGTCACATTGGCACTTAAAGCGAGGGAGTCAGCCGCTTGCCAGCGAATACCAGCAATCAGGCCCATACCATCGTCGAAGAGGCCTTGGTCCACGCTGGAATAGCTGGGCATAGCGTTCATGTTACCAGCCATAGACTTAACACCTACCTCAAGGGTATCTGTGTCAGTACCGTTGGTATCTTCATACCAAACCTGCGCGTAGGCATTGATGGTGTTCCAGCTCTTATTGGCAAAAGCACCGAAGCGCAAGGTGTTGTAGTCTCGCTCTTGGTCACCGTAATTCATGCCCAGGGGATCGTACTCATTACCCATGGAGTCGGTGTAAGTAAAGCCCTCGATGGCCTTTTCGGTATAGCCGTCAACTTCCATGGTCGCTCGGGTTACGCCGATGAAGGGCCCTAGCTGGAAGCTTGATTCGCTAAACAGGTTGGCACCAACCGTCAGGCTCAGGGTGGTATTTTCACCGGAGGTATCGCCTTCCAGCTCGGAAGCAAAATTATTGCCGAGGGTCAGGGCGCGGTTTGCCTGGTCGAAGTCTACATCGGTCAGGGTCATGCTACCTTCAACGAAGAATACATCGTGATGGAAGCGGCCAAACAAGCTGTAGTTGGTAGAGGTGGACTCGATATCGGAGCGGGCGTTATCCACATCGATATCAGAGCGGCTCACCGCGAAGCCCAGTTCCAGGTTGTCGCGAAGGGCGTAGGTCATACCGATCAGGTTGGCATTACTATCGCCGCTCATATCGGCGGCAAAGCCGTTGTCGTAATCGATATCACCGAAAATGCCGCCAGCAAATACTGAGGTTTGGGCCTGGCTATAGCGAACACCAGCCAGGTTTTCATCCAGGCTGTTAATGTGTGTGCGAGCAGCCTGAGCGCCGATGTCAGGCAGCTGACCGGCGACCTGAGCGGCATTCACAATAGCGGTGTAGTAGTCGGCAAGAACCTGCTGACCAACTTGGGTGGGATGAACGGTATCGTTGAAGATCAGCTTGGAAGCATCGGGGTTAGTGCCATTTGCACCGTATACTTCATGCTCGATACACTCACCGCCGCTGCCGTCATAGCAATATTGGCCCTGTTCGAATTCAGTAGACAGGCCCAGTTGACCGGCATTATTCAGGGCCACCTTGAGCAGGCCGGCTTGGTCGACCATCAGTACGCCGTCGATATCTTTGGCTTGAGCCAGCAGATTGGCATTAAAGTCTTCGGAAGCCTTGCTAGCTTGTTCCAGGGTGGATGCAAGTTGAGCGCTCGCCTGCTCCTGAGTTAATTGCCCTGCTTCTACAGCTTTTTTGAGGTCAGAAGAAACTTTTGCGAAAACTACTGGGGTCTTACTGATATCCGGCACATTGGATACCAGAATATAGTTAGCCCCTGCGTTGGATAAAGCGCCGGCAGCGCTCGCGAGCATCACGGATGCCAGACCTGCATTTGCAGTGGCTTCCTCAATGCTCATTTCACCTTTAGCGACACTTGTAAAGCCGCTCAGCAAGTCATTGCCGCCACCATTTACCCAGTAAAGGGCGTTGGCATCAACAGTACCAAGTGTGGTTTCCAAGTAACCGCGTCCAGTGGGGTGAGGGTTACCGGTAGTGCCTGAATCCGCAATAATAGCGGCGGGTGCGGCATCAATCATTGCTTGTAGGCCATCTGCCATGGCCTTGTACGTTGCCGCATTTACAGCATCACCAGCGGCCTCATATTGCTCTGCGGCTGCAAGGAACTCTGCAACCTTAGTAGGTCCTTGGAGCAATAATCCCAATTGATCTAAGTCCGCATACAGTCCAGTCGCAGTTTCGCGTGTGGGGTCTGGCAGTAGAACGCTAGCGAAACTATGCATGTTGGGGTTGTAGGTCAGCCCATTAGCTTCCAAGTAAGCCAGGTAATTTTCGGTACCAACAATATTAAGAAGAACATCAGCTGCCTTATGGCCCCCTACGGCCCAGCCAGTGCCAACATTAGGCAAAGCATTGGCTACTTGTGCTTTAGCCGAGGCCAGTAGTTCTTCTTGGCTTAAATTCTCATTGACCTCAGGGAGGCACAGCGATAGGCCTGCGCAAGAGGGAGTAACAGGACCCAGCCCCAAATTCTGGGACATGATATTGATAGCGATATCATTTGCATCGCCACCATTAGTGAATACATCGTAGTTGCCTACGTCGGTGAGGCTGTCACCAAAAGCAATAACCTGGCTGAAGGCCGATTCTTCTGCAATTGCAGAAACGCTGGTAAGGGATGCAAGTGCAATAGCCGCCGCAAGGCTGCGCTTGGCGTTAGGCATGGTTTTCTCCTAGTCGCGGTAATGGCACACCCGCGGAGACATCGGGAGGAATCCAGAGGAAACAACTGGGCGTGCATCTTTATTGTTTTTTGTTCCTGTACCTCAAGGAAGCTTGGCAATACTAGCGGATTTGACCCAGACAATAAAATAAGTCACGGGTTAAGTGGCTGGCTGCTTGGTCATCCCAAAATTGGGGGCCTTGAGGCACGCACAAAGTGGCGCAATAGTACTGAATGATTCTTTTTAGGTAAATGCGCTATGGCTTTTTAATCGTTCGATTCATGGTGCGTCTGATTACTGGGAAGGGCAAGTGTTTTTCTAAGAATGAGGGGTACCAGGGTACCGAAAGGAGAGTGTCCTAAAGAGTGATGAATTTCAGTAAAATATAAGTTCTCACCCTGATGGTCATCGAGTTGGTTTTGGATTTGAAATTATGTTTAGTGCCCGTTTAAAGATTAACCTGGCTGATGTGCAGTTCAGCGCTGTCCGCGCCCAGGGGGCGGGTGGTCAGAATGTAAATAAAGTCTCCAGTGCAATTCACCTAAGGTTTGATATTAGTAGCTCCTCTCTGCCTGAGGCGGTTAAGTCCCGGCTACTACAATTACGTGATCAGAGAGTTTCAGCTGATGGTATTGTGGTTATTAAGGCGCAGCGCTTTCGGACCCAGGAGAAAAATCGGGCAGATGCTTTGGAGCGTTTACAGCAATTGGTCGAGCAGGTATCCAGGGTGGATAAGCCACGTATAGCGACGAAACCCAGTCGAGGCTCAAAGGAGCGGCGCCTGAAAAATAAAAATCGCCGCTCTCAAGTAAAGGCGATGCGGGGAAAAATTAGGGACTAAGTAAGCAATTTCTTTAGTCTTCTTTTTATAATGACTGTTTTTATAGAAGCTAGATAGACAGAACCCAGAGAATTTAGTGTTAGCTAGATACGGTTAGAGTTTTGTTTTAGCCGTTTATTTTAGAAAAAAATAAAATAAAACTATACTGCCAGTAAATTATATTGGATTCTGCATTAGAAACTTATTTAAAGACGGAAGATAATAACTCTTTACAGTTAGGGCTATTTAAAGAGTGGCGTTAATAACTAATTTGTCCATGCTCCAGGTCGTTTAATGAACAGTTTCTCTTCTCCTCTGCCCGGGTTTACCCTGTTACTTATTGTGGGTAGGGAGATATAGCCAATAAATCCTGATATTCCAATTGTCTTTGTGTCAGCTCGAATAGTAGGTCGTCAATCTCTAGTCCCAGCTCTGTATGGCGCACCTTAAGGCGTGCGATGTCGGCCAACAGGGTAACCCGCTCTTCGCGTGTCGCTTCATCTTCAACCAGTTGGGCACCTATTTCAGTCATGTCATCTAGGAGGTGCTCACGTTCCAGCTCCCGGTCGTGAATAGCCGCTTCAATTTCTTCAACTGCAGTTTTGGCAATGAAAAGATTCCGGCCGGTTTCATAGCCTTTCAGAAAGAGCCCTTCAAGGCCCGCGGGACAAACGCCGGCGTAGTTTTCCCCTGAACGCCCTTCAGAAAAGCCGCGTAGCTCTGTACAAAAAAGTTCTAACCCCTCATCCCGCCCGTTGCGGTAGGAACTGGTATTGAGCTGAACGCCATACTTTGCACAGGACTCCCGTCGTTTGCCCATGTAACTCAATCCTCTTCCTTCGGCGCCGTCTTCATAACCCAGTGCCTGCCAGTCGGCTACTTGGCATTCATCTTTGCTCATGGTGGCGCAACCGCTGCTTAAGAGCGTGATGGCGACCAAAGAAAGGGTTCCAAATCTTAGCTTCACTGCTGTTTCCTATGATCGGGATAAAAGGGCAACTTACCTGGGCCAACCTGACTGTAAGCTGAAGAGAATGGGTTAAAGGCTCATAAACCTTGTGCGATACCAAAGTGTCTCTGCACTCTCTACATAAGGTGAAAAAGAAGAGGGGTAAGAGTTGAGGCATAGAGTTAAGAAGACAGTGTAATTCATTGCTCGATAGGCCCTGTCTAATCCAACAGAGTTTATTATGTTGAGTGATTTCGATCGTTTTCTAATAGCCCTTTATTGGATTTAATTCGCCTGGTGTTTGTCCTTCTCTATTCACAATAGCGAAACTTTTTATATTCAGAATTTTTTAAGTTCTCTTCAGTCTTAAAAATTATTATTTGTTTTTTGGTGAGTGGTGCTAAATTGTTCAAGTACCATTTTTCTGTTGGTACTTGTTTCTTTGATTTTTATTGAGTTTTTCTATCTGTTAACCCCAGCGTTTATCAAAGTTTAAATAATAAAAATAAATCCATATGTCGTACAGTATTTCTTCTTGAGTCAGGTTGCGTATTTAAGAACGTTTTTTATGGGTTTTTTTAACTTCGTCGGCATCGAAGCATGCTGTTTGTGCAAGGATTTTGCATGAGCCTCCAGTGCCTCCCAGCGTTTTTTGGGAAATTGCCGACTTACGCTGGGGGAATCAATCAATGTGGAGAAGATAATGAAAAAAATGATTTGTACATCGCTACTAGGGTTACTGGTGGTACCCGGTGTAACTTTAGCTGAGGACTTGTGGATAACGATCGGCAGTGACGGTTATCAATCCCTGAAAAAAAGCAGTGCGTTAATGGCTAAGGAGCCCCTGAATGCACTAGGAGAGCGCAATGGTATAACCATATTGAAGGTGAATGAGGATAATTTATCCGAAATTTCTACGATAATGCATAATAGCCACAATCGTTGTGGTGGCTTTATGGTGCATGATTCCCTGCAGGAGGCCCAAACTGCGCAGCTCTCTCCACTGGCTAACACCGTGTCGAGTATTGCCAGCTATACCATTGATAATGCAAATGTGGTGAATGCCCTACAGGCGGAAATCTCTGAGGCAAATATTCGCTCGACAATCACCAGCCTTTCCAATTTCACCAATCGCTATTACACCACTACTACAGGCGTAGCTGGTGCTGAATGGATTCGGGATAAATGGCAAGCATTGACTAGCTCTCGCAGCGATGCATCTGTGCAGCTCTATAGCCATAGTTGGGCTCAGCCTTCGGTCATTCTCACTATTCAGGGGCAAACAAACCCTGATGAAATCGTGGTATTGGGGGCGCATTTGGATTCCACCGTTGGCTGGGGTACCGGGGAAGGCACCAGGGCACCGGGTGCCGATGATGATGCCTCGGGTATCGCCACTCTGACCGATGTGGTGAATGCCATAGTGGCAACAGGTTACAAGCCTGCAAAAACTCTGGCTTTTATGGGGTATGCGGCAGAGGAGGTTGGCTTGCGTGGTTCCGATGATATTGCTACGGATTACAAGAACCAAAATAAAAATGTGGTTGGTGTTCTACAACTGGATATGACCAATTATTATGGTTCAAACAGTGATATCTATATTATTGGTGATTACACCAACAGCTCACAGAATGCCTTCCTGAAAGATCTTGCTCAGACCTATCTGGGGAACCTTAGTGTCGGCACAACTACCTGTGGCTATGCTTGTTCGGATCATGCCTCCTGGCACAACCAGGGCTTCGCGGCCTCTTTCCCTTTCGAGGCCACATTTAATGGCTCTAATCCTTATATCCACACTGTCAATGACACTTTAGCCAACAGTGGTGGCGATGCAAATCACGCTGTGAAGTTCGGCAAACTGGCTGCCGCTTATGTGGCAGAGCTGGCCAAGGGATCCATTGGTGATGATCCAGGTCCTGATCCCGACCCGGATCCCGATCCCGATCCAGGTCAGGAGAAAACGGAAAGTTTCTCTGGCAGTGTGACTCGTGGTGGAGAGGAGCATTACGGGCCATTTAGCGTGACACCGGCAACCAATTTTGTTGCGGATATGACCGGCACCAATGACGCTGATCTATACGTGCGGTTTGGAGCAGCCCCGACCTGGCGCTACTACGATTGCCGGCCCTACGAGAATGGTTCAGCTGAAAATTGTTCGCTACAAGTGCCGAGCGGTGATAGTCAAGCGTTCATCATGGTTCGCGGATACAGCCGTCAAACTTCCAACTTTGAGCTGGATGTCACCTATACCCCGCAATAAAAAAAGAGGGCCCAGGGAATTTTCTTCCCTGGGCCTATTATCTCCATCCTCGATTTTAAAATATCAGCAAAAAAATGACATGATTGGCAGTTAAGGCTGGCAGTCGGCTCTGACAGTCATTGCTATAAATTAATTTAAACGCCATGGATTTTGGTTTCCAGAGTAACTGTTGTCTAATCGAACGAGGGAAAATGCCAAAAAGTGAAAGTCTTTTAGCACTGACGCCAAAATTTGCAGCTATCTTGGCGAACTGACATATTCCCACAGAAATAAGTCGCGCACAGTTATTGAAATTGTGCGCATGAAAATTACTGTGCATCACTTATCAGGGGTAACCTGTGGTGTGCTGTCCGAATTAATAATGAGAAGAGAGGACGGGCAATATGCAAACCCATTTGCTAAAACCTTTATCGTTGGCAATCGCCATCGCGCTGACTGCTCCAAGTGCTTTTGCGCAGGATCGAAATGAAAAATCTTCGACAGCCGATGATCGTACTATGGAAGAGGTGATTACTACCGGTACCCGTAAGGAAGGTGTTTCCCCAACAGAAACTCTTTCACCGGTTGACGTAGTTGGCGGAGAGGAGTTGGCAGATCAAGCAGGCTTTGACCTCACTGAGTCTCTGGCAAAAATTGCTCCCTCGTTTAATACCCAGCGCTTTCCCATCGCGGATGGTACGGCATTTATTCGTCCAGTAACCCTGCGTAATTTGTCCCCGGACCAAACATTGGTACTGGTCAATGGCACTCGTCGGCATCGTTCTGCCTTGGTAAATTTACAGCTCGCTCCTCTGGGTACGGTAAATCAGGGGGCTCAGGCGGTGGACTTTTCCACGTTGCCTTCACTGGCTATCGAAAGAGTCGAGGTGCTGCGTGATGGTGCTTCGGCCCAGTATGGCTCCGATGCTATTGCCGGCGTGGTTAATATTATCTTAAAGGATGATGCTGAAGGTTTTGCTCTTTCTGCTCAGACCGGTGAATATTTTGAGGGGGATGGAACTCGTAATTCTTTTGCCGCTAATGCTGGTTTCAACCTTTTTGATCAGGGGTTTGTTAATGCCACTGTAGAATATTCCAAAGCTGATAAAACTTGGCGTGGTGTCACTCACAATCAAGCAGAAGTAGTAGGTTCTATTCTGGGTAGTAATCTGGTGCCTCTAGATGGACTTGGTCAACGCTGGGGTGATCCGGATGTGGAGGCTCTGAAATTTTTTGTCAATAGTGGCCTGGATATTAATGAGAATGTAGAGCTATATGGTAATTTTGGGTATTCCAGTAATGAAACGATTTCTGATTTTTTCTATCGCGAACCCGTGCTGGATCCGGAATATGAATTTGCAGCTGAGCCTACTCTACAGAAGGATGATGATGGCGATTTTCTTCCCGATGCCGCCCCTCAGTCACTGATTGATTATATTGTTGCTCAAGGCTTAAATCCTTCTGATTACCTGGTAGCGGATGACTCCAGCCCCAGTGGCTATGTATTGCGCAATCCGATTTATACCCAATTCCCGGGTGGTTACAATCCACAATTTGGTGCGGAAATTCAGGATATCTCCGCTGTAATAGGTGCTCGTGGAGAATTTCAAAATGGTTTGACCTGGGATCTGCGTGCTCGTGTTGCAGAGAATGAGGTGGAATATGTATTGAAAAACTCTATTAATCCCAGCCTCGGGGTTTTGTCACCCACTAGCTTCAAACCGGGCACCCTCACCCAGGAAGAGTCCAGTCTAAATGCAGATTTTGTGAAACCTATTGATGTTGCTGCCTTTGCCTCCCCACTGAATGTTGCTTTTGGCGCTGAATGGCGTGAGGAAACCTATTCAATTGGAGCTGGTGATACTGCATCTACTGAGGTTGGCCCAACGGCGGTGTATTTTGGTGTGGGCTCAGATGGTTTTCAGGGGTTCTCCAAAGACTCAGACGGTAGTTTCAGTATTGAGAGTATTGCCGCTTATATCGACCTCGAAGCGGATGTTACTGATGCACTAACCCTTGGCGTGGCGTTGCGCTTAGAAGAATATGATGAGTTTGGTTCCACCTCCGACTGGAAGCTTTCAGCTCGTTACGATGTCAATGAGAACCTTGCTCTGCGCGGGACAGTGAATACGGGCTTCCGTGCGCCAACCCCTGGGCAAGTGAATACCCTTAATGTCACTACCACTGCAGATTCCAATGGTAATCTGATTCCGAGTGGTACCTATCCGGTGGACCATCCGGTAGCAATGGCCCTGGGGGCGAAAGAGTTGACGCCAGAGGAGTCGACCAGCTTTACCTTAGGGGCAGTGTTTACACCGTTTAGCAATACCAGCGTCACTCTTGATTACTACAACATTGACATCGAAGACCGCCTTGCATTGCGCAACAATAAAATCGGCGCAGAAGAAATCGAGCTGCTACAGAATGCAGGGGTAGAGGATGCTGCCTTATTGAAAGACAGCAATGCCAACTATTTTGTCAATGCATACGATTCAGAAGTTTCAGGTATCGACTTGGCCATTACCAGTGATTTTGAAGTGGCAGGTAATTTACTGGTTGTGGATTTACGTCACAACCACAATAAGCAAGAAGTGAGTAAAGTAGAAACTAATACGATTAATGCCTCCAGAGTCTTCGACCTGGAAAATCAGGTGCCCAGTGATCGCACAACTCTGACTTTTGATTTTGATACAGGTGATTTGTTTAGCGGCTACTTAAGATTCAATCGCTACAGTGATTGGGAGTCTACTGGTGGTTTGTTTGGTCCTGGTGATGCTACGGATACCTACAGTTATGGTAGTGAAATTTTGGTGGACTTGGAGGCGACCTTTACTCTCTATGAAAATTATAAATTATCCATAGGTGGTGAAAATATTTTTGATGTGCAGCCCGATGATGAACAAGACGGTACTCTGCAATATTTAGGCGTTCGCCATGCTCTGACATCACCGTTTGGTTTTAACGGCGGCTTTTGGTATCTCCGTGCGAGTGCAGAGTTTTAGTGGATTGTTTTTTTTGATTGGGGACTGGCACCAAGCTTTCATTAATTGATAGCCGTTGCCAATCAAAATTTACTCTGAAGTACTTATTGCGAGCAATAAAAAACCCGGTATTTGCCGGGTTTTTTATTCATGGGCTAATCTCTATGAAGACTCAGATCGATTTTCCACCCGTAAGAACCTGCATATTGAAGTCCAGTACTATCTTTGGTTGATCAGTAAAAACACCGTCCACACCTTGTGAGGCTAGGAGTATCAGGTCATCAGGGCTGTTAACCGTGAAGACATAGTTTTTTAAGCCTCTCTGTTTTGCATCGGCAATCAAATCAGCACTGATAAAATCCAAGCTGGTATGCAGGGAATAAGCCTTCAAAGGCACTGTGCTCGCGGCTAAGTCGAGGGGAATACCACTGAATAAAACTCCGCGGCGCACATTGGGTATCAGTTGTAAGCACTCGTGGAGCTGTCGGTGATCAAAAGAGGAAACAATATATTGATCAAAGCTTACGCCCTTGTCGCTGACAAATGTTTGTATTTCTTTGGCTACTAGGGCAGCTGAATTTGGACCCTTGATCTCTATATTGAGTTGGGCGTTACTACCGATTAACTCCAGTACTTCACGCAGGGTTGGAATCTTATTACCGCAGGGTAGGGGACGTTGGCGCAGGGCGTCTGGGTGTAGATCAGTTATTAGCTCGTTGCCGGAAAGTAGTCTACCCAGGCGCCTATCGTGTGTTACCAAGAGTTGCCCACCAATATTCCAGACATCGATTTCAATACCATCAACATCCAACGCCAATGCTTGGCTGATGGCCTGTAAAGTGTTTTCACTGGCCTGGCGTTGGTACCCCCGGTGGGCAAAACAGAAAAGTGTGCTTGGGCCCATTGTTGCTTAACTCCCCCCGATAATTTTTAAAAGCTTATTATTAAATGATGAGGCAAGGGTGATTTAAGTCTATCGGTTGTTAACCCAGTCAGACAGGCAAATACCTTTATAGGTTTGGAAAATTTAAAAGGGGGCAGAGTGCCCCCTTAAAAGTCTTGATGGTGGAGCCTATGGGTTTTTTATTCTCCAGACAAGGCGCGGTAGCGTCCGCGGTGGAATATTAGGGGTTCGCCGCCGAAAGCACTGAACTCCAAAACTTCTCCCAGCAGGATGGTGTGATCCCCACCTTCAATACACTGGACACGGCGACAGTGGAAATAGGCGGCGCACTCTTTCAGGCGAGGTATTCCATCTGGGCCCTCGCTCCACTGAATCTGCCCAAACTTATCGGCACCGCGACCGGCAAACAGGTTGGAAACGTGTTGCTGATCTGCGCGCAGTACGTGTACTGCAAAGTGTTCGCGGCTGGTGAAGGCCTCGTAGCCCAGTGATTGTTTGTCGATACTCCATAGAACTAGTGCGGGGTCCAGAGATACTGAATTAAAGCTGTTGGCGGTCATCCCCGCAGGCTGTCCCTCAGAGTCCTGCGTGGTAATAACGGTGACCCCAGTAGCGAACTGGCCCAGAGTATCGCGCAGCAGGCGACTTTGCTGGGGGGAGGGACTGATAATGGAGCTTCTTTCTGTCGACATACGATGGTTGCTTGTACAAAAACTGTGCTAGCCAGCCATTTTACGGCAAAAGCGTACTGATTGCGCGTCTTGCCTCGCAAGCTAGTAAAAGAAGCTCGAATATCGTTATTCGAAAGACTTATTGTCCATAAGCGGCATGCACTCACTCATCAGTCGCTCCCTTTCTGTAATTGCGGCGCCAGTCAGTGCGAAACCGAGCAGTTCTCCCCTACTGTTGCGAAACTCGGCACAGACGCCTTTTGTGTCTTGAGATACTTGCCAGCTGCCCTCGGCGCCTGGATGGGGAGGGCAGAGGGTTGTGGGGCGCAGGGTTGTTTTAACCGCAACCGGTATAACGCCGTAGTGTACGGGACTGGGATTACCGCTAAGGGTTTGAGCCAGGGCGCGGGCACAAGTCATTAGGGGAGCGACGTAAAACAGTTGGTGCCCCTCTACCTCCGCACAGTCGCCAATGGCAAATATATGCGGATTGTTACTCTGTAATTTCCGGTCTACGGCAATTCCCTGCTGAATTTTCAGTCCCGCAGTTTCAGCCAGGGCAGTATTAGCTTCAAGACCCAGTGCCGCCAGGGCGATATCTGCCACTAGCGTCTCACCGTTATCCAGCAGGGCTTCAATGCCTTTAGGATTCTGATTCAGGGAACGAATGGATTTTCCCAGATAAAAACGAACGCCACTGTTACTTAGGACTTCCTGGAGATCGCGACCGGCAGCTTCTGGCAAGAGAGAGGCGAGCGGCCACTCCTGAGGATCTACCACAGCCACTTCATATCCGGCTTGCACCAAATCATTGGCAAACTCACAACCAATCAGACCTGCACCGATCAGGAGGACCCGCTGGCAGCCAACGAGCGCGGTGCGAAAGCGGTGGTAGTCTGTCAGGTTGTTAATTCTAAATAGCCTTGCGTGGGCATTGCCCGCGATAGCCGGCAATTTGCGGCAGTGGGCACCAGTCGCCAATATCAACCTGTCGTAAGGAATATCTGTTACGTGGTTATCAACATCCTGCTGCAACTGTAATGTTTTGCTGTGGGGGGAAATTGAAGTAACACGGGTATGTACGAGAATCTGTGCGTCCAATTTACGCGCCATTTCTTCGGCACTGGTTTGGCATAACTGCTGGGCTGTTTTTCCATGGGAAAGGGAGGCTGATAGAAGGGGTTTAGAGTAAAAGGCCCCGTCATCACTGGAAATCAGAACCAGGGGGGTTACAGAATCGAGCTTGCGAAACTCCAAGGCTAGGTGATAGCCGGCCAGGCCTGTGCCGACAATCACTAGTGGGGCTTGATTCTCGTTGGAGACTTCACCGCCACTTAGCTCAGTGTCATTTTCTATAGGTTTTGATGCCGGAGTCACCAGCACCATGTCGAAGTCTTCCTTACCCACTCCGCATTGCGGGCAGCTCCAGTCCTCGGGGATATCCTCCCAGCGGGTGCCGGGAGCAATGCCTTCCTCTGGACACCCCCTGGCTTCGTCGTAGACCCACCCGCACACCATGCACTCCCAGAGGCGAAAAGTAGCTGTGCCCTGATGAGTTGGTAACGGGGAGTCAAGCTCGGTATCAAGTGGAGAAGGGGGGGGTTCTTTTTTATCCAACTCACACATTGCAAAGTCTTGCTTGTGTGCTCCGCACTGGGGACAGCACCAGTCTTCGGGGATATCTTCCCAACGGGTACCAGGGGCTATCCCATCCTCAGGCCAGCCCTTGGCTTCATCGTAGATCCAGCCGCAGATTTGACATTCCCACTGGCGATAGTCTGGCATGGTGCCCCCGTGCTAGCTAGACAGTAGCCGGCTGTAGGGCAACCGGCTTTAGGGCAAATATAAGGGAGATCGTCGGAGGGTGCTGCTAATCGTGTTTGCCTTGGGAAATATTTGTCAGAGCATTTTGATAGACGTCTGCAATCTCTCCTGGGTGGCGAATGGAAATCCCCAAATCGTGTACGAGCCCGTCTTTTAGCCCGTAGACCCAACCGTTAATGGAGAGTGACTGACCTGAGCGCCATGCGTCGCGTACTATTGTCGTTTGGCAAATATGGATTACTTGCTCCAAGACATTGAGCTCGCACAGTAGGTCTGTACGCTGTTGTTCCTGGAATAAGTCAACCAGAGTGTGGTGCTTGTCGCGAACATCTTGGATATGGCGCAGCCAGTTATCAATTAGACCAAGCTGTTCGTTGTGTAGTGCCGCCTGTACGCCACCACAGCCGTAATGCCCACACACGATAATATGCTTGACCTTCAAAATCTCTACCGCGTACTGCAAAACGGATAAGCAGTTGAGGTCAGAATGCACCACCACATTGGCGACATTGCGGTGTACGAACAGCTCACCGGGTAAAAGCCCGACAATTTCATTCGCGGGCACACGGCTGTCTGCGCAGCCAATCCAAAGGTATTCCGGTGACTGCTGCTTTGAAAGCTTTAAGAAAAAGTCCGGGTTGTCCTTGTGGGTGGCCTCGGACCAGTTCTGATTATTTTTTAATAGATGATCTAGCGGGTGCAATGGGTTTGTATCCTGATATGACTAATTGGACATAATGTTGGGAGGATAGCGGCTTTATTCCTGCGGGCCAAGAGGGTATGGGCTAACCTGAAAGATGACTATTTTTTAGCATTGGGTCTCAATTTAAGGAGAAATGATGGCGAGAAGGAATCACTCCGGTCCCGGTAGGCGACAGCGCACATCCTTGCGCTCTGGATTTGCTGATCGGCACCGTTTGCGTATGCGCCAGCTACAGGCGCGGCGGACTCGGCTGCGTGGATACACCTCTAACTCTGATGAAGAGGAAGGAGCTATTGAACCAATGAATGGTGGAGAGGACCCCTTTAGTCGAGAACTGGAAAGGGAGCCCTTGGCTTGAGTTTTGCTGTTTCCGATAAATTAACCAGGAAATGAAAAGAGCGCTTAAAAGCGGTATGGATTTTATTTGACAGTAATAATCGTCAAATTAGCAAAAGTTTGTTTACATACTCGCTTTTCAATACTTTTGCATTTCCCAGGTGGAAAAAGTCGGAGGAATAATAATGGCCTTGGTTACCCCGGAGACTTCCAGCGCATTGCGTGTGGTTTTGGCGAATTATACGGACTGCCATCAGGCTGAGGATATTATCCATTTAATGGATGAGTACTCCCGCCATCCTTTTGGTGGAGGGGGGCCATTGCCAGAGCCTTGTCGCAATGAGCTGGTGTCTAAATTGGCAAATTTTCCCGGTGCTTTCAGCGTGCTCGCCTATGGCGATAATGAGGCCTTGGGTTTGGTTAATTGTTTCACCGGTTTTTCCACATTTTCCTGTATGCCGCTGATTAATATTCACGATGTTATCGTCAGTGAGCGCGCCCGGGGGCAGGGCGTTTGCGCTGCCATGATGGACTTTGTGGCGTTAGAGGCAAAAAAGAGAGGGGGCTGTAAGCTGACTATGGAAGTACTGGAAAAAAACTTTGCCGCGAAGAATGCCTATCGCAAGTCGGGGTTCAAGCCTTATACGCTGGATGAAGAGTTTGGGCAGGCCGAATTCTGGCAGCGGTATCTCTGAATCTTCAGGGGTGGCACAGGCCACCCTTTTTCAAATTAAGCAATAACTTTGTTACCTGGCAGTGTATTGGGTCTGTCCCACTTTCTTTTTCTTGCTGATTATGCTGCTGAGTAGTGCAAAAAGCGCGATAAGTGAGACGCTGACCAGTAATCCCAATAAGGGTTGCTGCGGATCCCTTTCATAAAGCCAGCCACCGATGGCAAAACCGATAGTGTAACCGCCGGTGTGCATCAGTGATAGAAATCCAAATAGCCGGCCACCGCGTCGATTCGCTTGGCTCAAAAGTGCGCTGTAGCCCGGTACCAAAAAGGCAATCCCCACCACAAAGATCAGCAGGCCGGCAGCTGCGAGCAGGCTGCCTAGGGTACTGGAGAGTAAGATGGTGCCTGTGCATAGGGAGCTTACGCCCAACATAAAACTCATCTGCGGCACCTTGAGTTTGCGCACCAGACCAATCTGAACCAGGAACCCACAAATCGCCACTGCAGCCAACAATACGGCAGTAGCTGATGAGGCGCCCATGGCGCTGAGACCGTAGAGATCTTTAAGAGCAGGTCCCATGACAACCTGCAGCTGACCAACACTAACGGTACCGAGCAGAGCGGTGGCAAAAAGGGCCAGAGCACCAGGAGGGAGGGAGGAATTTCCAGAGGATTCTGTTTCTGCAATATGGCTCTTTCCCTTCGGCAGACCGGCGGTTAAAACGAGGGTGATGAATGGTAGCAATATCAGCCACGCCAGAGGCCAAAGAGCGCCAGCGAGGAGAGCCGGCAAGGCAAGTAGTGGCCCGAGTCCTCGTCCCAGATTAGCCGCCGCACTCAAGCCTGAAAGAATTGATAAACGCTTTTCCGGCTCCCCCAGGTCAATAGCCCAAGCCTGGCAACAGGGGTAGATGGCTGCAGCGTTCAACCCATAAATGACACGACTGATTGCCAGAGCTATTAGGGCATTACTTTCCGCCAGGTACCCCTGGGACATGGCCACCAACAGGGCCACAAAGAGGCACTGGGCCAGCAGTGCTCCAGTCAGCCCTGCGAGTAGTACTGGCTTGCGGCCAACCCTGTCCCCCATTTCACCCCAGAGTGGTCCGGCAATCATCAGGCAAAAAGTACCCAGGGCCACTAACCCCCCGATGCTGGCCAGACTCAGTCCACAGCGCTCAACGATGAGTGGAATTTGAGTCAGTAGAACAACCTGGGCAGCTCCCTGGCTGGCCACCACCATATTGATTTTACGCAGGTGATGTTTGGGGTGATTCAGGGATCTCCGCATCCGGGACTCCACAACAAATTCATAAAAAATCACAGGAAAACGCGACCCTTTCCTGTGCAAGAGTTCACAGCCAGATAATTTCTCTGGCAATGGGCTTGAAGTGCGAGAAATTTACCTGCATCATAAGGCTAATGCAAACCATTCTCACTTAGATTTAGCCGATAAAGAATCACCACCATGAATAATCCTCAATCCGATGCAGCCAGCACTGGCGGCGTCGACGGCGATGCTTTTGCTCAAAATCCAGTTATGACCGCCGGGGATACGGAGGTCAATATGGCTGCGGAAAGAATGTCAGCCAACTGCTTCTTCAATGCGCTACTGCGGGAGACAGATAGCGGTATTTGGCACGAACGAGCTGGCGAGCAACTTCCACAAGGGATCAGTGTACCGGCGGTGCATATTCCTCTACCGGCCAGTGGTGCCGAACTCTGGCTGAGTGTCTCCTATCGCAGTGAGTGTGGCAGGCACCAGTTTACCCTGCCGATGATATTGCGTAACTCAGAGGGTGCCAGCAAAACTATTGGGTTTGCCGATGCGGCGCAGCAGGTTGCACAGGAGCCTGCTTTTTTCCCTGGCGCCACAGCAGAATCCAGAGCGCAATTTACTTGCAGGGTCTCGGCCAGCGTGAAAAATATGGCTCAGGCACTGAATGCTCGTCACGCAGATACAGAGAAACTATTTACTCAGCCCCTCACTTTTGTCGAGTCGGAACAGGCACTTTTATGCGGACACTCTATCCATCCGACTCCTAAAAGCCGCGATCCATTTACCGATAAGGATGCCGAATGTTACGCCCCGGAATTTGGCAATAGTTTTGCCCTGATGTGGCTGGGGGTGGACCCACAATATTTGCTTGGAGCCAGTGGGGCGGAAATTAGCGAGGCGCAGTTTGCCGATCTGGTGCGTGCAACGGATGGTGCTCCGGTGGCACCGAAAGGATTTATTGCTATCCCGGCACATCCCTGGCAGTGGCGTCAGCTAGGGCAAGACCCACGTGTGGCCGAATTACTTGAGAGTGGAAAAATTATTGAGTTGGGTGAGGGCAGGGAACCGTGGCGGGCAACCTCTTCACTGCGCGCAATTTACAGCGCTCAAAGCCCTTATATGCTCAAGTTTTCTCTCAGCCTGAGGCTGACTAATTCGGTGCGTACTCTGCAACCAAAAGAAATGGTGCGTGGTCTCGAAGTCTTAAAAGTAAGAGATACGCCTCTGGGGCAGGAGTTTGCCAGCCGCTACCCGCGCTTCCAGGTGTTGGCGGAACCGGCCTACCTGATGCTTGCCGATAGTAGAGGTGAGCAGATTATAGAAAGCCTGGTTATGTTTCGGGAAAATCCTTTCTTGGAAACAGCCGCAAAAAATACCTGCCTGTTGGCAACATTGACTCAGGATCATCCTAATGGTGCTCCCTGCCGGGCTGCGCAATTGGTACAGCGCCTCGCGGGAGAGGAAAATATTTCCATTGAGGCTGCTAGCAAACGCTGGTTTAAGGCTTTTCTCGATGCAGTTATTGAGCCCTTGCTAATTGCCCAAGCCGATTTTGGAATTTTATTTGGCGCCCATCAACAAAATCTGATTTTGAGCTTCGAGGGTGATCTGCCTGTGGCTGGTTTCTTCAGAGATTGTCAAGGCAGTGGTTATAGTCGCCTGGGCGAGGAATTACTCAAACCTTATCTGCCTAATCTGGCCCAGGACAGTGAGAATGTCATTGACGAAGAAATGGCCAACCGCCTTTTTGTGTATTACCTGATCGTTAATAGCTGTTTTGGTTTGATCTGTGCGCTTTCCGCTGCAGGTTTAATTTCCGAGCAGGAGTTGTTGCGCCAGCTGCGCGAGCGCCTGCAATTGCTGTACGAAGGCCAGCGACGTGACTTTAGCTGTTTGGCGTATTTGCTCAATGCCGATGAAATTTGGGCTAAGGGCAATTTTCAATGTGCGGTGATTGGTATGAATGAAACCACCACCGAAGACCCGCTTTCCATCTATCACACTATGGCGAACCCCCTGCGAACGGTAGTAGACGCTGAAGTTGCCGAAGCTTGATCACCGTGACGATAAAAATTGAAAGGAAAGAATTATGACCAGCTCAACAGCTGCGCTTGAAATATCTTTAGGGGAACAGGGTCAGCTTCCCGATGGGCGCTCTTGGCAAGTTGCTGTGGGAGGATATCGTTGCCAGTTAAATGGCGATAACTATTTTCAAATTGAATATGTTCCCGGACAGGAAATAGCAATTTTCATCCTGTCGTCTGGTGAAATTTCGTTAGAAGCGTTAGATCTCTGGTTCGACTGGCTTTTTGCGCTGAATCCAGCATTGCAAAATACGGATATTGTCGATGCGGATACTGTGGTAAGCCGATTTTCCCGCAGCAATTTTTATCAACGTACAGAGCTCTGGTATCGGGGTAACAATGCCGGTGAGTTTCCTTTGCAGTGGGTAGAGAATACGCAGGGAGTTCGCCACCCTCTCCGTGCGGAACCACCTAAAGGGGAAGTTTATCACCGTCATTTCCACGCGCTGGGAATAGATTTCAGTTTACGTCACCTGGATCCAGAGAAAGATTTGGAGCGCTTTACCAACTGGATGAACCAGGAGCGTGTAGCAAAATTTTGGGAAGAAGAAGGTGATAAAGAAAAGCAGAGACAGTTTATTGACTCTGTTATTCAAGATCCCCATAAGCATCCATTGATCGCCTGTATTGATGGTGAGCCCTTTGCCTATTTTGAAATTTATTGGGCGCTTGAAGATCGTATTGCACCTTACTATGACTGCCAGCCATTTGATCGCGGTGCACATATGTTGGTTGGCGACCAACGCTTCCTGGGAGGCCGTTTTGCTCAGGCTTGGTTTAATGGTGTTACCCATTTTATGTTTCTGGATGACGCTCGCACAGAAACTTTGGTTGGAGAGCCGCGCGCGGATAATCGCGCATTGCTTAAATACATCAACGGCACTTTTGGCTGGAAAAAAGTTAAAGAATTTGATTTTCCCCACAAAAGAGCTGCTTTGATTATGTGCAAGCGAGACGAATTCTTTCAGAGTATGGGGGGAATATGAGCGGCGATAAATATTGGAAGCAGGCGAATAGAAACCTGCTGGTGAAATCGCTGGCTGAGCTTTGTTATGAACAGGCTCTGACGGCAAAGTTAGAAACGGGTGCCCGTTACTTTGTGGAACTTGCTTCTGGTGTTATCTATCGTTTCCAAGCTCAGTTAACTGTGTGGGATTGGTTATTAATTGATGCGCAAAGTATTGAGCGGGAAGGTGATGGGCAAGTAATACCTGCGGATGACGCAGCACAGTTTTTTATTGATGCTGCTCTGGACCTTGAAGCCTCCCCCAGTACTTTGGGCAATTTATTACACGAACTGGCCAATACCCTGGTTGCGGATGTTACTTTGCTGCAAAAGCGTGAATCGCTCACAGCGCATACCCTAGGCACACTAGCTGATGAAAAATTGCAGTGCCTACTGGATGGGCATCCTAAGGCTATGGTGAATAAAGGCCGTATCGGTTGGGGCGCACAAGAGTTTAACGCCTATGGTACAGAGGCCGCTCAGGGGGTCAGGCTGTTATGGCTTGCTGTTCGCCGGGATCTCGCTGTGAGTGGCAATAGCGACCTGTGGGATTGGCCTCAGCTATTGGCAGAAAGCCTGAGTGAATCACAGTTACAGCAGCTGGACGATAAATGTCGTGAGAAAGGGGTTAACTGGCAAGAGTTTTTGCCCTTGCCGGTGCATCCATGGCAATGGCAGCATCATATTAGTCAGCATTATGCACAACAGATTTTTAGTGGTGACTTGGTTTTACTCGGTGAGTTTGGCGATGAATATTTGCCGCAGGTTTCACTACGTACCTTGTCCAACTTGAAGCGCCCGCAGGCTCTCCATGTGAAGTTGCCATTAACGGTATTGAATACTTCCTGCTACCGTGGAATTCCAGGCAAGTTTATGCGCTGCGGACCGGCGTTATCTGAATGGATGCAGTTACTCTGTGAGCGTGATGAGCAATTACAATCGCGGGGCACCGGTGTTCTTCAAGAAGTAGCTGGCCTGCATGTACCGCACTTACACCAAGAGTCGATAAAGGGCGCGCCCTATCGTTACCGTGAATTACTGGGAGCTACCTGGAGGCAGAGCCCGGCAAGCTTGTGTGCTGAGGGCGAGCGCCATCTTTTAATGGCCGCGTTATTACAGAAAGATAGCAGCGGTAAGTCTGTAATTTCTGCTCTGATTGAAGCCTCCGGCCTTTCAGTAGAAGCCTGGCTTGAGCAGCTATTCGACGCTACGGTGGTGCCTCTTTATCACCTGCTTAGCCGTTATGGCATAGGTTTGGTAGCTCACTCGCAAAACCTAACGCTGGTATTACGCGACAACAAAGTTGTTCGTGTTCTTCTGAAGGATTTCCAGGGAGATCTGCGTCTCGCTCAGGGTGATTTCCCTGATCGTGCGGACCTACCGGAATCGGCGGCACAAGTTCTCGATCAATTGCCTGCTAATTACATTATTCACGACCTGTTTACCGGTCACTTTGTCACAGTGCTGCGCTATCTGTCCGCCCAATTAATGACAGAGATTGGCCTAGAGGAAAGGAAATTCTACGGAGTCTTAGCCAAGGTCCTACGCCGATATCAAGAATCCGCACAGCGAGATAATGGCGGTATGGCGGAGCGTTTCCAGCAGTTTAATTTGTTCCGTCCCCATATCGAGCGCGTTTGTATTAATCGCGTGCGCCTGCGTCAAGGTTACGATGACAGCGCTGAACGCCCGGTCCCCATTGTCGGTGGAGACCTGACTAATCCCCTTTGGCTCGCAGAGCAAGAGTCACAGCAACACCAACCAGCAACCGCTTCCGCTTTAGAGGCATAATCATGAGCAATTTCCTAGATCTCGCCGGTATCGGAGCCGGTCCTTTTAATTTGGCTGTGGCCGCTCTAATGCGGGACACATCTTTGAGACATCGCTTTTTTGATGCTAAAGCGGAATTCTCTTGGCATCCTGGTTTAATGTTGCCGGGGGCTATGATGCAGACTTCTTACCTGAAAGACCTGGTAACGCCGGTTGATCCAACCAATCCCTGTAGCTTTATGGCGTACCTGGTAGAAAATAAACGTTTCTATGACTTTCTGCACGCAGAACAGCGTACCGTAACCCGTCGCGAGTTTGCCGATTACCTGGCGTGGGCTGCCCGTCGCTTGGACTCTATCCAAATGAGCAGCCGTGTACAGAGCGTGGTGGATAATGGGGAGTTTTTTGAGCTGGACGTGCACGGCCCTAATGGTTGCGAACAGGTACTCACCAAAAACCTGTGTGTTGCTGCGGGTAAAAAACCAAATATTCCAGAGTGCAGTCGCCCATTCCTGTCTGATAATTGCTTCCATGCGCTGGAAATTGCCCTGCGTAATCCGGATGTAAGTGGTAAGCGCGTCGCCGTGGTCGGTGGAGGCCAGACTGGTGCGGAAGTGGTTATTAATCTTTTGAGTAAACACTGGGGCCGCCCACAGCAGGTAACCTGGGTATCCCGCCGCAGCAATTATTTGCCATTGGATGAGACCCCCTTCACCAATGATTGGTTTACCCCAGAGTATGTCGACGTGTTCCGTCAGTTGAGCCCTCAGCGTCGTGAGGAAGTGGTTTCAGAGCAGAAGCTGGCTTCTGATGGTATATCTCCTGATACCCTCAAGGAACTTTACCAGTTGTTCTACCGTCTTGTGCACCTGGAAAAGGATGCTGAACGAGTAGCATTATTGCCCAATCGCGAACTGGTGGAGATGTCTCACCGCGGTGACTATCAACTGCAGCTGGAAAATCACTTGCTGGGTGAGGCAGATGGTACCGAGTGGGTTAATGCGGATATCGTTATTCTATGCACTGGCCTGTGTGAGGCTCTACCTCCTTGTCTGGCGCCTTTACAAGAGCGCATTGCACGCGATGCAGAGGGTCGCTTGCTGTTGGATGATGCTTTTGCGGCAAGACTTAGCGGCGATGAGAGTGGTCGACGTTTGTATTTCCTTGGTACTGGCCGGACAAGTCACGGCATTGCGGAGCCACAGCTGAGCTTATCGGCCTGGCGTGCGGCACAAGTAGTGAATGATTTACACGGTAATGCGCTCTATGACAATCAGCAAACCGGCAATTTTATGAAATGGATTACCCCGCAAGCTCAGCAGGCAGCGGTTGCTTAAATAGAGGGAAAAATCATGATCGACCTCCAGGTGTCCACCAATAAGGTCGATCATGGATATACAAGTTTTTGCAATCCTATCTATAGCCGAAGTGGCTGCCAGCCTTACTTGGTTACGTCAACAAAAATACCCATGTGGTCAGTGACAGCTGCAGCCATATTGACACCGTCAATATTGACTGCAGTACTCTGTGATAAGTAGTCCACATTTACGATATTGATAGTCGCAGTATTGTAAACCGCTACATCATATTTTTTACTGGCAGTACTATTGGTGCCAGAAAAACTGCGTTGATGGGAATCTGAGGGTGTTACCTCGCTTGCAGGGTGTGCGTCGTGAAAGATCATGTTTGTTGCCCGGCTTATTACTGAAGGGGTAAAACTGTTGCTGCCTTGGTTGGTATCTCCCATCACGAGGTCAATTGCACCGTGGCCCTGCTGCAACAGGTATTTATTAATATTCTGATAAAACAATGTTGCTTGCCCTTCACTCTTGGCAATGCTATTGGGGACATGCACAAATACAGCATTGACATTGCCTGTTTTCACCGCGATCCAGCCCATACCTGACCCCAGGACTTGGTGTTGGGTAGTTTTTGCGGCATGGACACTAAAACTGTTGCAGGCCTTGCCTGTGGAGCTTGATCCCACCAGCGCTCCGGCATGTTGCTGCATGGAGCTCCATTCGCTATTAGCCCCATCCATTTCACCATATACCAATAGATCGCAAGTTTTTCTTAGCGAGCGATAGAGATGTTGGTGAGTCTGTCGCGCCTTGCCCTCAACCATAGTGAGAAATTGGCTGTTGCTGTGTTGGCCCTTGGCCATATAACCCACAGGTGCCTGGGAGACCAGCTGGGCGGGGCCGTAAAGCGGAGTGTGGGGGTCCAGTCCTTTGGCGGTTGGCATTACCAAAAGCCAGGGACTTTGATTGGCGGCTTGGTGGTTATGGGTAACACGAGTGAAATGCTGGCTGTTGGAAGCACCAACATCATGATTGGTACTGGCGTTTGAATTTATGGATTGATAGGCAAAGGTTGGCATGTCGGTTACTCATTTTTATTGAATCTTCCAATGAATCACGAGGTTTAATACCTTTTGTTAATAATAAAAGCCAGATCTTTTTTGCGATTGTGGTCTTTTAGAGCAGGTGCTTGTCGCTGCATTTTGGCGTCAATTTTATTTTCCTGGCTGTGTTTTTGTAGGGTGATTAAAAGTTTTTATTTGCCCGAATTAATTTTCAGTTTATGTAAGGTGAATTGGTTTTAAATTCCGTGCTGGAGCAATGAATAATTTGCCTTAAAAATAAATGACTTGCGAATTTTTCGATCTGGATTTCACTTTTATTAAGCATTGTGTCTAACCGATAGGTGTTATCAAAGATTAACGAGTCGGATTTGTCAGTCGCTGTTTCTTTATTTTTCTTAATAACTAGTCTATGACAGCATGGAATAGTGCTAGTAAATGCTTGCCTTACTTGTTTTGATAGCGATGAGATATATCCATTTTTCTCCTCTTATTTCCGCTCAGAAATCCCCGTACAAGCGCATAAATATATAGTTAATTTTCGCGCCAAAGCCCGGGTGCTCAAGCCACCTTGTGCAATACTTTTTGGGTACTGAACCATCGGTCTGGTGCATGCAGTGAGCAGGGAGGAAATCTGTAATGCGTTTGAACTCAACCCTTGCACAAGGGCGTTATCATTACAGCTGTGACGGGCGTGAGATGCCTGTTCAAGATAGCTGGCAGTTGGGCTTTGATGCCTTTGGACGCCGCTCTCTGGTCAGCCAGAGACTGGTGGGTGATCGAGGCTTCGGCATAGAGGTCTTTGCGCTGCTAAATAATGGCTTGGTGAGTGAATGCCAAGTGAATTGGCGCGATGAGGTTGATGAGGTCAGTGCGCATTATCATTTGTGTTTCCCTGAAGGTCAGCCTCCCCGATTAGGAGATGAAATAGAGGCAAACTGGAGTGGACCTAACGGCCCTCAAGAGTTGCGTTTGGGGGGAGAAAACCGTCTGCTATTCCCTCTAATGCGCGTTTTTATGGGGCCGCTATTGAAAACACTGGTAAAACACCAAGCGGGTTTGGAAGTGGTTTCTCCAGATATTGTCGACCCCTCTCAACGAGGAAAACTATTGGCCCCGAGAGTAAGCCATCGCACGGCGCGAATTATGGCGGGTGATCAGGCTAGTCAGCGCTCTCAGGATCTGGGCCCAGATATCAGTGGTTATATTTATCAGGGGGACGAGGCTGAGCGGGATGCGCACTGTTATGTGGATAACCGCAGCCTATTAGTCGGTTATGATTGGCCTTCCAGTACCGGGCGTTTGTGGCAGGTTCGCCTCAGAGACCTGGAGTGGTCTCCTAGTCTCACCAGTCTCCTTTTTTAATTTTTATCTCGATATTGTGTTCACCGGACTTATGCCCTGTGAACACAACTGGTTTTATCAGTCTAGTGAATAATGATGATTATTTGACGCATCATTCACTCTGCCGGAGGCTTATAGCCTTTCCAGCCTGGTAAGAATTTCCTCAAAATATCTTTTCTCCCACATTTTGAACTTTTTGTGTCTGATGCACATCGTAGTCAACCGCCGGTAACAGGACTTTGAGAGAGTGCCGGGGGAATTTATACCGCGGGATTTTTTCAGTACCGCAGTGTAAGATTTCGTCACTTATGTGCTAATGGGGGAGCCATTTTGCCTTTATCCAAAACCAATTCGCGCTGGGGTATGCCGCTGGCGGTCATCTTATTTGTGACTTCACAGTTACCGCTTAATGTCGCTTTGGCAAGTATTGATGGTGAGACCGAAATAGAGCTTAAGGAGTTAGACACAACCCCGGAGCAACAACAGGAGCAGTGCTTGCACGAGCAGCTGCTGATTTCCTCCGCCGATACAACACTGAGGGATATTCGCCTGCTCTGTGCCGATCGGGTGAGAGCCCAGCTAGGTCTGGAGGAGGATTTCTTCGAAGTCGACCCTGTGGTGGAGGAGTACTCTGAGGAATTGCCTACGGATGAGGTCTTACTTGGTGGCCGGGCCCAGGCCATTCGCGATGCCGCCAGCAACCCCTTTACACTTGCCTCCCACAAGACCAACTACATATTGCCATTTACCTATAACCCAACTCCGGAGAAGGGGGGGCTCTCGGATTACGAAGGCGAAGGGAAAGACCTTGATAATATCGAGGTGCAATTCCAATTATCAGTACAAGTACCGGTATGGCGGGGTTTTCTTGGCAGCGCTTCATTTATGAGCGTGGCTTACACCAACCGGAGTTTTTGGCAAGCCTATAACTCTGATAACTCGGCACCATTTCGTGAGACCAACCACGAGCCAGAGCTGATTCTCACCTGGCTCAATAACTGGAGCCTGTTTGGCTGGCAGAATGTCGCTAACCAGATCGCTTTCAACCACCAGTCCAATGGACGCAGCGAACCCTTCTCCCGCAGTTGGAATCGGGTATACGCCAATTTTATTTTTGAGCGGGATAATTTCTCGGTTGGTATAAAGCCCTGGTATCGCCTCAAGGAGGATCGTGAGGATGATGACAATCCGGATATAGAGCATTATTTAGGGCACTTTGAGTTGGGTGGCCGCTACCGCGATGGCGATCACACCATAGCCGTTATGGTGCGCAATAACCTGCGCTCGGAAAATCACGGTGCGTTTGAACTGACCTGGGGTTTTCCCCTGGGGGACCGGGTGGATGGCTACATTCGCTACTTTAATGGTTACGGAGAAAGCCTGATTGACTACGATGAGTCAGTGCAGACTCTTGGCTTCGGCTTCACCCTGGCACAGGGGTTCTAACTCCTATTGGGCAAAGATTCAGGGATGGAATCGATGGGATTTGAAGATAGCTACCGGCTCAGTGCGCATGCGGTGATTACCAATGACTCTGGTGAGGTCCTGCAGCTGCTGGCGACCTATGCCAACCGCAGTTGGGGGTTACCCGGTGGTGCACTCGATCCCGGAGAGACCATTCACGAGGCTCTGCGGCGGGAGTGTCATGAAGAGTTAGGGCGTGAAGTGCGTATCGAATACTTGAGCGGCGTCTATTACCATAAGATCTACAACTCTCATGCATTCATATTCCGCGCCCACTTTACCGACAGAAGACATATCACCCTCTCTAGTGAGCACTCAGAGGTAGCTTATTTTCCCCTTGAGCGCCTCTCCGAAGTGCAACGGCAGAGGGTCAGGGACTGCCTCGAATTCGACGGCGTTGTTCGCAGCGCAAAGTTCTAACTTTACCCCCTTCTTTGGCAATAGATCTGGTCGGTCAGCACGCTTTTGGCGATTTTCGCCAAAAGCACTGACATCGCGGAATTCCCCGGTCCGCTCCATTAATATTTGCGTCCTGGTTTTTTACCCAAGAACTCCAGATTCTCCGCTTTTGCCGGGGGACTAAATAAAAGTTAATAAAATCAAATAGTTGAATAATTAAGGCAGCGGCCCTCAGCAAGTTGCGGGCTATGCTGGTGGATAAGAATATGGGTTTGGAAATGAAGATGCCTGAACTGGGCAACCTGAAGCACAGCGTACAGAAGCTGGAATGCCATGTCGCGCTAGTGAGCGCAGACAGCAAATTAGCGGGAGACTGGGTTAGCGCCCTCAATAACACCGCGACTCTGCATGAAAACCCCTTTGGCCTGGTGTTTGAGGCGGTGTTACCGGCAGATGTGGAACAACTGGCACTGGAGGAGTCTCGTCTTCAGGCGATTATCGTAGATGGTGGCACCGATACACAGGGGTTGGAAGCTGCCGATCTGCTTGCTGACCAGATACATGCACTTCGTTCTCAACTCAATATTTTTTTGGTGGCACAAAGTGATGTCGCCGGTGGTACTCCTCTTGCCGGTAAGAGTGGGGTCAAGTCACTGACCAACCTGCGCCGCCGCTTTGACGAGTTGTTTGATCGCCGAGAGGGCAATTTCAACCATATGTTCCGCCTGGTACAGGCGTTTATTGCCCGCCGCGCCTCCACGCCTTTTGCCGATACCCTGAAGGAATATGTATTCTCCGCACGTGACGCTTGGCATACTCCTGGTCACTCCGGTGGCGACAGCCTGCGCAACAGCCCCTGGGTAGGGGACTTTTACCGTTTTATGGGCGAGCATGTATTCAATACGGATTTGTCTGTTTCCGTACAGATACTCGACAGCCTGCTGGAACCGCACTCGGTAATTCAGGAAGCACAGGATCTTGCCGCCCAGGCGTTTGGTTCGCGCCATACCTTTTTCCTGACCAATGGCACTTCTACTGCTAACAAGGTAGTGATTCAGCAGATACTCGGTGGCGGCGGCAAGATTATCGTCGACCAGGCCTGCCACAAATCGGTTCACCATGCGATAGTGATGAATCGCTGTGAGCCGGTTTATCTGAAGTCGGTACTGCACCCTGAATTCGGCATTTATGGCCCGGTGAAGCGCTCGGATATCGAGGCGGCGCTTGATGAACATAGCGATGCGCGCTTATTGGTTATCACTTCCTGTACCTACGATGGTCTGCGCTACGATTTGAAACCTATTATCGATTATGCCCATGAGCGCGGTGTCAAGGTGCTGGTCGATGAGGCCTGGTTTGCCCACGGTTTCTTCCATCCAGAGCTGCGCCCGACCGCGCTCGAGTGTGGCGCCGACTATGTGACCCAGAGTACCCATAAGATGTTGTCGGCTTTCTCCCAGGCCAGCATGATTCATGTGCAGGACCCGGACTTCGACGAATTCCGTTTCCGCGAAAACCTGAACATGCATGCGTCTACCAGCCCGCAATACGCCATGATCGCCAGTCTCGATGTGGCGCGTAAGCAAATGGCGATGGAGGGTTATGGACGTCTCAAGCAGTGTCTGCAGATGGTGGAAACCCTTCGCCGTGCAGTCAATGAAACCGGAGTATTCCGAGCCCTGACCCGCGACGACCTGATTGCTGAGCCTCTAGCGGGTGACAATATCGGCCTGGACCCCACCAAGGTAACCATCGATATTTCCCGCAGCGGTTACTCGGGCAACGAGATGCAGATCAAGCTGTTTGATCAATACGGTATTCAAGTGGAAAAGACCACCTACAATACCATCACAGTACTGGTAACCCTGGGCAGTACTGAGAGTAAATTGTTGCGCTTGATTCATGCGCTGAAGCAGCTGGCGGGGAATACTCACAAGCGTATTCATGTCGGTACTCCGCGCCGCCTGCCTGAGTTTACCCGCTTCACCTGTCTGCCGGCGGATGCCTACTTTGCCGATACGGAAGAGTTGCCGTTGATGGACAATGGGGTGGACGCTACACAGAATCTTATCGGTCGCACCAGCGCCGATGAGATAGTGCCTTATCCGCCGGGCATCCCTGTTCTGGTACCTGGCCAGGAGATTTCTGAGCAGATAGTGCAGTACTTGCAGCAGTTGTTGCAGGGGCAGAATACTACGGAGATTCACGGCCTGATTTTCCGCTCAGATGAACCTATGCTGCGTGTAGTCAAGGAAGTCGCTGAGAAATCAGAAAACAAAGACAAAAAGTCCGGCGGCAAAAAGGCAAAATAAAGCCACACGAGCTATCCGGCATGGAGGCCGGTATGTTTGATCAACCAAGGATGGTATTACTGGCTGGTGCCTCGGGCGGTTTGGCTCGCGCGATCGGCGCCGAAATCGTTCGGCGCTATCCCGATATTACTTTGGTGACTTTGAGCCGTGGTACAGTAGATCGGGTACCTGGACACGCCGGCGAGCGTCGTCACCTGACAGTCTCTCTCGCGGACGAGCACTCTATCAGGGCTGTCGAGACTTTCCTTTCTGAATTTTCCTCTCCGCCTGACTGGGTAATTAACTGTTGTGGATTGTTGCACGATGAATTCCATGGCCCGGAAAAATCTCTAGCGCAATGTGAGGATGATTGGTTGATACAGTCTATGCGTATCAACCTCCTTACTCATATGCATCTGGCCCAGGCGCTGGATAGAAAATTACAACGCAAGCAGCCGCTGCTATGGGTATCCCTGTCTGCCAAGGTGGGTAGTATCGGCGATAATGAGTTGGGGGGCTGGTATAGCTATCGTATCAGCAAGGCGTCACTCAATATGTTGGTAAAAAACCTGTCTATTGAATGGGGGCGCCGATTGGAAAACAGTTGTGTGGTGGCCATTCATCCGGGCACTACGGATACAGCACTTTCCAAACCCTTCCAGGGTAATCTGGCGCCGGGAAAATTATACAGCCCGGCACTGAGTGCCCGGCGTATTGTGGATGTACTACAACAACTGGCGCCCGCCGATAGTGGTAATCTGTTTTTTTGGGATGGTAGCCGTTTGCCCTGGTAGTGAATCAGGGGGTCATCAAGCCTGGCCAGGTTTCATTATCTGTTGTTCTCGGATACCCACTGTATGCTTGATCAGATGTGATGGAGTAGCGTATATAGCGCTGGTTTTTGAGGAAAAAATATGCACGAAATGTGTTCCATTGGTGGGCTGCGGTAATCTCCGTAGCATAAGGACCGAGTCCTGGCCAATTGCTGTCATTGATAGGTTGGGGGTAGCCGCTGTCAAGTTGGTCTTCTTCCAGGTCGTAGCGTAAATAATTCCCGTCTTTGAGAAAGAAATAAACTTTGCTATTAGGCCATTTCAGGACAGCGCGAATTTTTGTCGCGTAGGTAGCCAAACCTGGCCAAGTAATGTTGTCCACCAATTTGGGATAGCCGGAATCGACCCGATCTTCATTGAGGTCATAGCGCAGGTAACGCCCGTCATTTAAGAAGAAATAGCCTTTGTCACTGTTGGCTTTAAATGCAGCAACAATCAGGTGGGCATAGTCGCCCAAGCCAGGCCATGTACTGTTATTGGTTGTGCGCGGATAACCGCTAGAGGCTTTGTCCAGGGTTTTATTGTAGCGTACATATTGATCGTCACCGCGAAAATAGTAAGCACGTGCACTGCCCCAGTCCAGGCCAGCAGTAATTTCCAGGGCCGATTTACGCAAAGCAACTGGGGTATCGTTATGTACGAATACATAGTCCAGGACTCCCTGTGCTTCTGTATAGTCGGTCCAGCTTTGTGAGCTAGCGTCGACGACATCAATGAACTGGTCATTCTGGTGAATCTCCACGGGTCCGCTATCTATGGAATACCATTTAATTGTCTTATTGTCAGCAGCCATCATTTTACGTATTCCAGGGCTGCCAATCAGTGGGTTACCATCCAGCTTCCAATTCGTTTGCAGCTCAATATCCATAAAACGCAACACCGTTGGTGCAATGGAGGTTTGGGCTGCATAGCCATAAATTCCATTGAAATCTCCATTGTGGATATCTCCAATAAACTCGCTGTGCTCAGCATTTAACGGCAAATTACTGCCAATAAAAATTGTTTTCTCGCTGGCAGTTTGTGCCCCATGCCCGCAGCCGCGAGAATCACGGCCGTGGTCTGTAGTTACAAGCACTAACCATTCTTCACCTTTTGCAATACGTGTATCTACGGCATCTAACAGAGCGCCCAGCTGAGTGTCGCTTGTGCGAATGCTTTCGTTATAGTGATTGCCAAAACAGGAGCTGTGACCGACACCATCGGGGTCATCCAGGTGCAGGAAAAGGAAATCCACATGACCTGAGGATATTTCCTGCACGCCGCGTGTGGTGACATCCGCATCGGAGAGGCCACTTAAAACCAGGTTAGCCTGTGCCAGGTCGGTAGTAAAAAAGTTGGTATTTATAGGACTCCAATGGGATATGCTGCCCACCCAAAGGCTATTATCAGCCTCCTTTATCCGTTTGAACAAACTGGGGAATTCTGCATTTGCCAGGCCTGAGTCATTGGACGTGACTTGGTGCTTGTCAACCCAAACTCCTGTAAGGATAGTGGACCAGCCGGGGCCACTTTTAGTGTCCTGTTGACTTTGAGAGCCACTGATACCACCGGTATAAGCCCTGTGTAGAATTAATCGATCATAATTGGGGGTGTCTATATCCTTGAGCTTTTCGTACTGCAGCCCATCAACGCCAATTAGAAGTACCTTTTTATTATTCTGGGCAAAAACGAATTGGTTACTGGAAACAAACGAAATTAACAACAGGCAGGAGATAAGTGTCTTCATATCGAATATCCCGTATTTTCAATGGTTTTCTGGTCTAGACCAGTAATGATAGAATAGACGATAGCTATTAAATCCCAATGAAGGGATTTTTACAGCGATACTGCAAAGAAAAGACAGCTATTTAAAAGCTAACAACTAACCAATCTCCCTCATTAAAATTAAAGAGCAAGGAATTTTTTAGGTGCGGTAAAAAATAAGTACTATCTAGTGGCTACTTCCATTTCTATGGCGTGGGGTAGCCAGTATTCAATATTATAATCAATCAGATATTCAGCAGAATCATAGCGAAGTCTTAAGATTCTCAGGCCTGGAGCACCAGCGGGTATACCCAATGGCTCTGCATATTGCAACTCCAGGTTCGCAACCTGAATATTACAGCGCTCGTGAGTGATATTTACCCTATAATTATCTTGCAATATTTCGGTAATAGATCCGGATAAATCGAAGTCAGATAATTCAGGAAAACACTCTGATGAGAGATAACTCTCTTCTACCATGACTGGCCTTTGGTCCAGGTAGCGGACTCTTCGGATTTCAAAGTACCTGGTACTTTTAGTGGCGTTAAAGGCGGAATAAATATCGTGTCTTACGGTCAGCTTACGGACCCCAAGTACTTTGGTGGTTGCTCTAAAACCCTGTTGTCGGGTCATGGAGTTGAAATTTACCTTTTGTGTCGGGTTCATCACAAATCGATCTGGTGCAACAAACCAACCTCTGCGATTTTGTCGGTACACCAGTCCCTCACCTTCAAGGCGGTTTAAACCATCTCGTAAAGTAATACGTGTGACTTGCAGCTGCTCCGCCAGCTCGCGCTCAGCGGGCAGCTTGTGATTGGCGGCCAGGCGACCATTACCGATCAACAGTTGGATATGTGATTTAATTTCTACGTAACTGGAGGACACAGTATTTCTCTTGGGTTTGATCTAAAACTCGGTCTCAGGCCTGGGCTACCAAACTGGTATTCCTGAAGTTTGATAGCCTATCAGGGGCGTTGTCCAAGAGCCAGTCGGCGATTGATATCGACCAGTACGGGTTCAAGCTTATTGATATCGTCTATCAAATAATGAGCGCCGCAATTCTCAAGTTTTTGATAAGCGCCAATACTGTGATTTCTTTTTTCTTCCTCCGAGAGTGCTTGCCAACTTCCCAGGGATAATCCCGAAGCATTTCCTGAAAGTACTACTGCAACTGTCCACATGCCGGCATTGCGCCCCTCATAAATGCCTGCGGCGGTATCATCAATCTTGACACATTGGCTGACAGACGGGATTTCCATTTCAATGACGTTCTTTAATGCAGCTGCGGGTCCTGGTCTTGCGCCCACAGCTTCATCTGCTGCAATAACACAGTCGGGCTCTAGGCCTTGTTGTTGAGCTTTTGCCAGCATGCCCTCAATCATTATACGACTGTAACCTGTGGTGCTACCAATACGTATATTACGCTCACGCAAGCGGACAAATAGTTTGTCGGCTCCGGGTATTATTTGGCTGTGCCTATCGATTTCCTGAATCTGTATCGGGGCCAGACGGCGATATAGTCCGTCTATATCAGATTCCTGGGATGGGCGCCCATGAACCACTTGCCAGGCAGTTTGAATGGAATTTTGTTGTAGCATCTGGCGAATATGTTCTTTCTTCTCAGTACCCATTGGAATACGGGTTTGCTCTTCACTGACCGTAACTCCAGCCTCAGCAAAAATTTGCATAAACGCTTGTAAAGGGGCGCGGGAGCCAAAATCTACTAAGGTTCCGGCCCAGTCGAGGATAGCAGCTTTAAGTTGCAGTGGTTCCATGGATTATCTCCTTTTTGGTAATTGATAAGGGAGTTGAGCGGTAAAATATCTATCGACTAAGTACCTTTGAGCAGATCTTTAGCCAGTGTTCCAAAGGAGCTACGGCTAAACCAGGCACTTTTCCTGAATCATCCCACTCGCGCAGACGTAGAGCATCCTCGGCGAAGGGGGCTTTCAGAAAATTATCTTTTTCTTTATCTGTCATTCTTTTTCCTTGTTTTTTTAGGGTTTTGTGGCTTGCTGCGGATAGCCGTGTCTCATAAATGTTATCTGTACTCATTAAAAATCTTTTAGCTTGAACATGTAGGGCGATAGGCTTTGTGACTGTATTGGGAAAACCCCACCTTTCGAGTAAATCTGCACCTATTAGGTCATGTGCACTGTAGCCTTCAGTATCCGTCCCGGGTATTTTTTCCTTTATAGCGTGGAGATGGCCGATATCATGAAGAAACGCTGCAACAGTCATTTCACCGGAGATACCAGAGTGTTCCGCCAGGGTGGCACACTGGGTAGCATGCTGTAGCTGCGTGCATTTTTCTCCAAGTGTTAAATTCCCGTACTGCAAAAATAACTGTTTAATTTTATCGACAACATTAGCTCTCATCGATTAAGCACTCATCTAGAGGGATCTTGTCCAAAATACCCTTCACCACCCGTTCCATTAATGCTGGTCCGGTTGTCATACCTTTTCCTCCAATACCGGTTATTAAATGAATATTTTCTGTTGCGGATTTTAGGAATACGCCTTGGCTACTTTCCTGGCTGTAATAGCCATTCCAAATCCTGGCAACATTTAAATAGGGTAGATTAAGGATACGCTTGGCTTCGGCTAACATCAGTGAGTTGATTTCCTGACATATTTCATAGTCCAAAGTGCCTGAGTCCTGGGCGGTGAAGTACTCATGAGAATCGCCAATGATGATGCTGCCATCGGCAGATTGTCGGAACAGAAGGTGGATACCAAATTTTCCATAGCTTGGATCAATATGGGGCTTCGGTAAATTTTTATAATTAGGGCAACTTTTAAATGCTTCATAGCGGCGGATTGTCAGACCTGTAAGCAGGTTCCCTGGTATTTTGACTCCCTTGATTTGTTGGGTGCGCAACATCTGCAATTTACTAAGCTGTAGCTGTTCTGTTTGTAATAAGTGCGGAAATAGATGACTAAGTTGGTGGCCACAACAAATCATTACCTGTTCTGAAATAAAAGACTCACCTGTTGAGCAGCGAAGCTGGACCCCATTTTTGACTTCCTCTACGGCTATTACCGGAGATGCCTTCTTAAAATGTAAATTTTTCGTGTCTTCAAGTAGTTTCCAAAAAAACTTCATTAACAGGGAGCTTTCGGCACTCATTTCCTGTGGATAGTAGAGGCCACCATGGCAGTAACTCTGCTTTAGTAAATTAATTTGCTTGTGACACTGCGTCGAGGTAAGGAGCCTGGAAACGTAGTTAGTCTCACGATTAATCTCATGCATTTCCTCTAGTAGATTGGCCTCTTCTAAAGAAGAAGCCACGTAGAGAGAGCCATGCTGCCAGAGTGCGTCCGGCATTATTGTCGCCAACTCGCCATAAAGTTCCAGCGATCGTCGCCCCAGATTTCGCCATAGTTTTAGATTCATACCAGATGGTACTACTTGGCCAAAATTGCGTACCGTGGCTCCGTGAGGCTTAGTGCTGGCTTCAATTAACAGCACTTTTTTTCCGGATTTTAGTGCATGGTAAGCAGCAAAACTGCCTAATATCCCGGCACCGACAATGGCAATATCAAATTTCATAACTGCTCTATAGCCTTTTTTACACTGGAGAAGTAATAAGCCTCAACCGTGAAGAAGAATTACGGTGCAAGCGGCGAAAGAAAAGAAGTGAGAGCAGCATTAACAAAATACATGCAATACCAGTAGCATAGGAAAGTTGCTGAGTAAACTGTAACCAGTTTAGGTTTGGTTGCGCGAAAGTCTTATAGAGCATGACACTAATGCTGCCGATATAACCCGTACTATCTGCCAGATAAATCACAAATCCTGCGTTACCTAGGCTCTTGGTGCAGGCGACCAGACGTTCAAATAATAAACAGTTAAATGGAACATAGCCTATATAGAGCCCGATATTGGTCCCAATCATCCAGGCAGCCCCGGATACAATATCTAACTCAAATGCGAGAGTTGAAGTTATGCAGATTGCTCCCCCAGCCGCGACTAATAGCTGGTTTAGCTGCAATGCGCGATAGTTGTTACGTACAAAAATAAGTAGCGCCAGGGATGCTAAAACTATCAGTGCCACGGGTAGAGTGCTGGTAAGGAAGATCTGGGGTGCTTGACCATGACCCAAAGCTTGCCAAAGCTCTGCAGCGAAATTATCAGAGAAGTCACGAAATGCCGTTAGGAATACATAAGCGATGATTAAAGCCAACAATCCCAGATTCGTTTCATTCACGAAAGTCCAACGCATTTCATTCGTCATTGGTACTCTTTGTTTTCGTGCACGGATGTCTGCTTGATTGGGTTGGGGAATTCTACTGAGTGTAAATGTAGATAGAATCAGTGCAGGTAGAAATAATAAGCCCACGGTTGCAGGCATCCAGATTTCCGGCACTTTCCATTCCAGCATTAGATATGCGGCTACTGCTTTTACGGCTCCTGAAGAGACGATTAAGCTAACACATAAAATGGCGCCTAGTGCTTCAGTAAGACGACGCCCCTCTAAATAGCTGAATACTAGTCCCCACACCATTCCAAGTGGGAGACCATTAAAAAAAAGCATGACAACATTATAAGGAGCGGGGATCAATGCGAATGCTATCAAGGCCAGATGACTGAAAAGAATTAGAATTACCAGTATTCTTCCCCGCTGCAATGGCCGTAACTCTGAGACAACCTTAATCCCGATAATTTTTGAAAACGCATAACCCAGTACTTGGGAAATTATAAGTGCGGTTTTAAAGTCTAGAGTGAAATCCCAGCCGGAAATGTTGGCGTAAGATGCTGCTGCAAAGGGCTTGCGGAAAGCATACATACAAAAATAAGTGAAGAATGCAGCAACTCCGGAAAAGAGTAGCAAGAAAAGCTCACTGTTGAAATCTTCACTGGAATCAGATTCCTGTTTTTTACTGGTTTTTTCCATTTTATCGATAGCTGCCATTTGGTCTAGACCAGATTTTAGGTGCTTATGATTGCGTTTTTGTGACAGTCTTTTTTAAGTTCAATAACCATTCCAGATGGTAAAAATTTTTCATTTATATATTCGCAGGGAATATTCACACACCTGTTATACAAACGTCATAGCGGCAATTTAGGATTCTGGTCTAGTCCAGATTTATGTTGATGATCGAGCAAGTTAATTTGTGTCGATAAAAATTTGCCAATCATTTTTTGATGGATACAGGGGAAGTAAAATGATTTATGTCAAATTATTGCCTGCAACGATTACTCTGCTGGTGGGACAAGTAAATTACGCTCATGCACAAGAAAGTAGTAAGCAGAGTGTCCAGGATGATAGCGAAATAGAAGAGATTGTTGTGCTTGGACGAATGTTTGAGACAGAGTTACGTTCCCTGGAGTTACAGAGGGAATCCAACCGGATTGTTAATGTGGTATCGGCAGATGGTATCGGTAAGTTACCGGATCGTAACGCCGCAGAGGCAGTTCAAAGAGTCGCAGGCGTATCTATCGAGCGTGACCAGGGGGAAGGGCGGTTTGTCGCTGTGCGTGGCCTCCCGTCCCAATGGAGCTCTTCTAGCCTTAATGATCATCGTTTGCCATCTGCAGAAGAGGAAACTACCAGCAGGGCTACGGCGTTTGATTTCTTTCCATCGGAGCTGATTGAACGTATTGAGGTCTCTAAGGCTGTTACCGCGGATCAGGAAGGTGACTCTATTGGCGGCAATGTTAATTTTGTGACTCGTACAGCCCCTGAAGAACGCACTTTGGATATATCCCTATCTGGTGGCTATGCGGATAAAGCCGACGGTGATATTAAATCCATGAGCATTCTTTATGGGGATAGAAGTGAAAGTGGTAAATGGGGATTTTTGGCCAATGTAACTGGTTGGAGCAGGGATTGGGCAACAGATAACTACGAGCCCCGCCGTAAAGGGGAGGGAATATATCGATTGGAACTGCGGGATTATACCGGAACCAGAGATACCCTGGGGTTAAACCTTGCTACTGAATACCGATTGGAAGAAGGAGGTAAGATTTTTGCTCGTGGTTTGTATGGGACATTAGAAGATGAGGAGACACATTACAAGCACAGGTTGCGGTTCGATAAAGATAGAATGGAACTTCAGCATATCCACAATACTTTGATAACACGTATGCAAGGTGTTGAAGTTGGTGGAGAGCACTTTTTTGGTGATGATAAGCAGCTGAATTGGAATTTAGCCAGCTATGATAATGAATTCCGCTATGGGAATACACCCAATAAAGGTGATCGCTCTTATTTTGTAATGCGTTTTGATCAAACGGAAGTAGGTTATGTTGGTCTGGATGATGATGGGCTAGCTTACAACCAAATCGATGGTGGTACTGACCCAGCAGAAAATATACCCACTCACCTTCCGGATGGTTTTGTAATGGACCCAAGCCAGTCCAGCCTATCTTGGGTTGAGCTATATAAAGTGTATGTCAACGAAAAGGATAAAATGGTAGCCACTTTTGACTTTTCTTCCCAGTTTTCCAGTGAGCTGGAGTTAAAGTTCGGTATGAAATATCGGGACAAGGAACGGGTGTCTGAATTCTCCGATGCATTTTACATTTGGGATGAGGAAAACTATGGGCCTGCCCCAGTTCTCTCTGACTTTACCTTGTTTGATCAGCCTGGCAGAAATAATTTCCTATCCGAGTTGGATATCAACTATGACTCCCAATTCTCTCAGGTTGCTTCAATGTCTCAATTGGAGAATTTTTGGAACCAAAACCGGGATAAATTCATTTTGATTCCCGAAGAATCAGCTCTAGTTGAAAATGGAGGGGCTCTTGGGCGAAATTTTGAGCTAACAGAGAGGCATCTATCGGCTTATGGTATGGGTAATTATGAGCTTTCAGATAGAGCCACTCTTGTAATGGGATTACGACTCACTCAGACACAAACGAAGGTGGAAAGCCAGGTATTTGTTAACGATGAAGCTAATAACGGCTATTTGGTGCCGTTTAATGGTGATAAAGAGTATTTATCCATTCTACCATCGGCACATCTAAAATATGCGCTCACAGAGGATAGCAATATCAGGCTCGCGCTGACCAGAACCTTTGCCAGGCCGGACTTTGGGGATCTGAATCCGGGAGGGTACTATGCCGAGCACGATAATGAGTTTATAGGAGGTAATCCAGATCTTGATCCTACTTACTCTTGGAATCTGGATTTTATGTATGAGTACTATTTTAATGACTCCGGGATTTTATCTGCTGGTCTATTTTATAAAGATATTACAGATCCAATTTTTAAGGATGTGAAAGAAGGTGAATATAATGGGGTGTCAGGAGTCGATATTTATAGTCCGGAAAATGGTGAAGATGCGTGGTTGGGGGGATTGGAATTTAATCTGGTGCGAAAATTGGATTTCCTCCCTGGATTTCTTTCAAATATTGGGGTATCGACAAATTTAACCATGATGGATTCAGAAATGCGTGTTCCGGGCCGTGATGGTGCGGTGCCGATTTCCCGTCAGGCTGATTTATTACATAATCTCTCTATCTATTATGATGACGGTGCTTTCTCCATTCGCTTAGCTCAAAACCATAAGGGAGAGTATATTGAAGAGCATGGTGGCAATAAAAATGAAGACCAGTACTACGGTGCTTACACAAGCCTGGATATGAGTGCAAATTATACGATTGGGGACAATTTAGTTATTTTTGCTGAGGCCTTAAACCTTACGAATGAACCTTTAACTTATTATATTGGTGATAAAGATAGGCCAAAACAAGTTGAGTATTATGGGGTTCGTGGTCAACTGGGTTTTCGCTATAGTTTTTTTTAGCTAATCTTTTATCTTGCACAGGAGAAACATCTCGGTTGTCGTCGAGTTGCTTCTCCCAAAAGCAGTTAAACACCAATTGTAAGCGGGTCGCCGCGTCTGAGTAATGTTTCAATGTCAACACCCTTTGGTAGACTGCCAGTGCTATGAGCTCCTCTAGTTTCCAGTCTTGATCGAATAAATGCATCACTAATCGATTCGTTGCCTGACTGTAAAAGTAGATGAACCTGCATTGCAATCGCCATCTGATCAATAATACTGCGTGCTCTGTATTCAAATTGATCCAAATCAGCAAGCTCTTTTTTTAGTGAATCTATAGCGTTATCGAAGCGGATATCCATACCAATGCTTGTTGCCATCTCATCCAGCCAGTGATTTACGACATTGGGTGTTTTTGTAATGGCACGCAACACATCAAGAGCCTGGATATTACCGGAACCCTCCCATATGGCATTAATTGGAGCATCGCGGTAGAGTCGTGCAGTGATAAAACTTTCAATAACACCATTTCCACCGAGGCATTCCATCGCCTCATAGGCATGATGCGGGCTGCGCTTACAAATCCAATACTTACCCACAGCTGCTCCCAGTCTTAGGAGCATTTGTTCGTGTTCTTGACCTTCATGATCCATAGCTCGGGCCATGCGCATGGTCAAGGCCACTGACCCTTCAACTTCTAATTGCAGGTCTGCCAGGACATTTTGCATTAGGGCTTGATCAATTAGCTTTTTTCCAAAGGCTTCTCTATGGGATGCATGGTATATAGCTTGCAATACGGCTTGGCGTTGGCCCCCAGAGGAACCGACCATACAATCAAAACGAGTTATCGCGACCATCTTGATAATTGCATTGACTCCCCGACCTTCTTCACCCAATAGCCATCCTAAGGCACCTCGCATCTCCACTTCGGAAGAGGCATTGGATACATTGCCAGATTTCACTTTGAGCCTTTGGATTTCTAATGGGTTTTTACTTCCATCCGGACGCCATCGGGGAACCAAAAAACAAGAAAGCCCGCCCGGTGCCTGAGCCAGAATTAGAAAACCGTCACACATAGGAGCAGACATAAACCATTTATGCCCAAGTAGCTCATAAGTTCCGTCATCCATGGGGATTGCACAGGTTGTGTTGGCACGTACATCTGACCCACCTTGTTTCTCTGTCATACCCATACCGATAGTCAGAGAGTGTTTTTCATAGTAGGGGCGATTACTGCCATCGTAGCCCCGGCTAAGAATTTTAGGGATCCACTCCTTGGCGATTGATGGGTTTAATTTTATCGAAGGAAGAGAGGCAAAAGTCATCGTGATTGGGCACCCATGACCCGCCTCAAGTTGACAATGCAGATAGTTCTTTGCCGCTCGAGCAACATTGGCACCGCTACAAGGATGACTCCAGGGGGAGCTGTGTAGTCCTTCTGATAAGGCAAGCTGCATAAGTTGATGGTAAGAAGGATGATAGCGAACTAAGTCTATACGGTTTCCGATTCGGTCATGACTTTCAAATATGGGTTTAAACTCATTGGCAGCATAACCCCGTTCAATCATTTCTGGTCTTCCACAAACCTCGCCATAGCGTTGTAGATCATTTTCGGCCCAATGTCCGCCATTAAGGTGTACCGAATCGAGTAGAGCCTGATCGCCGGCATACAGGTTGTGCCCTGAGAGAGGGGAAGTCTGATTCTTTACCGTATGAGTGGTTGCATGGGCAGAGGGGTGAAGGTGATCGCTCATGATCAGGGCCTCAATGGTTAACATAGTTATATGTTCTTTGATTCATCTACTTGTACCAAAACACCAAACAGGTACCAAGAGACATGGTGATAGCGTACCAATACAAAATCATAAAGTAGTCCCACCCTGATTACTATTTGCGCACTCATTAAATCTATTACGCACTATAAAAATATTTAATAAGTATAATTTATAGGGTTTCTTTGGATAGGTTATCCAAAATAATATTACTTTCATGAAAGAGAGTGTATTTATTATTTTAGTGTGATTGATTAGCTAAATTTTAATTTTTGTTACTACTTGGTTTTTTGTGCCGTTTATAGGTTTTTAACTTTTCTAGGTATGCTTTTTTTCATGCTAATATTTAAAATAAATCCATTAATTTTGTGGGTTAGTGCAAATTTATTACTGTTTTTTAAACGCTTTATTTTTTTTAAGTTTAGACAAAAGGATGTTTCTAGTTGGTTGCTTAATAATCGTCTTTAATACCTTTGTATGAAAAAATGACATTTGTAATAATCGCTGGCACACTTAAGATTGAATTTTTGTTATCTGTATCACTTACTGTTGCAGTGTGTTGGTTGATCGAATAGATTTAGCTCTCAATATCGAGAATGTGGATAGAAAATAATAAAAAAGTAAGAAGTCATTAGATAAAATCTTAAAGAGATTGCATATTGGGGGAACCCAGATGAATTTGCATAAGGAATATGCACGCCTCAAAGTTGTTTCGCAGGATCATGTTTGTAAGGGTCCCGCTGTTACCTTCTTAACCTCATCAGTCAACTTGCAGAGTTCAATTTTTGCAGGGCATATTGAAGAGGAGTTTAAAACCAGATGCTCCATTGTTCAGCGAGTCCCATCTTTTTCACTTGATGGAGTTAAGGCTGATTATCTCTTGCTCGACTGTGTTGGGCTCTTTAAAGCGGATCTTGATCAGTTATTACGTGATATTCATGCTTCTACTAACTCGCCTGGCATTATTCTCTTAAATGTTGACGACCCTAATGAGTTTGACTTTGTCTTACACTGGGAGAAGGTCCTAGGATTGATGCCGGCAAAATGTGAGCCCGGGGTTATTATGGAGCGATTAGGTAAGATATTCCTGGGGGAATATTGGTTCCCTAGAGATGTTCTGCATAACTTTTTAAGGCAGCATAGACGTCCTAAAAGATGGATGGATTCTAGCGCAAACCTTACACAAAGAGAAAGACAGATATTGGAACTTATTTGTGAGTGTAGAACCAATGCAGATATTGCGGAGGTACTATGTGTCAGTGAGCATACCGTTAAAAGTCACCTATACAAGGTTTATAAAAAGATTGGTTGCAAAAACAGATTGGAGGCAAGTAGTTGGGCGAGTCAAAATCTGTGAAATTAAAAATTCTATTTTTTTCTATTTGGTTTATTTCTAGTACAGTTATTTCCCAGGAGTCAGAGTTTGCTCAGAGCGAAGAGTCAATCCTTACCGGTTTGGTGATTGATAACACAGTAAGCGGCATAGGGCATGAGTTCGCACGCTCTTTATCGTTGTATATTACATCCAACTTGACTGACTTTGATTATAACCTGACTGTGTATGAAAGGCCTTCTGCGCGGTGGGGTAGTGTTGTGTGGGTAAATTATGAGAATAAGCAGGTGTTCAGGACTGTTATTTACCCAGGCAGAAGACGTTTTGGGCAGATAGTTGAGCAAGCTGTTGCTCAAATCAATAATAATGTACGACAGCAAAGGCTGCAGCAGTTATTTTCACAAAACTTGGACTTGGCCGGGGAGGAATTATAGTGAAGTTCTATGTTTTATTGGTTTTATCTTTCTTTTCTGTCTCTGCCTATTCGACAGAGCTAATTTACACTCCAGTAAATCCATCCTTCGGAGGTAATCCATTAAATGGTAATTATTTGTTAAATAATGCCAGTGCTCAAAATAGTAAAAAAGATCCTAAAGCTGGTAAGTCACCATACTCTGATTCATCTTCACTTGACAGGTTTACGGATACACTAGAATCCAGATTGTTGTCTCAGTTGCTCACAGATGTTGGAGATGGAAATGATGGTACTCTCGTAACCGATGACTTTATCGTTAACATACTTGATGTAGATGGTACCCTAACTATAACTATTACAGATGCTGTCACAGGAGAGCTTTCTGAGATCGTAGTCGTTGGCCTAAATCCTGGTAACTGATTTAATTGGTCAATAGATTGTTTGTTCTTTAGGGTGGTGGTGATGGTGGTTAGAATAATAGTTATATTTTTGGTTTTTATTTTAAGTGGTTGTAGTTTCTTTCAAAATGCAGGAGAGGCGTTGTTTGGCCCAGGTCATCAAAAAGCCACTTTGACGGATCGAATGAGTACTTATGCAGATCTTTTGAATTTGCCCTTACCGAGGGGGAAGATAGTAGTAGCGGTTTATGGGTTTAGTGATCAAACTGGCCAGTACAGGCCAGCACCGTCTAGCTCTTTTTCTACTGCAGTAACACAAGGCGCTGCCTCTATGCTCGTACAAGTACTCAACGAGTCAGGTTGGTTTGTTACTCTTGAACGTGAAGGGCTGCAAAACCTGCTTACTGAGAGAAAAATCATACGAGCAGCAATCAAAGAGCAGGAAACTCCCCAACCCTTTGAGCTCCCCTCCCTGATGTCAGCAAATATAATGTTGGAGGGCGGTATAGTCGCTTATGATACCAATATCAAAACCGGCGGAGCCGGTGCGCGTTATTTTGGTATTGGGCTTTCTGAGCAATATCGAGTAGATGAAGTGACCGTGAATTTGCGTGCGGTCGATGTTAGAACTGGAAGAGTTTTAAATAGCGTTTTAACCAGTAAGAAAATTCTATCAAGGCAGGTCCAGGGAGACGTTTACACATTTGTTGAGTATAAGCGTTTGTTAGAGATTGAGGCTGGAATGACGACCAATGATCCGGCTCAACTTTGTGTGCTTTCTGCGATTGAATCTGCAGTTATTCACCTTATTGCCAATGGTGTGACGAATAACATTTGGGCAATGCAGGATGTCAATGAATTCCCTGCATCTGTATTGAGTGAATATGCGGATGCAACTGTGAAAATTCTTTAGAATAATTTTTTTATTAAATATTCTGACTAATTTCTTTGTCTTGCAATGGTTGCTAGCTGCTCACATTTTTATGTGGGCGGTTTTTCTTGTTGAATCTTTGTGTAAGTTTGTGTAATTTAGTAAATCTACTTGTCGATATCTTACATCTTCGTATTAAATCAACTTTCTAGAAAGGCTTTCATACAAAAGTCTTAAATATTTATTGTTTTCCCACCCCAAAAAATATTCTTTTTTCTGATTTATTGTTTTCGCTTAAATTCCTATAGTGGTCCTCGATGAGCGGAATGGCTCTCTCTTTAATTAACCTTTAGGAGAATTTTGGTGGGCGTTATCAAAGTGAGCCTATGTGGTTTATTTTTACTCCTTACCTGCATTAACTCTGTCTGGGCTGGTGACTTAGATGATCATGATGAGCTGTTTTCTGGTCAGGGAAAGCTGGATCTCATGTTGCAACGGGATGAGTCTATTACTGGTCAGTTAGCTGAGATCGTTCAGACAGGGGAATATAATTTTGCAGAAGTTTCTCAGTTTGGGCAGTTCAACCAAGTTTTTTTGGTTCAGGATGGCTATTCGAATGAAGCAGCAATTCAGCAGGCTGGGGAATATAACTATGCTGCAATTTCCCAGTCTGGAGCTTATAACCAAGCTACCGCTATACAAAATGGTTTAGATAATATTGCTCTAATAAATCAAGTGGGCAATGGAAACTCAGCCAACATCATCCAAAACGGAGATGGGCTCTTTGGATTTGTCGCGCAGTTCGGTGACAACCATGCGGTGCAGGTCGTTCAGCACGATTAAAGCACTGCTTTCTTTTTGTTTGTATTTGTTTACTTAGTCTGATGGAGAAACATAAATGAAAAAGCTTTCACTTGCTGCTGCGATTGCAATGCTTGTTGGTGCTGGTCACGCAATGGCCGATGCTAATTATGGTGATCAACTGCAGGTTGGAAATGACAACGCTGCTGATATCTATCAAATGGGCGAGTCCACCAATAATGCGGCTTATCAGTGGCAGGAAGGTAATGACAACCGTGCTTACGCAAGTCAATCCACCGCCGATGCGAACTATATCGACCAGACTCAGGTAGGTAACCGTAACTACTCTGAAACCACGCAATTCGATCAAAACAGCTCCCAAGCCTATTCCTATCAGCAGGGAGAGGGTAACTGGGGAGTTGTTCATCAGTGGGGCGGTAATGGCAATGCAGCTTATGCTACTCAAATGGGTAGTGAAAATACTATGCATCTAGATCAGTACCGCTCAGATGGTGGTGAGGCTAATTACAATACCCTTGATGCGGTTCAGGAGGGTAATGACAATATGGCTGCCCTGCAGCAGGACGGAGATAGTAACCTGTTTGTCAGCACTCAGTCTGGTGATGGAAACAGCGTTTGGAGCAGCACCTGGATGAGCTCTGATGAAGGCTTCGTAGGAGGCCAAGTTGGTGAAGGTAACGTCGGTTTTGTTTATCAAGGCGGTGTTGAAAATACTTCTAACTTGGTGCAGTCAGGTGACTTCAACTATCTGAATGTGTCCCAGGATGGGGCCAATAACTTCAATACTATTGCTCAGAATGGCACTGGTAACTCTAGTGTTATTGGTCAGTATGGTGATGCCAACACCATGACCGTTACGCAGAATGACCTCAACAATATTGGCGATATGTACCAATACGGCAATGATAATGCTGCAATTCTGCAACAAACGGGTGATCATAACGAAGCTGAATTCTCTCAGTTTGGGGATCTCAATACAGCTAATATTGATCAGCTGGGGAGTGCCAACTTCACTTATGGCCATAGCGAAGGTATGGCCAACACAGTTGATGTTGACCAGAGCGGTGAGCTGAACTTGGCTGAGATCCATCAGGACATGGGTGAGTTTAACCTGATGGTTGTATCTCAGGATGGCTTTGAGCACGGTGCTCACCTGGGACAGTCTGGTAGCGAGAACACTACCTATGTAACTCAGGCTGGCAATTTCAATATGGCCAGTGTGCACCAGGTCGGCAACAGCAATATGGCTACAGTTTCTCAAAACTAATACGCCTATAATGACTATTGTCTAAACCCTCCTCGTTTCGGGGAGGGTTTTTTATTAGCGGTGTTTAAAAGAATCCGATTGCTTGGGCTAACTTTCTAAACGCTTTTCTGTCCACTCAAATTAAGCGTGAGTTCCATAAGGCCATTCCATGGGGACTGGTGAGTGTTGCCACCTTTGATCGCCGAATCCACGGCTCTGGCTTTTAAAAGAAGAGCCTCCAGTATATTTGGAGTTAGACGGTTTAAGGCATTTTGTACAAGTGGTTGGCGTTTTTGGATGCGAACTAAACGTGCTAGTTGCTGGCCCTGATTGAGTTTCTCCATTAGTTCCAGTAATGAGCGCATCTCTCTTGTTAGGGCCCAGAGCACCACAGGTGGCTCAATACCTTCCGAGCGTAAGCCTTGTAGCGTTTTGATCGCTTTCTCGGCTTCTCCTGCCAAAGCTCTGTCAATTAAATCGAAAACACTGTATCGCGCAGAGCTGGTTACACTTTGCTCTAACAGTTCGACCGTTATTGTCCCGTCACTATTTAAAAGTTTGAGCTTTTCGATTTCTTGGCTTGCTGCGAGCAGATTACCCTCTACTCTTTCGGCGAGAATACGTATAGCTTCTTTCTCAGCAGATAACCCTGCGGCATTGATCCTTTGGTTGATCCAGTGTGGCATTTCCTGGGCGCTAACAGGCCAAATTTGTACGAGAGCACCATGCTGCTCAAGTGTTTTAACCCATTTGCTATTGAGTTGTGATTTGTCCAGCTTGGGCAAAACCAGCAGTAGTATCAAATCCTGACTGGCGAGAGCGGCAAATTCCTGTAAGGCTTTACTGCCTTTATCCCCTGGTTTTCCACTGGGAGCGCGTACCTCGATAAGCTTCCTCTCGGCAAAAAGAGACATATTTCCGGCTGAGGCAAGTAATAAACCCCAGTCGAAATTATGCTCTGCATGTAGAAGTTCCCGCTCAGCGAAACCATTCTGCCTCGCTGCTGCACGTATTCGGTCGCAAGATTCCTGAACCAGAAGTGGTTCATCGCCTGAGATAATATAAACCGGCGCAAGCCCTTTCCGTAGTTGCTGGGGAAGCTGTTGGGGATTAATACGCATGACAGAACTACCTAGTAGCTCTTATCTTGCAAGGGGGCATTGACATCAATACGGCGCAAACGATTGATCATTCGGCTAATCAACTCGCGGCGCATTTCCGCGCGTAAGAGGCGTTCCTCTTCTCCCTTACTGACTATTTCTGAAACGTTCCACTCCAATGATCTATAGACATCGGCCTGAGCTTTATTTAGCAGTACTTCGCCACTATGAGTACGCACACTATAAATCGCGCTGGTAATCAGCTCGTACTCGGAAGCCCGCCCTTCAGAATCCACGGCAACAGTTAATTTTCGTTCTATTTCTTTATGAATGGTGAGTAGGTAGTCCGCTTCAATAGGGGATGGAGCAACAGGGACCCCGCCGTTTTCCAGAAGACGGCTAATTTCATCAGCAATATCACTGCGAGGGTTCTCACTCGATATGTAAATAGTACTGCCTGGAGGAAAATTTTTTGGCGCTCCCCGCAGGTGCCAACCGCAACTGGCGGTGGCCACAAGGGTAACTAGCAGGACGATACGACGTGCAAATATTTTCATAAACTACCTGGCTTTAGTGCCAGCAAATATAGGGTTTGCAGATATGCGCCGGGAGCACAATGCTCCCGGCTATTGGTTGGATATAACTGCGCAGTATTTTTTACTTCGCGACAATATTTACCAATTTGCCTGGCACAACGATGACTTTGCGTACGGTGGCATCGCCAATAAATTTCTGGACGTTTTCATCGGCTAGGGCGAGCTTTTCCAAGCCCTCTTTGTCCGCATCAGCAGGCGCATCCAGCTTTGCACGCACTTTGCCATTGACTTGAACGACCAAAGTAATTGAGGTGCGCACCAGAGCCTTTTCATCTACTACTGGCCAGGGAGCATCAATTAAGGTGTTGTTATTGCCCAGGATTTGCCACAGTTGGTGGCAAATATGCGGAGTTACCGGAGCCAGTAGCAAGACAGCTGCCTGTAGAGCCTCTCTCTCCACTGCCAGCCCCTGCTCATTACTGCGATCCGCCAGTTTACCAACCTCATTGAGAAGCTCCATCACTGCCGCAATAGCCGTGTTGAAGGTTTGACGGCGTCCGTAGTCGTCGCCAACCTTCTGAATCGTCTCGTGGGTTTTACGGCGTAATTGTTGTTGCTGGTCGCTCAAAGATTGTTGGTCAATCTGAGCGCTGTTAGTGCTTACAGCAACATGTGCTTGTACAGTTTTCCAGAGCTTTCGCAGGAAGCGGCTGGCTCCCTCCACGCCGGCATCGTGCCACTCCAAAGTTTGCTCGGGCGGAGCTGCAAACATTGTGAACAGGCGTACAGTATCGGCACCGTATTCTTTAACAGCAGCATGGGGATCGATGCCATTGTTTTTTGACTTGGACATCTTCACAACGCCACCGGCAATTACTTCTTCACCTGTTGCGCGCTCAACTGCCTTGATGGGTTTTCCTTTCTCATCCCGCTCGACATCAACATCGGCGGGGTTGATCCAGGTTTTATGGCCGTTTTCTTCTTTGTAGAAGGATTCAGCCAACACCATCCCCTGGCATAACAGCTGCTTGAAGGGTTCATCGCTGTTGACCAAGCCCTCATCCCGCATCAATTTGTGGAAAAAGCGCGCGTAGAGAAGGTGTAGGATGGCGTGCTCAATACCACCTACATATTGGTCGACAGGTAGCCAGTAGTTGGCGCGGTCGGGATCGAGCATGCCCTCTTCGAAGTCTGGGCAGGTATAGCGAGCGTAGTACCAGCTGGACTCCATAAAAGTGTCAAAAGTGTCGGTCTCACGCTCGACCGGCGTACCATTGAGTTCGTCTTTGCGCCATTCGGGATCGGCTTTAATGGGGGACTGAACACCGTCCAGCTCCACATCTTCCGGCAGTAAAATAGGGAGTTTCTCGGCGGGCACCGGGATTTCTCCACCATCTGCGAGGTTGAACATTGGGATAGGGGCGCCCCAGTAGCGCTGGCGGGATACCCCCCAATCGCGTAGGCGATAATTGGTGGTCACACGGCCTTTGTCTGCTGCTATTAAAACTTCGGAAATCGCGGTAAAGGCACCATCAAAATCCAGACCATCAAAATTGCCGGAGTTCACCAGTTTGCCTTTTTCGGTGAAGGCTTCTTTGTTGAGATCGATTTCCTGGCCATCGGCGGGCGCTATGACTTGAGTCAAAGGCAACTGATACTTGTGTGCGAACTCCCAGTCGCGTTGATCGTGGGCGGGTACTGCCATCACAGCGCCAGAGCCATAATCCATCAGTACATAGTTAGCTACCCAGACAGAGACTTCCTCCCCGCTGATGGGGTGAATAGCCTTGAGACCGGTGTCCATGCCTCTCTTGTCCATTGTGGCCATATCGGCTTCAGACAGAGACTGCTTTTTGCACTCAGAGATAAATGTTTTTAGCTCGGGGTTAGTCTCTGCTAACTCCAGAGCGATCGGATGTTCAGCGGCGAGGGATACATAGGTGACGCCCATCAGGGTGTCTGGGCGGGTGGTGTAAACATCGAAGTGATCCATACCAGCCACAGTGGTGGGCAGGCTAAAGCTCAGCTCCACACCTCGGCTCTTGCCGATCCAGTTGCGCTGCATGGTACGCACCTGCTCGGGCCACTCCGGCAGCTTATCCAGGTCCTTGAGCAGCTCTTCTGCGTAGTCAGTGATCTTGATAAACCACTGGGCCAGCTCACGCCTCTCCACGGTAGTGCCGCAGCGCCAACAGGCACCATCTTCAACCTGCTCGTTGGCGAGCACGGTCTGGTCATTGGGGCACCAGTTCACCGCGGAATTTTTCTTGTAGACCAGGCCCTTTTCATAGAGGCAGGTGAAGAACCATTGCTCCCAGCGATAATAGGATGGCTGGCAGGTGGCTAGCTCGCGGGACCAGTCGAAGCCAAATCCGAGAGCTTTCAATTGCCCCTTCATATAATCAATATTGGCGTAGGTCCATTTTGCTGGCGCGGTTTTATTCTGGATCGCAGCATTTTCAGCTGGTAAGCCGAAGGCATCCCAGCCCATGGGGTGAAGGACATTCTTACCCTGCATACGCTGATAGCGGGAAATAACATCGGTAATGGTGTAATTGCGCACATGGCCCATGTGCAGCTTGCCGCTGGGGTAGGGGAACATGGATAGGCAGTAGAACTTTTCCCTGCCGGTATCTTCCTTTACCTCAAAGCTTTTCTCTGCCTCCCAGAATTCCTGGGCGGAAGCTTCGACTGCGGAGGGGTTGTACTGCTCTTCCATCGATTGGGGACCTATACTCTGTGATCAAATTTTGCGGGGAAACTTTTCAGTGTTTTAGTGGAAGCAGCTCTGGATCGACAAGCAAAAGGATTGATTGCGATCAAGGACGGCCCCCAGAGCATCTTTTAGGATGCGTAAACGCGAGATTATAGGAGGGATACCGTGACGAAGGAACCGAAGTTACCGCCGAAGGACGATCTGGCCGATGAGTTTCGTGAAGACCTGGAGGATTTGATTGAGGGAGAGCTGGCAGTTGAGGACTTGACCGCAAATAAGGTCGCTTTTCTTCGCGCCTGGTTAAAAGATGATCTGCATCGAGCCGGGGATTATATGCGCGGTCTGGGAGGGGAGCTGATTACTCTGGAAGAGCGCGGGGGTGACTGGTTGCTGAACGCGGCGGACCCTACGGAAACGGCTTGGCCCAATCTTATGCGTTGTATCCGTGAAGGCAAACCCTGGGCCCTTGCGGGTGAGATAGTGGGGGCCGACGAGGAACTGCAATGTCTGGGGTGTGGTTATCTCGCTCAGCCGCCGGAGAATAGTCAAATTACACCCTGTCACCGCTGTGGCTATGGTTGCTTCAGGCAAATAGAAGGCGGCCTTGAGTATTGATTGAGCTGTATAAAATAGCGGTCAATTTGTTGATGCCACCACTGGCGCCAATGCTGGGGCTGCTGGCGGCATTCTTGATACGCTTTTTTCCTGAAGGCTCTTTGCTGGAGAAATTGTCCCTGCCATTGGCGATCCTCTCATTTTGTCTGCTCTGGCTTAGTGCTACGCCGGCTTTTTCAAGCTGGATCGGTAAGCGCTTGGGCGTTGTAGCAGATTTACCTGATACAGAGGCTGCTCCCAGGGCTGTGGTGATCCTCGGAGGCGGTGTTTACCGGGATAATCAGCAAGGCTATGAGTACCTATCTGCGTCCAGTTTGGAGAGGGTGATCTGGGCAGCAAAGCATGTCCCAAGGGATATGCCAATCCTGGTGTCCGGCGGCCGTGTTTCACCGGATGAGCATGTCTCTGAGGCAGAGTTGATGGCGAAAATGTTGGATGAGATGTCCCGCCCGGTGAGTTGGCGCGAAGCTTGCAGTCGAACTACCGCAGAGAATGCGGTAAATAGCGCGGAGATATTGCGCAATTCAGGTGTGGGAACTATTGTGCTCGCCACTCACTGGTGGCACATGCCCAGGGCTGCGGCAGTTTTTACCCGCGCAGGCCTAAAGGTACAGCCTTTATCAGTGGGCAGTGCTTCTGAGTTAGAGTCAAGGGAAAAGGGTGGGGTCTTAAATTGGGTTCCCAGTGCTGAGGCGCTACTGCGGACTCAGGCCTATTGGCGGGAACTATTGGCACAAGCCTGGTATCAATATCGACCACTGCCACAGGCCAAAAAGTGCTGAGGAACTTTTGTGATGCGGTGCTCTCAGATACTTATCAGGCATGAGGGAATAGGCGTCGGCGAGGGATTGCATCTGTTTTTTGAAAGCTGGTTGTACTAGGTAAATGGACGACTGGCGCCACAGATCTCACCCGCTAATTACTACTTACATTGGAGTAGCGACTGTGGATAACAACCATAACAATAAACGAGATAACCTTATGATGAAGGGCATCCCGGTTTCCTTCACTCCCATCCAATTGCACAACCGACTCAACCGGGCTGTTTGGATCGGCTTCAAGCGTGTGGACCAGGATGGCCGAATTCTATTTTTCCTATGTGGCGGTGCTGAGAGCGGGGCCCATTTGAATAAAAATTTTGAGACATTTGCGGGGCAAATTGTCCGTGAGTTCGGTTTAGATCCTGCAGAAGTGGAATTCATCGAGCTGCGGGTAAATGCAGAGGAGTCCCAGTGGTATCGCTGGCACGCGCACTGGGTTGGCTCAGCCCCTATGGGTAGTCACGGGGATTTAGTCACCAGTGAATCCAGTCGGCGTTATTTAATGCAGGCCCTGGAGAGTAGCGTAGTTGCGGCTTAAGCAGCATAGCCTGATCCAGCCAATAAAAGTGCCCAGGAATCAGACACTTACCTTATTGCTAGCATTGTCTTTAGCTAGCAGGTCCGCTAGTGCTTGTTCCAGGGTAGGAAACTGGAAACTGTAGCCGCTGTTTAAGGCGGCTCGGGGCTCCACTCTTTCGCTGGCAAGGAGTAGCTCTTCTGCCATCTCCCCGAACAGGGTTTTCAGCAGCCAGGCTGGAGAGCGGAAAAAGCAGGGGCGGTGTAGCTGTTTTGCCAATAAGCGGCTGAAGCTGTTATTGGTAACTGCTTCTGGAGCACTGGCGTTAAAAGGGATGCATAGGTGTTGGTCAATAGCGTGAAGTATCAACCCGACTTCGTCGTCTTCGTGAATCCAGCTCATCCAGTGTTCGCCAGAACCCATTGGTCCACCAAGTCCCAGGCGAAATGCGGGTAGCATTTTGGGAAGTGCTCCCCCTCGGTTGGAGAGCACAATAGCCGTGCGTATGATTCCGACGCACATCCCGGCCCTTTGTAGTGGCAGTGTGGCCGCTTCCCAGTCACGGCACAGTTGTGCGGAAAACCCTCCGCCAGCAGGGCTGTCCTCCTTGAGCAGTTCGCCGCCACGGTCTCCGTAGTATCCAATAGCAGATCCTGAGAGAAAGTAATTGGGGCGTTCTCTTTGGGCGAGTGTCCAGCGTACTAGCCGTTCGGTGGTATTCAGGCGTGAGTTGCGAATTTCGGCACGGCGTTTCTCGGTCCAGCGAGAGGAAATGGGTTCCCCTGCCAGATTGACAACAACGTCTACCGGCTCTTGAACCTCTTCAGGAGCGCTGGCGGCATTGACAGACTCTCCGCAGAGTTGGTGTATCTTATCCGGATGGCGACTAAGCACTGTAAGTGTGTCACCACGAGCGAGCCAGCGTTGGCAAAAGAGTCTACCGATCAAACCGGTGCCACCACTGATTAAGCAATGCATAGACTGCCCATCCCCGCCATAATTTCACAGGTAAATTGCATGCAGCATAGCAGTCATCTGTACATGCGGGGTGTCTCGGCGGCACACTTTAGAGTGATCAGTGGCAGGTCATTACTATTCGGTCACTCCCCCGGTCATCGGCTTGGTAGCGCTGTTCTTTCGCTTGCGATTGAGGATTACAGCCAACGCCAACATTGGTAGTGCCAGGGCAAATACTGAGAAAATTCCGGCAAGCATAAATGGTGTTGAGCCGTGCATCGCACGTATGTCACCGCTCATATTGGCTTGCTCAAATTGTGGCAGCTGCTCAATGATAAGCCCGCGGGGATCGACAATCGCGGTTACACCGGTATTGGTGCCGCGGACTAAATAGCGACCGGTTTCCAGTGCGCGCATTTGCGCCATTTGCATATGTTGTAACGGCCCTATGGATTCACCGAACCAGGCATCATTACTGATGGTCAGGAGTACCTGGGAGGTGAGAGCGCTATCCGCCACTAGGCGAGGGTAGACAATTTCATAGCAGATTAGTGGAGCCCAACGTGCTCCTGCAGCATTCAGTGGCCCCTGTTGGTCGGGTCCGGAGCGAATAAAGGAGGTGGGTAAATTGAAGAATTCAATAGTGCCTCGAATCAGCTCCTCCAGTGGGACATACTCACCAAAAGGTACCAGGTGACGCTTATGGTAAACACTGGGGCTGCGGCCAAAGACCGCTGCGGAGTTGTGGACTTTGCGAGAGTTATCCACAGGGCTGTGGGTGTCGTAGAGAATTCCGCTGATAAGATCAATGCCGGTTTTCTCTGCATTGCGTTGCAGAGCCTGCATTAGGTTTGGGGCCTGGCCGTAAAGCATGGGTAGCGCTGCTTCAGGCCAGATTATAACGTCGACATCACGCTCGCTCAGGGTGCGGGTACCCTCCTGATAGCGGCTAATAGTCTCGCCGCGAAACTCCGGCAGCCACTTTTTCTCCTGGGGAATATTAGCCTGTACCAGTCCAACGGTTATGATGCCTCCCTCTGCCTGAGTCCACTGAATATTGGCGAGGGCAGCACCGAGGGGCCAGGGTACGATTGCTGCACCAATTAGTACAATATGGGCCGGTCGCTTGAGGGGGGACAAGCGGCCACTGGCAGCCAGTGCGATGACCGCACCGGAGAGGGCCAGAAAAAGTCCAATTCCGTAGACACTCACCACCGGAGCCCAGCCAGATAACCAGGTCTCCAAGTGGGCATAGCCGGCGAACAGCCAGGGAAAGCCAGTGAACATCCAGCTGCGGAACCACTCACTGATAAACCAGAGTGCGGCAAAGGCGAGGGCGAAGCTAAATTTGTTGGCGGTAAAGCGACCGAGGAAATAGAACGGTGCTGCAAGCAGCGCCGCCATCAGCGCGACGAAGCTGGCGGTGAGTGCGAATCCCAGCGGCGGCGAAGAATTGCCAAAATTGGTAATTGAGACATAGACCCAAGAGCCACCAGTGGCGTAAAGGCCTAGCCCATAACAGAAGGCTAGCCAGAAGCTGGTGCGCCCACGCAGCGGCTTGCCGCGAGAGGCAAACAGGAATAGCCCGGCAAAAAGCGCCAGAGAAAGTAGGCCGCACAACCAATAGTTGAAAGGGGCCAGGGAGAGCGTCATTAGCCCGCCGGCAGCTGCACCAGCGGCAGGTAAAAGTAATCTTCGCATAGACTCGCTTAATCGGTAGCCGCCGTTGCGGCTGCATCCTACCCGAGAAAATCTTGGCTAGAGCCCCAGAGGGGGCTTAACTCAATCTTCATCGGGTGGTTTACGCATATGGGCCACGCGCAGCAGGTGAATTTGCCGGCTGTCCGCGTAGAGCACCCGGAAGAGGAAGTCTCCCAAGCGGGTGACCTCATCGCGACCGGGCAAGTGGCCGAAAGACTGCATAATCAGACCACCAACTGTGTCGAATTCTTCATCGCTGAATTCGGATTTAAAAAATTCATTGAACTCTTCGATCGGCGTGAGAGCCTTGACTATGTAGTCATTTTCTCCCACCCGGCGGATAAAGCTATCTGCCTCTTCCTCATCGGTTTCGTCTTCGATCTCACCGACAATTTCTTCGAGGATGTCCTCAATGGTCACTACGCCGGAAACGCCGCCATATTCGTCGATAACGATGGCCATGTGGTAGCGGTTTTCACGGAACTCTCGCAGGAGAATGTTGAGGCGCTTACTTTCAGGGATGATATTGGCTGGGCGAATAATATCTTCGAGTTGAAATTCGCCGACGCCCTTGAGGAGCAGGGGGAGCAGGTCTTTGGCTAGCAGTATTCCGCGGATATCGTCGATACTCTCGCCGACGACAGGAAAGCGTGAATGGCCTGACTCGATAATCTTGGGGAGAAACGTTTCCGGCTTGTCCTGTAGCCCTACAACCACCATCTGCGAGCGAGGGATCATTATCTCCCGAACCTGCTGGTTGGATACGTCCAGGGCGCCCTCGATGATGGACAGGGCCTCGGCGTCAACCAGCTGATTTTCAGCGGCGTCTTTGATGATGTCCAATAGTTCATCGCGGGACTTGGGTTCGGCAGAAAATGCACCAAACAATCTTTCCAGCCAGTTCTTTTCACTCGACCTGGCTTTGCTGGAAGAGTGACTACTTGGGGGCTCGTCAGTGGTCATGGAAGTGGCCATGCTCCGAATATCTCTCGTCTATTTCAATCAGTAATCGTTAGTGGGTAGATTCATTTCAACCCTCGTTATCCCGCCTCATCGAGAGGGGTGTAGGGGTCCGCAAAGCCGAGATGGGTCATTAGGCCAGTCTCTAGCCTTTCCATGATTTCCGCATCGCTGTCTTTGATATGGTCATAACCCAGAAGGTGCAGTGTGCCATGGACTAGCATATGTGCCCAGTGCGCCTCAGTCGTTTTGTTCTGTTGCTTCGCTTCCTTCTCCACAACGGGAGCACAAATTACCAAGTCTCCTAATAGTGGGAGGTTCAGCTCTGCGGGAAAGTCTGCTTGGAAGGACAGGACATTGGTCGGCTTATCTTTGCCGCGATATTGCGCGTTGAGCGCTTGGCTCTCCTCTTCGTCGACGATTCGAACTGCCAGTTCGGCCTCATCTTTTCGGCCGGACAGAGCGTTAATGACCCAGGTGCGGATCTTTTCATCGGAGGGTAGGTTTGTGCAGCGGCTAGCCCGCTGCACATCAAGGGTTAAATCAATCATAACTCTGTGGAGGAACCTCAGGCGGCATTCTCGTCGGCTTTGTTGCTGACACTGGCATCCCGCTCAGCCTCGTGGATATCGTAGGCTTCGACAATACGTTGTACGAGAGGGTGGCGGACAACATCCTTAGCGCCGAAATGGGTGAAACTGATGCCGTTGACCTTGCCCAGGACTTCCACCGCGTGACGCAGCCCTGAGGCCTGCCCTCGTGGCAGGTCCACCTGGCTCGGGTCTCCGGTAATCACTGCAGTGGAGCCGAAACCGATCCGGGTCAGGAACATTTTCATCTGCTCGCGGGTGGTGTTTTGGCTTTCATCGAGAATGACAAAGGCATTGTTGAGGGTGCGCCCACGCATATAGGCCAGGGGGGCTACCTCGATCACATTGCGCTCAATGAGTTTGCCCACTGTTTCAAAACCGAGCATTTCATAGAGTGCGTCGTACAGCGGTCGTAGGTAGGGGTCTACCTTCTGACTCAGGTCACCGGGGAGGAAGCCGAGCTTTTCGCCTGCTTCTACCGCCGGGCGGACTAGTAAGATGCGCTCCACTTGGTCTTTGAGCAGGGCCTCGACCGCACAGGCTACTGCGAGGTAGGTCTTGCCAGTACCCGCTGGGCCAATACCGAAATTGATATCGTTACTCTGAACCGCATGCACATACTTGCGCTGATTCAAACCTCGGGGACGCACAGAGCATTTCTTAGTACGAATCAATACCACCTGGTCTGCTTCAGTGGATTCGCCCTTCTCTCCCTTGTGGAGAAGCTCCTCTACACCGGCTTGTTGCAGGGCTAAGTGAATCTCATCGGGGGTCAGTTGATCCCGGGAGTCAGTCTCCTTGTACAGGAAGCTAAGTAATTCACAGGCAGCCTTGGCTTTTTTAGCTTCACCGTAAACGGCGAACTGATTGCCGCGGTTGCGGATCTCAATATCCAGTCGCTGTTCTATTTGGCGCAGATGTTGGTCGAACTGACCGCAGAGGTTGGCGAGACGGCGAGCATCGTTGGGCTCGAGGGTAATACTTTGAGCGAGGGTTTGCGTTTCCAAACTGGTTTCCGGCACCTTAATCTAGAGGGTTCATAGCTAGGGTATACCCATTTTCCCCAGATAGGAAAGCTTTGGGTGCTACCAATAGGTTCTAACTTTACCCGATTTTAATTACAGCTTGTAATTTCAGAGGTGTTATTAGGAAATTTGGGTGGCAAGGGGTGGTTTTAAAGCACGCCTTGCCAGGAGGGTAGGGGGGCCACAAGGCCTCAGATCAGAATAAGTCCTCTTCCAGTTCCGAGGTGAGTAAAGTACCGCGTAGGGAGTTAGGCAGGGCTTCCTCAATCAGCACATCGGCAAATTTACCGATCAGGGCCAGGTCATCGGCGCGGAAATTAACCACCCGGTTATTCTCAGTGCGTCCTTGCAGCTGGCCTGGATCCTTCTTGGAAACTCCGGTCACCAAAACCCGCTCAGTATTACCTACCATGTGCCGGGCAATTGCCTGGGCCTGCTGGTTGATACGGTTTTGCAAAAGCTGCAGGCGCTCTTTTTTGACGTCTTCCGGGGTGTCGTCGGGGAGATCCGCTGCCGGAGTACCTGGGCGCGGGGAATAAATAAAGCTGAAAGATATATCAAAGCCCACTTCCTGAATCAGGTTCATGGTAGCTTCGAAATCTCTGTCGGTTTCACCGGGGAAGCCCACGATAAAGTCCGAAGAAAGGCAGATGTCCGGGCGTATTTTCTTCAGGCGGCGAATCTTGGACTTGTATTCCAGCGCGGTGTGTCCACGTTTCATGGCCATTAAAATACGGTCGGAGCCACTTTGCACTGGTAGATGCAGGTGGCTGACCAGTTCAGGCACCTGTGCATAGACGTCGATCAAAGCGTCGGAGAACTCTACCGGATGCGATGTGGTGTAGCGGATGCGGTCGATGCCATCAATTGCCGCTACATAGGTGATCAGCTCGGCGAAGTCCACTTCCTGTCCGTCTACCCCGGCGGCGCGGTAAGCATTGACGTTCTGGCCAAGTAGGTTCACTTCCCTTACACCCTGCTCTGCTAAGTGTGCAACTTCTTCCAGTACATCGGCGACTGGACGGCTTACTTCCTCGCCGCGAGTGTAGGGCACTACACAGAATGTGCAGTACTTGGAGCAACCTTCCATAATGGAGACAAAAGCCGTGGCTCCGTCGGCTTCAGGTTGTGGCAATCGGTCGAACTTCTCGATCTCCGGGAAGCTGATATCTACAACGACCACGCCATTCTTCTGCTCTTTGGTTTCCATCATTTCTGGAAGGCGGTGCAGAGTTTGCGGGCCGAAGATCAGATCTACATAGGGCGCGCGCTTGGCGATAGCCTCGCCCTCCTGGCTGGCTACACAGCCTCCGACGCCGATAACCAGCTCGGGATTTTTTTCCTTGAGGCGTCTCCAGCGACCCAGCTGGTGGAACAGTTTTTCCTGAGCTTTCTCGCGAATGGAACAGGTATTGACCAGGAGAACGTCCGCCTCTTCGGGATCGTCGGTGGGTACCATAGCGTGAGACTCGCCGAGTAGATCGCGCATCCTGGCGGAATCGTACTCATTCATTTGGCAGCCGTGGGTTTTGATGTATAGCTTTTTCGCCGGTGTATCGGACATATCGTGCCTGATTAAAAACTGGTCAATTAAACGAGTGGGGCATTATAGCGACAGGACCCGGCACTGCATAGATGGCTATATTAGCGGTTGAGAACCTGTGCTATTCTTGCGCGCTTTTTCGGGCTTTGCCCGCTTTCTGAACAACTTCGAGCTTCGGGGTATTCCCCATCCTGAGAGACTTATGGCCAACCCGATATATAAAGTGATTTTCCACAACCAGAGCCAGGTGTATGAACTCTATGCCCGGGCGATTTATCAGAGCGATATGTACGGCTTTATTGAAGTCGAGGAGTTTGTTTTCGGGGAGAAGGCCCAGCTGGTAGTGGACCCCAGTGAAGAAAAGCTAAAAACCGAGTTTGCCTCGGTAACCCGTTCCTATATCCCGATGCACAGTATTGTGCGTATCGATGAGGTGGAAAAAGAGGGGACAGGCAAAATTGTCGAAGTTAAAGGCGATAAAGTTGCAAAGTTTCCCTTTGCGCCGCCCATTCGTCATCCCCAAGACACCGAATAACCCTCTCCTCTTTACCGAATCAGCTGGCCTTGGGCCAGGCTGATTCGGGCGCCTAAAGCCCTCGCAGTCTAGCGGGTTTCACTGCAATATAAGCTTCAATAAAGGTCCTCTGGACTGTCATCAAATCGCTGCAAAGTGACTGCGCAGGCGATCATTGGCCTTAATGGTATTTGATCGATATCCAATAAGCGTTCGCCTGTTCGCGGCTTGCAAACTATTGACCGATAAATTCCACTGCATGGCATAGGTTGGCGCTCGGCAGGCAGGTTATCAGTCTTTACGCGAGTTGATTACTGGTCAAAGGTTGGAGCCTTGCTATGGGCAATCGCTACCATGCGCTGTGGATATCTGATGTCCATTTGGGCAGTAGAGACAGTGAGCCTCATCGGTTGGCGGATTTCTTGGCACAGAATCGTGCCGATAAGGTGTACCTGGTAGGGGATATTTTCGATATGTATGCCCTCTCTAAAGGGAAGGGCACCTGGTGTCAGGCATCCTCCATGTTGTTAGGGATGCTTTCGGAGTTAAGCAGTCTTACTCCGGAGGTTATTTATATTCCCGGAAATCACGACGCCCCCATGCGCAGCTGGGCGGGTAAACGTCTGGGTAATATTCGTATCGAGCGTGATTGGATTCACACAGCTGCCAGCGGTAAACGCTACTGGGTAACCCACGGCGATCAATTTGAACATAATATCAAAATTAATCCGCTCAGTTACCACATTGGGGATCGCAGTTACTACCTTATGCTTCGATTTAACCGCTGGATTAATTATTGGCGTAGTCGTTTCAACAAGCCCTGGTGGTCTCTGGCCAGCCAAGTAAAGAACCGTGTGAGTGCAGCCAGGCAAATGATGACCGATTTCGAAAATGTCGCCGTGGGTGAGGCTCAGGCTAAGGGGATGGATGGAATTATCTGTGGGCATATTCATCGCCCGGCGCTGCGCAATAAGAACAGAGGTGGACGTACGGTTACTTACGCAAACTGCGGTGATTGGGTCGACTCGATGAGTGCCGTGGTAGAACAGCAAGATGGCAGCCTGGAACTGCTCCATTGGTACCGGGCCCCAAAAATAGCCAGCATAATGACAGAGGTGGTGGCCGCATGATTCAGCTTGAAACACTGTTACAAAAAAATGCCTGGTACAGCGCAGCGCCGCAAAAGCCCACACGAAAATTGGTCTCCGCTACCCTTAAAAAAATTTGTTGTGAGGAACAGATTGTAGAATTTGGGCGGCGTTACCCTCACTTGGGAGGGTTGGATTTTATTCGCCAGTTATTTAGTGACCTCAATTTCCGCTATGAGTTAAATCCCTCGGAATTGGAGCGGGTGCCAGTGACTGGGCCCTTGATTATTGTGGCTAATCACCCCCTGGGCAGCCTGGATGGCCTGGCATTAATCGATATGGTTGCCAGAGTGCGCAAGGATGTGCGTGCAATTGCCAGTCATCTTTTATGGAATATTCACCCATTGCGTCCATATTTTTTGCCGGTAGATAACTTTAACGGACGTACCCGCCGTGCCGATGTGCAAGGGATTTATGATTATCTCGGCCAGGGTGGGGCTGTAATTATTTTTCCCGCCGGTGAGGTTTCACGCCTAAGCCCCCAGGGGGTGCGCGATGGGCGCTGGAACCCTGGGTTTGTCCGCTTTGCTGAGAAGGCCAATGCACCGATCTTACCTGTGCAAGTACTCGGCAGAAATTCCTGGTGGTTCTACGGTCTGTCGATGCTGAATAAACCACTTTCAACCCTTTGGCTTATTAGAGAAATGTTTAAGCAGGCTAGCCGTGGTATTGATATCCGTATTGGCCGCCCCCTGGAAGCAGAGCACTTCCGCAGTTGGCCGCTAACTCCTCGTGCCCAGGCGGCTCTCTGGCGCAAACATGTCTATAAATTGCATCGTTCTCCCGCGCCTCTGGGGCCGGAACTTATTGCCGCTGCTGAGTCTAGGGGGGAGGTGAAAAAAATAATCGAGAACTGTGAAGCTTTGACCTCCCAGGGGAATTTCTCCGTGCGACTCTATCGACAGCGGCCGGATTGCCCAGTTATGCGTGAGCTGGCGCGTACGCGTGAAGTGGCTTTCCGGGCAGTGGGTGAGGGAACAGGGCAGAGTCGGGATTGGGATGCATTTGATGCGCACTATGACCACTTGCTACTGTGGGACCATCATTGCCAGCAGATAGTGGGCGCCTACCGTATAGCGGGCACCGAGAGCTTGGCAGAGAATGAAATCTACAGCAGCACCCTGTTCAATTATCCATCCCCACCGCGATATTGCCTGCCGGGTTCGGCAGAACTTGGTCGCAGTTTCTTACTGCCTGAATACTGGAGGGGCAAAGGGCTGGATTTGCTATGGAGTGCTATCGGCCAGTGGGTCTTGCGCAATAAAGTGCGCTATTTATTTGGCCCTGTTTCTATGCCGGGAACATTTTCGGTGCGGGCAAAGTCGGCAATTGTAAGATATTTTTCCCATTATTTTGCTCCGCAAAACCCACTGGGCGATGCGCGTCTGCCTTTCCTGCAAGCCGGTGCACCTCTGCCAGATCTCTCTGGGGATTCAATTGCGGATATGCGCCAGTTAAAACTGGTGTTGCGTGAAGAGGGGGTGGTTTTACCGCCACTTTTCAAAAAGTATGCTGCATTAACCAAGCCGGGTGGCACTAGTTTTCACGCCTTCAATGTTGATCCAGACTTTTGTGATTCCGTTGATGGGCTCGTGGTGGTCGATTTAGATTTAGCCGATGAGAAGTTCGCACGACGCTATCTCTCAAGCGAAAACGCTGCTTGAATCAAAAAGGCAGTTTTTAATGCCGCCCTTTTGATTCTCTGCCAAACCATTTCAGAAGGTTATCCTGCCTTTCGCTGTTGCTCCAGCTTCTGGCGCACACTGGCTAGTTTCACGCACAGTACAAACACCGACATGGCGGTGTCGAGTTCTTCCAGGGGGGGGAAGCTCGGTGCTATGCGGATATTGCTGTCCTCAGGATCTTTACCATAGGGGAAGGTGGCACCTGCAGGGGTGAGTTTTACACCGGCCTCTGCTGCCAACTTGACTACGGCCTTGGCACAGCCTTTGCGGGTATTGAAGGAGACAAAATACCCTCCTTGAGGTTTTTCCCATTGGCCCAGATCCATTTCAGCCAGACCGTTGTGCAGGTGTTCCAGCACACAGTCAAATTTGGGCTTAAGGATATTGGCATGCTTGCGCATGTGTTCCTTCAGGGTGGTGAATTCGGTAAAGAAGCGTGAGTGGCGCAGCTGATTCACTTTATCTGGGCCAATAGTCATGGTCTGCATCTGTTGCTGCAAGGATTGCAGGTTGGCACTACTGGCACTGACAAATGCGACACCGGCTCCGGCATGGGAGACTTTAGAGGTGGAGGCAAATTGAAGCACTGAGTCCACAGTGTCATTTTCCAGAGTGGCAGCACGAATGCTGGCGAGACTGACATAGTGTCCAAGGTCGTGTACAGCATAGGCGTTATCCCAGAATATTCGAAAGCCTGGATTGGCGATTTGGCCGAGCTGAGCCAGGCGCTCTACGGTTTCATCACTGTAAGTGATACCACTGGGATTGGAGTACTTGGGCACGCACCAGATACCGATAATTTCATTGTCCTCACGAATATACTTTTCTACAAGGTCCATATTAGGTCCTTGATCATTCATGGGGATGCTGACCATACCGATCCCCAGTTGTGCACAAATACTGAAGTGCCGATCATATCCGGGCACAGGGCAGAGGAATTTGGGGGCTTTCAATTCTCGCCAGGGGGTATTGCCGGCAAAGCCGAACAGGTAGCCGGTTAGCACTGCGTGATACATCAGGGTTAGGGAGCTGTTGCCTGCGGCGATAACCTCTTCTGTGGGTACTTGAAGCATATCCGCACCAAGTTCACGGGCACTAGTGAGCCCGATTAAACCGCCGTAATTGCGGGTGTCAGTGCCTCCTGCGGCGCGGTAATCGTTACACAGGATACCGTCGAGCTTGTCGGATAAATTCAACTGTTCTGTGGAGGGTTTGCCACGGGTGATATCCAGATTTAGCTCGTGTTGACGGATGCGCTCATAGTGGGAACTCAGCTCTTTTTCCCACTCGGCTAACTGGTCAAAACTGGCGGATTCGATTTGCACGTGAAGTCCCCTGGCTGGTCATTAGAGTTGGCGAGCTTAGCAGTATGAGCTGGGCTTAGTCAGCCCCATGTTACGATTTTTGAAGGTTACTTTTTAGGGTGCACTGGCTTATAAGTGCGCTTTATCTTTTTTCTTCGGTATTTTTATTGGTTGGCGAGGGAGTGAAAGTCCTGCGCGTATTCTCTTAGTGTTTTACTGAGATGTCGGCGTTGTTCAAGGCTGGTACTGGTTAATATTTTTTTGGCCAGTTCTTGCGCCTGCTGTTGGCGCTGTTCCTGATTCTGACGATATTCTTGAGACCAGAGTTGTTCTGGGTTGAGCAGCAGGCTGCGGATTTTTTCCAGGTATCCCTCCGGTTTGTTACGCAATAATTCGAAGGTTTTGGATTGCCAGAGTCTTCGTTGCTCGATGCGCTGTAGAGGATTGTACTCCATTTTGGATACCCAGGCGGTAATCATTTTTTTTTGCTCTTCGGTAAGGGCGCCGAGCCAGCGAATGCTTTCTCTCCGGATAATTTTGTCGCGCTTATGTTGTACTTTTTCCGGAGAGCGTTGCCATTTTTCCAATCTCTTTTGTTCTTTTCTCCACATATTGCCTTGTAGTTCATTAATTTGTTGTTCACTCAACTGCGCTGCCAAAGGCAGCATCAGGTTGTAAGCATTTTCACTGGCGGCTGCTAAAAACTGATGGACCTGCTTATCGATAGGTTGCAAGTTGGGATTTTCCAGTGCTCCTTCATCGACCCTTTTTGCTAGGTTGTTCAAAAAGTTGGCGTAGCGAGGGAGTTGGGTCTGTCGGTGCCAGCGAAAAAAGCTGTTAAGGGCGCCCTGCAGCTCACCTTTTTGGGTGCGGTCCAGTTCTACATATTTTTGGGCTTTCCAGCGAATCCAGTAATCCACATTGTTGTAGGCAAATTGGATGCTGGAGCAACTGTTAATAAATAGTAATAGGATTAGGAGCGTTATAACTCGCCAGAAATGGTGTATTGGCGTGCCACCCGCTTTTGTCATCGATTTTTCCTGTAGGCATTGCCCGATTGATATCGGGGAATTATTAGAAAGCATAGATGATTAGGGTATAAGCGTCTTGTGGCGTGAAATCTCCTGTTTCTCTCGTTTAGGCCTGCTTTGGGAAGCTTTTCACGCTTATCGGGAATGAGTTGAAAATGGTTTGATAAAAGAAGTGACAATGACCTCCCCAGCCATTAAAACAGCCGCTCTTTATGTGCTACCTGCACATAAACTGATAGTTGGATTCCTCCAAAAAGTTTGCCGGGAGTCCGGTTTCGGGGGGAGGGGTAGCCTGAGTGAATGATGGAATGACTACGACGATCATGGAGGCCGAAGCCCGTGAGGCTCCGGCAAGAGTTGCTGAACAGCTACAAACGAATGCGAAAGTGATGGAGCGCCTGGGGGAGCGTTTGCAAGCTCAAGCTCCACGCTTTGTCATGATTGTTGGGCGGGGTTCTTCTGACCATGCTGGTGTTTTTGCCAAGTATCTGATCGAAATAGAAACAGGAACGCCCACCTTTGCTGCGGCGCCTTCAGTTTCCAGTGTGTATGGACGCCGATTGAAATTGGAAGGGGCATTGGTGCTGGTGATCTCTCAGTCGGGGCGCAGTCCGGATATTCTGGCTCAGGCGAAGATGGCCAGGGAGTGCGGCGCCTATACAGTAGCCTTGGTGAATGATGAGCAGGCGCCAATCAAGGATATTGTCGATTTACTGATTCCCTTGAAGGCTGGGCCGGAAAAAGCGGTGGCAGCAACCAAAAGTTACCTGGCCACGCTTTCGGCAATTTTGCAGTTGGTGGCTTGCTGGAGTGGTGACAAGACGTTGCGCCTGGCCTTGGAAAAACTACCTGAAACTTTAGAAGCTGCTGTTCGCGCAGAGATACAATTGAGACCTGAGGATCTGGCTTCGGTGCAGAATCTGGTGGTGCTCGGACGCGGTCCCGGTTATGCCATAACCCGCGAGCTGGCGCTGAAATTAAAAGAAGTGTGCAATATCCATGCGGAGTCTTTTTCCAGTGCAGAATTTTTGCATGGGCCGGTTACTCTCGTTGAAGACAAGCTGACCGTTGTAAATGTCCCTATTGAGGATGAGTCATTCAAGGCGCATAGTGAGCAAATTGATGACATAGTGCAAAGAGGGGCAAGCCTGATCAATCTGCATGTGCCGAGTAAAGGAGTACATCCCCGCATCGCCCCCCTTGCTTTGCTGCAGCGCTTTTATATCGATGTTGCCCATGTTGCAGTAAACCGCGGTATTAATCCTGATGAGCCGGCAGGCCTAAAAAAGGTCACTCAGACCGTGTAATAATCTGCCAGAAATTTCGGTGTAAATAATATTCAGTGTTAAGGAGAGGTTGTGGCTTTCGCCCTGGTCGCAGAGAAGCTTTTTGATGGTGAACGGATCTTGGAGGACGTGTCACTGATTATCGACGATGATGGTCGCATTGCCTCCGTTGGAAAATCCCCGCAGTCCTCAGCGACATATTTACAGGGCCTATTGGCGCCGGGGTTGGTGGATGTGCAGGTGAATGGTGGTGGTGGTGTACTGTTTAACCAAGAGCCCAATGTTGCAGGGTTGCGTACAATGGGCGAGGCTCATGCCCGGTTCGGCACTACAGCTTTTCTCCCCACGCTGATTACCGACCGTCTCGATATTATGCAGGAAGCTGCGAATGCGGTTAGTGCTGCGCTGCATCAGCAAGTATCCGGTGTGATCGGTATCCACTTTGAAGGACCACATCTTAGCGTGCCGAAAAAGGGGACTCATGAGCAGTCATTTATTCGTCCTCTTGGCGATGAGGAGTGGCAAATTTATGCGCGAGAGGATCTGGGTATCAAGGTTGTTACCCTGGCGCCGGAAACAGTGCCCATGGAGGATATCAGTCGATTGTCTTCTATGGGGGTGCGGGTGTGTTTGGGGCATTCTAATGCCGATGGGGAAACCGTGCGTTCGGCATTGCAGGCTGGTGCAGTGGGTTTTACACATTTGTACAATGCCATGTCGCCGTTGCATTCTCGCGAGCCGGGTATGGTGGGATCCGCTCTTGTTAGCGACGAAGCTTGGTGCGGAATTATTGCTGATGGTCATCATGTCAGTGCCGAGGCTATTACTCTGGCGCTCAAGGTTAAGCCGCATGGAAAGCTGCTTCTTGTGACTGATGCCATGTCCTTGGTGGGAAGTGATGCGCTGAGCTTTCCGTTATTTGATCGGGTGGTAACTAGAGAGGGGGATAAGCTCACTTCAAGTACCGGAGAGTTGGCCGGTTCGCATCTGGATATGATGGGGGCAGTGCGTAATATCAGCGACTGGTGTGGCTTGGATATCTGTGAATCCTTGCGAATGGCAAGCCTCTATCCTTGCCAGTTTCTGGGTTCGCAGGGTGGAAGGATTGTTCCTGGAACCAAAGCGAATTTTATTTTGCTCGACCGTAATTTTAATGTGCAAAAAACCTGGATCGGTGGGCGTCAGGTTTATGGTGAGTAGTGTGCTTGCCTATCAATCAAGTTTGAGGGTTGTAGGCTTTCTCAACTACCGGACCACTGGATTCTCGCACGATTAGACTCGGCGTAAAGCTGCGGTAATTGCTATCTGACTTTACGCTGTTTAGTTGTTCTTTTTCCTGTCCTCCACGGCATTGAATACGCTCCAATAATAGTTCTGTAGCGCGACGGGCAATATCTTCGTTCGGTTGGTGGGCGGTGGTGAGCTTCGGCCAGGTCTGGCGTGAAAAGGGGCTGTCTTCGAAGCCAGCGATAGAAAGTTGTTGTGGCACCTCAATGTTTAACATGCGCGCGGCAAAAAGTGCTCCTGCAGCCATTTCATCATTACCGGCAAAGATGGCCGTGGGAGGGGTGACTGAGTGTAATAAGGCGGTCGCCCCGGCTACGCCGGAGTCAAAGGAATATTCGCCCTCTATGACCTGCTCTTCAGTAAAAGGTAAGCCAGCTTTTTGCAGGGCCTTTTTGTAACCCGCTAGTCGGCTGAGGGTGGATAAGTGTTCGGCGCCACCGCCAAGGTAGGCAATTTGTCTGTGCCCCAGCTGCAATAAATGTTGGGTAATTGTGAAAGCGGCGGTTTCGTCATCAATTGCAATGCAGTTTTCCTCTCCCTGGCCGCAACCTTCAGAGGAAATTATCCGTACAAACTCCACATCCAGTGACTTCAAAGTATCGATAACTTCCCGGGTCTCGGAGAAAGGGGGAGTGAGTACCAGTCCGGCAACCCGGCTTTGCTCTATTAGTTTGCGCAACTCTTCATGGATGGTTTCTCTTCGGCCACTGCCAGGATGGATAAGCAGTTCGTAGCCCCGTTCGCGGCAGGCTTCGAGGATGCCGTTTTGCATGTCGATCACATAGTAGGCATTGGGGTTGTCGTAAATAAAGGCAATGGAATAGGAATGGGTACCTGCCAGATTGCGCGCGGCCAGGTTGGGACGGTAGTTTAGGGCTTGTACCGCCTGCATGACCCGCTCGCGGGTGCTGGGGCGCACAGAGGGTTCATTGTTTATGACCCGAGAAACTGTCTTAATTGATACGCCTGCACGTGCGGCAACGTCGTTAATGGTGACTTTCATCGGCACCGATTCCTCTTGCAAAACCTGCCCTGGGGAGGCCTCTAGGCTCAAGCTCATCTCATCTTCTTTGTTCGGACCATCCGAAGTAAAAAGGATCACTCGGTACTGACAGTTTGGCAGCAGCTAGAAATCCCGGTTAATGGCGGTAGTGGGCATGAGCAAAATATACTGATCTGACATCTTTTTGTAATTTTCTTACATTATTACCTTTTGGTACCAAAAATTTATTTCCCGTATATCTTGCTATTGTGGCGTTTAATTCTCTTTATTGGAGGATTTCGCATCGCTTCACTTGACCTTCCCAGGCTAATGGCTTGGTTCTTATGTCGGCTATAGGTTGGCTCTTGATCTTTTTTGTAGTTTTACTACATAATACGCTTCATTAAGCTTGCAGGACCTTATTTGCTAGTGCCATTTGAGGTTTGTGAGCTTTTTACTCCATCTGGAGGGGGGAGGATTTGAACTCACTGGCCCACTAGTATCCGATGGGGTTAGTGGGCTCCGGTAAAAATTAGGCCTGGTAAGAAAGTGCATTTCTTGGGGTTTGGTAGGGATGTTGATCAAGCCTATTAGTTTTTCTTGAAAAAAAAGTGCACTTTTTTTGCTGGATGGGCGATGTAATTCTCCATTTTGTCCATCGCCTGCCGGGTGATAGGGCTTCGCCCGCACTACAACCCAGTCAGGCGGCGGGATTTTACTTGCCGGAAGGCCCTTTCAGGAATGAAAACTCAATGGTGGCTGTGCCGCCACCGCAATAAGGCATCGATGTCAGCTCAAGCGTGCATCGAGCAGAATTAATACGGAAGAGTCATGGTTCACAGCAAGGTTCAGGCAGTTACCGAGCGAATTATTCAGCGTAGTGAGGCAACCCGCGCTCAGTATTTGGCTCAGGTGGAGAAGGCGCACATTGAAGGGCGTGCCACTGCGCACCTGTCCTGTGGCAACCTGGCCCATGCTATTGCAGCCTCTCCAGAAAAGGACAAGCAGCTTATTGTTTCCGGGCGTGGTCCCAATCTGGGGATTGTTACCGCTTATAACGATATGCTCTCAGCGCACCAGCCCTATGGGCTTTATCCGCCACGCTTGAAAGAGGCGGCGGCGCGCCACGGTGCCACTGCGCAAGTAGCCGGTGGAGTACCGGCGATGTGCGATGGGGTGACGCAGGGGCAGCCAGGTATGGAGCTGAGTCTCTTTTCCCGCGATGTAATTGCTATGTCCACAGCTATCGCCCTTTCCCACGATGTCTTTGAAGGCGCTATGTTCCTCGGCATCTGCGACAAGATAGTGCCGGGACTGGTAATCGGTGCCCTCGCTTTTGGACATCTACCCTCAATTTTTGTACCGGCGGGCCCAATGCCCACTGGGCTTTCTAATGCGGAAAAAGTACGAGTTCGCCAGCTCTATGCCGAGGGCAAGGTTGGTCGTGCCGAATTGTTGGAGGCGGAGAGCGCTTCTTACCACAGTGCTGGCACCTGTACTTTTTACGGCACCGCTAACAGCAACCAGATGTTGGTGGAAATTATGGGCCTGCAGTTGCCAGGCAGTTCATTTGTCAATCCTGGCACTGGCCTGCGCGATGCACTTAATGAAGCGGCGGTGGCGCAGTTAGCAAAAATTACTGAGCCCAGCCAACACACACCCATCGCGAAAATCCTCACTGAAAAAACATTTGTTAACGGTATTGTGGGACTGCTCGCCACAGGTGGTTCTACCAACCATACGCTGCATTTAATAGCGATGGCGCGAGCTGCCGGTATCCAAATCACCTGGCAGGATATGGCCGACCTCTCTGAAGTGGTGCCTCTGTTGTGCCATGTCTACCCGAACGGTACAGCCGATATCAATCACTTTGCGGCAGCTGGCGGTATGCAATTCCTGATGAGTGAGTTGCTTGAGGCTGGTCTGTTACATGGTGATGTATGCACGGTGCTGGGTGATAGTGGTCTTGAGTCCTATTGCCAAGACCCCTTCCTCAACGAGTCTGGTGATGGTGTAGTTTGGCGGCCAACGGCGAAAGAGAGCGGCGACACTACAGTGATTCGCCCTGTTAGCGATCCTTTCTCCCATCACGGCGGCTTGCAGCTACTGGAGGGCAACCTCGGCCGTAGTGTGATCAAAGTTTCTGCGATTAAACCAGAGCATCTCAAGGTGAAAGCGCCGGCGATTGTGCTGCATAACCAGGATGAATTGCTGGAGCGTTTCAAAGCTGGCGAGCTGGAACGGGATTTTGTTGCGGTAGTGCGTTTTCAGGGACCACAAGCAAACGGTATGCCTGAACTGCATAAGCTGACTCCAACCCTGGGTGTACTGCAAGATCGAGGCTTCAAAGTGGCCCTGGTCACCGATGGGCGTATGTCCGGTGCTTCCGGCAAGGTGCCGGCGGCTATTCATATGTCTCCTGAGGCCGTCGAAGGCGGCCCCATTGCCAAGGTGCGCGATGGTGACATAGTGGAGCTAGATGCCGAAGCTGGCATGTTGCGGGTCTTGGTGGATGAAACGGAATTACATGCGCGCGAACTCGCTCAGTGCGATTTATCTGATAGCGCCCGCGGTATGGGCCGGGAACTTTTTGCCAATATGCGCGCTATCGCCAGTGGTGCCGAGAGTGGTGCCAGTATCCTTTATTAATATGTGTCGCTCAAAAGAAACGGCGCAGTAGAAAACGATTTCAGAGCAAAATTTATGTCTAACCCATTTGATATGGTGTTATTTGGTGGTGGTGGTGATCTTGCCCTGCGCAAGTTGATTCCAGCACTGTATCGCGCTTACCGAGAGGGCAGCTTAGCAGAGGGCTGCCGAATTCTTCCTGTTTGTCGCCACCAGCAAGACGCCGATCAATATCTAAATGTGGCACTTCAGGCCCTACAGCAGCATTTGCGCGATGGTGAATATTGCAATTCCATCTGGACTGGTTTTAGCCAGTTATTACGCCCTGTGGCTCTGGATATTTCTGTACCGGATCAACAGTGGACGCACTTATCGGACATCCTCGAATCAGATCCCGAGCGAGTACGAATTTTTTATTTGGCGATTCCCCCTGGTGTTTTTGGTCCCTGCTGTGAAAACCTTTCATCCAAAGGCTTAATTAGTAAAAATTCCCGGGTGGTGGTAGAAAAACCTCTCGGTTATAACGCGCAGACTTCCGACGAAATCAATAGCAAAATTTCGAGTTACTTTCCGGAAAATAGTATTTTCCGCATCGATCATTACCTGGGTAAGGAAACCGTTCAAAACTTGCTGGCCTTGCGTTTTAGTAATGTATTGTTCGAGCACCTTTGGGATGCAAAAACTATTGACCATATACAGATTAGTATTTCTGAAACTGTCGGCCTTGAAGGCCGCGCGGGTTTTTATGATGAAACCGGTGCGCTGCGGGATATGGTGCAAAATCATCTTTTACAACTTTTGTGCCTGATCGCTATGGATTCTCCGAATTCCATGACCGCGAAAAATGTTCGAGCGGAAAAAATCAAGGTATTGGAGGCGTTGCGCCCACTAAAGGGCGGTCTGGTAGATAAAAACGTTGTGCGTGGCCAGTATGTTGCTGGAGAAATTAATGGTCAAAAGGTGCCGGGGTATCTGGATGATCTGGGAGGTGGCTCTAGTGCCACGGAAACCTTTGTCGCTTTGCGTGCATATATCGATAGCTGGCGTTGGGCGGGAGTACCTTTTTACCTGCGTACAGGCAAGCGTATGGAAAAACGCTGTGCGGAAATTGTGGTGCAGTACAAAAAAGTTTCCCACTTAGTCTATGACGAGAGCGCCGGCAATGTAGTCCCCAATCGTTTGGTTATCCGCTTGCAACCGGAAGAGAGCATCCGACTGATTTTGATGGCCAAGAAAATGGATAGCCTGACCACTGAGCTACAGCCGGCGGAATTGAATTTAACGCTTTCAGACACTTATGACAGCTTCCGCAGTGATGCCTATAAGCGGTTGATGCTCGATGCCGCTGCCAATAACTCGGCCCTGTTTATTCACCGCGATGAAGTGGCGGCAGCCTGGGCCTGGGTGGACCCTATTATTGAACACTGGCGTGAAACCGAAAATCAGCCCAAGCCCTATCCTGCGGGTAGCTGGGGACCAGAAGAAGCTAACGAACTGCTAGCGCGTGATGGTCGCCAATGGTTTAACGCCTACTAATGATTTTGTGGATTACCTATTTTTACGGTGATCCATAACGATGGATGGAAGTATTCATGGCAGAAGAGAAATTCTTTACCGATCGTGAACGCCTGGTACAGGCACTGGCCTACGACTGTGCCTGCGAACTGCAGCAAGGCATTAAAGAATCTGGTCAAGCCACTTTTCTTGTCTCGGGAGGCAGTACCCCGGAACCGGTTTATCACGAACTTTCCAAGCGTCCACTGCCCTGGGCGCAGATTACGGCGGCGCTGGTGGATGAACGCTGGGTAGAAAAATCCCACAGTGGCAGCAACCAGGCATTTATTGAAAACAGCCTGCTGCAAAATAATGCCGCCGAGGCCACTTTGCTGGGCATGAAAAACACCCATAGTAGCGCTGTAGAGGGTGAAGCTGATTGTGAGCTCGCCTATGATGAGCTGCCGCGCCCCTTTGATGTGTGCATTCTGGGAATGGGTAACGACGGCCACACCGCTTCTTTATTTCCCCATGCGCAAGGGCTTGCCGAAGCACTAAATCCAGATTCGGACAAATTGTGTAGCGCCATTACCGCGCAACAGAGTGCCGTGACCGGAACTAATACCGAACGTATGACGCTAACCCTAAATGCCATTTTACAGGCAAAAAATATCAAGCTACTGATTACCGGTGAGGAAAAACTCAAGGTTTATCGTGAAGCCCTGCTCGGTAGTGATGAAATGGAAATGCCGGTGCGCAGTATTCTCAAGCAGGGACTGAAGCCGGTCACTGTGTATTGGGCGCCTTAACGAACGATTTGGAATTGATTGATGCAGAAAAATATCGCCGACATTTTGCAGTCTGCTGGCGTTGTCCCAGTGTTGGTTATCGAGCGGGCTGAAGATGCGTTGCCCCTGGCTGAGGCCTTGCTCGAAGGTGGCTTGAATGTCCTTGAGGTCACTCTGCGTACAGAAGCAGCCTTGGCTGCAGTAGAGCAAATTGCCAAACACCTACCCGAGGCTGATGTGGGTACCGGCACAGTGCTAAATGACGATGATCTGCGCCGCTCTGTCGATGCAGGAGCGCGCTTTATGGTAAGCCCTGGTGCAACAGAAAAACTATTGGCATCTGCGGATAAAAGTGATGTGCCTCTATTACCCGGTGCCGCAAGCGCCTCCGAAGTGATGGGCCTGTATGAACGGGGTTACCGTTATCAGAAATTTTTCCCTGCTGAGGCCGCCGGCGGTGTGGCCATGCTGAAGTCCCTTGCCGGTCCATTAGCGGAAGTAAAATTTTGCCCAACCGGTGGTGTGAGCCCCAACAACGCGGCGGATTACCTGGCACTTAACAACGTGGTTTGTGTGGGAGGTTCCTGGATGGCCTCCAGTGCCTTGGTACAGGAGAAAAATTGGGCCGAGATTACTCGTCTTTCGCAACAGGCTGCAGCACTGAAATTCTAATCTGTTAATTGCCTGTGCCGTTCCCGAATTGTTCGGGTAGTACTTTAGTGACTGATGCAAGTGCGCTACACCATCAGGCAAATCGTCATAAAAGTTCGCTAGAGTGCATTCATAAATGGATGCAATAGGGGATAACCAGAAGCTAATAAAAAGGTAAAGCCAGATGAAAATTAAACTCGCCATCAATGGTTATGGCCGTATCGGTCGCAACGTCACCCGTGCCATCTACGAGTCTGGTTACAGCGATCGTATCCAGCTGGTTGCGATTAATGACTTGGCTCCGGTTGCCTCCAATGCGCACTTGACGCGTTTCGATACTGTTCACGGCCGCTTTGCCACCGAAGTAAAAGTGGATGGCAATGCGTTGATTATCGGCTCTGATAGAGTTCAGGTCTATCAGGAGCGCGATCCAGCTAAACTGCCTTGGGGAAAGCTGGGGGTGGATCTGGTATTGGAATGTACCGGCCGCTTTACTGACAAGGCTTCTGCTTCTGCCCATATCGAAGCCGGTGCTGCAGCGGTGCTGATTTCCGCTCCTTCAAAAGATTCAGATCTCACCGTGGTTTACGGCGTGAATAATAGTAACCTGACCTCGGAGCATCGCGTAGTTTCCAATGCTTCCTGCACCACCAATTGCCTGGCACCGGTGGCACAGGCGCTGCACCGTACGCTGGGAATTGAGCGGGGCTTTATGACCACGGTGCATGCCTATACTAACGACCAAAACACTCAGGATGCGGTACATGCGGATATTTATCGGGCACGTGCCGCGGCCGACAATATGATTCCCACCAAGACTGGGGCGGCGGCGGCCGTGGGTCTGGTATTACCGGAATTAAAGGGGCGTTTGGATGGAATGGCGGTTCGGGTGCCGGTAAGTAACGTCTCCCTGGTGGACTGTCAGTTTATTGCGGGCCGCGATACTACGGTTGAAGAGGTAAACCGCATTATGCAGAGCGCCGCAGAAGCCAGTGGTGGTGTTTTGAGCTATTGCGACCAGCCTTTGGTTTCTGTGGATTTTAATCACACCACCGCTTCCAGCCACTTCGATGCCAATCACACGCGGGTGAATGGAAATCTGGTGAAGGTGATGGCCTGGTATGACAATGAATGGGGCTTCTCCCACCGTATGTTGGATACAAGCTTGGCCATGGCAGCAGCTTTACAGTTGGATCTGCCGGTGGCGGAATCTGCCTGAGTATACTCTTATGATAGGTTGCCCCTAAATTAGAAAACCCTTGTGGGAAAGCCTGTGAATTCGTCTTGTACTCTAGTGGGCCGGCTAAATTTACTTTTGCAGTGCTAGCCGGTCGTAGACATTTTCTTTCAAACAAATATCTAACGGGACCATATGATTCGCCATACAAAAATCGTCGCCACTCTGGGACCCGGTACCGATAAGCCGCGTGTGATCGATGAAATGATTCGTGCCGGCGTGAATGTTGTGCGTTTAAATTTCTCCCACGGTAGTGCCGATGACCATCGCCGTCGGGTGCGGGAAGTGCGAGATGCTGCTGAGGCCCAGGGGAAAACTGTCGCAGTGCTGGGCGACTTACAGGGCCCCAAAATTCGAATTGCCCGTTTTACAGCCGGCAGCGTGGCGCTTGAGAACAATGATGAGTTCACACTGGATCTCGACTGCCCTCCGGAAGGGGGCGATGAGCATCGTGTGGGGGTAGACTACCCCAGTCTGATCAGCGATTGCCATTCCGGTAATATTCTCCTGCTCGATGATGGCAAGATTCGCCTGGAGGTGACCGGCACCACTGCCAGCAAGCTGTATTGCCGTGTGCTGCAGGGCGGTAAACTCTCCAATAACAAGGGTATTAACCTGCTCGGTGGTGGCTTATCCGCGCCAGCTTTAACCGAAAAAGATTACCGCGATATTAAACTGGCTGCCGAATTGGAAGTGGATTTTCTCGCGGTGAGTTTCCCTCGCTGTGCCGAGGATCTGGAGACCGCGCGCAAGGCCATGCAGGCTGCCGGTAGCCGAGCCGCCATTGTGGCCAAGATTGAGCGTGCCGAGGCCGTTGCCGACGATACACAGATGAATGCCCTGATACTTGCTTCTGATGCGATTATGGTGGCCCGTGGCGACCTAGGGGTAGAGATTGGCGATCCCGCTCTGGTGGGTGTGCAAAAGAAACTGATCAACCGTGCCAATGCGCTCAATCGTGGCGTAATCACCGCGACACAAATGATGGAGTCCATGATTACCAGCCCAACGCCTACCCGCGCGGAAGTGATGGACGTGGCTAATGCTGTGCTGGATGGTACCGATGCGGTGATGCTTTCTGCAGAGACCGCTGCAGGAGATTACCCGGTCTCTGCAGTGGAATCCATGAGCGAGGTGATTGTGGGGGCAGAGCAGTATCTCGGCAGTGTGCCTTACTCGCCAGAGGAGCACGGCGCTTCGGATCGTATTGACACTGTGATCGCCCAGGCCGCTATCGATGTGGCTGCCCGAGTGGAGAATCTCTGTGCGGTGGCTGCGCTGACAGAATCTGGCCGAACCCCGCGTATGATGTCCCGCGCCAATACCCGCCTGCCGATTTACGCTATGACAAGGCACCCCAATGTTGCACGTCAGCTGGTACTCTTGCGCGGAGTAGAGCCCATCAGTTACGACCCAGCCACGGTGCCTCTGGGGCACCTTACCGAGTCAATTATCGAAGTGCTGGGCGCGCGCATAGACCTGCAAAAAGGCCAGCGGGTATTGATCACCCAAGGTGAGCGCCTCAATGTCGGTGGTCATACCAACTCGATGCGTATTAAAGAAATCGAATAAATCTTTATGGTGTAAGTCATTACTAACGATTTGGGAGTTGAAATTAGTAATGGCTTTCACCTGAAAAGAAAGATTGTCGATAAACTTTTCATTTCTCCATTCTCAGCTGCTCACTTTTTCACCCAGTTCTAAATTCTTTCTAATCTTTTCTCCTCTCCTGGTTTGTGATGTTGTTCACGTTGCGCCTGATCCTGGAGTGGTTCTATAGATCCAACTAGTAGCTACTAGTTAAAGCCGTGAAGAGGGATGGCAGCACAAATAACTTTTTTAATGAGTTATTGCCGGTTAAATTCGAATTTGATTTTTCTTTTAGATCTTTGCAGTAAATTATCTGTTGTTAGGATGATTACCTTTATATTTATTACGCTTAATTCAAAATATTTTCAGTAATTTATTTGTCTGCAGCGCTACACTCGTTGTCGTACTCGTGTAATGCCGTTTATCTATCCCCCTCGACCTATTTGCGGTAATCTGCCCAGATAGGTCGCAATTTCAGGTATCCCTTACCGGTAGCTTTGGCCTCATCCCATCCAGGTGCCGGTAAATTGGAGCTGTTGGCAAGTAGTTTTCCATAAGCTTTCGGGATCATGAGGTTTACTATTTAAGATTTCACAAATTGCGAACATCCTAATCCAAAAGATTTTTGGCTGTGACAAGTACTAATCGTGTTATTACTTGCAGAGTGAACAATTTTTATTGGAATAGAGGCCGGCCATGTGTGCCGGGTTGTAAATAGATGTGAAGATAAATCGGGATGATTTATTGGATCTGGCAAAGATAAAAGAAGCTGGCGTAGAGCGGGCTTACGGCGTTTGAAGGATTATCCATGCAGCTAAGTGTCGAGAATAGGCAAGGCATTCGTTATATGGTGAGAGTTGGCTGGGCGTACCAGATGGGTATTCCCCTGCAGGTGGATGCCACCCAGCTCTTATCTATGTTCGATAACGCCGCCATTCAGGAGATCTATGAATACTTTTTCGGCTTGAATGGGATTTCCTGCAATACGCTGAGTGTCAGTATCCAGTCCAGTCAGTCGGGTACGATATTTCTTGGCCCCTTAAGTGAAGCTCCGGGACATTTAACCAGCCGGGAAAAAGAAATCTACCTGGCCCTGGTACAAAACCGCCTGATTATTGAGGAAGCCCCATTTGCCGCTACCGAGTTGGTCGACAAGCAGGCGCAACTGCTCAGCAAAATCCGTATAGGGTTTCAGCAGATTATTGCTCAAGAGCGGGCTGAGGCTGCGTTGATTCAGCAGCGCCATGAACAGCGCTCGGGTCTAGAGAAGGTAGGTGCTTATATTAATCGAGGCGCTACGGGCCTGGGCAACGCTGCCTGGGGGCTGGCCGTTTGGGCTAAAGACGTGCTTGAAGTGGCTGCACTAATCCATCCTGTACGTCAGTCCTTTGAGCAAAATAAAGCGGTTGTCAATTACCTGCTCCATGATAAAAGTCTTGTAGAGTCTCAACGGGAATATTTATCGGCTGTTCAGCGAGAAGCGGTAGATGTACTCGGCTTCGACCCCTCTAAAATCACCAAGCAGCAATTTGATCTGGCCCTTGAGGTGGCTGAACTGATTTATGACGATCCGGCGCTACGCGATATCATCATCCGTTTTGCCAAGGATTACGCCAGTGCCCAGCACAGTTTAGAAATCACCGAAATGGCCGGTGGTGGAGCTTTTGAGATTATTCTCACCATCGTGTTGGCTGCGGCTACAGGGGGTATTGGTGCGGTAGCGGCTATGGCGAAAAATACGCGCCTGCTAACAGCCTTCCGTGGCATCGGCGACCTGATGATGGATTTTGCCAAGCTGAAAAAGCAGCGCAATCTGCTCTCCAAAAAACGCGGCGGCAATGCCAAGGGCAATGGTGCCAGCTTCTCCGACCTGAGTTCCTCTGAAGCCGCGGTACCAACACCGTCCGGCGGCCCCTCGTCGAGTAGTTCTTCCTCAAGTAGCGCTTCCAGTAGCTCTGCTTCTAGCAATAGCTCTACCAGTAATTCCAGTAACGATAATCAAAGCAACCAGGGGAGTGGCTCAGGCTCCAATACCGATGGTGGGAGCCAGGCCAACGGCAGTTCTACTTCCAATGAACCGGATAGCGCCAATAGTGAGACCGGCACTAACCAAAATGGTAGTACCTCCCAGTGCAATGCGAATGCCTGTGAGGGCGGAGAGCCCATCAACCTAAAAACCGGTGAGGAGCGTCTCACTCTGGTGGATACGGTATTAGATGGGCCCCTGCCACTCACTGTAGCGCGTACTTACCGCAGCAGTAACCCCAAAGATTTTGGTCTGGGACATGGCTGGACTCATACCCTGGGGGAAAAACTGCTATGGCGACCCGGTAAAGCGGTGCAATTCCACGATGCCGAGGGCCGAGTGATTAACCTGCCGGCACCAGGAGATAGCGGTCGCAGCCACAATGTGGTGGAGCAGTTATCGCTTACTCGCGTTAATGATGAACATTGGATAGTTACCCCCTATGGTGCCCCCAATGGAGTGCAGAGGCACTTTAAAGCTATCGGGGATAAGGGGACTCTTAAGCTTGCAGAAATTCGCGATGGTTACGGCAACTTCTACCTGTTCCACTATATCGATGAGCGTTTAATCTGTATCGAGAGCAGTCTCGGTGAAGCCCTGCATATCAGTCCTCCGGAAGGGCAGGCAAAAAGTTTACATATTGGTGAACTGAAAAAAGAAACCCGCGATGGTCGTATTAAAGTTCTCGCAAAATATGAGTACAACAATGAAGGCGACCTGATCAAGGCCACCGATGCTGATGGCCACAGTGAGCAGTATCAGTATCACCAGCATGTTATTAAGCAGCGTACCCTAAAAACCGGCTACCGCTTCCACTTCGAATGGGATGCCGAAGGTCCCTCCGCCCGCTGTGTTCGTCAGTGGGGTGACCCTATCGATGGGCAGGACACTTACAATTATCAGTTTGCCTGGGATGATGATGGTAAGGGGGTTAGCGTCACGGATACCCGCGGCGGTAAAGAGCGTTACCGTTTCAATGAGCGCGCCCTGCCCATTTATCACCGCGATCCGGAAGGTGCCGAGACCCTTTATACATATAACGATCTGGGCCAGATCACTAAGGTACAGCTGCCAAGTGACGATGGCAGTCTGCGCGAAGAGATTTATCAATACGATAATCAAGGCCGCCTGATACAAAAAACCGATGCCGCCGGCAATAAGCGCCGCATTGAATACAATAGCGAAGGTCTGCCCGCAAAAGTTACGGACCCTGCTGGGAATAAGTGGCAACGCGAGTACAACAAAAAAGGTCAGATCGTTGCCACTAAAGATCCTCTCGGCAACAGTACCCAATACGGTTATAACCCCGTTGGTCTGATCGGCAGCGTTACCGACCCATTGGGAAATACCACCCGCTACTTGTGGAACCCCGAGGGTAAACTTGCGGCGGTCAAAGACCCTATGGGCCGCGCCCAACACTACCGCTATGACAACGCTCGCCGCCTGGAAGAAGTACAACACGCCCCCGGCCAGGTCACTCGCTACGAATACGATGCCCAGGATCGCATCCATGCGGTAATCACCCCAGATGGTGCTCGCACCCAATACAGCTACAACCCTCAGGGGTTACTGGCCGAAGTTACCGACTCCGAAGGTCGCAGTACCTGTTACTCCTACGACGGCCTCAGTCAGGTTAAGACCCGCACCAACCCGGACGGCAGCCGCCTGGAATACCACTATGACGGTGAGCGCAACTTAGTTGGTCTTACCAATGAGAATGGAGAGTGCTACCAGCTTAAATACGATCTCAATGAGCGCCTGATTGAAGAAGTCGGCTTCGACGGCCGCGTGAGCCGCTATGCCTATAATCGCGCTGGCTACTTAATCAGCTCCAGAGCCGTAACCGATACTGATACTGGTAAGGGTATCGATACCATCTTCGAGCGCGACCCCTTCGGCCGCCTTTTAGAAGAAGTCACTCCAGACGGTATTACCAACTTCCGCTACAACCGCAGTGGGCAATTAATTGAGGCGGAAAATGCCCACCGTAAATTGCGTTGGGAGTACGATGCCAATGGCCGCGTTGTGGCTGACTGGCAGGGCAAAGACAAACTGAGCCACCAATACGATGCCGCCGGTAATCGTATCGCCACGACTTTACCCGACGGTGAAGTACTGAACTTCGCTTTCAATCCTGCTGGCCAATTCCAAAGCCTGCACCGCCGCCCGGTAGGTGGAGACACCGATCAGCTGATCACCTGCATCAGTCACGATGAACAGGGCAGGGAAAGCCAGCGCCAACATGGTAATGGGCTGGAAAGCCAGAGAGATTACGATCCTCAGGGCCGCTTGCAAAAACTGCGCTTGGGCAAGGCAAACGGTCCGGTATCAGATCCGACTCTTTCAAATTCCATTCTGGAGCGCAGTTACCAATACAGCAAAGCCGGCCAGATCGCTCAAATTGAGGACAGCCTGCGTGGAACCCGTAGCTACTACTACGACGCCCTCGATCGCCTGACCCAGGTAGATGGCCCCAACCCCGAATACTTTGTGCACGACCCCGCACATAATATTCTTGCTGCCGCCAACTCGAAAGACGAAGCGAAACAACAGGCCAGCGCCACCCAGGTCAAAGGCAACCGCTTAGCCTTCCGTGGTGATACCCACTACCGCTACGATATCCACGGCAATCGCATCGCCGAACTGCGCGGTAAAGGACAAAAACTGCAAACCCGCTACCACTACAACAGCCGCCAGCAGCTGGTGCGGGTAGAAAAGCTCAAGGTAGAAGAGGGGGCAGAGCAGCTTCAACAAAAGATTCACTACCAATACGACCCTCTGGGGCGTCGTATTGGTAAAGTGAGTGAAAGCGTGCAAACCGGTTTTCTCTGGGATGGTGACGTACTCCTGCAGGAAAATAAAGTCGATACCCAGACCAAGCAGGATCTCAATACCCGTACTTACTACTTCGAGCCGGGCACTTTCAAACCGGTTGCTTTAAAAGAAAGTAAGCAAGAGAAAGAGCAGGTATACCACTACCACCTGGATCATCTGGGAACCCCAGATACTCTCACCAATCAAGAAGGCGAAGTGGTATGGAGTGTTGCTTATAAGAGCTATGGAAATATTGCTTTAGCCCATGAAAACCAGGTAGAGCAACGGATCCGCTTTCAAGGCCAGTATTACGATGAGGAGACGGGGCTGCATTATAATCGGTTCCGTTATTATGATTCGTTGATTGGACAATTCATTTCTCAAGATCCAGTTGGGTTGTTTGGTGGAGTGAATAACTATCGATATGCTCCAAACCCGATTACCTGGATTGATCCTCTTGGTTTGAAGTGTAAAGAGATAACCCTAAATGATATTAAATTTAAATCTATTTGGGGTGATGAATATCTCGAGTTCTATGTCAGAGATGATGATGGAAACAAATTAGATTTAGGTTTGGCTGAGTTGTCTGAGGATGAGGGTAAGATCACTTTTTCGATATTTAACGATAATGACGGAGTTAAACTAAAACCAATTGGTTTTAGTCTTACGGAGGCATTGCTATCAATTTCCATTCTAGAATTCATGGAAAAAAATAATGGTTTGCCACCAAGTAGTCTGCCCGGTGGTTTGTCAAAATCAAATAAATATAATTATCAAAAAGAATACTCTCTTGCATTAGATGAGGGATTAGATGCTAATGATGCGAAGAATAAAGCTATAGTTAATGTATCATTTGGCAAGCATAGGAAAAATATGGGCTATGAAGACATAGAGGTGCTGCATGGTCCTACAGTGACCACTGTTACTCATGATGCTCAGGCGCAACTCCTTGAAGTCCCTTTGGAAAATGTTCCAGAGGGAATTGAAGTCACGAACGCCAAGCTTACAGACAAAAGCAAACTTGATAAAACGTTAGCAAAGTACAAAGAGGCTTATGAAGGTGGGCGTGAAAATAACAAATAATGAAGTAAGAATACATCGAATGCACTTAAAGAAAATTGAAAAAGTAATTGGTGTTGCTGTCACACCGGTTGAGGAAGGTAAATTTTCTAGCTACCAAGAAATTGATGAATTGACGAGAAGACGTGTTAGAGAAATTTGCCACCAGGAAGATGAATTGAGAGCTGAAGCATACCTTAAATATCTGTTGTCTAAAGATCTTGATCGTGGGTATGTATTCTCTTTTATAATCAATGTCATAATTGGTGGCATGGATCAAGATGAGTGGGTAAAAAAAAATCTAGGGTGCTCGGGTAAAGACTAACTTTAAAATTGAGAAAGTTCAGGAAATCATAGATTGAGAAACAATATATGTATCTCGATGGGCTTGATTTCTATTTGGAAAGGCCCTAAGGAGTGGAATATAAGATCTATACCCTGACTATTGTATTTATTTTGATGAAGTAATAGCCAGCTAGTGGTATAGAGAGGCCTTGGGTTATCTGGAACAGGGGAGAGAAATTGTAGGCAATCATACAAATCTTGCGCCCAGAGTTTGTTTGTTGGTGGAGGCTGGTTACCCTCCTCTGTTGACTTCGTTAAAACTTGAATTCGGCTTTCAAGGGTTTTTGTATGGAGCTAGTGTAATGGTAAAATGTCTAGAAGCTGTTTCATAACTTCTTTAAGGTAATTAACATGCATGCAATATAGAAAAAGCACGATAAGTGGACAAATATCGCTCCCATCTAATAACTAAACGGCGGTAATTTCCCAACCACTCAAAAGTCCTCTCAACTTTCCAACGGCAAGCGTACCTTCTGAGCTTTCTGCCATCCTGCCTTGAGACTTTTTTCCTATTTCTCCTGTGTGGACAGATAAGGTCGATTCCAAGACTCAACAGACTATCTATAAGAGGATCCTAGCCCGCCGCTTTATCATAAACTAAGCGATGAATCTTTGTATTTTTATACGTAACATCAAGTAATGGGTGTAATAATTTCACTTCTGCTGGTGAGGCCGAAGTAACGGTGCCTCCCAATGGAATACCTTCGCCATCGACCACCACCATCCACTTTGTACCCTTGCCTCGCTTAGTTTTTCCGACTTCTGCTCCCCTTTTTTTGCTGAAGCAAAGCTACCATCCGAAAAGACTTCTTCCCAATTAAGCAGGGATCTTTGATCGAGCTGTCCGAGAAATTTTCTCCAAGCCTCCAACCAAGCGCCTTGCTCTTCCCAAAACTGGAGCCTTCTCCAGCAAGTACTCGGCGAAGGGTAAGATGGGGGGAGATCCTTCCATCGTGCTCCTGAGCGCAAAATCCACAAGATACCTTCAAAACATGCACGGTTATCAATGGGTTTGGGACCTCCTTTTCCACGTTTTAGCTGGGGAAGGCAAGGCTCAATCAATTTCCACTGAGCGTCGGTTAATTCTGACTTAAATCTACTCACACTTACTGGTCTTATCATTCCATGAGGTCGCAAGAATAACTGATTTCAAGTTATGAAACAGCTTCTAAGCAAAAAGCAAAATTAGATGGTAAAGAATCTTTTGATATTGATTTAGTTTTTAATTATTTTCCAGTTTATGAACATGATAAAGAAGATATAGGAAATACAAAATTAATGCAGCAAAAAATAGAGGCTTTAGAGGAGCGTTACTATGTTAGCTTTCCAGACATCATGACTATAAAAGAGTTTGGTGAGAAAATGTGTGAGTTGAGAAATTGGGAGGGCTTTTGATTGATTGTCTATTAGCCAGAAGTTTTTATGGTGTCTGGAGGGCTCTCTGTATGTGTCCGTATCTTATAGTTCCTATTACTTGTGATCTATGGCGTGCTAAAGAGGCAGCTTAGAATGGTCATAAATTGAAGAGCTGAGATTTAGGTATGGGCAATATAAGTATTGCCAGTACTTTATTAAGTGGTTAATTTAAATATCGGTTTGCTCTGAATTGGGTAACGATGGTAAGAGTGTTACCGATTGCCTAGATGGTGAGTAACGCTATAAGCCATTTTATAACTTCCTTAATGTAATTAACATACAGGCAATATAAAAAGGAAGTTATAAAATGGCTTATAGGATGTATCCCATGGATTTATATCACTTGTGAAATGGTAGTAAATATAGTTGGGTGCAGCGGTAGGTGATAATTGTCTTTATAAAAGCGAAATTGTGTCGATTGGTACCTGTAGCAGCTGGGGCTTTAAATTGCGATTAATTTTTTAATCGTGTTTTGCCTAGGGGTAATTACTTGTGAAACTATTTTTCCTGTCTTTATTGTGTTTCTGGTGTGGGAACTTCATTTGAAGTGGTCCTTGAATTTAATTCTTTTTATGCCATTTGGTTGAGCTTGCCGCCTCATTAAAGAAACCAATGTCATTATTCCTTTTTTGAGAGTTGGTACTATTGACAGTAGTTGTCTTCAGCATGGAAGGTGAGCGGGCTGTCTGGGGTTGTCAATTTAATAAAAAAATTAAGGTTCAAGTTATGAGAAAAGCTAATCTTTCAACTTCAATAAAAACTGCATTATCTTTATGTTTGCTAATATCACCTGCTATCAGTTTTGCTGAAAGTGATTCTTCACTTGAGCGTGCTAATGACAACGCTAAATTTAAACGTTGTGGCACTAATCACCCCTCTATTCAGGAGGCTGCTTTGAAAGAGCAGCATTTTACTGCGCTGCGCGGACAGTCTCGTAGTATAAGCAGTGGAACTCATACGCTACGTCCAGCGGGTTCTGTAACTATTGATGTATATTTCCATGTTATTACTGATAACGCCAATAATGGGTCGCTACCCAGCAATGTAATTAATACGCAAATGGCAGTACTTAATGATGCTTATGCGAGTACACCATTTACTTTCAATCTGGTTTCAACTTCAGTAACGGCTAATAATTCTTGGTATAACGTTGGATATGGTTCCTCCGCAGAGCGTGCTATGAAAAGTTCATTGCGTGTTGGTGATGCGGGAGACCTGAATATCTATGTGGCTGATATCGGCGGTGGTCTACTTGGGTGGGCAACTTTCCCAAGCAGCTATTCTTCAGATCCGCTGGATGACGGGGTAGTTATTTTAACCGGTTCTGTGCCTGGTGGCGATGCAGCACCTTACAACGAGGGCGATACTCTTACTCATGAGGTTGGCCACTGGTTAGGTTTGTATCATACCTTCCAGGGCGGCTGTGGTGGAAATGGGGATTATGTTTCCGATACTCCTGCCGAGAGGTCACCGGCTTACGGGTGTCCAGTAGGTAGGGATTCCTGTACTAGGGGGCGGAACGCAGCCGGTCTTGATCCGATTACAAATTTTATGGATTACACAGACGATAGCTGTATGTACGAATTCACAGAGGGGCAGGCTACTCGCGCAGATGAGCAAAGCAGTACCTACCGCGGTCTATAATAATTTTTTGGGGGGATTACTCCCCCCAATACACTGATAATTATGAAAAGTATCCGATTTTTTATCCTATTTGCTTTGATATCTATGAATACGGCTAACGTAACTGCCCAGAGGCTCGCTGTGCCAGGCTATGTTGCTTGTAATAGGAACCAGCTGACTTCCTGGCAGGGAGAGGTGACAAAATTAGTGCGGACAGGAAACAGCGTTAAAGTATGGATTTCCACCGATTACGACACCAAAGAATCATTAGAATTGACGATGCCTAGTTGGAAAGCACTTCTCGGTCAGTTCCGTTTACAAGGGAAAGAGTTTCTGGAGAGTGACTGGGGAAAGGTTACTGATTCACAAGCAGAACTTAGGCCTGGGATTCGAGCAGTAATTTGGTTGTGCGAGAATAAGGCCTATCCCGCTGTGATCAATTGGCAACCTCGCCCAGAGTAGGTGCCTGCATTCTTACTTTATATGTAATCAAGATTTAATTAAATTTTTAGTGCCGCCCTAATTAAGTCAAAGATATCTTCTCTGATGGTTGGTTATTTTTAAACCAAAGATTACAAGTTGTTGAAAAGTAACCCCTCAATAAGCTTTGGGAACTTACTCCTATATTGAGAGTTGTTTGCAGGGGGGGGGATTTTTAAGAGAATTCAATTACTGGAGTTCTCATCAATTAATCGATTTCTCCCGTCGTACAGAATTTTCTGAATTTCTTTTTTCGCTATGATCTACATCTACCCTGTGAACGTATTCTCGATATGGGTTGCTGGAGCTAACTGAATAGTACTTAAGTTCAACTCCTTGCTTGAATATAAAATGAATATGTGCCTATTACTATCTGTATACCTCCTTCTGAGAAAAAAGAAGGGTGTGAGCATCGCTTGGGCTAAAACACGGTGTTGAAGGTGTTAGATAGACTCCAGTTTTAGCAGGCTGCCCTCGGCGTCTCCTGTTGGGAGTTCCTTCTATAAATTTATCTGTAATTTTGTAAAAGACTCATTTTTTGGTATTCCCTGATCTAGAAATCCAGAATCGACACCGAACCAAAAGCTTCCATCTTTATTGTCAAAATACATATATCGAATGTTGCCTCCGCTGGGTACAGTCGTTTGACTGACAAATTTTTGTGCTTCTGTATCAAAAGCAAAGATGATGTTAGGAATATCACCGGTGTCTGCTACCCATAGCCGGCCTTTGTTATCCATTGCGGTTCCGTAAGGGCGTGGATTTTCAGTGGGGAGCTTCCATTCTTTGAATTCTTTTGTACTGGGCGTATATCTGCCAAGATAGCCCTCTGGATAGTCCACATACCAGATATTGTTAGATGTATCGATTTCCAGCCTGCGAGGCCGAGCGTTTGGTCGGGGAATTGAGATTTCGTTTACCACCATGGTTTTAGGGTCTACCCAAGCTAGTTTATTCGTGCCAAATAGAGCAACCCAGGGGCGACCTTGTGAGTCTACCTTGATTCCATAAGGGCGTGCGTTGGCAGTTTGTGGTGTAGCTACTTTCACCTCTCCATTATTTACATCCAAAATACCTATGCGATTGCTCTGTTGGGCTGTAAACCAAATATTGCCCTCACGGTTGAATACCAGTGTATGTGGATCATTTACACCTTTAGGCATTAGGTATTGAGTGATTTTACCGGTCTCTGCATCCATACGCCCAATATGCGCATTGCGGTTGCCCGCATACCAAACCATGCCCTGCTTATCTACTATCAAGTTGTGAGGGTGGGTTCCTTCAGGGACCTCAAATTTTTTAAACGTCTGATCAGACGGAGAAAATCGACCGATGTAGTTGCCGGCCTGCCCACAGAACCAAACTTGCTGCCTGTTATCCACATGGGGGTCTCTGGGCAGTCCCTGCCAGGGGACCTTCCACTCGTTTAATTTGAGTCCGTCTGGCAGTTTATTTTCTTGTGCCGCAGTAATTAATGATGTCGACAAGAAATAAATGACGCAGATAGTGAGTTTTAGTGACAGCGCAGGAAGTTTTGGGGAGATTTTCATTTGCCAATTCCAGTGATTAAGCCGTCAAGGAGAATTTATACGTATATGCCGTAGTATAGGAAAATGGGTGATCTGAGTCCTGGTCAAAGCATAGGTGATAATTGATGCATATTGAAAATGGTTTACAGGATTAATGTTTCGGCGAAGAGTGATTTCAAACTGCTATTTAGCGATCAAGAATCTCATTGGGGCACTTGATCATATTTACGAAAGAGATACTGAAGTCTCAGAGCTCTATTTGTGTAAGTTCTAATTGACCCAGTGGGGTTTAAATGAGAAGAGCCTTGTCTTTACTACAAGGCAGAATTAATAGCTGGTTTGGTGGTGATTGGCAGTCATCTTAAGCTCAATTTACACGCCAGCGTTGTATAGCGTATATTGCTGTCCTCAGTGTAGGAGTCCCGCTATGTTACAACGCCTCCGTCGACCGGAAATTCTTCTGTTGATCCTTGCAGGCTCAATGCCACTTTCTTTTTCTGTCTGGAATACCCTCCTTAATAACTTTGTGATAGCCAAGGCTTCATTTACCGGGGCTGATATTGGCTTGCTGCAAAGTGTGCGGGAAATCCCAGGTTTCCTTGCCTTTACAGTGATCTTTGTTTTGCTGCTTATTCGTGAGCAGCGGTTGGCGCTTCTCTCACTTGTAGCAACCGGGATTGGTGTGATGCTGACCGGTTTTTTTCCATCTCTCACAGGTTTATTACTCACGACATTATTGATGTCGATCGGTTTTCACTTCTATGAAACCCTGCAAACCTCTCTGGCTTTGCAGTGGTTTCCAAAGAAGACTTCGGCAATCTGGATGGGGCGAATGGCTGCAGCTGGCTCTTTTGCCGCATTATTGGCCTATGGGCTAGTTTGGGGCTTGATGGATTTTGGCGGGTTGGACTATTCCTGGGTTTACCTGATTGGAGGGGGGAGCACAGTTATTATTGCCCTGGTGGCCTGGATACTTTTTCCTCAATTTCCCCAGCCCCATAGCCAGAGAAAGCAGTTGGTTGTACGCAAACGTTATTGGCTTTACTACGCTCTGACAATGATGAGCGGTGCACGTCGGCAGATCTTTATTGTTTTTGCTGGTTTTTTGATGGTTGAGAAGTTTGGTTATAGCGTAGGGGAAGTTGCTGCACTTTATACCGTAAACCACCTGTTGAATTTATATATTGCCCCGAAAATTGGCCAGTTTATTGTTCGCTTTGGTGAGCGCCGAATCCTCACTCTGGAATATATTGGTTTAGCACTAGTCTTTGCTGGTTATGCATTGGTGGAGAGCGCGATGATGGCAGCTGCGCTTTATATTATCGATCATCTGTTTTTCTCTATGGCCATTGCGATCAAGACCTATTTCCAAAAGATCGTGGATGAACGTGATATCGCAGCCTCTGCAGGTGTCAGCTTTACCATTAATCATATCGCGGCGGTTATTATCCCCGTCTTGTTTGGTTTGCTATGGCTCACCTCTCCAGCGATGGTTTTCTTTGCTGGATCTTTGATGGCTTTGGTTTCTTTGGGATTGGCTCAGCTGGTACCGGAACACCCCGGACCAGGCAATGAAGCGCGTTTGGGGCAGGGTGTTGCAGCCACATAGTAGCTCTATTATTTTTTAGGTTGGATTTTTTGGTCGTTATTATGGGTTGTATATGCATCTAATCCTCCTACTCATAGTGCTTGCACTTCCGCTATATGCTTTTGCGGCGCCGGAACAGATTCCTGTGGGTGAGTACCGTATTGAATATGAGATCAGAGGATCTGGTAAGGCTATCCTGTTTTTAGAAGCGGGGGGCTCGGCTGGCATGTCTGACTGGAATCCAATCTATGACAGGCTAGCAGAGCATGCACGAGTTATACGTTACTCGCGTGTTGGCAATGGTAATTCTACAGCCATCAAGAAACATTTTAGCTCTGAGGATTATGCTCAAGGGGCCGAGGCGTTATTGGAGGCTTTGGGGGTTAAAGAGAAAGTTACTTATATTGCCCACTCCTATGGTGCTCATGTAGCCCGAACTTTTGCCGCACAGTACCCAGAAAGAATGGCAGCGTTGATGCTGATAGAGCCTTCTTCTGAGCATGATGTGGATATTATGCGATCTCTGAATTTGGAATTGGCCGAAGAGCAAATTGCTCAGGTAAAACTGGATGATATGAAGAGCGGCATGTCAAATCAGTACCTGGATTTTTGGTCTAAACGCCCTTTACCTGACTATCCACAAATCCCAGATATACCAGTCACAGTAATTGCCTCAATTAAAAAGTATGACAATCCTCCTCTTCTTTTCTTTACTGATGAGGCTCGGGATAGGTGGGGGGAGTTACATTCAAATTGGGCCCATGCATTTCCACAGGGGCGGGTTGTTTTGACTGAGAAGAGCTATCACTATCCTCAAAATGATGAGCCGGATATGGTAGTAAATGAGGTTCTGGCACTTATTTCCAGGACCTATAAATAGATGGTGAAGTCAAATAAAAAGCAAATGTAGCCATATTGCATTTCATATTTGACAAATTGCAGTCTTATAAAGGTGGTCTGTATTGACCATCCATCCCCTAGCCCTAAAACAGAAGTCCTTGCATCTATAGGGCTTTTATTGTGCTAAAAAAATTTATATTGGCTTTTTCTCTAGCAACTTTCTCTGCTGGCATTGTATTTGCGAAGGGCATCAATAAAGTTCCAGAGAATTTATCTGATGCAGAAAAACTTTATGGACTCTCCCTTTATTGGAAGGAAGTTAGCTATAACTTTGCTTTCTTCGATCAGGTTCCCGAGTTGGACTTTGATACTAAATACCAGGAGTTTATTCCACGGGTTTTAGCAACACAAAACACCTATGAATATTACCGCGAGTTAAAGCGTCTCAATGCCTTTCTACAGGATGGACATACTAATATTTATTACCCAAAGGGTATGTCCTCCAGCTATGTAGACTGGCCAGCTATTCGCTTAGCTGAGGTCGGACGTAAAGCAGTAATCACAGGTGTTGAGAAGGGCTTGGAGTCACATATTCCTCCGGGTTCAATTATTGTCGCAATCAATGGGCTGCCCATAGAAGCTCATTTAAAAGAGCAGGTTATGCCATATATTGCCAGCTCTACCCAGCATATTCTCTGGAATACCGCGGTTCGGGATGCTCTTGATGGAAAGCCGGGCAGCATGGCCCAGCTCACTATTGAAACCCCTGATGGGGCGACCAAGAGTATTGAGGTTAAGCGGGATGCGCGGGGTAGGAAGATCGAATATGCCTCAATTAAACAGCCCGCCTCCAACGGTGAGCTGTTTGAGTTCAAATGGCTGGAGAATGATATTGGTTATGTAGCGCTAAATGGTTTTCATGATGAGGCGATTGTTGCGCAGTTTAAATCTCATTACGATGAGATTACTAAGTCTAAAGGGCTGATTATTGATCTGCGTTTTAATGGTGGAGGTAATTCTGCTTATGCCGGAGAGATAATCTCTTATTTGACTGATCGGGATTTACCAGGCTCTGTATGGAAAACTCCCAAACATGTTGCGGCTTATAAGGCCTGGGGCTCTTTTGCCGATCAGTTTGAAGATTTAGAAGAGTATCGGCCCTATGCAGAGGGTGCTTCGTGGGAATTTAGTGAGGACTCCGGGGATATAGTTGAGCCGAAATTGGATAGTAACCACATAGTGCCAACTTATGTACTAATCGGCCGAAATACCGCCTCTGCAGCCGAAGATTTCTTGGTGTATGCAGATTCTCTCGAGCATTTTACTACCGTCGGTGAGCCTACTTATGGCAGTACAGGTCAGCCAATGATTGTAGATCTTCCTGGAGGTGGTACTTTCAGGGTGTGTACCAAGCGGGACACTTACCCTGATGGGCGGGAGTTTGTTGGCTATGGTATCCAGCCAGATATTCTGGTGGAGCGCACCCTGGATATTGTGAGATCAGGTGAGGACAGGGTGCTGGATAGGGCTTTCATTGACTTGAAGAGCACAATCACTAGCTCAGCGCTCTGATTGCGGATTTATTGAACAATGTTGACTAACTTTCCCTGCTGTTACGGGTCCCTTAAATAATTCTACTCTGATGGTTCCCTGTACAAGCTTGGACTGTTATGCCTCACATTTCTATTATATGGCTGGAACCCAAGTCTTTGCTAGGAGAGGCATGCTCGCGGGATTTTGTCTTTAGATAATTTACTGGTGGTCGAGATTGCCTGTTGGCCCGCTTACCTGTTTAATGCTGACTTTGGTTTCCGGCGACTACAGGAAAGCGCTTGTCATCGTTTATAAGCCAATTAAGTGGTACGTTAGGGTATCTCTGAAAATTAAGTAACTATAAAAGTAGCTAGGAGTTGTACTTATGGCACAGATCAAAGCTTTGGATAAAAAGGCACACGCCAACCTGAAACTCACCCAGGACATCACTTTTGACCATGTGAGCAGCAATCATATTTTGCCGCTGGTGGTTCAGGAAATTGTTCAGGCGGCCCAGAGCTATCCGATCCTGTTCGTAAAAGACCAGAATACTGAGCAGTTTAAAGTGGTTGCCCTTACAGGCCTGCGTCCCGGTGAAAACCTGTTCTCTGGCGCTGAGGGTTGGAATGGCAGCTACATTCCTCTGCAGGTTCGCACCTACCCATTCGTGCTGGTGAAGAACCCGGAGAATACCGATCAGGCGGTACTGTGTATCGATGAAGACTCCAGCATGTTGAGTGAGTCCGCAGGTGAGGCTCTGTTTGACGGTGAGGGCGAGCAGACTGACTACCTGAAAAACCGCGCTCAGGCGGTGGTGGAAACTGCCCAGCGCGTATCTGTTACCGAGTCGTTTATCGAATTCCTGGTATCCAAAGACCTGCTGACCCAGAAGAAGCTGACTCTGCGTATTACCGAAGAGGATAAGCCCTACGATCTGACTGGTTTCTACGTGATTGACGAAGAGAAGCTGAACAAGCTATCCGATGAAGACTTCCTGGAACTGCGCAAGCGTGGCGCCCTGCCGGCGATCTATGCTTCCATGATGTCCTCCATGCAGGTCCAGAATCTGATTCGCAAGAAGCGTCTGAACTAATCCTGTATGGCCCGGCAATTGCAGTTGCCGGGCTGTCTGCGCGTATCAGTATTACGAGATGTAGTTATCAGCAGTCATTATCCCTCCTTGATCCCGCCTTACACTCGTACCACTATTAGCCCCTCTGACGTTTAAGTTCGCGAATAATAAAATGAAATACTTAGCGCGGCTCTCTTTCCGCTACTGGTTTGCCTGGTTGGCGTTATTTTACGGAGCTTGGCTGTTTCTCGTTGTGCAGGGCGATAACTTGGCCCTGGCACTGGAGCATTGGTCCATGGCGCTTGCCATGGCGCTCGGCAGCTATGCCGCCGGTTCCACGCCCATGGGCGGAGGCACGGTGGGCTTCCCCGTGTTGGTGCTCTTATTTGATATGCCTGCCAGTCTCGGCCGCGACTTCAGTTTTGCGGTGCAGTCGATCGGTATGGTTAGTGCCAGCCTGTTTATTCTCTGTCGGCGGCAGCCGTTAGCCTGGTCGATGCTACGTGGCGCCTTGCTCGGTTCTTTATTGGCTACCCCCGCGGGCATATTGCTGTTTGCGCCGATGATTTCCGAACTGTGGGTGAAGCTCTCTTTCGCGGTGCTTTGGGGTAGCTTTGGGATATTTCATTTGTATCGGCTCGCCGAGATCACCGACTGTGAGCACAAGGGTGATCCGCAGTGCCCAACGGATTTTCGTGTAGGTCTTCTGCTTGGGGCTTTTGCGGGCTTCTGTGTGGTCTCGGTAACCGGGGTTGGTGTGGATATGCTGGTGTACGCGGCTTTGGTGCTGCTGAGCCGTGTGGACCTGAAGGTAGCGATTCCCACCTCGGTAGTGATCATGGCCTTCTGCTCTGTTCTCGGTGTGCTGGTGAAGTCGCTGGCCGGCGACTGGCAGCCAGGGGTTTTTGGTAACTGGCTGGCAGCGGCGCCGGTGGTGGCCTTGGGGGCGCCCCTTGGTGTTTTTGTTGTGAGCTTGCTGGGGCGCAAACCCACCCTGCTAATTGTGGCTCTACTGTGTGTTGTACAGCTTGTGTGGACCTGTGCGTCGGAACGGCAAGCCCTAAGCGGCCTGGGAGGACCTCTAGTGCTATTGGCGTTATTGCTGTGCTTACTGGGGTTCGAGTGGCTGCGGGTATTGGGGTTGCGCCGAGAGCTCAGCCGTGGCGCGGCAGCAAATGGGTCTGGTGCAGAGATTAAGGCAGTTGCGATAGAGGAGAGTTTGATACCGGGGGTTAAATAAGGGAGCTTGGCGAGTGCTGGCGCGCGACTGCGTGCCGGCGGCAAAGACTAGATGTTTTGCGATAAAAAATATCAGCTGCTAAGTAATCTGGCTTCGAGTGCTGCCCTGATTCGGGCCTGCGGGATAAATTCTGGAAGATGGCTGGGGCGGAAGGATTCGAACCTTCGCATGACGGGATCAAAACCCGCTGCCTTACCGCTTGGCTACGCCCCAGTTTCAAGGTTCACAAAGAATAGTCTCTGTGATTTGAAATGGTAGCAAGGGGGAGACTCGAACTCCCGACCTCAGCATTATGAGTGCTGCGCTCTAACCGGCTGAGCTACCTTGCCATTTCTTTTGTTGTCTCGGCTGTCCCGAGGGCGCGCATTATTAATCGATGGGCTGGGTGTGTCAACACTTTTTTGTATTCTTTTCAGTTAGTTAGCGATTTTTTCCATCTGGAGCCGCGGAGCCCTTGGCGCGATGCCCGGAACGGATAGCGGCGAGGGCGGAACCCAACACCACCGCAGCGGCACCACTCCAGCTGATCCAGTTAAGCGGCTCCACCGCGATGTAATCGGGCCAGATACTGCTCACCAGGGTGCTGAACAGCAGCGTGATTACTGGTACCAGTGACAGAGTGGCACTGACACTGGAGGCTTCCCAGTGCGCCAGGGCCTTGCTAAAGGCGCCATAGGCGATCAGTGTATTGGCGGTAAGAAATGCAAGTAGCAGCCAGTCCAGCCAGCCCAGATGGGCGACATCCAGTGGATCTGCCATGGGCAGGAAGCACAGGGTGCCAGCAATATAAATCAATACCAGCAAGTCTTGAGGCGTGGCGCGGCTGAGGATTTTCTTCTGGAAAAAGCCATATACCGCCCAGGATACCGCGGCGATCAGGATCAATCCGAGCCCCAGCAGGTAATCACTATCGGCGCCTCTACCCAGCTCGGCGAGGCGCTGGTTGAAAAATAACAGTAGTCCCATCACCACTAGGGCCACACCGCACCACTGTCTCGGAGAAAAGCGTTCATTCAGCCACAGAACACTGGAGATCAGCAGTAGTAGCGGGGCCAGCTGGATCACGATCTGTGCCGCACCAGGGGTGATGTGATTTAGGCCGCTGGCATAGGTGAGGTAATTCAACAGCAGCCCGGCCACGGCGAGTAGGGTGAACAGCAGCAGGCTGCGGCTGAACAGTGCTTTTAATTTCAATTGCCGCGCACGCCCGTAGTAGAGTCCCGCCAACAACGCCGCGCCAGCAAAACGATACCAGGTGGCGGTCTCAGGGCTGATGTGTTCCAAAAGGCCTTTGAGGGCGATAGGCAGGGCTGCCCACATAAAGACGGTGGTCAATGCCAAAGGCAGGCCGACTTTCCAGTTTGATTGCGCCATGGATCTTACGCCGCAGAGACAGCCTCCCCGGGGTGGGGAGGCGAAGGATAGATAGCAGGGGGATTAGACGTTGAAGCGGAAGTGAATTACGTCACCATCAGCGACAACATAATCTTTACCCTCCAGGCGCCACTTGCCTGCGTCTTTGGCCCCAGCCTCGCCATTGTGATCGACAAAGTCACTGTAGCTAATCACTTCGGCGCGGATAAAGCCTTTCTCAAAGTCCGTATGGATCTTGCCGGCGGCATTCGGAGCGGTGGCTCCCAGCGGAATGGTCCAGGCACGCACTTCCTTCACTCCGGCGGTGAAGTAGGTGTGCAGGCCCAGCAGCTGGTAACCGGCGCGGATTACCCGGTTCAGGCCGGGCTCTTCCATACCCAGTTCTTCCAGGAATTCTTGCTTCTCATCGTCGTCCAGTTCGGCGATTTCCGCTTCAAGCTTGTTGCAGATGGGTACCAGTACAGCGTTCTCTTCAGCGGCAATGGCGGCAACGGCGTCCAGGTGCGGATTATTTTCGAAGCCGTCTTCGTGCACGTTGGCAATGTACATGGTGGGCTTCACCGTGAGCAGGCTCAGTTCACGCAGGTCCGTCAGTTCATCTTCGGACAGGCCAAAGGAGCGCAGCGGCCTAGCTTCGTTCAGGTGTGGCAGGATTTTTTCCAGCAGCGCTTTCATCTTGATGGCGTGCTTGTCCTGCCCCTTGGCAGCGCGGGTAAAACGTTGCAGAGCTTTCTCTACGGTGTCCAGGTCGGCGAGGGCCAGCTCGGTGTTGATCACCTCAATGTCGGATACCGGGTGTACCTGGTTGGCAACGTGGATAACGTTGTCGTCTTCGAAGCAGCGCACGACATGGGCGATGGCGTCGGTTTCGCGGATGTTGGCGAGGAATTTGTTGCCCAGACCTTCGCCTTTAGAGGCACCTGCAACGAGCCCAGCGATATCGGTGAATTCCATGGTGGTTGGAATCACTTTCTGGGGCTTGACGATCTCCGCTAACTTGTCGAGGCGGGGATCCGGTACAGGCACTACGCCGGCATTGGGCTCAATGGTGCAGAAGGGGAAGTTCTCTGCGTCGATTCCCGCCTTGGTCAATGCATTGAAGAGGGTGGATTTGCCCACGTTAGGCAGGCCGACAATACCGCAAGTAAAACCCATGGTGATATTTTTCCGTTTGCCTGAGGCGCGTAGCGCGCGCTCTGCTAATTGCGTTTGAAGTCCGGTAGTGATTACGCTGGCGGGAGTCTGGGCGGGCTGGGTAGCGCGGCCTCCGAATGATCCGGGCCAGCCGGGAAAATACCGGCAATTTGGCGCAGCACACTATCGAGATTTCCGGGGCAAAAGGCAAGCCGCCCGGTGGGATCTATTTGGCGGTGTGCAGCGTTTTCATGGCTGCGCCCCAGTCGCCGCTGGCGGCGGTGGGCAGCACGTCGATCGAGTGATCGATGGCGTCAGCCAGAGTTTCCTGTTCCGCCCTGGGGGCGCGCTGAAGGACAAAGCGCGCCACTTCGCTGGCGCTACCGGGGTGGCCGATGCCGAGTCGCAGGCGCATAAAGTCCCGGTTGTTGCCCAGAGCGGCAATAATATCCCGCAAGCCATTGTGTCCGCCGTGACCGCCGCCAGCTTTCAGGCGCGCGATACCGGGGGCCAGATCCAGCTCATCGTGAGCGACCAATATGGCTTCCGGGGGAATTTTGAAGAAGTTCGCCAGCGGGCCTACAGCCTGGCCACTGCGATTCATATAGGTGGTGGGAATCAGCAGCCGGACTTCCCGGTTGCCGATCCGCACACGGCCGGTGAGGCCGTGGTATTTGCTGTCGGAGCTGAGCTGAGTGCCGTGGCGGCGTGCCAGTTCGACAACAAAGTCGGCACCGGCGTTATGTCTTGTCCGGTCATATTCCGGCCCGGGGTTGCCCAGGCCGACAATCAACTGGATCGGAGTATCCGGTGCCGCAGCCAAGGTGATTACTCTTCGCCTTCGCCAGCTTCTTCGGCTTCAGCTTCAACAGCGCCGCGAGGCTTGTGAATAGAAGCTACAACCAGGTTGTGGTCTTCGCCGTGGCTCAGATCCGCAGACTCAACACCTTCCGGCAGTTTCAGGTCGGAGATGTGCAGGATGCCATCCAGTTCCAGGTCCGCCAGGTCCACTTCGATGAACTCGGGCAGTTTACCGGCAGGAGCATTGACTTCCAGCTCGGTCAGGGTGTGAGAAACGATGCCGCCGGCCTTAACGCCTTTACAGGTTTCTTCGTTGAGGAAGTGCAGGGGCACTTTCACATGTACTTTGGTGCTGGCGGAAACGCGCTGGAAGTCAATGTGCAGAAGCAGCTGCTTTGCAGGGTGACGTTGCAGATCGCGCAGAATAACTTTCTCTTCTTTGCCGTCGACGTTGATGGTCAGCATGGAGGAGAAGAAAGCTTCGTTTTCCAGGGCCTTGAACAGGTCCTTTTGCAGCAGGGATACTGACTGCGGCTCAACTTCGCCACCGTAAACGATGCCGGGTACACGGCCTTCCAGGCGACGCAGGCGGCGGCTCGCACCTTTCCCTTCATCGCTGCGGGCAATGGCGTTCAGTTTGATATCAGACATGGGTAAAACCTCGGGTTGTCTGTCCAGAGAGACCTGCGACCGGACCGCTCTGGCGTTAGTGTAAATTGGGCGCTTGCCCAGAAGTAATAGCCCGGCAGTGCCGGGCGGGCGCGTATTCTACGGGAATCAGTCCCAAACGCAAAGTGCCCCGCTGCTACGGGGCACTTTTCTATTTGCCGATAAGGAGTCCTTAGCGGAACATCGCAGAGAGGGATTCCTCATTGCTGATACGGCGCATGGACTCGGCCAGCATGGCAGACAAGGTCAGCTGGCGAATTTTTGGAGCCTTTTCCATTTTGTCACCCAGGGGGATGGAGTCGGTAACCACCAGCTCATCCAGAACGGAGTTGTTCAGGTTGCTGATGGCATTGCCGGACAGTACTGGGTGGGTACAGTAGGCGACAACTTTCTCGGCGCCGTGTTCTTTCAGGGCGTTGGCGGCGTTGCACAAAGTGCCAGCGGTGTCGACCATATCGTCTACCAGCAGGCAGGTGCGGCCACTAACTTCACCGATGATGTTCATCACTTCGGCAACGTTGGCGGCGGGGCGGCGTTTGTCGATGATGGCTAGGTCGCAGTCGAGGCTCTTGGCCACGGCGCGGGCACGAACAACACCGCCAATATCGGGGGATACCACAACTAGGTTCTGGTACTTCTGGCGCTCGATATCGTCGAGCAACACGGAAGAGCCGTAAACGTTATCCACAGGCACATCGAAGAAGCCCTGAATCTGCTCGGCGTGCAGATCGACAGTCAGTACGCGGTCGATACCCACGCTCACCATCATATCGGCAACCACTTTTGCGGAAATTGGTACACGCTGGGAGCGCACGCGACGGTCCTGGCGGGCGTAGCCGAAGTAGGGAACCACTGCGGTAACGCGGCCGGCTGAGGCGCGGCGCAGGGCGTCAACCAGTAGGATTAGCTCCATCAGGTTTCGATTGGTGGGCTGGCAGGTTGATTGCACTACGAAAACGTCGCGACCGCGCACGTTGTCGGTAATTTCAACTGCAATCTCGCCGTCGGAGAAGCGCTTGACCGTGGCTTCGCCCAGGGGGATCGCCATATGGTCGACAATTTTCTGCGCCAGTTCCGGGTTTGCGTTGCCGGTGAAGACCATTAAGTCAGCCACTGCGAGTTCCTTTAATTCTGTCTTGAAGTGAGTTTGAAGTGTAGAAGCCGGCATAGTTTGCTAGCAGTTAGGATGCGATAGCACCACTTTTTATAGGGGGTGAAAGAGCGGATCGCGAAGCTGTTAAGTGTACTAGCCGCCGCTTCTTGTCACCCAGGTGGTTGCTTTGATATTCGGAGAGCCTCCGGGTCGTCGGCAGTGAGTTGCATGCAAAGCTGCCTACGACATTATTCTTTTGAATTCGGGGGTAGGCTTTTAGTAGCCCGCTACGAATGGCCTCGGCCGGTTGGGTCAGTGTCGACTGAAACATGTCGGAACCGGTTTTTGTTGCTGCCACTGTATAAAAGAAAATGGCTGGGGCGGAAGGATTCGAACCTTCGCATGACGGGATCAAAACCCGCTGCCTTACCGCTTGGCTACGCCCCAGTATCTTTCCTCAATTGCTTGAGGTTAATTTCGCGAGCTGCTGATGTGTCGGTGAAATCTGTACACCGGCCGCAACAAAACCCTGCCATTTTCGCGGTAGCCTGGCAAGTGCCGATCGGGCTGCTTGCTCAGTTTCGAAGGCGGCAAAAACGCAACCTCCGGTGCCGGTGAGTTGTGCTGGCGCAAATTGCTGCAGCCACTCTCGGGCATCGCGAACTTCAGGGTAGAGACTCTCAACAAGTTCCTGGCAGTCGTTACCGGAAAAAGCTTCCAGTTTTTTACTGCTGAGTGGCGTTTCATTGAGCTGCCCCTCGCGAAGGGCCGCTAATGTAATTGCGTCGGAATCTCTTGTCAAACGGGAATCGGAAAAAATTTTTGCGGTACTCACCTGGCAACCGGGAGCAAGGACTAAATAGTGGCGTTTTTCTGTGCAAAGTGGTGTGAGTTTTTCTCCAACACCTTCGGCCCAGGCGGTGTGCCCTCGCACAAATACTGGAATATCTGCGCCGAGTTGCCGGCCAAGCTCGGCGAGGGTATCGATGGATAGATGGCACTGCCACAGATAGTTGAGACCGAGCAGAGTAGTGGCTGCGTCGCTACTGCCGCCGCCGATACCGCCACCGTGTGGCAACTTTTTACTCAGGCGGATATCTGCACCGGGAAGCGATTTATTCTGCCACTGCATATTTTGACGCAGCAGCAGAGCTGCGCGATAGACCAGGTTGTCCTGCTCGGGAACATCCAAAGCGCCTGCATCCACACGGATAATGCCGTCGTCCCGCAGGGAGAACTCAAGACTGTCGCCGTAATCGAGTATTTGAAAGAGAGTTTGTAGTTCATGGTAACCGTCGGGGCGACGGCCGAGTATACGCAGAATCAGGTTGAGTTTTGCGGGGGCGGGTAAGGTCAGCATGCGGGAATGTTGGGCCGGTTAATTCTGTTGGGCGCATCATACCCGCATGCCGGGGCTTCGGCATTTAAAAAGCCCAGTCCTTAATTACCAGAGTGACTTGTACCGGCCCGGCGGCACCGTTGGTCTGGGCTTTAATACGTGTGGGAAGTAAGTAAGGGCCGTTTTGGCGATAATCGCTGAACCGCAAGGACCAGCCGGATTGTTGCAGGCTCTGTAGCTCGCCCTGGCCGTTGTGTTTTTCAGCGCCTCTTGGCCCAGGCGCGGGAAGACCGCGTACCCAGTAGAACATTTCCCTAGCCGGCAGCGGCCAGCCCAGAGTTTGCTGAGTGAGTTGGGCGGCATCGCGGGCGACTACCGGCGCTTCATTGCCGCGCACCAGACTGACACCGCCAGCGGAACCGGAAATTATCGTGGTACCAGCACCCAAGGGGCCGCTTAAGTGAATACGAAAATTTTGCGGGCCACTCTGTTGCCAGGTCAAATTGGCACTGCCGTTATCTGCCGGAGAGCGCACGCCGAGTTTTCCTTTGATAGTCCACTGCTTAAGTTGGGCTACCGAAGTGGGAGCCGCAGTTTCGCCGGGGGGCTCCTGAGCAACGGGCTCTTTGGTCTTTTGGCCAGCACAAGCGGAGATCAACAGAGTCAATGCTGTTGCCAGGAGAAAATAAAACTTACGGGTAGCGGCGTCAGTTGTCGGATACATGTTGTTCCAGTGTTTCTTTGATTTGCAGTCGTTTCATCGCAGCCGGAATAATTTTGCTCTCTGGATTGGCGGCCAGCCCATCGTTCCAGACTTTGAGGGCCGCTTCGCGATCCCCCTGAACCCAGAGTACCTCACCCAGGTGGGCAGAGATTTCGTGATCCGGCAGTTTTTCCAGGGCTTTGCGCAAATATTTTTCCGCGTCGCGATAATTCCCCAGACGGTACTGCACCCAGCCCATACTGTCGATAATGGCTGGATCCTCCGGTTCCAGCTCCAGAGCCCGGCTGATAAGTTGCAGGGCTTCCTGGCGGCGGGTCTCATCGTCGATCAGTTTGTAGCCCAGTGCATTTAATACCGTGGCGTTATCCGGGTCGCGTTCCAGTAGTGTACGCAGGTCCTTCTCAAACGCTGCGGCATTGCCCAGCTGGTCGTTGAGCAGGGCACGGCTATACATCAGGCGGCCGCTGTTATTCAGTTTAGAAATGGCCTGGTCTGCCACTTGTAGGGCCATCTGTGGCTCACCATTCCTGCGCAGCAGTTCGACCTCCATCAGGAAAAAATGTTCTACCTGTCCGGGGTGCCGCTCTCGCAACTTGGCAAACCACAGGTTGTTCTCACGGTGTTTACCGCTGGCTGCGAGTAGCTTGGTGCCCTTGGTGATGGCCTCCACGTAATCGTTGCCGGGTTGCACTTGTTGGAAGTGAGCGGCGGCGGTGTCGTTGTCACCCCGCTTTTGCGCGAGTCCGCCCAAGTAAAAGTGTGCTGCCGATTCGTGTTGTTTTAGTTCCAGTAGGCGGTCGAGTAGGGGTTTGGCTTCACCGAGCTGGTTGGTTTCATAGTGAATCAACGCCAGGGATAAAATCAGGTTGCCGTCCTCTGGACGCTGTTTGACTAATTCGGCGAATTGTTGGCGAGCAAGATTGAGGTCTTCGCGAATAAGCAGGCGCGCGTATTGTAGGCGCAGGCGGGTTTCCTCTGGATAAATTTTGACTAAATTTTCCAATAATTGAATGGCTTCGTTGCGTCTATCCAAGTCCACCAAAAGATGGCTTTGTAGCAGCGGTGCATCGATTTGTTCGGGGTGTTGTTCCTGAATGTGGCGTACCAGTGCGAGGGCGCGCCTGTACTGCTTCGCATCACGCAATACCATGGCATAGGCCATAACGACTTCATCGTTATTGGGGTAAACCTCAGCCAGCCGGGCAAATTCTGCACGAAGTTGTTCATCGAGTTGTTGGTGGCCGATGGCGGTGGCGGCGAGGGATTGCATCGGTGCTTTGCCGCCGAGAGCGAGCGCTCTCTCTGCGTGTTTCATGGCCTCTAAAAACTCTCCAGACAAGGTGAGCTCTGCGGTCAGTGCCAGTTGGGCATCCGCATTGTCCGGCTCCAGCTCAGCCCACAACTGTGCCGAACGCAGTGCGGCCTGACGCGCATTGAGAAAGCGTGCGATGCGGGTTGCACGCGCTGCCACGCCTGCATCTTTAGTAACTTCAGCCTGGTGGTAGTAGTTGGCCAGGGCCACATCGTACTGTTCGCGTATACCGGCGACTTCGGCTACCAACAGTGTGTAAAACGTATCTATGGGGAAGCTGCGCGCTGCATCCTCCCCGGCGGCGGCCGCCCCTTCATCGCGGTGCTGCTCCCGAGCTGAAGGCTCGGTTTCCTCATTGGTTGCCGTTTCAGGCGGTATTTGGGCGCAGGCACTCAGTAGGTAGACGAAGGATAGGCAGAGCGCACCGAGTGATAGAGTTTGGTTTTTGAGGAGGGGGAGCGGACGACGGGGTGGAAGCATAGATCGTATCCATACATGGCTGCTACTGGGATGCAGTGTCAGAGTGGCGTGTTTTAAACGTTTATCGCCATATAATTCTAGCCGTGAATCCGCTTCTGGAGCACGGGCCCTGGGCCGGTTATTCAAATCAGCGCATAATTAAACCGCCTCATCAGCTTGCAAGCAAAGCGGTGGCCCGTGAAAATGCGCCCCGAATGCGGATGACGCGCCTCTAGATTTAGCCGACGGAATTCTATGCCAATTGTTACCCTGGGGATCAACCACGACAGTGCGCCAATCGAGGTGCGCGAACGGGTCGCTTTTGCACCCGAGGTGATGTCCGGTGCCCTGGGGGATGCGCGCAAGGCGCTCGACTGCCGGGAACTCGCCATTCTTTCCACCTGTAATCGCACCGAAATCTACGGCAATGTGGAGGCGGAGCCGCTGCTGCAGTGGCTGGCCGAGTACCATCAGGTACCGCTGGAGCAGCTGCGAGGTTGCAGCTATATCCACAGTGGTGAGGCGGCGGTGCGCCATATGATGCGCGTCGCCTGTGGGCTCGATTCACTGGTCCTTGGGGAGCCGCAAATTCTTGGCCAGATCAAGTCCGCCTATGCGGTGGCGCGGGAGTCTGGCAGTGTCGGCAGCGAGTTGCACCGGGTTTTCCAACGGGTATTTACCGTGGCGAAAAAGGTGCGCACAGAGACGGCGATTGGTGAAAACCCCGTCTCTGTTGCCTATGCGGCAGTATCCTTGGCTTCGCGTATTTTTACCGACTTGAAGCAACAGACTGCGCTGCTGATCGGTGCCGGTGAGACGGTGGAACTGGTGGCGCGCCACCTGTTAGATCAGGGCATTAAGCAGCTGATCGTGGCTAATCGGACTCTGAGTCGCGCGCAGTCTTTGGCGGAAAATTTCGGTGCTGAAGCGATACTGTTGGCAGATATTCCCGAGCACTTGTCCCGCGCCGATATCGTGATCAGCTCCACCGCCAGTCAGCTGCCGATTTTAGGGAAGGGGGCGGTGGAATCCGCGCTGCGCAAGCGCCGTCACAGCCCCATGTTTATGGTGGATATCGCGGTGCCACGGGATATTGAAACCGAGGTCGGTGAACTGGACGATGTCTACCTGTACAGTGTTGACGATCTGCGCGGCGTGATCGATGAGGGGATGCGCTCCCGCGAACGCGCCGCTGAGGCCGCCGGGGAAATTGTAGATAGCGCTGCGGCGGAATTTACCAAAGAGGGGCGTGCTCTCGGAGCGGTGGACACGATTCGCAGCTACCGCCAGCGCGCACAGCAGATAAGTGGCACCGAACTTGAGCGGGTACTGCTGCAGCTCGATAAGGGCGATGACCCCAGGCGTCTGCTGGAGCAGCTGGCCCGTTCACTGACCAACAAATTGATCCATGCTCCCACGATCAGCCTGAAAAAAGCGACTGCGGATGGCGATCTGGAGCGGCTGCGTATCGCCCGCGAAATGGTGGGGCTCGATGATCTCGCCGATACCGAATTAGAGAAAAAACAGAAATGAAAGAATCCCTATTGAACAAGCTGGAGAATCTGCAGGAGCGCCACGAAGAAGTTTCCGCGCTGCTTGGTGACGCCAGCATAATTTCCGATCAGGATCAGTTCCGTGAGCTATCGCGGGAGTACTCCGAGCTGGAAGAAGTGGTCAAGTGTTACGGCCGTTACAAACAGCTGAAAGAGGATATGGCTGCGGCGCGGGAAATGCTTGGCGAGAGCGACCCCGAGATGCGTGAAATGGCCCAGGAGGAGCTGCGTGAGGCAGAGGTCCAGGTGGAGCCCATGGAGCGCGAGCTGCAAACCCTGCTGCTGCCCCGGGACCCCAATGACCGCAAGAATGTCTTCCTGGAAATTCGCGCTGGCACCGGCGGTGACGAAGCGGCGATCTTTTCCGGCGATCTTTTCCGTATGTACTCGCGTTATGCCGAAAAACAGGGCTGGCGTATTGAAATTGTCAGTGAGAATGCTGGCGAGCACGGCGGTTACAAAGAGATTATCACCCGTGTGGCCGGTGAAGATGTTTACGCCAGGCTGAAGTTTGAATCCGGTGCACACCGTGTGCAGCGAGTGCCGGAAACTGAATCCCAGGGGCGTATTCACACTTCCGCCTGTACCGTGGCGGTAATGCCGGAGCCAGACGAGCGCGATGCGATCGAGATCAATAAGGCCGATCTGCGTGTGGATACCTACCGCGCTTCGGGAGCTGGTGGTCAGCACGTCAATAAAACCGACTCCGCTGTGCGCCTGACGCACCTACCCACCGGCATCGTGGTGGAGTGTCAGGACGAGCGTTCCCAGCATAAAAACAAGGCCAAGGCGATGGCACTATTACAGGCCAAGCTTTCCAGCGAGCAGGAGGCGGCTGCTGCACAGGAGATCTCTGATGCCCGTCGTAGCCTGGTGGGTAGCGGCGATCGTTCCGAGCGCATTCGCACCTACAACTACCCCCAGGGGCGTGTAACCGATCACCGTATCGGTCTGACCTTGTACAAGCTCGATGAAGTGATGCAGGGTGCCCTGGAAGAGGTGATTGAGCCGCTGCGTACCGAACACCAGGCGGATCAGCTGGCGGCGATGGGACAGTAGTTGCCGTGTTGTATGGCGATATTGGGTAGCGTTTTCCTATGAGCAGTGTGAAGGATAATCTCGCCCGTAGTATGGAACTTATCGACAGTGAGTCAGCGCGACTCGACGTAGAGGTCCTGTTGGCACATATTCTCGGTCGTGAGCGCAGCTGGCTGTATACCTGGCCGGAGTACGAGCTGAGCACGAGTGAGCAGAGTGAGTTCGATGGACTGCTGACGCGTCGTAAAGATGGTGAACCTGTGGCTCACCTGACCGGTGAGCGGGAGTTTTGGTCTCTCATCTTGAGGGTCGATACCTCTACATTAATTCCCCGCCCGGATACCGAACTGCTGGTGGAAGCCGCGCTGGAACTCTGCCCTCAAGAGAAATTGCGCGCACTCGACCTGGGTACTGGTAGCGGGGCAATTGCCCTGGCATTGGCCTCGGAAAAACCGGGATGGCAGATTATTGCGGCGGAGAAGTCTCCCGCTGCCCTGGCGTTAGCGGAGGATAACCGCAGGCGCCTCGGTTTCACCAATGTGCAGATCCTGGAAAGTGATTGGTTTGCCCAGTTGCCGCCCCAGCAATTTGGCCTGATCGTCAGTAATCCCCCCTATATCGATGCAGCGGATCCTCATCTGGCCCAGGGCGATGTGCGTTTCGAGCCACACTCTGCGCTAGTGGCTGAGCGCCATGGGCTGGCGGATATTGAAGAAATCGCCAATTGCGCGGGAAGTTTTCTGCAAGACGGCGGCTGGCTGATGGTAGAGCACGGTTGGCAGCAGGCAGAATCCGTACGGGAAATTTTTATTGCTGCCGGTTACAGAGCGGTGGAGAGTCGCAAAGACTATTCCGGCTGGGAGCGCATAACCCTGGGGCGAAAAAACTAGCCGGGCGGGTATTACTAGGATTTAAAAGGGAGGGAGCTCATGCACGATCACGTTCACCATCGCAATGGAAATGGCGCCCTCCGCCCGCTAATTATTGCTCTGATTCTGACGCTTAGTTTTTCAATTGTTGAGGCCATCGGTGGATGGCTGTCGGGCTCCCTGGCGCTACTCGGGGATGCCGCCCACATGCTCACGGATACTTTTGCCCTGGCACTGGGTGCTATTGCTGCGGTGCTGGCAAAAAAGCCCGCAGACCGTGAATTGTCGTTTGGCTGGGGGCGTGCGGAAGTATTGGCAGCAGTGACGAATGGCCTGATTATGTTGCTGATTGTTGTGGGAATCTCCTTTATGGCGATCAACCGCCTGCGCAACCCCCAACCGGTGCACGGCAGTACGGTGATGTTGATAGCTGCGGCGGGCCTGTTGATCAATATTCTGGCGGCTTGGGTGCTACTGCGTGGCGAGCGCACGCTCAATATTCGTGGCGCATTGCTTCATGTGATGGGGGATATGCTCGGCTCAGTAGCCGCCCTGGCTTCGGGTGCGGTGATTTACTTTACTGGCTGGGTGCCGATTGATCCGCTGTTATCGCTGTTGATCTGTTTTCTGATTTTGATTTCTTGTGTGCGTCTGCTGCGTGATGCGGTGGATGTGCTAATGGAGCGTGTTCCTCGGGAATTGAGCCTGCCAGTTGTGGGGGAAGCCCTGGCCGCGGAGGTAGGTGTGCGCTCAGTACACGATCTGCATATCTGGCGTCTGGATTCCAGCACCATCTCTCTGTCGGCACACATTGTGGTGGATGATTTAAGTGCTTGGCCCGCGGTGTTGGAGCGCTTGCGGAGGACCCTGACCAAGCGCTTTGATATCGAGCATATCACTTTACAACCGGAGCCCCTGGAGCAGCCCAGCCCAAGGGTTATCGATAAAGTGAGTGGCCCGCAGTAGCGGGCTAGTCCTCGTCCCCTTGGAGGTCCGCGGCGCTATTGTCGGATACTCTTGTTTTTTGGGCATCTGGAGATTGGGGTTTTTGTGCAGCCGTCTCTTCTGGGATGACCTCTTCGGGCGGGCTGATTTGTTCCTGCGGAGCCTGGATACCGATGTGGTAGGCGGCGAAGCCAGGTTGCACCACCTGATCCAGCGCCATGCCGAGAATACGGCCGTTGTGCTGCGAGCGAATTTCTGTGCGCACATTGGTGATGGGATTGGTCACTGTGCCCAGTAGATCTCCCTTGCGCACAAACTCTCCCAACTGAACCTCACTAAAAATAATGCCGCCAGTGGAGGCCCGCTGCCAGGTGGAGTTGTAGTATACGGGCTCGGGATCACCCCATAGGCGGAACTTGCTCACCATACCCAGTTGGTTAAGCAGGGTGCGAATCCCTTTCACACTGTGGCTAACGGAGCGCTCGTCCAGCACCATCGGCGCGCCGGCTTCCAGGGTTACGGTGGGGATACCCGCATCCACCGCGGCGCGACGCAGGGTACCTTTGGCCCCGGCGCTGTGCAGTACCACAGTGGAGCCAAAACCCTTGGTCATTTTCACGATTCTGGGGTTGGTGAGGTCGCCGCGTAACTGCGGCAGGTTGGTGCGGTAAAAAGAGCCTGTGTGCAGGTCTACCACTGCATTGCAGTGGCTGATGACTTCGTGGAAAAAGGAGTTGGCAATCCGTGAGGCAGAGGAGCCATTAGGGTCTCCGGGGAAGTGCCTGTTCAGGTCGCGGCGGTCGGTGAGGTAGCGTGAGCTGCGGTGGAAGCCCTGCAGATTAACGATAGGCACGCCGATTACCGCGCCACTTAACTGTTCAGCATCGAGGTCGTACATGACCCTGCGCACCGTTTCTACGCCGTTTAATTCATCTCCATGGACCGCTGCGGTCAGGCAGAGTACCGGTCCCGGTTTGGCACCGTTGACAACCAGGACGGCGGTGGGGCTGTAGACACCCTCAAAGTGTTGACTGGGAGACCAGGCCAGGCGGGTGGAGGTTGCCGGGGTTACCTCGGCACCGAGCAAGCGCAGGGGTTTGGCCTTTTCCACTTCTATAGAAATATTGCCGGTAGGGGATGATTCTGGCTGAGTGGATGTATCTACTGTAGGCCTGGTTTGCGGCTCTTTATTTGAAGGCGGTGCTTCCAGTTCATTGATGGGCTGGTCTAACTGCAGATTTTCCGCCTGGGGCAGTGATTTCTGAGGGGGGGCTTCCCCATTGGCCTGCGTATCAATAATTGGTTCCGCGGCGCCAGTGGGTGGGCCCAGCTCGGTAATCACCGGCTGGTCCAATTGCAAGTTTTCCGCCTTTGAGATGACGCCTTCCTGCTCTTTTTCCTGTGCCTTCACGTTGGGTTTTTCTTGCTCGCCGATGGTGGCACTCACTGCCCAGGCCTGGGCTGAGGCCAAAATCAGGGCAAGGCTCAACAGGCGCCGGGGCCTGCTGGGGAAAAGGCGCGGGATCATTGGGTAACTCCGATTAACTGCTTGTGCGGGCGGTGCCGGTTATTATTGTTGCCCGGCACGCTTGGAGACTTGGAGCGCCAGTATAGTCAAAGCGTTCCCTGGGAATGTGAACCAACCTGTATTCCCCAGGTTTTGGCAATGGCTTTGCGGCTGGTTCGGCGCAGTCGAAGCGCCAATAGGATCGAGGCGGTGCCCAGGCCGATACAGACACCAGTCCAATAGCCATAAACGCCCCAGAAGTTTTCGCCCAGCCAATAGGCACTGGAGAGCCCTACCAGCCAGTAAGAGAACAGCTGTATATACATGGGAACGCGGGTGTCTTTATAACCTCGCAGTGCTCCCCAGGCCATGGCTTGAGCGGCGTCTACCAATTGGTAGGCGGCACAGAGCAGTAGTAGGTTGGTTGCCACTGCGATAATTTCCGCATTGTTGGTATAAGCCTGCACAAACAGGTGGCGAAAGGTGATCAGTAGTACACCTGTTCCGAGGGCATACACGACGCCACTACCAATCCCCACCTTGCCGGCAAACAGTGCCCGCTTGGGGCGCTTCTGGCCGAGTAAGTGAGCCGTACGGATGCTCAGGGCCTGGGCTAGAGCCAGGGCTACCAGGTAAAAAATCGAGCCGATACTCATGCCGATTTGATGCGCTGCCACTATGGCTGCGCCATAGGGAGCGAGCAGAATCGTCAAGCTGGCAAAAAATGTGACCTCACTGGCAGCGCCGACACATACTGGCAGCCCTACAGCCAAAAGATGTTTCAAAATGGGCCAGTTGGGCCTGGGCGGTATCAGTTTTAGCTTGAGTTGGTGGTATACCGGATCTGTGGCGGCATGCCAAAACAGGGCGATAGCAATCAGGGTGCTTACCGCTGCGGTTGCCCAGCCACAGCCGGCACCGCCCATAGCTGGTATAGGGCCGGCGCCAAATACAAAGAGAATGTCCAGGGGGATATTGAGCAGGGCGGCGGCCAGATAAATACGCATGACTGGGCGCACCTGTCCCATACCCTCACAATAGCCGCGCAGTGCGGTTCCGAGGGCAAAGGGTAGGGTGCCTACCGTGAGTGCCAGGATATAACCCTGTAAAACCTGTCGAACAGGCTCCTCGGTTTTGATCCACTGGCTCCACACAGGCACGGCGAGCAGGGCGAGTAGCACTAATATGCCGCCGATCAAGCCAATCCAGAGAGCTTGGTGTAGCTGGGCAGCACAACCTTCCTCATCGCGACTTCCGCGCAAGTGGGCAACAACCGGGGATACTGCAGCGAGCAGGCCGATCAGGGTAACTGCGCATACAGCCCAAATACTTGAGCCCAGCGCCAACCCGGCCAGGTCTACCTCCCCAGCGTTACCGGCGACAATGGTATCCACAACGCCCATGCTCACCACTGCCAAGTTACTGACTACTAAGGGCCCCCCCAGAGTGGTGAGGTGGGAGAGTTCGGTGGAGATGGCGCGTCGGTAAATCTTGAGCAAGGGAAAAACCAAGTTTATTAAGGCAGAGCCTGTCGATGATTTTGGTATATCAGCCAAGTTCAGCCGGGGCTGGGCAGAAAATGTTATTGAGGCAGTCGGTTGTGCCAAATGATCTTTAAAGCAGAGCGGGGGAGCTGGATGGGAGCTGACAGCAAGAATTTCCCGTCGCCATAAAGGCGGAATATTCTACGGCTAAATCATGTTTTCTCCCAGCGGCTACAGAGGAATTTCCTGCAATAATCTGGCGACTTTGTGCGGTGTGAGAAAGATACAACCGTGGCTGACGGCAACTTCTCGGTAGTGCCAGCCGGGAATCTTTTGCGCGCGCTCACCGCTTACATTGGCTGGGGGGTAGTAGGGCTTGGTGCAGCGAATAAAAGTACAGCTCGGTCCTTGCTCGGGTGGGAGTCTCATTTGGATGGGATCCAAATAAGTTTTCACGGGGTGAGGGGTCATACGCCGGCGCAGCCAATTTTGAACATCCTGCTTCTTAATCCCCATTTGCGCCGGATCTATCGGTAAAAAACAGCGGGTGCCGTGAATTTCTTTTGCCTCTGCCAGGCGTTGTGTGAGGATATCTTGCGGTAGTTGTTCGGCAAAAGCGTGATCGGGATTGGGAATGGCACCATCCAGGTAAACGAGATGGCGAATGCGCTCGGGAAGTGCGTCAGCGGTGCCGGCGGCCGCCATGCCCCCAAAGCTGTGCCCCACTAAAATCACCCGGTTTAATTCCTCAAATTCGATTACGTTCACCAGGTCTTGGATAAAGGTATCCATACCTATTGTGGGTGAAAGTAAATGATGTCTCTCTCCCAGGCCTGTCTGGGTGGGGGTGAATACCCGGTGTCCGTTGGCAGTCAGCAGCCTGGCTACGGGGCCCCAGCACCATCCCCCGAGAAATAGGCCATGAACCAGTACGTAGGTATTCACTATGCATTTACTCCATTCCGCGATTCGGAAGAACAAGCTTAGTTGGAGGCAGTGTAAGAGATGCCTGGGCCGCTCGACTAAAGTGAACACATATACTGAAAAGAGAGTGAAAAGGATGGTTCTGTTATGAATACCCTGGGTCGTTGGTATGGCTGCTTTGTGCATTGGGTGCAGAAAATCGACTGGCTCGGGCCTCTGGCACTACGGATTTATTTGGCGCCGATTTTTATTTTGGCGGGCCTCAATAAAATGGGGGATATCAATAGTGTGGCCGCTTGGTTTGGTAACCCCGACTGGGGTCTTGGCCTGCCGGCACCACTGTTTATGGCTTGGGCAGCGGCATTGACGGAGTTTTTTGGTGGTATTGCCATCCTACTGGGGTTTGCCACTAGGTTGGTGGCGATCCCCTTAATGTTTGTGATGGCGGTGGCGGCGTTTACCGCACACTGGGAGAATGGGTGGTCAGCCCTGCCTGATAAAACTCTGGTTGCTCCTTGGGAGTGGCGCGAGGACCTGATTGATGAAGCCATCACTCGCAAAGAGAAGGCTATAGAACTCCTAAAAGAGCACGGCAACTATGAGTGGTTATCCGAGAAGGGTAGTTTTACTGTTCTGAAGAACGGCATAGAGTTTTCTGCGACCTACTTCATTATGTTGTTGGCACTGTTATGTAGTGGGGCGGGGCGCTTCTTTAGTATTGATTATTGGCTGTGCCGCCACTGTAGTGGGCGAGAATCCACCTAGAGTGGTGGTATACTCGCCGATTATTTGAACATTTGAGCGAGTATTTCACTTGATAGGAAAGTTGTTCCGCCGTTCCTCCTCCTCTGAGGAGAAGACTCCCCGCCAGGGAGACGAGCACTCCCAGCAGCGTAAAAGTGGCCAGAATCCCTCTAAAAAGCCTCGTGGGGGCCAAAAAGCCGAGGGGAAGTCTGGCCAGAGCGAGGGAGGTTCGCGCCGGAGCGGCGGCAAAAGTTCCCAGAGGGGACGTCAGCGTTCTCGCTCTCCTAAGGCGGAGGCCTCGGCAACGCCCTGGTCCTTGGGTGATTTCAAGGTTCCAGAGCACGAGGGCAAGGTCCGCTTCCATGACCTGGGCCTGCCGCCGGAGCTAATGCGCGGTATTCACGACCTGGGTTTCCAGTACTGCTCGCCAATCCAGGGCCATTCTCTACCTCACACCCTGAATGGCCACGACTTGGTGGGCAAGGCCCAGACAGGCACTGGCAAGACCGCAGCTTTCCTAATTACGGTCATTGATGATCTGTTGCGTCATCCCTTTGATGGTGAGCGCTACGCCGGTGAAGCCCGCGCCCTGATCATCGCTCCCACTCGCGAGTTGGTAATGCAGATCGCCGATGATGCCAAGGCGTTGTGCAAATACACCGACTTGGAAATCCATACCCTGGTGGGGGGGATGGATTACGATAAGCAACAGCGCAATCTGAATGAGCGATTAGTGGATATTCTAGTGGCGACACCGGGGCGCCTGTTGGATTTTGTCGGCAACCGCGATTGCTTCCTGGATCAAGTGGAAGTGCTGGTGATCGACGAGGCCGACCGCATGCTGGATATGGGCTTTATTCCCCAGGTTCGTAGGATTGTACGCCAGACACCTCGCAAGACTCATCGCCAAACCATGTTTTTCTCTGCCACCTTCACCCCCGAAGTCGATGACTTAGTGGAGCAATGGACCGAAGAGCCGGTAGTGGTAGAAATTGAACCTGAACGGGTTGCTACCGATTCCGTCGAGCAGCATGTCTATCTGGCCGCTAGTGAGGAGAAGTACGCACTCCTCTACAATATTTTGCAGCGAGATGAGGTGGACAGCCTGATTGTCTTTGCCAACCGCCGCGACCAGTGTCGCCGCTTGCATGAACACCTGCTCGCCCACGGCATTTCCGCCGGTCTACTCTCCGGCGAAGTGGCACAGAACAAGCGTGTACGCACTCTCGACGACTTCAAGTCGGGTAAAACCAAGGTGTTGGTAGCCACGGATGTCGCCGGGCGCGGTATCCATATCGATGGCATTAGTCATGTGGTGAACTTCACGCTTCCTGAAGAGCCTGAGGATTACGTTCATCGCATCGGCCGCACCGGTCGTGCTGGCAAGACTGGAACATCGATCAGCTTTGCCTGTGAAGATGATGCTATGCGTCTGGAGCCGATCGAGCAGTTACTGGGACAGAAGCTCAAATGTGAAGTCCCACCCGAAGAGCTACTACAGGAACCCCCGAGAGTCGAAGTGCGTCGCAGTGGTGGTGATAGGGACCATCGTGGAGGGCACGGTAACCGTCGCGGTGGTGGCCGGGGGCGTTCTCGCCATTGACTCCATTTAAGCTAATAGGCCGCTAAAGGCCTATTGGCGTTTCTAGTAATTGGAAACATACCTTATCTACTCAATAAGTAATGAGTGCATCAGTTTTTGCCTTTTTCCCTCTTCTGACCTCCCTTTTCTATCCTTGAACTACACTGGTATAGATTTTTCCTGTTGTTGGGATTTTCACTCCGTGGGCTGCCTCATTTGTTCAGATGTTTGACGCAGCCTTGCATTCGGATGTTTTTTTACCTATGTAAAATCAAAAAGTATTCGAATGCGAACTCTCTTCCTTCATATCGGTTTTCATAAAACTGGCTCCAGTGCACTGCAGCTTGCTCTAAAACAATCCACCAAACTATTAAGTTCAAAAGGTATAGAGTTTCTTTCCTTGGGGAAAAAGGGGAGTTCCTCTCGTACTGTCGATTTCCAGAAAAAAAATGGTCGAATGTCCTATCGTCTGAACCGGCGGCTTAGTGACTTACTGGCATCAAGTCGCGGTGATAATGTCGTTGTGTCTGCGGAGCACCTTTGTTTTCTGCATACGTTTGAAGATATTGACAGTCTCTACAAGGAGTGTCGAAGATTTTTTGACCGCTGCCAAGTCGTTGTTTATTTGCGACGGCAGGATTTACAGGCATTCTCATTTAAAAGGCAGGCTGCACGGGCGGCAGCACCTGATGTCAGCCCCTCCAGCTTGTTATTTGGGCATTGCGAAGGTGCTTTCCCACATCTCAATACTGACTTAATGATGTATTTTGACTATTTTTCAAAGTTAAAAATATGGGCTGCAGTTTTTGGGGGAACTGCCCTGAATGTGCGGGATTTCTCTGCTGAGTTCTTGCGTGAAGGCGATGTGGTTAGTGATTTTTGCTCATTGCTTGGAGTGAATTTTTGCATCCCATCTGTTCGTGTGAATGAGGGAGTCGGTCGAAAGGAATTTCTGTTAACTAATAAGCTAATAGAGCTTGGCGTTTCTAAGTCGGAGATTAAAAAAATCAAGCCGATGATGAGGTTGGAAGTTTCAGAGCCTTTCCCTGCAAAAGTTGAGGCAGAGCGCTTCTTTAGACGATTTGAGTGCTGTAATAAATCGCTTAACAGTCATTTCCTCAAACATTCTTCGGGTTTGGCATTTAGTGATGATTTTTCTGGATATCCCGAAGAGGGAAATGACTATTTAACCCTGCAGGATTTATCCTCTTGGTTACCGCAGATTCTATCTGCCGGTGTGAGGCATCCCCAACAGTTGCGCGATGCTCTGTTAAGAGAGTCTCTGCAAAGCCTGATGGGAGAGTACCTCGAAAACCCATTGTTATTACGTGAGCTAGAAGGAATTATGAGATGCTTGTCCCCCGTAATTAAGGATAAGCCAGTTGATGTGCCCCGGTTGTGGTCTCTTCGCAGCTGATTTCTACTAAAAGTGCTTTCTTATACCAGCTGGTTTTCTATTTGCGAGTCAACTGTTTGTAGTGAGAGAGTACTTGGTTGGCAACTTTCTCCCAGCTGAATTTCTCTTGTACCACGGCAAGTGCGGCATTCCCCATGCGATTACTCAAATTTCGGTCATTCATTAGTTGCTTAATGGCTCCTTGTAGATCTTCCACAGAGCCAGGCCTTGTCAAAATGCCTGTAATGCCATCGTTGACAATATAAGGCGTGCCGCCAACATTTGAGGCTATCAGGGGGAGTTCCGAGGCCATTGCCTCCAGGCCGGCGATACTCATTCCCTCCATAAAAGAAGGTAGCGAAGAGGCGTTTGCGGCGCGGTAAATGTTTGACATCTCCTTGTTGCTGACATTACCGAGAAAGTGTGCGTGTCTTGAGCTTATTTTATCTTTTAGTAACTCTTTAATTTCTGCTGACTCTTTACCCTCGCCAGCAACAACCAGATACAGTTGGGGGTCATCAATCGCTGCAACTGCCGCAGCTAAAAAACGCACACCTTTTACCCGTTCGAGTCGGCAGCCGATAGCAATAACATAAGCACTTTCTGGAATCGATAATTGTTCTCTGAGAGAGGATTCTCCCGGATGAAATACAGAAGTATCTACACCATTACAGGTAAAGCTTATCGGTTTTTGGTAACCCGTTTCTCTAGTGTTGGCAATAAGGGTTTCACTGACAGCAAGTATGCTAGAAGTAATATCCAATTGTTTGCGCATCTTCTTGAGCGCTTTCTTCCCTTTTTGTGCTCTTTTGACAAATGAAGAGGTGTGATTGGTGAAAATAACGGGAACATCTAGCCCCTTGCAGGCATTTAAAGGACGCATGCCGTGCACATGCACAATGTCAACTTTACGTTCACGTACTTGTTGGCGAATTTTTCTGCGTAATAGCCAGTCGTAGAGTAGGTGACTGTCTGGCAACTTCAGGCGCTCAACAGTTACATCGTCAAAACAGTCAGTTTCGGGAGTGTTCTCATAAGGCTTTCTGGTCAGTACGTGTACTGAGTGATTAAGCTTGGCAAGCGCTCTAGAGAGTTCGAGCACATGAGTCTGAACCCCACCGATGGAGGGTGGGAATTCATTGGTAATCATTAAAATATTCATTAACGCTTGTACTAATAATTAGGTGGGTGAGTAACTGCCTAGCCAGTGTGATGCATTTTTAGTGAGAAGCAGACTCATTCTGCCACTCACTGGAGTCAAAGAAACATTCATCTAGAGATCAAGAGACAGACAATTACCTTGTTTCTATCTAGGCTGGGTATTGGTGAGAGTTTGTGCCAGGATCTCCCTCCCTGCGCAGTCGCTCTACCCAGAGTGCGGTACCCCCTGCCACTGCCGCAGGCATTACGAAGATATTCAAAATGGGCACCATCTTGGCCAGCATTACGCTTCCACCAAAGGCGAGGCTGGTTAGTTTGCGCCTGCGTAGTACGCTCTTTAGTTCGTCAAAAGGACGCTGGTGGTTATCGAGAGGGTAGTCAACATACTGTATTGCCATACACCAGGCACCCCAAACTGCAGCTAATACGGCAGGGATAATTATGGTCCAGCTGGTTACTGTGGATATCAGAAAAATGATCACTCCCCAGAAAATAAAATAACCTAACTTGCGCAGTTCCCGTCCCAGTGTGCGCCATACCATCTGTATCATTGGTTCAGCAGGAGGTGCTTTACCGGTGAGAAGTTCTTCAACTTTCTCGGCCAGGAGGCCATTAAAAGGAGCCGCAATAATATTGGTGATTATCCCAAACAAATAGCCATAGGCGAGGAAAAATAAAAACAACACCAGAATTGCAATGATCCAGGCGAGCCAACGAAAAACGCTGGCGGTCCAGGCGGCACCTTTGGCCATCACGGCTTCCCACCAGGACATATTGGTAGTGTCCACTGGGGTGTGTGACAGCAGACTGCTGATAAACTCACTGAGACCACCGAGCTGGGTAATCATGATGCCGCTGATCACGATAAATAACACTAGGTTGATCAGCAGGGGGACCAGGATAAAGGGGCGTAGTTCACGCTTGGTTAATAGGCGGGCGCCGCGCATTAGCGCGTCAATACCATGGACTGGATTTGAAGTCATAAAGTTACCTCTCGCAGGTGCGCGGCGGCCAATCAGTGTTTAGCACCGGCGGCTTTTAGTATTTCTATGTACTCGTTGCTCTGGCGGTGTTCACTGATGCGGGTTAATAAGGTTTTTCCATCCGGATCCATACTGTTGAGGTCGTGACCTTCGGCGAGAAATAGTTGTACAAAAGTGGCAAAACTCTCCGCTTTCATACTGCGGTAGGCGCGCTCAAGCAAATGGAAATCCCGGTTGGTATTTTTTGGTGCTTCTCCCACCAGGAAGCCGGCAATTCGCTCCTCGTCAAATACTTCACCGAGGACTTTTTGTTTGTCTTTTTTTAGGCTCAAAATCTTTTCCTTAGTTCTGTGAAAAAAGCCAGGTAGGTTGAACCTGGCCGCAGGTTAAAAAGGTTTAAAGGAGAGCGTCGAGCTTATCCTTGAGGATCTTGTTGATCATCTGTGGATTCGCCTGGCCCTTCGAGGCTTTCATGATTTGGCCGACAAAATAGCCCATCATCTTGGGCCGCTTGGATTCGTCGGCTTTGCAGTAGTTATCTACTTGTGCGCTGCTGGCAGCAATAACTGCCTCTACCATCTTTTCTATGGCGCCGGTATCAGATACCTGCTTGAGACCACGCTTTTCGATAACTTCATCCGCACTACCCTCTCCCTGTGCTATAGCTTCAAAAACCTGTTTGGCAATCTTGCTGGAGATGGTGTTGTCTTTGATACGCATGATTAACCCGGCGAGTTGCTGGGCGCTAACCGGGGATTCCTGTATAGAGATTTCCTGACGGTTCAGCAGTGCGGCTAACTCACCGGTAATCCAGTTAGCGGTCAGTTTGGGTTCCCCGCAGGATTTACATACTGTTTCAAAGTAGTCGGCGCTGGCGCGCTCCTGAGTGAGTTGGTCAGCGTCGTAGGCAGATAAGCTGTACTCTGACTGGAAGCGCTCGGCTTTGGCATCGGGCAGCTCAGGAAGTAGTTCACGCAGTTGCTCGACATAGTTATCGGTGAGCACTACGGGTAGTAGGTCTGGGCAGGGAAAATAGCGATAGTCATTGGCAACCTCTTTACTGCGCATGGAGCGGGTTTCATTTTTATCCGCGTCGTACAGTCGGGTTTCCTGCACTATGCTGCCACCATCTTCGAGAATATCGATCTGACGCTCGGCTTCAACTTTGATAGCTCGCTCAACAAAGCGGAAGGAGTTGATGTTTTTAAGCTCGGTGCGAGTGCCCAGCTTTTCCTCTCCCTTTAATCGCACAGAGACGTTGGCATCACAGCGGAGGGAGCCTTGAGACATATCTCCATCGGAGATACCCAAATAGGTGACGATACTGTGGATTTTTTTCAGGTAGGCAACCGCTTCGGCGGCGCTGCGCATATCGGGCTCTGAGACAATTTCTATCAGAGGTGTGCCCGCGCGGTTTAAATCGATTCCAGACATGCCGTGGAAGTCTTCATGCAAGGATTTGCCCGCATCTTCTTCTAGGTGGGCGTGGTGCAAGCGTACTTTTTTACTACTGCCATCCTCTAGATGAATTTCAACTTCGCCAGCCCCAACGATAGGTTGCTCCAACTGGGTTGTCTGGTAGCCTTTGGGGAGATCTGGGTAAAAATAGTTTTTACGCTCAAAAACAGAGCGTTTACCAATATCCGCATTCATCGCTAGGCCAAACATAACCGCGTAACGAAAGGCTTCCTCATTAGGGACAGGCAGGGTACCGGGCATGGCCAAGTCTACGGCGCAGGCCTGGCTATTCGGTGCCGCACCGAAACGGGTACTAGCGCCAGAAAAAAGTTTGGATTGGGTGGATAACTGCACGTGAATTTCCAGCCCGATAACGATTTCCCATTCCACGATAGATCTCCTTATACGGCGCTGGCTTGGTGCCAGTCGGTAACCTGTTGGTATTGATGCGCAACATTGAGCATGCGGGATTCGTCCAGATAGTTACCGGTAATCTGAAGTCCTACAGGCAAATTGTTTACCAATCCACAGGGGATAGACATGCCTGGTAGGCCCGCCAAATTGGTGGCGATGGTATAGATATCTTCCAGGTACATGGCTACCGGATCAGCCCCCTTGGCTCCCAGCTCAAACGCAGGGGAGGGTGTGGTAGGCCCCATAATGACATCGACTTTTTCAAAGGCCTGTACAAAATCCTGCTTGATCAGTCGGCGCACCTGCTGGGCCTTGTTGTAATAAGCATCGTAATAGCCAGCGGATAGCGCGTAGGAGCCAACTAGAATGCGGCGCTGGACTTCTTCGCCAAAGCCCTCACCGCGGGAGCGCATATATAAATCTCGTAAATCTTTGGGGTTTTCACAGCGATGGCCATAGCGCACCCCGTCGAAGCGGGATAGGTTGGCGGAGGCCTCGGCTGGGGCTATGACGTAGTAAGCCGGAATAGCCAACTCAGTATGTGGCAGACTGATATCCACCAGCTCGGCCCCGAGTTTTTCAAACTCCTTAAGGGCATCTTGTACGCGGGCGGCTGTTTCAGCATTCAAGCCTTCCCCAAAGTATTCTTTAGGGACTCCGATTTTGAGGCCGACGATAGAGTTGCTCAGCCCTTCAGTGAAGTCTTCATGCGGACGGTTCAGGCTGGTGGAATCTTTTGGGTCGTGGCTGACCAAAGCAGACAACAGATAAGCGGCATCCTCAGCATTGCGCGCAATAGGGCCTGCCTGATCTAAGCTGGAAGCATAGGCGACAATACCCCAGCGGGATACACGGCCGTATGTAGGTTTAAGGCCGGTGGTATTGGTCAACGCGGCGGGTTGTCGAATGGAGCCGCCGGTATCTGTGGCCGTGGCTCCAGGTACTAGCAGCGCCGCTACTGCTGCAGCGGAACCTCCGGATGAGCCGCCCGGTACACAACGGGTATTCCAGGGGTTTTTTACTGGGCCGTAATAGCTGCTTTCGTTGGAGGAGCCCATGGCGAACTCATCCATATTGGTTTTGCCCAGAGTTACGGTGCCGGCGCCGTTGAGGTTTTCCACTATGGTGGCATCGTAAGGCGGAATAAAATTGTCCAACATCTTTGAAGCACAACTGGTGCGTATGCCATTGGTGCAGATGATGTCTTTATGAGCAACTGGCACTCCGCACAGGGTGGGTGCTTCGCCTTTGGCAATACGTTGATCGGCGGCTTCGGCCTGCGATATGGCGAGTTCTTCGGTTACGGTAATAAAGCTGTTATAGCTGCTGTCTAGTTGTTGAATTCGTGCAAGTAGATGGCGAGTTAACTCCATACTGGAGAATGCCTTGCTCTGCAGGCCGCGGATCATCTCGGCGATAGTAAGCTGGTGCATGTTATTCCCTTAAAGGCTTTGGGCGGGCTCAGGGCGAAATCGAATAATTGGGTGCTTGCCTGGGGGCCTGTTCAGTCGATGACTTTGGGGACTAGATAAAGCCCTTCTTCAGATTGGGGGGCCAAGTTTAGGAAACTCTGGTGCTGGTCAGTTTCTGTTACTTTGTCGGCTCGCAGGGTCTGCACTTCATCAAGTGGGTGCGCCATGGGTGCGACCCTATCGGTGTTGACGGCCTGTAACTGGTCCACCAGTTGAAGAATATCGCCGAGGCGGCCGCTGACTTCCTCAATGGTTTCTTCGGATATGGCGATGCGAGCGAGTTCCGCCAGCTTCTCTACGGTTTGCGTATCCACAGCCATGGCAATAGAGCTCCTCCGGCTTCAGTTGCGAATCTGGGTTGCTCCGTATAAGGACGGGGCAGGGCCGGCAAATTTAGCACAATAGGCCGCTATTCTCACCGGCTCAGCTGTAGGGGGAAATCTGCAATCGATTAGCCGGGCTTCAGCCTTGCCCTGAACCGGTGCCGTTGTTAGAGTTTGCCCAATCCTGCCGGGCGCTCAGAGACTCCGGCGTATTGCGTAAATTCCGATTCGAAATGCGGCTCGGAACTCAGAATTATTTGCGCGGACTAACTAGGATTTGTATCCATAAAATAAGCCGCGCCCGCAGTGCCCGATCTGGGGGCTGACAATTAGTACAAGGTAATTGAATTCCATGTTTAAACGTTTGCGGGGCATGTTCTCCAGTGACCTCTCCATTGACCTGGGAACCGCCAATACGCTGATTTACGTTCGCGATCGCGGCGTAGTACTCGACGAGCCCTCTGTCGTCGCAATCCGTCACTACAATGGCCAGAAAATCGTTGAGGCAGTTGGAGTGGAAGCCAAACGTATGCTCGGCCGCACCCCCGGTAATATCACAGCGATTCGCCCACTGAAGGACGGGGTGATTGCCGATTTCCAAGTGACTGAAAAAATGTTGCAGCACTTTATCAAGAAAGTGCATGAAAACAGCTGGATGCGCCCAAGCCCCCGTGTGCTGGTATGCGTACCCTGTCAGTCCACCGAGGTGGAGCGTCGTGCAATTCGCGAATCTGCTTTGGGTGCCGGTGCCCGCGAAGTATCCCTGATCGAAGAGCCGATGGCGGCGGCGATTGGAGCTGGCCTGAACGTGGAGGAGGCCAGCGGTTCAATGGTGGTGGATATCGGTGGTGGTACGACTGAGATTGCTATTATCTCCCTCAATGGCGTGGTCTACTCCGACTCTGTGCGTATCGGTGGCGACCGCTTTGATGAAGCCATCGTTAACTATGTACGCCGCAACTACGGCAGCGTAATCGGTGATGCCACTGCTGAGCGTATTAAAGAAGAAATAGGCTGTGCCTACGCGGGCAGTGAAGTTCGTGAGATCGATGTACGCGGCCGCAACTTGGCGGAAGGGGTGCCCCGTAGTTTTACCCTGAATTCCGATGAAATTCTTGAGGCCTTACAAGAGCCGCTAACTGGTATTGTACAAGCGGTGAAAAGTGCCCTTGAGCAATCTCCCCCCGAGCTGGCTTCGGATATCGCTGAGCGCGGCATGGTATTGACCGGCGGTGGAGCCTTGCTGCGGGACCTGGATCGCCTACTGATGGAAGAGTCAGGTCTGCCAGTGATCGTTGCTGATGACCCCCTTACCTGTGTTGCCCGCGGTGGCGGCAAGGCCCTGGATATGTTGGATCGCAGCCGTTTGTACCTGATGTCCAACTGAGTGAATTGAAGCTGGCGGGTTTTCCTAACAATTAGTGAGGTAGCCCTGCCGGCGGTTAGTTTCACGTTTCAGTGACATCCGATATATTGTGAGATCAATAATCATTGACCTGTACAAAGGTGGCTGCCCTTGAAACCGCTTTTTACCCGCGGCCCCTCCCCTGAGTTCCGCCTTCTATTATTGGTGCCGCTAGCAATCGCCTTGATTGTTGCAGACCACTACACCAATTGGTTCCAGTCTACTCGCGAGCGTCTTTCTGGTGTTACAGCGCCTCTTTACTGGATCACTGGTGCTCCAGAGCGTGTTGGCGATTGGGCTGGTGAGCAGTTTCGCTCTCGCGAGGAGCTGCTTGAAGAAAATGACCGTCTCAAGCGTCAAGTATTGCTGTTGGAGCAGCGCAGCCAATTATTGGCTGCGGTCAAGGCGGAAAATACGCGTTTGAAGGAGCTGATGAATTCGGCAGAAATGGTTGATGACCGGGTGCTGGTGGCCCAGGTTATCGGTGTCTCACCGGACCCCCTTGAGCATGTGCTGTTGATCGATAAAGGGCGCGATCATGGTATTGATGTGGGCACACCGGTGATGGATGCGAGTGGTTTGCTCGGGCAGGTGATTGAGGCTGGGGATGCGTTCAGCCGGATTCTCCTGATCACTGATTCCAGCCACGCAATTCCTGTCCAAGTGTTACGCAACAGTATGCGTGCCGTCGTTGAGGGCACCGGTGATCTCTATCGCCTCAAGCTCAGGCATCTTGCGAATACCAGCGATATCCGCGAGGGTGATCTGCTACTCAGTTCCGGTCTTGGTGGACGTTTTCCCGCAGGCTACCCAGTGGGCGAGGTTATGTCTATCTCCCGAGACCCGGGTCAACCATTTGCCGAGGCGGAAGTGCTCCCGCGCGGGCGTATGAGTCGCAGCCGCTTTGTTTTGGCGGTAATCGGGAGTGGGGGGCAGGGCCTTGCAAGCGAATAATCGCTGGTTTATCACGCTCACGCTTTTTCTCTCGATGTTACTTGTGGTTATGCCCTTACCACAGCAGTGGCTGTGGTTCCGCCCCGCGTTTCCTGCGCTATTGGTTATTTTCTGGGTTACCCGTATGCCTCAGGCCTTGGGCGTTGGTTTTGCCTGGCTGGTGGGTATCCTGGAAGATCTGATCAGCGGAGCCAGTCTCGGTACCCATGCATTGGCTCTGGCAGTTTTGGCCTATTTCAGCCTGTTAACCTACCAGCGTACCAGGGCCTTTAATCCAGCTCAGCAGCTTCTATGGGTGTTCGTTTTGGTGGGTATCCACCAGGTTGTGGGTAACTGGGTACATGGTTTGGAGGGAAAAACCGTTCCCGGCCTGACTTTCTTATGGCCGGCACTCACCACGGCCCTGCTATGGCCTTGGGTTGCTCCGCTATTGCATCGCCTCTGCAGTCGGCTGCAGGTTCGTTGAGCGTCTCGTCAGTCTGTAAATCAATGTAAAATTCTGATCATTTTTCGATCAGTATCGCTATAATCAGCCGCTGGCCCACAGGGAATATGTAGTACAGTGACAAATATCACCTCTTCGAATCGTCTTCTTCTTGCTTCGGGGTCGCCACGTCGAGCCGAATTGCTGGAGCAAATAGGCGTTGTGTTTTCCCAATGCCCGTCCTCGGTGCCTGAGCAGAAAGAAGCTTCAGAGACTCCCCAAGAATATATTCAGCGCTTGGCGCAGGAAAAATCTGTGGCCGGGTTATTGGCGACACCAGAACAGGCCGGGCTCTGGGCCCTGGGGGCCGATACAGTCGTACTTTGTGGTGAGCGTCTCCTGGAGAAACCGCGGGATTTTACTGACTTTGAGTCCATGATGTCGGCCCTATCGGGTAGAGAGCATTCTGTGCTGACTGCGATTTGTCTTCGCAGTCAGCACAGGCAATTCAGCTGTCTGGTGGAAACCCGGGTGCGCTTTCGCCAATTATCAGTCCAGAGTATTCAAGACTACTGGCACACCGGTGAGCCCGCCGATAAAGCTGGAGGATACGGTATTCAGGGAATGGGAGCCGCGTTAGTGGAGTCTATCAGCGGCAGTTATAGCAATGTGGTTGGCCTGCCCTTGGAGGCGTTAGTTCCGATGCTGGAACAGGCCGGGATTTCTTACTGGCAGGAGGCCAAGTCTTGAGTGAAGAATTGCTGATCAATGTTGCCCCAACAGAGACCCGAGTGGCACTGGTAGAAAATGGTGTGCTACAGGAGGTCTACCTGGAGCGCAGTGCGCGTCGGGGCATTGTTGGCAATATCTATAAGGGCAAGGTGATTCGGGTATTGCCGGGGATGCAGGCGGCTTTTGTGGATATTGGCCTGGAGCGCGCCGGGTTTATCCATGCCTCTGATATCGCCCCCCTGGATGATGATGGGATGGAATCCAGGGATGCTGAAGTTGCAGATATTCGCGCTCTTGTGCGGGAGGGGCAGCCCCTGGTCGTTCAGGTAGTAAAAGATCCTATTAGCAGTAAAGGCGCGAGACTGACCACCCACTTGTCAGTATCTGCCCGCTATCTCGTCTATATGCCGCAAACCCGTCATATCGGGATCTCCAATCGCATCGAGGATGAGGGCGAGCGCGAGCGCTTGCGTAAGCTGGTGGAGGCCGCCTCGTCACGTCTCGCCGAAGATGGCCTTTCCGCTGATGGAGGCTTTATTTTACGCACCGTGGCTGAGGGTGTTAGCGAGGAGGAGTTGTTACGGGATATCCCCTTTCTTTACAAACTTTGGGGGGAGTTGGAGCAGCGCATCAAGGAGCGGGTAGTGCCCTCCGTAATTTACGAGGATTTGCCGCTATTTATGCGTGCCCTACGTGATCTTGCGCGCCCTTATACCGAGAAGATTCGTATAGACTCCCGCGAGGCGCACGGTCGCGCGGCAGAATTTGCAGGCAAGTACGCACCAGAAATAGCTGGACGACTCGAGCACTATCCCGGTGAGCGTCCTCTGTTTGACCTGTATGGGGTTGAGGAGGAAATCCGCCGCGCCCTACAGCATAAGGTGACGCTAAAGTCCGGGGGGTATTTAATTGTCGAGCAAACCGAGGCGATGAGTACTATTGACGTCAATACTGGCGCATTTGTAGGTCACCGCAACCTGGAAGAGACTATCTTCAAGACGAATTTGGAGGCGGCAACGGCAATCGCCCGCCAGCTGCGCCTGCGCAACCTCGGGGGAATCATCATTATCGATTTTATCGATATGAAAGATCCTGAGCACCAACGTCAGGTATTGCGCACCCTGGAGAAGGCCCTCGAGCGGGATCACGCTAAGTCGAGTATTACCGGGGTTTCCGAACTCGGTTTGGTAGAGATGACCCGCAAACGTACGCGGGAATCTCTAGGGCAAATCCTGTGCGAGCCCTGCCCTGTGTGCGAGGGGCGCGGCACCTTAAAGAGTGCGGAAACAGTTTGCTTTGAGATCTTCCGGGAAATTATCCGTGAGGCGCGCGCCTACGATAGTGAAAAAATCATGGTTTTGGCCAGTCAGGTGGTAATCGATCTGCTGCTGGATGAAGAGTCGGCGAATGTCGCCGATCTGGAGGAATTTATTCGCAGGCCCATACAGTTCCAAGTAGAGCCCATTTACAACCAGGAGCAGTACGACATTGTTCTTGTGTAAATCATTATTAGCCTCCTCGCAGTTTTTCGATGCTGGTCGTTGCGATGCCTACGACAGCACCGTGGAAGAGTGGGGGTGATGATGATCTTATTGCGCTGGCTTGCGCGAAAGTTTTGGCTGTTATCGGTAAGCTTGGTGATTGCCCTGGCAATCCTTGTACAAACCGGGCGCCTGCTATCGCCTCAAGTTGAGGAATATCGCCCGCAGATCAGCCGCTGGCTCAGCGGTCAGCTGGGGGTTCCGGTACAGATGGATCGTATCTCCTTGCGCTGGGAAGCTCTGCAAGTCTCATTACAGCTCGATGGCCTACGCCTTGGGCAGAAGGGCGAGTTGCGTATGGGACACGGCCTGTTCCAACTGGATTTGCTCGCCAGCCTATGGAATCGTGAGTTGGTGTGGAAAGACCTGCAAATGCATGCCTTTTCGGCTGGACTCAGCCGAGATGAGCAGGGCGAGTGGCGTCTGGACGGCTTCCCCGATATCTCCCTAAAGCCTGACGGCAGGGTTGTGTCCAATCCCAAGGCAGCGGACCCGGCACGACTTTTCCAGTTGAGCCCCAAGGTCTGGATTAGCGATGCGGCAATCACTGTCAGGCTGCCTGATGAGCAGGTTGCCGAGCTCAACTTGCCACAAATTTCTCTGGAAAACCGAGGTGATTTTCATCGTCTTACGGCCCGCGCTTTTATCTCCCGCGAAGGCGAAGAGCAGGCTAGCAACACTGAGACTCTCCGCCTGGTGCTGGAGGGGCGTGGTAACCCGCGCAGTAAAAAACAATTTTCACTGCGAGGTTATATGCAGCTTAATGAGCTGCTGTTGGACCAGGATATTGTGTCACTACTCCATCAGTTGACCCCGCTACCCGACCGATTTCATTGGAATGGGCGCAAGTGGGCGGATGGACGCCTGTGGCTGCACAGCGATGCGAGCAGTGGTTATCGGTTGGTCGGACGAGTAGACCTTGCTCAGGTATCAAACTTGGATCAGCCAGAAGAGGCGCCGGAGAAAAGCAGTCAGGGTAAAAGTCAGCATGAAAGTAGTGATCTGGTACAAAACAGAGATCACATAATGGCACCTTTACGGGCGCTTTCTGGAGATATTTCTGGTCGCTGGCTGCCCGGTGAACATTGGCGTTTGGCTTTACAGGATACCCAAATCGATTGGCAGGGCTTGCAGATGCCGCCGCTAAACCTGCAGGTTAGTAACGACCTTCAGGGAGTAGCACTGTCCGCAGATGTGATCGATTTAGCGGGATGGAGCGATATTCTCACTCGGTTGGATGTTTTGCAGGGTGCTGCAGGCGAGTGGTTGACGTCCCTGAAGCCTTCGGGCCAGTTGCGACGCTTGCAGCTGCGCAAAGAAGCGCAAGGTGCGGTGAGCCTAAGTGCCAATTTGCACAATATCAGCACGCAGGCATTCCGCGGTGCGCCATCAGTGGCCGGCTTGAGTGGCTACATGGAGTTTGCCGGTAACGATGGCCGGGTGGAATTGGATGGCTCGAACTTGCAAGCAGGGTTTCCAAATCTTTACTCCGAGGCATTCTCTTTTGAGCAAGCCAGCGGTACTTTGGCCTGGAGCCTTAGTAAGGATTCGAATGAAATCAATGTCTTCTCTGGCCCTTTGCTATTAGATGGAAATCTGGGCGAAGTTCGCGGGCAGTTTTTGTTGTCCCTGCCTTTCCGTCCTCAGAGCCGTCCAACGGATTTACTCCTGTCGCTTTCTCTGCGTGATGCGGATATTGGCGCTCAAGAGAAGCTGGTGCCGACAAATGTCAGTGAAGACTTGCGCAGTTGGTTGAATGAGGGGCTGGGCAACGGAAATCCTGGTCGGGTTGAGACTGCCGCATTTATTTACCGTGGCAGCAGTTATCGCAAAAATGGCAAGGATGAGTCTCTACGTGCGCTGGGGGCTCACAATAAGCGTCAAACAGTACAGTTGGTTGCAGACTTTTCTGGCGCCAATCTTAAGTATGCCGACGAATGGCCTAAGGTTCAGTCTGTTGATGGCCTACTCAGGCTGGATGATGGCAATGTTTCTGTCAGCGCAGACAAGGCCCGTGTTTGGGGAGTGGATGCGCATAAAGTTTTAGTGGAAGTAACCCCACAAAGAGATAAAGGCTCACGTCTGGATGTGACCGCCCAGCTTCAGGGGCCGGCTGCTGATGGTTTGCGCTTGTTGCGCGAATCCCCTTTGCGCAAACAGCTCGGCAATGCTTTTGATGAGTGGTTGTTGTCGGGAGATATTCGCGGGCAGCTGAACCTCACTCAGCCCCTGGGTGGCGCTTCAGTATCACCAGCTCAAAGAGTTGAATTGCAGTTGAGTCGTGGTGATTTACAGCTGCAAAATCTGCGCTTGCATGCTGAGGCTCTGGCTGGTGATGTCATTTTTGACAGCGATACTGGCCTCGAAGGTACTAAACTGAAAGGTCAGCTCTGGGGGCGGCCAATAAATGCGAGCATCCGTCATATAGGTGATGCCGATGCGCGCGATACGCAGGTGGTCGTGGATGGCAGTGCCAGTACTGAGTCGATCTATAGCTGGAGCCAGCGTCCTGAGCTGAGATGGCTTGAAGGTACCATGGGTTACCAGGCACTTATTACTATCCCAGCAAAATCCAAAGAGGCTCCCTATGCTGCAGTTTTCGAGCTGACCTCAAATCTTGCTGGTGTGGCGGTAAACCTTCCGGAGCCCCTGGCTAAGCCCTCTGAAAGTAAAACGAATTTTGTATTGCGAGCTCCCATTGGTGATCAGGGCAGCTTATTTCACCTGAACTACGGTGAGCACCTGCAAGGGCAGTTTTGGCTGGTGGACGGAGCTCTTGAGCGAGCGGCTATTGCGCTCAATGCCGAGGCAAAATTACCTGAAGAAAGAGGGGTGAGTATCCTTGGCGACATTTCCAATGTTGATTTACCCCGCTGGGAAAAGCTATTGGGCGTTTACCAAGATGACTCATCGGTTGTTGAAGAGTCATCCTCTCGGCCCGAACAAGCACCATCACTGATTCATAAGGTGCAAGCAAGCAACCTGGATGGCCTGACTGCACTTCCCCAAAGTGGACAGACAACTGACAATGTTTCCAGTCCACTGCCGATTAGTCTCGACCTAAGCACAGATAGCCTGCAATTGGGAACAGTGGCTATTGAGCATATTCATGTCACTGGTGGAGGAGTGGGTTCAAAGTGGCAGTTAGATTTTGATAGTGAAATGGCGGCGGGAAGACTTTCGGGAACGTTCGGTGGGCAAAAACCTCTGCGTTTAAAGTTGGCGCATTTACGCCTTCCTGCTCCTGAAGAAAGGCAGACTATTTCCGGCGCTACATTGGCTGAGCAGCCCTTTGCGGAAGAGTTGTTGGACCCCTGGGCAGATTTTAATTTTCAGACGCTGCCAGCTCTGGATTTCAGCACGGAAAGCCTGCGAGTGGGGGGTGAGGAGCTCGGGCGCTGGTCTTTTGAAGTTCGGCCATCCGAAGACCGCCTGGTTCTAAGCGATATTCGCGGTAGTGTCCGCGGGTTTCATCTGCAGGGACGTGGTGGTGGTGAAAAAGCCTTGGGAGCGCAATTGATGTGGATGCGCGATGCGGAGGGCAATAATTCCTCTCAATTTATTGGGCGCCTGGCAGCCGATGATCTCGCTGATATTCAGCGTGAGATGGGGCATGAACCGCTTATTGAAAGTAAGTCTGCGACCTTTGATACAGCCTTGCGCTGGGATGGGTCTCCGGCCATGGCCAAGGGTAGTTTGCTCTCCGGAGATTTGAAAATAGATATTCGTGATGGCCGCTTCCTTCGTTCCACCGGTACTGCTGGCTCAACGGTCTTGCGGTTGTTATCGCTGTTTAATTTCGATACCTGGGCGCGCCGCTTGCGCTTGGATTTCTCCGACCTTTATAAGAGTGGTATGGCATTCGACCGGGTGCGAGGAGAGGTCGTGTTCGAAGGGGATGGGCAATTGTTGATTGCAGTGCCTATTCAGGTTGAGGGGCCAACCAGTGAGCTGCAGATGGCGGGAAGGGTCAATTTATTGCGGGAAGATTTGGATTTGACCCTGGTGGCGACTTTGCCAGTAAGTAACAACCTAGCCCTGGTTGCCGCTCTTGCTGGGGGATTGCCGGCTGCGGCAGGCGTTTATCTCATTAGTAAAGCGTTTAAAAAGCAGGTGAAGAAGATGGCCAGTGTGAGTTATCGCATCAGCGGTGACTGGGCTGCCCCTCAAATGCGTTTTGAGAGACTCTTTGATGGAGATGGTGCAGAGCGTCAGGGGGCCGCCTCTGAGGCTGCGGGGAAACAGGCAAAACCGGATCAGGGAATCAGTCGTGCACCAACGCCTCTTTTGGCGGATGAAGCGGGCTCTTAGCCTGCTTATTGGGAGGATACACTTCCAGAAAGAGCTCACAATTGCATGTGCATCTAGTTCTCTATCCTATTAGGTAGGTATAACTGAGTGAGGACAGGAGTTTGCAAGATGGTGAGGTCCCCGGCCTTATGGCCCCTGTTGGTGTTTGCCCTGGTTCTATCGGCCTGCTCTGAGGCTGATGACCAAAGAATCCAGAATATGACAGTGGCGGAAGCCAAATCACGTATAGCCGAAGGCAAAGGGCTAGAGCAGATCCCCAAGTCGGTATGGAAGCAGCTACTCCCCGAGGACCGTTACAAGGTTCTCTGGCAGGGAGATACGGAGCGGGCTTTTAGTGGCAAATTGTTATACAACGAAAAAGAAGGTGTTTATGTCACCGCAGGCTGCCGTCTGCCGGTTTTTAGTTCAAAGCACAAGTTTAAATCGGGTACTGGTTGGCCCAGCTTTTGGGATGTGGCCTATCCGCAGAATATCGTATTAAAGGATGATTTCAGTTGGGGACTCAGGCGCACAGAGGTATTGTCCAAATGTGGAGAGCACCTGGGGCATGTGTTTAAGGATGGTCCACCACCGACAAACCTACGGTATTGCTTGAACTCGCTGGCCTTGGATTTTGAGCCGGCCGGGGATGTCAAACAATAATCGCTAGATCTCATACTGTCTTTGTCTGATTTTTGGTTTGAGCGAGTCTCTTTTGTAGTTTTAATTGATGCAATTTGGCTTTGGTATAAGTCAATGGAGTTTATGGGCGGAGCAGGGCCGCCCGTGTGATATGCGCTGGGTGAATGAGAACTACTGTGATGCCTGAATAAAGAAATCACGCAGGTAGCGGAACAGCTTGCGCTGATTGCTGGGTGGTTTGCTGTTTTTGATCTCGCGCAGGGAGTCGCGTACCAATTGTCGTAAATGCTGATGATCTATCTGAGGGTACTGGTCAAAAAAGGTACCCTGGGCACTATTACCTTCTTCGAGTAGGCGTCTGCGCCAGTCTTCGGCCATTTTGTCGAAGCGCAGGTGCTGCTGGTCTCGCTCTTTAAATTTATTCAGCACGGCTTCTATCGCTTCGTGATCTGCACTGCGCATCAGCTTGCCAATATATTGCATTTGGCGACGGCGAGCCTCGTTGGACTTGATTCGTCCCAAGGTGTCTATTGCCTCGCGCATATCCTCATCAATGGGCACCTCGGCGAGCTGGGCTTTAGATAGTTCGGTTAATTGCTTCCCCAGGGCCTGCAGCTCGTGCATCTCCTGTTTTACCTGCGTTTTGCTCTTGGGCAGGTCTTCATCGTCGTATTCGTACATCTTCAGTTCCGTATAAAAGTTCCGGATTGTACCGGCTCTGTTTGAGCGGGGAGTGTATTGCCTTTCAGCCAAAATACCAGGTGGCGAGGCCAAGGAAGGACATGAACCCCACCACATCGGTGACGGTTGTCAGTGCGACACTACCGGCTAATGCTGGATCGATTTTTATTGCCCGCAATACAACCGGTAGGATTGCTCCTGCCATCGCTGCCACAATCAAATTGATTACCATGGCCGCAACAATAATGACCGCAATGGTAATGTCGTCAAACCAGAGTGCAGCGATTAGCCCCATCACCAGAGACCAAAGCAGGGCATTAAGGCATGCAGAGCCGAGCTCCCGCGAGAGTAGCCAACTGAGGTTACTTTTGCCAATCTGGCCCAGAGCCATACCCCTGATCACCACGGTGAGTGTCTGGCTGCCGGCCACCCCCCCCATACTTGCGACAATCGGCATCAATACCGCCAGGGCAACGACCTTTTCCAGCGTATTCTGGAACAGACTGATTACCCATGAGGCGAGAAGGGCTGTGAGCAGATTGATACCGAGCCAGAGGGCGCGCCGGCGCGCAGTGCGCCTTACCGGAGCAAAGGTGTCCTCTTCTTCATCGAGGCCCGCCATACTCATCAGGGAGTGGTCGGCGTCTTCGCGGATAACATCGACGATATCGTCGATTGTAATTCGACCCAGCAGGCGGTTGTGCTCATCCACTACTGGTGCGGTGATCCAGTCATACTTTTCAAACAGCCGGGCTACCTCTGTATCGCGCATATCGGCGGGAATTGGCTCCACATCAGTATTGACGACCTCGCGTACCGTGACAGAGGGGTCTGTGGTGAGAAGCTTTGAAAGCGGTAGCAGCCCGATATACTGGCCACGTCGGTTGACTACAAATAAGCTATCGGTGGATTCCGGCAGCTGCTCATGGCGGCGCAGGTAGCGCAGCACCACATCCAAGCTTAAGTTGGGGCGCACCGAGATAGTATCGGTGTCCATTAAGCCGCCAGCGGTATTCTCATCGTAAGCGAGTACGCTTTCCACCCGCAGGCGGTCGGTTTCGCTCATTGCTGAGAGGACTTCAGAGACGACGCGTTCGGGGAGCTGCTGAAGGATATCGGCGATATCGTCCGCATCCAGCCCCTCCATAATCTCCACCATCTCCATGGTATCCATGGTATCGAGGATTTGACTGCGCACTTCATCGGTGAGCTCTTGCAGTACCTCACCTTCGACATCCCGATCGATCAGATTCCACAGAACCTGGCGAATACGCGGGGGGGAGCTTTCCAATAGCTGCGCAATACTCTGCGGGGTCAGGGTTTTGAGCATGCGCCGGACTTCCTGCCCGGTGCCACTATCGAGGGCGGCGAACAACTCGCTGAGCTGGTTTTGCGCGCGGAACTTGATTTCGGCTTGGGGTGGGCTGGACACGATAAATCCTTACTGCTCAGCGGTGTTTAGGGAGTAGAGACCATAAGAAAGTCGCGGCGTTATTACGCCATGGCGGACTCTATCCAGAGCCGCTCGCCTTTGCAAATTACTCGGCTTCTCCAAAGCGCTCTGAGACGAGAGTGCTGATAGCTCCGAGTGCGTCACTCTCATCACGGCCCTCAACCTCCAGCTCCAACTCTGTGCCCTGCCCGGCGGCAAGTAACATAAGCGCCATAACACTCTTGCCATCCACCGATCTATCGCCACAGTGAACTTTGATGTTGGAGGAAAAGCGGGCAGAGGTTTGGGCAAACTTACTGGCTGCGCGAGCGTGCAGCCCGAGCTTGTTAATGATGGTGAGGCGCTGTTTTTGCATAGGTAGCGGATTTGTATGGACTATCTCTGTTGTTCGCGGTGACGGACTTGAATATTGCCAAATTTGTGGAGAAAAGTGCGTGCCAGTTGTTCAACCATATAAACTGAGCGGTGTCTTCCACCGGTGCAGCCAATGGAGATACAGGTGTAGCTGCGATTGCTCTCTTGGAAAGAGGGTAGCCAGTTCTCTAAGAAACCGGTGATATCTGCTTCCATCTTGTTAGTTTTAGGGTGGGAGCGTAAAAATTCGGCTACTTCATGGTCCAATCCGGTTTTTTTCCTAAGATTGGGTTCCCAGTAGGGATTTGGTAGGCAGCGTAAGTCGAACATCAGGTCGGCATCCACTGGCACCCCATATTTAAAGCCGAAAGACTGGAAAAGTATTGCCATCCCTTCCGAATGTCCGCCCACCACGCGGCTTCTAATCAGCTCCCGTAACTCGTGCAAACCGAGGCTACTGGTATCTATCACCATATCCGCTATGGCTGAGACGGGTGTTAGCAGCTCTCTTTCTTGTTTCAAGGCTTCGAGTAAGTGGGTGCAATCATTGCTCAGGGGGTGTTTGCGGCGGGTCTCGCTGAAGCGTTGTACCAGTACAGGTTCGCGGGCGTCCAGGTAGATTACATCACACTCTACGCCGGTACTGCGCAGGGCTTCAATAACACGGGGAGCCTGTTTGATATCCTGCCAGAGGTTGCGAGCGTCTATTCCCAGGGCAAGGGGGGTGTCCCCTTTAGTCGTTTGTTGCTCAGCCCGCTTGATGAGTTCGGGTAGTAGGCTAATCGGCAGATTGTCGATGCAGTTAAAGCCCGCATCTTCGAGCAGTTGAAGTGCGGAGCTTTTACCAGAGCCGGAGCGGCCGCTGATGATAATCAAGCGCATGGGGACCCCCTCTTTTTAGCTCTTTATACCATTTAATCGTGGATTAAACGGTGTTTATATTCCTGGCGGTAATTTATAAGTCGTGACTCCGGAATCGGATTACCAGGATATGAGCGCAAAGCTAGAATCAGGCTGCTGCGGCTGAGTCTATAGCTAGGGCATAGAGTGCGTCGCTAGTGTCAGCCTGCCTCAACTTGTCCCGGACCTGGCTGTTAGAGAAGAGCGCAGCGATTTCTGCCAGTGTATCTAGATGTTGTTGTTCCGAATCTTCAGGAACAAGCAAGACAAAGAGCAGATCGACAGGCTGTCGGTCGATAGCGTCGAAATCTATGGCGGGTTCTGTAGTGCAAAGTACGCCAATGGGGTGCTCACATCCAGGAAGACGGCAGTGGGGGATAGCCACACCTTCGCCAATTCCTGTGGAGCCTAGACGCTCGCGCGCGATCAGTTGGTTGAATATGATGTCAGAGTCATGCTGTGGATATTGTTCGGCTACAGCCTGGGCGATATTGAGCAGCAATTTCTTTTTGCTGCTCCCCGCCAGATGGCAAAGGCTGAGGCGGGGAGAGAGTAAAGCTTCCAGTGTCATAGTTCAGCGGTGGTTCTGCAACTTCTCTTTGTGTTTTTTCAGTTGGCGGTCCAGCTTGTCTGTAAGCGAATCAATGGCCGCATACATGTCCTTGTCTTCCGAACCCGCGCAAAGGTCGTGACCATTGATATGTACCCGGGCTTCGGCTTTCTGGATCAGCTTGTCTATGGATAGGATGACTTGCGCGTTGGTTATATTGTCATAATGCCTTGAGAGCTTTTCCAGCTTGTTCTCACAGTAGCTGCGCATTGGCGAGGTAACGTCAACGTGGTGACCACTAATATTGATCTGCATGGATTTCTCCTTACCAGGTGCATCACATTACGGCGAGCCTCCTTTCGGGTCGCAACCCTACTAGGAAGTGGCCCAGAATGGAAGGATACACTCAAAGTTTGGAGTTCGGTTGCGAAGGTGTAGTAATTGGTGTCAGGTTATGACTTGGCCTACCTCATGAGTCGAAACCCAAGTGGCCCCTTCAGACCAAGCGTTTTCGCTCGCTGGAGGAGGGAATTCCCATTGACTCGCGGTATTTCGCCACAGTGCGGCGGGCTACTTTAATACCCTGTTTATCGAGCTCTAGGGTAATTTTGTTATCTGAGAGCGGCTTGCGCGGGGTCTCTGCATCAATCAGCTTGCGGATCAGTGCACGGATAGCAGTTGAAGAGGCATCCTCACCGGAGTCTGTGCTGACATGGCTCGAAAAGAAATACTTGAGCTCAAACACGCCGCGAGGCGTGAGCATGTACTTCTGGGTGGTCACCCTAGATATGGTCGATTCATGCATGCCAATAGATTCAGCAACATCTGCCAGCACCATAGGTCGCATGGCTTCCGGGCCTTCCTCAAAAAAACCTTGCTGTTTTTCGACAATACAGTTGGCTACTTTCAGTAAAGTCTCGTGGCGACTCTGCAGGCTTTTCATAAACCAGCGTGCTTCTTGCAGGTGATCCCGCAAAAAATTGTTATCTCTGGAGTTGTCGGCACGCTTGACCAGGGAGGCGTAGTGGTCATTGATACGGATCTTTGGGGTGATCTCTGCATTCAATTCTACGTGCCAGCTAAGGGTTTTGCGGGAAACGACAATATCTGGAATTACATAGTCCGGCTCTTGCCCACCATAGCTCTCTCCCGGACTGGGGTTTAAGGTCTGGATTAGGCGAATGGCCTCGCCTAGCTGGGCTTCAGTGAGTCGTGTGCGTCGACTCAACTGGCGAAAATCCCTTTTGCCAAGTAAGTCCAAGTGTTTCTCAATAATGTTTTGCGCTTGGCTTAGCCAAGGGGTATTTCGTGGCAACTGCTGCAGTTGTAATTGCAGGCATTCTTTGAGATCTCGAGCCCCGCAGCCAGCGGGATCAAACTGCTGAATAGCCTTCAGAACCGCGAGCACCTCATCTTCATCGATCGATAAAGAGGTGGCGACATCCTGCACAGAAGTACCAAGGAGGCCGCTGGGGGCTATGCCATCAATTAAGTTTTCACCGATCCACTTATCCTGCTCAGATAAGGGGGTCAAGTTCAGCTGCCAGCGTAGATGATCCTGAAGGCCGATGGAGGTGGAGTTACGCTCATAGCTGGAGGAATCTAACTCGTGGCTGCCGCTGTTATTGGTGTAGATATCATCCCAGCGTGAGTCGACGGGCAACTCATCAGGAATTGCCTGGTCCCAGTCCCCCTCGGCCAGTTCGCGCTCTTCTACCGGCTGTGTTGTGTTTTCCGGTGTTTGTTCAGACTGTGGTTGATTTTCATCCACCTTGACGGATTGCTCTTCGCTATCCGCTTCCAGCATTGGGTTGTTGTCCAGTGCTGCCTGGACCTCCTGCTGCAGATCGAGTGTGGAGAGTTGCAGTAGGCGAATTGCTTGCTGCAACTGGGGGGTCATGGTCAGCTGTGTGCCGAGCTTGAGCTGGAGAGACTGCTTCATAGTGGAGCGCCGCAGGCCGATAAGACAGGGTGTCGATCAAATTGTCCTAAGATGGCGCAGACTACCCCTCTCTTCAATCTATTACAAGCAATAAGCGTGCCGGTCCTGGCGTGATAGCTGGTGCTATGTTTCCAGAATTATGATTATTCCCGTCTTAAGTGAAGAATTTAAGGACAGAAATTGGTGGTTAGCCTCAAATAGTGAATTCGTGTCCCAAATAAACTTCGCGCACCTGTTGGTTGGCGAGAACCTCATCCGGCGTGCCTGCAGCGATGATATGACCTTCACTGACAATGTAAGCGGTCTCACAGATATCCAGCGTTTCGCGAACATTATGGTCTGTGATTAGTACGCCAATATCGCGATCACGCAGGTGGCGGATGATCTCCTTGATATCGTTCACCGATATGGGGTCTACCCCAGCAAAGGGCTCGTCCAACAGGACGAAGCCGGGGTTGGTGGCCAGAGCACGGGCAATCTCAACTCGGCGTCGTTCTCCACCAGAGAGGGCCATACCCAGGCTTTGCGCGATATGGGTTATATTAAATTCCTCAAGTAGTGCTTGGGCCTGTTGTTGCCGCTCGTCTCTTGAGAGGTCCTTGCGGGTTTCAAGGATTGCTAAGATATTGTCTTTTACCGTCAAGCGGCGAAATACAGAGGCTTCTTGGGGGAGATAACCGATACCTTTGCGTGCGCGTCCGTGCATGGATAGCCGGGTTATATCTTCATCGTCGATCATCACCCTGCCAGCGTCGGCCTGCACCAGCCCGGCAATCATATAAAAGCAGGTTGTTTTGCCGGCACCGTTGGGGCCGAGGAGGCCGACAACCTGTCCACTGGAAACACTGACGGTGACATCCTGGACAACTTTTCTTTTTTTATACTGTTTCGCGAGATGTAACGCTTTGAGCGTTGGCATAGTGTGTACCGAATCTATCCATGCCGCGGGCAGAGTGATGCCCGCCGGTGCAATAATATTTGTTATTTATGATGAGCTATTAAGTAGAGGGTTTACTGGCCTTGATTATCATTGGCGTCTTGCGAGCTCTCTTTCTTCTCGGGTTTCCAGGTCATCTCTACACGCCCTTTCCCAGTTTGGCCCTTGGCGCTCATTTGCTCGGTAGTGAGGTCGTAGTCAATTTTTTCCGCTGTCAGTGTGTTGCCTTCCCGGTCAACATGGGCTTTACCGGTTAGTTGCAACTCCTCAGAGCCCACTTGATATACAATGCGTTGGGCTCTGGCTTTTACGGGGTTCTCGCCCTGGAGGATCTTTTGCTGGAAATGTGCGGGTTTGCCCACGGCCACTACACGACTAATCTCCTTTTCTGGAGTGAAATAAACCTCAACGCGGTCTGCCCGTATTTTTAAAGAGCCCTGAGTTATAACAACATTATTGCTATATACCACCAAGTTATTATTTAGACCTGCATTCATTGCATCAGAGCTGATATTGATCCGCTGTTGGCGGTCCTCAGGCAGTGCAAAAGCTGATGAGGCTGTGAGCAGGAGCGCTGCGATGGTGGAGACTTTTAACAGGTGGCGGTAATTAGTCAGTGTCATAGATGCTCTTTACATCGGATAGGATTTCCATCCGGTCTTCATTCAAGTAAGCACGCATGCCTTTGCCGGTGGTGCGGTTTGGGCCAGAGCTTATAGTAACAACTTTGTCTGTCTCGGCGAATTCCTTCGCGGGGAGAATCGTAATACTGGACGTTTCCAATTTGATGCCACCTGGGGTGGGTAGTTCATCAATTTCTACATCGCCACTCAGGACTACTCGTTCACCGCGATTGTGTGCCACCCCTTCTCGGGACTCGGTACGCCATTTAGGCTGGTCATCTTGGTAAAAAACCATGCGAGGTTCGGTCAGGTCTGCCCGGTCACGGCGTTTAAACTGGTAGTAGGTTATCTGGTCCGCGTCCACGCGATAGGCTAGATTTCCTTCCTCATTAAAGTGGCGTGTTTTGGCATTTCGGATGATTAGCTCTGCCGCTTTGTCATGCTGCTGGGGGGTAGGTCGAACCCCCAGCAGCTGATCAGGTGGGCTCTCTGAAAGCCATAGGCCAACACTGATTAGCGATATTACTAATAGCAGCGGTAGCCAGGTGCGCATTATTTCTCTCCAATGTAGGGGGCGAGGGCAGAATCAAATGTTCCCTGGGCCAGCATAATTCGATCGCAAGCTTCGCGCACTGCACCTTCACCACCGCGGGCTCGAGTTATCCACAGGGCACGTTCCATGACTGGAGGAGCTGCATTGGGAGGAGCTATGGGGCAGCCGATACGGGTCATAACCAGTAGGTCAGGATAGTCGTCGCCAATATAGGCGATATCTTCCAGGCGGCATGACTCGTCGGACAAGAGTTCCTGCAGTGCAGTAAATTTGTCCTCGCGCCCTTGGATCAGTTTAGTGATGCCAAGATCGTGAGCGCGGCGTTCCACTACTGAGCTGCGTCGCCCTGTAATAATGGCTACGCGAACCCCGGAATTTTGCAGCATTTTAATGCCGTGCCCATCGAGTGTATTGAAGGTCTTCAGCTCATTGCCGTTATTGTCGAAATAGAGCTTGCCATCGGTAAGGACGCCATCTACATCCAATACCAACCAGCGTACCTTCTGCAGTGCAGAGTTTATTTCTTCTTCTGAAACCACCAGGTTAATCCTTCCGAAATGTCTGTGAGGTGCTAATTTGCGCCGTCATTTATTTGATTATCTCAGATTACGCCGGCGCGTAATATATCGTGCATATGTAAAACACCTACGGGGTGGTGGGCTTTATCCTCCACGACGAGTGCGGTGATTTTGTAGTCTTCCATAATTCGCAGTGCTTCAGCAGCCAGGGTTTCGGCAGATACCGTTTTGGGAAGGCGGCTCATCACTTGATCCATTGTGGCCTTACCCAGCTCGATTTTATGGTCGATCACTCGTCGTAGATCCCCGTCGGTGAACACACCGAGCAGCTCACCTTTGGAATCGACAATAGTGGTCATACCAAACCCTTTACTGGTCATTTCTAGTAGGGCCTTAGATAGCAAAGTATCGGGTTGGACCTGGGGTAACTCCTCTCCTGCGTGCATAACATCTTCGACCTTGAGTAACAGACGTCTACCGAGGGCTCCTCCTGGATGAGAAAATGCGAAATCTTCAGCTGTAAAGCCTCTCGCTTCCAGTAGGGCTACAGCTAGAGCATCACCCATAACCAGTGTGACAGTGGTTGATGAGGTTGGTGCTAGATTAAGAGGGCAGGCTTCCGTTTGCACCGAAATATCCAGGTTTACCTCTGCAGCTTGTGCTAATGGCGAATCCGTCTTCCCTGTCATGCTGATCATGGGGATACCCAGGCGTTTCAGTAATGGCAGTAGAGTAAGTACCTCTGCGGAAGAGCCTGAATTAGAGATAGATATCACTAAGTCGTCGCGAGTGATCATTCCCAGGTCGCCATGGCTCGCTTCCCCTGGATGAACGAAAAAACTTGGGGTGCCAGTACTGGCAAGGGTGGCCGCTATTTTGCGTCCGATATGCCCTGATTTACCCATGCCAGTTACGATGGTACGTCCGGGGCACTGTAGGATCATTTCGCAGGCGCGCTGGAAGTCGCCGTTGATCCGGTGTTCCAGTGCGGCAACAGCTTCCGTTTCCATTCGCACGGTGCGCTGCCCGGCCTGCAATATCAAATCCTGGGTCATTGGGTGCCTCTGAATTACTGACTTCTAATTTAATAGTTTCTAATTTTATAAGGTAAAAAAGTGATGACTTATCTTCGTCCGGTTTTATGGTGAGCTCTTTGAGCGTTAGGGGCAGACTTTATCAACTATGTTTGACGCAGTTGTCCCTGCGATTGTCGTGCTAATCTAAATACGAACACCCAACAGGCATGTAGGAAAACCGGTCGCCTGCCGGAGTGTCAAATGACACGCTCGTACACTGCCACACCACCGGGCGCGGTCATGGTATAGTCTGCCGCCGCTGCTGTCAGCTATGTCACTCAGCGGATGAACGACAAATTCCCATTTACTGGGACTGATTGCCAGCAGCTTCGTCATGGCACTTATTTACGCTGTGTGCGTCCAAGGAATGATTTGCTAATTGGAGAGTATTTGTGAATACATCATTTTGGATTGGTCGGTACGGTTTTTCCCGGTGGCTAAGATTTGTACTTTGCGCAGTATTGGTATCTGCTGTGGTCCCCGCTGCGAATGCCGATCAAAACCCCTATGTAATGATTGAAGGGGTTTCCCAAAAACTGTTGAGTGTGATTCGCTCAAATGCTCAATATGCCAACTCTGATCCGCAGAGATATTACAGTGCTATTGAGGGGGTCCTGACGCCGGTTGTGGATTTTGATTTTATCGCGCGCGGTGTTATGGGGCGTTATGCCAAACAGGCGACTGCATCCCAGCGCTCCCGGTTTTCCAGTGCTTTTCGTCGAGATCTGGTGGCAACATTTGCTCGCGGTGTAGCAAATTTTGGCGACCTCGATGTGAAAGTGGTCAACCCGGGAACTTTGCCCAGTGGGAACCGGGTTAATGTTTTGCAGGAAGTGCGCAGCAAAGAGGGTATTACCAAAGTTTCTTATACTCTGGTGCGTAACCGCGCGGGAGAGTGGAAGCTGATTAACGTTATCTTAAATGGCGTTAATTTGGGTAAAACTTTCCGCAGTCAGTTTTCTCAATCTATGCAGTCTTATGGGGATATCGACAAGGTAATCTCCAACTGGTCCGCAGGACAGGATGTTGCCGATAAAGTGAGCTAGTCGGCGAACTTCAGGGTGCGCAGCTGCGCACCCTCCATGATTCAAGTACACTTGCGTGATGTTTTTTAACTAACGCAAATCCCACCTATGCAACCAGATGAAATCAAAACCCTCATTGAGGGTCATATCCCCGAGAGTAATGTCGACGTCGCCTTTGAAGGTAGCCACCTGATGGTGACTGTGGTGAGCAGCGCCTTTGAAGGCCTAAGCCGCTTGAAAAAGCAACAGCTGGTTTATGCGGCGCTAAATGACAAAATTGCCGACGGCACTTTGCACGCCGTGCAAATGCAGACCCTTACTCCAGAAGAAGCCAGTCGATAACCTGTCGCCTGTATTCAGGCGACTCCCGAAATACGAGACCGAATGGATAAGTTAATAATAGAGGGTGGTAGCCCAGTTTCCGGCACCCTGCGAATTTCTGGTGCGAAGAATTCCGCTCTGCCAATTTTGGCCGCAGCACTTTTGGCCGATGGTCCGGTACATATTCATAACCTGCCACACCTTAATGACATCACCACGATGATCACTCTGCTGCGCTGTATGGGGTGTGATGTCACAATTGATGAGAAGCTGGGTGTTGAAATAGACCCCCGTTCGGTCAACGATCTGACGGCGCCCTACGAGCTGGTGAAAACCATGCGCGCCTCTATTTTGGTTTTGGGCCCGCTACTGGCCCGCCACGGTGTAGCCAATGTCTCTTTCCCTGGCGGCTGTGCGATCGGCAGTCGTCCGGTGGATATCCATCTGAAAGGGCTGGAGGCGATGGGTGCAGAAATAACCATTGACGGTGGTTTTATCCGGGCCCGCTCCAATGGCCGCCTTAAAGGCGCCAATATCGTTATGGAGAAGGTTACTGTCGGTGGTACAGAAAACCTGCTGATGGCGGCAGTTTTGGCAGAGGGCACCACGGTATTGCACAATGCCGCGCGCGAACCTGAGATCGTCGACCTGGCAGAATTCCTAATTGCCATGGGGGCACAGATAGAGGGTGTTGGCACTGACACTATGCGCATCCACGGCGTCCCCAAGTTGACCCCTTGCACCTTTACCGTTATGCCGGATCGCATCGAGACGGGCACTTTTCTTGCCGCTGCGGCAGCAGCTCGTGGCAAGGTTCGGCTTCTGCATACCCGTGCGGACATCCTCGATGCGGTATTAGTGAAGTTTGAGGAGGCTGGCGCACACCTGAGCTGTGGTGATGACTGGATTGAGCTGGATATGAAGGGCAACCGCCCTAAGGCGGTGAGTTTCCGCACCGCACCTTACCCAGCTTTCCCCACCGATATGCAGTCGCAGTTTACCGCTATGAATGCCGTAGCTGAGGGTAAAGGGGCTGTGGTGGAGACTATTTTTGAGAATCGGCTGATCCAGGTTCATGAGTTGAACCGTATGGGTGCTGATATCACGCTTGAGGGTAATACGGCTTTCGTCACAGGTGTCGAGAAGCTTAAAGGAGCACCCGTGATGGCCTCGGATCTACGCGCTTCGGCAAGTCTGGTGATTGCAGGTATGGTTGCTGAAGGCACTACCACAGTCGACCGTATCTACCATATAGACCGGGGTTATGAATGTATTGAGGAAAAATTACAGCAACTGGGGGCGAGTATTCGCCGAGTACCTGGTTAGCAAGTTGAGACAGCCGCCCCTTTGGTCGGGGCGGCTCTCGAAGAAGAGCCGGCTTAATAATGACTATTCAAATCACGATCGCCTTGACCAAGGGGCGTATCCTGCAAGAAACCTTACCTCTACTCGCAGCGGCGGGTCTGGAACCACTTGAAGACCTAGGGAAAAGCCGCAAGCTGATTTTCCCCACCAACTGCGAGGGAGTGCGCCTGCTTCTCTTGCGTGGTGTTGATGTCCCTACGTATGTGCAGCATGGCGCTGCGGATATGGGGGTTGCTGGTAAAGATACTCTGCTGGAACATCATGCTGACGGTATTTATGAACCTCTTGATCTCGGTATTGCGCGCTGCCGTCTGATGACCGCAGGGGTGAAGGGGGCCGCTCTGCCGAAGGGGCGGATAAAAGTGGCAACAAAATTTGTTGAGAGCGCCAAGCGACATTATGCCGCTCAAGGGCGGCAGGCGGACATTATCAAGCTGTATGGCGCAATGGAGTTGGCTCCATTGATGGATCTTGCCGATGAAATTGTAGATATAGTCGATAGTGGCAATACCTTAAAAGCCAATGGCCTTGAAGCTCGTGAAATGATTGCGCATATCAGTAGTCGCTTGATTGTCAATAAGGCCGCCATGAAGATGAAGTATCAGCCAATCAGTGAGCTGATTGAAAAATTGTCGACAGCTGTCGCGCAGAACTAGAAGATTTTTAGACGTTATGACTCGCAAGTTTATTGGTCGGCTAAGTGCCGCTGACACAGATTTTGATGGGCAATTAAAGCAGTTGCTCGCTTGGGAGGCGGTAGCCAATAAACAGATCGAGGAGACAGTTGCAGAAATTCTGCAACAGGTGCGCAGTCGAGGGGATGCTGCGGTTATTGAGTATACCAACCGTTTTGATCGCCGTAATCTTACTGGAGCAGAAGACTTTTGTTTAACTTCACAAGCGTTGACTGAGGCTCTTGCCCGTATTGGAGTCGAGGAGCGTGAGGCCCTTGAAGTCTCCGCCCGGCGCGTACGTGAATACCATGAACACCAAAAGCAGGGCTCCTGGCGCTATACCGAGGCAGACGGCACAGTACTGGGTCAGCAGATTACTCCAATGGAGCGTGTTGGCATTTATGTACCTGGGGGTAAAGCCAGTTATCCTTCATCGGTATTAATGAATGCTATTCCGGCAAAGGTTGCTGGCGTGGATTCAGTGGTTATGGTGGTTCCGGCTCCCGAGGGCGAGATCAGTGATTTGGTTCTGGCTGCGGCAGCGATTGCCGAAGTGGATCAAGTGTTCACTATTGGTGGTGCACAGGCGGTGGCCGCACTGGCTTATGGCACCGAAACGATTGCCTCGGTAGATAAGATCGTTGGCCCCGGTAATATCTTTGTGGCTAGTGCCAAGCGCGCGGTCTTTGGCCATGTGGCAATAGACATGATCGCCGGGCCCTCGGAAATACTTGTTATTTGTGATGGGGCCACCGATCCAGATTGGATCGCGATGGATCTGCTGTCTCAGGCCGAACACGATGAGCAGGCGCAGGCGATTCTGCTATGCCCTGACGCAGAATTTCTCGATGCGGTGGAGTCATCCCTTGAGCGGCAGCTGGCGGAGTTGCCTCGCGCAACAATAGCAGCCAAGTCACTAATGGATCGCGGTGCTCTGATTCTGGTGGACTCTCTTGAGCAGGCAATAAAAATCTCTAATCGTATTGCTCCCGAACATCTGGAAGTTTCTGTGGCTGATCCTGAACCTTTGTTGCCGCAAATTCGTCATGCCGGTGCGATTTTCCTGGGCCGCTATACTGCAGAAGCTCTGGGGGACTATTGCGCGGGCCCCAACCATGTGCTGCCTACCAGTGGTACCGCGAGATTCTCCTCACCCCTGGGTGTTTACGATTTTCAGAAACGCAGTTCGATTATTTATTGTTCCCCACAAGGTGCCGATCAGCTTGGTCGTGTAGCTGCCACTCTCGCTTGTGGTGAAGGGTTGGAAGCCCATGCTCGCTCTGCCGCCTTTCGGATCAAGAAATAAACGAATACCTTATCGCGGTAACTGGCACCAGTAAGGCACATCATGCGTAAATTACTTCTGTGTTTAGCTGCTCTTAGCCTGGTTGGTTGTGCGACGACTGATGAATATAGCATTGAAAAATATTCAGGGTTTGAGCAGAGCCTTCCCGCCCTATCCCTATTCGCCAAGATGCCTGGTGAGGATTTTGAACGGCGCTGTAACGACTATTCCGAAAGTTCTCTGCTCAAATATTGTCAGTATGGTGTAGTGGACTACACGGAGCTATTGGGGCAGCTGGAAGCCTCCACAGCCTTTAGTTCTGTACACTCTGGTAACGACGATATTCCTTACCAATTACTGGTAACTTCTGCCGGTTATTCTGAGGAGGGGATAGAGGATATCGGCGAGGCGGTTATAGCCGGTGCCACCTTGATGTTGGCTCCTGTGCGTACCACGCAGGATATCCATATCGATGCAATCCTGACTTGGCACGGCCTTCCCTTGAAACGCTACCAATTAGAGTTTCCGTTCACAACAACAATAAGTCTGTTTACTTCTCCGCTCACCGCAAAGCGGGATTTGGCCAAAGTGGTAGCAGGGGAGCTGATAGCTTTACTGCAGGAAGATAGGGTTATGGCTCCGGAGTATCTCTATCAATCCATTGGAGCGAGTGACTACCACTCGGCTCTGAATTTACCGGAGTCTGTTGGTGAGTATGTGAGCAACCCTCTTGTGCTTGCAAGCCACCCGTTATTTGGGGCTCAAACGCGCTACGTGCACCGTCAGTTTCAGTTCGATTCTGTAGATGTCTTTGTCTACCCAATCCCCAATTGGGAGTGGGGAGATTTGAAGCAGACGCAGGTTGAGGAGCTGAATAGGGTTCGCGAGGAACTTGAGCTGGTGGAGAGGGAAGCTCAGTGGCAGGCGTTGGATCTCAGCGAGGAGGCTTCAGAAATATGGCGCGTACAGGGGCGGGATATGCCCGTGACCAGGCTTTCTGGTTATTTCCTCGCCGCAGATGGGGAGCGCTTTGATACCCACACCTATTTATTTGTACGCAAGGATAAATTTATTAAGGTACGAGCTTCTTTTTCTGGAGAGGGGAGAAGTAGGGAGGAGGTAGAGACTTTTGCTAGGGGGCTAATTGCCCAGGCGAATGTACCCAGTGAATCTCGATTTATGGCTAATGTTCGCGAGAATTGGCGCGAAAGGCGGGCCGGGGACTAGCCTGGCCCACGCAATATCCTATTTCTACTGGCTTCCTTCTCTGGGAATTTGGGTTGCCTGCCAGGCGATTACAAACCAATCTCCCTGGCGTTTCACAAAAGTGCCTGTATTTAAATAATAGTTTTTCTTTCCTTTGACACTATCGTTGGCGACTAATTTGAAAGCTACTACTGCCGTATCTCCAAGTAGGCGAATATCGATATCCTCTGCGGCGTAGTTCACTGTTATGGGCTCATCGCCAGCTGTCTCCATGCCCTGCATGATTTTTGCTTTGCCAAATCGCTTTCCCGCGGAGCTGGTATAGACAAGGTCATCAGCCCAAAAGCGCTGATGGGCCTCGGCACTGCTGGCAGCATTATCGATAAAATAATGTAGTAGTTTTTGGAGTTCCTCTTTGTCATCGGCCCAGCATTGCCCGGCAACAAGAGTCGCGAGGATGGAAAGGATGATTGTGCGCATAGGTTGTCTTCCTTGTTCCCCGGCAGGCTATTCCACAGGGGTTGTTGTATCTGGTTTGACTGACACGGTAGCTTCCACCGTATGAGACTGCCCCTCTCGAGTAAAGGTAATGGAGATGGTGTCTCCAGGACGCAGGGTTGCCATGGTGGCCTCACCTTGCTTTCCGTCGCCAATGGGGAGTCCATCGATATGGGTGATCACATCTCCAGGTTTGAGTCCGGCGTTATGAGCTGGGCTCTCATTGTAGATGGCAGTAATCATGACGCCACCGGTGGAGAGGAGATTGAATTCTTTAGCCATCTGCGGGCTGATTGCGCTGGCTTCGATGCCTAGCCAGCCAGGTACAACGCGACCGTAAGCAATAATGTCCTGCATTACTTTAAAAGCGATATTGGCGGGAATGGCGAAGCTGATCCCGCCGGAGTAGCCGGACTGGTTGAGAATAGAAGTGTTAATACCGAGCAGGCGCCCGCGAGAGTCCACCAATGCGCCGCCGGAGTTACCCGGATTCACGGCAGCGTCAGTTTGCAAGAAATTCTGTAGGTGGCTTCCGGTGCCGGAGTTTTCCAAGTGGCGTCCCTTGGCGCTAATGATGCCTTGGGTGACCGTCTGGCCAACCCCAAAAGGGTTGCCAATAGCCAGAACTACATCGCCTACTTGAGCGGATTCGGGCTCACCAACTGAGATAGAGGTTAGGCTGTCGAGTTCGATTTTCAAAACGGCCAAGTCAAAGTCGGCATCGCTACCGACCATGCGAGCCTGTGCCTCGCGGCCATCAGCGAGCAGAATGACAATAGCGTCTGCCTGGTCGACCACATGGTGGTTGGTGAGAATATAGCCGTTGTCACTGACAATAACCCCAGAACCGAGGTTCGACTGCATGCGTTCCCTCTGTGGGACATTCATATTGTCGAACAAACGGCGAAAAAGGGGGTCATTAAATAGTGGGTGTTGCCGCTGTGGTAGTGCCATGCGGGTATAAATGTTAACTACAGCGGGACCAGCCATATTGACTGCCTGGGCATAGGAAACTGGCCCCTGCCAATCCTCCTGGGGAGGTGTGGGGTTTGTGCCGCGCAACTGCGGAAATATGACCAACAGTAGTGCGGCCATAGCCAAACCTATCAGGGCAGGCAGGGCCCAATCCTGTAAAAAGCGATTTTGGGACACTCGAGACTCCTCATTTGCGCTGATTATACACACCTCTTGCTGGGGATTCGCCGAGTACAGCCTTGCTGCTGTTTCAGTGGCTAGTTCAAGGTGAGTTAGGGGTTCTGCGAGGAGTTTTCTATCCCTCTAGTGACTATTGAGGGTGCGTTAGTGGGGGTATTTAAAAGATCAGCATCAATGACTTCTGTTTAGAGGCCTTCAAGGCAGTCCATTCATATGCTTGCCAGTGCTTATAGTTACCCTGTGGTCCCCAGAAGGCTTATTGAGCTTGATCGGGGGTGGTAAGCCGACTTTTCTCGCCCCAGTTCTTATATCTATGCCCTATTGATGTTGACAGCCCCAAACGGATATTCGGGGATATTTTCCCAGTGTTTATTTCCTGGCTAGATTAACCGCAGCCTTTACTTCGAATAGCAGCCTTTACTTCGAATATATGTACGATCTGTAAAAACTGTGTTTAGGTAGAGCATCAATTTCTTAGAGCAGTATTGTTGTTTAGTGGGCTATAGGGAGAGCTATACTCCCCCACTCTGTATAGGTTTGACATTGGTCAGCCTTTATAGATGCGTATAATGGCCAGCCGATAATTGACTAACCGGCAAATTTTGTATTTGGAGACCAAAATGTCCTTAGTTCGTCCCCACGGCAGTGTTGAGCTGCAGCCTCGCTTTGTTTATGACAGCGAGCGGCATCACCAGCTGATGCATGAGGCGGAGTCGTTGCCCTCTATTGTGGTTAGCTCTGCCGCTGCCGCCAACGCAGTCATGCTGGGAGCGGGCTATTTCAACCCCTTACACGGTTATATGAGCTTGGCTGATGCGCTGAGTGTTGCTGCCACCTTGCGCACAGTCGACGGCCTCTTTTGGCCTGTGCCTGTGTTGAATGTTGTTGAAGACACCAGTGCTATTGAGGGGGCATCTCGAATTGCCCTGCGGGACCCGAATGTTGAGGGTAACCCGGTGCTGGCGATCATGGATGTGGAATCGATTGAAACCGTATCCGATGAGCAGATGGATGCTATGGCCGAGCAGGTCTTTGGCACCCTGGATGATAAGCATCCCGGTGTAGCCACCTTTAAATCCGCTGGTCGCCAGTTAATTTCTGGCCCTATCGAAGTACTGAACTTTAGTTATTTTATTAACGACTTCCCGGATACCTTCCGCACAGCGGTAGAAATTCGCAACGAATTTGCCGAGCGTGGTTGGAGCAAAGTGGTGGCCTTCCAAACCCGCAATCCTATGCATCGCGCCCATGAAGAGCTGTGTAAGATGGCTCTCGAAGCGGTAGAAGCGGATGGTGTTCTAATTCATATGTTACTGGGGCAGTTGAAGCCCGGTGATATCCCTGCGCCGGTACGCGATGCCTCGATTCGCAAGATGGTCGAGCTTTACTTCCCTGCTAATACCGTAATGGTGACCGGTTATGGTTTTGACATGCTCTATGCTGGTCCCCGCGAAGCCGTGCTGCACGCGTTGTTCCGCCAGAACTGTGGTTGTAGCCACCTGATTGTAGGCCGAGATCATGCTGGTGTTGGAGATTACTACGGTGCCTTCGATGCGCAGACTATTTTCGATGAGAAGGTGCCTGAGGGTGCTTTGGAAATCGAAATCTTCCGAGCCGATCACACGGCCTACTCAAAGAAGCTCAATAAAGTTGTGATGATGCGTGATGTACCAGATCACACTAAGGAAGACTTTATTCTGCTGTCTGGAACCAAGGTACGTGAAATGCTGGGGGATGGCATTGCGCCGCCTCCGGAGTTCTCCCGCCCGGAAGTGGCGCAGATCCTGATGGATTATTATCAGAGTCTGTAAGTTTACAACTTAATGAAAAAGGCGGGATATCCCGCCTTTTGTGATTTTACACCGTTGTGAAAAATAGAGCTTATTGGGCTTTGTTACTTGTTAACTGCCTGCGTGGGCTTCTTTCTCCAGGCCATAATCTTCATCGAGGGTGCCTTTGGCGCCGGGCTCTTTTGGTGCCCAGTCTTTCGGTGGTTCCATCTCTTGAAGTTGCTTGTCGTCTTCTTTCAGTTTGCCGCTACCGGCTTCAAGCATTTGTCGGCCTATATCCTGGTTGGAGAGGCGTAAAGCGCTATTGGATAGATACTCGTGAACGTCTTTGTAACTTTCGGTCAGGTTGTGAACCAGCTGAGAAGTTTGGTCAAAGTGTTCATTGACCTGTAGCTGGAAATCCTCGAGCTTGCTATTGGCCTCTCGCAGGCGCTGTTCCAGCTCTTGGGTGCGGTCAATACTGGAGCGCCCGCGAATCGCCAGGTAGGCTAAAAAAGCACCCAGCGTCATTCCGAGAATGCCAACTAAAATTAATACCGATGTAGAGTGCACTTCCTACCTCCCGAACTTGCTCTTATATGGCACTGGCGATCCCTGGTGCATGATTATGGATGGCGGTTATTTGGACCGCGATACTGTCTGAGGCCCTGGATGGTCAATGTTAAGTGACTGTCGCCCAATGTTAGCGGGCCCAGTATACGCGATTATTAATCTGACAATTAAGGTTGTTAGTTATTTGCGACACGCCAATTTACCGCCAGTTCCGAATTGCCGGTATAGGCTGGCGAATCGGACACGGGTAGGGCCTGGCTGGGTTCACTGATGTTGTACCTTTGTCGCCTAGGCGGCTTTGTGGTGAATTTGGTAGAGTGCGCGCCTGTGATTTAGCTGTTGAAGAAATTTTCATCTATGTTGCCCGCCAAACCTCTCTTACTTTCCCCTCTTGAGCGCTATGAGAATGACCTGCAGCGCCCTGAATTTTTGGAGGACTCGTCCCAGAGGGCAGCGGTTCAGGAGCTGCAAAATCTGCATCTGCGCCTGGTGGCAAGGGCTGAGCGAGGGTTTCTTGCCGGGCTAGTCTCACGTCTGCGCGGCGCCGATGTTGGGCCTGAGCGCGGGCTCTACTTCTGGGGTGGGGTGGGACGCGGTAAAACCTATCTGATGGATGCCTTCTATGAGTCCCTGCCGTTTGAGCAGAAGCAGCGCACTCATTTCCACAGGTTTATGCGCCAGGTTCACCAGGATCTGAAGGAGTATGCCGGGGAGAAAAACCCGCTGGAAAAGGTAGCCGACAAGATTGCGCGAAGGGCGCGTGTGCTCTGTTTTGATGAGTTCTTTGTCTCCGATATCGCTGACGCTATGATCCTGGCGGGCCTTTTGGATGCCTTGTTCCGCCGTGGGGTGGCTCTAGTGGCCACCTCTAATATCGTGCCGGAAGGGCTCTATAAAGATGGTCTGCAGCGAGCCCGTTTTCTGCCAGCTATAGAACTCCTGCAGCAACACACCAAGGTGGTGAATGTCGATGGTGGCACCGACTACCGGCTGCGCACCCTGGAGTTACTGGAGCTTTACCATGCTCCACTCGACAGAGCGGCAGACGAAAACCTGTCCAACAGTTTCTCCCGTCTGATCGTGGATGGTTGTGAGGTGCGCAGTGATGTCGACTTGCAGGTTGAGGGGCGTCCTATCCGCGCACTGAAGGTGGCAGATGATGTTGCCTGGTTCAATTTTGCAGATCTGTGCGATGGTCCTCGCTCACAAAATGACTATATAGAGTTGGCGCGGGAATTCCATACGGTGCTGTTGGCGGCGGTACCGCGGTTTGATGAGCGCATGGATGCCCAGGCGCGCCGCTTTATCAATTTGGTAGATGAATTCTACGATCGCTGCGTCAAGTTGGTGATCTCTGCAGAGGTACTGGCCGAAGAATTATATAGAGGGCAGCACCTGCGTTTTGAGTTTGAGCGCACGGTCAGCCGGTTATTGGAAATGCAGTCCAGGGAGTACCTGGAGAGGGCACATCGCCCGGAATAGCCTCGCTTGCCGAGATGGGTGGGCGCCCCAGAAATCGCTTGAAAAGCGAGCACTCCTTTTGTACTATCCGCGCTCTTTTGTGGGACGGCCCCTAAAACCAAGGGGTCATATTACAGGTGTTTATAACATGAAGACATACAGTGCCAAGCCAGAAGCGGTAAAACGCGACTGGTACATTGTTGACGCTGCGGACAAGACCCTCGGCCGTATTTCTGCCGAGATCGCCCACCGCCTGCGTGGCAAGCACAAGCCTGAATACACGCCCCACGTGGACACTGGCGATTACATTATTGTGATCAATGCCGAGAAGGTTCGCGTGACCGGCAATAAGGCCAAAGACAAGATCTACCACAGCCACTCCGGCTATCCCGGTGGTCTCAAGTCCATCAGCTTTGAAAAGCTGATCGAGAAAGCGCCCGAGCGTACCATTCAAAGCGCCGTTAAAGGCATGCTGCCGAAGGGTCCTCTGGGTCGCGCCATGTTCAAGAAGCTGAAAGTATACGGCGGTAGTGAACATCCTCACGCGGCACAACAGCCGATTGAACTGGCGATCTAAACGGGAAGAAATCTGATGGCAACTACTCAATACTACGGTACCGGCCGCCGCAAGACCTCCACCGCTCGTGTATTTATCGTGCCCGGTGAAGGAAAGATCAGCGTAAATGGTCGCGACCTGGACGAATACTTTGGCCGCCAGGTGGCTCGCATGATCGTGCGTCAGCCGCTGGAAAAAGTAGACATGGTCGAAAAATTCGACATCATCGCAACTGTAAAAGGTGGTGGTTCCTTTGGTCAGGCGGGTGCAATCCGTCACGGCCTGACCCGCGCCCTGATGCAGTACGATGAGGAGCTTCGCCAACCGCTGCGCGCCGCTGGTTTTGTTACCCGCGACGCCCGTGAGGTTGAGCGTAAGAAAGTGGGTCTGCGCAAAGCGCGTAAGAAGCCGCAATTCTCCAAGCGTTAAGCTTTCTTTTGGGCCCGGCAATTGCCGGGCTTTTTTCTATCCGGTAGTTGTGACTTTGAATACCCATTTGGGAATTGTTCAATTTCTCGCAATTTCACCGCGCAATTCCAGACGTTCCCCAGGTCTTTGCCTTGTATCAAAATGGCATTTTCTTTAACATTGCGCGGATTTGTATCCGCTTGATTTGTGGGGTTTATTCGCGCGGGCAATCTGCCGGAGCGGGACTTCTTTCAAGACTTTTTGGGTTTGGGCCAGCGCATTTCCGGTCTGTCCGGGATCGCTGTGATGGGAGAACTACGTCATGAGTGATGACGGTGTAAATGTAGGACGGCGCCGTTTTTTAACCGCTGCTACCTCTGTAGTTGGTGGTGCGGGTGCGGTTGGGGTGGCCGTGCCTTTCGTCGCTTCCTGGAAGCCGAGTGCCAAGGCGAAAGCTGCGGGCGCTCCGGTTAAGTACAACATTAGCAAACTTGAGCCGGGTCAGATGGTCACCGTTGAGTGGCGCGGCAAGCCGGTATATGTGGTCCGTCGTACTGACGAGATTTTACAGGACCTGGAAAAGGTGGAGCCGCTATTGCGCGATCCCAATTCCGAAGAGTCTATCCAGCCGGCTTATGTAAACCCGGAAAACCGCTCTATCAAGCCGAAGTTGTTGGTTCTGGTCGGTCTGTGTACACACCTGGGCTGTGCGCCTATGTACCGTCCCGAAGTCGGTGCTGCCGACCTGGGTGGTGACGAATGGATGGGCGGTTTCTTCTGTCCCTGCCACGGTTCTAAATACGATATGGCTGGCCGTGTATACGCCGGTGTTCCGGCACCTACCAATCTGGAGGTTCCGCCTTATTCCTATGAGAGCGATGCTGTAATCGTGATTGGTGTAGACCAGGAGGGCGCTGCATGAAATGGCTAGCAAATTTCGGTGACTGGGTTGATCAGCGTTTGCCGATCTACCAGGCCTGGGATAAGCATATGGGCAAGTACTATGCGCCCAAAAACTTTAACCTCTGGTACTTCTTCGGCGTATTCTCCCTGCTCGTACTGGTCAACCAGTTGTTGACCGGTATTTGGCTGGTAATGAGTTTTAACCCCTCTGCAGAGGGCGCCTTTGCCTCCGTTGAATACATCATGCGTGATGTGGAGTGGGGCTGGTTGATACGCTATCTCCACTCGACAGGTGCGTCTGCCTTCTTCGTGGTGGTGTATCTGCATATGTTCCGCGGCCTGATGTACGGCTCTTATAAGCCGCCCCGCGAGCTGGTGTGGATCTTCGGTATGTGTATCTACCTGGTGCTAATGGCCGAAGCCTTTATGGGTTACGTACTGCCCTGGGGTCAGATGTCCTACTGGGGTGCCCAGGTGATCGTGTCCCTGTTTGGTGCGATACCCGGCATCGGTGACACCCTGGTGGAGTGGATTCGTGGTGACTACCTGATTTCAGGTATTACTCTGACCCGATTCTTCTCTCTGCACGTCATTGCATTGCCGTTGGTGCTGGTATTGTTGGTGGTATTGCACATTCTTGCGCTGCACGAAGTGGGCTCTAACAACCCAGACGGTATCGAGATCAAGAAGAACAAAGACGAGAACGGTATTCCCAAAGACGGCGTGCCTTTCCACCCTTACTACTCGGTTCACGACTTGGTGGGTATTGCGGTATTCCTGTTTATCTTCGCAACCGTGGTGTTCTTCTTCCCGGAGATGGGTGGCTTCTTCCTGGAGTACGCTAACTTCGAAGAGGCAAACCCGCTGAAGACACCGCCACATATTGCCCCGGTTTGGTACTTCACACCCTTCTATGCAGTTTTGCGCGCAGTAACTATGGATATTGGCCCTCTACCGGCTAAGTTCCTCGGTACTGTTGCTATGGGTGCTGCTATTGCGGTGCTGTTTGTGCTGCCCTGGCTGGATAAGAGCCCGGTGCGTTCCATCCGCTACAAAGGCTGGTTGCCCAAGGCATTACTGCTGGTGTTCGCTGCGGTATTTATTATCCTCGGTTATCTTGGTGTTAAATCTCCGACCCCTGAACGCAACTTCCTGTCTCAGGTGGCGACTCTGTTCTACTTCGCCTTCTTCCTGACCATGCCGGTCTGGACGAATCCGAAGAGCAAAAAAGGCATTGGTTCCTGGGTTGTAAGCATCGGTTTCGGTGTGCTGTTCCTGTGGATGGCCGTTGCCAATCTCTCTGTGAATACTTTCATGGCTGTGGTAACCCTTCTACTGGCGGGCTTCTTTGCCGCTCTGCCATGGATTACTAACCGCGATGACGTATATCCGGAGCCTGAGCGTGTAACCAGCCCGTCTGGCGCCAAGACTTTCGGTATCTTGTTTATTGGTATCGTGGTTGTTGGACTGCTGACCCTTATCCCGATTAAGGCCGTAGGTGCCGAGTCCAGTGTTGAGCTGGACCACATCAATATCGACCTGCAGGACAAGCCGTCTCTGCAGCGCGGTGCCAAGTACTTCGTCAACTACTGCATGGGTTGCCACAGTGCCAACTACTCCCGCTGGGAGCGCGTTGCCACCGATCTGGATATCCCCAACGAGTTGATGATGCAGAACCTGGTTCTGGGCAACGATAAGATTGGTAATCTGATGGAGATCTCCATGCGTCCGGATGACTCGAAGGTGTGGTTCGGTGCCACACCTCCGGACCTGACGCTGGTAGCCCGCTCCCGCTCACCGGAATGGCTCTACACTTATCTCCGCAGTTTCTACAAGGATGACAGCCGGGCTACTGGTGTGAACAACCTGGTATTCCCCAGTGTCGCTATGCCCCATGTTTTGATGGAGCTGCAGGGTTTACCGGAATGTGCCCCGGGTCCTAAGCGCGACCACGGCAAGATTGTGCGCGATGAGTTGGGCAACCCCATTATGGATGCCGATTGTGGCAGCCTGAAAGTCGGTAGTGTGAAGGGCTCCATGAATCCTGAAGAGTTCGACCAGGCTATGTATGACTTGGTCAACTTTATGGAGTACATTGCCGAGCCTATGGCTGAAGATCGCAAGCGCATTGGTTTCTACGTGCTGGCGTTTATTTTTGTATTCTTTATCTTCGCCTGGCTGTTGAACCGCGAGTACTGGAAAGACATACACCACTAAGTTTCGCCGGTTTCTCTTTGATGGGTGGTGGAGTTGCTCCGCCACCCTTTTATATTTTGAAAAGGTTGGCGCTCGCCGACCAACTAGTTTGAGGTAGATTGAACATGGGTGTGCCTACCAACAAGCGCTCCTCGATGACCTTCTTTTCCGATGGTCGCAGCCACTACAGCCACCGCGTGCGCATTGTGCTTGCAGAAAAGGGAGTTTCCGTCGACATCATTGATGTTGATCCCGATGATAAACCAGCCGAGCTCGCTGACCTCAACCCCTATAATTCTTTGCCCACCCTGGTAGATCGCGATTTAGTATTGTTCGAAACCAAGGTGATGATGGAATATCTGGACGAACGTTTCCCGCATCCGCCGTTGCTGCCTGTGTATCCGGTTGCCCGTGCACAGAGCCGCCAGATTATGCACCGCATCGAGCGTGACTGGTGCCCGCTGGTAGATAAAATCTTGGCCGGCGGCAAAGATGTAGCTTCTGCGCGTAAAGAGCTGCGCGATAGCTTCGTTGGTATTGCGCCGATGTTTACCGAGTTGCCCTATTTCTTTAATGAAGAGTTCTCTCTGGTCGATTGCTGCATGGCCCCGCTGCTGTGGCGTCTTGAGCAGTTTGAAGTCAGTTTGCCTAAAACCAAGCAGGTTAAGCCGTTACTGGATTATATGGATCGCCTATTTGCTCGCGAAGCCTTCCAGCAGAGCCTGACTGAGTACGAACGGGAAATGCGTTGAGGACACTTTTGTGAGTAAGCCGGCTATGACATCCAATCGCCCTTACATTTTACGGGCGTTCTATGAGTGGATAACCGATAACCGGTGCACTCCCTATATTCTGGTGGATACCCATTTGTCTGGAGTCTTGGTGCCTCAACAGCATGTTAACGACGACGGCCAGATTGTGCTGAATGTCTCGGAAAGTGCTGTGGTTGGCCTGACCATGGATAACTATGCGATCAGATTTAATGCGCGTTTTGGTGGCGTGCCTACCGATATACAAGTCCCGGTAGGGGCGGTTATCGGTATCTATGCCCGTGAAAATGGGCAGGGCATGGTGTTCGAGCCTGAAGAGACCCCGGAGCCGCCGGAGCCGACACCGCCTACCAGTTTAGGCAAAAAGTCGGTGAAAAAGCCCTCGCTAAGGGTGGTGAAGTAATCGCATCAGGATTTCGAAGGGGGCGGTTTTGCCCCCTTTGTTGTTTTTACTCTAGCTTATTTTCGCTCCTCTCTTTTTCTGTGAGTTACTTCTGAGAATACGTGCTTGCTAGTTACGTAAAATTGCCTGTTATTTTTTAGTTTCTATTCATCACCATGCCGTCGTACTTGCAGTGGCTGCGTTTTAGCTGGATACCTGGGCTGCTTCTGGGTTTACCGCTTGTCCAATACTTACCTTGGCTTGATTTGGCCTTTCTGCACAATGCCCAGCTGCCATTTCTCCTGTTGGTAGGGGCGCTGCTACTCAGCTTTTTTTATCACTCCAGCCGGGTTGGTTTGGCTGCATTGCTACTGATGGCTTTCTATGGGGCGACTCGCCTGGACTGGTTATTGGGGTGGGAGCAGGACCTACCCATTTACCTGGGATTGATAGCTCTCAATCTGATGCTATTTGGTTGTAGCCGCGATCGTAGTATCTGGGGCTATTTGGGTGGTGTCTGGCTATTGGCGCTTCTCGGGCAGGGGATGGGGCTCTTTTGGATGCAGCAGAACTTTGGTCCACTGTTGCAGCAGTTCTCGTTGCCACACTTGCCGGCTTGGTCGTTAGCCTTTGAATCGTTCAACTCTCCGCTACCACTTTTGGCCTGTATGGCGGCTTCAATGGGGGCATTCGCTCTATTGATCCTTTACCCAGGACCAACAGCCATGGGGTTGCTAAGTTGCAACCTGCTTATGCTTTATGGGGTTTGGAGTGGTATGCCCTTGGTTCCTCTGATGTCTGTAGCGGGCTTACTTCTTCTAACTTCGTTGCTTGGGAGTAGTTATGAGTTGGCTTTTCGCGATGAACTGACCGGGGTTAAGTCTCGGAGGGCGTTTCGCTATCAAATGCTTACACCGGGGTGGCACTATTGCATTGCGATGATTGATATCGATCATTTTAAAAAGCTGAACGACCGCTTTGGGCATCAGCTTGGAGATCAGGTATTGCGGATGGTGGCTACCCAAATTGCCAGATATGCACCGGGGCAATTATTTCGCTACGGTGGTGAGGAATTTGTGTTGCTGATACCGGGGCGTGACCGGGAAGCGGCAGAGAAACAGCTGGAATTTATGCGGGAGAAAATTGCCTCTTACCCTATGCATCTGCGCTCAGGAAAACGTAGCTCTGGGAATAAATTTTGGCGTTCTGAGAACCGTACGGGCCAGCAAGTCAAGGTAACCGTTAGTATCGGCCTTGCCCAGAAAAGCAGGAGATTGAGAAGGGCTGAGGAGATTCTAAAAGCTGCGGACCAGGCACTTTATAAAGCTAAACGCAGTGGTCGAAATCGCATGAGTATCCACCATTGATATAAATCAACCTAATTTGAAAGTGGCGCTTAATTTCTTATTTGCATTGGTTATTTTCACGCCGACCCCCGATACTGCAAAGCAGGGTATTAAAGGGAGAATAAGCGTGCGGTTACTCAGTCACACTATTGGTATTCTGACCAACCCAGAGAAAGAGTGGAAGGCTATACGGGCGGACAGGCATTCTTTCTTCCAGGTATTCATGACCCATGTGCCATTTCTAGCTTTGATACCTACAGTTGCCGGTTATTTTGGTGTAACTAGGGTAGGGTTTGAAGTAGGCGGGCACTTGGCGAAGCTGACCCCTGAGAGTGCGGCGGTTTTATCAATCGTTACCTATTTTGCTCTTTTGGTTGGTGTTTATTTCCTAGGGGAATTTATCAACTGGATGGCCAGGTCCTATGGGGTCGAGGGGGATGAGCCCACTAGGCACTATGAAGGTACAGCACTCGCCGTTTTTATCACCACACCGATTTTTCTTGCCAGTATTGTCGTGCTTTTCCCACACCCCTGGTTGACCATGGCTGCGGTCGGAATTGCGGGTATGTATTCCATCTATCTGGTGTTTGCAGGCATCCCCATTTTGATGAATATGAATAAAGAGCGGGCCTTCCTTTATGCTTGCGCAGTGTTGACCGTGGCCTTGGTGTTGATGGTCACAGTGCTAATCACCTCCGTTATTTTATGGAGTGTGGGCATAGGTCCAATCTATCAGCACCACGCGCCTTAAGAGTAAATAATTTGCCAGGCTAGTTTTCTTTTAATACTAGGGGCGGCATAGGGCAATCCAGGCTGTCCGCTACCGCTCTGAGCAACTCAATCTCTACCGCCTTGATAATGCCATTGTGGTTTAGAGTGTAAACCAAAGCTTTTAGCAGTAAGGGCTTTTCTAAAGGCTTCATTTGACTGGCTATAGCGATCGCTTTGTCCAGATGCTGCAGATCGATATCTTTGCGGCTTGGCAGCGGGGTGACCTCTAGCTGTAATAACTTTAGCCCCTGCTCGTAGGCGCGTTTTGCCGGTAGGTACTCGCTATTACCCGCATGGGCAATGGCTGCGATCAGGAAACGAGAGGCATCGGTACCAGCGCCTTTCTTGCTGGAAAGGCGCTGCCGATCGGGACTCTCTTCCAGGGCGTGTATCAATACTCGATACAGGGCCCACTCCCAGATCTCAATCTTTCCATCGCTGCGCAATAGTTTAATCAGGTTTCTCTTGAATACCTGGTATTGCTGTGGAACCAGTACTTTGAGTGCGGGTACGCAGAGATCTAAAAGCGGCAGGCGCGCATTGTCGGGCAGAGCTTTTAGTTGTGGAGCTAACTTGTGCATTTCTCTTACTACCGCGGGATGGGCGATTTTCTTCAATAGCACCATCTGGGCCTCGCGCTCGCTCTCTCCGCTGTGCAGCAGCAGATGATAAATCAGGGCACGAGCGATGAAGGGGTCGTGAGCAGCCTGCAGGATAGCGGAGGGGATAGATTCCAGTAGCTGACGGCCGTATTGCACTTGTTGTGCACTGGGGCAGGCAATACTGTTGTCCACCGCTTCCAGGGCGACCTGGAAGGGGGCTGAGTCGACGAAACGGATAGTTGACTCGGAATTTGTTTCTTTAATTTGCGTTTGTGCAGTGGAGCTTCGCTCATTGAGGTAGAGGCCATTCCAGCTAGGTTCTAGCCGCGCTATGCGTTTACTCAGGGGAGGATGACTGGCGAGCAGGTTGAAAAATGAGCGCTTTAGGCCACTGCTAAAAAACATATGACTGAACTCAGCCGCTCTGCCACTGCTGAGGTTTGAGCCAGTGCTGTAGCCGCCAATTTTCTTGAGGGCGTTGGCAATACCTGCCTTGTTGCGGGTGAACTGGACCGCAGAGGCGTCTGCAAGATATTCCCGTTGCCGACTCACAGCGGATTTGATTAGGTTGCCGAGTAATGTGCCTGCATAGCCCAATACCATCAGGGCTAGGCCCAAAGCAAACAGGGGTATACGGCCGCGGTTATTACTACTGTTGGGGTAGATACCACGTACCAGCCAGTGCCCCAATAGGCCAATAATTAGGATGCCATTTAACAGGCCGACGATGCGGATGTTCAAGCGGGTGTCGCCATTGAGGATATGGCTGAATTCATGGGCCACCACACCCTGCAGCTCGTCTCGGTTGAGATTTTCAATGCAGCCGCGTGTAAGACCGATCACCGCATCGCAGGGCTTGTAGCCAGCGGCGAATGCATTGATGGCTTGATCTTCAATCAGGTAAACATCCGGCACCGGGGTGCCGGAGGCGATGGCCATCTCCTCCACCACATTCAGGGCGCGCTGTTCGGCAGGGCCCTGAGGGGCGATATTGAGTTTGCGCCCGCCCAGCGACTCCGCCACCACTTTACCGCCGGCGGCCAGCTGCTGCAGTTTGTACAAGCTGCCCAGGGCCACGATAGTTACTATGGTAAGTGCTATGTAGCCCACTGTCTGCCAGCCGAGCAGCTGCTCGATCGCCAGTGGGGAAAAAGCCTGGCCGCGGGAATACGAAACCGCAGCGGCAGCCACCAGGGTGGTCAATCCAACCAGCAGAATTAACGCCAACGTAAAGAGTCCGACTAACAAGCCGCTGTTGCGCCTGGCCTTATCCTGGTACTCGAAGAAGTTCATCGTTTAAAACTCGATTCGCGGCGCTACCTGGACAGCTTCGCTGTCGGCAAACTCCAATAAGTGGCCGTCGGCGCGGTGGCCAAAGAATCCCGCCAGTAGAACGGGGGGAAAGCTCTGTTTGTAAATGTTGTAATTGGTGACTGCGTCGTTAAAGGCTTGGCGGGCAAAGGCAACCTTATTTTCGGTGCTGCTCAGCTCCTCGTTGAGCTGCATCATATTCTGGTTGGCCTTGAGAGCTGGATAGGCCTCCATAACAGCATTGAAGCGGCCCAGAGCGCTGTTTAGGGCACTTTCAGCACGGCCGAGGTTGTCTATCACGCTGGCGTTGGAAGGGCTGGCTGCCGCGGCTTTCAGGTCGCTAATGGCAGTGTTGCGTGCACTGACCACCGCTTCAAGGGTATCCCTCTCATGCTGTAAGTAGCCCCTGGCGGTTTCCACCAGGTTGGGGATCAGATCGTGGCGGCGCTTAAGTTGCACCTCAATCTGAGCGAAGGCATTCTCGTTGCGATTTTTTAGGGATACCAGCCGGTTGAAGATGCCGATCCCGTAGAACAACAGTGCGGCCAAAACAACCAGAACGACGATGCTTGAAATCTCCATAATCCCCTCGCCACTTTTTCTTGTGATTGGCGTCGATAGTAACATGCCCCCGTGGCGATCGAGACGTATTGCCCCGGGGTTCTGGCGGAACGGGGTATGGCTTCGGCTATAATGCCGCGACATTAAAAACAATTGCCGCCACGACAGGGATGGCGGCGCTGAACTGGGAGCAGACAGAATGAGCGATGTAACCTCAGATCCAGTAGTGATCGTTGGAATGGCACGCACCCCAATGGGTGCTATGCAGGGGAGCCTGTCGGCGTTGAGCGCGCCGCAACTGGGCGCCGCGGCCATTCGCGCGGCGCTGGAAGACGCCGGCGTGTCTCCTGCCGATGTCGATGAAGTACTGATGGGCTGTGTGCTTCCGGCTGGTGTTGGGCAGGCGCCTGCCCGCCAGGCTTCCCTGGCTGCGGGTATTCCCGAAGGCACGCCCACTACCACAGTTAATAAGGTCTGCGGCTCCGGTATGAAGACCGTGATGATGGCCCGCGACGCACTACTCTTGGGTGAAGGCAAAGTTATCGTTGCCGGCGGTATGGAGAGCATGAGTAATGCCCCGTACCTGCTGGCCAAAGCTCGCTCCGGCATGCGCTTGGGACACGGCGAGGTCAAGGATTCAATGTTTCTTGACGGCCTGGAAAACGCGGCAGATGGCAAGTTGATGGGCACCTTTGCCGAGAGTACGGCCGAAAAATACGGCTTTACCCGTGAGGAGCAGGATGCTTTCGCACTGGAATCCCTGGCTCGGGCCCAGGCAGCCATCGAGAGTGGCAGTTTCGCTCGTGAGATCGCCCCAGTGACCATCGCTTCTCGTAAGGGCGAGGTAAAGGTTGATACGGATGAGGCTCCCGGCAATGCCCGCCCAGATAAGATTCCCCAGCTGAAGCCGGCCTTCCGCAAGGATGGTACTGTCACCGCGGCCAACTCCAGCTCTATTTCTGACGGCGCCGCCGCTCTGGTGCTGATGCGCAAGAGTGAAGCGGAGAAGCGCGGTCTCAAAGTGTTGGCAGTGATCAAGGCACAGGCTCAGTTTGCCCGCGAACCCGAGTGGTTCACCATCGCTCCGGTGGGCGCCATGCACAAGCTGCTGGAAAACTCTGGTTGGTCCGTCAGCGATGTAGACCTGTTTGAAATCAATGAGGCCTTTGCTGTGGTGACCATGTCGGCCATGCGCGAGCTGGATCTGCCCTGGGAGAAGGTCAATGTGAATGGCGGCGCCTGCGCATTGGGGCATCCTTTGGGCGCGAGCGGTGCCCGCATCCTGACCACCCTGCTGGCGGCGATGGAAAAGCGCGATGTGAAAAAAGGGGTGGCGAGCCTCTGCATCGGTGGCGGTGAGGCCACAGCAGTAGCGATTGAGCGAGTATAGGTCCCGCGCGATAGTTAGAAATAAAAAACGGAGGCTTTTGCCTCCGTTTTTTTGCGCTTGTTCTTTTTGACCGATATCACCAGGCTCTTATTAAGGCCTAGCTGCAGTAGCGTGCAGTGGATGTGTTGTTAGTTGATATATTCCACCGCTTTCACCACTTTCTGAACCCCGCCAATCGAGCGGGTGAGGTCAGCAGCGCGCTCGGCCTCGGCTGGGGTGAGCAGTCCCATCAGGTAAACGACTCCGTTTTCCGTCACGACTTTAATGCGCGCACCATCAATTTCTTTGTGAGCGAGTAAGTTGGTTTTTACTTTGGTGGTCAGCCAGGTATCACTGGTAGAGGCTAGAAAAGTAACTTTACCGCGAACCTGAGTTTCATTGTAAACCTGGCGAACATTTTGTACTTGGCTGGCAGTGCGCCCGGCGAGTAGGCGCAGTTCCTGATCGGGCACCTGTCCAGTGAGTAGCACGACTCCGTTAAAGGAGGTCACATCGATATTTGAGGTCTTCAGATCCGGATGTGCCTTGTTGATATTGACCGTCACTATCGTTTCGATTCTCTCGTCATCGATATAGGTGCCCAGTGAACGCTTGCCGGGATCTTGTTGAATGGGGCCATCGTGGGTAGCCTCCATAACGGTGCTGCAGCCACCGAGTAATGCGGTTGCGGCAAGGGCAGAGAGAAGGCGTTTTCCCAAGGAAAGTTGGTTTTTTTTCATGGTTCAGTCCTCGTAGCCACCAAAAAGGCTGCTGTCGATTAGATCACACAGGCAAAAAATAGTCAGAAGGTGCACCTGGTGTACCTCTGCTGCGACATCAGAAGGCACTCGCAGTTCAATATCGTGTGTGTCTAGCAGGGCTGCACAATCGCCACCGTCGCCACCGGTCAGCGCCAGTATGCCCATATCGCGATCCCGTGCAGCGCGCATGGCTTGAACGAGATTTGAGTCGCGACCATCACTGCTGATAATTACCAAAAGGTCGCCGGGTTGTCCCAGTGCGCGCACTGGGTGCGCAAAGGTATCGGCGCTGCCGTGATTTTGCGCAACGGTGCCCATGGAGACGCCGTCACTGTTAAGGGCCATGGCGGGCAGGCCTGGGCGCTCGCGCTGGAACCCCCCGGTAAGTTGAGAGCAAAAACTCTGTGCCAGGGCGCCGCTGACCCCATTGCCGCAGAGCAGCACCTTGCTCTCTGCCAGCAGTGTGTGCACCACCATCTCACTGGCTTCCGCAATCAGGGGCGCCAGTATCTCACCGGCGTTCATGGTGGCTTCCAGGCTGTGGTGAAAAAGGGTTACGACTCGCTGTTCCATTGTGTCCTTAATACTGGCGAACTGGGGTTCGCCATACTTGGCAAGGTAAATCTCGGTTTTGCCTCAAGCTTCGAAGGCGTTTTTAATCCACTGAATGTTTTGCGCATCGCCCTCTATAGCAAGGACATCGAAGCGGCAGGGACAGTCCAGTTTGTGTTGTTGCAAATAGCCGTGAGCAGTGGCGAGCAGTTTCTGTTGCTTGCGAATATCCACACTGGCTCCGGCGCCGCCGAAACGGTTGTTGCGGCGGAAGCGCACCTCCACAAACACTACAGTATCGCTTTCACGGGCGATAAGGTCTATCTCTCCGTGGCGACTTCGGTAATTTCGTTCGATCAGGGTGAGTCCGGCGCGCTGTAAATAGCGTGCCGCGGCGCCCTCCATGTGGGCGCCGATACTGCCTGCGGAGCCTTTAAAAAGTTTCACTATTATCCGCTTGCAGGCTGGGTTGTCGCGCTGGTATCGGGGGTTCTATGGTTGTAATCGGTACCGGTACACCTTTTTCAATTTGAGCCCACATCTGCTCGCGCACTATGCGCCCGTCGGTGCTTAGGCTCAGTGCACCGGTGAGGCCGTGTACTTTTTGCTCTGGGAACTGGCGCAACATTGGCAGACGCGGGTAGAGGCGGAAAGCATCTGCGCCCAGAGCGTAAAGGCGGGCGAATGCTGCCTGCGGGGCTACCTGCTCTTCGATATTCCGTTTGGTTTCACTGTCTTCAAACAGCCAGGGCAGTGCGGTAAAGCGTACGCCATTGATATCTCGATCGCGATTTGGGTTAGCCTGGCCGGCAAAAACATGTGAGGTCGCATAAACCGGCAGGTCTCCAGCATAGAAGTAGGTCAACATGGGGTTGAGCTGTCGTGCCTGCTGTGGCAGGGCGGTAACAAAGATCATGTCGATATCACCGCGCCGGCGAGGGGTGAACTCCAGTGGCGCCGACAGGCGTCCCTGGAGTGCCTTCTTGCGTGCCTTACTGTCGGGAATGAGTAGGACATCGCTGACCAGGTCAGAAAATTTGCTGTTATTAGTGAAGGTTTCATTGATGCTTACAGAGCCGCCGAGTTGCTGCCATTCCTCCACGAACGTTTCGGCACCACGCCGTCCCCAGCTGCTATTGGTGCTCAAAACCATCGCTTGGCGATGTCCCTGGCGATAGGCGTGACGAGCAATCTGGCGAGCTTCATCCTCAACTGCCAGTCCAAATTGGACCAGGTCGCCAGTAAGTCGGCCCCTGTCACCATAGTTCAGTGCGAGTGTGGGGACGGGTAACTTTTCAGTGGCCAGTAAGTTAGCGACCTTACTTTTATCGAGTGGGCCGACAATAAACTGCGCTCCCGCGTCTACAGCATTTTGATAAATCTCCTCGAAAGGTTGCTCGGTACCCGTGTCGTACACCAATACCCGAGGCGTTGCTGCACCAGCTTTTAAGGCGGTGTAGTGGGCGGCCATAAAACCATCGCGAATCGCGCGGCCGGCACTGCCCAGTGAGCCACTGATAGGCAGTAATAAGGCAATATTATCTGCCCGCTGCGCAGCTAGGCGTTCCAGTAGTTGCAGTGCCTCGGGTGGGTGGGAATTGGCACTGTGTGCTGGCCAGCGCTCCCGCCAGCGGCTCAGGGCGGTGAGTTGAGAGCTGATATCGGCCTGGGTATCGCGCCCCAGCAGGGCGAGCTGATACCAGCCGCGCATCTGGGTATCGCTGCTACTGTTAGCGCGCTGCTGAAGTTCGCTGGAGGGCAGCTGGGTTAACAGCTGCCAGAAACCGTTGTTGTTCTCGGTGATGCTTTCATCAGATTGGGCCAGGTAGGAAATCTCGCGGCGCTCAGATATAGCGCTATCCAAGTCTCCCAAAAGCCCCCATAGGTCGGCACGCAGGTTTCGCAACGGCAGGGCGGTATCGCGGGGTAGTTGCCTCCAGACACTGTCGAGGCGCGTCGAGGTTGCTAGGTCTAAAGCCTCGAAGAAATCGTCATTATCAACCAGTAGATGGCCGAAAACCTGGGCGTAGCTGGCAAACAGAGTGTCGTCGAGCTGCTCGGGAATTATTTGGGTTACTGCGTCTTTGGCCGTCTCTTTGTCGCCCAGCTCGTATAGAATAGCCGCCGCTTGCAGACGCTGTTGGTCCCTAGCGGGTGCCGGCAGGGTATCTGCGCGGCGCAGCAGCCGCAGGGCATCACTACGGCTGACTTGGTGGTTTGCCGGATAGGAGGGCTGGTAGCCCCCAGGCCGTGAGGCTGGAGTCTGGCAGGCAGCTAAGGCCAGTGTCAGGGCGGCGGCTGCCACGCTGGTGATCACAGTAGAGGTACGCCGGGAAGAGGCGAACATATTCTTCTCCCGCAATATTTATATTTGGAGTGAACAGCTATGGGGCCGGATCAGGCGCTGCTATATATTGTTGCTACGCCCATCGGTAATTTGGCCGATATGGTACCGCGAGCGATTGAAGTTCTACAATGCGCCGATCTGGTTGCGGCAGAGGACACACGTCACAGTCAGAGACTCTTTTCCCATTTCAATATCGATACGCCGCTAATGGCCTATCACGATCATTCTGATGGCAAGCGTACGGGACAGATTCTACAGCGCCTGGAGCAAGGGCAAACGGTGGCGCTGATCTCCGATGCTGGTACCCCACTAATCTCCGACCCCGGCTATCGTCTGGTGCGCGAGGCGCGAGAAAAGGGTATTCGCGTGGTGCCTATCCCAGGCGCCTGTGCCTTTGTCGCCGCGCTGAGTGCTGCCGGCTTGCCCAGTGACCGCTTTAGCTTTGAGGGTTTTCTACCCGCCAAATCCGGCCCCCGGGAGCGAGCATTGCAGGAGTTATCATCAGACAGTCGCACTCTGGTTTTCTATGAGGCGCCCCATCGGGTCGCAGATACCTTGCAGGCGATGGCAGAGATTTTTGGTGCTGAGCGCGAAGCGGTCATAGCGCGGGAGGTGAGCAAGGCCTTCGAGACATTCCAGTTGATGCCTTTGGGTGAGTTGGTAAATTGGGTACGTTCCGACAGTAATCAGCAGCGAGGAGAGATTGTATTGTTGGTGCGTGGTGCTGAGCGTCGCCGCGACAATGCGCTGGATGGAGAGGCGCAGCGAGTGATGACTCTGTTGCTGGCCGAGTTACCACCAAAAAAGGCCGCCGCTATTGCTGCGGAGATTACCGGTGCTAATAAGAAGGTCCTGTATAACTGGAGCCTGGAGCAAAAATAAGGCGCTGTCTTTCGCGGTTTAGGGAAAATGCCTGTTGCATTCCGGCTGTCGCCTCATTACTCTTCGCCGCGAGCTGGCCGGGCAATCGCTGTCGCCTTGTGCGATGGAGGAAAGTCCGGGCTCCATAGGGTGGAACGCCAGGTAACGCCTGGGGGGCGCGAGCCTACGGAAAGTGCAGCAGAGAGTAGACCGCCGATGGCTTCCCTCGATTTTGGTCTGGGGAAGCACAGGTAAGGGTGAAAGGGTGCGGTAAGAGCGCACCGCGCGGCTGGTAACAGTCCGCGGCACGGTAAACCCCGTTCGGAGCAAGACCAAATAGGCCCTCTATAGGTGTGACCCGCACTGAGGGCGGGTAGGTCGCTTGAGGTGTCTGGTGACAGGCATCCCAGATGAATGGTTGTCCTCGACAGAACCCGGCTTACAGGCCAGCTCACACATTTCTAAAGCCCGGCATTCGCCGGGCTTTTTATTTTGTTCCCTCTAGCTTGGCATAGCCTTTGGCGGAGAATGGAACGGATGTACCTCTGTTTTTGATCGTGGCGCGCTTACTCGTGCCGTGGCGGCTAGTTTAATATGGTTGACTATTTTGTAAGTGGGTGCCCACTCCATTTTGTTACTTTGTGACAGTGATTTATATGTCATTACTCCCATCTTTGCTGTAGACCCCGATTTTACTGGGGTTTATGCGGACTTTGCGGTCGATTTCCTTGACTTTGTGTCGACCAGTTTTATAGTGTCGAGAGTGGGTAAAAGTGGAAATTCGTGGAACTTTGTGGTTTATTCGTCGCCGGTAAGTGGGCATTTACACAGTGCGGCGTAAGTTTAAATTTTTCCCGCTATCGGCCCGCTGGATGAAGGGGTCTACCGCGACAATCGCCTAGCAGAGCGAGTGAACTCACAAAGTGTATTTAGGCAGCCATGCAATCAATATGGACGCCAAGGGGCGTCTGGCGATACCGGCGAAGGTCCGCGACCGTTTGCTGGAGGAGTGCGCCGGTAGCTTGGTGATCACAGCTCATACAGAGGAGCGTTGCCTGCTGGTCTATCCGGCGCCGCAGTGGCAGCAAATTTTACCTAAAGTCGAGGCTCTTCCCAGCTTTAATAAGGTGGCGCGCCGGGCCCAGCGATTACTGATTGGTTATGCCTGTGAGCTGCAGGTGGATGGCAATGGCCGCGTTTTGATCCCTCCTACTCTGCGCGAATATGCGGGGCTGGAGAAAAAGCTGATGCTCGTGGGGCAGGGTAAGAAATTAGAACTTTGGAGCGAGGAACGATGGATGTCCTGGCTCGATAATAGTGACGACGAGGAGGGAATGCCCGAGGAAATGGCTTCCCTTTCTTTATAAGGAGTACACCGAGTGTCTCAAGAATTGCATCGCAGTGTGTTGTTGCGCGAGGCCGTGGACGCTCTGGTGACTGACACCGAAGGTTTCTATGTGGATGGGACCTTTGGGCGCGGTGGACACAGCGCTGCGATCCTCGAACAACTGGGCCCCAAGGGGCAATTGTTGGCTGTGGATAAAGACCCCCAGGCGATTGACTATGCGCAGCAGCGTTTTGCTGCTGAGCCGCGCTTTTCAATTTGGCACGGCTCCTTTGCCGATATGGATCTCGCTGTTGGCGAGAGGGCGGGAAGTGTTAACGGAATCCTGTTGGACTTAGGGGTTTCATCGCCCCAGTTGGATCAGGCTGAGCGCGGCTTTAGCTTTATGCAGGACGGGCCGCTGGATATGCGTATGGATACTAGCCGTGGTATCAGCGCAGCGCAGTGGGTGAATACCGAGGCCGAGGATGAGATGGTCCGGGTGTTTAAAGAATATGGCGAGGAGCGTTTCGCGCGGCGAATGGCCGCAGCCATCGTTCGCCGCCGCACTGAAAAGCCCTTCGAGCGAACTTTGGATTTGGCTGAGGTAGTGAAGGCAGCCAACCCAGCTTGGGAAAAGGGCAAGCACCCGGCTACTCGAGTCTTCCAGGCTATTCGCATTCATGTGAATGGTGAGCTGGATGACCTGCGGAGCACATTGGAAAAGTCTCTGCAGCTGCTCGCGCCGGGAGGCCGGTTGGTGATTATCAGCTTCCATTCGCTGGAGGATCGCATGGTCAAGCGCTTTATCCGCGAAAAAGAGCGCGGACCCAAATTGCCGCGCGGACTTCCGGTAATGGATAGCCAAATCGCCAAGCCCCTGCGTTCAGTGGGCAAAGCGGTCAAGGCTAACACCATTGAGGTGGATGAAAACCTGCGCTCGCGCAGTGCGGTGATGCGGGTTGCCGAAAAGCAGGGTGGGTGCTGATTCTGTGCCTATACGGTCGTTTCTTAGCATTGCTGTGCTCTGGGTGGGTGCAATTGCCTCGGCGTTGGCAGTGGTGTATTCGACTCAGCGCAGCAGAGAATTGACCGCAGAGCTAGGCCGCGCACAAAAGACCCGCGATGAATTGCGTTATGAGCAGGAGCGCCTGCTGCTTGAGCGGGGGGCCTGGTCTGCCTATAGCCGTGTGGAGAAAGTGGCCCGGGAAGAATTAAAAATGCGCATGCCGAGCCCTTCAGAGCAGATCTTGGTGCCACTGGAGTGATTGGCTTGGTCGGAGTGTAGGCGGCCCTTTTAGGCAGTGTACACCGGAAATTGACTTAATAAGCATAAGAAAATTTGTTTATCGATGCGCTGCCGGGGTACCGGTTAAATCGCCCCGCTAAGAGGTTTGCCCTCAGGATGACAATATAACGCCAATTGGAAAATTATGGGCGCAGTAAAGAAAAAGCAAGTTCAACCGGGAATCGCTCGCTGGCGCTTTGTGCTGGTAGCGGTTCTGTTGTGCCTGCTTGCCCTGGCACTGGTGTCTCACTTAGCGCGTTTGCAGGTGGTTCCTGCAGCAGAGCGGGGATATCGCTTCCTGCAGGATCAGGGGCGCGCGCGCACCATCCGTACCGAGGAGATAGCCGCCTATCGGGGTTCCATTGTCGATCGCAACGGAGAGCTGTTAGCGGTTAGCACCCCGGTGCACAGCCTCTGGGCCAATCCCAAATTATTGCGCGAGAGCAGTCCCGAACAAGTAAAGCAACTGGCTAAGACGCTGAGGTTAAAGGCGGATAAGTTGACCGCGCGCCTGGAAAAATACCGCAATAAGGAATTTATGTATCTGCGTCGCCACCTGACCCCAGAGCAGGCGGAGCGGATCTTGTCTCTCGATTTGCCCGGTGTCTACAGCAAAAAGGAATACCGCCGCTTCTATCCCGCCGGGGAGGTGGTTGCGCAGCTATTGGGCTTTACCAATATCGACGATCGCGGTCAGGAGGGCATTGAGCTTGCTTACGATAACTGGTTGTCCGGAGAGCCAGGTGCGCAGCAGGTGGTTAAGGACCTGAAAGGTCGCACGGTGCAAGAACTGGCTATTCAGAGAGAGGCTCAACCCGGTCAGGAGTTGCGCCTCTCGATTGATATGCGTCTGCAATACCTCGCCTATCGGGAATTAAAAAGTGCTGTGGCAGAAAATGGTGCCGCTTCCGGTTTTATGGTGATTTTGGATATCCACAGTGGTGATGTCCTCGCCATGGCTAACCAGCCCTCTTTTAACCCCAATAACCGCAAGGGAGTTAGGGCGGCGGCCATGCGCAATCGCGCCCTGATTGATCAGTTTGAGCCGGGCTCTACGGTAAAGCCTCTGACGGTATTGGCGGCGCTGGAGACAGGTCGCTACAAGCCCCATACCCAAATAGATACAAGCCCGGGTTATATCCGCGTGCCCGGTAAAACTTTGGTGGATCCGGTCAACTACGGCAAGTTGGATCTAACCAGCATTATCACTAAGTCGAGTCAGGTGGGTATTACAAAAATTGCCCTGGATTTGGAACCAAATACGCTTCGAGAACTCTTTTACCGCCTGGGTTTGGGGGAGGCGGTTGGCAGTGGTTTTCCTGGTGAGACGCCGGGAATCCTACCTAGCCGCAGCCGCTGGCACCCAATCGAGCGGGCTAATTTTGCCTTCGGCTACGGTTTAACCGTGAATGGGGTGCAATTGGCCCAGGCCTACAGCGTGTTGGCTAACGGTGGGCTTAAACGTCCGGTTTCCCTGATTCTATCTGACGATAAGCCCGATTCTGAGGCGCAGCGGGTAGTCGAAGGGCCGCTCGTTAAGGATGTGAGCGCCATGCTGGAGACCGTAATTGGCAGCCGCGGCACTGGCCGTCAAGCCGCTGTAGAGGGTTACCGAGTGGCGGGCAAGACTGGCACTGTTCACAAGGTTGGTAGTGGTGGTTATGCGGATAATCGCTACCGCTCAGTATTTGCGGGATTTATTCCCGCTGACAAGCCGCGCCTTGCCGCGGTTGTAGTAATAGACGATCCCAGCCAGGCGAAATACTACGGCGGTGAAGTGGCAGCGCCGGTATTTGGCGCTGTGATGGCTGGGGCTATGCGCCTGCTGCAAGTACCGCCAGAGCTTAAAGAGGCGGCGGAACGGCAGCTGGCCGCGCAGTTAACCGGAAGGGGTTCAAAGTCGTGACTCAGCGCGAACAATCATTTATCTCCCTGCAGGAATTGGTGCCCGGATACGCGAGCATACCCGATGTACCTGTTAGTGGTGTAGCTCTGGATAGCCGCAAGGTGAAAGCTGGCGATGCTTTTATGGCGTTGCGCGGCTCTGTCGTGGATGGGCGGGAATATATTGATGCCGCAATAGAAGCTGGCGCTGCCGTAGTTTTGGCGGATGGGGACAAACTGGAATGTAAAACCCACAAGGATATCCTTGTGGTTACCGTACCCGGGCTTGCTAAGCGGGTGGGGGAAATAGCCGCGCGTTTCCACGATAATCCCAGCGGAAAAATGCATTTGGTGGGAGTGACCGGCACCAATGGTAAAACTACCTGCGCTTATCTCACCTCCCAGTTATTGGCTCGGCATTTTGGCAGCGCTGCCCTGATCGGTACCATTGGTAATGGCATATGGAATCACGGGGTGATTGAGCTGCATGAGACGGGGCTCACAACTCCTGACCCTGTGCGGCTACAGGAGGATTTTGCCGATTTTTGCCGACGCGGAGTGGGTGCTGCGGCGATGGAAGTTTCCTCCCATGCCCTGTCACAGGGCCGAGTACATGGTCTTATTTTTGATACCGCAATTTTTACCAATCTTTCCCGCGACCACCTGGATTATCACGGCAATATGGCAGCCTACGGGGCTGCCAAAGAAAAATTATTTGGCCTGCCAAAATTAAAGCGCGGCATTATAAACCTGGATGACCCTTTCGGCGCTCAACTGGCGGAGCGTTGCAGATTGCGCGGGTTGCGTGTATTGACCTATGGCCTGCAGGCGGGCGACCTGCATGTGACAGATTTACGCCGTCATGAAAAAGGCTTTTCTGTCCAGCTAAGTTCTCCCTGGGGGAGCGGTGAACTCAATGCATCGCTGATTGGCGATTTCAATATTTATAACGCACTTGCCGTTATCGCTGCTGCTGCTTCGGCGGGTATGCCGTTCGAGGAAATTCTCACGGTTTTTCCCTCTATTCAGGGGGTGCCCGGTCGTATGGAGCGGGTTCAAGTCGAAGGTGTCTATGAAGTGGGAGTGTTGGTCGATTACGCCCATACTCCAGATGCATTGCGAGCGGCGTTGGCCGCTGCACGCCCTTATTGCCGTGGGAAATTGTGGTGTGTATTTGGCTGTGGCGGTGATCGTGATACTGGCAAGCGCGCTTCAATGGGGCGTATAGCTTCGGAAATGGCCGATCGGGCCATTGTTACCAGCGACAATCCCCGCAGTGAAGAGCCGCAAAAAATTATCGACGATATCCTCGAAGGTGCTGCCAGTAATATTGAAGTAGAAATTGATCGGGCCAAGGCTATTGGCCAGGCAGTGGCTGCGGCACAGCCGGGAGATATAGTGCTGATCGCTGGTAAGGGCCATGAGAATTACCAGATTATCGGCAGCGAAAAAATTCATTTTTGCGATCGCGAGCAGGCTGCTTCTGCGTTGCTTCGGCGTATGGGTAAGCCCCTCAAGGTTGAAGGGATGAAGGGGGAAGCCCAGTGATTGGGTCGTTATCTCTTAAGCAACTGCAAGAGCGCTTCGGTGGTGAGTTGATCAATGGCTCGGTCGAATTTTCTGAGGTGTGCACAGATACTCGTAAATTAAACCCCCAAGCACTGTTTGTTGCATTGGTTGGTGACAATTTCGATGCTCATGATTTTGTCGGAGAGCTTGATGGTCAGGCACTTGGCTTAGTTGTTGATCGGGAGGTTCGGGGTTGCAGCCTGCCTCAGTGGCGGGTGAAAGATACTACCGTAGCACTCGGACAAATTGGTCTGCTGTGTCGTGAGAAATTCTCTGGTCCAGTAATTGCGATTACTGGTTCCTGTGGCAAGACCACGGTTAAGGAAATGCTATCGGCGATTTTTTCCCAACGCCACACACCTTGTGTGACTGCAGGCAACCTAAACAACCAGTACGGTCTGCCGATAACTCTTTTCGGCCTCAGCGAAGAGCACGATGTACTGATTTTGGAGATGGGGGCGAATGGCCCTGACGATATTGCTTATCTGTGTAGTATCGGCAAGCCACAAGTGAGTGCCGTCAATAATGTTATGCCCGCTCATGTTGAAGGGTTTGGTTCTATTGACGCCATCGCCAAAGCCAAAGGTCAAATTTATACAGGGTTGGATGTCGGTGGAACCGCAATTATCAATGCCGATGATAATTACGCAGACTATTGGCGCGGGCGAATGCCCGAAGGTGTGCGCACTTTAGAGGTGGGGCTTTCCAGCCAATGCGAAATCTTTGCGGAAAATATTGTCCTGAATAATAGTGGCTGTGCCGGATTTGACCTAGTGATTGAAGGGCTTAGCTACCCGTTGCAGCTTCAGCTACTTGGAGAGCACAACGTGCACAACGCTCTAGTAGCGGCAGCCTGTGCTTTTGCCGCGGGGATATCGGCAAAAGAAATTGTTCAGGGGCTATCAAGCCTGAGAGGTGTCAGCGGCCGCTTGCAGGAGCAGCGCGGTATTTTGGGAGCCACAGTTATCGACGACAGCTACAACGCGAATCCGGGTTCTGTGGGTGCGGCTATTGAGCTTTTGGCACAACGACCAGGGAAACGAATCCTGGTGCTTGGGGACATGGCGGAGTTGGGGCCGGATGCTGAGGATATGCATCGAGATGTGGGTGATCTGGCGCGAGAGCGTGGGCTTGATGCGCTGTTTACCCTGGGACCATTAGGCACTGCTGCCAGCTTGGCATTTAGCCATGGGGGCAATGAGCCCCTGCAGAATTATCGGGAGCGGGAGCCGTTGATCGCGGCTCTGACCCATGAATTAGATAACAACACCACTGTTTTGGTGAAGGGTTCTCGTAGTGCCCGTATGGAACTGGTCGCTCAGGCCCTGCTTGGCAACAGCAGAGGGGAGTCGTAATGCTGCTTTGGCTGGCGGAATTATTACAACAACATGTGAGCACCTTTTCGGTGTTCAATTATTTAACTGTCCGCGCAATTCTTGCGGCCCTTACCGCACTGGGAATTTCCCTGATTGTTGGACCACGCATGATCAACTGGCTGAACCATTTACAAGTGGGGCAGGCGATTCGCGACGATGGCCCTGAAACACATTTGAGTAAATCCGGTACGCCCACTATGGGCGGCACCCTGATTCTCGCCTCAATCTTTGCTTCGGCGCTGCTATGGTCGGATCTTGGTAATCGCTATGTGTGGGTCACATTACTGGTGACCTTTGTCTTCGGCGCGGTAGGTTTTGTCGATGACTATAAAAAAGTTGTACATAAGAACCCTCGTGGCCTCATCGCGCGCTGGAAATATTTTTGGCAGTCCATTGCCGGTTTAGGGGCGGCCATATATTTATTTATGAGTGCGACCAGCCCGGCGGAAACCCAGTTCTTTGTGCCTTTCTTTAAAGACGTCGCTATTAACCTTGGGCCAGTCACCTTTATTCTGCTGACCTATTTTGTAGTGGTGGGTTCCAGTAATGCGGTTAATCTGACCGATGGTCTTGATGGCCTGGCAATTATGCCTACGGTGATGGTAGGCGGGGCACTGGGAATTATTGCTTATTTATCTGGACATGCGGAATTTGCCGATTATCTACATATTCCTGCGATTGCTGGTGCAGGGGAACTCGCTGTATTTTGTGCGGCTCTGTGCGGTGCAGGCTTAGGGTTCCTATGGTTTAACACCTATCCGGCGCAGGTGTTTATGGGGGATGTGGGTGCCCTGGCCCTGGGTGCGGCACTGGGCATCATTGCGGTGATCACTCGCCACGAGATTGTGCTGTTTATTATGGGAGGCGTATTCGTGATGGAAACCGTTTCAGTCATCCTGCAGGTTGCGTCCTTCAAGTTGACGGGTAAGCGTATTTTCCGCATGGCCCCGCTGCACCACCATTTTGAATTGAAAGGTTGGCCCGAGCCGAGGGTAATTGTGCGTTTCTGGATTATCACGGTAATTCTGGTTCTGGCTGGACTGGCAACACTGAAACTCCGATAAAAATACAATGAGCCTGATCGCGACTTCTTCGCAGCACAAAGTGGTCATTGGACTGGGCGCTACCGGGCAATCGGTGGTGCGCTATCTGCTGCGTCATGGTCATACCCCGGTGGTGGTGGATAGCCGTGATAACCCTCCAGGGCTTGCGGCTTTTCAAGGGGAATTTCCCCAGGTCGCGGTGGAAACCGGCCCACTACGTGCAAACACTTTACTTGCGGCCAGTTTAATTATTGTCAGCCCTGGTGTGCCCTTAGCGGAGCCGGTTTTGCAAAAGGCCGTTGCCGAGGGTATTCCGGTTGTTGGTGATATTGAATTATTTGCCCAGGCTTTACTGCGAAAGCAGTCCAAAACGAAATTGGCCGCGATTACTGGTTCTAACGGCAAAAGCACGGTCACGACATTACTTGGCAGAATGGCTGAAGCAGCCAACATTTCTGTGCGGGTGGGTGGCAATATTGGCGTACCGGTGCTCGATTTATTGGATGACCCCTTACCGGAGTTGTTTGTACTGGAGCTTTCCAGTTTCCAATTGGAGACAACTTATTCCCTCACTCCAACAGTAGCGACTGTTTTGAATATGAGTGCGGACCATATGGACCGCTATCCCAGTATGTTGGAGTATCACCGGGCGAAGCAACGGATTTATCGCGGTGCAGAAGTATTTGTGGTTAATCGCGAAGATCCCCTGAGCCAGGGACCTCTGTCGCGAGAGCGGCGTGAGTGGACTTTCGGCCTTGATCGACCGGACTTAAAACAGTTTGGTGTGTGCTTATCTGGGGGGCGTGAGTGGTTGGCTCAAGGAAGTGAGAAGTTATTGCCGGTCGATGAGCTGGCGATGGTGGGCAAGCATAATATTGCCAATGCTCTGGCTGCATTGGCCATGGGTACTGTAGTGGGGCTGCCTGTGGCGGCAATGCTGTCGGTGCTGCGTAGTTTTCCTGGCTTGGCACATCGCTGTGAGCGCGTGGCGGATTTACATGGCGTAACTTATGTCAACGACTCTAAGGGCACTAATGTAGGTGCAACTCAGGCCGCGCTGGATGGATTGGCGACCTCAACCCGTAAAATAGTTTTAATCGCAGGTGGAGATGGTAAAGGTGCAGACTTTTCCGCATTGAAGAAAAGCGCAGGCTCCCTGCGTGCAGTGGTTTCAATCGGTGTTGATGGCGACAAAATTGCCAGCGTGTTTGCTGGCCAGTGCAGCACACTCAGCGCTGATTCTATGGCGGATGCTGTGAGTAAGGCCCGAACTTTGGCGCATAGCGGAGACTACGTGTTGCTCTCCCCGGCGTGTGCCAGCTTTGATATGTATCGCAATTTTGAAGCGCGTGGTGAAGACTTTCGCAATATTGTAGCGACGCTGTGTGAGTGCTCACGGGAGGGACAATGAGTGAATTGCCCTCCCTAAATAGCAGGCGTGATTTTCTCGATGCTCTTTTACCTTTTAGCGTTTTGGCGCTGGTGAGCATCGGCGTTGTGATGGTGGCTTCAGCGTCGATCGCTTTTGCTACAGATATTTATGCAGACCCTTGGTATTTCCTGAAGCGTCACTTGGTATTCTTGTTAATTGGGGCAATTGCGGCGTTATTGGTAAGCCAGATCCCATTGGCTATTTGGTCGCGCCTATCTTGGCCACTGTTACTGTTTTCCTGTCTGCTTTTAATCGTGGTATTGGTGCCAGGTATTGGTCGAGAGGTAAATGGTAGTCGACGCTGGTTGGTGTTTGCGGGAATTACTATCCAACCTGCAGAAGTGGCGAAGTTTTGCATGCTGGTATTTTTTGCCAGTTTTCTAACCCGGCGCAGCAAGCAATTACACCACTGGAGCAGCTTTATGGTACCGGTGGTTATTCTCACGATGGTTGCTTTTTTACTGTTATTGCAACCGGACTTCGGCTCTGTGGTAGTACTTTCCGGCACAGTGCTGGCGATGGTGTTTTTGGGTGGTGCACGCTTACCCCACACGTTTTTACTCGTGGCGGCAGCGGCTTGCGGTTTGGCCTTGATGGCGCTGATGAGCCCCTATCGTTTGCAGCGCCTGCTAACGTTTCTAGACCCCTGGGGAGACCAATTTGCCAGTGGCTATCAGTTGACCCAATCGCTTATCGCTTTTGGTCGTGGTGAATGGTTTGGTGTGGGGCTGGGTAATAGCGTGCAAAAACTGTTTTATCTGCCCGAGGCCCATACCGACTTTATTTTTGCCATCCTCGCCGAGGAGTGGGGCATGTTTGGTGGCTTGGTTGTTGTTGGGCTTTTTGTGCTCCTGACATGTTCGCTATTGCGTTTGGTACGTGAAGCCCTGGTGCAACAAAAATTTTTTGCGGCTTTACTGGCATTTGGCATGGCAATACAGATTGCTGGCCAGGCTTTTGTGAATATGGGAGTGGCTTCAGGGTTATTACCAACTAAGGGGCTGACCCTGCCGTTTGTTAGCTCCGGTGGTAGTAGTTTGATTATTTGCTGTGCCCTACTGGGGTTGGCTTTGAGGGTTCGCACTGAATTGCGAGGGCAATTTGGGCAAGCCGGGGATAGTGAGGAAAGTCCTGGTTTGTTTGGGAAGTTGCCAATTTTTGCCCGGCGCCGCACCAGTGCTGGTGTTGGTAGTGGGGAGGTAGTCTGATGTCCCATGAAGAAAAAATATTCGCCAATAAGAAGTTTTTACTGATGGCCGGAGGTACCGGTGGCCACGTATTTCCAGCACTGGCAGTGGCAAAAGCCTTGCAGGAGCGCGGTGCCAGTGTTGAGTGGCTGGGTACACAGCGCGGTATCGAAGCGCGTTTAATTCCCGAGGCGAATATTCCACTGCACTGTATTCGTGTGGAGGGCGTGCGTGGCAAAGGCAAATTGGCCCTGTTCAAGGCACCTCTGCAGATTTTTCGCGCGGTGGTCCAAGCCCGTGCCGTGGTAAGGGCGGTAGCACCAGATGCGGTGCTCGGGTTCGGTGGCTTTGCCACCGGTCCCGGTGGTGTAGCAGCACGACTCAGTGGAATTCCGCTAATTATTCACGAGCAAAATGCGGTTGCCGGCACCACTAACCGCCTGCTTGCTCGAATCGCGAGTAGGGTATTGGAGGCTTTCCCTAGTGGTTTGCCTGGTGCTAAGCAGGTTGGCAATCCGGTGCGCACTGAGATTGCGAGTTTGCCTGAGCCGCAACAGCGTATCGGAAATGAGGCACCACTGCGCCTGTTGGTGCTCGGTGGCAGTCTCGGCGCTGTGGCAATTAATGAGCTGGTGCCAAAAGCTGTGGCTCTTCTGCCATTATCCCTACGGCCGAAAGTGGTTCATCAGGCGGGTGAACGTCATGCAGCGTTGGCCCAAGAAGCTTATAAGGCTGCGGGAGTAGAGGCAGAGGTTGTACCTTTTATTGCGAATATGGCCGATGCCTATAGCGTTGCAGATTTGATCATTTGTCGCTCCGGGGCGCTGACTGTGTCGGAAATCGCTGCCGCTGGTGTGGGCGCAATTATGGTGCCTTTTCCCTTTGCGATTGATGATCATCAGACACGCAATGGCGAGTGGTTACAGAATGCCGGTGGTGCTGTGGTAATTCAGCAGAGCGCCATGGATGCACAGAGTCTGTCAGAATTATTGCAGAAGCTTCTCTCGGACCCTCAAGCGTTGCTTGAGATGGCGAAAGCTGCGCGCAGTGTGGCAAAAATTGATGCAACCGAGCAGGTAGTAGGTGCCTGCGCTGAACAGCTGGCTCTTGTCAGATAGCAAATAAAAAATGAGTGGATCAAGGTTAGAAAGTATGGCTTCTGAGCGTGCCAATATGGAAAAAAGTTATGCTGTACCGACGATGCGCCGCATTCGTCGCATCCACTTTATCGGTGTGGGTGGTGCAGGCATGAGCGGCATTGCTGAAGTGCTACAGAATCAGGGTTACGAGGTTTCTGGTTCCGATTTGCGCGAATCAGCTGTAACAGACCGCCTGCAAAAGCTCGGTGTTAGGGTTGAAATTGGACACAGTTCGGAAAATATCCGCGGTGTCGATGTGGTTGTTAACTCTTCGGCCGTGCATGACGACAATCCAGAGTTGGTCGCCGCCCACGAAAACCGAATTCCGGTGGTGCGCCGTGCGGAAATGCTCGGGGAACTGATGCGTTATCGCTACGGTATTGCCGTGGCGGGTACACACGGAAAGACTACAACTACCAGCCTGATAGCCTCGATTTTTGCTGCGGATAAAAAAGATCCGACGTTTGTGATTGGCGGTTTGGTCAATTCGGCAGGTGCCAATGCGGCATTGGGCGAAAGTCGTTATCTAATCGCCGAGGCAGATGAAAGTGATGCATCTTTTATTCACCTGCAACCAATGGTGACGGTGATCACGAATATTGATGCGGACCATATGGAAACCTATGGTGGGGACTTTGAAAAGGTCAAACAGATCTTTATTGATTTTGTCCATAACCTGCCTTTTTATGGCCTTGCTGTGGTCTGTGGCGATGATGCCAATGTGCAGGAGGTAATTCCCAAGTTTTCCCGGCCGGTGCTGACTTATGGGTTTGCTGAGGGCAATGATTTCCGCATTGTCGAGGTTAAACAGGAGCCGTTGCGAAGCCATTTTAAAGTGCAGCGCCCGGCGGGTGATCTGCTTGAGGTCTCGGTAAATACTCCTGGTATCCATAATGTATTGAATGCTACTGCGGCAATTGCTGTCGCTACCGATGAGGGTATCGGTGATGAAGCTATTCAAAAGGGATTGCAAGGTTTCCAAGGAGTCGGTCGTCGCTTCCAAATTTATGGAGATTTCTCTATTAGTGACGACAGTAACGCAGAAAAAGTGATGCTGGTGGACGATTATGGCCACCACCCAAGGGAAGTGGCAGCAACCATCAGGACTGTACGCGACGGCTGGTCCGATCGGCGCTTAGTGATGGTTTACCAACCGCATCGCTATACCCGAACCCGCGATCTGTTTGAGGATTTTGTTCAGGTGCTGTCCGAGGTGGACAAATTAATTTTGCTGGATGTTTACAGTGCTGGGGAGGCACCGATAGCCGGCGCGGATGGGCGGACTTTGGCTCGTAGCCTGCGCAATCGAGGCCAGGTCGATCCCATTTTTGTCGAAACCGTTGATCAGGTTCCCCCGATCCTGGCTGATCTACTGGAACCCGGCGATGTGGTTCTGACTCAGGGCGCGGGTAATGTTGGGGCTCTTTCACAGAGGTTGGCGGAATGGCGCCTGGGTGAGAAAGACCTCGAGGCTTGAGTGGTAGTGAGGTCTGCACAAAAAAAAAATACAGGGACTCCCCGGGCCCCGGTTCGTGGTGCCAGCCCTCTCAAAGAGAGAGAGAAGCGGGGATTCCACTGGCGCCCCTGGTTATTTACCAGTGTCTTTATGTTCTTGCTTGGTGGGCTGCTTAGTGGGGGCTACTGGTTGTGGCAGCACCTACCGGCGATTCAGCTCAGTCGAGTTGATGCACTGGAGCAAGTTGAGGTTCGCGGAACCTTTAATGCTGTAACTGAAGAGCAGATTAAAGAAATTTTACTGCCGTATTTGCAAGCGGGTTTTTTTTCTGTTGATATCCGCGCGATGCGCGCAGCATTGCTGGAGAAATCGTGGATTACCAAGGTTTCCATAAGTCGTCGCTGGCCCAAAGGCGTTGTTGTTGAAGTCAGCGAGGCGCAGCCACTTGCCATCTGGGGCCGTGATCGTTTGTTGGTTGCCAGTGGTGCACTGCTGCCACGGCCGAAACAAATGCAGGTGGGTACACTGCCCGAGCTCGCCGGGGATGAAGAGTTGGTTGGGCAAATTATGTCCCAATACCAAGCGCTTGCAGGGCTTTTGACTACGCGGGATATGGAAGTGAGGCGCTTGTCATTTGATGACCTTAGTGGCTGGCATCTGGAGTTGATGTCGGGAATTGAATTAAAACTCGGTCATGAGGCACTGCTGGAGCGTGTTAACCGCTTTCTCACTTTGAGTCGCGGGTTACTTGCTCCTTATTTACAAAAAGTAGCCGAGGTAGATACTCGTTACGGTAACGCGGTAGCGGTTCAGTGGAAGAACGAGCAAGAGTAAACAGGGACGCGGCAGTAGCCGCTGTGGAAAGATAAAGTTTAAAAGCGAAGGCGCTGATCCGGTTGATAATGAAAGGAAAGCCGGGGTATGGCCTAGCGAGGTTGGCACAAAAATGACACAAGTATCCGATCAGCGCATGATTGTTGGGCTGGATATCGGCACCTCCAAGGTGGTTGCCATCGTTGGTGAGGTATCTGCTAACGGGGAGCTTAATATTGTTGGTATTGGCTCCCATCGCTCCACCGGGATGAAAAAAGGTGTGGTGGTAAATATTGAATCCACCGTGCAATCTATTCAGCGTGCCGTGGAGGAAGCAGAACTCATGGCGGGGTGTGAAATTCACTCCGTTTATGCCGGCATTGCAGGCAGCCATATTCGCAGTCTCAATTCTCACGGCATTGTGGCTATTAAAGATCGTGAAGTAACCCAACAGGATTTGGATCGGGTAATTGATGCGGCTCGTGCAGTTGCTATACCCGCGGATCAGAAAATTTTACATACGCTGCCGCAAGAATACCTGATCGACAACCAGGAGGGGGTAAAAGAGCCTCTGGGGATGTCAGGTGTGCGCCTCGAAGCAAAGGTGCATTTAGTCAGTGGTGCCGTCAATGCGGCACAAAATATTGAGAAGTGTATCCGTCGCTGTGGTCTTGAAGTGGAGGATGTGATTCTCGAACAGCTGGCTTCCAGTTACGCGGTACTGACTGAAGATGAGAAAGAACTCGGAGTATGTATGGTGGATATCGGTGGGGGCACCACCGATATTGCCGTTTTTACCGGTGGCTCAATTCGCCATACTGGAGTGATTCCCATCGCCGGGGATCAGGTGACTAACGATATTGCAATGGCATTGCGTACCCCGACACCGCATGCCGAAGATTTAAAAATAAAATATGCCTGTGCTCTGGCAAAACTTGCGCGGGAAGGTGAAACCATAAAAGTACCGAGTGTCGGAGATCGGGAGCCCCGGGATTTGTCCCGTCAGGCCCTGGCTGAAGTAGTAGAGCCGCGCTATGACGAGCTGTTTACTCTGGTGCAGGCGGAATTGCGCCGCAGTGGATTTGAAGATCTGTGCGCAGCAGGAGTGGTTTTAACAGGAGGCTCTTCAAAAATGGAGGGTGCGGTAGAGCTGGCTGAGGAAATTTTCCATATGCCGGTACGTCTCGCAGTACCTCAAGGAATTTCTGGATTGAGCGATATCGTGAGCAATCCAATTTACTCCACCGGAGTTGGATTATTGATGTACGCAATGCAGCAAGAAGAGGCTGCAGAGGGAAAAACTCAGCCCGTGCGTAACGATAATCAGTGGTGGGACAAAGTAAAGCACTGGTTTCGTGGAAATTTGTAATAGCATGCAACCAGAATTAGCCGTCCCATAAGGGATTTTTTTTAGGCGTGGCTGTAAAATTCGACATGAGCAAGAAAGGGGAACAGCGATGTTCGAGCTAGTTGATAGCGTACAGGATAAACCTGTCATCAAGGTAATAGGAGTCGGCGGCGGCGGTGGCAATGCTGTTAAGCATATGATTGCCAGCGACGTGGAGGGCGTAGACTTTATCTGCGCGAACACTGACGCTCAGGCGCTGAAAGATATTGAAGCGCAAACTATCCTACAGCTTGGTAATACGATTACCCGTGGACTAGGTGCTGGGGCCAATCCCGATATCGGTCGCCAGTCCGCTCTGGAAGACCGCGATCGCATCGCTGAAGTCTTGGGCGGTGCTGATATGGTGTTTATTACCGCTGGCATGGGGGGCGGCACTGGTACCGGTGGAGCGCCGATTGTAGCCGAGATTGCCAAAGAGCTCGGCATTCTCACCGTGGCTGTTGTTACTCGCCCGTTCAAAATTGAAGGCCGCAAGCGCACTGTCGTAGCCGAAGAGGGTATTCTCGAACTGCGCGACAAAGTGGACTCCCTGATTACTATCCCTAACGATCGCCTGCTGGAAGTATTGGGTAGCAAAATCACCATGAAGTCTGCCTATAAAGAGGCTGACAACGTGTTACTCGGAGCGGTGCAGGGTATTGCCGATCTGATGATCCGCCCCGGCATTATGAATGTGGACTTCGCCGATGTACGCACGGTGATGTCTGAAATGGGTATGGCGATGATGGGCTCCGGCTCTGCCATTGGCGAGAATCGCGCTCGTGAAGCGGCGGAGAAGGCTGTACGCAGTCCGCTGTTGGATAACGTTAACCTTGCTGGTGCACGCGGTATTTTGGTCAACATTATTACCGGCAGTGAAGAAGCTGGCTGTCAGGAGTTGACCCTGGGTGAATACTCCGAAGTGGGTGAGATCGTGCAAGAGATCGCCTCTGATGAGGCCACAGTGGTTATTGGTACGGCGGTGGATGACAAGCTGGGTGATGAAATGCGGGTGACTGTAGTAGCCGCTGGCCTGGGTGAGGGAACTCCTGCGGCTCGCCCGGCTAAGGTGGTAGATAACACACGTCGTCCAGAAGTGCGTGAATCCCGCGATGTTCGCGAGACTCGAGACATGCGTGAGAGCCGGGATATGCGCGATATGCGTGAAAGCCACGGTGCTGCAGGGCTAGTCTCTCGTGAGAGTGCGGCCGACACCCGTCCTCGGGTGGATGTAGAGCGCCCCAAGCGCCCCGCTCCGTCGCTCAGCTCTGCTGATGCCGATATGGAATATTTGGATATTCCGGCCTTCCTGCGCCGCCAGGCAGACTGAGAGTAGCCGCCGCAGAGGCAGTACACCGCTCATGTCCACCCAGCTTATTGTTGGGTGTCGCCTCTGCGGGGCGGCTTATCGCAGAATTTTGTATTTGATATCACTTTTGGTATTGCTAAATCAGAAGTTTGCCCAGTTCCATAAGACCTGCTATCAGAGTTACTCTCAGCTATGAGGGGTAAGGAAATAGGCAAGTAAGAGTTTAATTAACAATTTTTTACAGTGATCCCGGCGCTCATGGTCTTAAAATGCTGTCTCAGCGACTGAGATGTGGCGCTCCAATCTTTATTTAAACTATCCTTAGAAGGACGGTGGCGGTGTGTTAAGTTGACCACACGCCCACAATTGGTATTGGCGTCGCAATTGTGCTAATATCGGCGGCTTGCTGCGCGTTTTGCGTAGACCACCGACTGGGAAAAGATAGTTTCATGATCAAACAGCGCACGCTTAAAAATGCTATTCGCGCCACTGGCGTAGGTCTGCACACTGGCAAAAAGGTCATCCTGACCTTGAAGCCGGCTCCCGTAGACACCGGCATCGTGTTCCGTCGAACGGACTTGGACCCGGTGGTCGAAATTGAAGCCCGCGCAGAGAATGTGGGCGATACGCTACTTTCCACTACCCTGGTCAAGGGTGATGTTCGTATCGCTACCGTGGAGCATTTGCTCTCAGCGATGGCGGGCCTGGGTATCGATAATGCGATTGTCGAACTGTCCGCCCAGGAAGTACCGATTATGGACGGCAGTGCCGGTCCTTTTGTGTTCCTGATCCAGTCCGCTGGTATTCAGGAGCAATCTGCGCCGAAGAAATTCCTGCGTATTAAGAAGCCGATTACCGTGGAAGAGGGCGATAAAGTAGCCAGCTTCCTGCCTTTCAATGGTTTCAAGGTCTCCTTTACCATCGACTTTGACCACCCGGTATTCCAGGGGCGTAACCTAACCTCTTCCGTAGACTTCTCTAGTACTTCTTTTGTGAAAGAGGTGAGTCGTGCGCGTACATTTGGATTTATGCACGAAATTGAGTACCTGCGCTCTAAGGGTTTGGTTCAGGGTGGTTCTGTGGATAACGCCATCGTGATTGACCAGTATCGCATTCTGAATGAAGGTGGATTGCGTTACGAAGACGAATTTGTGAAACATAAAATTCTCGATGCCATTGGCGACCTTTATCTTCTGGGTACCAGCCTGATCGGTGAGTTTAAAGCCTTTAAATCCGGCCACTCCTTGAACAATAAGTCTCTGCGTCATTTGATGACCCAAAAGGACGCATGGGAGATGGTGACATTTGAGGGAGAGCAAGAAGCTCCAATCTCCTACGTTAAGCCAATACTGGCAGTTTAAACTCTCAATAAAAAAGCCGGCATTATATTGCCGGCTTTTTTACGTGACAGATTCGCCAGAGAGGGTTGGGGTAATTCTGGTAACCTTGTTTCCCTTTCAGTATTTGGATGACCGGTCTTTTAGTGTGAGGTATTGCACTGGAGCCTCGTCTCACTTACAGAGACAGCAAAATTACAAGATATCGGACTTCTCCTGCTTGTTATGAAAGTAATTCTGGTCAATGAGCGCGGTGCAACCCGCAGCTTCAACTTTGGTGGGCTGAGCAAGGCGCTATTGAGCTTGTGCCTCTTGGGCCTCCCGGTTGGTGCCTTCTTCCTGGGTGCCAATCTTCCCGTGACCAAAACGGATTTATTTGATGCGCGTACAGCCAAGGCTTGGGAGCGCGCTTTACGTAAGCAGCAGCAGGAAATTGAGGAGGCCGATCGCGAGGCTCACGAGCAACTTGCTGCGCTCACGGTAAAACTGGCTGAATTGCAGGCGCGCCTTACCCGATTGGATGCTGTGGGTGAGCGCCTAACCGCAGCGGCCAATCTCGATCAGGGCGAGTTTGAATTTAGCGCTGTGCCTGCAGTGGGTGGTCCGGAAGATCCCGGCATCGCCGGAGCTTCAGATTTACCCTATCAACCCCCCGAGTTTCTCGAAGTGATTGGTGACTTGTCTCACAAAGTAGATGATCGCCAAATGCAGCTCAATACGCTCGAGTCCCTGATGGCAAACCTGCAGCTCGAGGATGAGCAATTTATTGCCGGGCGTCCGATCACCAAAGGCTGGATGTCCTCGCGCTATGGTTATCGCACCGACCCTTTCACAGGGCGCCGCACTTGGCATAAAGGTGTGGACTTTGCCGGTAAGATGGGGTCAGACGTAGTATCTGTAGCCGCCGGTGTTGTTACCTGGGCTGATGAGCGTCACGGCTACGGACATATGGTGGAAATCAATCATGGTAATGGTTATTCCACCCGCTACGGCCATAACAGTGAGCTCAATGTTGGGCTCGGTGATGTAGTTAAGAAAGGGCAGGTGATTGCCCAAATGGGGTCCAGTGGGCGCTCCACTGGTCCCCATGTACACTTTGAGATCTTTAAGAACAATCGCACGGTCGACCCGGCCAGCTATATCCGCCGTACAGGCAGATAACAACTATCCTTCCTTTACGCGTAATTGCTGGCAGCTTGGCATAAGAGTTGCCAGCGCTTACGCCTTCCTGTTTACTTGCACCCCTCGCATAAAGGAGTATCGGTGCAATATCTGCCCAGCATTAGCGCCGATAGCGCACATAAGATAAGTGGTTTCTAGATAATGATTGGCAAACTGATTAAATCGGTCTTTGGTACAAAAAATGACCGCGAGCTGAAGCGCATGCGACGCGTCGTGGAAAAAGTCAACGCGCTGGAAGAGGATTTCCAGAAGCTGGATGATGCAGCTCTTCGTGCCAAAACAGAAGAGTTTAAAAAGCGTATTGCAGATGGGGAAACTCTAGACCAGCTGCTGCCGGAAGCTTTCGCTGCAGTGCGTGAAGCGGGTCGGCGCACAATGGGCATGCGTCACTTCGATGTACAGCTAATCGGCGGTATGACGCTACATGAAGGTCGTATCGCGGAAATGCGTACCGGTGAAGGTAAGACTCTGGTAGCGACCTTACCGGCTTATTTGAACGCGCTCGAAGGCAAGGGCGTACATATTGTTACGGTCAACGATTACTTGGCATCCCGCGACGCCAATTGGATGCGCCCAGTCTATGAATTTCTCGGCCTGACTGTTGGAGTGATTGTCTCCCAGCAGCACCCGGACGAGAAAAAGGCCGCCTATCAGGCCGATATTACTTACGGCACCAATAACGAATTTGGCTTCGATTATCTGCGTGACAATATGGTGTTACGCAAGGAAGATCGTACCCAGCGCCCACAAAACTTTGCCATCGTGGATGAGGTGGACTCAATCCTTATCGATGAGGCACGTACCCCGTTGATTATTTCTGGTGCGGCGGAAGATTCCTCTCACCTTTACTTGGCCATGAATAAGCTGATTCCACAGCTGGAACGTGCCGAAGAAGGTGGTGAGGGACACTACACCGTAGATGAGAAGACCCGCCAGGTAGAGCTGACCGAGCAGGGGCATCAGTTGGTGGAAGAGCTGCTGTCTCGCAGCGGCTTGATGAAAGAAGATCAATCTCTCTACGCCCCTGGTAACCTGGGCCTGCTGCACCATGTGCATGCCGCATTGCGTGCCCAGGTACTGTTTAACCGGGACGTGGACTATATCGTGCAAAACGGTCAGGTTGTCCTGATTGATGAGCACACCGGCCGTACTATGCCGGGCCGTCGTCTCTCCGAGGGTTTGCATCAGGCGCTGGAAGCCAAGGAGAATGTTCAGATCCAGTCTGAAAGTCAGACGCTAGCCTCCACTACCTTCCAGAATTTATTCCGTTTCTATCCAAAGCTCTCTGGTATGACAGGTACCGCAGACACTGAGGCGTTTGAATTCCAGCAGATTTATGGTCTGGATGTGGTAGTAATCCCCACTAATAAGAATATTCAACGGGATGACCTCAACGACCTGGTCTACCTGAGTAAAGAAGAAAAAATGGACGCCATTATCGAGGATATTAAGTTCTGCCGTGATAAGCAGGCACCGATCCTCGTAGGTACCGCCTCTATCGAGACTTCTGAAGAGATGTCACGCATGCTGCAAAAGGCGGGCATCAAGCATCAGGTACTAAACGCCAAATATCATGAGCGTGAAGCACAAATAATTGCTCAGGCTGGCCGTCCCGGTACTGTCACCATTGCAACCAATATGGCCGGTCGCGGTACTGATATCGTGCTGGGTGGTAACTGGGAGGCTGAGGCCGAGGCGCTCACTCAGGAGAAAGGTAGTGACTTGAGTGAGGCCGAAGTGGCCAAGGTGAAGGAGCAGTGGAAGAAGCGCCACGAGCAGGTGATCGAGGCTGGCGGCTTACATATTATCGGCACCGAACGTCACGAGTCGCGTCGTATCGACAACCAGCTGCGCGGCCGTGCCGGGCGTCAGGGTGACCCCGGTGTAACCCGCTTCTACTTGTCTCTGGAAGATAATCTGATGCGTATCTTCGCCTCCGACCGGGTGAAGAACTTTATGCAGATGTTGGGAATGGAGCGCGGCGAGGCTATTGAGCACCGCATGGTCTCCAATGCGATTGAAAAAGCCCAGCGTCGCGTTGAAGGGCGCAACTTCGATATTCGCAAGCAGTTGCTGGAATATGATGATGTGGCCAATGATCAGCGCCAGGTGATTTACAGTCAGCGTAATGAGCTGCTGGAGGCCGGTCAGATCAGCGATACCATCAACGCTATTCGCGAAGATGTTGTGAATGAAATTATCTCAGCTTCTGTACCGCCACAGAGTGTTGAGGAGCAGTGGGATATCCCGGCACTGGAACAGCAATTGGCCGGTGAACTGGGCATTGAGCTGCCTATTCAGAAATGGTTGGATGAAGACCGCAATCTGCACGAGGAGACGCTGCGCGAGAAGGTTGTTGCCGAAGCTCAAGCTGCTTACGCCACCAAGGTGGAGCGCATCAGTGAATCTTCTGGCGATGCCAATCTGATGCCGACAGTGGAACGCCAGATCATGCTGCAAGTGCTGGATCAGCTATGGAAGGAGCACCTCTCCAGCATGGACCACCTGCGAGCGGGTATTGGTTTGCGTGCCTATGCCAACAAGAACCCCAAGCAGGAGTTTAAACGCGAGTCTTTCCACCTTTTCCAAAGTATGCTGGAAAACCTCAAGCACGAGGTGGTACGTATCCTGGCCCATGTGGAACCAATGACCCGCGAGCAAATGGACGAGCTGGAGCAGCGTCGCCTGGAAGAGCAGCGTAAGCAGCAGCTGGAGCTCCAGCATGCCGAGGCCTCCGCGCTTCCTGAAAGTCAGCCGCAGCAGCAGGCGGCACCTGTGCCAGAGCGCCGCGGTCCCAAGGTTGGCCGTAATGACCCATGCCCCTGCGGTTCTGGCAAGAAATACAAGCAGTGCCACGGTAAGCTGGCTTCCTCTACCCAGAGCTAAGGCCTTCAGACTTTAGTGCCTAAGTTAGAAAATACCCCGCTTTGTGTGGGGTATTTTTTTGTCTTACAAGGAAATATTCTGCGGAATTTATATTTTGATCCGCATCAAGTGCGGATATTTGTTGATTCGAAAGAGGGAGGATCTAATAATGGCGCTTTTCTACCTACAGCTAGCTTTAACTAATAGAGCCGAAGCTGGTGCTAGAGTCGAACAGATATGCCTGAATCATTACTTCCTCCCGTAAAAGGGATTCGCCTTGCCAGTGTGCCAGCCAAGATCAAAGATTGGTCCCGTGATGACCTGTTGTTAATAGCGGTCGCTGAGGGTGCATCGGTCTCGGCCACCTTCACCCAGAACAGCTTCTGTGCGGCGCCGGTACTGGTAGCCAAAGAGCATATCGCACAGGGCAATATCCGTGCCCTGCTGGTTAATGCGGGTAACGCCAATGCAGCCACAGGCGCGCGTGGTCTCAGCGACGTCAGGGCCTGTTGTTCAGTAGTGGCTGCAGCGATGAATGTTCGAGCAGAGCAGGTATTGCCATTCAGCACTGGAGTGATTGGTGAGCACCTGCCTTTGCAGCGTTTACTGGATGCTATCCCCACTGCTGCTGCAGAGCTAATCGAAAGCGGATGGGAGCGGGCAGCAAAAGCCATTATGACAACGGATACCCGTCCGAAAAAAGCCCAGCGCCTCCTAAAAATTGGCAGTGAAGAAATTGCAGTAGTGGGAATCGCCAAAGGATCCGGCATGATTCAGCCAAATATGGCGACCATGCTGGCCTATGTCGCCACTGATGCCAGCATCGCCCAGCCTTTACTGGATCAAATGGTGAAGGAGGCCGTAAATGCCTCCTTTAATCGCGTTAGTGTAGATGGCGATACCTCTACCAATGATGCCTGTGTGCTCATTGCCAGTGGAGTAAAAGGTAAGCCTATCCATTCCCCTGCTGATGAAGGTTATAGCGCATTGATGGAAGCTATTACCCAGGTGCATATCGAGCTGGCCCAGGATGTGGTTCGGGATGGTGAGGGGGCCAACAAATTTGTCACGATTCAGGTGGAAGGTGCGGAGAGTAGTGAAGAAGCTCTTAAAGTCGCTTTCGAAGTAGGTAATTCCCCTCTGGTAAAGACTGCACTCTACGCTTCAGACCCCAACTGGGGGCGTTTAGTGATGGCTGTTGGCAATGCAATAACTCATGATCTGGATACTGAAAAGGTTAATATTTACTTGGATACTGTGCAGGTAGTACAGGCCGGAGGTCGCGCGGTGGACTATCGGGAAGAGTTGGGCGAGCAGGTGTTTTCTCAGCCTGAATTCACCATTCGTATAGAGCTGGGCCGTGGCAACACCAGTGAGCATATCTGGACCTGTGACTTCTCCCACGAGTATGTCACCATCAACGCCGAATATCGCACCTGAGGAGTTGTTGTGAGCCGTGTTATTCATGTTGCTGTTGGTGTAGTCCGTCGCAGCGATGGCAAAATTTTAATTGCCCGCCGCCCCGATCACTTGCATATGGGCGGGCGCTGGGAATTTCCTGGTGGCAAGGTGGAGCTTGGGGAAACCGTACAGCAGGCTCTGACTCGTGAGCTGCTTGAGGAAGTGGCAATTGAGGTTGAGCAACTGCAGCCTCTGATGGAAATCCAGCATGAGTATGTGGAAAAGACCGTATTGCTGGACACCTGGCAGGTAACGGCATTTTCCGGTGAGGCTCAGGGGCGTGAGGGGCAGGAGACCGCCTGGGTGGCGGTGCAGGAATTGGAGCAATACCAGTTCCCCGATGCCAACCAGGCGATTATTACAGCCATCAAGACCGCGGAAGTATAAATTGAGCATGCCTATGCAGGGCTTGTGCATAGGCTGTCATCATAAGCGTGGCTTAATGGCGCTGCTTGCTCGGGTCCAGGTCATCACTTAAAACGTCGTCGTAAATAGATTCCCCCGGTATTTTGTGCCCCTCACTGGCCCACTCGCCAAGATCTATTAATTTGCAACGCTCGCTGCAAAAAGGTTTAAAGGGAAACTTATCGCTCCACTCTATCGGATTTTTACAGGTGGGGCAGTTTAGGCTTGGGGCTTCTTTTGGCTTGGGCATATTAGGTTTGGTACAGCTTCTTCGATGTTTGGGGTAGTCTCAGGGTCTATTATTTTACATTAGTAGAGTCGTGCTAAGACTTCGCTAATTGCAAATATTTCTGATGCAAAGCTTGTACCTGGCTGCGTAACTCTTTCAATCCTATAGAATTGTCCAGCACATCATCAGCCTTGGCCAGGCGTTCCTGTCGGTTAAGCTGCGCCGCCATAATTTTGCGTATTTGTTCTGGGTGATTTTCATCCCTGCTACTGGCCCTCTCCAGCTGTAAGCTTTCCGGCAAATCCACCACGCAGATTCTATCTACCAGCTGATATTGGCCGGATTCGATCAATAGTGGTGACTCCAGTATCGCGTAAGGGCTAGAACTTTGTTCCAGCGAGGTAATGATTTCTTCGCGTATCAAAGGGTGTAGTAGTCTTTCCAGCCAGGCCCGCTCTTCATCATGATTAAACACCAAGACACGCAGTTGCGCTCGATCCAACTCACCATTTTCTAGTAATACATTTGCGCCAAAGTGACGGGCTATCTGCTCCAACGCAGGTCTGCCAGGTTGTACCACTACCCTTGCGGCCCAGTCCGCATCCACCACGTGAATGCCCAGCTCGCGAAAGTACCCCGCGGCGGCTGACTTGCCACTGCCGATACCTCCAGTTAAGCCTACTCGAAACAATGGCTTGTCTCCCTGTAATAAAAAGTTTGGAGCTAAAAACAAGAAACCCGGCCAATGAGTGGCCGGGTTAATGGTAATTCACTTGCCTCAAATGGGCTAATCGGGTCCTGAAAGTAGCTGGTATGGCTGGCTACCTATAGGCCGGAAATACTCAGGTACCAAGTAACAATCTGCTCACCCCACAGCATAGCAATCCAGCCGGCACCGGCCAGATAAGGACCAAAGGCGATTGGTAGGCTGCGATCCCGGCCAACCGCCAGGCTCCAGGAAATACCCGCTATAGCACCAACTGCAGCAGAGAGCAGAATTACCAGAGGCAGCATTTGCCAGCCAAACCAGGCCCCGATAGCTGCGAGTATCTTGAAGTCCCCAGCTCCCATACCTTCCTTGCCGGTAACCAACTTAAAGATATGAAACACCAGCCACAAAGAAAGATAGCCAGCGATAGCCCCAATAACGGCATCTTGCAGTGGAACAAAAATACCCCATAGGTTTATTAGTAAGCCGCCCCAGAGTAACGGCAGGGTAATGCTGTCTGGTAATAACTGCTTATCGAAGTCGATACCGGTTAATGCGACCAAGGCCCAAGTAAAGACGCAGCCCGCCAGCGCCTGCCAGGTAAAGCCCAGTTGCCAAACCACTACTGCGGTGAGAATTCCAGTAGCCAACTCAATTAAAGGGTAGCGCTTGGAAATCGGCGTGCCACAGGAGCTACATTTACCGCGCAAAAATAGATAGCTGATGACAGGAATATTTTGCCAGGGCTTAATTTCAGTTTTGCATTTAGGGCAGTGGGAGTGTGGCAACACCAGGTTGAACGGTTTATTCAGCTCCTTTTGCTCGGCCTTGTTAGGCTTTGAGTCAAAATAGCTATAAAAATCCCGTTTGTATTCCCGCTCCATCATTACAGGCAGACGCAGGATAACGACATTGAGGAAGCTGCCTATAAGTAAGCCTAAAATAAAGGTACTACTAATAAGTAGCGCTGGATATAAAGATAAATACTCAAACATCTTTTTAATTATTTATTTTATTACTTGGCCCATTTGGAATATAGGTAGGTACATGGCTATCAATAGCCCCCCGACCAGTACCCCGAGGATAGACATAATCATTGGTTCAAGAAGTGTGGTTAAGTTATCTACATCATTGTCTACTGCTTCTTCATAGAAAGTGGCGGCCTTACTCAGCATTTCATCTAGCGCTCCTGATTCTTCGCCGATGGATGTCATTTGGACAAGCATTACAGGATATAGTCCGGACTGGCGCATAGCGGCATTTAGTGGGATGCCTGTAGCAACAGAGTCACGAATTTTGAGTGTTGCCTCTTCATAAATATAATTGCCTGTTGCCCCAGCTACTGATCGCAATGCGTCGATCAGGGGGACACCGGCTGCAAAGGTTGTAGAAAGAGTTCGAGCAAAACGAGCAGCAATAGAGTTGTAAGTTATTTTGCCAATAATTGGTAGCTTTAAAGCTAGCTTCCCAAAAAAACGATCAACTGTTTTATTTCTCTTTTTTGCTTCGAGGATGCCGCCAACTGTAAGGGTAGTGCCAATTAAGGCAATGAACCAATAAGCCTGCATCCACTCAGAAATACCAACTACAAACTGGGTAAATGCAGGGAGCTCTGCTCCGAAACTTTCAAAAGTATCTGCAAATTGTGGTACGACCTTGATAAGAAGTATAGAGGTAACAATAACTGCTACGACGATAACCGCTAGCGGATAAGTCATCGCTTTTTTAATTTTTGCTTTTAGGGCTTCGGTCTTTTCCTTATACGTGGCGATGCGGTCGAGCATCACTTCTAAGGCGCCCGATTGCTCTCCTGAGGCGACTAAGTTGCAAAATAAATCATCAAAAAAGAGAGGGTGCTTACGAAGGGCATCAGCGAATGCGGTACCAGAGGCCACATCGTCACGGATCTTTAAAATTAGTTCCCTAACCCCTTCGTTGTCTAAGCCATCGGCAACGATCTCAAAGCTTTGTACAAGAGGCACCCCTGCTTTCATCATTGTGGCTAGCTGCCGAGTAAATAGGGCGATATCTGCAGGTTTTACCTTCTTCTTGCCACCACCAAATAATGGTTTGGGCTTTTTCTGTACACGGTTGGCTATAATACCCTGCTTACGCAGTTGCGCCTTAACTAGTGCGGGGCTAGTACCGCTTATCTCACCTTGAACCTTAGCCCCTTTGCTATCTACACCTTTATAGATATATGCGACTGCTGCGGCATTGGCCATACTTTTTATCCTGATTCTTTCATTCGTTGGCTGGTCTGACGCCATGCCTAGTATCTATTTTACTTTGGGGGGCTCCAGAAACTCATGTGCAGGCTGAGCACTGTAGTTTGTTGGCATCACTGCAGGCGTCCCCTTTAAGAGGTTAGCTGTACGAGTTTAATCTTTGGTTACTCGGTTGGCTTCCTCCAGGCTGGTAACGCCCATTACCACTTTGCGCAATGCAGAAGTCCTTAGATTATTAAAACCCTCTTTGCGCGCCTGATCGGCGATCTGAATGGAATTGCCGCCCTCCATTATAATTCTGGAGATGCCATCAGTGATGCGAACCACTTCATACACACCCACGCGGCCCTTGTAGCCTTTTGAGCAGTGCTCGCAGCCAACAGGCTGGTAAATGGCCCAGTCGTTCCTTGGAATATTCACTGCAGAGAAACCCTCGGCTTCCAAGACCTCATTGGGAAGGGTAGTAGCCTTTTTGCATTCATTACACAAGCGCCTTGCCAAGCGCTGGGCGATAATAACACTGACGGAAGTCGCAATATTAAAAGTGGGAACCCCCATATTCATCAGGCGCGTAAGGGTTTCTGGAGCTGAGTTGGTATGCAGGGTTGAGAGTACCAGGTGTCCAGTTTGCGCTGCTTTGATAGCAATTTCTGCGGTTTCCAAATCCCTAATCTCTCCTACCATGACGATATCAGGGTCTTGTCGCAGGAAAGAGCGTAGGGCTTCAGCGAAATTTAGCCCAACTTTGTTAGAGACATTAACCTGATTGATCCCTTCCAGGTTGATTTCTACCGGGTCTTCAGCGGTAGAAATGTTGAGCTCAGGAGTGTTGAGAATATTGAGGCCGGTGTATAAAGAAACTGTTTTACCTGAACCAGTGGGGCCGGTAACCAGGATCATCCCTTGGGGTTGTGCCAGGGCATCCATGTAGATCTTTTTTTGTTCCTCTTCATAGCCGAGGGCATCAATTCCCATTTTTGCTGAAGAGGGGTCGAGAATCCGTAAAACAATCTTCTCTCCCCATAGGGTTGGCAAACTGTTTACCCGGAAGTCGATAGCCTTGGTCTTGGACAGCTTCATTTTAATCCGGCCGTCCTGGGGTACTCGCCGTTCCGAGATATCCATCTTCGACATTACTTTCAAGCGGGCAGATAGGCGTGTTGCTAACTGAATCGGAGGCCTGGCAATTTCATGCAATACGCCATCGGTGCGAAAACGAACCCGATAAGATTTTTCGTAGGGTTCAAAGTGAATATCGGAGGCACCAGTGCGAATTGCATCTAGAAGAACCTTGTTGACAAACCTTACAACGGGCGCTTCATCCCCACCCGGTTCGCTTTCATCGTCGGATTCAGATTCGCTTTCGCCTACATTGAGCGAGTCCAGCTCTTCATCATCAATACCCTTCAGGCCTCCCCCGATATCTTGGCCATCAGAGAGGTAGCTCTCAATAGCCTTTCCCAGCTTATCGGTTTCTACTAAAACCGCATCAGTACTGAGGCCAGTATTAAAATTGATCTCGTCCAACCCTGCCAGGTTGGTGGGGTCTGCGACAGCGATAAATAAGCGATTACCACGCCTATAGAGGGGGAGCGTAAAATGTTTGCTGATTAATTTTTCGTCGATGATGCCCTTGGGGATCATCTCGAAATTGTAACTGCCAAAATCAAATAACGGTGTGCCGAAGGCTTGGGAAGCAATATTGGCGAGCTCCCGGCTTTTTACTAGCTTGGCTTCTACCGCATGTTGGGCGAAACTCTGGCCTGAACGATGGGCAGCCTTAAGTGCAGAAATTGCTGTGGCTTCGTCGAGAATTCCATCTGCTACCAAGCGTTTTGCCAGGCCGTTAAGGGAGGGGCTAGTCATGGGTGAAACCGCTGCTGTTACTGAGTACTCGCGTGAACGAGAGATCTTGTTTGTTTTTTGAGCTGACGATATTTAAGTCAAATGAGCTAAGAGTGAAGCAAATATAGCGAATAAAGTTAATGGAGCCAATAAAGGTATAAGAAGAGACTTGCACAGTATTGTCAGCGTCTAAAGGTGACACTTTTTGTCAGATACTTGAGTAGGGCGTCAATAAGTTTTGATGGCACATTATTAAAATTGAGTGGCATTACTTGTTGGTAAGGTTGTTTGTATAAAGGCTGGAGTCATGTCTTGCCAAACTTGGCACGAACCTTGTATCTTGTCTGGCGACTTCCTCACGGGATTCACTTTTTTAAAAGTCTGTATGGAGACGGTTACAATGAAAAAGCAACAGGGTTTTACTCTTATCGAACTGATGATCGTAGTTGCGATTATCGGCATTCTGGCTGCGGTAGCAATTCCCGCTTATCGTGAATATCTGACCAGTGCACACGGCAGTGCTGCGATGAAATCTGTTCAGGGTCATATCACCAATGGTGTTTTGTGTGTTCAAACCGGAGGTGATGTTTGTGGTCGTTTAGAAGATGAAGCGGCAGCGGCTAATCTTACTTTGACCCCAGCAACCCCTGCAATTGGTACAGCGCTGACAATCACCGCTGCGGGTGATACTTGTCAAGTGCATGCTATTATCGATAATAACGGACTCTTGACCTACGAGGCAGAAAAAGCAGCAGGCGCAAATTCCAGTGTAACTAATGCGAAATGTGCTGCGGCCGCCGGTCCAAACGTTGCTGAAAAATCGTAGCTTTAGCCTGCAAAAGAATCTCTGCGTTAGCGGAGGTTCTTTTGAGTATAAAATTCTTCGGCTTGGATTCTTGTCTACACACTTCCAAACGTGTTTTTAGTTGGCTTCAAATGGTAGTAGTGATAATTTGATCTGGGGATTGTTCCCTTTTTTAGAGTGTTCTGGAAAATTTTATTTTTGCTGCTCTCCTCTCAATCCGTAATTTTAACGGACGCCATTTTTTAACAGATTTGCGCACGCAGCTTTCATTGGGTGGATGTCATACATAGGGTTCCTGCTTTGGAATAGATTTGTTGTCCTGAAGAGAGCTGTGCAACAAAATTTGATTTTATTGTGTGATTTATTTTATGGTAATGCCTGAAAGGGCTTGCTGACCAAGTCGTGTATTTAATTTATTTATAAGTTTCTGGCTTTTTGTGTAATTTCTTTTTCGGTTGAGAGCTATTTTTTTTTGCGCTTGCTCTTCCCGTTGTGACAAAAAGATATCCACGCTAAAAGATGCTGTTTTTTTCTCCGCACCCCCTGTCTGCCAATATGATTTTTTAGCATTTAGTTTGCGGCACTGAATTTGCTTACCGTGCTCCTGAAATAGATTGCAGGTGGTGGTTTTCTGTTGGCTGCTATTGAGCCGAGCTAGGTAATCGATAAAAGAGCGGCCAAAGTGGCTTTCAATCTCCGATAAGGGCGCCGATAGTAATTGGCTAACTTGCTTAAACCCACAGTAATAAAGCTGCTCTATTGTTTGCTTATTACATTCCAGCAACTTGCTAGGGGCGTGTTTCAGCCACTGTTTCCATTGTTGTGGAGTGGGTGGCATATGGGTTTGTTGTTGCCACTCGTGGTGCTCAGGTAGCTGGCTAAGTAGCAGCGCTGCGCTGGGGTTATGGCCAACTCCAAGGCGATAGCTTATACCCATCTTCTTAAGTTCTTGCGGTATCTGGTCCAGCAGAGCCCTAAGTCTACCGAAGGCTTTTAAGCTGCTATCTAGTTCAAGGTAAAGCTGTGGATGACTACAGCCTTCTTCATGTTTTGCAGTTTTTATAGAAATCATCGTTGAAAAACTGAGCCCCCATTGCGCCAGCTCCTCCATTTGCCACTGTTCCCTACGCCTATCGCGCGAAAGTATCCGAAGATCCGGGCATAGATTAAGAGCGGCGGCAGAGCTCAAACCAGCAATAACTCCACACTCGAAGGCGACTTTATTTGCCTCCACTATGATTTGCTTTTCCACTATCGCCAATGGCTGGCTTCTCTCCTCTGTCGTCTGAGCTCGGATGAGCACCTCTAGGGGAAGTTTAGGGAATCGTATACAGAGCCAAAGCATGAGGATTCCTTAGATGCCGCCTAGTGCAGGGCTTGGTGATGCCTATTTGATGTATTGTTCGGCTGGAGGTTTATTTGAAGGTGCTGACCACTAGGGCCGCCCACTTGTTTCAGTAGTCTGAGGGCAAGCTGTTCTGGCTTGCTATGCAGCTGTAGCCGTAGCGTGGCAGGTGAGGGCTGGGGGGCTTCTGACTGGGGGCGGAAGTGGAAGTGCAGGCAGCCGCTTGCTTCGGCGGATTGTTGCAGGCGCTGCAGCTCTCGATAACTTATCGCCTGTTCACCTTGCCAGCTCAAGACTGCGCTACAGCCACCAGATTGCAGGGATTGCTCTATGGCCCAGAGGCAGTCTCGCTTGTCGCGGGGATGGACTAATAACAAGTGCTCCAGCTTGACATCATACTGGGTAAGCTCTGTGGCGCAGGGAGTAAATGGGGGTTTGATGAGAATCACCATCTCTCCCTTTTGGGTCAGCTCAGCGAGTAGAGGTAGTAGGAGGCTCAATGCGTTGGAGTTTGCCTGGGCTACAAGCAGCTCAGTAGTGCTACCGTGCGGCCAGCCGCAGTATTTGAGAAGGGCGTCCAAGCTGGTGAAACCGGTAGTGGTCCCTGCGTTTTGGGGTTCATTGGCTGCTTGGCAGGCCTTCTTGTCTCTAAAGTGTCGCAGTCTGATTGAGGAGCCGGCTTGGTTTCCCAAGTGATTGTTTTGTATGAAGTTTTTAGCTTTGTTCACATTGCCACCCCGAATTCTTGTCTCGGTCTTCAATCGGATCTAACCAGGTAGCTGTATATATATACAGTTTACTGTGAGTTTATACAGTAGTTAGTGGTTGGCGACAAGGTCGAAAGGCGTCGATTGGCACTTTTTTGCACAGTCTAAACCGGCTATGATTCCGCCTCTTTTGTTGAGCACTGATTATTCTTTTAGGGGGACGGAGTGAGTATCAAGTCCGATAAGTGGATTCGCCGCATGGCTGAGCAGCACGGCATGATTGAGCCTTTTGAGCCGGGCCAGGTGCGCCATGGCAATGATGGCGAGCGACTCATCTCCTACGGTACTTCGAGCTATGGTTACGATGTGCGCTGTGCTGGCGAGTTTAAGATCTTTACCAACGTGCATTCGGCTACCGTGGACCCCAAGACCTTCGATGAAAACAGCTTTGTCGATGTGGAAGGGGAGTACTGTATTATCCCGCCGAACTCCTTTGCCCTGGCGCGCACAGTGGAGTATTTCCGTATTCCGCGCTCAGTACTGACTATCTGCCTGGGTAAATCCACTTATGCACGCTGCGGCATTATCGTCAATGTAACGCCGCTGGAGCCGGAGTGGGAAGGGCATGTGACCCTTGAGTTTTCAAATACCACCAATCTGCCGGCGAAGATCTACGCCAATGAAGGTATCGCGCAGATGCTGTTCTTCGAGTCTGATGAAGTCTGCGATGTGTCCTATGCGGATCGCGGTGGTAAGTACCAGGGGCAGCGCGGCGTGACCCTGCCTCGTACCTGATACTTGGGTGATTGCGCAGCCCTAATTCATGAGTGATGTATCCAACAGCCAGCTGCCCAAAAGTGTCGATGTACTGATTATCGGCGCCGGGGCAGCGGGTTTAATGTGCGCCGCCACTGCCGGCCAGCGCGGCCGTAACGTGCTGGTATTGGATCATGCCAATAAAGTTGGCAAGAAGATCCTGATGTCTGGCGGTGGCCGCTGTAATTTCACCAACCTCTACACCAGTGCGGAAAATTTCTACAGCCGCAATTCCCACTTTTGTAAGTCTGCCCTGGCGCGCTATAGCCAATGGGATTTTATTGCATTGGTGGAAAAGCATGGGGTTTCCTACCATGAGAAAACACTGGGCCAGTTGTTTTGCGACAACAAGTCCAAGGATATTCTCGACCTGTTATTGGCGGAGTGCCGTGCAGCCAAAGCTCAGATTCGCACCCGTTGTGCCATATCCTCAATAGAGTCGGGGCAGGGTGGTTATCGTGTTGAAAGCAGTCTGGGGACAGTTCACTGTGAGTCCCTAGTCGTGGCTACTGGTGGATTGTCGATACCCACCATGGGGGCTACGGGCTTTGGCTATGATATCGCTCGGCAGTTTGGGCTCAATATCATCCCCACTCGTGCGGCCTTGGTACCCTTTACCCAGCACAAGCGCCAGTTGGAGCGGCAGGATAGCCTACCGGGCAGCTCGCTTAGTGTGACGGCTTCCTGTGGTGAGGGCAGCTTTCACGAGCAGATGCTATTTACTCACCGAGGTTTGAGTGGACCGGCGGTATTACAAATATCCAGCCATTGGTGCGAAGGTGAAAAGGTGACTTTCGATCTGGCCCCCGATCGCGATCTGGCCGATTGGCTGCAACAGCGCCGCCGGGAGAGCCCGGAGATTCACTTGCACAGTGTTTTGTCTGAGCTTTGGACTAAGAAGCTTGTACAGTTTTTCCTACAACGGCAGCATATCGACAGCCGTCCCCTTAAGCAGTTTACAGAAATAGAGTTGCGGGAACTCGGAGCCAAGTTGCAAACCTGGACGCTGGTTCCCGATGGCACCGAAGGCTATCGCACTGCAGAAGTTACCCTCGGCGGCGTGGATACAGATCAGATTTCTTCGCGTACTATGGAATGCAAAACCCAGCCAGGGCTTTATTTTGTGGGTGAAGTACTCGATGTGACTGGCTGGCTGGGGGGCTTTAATTTTCAGTGGGCCTGGGCTTCTGGGCACGCGGCGGGGGAGGTCGCCTGATATGGGAGATGTGATTCCTTTTAAAAGAAAAACCACCTGGCAGAAACACAAGGGCAGCACTCTTTGCCGGGAAGGTTTTCACAAGTGGAAAGTGGTTACCGAGCGCAAGTTTGATGTAAAGCAGGGCAAGCTCGTCACAGAGTATTGCTGTGAGCGCTGCGGAAAAACCAAGACTAAGTTGCTTTAGAGTGGCTCGCTAGAGAACATGCAGCTACCTGAATTTTGCTCATTTTCCTAGTAACTCTTTTCCCAGATCACCCCTGGTGCGTTAGGCGCACCAGGGGTTGCGCCATGCATTAACTCTGAGCCTGACGATTCTCCATTAAACACTAATAGCGATAGTAGCGTCCGCGATAGCGATAATAGTCTCTGCGTTTTCTTTCTCTATCGTAGAGATAGCCTGCCCCTGCGCCAATCACGGCGCCTGCTGCGGTGCCACCGGGCCGACCTCCACTGATTAGGGCGCCGGTAACGGCACCGACGCCGATGCCGGTTCCGATGCGACGGTCGGTATCGCTCATATTGGCACAGCCTTGCCCGCCGAGGCCTAGGGCCAATACTGCGGTTAAGCTGAGGTATTTAATCGCTTTGATACGCATAGTCACCCCTTTCAGTGATGCTTGAGGGATAGAGGTTCGGTAAGACAGACCGAATAATTTCGCAGCCAGTGTAGGGTGGAGATAAGTCAGCAACAAATATCTAAGCTGTGGGCTGCGTATAGCACAAAATAAGAGATTTGAAGGATTTTGCGATGTTTGAAAAGCAGCAGTTGATTGATATTGCCCAAACTCCAATGCCATTCGGTAAGTATGCGGGTAGGGTACTTATCGATCTTCCTGAGGAGTACCTGCTTTGGTTTGCCAAAGAGGGTTTTCCTACTGGGAAGCTGGGGCAGTTGATGGCTCTGACGTTGGAGATCAAAATTGAAGGGCTGGAAGGGCTGATTGCGCCGTTAAAATAATCTGAAGGTTTTCATCTTTGTTCTCTTGGTAAAAATCAAAAAAATCTAAGCAAGAGGCCACTCTATAAACTTCTAGGCTGCTCTTTTCTTTGTTTCGTTTTTCATGATTTCTTGTGGAAAAAATGCCTACTAGCTCGGTTTAGAGCATGTTATACCAGTACCTTGATTTTGATTTTCTAGGTTGCGAGTCTAGTATGTAATTGCCTAGGTGAGCTTTGCGGAGCAAAGCGTTAACAACAAGCGGTCCGTAATGGAGACTGGACTAACCCGGAAATAGGCCCACAGCGGGTGACCACTGGTCTGAATGATTTCAGCGAGGTTAAAGCGGGAGTGGAGCCAGTCATATTAAAGAGGGAGCGGTCGAAATGAATTCGGCCGCTAATTAATTGTATTTACTCAAAATATTTTCTTAATTTTTTCTGATTTTTATCGGTAAATATTGAATTTTTGAGGGATTTTGCAATTAGCTCTGCGGGATAAAAGGCAATCGTTGATTATTAAATGTAGAGAGCATTGGGGAAAACCCCGGCAGTGGATTTGCCGGGGCTGGGTCAGCTAAGGAAGCTCAGGCGATAGATTAAAGTGGTATACGAACAACTACACCACCCATAGTTTCGCCTAGCTCAAAATTATCACGTGGACTATCCGCGTGATCATTGTGACAGCTGACACAAGCTGGGGATACACCCACATCGGCATAAACTGCGGTAAAGTATTCGGTATCACCGAGTGTCTCACGACCGTAGAAATTTTTACCTGGGTTGTCGATCACAAATTGCAAACCTTGCTTTTCCATTTCGGTGCGCGGCTTGTTCTGTTTGTTTACCGGCCATAGGGACAGCAGGGCGTAGCTGAAGCCGGATTCTTTTTCCGCGACTCGCTCAGCACCCATTCGCATCATTTGTGCGGGCAACGGCAGCAATTTTTTATCCTGCCAGTGCTCGTCGGCATCCAGAACTTTTTCCTCATTTTGCAAACGGTTAACTACCTTGTTGGTGTAATTGGCTCTGTCTGCCTCAATCACGGCAAAGATAGCATCCGCCATTCGCTCCGGTGCCACGCCCTGGTTTTTTTCACAGCCAGTGAGTAGGGCCAGTCCGGCGATAAAACAAGCGGCAATACGCATAGTGTTCCCCTCCTATTGGGATTGTGTTTGCTTATTTTTGCTTTTGGAAATTCTTGCAATGCGGTCGCGGATTAAGTCAAACGTTTCATGCTTATCCGCAGGCTTATGCTTGAAATTCTGAGAGATCAGTTTTTCGTCCGCCATGGCTGCCAGGGAAAACTCTGCTCCATGGCAGTTCAGGCAGACAGGCAACATTTTTTCATTGGGGCGGAGATTGTGGTTCTGATTATGATTGACCACAACCTGTTCTCCGTGGGTTTCCCGCGGCAAGTGACAGCTTGCACAGCTAACGCCGTTTTCTGGATCTGCTTGCCAGGTATTGAAGTGCGGCGATTCCTTGTAGGCCAAGCTGTGCTCATCGCTGTGGCAGCTGAGACAGGATTCCACAGCAGCGAACTGCAAGTCGACATCGTGCGGGCCGTGACAACTGGTGCAACTGAGTTCCCCGGAAGCGTCAGACTGCATGGGTATCCAGGCCTGGTGTGGTGTCATGGCACCAACCTGTTGAACAAATTCCTGTGGCAACTTGGATGAGAGGCGCATTCCGTGTTTACCTTGGGTAAAAGATTCCCGTTGCTCGCTGTGGCAGCTTGCACACTGTTCCACAACCTCAGCACTAGTAAATTGCATTTGTCCATTGGCGTGGCAACTGCTGCAGTTCACGTCCACTTGAGCATGGGGGCTTTGCGCCCAAGCCGCAGCGATTTCTGCAGCTGCAGTTTCTTCCTGTATATCGGCCTGCTGCACCTGTAGGGGGTGGGTATCGGGATGTTCCTGTAACCAGGATTGCATGGCGGTACGGGTCGGAAGCTTTGCCTCCTCGAGCAGATCGGGTTGTCCGACATGAGCGATTAAGAAATCTTCATAAAGGGTGCCGTTATCGTGGTAGTTGTGGCAGCCGGCGCTGGCACAGGTCTCGAAGCCCATACCTTCATGGCTACTGCGCTCTTCGGCAATTTCGCTGTGGCAATGAAAGCAGAAATCCCCGGCCAGGCTGACACCCATTTCTCGAGTAATTTGCTGTTTGTGTTCTGTGTGGCAGCTGATGCATTGACGCGCATCCAGGGTTTCCAGTAATTGGGCGTTACGGGGGTCGAGAAATTTTTTACGCGGATGGGAATCATCGGCCAGCTCTAATTCTTCTGCGTGACAGCTTAGGCAGGATTGCTGAATAGATTCCTCCCCTGAAAACCCATCGGTATGACAAGAAGTGCAAGCGAGTTCTATCTGATGATGGCCATGTGTGGGCTCGCCAGTTATAAATAAAGACTTGTCATCTGCCGTTAGGTTATAGGAAGCGTAGGCACCTACAACCAGGGTCAATAGCAGTCCGTAATGCCAAAATTTAAATTGATAAGATTTCATTTAGAAGTAATAAACCGCAAGAATGTGATAGGCAAGGAGTACCGGCAGTGCCCAAAGTAAGGCGTAGTGAACGCGTGACCACCACTTGCGATGTTCGCGTAGTCTGAGATCGGTCCAGTGATGGTTGCGGGCCATAAAAACACCAACAAGGGAGCCAGTAGCAGTAACCCCAAGGAAGACCAGCATGAGTGCGAGGTTGAGGTTTTGCCCCATACGGAAGCCTGTGTGCACAGCAAGTGCGACCACGGCAACTACCCCAGTAAGGCTGTGGGCATAGCGCCAGTGATCCACATGGCCGAAAGATAGTTTTTTCCAGCGCTTTCGCACACTGAGCGCAGCGGTAAAAAAACACAGCGTGAGAATCGTGTAGCCGGTTACCTGTTTCCAAAAGTTGTCATACCAGAGTTTTTCCCAGAATTGGCCGGCCTGCACAGAGTCAGATATTGGCGGGGGTGGCATAAGGAATGACAAGGTAATTAAAAGTAGCGATATAATCGAAGTGATTAATATACCCTTGGCGTGGCGCATAACCAGATTAGGCGCAGGGGTATCGAGTAGCTCGGCCATTAAGGGGCGGCAGCTGCCGCAGACAGATCCGGCGGTGGTTGCCTGCTGCAGTTCGTTTAACGTGCGCTTGCCTTCGGAAATAGCCTTGCATAATTCCCCTTTGCTGACGGAATTACACTGGCACACCAGGTAGCTGTCGGGAAAAGTCTTGATACTGTTTGACGTCTGCAGGCCAAATAGACGGCCCTCGTCTGCAAACTGCTTAAGCGCTTGAGCACTGACTTTTTCCTCCTGAGCCACCGCTTGGCGCAAGCTGTTGGCCTCATCCCAGCTGCCAATATAAATAGCACCGAGAATGCGCCCATCTTGAACAAATAGCCGGCGATAAATACCCTTGAACCGATTACGGAAAACGTGACTCTGTAAATTACCCTGCTGATGAAGGTTGTCGGAGGCAACGTCTCCCATAATAGCGCAAGGAATATGGGCGATTTTGAGTTGGATATCTGTGTAACTGCCGGAGTAGGGGCGCTCTAAAATCTCCCCGCCATGTTCGCGGCGAATATGTGAACAACAGCTTTCCGCCTGCTCATAACCGGGGCGAACCAGCTGATAAACCTTTTGATCAAACTCGGCACATTCACCAATTGCGTAAACATCCGGATCGGAGGTTTGCATCCATTCGTTGACTACAACCCCTCTATCGATTTTTAGTCCGGCTTTTTTGGCAAGGGAGACTTCTGGCTGAATGCCAGTGCAAAGAACAATGGCATCGACGCAGAGATTTTCGCCATCCTCAAAGTGTAAATGGGATTTTTCCCCCTGCTGCTCAATAGACTTAAGAATTGAGCCTGTTTTCAACTGCACACCAAGGGCGGCAAGAGAGGATTTTAAAAACTCCTCGCCTTCCTCGCCTAAAAGGCCACTTAGTAATTTTCCGCGGGATTGAAGTGTGACAGTATTTTTCGGTGTTTTTAGAGCCGTTGCCGCTTCCAGCCCCAAGGCGCCGGCACCGATCACACAAATATCGGCGTGCCGCTCTCGCAGGGCGATTAGATCATTGGTATTGCGCAGGCTGCGAAAGGGGTAAACGCTGGGTAAGCCTGCACCGGGGATTGTGGGAATTTTGGGGTTGGAGCCGGTGGCTAGAATCAGCTTGGTGTAGGGCTGAATATTACCGGCAGCATCTGTTACCGTTTTTTTGACACGGTCTATAGAGACGATTTTACGGTCGATATATTCTGCGAGTCGGTGGTCAGTTTTACCTAGGATGGGATTATCCAGTTCCTCCCGTTCCACATGGCGAGAGAGGTACTGAGATAATTTTACACGATTGTAAGGTGATTCTGTTTCCGCTCCATAGATAACAATTTGCGCTTCGTCACAGAATTCAAGCAGCTTTTGTGCACAGCGAACCCCGACCGGTCCAGTGCCTACAATTACATAAATCGGATAGCTGCTGTCGCTAGTGCGGGCGCCATCTGGTAAATATTGACGAGCAGCTGAACTTTCTAGTTCAGTCATATTTCCCCCGAATCCCCCGGCTTTTACTACTGGCCTTTTGTCCTTTTTGTTTTAAGCCACAAAGCTCTCAGAACTTCCTAGACCAATATTCCACCGTTATGAGTTTTTTTAAATTCTAATTTCTATATGTTTAAACAAAATTAAATAAACGTCTAGTGTTGAATAGAAATCGCGAGAGAGAATAGGAAGGTATGGGAGGTCAGGCTGGAAAGTTTTTTTAAGTTGTTGTTATTGTTCGCTTTTTTTGATGCTAGCTTCAGCAAAAAAAGTGGCTGGCCTGATTGTGGTTGCCACTTTTTATTTGTTGAGGAAAAATTTTTAATCAGGCCTTCGCTGTCAATACCTATTAGGTGGGTAAGTTTGATTAGCCTTGGGGTGTAGCTTTAAATAAGCTAAAAAATATGTACTCCACTCTTATGGGCTAGATGCGCTTATCCGAAATAATTCCAAAATAATTTTCACTTACCTGTCGGGTATGCGTCTAACGCTTTTGGGTTGGTAAGCGGTTTTTAGAAAAATGTTTTGAGTCAGCGAGGGCCTGGAGCCAGGCTTCTAAAGGGAAAAGGTTTGCGCCCCGTCCTTGTGGGTCGCAGACATCCATTCAAAGTATTTTTTAATAAGTTGTTACTCACTCATTGGCTCACGCCTAATTCCTGTAGATGTTGAGTAACGAACTGGACCTCTCTAGTCCGAAAATACTTAGGAGGGCTGATAGAGAACGTAAAGTTCTTTTTCTTCCAGTGCGGTGCGGCGAGTGAGTGCTTCACCTATCTTTTGGTAATCCATTTTAAAGTCGCGAACCATTTCCGGGGTGAAGGCTTCATGATTGTAGCGTTTGCAGAATTGCACCACGGCATTGGCGATTTCATTCATATCAGTGCGGAAATCTTTTACAACCTGCAGTGTGTGCGCATCGCCGGCGAGGGCCTGCTCCAGATAGACGTAGAAGCGAACATTTTCCTTTATCAGATGTGCCTGGAAGCCGGACTTAAATTGAGTGAGTAGTTGTGACAGTTGGCGATAGTTTTGCTTTTCAAAGCCTTCGGACCACATACGCTGGAAAATGCCAATTAAGTGGCGATGATCGTCCTCCAGGGCTTTGATCAGAGTTGGGTCGTAAGAAATTGTGCGGCTGCCTTTAGCGCTGGCATAGTTGCTGCGGGTATATTTTTCTTCCAGGTCGACGCTGTTGGAGGACTTGCTACCTCTGAACATGCCGGAGATAAAGCTAAGCATATGCTGTGCCCTTAATAGGTTTAATTTTGTGTGTTGTATGGGTAAGGGAAACCGCGGGCGGGTAGTCGCTGAGGTGCGGTAACTACGCAGCAAATTCACCCGGTCCGAGAGGCGCGGATTTTACATTGCATGACAGGTGTTTTTCTGTGTGGCGGGAGTTACATCAGGATGAGAATTTTAATATTGAGAACCTTGTCACAATTAATAGAGGTCTGGGTTATTGCGTTATTTGAATTTTGTTGAATATTTTTAAATTCCAGGTGGTTATTTCAGGAAATAAAAAACCCGGCATTGCCGGGTTTTTTATTTTGAACTTTATTAGCGTTGTTCCAGTGGAACATAATCGCGCTGGGCATAGCCGGTATAAAGCTGGCGAGGGCGACCAATTTTGTACGGGTTGGAAATCATTTCATTCCAGTGTGCGATCCAGCCTGAAGTGCGGCCGGTGGCAAAAATTACGGTGAACATATCGGTGGGGATGCCGATAGCCTTCATAATAATACCGGAGTAGAAGTCGACGTTCGGGTAGAGTTTTTTCTCGACGAAGTAATCGTCCTCAAGGGCGATTTTTTCCAGCTTCTTAGCGATCTTCAGCAGAGGATCGTTTTCTGCGCCCATGGCTCCCAGAACTTCATCGCAGATGCCCTGCATTACGCGGGAGCGTGGGTCGAAGTTCTTGTAAACGCGGTGACCGAAGCCCATCAGGCGGAAGGGGTCATTCTTGTCTTTGGCACGCTTCACGAACTCGTCGATACGGCTCTCATCGCCAATTTCCTGCAGCATGTTCAGTACTGCCTCGTTGGCGCCGCCGTGAGCGGGTCCCCATAAGGTGGCGATACCGGAGGAGATGCAGGCGAAGGGATTGGCGCCAGAGGAGCCAGCCAGGCGCACGGTCGAGGTGGAGGCGTTTTGCTCGTGGTCAGCGTGTAACAGGAAGATGATGTCCATTGCCTTGGCGACAACCGGATCGATCTTGCTGGGCTCGCAGGGATTGCCAAACATCATGTGCAGGAAGTTCTCGGAATAGCTGCGGCTATTGTCCGGGTACATGAAGGGCATGCCTTGGGAGTGCTTGTAGCACATGGCTGCCAAGGTTGGCATCTTGGCAATCAGGCGGTGCGCGGAAATCTCGCGGTGCTCCGGATTGGTGATATCCAGGGAGTCGTGATAGAAGGAGGCGAGGGCACCCACTACGCCACACATCATCGCCATCGGGTGGGCATCGTAACGGAAGCCTTTAAAGAAGCTCACCAGGGATTCGTGAACCATGGTGTGAGACATAATAGTGTCTACATACTTCTTTTTTTCTTCTGCATTGGGCAGTTCGCCATTCATCAGCAGGTAGCAGGTTTCCAGATAGTCGGATTTTTCTGCTAGTTGCTCGATGGGGTAGCCCCGGTGCAATAATTGGCCTTTGCCACCATCAATAAAAGTGATCTTGGAATCACATGAGGCGGTAGATACGAAGCCCGGGTCGTAGGTGAAAAAGCCTTTGCTGGTCAGGCCGCCGACATCGATCACATCGGGGCCGAGGGTGCCGGAGCGAACGGGCATCTCAAGAGCGCCGTCGATACCATCGACTGTGAGGTGCGCTTTTTTATCGGACATTGCGGACTCCTAAAAACTGTTCTTATGGCGGCCTTTTCCTAGTGTTTTCGGGTGCTGGCGGCCTTTTGAGCGGGGCCAAACTTAAGTGCCGCGCCGCAAATTGTCAAACCCAAAGGGGTGGACGGCCAGTCGGCCGGCAACAGGATATTCGGCGACAGCGTGGGCTGGTAGAGCTTTTGCCTGGTCGTGGGCGCAAAAATCTGCGGAAATCCCGTTGAGCTAAATCCTGTGCCTGCGAGGTGCGCTGAGGTGGCGTATTCCTAGGCGTTCGTTGTGTTTTGACTATCGAATGCCTATAATCCGCGCGGCTTGCGCCATGGTACGGCTACTTTGTACAAGGCTTCATCAGGTCGAGTGCAAAGTGATCAGCAAGCAGCTCGTCCCTCCCAATTTGAAAAGCTAACGGGCGCCCGGTCGTTCAGGGCAACAAGGTGTTTTTCCTGTGAACAAAAACAGACCTGTCAATTTAGACATTTCCACTATAAAGCTTCCCGCTGCCGCTTTGGTTTCCATTTTGCACCGTGTATCCGGTGTGGTGCTCTTCGCCGTTGTGGCGTTGCTGCTCTGCATGCTCGATGCCAGCCTGGAATCCGAACAGGGCTTCGCCGATATGGCGGCAGCATTTAACAGTATTCCAGCCAAGCTCATCCTGTGGGCCTCCCTGGCAGCTCTTATTTACCATTTGCTGGCCGGTGTGCGTCACCTGTTTATGGATATGGGTATGGGTGAGAGCCTCGAAGGTGGTCGCCGCAGCGCAATTGCCGTGCTGGTGGTGAGTGTAATCCTTATTCTTTTAGTGGGAGTATGGTTGTGGTAAGAACAGTAACTAGCTTCGGCCGTAGCGGCACATTCGACTGGCTCTACCAGCGCGTTACCGCAGTAATACTGCTCGCTTACGTCCTCTTTATAGCGGGCTTTATCTTTTTCACCAAAGACTTCGGCTACCAGGCCTGGTCTGAATTGTTCGCCCAGCGCTGGATGCGTGTATTCAGCTTGGTTGCCTTGCTGTCCACCGTGATTCACGCCTGGATCGGCCTCTGGTCTGTGGTTACCGACTACATCACCAACCGGGTGATGGGCGGTAAGGCCACTGTTCTGCGCCTGTTCGTAGAAGTGATTCTGGCTGCGGTTGCCGTGCTTTACACGGTGTGGGGCATTGAAATTCTTTGGGGTGTATAAGCAATGGCGAACATGCGAACTATTTCTTTTGACGGGATTGTGATTGGTGGCGGCGGTGCTGGTATGCGCGCGGCTCTGCAGATGGCCCAGTCCGGCTATAAAACTGCGGTAATTACCAAGGTATTCCCAACCCGTTCTCACACGGTATCCGCCCAGGGTGGTATTACCTGTGCGATTGCCAGCTCTGACCCCAATGATGATTGGCGCTGGCACATGTATGACACCGTTAAAGGCTCCGACTATATCGGTGACCAGGAGGCGATTGAATACATGTGTTCTGTAGGCCCCGAAGCGGTATTTGAGCTGGAGCACATGGGCCTGCCTTTCTCCCGTACTGAGGAAGGCCGTATTTATCAGCGTCCATTCGGCGGTCAGTCCAAAGATTTCGGCCGCGGTGGCCAGGCAGCCCGTACCTGTGCTGCCGCCGACCGTACTGGCCACGCACTCCTGCACACGCTGTACCAGAATAATGTTAAGCACCAAACCGAGTTTCTGAACGAGTGGTTTGCGATTGACCTGGTGAAGAACCAGGACGGTGCCGTGGTGGGTGTGATCGCCATGTGCATCGAAGATGGCGAAGTGGTGTTTATTAAGTCCAAGGCGACCGTATTCGCTACCGGTGGTGCCGGCCGTATCTTCGCCTCCACCACTAACGCACACATCAACACCGGCGACGGTGTCGGTATGGCCCTGCGCGCAGGTATGCCTGTACAGGACATCGAGATGTGGCAGTTCCACCCGACTGGTATTTACGGTGCCGGTGTACTCGTGACCGAAGGTTGTCGCGGTGAGGGTGGCTACCTGATCAACAAAGACGGCGAGCGTTTTATGGAGCGTTACGCGCCCAACGCTAAGGACCTCGCTTCTCGCGATGTTGTAGCCCGCTCCATGGTACTTGAGATTCTCGATGGCCGCGGCTGTGGCCCCGAGGGCGATCACGTGTTCCTGAAGCTTGATCACTTGGGCGAAGACTTGCTCAACAGCCGTCTGCCCGGTATCTGTGAGTTGTCCAAGACCTTTGCCCATGTCGACCCAGTTAAGGCGCCGATTCCGGTTGTTCCCACCTGTCACTACATGATGGGCGGTATTCCGACCAACGTTCATGGTCAGGCCTTGACCCAGGACGCTGCGGGCAACGACCAGATCATCGATGGCTTCTACGCCTGTGGTGAGGTTGCCTGTGTATCGGTACACGGCGCTAACCGCCTGGGTGGTAACTCGCTGCTGGACCTGGTGGTATTCGGCCGCGCATCCGGCCTGTTTATCGAGAAGGCACTGCGCGAAGGTATCGAGCACCGCGAAGCTTCCGAGTCCGATCTGGAAGCGGCGATGGCGCGTCTGAACCGTCTGGAAACCAACGAAACCGGTGAGAAAGCTGCGGACCTGCGCAAAGAGTTGCAAGGTGTAATGCAGAATCACTTCGGCGTATTCCGCCGCGGCGACTACATGGCGGAAGGTGTGAAGAAGCTGGCTGACCTGCGTGAGCGTATTGAGAATGTACGCCTGGACGACAGAAGCCGTGCCTTTAACACCGCCCGTGTCGAAGCGCTGGAACTGCAGAACTTGCTGGAAGTTGCCGAGGCCACTGCGATTGCCGCGGAGACCCGCACTGAGAGCCGCGGTGCCCATGCCCGCGAAGACTTCCAGGAGCGCGATGATGAAAACTGGCTGTGTCATTCCATGTACTTCCCAACTGAGAAGCGTGTGGGCAAGCGTGCGGTAAACTTCGCACCGACCACCATGGAAGCCTTTGAACCGAAAGCTCGGACCTACTGATTCGGGAGCGGAATAGAGTATGTTGAAAGTAAGCATTTACCGTTACAACCCGGAAACTGATAAAGCGCCTTACATGCAGGACTACCAGCTCGACACTCAGGGCAAGGACCTGATGGTGTTGGACGTGTTGGAGTTGCTCAAGGCTCAGGATCCGACCCTGTCCTTCCGCCGCTCCTGCCGTGAAGGTGTGTGTGGTTCCGACGGTATGAATATTTCCGGCCGCAATGGCCTGGCGTGCACTACGCCACTGTCTGAAGCTGCCCCCAAGGGTAAACTGATTCTGCGTCCGCTGCCGGGCCTGCCTGTGATTCGCGACTTGGTTGTGGATATGGAACAGTTCTACGAGCAGTACAAAAAGATTGAGCCGTATCTGCAGAATGACACTCCGGCACCGGCGATTGAGCGCCTGCAATCCCCAGAGGATCGCGAAAAGCTCGACGGTCTGTACGAGTGTATCCTGTGTGCCTGCTGCTCCACTGCCTGTCCGTCCTTCTGGTGGAACCCGGACAAGTTTATCGGTCCGGCCGGCCTGCTACAGGCTTACCGCTTCCTGGCGGATAGCCGCGACCTGGCCACTGACGAGCGTCTATCCAATCTGGACGACCCCTTCAGTGTGTTCCGTTGTCACGGTATTCAGAACTGTGTCAACGTATGTCCTAAGGGTTTGAATCCGACTCGCGCCATTGGCCATATTCGCAATATGCTGCTGACGCGTGCTGTATAGGGATTAATGAAGGCTGCAAAGCAGTCTTCAGGGCTCATCTTCGGTGGGCTCGGTGCCAGGTAGGGCGCTTATCTAATACAAAAGCCGGCTCCGGTCGGTATTAAATTAAAAAGGGGAGGTGGCTTTGTGCGCCTCCCCTTTTGTGAGTGAAGGAAAGCGCAGTGGCTGTAGCGATGAGAGTCCACTGCAATCGAGGTAGGCATCAAAATGCACGAAAGTACCATGGAGCAGCTGTGGCGTAGCTCCCATATCTCCGGGGGCAATGCTGCCTATGTGGAGGAGCTTTACGAGACCTATCTGCACGACCCCAACGGTGTACCGGAGGAGTGGCGCAATTACTTCGACAGCCTCCCCCGCGTTGAGGGCAGCAGCGATGTCTCTCACGCCGCAGTGCGCCAGCACTTCGAGCTGCTCAGCAAACACCGCGCGCGCCCAGTAGCGGCGCCCGGTTCCGGCTCCGTCAATATCGAACATGAGCGCAAGCAGATTAAAGTTCTGCAGCTGATCGATTCCTATCGCCATCGCGGCCATAAGAAAGCGACCCTGGACCCGCTCGGCCTGATGGCCCGCGAGCAGGTGCCCGATTTACAGTTGAGCTACCACGGCCTTACTGAGGGTGATTTCGATACCACCTTCAATACCGGTAGCCTGTTCCTTGGCAAAGAAGAGGCGACCCTGCGTGAGATCGTAGAAGGGTTGGAGCGCACCTACTGTGGCAATCTGGGTGCAGAGATCATGCATCTCTCCAATCTGGAAGAGCAGCAGTGGTTTCAGCAGCGCCTGGAGCGCAGCCAGTCCAAGGCCAACTTCGGCACCGATATCCAGATTGAGATCCTGCAGCGCTTGTCTGCAGCAGAGGGCCTGGAGCGCCATCTGGATTCCAAATACCCGGGTACCAAGCGCTTTGGTGTCGAGGGTGGTGAGAGTCTGATCCCGATGATGGACGCCCTGATCCGTCGCTCCGGTACCTACGGGGTGAAGGAAATCGTGATCGGTATGGCCCACCGTGGCCGTCTGAATACCCTGGTGAATATCCTCGGTAAAAACCCATCGGACCTGTTCGAAGAGTTCGAGGGCAAGAAAACTCTGGATACTTCCGGTGACGTGAAATACCACCAGGGCTTCTCCTCCAACGTAATGACTCCCGGTGGTGAAGTACACCTGGCGCTGGCCTTTAACCCGTCGCACCTGGAAATCAGTGCGCCTGTGGTGGTTGGTTCTGTACGCGCTCGCCAGGACCGTCGTAAAGACGGGACTGGTGAAAAAGTAATGCCGATTAACATCCACGGCGACGCGGCTTTTGCCGGTCAGGGTGTGGTGCAGGAAACCCTGCAGATGTCTCAGACCCGCGGTTACTACACCGGTGGTACTGTGCACATCGTACTGAACAACCAGGTAGGCTTTACCACCAGCAAGCGCGAAGACGCTCGCTCCACCGAGTACTCTACCGATCCCGCCAAGATGATCGATGCGCCGGTGCTGCACGTAAACGGCGACGACCCGGAAATGGTCGTATTGGCCGCGTTGCTGGCGGTGGACTACCGCTACGAATTTAAGAAAGACATCGTTATCGATTTGGTTTGTTACCGTCGTCGCGGCCATAACGAGACTGATGATCCCTCTGGTACCCAGCCGCTGATGTACCAGACTATCCGCAAGCATAAAACTACCCGTACCCTCTACTCCGAGAAGCTGGTGGCTGAGGGCATACTCGATAAGGCTGCTGCGGACAAGCTGGCCAACGACTACCGCGATAAACTCGATGCGGGTGAGGACGTGGCCACCGGCTTGGTGAAGCAGCCGGACTCCTCCATGTTTGTAGATTGGAGCCCCTACCTGGGCCACGACTGGCAAGTAGCTGCAGATACTGGCTATGCGCTGCCGAAGTTGCAGGATGTGGCCAACCGTATGACCGCTGTGCCCGATGGCATTGTGATGCAGCGCCAGGTCTCCAAGATTTACGATGACCGTCGCAAGATGGCCGGTGGCGCACTGCCCTTGAACTGGGGCATGGCGGAAACCCTGGCTTATGGCACTTTGCTGGAAGAGGGCTTTATGGTCCGCTTTACCGGTGAGGATGTGGGTCGCGGAACCTTCTCCCACCGTCACGCGGTGATTCACAGCCAGAAAGATGGCCAGAGCTATGTGCCTTTGCAGCATATGTTCGAAGACCAGCCGCCTTTCTACATCTACGACTCGCTGCTGTCTGAAGAGGCGGTGTTGGCGTTTGAATACGGCTACGCCACCACTACACCAAAATCCCTGGTGGTGTGGGAAGCTCAGTTCGGTGATTTCGCCAACGGTGCCCAGGTAGTAATCGACCAGTTCATCACTTCCGGTGAGCATAAGTGGGGCCGTATGTGTGGCCTGGTAATGTTGCTGCCGCACGGCTACGAAGGCCAGGGTCCGGAGCATTCCTCCGCACGTCTAGAGCGCTTTATGCAACTGTGTGCCGAGCACAATATTCAGGTGTGTAATGCCACTACTCCGGCACAGATCTTCCACCTGCTGCGTCGTCAGGCGGTGCGCCCAATGCGTCGTCCTCTGGTGATTATGAGTCCAAAGTGGATTTTGCGTCACAAGCTGGCCACTTCCAGCCTGGAAGAGCTGGCCGAAGGCCGCTTCCATAACGTGATCCAGGACCAGGGCGTAGACCCAGAAAAAGTGAAACGCTTGGTGCTGTGCTCCGGCAAGGTTTACTACCACCTGCTGGAAGCCCGTATGGAGCGTGAGCAGGAAGATGTTGCGTTCGTACGAATCGAACAGCTGTACCCATTCCCAGACGAAGAGTTTGTGGAAGCGGTATCCGCATTCAAGAAGATCAAGAGTGTTGCCTGGTGTCAGGAAGAGCCCATGAACCAGGGCGCCTGGTACTCCAGCCAGCACCACTTGCGTCGTCTACTGTCGGAAACCCACCCGAAGCTGGATCTGGAATACGTGGGCCGCGCCCCATCCGCAGCACCTGCGGCGGGCTACATGTCCACGCACCTTGAAGAACAGAATAAGTTCATCAACGAGGCGCTGACCGTCAAGTAACCGGCGGCAGTAATAAGTGAAGAGTCAATCTCAGGAAACAGAAAAAATGACGATCGAGATTAAAGCGCCAACTTTCCCTGAATCTGTTCAGGACGGAACTGTCGCCACCTGGCATAAACAACCCGGTGAAGCTGTGTCCCGCGATGAACTGATCGTGGACATCGAGACCGATAAAGTTGTGCTGGAAGTTGTTGCACCTGCCGATGGTGCCCTGACTGAAATCATCAAGGGTGAGGGCGATACCGTCCTCTCCAATGAAGTGATTGCTAAGTTTGAAGCGGGCGCTGGCGCGGCCGCTGCCCCGGCGGCAGAAAAAGCAGAAGCTCCGGCTGCCGAAGCGGCTGCCCCCGCTGCTGGCGACAAAATTGCCATGCCATCCGCCAAGAAAATGGCCGCTGAGAAGGGTGTCGATCTGGCGGGTGTTGAAGGCACTGGCAAGGGTGGCCGTGTTCTCAAAGAAGACGTAATGAAAGCTGGCACTGCGCCCGCCGCTGCTGCTCCCGCCGCTGCTGCCGAAGTGGCTGTTGCTCCGGGCGAGCGCGTGGAGAAGCGTGTTCCTATGACCCGCATGCGCAAGCGTATTGCTGAACGCCTGCTGGATGCCTCCCAGTCCACCGCCATGCTCACCACCTTTAACGAGGTGAACATGAAGCCGGTCATGGACCTGCGCAAGAACTACAAAGATCTGTTCGAAAAAACCCACAACGGCACTCGTCTGGGCTTTATGGGCTTCTTTGTGAAAGCTGCGGTAGAAGCGTTGAAGCGCTACACCGCGGTGAACGCGTCTATCGATGGTAACGATATTGTTTACCACGGTTATCAGGATATCGGTGTAGCGGTTTCCTCTCCGAAAGGCCTGGTTGTACCGATTCTGCGCAATGCGGAAAACATGGGCCTGGCGGATATGGAAAACAATATCCGCGATCTGGGTGTTCGCGCCCGCGATGGTAAATTGTCTATCGAAGAGATGACTGGCGGTACCTTCACCATCACCAACGGTGGTGTATTCGGCTCCCTGCTGTCCACTCCGATCCTGAACCCGCCGCAAACCGCAATTCTGGGTATGCACAAAATCCAGGAGCGCCCGATGGCGGTAAATGGCAAGGTGGAAATCCTGCCGATGATGTACCTGGCGCTGTCCTATGACCACCGTCTGATCGACGGTAAAGAAGCGGTTGGCTTCCTGGTAGCGATCAAGGAAATGATCGAAGATCCAGCGCGTATCTTGCTCGAAGTTTAAAAAATAAGTTCTGGGGCCTGCGGGCCCCTCGATCACACTGCATTAGAAATATCTGGAACTGATCATGTCGGAAAAATTTGACGTAATCGTAATCGGCTCTGGTCCTGGTGGTTATGTCGCTGCCATCCGTGCCGCTCAGCTGGGCCTGAAGACTGCTTGTATTGAAAAGTGGAAAAACAAGGAAGGTAAATACGTTAACGGCGGTACCTGCCTGAACGTAGGTTGTATTCCCTCCAAGGCACTGCTGGACAGCTCCTGGAAGTACCACGAGGCCAAAGACGCTCTCGACGTGCACGGCATTGAAGTCGGCAAGGTCAAGATGGATGTGAGCAAGATGATCGAGCGCAAGGGCGAGATCGTTAAGAAGCTGACCGGCGGCGTAGCTGGCCTGTTCACCGCCAATAAAGTGACCTCCATTTTCGGTACCGGTAAACTGCTGGCCAACAAGAAAGTGGAAGTCACTGACGACGAAGGCAACAGCACTGTCTACGAAGCCGAAAATGTCATTCTGGCTTCCGGTTCTGTACCGGTAAACATTCCCCCAGCTCCGGTAGACAATAAAATTATTGTCGATTCCACCGGCGCTTTGGAATTCTCTGAAACGCCCAAACGTTTGGGCGTTATCGGTGCCGGCGTTATCGGCTTGGAGCTCGGTTCAGTATGGAACCGCCTGGGCTCTGAAGTGGTTGTTCTGGAAGCGATGGATAAGTTCCTGGCGATCATGGACCAACAGGTTGCCAAAGAATCCCAGAAGATCTTCAAGAAGCAGGGCCTGGATATCCGCCTCGCTTGCCGCGTAACCGGCTCTGAAGTGAAGGGCGAGGAAGTGGTTGTTACTTACCAGGACAAAGATGGTAAAGAGCACCAGGAAACTTTCGACAAGCTGATCGTCTGCGTTGGCCGTCGTCCTTACACTGAAGGCCTGTTGTCTGAAGATGCCGGCGTGAAGATGGACGAGCGTGGATTTATCTACGTTAACGACCTGTGCATGACTTCTGCACCGGGCATATGGGCGATCGGTGACGTGGTACGCGGTCCGATGCTGGCGCACAAGGCTTCTGAAGAAGGTGTTGTAGTCGCTGAGCGCATCGCCGGCCAGAAGCCAATGATGAACTACGACGTGATCCCCAACGTTATTTACACTCACCCGGAAATCGCTGCGGTTGGTCGCACCGAAGAGCAGGTGAAGGCCGATGGCGAGCCCTACAACGTAGGTAGCTTCCCGTTTGCCATCAACGGTCGCGCTATGGCTGCCAACGATACCCAGGGCTTTGTGAAAATCATCGCTCACGCGGAAACTGACCGTGTACTGGGTGCCCACATCGTTGGCCCGTCTGCTGCCGATCTGGTTCAGCAAGTGGCGATCGCGATGGAGTTCGGTTCCAGCGCCGAAGATATCGGTATGACCGTATTCGCACACCCGACTCTGTCTGAGACCGTGAAAGAAGCGGCACTGGGCGTGAACGGTCATGCGATTCACACCGTAAATCGCAAGAAGCGCAAGTAAGAAGTTTTTTCGATGTCGGGGCACTAATTATTAATTAATTAGCGCCCCGGTTTCATTTGCGGAATTCAAAATTTGCAACGACGGAAATTTTGAGTTTTGTCTTTCAGGTGCAGAGAGATCTGCAATTAATAAACACATTTCACATGTGAATTGGTATTGACTATGAACTTGCATGAGTATCAGGGCAAACAACTGTTTGCGGCATACGGATTGCCGGTTTCCAAAGGCATTGCAGCGGAAACCCCGGCAGCGGCAGTAGCAGCGGCTGACGAAATTGGCGGTGATAAGTGGGTAGTAAAGGCCCAGGTACACGCTGGTGGCCGCGGTAAGGCTGGCGGAGTAAAGCTGGTAGATTCCAAGGCAGAAATTGAAGAGTTTGCCAAGAAGTGGCTGGGCGAGCGCCTGGTAACTTATCAAACAGACGAAAATGGCCAGCCTGTTTCCCGTATTCTGGTTGAAAGCTGCACCGACATTGACCAAGAACTGTATCTTGGCGCCGTTGTTGACCGCTCCACCCGTCGTATCGTTTTCATGGCTTCCACCGAAGGCGGCGTTGAGATCGAGAAAGTAGCGGAAGAGACTCCGGAAAAAATCCTGAAAGCCACCATCGACCCGCTGGTAGGCGCTCAGCCTTACCAAGCGCGCGAGCTGGCTTTCAAACTGGGCCTGAACCCGACTCAGGTGAAGCAGTTCACCAAGATCTTCCTCGGCCTGGCGAAAATGTTCGAAGAAAAAGATCTGGCCCTGCTCGAGATCAACCCGCTGGTAATTACTACCGAAGGCAACCTGCACTGCCTGGACGCCAAAGTGGTAATCGACAGCAACGCGCTGTACCGCCACGCGGACCTGCGCGAAATGCACGATCCTTCCCAGGAAGATTCCCGTGAAGCGCACGCTGCCAAGTTCGACCTGAACTACGTAGCCCTCGATGGCAACATCGGCTGCATGGTAAACGGTGCTGGTCTGGCCATGGGTACCATGGACATCGTCAACCTGCACGGCGGCAAGCCAGCTAACTTCCTAGATGTTGGCGGCGGCGCGACCAAAGAGCGCGTTGTTGAAGCGTTCAAGATCATCCTGTCTGACGAGAACGTAAAAGCCGTACTGATCAATATCTTCGGTGGTATCGTTCGCTGTGACATGATCGCTGAAGGCGTTGTGGGCGCAGTAAAAGAAGTTGGCGTTAAAGTACCGGTTGTTGTACGCCTGGAAGGTAACAACGCAGACCTGGGCGCCAAGGTTCTGAGCGACAGTGGCCTGAACATTATCGCGGCGACCAGTCTGACCGATGCGGCTCAGCAAGTGGTTAAAGCTGCGGAGGGTAAATAATCATGTCAGTATTGATTAACAAAGACACTAAAGTAATCTGCCAGGGCTTCACCGGCTCCCAGGGTACTTTCCACTCCGAGCAAGCGATTGCTTACGGCACCAAGATGGTTGGTGGTGTAACTCCGGGTAAAGGCGGCCAGACTCACCTGGGCCTGCCAGTATTCGATACCGTTAAAGAAGCGGTAGAGAAGACCGGCGCTGAAGCTTCTGTAATCTACGTACCTGCGCCTTTCTGTAAGGATTCCATCCTGGAAGCGGCCAACGCTGGTATCAAGCTGATTGTTTGTATTACCGAAGGTATCCCGACTCTGGATATGCTCGACGCTAAAGTGAAGTGCGACGAGCTGGGCGTGCGCCTGATCGGCCCGAACTGCCCGGGTGTTATCACTCCGGGTGAGTGCAAGATCGGTATTATGCCGGGTCACATCCACAAGCCGGGTAAAGTGGGCATCGTTTCCCGTTCCGGTACCCTGACCTATGAAGCGGTTAAGCAAACTACCGATTACGGCTTCGGCCAGTCTACCTGTGTGGGCATCGGTGGCGACCCCATCCCGGGCTCCAACTTCATCGATATCCTGGAGATGTTCCAGAACGATCCGCAGACCGAAGCGATTGTTATGATCGGTGAGATCGGTGGTACTGCTGAAGAAGAAGCCGCTGCTTACATCAAGGAAAATGTTACTAAGCCTGTAGTTTCCTACATCGCTGGTGTAACTGCTCCTCCCGGCAAGCGTATGGGTCACGCGGGCGCGATCATCTCTGGTGGTAAAGGCACCGCTGACGAGAAGTTCGCTGCTCTGGAAGACGCTGGTGTTAAAACCGTACGCTCCCTGGCTCAGATCGGCGACGCTCTGAAGGAAGTTACTGGCTGGTAAGTAATTACTAGCTGGCTAGCACAAAAAAAGGCCACCCTTTGGGAGGCCTTTTTTTGTTTATTAAACTCAACCGTCATCCTAATTCCGTGCCAATCTTTCCCTTGGCTTCTTTTGTTGCCAGATTAATTTCGCTGCGCAGCCATTTTAATTTTCACGCTACTCACTATTTCTGTGCATTTTGCCGATATTTTTCTTCTGCCTTGTGGTTTTTTCATGTTTTTGTTTTTTTATGCAATTAAATATTGAATGATATTTATTGTTGTTTGAGAAAGTATCTTATTTTTTTATTTTTTCTTGGAGTGTTTTAGGAGTTATTTAATTTTTTCTAGGTGTTGTGAATTTGTTGGGGTATAAATTCCTTGTTGGGATTAAATGCGGAGGTTGGCTTTTAAGAGTCCGGTTGTAAGTTAGATAAAGGATTTATTAACCCTCAAAATAATGACCAAATAATTGTGGAGGTTCACAGCATGGGACTATCAATAGATAAAAATATTCGAAATATTTCATATAAGCTGGTCTTTAGTGGTTTTTCTTTGGATAGAAATGAGGATGTTGGCGGAGTCTGGCCTAATGGGATCGTTAAATATTACGTACCGAATAATCTTGATGCTGGCTATGTGACGGCGGTTAAGAAAGCCATGTCCCGCTGGGAGTTGTGTATTTATCGGGCGTTTCAGTTTGCGGCGATTAAATTTTTGCAGGTGGGAGCGGCGGGGCAGGGTGTGATTACTATCCGGGATAATGATAGTAGTGCCACCGTAGGTTATACCAATACAACAAATCAGTATTGCGGTGTTAATTGGAGAGGGAATCGGGCTGCGATTGCCTCGCTTCCACATGAAATTGGTCATACCCTGGGATTGGCCCACGAGCATATGCGTTCAGATGCTCCCATGGCAGTGCAGAGCACACTGGATTCTTTACAAGTGCAAACCCGCACCCAGACAATGGCACGCTTTATGACTCATGGCTCGTCATTCGATGGCCAGTCTATCATGATGTACGATGCTCAAGCCCAGGCGCTGGGGGTCAGGGAAAATACCAGGGCAGGCGGTTGTAAAATTACCCCCAACCAGGTTAATAATTCAAGTTGGAATCCCAGCGCGGGTGATTTGAATATGCTTTCCTATTTGTACGATGGCAGGCGTCTGACCTTACCAAGATCTTTTGCGATGCCAATGGTGTAGATCAGTTCGTTGTTGCGAAGGTGACTTAAAAAAGGGAGTCAGCACCTCCCTTTTTTACGTTTTTATTTTCTTCTCTAAACGTACCCTCTAAATTTCTGGCTCTTTAGGCTTAAGCGCAAAATTTACTAAAAGATAAATTACATTTTCTATCTGTGCCGCTGAAGTATTCGGTACTGCTAGGTGCTATACAAGCCGTATTTGTGACCGTGTGTACGGCTGCGTTGGTAAAGAATAAAAGCCGTCAGGCTAAGTAGTAATAACTCAGCAATGGGCCCTGCATACCAGATTCCAACTTCACCAACGGCCAGAGGTAGTAGTACTATTAAAGGCAGTAAAAATATATAAGTTTTTGCCAGTCCGAGAATGGCTGCTCGTTTGGCGTCACCAATCGCCTGGAAGAAGGTATTAACCATCATGAGGGGGCCAGCCAAGAAATAAACCAGAGTCATCATTGGCAGGATACGCGCAACTTCTTCAATGATCAGAGGATCGTTAACAAATAACCCACCTAAAGTGTCTTTAAAAATAATGACGGCAAGCTGAAGTAGCAGGCAGTAGCCGAATGCCGCAGTTAGGGCGATATTGATGCTACTATCCATTCGCGACCAGATCTTTGCGCCAGCATTATTACCTGCCACCGTTTGAAAAGCCTGGCTTAAGCCGAGTAGGGGTAGAAAAATAAAAGTCATAATCCGAGTGGTAATACCGTAGGCACTAACGGTAGCGTCATAGTTTTCCGCTCCCCATGCCTGTAGGCTGAATATAACTGCCATAGAGGTGAGGGAAACGCCTATATAGCTCAAACTAGCCGGTAAGCCCAAGGACAGAAACTCTCTCCAATATTGTTTCTCATAGGAGAGGCGGATGACCTGTGTATCAATGACTGTTTTTCCGTAATGACGATAGCCAGCCACTATCATCAGGGCGATTGATTGAGCCAATGCTGTTCCATAAGCGGAACCCGCTACTCCCATTTGAAAGTGGGCAATAAAAATATAGTTAAAAACGATATTAAGAAGTATGGAGCTTAAAGAAACTATCGCCATCAACGATAGTTTTCCCTCACAGCGTAATGTGTCGGAGTTTACGGAACCAATAAATAGGGCGGGAGATAGGAAAACAAGAATTGTTAAATAGGTGTAGCCCATATCCGCCAACGGCTGGGAGCCATTGGCTACCAACATCGTCAATTGTTTACCCCCAAGAGTAAACAGCACCATAAGAAGGCCACAAACTAACAGTGCCAAGGTGATTGCCTGAGAGAAAGCCTGTTTTGCCTTATCTATTTTTCCCGCGCCCAAGAGTCTGGCCTGAACACTGGAGTAGCCAGCCGATATTAAGGAGGATAGTGCCACTAGCAACATAAACATTGGAAATGTCAGGGTGACAGCTGCCAGTGCGTCAGGGCCTACATACTCCCCCAGGAAATAAGCATCCAGCAGGGTAAAAGAGCCGTTTACCAACATTATAAAAATGATCGGTGCTGCTGTTTTGAAGAAAACCGGTAAAAGTGCACCCTTGAGGAAAATGTTGTCTTGTTGTTTGCTCATATACGATCCCTATTACTTATTTCCACTATGTATCTCTGCAATATCATTAAATTTGGCCAAAACAAAGTGTTTGATTTCTTCTGGCCAGGCTCGGATGGCTTTTTCAAAGCTTACTTTGCTATTTCGATAGAGGGAGCGGCTGGCATCTTCGAAGCCTGGGGCGTCACCAACAACCTGCAGCATAAATCTATCGAGTTGATGCTGGCTTGTGGTGATACGCTCTTCGAGTGAAATATCTTTCTGGGCCTGCTCCACCAGCTTGCGCAGGGTAACGGAGGCTCCGCCTGGTTGCTGTCTCAGCCACTCCCAGTGACGGGGTAACAATGTGACTTCCTTGGAAATGACTCCCAGCTTTGGGCGCCCTCGCTTTGCACTGGTAGGTGTTGTGCTGGGCTTCAATCTGGTTAGTACCGTCTCAATATCGCCTTGCCAATCGATCTCGATTCTTTGGCAGTTATCGGTTGAAAAAACCATGGGCTCAAGTGGCGTTTCACGGGATTTTATCTGGCGAACGATCGACTCCAGTGTGCCCCTTGCAATCAGTTGTTGTCGCTCAATGGCTATGTACTCTGGCACAACAAAAGTCTCCTATTGATTTATCCGGGCAAAATAATATTACCCGGGTAAATATAGGCGATCAATTTGTCTATGTACAGCAAAGGTCTCTCGCAAAATCTACTGGTATGTGCTGAAGGACTACTATCGGTGGGATTGCCGTGAGTATTTCTTGCTCTAGGCGCGTTCTTAGGGAGTATTTTGCACCCTATCTGCCGATATACAGGGTCATTGCTCAATTCTATACTGCGGAAAAACTAACTACTTAGGAGTGAACATGGCTAGAGCACTGGTTGGTGTGATTGGGGGGAGTGGTCTCTATGAAATGCCGGGGCTGACTGATGTGCAAGAGGTTCAAGTGGAGACCCCATTTGGCCTGACATCGGATCCCATTCTTTGTGGCAAGCTGCAGGGTATCCCGGTTGCTTTTCTCTCCCGCCATGGACGCGGTCACAGGCTGATCCCCTCTGAGGTGCCCTACAGGGCAAATATCCATGGGTTGCGCCAGTTGGGTGTGCGCTATCTGCTCTCTCTCTCGGCGGTTGGCTCTCTGCAGGAGAAGGTCAGGCCACTGGATATGTTGATTCCCGATCAGTTTATCGACATGACGCGCAAGCGTGAGGGCACTTTTTTTGGTGGCGGCGCTGTAGCCCATGTCTCTATGGCAGACCCCGTATGTTCCGCAGTGGCGGATTGTCTGGCGCGGGCCTTTGCTTCCACCCAGGCCGAGCAGCCGGTGCAGTTACATCGGGGTGGTAGTTACTTGTGCATTGAGGGGCCACAGTTCTCAACGCGAGCGGAATCCCACTGGTATCGCAGCATGGGGGCGTCGGTCATTGGTATGACTAATATGCCAGAGGCGAAATTGGCGCGAGAGGCGCAGATTGCCTACGCCACACTCGCAATGGCCACCGATTACGACTGTTGGCACCCTCGCGAGCAAGCGGTTACCGCAGAAGTGGCAATCGCCAATCTGCAGCAAAATGCTGCGCGTGCCCAGTTGATAGCAGCAGAGGCCATTCGATTATTGGGTATGGAGAAACCTGACTCCATTGCCCATACGGCATTGACCAGTGGATTGGTCACACCTGTGGAAACAATGTCGCAGGGCCAGCTTGCTGTAATAAAACCACTGCTTGAACCGACACAATTAGTGTTGGAAGAAGTGGAGCACTGAGACATATGCATGAAACACTGCCATTACTTGAAATATCCGATTTCCCGGCAATACGCCGCAGTACTATCGAAACCCTGCAGCTCAACATTGGTTATCGCTGTAATCAGTCTTGTGTGCACTGCCATGTAAACGCAGGTCCCAATCGCACGGAAATGATGTCGGATGCAAACCTGGCACTGCTGTTGGAGGTCATTGAGAAGCGCCGTATTCGGAGACTGGATATCACTGGTGGCGCACCGGAATTACATTGGGGGTTTCGCGGCTTGGTCAGTGCTGCACGGGCATTGGGAGTGCAGGTTATTGATCGGTGTAATCTCACAGTTTTGTTCGAGCCAGGCAAGGAAGATACTGCGGAGTTTCTCGCCCGAAATCATGTGGAAGTGGTCGCTTCCCTTCCTTGTTATTCCATGGATAACGTCGATAAACAGCGCGGCAAAGGGGTCTTTGACAAGAGTATTGCCGGTCTGCAAAAGCTCAATGAACTGGGTTATGGCAAGCCAGAAAGTGGTTTGCAGTTAAATTTGGTATACAACCCTCAAGGCCCCTTCTTACCCCCAGAGCAGAGTGTCCTGGAGGCGGACTATCGCAGAGAATTGAGAAGGCAATTTAATATTGAGTTCAATCAATTGTTTGCGCTCGCCAATATGCCCATCAAGCGCTTTGGTTCCATGTTGATTTCCAAGGGGCAGTTTAAAGATTATATGACTTTATTACGTGACAGTTATAGCGCTGAAAATCTCGATGGCGTTATGTGTCGCAGCCTGGTGAGTGTTGACTGGCAGGGGAATCTATTCGATTGCGATTTTAATCAGCAGCTAGATATTCCTGTGCCAGGTAGGCCGCACCTGCATGATTTACTCGATGAGAATCTGCAGGGGAGCGCGATTGCAGTGGCAGATCACTGCTACGGCTGTACTGCGGGGCAGGGTAGTAGCTGTGGTGGAGCACTGTAAGAGGAAAGGGTTTTATAGCCATAGGGCAGGAATACTATGAGTAAAAAAATACTGCTGTTGGTGGTTATCGCGGTATTGGTGATTGCTTTTTACGCACTTGATTTACATCACTGGTTGAGTCTAGACAAATTGCAGGAAGGCGGGGAGCAGTTCCAGCAATGGAAAGCGGCCTCACCATTTTTAGTGAGTTTCCTGTTTTTAGTTTTTTATATTTTGGTGACCGGCTTGTCCTTGCCTGGCGCGGCTATTCTCACCATAGCCGCTGGTGCGATTTTTGGTTTGTTGTGGGGCACTATTATTGTGTCTTTTGCTTCCAGTATCGGTGCCACTCTGGCTTTTCTTATGGCCCGCTACTTATTTCGCGATTATATTCAGGAAAGGTTTGCGGTACGCCTCCAAGTTGTGAATAAAGGTATTGAGCGGGAAGGCGCATTTTATCTTTTTGCCCTGCGCCTTGTACCTATTTTCCCGTTTTTTCTGATTAATATCTTGATGGGGTTAACCCACCTGCGAGTCTGGATATTTTATTGGGTGAGCCAGTTAGGCATGCTTGCGGCCACAATTGTCTACGTGAATGCGGGAACGCAACTCGCCCGAATAGAAAGCCTTAAAGATATCGCTTCCCCTCAATTGCTTTTGTCCTTTGCGCTGCTGGGTATTTTCCCTCTATTGGCAAAATACTTCCTCAACTGGCTTAAACGTCGCCGCGAGGCCAAGTGAGACTCCAATGAAAAAACCTAAAAAGTTTGACCGTAATATTATTGTTATCGGAGCAGGTGCCGCAGGGTTGGTCAGTGCTTATATTTCTGCGGCAGTAAAAGCTAAGGTGACATTAATTGAGTCTGGGGACATGGGGGGGGATTGCCTGAATACCGGCTGTGTGCCCAGTAAGGCATTGATCAAGTGTGCTCGTGTGGCGCACTCCGCTCGTACTGCGGGTAATTTTGGTGTGCGCCTGCCGGAACCGGAGATTGATTTTCCTGGGGTGATGCGGCATATGCGTAAATCTATCCAGCAGATAGAGCCTCATGACAGCGTGGAGCGTTATTCAGAGCTCGGTGTGGAAGTGATAAAAGGCTATGCACGATTGGTTGATCCCTGGACAGTTGATATCACTTTGAAAAGTGGCGGTGAAAGATCTTTGCGTGGGCGTGCCATTATCCTGGCTACTGGTGCCGAGCCTATAGTACCGCCATTCCCCGGCCTTGATACAGTTAATTATCTGACGAGTGAAACACTCTGGGATAGGTTTGCTCAACTGGATAAGGTTCCGCATAGATTGGTATTACTGGGTGGCGGTGCCATTGGTTGTGAGCTGGCCCAGGCATTTACCCGTTTGGGGTCTCGGGTGACCTTGATTGAGCGGGATGAACGTCTACTCCCCCAGGAAGACCACGAAGTATCGGAGGCTGTTGCCAAGGCATTGAAATCTGAAGGGGTATGTCTTCTCACTGGGCATGAGGCAGTTTCTTTTAGTGGCAATAAAGATTGCCAGGAGAGCACATTACATTTACGTAATGCCGAGGGTGAAACACAGGTGACATTTGATGAGGTTATCCTGGCACTTGGCAGGCGCGCTCGCACCAAGGGCTTCGGGCTGGAAAAATTGGATTTATTGCAGGATGGTAAACTGACAACCGATACTTTCCTGCGCACTCGCCACCCCCATATTCTCGCGGCTGGGGATCTTGCCGGTCCCTATCAGTTTACCCATATGGCTTCGCACCAGGCCTGGTATGCTGCAGTGAATGGCCTTTTTGGTGATATCAAGAAATTTGCCGTAGATTACTCGCTGGTACCTCGGGCAGTTTTTATCGATCCTGAGGTGGCCAGTGTTGGGTTCAGTGAGCTCGAGGCCAAGCGAAATGATATTGCTTATGAGGTAACTCGTTATAATCTTGATGATCTGGATCGGGCTATTGTAGATGGGGCGGCACAGGGTTTTATTAAAGTAATAACAGTACCAGGTAAAGATAAAATATTAGGCGTTTCAATTGTTGGTGAAAATGCGGCAGAGCTTATCGCCGAGTTTGTGTTTGCTATGAAGCAGGGGCTGGGGCTGAATAAAATCCTATCCACCATTCATATCTATCCGACAATGACCGAAGGCAATAAATTTGTTGCAGGAAACTGGAAGCGGGCCAATGCACCCAAACGCTTGCTGCGCTGGTTGGAAAAATTTCACCAGTGGAGACTGGGGTAAGGCCTAAAAAAAGGGATGAGGCGGAGTTGAGGCAAGATAGTGCAATACAGTGTTATTGTGCCCCTGTTAAATGAGCGGGAGCAGTTACCCAAGCTGGTAGCGCAATTGAGGGAGCTGGTCGCATACAGCAGTTGTGAAATAATCCTGGTTGATGGTGGCAGTAGTGATGGTAGTGCAGAGATAGCCGCTGCAGCCGGGTTGCGGGTAATTCAATCCCAGCGTGGACGCGCGCTTCAAATGAATGCGGGCGCTTCGGTTGCCTGTGGCAGTTGGTTGTTATTCCTACATGCAGATACTCGCCTACCGCAAGGTGCTCTGAGTGCGATTGCCTCTGCCTCGGTTAGGGGGGCACAATGGGGGCGTTTTAATATTCGTATCAGTGGAGACAGCCTGTGGTTTCCCCTGATTTCTACCATGATTAATTGGCGCTCTCGTTTGAGTGGGATCGCCACAGGTGATCAGGCGATTTTTGTTCGTCGCTCCCTCTTCAATGAGGTGGGAGGTTATGCCCGGCAACCACTGATGGAAGATATTGAGTTGAGCCGGCAACTGTTAAAAATAGCGCGGCCCCATTGTCTGCGTCAGAGAGTCACTACTTCTGGACGCCGCTGGCAAAAGTTCGGAATTTGGCGCACAGTCTTGTTAATGTGGCGTTTGCGTTTCGATTACTGGCGCGGCGTTCCGGCGGAGTGTCTGGCAAAACGCTATGAGTAACTCTTCTCTGCCCTCTCTGCGTCTAGTGGTAATGGCTAAGGCGCCCCTTCCCGGCTATGCAAAAACCCGTTTGATTCCAGCTCTTGGGGAGCAGGGGGCCGCCTCTTTGGCTGAGCGTTTGTTGCAGCAGACATTAATGGAAGCAGTAAAAGCCGACCTCGGCCCAGTAGAGTTGCATGTTACACCGGACTCCCTGCATCCCTTCTGGCAAACACTAGCCCTACCCAGGGGGGTAACTCTGCATAATCAGACGCAAGGCGACCTAGGTCAGCGTTTGTGGCATGCGGCCAATACTTGTCAGGTGGCGGGCCAGGGACTTTTATTACTGGGCACAGATTGCCCTGCATTAACGGCCGCGCGTCTGCGTAAGGCGGCCGTTGCGCTAAAGAATGCCGATGCAGTTATGTACCCGGCAAAAGATGGTGGATACACCCTGTTGGGGCTCAAGCGGGTGCACTGGAGATTGTTTGAGGACATTTCCTGGAGCACGGAGGTGGTTGCCCAGCAAACCCTGGAGCGCCTACAGGAATGTGCAATGCTCTGCCGGTGTTTGGAAGTGCTACCAGATATTGATGAGCCAGAGGACTTGCAGTTTTTGCCTTGTGCCTGGGGAGTGTCTCAAGCGGAAAGCTAGCTGGTTTCTACTAGCCAGGTGGGGATTCAACAAATTATCTGTTGTACAGTGGGCCTTTTATAGGGGGCGGCCAGTGTAACTGCTACGAAGGAGTTAGCTAGGGTAGGGGGGCTCCAGAAAGATGATTTCCCGAATGACTTGCCAGCGCCCATCCTCATAAACCAGGTTGATGCCCAGCCTTAATTTTCTTTCCTGGCCAGCTAAGTTATTTTTTCGGGAAAATATTACCAGCGCAGAGTTGTTGTTCGCTGCCACATGGTGAATTTTTTCCAGCTGTTCAGTGGCAATTCACCGGCATCGCGCTTGTGTTTGAATAAATCGATAAATGCGCTCTAATCGGCCAGGGTCAATTGGTCGGATTCATCGAGCATGTAGACCTGCATATTCCTATAGTAGACGCTCTCCAGCTCATCCACTCGGCAGTGGGCTCCTGCCTGTACAAGATAATCGATAAACTCCTCGATCTCTTTAACAGTGTCTTCCATCTCTCTGGCGCCTGTAATTTATAGCGCGGGTGCGGCACTGCCTTCCGCTTCCACTGCGCTGTTCTCTGCAAGAATCCCACCGTTTTCATCATTGGCCGCCAGGCGTTGTTCTTCGATACGGCTGGTCCAGCTCAGCAGAGCCTGGTAGTGGCGGATATTTTGCACATAGGTAACCGGCTCCCAGCCGCGTGCGTAGCCGTGCTTGGTAGATTTGTAATATTGGCGCTTGGCCAGTAGTGGCAGATGGTCGCGTACATCCGGCCACAGATCTGGGTTGCCGCCCATGCGCTGGGTGAGTACACGGGCATCTTCCAGATGACCGTAGCCCACGTTGTAGGCGGCCAGAGCCATCCAGGTTCTGTCGGGCTCGCGGATGCGTTCCGGTAGCTTGTTGCGGATATGCACGATATAGCGAGCGCCACCCTCAATACTCTCTTCCGGGTTGAGGCGGTTGACCCCCAGCTCTTTGGCGGTATTCAAAGTAAGCATCATCAGGCCACGAACCCCAGTGCGTGAGCGAGCGCGGGGATTCCAGTGGGATTCCTGGTAGCTGAGTGCAGCCAACAGATGCCAATCCAGCTCGTATTGATCGGCCACTTTTTGCATAACTCCGCGCCACTTGGGCAGTCGCTCGCGGCTACGCCTGGCGAATGCCTGGGCACCACCGGGATTCAGTTCGCTGACGTGACCAAAAAATTCCTCGCGCAGCTGTGCAATCATGCCATTGGTATTGGCACGCAACATAAACAGTCGTGCTCGCTGATAGAGGCTGTCGTCGTCACTTTTGGGAAAAGCCCAGGAAACCGGTTGGAATTGGCTGAGATTAAAAGCCACTCCAGTTTTGGGGTAGAGCCCACGGTGCACAGCGTAGGCGTTGGAATCCACCACCGCATAGCTGTATTGGCCCTGGTGTACCATCTCTACCAGCTCCATAGCGTCGACATCAGAAACTTCTTCCCAGCGCAAATTGGGGTAACGCTGTGAGAGTTTTTTTAATTCTTCGGCATGGGCGCTGCCGGCGATAACCGCAATGGTCTTACCTTCAAGGTCACTGGTTCTGCGAGGACGTTTTTCTCCGAGGCGGTAGATAATCTGTTGGCGAACTTCAAAATAAGAAGGGGAGAAACGCACTTGTTCACGGCGCTCCGGGGTCACTGTCAGCCCGGCGGCGGCAAAATGAGCACCCTCTTCGGGATCGCGCAGGCGAGCGAACATATCATCCAGGCTGTGCACATCGCGAATCACCAGCTTGACTCCCAGCTCTTCGGCAAAAGCGTGCAGCATGCCGTACTCAAAACCGGTGGGATTGCCAGAGGCGTCTTCGTAATAGGTGGTGGGGCCGTTTTGCGAGAGGACAACAAGTTCACCGGAAGCTTTAATTCGCTCCAGGGTATTCGGTGCTTTACTGGCAACTAATAGGGAGGCACAGCAGGACAGCGCGATACCTTTGCACACGCGGCGGACATAGCGCAGCGCTCGGCTTCTCATCATCATAGGCTGTCCCCTCTAGCTCGTCCGTTGGTTTTATCGCTGTTATGCCTAAGGCCTGCTGCGGGTATTTCCGCCAGGGCTTTCCTCGCCAATGCTGGCACAGTCTGCCAATTTTACATTATTTGACGACAATCTGCCCAATTTGGCTTTAGGACACTGTGACATGGGCGCTTGAAATGCCATTAAGACTTTTGTAGGGAGTTTTAACCCCCTAATAAAATCGGTGAATTTACGATTGGTTTTGTTCGCCTTTTGAACACATTGATTGCTATTTAGTTCATGTGTACTCAAGTGACGGGCGGGTGTGTTGGAGTTGCGGCGCTTCGGGTACAATTGCGCCTCTCAAATTTCCGGGGCCTTGTGCGATTCTTCTTTCGCGCAATCTTTCTCATTTAGACAAGAGGCTATCTCCCGCAATGTTAGTTCTGCGTGGTGCTCCCGCACTGTCGAAATTCCGCCATAAAAAACTACTCAACCAACTGCGCGCGCTGCTACCGACCATCGACGATCTTTACGCCGAGTTCGTACACTTCGCCGATAGCGACGCACTGGATAACAAGGAGATGGCGCTGCTTGAGCGGCTACTCCAGTACGGCCCCAGCGAAGAGAAGCACCAGCCGAAAGGCGAGCTGATCCTAGTGGTGCCGCGCCCGGGCACTATTTCTCCCTGGTCTTCCAAGGCCACTGATATTGCCCACAATGCTGGTCTCACCCAAATTCATCGGCTTGAGCGTGGTGTTGCCTACTATCTGAGTGGAGTTGAGCTTAGCGAGGCCGAGCGCCAGGCGCTGGCCTCACAACTACACGATCGTATGGTCGAGGTGGTCTTTACCGAGCTCGAGCAGGCTGAGCAGCTGTTTGTTGAAGAAGAGCCCCGCCCACTGCGTGGTGTGGATATTCTCGAAGGTGGTCGCGAGGCATTGGAAGTTGCCAATGTGACACTGGGCCTGGCCCTGGCCGAAGACGAAATTGATTACCTGCTCACCAGCTTCCAGGAATTGGATCGCAACCCCACCGATGTGGAGCTGATGATGTTCGCCCAGGCGAACTCCGAGCACTGCCGCCATAAAATCTTTAATGCCTCCTGGACTATCGACGGCGAAGAAATGCCGCATTCTCTATTTGGCATGATTAAGAATACCTACCAAAAAGGCGGCGACAATGTGTTGTCTGCCTATGCGGATAATGCTGCAGTTGTGGTGGGTAACGTGGCTGGACGTTTCTACCCAGACCCGGAAAGCAAGGAATACGGTTTCAGTACTGAAGCCATTCATTTGCTGATGAAGGTGGAGACGCACAACCACCCCACCGCAATTGCTCCTTTCCCCGGCGCTGGTACCGGTGCCGGTGGTGAAATTCGTGATGAGGGCGCGGTGGGCCGCGGCTCCAAGCCGAAAGTGGGCCTGACCGGCTTTACCGTTTCCAACTTGCAGATCCCCGGTTGGGAACAGCCCTGGGAGTCCAATTACGGCAAGCCCGAGCGTATCGTTACCGCTCTGGACATTATGATCGAAGGCCCCATCGGTGGCGCAGCATTCAATAACGAATTTGGCCGTCCGAATATCTGCGGTTACTTCCGTACCTTTGAAGAGAATTTCGATGGCGAGCGTCGCGGCTATCACAAGCCGATCATGTTGGCTGGTGGTTACGGCAATATCCGCGAAGAGCATGTAGAAAAGCCCGAGTTTTCCCCCGGCGCCAAGCTGGTAGTCCTGGGTGGCCCGGCCATGTTGATTGGTCTTGGTGGTGGTGCAGCCTCCAGTATGGCCAGCGGCTCCAGCTCTGAAGATCTGGATTTCGCTTCAGTACAACGCCAAAACCCGGAAATCGAGCGTCGCTGCCAAGAGGTGATCGACCAGTGCTGGCAGCTGGGTGAGAACAACCCGATTGCCTTTATCCACGATGTGGGTGCAGGTGGTTTGTCCAATGCTTTCCCCGAGTTGGTGAAAGATGGCGGTACCGGCGGTAATTTCGAACTGCGCAATGTGCCCTGTGATGAGCCGGGTATGAGCCCGCTGGAAATCTGGTGTAACGAATCCCAGGAGCGCTATGTACTGGCGGTTATGCCGGAAGACCTGGAGCGTTTCGAGCAAATCTGTGAGCGTGAGCGTACGCCTTACGCTGTTGTTGGTGAGGCTACCGAAGACAAGCACCTGTTGCTGAATGACAAGAAGTTTGATTCCAAACCAGTGGATCTGCCGATGTCGGTACTGTTCGGTAAGCCGCCGCGCATGCACCGCGAAGCAGAGACTCGCCAGGTTGAAGCCAAGGCTTTCTCCACCGCGGATATCGACCTGAACGAAGCGGCTGAGCGCGTGCTGCGCCTGCCCACTGTGGCCAGCAAGAGCTTCCTGATTACCATTGGTGACCGCACTGTAACCGGCCAGGTATCCCGCGATCAAATGGTCGGTCCCTGGCAGGTGCCGGTGGCTGATTGTGCGGTGACTACTGTTGCCTATGACAGCTACGCCGGTGAAGCCATGTCTATGGGTGAGCGTACCCCGGTGGCACTGTTGGATGCGCCGGCCTCAGGCCGCCTGGCTGTGGGTGAGGCAATTACCAATATCGCCTGTACTCCGGTGAAGCAGCTGTCCGATATCAAACTTTCCGCCAACTGGATGTGCGCTGCGGGCCACCCGGGTGAAGAGGAAAAACTCTATCGCACCGTAGAAGCGGTGGGTATGGAGCTGTGTTCTGAATTGGGCATTACCATCCCGGTGGGCAAGGACTCTATGTCTATGCGCACTGCCTGGGAAGAAGAAGGTGAGCAAAAGTCGGTTACCGCACCGCTGTCTCTGGTAATTTCCGCCTTTACCCCGGTTACCGATGTACGCAAAACAGTGACCCCGCAACTGCGCACCAATAAAGGTGAGAGTGAGCTGCTGTTGGTTGATCTGGGTGCTGGCAAAAATCGTTTGGGCGCTTCCTGTCTGGCACAGGTCTACAACGAGTTGGGCGACAAGCCCGCAGACCTGGATGATGCCAAGAAGCTGAGAAGTTTCTTCGAGGTGGTGCAGCAGGCTCTGAACGAAGACCTGATCATGGCCTACCACGACCGCGCCGACGGCGGTCTATTCACAACCCTGGCGGAAATGGGCTTTGCCGGCCGCGTGGGTATGGATGTGGAAATCTATGAATTGGGTGAAGACCCGATTGCCGCGCTGTTCAGTGAAGAGTTGGGTGCAGTATTACAGGTTCCCGCTTGTGAAGCGGATATGCTGGTACAGCGCTTTGCCGCTGTCGGTGTACCTACCCACAAGATCGGTTACCTGAATAATAACGAACACCTGTGCATCACCAATAACGGTGTTGAAATCTTCAAGCGCTCCCGTGCTGAATTGCAGCAGATCTGGTCGGAAACCAGCTTCCGTATCCAATCCCTGCGCGATAACGCTGAGTGTGCCGAGCAGGAATTTGCCGCAATCGCCCAGGAAGATCCGGGCCTGACAGTAAATCTTACTTTCGATATCAACGAAGATATCAGTGCGCCCTATATCGCTAAAGGTGTTCGCCCGAAAGTTGCTGTACTGCGAGAGCAGGGTGTGAACAGCCAAGTGGAAATGGCGCACTCTTTCCACCGCGCCGGCTTTAACGCTGTCGACGTACATATGAGTGACATCCTGTCCGGCCGTATCGCTTTGGACGAGTTCAAAGGTTTGGTGGGCTGTGGTGGCTTCTCTTACGGCGACGTACTGGGTGCCGGTGAGGGGTGGGCTAAAACCATTCTGTTTAACGATCGTGCCCGCGATCAGTTTGAAGGCTTCTTCAATCGCAACGATACCTTCGGCTTGGGGGTGTGTAACGGTTGCCAGATGTTCTCAGTGATCAAAGAGCTGATTCCTGGTGCGGATCACTGGCCGCGCTTTGTGCGCAACCTCTCTGAGCAGTATGAAGCGCGCTTCGCACTGGTAGGCATTGAAGACTCACCTTCCGTGTTGTTTAAAGGTATGGCGGGTACTTACATGCCGGTTGCCGTTGCTCACGGTGAGGGACGAGTGGAGTTTGCTGACCAGCAGGCACTGGAGAAGTGTGAAGCTTCCGGCACTATCGCGATGCGCTACCTGAATAACAAAGGGGAAATCAGCCAAACTTATCCGGCCAACCCCAACGGCTCGGTCAATGGTATTACCTCCCTAAGTTCTGAAGATGGCCGCGTGACTATTATGATGCCGCACCCCGAGCGTGTTGCCCGAGCTGTCAGCAACAGCTGGCATCCAGATGAGTGGAAAGAAGATTCCGGCTGGATGCGCTTGTTCCGCAATGCGCGGGTATTTGTCGACTAAGCCGATTCTCTTCTGCACCCCACAATTCTGTCGGGGTGCAAATTATTTTCTAGGCAGGCAAATGGATTTTTGTGGCATAAGGATATGCCGCCTGTATCAGCTGTTAAATCGCCCTTCAAAATCGATAGTGATTCTTCGAATTCAGTGTCGAGTGTATTTTCACTGTTAATTGATTTTTTATGGTTTTGTCAGTGTTTGCATCTGGCACGATTTACTTTTTGGAGCGCTTTGGATATTTCCTGCTACACTTAAAGGATTATTCGAAATAACTTTTCTCGCTATGGTGCAGTTATCTGTATCGATTCACAATTTTTTAATTGGCTTCTATGCAGAAATTCGGCATGGGGCGCTGCTCATAAACTCCCTTCGACTGATCTTTCGCTTGTCGCGTTTTTATTGGCGCAGATCCCAGCAGTACCAAAAATTCTTTTTCCTACCTAGCAACAGTGACTAAGGAGATTGTCATGGCGTACAACGAAACACTAGCAGAAAAAGTGCGCAATTTATTACAGGGAAGTCAGGGGCTCTCTGAAAAACAGATGTTTGGTGGTCTCGCATTTATGTTAAATGGCAATATGGCTTGTGGTGTGGTTGGTGAAGAGTTGATGGTGCGGGTGGGGCCGGATAATTATCAGGATGCTTTGGCTGAGCGTTATACTCGCCCTATGGATTATACCGGTCGCCCTCTAAAGGGGATGGTCTATGTGGAGGAAGATGCAGTGGAGCAGGACCTCGATGAGTGGGTAAATCGGGGGGTGGAATTCGCGGGGTCTCTCCCTCCCAAATAACATAAAGTAAAGAATTGAGATGCAGTGGTAGTCAAGATTTTCTGGCTTTTGCACTTGGATTTTTATATCGATTCGCAAAAAAGAGTGCACTATTCTCGAAATATTTCGACAAATGACATTGAGATCGTTTATGCAATCGAGAGTGGTGTATTTCTTTTTTTCTTTTTAATTAAATGTCTGTTTATTTGAAAACTTCGTCGCTAACAACTTGTATCACCTATATTCAGCGCCGGGCGTAATTAGAACAAGGGTGGCTGTTTGTTGTGGGTAGAGACTGCAGCATTTGGCAAGGGATCGAGTATGTATTTTATCGAATTAAATAATGGCGTGGAGATTCCCCAAATCGGAATGGGGATGGCTGCGATAGGTAGTTGGCAGCAAGATGATGGTTTTGTCACCGAGGTAATCCTAAAGGCCATGGCAATTGGCTATAGGCATTTCGATACGGCATCTTTATATGGCAATGAACGCGCCTTGGGCCGAGCTATCAAGGAGTCGGGTATCCCCAGGAGTGAACTGTTTATTACCAGTAAGGTCTGGGATACCGAGCAGGGAGGAAAGAAGACTCACGATGCTTTTGCACGAAGCTTGGAGCGTTTGAAACTGGAGTACCTGGATCTTTATTTAATCCAGTGGCCCGTTCCCGCTTATACACGGGAAACCTGGGAGGCGATGGAGGGGCTATACCAACAGAAAAAAGTTCGAGCTTTAGGGGTATCAAATTTCCGCAAATCAGATATTGAGCAAATAGCATCTTTTGCCGAAGTTCGCCCGGTTATTAACCAAATAGAGTTGCATCCATATTTCACCCAGCAACCACTAGTTGACTATTGTCAATTTCATAAAATTGCAATTAGTTGTTGGTCCCCACTGGGTACCGGGGGCTGGGCAGAGGTGCCTTTGGCTGAGAAGCCGATAATGGACCCGGTGATCGCTGAAATTGCTGAAAGGCATTCAGCTACGCCGGCACAAGTCATCTTAAAGTGGAATATTCAGCAGCATCGTATTGTTATACCTAAATCAGAATCTATAGAGCATATAGGAACTAATTTCTTACTAAGCGATTTTAATCTGAGTAACTCCGATATCCAGTCGATTAACAACTTGAATTGTAACAAGCGGCTTGGCGGTGATCCGGATTATGTACACAAGAAAAATATAACTTTAAAAGTACCGGATTGAGGGCAGAGCTTAAATAACGGAAGGAGATAATTTATCTATCCTGCGGTTGTGTCTATAACACTGTAAAGAAGTTTTTTGCTTTAAGCGGACCGCGAGGGAGTCATCTTTCTTAATAGCTCATAACTTGCGATAGCACAGGCCGAAGTGACATTCATTGAGGAATTAACCCCATGCATAGGGATGTGCACCGTCGCATCGGCTATTTCCAGTATTTCGGAGGCAATTCCATCTTTTTCAGCCCCTAAAACCAAGCAGACCTTATCTCCCTCAACGACAGGGGCTTGACCCAGTTCAACGCTTCTGGATGTGATCTCTAAACAGATTATCCTGTATCCCTCTTCCCGTAGTGCTAAGGCGGCTTTTAGGGCATCTTCCTCGTGTTGATAGGGAATATGCTGCTCAGTTGAGCGGGATACCTTACGGATCTTGGAGTTTGGTGGTAGCAGACTATCTCCAGCCAGGTAAATTTTCTCTACGCCCAGGGCATCGGCAATGCGAAAGAGTCCACCGATATTGCTGGGTGTGCGAATATCAGTGGCCAAATAGCAAAGGGGAAAGTTGTGTTTGCTGGGTGAATGATCGCTGTGCTCTTTCTGCATAGTTACCGCTGCTGAAAATGGCTACTAACTGCTGAGAGGTTCTTGGGAACTCTCTACCTGTGAGCCTATTTTAGCTTCTTCGAAAGAAGTATTCCTCATGCGCTCCACTAAAGAAGGCTCCTTGCTGGCCTTTTGGCTTTGTATCTGCATCGCTTGGCGATAAACCTTGTCGGAGACAATAAATTCTTCGGCCCGTTGATTAATTTCACTGTAGCGGGTATTGAGTTCGGAAATTTTATTGGAGAGGTGCTCCAGGTCGAGAATGCGATCAAAGTAGAGGGCAATTAACCGTTCACATTCTCTGGCAATGGCTAGGTATTCATTACCCACCTGGCGGTGTCCCTCATAGTTTTTCTTGAAGTTGAAGAAAGTCTGTACTCCCCCCAGTAAAGCAGCCAGCAAGGCTAAAGCGGCGCCACTCCACTTGGTCCAGTCAGGAAGTTCCGCATTGATTAGGGAAAAGAACAGAGAGCCAAGGAATAAGTTGACCACCACTATGGGGACTCCGCAGAGCACATGCAGATTGCGCCCCTTCATAGAGGCGCGGAAGTGGCTGTGCTTACACAGATGGGCATTCCAGCGCAGTTTGTCCAGTACTGCCACGGTATTCGGTATCGTGCTCATGAATCCCTTCTGCCCCTTTAGTGTTATTTTTGGAGGGCGATAGTTTGCCGGATAAAAATGAGATGTACAGGGTGGAGCAGGGAAGATTGGGATTGATGTGTTTAATTTACACACTGAGGGTTTAGTGGGCCTTGTGCTGGCGGTTAGTGAGCACCCGCCTTACAAGGCCTCAATTTGAGGGCTTCAAATAGGAGCTGGTAGTGAATTGCCTAGAAGCTATACGTTACGCCGACAGAAGACAGGTTGGCCTTCTCTTTTTTAATCTCGTAGATGGTGTGTTCCAGGTTGATGCCCCAGTCACCGTTCTTCCACTTAACTTCAGCACCGTAGTATGGGTTGCTGCCGCTGTCCTTCTCATTACTCCAGCTATAAGACCTATCGTAGGACTCTGCATACAAGAGCTCGCGATCTAGGCTGTATACGCTGAGGTTGCCGGAGTCTTCAGTCTGGCCGCTGTTATTTTCATTCCATTGGTGTACACCAAAGCGAACTCCGGCATTTAAGTTTTGTTGAATTTGCGTCGAAAGGGTTAATCCTAAGCTATAAGAATTGTATTTGGATTCCTGCAGACTTCTGAAATCGTAGTTTTCTATTAATACTTCATCTTCATTGTGCCACTCGAGGCCGTGAGCGCTCTGTTCATAGTCTCTGTGGATATTGCCGAGATTCGCTATACCGCCTTCGAAGGCAATATAGTTATTTACCTGATAGCCAACAGTCAATGCGTAGCCGGTTGAGTGGAGGTCCTCTCTTATCGCAGTGGAGTCTTCGCTATCAAACTGCATATTACCCAGTGAGGCTTTTAGGTAAAAAGGCTTCTCCTCTGCGTAAACGCCGCTACTAACTAATGCGATTAGGGCGGTGAGAGCGATATGATTCAAGGGGTACCTCAATTCAGTCAGTCGACAGGCGCTTGGGTGTTAGCAAGCGGCAAAGATCGTAAAGTCATGATTGGCGCGCATTGTACATCTGTACAAATTAAGCGTTAAGCAGAAAGGGTCCTTCATTACTGGATTGAAGCGGAAATTCTCATTGCTATGACACTGGGGTTGTCTTTTGGTGACGGCGGTTGAGCCCTTCCCTCATGACTACTAGGTCTGCTTATTTAAATATGCCCCCTTCTCGGAGTATTTTCTTCAGGTCAAGGCTGCGAAAGCCGCTCGATTTCTTGTATTTTGTGCAGCTCCAGATGAGAGGGGTAGCACTGCTCACCAAATTCACCTGGGGAATAAATCAATAAGAAAGTTAACCCTTCTGGCTAGGGGGGAATTGGGAGCTGGTATGTCGATTGCGCGGCAACAATTTATCGTCTTGGGGCCGTTACTGGCTGTAGCGTTTTACATTTCTTTGACTCTACTGGGGATGCAGTATCTTCCCGCAGTGACGGCAGCGATCACCCTGCTAACAGTGACTTGGTGGGTAACAGAGGCGCTTCCTATTCCCGCCACTTCTCTGGTGCCATTTGTGCTTTTACCCCTATTTGGGGTGACGGATCATAAGACTGTTGCGGCATCCCTCGGTAGCCATGTAATTCTGCTTTTGATGGGCGCTTTTATTCTGTCGAAAGCCCTTGAAAAGAGTGGTGCCCACGAACGGTTGGCTCTATATATGTTGCGTATCTTTGGGGTATCTAGCGGTAGGCGCTTGGTGCTCGGTTTTATGCTGGCCGCTGGTTTCCTCAGCATGTGGATTTCCAATACCGCCACAACCCTGATGATGTTACCCATTGCCCTGGCAATTCTCTCCCGTATTGATAATCAGCGCCTCACTGTTGCCCTGGTTCTGGGGATTGCCTATGGAGCAAGCCTTGGAGGCGTGGGGACGCCTCTGGGGACACCGCCCAATGTCATTTTCATGGGAATATATGAAGAGGTCACCGGTAGGGAGTTTAGCTTTCTTGGCTGGATGAAGATCGGGGTACCGGTTGCCCTGGTAACTTTACCGATAATGGCCCTCTGGCTTACCCGCAATGTTCACTTGAAGAATGAAATTGAGCCGCCCCAAGTCGGTGAGTGGCGGGCTGAGGAGAAACGCACTCTGCTAGTGTTCGCCATCGCTATTTTCTTCTGGGTAACCCGCAATGCACCGTTTGGTGGCTGGAGCGATTGGCTGGGGATAGGAGCGGCGGGAGACAGTACCGTAGCTCTCGCTGCAGTGGTGGCAATGTTCCTGGTACCCAATGGCAAAGGGGGGCGCTTGCTGGACTGGCAGACAGCGGAAACCATTCCCTGGGGCATGTTGTTATTGTTTGCAGGTGGTATAGCCCTGGCCAAAGGATTTTCAACATCTGGCTTGAGCGACATGCTCGGTAATGGATTGTCCTTTCTTACTGCTATGCCACTATGGCTGATGTTGGTGATTCTATGTTTGGGAGTTACCTTTCTTACAGAGATCACCAGTAATACAGCCACTGCGACTCTACTCATGCCCATTCTCGCTGTGGCGGCGACCTCTGCGGGCTTTGAACCTATGGTATTGATGATCCCCGCGGCTATGAGTGCCAGCTGTGCCTTCATGTTGCCTGTTGCCACAGCCCCGAATGCCATTGCTTACGGGACTGGTAAAGTGCGTATACAGGATATGGTTCGCGAGGGGGCGGTACTCAGTGTGACCGCATCGTTGATTATTGCGGGGATGAGCTGGTTGATTTTACCGGGTTGAGTTCACAGGTTTCTCTAGGGCTGGTATCCATTACTTTAGAGTGGGTGGTAAGTGTTTTAAACTCCGCCCCTTTGAGCCTAATAAGGTTATGTACCGGTTACAGAGTGTGAATGGTGTAATCGGAAAAACATGCGGTACAGGAGGTAGATGTGAAGAAAGCTGAGTATAAAATTGCCGTCGGGAAGTCTGGCTTTTCCAGTTTGGAAGAGGAAGTTACCCAGCTGCTGAATGAGGGCTGGAAGCCGATTGGTGGCTTGGCGTTTAATGCGGGTTACCCCTACCAAGCGATGGCGCGAGTGGTGAATGTTGCCAAGCCTTCTGGCCATTCACAGAGCCAGGCCCAAGCGTCATCTGAAGCTGAACCTACCAGAAGGCAATCCTATGGTGCTCAGGATGCTATGCGTATGATTGATGAGCTCACCTGAGATTATTGATTCGTAGATTGTTATGCGCTGATGTATGGAGGCAACTTTACATCCCTGCGGTGATCAAGCCAATTGTAAGAGCTCCCTTACTGATTAACGACCTTCTAAAGAAGGTGGGAGAAGAGGCTATGATAGGCTGACTCCTAGCCTGGACACACTGTGGTCCTGTCAAATGTGCTCACCGCTAACTTCATCACTCGTACGACATGCTTTAGCTATTAAAGGATATTAAGCATAAATGCGAAATTTTCTCGATATTGAAGCCCCCGTCATTGACCGTTTCGGCGGAAAGAAAGGCCTTACGGCCAGACTCACAAAGCCTAAACCCGCTAAAGAAATCTCAGCAATACCCAACAGCCAATGGTTGTCTGCGGCTTCTCGGGCTGTATTTCAGGCGGGGTTTAGTTGGAAAGTCGTGGAGAAAAAATGGCCGGGGATAGAGCATATTTTTTATGGCTTTGATTTGTCCTTTTGCCGATATCTCTCTGAGGAAGCGCTGGATGACTTAATGCGCCAGGAGGGCATGATAAAGCATTGGACCAAAACTCGCTCAATCTCCCGGAATGCAGACTTCTTCTGGCATTTATCCAATGAGAATGGGAGTCTGGGGGAGTATTTTGCTAGCTGGAATACGAAAAACTATGTAGAGAATCTCCAGAGTTTACGCAAAGGTGGAGACCGACTGGGAGGCAAAACCGCCCAGGTTTTTTTGCGTCGTATGGGGGTGGATACACTGGTCTTTGCCAGCGATACTATCCGTGCTCTAGTGAGAGAGGGGGTAGTAGATAAATCTCCCTCTTCAAAAAAAGACTGGGTCGCACTACAAGCGGCTATTGAAACTTGGCAGGCGCAGTCGAACCGCAGCTTAAATGAGATCAGCCAGATATTATCCTTATCTGTTGGGTAGTTGGTTAAGCCTGGTAGATGGAGCCCACTGCTTAAGCAGTGTAAAGAGTGGGCTCAGATCATCAGAATTGTAATAACACTAGAACTGGTTTAACTATGGCTGAGGACGAACACGAAAGTCTACAGAGAGCTCCGCCTCATAAATAACCTCATCAAATGATTTATCCTGGCCAGAATCAAAAAAATTGCTCTCAAAGTTGCTGCTGGAGTCACGGGAAGCGGTAACAACAACCTCTTCTATAGCCATGGCGCCTTCAGTAGCTCGGTAGTGTATGTTATCACCGCGAATGCCTATCGGTGTCAGCTGGACACCAAGCGCTTTTTCATAATCCGCTTTCTGTTCCAGAATATCTTGCAGAGCCCTGGATTTAACTTTCTTGTTAAACAGATTCTTTTCTGAATGCTCAAATATGGTGTTTGCTATTTCAACGTCTTCGTTTTGATCTGTGAGCTGCGCAATACTGTGGAGTTGGCTTTCCTCGTTGATTGAAATAGTTACGCGGTTAACAACCTTATAGCTCTTGGGCTTCTTGCCCATCCAGCCATATTGGGGTGAGGAGGAAAATTTTGAGCTTTTAATATTTGCTCCCTTGATTCCAGCCTCTGTCAGGCTCTGATGCAATTTGGAACGGAGCCTGTGATTGGCGTCAATTGCATTTGATAGTAGCTCTTCTTCCGTTGTGACAATCAAACTGACAATGGCCTTATCGGAGTACGCGGTTTCTTCCGCGCTGCCACGGATGGTAACAATATTCTCCGCCGGGTGGAGGAGTCCGCGTAGGTCCTGGGGTGTACCTCTAATTTCTGGAGCTGCCAGGCAAGCACTAGATAAGAGTAAGCTGATAATTAGTAGTGGTAGTTTCATTTCACTATATCCTTGTTAGGTTTTTGTAGGTGTACTACTTATGCGGTGGAATATCGATTAATTTCAAAGATGTATATTGTTGCCAGGCCCTAATAGCTTGAAGAATGATTATTTTTGTTAAAAGCTGTATAACCTAGCAGCTTTCTATTTAAATCAAAGTATATAAATTGCTTACTGAACATTAATAAGAAATACCTTGATTATTTGTTTGTCTTCACTTTTATTGAATTGTATCTCTGATTTTTAATAAATTCTCTTTTGATGGCTGTTTGCATCAATGTTCAATACTTTGCATTGTATTTTTGCTCTCATGTTGCTTTATCAAGACCTTTTGTCTTTTGCGGTTTGATCTATGTCACGGTTTTTGTGGTGAGTGTATCACGGAAGGTCGATTGCATAGCTAATAAGGTCGCGTTGGCTTACGTGTATCTCAAACCAAATAATAACTATATTTGTAGCGACTTACGGGGTGAAGAAAAATCATGGGAATTCATTTTTTAAAAAATTTATTGGTCCTGGCTCTCACTATTCTGCGGCCTTAATTATCATTAATAGAAATTATTGATTTTTGAAAATGAGTGGCTCAGATAACCGTGGCTGGGGCTGCGGCAATGGTCACGTGGTCAGTTGGGTACAATTGCGATAAAATGGTGTGGAGTGATTCATTCGAAGGCTATTTTAATCATTTTTTATCCTCTACTTCATCGATAGTATCCAATGGAGGAGGCCACACGGTGGTACCTCTAGGTGAGGAGATCAACCTATCAATTATTGTTTCTCCTAAATACATAGAATATTCAGATATGGAGCGCTACCTTCGTGATGAGGTTGGTGCTGATCTTAATGATGTAGATGCTTTTGATGAGGAATGTAGTTCAAATTGGGAGGTTAATTGTTTTCTCTCTTATATGGCCCATAAGAGTGAATATGATAATGATGATTATCCCATTATAGAGTGCCAGGCTCTTTATTCCGGTAACGGGCTGGATTCCTCTTCTTAAAGTCGTGTGGGAATTACCTAGGTTAATGGCAGTGGCAGCATTGATGGTGAGGGCTTTGAATGGTTAGTGGAGGATAGTGATTACCAAATTAGTGATCCTCAGTTGGTTGACTTAAGAAATGACCGCTATTTACTTGGTTATGCTAAATTTTAATGTATTTCGGATAATCTGAAATTTGATCGAATTAATAGCCCTAGCTCTCTGCGGTTATTGGTCTCAAAAGCGTATTATGTTTTGGAGATCGATTCGGATTTGAATATTCTTGAGGGCCCAGTTCAACTTCCTAACCATGGTTGGGGGGGGCTAGATGAACCGATGTATTTAGGTGATGGTAAGGTAGCTTGGAGCTACATTAAGAACCCGAAAATTGAAAATTATGGTGGTGGCCAGCAGAATGTGTGGCAGGCGATAATTTATCATTCCAAGAGTACCAATTAAGCCCCTCCGTCAAAAAGGATAGTAAGTTTGTGCCCAGTATTGTTGCTGGGCCATTTTCTATAAATGGTGGAATAAGTTTCATGCTTCTGCTTAAACTCAGCAAAATTTAATGTTTTGTTTAATAGGTAACCAAGTTGCAAGGTATATTTTCTAAATAGGACTGTCTTCCTTTGCCAAAGCGGTGCCTGCTGAATATCTACTGTATTAGCCCGTGAAGCTCCAATCCTTTCCATTCTGGAGCTGTAGGTATCATTAAGTTAAAGCGGTAGGCGTATAGTATCTCCTGGAACAAAATAGACTCCAGCTATGGAATCGAATACTTCGATTTTGCACAGATGTCAGCGATGTAATTCATCTCATAGTCTGGGTTTATATCTATATAGAGCATTTGCCTAACACCCCATACCTTTACCCGGTCTTGAATATCTTCCTCAGGGGAATGCATAGTTGCCCTAATATCTATAGTGTTTTTTTGAGAACTCTAAGATTGTGAATGACTTGATGATATCTCGTAATCTTTACTAAATGGGCCTGGTGGAGGGTGAGCCTCAATAGGCTTGGCAAGTTTTTTTCTTGATAGAGGGAGGGGGGTTAATAGAGGAGGATAGTAACTTCAATATTCTTTGCATTGGGCTCATGGATCAGTACCGATCAAGGCGATTTTGATTTGAGTTAATTCGATTAGCAGCTGGTAGTCAAATATGTGACTGATTGGTCCGCAAGCCTGTCGCCCCCGGTTCTCGTTTGGCGCCCTAAGTCCTATATCCGTTGAGCATCCCCGGATAACTTTCCCTGTCCAAAAATGACTCCGGCCAATAAAAATAATTTTTTGGGAAGTGTGATCTAGAGCCGGGAAATAAATATAAGGAAACAACAATGACTCTTTGTAAACGACTAGGTGCGAGTCTCTCACTTGCACTGGCTGGCCTATTTGCTTCCGTATCTGCTGCGGCAGATAACTGCTATATCCTAGTTCACGGACATGGTACCGAAGGGCATATAAAACAGCGCACCAACTCCCAGGGTAAGTTAGAGCAACCAGCCCTAGATTATTGGAGTGAAGCTTTCTTTGATAAATATAACGGCAGTAATTTTATTGAGCAGCTGCGAATCAATGGCGGCAACTATGGAGTTGTAGGTTATAACTCCACCGATGAAGGTGAAATGCCTTACTGGCATGATGGCACAGCTGGCGAAATTGCCAGACAGATTATCGATATTCGCAGCGGTAAGGGAGATGGCTATCAACATGAGAATCAATGTAAAGCCGATGATACTTTTTGGGTGATTGCCCATAGCCAGGGCGCTGCACAAATGATGTACTTATCTGGTAACGCAGTGCCTGGGTCTCCTTATTACAATCGTGCTTATAATCAGTTTGATAGTAATACTATTACTGAGAGCAATAAGGTTTGTACTGGTCGCTGGTTTTGGAAGAGATGTAAAACGGAAACCAAAACCAGAAATGTTGCCGGTTTAGATGATCGCTATGCTGTAGAGGTCGACTTCGACAAAGCTATGAATGGTATTGCTGCGATCTTTACCACTGGAGGGGCTATTACAGGCACCGAGTTCGTCGATCGTCTGTGTAATGGTAGCTGGATCGAAAGCGTGGTTAACGACCTATTTATCGGTCGTGAATGCTCAGCGGTACGTTATCTGCAAACTAATGATGTGTACTCCGTGCGCAACTATGTGGGCACTAACTTGGCATCGCCCGTATATACCATTGGTGGTTATGCTGGTTTCCCTGGTGTTGCAACCGCAAGCTCTATATTGCTTGCTGGTGAGGACGATGGTTATATTAATCTCGCATCCCAGATGAACTGCTCCGGTTCTGCCAAGCGTAATCTCTATTCAGACCTGAAGGAATACAAAACCTTCCTGGGCATTGCCTATGGCAGCGCTATCTTCTCCTGTGACAACGATCACAAGGGCACAGCGCGTTCATATAACCTGGCAAGCCTCTATACTGACCACGATGCACAGCGTAATGGTGGCATTATGTCCCCAGATTATACCGGCATTCCTAATGGTCTGAACTGCGGTATTGGTAAGAACAGCGCTGGTCGTATTGCTGCCTGTACTCAGTAATTTTTAGATTTACTTTTATGCCTTTTTTGGCACATTAGGGGGCTTATTCGCTTCCTGCTTCCTCACAGGATAAAGCCCGCTTATTTATAGCGGGCTTTTTTTAGGGAAAGTTCAAGGTGGGTGGTATCCACCGCTGTTACTTACCAGTGCCATTCGGTCATCTTTTCCTTGGAAATGGTGCGTATTCCAAAACGTTAACTATCTATATTGTTTATTGTATAGGGCTTACCGGAATAGTTCGAAGAACTCATTCCTGGGAAATATATATCTGGCAGTGCCAGTCAGTAATCTCTCCAGATAGTCTCGCTCAGTGCAAATATATCCTTTAAAGAGTATCAAATAGAATAAAACTGATAAGAGTTACTTCATATATTCACCTGTATTTAATATTTGATTTTTTGTCCGATTAGTCATAACTATAGCTTCTATCATTGGAGAGTGGGCGATGTAGTCCTCCTTACAATTGGCTTCTCAAGTCAGCCGTGTTCTAAAAGGCTAGTCTTGATAGAGTGTCTTTGGCAGTAGTCTTATGGAGCGGCTTTATGGGTAATCTTAAGTTGGCAGCGGGTGTTGAAATCCCTGCTATTGAAGTGGCCAAGCTGGGTGGTGGAAAAATTCAGCTGGGTAAAATGGAAGGGAGTTTCCCCTGGCAAATGGTAGTGGTTTATCGAGGTAAGCACTGTCCGCTCTGTACCAAGTATTTACGGGAATTGAATGTGCTGCTGCCGAGATATCATGAAGAGGGCGTTTATGTGACAGCTGTGTCAGCGGATAGCGCCGAGAAAGCGTCTGAACAAATGAGGGAGGTCAAACCAGATTTTCCGATAGGTTACAATTTATCCATCCCTCAGATGCAGCAACTGGGTGTCTATATCTCCAATCCCAGGTCTCCAGAGGAAACTGATAAGCCTTTTGCCGAACCCGGGATTTTTGTGATTAATGAGGCTGGTAAGCTGCAAATCGTTGATATTTCTAATGCACCCTTCGCCAGACCAGACTTGCAGACCTTGTTGATGGGGATCGAGTTTATTCGAAATCCGGAGAATAACTATCCAATTCGGGGAACCTACTAAAGCTACTCATCTGAGGGTTAGCCTCCTAAAAACGCAATAAAAACCCCATTGGGATGTGAGATTTTTATTGCGAGTTAACGGTTAACTTTGTAGCTATTTATCAATTCTTTTTATAGTGTTAGAGGTTTGCCATAGAACCAAGTTTGAGGCCAGTGACATTAGAAATTATTCAACTCTTCACGTAGGTCGTGTTCCAGTTCCTCAGTGCCAGTAATCCACACGCTTTTATCTGGTGCGGGGAATACACCAACTTCAATATTATCTTTTCTTAATCCGGGGAGCCATTTCTTCAGAAACTGTGGGAGGGGAATACTTTTAGGCGTGAGTTCGGTTTCATCTTTAGCATAAGCGCTAGCAAATTCTGACGTAGGCCATACGGGTAAATATTCAAAACCTCCGTCCTCATCAGTATGTATTTTGAGGAAGCAGTTTTGGTTATCGACTAATATCCAAATTTCCCGCTCTTCACCGATTGCACTCAGGAAATATTCGTATCGGTCTTCACAACTCTGGTTAATTACTTCATTTAGATTGGGAGTACTCATATATAAATTCGCAATGGCTGATTGGTAGCAGGCTGATATTTACAGGCCTGCTCGAATAAGTGTGTAACAGTAACACAGTCAATGCGTGGCATTATGCGCGAATACAAGATACTGTCCAGATGGTTTGATGTGTTGCCCGGTAGTAGATAGGAGCGGGAGAGATTCTATAGAACATAGGTCTATGAATGGTTTGGAGAGTAAATCGAAGTACTCTCAATAAAAATCGGTTTGAAGGCTTGTTTTCAGTACTTCTCTCTATGAGAGACAACTTTTCTTTTTGTGATAATTCATTAGCCCGAAACCTGTTGCGAACTCTACCATATTATACATTAGAAAACTTCAATAAAATCAACTAGTTACGGGTTGATTTTTAAAGCAGATAACGCTCAGATTTACTCTATCTAACGACGTTTAAATTAGATAGGTACATTATCTGTTGGCTTAGCCTATTTTTGACCTAGAGTCTCTAGTTGCTATTAGAGAAGCTCTGTTAATATTGGAGCTTGTTTATACAAGCTAGGGGCAGTTTATCATTGTGCAATTTAAGTCATGAGTCGATAAAGCTTCAGTTTCCACTGTTACTGCTCTTGTCACAAAGCTGTGATCAAGAAAGGTATCGAAAAGGGCTTTAGCCCGTAACTCTGAAATTCGGGGCAGCCATCAGAGCATCGAGACCAGTGCCGAGTATTTCCTCGGCAAAGTTCTTGTGATGGCCGGGTAACCGCGAAAGCGGTTACCGAAAAGATCGCGCCTACCGGCGATCGTTTGGCCATGTTATGTGGCTACTCCTCCTGGTTTCATTATGACATGGCGGGCCAGTTACGCTTGCTGGAGTTTGGCAAAGTTGAATTACTATCGAGGAATTGCAGTTCCTTTAAGCAAGCCGCTCAAATTCTTTCTTCGACATATACTTCGCAGTAGGGTAGTAGGGCCCCATGACCAGGCTGTCCATAGGCGCGGGATTTTCCTCAGTAGGTACCGGAATATTGAGGGGGGAGTTCGGCCAGTCGTAGTTGCTCAGTGATGCTTGGTAGCGTATGTAGACGCAGTTGACCCAGCTGCGAGCGCCGATATAGTGCCCCTCACCGGCTCCGAACTCTATCCATTTGACGCCGTGCTCACGGTCTGCATTTTTGGGCCGATCAATCGCCCGGCTCATGACGATAGTGAACTTACGATCCTCAACCAGTGGTATCTCTTCATCGAAGATTGTCGACCAGCCCAGACCCGACGGCGCTGTGCCCCCAGTGGTAAGAGACCAGTAGCGTACCTGGGTTTGCTCTTCGGGCCAGTTCACCTGACCATGCTTGGTTTTAGGAAAAGTCGGCATCTTACCTTCGATCACCACGACCTCGCCAAAAGCTAGCGAGAACAGGCCAACCATGTATACAGTGTCGGGGTTGTTCAGCCATGCTCCGTCATTGCTTGCAGGGCAACGGATAACCCGCTTGATCGGATCGGGGATGAAGGCACCTTTGACACTGTAATCCATATTCCAGAATCGCTGGAACATGGGAGCGGGCATAGCAGGTGCATTCACTCGGTCCCAGGAGTCCTCAATCAATTGAAGCCACTCTTTAGTCGGGAATTCTTGCTTCTGCCCCTCCTTAGAAGCCAATAATGCACGGCACATTCTCTCGCCTGTTAGCACCACATCGTCGCTGTTATACAAACCCTCTTCGCCCTGGATCGGGGTCTCCGGAAGGTGCAGCGTGACTGTTGGTAGCCCCAGCTCAACTGGCAATCCACCCTCCTCAAGTGGCGGCATGCGCACGTTGCCTGTGCCATCATAGCCGTTGTCGGGCATATAGTTACGAAACGCGAGATGGATGCCGGCTCGCTCAGAGTTGGTACCGGTATAAAGTGTATTGGGGCGCGGCTTGCGAGGAGCCTGCCCCGAGCGGATATATACGGTGTAGCGTCGGCGTTCTGTCGGTACATCGCGTCTATTGGGCGACATAAAAGGGTTGATTGAGCCCTCATCGGGCACGATTTGGTCGTCACGCAGGTAACTACCGTTCCCCTGTACTCCGCCCGGCAAATTGTTTGCGATGGTGAGTGAGAAATAACGCAGGTGACCGTAATGTCCCCGCAGCTTCAGGTAAGCGCCTTTTGGCAATTTGAACTGACCGACGAAATAGGTGGAATTTTGATCCGGGTAGGCATTCGCGACTTGAATATCCTGATGCCCACGCAATAGACCGTAATCGAGCCCCTTCGGCCCTCCCCAGAAGCAGCTTAAGCGCTGGTATCGCCAATTAGTGACCTCGACAACAGTCATGGGTACCGGCGTGAGTGCAGTCGTGTCGCCAGGTAAGGTAGTTGGCTCAACCTCTTCCGTGCGTTCGGGTGTCACTTCATTGTTCTTCATGGGGAGTCTCCAAGTGATGCTGCGTCTCAGCCAGTAGCCTAGGGCCCCTGGGCAGAGCGTTTGCGTGTGAATTTTACTCGTGTCATTTTGTTATCTGGGAGGACATCAAGTGAATTGGGCTCACTTACAGCGTGAGAACCTATAGCATAGAAATTTAGATTTATGTTTGCTTTACACGACATTTTTCATGCGATGACATGGCAGGATTAACCGCACCGTTTCGTCGCCATTTTATTTGCACGAAACTATGAGATTTTGTCGAAAGCTAGCCTCCTCTATGAGTACGCTGGCTTCCAGCAAGATAGAGTCGTACAAGTCATTGCTACTCCCTCAGTTCAACTAGCTTTATGAAGAGCGCTTCCTGAGGCTTGACCACTAAAACGAAAGCGAATTTAGCCGATTTCGTACTCAACGATATTGGACTTCTGTCTAAGGCTGTTGAGTCGCTCGATATCTTGTGTATTTGGTAAATTAAAAATGCAGATCTTCGATAGCTGTTTCATCAGCCCGAACTATGCGGTAATAGATTTTTAGGGGATAGGCTAGGTTGGCTGAGGGGATTGTGTCCAAGCGCTCTAGAAAATAACGTTTGTATTTTTATATTGTACGCTTCGCGCCGCCCATGCCGAGCAGGTACTGTTATAGCTGCTTACCGGGGATCGGCCCCATAGAAAATTCCCCGAGGCCTTGCAATCGCCTCCTCCTCTTCGAACGATACTCTAGTGGACCAAGGCTTTATCAATGTCGGCTAGGGTGCTTTGCGTGAGTGGCTAGCTGTTATTGGGGACGCCCACATGGATCCGGCCAAAACGTTAGTTTCCTGTATCTAATTCTATACCCCAAGGCCAGCATCTAATCTGATTTACTAACTGCTGATGCTCTTTCATCCTCAATTTGTAGATCTACTCACCTTCGTTGGGTTTATGCCTGGGAGCCGTATCAGGATTCTCTAGTCTGGCAATTACCATGGCTTTATGATTGCCTAAAATATTGAAGTAGGTTTTGTGATCAATAAGCGTGAGTAAAGACTCGCTGCTAGGGCTTCTATCATTCATATCTCCAAGGCAAAACAGACGGTTACAGGATGGATCAAAAGCAACCTCTTGCGGTTGTTTATCTAATTGGTACAAGTGGCCATGTATATCTCGGACAATAAAATCTAGACCAAAGTTGTTTCTGTCAATCTTCAGACAGGTACTCATAGTATTAAGAGTGAGTTACTTAACTTTACAATGCTGTGCTTTGACAATTATGAATTGCTTCGCATCGATAGATTATGTGAATTCTGTTTTACTTCCTGTCTCTTTGCAGATTTCATTACAAGTTGCATTAGGTCCAAAAAATATATGACCATTTAGACACGTGAACTCTTTGTGAACCTATTTGTGCATGGTCAGTATGGCCTTCTCTTTTTTATAAACTGTCCTCCAGTGACGCTGTGCATATAATCTGCTGATTATACGAAGTTTGCTAACGCTGAGAGTAGCAGGCTATCCTACATACTAATTAACCAGATGCCTCTCTGGCCGATGCATAGCACAGCTTACAGGTGTGCCAGATACTTATAGTTTATGCTGATCCCACTAGTAAAATATTAAAGTATAGGGGTTTGAAAACGCGGTGCTCTAGATTGTGACCATTAAGTTGATGACCCGCTTTCAGACTCTGATTAACGTTAGTATTGAGCTGATAATGTAGTGACTCCTCAAATGGTAGCTTGCTTCGGCTACGGATAATGGCAGCCTGGAAGGCCCACCTTGTGCCATCATTTCGCCATTCCCGTAGTGATACTCTGGATAATGATAGTGAAACTGCACTATATAAATTCATAATCTTCTACTTCTGTTGGGAAGGTGGGATTTTTATTCGCCGATGAATTGCGAAGAAACAAAGCCCATTTTCTTGAGACGCTTGTCACTCTAAGTTATGTGTGGGCTTCGTTTTGTCGGATAATCCAGGTGGTTGAGCGTATTGTATAGTCGGAATGATTGTGCTGATTAGGTGATGTAGTGAAAATGAGGGGGATAAAATAAAAGGACTGATTATGATAACAAAGATAGGTAAGTGGTTCAGTGGAGTACTATTTCTGGGGGTTGTGGCAGTTTCAATCTTCGCTGTCAACGCCATTTATTTTAAACCTTGGTCTATCAACATTTTTTTGAAAGGGCATTTTTTAAGGTCTAAGGAGTCAGTCCAGAAAATCTCACTATGTACGGTATTCTTGAGAAATTTGGGTTAGATGAGCACAATGCACATCTCGATGATGTGTCTGATAAAGAGCAGCAACGTAAATTACTGAAAGCATAAAAATGCGACCTGGGTAATTGCAAGTCTCGCTACTTCCCTGTAATACGTGCACTTATAAACAAAGGTAATTTTACCATTTCTGAGGTGGTAGCAAGCACAAATATATCTCAGCTGGCAGTAATTCAAGTTATGAAGAGTGTGATTAAGTAAAGATTGGTACGAGTGTCATTAGGTGAAGATGCGAGAGAGTGAAAAATTCGGTTGATTCGCAAAGGTAGCGCTTTATTACCTGGGTTTAAGGCCGTGATGGATGGCCACATTGGAAACTGAGAAATCCCTTAATGCCGCGCTTTCGGTGTCCCTTCCTGAGTTGCTTGGCAATGCAATTAGAGTATTGGAAAAGTGCTCTTATCTGGCCCGGATGCAGCAAGGCATCTTGATGAAAGATGGGGGTGATTGATCAATGTGAAAATAAAATTCACTCGCCAAGCATCTACAATAATTATATAGAGTGACTTTTTGTGACACTTAAGGTGACATTAAAGAATAAAATGTAGTTCTACCACTAAAGTTTCAGAATTTCTGAAGGTTAATCTGCCTGGGAGTGAGATTAACCTTGTTGCTATTTATAGTTTTCCTTCAGTTGCACTTTTTTGGAATGTTCTTTATCAACGGAATGGTAGTTGAAAACTAGTACTGTATTTAAGAAATGTAATTTTCTGTAAGAATGAATTTGGCGACTTGGTCGTAAAAGTTGCTTATATTCTTGTGTGCCTCTAATTCTTGTGGTTTCTCTCTGTGAGTATTCAAGGTTTTGTGGTTTTGAAATTAAATATGTTTTCAGTGGGAGGTGTTTGGAGGGTATTTATTATTTTTTAGGTGTTTTTGAAAAGTTTGGATTTGATTCTGATGTTTATCAGTGTTTTATCTAGATAAATTATAATAACTTGGTTTGATAAATGTTTACTTATATTCGTAATTTATTTGTGCTGCAGCTAGTTTTTGCTAGTGCAGTTGCATATGGAGATTACCTGGATGGTCCTAGTGTGGATACTGACGGGAACTTTTCTTTGGAGTATATGCCGGTAGATGCTTCATTTTCCTTGAGTCGAACATATTTGAAAGAGTATAAAAACGGTAACTATGTACGAACTCTCTCCCTGAATTCATGGGGAACGTCAAATAAATTTGTTTCGATATCTGGGCTTTCTGCTGGTACCTATCATTATGAATACTGGCATGAGTTTGAGGAGTGTATCCCGGACGACGATTTTAACCGGGCTGCTTTGAGAGCTCCCGAGCTATGTAGGGGGGATACTATAGAGTATGAAACTGTCATCGCTACACATACTGTTAATGTGGTAACTCAGTTGCCAGTGCCTTCCAGTATTAGTTATACCTCTTTCGATAGTGATGGAACCTACCCGATTAGCTGGTCCTCAGTTACTCACGCAAGCAAGTATGAGCTTTACCGCAGCCTGAATGGTGGTTCTTGGAATAGAGTTTATAGCTCATCAGGGACTAGCTTCCCTGAAAGCAGCCGTTCCAATGGCAACTACCAGTATCGTGTACGCGCTTGTGTTTCTAACATATGTAGTGGTTACAAGACCGGCGGAACTATGAAGGTAGAGCATACTCCATCGGTTCCATCTTCCATCAGTGTACCCAGCTATACACCCTCTAGCAGTGCAAATCTAAGCTGGTCTGCCAGTAGCGGGGCCACTCGTTATGAATTACAGCAACGCAAGGATAATGGAAGCTGGTCGGGTAATATTTATTCTGGTTCGGCTACCAGCAGAACTGTTTCTTCATTGAGTCATGGAAGCAACTACCGATATAGAGTGCGTGCTTGCAATACTACCTGCTCTGGTTATCGTGAAGGAGGGGATTTGATTGTCTCTTATCGCCCTGGAGTACCTACTCCTAGCCTATCCACGAAGAACAGCCCAGATGGTAAATACACACTTAGCTGGAATGCCATGCAATTTGCCGCTATCTATCAGGTTTTGGATGCTAACGGTTCATCTATTTATAGTGGCTCGGGCCTAAGTAAAAGTTTTACTGATATTAATAACGGTACATACAGCTATAAGGTACGCGCTTGTAACGAAAATAAATATGCCTGTTCCGATTATTCCTCACTAGTAACAGTTAAGGTCGATCGCGACGTAGGTGTGCCGGTATTGTCAATAGATTCAGCGGAGAGTTGGAAAGGAAAGCTTACCCTAAATTGGGGAAAAGTGGATAAAGGCGGCCTCGAAGTTAAATATGAGGTGTTGGATAATACTGGCAAGCAAATTTATCTTGGTACTGATCTAAAATTCACTATCACAAACTTGAGTAATGGACAGTACTGCTACAAGGTTCGAGCACTGACCTCTAGCGATCAGTCCAGTTATTCTCCGCAAGATTGTTCTACTGTTGCCATACTACAACCGCCAGTAGTACCAGACTATATCACTTTGCCTTCTTCTACTGGTGAGGGTTATACAGTGAACTGGCCATCGGTCGATAACGCCGATAGCTACCTCTTGCAGCAACGTATTAATGGTAACAGTGAGTCGGCTTGGCAAACTGTATACTCGGGCTCTGGTAATGTTTATGACTACAATGCCTCTCCATTCGTATACGGTACCCACGATTATCGTGTCCAAGCTGCTAACAAGGCAGGTTCATCCGACTTCAGTGACACCTTTACAGTTACTGTTGAAGTTGATCCAACGGTACAGATCCGTAAGCAGCTCTATTACAATGAAGCCGATCAAGTACCGGCAGCTCAACATAATCCGGCTCAAGGTATTTTCTCCCGTGATAAAGCGGCCTTCCGCTACCTGGATTTGATGTATATCGTTGATACCGACACCAATACGGTCATCAACCCTTATGCCAGTGGTGAAGCCACGGTTGAATTTTCCAGCCTGTATGACACTGTTGAGCGTAACCTCGCCACTGATGTGGAAGCGTTTATTTTTGAGCAGCTGACCCATCATCCCGACAATGAAAACCTGCAGCGTTTCACGCTGGATGTATACTACGATCGAGCGGTAGCGGAAATGATCCTGGCCAATGAAGCTCTGGATCAGGCCCGTATCAGCCGCCTTCGTAACGAAGCGGTGGAGGTTGAAGTTGGTCATATAGAAACTGCACACCAGTTGTTGAAGGATGCCCTGGAGCAGTACAACTCCCTGCTGACCTATGCACCGGAGTTTTTAGCACAATGGGGTCCCTCCCGTGGTCAAATTAGCCCCCGCTACTACGACCCCAGCGACTTGGCCCAAAAAGATGTAACCCCAGCAGAGTTACTGTTCACCGGTTACAAAGATGTCACCATGCTCTATCAGCTGATGAGCAAATTGGCTTCTACTAAAGTGCAGCAAGCTCGTCTGGCCGTCGTTGCCGGACAGACCAATACCACCCTGTTGGCACAAATGGTTGACGAGATGAATACGCTACGCAGTGAGTTGATTGCTAAAGAGCAATCATTGCGTACGATCTTCCCGAATACCGACTTTACCCAGGTACAAGGTTTCTCTGGTCTGCCCGAAGCGGTGTATGCATGGCAAACCCATCTCAGTGATTTGGAAAACTCCGTGAGCTGGCTCACGGGCGAAACCAATATTCTGGGGCTGCCGCAGGATGCTGTGTTGCTGGTACAGGGTTACGGTATTGATGGTAATACAGTGTTTGATTCCTTCGATGCCCTGAGTGACTTCCTTAGCAACGAAAGCAGTGGTCCTATTGCGACGGCGCAAAATAGTTTGGTAGCCGCGAAAACTAGCTATGAGAACTACCGCCATAGTGCCGATAATCTGGCTACAGAATATACTGATCGAAACCAGCAATTAAGCAATTGGTTGTTTGATTTGATGGGTATGGACTTTCCGGAAAATTGCTTTGCTGAAGATTGTGCCATCATTACCGAGGATGCAGCGGAAGGTAGTGAAATCTCTCTACAGGAGAGCAATATCTCTAGCGCACAGATTACTTTAGATCGCAATTTTCAGCGCATGGAAGATTTGATAAGTGCGATTGAAATCGAAATTGAGAGGCGTGCCGAAGAGGAGGGTATTGTCGATGGAATGTCGAAGATTATCCTGGACTATGGTTCCAAGCAGGAGTCTATTGCAAAACAAATTCAGCGTGTAAAGAGAAAGGCAATACAGAGGAGTATTTGGAAGGGAATTCATGACACCATAGGAGGAGCGGTAAAAGCTATTTTCACAGGTAAAATTGATAAATTAGAGAATGGTATAAATCAAACTTTCTCCAATCTAAACAATCTAAAGCTTAATGAGGATATTGGTGATCTGGAGCAAATGAGAGTTCGTTTGGCTGCAGAGGAACGAGCCAAACTGAATGATAGTACTAATAAGTTACTGGATGTGGAAAGCCGGGCGCGAGTGCACACCATGTGGCTGGAAGCGAATACTATCGCTTTGGATATTGCTCAGTCTGAAGTAACTTTAATGCAGGAGATCGAACGCTTAGCTGGTATGCTTAATCAAGCTAAACGGATCATCCAGCAGGTATTTACTTCTAATAGAAACCTGGCTGATCGCTATTTTGCCGATCCGATTCATGCGAGTCGTTTGACTACTGACATGTTACGTGCAGAGCGCCACTTTGAAGAGGCGCAGAAGTGGTTGTTCTACACGGTTAGTGCACTAGAGTACAAGTGGCAGGAGCCTTTTGTTGGTCCCAGTAGTGGATATAGGAAAGAGGCTATTTATGGCTTGCGTAATGCCGAGGAGCTGAGGGATTTCCACAGTGAGATGTTGTCTTTTGATCAGTTGCGTGACCTGAATGGCACTCAGCAGGCGACGGATAAATTCTCGCTTAAGGACGATGTGTTCGGTTATGTGGATCATATCAGTGGTATCACGCAAAGCTATCCACACCCTGATCCTGAGCAGCAGAATGGCTCTTTGTTAAGCTCTGAGAAAGCTTTTCAGGAAAAACTGCGTTTGTTATCGCGTTCTATCCGTGAAGACATTTGGGTAACTGTGGAATTTAGTACTGCGAAGGAGTTACCACGCAGTACTTTCTTCAAGGGGCCTGTAATTGCGGACGATGATGATCTGACTTGCTTGGCAGCCGGAGGTACATACCTGGATAAAATTGAGACTATTGGACTCAATATTCCAGTCAAGTATAGCCTTATTAATGAAACTGAAGTACCAGCGTTCTTGACCTACGGAGGTACCAGCTTCCTACGTAGTAAAACGCCAGGTACTTTGGTGGACAACGAAGGTGATGTGGGCATTCAAGGTGAGTTAATTACCCATAGTCCTCGTTTCTGGGATACCGGGGAAGGTAGCAATTTAGCCTTCCGTGATAATTATCGCGTATTTATGTCTGCAAATCTGGATACGTTTAACACCGGTTCTGGCTCCAATTCCACGATTACTAGCGTCTTCAAGGAGCGCAGTGTCGCCGCAACAGGTTGGCGCTTATCGATTCAATTGAAAGATCGGTTTGGTCAGCTTGTAGATATTGATGCGATTAAGGATATTGAACTGATCTTCAATCATCGCTATAAATCAAGAAATTTTGATACCTGTGGTGATGATGATATTGGTCCGCTATTATTGCTGAAGCAGCCAGTAATCCACTAATCCTATCAGTCTAACTTCTAAAAAATAGAGAACTTTCTTGGCAATCCAGTGGCATTGATGCCCCTGGATTGCTCCTCTATTTACAGGAGAAGTTGCTAAATTTCATCAATATTTATTTGTAAATAAAAAAAGAATTGATTTTTAAGATGCTTTTTATAAAGCGCTTTTTATTAAACAAGGATGCTTATGCTGCGCAATTTATTGCTTTCTTGCTGCATGGTTGTGTCATCTACGGCTGCTGTTGCCGCCAATGAACACACCGCTTTGCAAGCGCCCGTTCTCAATCTGCCGACAGGCCCGGGCAGTATCTCCGGGCTCGGTGAGGCTTTCACCCCTAATTTAAATACCGGCACCAGTTCGCGCCTAGTGAAGTTGGCTGTGCCCCCTGGGCGCAATGGACTGGCTCCGGATGTATCACTGGAATACAACAGCGGGTTTGGTAACGGGCTATTGGGACTGGGGCATAAACTGGTTATTCCCTATATCCAGCGTCAAACCGACAAGGGCCTGCCTAATTATTCAGAGTGGGGCCAGACTGATCGGCAGGATAACGACCGCGATGGTCGCACCGATGAGTTTGATGAGTTTGATACGTTTATCAATCACCTGGGCGAAGAATTAGTTCTGGTGGAAGACGGTGTTTATCGCACCAAAAATGCCAGCGATTTTGCTCGCTACGAGCGTCTGTCGAAGGGTTGGCTGGTGACTCAATCCAACGGCCTGCGTTGGTATTTGGGGCAAGACTCTAATAGCCGAGTCAGTGGCAACAACGGCACATCGGTATTCTCCTGGTATCTAGAGGCGGTAGAAGATACCCATGGCAATCGTATCGACTATCAATATCGCAAGTTGGATGATGGTGTTCAGATTTATCTGGACAGGATTCAATATAATACGAATGGCGATATGGCGGTGCAGTTTCACTATGAAGACCGCCCTGACATCCTAACAAATTATAAAGCGGGCTTTGAGATTAAAACCGCTTATCGCTTACAGCGCGTGGAAACACAATTTGCCGGGCGCCATTTACGTAAATACGAATTTTCCTATCAGCCGCTAACGGAATGGCAAAGCCTCTCTTTGTTACAGGAAGTCCATTCCAGTGCAGGCGAGGGCGAATCTACGGTAACCCTGCCACCAGTACGCTATGGCTACACCCACTATCAGCAGGATCAGGTGTTTATGTCACCGATGCCGGCTGCGAGTCAGGTACCACTGAATAACCCCGACGTTGCTTTCTTGGATATTAACCGCGATGGACTGCCTGATATTATTAACACCGCACCGAATAAAGACAGCTACTGGCTCAACCTAGGTCCAGGGGACGATGGCCTGCCGCAATGGCAGAACTATCGCGAAATGAGTACTTTTTCCTATAGCCGAATTTCTAATCCCGCCGTTACCTGGGCTGATATCGATGGTGACGGGCTGGTTAATATGCTGCAGTACAATTCCGGCAGTATTGATTACTTCCACTTGGATGAAACGCATAATTGGCAGTATAGCGGGGCACTCAATCGCCTGTATATTCCCCTGGACAGTCCAAACGTTGAAATGGTGGATATCAATAACGATAAGCGCATTGACGTTTTTACAACCTCTGCTAGCACTAATGGGAAGGTTACATCTCATATAGTGCAGTTGAACCACCCCGATGGCTGGTCGCAGCCCATCGAATTACCGATACCTGCAGATAGCCAGAGAGTGCGTTTGGGTGATCCCAATGTCTTTCTCCGGGATATGAACGGAGATGGTCTGCCTGATCTGGTTTGGGTCAGCAATGGCTACGCGGCTTACTACGCTAACCGTGGCCTGCAGGGTTTTGCTCCCGCAGTAGTGTTTGCCAATAGTCCCGATACGTTACACAACCTCAAGAATGTTCGTGTTACGGATATCAATGCCGACGGCCGTGCGGATCTAATTTACCTCAATGGCACTCAGGTATCGCTATGGTTGAACCAGGGCCTGGATACCAAGCAACATCAGCTGGCAAAGTTTAGTCAGCCACAATTAATTCAAGCCCAGGGAAATGTATCCGCCGAAGAAGTGCGCCTGGTCGATATTAATGGTAACGGCTCTACGGATATTGTTTGGTACAGCCCCGGTCGCGGTGCTAATACTTTTTATTTCGCAGAGCTGTTCCCCAATGAGCAACCGAATCAGCTAAAAACGATCGACAATGGCCTGGGTGCACTGACGACCCTGGAGTACGGCTCTGTTGTCGAGGAGATGGTGAGAGACCGCGAGGGTAACAGCCCCTGGTCGCAAGGTATCCCTGTGGCAATGCAGGTACTTAAGCGCGTTGTTGTGGATGATGGCCGCGGTGGTGAACAGCAAACCACCGAGATGGATTACTGGGACGGCTTTTACGATGCTGCCGATAAAGAATTCCAGGGCTTTGCACACAGTGAAGAGCGTCGCGTGGGCGATGCCAGTACCCCGACACTGGCAACCCGCTACGAATTCCACCTGGGCCAAAAAGCCGATGGCACCGAACAGGAAGCCCTACAGGGCAAGATCAAACAAATAGAAACCCGCGATGCCTTCGGCGGAATTTTCTGGCGAGAGGAAAATCAGTGGGAGTTGCGCCAACTGCTGTCCGGTTATGCCGAGGAAAGCCGCAAAGTCGAGTTTGCGGCTATGACCGAACGCCAGCAGCATATGCTGGAGCGAGGCAGCGGTACCCCAGTGACCCTTGCCTGGGAGTATGACTACGATAATTACGGCAATACCACTTATATCAAAGAGCTGGGCCGTACCGATGGCAACTGGCAGGATGAGCGTATTACCCAATTGCGCTTCAGTGCGGAATCCGCCTCTGCACAGGGCCACTGGTTCCTGCACCTACCGCTAGAGCGCAAGGTTACCGACCTATCGGGCCGCGCTGTGGCCAAAGAGCAGTGGTTCTACGATGATGAAAGTTTCTCCGCAGGTAATTTAGGCGCGGTCTCCAAGGGCAACCTGACCCTGCGTCGACTCTGGCACGATGCTGAGAGTGCAGATGCCTATGTTGCCGCAGAGCGCCACCGCTACGATGCCTTCGGCAACCGCATTCAAAGTTATGACCCCTTGTGGGACGCCAACACAGGCCACCAAACCAAAGTCACTTACGACTCGCAATATCACACCTTCCCAACAGAAGTGGGTTTGCATACCGGCAGCCGCTGGCTCACCGCTCGTGCGGGTTATGACAAGGGCCTCGGTGTACTTACCGACTACACCGATTTTAACGGGCAGCAGACTCAATATGGTTACGACAGCCATGGACGCCTCACCGCCATGGCCAAGCCAGGGGACAGCCTGCAACTCCCCACGGTTGAGTACGATTACCAACTGGCGCAGATGGTGGATGGTCACCGTATCAGCTGGGTAGAGACTCGCCAGCGCGAGCGGAGTGGTGCTAGCGGTACCATCGACAGCCGCCGTTTTTACGACGGTCTGGGCCGCACCCTGATGGTGCGCAGTGAAGCCGAGCAACCGGGACAGGTTGTGGTCAGCGATCACAGTAACTTTAATGCGCGCGGCCAAGTAGTGCAGACCGCACTGCCTTACTTTGCCCAGGGGCTCGCCTATCGCGCTAATGATAAAGGTCAGCACCACCGACAATATCTTTACGACGCCCAAGGGCGTACCCAGGAGGTTTATCAGCCCTATACCGCGCAAAGTGGGGAAAGTGTCTTCAATCGCATCACCTATTTGCCCATGGCACAGATGCTGGAAGATGAAGAGCAAACTCGTGCGAACAGTGTTCACCATGGGGCCGCCAAAAAACTGGTGTTTGATGGCCTGCAAACGGCGCAGGGTGAATACCGCCTGAGGCAAGTGGATGAAATTGTTGGAGCCAATACCCAGGGCGGCATCGGTGGTGCCACCTGGTCCACCTATTACGACTACGACCTCAATGGTAATTTTACCCGCCTGCAGGATGCACAAAATAATGTGCGCACCATGCACTACGACGACCTGGGGCGCATGCGCTTCTTGGACGACCCCAACCGCGGACAGCGCTGGCAGTACTTTGACGATGCCGGCAACCTGCTGGCCACCCGCGATGCCCTGGGGCAGGAGCGGCACTATCGCTACGACGGCGCCAACCGTCTCTTTGCCGAGTATCAATTATCGCCGCGAGGAGAAGCTCCCAGCGGCGCAAATTGGCAACCGGGCTTGCAGCTGGGCTCCACCTCACCGGTAGTCAGCTACCAGTACGACCAGCGCGGCGAAGAGGGCGGTGCCTTCCTGCTTGGGCGCCTGGCTAAAGTGACCGACCAAGCCGGCTTCGAGCAATGGGGTTATGACGCACGCGGTCGAGTGGTACAGCGCCAGCGCAAGATCATCGGCCCGCAAATTAACAGCCCCCTCTACACCACGCGCTTCGCCTATGACAGTGCCGGGCGTATGACACAGCAGTTCTACCCCGACAATAGCCGGGTGAACTTCGAATACAACACCCGCGGCCTGCTCGAGCGCATCCCGGGAGTGGTGGAACGCCTGGACTATACCGCCAATGGTGTTTTGCAGCACCAAGGGCTGGCCAATGGTGTTGAAACTGATTGGGGCTTTGACGAGCGCCAGCGACTGGCTGGCTTGCGCACCCAGCGCAGCGGGGACGCCCTGCCACTGCAACAGTGGGATTACCGTTTTGATGCCGTCTCCAATGTACTCGGTATCGACGACAAACGCCCCAGCGACGCTCTCGCCGCAATGGCTGCCGAACTCGGCGCAACCAGTGCCCAGGCAGCCTCCCTGGCAAAAAATATTGTCTACAGCTACGACGATGTCTATCGCCTGACCGGCGTTGCCGACGATATCGAGCAGGTTTATTACAGCTACGACAAAATCGGCAACCTGCTGCAAGTGGGTCGCGCGAGTGTCGACCTGGCAGATATGGCTACCGCTGGAAATACCCAGATCACAGATCTGCGTTATGGCGGCAGCAATGACAATGGCAACACTGGCGCCTCCAACCGCAGCAGCCGTGGCAGCCTGCCTGGACCCCAAGCGTTGAGCTGGGCTGAAGGCCTGATTGAATACGATGACAACGGTAATCGTACGCAAGCCGGCGACCAGGCCTACCACTGGGACCACGACCAGCGCCTGACTTACGCCGGTAATCAGCAAGCCGCTGACCAGTACGGTTATGACTTTAAACACCAGCGCCGCTTTAAAATCACCGAACGTGCAGGCGGAGCCCGCAGCGTCACCCTGTATATCGACGGAGATAGTGAAGTACGTGATGGCAAATTACTGAAGTACATCAGTGTTGGTCAGAAACGTATTGCCCGCAGTGACCAGAGTGGAGAAGTGTTCACGCCGACTGAGTATTACCTGCACACGCACGTAGGTTCTACCGACCTGACTCTGGATAAGGCTGGCAAGATCGTTAATGCCTTTACCTATAAGTCTTACGGCGAGCTGGAAAATGTCTTCGGCGATAGTACCGCAGCACCTTACCGCTATGCGGGTAAAGAGCTGGATAAGTCCACGGGTTTAGGTTACTTCGAACGACGCTACCTGCAGTCTGACTTTGGTACCTTTATCAGCCCGGATCCGGTGCTAAATCACTCGGGACGTTTTACGGATCCACAGCGTTGGACGCCTTATCGCTATGCGCGGAATAATCCAATTAATTATGTGGATCCGAAAGGGGAATGGGTTGTTGGTGTTGGGGATGGTGGTCCTGGATCTCCAAATACCTGCGGCGCGACCTCATGTGGTGTTGGATCTAATGGTGATGACAATCTTTCTACTTTACCGTCTCATTTAAGTCTTCTCTCAGTTAAAGATGATTTAGAGTATGTACAAAAGGGGCCGCCCGACTTAATGGCTCGAGATAAAAATGGTAATCCAGTATTTCGTTCTATTGGTGATCCTATAGAGGTAGACCCAAGAAGAGCCGGTCCCGGAACACTACAGCGTGGTGTACTCACTATGAAAGATGGGTCTGAGATCATTGCGTTTAAAAACTTAAGTGCGAATATGGCATGGAATACTGATTGTCACGGATATTCACTCACGGGCGGAGAGTTTTGGGTTAATAATGAGGATATGCAGTCATGGCTGGGTAAACAATCGTTGTTAGTCAAAACTCCATTTGACACCGAGGGGTCTATTGTGGTCTATAGGGTCGGAGGACAAGTGCAACACTCTGCAGTGATTACTGGTTCGGGCACAGTAACCATGGCCGCCGGTACTGTAATTTATCCTGGGCCTAGTAAAACAACGACTGTTCCAATTGGTGAGGGGTGGACTGCTCCTGGAACGACAAGAGAGTATTGGAAAGAAAAGTAATGAAATTAATTTTTTGTTTGGTACTTCTCATGACAATTTCTAGTATGGCTCAAAGTAAGCCAGAGCTTTCTTTGGGGGTTGAAGTAAATGATAAAAATCAATATAGGGTTGGTTTTTTAGCTTTAAATTTTGATTCGGGTGAGTCTTACAATAAGACTGCATTGGAGCCTGCATCGGTTGGGTTGGCTCCATATGCAGCTAAAATTTATGTGAAAAACAAAGATGGTAAAGATGTAACTTGCGGTTCTGTAGATGGTTATTCCTCTGCAAATATGTCGTCGAGCTTCTCTTTTGAGAAAGATAATTTTGAGCCACTATCGCTTGGAAGTCGTGTGTATAGTAATTGGTTGTCAATAGAAGATTTGCTTAGGGGGTTTAAGCAGTGCGCTAGTAATGAAGTTGAAGAGTGGGGTAGTTTCAAAATAGTTTTTTCTGTTGAGTTATCCAGTTTGTTTTTATCAGTAGAAAGTGACTGGTATGGCTTTGATGCTGATTTTTTAAAGCGTCTTTAAATTTTCATACAGTAAAGCCCTAGCTAAAATCTAGGGCTTTTAAATTTTAGTGTTCACTAGTCAACATCAAACATCCCTCCATAACCTTGACCTTCACAGGTAGATCAACCCAAAATACCGCTTGGATTAACCAATGGCTTTTAATATGAATCTCACCAATGGGTGTGTGTTGGTGGCAGTTCTGGCCCAGTTGGTAAGAGTGGTACACTTCCCTGATTTTTAGCTGACGTTGTTGGTTTTTAGTTTATGGAAGGCATTTGTCGGACGCATGCTTCTTGTTGCTCATAATAACCTCACTGCAGGTTTCTGATTGGATGCTATAAGCCAATAAAGAATGATAATTCTGCTTCTATGTTTGATATTTATAACCTGGGTGTCTCTCAATTTGAGGGCATTTCAGGCATTAAGGTGAGAATTCTATTTTGATTATTTTTGGAGGTTATAATAATTGAAGGGTGTGAGTGTTTGGTAAAATTGGTCGAAAAAAATGGTGAAGTATTTTTTAAATTAATCTTTTGCTTTTAAATAATGGTGGAGGCAGGCTATCCAGATTTCTTTGGGTCTTGCTTGATGGTTTTGTCACGATTGACGCAGTCATTTTGAGTCTTACCAGTTTATTTAATATTTTTGGCTTCGGTTGTTTTGTATAAGTGGGTATTGGGGGAGATTAATTTGCAGCGTTTGCTGGTCCATGTTTTTATAGTGGCTGGGCTGAATTGGTTTAGGTTAAACCGAGCACATCCACTATAAAAAATAGGAGGTTACGGGTTTTGATGAGGGTGCCTAAACCGAAAAGAAAAACCAAGGATAAATCCCTTGATCCATACTAAGGATCGCATCATCAAACACAAGAATGGAATGCTCAAGCTGGCAGAAGATCTCGGCAAAATCACCAAAACTTGTAAGATGTGTGATGTATCGAGAGACACCTTCTATCGGTACAAAGAAGCTGTTTTAAGCGGCGGCGAGGGTGTGTTTTTTGAGAAAGATTGGCGGGTACCTAACCACAAATCGAGTTGATACTGCCATCGAAGATGGTCCTATTGACCTATACCCTGCAAGAGCCTGCCCGTGGAAAAGTTTGGGGATCTAATGAACTACGTAAATGTGGTGTATTTGTATCTCCCAATGGTGTTCGAAGCATCTGGTAATGGCATATCCTGGTCAACTTTAAATTGTGATTAAAAGCGCTTAGGGCCAAGTTGGCTAAAGAGGGGATGATACTCACCGAGTTACAAGTTCAGGCTTTAGAGTGAAAGTGGCATGATGAAGTCTGGAGGGTGTTTAAAACTCTGTGTCAGCCAGGAAGCTATAAGTTGCTTTACATAGATATTTCAATGTACCTCCTATTTTGTATTGAAGCGGGCATTATGCCCGCTTCAATACATCACTTCCTGTGAACGACTATTTTTTAGTAACTCCATTTCTACAGCCTGTGGGGGGAGGTTCCGCAAGAGCGAAACCTCAATACTGGTATTTATAATCTTCTCTATATGTATTTCGTTACGCCCAGCTCAGCAAATAAGAAATATTCTCAAAGTCACCAGATGGTGTGATTGGAGTCAGTTAATGCTGTGACTCACAGCGGCTTACCACCACAATGCACCGCCGGTCTGATATTCGATAATGCGGGTTTCAAAAAAGTTTTTCTCTTTGCGCAGATCTATAATCTCAGGCAGGTCCATAATCTCAGAAACCACTGGAACGGGTTTAACACGTTAGGGGATTGTTCTTTGGGGGCTTGCTGACTGGGTGACGGTTAGCAATGCGCTGGAAGAAGCTACTTGGTGAGAGTGAGAGTGAGAGTGAGAGTGAGAGTGAGAGTGAGAGTGAGAGTGAGAGTGAGAGTGAGAGTGGGAGCTCACTCTGCTAAAACGTTAATGAGTGACTCATTAACTGGGACTTAGCAGGCTCCACTAAAAGTACTCCGAGGGGGCAAAGTGTAATGTAATAAGTATTAAGCCTGGAGGGATCCGGTGGAGTGGTAGGGAACGCCTTTCACGCTTATGTTTTAACTATTCAGAATCAGATAAAAAAAACGGGCTGAAAGCCCGTTTTCAATACTTCTCTTCCTGTGAGCGACTACTTTTTCCTTTTGTAGTAATTCACTGGCCGGAAGCCTCTCTTACCACTGCAGCGCGCCGCCGGTTTGGTATTCGATAACGCGGGTTTCAAAGAAGTTTTTCTCTTTGCGCAGGTCCATAATTTCAGACATCCACGGGAATGGGTTCTGAGCGCCAGGGAACTGCTCTTTCAGGCCCAGCTGGCTGAGGCGGCGGTTGGCGATAAATTGGAGGTATTCCTCCATCATATTTGCATTCATGCCGAGTACGCCGCGGGGCATAGTGTCGCGGGCGTAGGCCACTTCGAGTTCCATACCTTCGAGAATCATCTGGGTCACCTCCTGCTGGAATTCCGCCGTCCACAGGTGTGGGTTTTCCAGCTTGATCTGGTTGATCACGTCGATGCCGAAGTTCAGGTGCATGGACTCGTCGCGCAGGATGTACTGGAACTGTTCGGCAACACCAGTCATTTTATTGCGGCGGCCCATGGACAGGATCTGGCTGAAGCCACAGTAGAAGAAGATACCCTCGGTAACGGCATAGAAGGCGATCAGGTTGCGCAGCAGCTCCTGGTCGGATTCAACGGTGCCGGTTTTGAAGTTGGGGTCGCCAATGGCCTGGGTGTGGGACAGGCTCCAGGCGGCCTTTTTGGCAACGGCGGGCACTTCGCGGTACATATTGAAGACTTCGCCTTCATCCATGCCCAGGGATTCTACACAGTACTGGTAGGCGTGGGTGTGGATCGCTTCTTCGAAAGACTGGCGTAGCAGGTACTGGCGGCACTCCGGGTTGGTGATATGGCGGTAAATAGCCAGTACCAGATTGTTGGCAACCAGGGAGTCTGCAGTGGAGAAATAACCCAGGGAATACTCCACGATGCGACGCTCGTCCTCGGTCAGACCGTTGGGGTCTTTCCACATGGACACGTCTTTATTCATATTGATTTCCTGGGGCATCCAGTGGTTGGCGCAGCCGTCCAGGTATTTTTGCCAGGCCCAGTCGTATTTAAAGGGCACCAGCTGGTTGAGGTCCGCACGGCAGTTGATAATACGCTTTTCATCCACCTGGATGCGGGCTGCACCCATTTCCAGTTCTTCCAGGCCGGGCGCTGGGTCCAGGCTGGCAACGGCTGCACGTGCAGCCTCAACAGCGGCGGAGCCATTTTTTGTGGTGGAGCTCGCTGGAGCTTCCGCAGAGTAAGAAGCGCTGGGCTCTTGTACGGATTTCGCCTGGGGCTCCGCTGCGGTCTGCGCCTTAACGGCTTTTTCGGGTTGTTGGGGCTTTGTCTCGAAATCGTCCCAGCTCAGCATAGTCGGCCCTTTTAATCGGTCTCGTTATCGGAAATTCGATATTAATTTCTGTGTTCTTCCTGGCGCTACATTCGTAGAGCGAGGCCAGGGGTGCTATTCCGGAATTTTCCGGTAGTGGTCAATCGCTGCAGGTATTTTTACCCCAGCGGGGCACAAAGTTTCTGTGCCAGATCAATTATCACTTTGCTTTTAGCCAAAATTTATTTTTGGGTTTTTGCCGCACGGCTGTGAGGTTTATGGCAAAGTTTTTTTCGTAGTTTTCATGCGCCGCACCTTTGTGCGGGTTACTGAAAACGTAGTTGGGAAAAAACGCAGACGATCCCCGGCCCGAAAATTCTTCCCGGTTTTTGCAGCCGGGTGGGCCGGGGTCGTTGCGCATGGTCATGCCCGCACTTGCGGTTACGACGCTCTCCCCCGAGAGTGAGTACAGGCCCCAGGAGGGGCCAAATTTTTACTGACAGGCTTCGCAGTCTGGATCGTCCAGAGAGCAAGCCTGCGGCACTGCAGCCGGTGCGGGTGCAGCCTGTTCTACGGGCGCTGCTGCGGCGGCACCATTGCTGCTGCCGTGTGCGCTTACCGCGTTCAGGGTGCCGCTGTTTACAGTAGATTTCTCTGTGGTAGTGGCAGCCAGGGCACGCAGGTAGTAAGTGGTTTTCAAGCCGCGGAACCAAGCCATGCGATAGGTTAGGTCCAGCTTCTTGCCATCAGCGCCGGCAATATACAGGTTCAGGGATTGGGCCTGGTCGATCCACTTCTGGCGACGGCTGGCGGCATCCACAATCCAACGCGGTTCCACTTCAAACGCGGTGCGGTATTTTGCTTTCAGGTCTTCTGGTACGCGATCGATTTTCTGTACAGAACCCTCGTAGTATTTCAGGTCGTTAACCATGACCTGGTCCCACAGGCCGCGATCTTTCAGATCGTGTACCAGGTAGGGGTTTACTACGGTGAATTCGCCGGACAGGTTCGATTTCACATACAGGTTTTGATAAGTCGGTTCGATCGACTGGGAAACCCCGGTGATATTGGCAATGGTCGCGGTAGGGGCGATCGCCATCACGTTGGAGTTGCGCATACCCTGGGCTTTTACTTTTTCGCGCAGGCCGTTCCAGTCCAGAGTGGAGCTGGTGTCCTGATCGATAAATTGCTGGCCGCGCTGCTCAGCCAGGATCTGGATGGAATCCAGTGGCAGAACACCCTTGCTCCACAGGGAGCCTTCGTAGGTCTGGTACTTGCCGCGCTCAGCAGCCAGGTCGCTGGAAGCGGAGATGGCTTCGAAGCTAATCGCTTCCATGGTGTTGTCGGCGAAGGCGACGGCTTCATCGCTGGCGTAGGCGATGCCGGCTTTGTACAGCGCGTCCTGGAAGCCCATCAGGCCCATGCCCACAGGGCGGTGACGCATGTTGGACTGACGTGCACTTTCAACCGCGTAGTAATTAATGTCGATCACGTTATCGAGCATACGTACCGCGGTTTTTACGGTATTAGCCAGTTTGGTGCGGTCGAGTTCACCGTTTTCACCAATGTGTTGAGCCAGGTTGACGGAGCCCAGGTTACACACGGCGATTTCGTCGTCGGCCTTGGTGTTGAGCGTGATCTCGGTGCACAGGTTGGAGCTGTGAACCACACCGGCGTGTTGCTGCGGGCTGCGCAGGTTGCAGCTGTCTTTAAAGGTGATCCAGGGGTGGCCGGTTTCGAACAGCATGCCCAGCATCTTGCGCCATAGGTCGAGCGCGCGGATCTTCTTGAACAGACGCAGCTTGCCTTCGGCAGCCAGTTGCTCGTAGTGGTTGTAGCGCTCTTCAAAGGCGGTGCCGAACAGGTCGTGCAGGTCTGGGCAATCGGCTGGGGAGAAGAGGGTCCACTCTTTGTCTTCGAACACGCGCTTCATAAACAGGTCGGGGACCCAGTTGGCGGTGTTCATATCGTGGGTACGGCGGCGGTCGTCACCGGTGTTTTTGCGCAGCTCGAGGAATTCCTCGATATCCAGGTGCCAGGTTTCCAGGTAGGCACACACAGCGCCTTTGCGCTTACCGCCCTGGTTGACCGCTACAGCGGTGTCATTGGCCACTTTCAGGAAGGGCACAACACCTTGGGACTTGCCGTTGGTGCCTTTGATATAGGAACCGAGGGAGCGCACCGGCGTCCAGTCGTTGCCGAGGCCGCCGGCCCACTTGGACAGCATGGCGTTGTCGCGGATAGCACCGTAAATACCGTGCAGGTCGTCCGGTACTGTAGTCAGGTAGCAGGAGGACAGCTGCGGGCGCAGGGTGCCGGCGTTGAACAGGGTCGGCGTGGAGCTCATGTAGTCGAAAGAGCTCAACAGGTTGTAGAACTCTACCGCGCGCTCGTTCTTGTTTTCTTCGTTAATGCTGAGGCCCATGGCGACGCGCATAAAGAAAATCTGTGGCAGCTCGAAACGAATATCGTCACTGTGCAGGAAGTAGCGGTCGTACAGGGTCTGCAGGCCCAGGTAGGTAAACTGGTGATCGCGCTCGCCTTTTAAAGCTCCGCCGAGTTTTTCCAGGTCGAAGGTGGCCAGGGCTGGGTCCAGCAGGTCCAGCTCGATACCCTTTTTCACGTAAGCGGGCAGAGTGGAAGCGTAGAGTTTTTCCATCTCGTGCTGGGTGGCGCGCTCGGCGATATCGAGGAAGCGTAGGGCTTCGGAGCGCAGCTTGTCTAGCAGTAGGCTGGCTGTGGCGTAAGTGTAATTTGGCTCTTTTTCAACCAGAGTACGCGCAGTAATTACCAGGGCGGTATTGATATCGTTTTCGGAGACGCCGTCGTAAAGGTTCTTCAGGGCCTCGCTGAGGATGGCCTCGGCGTTGACGTCTTTCAGACCTTCACAGGCCTCGCTGACAACAGTGCGCAGGCGCTCCATATCCAGGGGAACGAGGCTGTCGTCGTCGAGTTTAACGCGGATGCTGGGGTGCGCATCGACGGCCTGTTCGGTTTGACTGGCACTTTTTTCTTTTTCTGCACGCAGGCGTGCGTGCTCTTCGCGGTAGAGTACGTAGTCGCGGGCAACCTTGTGTTCACCGGCGCGCATCAGGGCCAATTCCACCTGGTCCTGAATTTCCTCGATATGAATAGTGCCGCCAGAGGGCATGCGACGCTTAAAAGTGGCGCTGATCTGGCCAACCAGCTCCTCGACTTGCTCGTGTACACGGCTGGACGCAGCGGCGGTGCCGCCTTCAACAGCGAGAAAGGCCTTGGTAACGGCAACGGAAATTTTGCCATCGTCGTAGGGGACAACGGTACCATTGCGCTTGATGACGCGGGTCTGGCCCGGTGCGGTGGCGGCCAGAGTGGTGCCGTCAGTAGCCTGGTCGCTGGTTGTGCCTGATTTTGCCGCAGGCACGGTTTGAGAGCGCCCTGTCTCTGTGTGCATGTAAATCTCCGAAAGGTTTGTATTGTTGTCTGTCCGCGTGTGTTCACCAGAACAGCGCCACTGGACTGCGTGGCATGTGCGGAGCGAGTCCATCGCTTGGCCAGTGATTCCTCTCACACCGTGAAGGCACTGGAAACAGGCGGCTCGGTGGCCGGTGTTCAGTTAAGCTTTGCCGGCTGCTGCCTGTGGCGGATCATTCCTTTCCGCCCGCTTACCTCTGATTCTGCTTTGAAAAAAGCAGCGTCTGGCACCGGCCGCCAAAAAGTGTGGCGGAGTGCCGGGATTCGCCCCTAGATTTGGGGATGCTCAAGGTCCCTTACCCCAATATATAGGGGGTATGCCTCGAGCGCGCTACAAGATAATGCGGTAGGCGGGTCAGTTCAAGCCGAATAACTTTGTGGTTGTTTGTGGATAAATTGTGGGTAGGCGTGTTGAGTCAGTAGCCACTTCTGCGGCAGGTCCCGCCACAGCTGGGCTGCATGGCATTTGTCAGTGAAGGGAGAAGGGTAATACAAGCTCTTACAATTTTTTTTAATAGCCGGGGCGTTCTAAATTAACAACGGCAATAACCATTTGCGAATGTGCGCAATTTGAGCAAGTTGGTACTAAGATGATCAGTTTTGTGGCGTGATTTTTTTGTTGCAACATGGCTGGTTATTATTTGTTCACCCGCATTATTTCGCTTGAATCTGTATTTTGATGTCACGAAAAAAGTGCGTGGTCGTTTTTTATACGGATGTCAGTTGGTGGAGGGGTGGTAGGGCGGAGGATGGGCCAGTCGACAGGTTGTAAATAACGCCATCGACCGGCGCATAAAAAACCTTACTGGCTGTGCTCCTGTAAAAACTCCATGAGTGCTTTCTGTGCATGTAGGCGATTTTCCGCCTCGTCCCACACCTTGGAAATACGCTCGTCCTCCAGTAATTCGGCGCTGACTTCCTCACCGCGGTGCGCTGGCAGACAATGCATGAAAATTGCGTCTTCGTTGGCGTGGCTCATCAGCTCGTGATTCACTTGGTAGCGGTCGAAGGCTTCGCTGCGAGCTTGTTGTTCTGTCTCCTGGCCCATTGAAGCCCATACATCGGTACTGACCCAGTCGGCATCGCGCACGGCCTCTACAGGGTTATGCACAACTTTTACCCGATCGCCGGCGGCAGCGACAATATCGGCATCTGGAGCATATCCTTGGGGGCAAGAGATACGTAGTTCAAAGTCGCAAAGCCGCGCCGCATTGATATAGGAGTGACACATATTGTTGCCGTCGCCCACCCAGGCCACCACTTTGCCCGCGGGGCTGCCGCGGTGTTCGACGAAAGTCTGGATATCGGCGAGTAACTGGCAGGGGTGGTAACTGTCAGATAAAGCATTGATTACGGGCACTCGTGAGTGGGCTGCGAAGCGCTCCACATTTTGATGGCCGAAGGTGCGGATCATCACCATGTCGACCATGCGTGAGATCACCCGAGCGCTGTCTTCGATAGGCTCGCCGCGCCCCAGTTGGGTGTCGCGCGGTGACAGAAACAGGGCGCTACCGCCCATCTGTGCCATACCGGCTTCGAAAGAGACGCGGGTGCGGGTGGAAGACTTTTCAAAAATCATCCCCAGCACTTTGCCGCGAAAAAGGTCGGTAGTAATGCCCTGGTTGCGTAGGGTTTTTAATTCGATAGCGCGCTCGATAATTTGTTTTAGCTCCTCTGCGGAGAGATCCATTAAGGTGAGGAAATGCCTGGTCGCCATAAATTGTTCTCCTTTGAGTGCTTCAGACTGCCTGCGGGGTAAATTGTTGAATCAGAGTGCTGACATTGTCGGCCAGTTGCTGGCACTCCTCGTCAGTAAGGGTGAGTGGAGGCAGTAGCCGCACCACATTGCCGGCGGTGACGTTGATCAGTAACGCCTTCTCCCTAGCCCGCTCAACCAGCTCAGCGCAAGGGTGGTTGAGTTCAATACCGATCATCAGACCCTGTCCGCGAATATCCACTACCCCAGGGCAATCGCCCAGTCGCATGCGCAGGGAGTGTAGTAATTGTTCGCCCAATTTTTCTGCGCGCTCGATTAACCACTCGCCCTGAAGAGTCTCCAGCACTGCAAGACTGGCACGGCAAGCGAGAGGGTTGCCGCCGAAGGTCGAACCGTGGCTGCCAGCGGTGAAAAGGCCGGCAGCCTTGCCACGGGCGAGACAGGCGCCGATAGGGACACCATTGCCGAGCCCTTTGGCGGTGGTTAATACATCCGGCACTATGTCGGCGTGCTGGTAGGCAAACATTCTGCCGCTGCGACCGTTGCCGGTCTGGATCTCATCCAACATTAACAGCCAGTCGTGTCGATCGCAGAGTGTACGAAGTTGTTTTAGGTAGTCGGTATCTGGTACGCGGACACCGCCTTCCCCTTGTATTGGTTCCACCAGTATGGCGACGATATCGCTGTGCTGTTCTGCCAGGTTTTCAATGGCTTGCACATCGTTGAAAGGCACCCGCAAAAAACCCTCGGGTAAGGGGGCGAAGCCCTGTTGTGCCTTTTCATTGCCTGTTGCCGTAAGCGTGGCGAGGGTTCGCCCATGGAAAGCGCCCTCCATAACCACAATTTGCGGTGTCACCAGCCCGCGCTCATTACCGAGTTTACGCGCTAGCTTGATAGCGGCCTCATTGGCCTCAGCACCGGAGTTGGAGAAAAATACATTATCCATACCCGATAGGAATACGAGCCGGTCGGCCAACTGCTGTTGGGGAGGAATGTTGTACAGGTTGGATACATGCAGCAGGGTGTTGGCCTGCTCCTGTAGGGCTTCGGTGACTTTGGGATGGCAGTGGCCAAGACCGCAGACGGCGATACCGGAAATAGCGTCCAGGTAGCGGTGGCCGCGATCATCCCACACGTAGTTTCCCTCGCCGCGGACCAGGGTCAGGGTCCTTTCGCCATAGTTGTGCATCAGTGTGTGGGGGGGCACTGAGACGCCTCCTTATTTAATCGTTGGGCTTGTTTAATAGAAGTTATTTCCGCAGATAATTCTGTTTGGTGTATTTTAATCTGCAAATTATATCGTTGAGCTAATGCTAACACAGCCTTTACGGCGTGTGGGCCATCTATTTGATTTCTCTTTGTAAAGGATGGGGCCATTGGGGAGTGGTGCGCATTTTTTGGCTATGCACTGCTGCGGGTACTTATTCCCCCCTGCGCTGAGGTACAATGGCCGACCGTGCGCAATGGCTGGGTGCCGATGCGATACACGTTAATAAATTTGCTTCCACCACCTGAGGTTTCTCACGCTTATGGATACACTGGAGAACATCAAACAGCAGATTGCTGACAACGACATTCTGCTCTACATGAAAGGTAGCCCCAACGCGCCCCAGTGCGGCTTTTCCATGCGCGCCTCCCAGGCGATGATGGCCTGCGGTAAGCGCTTTGCTTATGTGGATATCCTGGCTAATCCAGATATTCGCGCTGAATTGCCCAAGTACGCCAATTGGCCGACTTTCCCTCAGCTTTGGGTGAAGGGTGAGTTGATCGGCGGTTGCGACATCATTATGGAAATGTATGAAAATGGTGAGCTGAAAACCCTGATCGATGAGGCATCGGCGGAGAGTGAAGGCGAAGGTTAATTTTCGTTTTTGCTTCGATGTATCTGCCTGGTGAAAGCGGCAGTACATGGTTGAGAATAAAAAACCGCAGTTGAAACTGCGGTTTTTTTATACCTGTTAAGGTTGTTCTATTTATTTGCCAGAGTGGCCGGCTGCAGTTTCCATTTGAGTTTGCAGGTAGTTTTGAATGCCCACTTTGTCAATCAGTTCGAGCTGAGTCTCCAGCCAGTCGACATGCTCTTCTTCGGAGTCGAGAATTTTTTCCAGTAATTCACGGCTGCCGTAATCGCGTACCGATTCACAGTAGGCGATGGCTTCGCGCAGATCGGGAATTGCTTTGGATTCAATCTTCAAGTCGCACTTGAGCATTTCCTCGGTATTCTCACCGATCATCAATTTGCCCAGGTGCTGCAGATTGGGGATACCCTCAAGGAACAGGATACGCTCGATCAGCCAATCGGCGTGTTTCATTTCATCGATGGATTCGTGGTATTCCTGTTTGCCCAGCTCTTTTAAACCCCAGTTGTCGTACATGCGCGCATGCAGAAAATACTGGTTGATAGCTACCAGCTCATTGCCCAGTACTTTATTTAAATGTTCGATAACCTTGGGATCGCCTTTCATAGCTTTTGCTCCTGTGGCCCTGCGAGCTAGATAACACCCTCAGAGAATTCCTATTTGTTGGTTACTTGAAATAAGTAGCAATAAAAAGTCACTAAATTGTGTTAGTCACTTATGTCTGCAGCTGACCGATTTCCCACAATTTATTTTAGGGTGATAGCTGCAATCCGGGCCGAGTTTGCGTTGCGATTTGCGGCAAGTCAAGAAGAAGTTGTTAGCTGCGGAATGCAGAAAAAACACGGGTTTTAACACGAATTTGGCCGAAAATAGCAACGAAAATGATTCTTGTTTAGGTTGCAGTGTCAGCTGGCGAGCTTTTTCTGAATAGCGGATATTATTTGCTGAATTTCAGTGGAGTCGGTTTCACTCTTAATAAAGTTTTTATTGTCGTTGGCTAGACGTTGCAGATAATTAAATAGTGCAGTCTTGTCTTTTTCCCTTTGGCAAACTTCGGCGAGATGTTCCAGTGCGTTGAGTATGTGGCGCATAAAAACGCCATTGGCGCGGCCGTGTTCGACGATTTCATCCAGTGAAGCATCAAGCAGCTGAGTAAATTCCAATTTGCAGCTGATTAGGCGTAAAGCTCCGCTGGAGTCAGTAAAACAATTCGCAGGTTCCGGTCTTTGCAGCACAGTACCGAGACCCTCAATGAGGCGGTCAACACAAGAATAGGCTGTGAAAGGATCATTAATACCGGGGGATAATGCACGTACTGCAATCTGTGATAACTGGCGCACAGAAAAAACAATGTTCTGCTCGGCAGTGGGCAATGCGCCAATTTGTAGGGCGGACTGCAGTGGTGGAATTATCTTTTCAGGGTTGTCGCCCTGATAAATTCTGCCGATGTGTCCCCAGTGATGCACATAGGAGCCTGGGTGACAATTGACCTGCACACAGCAATTAAATTTTCCGCAATGGCAATCATTTTTTCCCGGTCGATGATTTGTATATAGCCCCCGCGGGGAGTGGGTAAGGGGATCCGCCCAGGCCCCAATGCCAGGCGCTCAGTATCGAAGTGCTCGCCGCGTTTGGGCTCTGTTGAGCTTGGGTATTCACGGTTTATTGCCTGGTGGAATTCCAGGTTGATCTGGTGGGCGATGTTATCCACTTGGATGGATTGCGCCACGTTGTGGATGAAATAAACGAGGTAGTCGACGCTGATTAGAGTGAGCAGTAATGCAACTTGGATAGTAAAGCCATAGGTAGTGATTTCCCCAGTGCTACCCTCAATACCGCGCATTGTGACCAGTGCATAGACATAAGTTGAGAGAAAGATCCCGAGGGACCCCTGGGTACTGCGATCGCGGATAAAATTTCTTACCAGGTGAGGGCCAAACTGGTTGGAGGCAAGGGTCAGGGCCACCACAGTAATTGAGAATACAGTACCGGCAACTGTAATAGTTGAACCGGCAATTACCGAGAGCAAGGCGCGTGCGCTGTTAACGTCGGTCATATGCAGCCAGTCGAGAGTGGCGATATGGCCTGTTTCAAATAGAGGCAGTGCGCTTAAAAGGGCGTCCAGCTGACGCATCAGGTAGGCGAGCAGCAACGCCGACAGAATCATCACGAGTGGCACACTCCAAAAGCTGGAGCGAAGCCGTTCATAGAGGTGTAAGAGGTGCTTCTTCATGGGCAAAGCTGAGCACATTGATGTGCACCCAGCTTAGCGCACCGAGTGTGATTGCCAGAAGTCTAGGGAAAGCTGCAGGGGTAGGGCTTGAGGTACAACTGGCCGCCATTCATGGCAATCTATTCGTGCGCGGCGGCCAAAATGAGAACTTAGCTGGCGGAGTAAAATAGCCCGTTGGTGGCCGAGGAAATCATTCCGGTACCCAGGGTTTCACTGATAATTTCCTTGGTCTGCTCGGCACAGCGACCGCACTGGGAAGAAACCCCGAGCTGGCGTCTTAAGGCCTTCACAGAAGTGGAGCCATCGTAGACAGCCTCTTTGATTTGGCGGTCGGTTATACCTTTACAGATACATACATACATCGTCGTGGGCTCTGCTCGATTTCTGTTCAATACTAGACTGATGTGAATCCTATTGCAATTGAGAATGAGTGTCAATAAGATTCCGGAAAGATCAAAAAGCGACCTCTATGTTTCTTTTTTATGCGAATTATCGGTTGTTTTTTCCTAATTTGAGGTCTGGTTCACGCATAGCTTTTCCGCTATCAGGCTCATTAAAAAAATTTATGGGCCTGCAATAAGTGGATGTGTATCATAGCGGCCCACTATCAATTCCTATTCAATTTATAGCTGTTGCGTATAAATTGAACACTTCACTCTCTTTATCAACAACCCATCATTGGATTGAGGAGGTTTTCATGGCAGTACTGGTAGGCAAGCCGGCTCCGGACTTCACCGCTGCAGCGGTATTGGGTAATGGCGAAATCGTCGATACCTTTAACCTGAAAGAAGCGATTAAAGGTAAGAAAGCAGTAGTTTTCTTCTATCCGCTGGACTTCACCTTCGTATGTCCTTCTGAGCTGATCGCTTTCGACCACCGCTTTGCCGAGTTCGAAAAGCGTGGTGTTGAGGTAATCGGTGTTTCCATCGACTCTCAGTTCTCTCACAACGCATGGCGTAACACCCCGGTCAACGACGGTGGTATCGGCCCCGTAAAATACACTCTGGTTGCCGATGTTAAGCACGAAATCTGCCAGGCGTACGACGTAGAAGCTGACGCTGGCGTCGCTTTCCGTGGCTCTTTCCTGATCGATGAGGAAGGTTTGGTTCGTCACCAGGTTGTGAACGATCTGCCACTGGGCCGCAACGTTGACGAAATGCTGCGTATGGTTGATGCTCTGGCGTTCCACCAGGAGCATGGCGAAGTTTGCCCGGCCGGTTGGCAGGAAGGCGACAAAGGTATGAACGCTTCTCCGGAAGGCGTAGCGGCTTACCTGAGCGAGAACGCTGAGAAGCTGTAAGCTCAAGTTCGCTGGGCTAGCTCGAAGCTAGTCCCGATGCAGAAAAAACCGCCGAAAGGCGGTTTTTTCGTTTTAATGAGTGCCAATACGCAGATCTATGCGGGTGGCATGGGGATTCACACAGGACTAATGGCAAGCGACTAGAATTCAGCAGTCAGTCCTGCGTGGCGCCTAAATAGAGTTTTTGCCCGTTGGCTGCTAGTCTTATCTGCATGTACCGGATTGCTTTGGCGGCTCGATTTGCTTATGAGACCTGCAATTCTTTCAAATATCGTCTACCACCTACGCGCCTGGAAGGCGTGTACCATTCTTTCACTACTGCTCCTATGCGCTGTGGCGCTACCTGTGCGGGCGATGGATATAGACGCCAGGGCCAAGGAGTTCGATCGATACTTCCGCAAGATGATGGCTGGCAAGTCGATCCCCGGTGGTGCCTATGTCATTGTTGATGGCAACCGGGTGGTGGCCATGGACACTTACGGTGTGCGCACACGCGGAAAGAAAGGTAAGGTGGATTCGGATACCGTTTTTCGCCTGGCCTCGGTCTCAAAGACCTTTGCCGCCAGTATGGCCACTCTGTTGGAGCATGAGGAGCGCTTTAATTGGGATGACAAGGTCGTCAATTATGTGCCGGATCTCAGCTTTAAGACGCCGTCCCTGTCTCGCCAGCTGCAGGTAGAGCATTTACTCAGTCACTCCTCCGGCTTAACGCCCAATGCCTACGATGATTATCTGGAGGACAATAAGCCGCTCAGCAAAATATTGCCGAAATTCGCCAATATTGACCCACGCTGTACTCCGGGAAAATGCTATGGCTACCAGAATGTGCTGTTCAGCCTGATTGAAGATGTGATTCTTGAGGCGACAGGTACCACCTTTGCCAAACAACTCAAGACGCGAATCTTTGTACCGCTGAAAATGCAGAATGCCTCGGTAGGTTGGGAGAGCTTTATGGCCTCAGACAACCGCGCCGCGCCCCATGTGCAAACAGGCAGTGGCTGGCGCCCGGTGAAAGTGGAAAAAGAGTACTATTTCGCCGCCCCAGCAGCGGGTGTCAACGCCAGTATTTCGGATATGGCCCAGTGGTTGAAAGCACAAATGGGTTACTACCCCAAGGTACTTTCTCCCGCAATGATCGAGGATATGACCACCGAGCGAGTGTCCACTCAGCGCCATATGCGCCACCGTATCTGGCGAGATTACCTATCTCATGCAGGTTATGGCCTAGGCTGGCGTCTCTACACCATTGGTGATGACCGCATTATCTATCATGGTGGCTGGGTGGCAGGTTTCCGTGCGGCAGTGGCCTACTCGGAGAAACTGAAAATCGGTATCGCCATCTTGCTGAATGCCGAATCCCGGGTGATCTCCGATATGACCGCCAACTTTGTGATCGATGTGACCGGCAGCAAGGGCAAAGCCGCTACGCTCAAGGCTAAGGCCAGTCGCAAGCGTTAGTTGACTGTGCAATAGTCAATAATGCACTCCCCTTAAAGCCCCAGCTGGTGGGGCTTTAAGGAGAAGTCCCAACTCTAAAATGTCTTCTTGAAACCCCGCCGTTTCCCGTAAAGTCTTAGCTGAATAGCGAATTACTGTCAGCGCCGTTTGCGTTACGGCATCATGCAGATATCCTCTATTTCCAGCTTTGCCCTTGAAACCTGTCAGCAGGTCCCAATATTTGCTCCCTGTTCCGATTGACGTGTATGGGGAGACCTACAGATGACCGTTGAGGCCCACAAAGAGAGCCACGGGTTCCAGACAGAAGCCAAGCAACTGCTGCACCTGATGATCCACTCGCTCTACTCCAATAAGGAGATTTTCCTGCGCGAGCTGGTATCCAATGCCTCCGATGCCGCTGACAAGCTGCGCTTTGAGGCGCTGTCGAAGCCAGAATTATTTGCCGATGATACGGACCTGCGTATTCGTATCGAGTTCGATAAAGATGCGGGCACCCTAACCATTACCGATAACGGTATTGGTATGAGCCGTGACGAAGTGATCGAAAACCTCGGTACCATCGCTCGCTCCGGTACCTCCGCCTTTATGCAGCAACTCACCGGTGACCAGAAAAAAGACGCGCACCTGATCGGTCAGTTTGGTGTTGGTTTTTACTCAGCATTTATTGTCGCCGATAAAGTGGATGTGTTTACTCGTCGCGCAGGTGCGGAAGCCGATCAGGGTGTGCACTGGGAGTGTCACGGCGAAGCGGAATATTCCGTAGAAAATGCAGAGTTGCCCCAGCGCGGTACTCGCGTTGTTCTGCACCTGAAAGAAGATGCCAAAGAGTTTGCCGATGGTTGGCGCCTGCGCTCCATTATTAAAAAGTACTCCGACCACATCGCTATTCCGGTAGAGATGCTGAAAGAGGAAATGCCGGCGGCAGAGGGCGAGGAAGAAAAAGAAGAGAAGGCGCCCGAGTTTGAAGCGGTCAATGCGGCCCAGGCGTTGTGGACCCGCCCGCGCTCCGAAGTGAAAGCCGAGGAGTACAAAGAATTCTATAAGCATATTTCCCACGACTTTGATGACCCACTCAGCTGGAGCCATAACCGCGTTGAAGGCAAGCAGGATTACACTAGCCTGTTGTATATCCCGGCGCGCGCACCTTTTGACCTGTATCAGCGCGATGCCGCCCGCGGCCTCAAGCTTTATGTACAGCGCACTTTTATCATGGACGACGCCGAGCAGTTCCTGCCGCTGTACCTGCGTTTCGTGAAGGGTGTACTGGACTCCAACGATCTGCCGCTAAACGTTTCCCGTGAAATCCTGCAAAAAGACCGCAATACCGATGCGATCAAAAGCGCACTGACTAAGCGTGTGCTGGATATGCTGGATAAGCTGGCGAAGAAGGACGGTGACGAGTACCAGAAATTCTGGGACCTGTTTGGCAATGTGCTGAAAGAGGGGCCGGCCGAGGACTTCTCCAATAAAGAGAAAGTGGCCAAGCTGCTGCGCTTCGCCACCACGCATACCGATACCGACAAGCAAGATCAGTCTCTTGAAGACTACGTCAGCCGCATGAAAGATGGCCAAAAGGCGATCTACTACGTGTGCGCAGACAACTTCGCGACAGCGAAATCCAGCCCCTACCTGGAAGTATTCCGCAAGAAGGGTATCGAGGTGCTGCTGCTCACCGATCAGGTGGACGAGTGGTTCGTGGGCCATATGAACGAGTTTGATGGTAAACCGTTCCAGGACGTGGCCAAAGGCGCGCTGGACCTGGGTGAAGCCGAGAGCGAAGAGGATAAAGCCGAACGCGAGAAAGTTGAGAATGAGTCCGGTGCGCTGGTTGAGCGCGTTCAGTCTGTTCTGGATAGCCGTGTGGAGTCCGTACGCGCTACCACTCGCCTGGTGGACTCGCCGGCGTGTCTGGTGGTGAGCGAACAGGATATGGGTCCGCAGATGCGCCGTATCCTCGAACAGGCTGGACAGGCGGTACCAGAGGCTAAACCGATTTTTGAAATCAACCCATCGCACCCGCTGGTACAGCGCCTGGATCAGGAGCAGGATGAGGATCGCTTTGCCGATCTCACCAATATTCTGATGGATCAGGCCAACTTGGCGGCGGGCAACCAGCTAACAGATCCAGCCGACTACGTGCGTCGCCTGAATACACTGCTGCTGGAAATGCACGACTAAGTTTTAATCAGTCGTTATTGGCTTTCAGGAGCCTGGCGCGGTGAATTCTTCGGAAGTTCTTGCGCCTTATTTCTGCGGCCTCAGCGGAACAGCCCGGTTGTGCAACCGGTAGCTTGTCCCGCTGGGGCCGTTTTCCGTTTTTGGCGTGTTAATTTGTAACTTTACACGCGAGATCCTGATAGTTGAACCCTTTGGGCTGAGCGGGTCATACCTCTATAATCCCTGCCCTCGAGAAGCTTTATCGGTATCAATATGCAAAAGGAAACTTCCAACCCTCTCTCCATCGCTGTATTGGGCGGCGGTAGTTTCGGTACGGCCATTGCTAATATTATTGCGGGTAATGGTCACGATACCCGCCAGTGGATGCGGGATTCGGAGAGCGCGGAAGCCTGTCGGGAAACCCGTGAGAACAGCAAGTATTTGCCCGGAGTGGCCCTGCACCCAGAACTTTGTATCAGCAGCGACCTGCAGGAAGTGGTACGGAACTGCAATATTGTATTTGTCGCTATCCCCAGTAAATCTTTCCGTGAAGTGGTCCGCCGGGTAGCCCCGCTGCTAAAACCGGGCACCATGTTGATTTCCACCACTAAGGGAATAGAGCACGACAGTTTTCATTTGATGAGCGATATCCTGCGCGAGGAGACCCAGGGTATGCGCGTGGGGGTGCTGAGCGGGCCCAACTTCGCTAAGGAAATTGTCGCAGGTCACTACACAGCAACCGTGGTTGCCAGTGAAGATGAAGCGCTGTGCAAGGATATCCAGTCCGCGCTGCACTCCGAGACCTTCCGCGTTTACTCCAGTAACGATGTATTTGGCGTGGAACTGGCGGGGGCGCTGAAAAATATTTATGCCATTGTCACCGGTATGGCGGCGGCCTTGGACCGGGGGCAAAATACCATCAGCCTGCTGATTACCCGTTCTCTCGCAGAGATGATGCGCTTTGCTGAGGCTATGGGTGCAGACCCTATGACTTTTATCGGCCTCGCCGGCGTTGGCGATTTAATCCTGACCTGTTCGTCCGACCTCAGCCGTAACTACCGGGTAGGTTATTTGGTGGGCAAGGGCAAGCCTTTGGATCGTGCTGTCGCGGAAATCGGTCAGGTTGCCGAAGGGGTGAATACGGTTCGTCTGATTAAAAAGAAAGCGGATGAAATGGGTGTCTACATGCCCTTGGTTTCCGCAATTCACGCCATATTATTTGAAGAGCGACCGATTCCTGAGGTAATTCGCAATTTAATGTCGGGCGCGCAAACTTTTGATGTGGCCTACTCGGCCAAGCCTTGATGGAAGCCTCTTATGAAAAATGATGATTTAAAGCGCAACCTGACTTCCGGGAACCAGTGGGTGCGGCTGATCTATATGGTGCTGTTTGCGATCTGCCTGCAGATTGCCAGCTGGGTGCTGCTCGCGGTGGTTGTGCTGCAGTTCCTGTTCTCGATTATTGGTGGCAGTGCCAATGATAATTTGCGTCGTTTTGGCGACCAGCTCGCCTCCTATATTTATCAGGCGATACAGTTTTTAATTTACAACTCTGAGGAAAAGCCTTTTCCTTTTGCAGAGTGGCCGGAATCTGAAGTGGACGATCTCTCCGGTTACGAGGGCGCGCAAGAGGTTAATGCAGAAGTTATGGCTTCCGATGATGAAGCCGAGGCCGAGAAAAAAACTGAGTCCAAAAAGGAAGAAGAAGCCGAGGAGGCCATTATCCTCGGTAGTGATGACGGTAAGCCCGAGCTGGTAGAGGAGAGTGCAGAGGAGTCCTCAACGCCCTTCAGTGAGCAGAAGGGTGAGTCTGACAAGCGCGGCGACACACACTAAACCGATTGAGGCGAAGTCAATGCAGCTGTTTATCCTGCGTCATGGTAAGGCCGAACCCATGTACGGTAACGATGCCGGCCGCGCGCTTACGGAGCGCGGTCGTAAGCAGGTGGCGCAGGTATGCAAAGAGCGCGCTGGGGAGTTGTCTTCCGTGCGCGCTATTTGGGCGAGCCCCTTTGTGCGTACTCAGCAGACAGCTGATATTGTCTCCGCCCACTTGGGGTTGCCTGTTGTTACCGAGTCATTGCTGATTGGCGATACCGATCCGCAGCAGCTACTCGACAAGTTACAGGAACAGCAAGCCGATCATTTCCCTCTTCTCCTGGTGAGCCATCAACCACTGGTGGGTAGCCTGTTGAACGGTCTCTGCGGTAGTGGCAATCAACACCCGATGGGGACTTCCAGCCTCGCCTGTGTCAGCTCGGAGGTCTGGGCCAATGGTTGTGCTGAGTTGCAGTGGTTACAGCACGCCGGCTAGCCATTTTTCCCTCCGGTTTTTACCCTTTGCCTTCAAATCCCTAGGTTGCTGGCGCTAACTGTCATTGCCTGCGGGCCTTTGGACCTGCACCATCTGGCTCTTTAATATTCACTTTCTTCTGGAATCAGCGCGCATGAAGCAAGCCGCCCCCCGTGAGATCAGCCTGGAATTCGACAGCAAGACCATTGCCGCAAAGCAGTGGGGGGATGGCACAGGGGAGCCGGTATTGGCACTGCACGGATGGCTGGATAATTGCGCCAGCTTTGATCGTCTGGCCCCACTCTTGAAAGGCGTTAATTTGGTCGCCGTGGATATGGCAGGCCATGGGCGCAGCTACCATCGGTCTCCCCATGCTAATTACAATATTTGGGAAGAAGCTGAGGATATTATTGGTGCCTCCGAAGCACTGGGCTGGCGCAGTTTTTCTTTATTGGCCCATTCCCGCGGCGCTATTGCTAGTGTGATAACGGCAGGCACCTTTCCCAAACGCATCAAACGCCTGGCCCTGATTGATGGCCTGGTACCCCCTGCTACCAAGGATAGCGAGGCGCCGGAAATTCTCGCTAAGGCTATCGCCCAGCGTGCCCGTTACAGCCAGCGCAGGGCAAAGATTTACCCCACTTTTGAGGGAGCGGTAGAAGCGCGTATGAACGGCATGTTCCCGCTGACAGAATGGGCGGCGCGTGCGCTGGCCGAGCGGGGGACCCTGCCACTAGAAGGTGGCTTCACTTGGAGTAATGATCCGCGCCTGATGGCGGCGTCCTCCGCCAAGCTTAACGAGGCACAGGTGCGCGCTTTTCTATCCCGCCTGAGTATGCCGGTGCGCCTGGTGCTGGCGAAGGAGGGGATTGCGAATATGATTGAGCGGCTGCGCCCAGTGTTGGAGAGCTATAAAACGATCGAGGTTAGGGAGATACCCGGCAGCCATCACCTGCATATGGAAGAGGGCGCCGAGGGCATTGCCGAGTGGTTTGGTCCCTTCCTGCGTGGAGAAGCTTAGAAGGGCACCCGCTTTGAGTAACTGCCGGGGTCCATTTCACGCACTTCTACCGAGACCGCCGGTACCCCATCGGCAAATTGGCACAGGCAGTTAAAAACCGCTGAACTCAACGCTTCCCGCTCGCGGTTGTTGCGGCCTGCCAGTAGGCGGATTTCCGCGTGAATAAAGCTATCGCCGTGCTCACCGGCAATAAATTGGTCGTAGGGCTTGGCGCGGGTTTTGATGGTATGGGAGGCGAATAAGCCGGAGCTATGCATTGCCTCTTGAGCCGAGCTGACCAGGGCGGCGACAGAAATACGTTCTTCTAGATTCTTGGCGTACTCAATAACCAGATGGGGCATAGTGGCTCACTCCGTGATTGCGGGCGGCCCAGGGGACCGCACGTTGCTAGCTCGCAGCCTTAAGGGCGGCTGATCAGGGAAAGAAACTCGTTGCGTGTGGCTTGGTTCTCGCGGAAGGTGCCCAGCATTGCCGAACTCTTCATCACGGAGTTCTGCTTCTCCACGCCGCGCATCATCATGCACATATGCTTTGCTTCAATAATAACGCCAACACCGGCGGCATTAGTGACAGATTGCAGGGTTTTGGCGATCTGTGTGGTCAGCTGCTCCTGAATTTGCAGGCGGCGTGCGTACATATCGACAATACGCGCTACCTTGGATAGGCCCAGCACCTTACCTTGGGGGATATAGGCCACGTGGGCGCGACCGATAAATGGCAGCATATGGTGCTCGCACAGGGAGTAGAGCTCGATATCCTTGACCAATACCATGTCGGTGCAGTCACTGGGGAAGAGTGCGTCGCTGACAACCTCTTGAACGGTCTGCTGATAGCCGCGGGTCAGGTATTCCATGGCCTTGGCAGCGCGCTTCGGAGTATCTTTGAGTCCGGGGCGCTGCAGGTCTTCGCCGATTGCTTCAATAATTCGTGCGTAGTGTTCGTTCATGCTGCTCTTTCCAACATCTCAGCCCGAGGGGGCGGGTGCGCTACCCTAAGCGTTTGTAACCCGAGAGTAAAGATCCGCGCGGACCTAGGGGCCTATTGGTACCAATTTGATCGCTACTCTCGGGGCCATTGTGAGCTCGGGGAGGCAAAAGGAGTGAATCCACATAAACGACCGACAATGCAGTTGGGTGAAAATTAGCCTAGGCCCTTCGGGTTACAGCTATTAAACCGTCACTCAGCGTTACTCGTCGCTTATTTGGAACAACCAAACTACACTCCTCGTGCCTTGATTGGCGCTTCTATAGCCACAGCAGAGGCTACTTAATGAGTGACAATAGGCCTTGATGAGATACATAGCACTTAAGGATAGATTCAATGATAGAAAGGCGTGAATCCAGCCTGCACGAGCTGACCACGGTTTTGGACTATATCCGCTGGGGAGCCAGCCGTTTTAGCGAAGCGGGCCTTTGGTATGGTCACGGCACGGACAATGCCTGGGACGAGGCGGTACTGCTGGTAACCCACGCATTGCACCTGCCGCCCTACAGTAAGCAGGAAATCCTGCATGCACGTTTGACCATGGAGGAGAGACGGGACGTGCTTACTCTCCTAGAGCGGCGCTTTATCGAGCGTTTGCCAGCGGCTTATCTGACCAATGAAGCGCATTTTTGCGATATGACCTTTTATGTGGATGAGCGGGTGTTGGTGCCGCGTTCCCCTATAGGTGAAATGATCCGCCACAATTTTGAGCCTTGGCTCAATGTAGAACCGTTGGCAATCCTCGACCTCTGTTGTGGCAGTGGCTGTATCGGCCTCGCCTGTGCAGAGGCCTTCCCTGAAGCGAGAGTCGACCTGAGTGATATTTCTGAAGGCGCCATTGAGGTGGCACAGCTGAATATCAATCGCCACCAGCTCAACGAGCGTGTGCGCGCAGTGCAGTCGGATCTTTTCAGTGGTTTGCAAGGCATGAGTTACGAGTTGATCGTGTGTAACCCTCCCTATGTGGATGCCCGCGACCTGGCAGAGATGCCGCAAGAATACCTGGCCGAGCCGGAGATTGCCTTGGGTTCCGGTGACGATGGTCTTGATTTTACCCGCCGTTTGCTGCGTGAGGCCGCCAATCACCTGCAGCCAGAAGGCTTACTGGTCTGTGAGGTGGGCAACAGCTGGGAAGCTCTGGAACAGGCTTTCCCGGAAGTGCCATTTATGTGGCCCGAATTTGAGGATGGTGGCCACGGTGTGTTTGTGATTAGTCGCGAAGAGCTGCTCGCCTACCAAAGCCACTTTGAAAAAGAGTAATTCTTTTTCTGAACCCGGCAAAAGCTATTGCCGGGTTCTCTGATAAAGCCACATAGCTGCAGCAATTGTGCTTTTTACCTTGAACGCCGCGCGCGGCGGCTAGATCCTTTATAATGCGCGGCTCTGCATAAAGCCAACCGCTGTTAATTTATCAACCGTTATCTGGAAAAGTCGCATATGTCGGGCAATACCTTTGGCAAGCTGTTTTGCGTCACCACCTTTGGCGAGAGCCATGGTCCAGCCTTGGGCTGTATCGTCGATGGCTGCCCCCCGGGGTTGGAGATCAGTGAAGAGGAGATCCAGCTGGAGCTGGACCGCCGAAAGCCGGGTACTTCTCGCTATACCACACAGCGCCGTGAACCGGATCAAGTGAAAATTCTATCCGGTGTGTTTGAAGGAAAAACTACCGGTACTCCTATTGGCCTGTTGATTGAAAATACGGATCAGCGCTCTAAAGACTATGGCAATATCGCTGAGCAGGTACGCCCGGCGCACGCCGATTACACCTACTGGCAAAAATACGGTATTCGTGACTACCGCGGTGGAGGTCGCTCTTCTGCAAGGGAGACCGCCATGCGTGTTGCGGCCGGGGCTATCGCCAAGAAATGGCTTAAGCAGAAGTATGGTATTGAAGTACGCGGTTACCTGTCCCAGTTGGGACCAATTAAAGTGCAAAAACTGGATTGGGAGCAGGTCGAGCAGAATCCATTCTTTTGCCCGGATGCCGAACGAGTACCCGAGATGGAAGCTTATATGCAAGCCTTGATCAAAGAGGGTAACTCCATCGGTGCAAGGATCTCAGTACACGCCAGCGGCGTCCCTGCAGGGCTGGGCGAGCCGATTTTTGATCGCCTGGATGCAGACCTGGCCCACGGCCTGATGAGTATCAACGCGGTGAAAGGGGTGGAGATTGGAGCCGGCTTTGATTGTGTGGAGCAAAAGGGCACCGAGCATCGGGATGAAATTACTCCTGAGGAGGGTTTCCTCTCCAATAATGCCGGTGGCATTCTCGGCGGTATTTCCAGTGGCCAGGATATTGTTGCCCATATCGCCCTGAAACCCACTTCCAGCTTGCGTATCCCCGGCCGAAGTATCGATCGCTCAGGCAATGCTATTGAGGTGGTTACCAAAGGTCGCCACGATCCTTGCGTAGGTATCCGCGCAACGCCAATTGCTGAAGCAATGATGGCTCTTGTTTTGATCGACCATGCTCTGCGCCACCGAGCACAGAATGGTGACGTAACACTGGGATAATTTGATCGGCCTTCTTCTATTGCGATACCGGCGAAAGCCGGTGTTCGGTATCCTCGCTGCTAAGATGCAGCCAATAAGTTAAGCCCCTGTATTTCCCCTACTTTACTCCCAGCAAAATAGTTAGCTCCAGCCTCCTCAATTTTATTAATGTTGCGCAGTCGATCTGAGGGACTTAAAACGCCTTTATTTCCCCGATTTACGACATGGGTATAAATTTCAGTAGTACTAACATCCGAATGCCCTAGCAGCTCCTGAATCGTACGCAAGTCATAACCCGCTTCGAGCAAGTGAGTCGCAAAACTATGGCGAAATGCATGGCAACGAGCCGGTTTGTTGACTCCCGCTAGCTTGACAGCTATACGAACCTGGCGCGCTAAAGTTGTTGCGTGCATATGGTGCCTTCTGTTTTCACCGGAGCGAGGACATTGGCCGATGGTGCTGGAAGGGAAAAGGTATTGCCAGGCGAGTTGTCGGCTTGCACTTGGATACTTTCTTTCCAAAGCGTTAGGTAAATAAACCGAACCAAAACCGGCCAAAAGATCTTGTTGGTGCAATAGGGAAACAGTCTTTATTTGCCTATGTAACTGCACTATTAGCCCGTTAGGTAATATTGTAGTGCGATCCTTATCCCCCTTGCCACCTCGAACAAAAATATTATTGCTGTCGAAGTCTATATCCTTTATACGTAAAGAAAGCAGTTCGGCACTGCGAAGGCCGCTACCGTACATTAGCTCAACTTGTAATCTGTAAGTGCCTTCAAGATGATCCAAAATTGCTGATATTTCTCTACGGCTATAAACCACAGGCAAGTACTTTTGTTGTTTTGCCAGTTTAAAGTCCAATGCTTGAATATCCCTACCTAAGAATCTCTTGTACAGATATATCAAAGCGTTCAGAGCTATTCGCTGTGTATTTGCGGAGCAAAGACCTTGAACTGCAAGGTGAGAGAGAAACGTCTCAATCTCAACAGCTCCCATATCAGCAGGGTGCTTCTTTTTATTGAAATGAATGAAGCGTTTAACCCAATGCGTGTAAGTTTGCTCTGTTCGGTACGATAGTCCTTGTTTTCGAATATGAAATCGCAGGTTGTCCATAAAACGTTCAGGCTTACTTGGAATTTTGTGGCGAATGTCGTCCATGATATCGCTCTTAAACTGTTTTTATATACAGTATTTATTCTTTTGTTCTGCTGTCAATATCAGAATTCAAGAGAAGCTTCTCCTATTTCTGGGGGTGAGGGGCTAACTCTTTGACTTTTATAGGGTTGGTGATGTTATAAAGAGCAGAAAAAGCAGGTAGATATATAGTGCCTGCTATATATCTACCTGTTGAGAATTATGCCAAAGCTCTTAACTTGCTGATATTATTAGGTTTTTTAGGTTATCTTGAAAGTAGTGAGTAGAATTATATAGAAGGGTGATATAAAGACGCTTCTTTTGAATTAACTGTTATTGGTCGCTCGCTCCAGTTTTGTGAGGGTTCCGTTAAGAATAGCAGATGATTATTGGGGTGCTGTATAAAAAAACAGTATTGGCGGGGGAGCCCATAGTCAACGGTTCGACCTTCGTGTAAGCTTCGAAGCTTCAGCGACGCTCGCATAACGAAGTTGATGCGGACGGCGCAGCCGCTTCGAAGCAAGGCCGCGAACCTAGAGCTGCTAATTTCTCTCTCCGAATCGTGGTAGACAGTAGCAAGAAAGATATTTGTAGTGGATTTGTACACAATGCCACGAGCAACAAATAACAACCCGATGATGCGGAAACCTAAAAGTTGTCATTCCCTTTGCTTGCGCAAAGGTACCGCCAACTTCCTTAACGGTTCCGCATATCTATTTTCGTTATACATTTTACGAAAAGAATATGATTCACGGTTTAACATACATAGAAGAGTTTATCTCCAAAGAAGAAGAGCAATTTCTACTAAATTCTTTGGATAATGAAGAATGGCTCACGAGTTTAAAGCGGCGAGTGCAGCACTATGGATATCGATACGACTATAAGACTAGGTTCGTTGATAGCTCTCTTTATCTCGGGGCGCTCCCTGATTGGTCTACCAAAATTCTATCTCGCTTACATGCCAAAGAGTCTATTTCAGAAACCTTTGACCAGCTTATCGTCAATGAATACGAGCCAGGTCAAGGAATATCAGCACATATTGATTGTGTGCCATGTTTCAAGGAAACAATTGTTTCTCTAAGTATTGGATCACAAGCAGAAATGGTATTTGGCAATAAACAGGTCGAGAAGCAATCCATTTTGTTAAATCCAAGATCGGTAGTAATACTCCAAAAAGATGCTCGGTATAATTGGACACACAGTATTCCAAATAGAAAAAGTGACTTAATAAACGGGCAGAGAGTTCAAAGGTCGCGCAGAGTTTCTTTGACGTTTAGACAAGTAATCAAAAAAAATGTATAACAAAGCACTCAAGTTGATGCCAAAAGCCCCGCTTTTAGCACAACTTAGTGCGGCGTTATGTGTAAATAGAGTATGGAAAAATTTCGAGTAAGACCTGGCTATAAATCGAAAGAACTTTTAGTAGAGTTCTGGTGGGAGCATCGAAGTAAAAGCTTTCCCGACATACAAGATATATTAGCCGAGGGTTTGAATGCTAAGCCGGTGAAACATCCAACATTAGATACGGCTACTATCTCTATGGCTACGGATGAATTTATCACGCTATGGGAGTACAAAAATGGCGAGTATGAATTGGATGATGATATCTGGGCTTTCTTTATCTATGCTCCCGAAAACAACACTCAAGTAATAGCTGATATCGAGAGTGTTTTATTGGCTAGTGGCCAGTTTATTAAAGAAAAAGCAGATTTAAGTGAGTACACATAACAAGTTGCTCAAGTACACTCCGGCCGCGAAAGGCACGGCCTCCGCGGGACAGCCTACACTGCGTTTCGGCTGCCCCTTAGCAAGACGTTATTGTGGCGGTAGGCTTTATTGATTTTTCGTAGTAACTGAAGCTTTAGTGCCACTAAATAGCACCCGGTATTGAACAATTTTACTGAGTGTTCTTCAGGCAGTTTCGTTCCTAGAGTGTTTGCCTAGGTGCTGTAAAAAGGGGCAGTCCGCTGCAATTTCGCGGAGTGCCAGTAAAATAGGAATTGGTTAGGGAAAGTGCGGTATTCTTTCCTCGTAAATATTGGGCAGCAGCCAGCCAAACTATGGCTGGAAAAGTGCTAGTAGTCGGTCCCGAGCGCGCCAACCATAACCAGGCTAGGCTGTCCAGCCTACGCGTTGCTTAGGCTGCCCTTGCTAGCAGCGTTAAATGTCATATGAATATGATCGGTAAATACACAGTACTAGTGGTCACTATGGTGAGTGTAATGTTGTGCTCGTCACTTTACTTTCGCCCGCCAGGCCTGTTCGATTTGCCGCGCTATTTGGACATCTTCCTAAATATTAAGAGTTATTTTGCTCAAGGACTACTTTCAGGGATGGTGGGTTTGGTTCTTGCTAAGAAGTTAGGGATTTCTAAGTACGCTGTCTTTACTTTAGGTCTCGCTATTTCTGTTGTGCTTTTGGCCTTAAATAGTCTAAGAGTTCAATCTATGGATTTTTATCATGCGCAATTTGTAGCATTGCCACTGATTGGTGGTATTGCAGGCGGAATTACAATAGCCGAATATGTGCAACATTTAACAAGTTTAGGCACCCGACGCCTGCGGCGCTGGTGCTAAAAGCGTTAGCTGTACGAGAGAGTCATGCGAAGAAAGCAATTTCTTACAGAATTCCTAGGTGCTCTCGGCGCCAAAGAAATTCAATGGCAGAAGGAGACGGATGCAAGTATTTCTGGAGCAGTTATTTACGAAATTGATGACCCAGAAGAGGTTCAAGAGTTCATCTGGCACGTACAAGAGTCAGAAGCACCGCCTGAAAATGTTAGAAAGCTAGTTGAGCTTCTGAATGAGAAGAACCTGTTGAGTATTGATAAAATTAGTATTTCTAGGAAAGAGCTAAGAAGTTTATATAGTAAAAAGCAGGGGCGAATTGTATCGGAGGGTGAGTTCATATCTATTTTAAAAGCTCTGGTTTCAATTGAGGTTTCAATGGTAGATGAAGGAAGAGAAACAGATGTTTACTTCATCCATGAGTAACACAGCTAACAAGTGGCGGCACAATCGCCACACTTCGTGTGGCTGGACAAAGCACTGCGCGCTTTGCCTGTGCGTCAGGCGTTAATTGCTCACTAAATTTGTATGAGCTGCGAGGAAAGGATGCTTCGAAAAATTTTGATCAGCTCGGTGTGCATATACCTTGGCTTGGGACTCGTGATCGGTCTATTTCTGTATAATCAGGATCTAAATACATTTGAATGCCTCGCTCCTGATGAGCCACACGGATATATAACAATATTCAGGTCGAGTGGCGGAAACCCCGATCCGGAAAAATGCACATCACATGGAATACGATTAAAGTCGCTCATAAAAATTCCAGCAGCAATGGCAATCGGGCCGCCATTGATAGTTTATTCTGTTTTACGCAAACGTGCGGAGCGAGAACTAATTAATGAGCGAGGAGTCGGCAATTAACAAGGCCAGGCAGTATGCTACGGGCCTTCGGCCCTCCGCGGGACGCCTTACCTTGTGCACTTTTTGCGCGGTCACAACGCTCCCATTTTCGCGCAAAAAGCGCACAAGGTAAGTCGCCCCTGCTGGCGGCGTTATATTTTTCAGCCATGAATGAGAAAGAAGCATATTTACTAAAGAACTACCAAAATCTGATGGAGCCGCACGAGCAGATGGTAGCTCGATGGCTAACCGAAGAGTGGGATGGCCAAGAGCAAGAAATTCCGAAGTGGCTGCGAAATCGTGTTTGGTTAAATTTCACAATGCGTGATTTCGGAAAACCTGATTCAATGGCAAGGGTTATTTGTCTTAAACTGTTAGAAAAGTACAAGCATGAAATATCATTGCCAAAAAACAAAATATAACAAGTTTAGGTAACATCGCCCCTTCGGGGCTGGACAGCCAAACCTGCGGTTCGGCTGCCGTTGCTAAAGGCGTTAATGCGATAATTAGTTTCGTTGAAATATAAAGAGAAGACTATGAAACAATTTAGTATCCAAATTATTCTGCTTTTTTTTATCCTCACTATGAGTAACAGAAACTATGGTCAAGATGAGTTATCGGTCCTCGAAGGGCCCTACCTTGGCCAACAACCACCAGGCTTGATACCTGAACTATTCGCACCCGGTATTATTTCAACTGAAAATCTTGAAATTGAAGGTGTCTTTGCTCCTGGCATGAATGAGTTCTATTTTACCCGGCAGGTTAGAGGCAACGAAGTTAAAACCCACGCCTTTCAATATGAAGATGGTGTGTGGAAAAAGTTTATGGATGAGCCCCGCTCAGGTGAAGTTTTCATATCGACTGACGGCAATACGATGTATCTGGGTAACAAATATAGAGAGAGAACAGCATCAGGATGGTCGGAAGTCAAAAGCTTAGGACCAATTTTCGAAGAGTTTCCTATTATGCGCCTTACCGCTTCAGAGGATGATACTTATATTTTTGATGAACGAGACGAAATCGGGACCATCCGATACTCCCGATTGATTGATGGGAAGCGTGAGGAGCCGAAGGTGCTTAGCAATGAATTTAATACAGGAAAACAAACAGGTCACCCCTACATTTCACCAGGTGAAAGTTACATAATCTGGGATAGCATAAGGAAAGATGGGTACGGAAATGCAGATTTATACATAAGTTTTCGGCAAGAAGATCACTCGTGGGGACCTGCTATTAATATGGGCGAGGATATAAATACTGAGCATGAGGACAGGTATGGCAGTGTTACGTCGGATGGAAAGTATTTCTTCTTTCACAGAATTGAGTGGCGGGAAGGGAAAATAGAAAAGGCCAACATTTACTGGGTCGATGCACAGATTATCGAAGATATCTCGCCCAAGCATTAACAAGCGCAAGCAGAGGGACGGCCAACGCTATGCATATTTTGTGCTGTCGCTACGCTCCCATTATTGCACAAAATGTGCATAGCTTTGCCCGCCCCTGTTGCGGGCGTTCAGGCTGTAGAAAAACTCTTAAAAGGTAGCTTTTTTGTTAAAATGGAGGTCTTGATGTCGAGATTATCCATATGCCCAACTTCAAACGTTACGATTACAACCAAGATGCAATGGTCGTCATCAATTTCGAAGAACAATTACAACCTGAAACCTTTGAGTTTACACTTCATCATCTGATTGATGATCATATCGACCTCTCTGCCTTCCATAAAAAATATCAAAATGATAGCGGCGGGCGAACCGCTTATGATCCAGCTATCCTCCTGAAAATCATATTGTTTGCTTACTCAAAAGGCATTACCTCAAGTCGTGAAATTCAATGGCAATGTGAGAACAATATCCTCTTCAAAGCACTGTCATGCGATACCGTTCCGCATTTTACTAGTATTGCAAGTTTCGTAAGCAGTTATCCTGATGCGATTGAGTCGGTGTTTGAGCAAGTGTTACTGGTCTGCGATCAGCAGGGACTGCTTGGAAACGAACTTTTCGCAATAGATGGATGCAAGATGCCATCCAATGCCAGCAAAGAACATTCGGGGACTTTTAGAGAGCTAGCACAGAAGCAGGAAAAAATTCGCAAGAAGATCAAATATTTCCTCAAAGAGCACAAGAGGCTGGATGGCAGGAAGCCTAAAGAAAAAGAGCGAAAGCAAGCGGTAGCTAAAGCGGCGGATACGCTGCAGAAACACTTTGATAAAATTGATCAGTTCTTAAAGAATCATTCCCCCAGGATGGGGCAAGGTAAAAAACCTAAAGAAGTGAAAAGTAATATCACGGACAATGAATCAGCTAAGATGACTACCAGCAAGGGAACCATCCAGGGCTATAACGGTGTTGCCGCAGTTGATAGGAAGCATCAGATAGTTGTTGAGGCCCAGGCCTTTGGAGAGGGCCAGGAGCATCATACATTGAAACCTATTCTTGATGGCATCAGTTGCCATTATCAGAATATAGGAATAGATGAAGACATCTTGGCCAAACAGGTCATCATTACTGCTGATACTGGATTCTCCAACGACGCTAACTACAACTACCTGCGAGAGAACGGCATCAATGCCTACATACCTGATAATAAATTCCGTTCACGTGATAAAGCTTTTACAACGCAAAAAACCAAGTATGGCAAGCGCAATCAAAAAGGTAGGGCTAATGTCCAGAAGACTACCCCAGCTAGTGAATTTACATTCAACAAGAAAAAGAAAACCTGTATCTGTCCTGCAGGAAAAGCCATGCTCTTGTTAAAAGAAGAGCATGTCAGTGAAGGTAAGAAGAAACTACTGTTCGAAGGGCGCCTCACCGACTGCAGGGCATGCAGCCTTAAAAGTCAGTGTATGCGAAACCCAGACTCTGCTGACTCTCGAAAAGGACACGGAAGGCAAGTATCCCTTACGTGGACAAACGGACGGACAGCCACCGACTGGATGAAGAAGAGGGTTGATAGTATCGAGGGCAAGACCATTTATGGACATCGAATGTCTGCTGTCGAACCGGTATTTGGAAACATTGGTACCAATAAACGATTGAATCGCTTCTCGCTACGAGGAAAAAGTAAGGTTCAAGGACAATGGCAGATGTTCTGCTTGGTACATAACATTGAAAAGTTGATGAGATATGGCAGTATCCACTGATTGAGTATAAATTAAGGGCATCAAGATGCCTAAATTTAATACAATGAATGAAATTTGGTGGTATAGATAAAATTTGGCCGAAATTTCAATTGGAGGAATCTGGGAAATGGCAGATTTTTCTAAAACTGTTTTTCTACAGTCTCGTTATGTGTAATTAGAAGATGAATATACCTTTAAATACCATTGGCAAAATTGAGGCTGGCGACAACAAAGGCTGGCAAGTAAAAGTAGAGCCATGTGCAACTGATTCAGAGAATTGTCTTGTTTTAATTTCTCGTGACTTCAGCAACCCAGAAGCAGAAGGCTACGACGACTGGGTAGAGGACTACGAATCATTAGAGCAATATTTTAAAGAGTCAAAGTGGTTAATATCATGGGCATAAATAAAATCACACATAACCAGTTGCAGCACGTTAGCCCACTGCGTGGGCTCGGACTTTCGCTGCTGTGCAGCTCAAGCCCGTGTGCAAGGCGTTATGTGTTACGGATGCACCGATGAAGAACTATAAATTTGAAATTTTCGCCGACTACTTTCAGATATATCTGATGGATGTTGAGGCCGACGACGACACTTCAGATATCTGGACAGAGGAAGCATTAAATATAAAGCTTGGCGTCCTGCCAAACACTCTCGCTATCGGCACGTTCAGAAACGTTGATGTTCCTCTAGAGGTTGAGATTCACGATAGCCTGCCTGAAATTAGCCTCGAAGAATGGGGTCATGCTTCTATAGGTTATTTCACAGTAACATCGGGGCAGTGCGCTGTTTTTGGCTGCAGCGATTATCTACCTGATGCAGCAAAAATCGAAGTAGCGCCCGGTAAATATTCGGCTATTTCACTCGCGAAGGGCCTCGATTCAATAACCGAAGAGTGGGAAGATGCAGATGATTTATATAAAGTCATTCTGTGGCCCTCAGCCGCCAGTGAATGTAAGGCACTAAAGCACTATGAACACACATAACAAAACGCTCAACTACAATCCGGCCGCAAGCGGCCTCCGTCGGACAGCTAAGAGCGTACTTCGCACTGACTGGCTGCCGGTTAGCTCAGCGTTATGTTTCTTGAGGGCTGAGCGTGCTTAATCAGTTGGTCTACAAAGTAATTGAGTTCGAGCTGTTGTGCTCAATCATTGGCCCTGAGCAGGTCGTAAGTTGGGCCGATGAACAGATCATCGCGAGTGATGAGCCAGAAGAAGTTCTTCTTGATCTTTGTGTGGCTAAGGCCGAAGACAAACAGCTTAAAATTTTAGGCAGCCTTGATGCCAGCTTAGAAAATGAAGCATTTGAGCTAGTGGTCATGGAACTTTTAAAACAATACGAGTCAGGCCTATTGGATTTCTTTGAAGTGGCCAATAAGCTTCTGGTAATGCATTACCATTCATCGAAGCTAGCAGCTGATACAACTGATTTCATAATTTGGCTCGATGATGAGACATGCCTGATCGCCGAGGGTATTAAAGAACTTGATCCGGCAATCGCTAATTTACATAAATTTCTTGCCGGAATTGTAGAAAAACATAACCAGTCAAAGCACGCGGACTTGGTAAAGCTGTCACCTTTTTTGTTCCAAAAAAGTCGCCACCTTCACCAATCCGGTGTTTGAGGCGTTTATTGTGGCGGTCATTTTTTAGGTAGTTTGAAGTGGCTGCAATCACCAATCTCTTCCTGAGCACATTTCTCCAGAGGGTTTTCCTGCAAACTGGCACCGCAGTTTCGTTCAAGTGCCTTCGTTTAAAGCCAACAAGTTCTGCAAGCCAGCTGCCTCATTGTGGAGTGCCAGTCAGGTAGTTAATTGGTGGGGAAAGTATGGTATTTTCTCTTGCAAATTTATCGGGCAGAGGCCAGCCAAAGGTGGCTGGCAAAGAGCAAGTAGGTTATTCAGTGCGCGCCAGCTATAACCAGGCAAGGCAAGATCGCCCAGCCGGAGGCTGGGCTGGACAACCTACGCCTTGCTTCGGCTGCCCTTGCTGGCAACGTTAGGCACATAATGAGTGTACGTTTAAAAAGTGGCCGTTATTGGGATCCTAGTGTTGATCCATTTTCTTATCAAGGTGCTACTGACAATAATAGAGAGCAGATAGTAGGAAGTGATATTTGCGGTTGTATTGGCTGTGGTGAAATATATCCACCATCTGAAATTACCAGATGGTGGGATGATGGAGCTACTGCCTGTTGTCCGCGCTGCGGAATGACAGGCGTTGTAGTTGGTTCGGAATCTGGTCTGGCTATCGATATTGAGATGCTAGAAATAGCTGGGGCACACCTTGTTCGCTAGCTTGTACCAAATGCCTAACAAGCGCATGTTACTGGACTGTGATCTTGCCCCGTTTTAACGGACACCAAAGTCAAACAGACGAGGTGTCTTATGCCGAAATACAACAAACCTAGAAAGACTTGGCAGTATTCAAACGAATTCAAAGTGAAAGCGGTAATGCTTAGCTTGATAGAGGGTGTTCAAGTTAAGGAAGTGGCCGAAACTCTCGACATTCACCCTTTCATGCTGTCACGATGGCGAAAAGAGTTTCAGGAGGGGAAGATTGTGGCAGATAAACGAAGAAAGCTTACTGGTGTAGTCTCTAAAGCAGAGAAAGAACTTTCTAGGGTAAAGCGTTTAGAGGCGGAGAATCGTAAATTAAAGCAGGAGCTTGATTTGTTAAAAAAGTGGCAACGGTTTCTTGCGGAGGAACATCAGCAAGATATCGATTCATCCAGAGGTTCGGATCAGAACTAGGTATCAAAAGAACTTGTCAGTGGCTGGGAGTATCGCGCAGTGGCTATTATGATTGGCTGAAGAGGCAGCGATCGCACCGAAAACACCAAGATGATGATCTAAAGGTTCAGATTCAAAAGATTTCGGATGACTCTGCAGGGCGCTATGGTAGTCCAAGAATTTGGAAAGCCCTGCTGACCAAGGGATATGAAGTTAGCCGTAAGCGCGTAGCCCGGCTGATGCAGGAATTAGGAGTCGTAGCCAGAGTTACGAGAGTGACACGTAGGGCACCAGGCATAAAGCGTTTCCTAGCCTCTGGGGAGAATCTTAGACCGGATGGAGCTGTGCCTAAAAGCAAGAATCAAGTTTGGGTTGCTGACATAACCTACCTTAAGGTTAAGGGTCAATGGCAGTACTTGTCAGTGGTGATGGATTTGTATTCTCGCCGAGTAATCGGTTGGAGTTTAGATACGAAAAGAACAACAGAATTAACCCGAAGAACCCTGATGAATGCTGTAAGGAAAAGAGGATCAAAACCGGGATTAATATTACACACGGACAGAGGTGTAGAGTACAGAGGGTCCGAGTATCAAAAAGAGTTGAGAAAATATGGAATCCAGCATAGCTTGAGTAGAGCGGGTAAATGTACGGATAATGCCCATATGGAGTCGTTCTTCCATAGCTTAAAAGCTGAACTGATTAGAGAAACTAGATTCCAGACAATGAGCCATCTAAAGTATGCTTTGGCTCGATATATTAATGATTTTTACAACCGTAGGCGGCTGCATTCAGCTCTAGGCTATCGATCGCCAATGGAATATGAGCGAATAGCAGTATGAAAAGTAGTGTGTCCGTTTTATCGGGGCAAGATCACTGGTTTTCCGCTGCGCTCCAAACCAGCCACAAATACTGGCGTTAAGCAGCAAAGGAGAAAAGTAGATGATTGTTGATGCTTGGGCACAGCACCCAACATTACGGCACTCGCAAGATCCAGTCTTCAAGTCGCTACGCAGGTGGACGAAGATGCCTATGCCGACAACAGAAATCCCGATAGAGATGACTCTCGGAATGATGGATCAAGGTGGTGTGGATCGCAGCCTGATATCGGCTTGGGTTGCTCCCCGAAATGTCATGATCTCCAATGATGAAGTCGCAGGTTTCGTGGCTAAGGCACCTGACAGGTTGGTTGGCGTGGGGTCAGTGGACATCTCGAAGCCGATGGAGGCTGTTCGAGAGATCCGACGTTGCGTAAACGAACTAGGTTTCAAAGCGATTCGGGTTTTGCCCTGGATTTGGGAGGTGCCGCCGATCGATCGTCGGTTTTATCCCGTGTACACAGCATGCTGTGATCTTGGTGTTCCGTTCTGCACCCAGATTGGTCATACCGGGCCGCTCATGCCGTCGGAGGTTGGCCGACCTATCTACCTAGATCAGGTGGCCCTGGATTTTCCCGAGCTAAAAATCGTCGGTGGTCACATTGGCTACCCTTGGACAGATGAGGCTATTGCGGTGGCTACAAAGCACGAAAACGTATACATCGACACGTCAGCGTACACCGCTAAGAGATACCCACAGCCTCTAGTCGATTTTATGCGAGGACATGGCCGCAACAAAGTTCTCTTCGGCACAAATTACCCAATGATCATGCCCGCCAAAGCGCTCGAGAGTCTTCCGGAGCTGGCGTTGGGAGAAGATGTGGAGGAGCTTTTCTTGAGTGGTAACGCATGTCGAGTATTCAATTTATAGTCAGAGCGGTGTGGCCTAACAGGCACTGCCAGGGACAAACCTACGCTGCGCTTCGGTTTGCCCCAGAGCGCGGCGCTAAGTTTTATACACAAGTTTTTTCAGTTTTATTATAAAAATCAATGAGTTACAGTTTGTACGGTATAGGAGCTACAGATTTGGCTGGATAATTATGCAGGACTGGGTCAGGGACGAAGTGAAAAATCAGGTTATGGGTGATACACGATTGAATAAGCGGTTGTCCAATATTCTCAGTAATTTAAGTTCCGACCCAAAGAGCAGTATTCCCTGTGCAAACAAGTCTTGGGCAGAAACCTTTGCAGCCTATCGATTTATCGAAAATGATAAAGTCAGCTTTGACTCCATTATGAGTGGCCATAAATCAGCCACTCTTGAAAGAATCAAGGTTCAACCAGTTGTTCTTATCCCTCAGGATACCACTTTCCTAAATTTTGCTACCGATTTAGAAAGCAAAGAAATGGGAACACTCCGACGCAAAGAGACTAATCAGCAGCTCCTACATACGTCTATCGCTATAACACCATCCAGAGATAATCTGGGTATTATTGAGGGTAGCATGTGGCAGCGAGATAAAGAATCTAGCGCTAATTCTCGCTATACCAAGTCGATACAAGATAAAGAGAGTCGACGTTGGCTAGACCATTATGAATCAGCTTGTGAGATACAAGAGCACTGTCCTGAAACCACGATTGTGAGCATCGCGGATAGAGAGGGGGATATTCATGAGTGGTTTCAATTAGCTGAAGATCAAAATGAACATCGGCGTGCAAGTTATATTGTTCGAGCCAAGGCTAATCGTAGTTTAGAGATCGAAGGAGAAGATACGACTTTACTTTGGGACTATTTGACCAAACAGAAGTCCATCGGAAAATATACAGTAGGTATCCCCAAAAGAAATGGAGAGCCAGAAAGGGAAGCTAAGGTCAGTGTATCCATTGCAGAAGTAAGATTGCAGGGAAAAGGAAAATCAAAACGACCTCTTTCTATCTACGCAGTTTTTGCTAAGGAATTAGGCCCACCAGAAGGCAAAAAAGGTATTGAATGGATGCTGCTGACCGATCTTGCAGTTGAGGACTTTAAGCAAGCAAGGATTATCATTGAGTGGTATCGAAGTCGATGGGAAATTGAAACCTATTTTAGAGTGGTGAAAGGCGGATGCCAGATAGAAAGTAATCGCTTTAGAACCGAGCAGCGAATGCTGAACTGTATTGCAATCTATATGATTATTGGGTGGCGTCTACACTCCATGACAACACGAGCACGAACGCTTCCTGATACATCGTGTACGAAAGTCTACTCTGAAAAAGAGTGGCGTATGATATGGATAATGCAGGCTAAAACCTCCCCACCAAATGAAGCTCCAAGTATGAGAGATATAACTCGTATGCTGGCAGGACTTGGAGGCTTTCTGGGGCGGAGCGGCGATGGTGAGCCTGGAGTTAAAACCGTTTGGCAGGGGTACACTAAACTTCTCCATTATATGGAGGCAGCGGAGGCTTTAAATGGACTTAAATGATGTGTATAAAACACAGGCGCGGCGTAAGGTGTAAGACTTACCCACGTTTAGTAGACACCCTGTATAGTTAGGTTTAGGCCTAATACGAAATTTAACATGGGTTTGGTTATTCACGCGGGTTCAAATGTAAAGCTCTTCTGTTGCAGCTCAACCATTTTTTCAAATGGCGCTAACAATTTTAAAAAGTTGTTATTCCCCTCTAGCAATTGCATTGCCATGGCGATACTTTCAATTGTAGATAGCCCGTCTGCTACAGATGTTTTACGGATTTCATAATTTGATTTTAGGCCCCCACCAAGATTGATCCGTGGAAGTTTTTGCAATTGGGGGTTGAGGTGGAGAATTTTTTTGGATTTCTTCCAGGTCGCATCTAGTACGATCAGCTGCTTAACAGGTGCTTGTTTACTTGAAGTTTTATCAGATTGGTGATTATTAGAGTTCAGCTCGCCACTGTCAGGTAACCATTCCAGGGATGGGTAGAGTAGGGCGGAGGGCGTGCAAAGCAAAGTATTTAGCTGATGGGTCGATAGGCTCTCGGCAATCATCATTTCGCTGTTACTCAGGCATAGGTGTGCCATACGTCCTGTATTGAATGGGTGCTTCTCCTCCTGCGGGTGCTGTATGATCACCACTTTTATGGTGCTTGTTAGGCTAACCAATGCGCAGCAATAGCAAACATTGGGTGGGCGCAGGCAAGTATTGCAGGTTTCTCTGGGCATTTTTCGACTACTGAGTACAGGCAGGTTTATGGAAGTTACGCAGCCTTCTTATAAGGTTCAATGGTTGGCAGATATTGAGATTCCGCTAGCGAACAAATTCTATCGCATGCATGGATTTCGTGGCAAAGCCAAGCGACATGAAGATTGTGCAGTCGTGCGTAACGAGCGGGGTGAGGTGATCGGCTGTGGCTACCTGCGTAGATATGAGTCTTTTAAATTACTTGCAGGGGTTGCGGTGGCCCCTGAGTACCAGGGGCGGGGAGTCGCGCGTTTATTGCTAGCACTCCTGGCTAAGAGGTTTGACAGGAATACCTATACCTTTCCCTATATCCACTTAGAGTCTTTTTATTTGTCGCTGGGCTTTGAGGTAGTGGAGGCCGAATTGCTGCCAACCCCTGTAGCTGAACTGTATAGTAGCTACCTGAATCAAGGGCGCTCCATATCAGCAATGGGTTATCGATAGCTGTTTTTTGGTTTATATTTCTCTAAATGATTGAGTGCAGAGTATATTTACCCTTTTGTGGGAATTAATTGAAATTTTAGAACTTTCTCACAATCAGATAATAAACTGGGCATCATCATTAAGATGCTGCCCAGACCGTCCAGAAGGCGTTGGTTTCTCAGGTAGGTAATCTGTACGCTGTGCTCCGTTTGGTACAATTAATTTTTAAGTAGGGTAGTTGCAGTTTACACTGATTGAGTGTTGACGTTTGTGGTTACTTAATCCGTACAGGGACTGGATATTGTCCGGTGGCTGTCATCGTTATTTTCCAGCAGAGTCTAGACAGCGGTGTTGATGACCTCCCAGTCGATAGTTACAGAGCTGATCATTGCTGAAGTCACTATTACTGAAGTCACTTAGAGGGCTGCAGGGCTTGCACTTTCTTTTAGGCTGCTCCTGTCGCCCGTGATGTGGATGGCACTTGTGGGGTGGGTGCTGACAGTGAGATCCAGAGGCTTCACTGGAAAAATAGATGTTATCGATCTCAATATTAGTGATATCTCCTTCTACACCTAATATTTCAAATAACTGAATCACGTTGGACATATCCACTTCATCGCTGAAGTCGCTGACTGGAATGGATATTTGATGCCATTGGCCGTCACGGACAAATTCATAGGGATCAGGGTTTTTATTAAATTCGATCCACTTTTGTTCAATATTAGTGATGCTGCCACTCTTCATGCCGACTTTAAAAGGGGTGTCACTGCTGGTTTTAAGGAAAAAATTTAGTGTGGCTCTATCGTTATCGTAAGCGGATAGGTCGTGGTAGCTGTTGGCGGTAAACGCCATGCCAAACCAGCCGGCTCCAGTGGATTGGTAGGAGAGGGACTTTTCGCCTTCGAATGGTGATTGAGAGACTTCCAGCAGGGTGTTTTCCCACACGAATAAATTGCCATCGCTACCCAGCTTAAAAGTCGAATCGGCTTCGAGCGTTTCACTGTATACGGAAAAAATGCCAGCGGGGATAGTCTTTGCCTCTCCCTCACTGAAGTAAATGTCATCAATGGCCAAGGTGAACCCCTCTGCAGGTGCGTCACCACGAACCATTATGGCCTGGCTAATGGTGTGGAAGTCCACAGCATATTTGCTTAGCGGAATGCTGACCAAGTGCCATTGTCCATCTCGTTTTAACCCATAGTCTTCATCGCCATCGACTAAATCAACCCAACTATCGCTACCACTGCCAGTGCTGGCGATACCAATACCAATCGTTTCAGTGCTGCTGGTCTTGATACGTAAGTTTAAGTGACCATTTTGATAGTGCATCATATTTAGGTCGTAGTGCATCCAAAAACCCATGCCAAACCAATCGCCAGCGTCAATATTAAATTCCAAGGCCTCATTGTCATCAACACTTGCGGTGGATTCCATATTGTTCCAGATATAGAGTTCGGTATCGGTGCCAAGCTGCAAAGACTCAGGGATATCTTCACCGTCACCGTATATGCTTAGGTTGCCGAATTTTGCCTTGTCTTCGGCCAGGGTGATTTCTGTGTTGTAGTTATTATCGTCGTTATCATAGATACGGATATAATCCACATACATTTTGGCGGGCATCGGTGCAGTGATTTCTTCATTGCTAAAAATCTGTGGGAAAATACCGCCCACAGCGAGGTTGAGTATCAGGAAGTGCTCTTGACGAAACTCATCAAACGCCGGGTCTTCACTGTCAATGTTGATAATTTCGTTGGCTTCATCGTCCACCCACATCGTAATACTGTCGGGTGTCCAAGTCATACCAAAGATATGGTAATCCTCGGTTAAATCCCTACTGTAGCCAAAATCTTTGATGAGGTTTTTACTTTGACCGTAATCCGCTTGTCCTGTGTATTCATCGGACTCATGATGCCAGTGGAAGGCACTGGAAATCGCTGAATTGACACTGCCGCTTTCGAGCGCCTCGGCCATGCCGGCTTCGAGAATATCCAGTTCACCGCATGCGGGCCAGCCGACCTGCCCATAGTTATTACCGAGCTGCCAAAAAGCCGGCCAGAGACCGGCGTTGAGATCAGGTAGTTTGATGCGGGCCTCAATCGTACCGTATCGATAAGAGAGTCGACCAATCGTTTTCAGGCGGGCAGATGTAAAACTGCCGTCAGTATTGCGTTGTGCCTGAATAACCAGGTTACCATCTTCAATATAGGCATTATTACTATTGCCCGTGTAGTCTTGTAGTTCGTTATTGCCCCAGCCCCAACTGCCTACATCGTAAGTCCAGACGGATTTATTAATACTGTTTCCTTCAAAATTATCTTCCCAGATTAAAGTTTTTGCGTTGATTAATGGAGAAGCGCAGCTTCCCAGGATGGTCATAACCATCACTGATTGTTTTATTCGCATAGCTTTTTATTCTTTTTTGGCTATCAAAGGGGTATCGTTGATTTTTTTATCGACGAATAAAGCCTAACAAATAGCGGGTTATTCTTGGGTGAGTGCTTTCCCCCTTTATCGCGTGCTCAGTCCTGCTTATCGCACGAGGTTAGTACCATGCATTTTTCTTTGTCCTGTAGCTATATTTTCCGCACTTTTAAAACCTATGAGGATGTTTATGTGTTGGACGTGCCCGACTAGAAGAGCTACATCTTTTTTGTGGGTAGTTATGTCTTGATTAAAGGGAGGTAGTTTTTTGAATCTACAGAGGCTGTAGTACCGCTTCAGTAATTTTAAGGCTGGCACGGTAATGTTATTTTCATTTGCTGCTTGTAGGTCTATGGATGGCTATACGCCATTGCTTGGTGCAGCGAATGGCGGTCTTGTTAGTGGAGGTTGCGTTCAGTTGGCATACTATAAGGTGATGTGCGGGTTGCTCCTGGCGAGTGAGTACCTTGAGAAATGATACGCGGGTAGAAAAATGGCTGATCATGGCGAGATATTAAGTTTGGCACAGCAGCTTGGTGAGGAATTGATAAAGCGCTGTTGGTTTGTAACCTCTGCGGAGTCCTGCACTGGTGGTGCGATTGCCGCGGCGATCACTTCTATTCCCAATGCGTCCAATTGGTTTGATGGTTCAGTCGTTAGTTATGCCAATCGCATCAAGCACAGTGTGTTAGGGGTGGATGCGAAGGACCTAAAACAGTTTGGTGCGGTCAGCGAACCAGTTGCCCGGCAAATGGCTTGTGGAGTGCTGGCTATGATGGATGCCAACCTGTCCGTGGCGGTAAGCGGTATTGCTGGTCCCAGTGGTGGTACCGAAGAGAAACCAGTCGGTACTGTGTGGATTGCCTGGGCTCATGCGGAAGGGCAGGAACCGGTTCAGATTGATGCTCGGTGTTTCCACTTTAAAGGGGATCGGGCCACAGTTCAGGCACAAACGGTGCTGGAGGCTCTCAAAGGGATGCTGAAGATCTTGGAGGAACACCCTGTTTAAAGGTGATCTACCTGGTCAGTTTACTGGTGTGATAGCGGGGTTGTGCAGAATTGAGAGCGGTGTAACCGTGTTGGGAAGATTGGTACAGATTGTGCCGGAATTACTGGTTGCCTATACAGTAATCCTTCGATAAGCTTGCCCCACTCAACACAGCTCAGATATACGGGAACGGTCATGGATTCCAATAAAGACAAGGCATTGAAAGCGGCGCTGTCGCAGATCGAACGCCAGTTTGGCAAGGGCACAGTGATGCGTATGGGGGATAAGGAGCGCGAGCGTATCCCCGCAATCTCCACTGGCTCTCTCGGCCTGGATGTGGCGCTGGGGATAGGCGGCCTGCCCCGCGGCCGTATCGTTGAGATCTATGGCCCGGAATCCTCTGGTAAAACCACTCTGACCCTGCAAGTGATCGCCGAGGCCCAGCGTAAAGGCGGTACCTGTGCTTTCGTGGATGCAGAACACGCCCTAGATCCCATTTATGCCGAGAAGCTCGGTGTAAATGTTGATGAGTTGATCGTCTCCCAGCCAGATACCGGCGAGCAGGCCTTGGAAGTGGCAGATATGCTGGTGCGTTCCGGTGCTGTGGATGTATTGGTTGTGGACTCCGTTGCAGCCTTGACACCGCGCGCTGAAATTGAAGGAGAGATGGGAGATTCCCACGTAGGTTTGCAGGCTCGTCTGATGTCCCAGGCACTGCGTAAGTTGACCGGCAATATCAAGAACACCAATACCTTAGCGATCTTTATCAACCAGATTCGTATGAAGATCGGTGTAATGTTCGGCTCCCCGGAAACCACTACCGGTGGTAATGCTCTTAAGTTCTACTCCTCCGTGCGTTTGGATATCCGTCGCATCGGCTCGGTAAAAGATGGCGATGAAGTAGTGGGTAACGAGACCCGCGTGAAAGTGGTGAAGAACAAGGTGGCTCCGCCCTTTAAACAGACTGAATTTCAGATCATGTACGGCGAAGGCATCAATATGATTGGTGAGGTTGTCGACTACGGTGTGAAGCTGGGCTTGGTTGATAAGGCGGGCGCTTGGTATAGCTACAAGGGTGATAAGATTGGTCAGGGTAAGGCCAATGCTACCAAGTTCCTGCGTGATAACCCCGATATCCGCAATGAAATTGAGGCTCAGCTGCGCGCACAGCTGTTAGGCGATCTGGTTCCGGCCAGCCCTGAAGAGGCTGCCGAACTGCCCCAAGAGTAAGTGTCTTTTTCCTCCAAGGCGGCTTTCACCGCCGACCCCGCTCAAGCGCTTTTCGGCGCGGCGCTTGAGCTGCTTACCCGCCGCGAGCACTCCCGTTTGGAATTGAGGCGGAAGCTGGTGGGTAAGTTCCCCGATGCCGACTTCGATGCGCTATTCGCGCGCTTGCAAGAGCTCAACTACCAGTCTGATCAGCGCTTTGCCGAAGTTTTTGCCCGTTCTCGTGTTCAGCGTGGTCAGGGGCCCTTGCGTATCCGCCTGGAATTACAACAGCGCGGCATTTCCGCAGAGCTTTTATCCCAGGTCTTAGAGCAGTTAGAGGTGGACTGGTTTTCCCTGGCCCATGAGCAGCTACAGCGCAAATATCGCTCGTCAATTGATTTGGCGTTGCCGCGGGAACAGCAACTGAAGGAGCGCGCAAGTCGCCAACGCTACCTGTCTTACCGCGGTTTCTCTTCAGATGCTATTAGCTGGGCGCTGGACGAAGAGTAATCACGCTTATACTCTCATGCTTGCTTGAGGCGCAAAGGTAATGCTTTCCCTCAGGCTTAGGGTAATGAGAGAAAGAATAATAAGCGCGAGAGACTTTATGATCCTGTCTATTGATCAGGGCACTACAGGCACCACGGCTTTCGTTTTTGATAGTAGCGGTACCCTGGTGGGGCGCAGTTACTCAGAGATCCCCAATTATTATCCAGAGCCTGGATGGGTCGAGCAGGATGCTGAGGAAATCTGGCAAGTCACCCAACGTGTCTGCACGGCTGCCCTGCAGCGTGCTGATGTTTATGCATCCGAAATCAAATCGGTTGGTATCACTAACCAAAGAGAGACAACGATCCTGTGGGATCGCCACACAGGCGAGCCAGTGCATAGGGCAATTGTCTGGCAGTGTCGGCGCTCAGCAAATATTTGTGCGCAGTTTGCCACAGAAGGAAAGTCCGAATGGCTGCGCGCACGCAGCGGACTACTATTGGACGCGTACTTTTCTGCCAGTAAGCTGCTGTGGCTATTTCGAGAGCAGCCGGATCTACAGGCCCGTGCTCGCAAGGGGGAGCTGTGTTTTGGCACGGTAGACAGCTGGTTGATCTGGAAGATGAGCGGTGCCCGCGCGCACATGACTGATCATACTAACGCCAGTCGCACCCTACTTTATAACTTGGAGGAGAAAAGCTGGGATCCAGAGTTGCTGGCTCTTTTTGAGTGCCCTGAGTCGATTCTGCCAGAAATCAGGTCGTCTGCCGGATATTTTGTCGATACGGATCCAGCAGCTTTTGCTGGCGTCAGTGCACCTATTTGTGGGGTGGCTGGAGATCAGCAGGCGGCGCTGTTTGGGCAAGGCTGTACGAACCCAGGAGATCTCAAAAATACCTATGGCACTGGCTGCTTTATGCTGGCCTATGCCGGCGAAAAACGCCCTGAACCGCCTCGCGGCCTGCTGGCCACAATCGCTTGTGACCCCCATGGATTACCAGGCTATGCGGTTGAGGGCTCAGTATTTACCGCGGGTTCAGCAATACAGTGGCTGCGTGATGAAATGGGATTGATTCAGCGGGCTGTCGATAGCGAGATTATTGCGCAGAGCATTCCCAATACCCGCGGAGTGTATTTAGTGCCGGCGTTTAGCGGCCTGGGTGCACCACACTGGGATTCATCGGCGCGGGGAACTTTGTGTGGCTTGAGCCGGGGTGCGGGGCGGGCTGAAGTGGTTCGCGCCACTCTTGAGTCCATCGCCTACCAGAGTGATGAGCTGGCGCGGCTTATGGAAGAGGCTCTAAAGGTTGATATCAGCCATATGCGTGTCGATGGCGGGGCAAGCGCGAACAATTTCTTGATGCAGTTTCAGGCCGACATTTCCGATCTGCGTGTAGAGCGCCCCAGACAGATTGAGTCCACGGCAATCGGCGCGGCGCTATTGGCGGGGATCGGCAGTGGTCTCTGGCATTTTCACCAGCTACCGGAGCGTCTGCTGGAGATTGAGCGCGATTTTCTGCCGGGAATGCCAGCAGAAAAAAGGGATTCCCTACTGACGGGTTGGAAGCGAGCAGTTGCAGCCTGCAAAGCATTCTAATTTAAGCGTCTATCCTTGACTGGGTTTTGGCACATGGAGGTGTTTTTATGACAGTTCACGATGAGTTAAAAGCAACGATAGATTCTCTGGTCGATGGTCGTCGGGGAATCCTGGCTGCAGATGAGAGCAGCGGAACTATCGCCAAGCGCTTTTCTGCTGTAGGGGTGGAATCAACCGAAACAAACCGCCGAGATTACCGTGCGGCCCTGCTGTCGAGTGAGGGGCTTGGGGACTTTATTTGTGGTGTCATTCTGTTTGAGGAAACGCTCGGTCAGAGTGATAGAGGTGGTACGCCTTTGCCTGAGGTGGCGGCGGCACAGGGGATTCTACCGGGTATTAAAGTTGATAAAGGCAAGGGGCCTCTTCCCGGCGCGGAGGGGGACATGATCACCTATGGGCTCGATGGCCTTATCGAACGCTTGCGGGAATATAAGGCGCAGGGAGCGCGATTTGCCAAGTGGCGGGAAGTGTATCCCGTGAGTGCTCACAACCCCACTGAGTTGGGGCTTACGGCTAACGCGGAAATGTTGGCTCGGTATGCCGCCGTTTGCCAGTCTGAGGGGGTGGTGCCCATTGTTGAGCCGGAAGTGCTAATGGACGGCAATCACAGTCTCGAACGCTCCGCGACTGTTAACGAACAGGTTTGGAGCAGTGTTTTTCATGCCTTGAATCGTCATGGTGTTATTTTGGAGTTGATGTTGCTTAAGCCGAGTATGGTCACTCCTGGAGCAGAGTTGCCTAGTGCGGAGCCGCAAGAAGTGGCTGAGTACACTTTGCGCAGCCTGCGTCGCAGTGTGCCTGCCGCAGTGCCCAGTATCAATTTTCTTTCTGGTGGACAGGGCCCGGAAGAGGCTACAGAAAACCTTAATGCCCTTAACCAGCTTAACAATGCTCCATGGCAGTTGAGTTTCTCCTATGGGAGGGCATTGCAACAGCCGGCGTTAGCGACTTGGCATGGCAAGCTGGAAAATATTGAAATGGCGCAGAGAGCCTTGGTTAAGCGAGCATGTATGAATCATCTGGCTATGTTGGGTAAGTATCGCGATAGCCTTGAGGGGGAGGGTTAGGGGTGACCAAAGCGCGATAAAACAATAAGGAAAGTGGGCTGCGACAATGGAATTTTTAACAAGAAACATCAGTTTGCATTACCGCCGCTGGTGGGTTGAAGGCGCGCGGGGAACTGTGGTGATTTCCCATGGGCTGGGTGAGCACAGCGGCCGTTACGTTAATTTAGCGGCACATCTTAATCGGGCAGGTTTCAGTGTGTATGCGCCGGACCATTATGGTCATGGTTTGTCCCAGGGGAAGAGGGGGCACATAGAGGATTTCTCGCTCTATAGCGAGGACCTCTATGAATTTATCTGCCTGGTCAAAAGTGGTAACCCCGGCACACGGCTGCATCTGTTAGGGCATAGTATGGGGGCAGTGGTCGCTTGTGGCAGTGCCGTTCGCTACGGGGCAGTAGATAGCCTCATCCTATCAGCACCGGGTTTCCGCGGGGCTAAGGAGCCTTCGGGACTCGAGTTGAGGCTGGTGCTGATACTGGCAAAGATGTTCCCAGGGCTAGTGCTTTCCAGCAGGATAGATAGCCAGTGGTTGAGTCGGGATTCTGCGGTAATTGAAGCTTACCGTGAGGATGAGCTAACGCATCGAGGGGTTTCACTGCGCTGGTTTGAGACATTTCTGCGCGAGCGGGAGTTTCTCTCCACTAATCTGGAGCGATTACTGGTGCCTTGCCTGATGTTACTGCCGGAATCCGATCGGCTGGTGGATGTTGGAGTGAGTCGTGAGTGGTTTGGGCGGATGGGCTCGGCCGGCAAAATGCTGCACTGCTTTCCCAAGGCTTATCACGAGCTTTTTAATGAGGTCGAAGAGGGGCGTTTAGCACGTGATCTGCTGCTTGGTCATTTAAAATCCTACGAACCGCAGGCGGGGTCTGTCGTCTCTTGATAAAAACAAGGGGCAGACAACCATGCTGGTTGTAACCCTTGGCGAATGCCGTGAAAAACCCTATGAAGCATTGTATGATACGCGGTCATTTTTGCCCCCTGCTTGTTACGCCAGGGGGAAATAGTGGGGTGGAACATGGATAAGAAGTTACTGAGCCTGTTAGTGTGTCCGGTAAGCAAGGCGCCGCTTGAGTACCGTGAGGAGACCCAGGAGCTGGTGTGTAAAGCTAGCGGTCTGGCCTATCCAATAAAAGACGGCATCCCGGTGATGCTGGAATCCGAGGCGCGTCAGCTGACTGCTGAGGAAAAGCTGGAAAAATAAACCAATGGGTGAACCCAGCGTTTTCAGTCGAATTATCTCGGGCGAAATAGCGAACGAGAAAATCTACGAGGACGATCTTTGTATCGTTATTGAGGATCGGGCGCCACAAGCCCCGACCCATCTCCTCATTATCCCGCGTAAACCCCTGGTTAACTTGTTCGACGCCAAAATCGATGACAAGGCTCTGCTCGGCCATCTGATGTGGGTGGCCGCTGAACTTGGCAGAAAGCTGGGATTAGAGGGATTTCGACTTGTGGTCAACAATGGTCGAAGCGCGGGACAGACCGTATTTCACCTGCATGTCCATCTACTGGCTCAACAAACAATGCCCGAGCAGGGGCTTGCACAGTAGCGGGACAGACGAGACACCGCGTCACCGGTGTCATTCAATAACTCTCAACTAACGAAGTGGAATTACGCCGGATGAAAAGCGCACAGATTCGCGACGCCTTTCTGAATTACTTTGCCGAACAGGGCCACACTGTGGTGCCGTCAAGCTCCTTGATTCCGGGCAATGACCCGACCCTGCTATTCACCAACGCCGGCATGGTGCAGTTTAAGGACACCTTCCTCGGCCAGGAAAAGCGTCCCTACAACCGGGCCACTAGTTCGCAGCGCTGCGTGCGTGCTGGGGGTAAGCATAATGACCTGGAAAATGTAGGTTATACCGCGCGCCACCACACCTTCTTCGAGATGCTGGGTAATTTCAGCTTCGGTGATTACTTTAAGCGCGATGCCATCCGTTTTGCCTGGGACTTCCTCACCAAGGTGCTGAACTTGCCAGAAGAGCGCCTGTGGGTAACCGTGCATATCAGCGATGATGAAGCAGCCGATATTTGGCAAAAGGAAGTTGGGGTGAGCCCTGAGCGCTTCTCCCGTCTTGATGAGGATAATTTCTGGCAAATGGGTGATACCGGCCCCTGTGGTCCCAGTTCAGAAATTTTCTTTGACCACGGCGAAGATGTACCCGGTGGCCCTCCTGGTTCCGACAACGACGATCTCGATCGCTATATCGAGATTTGGAACCTGGTATTTATGCAGTACGAACGCACGGCGGACGGCGAGTTGCACCCGCTGCCTAAACCCTCTGTCGATACCGGGATGGGGTTGGAGCGTATCGCCGCTGTTATGCAGGGCGTGCACTCAAATTATGAAATTGACCTGTTCCAGGCGTTGTTACGAGCGGCCAGTAGTATTGTTGGTTGCGACAATCTGGAAGAAAAATCCCTGCGTGTGATCGCTGATCATATTCGCTCTTGCTCCTTCCTAATTGCCGATGGTGTTATGCCTTCCAATGAAGGTCGTGGCTTTGTATTGCGTCGTATTATTCGCCGGGCAGTGCGTCATGGACACAAGTTGGGTCACAAAGAAGTCTTCTTCTACAAGTTAGTGAGCGCTCTAGTAGAGCAGATGGGAGAGGCCTATCCAGAATTGCGTGAGAAGCAGTCGCTGATTGAGCAGGCACTGCGCAAAGAGGAGGAGCAATTCGCCAAGACCCTGGATAAAGGCATGGCTTTACTTGAGAGTGCATTGAGCACTCTCGAAGGGAGTGAAGTGCCGGGTGAGTTGGTATTCACCTTGCACGATACCTACGGTTTTCCTACAGATCTAACCCAGGACATCGCCCGCGAGCGCGGCCTATCTCTGGATATGGCGGGTTATGAAGCCGCCATGGAAGCTCAACGTGAGCGGGCCCGTGCCGCCGGTAAATTTAAGCAGGATTATACCGAAGCTTTGGATCTGCAAGGTGCCACGGAGTTCCTTGGATACGAAACCACCGAAGCAGAAGGCACAGTAACCGCGATTCTCAAAGACGGAGATCAGGTTGAGCGTCTGGAGAATGGGGAAGAAGGCGTGGTAATCCTCGATCGGACACCATTTTACGCTGAGTCAGGTGGTCAGGTTGGCGATAGCGGTTATCTGAAGGCCGCATCGGGCCGTTTTGAGGTGCGAGATTGCACCAAACAGGGCAGTCATCATTTACATACCGGCAAGCTGCTGCAAGGAACAGTAGTTGTTGGTGAGCGGCTCACTGCTGAGGTGTCAGCGGATGTGCGCCAGGCAACGGCATTGAATCACTCTGCGACTCACTTGCTACACGCCGCTCTGCGCAAAGTGCTTGGCGAGCACGTAACCCAGAAGGGCTCATTGGTGGATTCCGAGCGTTTGCGTTTTGACTTCTCCCACCCGGAAGCGGTCACCGCCAAGCAATTGCACGCGATCGAATCCCTGGTGAACACGCAGATTCGCGCGAACACACCGGTTGATACCTGCGAGACAGACATTGAGTCAGCCAAAGAAATGGGTGCCATGGCACTGTTCGGTGAAAAGTATGGCGATACAGTGCGCGTTCTCTCTATGGGCGCTGTAGAGGGCAGGACTTTTTCTGTAGAGCTGTGTGGTGGCACTCACGTGAAACGCACGGGGGATATTGGTCTTTTGCGTATTGTCAGCGAGAGTGGCATCGCCTCCGGCCAGCGACGTATTGAGGCGGTCACCGGTGCGCATGCGCTGTCACAATTTGATCGCGCTGAGCAGCGGCTGGAGCATGTTGCGGCTCTCCTCAAGGCGCGCCCGGACACTCTTGCAGATAAGGTAGAGCAGTTACTGCTCAATAACCGCAAGTTGGAAAAGGAAGTTGCGCAACTCAAGACTAAGCTGGCCAGTGGTGCTGGTGGAGACCTCAGTGCCCAGGCAATAGAGATTGCGGGCTTTAAACTGTTGGCCACATCAATCGACGGCGCTGACCCTAAATCTTTGCGTGACCTGGCTGACCAAATGAAGAGCAAATTGGGCAGCGGAGTTGTATTGCTGGCGGCGCCGGGAGAGGAAAAGGTTGCCCTGGTTGCGGCAGTGACTAAAGACCTCACCGACCGTTTATCGGCGGGAGACTTGATGCGTTTTGCTGCTGGCAAGATTGGCGGCAAGGGCGGTGGTCGCAGCGATATGGCGCAGGGGGGGGGCACCGACGCTTCGGCTCTGCCAGGTATGCTGCAAGAAGTGCCTGTATGGGTAGAGAACGCCCTAAAAAGCTGATTTCGGTCAATTTGGCGCCATAAATAGCGTGTGAAGTTGATTTCGCCGAAGTTTGGTGATTAAGTGCGCGCCTGCACGATTTCGGGTGGTGCGCGGACTTGGCCTGGAGCTAAGGAAACACAGAAAGTTATGAGTTTGTTCGTGCAGAAATACGGCGGGACTTCCGTAGGCTCTATTGAGCGTATTGAAGCCGTCGCCGATAAAGTAGCCGCATTTCGTGCAAAGGGGCACGGTATGGTTGTCGTTCTTTCCGCTATGAGTGGAGAGACCAACCGCCTGATTGAGCTCGCCTACCAGATTCAGGAAAAACCCGACCCCCGCGAACTCGATGTACTGGTGTCCACAGGCGAGCAGGTCACTATTGCGCTGTTGAGCATGGCCCTTAAGAAGCGCGGTTACGATGCCTGCTCCTATACTGGCGGGCAGGTCAAGATCCTCACGGATAATGCCCACACCAAGGCTCGCATCCAGCGCATTGATGTCGAGCGTATGCGCACAGACCTGGATGAAGGCAAGGTAGTTGTGGTTGCCGGTTTCCAGGGCGTGGATGACAACGGAAATATCACCACTCTGGGGCGTGGCGGTTCAGACACCACAGGGGTAGCGCTCGCTGCTGCCCTTGATGCCACGGAATGCCAAATTTATACGGATGTTGACGGGGTCTATACCACTGATCCACGTGTGGTGGATAGTGCGCGCCGTATGGATCGAATCACTTTTGAGGAAATGCTGGAAATGGCCAGTCTTGGCTCCAAGGTCCTGCAAATCCGCGCCGTGGAGTTCGCTGGCAAATACAAGGTTCCGTTGCGCGTGCTCTCAACATTTGAAGAGGGTGAAGGAACCCTGATAAGCCTGGATGAGGAAGAAAACGAGATGGAGCAGCCTGTCGTATCCGGCATCGCATTCAACCGTGATGAAGCCAAATTAACGATTCGTGGTGTCCCGGACACCCCCGGTGTTGCCTGCCGTATTTTGGCACCTGTAGGTAAAGAGAATATCGAGGTCGATGTAATCGTACAGAATATCAGTGCGGTTGACGGGACTACCGATTTTACTTTCACGGTACATCGCAATGATTTGGTTAAGGCTCGCGAAGTCTTGGAGCGTGTTTCGGCGGAACTTGGCGCCCGTGAGGTGATCACAGACGACAAGATTGCCAAGGTTTCTATTGTCGGCGTGGGAATGCGTTCCCATGCGAATGTGGCCAGTCGTATGTTTAGTGCGCTGGGTGAAGACAATATCAACATTCAGATGATCACTACTTCGGAAATTAAGATTTCGGTGATTATCGATGAGCGCTATCTCGAGCTGGCAGTGCGTGCTTTGCACAGTGAGTTTGAACTCTCCAAGTGAGAGAGTTGAAAGAAACACTATAACCGGAGTTAAGGCAAAGAGAGCCTTCCCATTTCAATTCAGTTGTTTGGCATTGCATCCAACCTGTTGAGATTTT
>NZ_CP174289.1:3885000-4853817 GCF_052466765.1 Microbulbifer mixtoriginis (SeqCode)
AAGTGACCAGGTGGCTGCGACTGTTTATTAAAAACATAGCACTCTGCAAACTCGTAAGAGGACGTATAGGGTGTGACGCCTGCCCGGTGCCGGAAGGTTAATTGATGGGGTTAGCTTCGGCGAAGCTCTTGATCGAAGCCCCGGTAAACGGCGGCCGTAACTATAACGGTCCTAAGGTAGCGAAATTCCTTGTCGGGTAAGTTCCGACCTGCACGAATGGCGTAACGATGGCCACGCTGTCTCCACCAGAGACTCAGTGAAATTGAAATCGCTGTTAAGATGCAGTGTACCCGCGGCTAGACGGAAAGACCCCGTGAACCTTTACTACAGCTTTGCACTGAACTTTGAGCCTACTTGTGTAGGATAGGTGGGAGGCTTTGAAGCAGTAACGCTAGTTACTGTGGAGCCGTCCTTGAAATACCACCCTGGTATGTTTGAGGTTCTAACTCTGGTCCGTTATCCGGATCGAGGACAGTGTATGGTGGGTAGTTTGACTGGGGCGGTCTCCTCCCAAAGAGTAACGGAGGAGTACGAAGGTGCACTCAGCATGGTCGGAAATCATGCAATGAGCATAATGGTATAAGTGCGCTTGACTGCGAGTCAGACATGACGAGCAGGTACGAAAGTAGGTCATAGTGATCCGGTGGTTCTGTATGGAAGGGCCATCGCTCAACGGATAAAAGGTACTCCGGGGATAACAGGCTGATACCGCCCAAGAGTTCACATCGACGGCGGTGTTTGGCACCTCGATGTCGGCTCATCACATCCTGGGGCTGAAGCCGGTCCCAAGGGTATGGCTGTTCGCCATTTAAAGTGGTACGCGAGCTGGGTTTAGAACGTCGTGAGACAGTTCGGTCCCTATCTGCCGTGGGCGTTGGAAATTTGAGAAGAGTTGCTCCTAGTACGAGAGGACCGGAGTGAACGAACCTCTGGTGTTCGGGTTGTCACGCCAGTGGCATTGCCCGGTAGCTATGTTCGGACGGGATAACCGCTGAAAGCATCTAAGCGGGAAGCCTCCTTCAAGATTAGATTTCCCTGACTCCTTGAGAGTCCTAAAGGGCCGTGGAAGACTACCACGTTGATAGGCTGGGTGTGGAAGCGTTGTGAGGCGTTGAGCTAACCAGTACTAATTGCCCGTGCGGCTTGACCATACAACAGAGATGGTTACTAACGACTAGCTAAGCTAGCGGATTGTGGAATGAAAGACACACAATGATCGCTTGCGGTGTATTACTACAGATTGTTTTACCGACTTATTTGGGGTTATCGCCGGTCAACAGACCGAGGCAAACAGCGATAACACGGTAGGCCAAGCAAAATTGCTTATAAGACCAACGCCAACCCAAGCCAGTTTGCCTGACGACAATAGAGTTGTGGAACCACCTGATCCCTTGCCGAACTCAGAAGTGAAACGCAACATCGCCGATGGTAGTGTGGGGCTTCCCCATGTGAGAGTAGGTCATCGTCAGGCTTCTAATCTGAAAAGGGCCACCCAATAGGGTGGCCCTTTTTTTATATGTAAAAATATTTACAGAAAAAGATAAGATGGGCTGAAGAAAATTGAGTTCTTAATTTGCTTGGTCAATCTTCTGGTTCAAGCTAGCAATACTTCAACTTAAAACTTAAATCCGGCATTGATCATCAATCTAATCTTGATTTTGTTTTCCATGACAATAACAAAGGGTTCGACTGCTAAGCAGGCGGGCTTTTTTTGTGGATGAAAGAAATATCAGCGAATTGCGATTGGGAATTAAAAATAAAAAAGGGGAGATTAAAAGCTTCCGCCAAATTTATCCTCTCAATAATGTTGCTGGATAATCAATGAAGCTTTCTTTGTCCTTTGTTTATGCTGATGTAATAACTTGAGCTTGATGCTCTTATAAGAAATTATTTGATCTAAATCTCATCCTGGCCTCATTTTTGTGAGACAGTCGTACAACATAGGCATAAAGAACTTGATTTTAATATAGCGATTCAGGATAGTCGCCCGTTGCCTTTTCTTGTGGGTTGAAGGGTTTTTATCTGCTCTTATACGCAACACGATAGAGGCACGTTAAGGCTTCTCACTTGTATGAGTGGTCGATGATAGCTAAAGACGTATTCAGCCGTGTCGGGGAAGACTATACATACCCAGTTTGGGCAGTGATGGCTGTTGCTGCCATTGGGCGCTAAAGATATTGAAGGATAGTTAGATGCACATTCTTACGCTGTACCAATCAATTTCGCGATGGTTTCTATTGCTGACCATTGCAGTTTCACTAGCCGCCTGTGGTGGTGGTAGTGGCGGTAGCGATGACGGGGCTTCTTCCCCGGATCCAACTTCACCAGAAACAGATCCCTCTTATAGCATTACTGTAGAGCTACGTGACTTAGATACGGATGAGTTGATTGAAAACCCCAATCCAGAAGAGCCGGTAAGTATCCATGTGACAGTTAAGAGCGACAATAGTGATCTTGTTGTCTCTGAGAACGTAACTGTTACCACAACCTTGGGTGAGTTGAGCCCTAAAAGTGGCATAGTCAAGACAAATGACAGTGGTGTCGCTACTCTGGAACTGAGTGTTGAAGGACAGGAAATCGGGAGTGTTGGTGAGATTGTTGTTGCCTACGATAGTGTTAGTACAGATCAGGCACCCTACTCGCCACTAAGATTTAGTATCGAAGAGCCTTCTCTACAGCTTGGCTACCTGGATAATAGCCAGCAGTTTGTGTCGGGTGAACTGGAGATTCTTGCTCAGAACCTATCTTCTAAGGGCACAACGCCAGTTAGCGTCTATTTACAGGGTCCTGATGGCAACCTTTACTCCAAAAGGATGCAAGTAGAATTTTCCAGTAATTGCAGTTTGAGCCAACCAGCCGTTGCTACTCTTGATTCTCCGGTTACTACGACAGAGGGTAAGGCAACTTCTACATATACTGCAGAGGGCTGTGAAGGTCAGGATAGCATCACTGCAACGTTAGTAGCTTACCCAAGTATATCTGCCAGCGGCCAGCTTACTGTAATGCCTCCAGAGGTAGGCTCCATTGAGTTTGTGAGTGCTGAACCTGAGATAATCAATATCCAAGGTTCTGGAGGCAAGGAAACATCAGAAGTACGTTTTCAGGTCTTCAGCAAAGATGGCTTGCCAATGAGCGGGGTGGAAGTTAACTTCACTTTGGAAGAGGGAGAGGGAAACGTCAACCTTGCTAGTAGTTCCGGAACGACCGATGCTGCGGGCGAAGTAATTGCTTTGGTTTCTGCTGGAAGCGTAGCGTTGCCAGTTCGGGTTAAAGCTACAATTACTGATAGCAACGGGAACACTTCTTATACTTTTTCTAGTGATTTAGTAGTCTCAGCAGGCATTCTTGATCAAGACTCGTTTTCTTTGTCTGCTAGCGTCCTTAGAGTGAATGGTGATGACTATGATGGTGTCACTTCCGAGATCACTATTAGGGTTGGCGACGATAACAATACGACTCCTGATGGTACCGCTATTTCTTTCAAAACTGAGTATGGGCGCATTGCCGGCTACTGTACTACTGTCGATGGGAATTGCTCAGTGGATTGGAATAGTCAGAACCCCCGAGCACCTCTGGATTATAAATTCCTTGGTGACGATGGTGTGATGCATTCTCTTCGGACTATTTTTAACACGACCTGTCCGGTTACTGGGCTAATGGGCGGCTACCCATGTCCACAGCCACTGGGACAACCTTATGGCGGCCGCTCTACTATCCTCGCTTATGCGCTGGGACAGGAAAGTTATACTGACGCGAATAGTAATGGGCAATATGATACCGGAGAAACGTTTGTAGATTTACCGGAAGCATTTTTAGATCACAATGAAGATGGAGCCTTTGGGAACTCGAGGAGTATTGGTAGCTGCTATCCCAATTGCCCAGAAGAGGCTGGTGATGAAGAGCTATTTATCCCACTAAATGGCAACGGAAAGTACGATAGTGGCAATGGTATTTATAACGGCCTTAGCTGCTCTGTGGCAGCTGAAGCGGATGGTACTTGCTCTAAAGAACTTGTTCATGTAAGTGAGGAGCTCGTAATTCTTGTGGCAGGGAGTGAACCCTACGGAATATTTAGAACCTTAGATGGTAATTATACTTCCAGTCCTGAAGTTGAAGTTGGTTTAGGGGGCGCGACTTACCTTTATTTTTATCTTTCTGACCTTTACAACGGGCTCTTGCCTGAGGGTACTACAGTGAAGACTTACTCAGAAAAATGTCAGGTTAGTCACGGCTCTAATGAGATTGAGTTTGGCCCGGAACTGGTTGCATTTACTATCGTCGCCCCCAGTGACGCTGAGTTAGGTTCTGAGTACGTGAAAGTTGAGGTTAATGTTCCTGCTCCAGGCGGTGATTCGGATAGCGGTGTTACTAAGACTTGGCAGTTTAAGTGTACTGTTAATTAGTTTAATCTGATCAGGTAAGAATCTAGATTCTTAAGCTGATTTTGACAATTACCGGGCCACATAAGTGGCTCGGTTTCATTAATGATTAGTGAATCTCAGGCTTGTGTAGATCACAGTTTTATTCTTTGTAGTGAAACTCTTTTGCTGTGTGGATAATAATCGGAGCAACTTGGTTTCTCTAGGGATTGCTATATTTAAGTAAAAGTGTAATCGCTACTTGCAACTAAGTTTGTGAAGCTTTTATAAATTAAAAGTAAGTGCTCAGATAGACTCTACAAGCTCACTCAAATGATCGGTTAACTTATCATTCTCAGAATAATATACAGGGCAGGCAACCACTGGAACTGTGTGGGCTGCCAAGGCCTTTTTAACAATTTGCTTGACTCTGGAAGTCGACATGACAATGGCGCTCGAGTTCCAGATCTATTTTCCATTTAAAAAGCACATAGCTACTGCCAAAAAATTAAAATAATAATGGGAATACTCTCACTAATTGCAGTTTCAATTTCTTGAGAATTCATCATGAAGCTGCGATCGCCCATCACCGCTAGTACTCTGCACTTAGAGTGGACCAGGTTGATATCAGTAGCATCAGGTAGGGCATAGGACATAATGGCAAGCCTATTAGGAGTTAGGAAGGCTGTTGGGCTTGTAGGCTAGGTATAGGCGTGCCACCCACATTTTCACTGCGCAGGTGTCTGAAAGCACAATATCACCTGTTTGTATCGCTTCTTGAAAGTCTGCGACCACCCTTTGGGATTTCATTGGGTAGGCATTGGTGGCTTTGCCATTGTTAATTTATCTGAAAAGAAGTTTTTGTATTTTTTAATCTTCACTGACCAGGCTTGGCTTTTTCAACCGTGCTAAACTTTTGTAAAAAAAGAGATTTTGGCTTTTATATCACGGCTAATGCAAATGTTGGCATCAACCTCTGCTGGGAAATTATGATTATGGATAATTTTTTGTCTGCATTTAGGAGTATGGGGGATGGAGGCATCTCATGCAGTTCATAGCCAACGCAGATAACAATATCGACACAATCAAAACCAAAATTGGCATAGTCGTAAACCATAACACCCAGAGAGCTTGGATGCTCCTCTGGTATTGTGCTCTTTCCATGAAGTGTGCTGACGAAAACCATATTTAGAGCCTCGGAGAATTGAACCTAAGTATCTTAGGTGTTTGCGATTGGAGGGGTGGGATTTATCTTGGTATTAACAAGCAGGGGCCACTTATTTTGGGGTGCCGCCATATCTAAAATGTCTTCGGGAACACACAAGATAATAGGCCCTTGGCTGATCTTCCTGATAGCTTTTGAAAGCTGCACGTACCAGCTCGGAAGTGGATTCTGGATTTTTAATCATCTTTGATGGCTTGGGGATCAGCTCAAGCATCTTTACTAGAGCAATATATTGATACTTTTCTTTAAAAAGCCCGTCGATACCAGCTTGAGCATTGATGGGCTCGAGAGGCGTGCTATCCGCTTACGTATCGGCGATTCCTACTAGCATATTAGTAACTTCTCGTCCAAGTGTTCCATAGCAGACACCGACGTTCCCAGTTACCAGACCATACATAACTGTCATAAATAAAACGGCCTGTTCTGATAAAGCGAGAATAAATCGTAAGAGGGCGCCATTTTTTACATCGATAAAGCGTATATTTTTTTCTGAGGGGGTTCCAAATAGGAATTTAAGCCCTTCATTTTCAAGACAGGAAATCAAAGGTTCTGAAGTACTTTTAGGAGTATCATTCATAACTAACTCCTTGGTTAAGGTCTTTTTTTATTAAATAAGAAGCTTTGTAGGTTGGAGTCTGGCCAGATTTTCAATGAATGTCGATCAGTTTGTAGATGTTAGCTGAAGGCGCTGTCAGTGATGGCGCTAAACTTATCCGCCCTGTCAGATATCGCATCCTAATGAAATTTCTGACAGATAAATGAACAAGGGTCTCAGTTTCAGTGTGATTCTTACGTTTGTTTTGTAATTATTAGGTCTCAGATTGTGGGCTTGTTAGGATCGGCATGGAAAATAAGGAGGTTATAATGAAAAATTTCAAGCTGAGATTTTGGCTGATTTTATTGGTTATTTTTACCTGTGTTGTTTCTTCGTGTGTAGAAGAAGGAAAAGTGGGCTTGCGGAGTCCTAAACCAGGTGTTGGCTCTGAAGTGGTGGCGCGTATTGGCCGTAATAATATTACATTGCAGGATTTGGATAATGATTTACAGCTGGTTTTTTATGATATTGCAGAGCAAAAATATAATTTGCGTTTGGCTAGACTGAATGCCTTGGTGAATGGAGAAGCTAATTTTAGCTCAAAGAGGGATGATATAGAAATTTATCTGAAGTTGCCCGAGCCGCCACGAATTCAATTACCCGAGAGTTCTAAATTTATTAGGGGTAATCAGGATGCTCCAGTTACCTTGGAGATGTATTGTTCTTACCAGTCTCCACATTGCAAAACGATACAGCCTGTAATACGCCGTCTACTAGAGGTTTATAAGGGTTGGGTTCGTCAAACGCACTTTGATTTTCCACTTAAATTTCATCGTGAAGGAATTCAAGCTGCATCTGCAGCGCGTTGTGCGGCGGTGCAGAATAAATTTTGGGAGTATCACGATGCCTTGTATGTTCTAACTCCTGAGTTTGATAGTGATACTTACCTTCAGTTGGCCAAGCAATTGCAATTAGATATTCATCTTTTTGAAGATTGCTTATCCAGTGATAGCCCAAAAGATTCTGTAGTAGGGTCCCGGGATCGTGCACTAGATCTTGGTCTTAAAAATGTACCGATCATTTTTATTAATGGGTTGTATCTGAAAGGGGTGCGTAACTTTGAGCAGTATGCTTTTTGGGTGGATAAAGAACTGCAATCTATGGGGATAAAATCAAAAGAAAAGTATAGATGGAAGGATAGCGAAACGATTGATGATAGAAATCTACCGGCTACCAGATTGCCACTAATGTTACTGGGGGTTAGCGAATCAACTGTAGAAGGTAAGTCGAAAGCATTGATTGCAGTAAAGGAAGCTACTGCGGAGTATTTCAGTGCAGGGCAAAAAATTTCAGACAATATTTTATTGTTGCGCATCCACTCTAATTTCGCGGTGATAGAGAGTAGAGGCGGACTGGAAAAGTTACCCTTAAAGGGGAGAGAGGGCGCTGAGGTTTTACTCACCTACACTCATGGACAAAGTGAGGAGTTGAAGCGACGTATAGAGCAGCCATTGGGCCCTGGAACGCGCAAGTTGATAGCCTCTTCTGGTGTGCTGACTCTAGGGCAGGCTTGGTTAAGTCGTCACTTGGAGCAGCGAGAGGCTTTGGAGGCTAAGTTTACCGAGGCCGAATTGGAAGTTGAGGGACACCATTTGATGCGACTTGAAGGTGTCGCAGATAATGAGTTCTTCACTGCCTTGGGTTTTCAAGAAAATGATGTATTACTGAGAGTGAATGATAGTTGGGTACATAGCGGTCAAAATAAATTGTGGGATGCGCTTTCTAGTGGCCAGCTTATTGATGTGGCCTTTATGAGAAAGGGACTACCACAACGTATACAGTATGTAGTTGAAGAGTTTAGCTACTTTGAGAAAAATTCAAACACAGAAAGAGAATAGTTTAGGCTGTGAGATAAACTTGGGCTCTCATGAAAGCTCTAGTCAGAGAGCCCAATGTTCACCGATTAGGGAAGTTATTTACTTATCGGGATTACCCTGCCAAAAGATATCGGCAACGATATTTTGGCCTTGTACACTGGGATGGAAACAGTCTCCACCACCCACATCGTCCTTTCCAAACTGGAAAGTCCCAGCATTTACCTCATCTTCACCAGTGTATTCCGCTATAACCTCAACACCATTAACACCATTGTAACTTTCGGCTTCTTCGGCAAGAATCTCGTTGTAACGCCGCTGGGCTGCAGTAATCGCATTATAGCGGGTGGTGAAGTCCTCTCCGTTCATGATACCGCCGTTGGTTGCAATTCGGCAGATACCAAATGTTGACCAAACGTTTTCACAATCTACTCGGGAGTTTTCCGCCTGCTTTTCCAGGCCTGCTCCACGAAGATCCTGTACCCTAGGTACAGATCCGAGCAGAATGGTGGAGCCATTGGGAAGGCCGTCGACGAGTTTATCCAAGCCGGCTTGAACAGCTGAGCGCCATTCATTGTCGGTATATAGTGGGTTATTACAGTTGGCTGGATCGGCACAATCTCGGTTGCAGATGTCATTCCCGCCAAGAACGATTTCAACATGATCTGCCACATTGGTTTGAGCCAAAATGCGATCGGCCTGCACTGCAAAATTCTTATTACCTCCACGCATCTCGGCACCGGATTCAGCCGCTTTTTTATTTGCAGCGATATTGGGTGAAATAATTTTATATCTATCGTAAATACTTTCTACAGAATTATTGTCACCATCAAACCAAGAGTGTTCCGGTTGATCTCCACCCAGGAGGCAAAATAGGTCCCAAAAATACTTATTGCGTGTACAGTCTGCACCGAATGCCATGGTAATGCTGTCTCCTGCAGCGACAGATTTTGACGGGGCTGCCATCACTGATGGCAGCGACATAACACTTAAAAAAAAGACTGCTATAATTCCGTATCTTTTCCACATTGTGATTTCTCCCACACCGACTCTCGTCGTAGATAGTTATTGTTTTAAAGCTATATCGGTGAACCTGAGGAGTTTAGGTTGGTGGGTGAGAGGTGCTACTGCGAATACGCTAGACTACCCGGTCAGATTTTAATAAGTTGAAGCATGTTGAAATTCTGTCGTCGAGAACATTAAGTGATTTTGGTTTCACTTCAAATGATGATTGTTGTCAGACCTAGATACGCCTCTTTGATAGACCACCTATTCATATTCGATGGCTTCCTCTATACTGCGCATTACTTGTCGGAGTGCCTGTGGGCTGAGATCGCTGTTGCGAGATCCGTTGAACCTGATCGGGGTAACCCCCGCGTAGGGAACAAGATCTGAAGTCGCCTGTTTTTTTACATTTTGGCGTCTTTTCTCTTTGTATGTGCCCTGGATGCTGCGACCTTTAAATTCCCAAGTTTTAAGGTTACGCATGTCTGAGATCATTGAACAATCCGGTAAAGCCGGAAAGTCCTCCCGCGCTGCCAGTCGCGATTCCGCTAAAGAATTTCTTGAGAATCTCACGGTTCAGTCTTTTCCCAATTCGCGCAAGGTGTTTTTGCCTAGTGAAACCCCTGGTATCCAGGTTGGCGCTCGCCAGATTTGTCTTGGGGATAGTGTGGTAGGTGGGGATGCCGATAATCCTATTCTAGAACCCAACGCGCCTCTCACCGTATACGATACCTCCGGGCCATATTCAGAGCCCAATTTTAAAGTCGATGTACGCCAAGGTCTGCCCAAGCTACGCAAAGGCTGGATAGAGACACGAGGAGATACTGAACAGCTGGACTCCCGCCAAGCGGCCTACAGTCAACAGCGTATGGCGGCCCAGGGGCTGGACCACATTCGCTTCGAAAAGCTTCCCAGTCCGCGCCGAGCCAAGCAGGGACGTAATGTATCGCAAATGCACTATGCCCGCCGTGGCGTTATCACGCCGGAGATGGAGTTTGTTGCAGTCCGTGAAAATATGGGACGCATAAAGTTAGCGGCGGAGATGAGTGAGAGTGAATACCAAAAAGCGCGTGATGGTATTTACATTCCGGAACAAATCACGCCGGAATTTGTTCGTAGGGAAGTTGCAGAAGGACGCGCAATTATCCCAGCGAATATCAATCACCCGGAAGTGGAGCCGATGATTATCGGGCGCAACTTTCTGTGTAAGGTGAATGCAAATATCGGCAATTCCGCTGTGACCTCTTCCATTGAAGAGGAAGTGGAAAAACTGGTTTGGTCTACCAAGTGGGGGGCAGATACGGTGATGGATCTGTCTACCGGAGCCAATATCCACGAAACTCGCGAGTGGATTCTGCGCAACTCACCAGTCCCCATTGGTACCGTACCCATTTACCAAGCATTGGAAAAAGTAAATGGAATTGCCGAAGACCTCAACTGGGATGTTTTCCGAGATACCTTGATTGAGCAAGCGGAACAGGGAGTGGATTATTTCACTATTCATGCCGGCGTGCTCTTGCGCTATGTACCACTCACAGCCAAAAGAATGACCGGGATAGTGTCTCGTGGTGGTTCCATCATGGCGAAGTGGTGTCTCGCTCATCACAAGGAGAATTTCCTCTATACCCACTTTGAGGAAATCTGCGAGATTATGAAAGCTTATGATGTGAGCTTTAGCCTTGGTGATGGCCTGCGTCCGGGCTCTATTGCCGATGCCAATGATGAAGCTCAGTTCGGTGAGCTGCATACGCTGGGTGAATTAACCGAAGTTGCCTGGAAGCACGATATACAGACCATGATTGAAGGCCCTGGCCATGTGGCTATCCATAAGATCAAAGAAAATATGGATGAGCAGTTGAAGCACTGCCACGGTGCCCCCTTCTATACTCTTGGCCCATTAACGACAGATATTGCTCCCGGTTACGACCACATCACTTCCGGCATCGGTGCAGCGCTTATCGGCACCTATGGTTGCGCCATGCTCTGCTATGTGACACCCAAAGAGCACCTGGGCCTACCCAATAAAGAGGATGTTAAAGAGGGTCTGATGGCTTATAAGATTGCGGCCCATGCCGCAGACCTGGCCAAGGGGCATCCATGGGCACAGAAGCGCGATGACGCTCTGTCAAAAGCCCGCTTTGAATTTCGCTGGGAAGACCAATTCAATCTCGGTTTGGACCCGGAGCGCGCACGCTCTTATCACGATGAAACCCTGCCGAAGGAATCCGGCAAGGTAGCGCATTTCTGCTCCATGTGTGGGCCTAAATTCTGTTCTATGAAGATTACTCAGGACGTGCGTGATTACGCAGCCAAACAGGAGGCGGAACGCGGGATGGAAGAGATGGCAGTTAAATTTAAGGAAATGGGCAGCGAGATTTATCACAAGGGCTGATCGGGTGTTGGGGGAGGGTAACTCCCCCAGCATATTAGAAATACAGTGATGTAAAAGGAGCTTGCTATCGCTGGTATCCAATTGGAATTGTGAAGATAGGTAAGCTGTGTCAAACGAAACCAAAGCCAAAGTGGCTATTGCCGGTGGCGGCCTGTTGGGGCGATTACTCGCCTGGAGGCTCTGTCAGCTTGATGTAGATATTACCCTGTTTGAGGCCGGTAACTTATCGGAATCAAAAGGTGGAGCCTGTTGGACAGCTGCGGGAATGATCTCGCCTTTATCGGAGCTGGTACATAGTAATAAACACATTTATAGCCTGGGGTTAAAAAGCCTTGAGCTTTGGTCTGAGTGGGTCCGGCAGTTGGAGGAGCAGAGCGGGCAGGACGTGGAATACCGCCGAGCGGGCTCAGTCCTGGTGGCGCATGGCAAGGATAAAAGCGAGCTGCTGCAATTTCTGCGGGAACTACAGGGTAAGCTTGGCGAGTCTGCCAGGGGGCAGCTGGAGCCACTAGATAGCAATACTTTAGCGAAATTAGAGCCCTCCTTACATGGCTTTGAGCAGGGGCTTTACCTGCGGGGTGAGGCGGATATCAATAATCACCGCCTATTGCCTGCGTTACTCAGGGTGTTGCACCGAGGTGCTGTCACTCTGCGAGAGCACAGCAAGGTAAATTGCGAAGCCGGGTATATCTCTGTGAACTCGGAGCGCGAACAATTTGATTGCGTGATCGACTGCCGTGGTCTCGGTGCCAAGGGACAGATTGAAGGCTTGCGCGGCGTCCGTGGTGAGGTGATGGTGGTGGAATCCCGGGAAGTGGTTTTGCAGCGTCCAGTGCGCCTGCTCCACCCACGCTATAAGCTCTACGCTGTACCCCGTAGCGATGGACGCACCGTGATTGGTGCCACGGAAATTGAGAGCGAAGACCAGTCGCCCATTTCCGTGCGCTCCAGTATGGAATTGTCTTCTGCGCTTTACTCCCTCAACCCGGCTTTTGCCGAGGCTCGTATTGTTGAGACCCGCGTAAATTGTCGCCCCGCCACTATGGATAATATGCCTTATATCCACAGCGAGGATGGGCTGATTAGGGTGAATGGCCTTTACCGTCACGGTTATCTTTTAGCGCCGGCAGTCGTGGAGCAAGTGGAGAATCAAGTGGCACAACAACTGTTACAGGTGGCTTGATGCAGGTACTAATTAATGGGGAAACACAGAGCCTTGAATCCCCGCTAAAACTCTCTGCGCTTTTACAGCAGCTCGGCTATCGCGGAGAAACGTTTGCCGTTGCGATCAACGGTGGATTTATTCCCCGTACGGAATATAGCAATACACAGATAAATAACGGCGATAGCCTGGATATTGTTGCTCCGGTAGTGGGGGGGTAAAGGTGAGCGATCTATTAACACTTTACGGAAAAACATTTAACAGCCGGCTTTTGGTGGGCACCGCTCTGTATCCCTCCCCAGCGATTATGCGCGAATCCGTGCAAGCCTCAGCTTCGGAAATTATTACTTTGTCTCTTCGCCGGCAAAATCCGGCACAGCAGCAGGACAATCGATTTTGGGATTATATTCGCGAGTCCGGTTGTCAGTTGTTGCCCAATACCGCCGGTTGTAAATCGCCGCGAGAAGCGGTGGAGCTGGCAAAAATGTCCCAGGAAATTTTCCAGACCGATTGGCTCAAGCTGGAAGTGATTGGTGATGATTACAATTTGCAGCCAGACCCCTTTGGTCTGGTAGAAACTGCGCGGGAATTAATTCAGTTAGGCTTCAAGGTTTTGCCTTATTGCACAGATGACCTGGTTCTGTGTCGAAAACTTTTGGATGTGGGTTGCGAGGTATTAATGCCCTGGGGGGCTCCCATCGGTACTGGGCAGGGACTACTCAATAAATATAACCTGCAAACACTGCGCGAGCGCCTGAGTGATGTACCGCTTATTATTGACGCGGGAATCGGTGCGCCATCACAGGCGGCAGAAGCACTGGAGATGGGCTTTGATGCGGTGTTATTGAATACCGCGATTGCAAAAGCCCAGGATCCGGTACTGATGGCTAATGCTTTTAAACTGGCTGTGGAATCCGGGCGCGCCGCCTTTAATGCCGGCTTGATGCTCAGGCGTCAAACTGCCAGCCCCAGCACCCCCACCCTTGATATGCCTTTCTGGCAGCAGGCAGAGAGCATATTGCAGGATTAGTATTTTTATGCGCGATCAACTCCAATTGAAAAAGCCAATTGTCTGGACCATTGCCGGCAGTGACTCCGGCGGTGGCGCCGGCATTCAGGCGGACCTGCTGACTTTTGCCGACCTCGGCTGCTATGGTTGCAGTGCTATCACGGCCAATACTGCACAGAATACGGTGGAAGTTACTGCAATTAATGCAGTTTCCCTAGAGGTCTTGGGTTCTCAGTTACAGGCTTTACAGCGGGATCTATTTCCTGCCGCAATTAAAATCGGTCTGCTAGCGAATGCTGAACAAGTTGTTGCGGTGGCAGATTTCCTGCGCCAGCTGCAAGCGGTGCAGCCGGTTCCGGTTATTTACGACCCGGTTGCAGTTGCTACCAATGGAGCCGGACTCACTGAAGGAAGTATTACCGCAACGGTGTTGGCTCAGTTGATGCCACAGTGTGATCTGGTCACTCCCAATTTACATGAATTGGAATGGCTTACCGGAGCCAGTGTCACGGGTGCGGAATCTATTGTGCAGGCTGCGCGTCAGTTGCACGCCCACGGCGGTACCGCAATTTTAGTTACCGGCGGCCATACGCAATTGCGTGCGGGAGAAGTTGCCGACTTACTGTGGGATGGTGGAAAAGCCGATTGGTTTATTGGCCGGGAAGTGTCCAGTACAGGCACACATGGCACTGGCTGCACCCTGTCCTCCGCTATTGCCGCTTGCCGCGCTTTGGGCTACCCGTTGAGAGATGCCTGCGTTGTGGGTAAAGCCTATGTTCAGCGGGGTTTGCGCCGGGGAAATAATGCACACATCGGCGCTGGTGCCGGCCCTGTAGGCCACTGTGGCTGGCCCCTGGATTTAATCGACTTCCCGGAGATTCTACTGCCCGGAGAAGAGCGTGCGTCGGATTATGGCTTTGATACTGTCCGACCTCTTGTTCGAGGGTTTGCTGAAACAGATACTCAAGCATTGGGCTTATATCCGGTTGTGGATACGGTGGAGTGGTTGCAGCGCCTGGCTGAGCTGGGGGTGCGTACTCTACAGTTGCGAATAAAGAATCCGGGTGGGGACCTGCGCGCACAGATTGAGCGTGCAGTGGCTATTGGCAGGACGTATAACCTGCGCCTGTTTATCAATGATTACTGGCAGTTGGCGATTGAGTGTGGCGCCTACGGTGTGCATTTGGGCCAGGAGGATTTGCAGGCTGCTGATCTGAGGGCAATTCAAGCGGCAGGATTGAAGCTGGGTATCAGTACTCATGGCTTCTATGAATTACTGTTGGCCTACCGTTATCGCCCCAGCTACTTGGCGATTGGTGCAATTTATGCGACCAACACCAAGGATATGTCGGATCAGTTGCAGGGCGTGCAGAAACTTGCGCGAATGGCAGCACTATTGCCCGATTATCCTCTCGTGGCAATTGGTGGTATTAATATGCAACGGGCCAGTGAGGTTATTGCAAGCGGTGTTGGCAGTATCGCCGTGGTCAGCGCTATTACTAAAGCGGAAGATTACAAGCAGGCGGTTGTCGATTTTAATGTCCTGTTGAAAGGTAAGCATGCGGAAGTAGAGCCATGTTAAGTAGTAAAGAATTACAGCGTTACAGTCGCCAGATAATGTTGTCCCAGGTGGGTGAAGAGGGGCAGAAAAAACTGTCTTCTGCGCGAATTCTGATTGTTGGCTTAGGTGGGCTCGGCAGCCCGGCAGCGATGTATCTGGCCGCAGCCGGTATTGGAGAGTTGCACCTGGTGGATGGTGATCATATCGATCTCTCCAATTTACAGCGCCAGGTTTTGTACAAAACCAATCACCAGGGAAAATCCAAAGCCATGGTGGCTGCACAACAATTGGCTGCAGCCAATCCAACTATTCGCATTCACCCCCACAGCCAAATGGCGAATGAATCCTGGCTGCGCGAGCAGGTAAAACAGGTGGATCTGGTGTTGGACTGCACCGATAACCTGGAAATCCGCCATACGATCAACCGGGTTTGTTGTCAGGCAGGGTGTCCGGTGGTAATGGCATCGGTGCAGGGGTTTTCCGGCCAGCTGATTAGTTTTGATTTTTCTGAAGGAAAAGGCCCCTGTTATGCCTGTCTGTTTCCGCCCCAGGAGCAGGCTGAAGTGCAGAACTGCGCTACAGCAGGGGTGATCGGTCCTGCGTTGGGGGTCGTTGGCAGTCTGCAGGCTCTGGAGGCCATGAAGTACCTGATGGATTTGCCGGTATCGAGCTTGAATAAATTGCACTTAATCGAGACGGAAACCTTAGCTCTGCAAACTTTGCAGCTGCCGAGTCATAGTAATTGCCCGGTTTGTAATACCTAGCTAACTTTGTTTTCTCTTAAATTTTTCTTTCCGTAGATTGATACAGTGTTAGCACTATAAGTGTATGCATAACCAACATGTTTTATTTATTTTTCTTTTTTGGCGGATTAATTAACTTTTCAGTTTGGACACACAGTTGTTCCAGGGCAGGATACCGCTAGATTCAAGGCATGTTCCGAGTTAGTTGCCAGGATAAATATGTTTGTCTTTTTAGTGTCTTATAAACTTGGCTCGGCTATATAGATAAGCTATCAACCCGATAGCTTGTGGTAAAACCATAAAACTATCAGAATGGCAGTGAAACCATTTCGGTGGCAAAGTCTTGGAAGAAGGATTTGTTTAATGAAAAAAATTGATATTGGTATTAGTGAAAAGGATAGGGAAAAGATTGCTGGCGGCCTCAAGCACTTGCTGGCGGATAGCTACACTCTATACCTGCAAACGCACAACTTCCATTGGAATGTTACCGGGCCATTTTTTCGTGAACTGCACCTGATGTTTGAGGAGCAGTACAACGAACTGGCTACGGCGGTAGATGACATTGCAGAGCGAATTCGCACTTTGGGTGTTTCTGCACCGGGCACCTATCAGGCTTTTGGACAGCTGAGTTCTATTGAAGAAGTTGTAGAAGTTCCCGCAGCAGAAGATATGGTGAAAATTCTCACCAAGGGCCATGAGCAGGTAATAAAAACTTGTCGCGATGTATTAAAGGCCGCGCAAAAGGGCGAGGATGAATCGACTATTGCCCTGGTATCTGACCGTATGCGTGTGCATGAAAAAACTACCTGGATGCTGCGCGCTACCAGTAGTAAATAGTTACTGGCACTCTGGGTAAATTACTATTCCTGTAGTGACTACTGCCCGGTGAGTAACTCCAGGAAAGCGCTGGCGGGTGCAGAGAGGTTACCGCGGCTTTTAAATAGTGCGCCAACTTCTTGCATTACCGCCGGCGCGGTAAGAGGCAAGCAGATTAAACCGTACTCTCGCATTTGTGCCTCACAAAGGCTTGGTACAGCACTGATTCCCAAGCCCGCTCTGACCAGCTGCCCGATAGTACTGAGCTGATTAGCTTCACAAATATATTGAGCAGCTTGTCCACACTGGTCAAAGGCAGTATCCGTCCAGCGTCGCACTGCCGATCCACGGTTCATCGATATAAAAGGATGAGCGGCCAAGTCGCGCCAGCGTACGGCCTTCTTTTCCGCCAATATGTGGTCTTCGGGCATTATTGCGATAAAACGGTCGTGTTCAATGGGTGCGAACTCCATTCCACCCAGTTCGTCCGGGCGAAAGCTAATGCCCAGCTCCGCGCGTCCCTCCTGTACAGATTCTACAACCCGCTCCATAACCACATCTTCCAGCACAACATTGATTTGTGGATATGTCAGGTGAAAGTTAGCTAATAGAGCGGGTACTCGGTTTAAGGCGAAAGCGGGGATAACTGCCAGTTGCAGTTGTCCACGTTCCAGGCGGAAGCGCTGCTGTATAGCATCCAGTGATTGATCCCAGCTGTTAAGTAGTTGCTCCGCACGAACCAGGAACTCACGCCCTTCTGGGGTCAAGACCAGTTGGCGGCTATCGCGACTAAATAGAGGCCCTCCAGCGGCCTCTTCCAGATTGCGGATAGCCACGGAGAGCGCCGGCTGGGAAGTGTGTAACTGGGCACTGGCCTGCGCCAGACTGTGGCTTCGGGCTACAACAACGAAGGCGCGAAGCTGTTTAATGGTGGCGCTCACTATGGCTCCGGATGCATTCTATGAATGTTAAGTTTTATTTAATAAACCATCGAAAGATTAAAATAGTTTAAAGTTGTCGGGCAAGGCATGATTGCCGCTTTCGCCCTGGCGAAGGTCAAACAATCACCGAGAATAATGAACCTAAAAGGTCTGCTGAGATGAAGGACAACGCACAAGCCCTTTGGCAACCGAGCCCCAAGGCCGTAGCCGCCACCCAGATGGATGAGTTCCGTCGCCTGGTTAATGTGAAACACCAGCTGCAGCTTGAAGACTACAGTGCGCTTTACCAGTGGTCTGTAGAAGAGCGTGAGGTCTTCTGGAGCGACTTATGGGATTTCTGTGAAGTGCGGGCCAGTGCGCGTGGAGAAGAGATCTTGGGCCGCGACAACATGCCGGGTGCTGAGTGGTTCCCCGGTGCACGACTCAATTTTGCCGAAAACCTGCTGCGCTACCGCGACGATAAGACGGCTTTGGTTGAGCGCCTGGAGAATGGCAGCCGCCGCCAGCTCAGCTACGCGCAGTTGTACGGTCGGGTAGAACGCTTGGCTTCAGCCCTGGCGAATCAGGGCATATCCGAAGGGGATCGTGTAGCTGGCTTTATGCCGAATGTGATGGATACCGTAGTGGCCATGCTGGCAACCACCAGTCTTGGTGCTATATGGACTTCCTGTTCGCCGGATTTTGGTATCAATGGCGTGTTTGATCGTTTCGGCCAGGTAGAACCGAAGGTGCTGATCGCCTGCGAAGGTTATTTCTACAACGGCAAAGTGATCGATTCCCTGCCGCGATTGCGCGAGATAGTGGCCCGTATCGACTCGATCGAGAAACTGGTGGTAGTGCCAGTTGCCCGCTCGCAGGAAAAAGTGGCTCAGGTACTAGCAGCAGAGCCGCTGGATAAAGCGGTGTTGCTACAGGAGTTCGAAGCCACAGCGCCTGAGCGCGAGCTTACCTTTGTTCAGACTGCTTTCGATCACCCCCTATACATCATGTATTCCTCAGGGACTACTGGGGTGCCGAAGTGCATTGTGCACGGGGTGGGCGGCACCTTGCTTCAACACCTGAAGGAGCATCGCCTGCACTGCGACTTGCGTCGTGAGGATTCCTTATTCTACTTCACTACTTGCGGCTGGATGATGTGGAACTGGCTGGTAAGTGGCTTGGCTTGTGGTGCAACCCTAGTGTTGTTCGATGGCTCTCCCTTCTATCCAGAGGCTAGGAGCTTGTGGGATATGGCGGATGAGGAGGGCATCAGCGTATTTGGCACCAGTGCCAAGTATATCGCCGCCTTGGAAAAGAGCGGCTGTAAGCCCCGCGAAAGCCACAAATTGGAGAAGCTGCGCGCGGTACTGTCTACAGGCTCGCCACTGGCTCATGAAGGCTTTCTATATGTCTACCGAGATATAAAGGAGGATCTGTGCCTGTCTTCTATTTCTGGAGGCACGGATATTATTTCCTGCTTTGCCTTGGGTAACCCTACGTTGCCAGTTTATGCGGGAGAACTTCAGTGTCGAGGATTGGGCATGGCTGTGGAAGTCTGGAATGACGATGGCAAGCCGGTAACTTCAGAGAAGGGGGAGCTCGTGTGTGCCAAATCTTTCCCTTGTATGCCGATCGGTTTCTGGAATGATCCCGATGGGGCGAAATATAACAGCGCTTACTTCGAAAGTTGGCCGGGAGTTTGGGCACACGGCGACTATGCAGAAATTACTACCCATGGAGGAGTGATTATTTACGGTCGTTCCGATGCGGTACTGAATCCCGGTGGCGTGCGTATTGGTACTGCCGAGATCTATCGCCAGGTAGAGAAAGTTGAGGAGGTGCTTGATAGCATCTGTATCGGTCAGCAGTGGCAAGACGATGTACGGGTTGTACTGTTTGTGGTGTTGCGCGAGGGCGTAGAGCTGAATGATGATCTGGTGCAGAGAATCCGCTCCACCATTCGCGCTAATACGACCCCGCGCCACGTACCCGCCAAAGTGATTCAGGTGGCCGATGTTCCGCGTACTATTAGTGGAAAAATTGTCGAGTTGGCGGTTCGCAATGTCGTGCATGGTAAGGCGGTTAAGAATAAAGAAGCCCTCGCCAACCCAGAGGCTCTGGCACTCTATGAAAATTTGCCAGCCTTGGCGGAAGACTAAAGAGATTAAGGGGGGGGAGGGCGCGTAGACGGGCGTCATTTTGTTTGACTCGGTTCTGCGCTACCCTTGCCCTGTAGTAATACCAATAAATTCAAGGCAGAAGAGCAAGTATGGTTACCTATCTCTACTGGGCAGCGGTTATCGCTCTGGTTATTCTCTCCCTCTTTGCTGGCAGCCGCATGGGCAGCTTGAAAATTGGCGCCATTGTGGCTGCAGTTTTCTTCTTTGCAGGTTGGCTGGCTTATTACTTCCACTATGAACAGGTCTTTGTAAAACGCTTCGGTGGTGTGATGCGTATTTCTGTACCTGACGGTTACCGGCATATTGGCGCCACCTGGAAAGAGGATAACCTCTGGATCGAGAACTACGACCCCAAAACCAATCAATGTATTTTTACTGAATACTCCAAGGGCAATATTCTCGAGGGGCGGGTGATTATCAAAGACTGTAATCCGTTACTTGGCAGCCCGAGCACTAGCAGCCAGCCATAAACCATTTGCTTTCTCTCTGCCGGCGATTAAAACGGGACTATTAGCTATTTCGTCTCTCGTCGGCAAACTCTACCCGGGCAATATCTGTACCGGGACATTATCAGGTGTGAAGGGATGGATACCCGGGAGTATGCGGACTAGCCGCCGTAGTCAACGGATTAATATTTTGCGAGTTCTCTTTGCCTTCCTGCTTATCGGTTTTGTATTACTGCCCTTCCAGCAGGCAGTAGCCATTCCTTTTTTTTCCAAACTTCCCGCTTTTTCACTGTATGTGCAGGGCGACCCGCAATTGCAGGAAAAATTGACTAAAGAGCTCAATGAGTTGCGTAAGAATAGTAGCGCCCTTGAGAGTTATGAAAACCTGCGGGATATCGCTCATTATGAGCGTGGAAATCTGGAAAAAATACTGCGCGCTGAGGGGTATTACGATGCTACTGTACGGGAATCGGTGCAGGGTAGTGAAATTATTTACCAAGTAATTCCCGGTCCTCAGTATTTGATAAAGAGCCTGGATATTGAAATGCCCGCGAATCTGCGGGCGGGCTTTCCCGGCTTGCCTATTTCTATCGGCGATCCATTACAGGCAGATGAGGTACTCGAAGGTGTGCAGACCATCACCAGATACCTTAATGAAAATGCCTGTCTGCTCAATGTCGATGTTACCTATCAAGCTACAGTGATTCACCAGGAGGCAGCTGCACGTTTGGTGTACCGTGTGGCACCCAGTCCAGAGGTGTTGGTGGGTGAGGTAGAAATCCTTGGTGCCACTTCTGTTGAAGATGACTATTTGCGCAGTAAGTTGAATATTAACCCTGGGGATTGTTTCAGTCGCAGTAAGCTGGATGCGGCTCAATTGCGTTTATTGCGCACTAATTTAATTTCCAATGTAACTCACCAGATATCAGAGCCCTATAACGGTCTGGTTGATGTCATCTTTATTGTGCAGGAGCGCAACCACCGCACTATTACTTTGGGGGTGGGGTACACCTCTGATGAGGGCCCCGGTGTATCTGCCAGCTGGGAACATCGCAATATTTTTCACCGTGGCGAAAAGCTGGAAGTGGAGAGTAAAGTGAATAAGGTCAAGCAAACTCTAGAGAGTAAGTTGACCATACCGCGTTTTTTTAGGGATAAACAGCGCTTTACTGCGAGTGTGGCCTTAACCGGTGAGGATGTAGACTCCTACAGTTCCAAGGCCTTGACCCTTAAGGGGCTGGTATCGCGCAAGCTGAGTAAGCACCGTACCATCAGTGGTGGGGCTGAACTGAAATTCAGCCGTGTGGATGAAAAAGTAGATGGTGCTGTGGAGGATGGGGACCCGGATGAAAATTATCATTTATTGGCGTTCCCGTTGGGTTTTAAGTTAAACACAACAGATAAGCCTCTGGATGCCCGTCGTGGCGCCACCACAGCACTGGAGATTAAGCCCTATGTGGATCTCAAAAATAACAGTACTTCTTTTGTCAAAAATATCCTGCAGTTAACCGCTTATAAAACGGCGCTATCGGCGCGCTACGAACCAACTTTAGCATTGCGTATCAAGGCCGGCGCCATTACTGGCGCACCCAATTTGGAACTGCCGGCGGATGAACGCTTTTATGCAGGTGGGGGTGGTTCAGTACGAGGTTATGGGTACCAGGAGTTGGGTCCACGTATTGTTGAAATTAATGAGGACGGCCAGGAATCCCTGTCCGATGCGATCGGTGGGCGCGGCCTCAGCGAAATATCAATTGAAGGGCGTTTCCGCTTTAGTAAAACTTGGGGCGGAGTCCTGTTTCTCGATGGAGGAAATGCCTATGAGAATCCACGCCCTAACTTCTCTAACCTCTTCTGGGGGGCGGGATTTGGTGTTCGCTACAATACCTCCTTCGCTCCTATCCGCTTTGACTTAGCCTTTCCTCTGGATAGGCGCGACGGAGTAGATGATCACTACCAGGTCTATGTCAGCCTGGGGCAGGCATTTTGATGTCCAGATGGAGTGTATTGGCTCTGGGCTTTGCTGGCGCACTGCTAGGTTTTTTGCGGGGGTTGTGGCGTTCCCTCGGAGCCGGGGGCTACCTGATCACGGGTCTGGTGCTATTTATTCTGCTTTCATTAATTTACTTTCTAGGCACAGAGCAGGGGCGGGTTAATTTGACCCGCACGGCTTTTTACGGTGCAGAACAGGTAATCAACGGCCTTACGATTGAGGCTGAAGGGATTGGCAGCGAGCGCCTCGGGGCCTGGTTTTTCGAACGTCTTCGGGTCGATTTTGAGAACAATACCCTGGCAGAGGGAAGCCAGCTGGAGTTTCAGCTACAGAGTTTTTCCAGTAATCCAGTCAATATTGAGCGTATCGCTGCCAAAGATTTTCTGCTGAATCTCGATGTGCTGGATGAATTACTTAAATCCTTGACTGAAGCAGAGCAAGAAACTGCACAAGTAGTAGAGGATGAGACGGACACAGTCAAAACTTCCAGCTGGGAAGCCCTGTTGCCGAGTTTTCGCTTAGGAGAGTTAAAGCTTGAGCGATTGCAGTTAATTAGCAGCAAAGTCAGCGATATTCCAGCGCTCTCTGTATCCGCTAATAGCCTGTATCGCTGGGAGGGGCAGCCCACTCAGTTGCAGCTGGAAGTTCGCGAGTTAAAAGGTGGTGATCTGCAGTTTATTGCCGAGGGGCGGGAGCAGCAGCCGGGGCGGTTTGTTCTGGACTTTTCGGCCAGTGAAACAGCTCAGGGCTTTGTGGGTCGCCAGCTACACCTGCCGAAAGGGCAGGCGTTGGATGCACGTGGCAAAATTGCTCTGCGCCGTCGCGATGAGCAGGTACAGATCGATATAGAGTCTATTTCCATTCCACTTTCCCAGCATCAATTGGCATTGACCGGTAGCCTGCTAATTGACCTTTTTCCCTGGCGCATTCACTCCGAAGGTATTTGGTTGCAGGTGGATGGGCGGCGCAGCACTGTTTCAGGCAGTATTGGTGCAAATGAGATCAGTGCTGAGCTTCACCTCAACCGCTTGCCAATTACCCTCTCCCGCCCTTGGCAAGATGTATTACACAGCGGCTGGTTTAGTGCTGATTTAACCCTATCCGGTACACTGCCACTACCCAGTATCTCTGGTCAGATTGAGCTGAATAGTCACTATCGGGAGCAGCCACTGAGTCTGCTGGGTGAGGTGAATACTGATCAGGGGGTTATTCTGTTGGAGTCCCTTCGACTGGCGTTTGCCGGTGCGCAAATTCGTACGGCGGGCGCTATTGATACCGACAACAAGTCCCTGGACATCAATGTAGCGGCGCAAGAGCTGGGGGTTGAAGAGATTCGTCGATTGCTATCTGCTTTACCGCAAACAGAAGCACTAAAAATCCCCGATGACTTCTCTGGGACCCTGCATCAACTTCAGCTACAGATAAAAGGGCCCTGGGACAAGCCGGTTTTTGATGGGGATGTGAGTGCTGTTACCGCTTACCGAGGCCTACAAAATGAGTTGACGGGCAAGGTGAAGGGTAATTTACAGGGGCTGACAATTACTGATCTGAGCTTGGTGGGGGAAAAGCTGAATGTATTCGGTGGCGGCTCGGTGGATATCGAGGCAAAAACACTGAATTTGCAGCTGCATTTGGATATTCGCAACCTCAGCCCTTATGAAGATCTCGGATTTGTCTCTGCACAGGGGGTTAGCCTGGGTTTAAAGGGGCTGCTGGGTGTCGAGGGCCCTTGGTCTAATCCCTACTTGAATGCCAGCCTGGAATCCGATGGTCTGGTTCAAGAATACCGCTATAACCTGAAAGGTGATGCCAACGGAAACCTGGAAAAAATTGACCTGCAAGGCTTGCGACTGGAACTCTTTGCCAACGGCACCATGAACTACTTTGATTCACGACAGTTTCAGGGCCCGCAATCGCCAGTGATTATCCCAGGTATCGCCAAGGGCGCGGTACAGCCTGAGCAGAGCGCGAGTCGCCTGACAGCCCTGGCCGAGGAAGCACAGCGTCTGGGGAAGCAGGGCGTCGTATTGGTGGAGGCGCAGGGAGTAATTGAGCCTAAACGGGACCAGCTCCAGGTGGGAGTGAATGTGCGCAACTTACCCTTGAGCTTGGTGGAAGTGTTTGGAGCAGTATTGCCCACTACTATGGAGGGTGAGCTGAGTCTGGATGGAGAAATTAGTGGGGCGCTTACTAACCCGGAGGTAAGGGCCAGTGTGCTGGCGCAGGGCGGTTACCGCTATGAGCCCTGGGTGCTGCAGGGCGCTCTGGATTATGCCGATAAGAGTTTGATTGTTGAGGGGCTGGAGTATTTGTGGGCGGGACGTAACCAATTGTCGGTCCATGGCAGCCTCAATGAACAACGTCTGGACCTGCAAGTTTTAGGTAGGGCTTCTCTGGAAGATCTCTCCCGTGAGGTAGCATTTAATATCCCCGATCAAGGGGATATCTCCCTGCATGCGAGTATCACCGGTAGCCCACGTCAGCCACAGCTTGAGGGCGATCTGCGTCTCAGCGGCTATATGCCAGGCAGGGAAAAAGGGCGGGTTCAGGTACAGCCGCTCTCTATGGCCCTGGAGTGGTATACCGAGGGCGGTGAGTTGCAAGTGTCTCTGGTAGCTGATCATGGCAATCGACGCGCAGTAGATAGCAGCGCTAGCCTGCTTATTACACCCATAATGGAGCGATTTTTCGCAGATAACCCATCTGGACCTATAAGTGATGTTCCCCTGCAGTTGGTCAGTGATGGTACTGCAGACTTGTCTGTGGTTGCGGAGTTTATGGACCCGAGGGTGAATGTTATGCGGGGCCTGTTGAGTTTCTCTGCTGGTGGTGCAGGCACGCTTGGCGAGCCCCGGCTCAATGGTGCGATAGAACTCAGCGGGGCCAGCTATGAGCACCGGCCCAGTCACACGCGCATTGCCGATATCGATTTTTATATGCGCCTTACACCAGAGGAATGGCGTATTGAGCGTGGCAGTGCCACTGTTGTGGATGGCGGTACGATTAACCTGGGAGGAGCGGTGTTCTTCCCTGAGCAGTCGCCACCACAGATGAGCCTCAATTTAAACCTAAATAGAGCACACTTGTTAAATACTCCGGGGGTGCGCGGTGCCATTTCGGGAGAGGCAATTCTGTCCGGCTCCAGCCAGGATGCGGAAATTACCGGGCGCTTTACTTTACGTCCATTAGGGGTACAGATTGAACAGTGGATCGGTAGCAGTGTTCCGGAAATCCAGGTGGTAGAAGTCCAGGTGGATGGCCCGCAAGTGGAGCGCGCTCCACCGCTACTCAGTAAGATTAACCTGGGGGTGGAAGTGGTTTTAGACCAGCAATCTTATGTGCGTGGTCTGGGGCTTAACTCCCAACTGCGTGGTCAGGTGGATATTCGTGGAACTGCGGCCAAACCCGAGGCTTCAGGAAAACTGACCATTGTGAGAGGTAGCTTTGATCTACTAGGTAAGAAATTTAATTTGCAGGAAGGGGAGGTACGCTTTGAAAATAACGAAGTGGCTGTATTTGTCGAAGGCGTTTACAAATATAGCGACGGTGAAATCACAGCAAATATTTCTGGTTCTGCAACAGATATGGATATTACTTTCAGCTCTGATCCCTCAGCTTCCCAGGATGAAATCTTAGCTCAGCTGCTGTTTGGTAAGTCCTTGTCAGATATTTCTCCGTTGCAGGCGGTACGTTTAGTGAGTGTGGTTCGCAGCTTGCAAACCGGACGCGCTGTGTTAGACCCGGTAGCCAAAACCCGGGAATTGTTGCGGCTGGATACTCTGAATATTGAGCAAGAGGAGGGTGATGAGGGGGATGAGTATGCTCTGAGCCTGGGAAAATATATTACCAACCGTATCTATGTAGAGTTGCAACGTAGTACTGATCCCCTAAGCCCCTGGCAGGCAGAAATGCAGATAGAGATAGGCGAAGACCTTAATCTGGAGTTTAAAACAGCGGACGAGGGCGATAGTGGCTCCGGAAGTGTGGAATTGCAGTGGAAGAAGGATTATTAATTTGCAATTATTAAAAGTTATCAATAAGAATGAAAAGGCTTGCTTTCGACTTGGCAGCTGATAACTCGCTTTATTTAAGTCTTTTCGTTAAAAGAACTTTTGACTGGATCATAGATTTATTCAATTGTTTAATCAGTTTTTTGAGATTTTGATATTCTCAAAGACTATATATATGTAAATGGCTGAATTACTCTCTTTTTTTTGGAAAATGGTAAGAGTGTTCAGAATTTTGCCTACTCTTTAGATGACCTCAAGTGTTTAGTGATTAGCATATTTGTAACCTCTAAAGTGCAGCCCTCTTTTGGTGGGTGATCAACTCCCCAGTTGTCAATAACGATCATCATCGACTCATCAAAAATAGTTGGGCCTTTCTCACGGTAAGCATGCCAGAGTTGATTAGTGTTTTCACACTTTGTCGCCGAAGGGGCACACACTCGAATGTCCCATTGATAAGAGCCGCTTTTGGGTCCTGAGAGAACTTGGCTGGAAGTAAAAGTGATATGCTGGCTAGTGCCACTATCGACCCTGATGGCGCCATGTTGGTTAATCCACTCTGCCTGCTTGGGATGACCTCCCCAATTGGAGGCTAGGTCACCGGGGCCATTGAGGCCCATTGTTTCTACAAAGTCCACTTCTCGTTCCCCGCTGCTCCAACATCCCCCAGATTCTCCACACCAGGGGAACATGTAAACAGCAATCCACTCGGTTGGGTTACATTTGCCCGCAGGAATAGAGATCTTGAAATCTATCGCAGCAATTTCCTCCATCTGTAGGTTTTTATTGCCACATTGGACAGCTGTGGTATAGGCACAAGCCCCTTTGCTATTGCGCCGCATTATGATCGTTGCCGATCCGTCGATACTACTGGGTTGGAAGTCAATTTGGGTGCACCTATTGTATTGAGCAACCTTATCATCCTGATGGTTAAATAAGGGTTGGCACTTAATAGGCGAATTGGCTGATGCGGTGTGAAGCAAAAAAAGAATAAAGGCTCCGAGGATTGGCAGGGCTACTTTTGGCACGATTTATATTCCAGAAGGAGTTGGAAACTATTCAGATATTGGTAGCAATCAAGGGAAGCTATACAAGAATGGTATTGATTGTAGAACAGACTAAGGTGGTTGAGCATTATCCTGTGGGAAGTTTATGGCTCAAATTTATATGCTTGATTCTATTCAAGTAGGCCCTTACTTGAGGATGCCATCTTTGATTGCTCCCTCTAGCATGCTGCTAATCTCAGACCAAAGTTCTTCACTACCCTTTCCAATACGTGCGTTTAAAGAAAATATTTGATCCTTGGTGATGCCGTATTGTTTCCAACTGTGTCCCTCACCATAAATGTTATGTAGTAGGGGAGGGATTCGGTCAATGGCCTTGGCAAATCGGGCGTCAGCCGTTTCTCCAGACTCGAATTCCTCCCATAATTTCATCAATTCTATATTCATACTTCCAGGTAATAATGATAATAGTCGTTCTAATCCTTTCTTTTCTTTAGTCTTTACCTCGTTTGTTTCACTTGAATAGATTATGGTATCCCCTGCATCAATTTCCCCAAGATCATGTATTAGTAGCATTTTTAAAACCCGGTTTATATTAATTGGGTCATTTGAATAATCCTTCAAAATTAGCGCGCATAGACAGACATGCCAGCTGTGCTCTGCGGAGTTTTCGAAGCGATTCAATCCCACTGGTTTTGTTTTCCGTTGAACGTCTTTGAGCTTCTCTATTTCGATAATAAAGCTAAGCGCTTTCTCAATTGCTTCCATTGATACTTCCTGGCATTAGTTTTCTGGAATTATGTTCGATATCATTTTTCTTTTATAAGCTGCCATTAGCTTATTGTATTTCTATGTTGATTTTAAAGAGAAAGAGTTATAGCCCTGGAGAACTATCTGCTTTTCCTCCGACCAGTGTTGCTGGGTCCAGTCGATAGAAGCGGCTCAGTTCCCTGTAGAGCTCTGGATGTAGGGAGCGCATAGCAATGGGGATGGTGTAAAAGCTCTCAGTGGCTACAGCAAAAAATTCAGCGGGCGATTGGGCTCCATATAAATCCAGCACGGAAGGGCTGTCACCGGGGAGCTGGCCAAATTCAGCTTTTTGGCGCAAGCGATGGAATTCCTGGCTCATTACTGCAGCCCAGTTGTCACCATCGTTGGACTTCTCAAAGAGTGGGCGGCCATCAAAGTAGCCATCTTCCTCATCTACTTTATGGGCAAATTCATGTAGAGCGACATTGTGTCCTCGCTGAGGGAACTCTAAATCTTCCTCCAAATCACCCCAGGAGAGTACTACGGGGCCGCGATAGTGTGCCTCGCCTTCCCGTGCGCAGTGCTTGTGGGTCTCTATATAACCCTCTCGGTGAGTTTCCTGGGCAACGTAAGTGTCCGGATAGAGTAGTAAAGTGTAGAGGTTGGGGTAACACTCGTTTTTACGACCTAGCAGTAGAAGGCATGCATGGGCGGCGATCGTGACTTTCATTTTTTCATTCACTTGTAAGCCTTCGCAGCCGACAAATTCTTTGTCATGAAGAAAAAGTGCGATATTCCCACGTAGTTCTTTCTGCTGGCCACTATTTAGATCGTGATATAGAGGAAGCGCTTCCTTGAGAAGCTGTAACTGCTCCTGAGTCAGTACTTGTGCACGTCGATAGTTGATGCGCCAGCGGCGATAAAGAATCGGTATTAACCAAATTGCCAGGGCGAGCAGGATAATTGCAATAAAAGCGCTCATAGATTATGTGCCTGCTGTTTGGCTGAATTATTCTCGTCTATTGAAAAAGTTTCACAGGTCGTACCTTGGTGGTACTTTATTTGTTTCTGCCGTTTATTGAATATCCAAATAGAGGGTAGCTTGCAGAACTGATAGGGGTTTTCCTGCTGATCGTTGTGTGCGGTCCGAAAAAGACGTAACCGAAATGGTTCAGAGAGTGTTATGTATTTATGATCTTGACTGTGAGCTATCCACTTGCTGTTTTTCTCCATCTGCACCATTGAGGCTATCGAGTTAACATTAAAGCTGCGACCAGGCTTTCTTACTTCTCGAAACTCAGTGCTCAATAGTGAGTCTAGGATTGTCAGATTATTGCGATTATCTGTATTGTGTAGAGTTCTTTTATATTTAGTGAGTTGTTTCTGAATCGATACCATACTGGCTGGCCTTTGCTTCAGTCTCTTTGGAATTCTAGCGGGGTGTATAAACCTGGTTGAGCAAAATACAAGTTTGACTTTGCAGTTCTCAGGAAAAAGATTGATGTTGAGAGTTTTCCAATAGGGGTCTATAGCCATACCGCTTTACTATTTTCTGAGTTGGGGGGATTACGTGCCGTTTTCAAGTTCTTTGGCTAGAAAATATGTCTGGCATAGGGGGTGGCTGAGTATAAGTCTGTTTCTATGGTGGAAAGATGCGACTTGATAAATAGCTATTCGGTGTCAACACTTAGGGCGTCTGGGTGATTTTTCTGTCGCTTTGGAGATGGTTATGCGTATGCGCTCCGTTGTTGTTTTTCTCGGGTTGATGTTCGGTGTTCTTGTTCAGGCGGTTGCCCAATCGGGCGGCACACCCTTAAAGGTGGCAATAGCTGGCGATGCTCCCCCCTATGTGATCAACAATGCTACCAGTGGCCTGGAGGTCGATATTGTACGGGAAGCGCTGCCTGGGTATTCGGTGCAGTTTGAACAGATGGGTTTTGCAGAGACAGCCCCAGCACTTGAGCAGGGTAAAGTACAGGCAGCTGTTAATGTGATGAAGAAAGATGATGGTCTTTTTTACTCTAATAACATGATCAGTTTTGCCAATTACGCGATTACCAAAGCTACCGATAAAATGAAAATTGATAGCATTGCTGATTTGGCCGGTAAGAAGGTGATTACTTGGCAGGGAGGGCCTATGGATTTAGGGCCGGAATTTGAAAAGATGTATGGACCCAATGGTACGCAGCGCCAGAATATTATTCAGGCTCCAACAGCCCCCGATCTTGTCGCTCAATTTTGGAAAATGAAAGACGTGGTGGCGGTTGTAGATATGGAGCTGTTTAAGCATTTGAGTAATAAAATGGGACATAAAATGGATCAGGTTAATCTTTTCCCGATCTTCGTTCCAATGACCGATTTCCGTGTAGGGTTCCGTGATCAGAAGGTGCGCGATGATTTCAATAGTGGGCTTGCCAAGCTGTGCAGCAGTGGCCGCTATCAGGAGTTGTTGAAGAAATATGATGTTGTACAGAAGGAGAACATCTGCAAGTAAGCAGGTGTGAGAATCTCCGTATTGTACGGCGAGTGAAGAGGCCCCGGTTGTTATCAAGGCCTTTTCAATTTTTCAGGGACTAACCAAGCTTGGCTATCTTGCCAGCTAACTTAGCTGAAGGTTGTTAGCTATAAGGTAGGTAAAAAGTCAGAAAAATAAAAAGGGCCTGTAACTTGCGTTACAGGCCCTTTTTGTATGGCGCGCTCGGGAGGATTCGAACCTCCGACCGCCTGGTTCGTAGCCAGGTACTCTATCCAGCTGAGCTACGAGCGCGTTATGGGTGCGAACTATAGTCAGTTGATTTGCTTAAGTCAACTGCTTTTAAGGAAAATCCTTTAAAAATCCGCAACTTATCGAACTTTTTCGTCCCTTGGCGCAGGGCCAGAGAGTTCGATAGGGCGCGAATTTTGCCGCGTGGAACGAGAGTTTGCAAGTTCTTTTTAACAATAGTTGCCACAGGCCTTTAGGTGGGGTTGATTGGGACCGCAGAGCGTCGCCCTCATTCGTTAGCCCGAGGCTTTATGAGCCTATACATATGCCGGCTCTGCATAGTTGGCGGAGAACTATACTGATTGTTCCAGCATAAAGGGATTGCGCTTCAATTTGTGGATAGTAGGCTCCCCCAATATCAGTGAGATCTTATGGCAATGGCGGATGACGATGAGAAGGGGAAGAAGTTACCTGCCGAGGAACCAGGTTCCCCTCTCTCTGGCCAGTCTCAGCAGAGCCCACTTGGTTGGCTGCAGTATGTCGTACTCCTTTTCCTGGTGATCCTCACTCTTCAATACTGTTCGAATGGGCAGTTTGGTTCAGAAAGAGAGGTTTTATCTTACAGTGACTTTAAGAGTGCGCTAAGCAAGGGGGAAATTGCCAGTGTACTTTTTGAAGGACAACGTATCACCGGAGTCTTCAAACAAGTAGCCAGTAAGCAGCCCGAGGGAAAGAGTGAGACTAAAGATAAAGCCCAGAAGCCAGAAGAAAAACGCTTTGAGACGACCATACCCCCGGTGCAGGACCCAGAGTTAATGCCCTTACTGGAAAAGCAGCAGGTAATAATTGAAGCGGAATCATCCCAGGGCGGATTTTGGCAAAGGATGGCGATCTTGCTGTTGCCGTGGGTTTTGATAATTGCCTTGCTGGTTTGGTTGGGGCGCCGGATGCAGGCCCGAATGGGCGCCATGACCCCAGGCAATCCATTCAGTTTTGCCCGGTCACCGGCCAAACGCTATGAACGCAGTGAATCCGAAGTGACTTTTGCTGATGTGGCTGGCCTTGCCAATGCCAAGAGGGACTTGCAAGAAATAGCCGGCTACCTAAAAGACCCTGAACACTACCGTAAACTCGGGGCAAAGATTCCTCGCGGTATTCTGCTGATGGGCCCCCCAGGTACAGGCAAAACATTGATGGCCAAGGCTTTGGCAGGAGAGAGTGATGCTCCCTTCTTCAGTATCAGTGGTTCGGAGTTTATAGAGATGTTTGTCGGTGTCGGGGCATCGCGGGTGCGGGATATGTTTGCTGAAGCCAAGAAAGAGGCTCCAGCGATCATTTTTATCGATGAAATTGATTCAGTAGGGCGGGCGCGGGGCACGGGTCTGGGAGGGGGACACGATGAGCGTGAGCAAACCCTGAATCAGATTCTCGGCGAGATGGACGGCTTTGATCCCCAGGAGGCGGTGGTTGTGATAGCGGCAACCAACCGTCCCGATGTGTTGGATGCGGCACTGCTTCGCCCTGGACGCTTTGATCGCAAGATCACCCTGGATTTACCGGATAGGCCTGCTCGAAGGGACATCCTAAGTATTCACACTAAGAATGTCCCACTACATGGGGAAGTCGACCTGGAGCGCTTGGCTGCCTTAACGGCGGGTTTCGCCGGGGCGGACTTGGAAAACCTGATTAATGAAGCCGCGTTGTTGGCGGGCAGGCAAAATAGGACAGCCGTGGATATGGATTGTCTGCTACAGGCCAGGGACAAAGTAGTACTTGGTGGCGAGCGGGAAGTGATAATGGGGGAGGAAGATCGAAAGACGGTTGCCTATCACGAGGCTGGCCACGCCCTCACTGCGATGCTATTACCCCATGCCGATCCGTTGGAGAAAGCCACTATTATTCCCAGGGGACACAGCCTCGGGGCAACAGAACAGATTCCACTAGAAAATCACCACAACATGAAAGTGAGCTACCTGCGTGATCGCATCGGTGTGATGTTGGGGGGTAGGGTGGCTGAGCAGGTCGTGTTTAATGAAGTCAGCAGTGGGGCAGAGTCCGATTTGAAGCAGGCCACCCGCTTGGCCCAGCATATGGTAACGCACTGGGGTATGAGTCAGAAACTTGGACCCGTGGCCTTTCGCCGAGGGGAGGAGCATATCTTTCTTGGTAAGGAAATGGCGCAGCAAAAAGATTTCAGTGAGCATACTTCTGAGATTATTGATGACGAAGTCATCGCCCTGGTCAGCGCAATAGAGGCGGAAGTCCAGAATCTTCTACAGGGCCATCGCAAGGAACTCGATGCCCTGGCACAAGCGCTACTAGAAAAAGAAACCCTCGATGCTTCTGAGATGCATCAAGTAATCACACTTGGGGGCAAAGCAGACTCTTGATCTGCAAGCGGTTAAGGGATCGGATGCATCCTAGCGCTGAATTTGCAGTTGACGAATTGATAAGGAATTGCTCGGCCAGCTTACCGGTGGGTCGTTTGCTATGTACTAATAAGGTGAAAATAATTTGTTACTTCTGGCAATAAAGTGGCTGGACTTAATGGTCAAATCTATTTTTGTATCAAGTGGAGAAATTTGTAATTAGTGTCACACCTTTTTAACAGAATATTCATAAGTACCATTTCTCAGTATCCACACCCAGAAAAATCTAGTCTATTAACCGAGTAATTTTGCTGACTGCTAGGTCTTTTATGTTGAAGATAACGAAGTTTGAGCCTGTATTTCGCCGTTACTGCATTTTTTAAATTCATCAAGCTAGATTTAACTCACGTCTTGGCTGCTCTTAACAAAAATAAATTTTGATTCCTTACTTTTTAAGGGGAATATTGGGTGTGGGCGAGTAAAAAGTTCGCACTCAAATAGTGCATGTTTAGTTCTATTTTTTTAGTCAGGATTTAGTTTTTCCTCTTCCAACGAACTTTCCAGACTAATTGAGTTATTTTTATCGTTATCCGCGATAAATAGACTTCCACCGGGCGTGGCTAGCCTGTAATCTGTTTGAGTCACAGAAAACATGCGAATTCTGTGCCTCTTTATCAGCGCGGTCTTGGATCGGAATCCCGCAAAGTCGGAACCTCCACAGAGAGAGTAGAGCGGCGGGATAAGGCAGTACCGATTGCGATAAGTCCGTTGTTGTAGATAAAAACAATAAAACAATGGAGAGAAAACATGGGAAGTCCGTCAAAACTTAAGCAGCACTCCGCTCTGCTTTCCGCCTGTTCTGTAGCGACTCTTTGGTTGGCCAGTGGTGCGATCCCCAGCTTTGCCGCTGAGGGTTCGGTAGGTACTCTAATGGAGGAGGTGCAAGTCACCGCCCGCAAACGTGCCGATGCAGAAATCCTGCAGGAGGTTCCCGTAGCGGCCACCGCCTATTCTGGCGATCAGTTAGAGGCTCTGCACACCAAGGATCTGCAAAGCCTTTCCTTCAAAATGCCCAATGTTCAATTGGAAGATGTGGGCACGGTAAAAAATACCGCAAACTTCACGGTACGCGGCCTGGGTATCAATAGTTCTATTCCCTCTATTGATCCTACCGTCGGTGTGTTTGTGGACGGTATGTATCTGGGTGTGAACGCCGGTGTGGTGACCGACCTGTTCGATCTGGAAGGTGTTGAAGTCTTGCGGGGTCCACAGGGCCTGCTATTTGGCCGCAATGTAACTGGTGGTGCAGTGGTCATAAAGACTGCCCGCCCCACGGATGAATTTTCTACACGCTTTAAAATATCCACCACCGACAATCTCGATACTGTCGCAGCCGGCTCCATTAACGGCGCCATTTCCGATACGGTCAACGGCCGTTTAACGGTTTATTACAACGATGACCGCGGATGGTTCGAAAACGTTGCCACTAACAACGACAATGCCGGTGCTTCCGACAGCTGGTTTATTCGGCCAAGCTTTAGTATCCAGCTGAGCGATACAGCGGAGCTATTGGTGCGTATGGAGCACGGCCGCATGGATTCTGATGGTGTGGTGGCTCAGAACCGCGGTTATGAATCGACTTATGTTCAGACTAGGGAAGGTTTGCAATTTGCTCCAAGTGCCCCACTGATTGCTGCGTCAATTGGCATTGATGATTGGGATAACGGCAGAGATTCTTTTGAGGTGGCACAAAATGAGGAAGGCTACCAGAAAGATGAGTGGAGCCAGATTATTACCGAGTTCAATAAAGATGTTGCCTTTGGTGATGGCACCATCACCAATATTCTCGCCTGGAGGGAATATGAGGCTCACGGGCTGGGTGATATCGACTCTCTACCGGTTACGCTGTTCCATGCTGATTCCAGTGTGGATCAGAGCCAGCTTAGTAATGAGCTGCGCTACTCTGGGCGTTTTGGTCGCACTGCTCTGACTACTGGTGTTTACTGGTTTAGCCAGGATGTCACCTACTTGGAGAATCGTCTTTTAAGTTTCGGGACAATTGACTGGACGGGAGGCGGTGAACAGGATCACAGCACTTATGGCGTATTTGCCCAGGCGGATATTGACTTAAATGAAGCTTGGGTTTTGACCCTGGGGGGGCGCTACTCCAGTGAGAAAAAAGATGCCAAGATAGCCTCTATTCCTCTAAATACCTGCACCCTCAGTGGTTGTACAAGTTACGACTTTAAGGATAGCGAGAGTTGGAATGCCTTTACGCCCAAGGTGGGCCTGCAGTGGTCCGTCTCCGATGATACACAGTTGTATACTTTCTGGACCAAGGGCTTCCGCAGCGGCGGTTACAATTTCCGTAATGCAGGAATTAATCCTTTAACTGAAAGGCCCTATTCTCCACAGGTTACCGATCAAGAGGAGCAGAGCAGCTTCGAGATTGGCGCCAAAGTGGATTGGCTGGATGGGCGTCTACGCACCAATATGGCGGTATTCCACAATACTATCGATGATATGCAGCGTGAGGAAAACCTTCCTGATGCGGTAACAGGGGTTGCACAAATCATCCGCAATACTGCCGATGCAACCATCCGCGGGGCCGAGTTGGAGGCTATGGCGGCCCTTAGTGAAAATCTGCTGTTTACCTTTAATGTTGGCTATGTTGACGGTGACTACGATAAGGTGCTGGGTGATCTGAATGGCGATGGACTTGTAGATAGTACCGATCTCGGTCTTGAGATTCCGCGTCTGGCCCCCTGGACCTACGGCATGGGCTTTATCCACGACTTGCAGTTAGGCGCCTTCGGCACCCTGACTTCTCGTGTGAATTTTAATCATAGAGACGAAGCTCCTTACACCGATGACAATCGCGGCATGTTGTCAGAAGTGGATATGCTGGATTTCAGCATCGGCTATACACCGGATAATGGAAGCTATACGGTTTCGTTGTTCGGCAAGAATATGCTGGATGAAATGGCGGAGGGTAACAATACCCAGTTACCTCCTGTTATGGGAGGAATTGGCGCCAGTTTCACACCACTGAATAAAGGCCGTGTGATGGGAGTGGAGCTCCTATACGAGCTTTAAATCGCAACTCACTTTTGGAATTAATTGAGATATTGGCTCTCATTTAATGCATTTCTTGGCCGGGCCACTTGCATACAGGATCTTTCGGTGATTTGTGCAAGTGTTCCCGGCCACATTGCTTTTACCCTCCTGTAATTCCCTCCTATTAGCGGTACAGTAGTGCTCAATATCTCTCTGATGGTTTGAGGGTTTGTCGCCATCACTGAATCGGGTCGTGAAGAATTTAAAGGATAAAGGAGCGAATAATGCGTGCTATTGATCTACCGGAATATGGAGGCCCTGAGGTTATGCAGTTGGCGGACCTGCCCAGACCGGAGGTCGCCCCAGGTGAAGTGTTGGTTGAGGTAGCTGCCGCTGGTGTCAATCGTCCCGATATCGTTCAGCGCAATGGTCATTACCCACCGCCTCCAGGTGCCTCACCTATTCTTGGGCTTGAAGTTTCCGGTCGGGTGGCCGCTGTGGGTGAAGGCGTTGAACGCTGGCAAGTTGGCGATAAGATCTGTGCCCTAACTAATGGCGGCGGATATGCGGATTTTGTGACGGTTCCAGAAGGGCAGTGCCTACCAATACCCGGTGCTTTTTCTATGGTGGAGGCTGCGACATTACCGGAGACTTTCTTCACGGTTTGGGCCAATGTATTTGATCGGGCTCGTTTGCAAAGTGGAGAGATCTTCTTGGTACATGGTGGTAGCTCGGGTATTGGGACTACCGCTATTCAGTTGGCACATCAGCTGGGTGCCAGGGTTTTCGCCACAGCCGGTTCCGCAGAAAAATGTGTGGCTTGTGTGCAACTCGGCGCCGAGCAAGCAATAAATTACCGGGAAGAAGATTTTGTGCAGGCAGTAAAAGAAGCTACTTCAGGACATGGAGCGGATGTGATTCTGGATATGGTGGGTGGCAGCTATATTGATCGTAATATTCAAGTGGCTGCGAATGATGGCCGTATCGTGAATATCGCCTATCTGCAGGGAGCCAGAGTCGAAGTGAATATGTTACCGGTGATGTTGAAGCGGCTTTCCCTTACCGGCTCGACCTTAAGGCCAAGATCCACACAGGTTAAGGCTAATATTGCACACTCTTTGGAATCACAAGTTTGGCCATTAATAGAAGCTGGTAAAATTCACCCTCAGATTGCTGCGCGTTTCCCTTTGGAGGAGGTTGCCGAAGCACATCGGCTTCTTGAGTCTGGCAAGATCGTTGGGAAAATTGTGCTCACCTTGTGATCTTTGGAGAATCTACGTTATCAGCTTACGGAGCGGAGTAATTGGGTATCTGCTGGATAACCCCCTCTGGGGTGTGGAGTGGTGAGCAATAGCTGATACTCGGTGCTTTCTGTAGGGGCACAGCTACACTGGCATCGTCGCTCATCATTTCTACATAGGCCTTGTAGAGATTGCTGATATTACGCACATATTGCACGGGCTCCGATCCCCGTACATAGCCATAACGCGCACGCTTAAAATACTGGGGCTGGGCCAGCTTTAACATGGCTACTTCTACATTGTCGAACCAGACGTTGGGGTCTAGGCCCAACTGTTTGGCGAGGCGCTGTGCATCGAGAAGGTGGCCATAACCAGCGTTGTATGAGGCTAGAGTGAACCAGAGTTTGTTTACCGTGGGCAGGGAGGGGTTAAACCGGTCTCTGACCCAGTCCATATATTTCACACCGGCTTTAATGGCGCGCTCCGGTTCAAATAGTGGGGGTGGAAATCCCATTTCCTCTGCGGTTGCCGGCATTACCTGCATCAGACCTTGTGCACCAACCGGTGAAACCGCTTTTGGATTGAAATTACTTTCCTGCCACATTTGTGCAACGATCATGCGCCAGTCAAAATCATATTTATAAGCCGATTCTTTTACCAGGTCATCATAGGGGGAGAGGTTTTCTCCTGGGATTATTCGGGTGCTAACCCTCTGCATAAAGCGTTTGTTGGGCTCAAAGTAGGCCGCATACTGTTTTTTATACTTCGCAGTTTTTCTATAGCCCTCGATAAATTTATTGAGGTTCTTCAGTAGATGCCAGTTCTGGCGTAGAACCAGCCAGCCTTGGGGCTGGGGGTCTCCGAGTAATGTGCCTAGTACCAAATTGGGCTGTACTGAAGCCTCAATTTTTGCGCGCCCAGAATTTGAAATGGTGGCATCGATTAGACCGTCCGAGATCAAAGAGAAAATTTGTGATTGGGACATATCCGGCGGTGCAACCTGAACTTCTACGTCAATACCTGCGTTGCGCAGAGTTTTAGCTGTGTCAATAAAAGAAGAGTAGGCACGTAGAGTGAGTTTTCGGCCGCTCAAGTCCTGAATTTTTTCGATTGGGGGTTTATTTTTGCTACTTATGATTTGCTCTGCCGACTCTACATAGGGTTTGGTGAATACCATTCCTTTTGGCTCATAGGATGAGGTGATATTGAGTTCCGATCCGGCAAAATCCCCGCGTCCGGCCCTGAGCCAGTCCGCTAAGCTCTCTTCATACGGCACCACAATAATTTGTAGCTGCAGTTTGTGTTTGTCTGCGAAGGCTTTCGCCAATTCATAGTCAAAACCCATTAACAGACCTTTCCAAATAAAGTAGGTCGTGGGGCCGTTATAAGTAAGCAAGCGAATAACGCCAGATTTTTTAATGCCCTTCCAGTCGGTGATGCGCTCTTCCTGGGCCTTCACCAGATTGCGAGTAATAAAGTTATCCACTGTGGAATTGAGTCGCTTAGTGTCTTTGCGCATTCCCCAGGCGATATTCTGCATCTCGCTAACATAAGCTCCTAGGCGTAAGTCGTCCCTATAGTTACGTAAATCCTCCGCAGAAAAGTTCTCGAGAATCGCGACCCGATTATTTTTCATATTGAGCATATCGATCAAACCATCGCGATTACCGTGAATAACAAATTCACGCACAGAAAGTTTCGCATCAGGATATTTGGCAATTAATTGTTGCGCAGCTTCTATATTGGCAGAGCCCTGCGGAACAATTAATTCAACATCGTTAAGTTTGCTCGGGTCGCTAATATCTGGACCGGAAGGGCCAGTAACTAGCTGCAGGCGGGATTGGCGCATGGGTACGCTGAAGTCAATGATTTTCTTGCGCGCATCGGTCACTGTTAGGTTATAGGCAATGACATCAGCTTCACCGGCAATTAGCATTTCTACTGCTTTGTCGGGGGTTGGGGCCTTAATCCACTTGGCTTCCAGCTTTAATTGGTCGGCGAGTTTGTTTCCCAGCTCGAAGTGACGCAGGCTGACTACTCCGTCTCTAGGTAATAGGTTTTCCGCTGCTCCGGTCAAGTTCACGAAGCGGATGGTGCCGTGTTTTTTTATTTCCTTGAGGTCCCCGGTTTCAATGTAATTGACCTGTTGTTCTTTTGCAGGAATAACAGTAGGACTTTTTTTCTCCTCGGTTGGGGTATTTGCCTGAGGGCTACTTTCTGAAGAGGCCGTAGGTTGTAAAGTACCTGACTTCTCTGAATCTTCGGGTGCTTTTGGGGAGCATCCGGCAAGTGCGAGAATTAGCATAAAAAAGTATAAAAAAATCCAGCAATAGGGGCTGATAGCTTTATAACGGCACCTCATAGATAGCTCCAAAAGCTCTCTATGTGTGGATTATAGTGTCGTGCCTCTTCAGCCCATTTTCTGGTTTTAGTGACTGATGTTCTCTACCTTGGCGGAAAAGTGACCCCGGGCCAATTGAACTTCAATTTCCTGGTTTATTTCGAGCGTGCGGCTGTCTTTTAGAGGTTTACCTTGGGAATCCTTGGCAATAGCATAGCCGCGCTGTAAAACAGCCAGTGGGCTCACATTGTGAAGTAACTGCGCTTGGTGGTTGAGCCTGTCCGCTTTTTGCAGCAAAAGGCGCTCAGCCGCGCGTTGCAAAGTGCTTTGCACAAATTTCAGCTGTTCTCCTTTTTTCTGTAATTGCCTCTGGGGTTGGTAGTGGGTAAAGGCCCGCTGAGCTGCTGCCAATTGGTTGCGGCGCTGCTGAATTTGCTTCTGGCCTGCGGCCAATAGGCGCATCTCCAGGTGGTCCAGGCGTTGCGAGCGGTTTTGCAATTGTTCGCGCGGGTGGCGTAAACGATTACGGCTCAACATAATTTTCTGCTGCAGGTGGAGAACTTGCTGCTGCATTGCCCTATATAATCGAAGCTTGCTATTTTCCAGCCGTTGATATAACTCAGCGGCATTTGCACTGGCAATTTCCGCTGCTGCTGAGGGGGTGGGTGCGCGTAGATCGGCAGCCAGATCGGAAACGGTCGTGTCTGTTTCGTGGCCTACTGCAGAAATTGTGGGAATGGGGCAGGTGGCCAAGGCTCGCGCAACAACCTCCTCATTGAAAGGCCAGAGATCCTCCAAAGAGCCGCCGCCACGCCCCACGATAAGTAGGTCGTGGCGACCGCTGCGGCCAGCTTTTTCAATAGCCTCGGCGATTTGTTGCGCCGCTCCCTGGCCTTGTACAGCCACTGGCCAGAGTTCAATTTGCGCTCCAGGGTGGCGTCGACCCAATACATGGATCATATCGCGAATCGCGGCACCAGTCGGGGAAGTGATAATGCCAACATTGGTGGGCAAATAGGGCAGGGCGCGTTTTCGGGCGCTGTCGAATAGCCCTTCGGCCTGTAATTTGGCTTTGAGCTGTTCCAGTTGGCGCATCAGGGCGCCGAAGCCGGCTTCCTCCATATGTTCCACGATCAACTGGAATTCACCGCGGCCCTCATAGAGGCTAACCCGTGCGCGGATCAGCACTTCGCGGCCGTTTTGTGGGCGAAAAGCTATACTGCGGTTTCGCCCGCGAAACATGGCACAGCGCACCTGGGCGCGGGCATCTTTCAAGCTAAAATACCAGTGGCCGGAGCTGGGCACAGTAAAATTGGAGATTTCCCCGCTGATCCACAGTAGTGGAATGCTGCCCTCCAGCAGCTGTTTCACCTCCCGGTTCAAATCGCTTACCGACAGGACACTGCGTTTGCTGTTGGGAGTTGCTGGGCTGGATTGCATCTGTGCCTCTCAAGTGAAAACTGGCGGAGCAATATTGCAGTATCCCCTTTATAGGTAAAGTGCTTTACTCGTTAAATCCGATTTTCTATGAAATGCCATTTGCGCTTTTATTCCTGAGAGGTATAATCGCGCCGATACCCAATCCCGCCTATTCGAGGTTTGAGTGTCAACAATGTCTGAATCCAATCTGCGCATCGCGCGCGAAGCCCTCACTTTCGACGACGTCCTACTTGTGCCCGGTTATTCCGAGGTGACCGCCAAGGATGTCAGCCTTAAAACCCAGCTGTCCCGCAATATCACCCTGAATATTCCCATTGTCTCCGCTGCTATGGATACTGTGACGGAAGCGCGCCTGGCAATTGCCCTGGCACAGGAAGGTGGTATCGGCATTATTCACAAGAGCATGTCCATTGAAGAACAGGCTCTTGCGGTGCGTGCGGTGAAAAAATTTGAAGCCGGTGTGGTAAAAGACCCGATTACGATCGAGTCGGATGCCACCGTGCGTGAATTGATCGCCCTGACAACCCATCACAATATTTCCGGTGTTCCGGTAATGGATAAAGGAGATCTGGTGGGTATTGTTACCAGCCGCGATGTTCGCTTCCTTACCGACCTGGATGTGAGTGTTGCCAGTGTCATGACGCCAAAGGAGCGCCTGGTAACTGCACACGAAGATGCTTCTTCTGATCATGTGCGCGAATTGCTGCACAAGCACCGCATCGAGAAAGTACTCGTTGTGAACGATGATTTTGAGTTGCGTGGCCTGATTACCGTTAAAGACTTTAATAAGGCAGAGCAGTACCCAAACTCCTGTAAAGATTCCGATGGTCGCCTGCGTGTTGGCGCATCAGTGGGCACTAGTCCTGACACCGATGATCGCGTAGCGGCTCTGGTAGAGGCCGGTGTGGATGTGTTGGTTGTGGATACTGCCCACGGCCATTCCCGCAACGTGATTGATCGCGTGCGTCGTATTAAGGAAATGCATCCTCAGGTGGATGTAATTGGTGGCAATATTGCCACTGGTGACGCCGCGCGCGCATTGGTTGAAGCTGGTGCGGATGCGGTGAAGGTAGGTATTGGCCCCGGCTCTATTTGCACCACCCGAATCGTGACGGGTATCGGTGTGCCCCAGGTAACGGCAATTGCTGAGGTTTCCGCTGCGCTTAAAGGAACAGGGGTACCTATGATCGCCGATGGTGGCATCCGCTATTCCGGTGATATTTCCAAGGCAATTGTTGCGGGTGCTTCTTCCGTAATGATGGGCTCTATGTTTGCCGGTACCGAAGAGGCGCCGGGTGAGGTGGAGCTATACCAAGGGCGTACTTACAAGTCCTATCGCGGTATGGGCTCCCTCGGTGCCATGGCGCGCACTCAGGGCTCCTCCGATCGCTACTTCCAGGATGCCAGCAAGGGCGCTGAAAAACTGGTCCCGGAAGGTATTGAAGGGCGCGTCCCTTATAAAGGCCCTCTGTCTGCCATTGTGCACCAGATGCTCGGTGGCCTGCGCTCTGCTATGGGGTATACCGGTAGTGTGGATATTGAAACCATGCGCACCCGTCCAGAATTTGTGCGGGTAACTGCCGCCGGCATGGGTGAGTCCCATGTACACGATGTGCAGATTACCAAAGAGGCGCCCAACTACCCGGTGGGCGGACGCTAAGCCTCTCGGTGAACAACTTTCAGTAGCAAGCCGCAAACGGACCTTTCAGGTCCGTTTGCCGTTATTTATTCTGTTAATGAGTCAATCATGAGCCAAGATATCCACTCCAGCCGAATTCTGATCCTCGACTTTGGGTCCCAGTACACCCAGTTGATCGCCCGCCGTGTGCGCGAGCTAGGTGTTTTTTCCGAAATTCGCGCTTTCGACATGAGCGAAGAAGAGATCCGCGAATATAACCCGAAAGGTATTATCCTGGCCGGTGGGCCCGAGTCTGTACCGGAAGAGGGCTCTCCCCGCGCGCCAGAAGTGGTTTACAGCTTGGGCGTGCCTGTTCTGGGGATTTGCTATGGCATGCAGACCATGGCACAGCAGCTAGGTGGTGCCGTACAGGGAAGTAACGTCCGCGAGTTTGGCTACGCCCAGGTAAAAGTAGAGGGCACTTCCAATCTGCTGCGCGATATCAAAGATCACCTCAACGATGAAGGTGAGGCGCTGCTGGATGTATGGATGAGCCACGGCGATAAAGTCGTGCAGATGCCGGAAGGCTTTGCGCTGATGGCCTCCACCGATTCCTGCCCTATTGCTGGTATGTACTCCGCTGACAAGAACTTCTTTGGGGTACAGTTCCATCCGGAAGTGACACATACCCTGCAGGGTATGCGCATCTATGAACACTTTGTCATCGACATCTGCGGTTGTGAAAAGCTCTGGACCCCGGCCAATATTATCGAGGACTCCATTGCCAAAGTGCGCGAACAGGTAGGTGATGGCAAAGTGTTGCTGGGTCTCTCCGGGGGTGTCGACAGCTCTGTGGTGGCGGCACTGCTGCACAAGGCGATTGGCGATCAGCTGACCTGTGTTTTTGTGGACAACGGCTTGTTGCGCAAAAATGAGGGCGATCAGGTGATGCAAATGTTTGCCGACAATATGGGCGTGCGGGTTGTTCGCGCCGATGCGGAAGAGGATTTCCTCTCACGTCTGGCAGGTGTGGATGAGCCTGAAGCCAAGCGCAAAATTATCGGCAATACCTTTATCGAGATTTTCGATCGAGAAGCGTCCAAATTGCAGGATGTGAGGTTCCTGGCTCAGGGTACTATTTATCCAGATGTGATCGAATCTGCCGCCGCGAAAACGGGCAAAGCCCATGTAATCAAGTCTCACCACAACGTGGGCGGCTTGCCGGAAGATATGCAGTTTGAACTGGTGGAACCACTGCGTGAGCTGTTTAAAGATGAAGTGCGCAAAATAGGCCTGGAATTGGGGCTGCCTTACGATATGGTCTACCGCCACCCCTTCCCAGGACCGGGTTTGGGGGTGCGTATTCTCGGTGAAGTAAAAAGAGAGTACGCCGATATCTTACGCGAGGCAGACGCCATCTTTATCGAGGAGTTGCACAAGGCTGATTGGTACCACAAAACCAGCCAGGCATTTGTGATATTCCTGCCGGTGAAATCGGTTGGTGTGGTGGGCGATGGCCGCCGCTATGAATATGTAGTGGCGCTTCGAGCCGTGGAAACCGTGGACTTTATGACGGCGCGTTGGGCGCATTTGCCCTACGAGTTGATTGAGAAAGTCTCCAACCGCATTATTAATGAGATAGAGCATATCTCCCGCGTGGCTTACGATGTATCGAGCAAGCCACCGGCTACCATCGAGTGGGAGTAAGCGCTTAATCTCACTTCTTTAATGGGGCGCTTGGCGCCCCATTTCTCTATTTTCCCCGCCAAGCGTGCCACTTTCCACAGCTGAGCCCTTTACTTCAAATGGCGCTTAACTGGTGCGCACGTCTCTTGCTTTTATCTTGTAATTCACTGTAACTCGTTGATTTTTTGGGCGTTTCAAAAGCTGGTCATTTTTTCTTCAGATTGTCACATTGGCGCAACCATGGGCCTTTGCGACAGGGAAAGAATAGTTATCCTCAGAGATATCCACAGAATCTGTGGGTAGCCAATCTTCGAGAGGGGTGTAGTTGGTAATTAGGGAGCTGAAAGTGAAAGAAGGGGCACCTTTTGCACAGAGATGCCCTGGGCGGATTAAACTTGGCGCCGGAAGCTGATCAGTGCCGCAGTAACCGCTACGTTGAGGCTCTCCACACCATTTTGCATGGGTATGCACACTAGCTCGTTACACTGCTTGGTGACCGCATCGCTAACCCCGCGGGTTTCATTGCCCAGAACAAAAATAGTTGGTTTGTTACCGGAAACCTCTGCAAGGGTCATTGAGGCATGGGAGGACAGGCCACAGATACGTGCGCCGGAATCGCGAAAATCGCTTAGTGCATCGGCCAGGGTGTCGCACCGTAGTATCTGGGTTTTAAACAGAGTGCCGGTGCTGGCTTTGATAACCAGTGGGTCAACCTGTGCGCAGCCCTTTCTTGGCAGGAGAATACCATCCACACCGCCGGCACAGGCTGATCGGATAATCATGCCGAGATTTTGTGGGTTGGTAATACCGTCCAGGGCTAAAAGTTCGTAGGTCTTAGCTTTATTCTTGGGCAGGAAGGCTTTGTAATTGCCGTAGTTGGGTAGGGCCAGATCCAGCGCTACACCCTGGTCCTGGCGAGAATTTTTCGAGATGCGGGAGAGTTCTTTCCGATCCAAGTAGGAGATTTCTATCTGGCGCTCCTCGGCCAGAGACTCCATTCGACTGATCAGCTGGTCGCGTCGGTTGCTGCTAGCCAGGTGCAGCTTGTGTACCGGAAGTTCTGGGTCTTCCAGTGCTTCGAGCACCGGCTTGCGCCCATAAATAGTTAGTAGGCTGTCGAAAAAGGCCCTTTTTTTTAGGTATTCAGAGGAGTCTTTCACCGCATTGGCTCGCTCAGTAGTTCGATCAATTTGGCCGCGCTTTCATCTGAAAGCTGGCCCCGCCGCGCCAACTCTACACAGGCGAGGCCCAGTTGGCGATAGTGGTGCGCGAGTTCCGGGGCTGTCGAGGTTAAGTCTTTCAGCTGGTTGGCTACCGTTTCCAGGTCGCCCCGGGCGATCGGGCCGGTGAGAGAATTCTCCGGCCCAAGAACCATATTGTTCTGTGCAGTCTGCAGAACAATCGGCTCCAGTAACTTGAGGGCACTATCGCGGTCGATACCCGCCGCAGCGAAACTGCTCAGGCTGAGATCTATGAGTACGGTGAGGTAGTTGCACGCGATCACCGAACCCGCATGGTATAGAGACTTGTGCTGGGCTTCGATGTTGAGTATTTCACAGCCTATGGCAGTGAAAGCTTCCTCTAAAGCCTTTGTTGCAGAGCTTTCACCCTCTAGGGCGACGCTACTGCCGGCGAAACTGTCGAGGGAGCGCAGCGGATCGGCAAAGCTGTGCACCGGGTGGGCGCTGGCGATAGCGGCAGGGTGTAGCACTTCGAGCACTTGTGAGCTCAGGGCGCCACTGCAGTGGAAGGCAGCTATGTTTTCGCGTTCGCCAAGGTGGTTGGCGAGGCGTTCAGCTGTTGCGGCAATCTCGCTATCGCTGCAAGCGATTAACCAGAAGTCTGCGGGCTTCATCAATTCCAGCGTGGCTACTGCGTGCCCGGCGCCGATAAACTCGGCGGCGGCCTGTGCGCTATCCCGGCTGCGATTCAAAATCGATTGAACCTGAAAAAAACCGGTCTGTTGCCACAAGCGCCCGAGCGTTTTCCCCAGGCGCCCGGCACCAATAATGTTGAGTGTCTTCATTAGTTGCCGGCGAGGCAGTCCAGGTAAGCTTTAACAGCATTCTCCAGCCCCATACCGATGGCGTCTACGGTGAGGGCGTGGCCGATTGAGACTTCCTGTAATCCCGGCAGGGTGCGATAGCGGGGCAGGTTGACCAGGTTCAGGTCGTGGCCCGCATTTACCCCCAGTCCCAATTGGCGTGCATGCTCGGCTGCGGCGCAGTGAGCGCTGAAGATATCTTCCAGTTCCGCGCTCTGTTTTGCGGCTGCTTCTGCATAGGGGCCTGTATACAGTTCAATGCGATCAGCACCCACATCCTTGGCCAGGCTGATCTGCTCAAGATCCGGATCCATAAACAAGCTAACTCGGACACCGGCGTCCTTGAGTCTGGCGATCAGGGGGACCAGGCGCGGGCCATCGAGTTTGAGGTTGAAGCCGTGATCGGAGGTTAGCTGGTCGTTGCTATCGGGGACCAGGGTGCACTGATCTGGTTGGGTTTCCAGTACTAACGGCATCAGGCCGGGATAGTCCCCCTGGTGCAGGGCGAAGGGATTGCCCTCAATATTGAACTCAATACCCTGGCGATCGCGGCACAGTGCAGCCAATTCGCGTACGTCATTGGGGCGGATATGGCGCTGATCTGGGCGTGGGTGTACGGTGATACCCTGCGCACCAGCATCTAGGCATATCCGACCGTGGGCAGTGACATCGGGGAAGTTACCCTCGCGGGAATTGCGGATCAGGGCGATCTTGTTGAGATTAACACTGAGAGCGATCACAGCTTATTCTCCCTTGCTGTTGGTGGCGACGGCGTTGTCACCGGTGTCTATACGTTTGGCCTCAAGGATGCGGATGGGCGTGTTGGGGGCGCTTGGGTGCTGTCGATAGAGGCCCCTTGGCTGCTCTACCATCTTTTCCACAATATCCATGCCGGCAATCACCCGGCCAAAAACGGCGTAGCCGGGTTTGTCTTCTTGGGCGTCGAGCCTGGTGTTATCGACCAGATTGATAAAAAACTGAGAGGTAGCGCTGTCTGGGTCGTTGGTTCTTGCCATGGAGAGAGTGCCGCGCAGGTTTTGCAGGCCGTTGGCGGATTCGTTGACGATGGGGTCTTGGGTTTCCTTTCTCTGGAAATCGAAAGTAAATCCGCCACCCTGAACAACGAAGCCCGGTACTATCCGGTGGAAGATGATCCCATTGTAAAAGCCGTTATCGGTATAAGTAAGGAAGTTCTGTACGGTGACCGGAGCTTCTTTGGCGAAGAGTTCGATCTGAATAATGCCCAAGTCGGTTTTAAGTTCCACACGCGGGTTTTTGGCCAATGCGGGAAGGGCAAGGGTTGCACAGAGTAGCATTGCAAATAGTTTACGCATCATCCTAAGTCCTTTAGGTTTTAAGGCGGTGTTGCGACACAGCCGCTTTTGAGTTGGATGTAGGGCCTGGGGGGATATCACTTCCCCCGGGGCTCAATAGTATGCGATTTCGACGAGAGTGGGCGAAATCAGTTCGCCCACTCTGAGTGGCGCTTGCGCGGGCGTAGGTGCGGGGCAATCATTGCAAGGAGGGCGCCCAGAAGTACAGACAGAGCGCCATACATATACCACTTGTGGCTTTCACTGCCGGATAATCGCTGAATTTCCGCTTCTGCCATGGTCTTCTCCTGCTTGAGTAGTTCGTGCTGGTGCAGGAGCTTCTGGTGGCGCTCATTGAGTGCCAGGGCATCTGCCGATAACGCCTTTAGGGTTTTCAGCTCGGCTGCGAGAGTCTGGCTCTGTTGCTGGGCGGACTCCAGGGAGCCACTCAGCTTGCTATTTTCTTCCTCCAGGCGGCGGACTTCCCCACCGAGGTTGCCTTCCATTTTCTCAAAGCGTGCCAGGTTTGCTTCCGCTTGTTCCAGCTTGAGTTTGGCCACTGGGTCGGAGACCAGGTATTGGCGCCTCACCCACCCCTCTGTGCCACCCTGGGTGCGCACACGGGTCCACCCCTCTTGCGGGGCATCTTCGAGAACACTGAGCTGGGTGCCGCTGGGTAAGCCGCGGTGCAGGATACGAAATCCATTGCCTTTACCGGCGCGCATGGGCACATGTAGCTGGTCGGTGATATAGCGAGTTTCGGCGGCGGCAGTTGCCGGGACTGCGTTGAGCAGTGTGGCGGCGATCAGGCCGCACAATAATTTCTTCATTGCGATACAGCTTGTGCTTGTTGTTATTAGGGCAGTACTAATTTGAATGGCTTGACAGAAGTTGAAGCGTAGACGCCAGCAGCCACATAGGGGTCGCTGTCGGCCCAGGCCTGAGCCTCCTCAAACGAGGGAAATTCGGCAACCACTAGGCTGCCGCTAAAGCCAGCTTCACCGGGTTCTTCGCTATCAACGGCGGGGTGTGGGCCTGCAACCAGCAGGCGCCCCTCGTCTTTAAGACGGTTGAGTCGGGCTAAATGGTCTGGACGCGCTTTTTTGCGCAAAGGGAGACTATCGCTAACATCTTCACTGATGATTGCGTACCACATTGTGAATTTTGCTCTTGTTAGTTGATCAGGAAATTTTGTTATTGGGCAACCATGACTTCTTCCAGCTTCAACCCGGTAAGCTTGCCGATACGGGAAAAGAGGAAAAAGAGAACCAGCATTAAAATAATGGTGGCCGGCAGGGCGATCACCGGATAGCTGAGTGCGGTCATTTTACCCAGCTCCTCATTGAAGGCTTCCGTACCCGGAGGGCTCTGTAAAATAACTTTCGCCAGTACGTAGTTGAGTACTGAGGAGAGGAAAAAAGAGGCGGCGATCATCCAGGACGCCTGTTGTAAGGTGCGCTCAAAGGCACCCTGGTTGCCTTTGTTGGCGAGACTTTGGGCGATCTTGGCGGTATCCAGTATCTGGTCGTTGTACAAAAGTGTCTTTACCAGTGGCCAGCGGGTGTAGAGGGAGGCAACGGTGGCGATACCCAGCAGTCCTGGAATGGCGGCTTCTTTAATGGCGATATACTGCGGATCCAACTCCAGCAGGCTGATACCACCGGTGAGCAGGATGCTGATAGTTCCTAGGGCGGAGAAGAAGTTGACCTTGCCAGAGCGAATGAGGTCGCGCAGTCCGTAGCCGAGAGGGAAAGCCAGTGCGACCACTAGGGCCCATTTGGTGCCAAGCCAGTCGTCCCCGGAGAGTTTGGTCAGGACCAAGGTGGGGATAACGATGTTGAGAAGCAGGTTGCCGAGCAGGCCCTCTTTCTTCTTGGGCTTCTGTTGGGCTACTGGGGTGGTCGAATTCGTTTCGGTCATACTCAATTCCGGTGATAATGCCCGCGGGAAGCTGGTTGAGAGGTCATATTGCTATGGCCCTCAAGGAAAATCGCTTCCCCACTGACAATACTGCTGTCAGACTCCGGTTCCTCGTGGCCGCCAAGGGAGACCTATGGTCCGGGCCCTATCCTTGAAAACACCGGTTGCGAGTAGGACAGCGCCACCGGATGATTGTTCCAAATAATAGATACTGCGACTTTTAACCCTAGAGAGAGTGAGAGCCTGCTGTTGAGTTTCCCGCCAGAAGATCTGAATACAGACCTTGTAGACCTTCACTGCCACAGTACCGCTTCCGACGGTATTTTAAGTCCTGCTGAGCTGGTGTCGAGGGCGAAATCTCAAGGTGTGACACTGATGGCACTCACTGACCACGATACGGTGGATGGTGTAGCTGAGGCACAGGCGGTTGGTGACCAATTAGGCATCACCGTGATGACGGGGATCGAATTCTCCAGCCTTTGGGGGCGGCGCTCCGTCCATGTAGTTGGATTGAATGTTGACCCGGCAGCCGAGTGCTTGCGGCAGGCAATTGCCCTGCGCGAGCGATTGCGCCAAGAGCGCGCCGAGCGGATTGCCGAACGTCTAGAGAAGCGCGGTTTTCAGGGCGCTTTGCAGGGGGGGCGTGCGATTGCCGGTGATTCCGTACTGGGGCGGCCGCACTTCGCCCGTTGGCTGGTGCAAGCCGGGCACGTTGAGGACACAGCGCGGGCATTCAAACGTTATCTGGGCGCCGGCAAGATCGGCGATGTGCGCGTGGAGTGGCCACAATTGCAAGAGACTGTAGAAACTATACAGTCTGCTGGTGGCGCGGCAGTGTTGGCACACCCTCTCAAGTACAGTCTCACTCGAGCCCAATTACTGCGTCTGCTGACAGAGTTCTACCGCAGTGGCGGGAATGCTATAGAGCTGCTCTGTGGCCGGCAGAACCCCACGCAGACCAGAGAACTGCGCACCCTCATGGCGTTGGCCGTTGGCGATTCCTGCAAAGCTCCATTGTTGAGCTCTTTGGGGAGTGATTTCCACCAGCCGGAGCAGCCCTGGAGGGAACTGGGCTGTGTGCGTTTACCCGAAGACGTCGAGCCGGTGTGGAATCTGTGGCACACTCTGCACCGGGATCGACCCGGGGAAGCAGTATCTGCCTGACGGTGTGAATTTTCACATCACACCAGAGGGGGAGTCGGCATTGGTCGAACCCTAATCCCCGGCGGGTATCAGAGCCCGCCGCAAGAGGTTTCAATTGATTAAAGCTTGGGGGCTTTGTGGCGCAGTTCTTTCAAATTCATCCGGACAATCCTCAAGGGCGGCTGATCAGTCAGGCCGCAGATATAGTGACTAGTGGGGGGGTGATTGTTTATCCCACTGATTCTGCCTACGCGATAGGCTGCCGATTAGGGGAGAAGCTAGCGGTTGAGCGGATTCGCGCCCTGCGTCAGCTGGATAAAAATCACAACTTTACCCTGATGTGTCGCGATCTTTCCGAGTTAGCCACTTACGCCAAGGTGGATAACCAGATGTTCCGCCTGCTAAAGAACCACACCCCGGGCTCCTATACCTTTATTATGCCGGCCACCGCAGAGGTGCCTCGCCGTCTAATCCACCCCAAGCGCAAAACCATTGGCATTCGCGTGCCCGACAACCCCATTGCTTTGGAGTTGATTGAGGCGGTGGGTGAGCCGTTGATGAGCTGCAGCCTGATTATGCCTGGCGATACGCAGCCGCTGACCGACCCCTATGATATTCGCGACACTCTCGAGCACCAGGTGGAGCTGGTGATTGATGGTGGCTTTTGTGGAATGGAAGCGACTACGGTAATTGACCTGACAGGCGATGAGCCCGAGCTAATTCGCCAGGGCTGTGGCGCCACAGATGAAATACTGGGCTGATTAGCGCCTCACTGGTGTATAATCGGCCGTTTGCGATTTTGAGGGTGGGGCAGGGTGTCCAGTGAAGAACTAATAGCCGAGGTGGAGGAACAGGTACTCGCCGATGTTGCAGCTACCGAATCTGCCGCCCCTGCTGATTCGCCCACGGAAAACCCGCTCTCCGAGGAGAGCGAAGAGGGCGACGGCCCTCTCGCACTCGTGTTGGGGGAGGCATTTACCGACCTGCCCCCAGATCTCTTTATTCCACCAGATGCTCTGGAAGTTATCCTGGAAGCCTTCGAAGGCCCACTGGATCTGCTGCTTTACTTAATCCGCCGCCAGAACCTGGATATTTTGGAAATTAACGTCTCGGACATCACCCGCCAGTATATGGCTTATGTGGAGATGATGACGTCGATGCGTTTTGAGTTGGCGGCGGAATACTTGGTGATGGCGGCAATGCTCGCCGAGATTAAGTCGCGCATGCTGTTGCCGCGCCCGCCAGCAGCGGAAGAAGAAGAGGGTGAGGACCCTCGCGCTGCACTGATTCGCCGCCTGCAGGAATACGAGCGCTTCAAAACTGCCGCCGAGGATCTCGATGAAATACCGCGCATGGGCCGCGATATCCATCAGGCCAGTGCCGAAGGACCGGACCGTAATATTACCCGGCCCGACCCAGAGGTGGATCTCAAGGAGGTATTGGTTGCGCTGGCGGATGTGTTGCGCCGCGCCGATATGTTTGAGAGCCACCAAGTGGAACGCGAAAAGCTCTCTACCCGCGAGCGTATGACTCAGGTGCTGGATCAGATCCGCCACGGCCAGTTTGTGCCATTCGTGAGTCTGTTCACTGCGGAAGAGGGGCGCCTTGGCGTGGTGGTGACTTTCCTGGCGGTGATGGAGCTGGTCAAGGAATCCCTGGTCGAGCTGGTGCAAAATGAAGCTTTTGGGCCCATTCATGTGCGCGCAGCTAGTCAGGGTAATGAAGCCGGTGATGATGAACTTGACGAAAGTACAGATGACTCCTATGCAGAAGAGCCGGGGGAAGCACCCCAGTTTTCCGGCGCGGAGACTGCCTTGAGTCACGACTTGAGTGATCAGGAGTCACATTCTGAGGGGCAGGTGGAGCCCAGAGAAGAAGAGTTGGAACAATAAGATGACAATCGCTCCGGAATTACTGCGCAGAATCCTGGAGGGTGCCTTGTTAGCTTCGGCTCAGCCCCTCAGTGAGGAAAAATTGTTGTCCTTGTTGGACGAGGAGGAGCGCCCCTCCGCCACAACCCTACGGGATGTGCTCGGTGAGATTGCCGAGAGTTGTGCCGGACGCGGTTTTGAGCTGAAAAAAGTTGCCAGTGGTTGGCGATTCCAGGTGCCGGAAGATCTGGCCCCCTGGGTGAACCGTCTATGGGAGGAAAAAGCGCAAAGGTATTCCCGCGCAACTCTGGAAACACTGGCGATTATTGCTTACCGTCAGCCGGTCACCCGTGGGGATATTGAGGAGATCCGCGGGGTTGCGGTCAGCTCCCAGATAGTGAGAACCCTGTTGGATAGAGGTTGGATCAAGGTAGTTGGTCACCGAGATGTGGCCGGCAAGCCCTCCCTCTACGCGACCACCAGGGATTTCCTAGATTATTTCAATCTGTCCTCCCTGGATGACTTGCCCACTTTGGCTGAAATCCGTGATATCGAGAGCTTGAATAAGATTCTCGAATCAGAGGGGCTCCCCCCTGAGGAAATCGCGGCTGCACTCGCCGCTGAGGGAGAGGAACTTTCAGAGGGCGAGCAGGCGAGTGTGGAAACGGAAGAGGGGGCCGGCGCACTGGAAAGTGAGGAGCAGCAGGAATCTGAAGATGCGGAAACGGATACCGATGCTGAGGAGGATGCTCGGGTCGCTGCAGCGCTTGAGGAAATCGCTGCGGAGGCCAATATACAGCTAGAGAACGATGCCGAGCAGCCCGAGATAGAGACCGAAGCTGCCGAAAGTGATGATGTGGCAGTAGCTGAGTTATCCACAGAGGCGCAAGAAGAGATCAAGGATGCGGCGCCGGAAGATGAATGGGAGTTGGCGCAGACGCAGTCTGAAAGCCCAGAGGCTTCTGAGCCTTTGAGTGTTGGCGCCGAGGAGGAGTCAACTCCGGAAAAAGAACATGAAAGCGAAATTGAACAGGACGACGACGCTGGGGAGCCACAAGCCCCTATCGCGGCAACACTGCCCAAAAGCAGCCTGTTTGGTGATATCGACACTGAGGCTGCAACCGATCAAGAGGAGCCGGGAAGTAGCGATGTCGATGAAGATTCCCAAGAAGTAGTGCAAGCGGAAAACACCACCCCATGAGTGATGGCACCTCGCCAGCAGGCGAAAAATTGCAAAAAGTATTAGCGCGCAGCGGCCTGGGGTCGCGGCGTGAGATGGAGCGCGCGATCGATGCGGGTCGCGTGACCGTTAACGGAAAAGTAGCGGAACTCGGCGAACGGGTGACCGGTGCGGATCATATTGAATTTGATGGCCAGGGCTTGCCCTCCAGCGGGGAAAACCGCTGCCGGGTAATCCTATACAACAAACCTGTCGGCGAAATCTGCTCGCGCCACGATCCGGAAGGGCGCCCCACGGTTTACGATCGCCTGCCCCGGCTGAAAACCGGCCGCTGGATATCCGTTGGCCGCCTGGATTTCAACACCAGTGGTCTGCTGCTGTTTACCAATAGTGGCGAGCTGGCCAACAAGTTGATGCACCCGTCATCGGTGATCGATCGCGAATACCTTGTGCGCATCCAGGGAGATGTGGATGAGGAGATGAAGCGACGCCTGCTTAAAGGGGTGCTATTGGATGACGGCTCCGCGCGCTTTACCGATATTGTCGAAAGCGGCGGCGAGGGTAGAAACCGCTGGTTTTACTGCGTGGTGATGGAGGGACGCAATCGCGAGGTGCGCCGTTTGTGGGAGTCCCAGGGGGTGCGCGTGAGCCGCCTGAAGCGGGTGCGCTATGGCAGTGTATTTATTCCATCCCACGTGCGCGTGGGCCAGTGGATTGAGATGGAGCCCAGGGAAATTGACGACCTGTGTATCACCGCCGGTCTGCCCAAGCTGGGCCAGCGACCGCTAACCCAGGGGGAAAAACAGAACCTGGAACGCCAGAGGCGCAAACTGCGTAAGTCACCGGTACCGGCGCAGCGTCGTAATAAGTCCTGATACGGTTACTTTTTTTTACGAAAAAGCCCGCATTCTGCGGGCTTTTTCGTGCTTGGGTGCTAGCTTTAGCCTACGGCTGGTTCTCCTTTTGCTCTTCATTTTCAGGAGTTTCTCCAGCCTCTTCTTGCTGTTGATTCTGCATCTCAGACTGTACACCCTGCGGGCCACCACCCATGGCGTCGTCGACATCGGAGGGAATATCGGACACCGAATTACTGGTGTCATTAGTCTCCTCCTTATTGGCTCCCTCGGTTTTGGTACTGGACTCCATCAGTTGCTTGAGCTTTGCCAGTCCTTGTTCGTAGGACTCCCCCACCATTTTTTTGATGGCCAGCCCCATCCAGCGCTCCCTTGGGCCGCCACCGGTGTCGGTGTTAAAACTCCAGACGACCTGGGTGCCGCCATTCTGGGGCATTAACCTGAATTCCGCGGAGGCTTCACTGCCGTCACCAAAATTAAGCTTGTTGAGTACTGTTGAGTCTGGCGTGCTGGCGATGATGGTCTGGGTCCCGCTGCCCTCATTGGAGTTTTCGCCATGCCAGCTCATGGTTGCCCCTACCCCCTTTTCAGGACCACTGTATTTATATTCCATAGCGGGATCTATATGCCGCCAGGGGGACCAGCTGTTGAATTTTCGATAGTCGTTGACGTAGGGGAATATGGTTTGGGGTGGTTTGTCGATGTAGATACTGCGCTCCAAGGAGACTTCACGGGGAAACAGATAACCGGCTAGGAGCAGTAGTATCAGAAATACGAAGATATAGAGTATCCAGCGCATAGCGGGGCCCTTTGCTATTTTCGGGATCGCTGACCCCGATTGCCGGCGAATAGCCGGCACTAGTCAAGGTTATAGCAGTTCCTCTGCGGTTTAATCGTCGCTGAGATGGATAAGTGGCAGCTTGATCTCGACACAGAGGCCGGCACCGGGGTGATTGCGCGCGGTAATGCTGCCACCGTGGTGCAATATCGTGCGCTGGGCGATAGCCAGTCCCAGGCCAAAACCACCACTCTCGCGAGTGCGGGCGCTGTCCGTGCGGTAGAAGGGGCGGAATATGGCTTCTAGGTCGGATTCTTCCACACCGGAGCCAGAGTCGATTACAGAGATACTGCAGCTGTCTGTGGACTCCTGCACCAGTACCCGCACCAGTCCGTGGCTGGGGCTGTATTTGATCGCATTGCGCAAGATATTCTCCAGAGCTGCGGTCAGGGAGCTGCCGCGAGTAGCGACTAGCAGTTCTTCGCCACTGGCGCTCATATCAAAGCCGAGATGTTTATCCGTCGCTTCGATCTGCAGGTCGTCGATCAGGGCTGAGAGCAAACTGTTGAGCTCTACTACATCATCCAGTGGGCGCTGCTCCTGGTTGCTGACCGGCAAGGAGAGAACGTCGGCGATAATATCTTCGAGATAGTCTGCCGCTTTGCCGATTTTATCCAGTTCAGTATCGAGCCCTACAACTTGCTTCTGGCGGGCGATGGCAAGGGCTACCTGCAGTCGTGCCAGGGGCGAGCGCAATTCGTGGGACACATCTTTAATCAGGCGGCGCTGTTCGGACATGGACTCCTGAAGCTGGGCGGTCATGGAGTCAAAGTCCAGTGCCAAGTCGGTCAATTCATCGTTGCGGGTGCGCAGGCTGGGGGCGACCCGGTAATCCAATCCTCCGGCGGCGACACGCTTGGTGGCGGCGCGCAGCTGTTCTAAAGGTCGGCTCAGGTAGCTGGCCAACCAGTAACAGGCGACGCCTGAGGCAATCATAGAGAGCAGCAGCATGGGCCAGAAGTTGCGCCAAAGGAATCGCAGTAGCAGTCCCTCCTTGCTATCTCCGGCAACCAGGGCAATACGCAAAGGGTCTCCTGTGCGCAGTGGCAGGAAGAAGCCAACGGTAGGTTTGTTATCCACCAGCATATGGGCCTCGCGATTGCGGTAGTCGAGGCTGTTGATCAGCGGTGCCATGTTCTGTGGCAACGGTCGCCCCAGCAGGTCGTTGCCTTCGTTATCTATTGCGTAAACCCGCCGCTTAACCTTCTTCGGCGCGCGTTCCAGCCAGTGCTGAAATTGCTCGGGCCCGTGGCGGCGAGCGATACGCATATTGCGCATGACCTCTCGAAACAGTGCGGGCCCCTCCCAGCGCTCTTCCTGGCGGGGGTCACCAAACTCGCCAAAATGGGTAATGTAAATGGCGGCAACCACCATCACCATGGCGGTGATCCATGCGCCAAAAAACATTTTCCAGAAGAGGCTGCGCATTTTGATACTACCTACTGCTTGGCCTGGGTGAGCATATAACCGGCGCCGCGTATATTGATAATCAGATCGCGGCTGGCGCCTTTGTCCGCGAGCTTCTTGCGAATGTTGCTGACATGTACATCAATGGAGCGGTCGTAGGGCATCAGTTTACGCCCCAGGGCATTCTCGGTGAGTACCTCTTTGCCCACTACATCCCCAGCACTTTGCACTAACACCTTGAGCACAGAAAATTCGGCCCCTGTCAGGGATAGGGCTTGGTCACTCCAATAGGCCTGATGCTCGGTTGGTAGCAGGCGCAACGGGCCGCTGCTAAGGCTGTCGTCGTTATTTTCTACCTCAACCCGACCGCGACGCAAGATTGCGCGCAGGCGCGCTGCCAACTCGCGGGGATTACAGGGTTTGGGTAAGTAGTCGTCGGCACCCATTTCCAGGCCCACGATTCGGTCTACGGTGTCCCCTTTGGCGGTCAGCATAATAACCGGCAGGGAGCGGCTGGTGGGAGAGGCCTCCTCGCGCAGCTTGCGCAGTACATCAAAGCCATTGTGCACCGGTAGCATCACATCTAACACCAGGGCATCAAAGTGCTGGCTCTGGGCCAATTCCAATCCACGGCCACCGTCGTTGGCGGCAGTTACATCAAAGCCCTCTCCGGTGAGGTACTCCCTCAACAGATCGGTTAATTCTGTGTCGTCGTCGATTAGAAGGATGCGGCTCATGATGTTCTCTCAATTGCTGTGGGGCCATTATATGCAAAGCGTTGGCGCTAGTTATCACAGCCCTGCAGGCTTTTTACCGTTCTTAACAAATGTTTACCGGGGTTTGCCCCTGTTTACACAGGCCCGACTTACTATGAAATCACTGAATACAAATGTGAGGACGGAGTGATGAAAAACTGGAAACTGGTGCTGAGTAGCCTGGCCCTGGCCGGAGTAATGGCTGCCCCTGTAGCTACTATGGCGTTTGGCGCAGAGGAAGGCCATCACAAGCGCGGATATGAGTATATGGCGCGCAAGCTGGAACTGACTGAGGGCCAGAAAGCGCAGTTGAAGGCTAACAGAGACAGCAATAGCGAAAACAGGAATGCCCAGCGCCAGCAGTTACAAGAGCTGCGCAAGCAAATCCATACCGCCCTGGAGAGCGGTGCAGACCAGGCCACCCTAGATCAGCTCGGGGCCGAATTGGGTAAGTTGCAGGTGCAAAAAATGCAGAACCACTTCCAACTGCGCCAACAGTTCGAAGCGATCCTCACGGATGAGCAGAAAGCTAAATTTGAAAAGTTGAAAGAGCAGCGCAAAGAGCGCCGTGTAAAGTGGCGTGAGGAGCGCCTTGAGCGCCTTGAGCGCCGCACCACAGAAAGCTGATCTTCCCCAAATCGCAGACTCCTTGTGCGATCCGCCGGGCGCACCCTTCCCCAGAGGCCCGGTCGGTTCATAACCCTTTGCCCCCACAATTATGGGGGCTTTTTTGTGTCGAGGTACAGCCTTGGCCAGCTTGCCGTGCCCCGCCTTTGCTGGGAGAATACGCCGCCCCGCCAATAGGTATCTAGTGTGGCCCGGATTGGGCGAAGAGGAATGACTGTGAGCAAAATCGGCTTGTTTTATGGCAGTGACGAAGGCAATACCGAATCTGTAGCCCTGCGCATCCGCGCCCGCATGGGTGAGGAGCGGGTGGACCTGTTTGATATAGCCGATGTCACACAGTTGGACATTGCCAACTACGAGCAGCTGATTTTTGGTATTCCCACATGGGATTTCGGCCAGATCCAATCCGACTGGGAGGAGTTCTGGGAGGATGTGCAGGAAATCGACTTCAGCGGCAAGACGGTGGCCCTGTTTGGCCTGGGCGATCAGTTCGGTTACGGCGATTACTTCCTGGATGCGATGGGCATGCTACATGATGTGATTGTCGGTCGAGGGGCGGCCATTGTTGGTTTGTGGTCGACCGAAGGCTATGAGTTTGAGGCCTCTAAAGCGGAGATCGAGGGCAAGGGCAAATTTATGGGCCTCGCTATTGATGAAGACCAGCAGGAAGAAATGACTGCCGAGCGTCTCAACCTCTGGTGCAAACAAATCGCTGATGAGTTTACTCTCGCTGGCGGTGCCGCCAGTGTCGTCGAGCTGGATGACTAAATCTTCATGCCACAGACGATCCCCTTTAATGAGTTCTGGCCCTGGTTGGCCGAGCATCCCAACTGCATTCTCCGAGCTGGTACTCCAGAGAGCGTCGTTTACGATGATGATGACTACTACTGGCGCTTTGCAGAGGAGGATACCCGCACACTGCTTGTACAAGTGATGCGCGGCAAACGCCCGGTAGCGGAATTTTTTATCGAGCCCTCACATATTGCTTCTGTGCAAGTGGGTCCAGGGGAAAGAGGCGAGTTTAACTTCGATCTGATGACAGAAATCCATGGGCAGATGCAGGTGATTTATTATTTTGTACTGTCACATGGCTTAGACGAGCCAGTGAGTTCAGTCGAGGAAATCTCGGAAACTTCAGGGCAGCTTCATTAAAAGATCGTTTCTTTGTGAAAGCACCAGTTGATAGCTCAACTGGTGCTGGAAAGTCTGGGGTGGTATTAGCTTATTACTGGTTTACAACTGGCTGTTTTTCTACTGACCCAACACCGATATGCTTATCAAGAAAAGCTAGCAGTTCTGTATAAAGTCTCATATTGTTTTCCTCGCTGTAAAACCCGTGCCCTTCATTGGCGACAATAAGGCTTTTTGCAGGCTTCCCTTCTTTTTCAAGTTTTTCTAATAGCTCCTCGGCATGTTCAACGGGCACTCGCTCATCTTTCTCACCGTGAATAATAAACAAGGGAATATTGAGCTTGTCGGTATTGTGGATTGGGGAATTTTCCCTAAGGAAGTTCTTATCTTTGCTCAGCTCCCTTTTAAGGTAGGCTAACCCCCTATCGCGACGCTTGATGTCCCCCTTCTTATACATCATCTCCAGATCATAAACACCTACATAGCCGGCGGCACACTTATACAAGTCTGGGTATCTGATCGGATTCATTGGGGCGGAGTAACCCCCAAAGCTGGCACCGTAAATGCAAACTCTCTCTGGGTCTGCATAGCCTTTTTCTACTGCCCAGTGAACGGCGTCGGCTATGTCCTTTTGAATTTTGCCTCCCCACTCTTGCTCTCCGGCAGTGTAAAAATGGTCTCCATAGCCTGTGGAACCACGGAAATTAACCTGGAGAAACAGGTAGCCATTTTGGGAAAGTATTTGTGCTTCTTGTTCGTATCCCCAATAGTCACGGGCATGGGGCCCACCATGCGGTACCACTACCATAGGCAGATTTTTAGTTTGTCCTTTGGGAAACGTCAGATAGGTGCCTATTCTCATGTTATCTGTGGTGACGAATGACTCAGCTCGCATTGAGTTTAGAGTTTCAGGGGCAAGCCATTCTGATGATCACAATAGAAAATCTACTTTCTTAGTCTTCAAGTTTGCTAAGAAATAATCCCCTGGAAGTCGGTCTCCATAAACTTTTAATATTCCTAAAGAGCCATCACTGGTGAAGCTTGTAAAGTTGATTCTGTAGCCCTCAAAAGCCTTTTTTAAACCACGGAAATAAGCTGCAAACCCATTGCCCTCATCAAAAAAGTACTCTTCAGGGTAGTCGGGGTGCAGGTAAACCCCGATGGGTTTATCACTTTTGGGGTGGTAAATTACTGCGCTAATGTCGGAAATATCGTGGGAGAATATTTGAGTTAATTTGTTTGTTTTAGTGTTAAATTTAACTAGTTGCTCCGTATCGTTAGGGCGGTCTATTTCAAAATAGAAATCCCCTGTTTCTAGATTGCCTCCCCTTGGCCAGCTACGATTTAAAATAGAGTTCTCTAGTTTTTCCCATCCTATTTTAGATTTCTTGTAAAGTTCGCGTTCACCATTTCTGTTGCTGCCGGTAGCGAAGGTTAAATTCCCGTTTCTGTCAGTGTGGGCGCGTCCTACCTGCGGAAGTCCTGTTATTCTTTTTTGTACGCCATTATAAATGTTTACTTCGAGGATTTCTCCTATTGTTTCCCAGTCCTTAGCCCAGGGGGAGGTGGAGATCAATATTTTATTTTTTTCTTTAGGGAGGGTGTCAATGATTGTTGGGTGGGCATATGTGGATTCGGCCTTTTTTAAGCGAGATCCGACTTGGCGCTCTCCCGCCAAGTGTCCGAATATGTTTTTGCCTCTAGTGCCATCATAGTTAATGGCAAATAGTGAGCCATAAAATATTGGTGTCTCTAATGCCGCTTCCCTTGATACGACTTCAGTAACAATCCGTTCATTGTTAGCCCAGTAGAAATCGCCGACTTCTTCCTTGCTTCTAAAGCGCAGATGGCCAGTGATCTTCAGAGGGTTGATAGACATAAAAACCAGTATTCTCTCTCCCTCATATAATTTTTTAATGGCTAAATGGGTACCAGTTGGAGAAATTTTTACTTCTTGTATATCTGTATGCCGTACCAAGTCGGATAAGCTAACTTGCCCAGAAAGTGCGAGAGAGGGCCACAGGAAAAAAAGAAATAACAGCTTGCGCATCACTAGAATCCTTGTCATTGATTTTTCTATTATGAATGACAAGGGAAATGAATAAAATAGTGTGGACGCCTAGTGAAGGCGCCCATTAATTAAAAAGTCAGTAAAGATAAATTATTTACTTACTAAGTCTTCAGCCTCTCTATCCGACTTATGCTGATCAAACCAGTACAAAATAGAAGCCACTTTCGCAATCATCTGGCTGGGTCTTGCGGCAATACTATGAGAGGCGCCTGGAATTCGTACCATTGCAGCTTCCACATCGTTCAACTTCAGTGCCTGGTAAAACTGCTCTGTTTCGGACATCGGTGTGCGGTAGTCCTCCTCTCCGGTAAGCAGCATGGTTGGCGTAGTGACATTGCCCACATAAGTCAGCGGTGAGCGGCGACGATATTCCTCCGGCTTTTCCCAGGGCATGCCTGAGAACCAGTATTTGGTAAAGAACCTGGAGTAATCTGCAGTTAAAACGAAGCTCTCCCAGTTGATTACCGGTTTGGCAACTACTGCTGCGCGGAATCGGTCAGTTTTGCCTATAATCCAGGCCGTTAGGGTGCCGCCGCCGCTGCCGCCGGTAACGAATAATTGCCCCTCATCGATATAACCTTGGTCGATTACTGCATCGACGCCGGCTATTAAATCGTCGTAATCCTGGCTCGGGTAATTGTGATGAATCAGGTTGGCAAATTCATGCCCGTAGCTGGTGGAGCCCCGTGGGTTTGTGTAGAGAACTACATAGCCGGCGGCGGCAAAAAGTTGCACCTCGGCGGCAAACCGGGGGCCATAGTTAGAGAAGGGCCCGCCGTGAATTTCCAACAGCAGGGGATATTTTTTCTTCGGGTCGAAATTGGGCGGGTAGGCGACCCAGCCCTGTATATCACGGCCATCAAAACTGGACTTGTAATTGATCTCCTCCACGCGGGCCATATTGCGCAGCGGCATTACATCGTTATTGAGGCTGGTCAGCGATTTTACTTTGCCATTGTTGGCCAAAGCCAGCTCTGCCGGATGTTGCGGATTAGTTTGCGTGTAAGCAATAGCTCCGCGTTTGGATGTGGCAAAGTGAGTGCCCGAGTAGGGCCGCCCCAGCGATAGACCGCCAGCATCACTGGCGACTACAGTGTCACTGCCACCAATTTTTTTAATGGCAATTTTTGTGGAGCCCTGATCGTCGTAGCTGTAAGCGATACGTTTACTGTCGCCGAGCCAGTCGAAGCTGGAGATGCTGCGGTCTTTAGCGGTTTGGACTTTGCGGGACTTGCCGCTGTCGAGATCGATGATGCGCAGGCTGTGTTGTTGGTACCCGAGCCGTTGATCCTCAAATCCCAGGTAGGCAAGCTTTTTACCATCGGGGGAAATCTGCGGATGGTGATCGGGCCCGAATCTTTCGGTGATCTGCTCGATGTTGCCATCCTTGAGATTTACTCTATAAATTTCAGAGTTCATCAATTCGATCTCGTGATCGGGGTGACGATTTGCAGAAAAATAAATGGCGTCGTTGTTTTTGCTCCAGGCGAGACTACTGCTGTGATCGAACTCACCGCTGGTAAGCTGACGCGGGGTGCCGCCCTCACGGGGGATGACAAATACCTGGGTATGTCCCTGCTTGAGATAACCCATACCGTCCGCACGATAAATACTGCGGTCGATAAACTGGGGTGGTTTTGCCCACTCGGCGCCCTCGGGTGTGCCGGGTAGTTCAACCGGGAGCGGTCTACTTTCTGGCACAAACATGGTGAAGGCAATTTGTTTGCCGTCTCGTGACCACTGAATATTTGAAGGGGATTTTGGCAGGTGGGAGATCTGCAGATTTTGGCCGTTATCGAGCCACAATAAGTGTATCTGGGGGCTGCCACTGCGGGAACTGATAAAGGCGATTGTTTTACCGTCCGGGGATAGGCGCGGCGAATAATCAGAGTAATTTCCTGAGGTCAGTGGACGGTGGTCCTTGCCGTCGGCACTGATGCGCCACAGGTTTGCCCGCTTGTTGTCCGCCATTTTGTTCATGGAGTTGCGGACGTAGTAAATACTCTTTCCGTCGTTACTGAACTGAGGGTCGCTGGCATACTCGAGATTGAATACATCCTCATAGCTGAAGTTAGTGGGTTGCTCTTCAGCGAGGGCAGGGCTGGCGATTAATATCGCCGCGGCTATTTTCAATAGTCTGTTCATTATCTGCGGGCTCCTCCATTTTGTTATCGGAAGGAGCATACCGCAGAGGCAGTTGGTTAGCAGGCGAATAAGCCGATCCGTGTATTTAGTGGGATAGTCCGTGCAATTAATAAATAATTATTGTCTGGGGCAGTAAGCTCAGGTTAGAAGCTCCCTAAGTACTTCCCGATAGATTTCCTTAAGTATATCCAAATCGTCGGCTTTGACTCTCTCATCGACTTTGTGAATAGTGGCATTGACCGGCCCAAGTTCCACTACCTGCGCTCCTGTTGGAGCGATAAAGCGGCCATCGGAAGTGCCCCCGGCAGTCGATAATTCTGTTTCCTTTCCTGTGATTTTTTGAATCGCTTGCTCTACAGCGTGGACCAGTGGACCCTCGGCAGTGAGGAAGGGGTGCCCGGACAAATTAAAGTTCGCTTCATATTTTAAGTTGTACTTATCCAGGATTGCTCGGGCACGGGTCTTCAGTTCTTCGGCGGTGGATTCTGTAGAAAAGCGCCAGTTACAGAGCAGATCCACCTCACCGGGAATCACATTGGTTGCTCCTGTACCTCCGTTAATGTTGGAAACTTGGAAGCTGGTGGCTGGGAAAAATTGGTTGCCCTGATCCCACTCTTCTGCGGCCAATTCAGCGAGAGCTGGGGCCAAATTGTGAATTGGGTTTTCCGCCAGATGTGGATAGGCCACATGTCCCTGCACACCGAAGACTTTTAATTCAAGGCCCAGGGAGCCGCGTCTTCCATTCTTGATAATATCGCCGACGCGCTCGCTGCTGGAGGGCTCACCGACAATACAGCAGTCTATTTTTTCTCCCTGCTCCTCAAGCCACTCAACGACTTTGACTGTGCCGTTGATTGCCGGCCCCTCTTCGTCGCTGGTGATCAAAAAGGCGATGCGACCTCTGTGATCAGAGTGTTGGTGGATAAACTCCTCGCAGGCCACCACCATTGCTGCCAGTGAACCCTTCATATCGGCCGCGCCGCGACCATACAGAAAGCCATCGCGGATTTCGGGTTCGAAGGGTAGGCTGCTCCAGTTTTCCTCCGGCCCGCTCGGCACGACATCGGTGTGACCGGCAAAGGCAAGTAGAGGGCCTATGCTTTGCCCGTTGCGCACCGCCCAAAAATTATCGGTATCGCCACGGCGCAACTTTGTCACCTTGAACCCAATTTTTTCCAACCGCTCAATCATCTGATCCATACAGCCTGCGTCCTCGGGGGTTACGGAGCGACGGCGGATAAGGTCAAAGGCCAGTTGCAGTGTGGGGGTCACGGAATAATCCTTTTAGTTGATCAGGTGCGTTGTTATCGGAATTTATGCAGATGGAGAGCGGGCGGGGCCGGGGCCCCGCAGGGTCAGGTTTTAATTGCTGTGCAGAGCTGCATTCAACTCAATGGCACTCTTATTCGTTAAACATTCAACGGCGCCATTGGTGGAATTTCTGCGGAACAGCAGGTCGGATTTTCCGGCCAATTCGCGTGCTTTGATGTATTCGACCAGTTTGCCGCTGTCGTCCAGTAGGGCCACTTTGGTCCCAGCGGTGATATATAAACCCGCTTCCACGGTGCAGCGATCCCCCAGGGGGATGCCGATACCGGCGTTGGCACCCAGCAGGCAGTTGTCGCCCACGGAAATCACTATGTTTCCGCCGCCGGAGAGAGTACCCATGGTGGAGCTGCTGCCACCCAGATCGGAGCCAGCACCGACAAAAACGCCGGCCGAGATGCGGCCTTCGATCATGCCTGGTCCCTCGGTGCCCGCGTTAAAGTTGACGAAGCCCTCGTGCATGATCGTGGTGCCCTCACCGAGATAGGCGCCGAGACGCACACGCGCGGTGTGGGCGATACGCACGCCCGTGGGCACCACGTAGTTGGTCATCTTGGGAAATTTGTCGACACAGGCAACTTCCAAGTGCTCTCCGTTCAGGCGCGCTTCCAGTTGGCGCTGTGGCAGTTCTTCCAGGTCGATCGCGCCCTGATTGGTCCAGGCCACATTGACCAGTTTGCCGAAGATACCTTCGAGATTCGTTTCGTGGGGTTTCACCAGCCGGTGGGAAAGCAAATGTAATTTTAAATAGGCTTCAGGTACTGTCTGTGGCGCCTCGTCGCTGGAAAGTACGGCCACTACCAGAGGTCGGTGGCTGTTGGCGAACTGCTGTAGGATCTCCGCCTGTTCGCCCGCCCCGGCGCTGTGCAGTTTTTCAGTGAGGCTGTGCAGCAGGGTCGCGTCGAGAGGCAGGCTGTGGTTGCCGCTTTCGATATGTAGGGTCTCGGTTACCGCTTTGGCTATTTCTGCACTGGGTTTCAACAGCGGTTTTGGATAGAAGACTTCCAGCCAGTCGCCCTTGCTATTACAGGTACCAACGCCGAATCCAATGCTGTAGATATCGCTCATATTTTTCTCCTAGTTGGCTTGGCCGGTAAGTGCGGCGAACTCTTGCTCTTTAAAACCGAAGTGGGTAGTGCCGCCTGAGGTGGTCACTGGGCGCTTGATCAGGGTGGGGGTCTCGATGGCCAGGGTCAAAGCGCTGGTGTTGTCCATTGTGTTTTTCTGCGCTTCGCTCAGGGCGCGCCAACTGGTGGAGCGGCGATTCAGTACTTCCTGCCAGCCAAATTTATTCAGCCAGGCTTTTAGGGGCACATTGTCCATGCCGTCTTCACGGAAATCGTGAAATTGATAGTCGACCCCATTCTTTTCCAGCCATTTGCGGGCTTTTTTTACGGTGTCGCAGTTTTTAATGCCGTACAGAGTAATCACAGTTACGCCTTTTTGGTTTTCTTGGGGTTTTTGCGGTTGGGATAGCAGGTGGTGCAGATTTCGCAGACTGTGCCGTCGCAGCCGCGTGCCGAGCAGTACTCGCGGCCATAAAAAATAATCTGCAGGTGCAATTTATTCCACTTTTCTCTGGGGAATAGCCTTTTTAGATCTTTCTCGGTCTGGGTGACATTTTTACCGCTGGTGAGTCCCCAGCGCTGCGCCAGGCGGTGAATATGGGTGTCCACAGGGAAGGCCGGGTGGCCAAATGCCTGGGACATTACCACACTTGCGGTCTTGTGACCGACGCCGGGCAGGGTTTCCAGGGCGGCCATATTTTCCGGCACTTTACTGTGGTATTCGTTGACGAGAATTTGTGACAGCTTGCTGATGGCTTTGGATTTTTGCGGTGATAAACCGCAGGGGCGGATAACCGCTTGAATATCCTCCACGGGTACTAGAGCCATATCCTCCGGGTTGTCGGCCAACTGCCAGAGGGCGGGGGTGATCTGGTTTACGCGCTCATCGGTACACTGCGCCGAGAGTAGTACGGCGACCAACAAGGTGTAGGAGTCTTTGTGATCGAGCGGAATCGGGGTCTGCGGATAGAGTTCTTCCAGGCGCTGTAGAATAAAATCCACGCGCTCTTGCTTGAGTAAATTTTTTACTGCCATTCTCGTCTGTGCCTGGGGGGCTCCTGGGTTACGGTGTCTGTTGGATTAGTTCGCCTGTCAGGTTTGCCGGCAAAATTCCTTGATGCGCTCTGCAGCCTCTATGCATTCTTCCAATGTGGCCACCAGGGCCATGCGTACATACTCGCTGCCTGGATTTACTCCCTCGCTATTGCGGGCGAGGAAAGAGCCCGGCAAAACCGTGATATTTTGCTGGCGGTATAGCTCTCTGGCGAACTCCTCCCCGCTGCCGACTCGCGGCCACAGGTAAAAGCTGGCCTGCGGTTTTTGTACTTCTAAGCAGCCGTCGAGAATATCGAGCACCGCGTCGAACTTTTGTCGGTAGAGTGCGCGATTTTCGCGTACGTGCTCTTCATCCTGCCAGGCGTCAATAGAGGCGTATTGGTTGGGCAGCGGCATTGCGCAGCCGTGGTAGGTGCGATAGAGCAGGAATTTCTCCAGCAGCTGAGCGTCGCCGGCGACAAACCCGGAGCGCAGCCCGGCCAAATTGGAGCGCTTCGACAGGCTGTGAAAAACCACGCAGCGGTGATAGTTGCTGCGGCCCATTTGCTCGCAGGCTTGCAGCAGCCCGGCCGGCGGCGCGCTCTCGTCGAAATAGAGTTCCGAGTAGCACTCATCCGAGGCGATGGTGAAGTTGAAGCGGTCTGCAAGCTTGATGAGTGATTGCAAATCGTCGATCCCTAGCAGGGCTCCTGTGGGATTGCCCGGTGAGCACAGGTAGAGCAGTTCACACCGCTGCCACACCGATTCGGACACCGAGCCGAAGTCTGGTTTAAAACTATTGTCAGCGAGGCAGTTGATAAAGTGCGGCTCGGCGCCGGCGAGCAGGGCCGCCCCCTCGTAAATCTGGTAGAAGGGGTTGGGCATCAGTACTTTACTGCCCGGCGTGACCGTGGCCTGTGCGAAGGCGAATAACGCTTCGCGGGTGCCGTTTACTGGCAGCACCTGGGAATCGGCACTCACCTGTTTGAGTTGGAAACGGGCGCATAGCCAGTCGGCAATTGCCTGGCGCAGGGGTTCAAGGCCTATGGTGAGCGGGTAGGCGGAGATCTTATCCAGGTGCGCGACTAGCGCTCTCTGTACGAATTTGGGCGGCTCGTGTTTCGGTTCGCCGATGGAGAGGGCGATATGGGGTTTGTTCGCCGGCTGCAGGCCCGCTTTCAGTGCCTGTAACTTGGAAAAAGGGTAGGGCTGCAGCTTGTCCAGGTTTGGATTCATGGCGTTCTTATCCGCTCGTCATTGGTGATATTACGGCGCTGTGTGGTCATCCAGCTCCCGGCAAATGGCCTGCTCCAGAGCGTGGTTGGTCTCGGCATTGCAGAGCGCGCGCCCCTCGGCGTCGGTGATATGGAAAATATCCTCCACGCGCTCCCCAAGAGTGGAGATCTTGGCATTGTGCAGGCGCAGATCGTGTGTGACAAAGGTGCGTGCAATCAGGGCCAGCAGGCCCGGTCTATCAGCACTGGTGATTTCCAGCGTGCTGTACTGATCTCCCGGTTCTGTGGATAGGTGCGCGCGGCTCTCCAGCGAAAACATCTTTAGGCGCCTCGGGGTGCGCCGTTGGATCACCTTGGAGTAATCCTCCACCAGTTCCAGCTCCTCTTGTAGGGTTTCGCGAATTTGCTGCAGGCGCTGGGGTTCGTCGAGCAGGGGTTGTCCAGATTCGTCCAGCACATAAAAAGTGTCTAGGGTGTAACCTGAGGCCGAGCTGTAAAGGCGCGCGTCGTGCACGTTCAGGTTGAGCATATCGAGTCCGGTGACTGCGGCGGCGAACACATTGGCGCGGTCGGGGGTATAGACGAAAACCTGGGTGGCGCCATCGTGCTCACCGGGGCCCGAGTTGCGCGTTAGTACCAGGGTGTCGCTCGGCAGCAGCGGGCTGTTGCTGTGCAGCTCATGGATGGCCGCGGTGTGCCAAACGATGTTGTCGGCGCTCTCGCGCACAAAGTAGTCCTCGCCCATTTGCGCCCAGATATTTTCTATGGAGGCCTCTGGCAGACCGAGGGCGCTCAGCTTTTCCAGTGCCAGGCTGCGGGTCTCTTCGATGATTTCCTCCCGATCGACGGGATTCTCCAAACCGCGGCGCAGGGCGTGTTGGGTGGCCTGGTAGAGTTGGCGCATCAGGCTGGCGCGCCAGCTGTTCCAAAGCTCTGGGTTGGTGGCGTTGATATCGGCTACTGTGAGGGCGTAGAGGTAATCCAGGTGTTCGCGGTCGCCCACCTCGCGGGCGAAGGCATGCACCACCTCCGGGTCGCTGATGTCCTGTTTTTGGGATACCTGGCTCATCAATAGATGCTTTTCCACCAGCCAGCACACCAGGCGGCGGTCGCGTGCCGGCAGTTGGTGGCGCTGGCAGAATTCGGCGGCGTCCACCACGCCCAACTTCGAGTGGTCGCCGCCGCGACCCTTGGCGATATCGTGGTAGAGACCGGCAATATACAGCAGCTCGGGCTGGCGCAACCGCTCGAGGATCTCCGCGGCGATCGGGAATTTCTCGCGTGCTTCGGGGCCGCGAAAACTGCGCATATTGCGCACCACCTGCAAGGTGTGAGCGTCCACAGTGTAGATATGGAAGAGATCGTGCTGCATTTGCCCGGTAACGCGGCCGAATTCTGGCAGGTAGCGCCCGAGAATACCGTAGCGGGTCATGCGCGACAGCTGTGTGGAGAGTCCGCGCGCAGAACGCAGCAGTTCCATAAACAGCTCGCTGTTGGCGGAGTCCGCGCGAAAGCGCTCATCGATCAAGTGGCGGTGTTCCCGGATCAGGCGGATAGTTGAGGCACGCACCCGGGTAATCTGCGGGTGCCTGGCCATCAACACAAAGATTTCCAATAGCGCAGAGGGGTGCTGATTAAACACCTGCGGATAGACGGCTTCAATCGCGCCGCCGCGCAGTTGGAAGCGCTCATTGATGGGGGTGATAGCCTGTTCACCCCCTTGTTGGATCACCTCGCCCAAATACTGGAGTAATACATCGTTAAGCTCGCGTAGGGCCATTACGATGCGATAGTAGTTGTGCATAAATTGCTCAACTGCCAGTTGGGTGTCGCTGTCTTCATAGCCAAATTGTTTGGCTAGCTCCCTCTGGTAGTCGAAAAGCAGTCGCTCCTCGGCGCGTCCGGCAAGCAGGTGAAGGCCGTAGCGCACACGCCAAAGGAAGCTTTCGCCGGACTGCAGGATGGCGAATTCTTCCTCAGTGAAAAAGGCCTTGCCCTGCAGTTGTCTGAGCGTGCGTACGCGAAAAAAGTACTTCGCTACCCAAGAGATAGTCTGGATATCGCGCAGCCCGCCGGGTGCGTTTTTGATATTGGGCTCGAGAATATATTCCGCTGCCTGCTGGCGGTTGTGGCGCTCATCCTGTTCCGCCAACTTGGCTTTGAAGAAGTCCTCGGTGGACCAAAGCTTGCCGCCCTCCATCCCGGCCGCAAGCCGTTCGCCGGGTTTGCTATCACCCACCACAGTACGGGACTCGGTGAGATTGGTGATGACGGTGATGTCCTCGGCGGCCAGCGCCAGGCACTCTTTTACGTTGCGCACTGAGTGACCGATCTCCAAGCCCAAATCCCAGAGGAAAGTAATGAGGCGCTCTATGTTGTCGACTGTTTCATCATCGGCCCGTTCTTCGGTGAGGATCAGCAGGTCGATATCGGAATGGGGGTGCAGCTCCCCGCGCCCATAGCCTCCGACGGCCAGCAAGCTGGCGCCCGGTCTCCAGCTGTACTGATGCCAGGCGTAGTGCAACAGGCAGTCGATGAATAAGGCGCGCTCATGCACGAGGGTGGCCACATCTTCACCCTCGCGAAAACGTTCAGCCATCTGGTGCTCGGCAGCGCCAATCGCATCTTTAAATACTTGCAAGGGCGGTTTTTCACGGGAAGCCAAGTCCCGGCGAAAGCGGGTTTGATCGAAGAAGAACAGGGGGCGCTCGAAGTAAGGGATATTGGCCGGCTGCATGACTGAAGTCCGTTTGGCAGTGTCCCGCCGCGCGGCAGCGGGACTGTGCATCTTTAATTGGAGCGGGGAGAGTTTGCGATTAAAACTTTTCCTCACCGCGTGCGGTCAGTACCTCAACCCCGTTGCTGGTGACCACCATGGTGTGCTCCCACTGAGCCGATAGGCGGCGGTCCTTGGTGACTGCCGTCCAGCCGTCGCCGAGAACGCGGGTTGCGGCTTTGCCGGCATTGATCATCGGCTCAATAGTGAAGGTCATGCCCTCTTGCAAAACTTCGCCTGTTCCGGGCTGGCCGTAGTGCAATATCTGAGGTTCTTCGTGGAAGACATCGCCGATACCGTGACCGCAGAAGTCGCGTACGACGGAGTAGTAATTCTTTTCGGCATGCTGCTGGATCACATGGCCAATATCACCGAGGCTGGTACCCGGGCGCACTATCTCAATAGCCTTGTACATGCATTCTTGGGTTACGCGCACCAGTCGCTCGGCGTGTGCAGCGGGCTTGCCGACGAAGAACATCTTGCTGGTGTCGCCGTACCATCCATCCTTGATCACGGTGACGTCAATATTAATGATGTCGCCCTTTTTGAGCACTTTGCTTTCAGAGGGTATTCCGTGGCAGACCACTTCATTGACCGAGGTGCAAATGGACTTTGGGAAGCCTCGATAGCCGAGGCAGGCGGGAATGGCTTTCTGCACATTGACAATATGGTCGTGGCAGCGGCGGTCCAGTTCTTCCGTTGTGACACCAGGGACCACATATTCGCCAATCATTTCCAGGACCTCTGCGGCGAGGCGGCCCGCGGTGCGCATTTTGGCAATTTGTTCCGGCGTCTTTATGGCTGAGGTCATGCGTGTCCTTAAGTCTATCTGTGAAGGCGGGCATTGTAGCGGATTGCCGGTGGTGGGGCATAGCGTCAGGGCTTGACACCATTCAGCGAGCGAATCGGCGCACTCATTCGCACCATATTTGTCCGCGTCCTTCACTCAGCTGTGCGATTGTGGTATAAAGCGCGCCGCTCCGGAATGCTTCCGGGGTGAAAATGCCGCACACGCATCGACACATGAGTCTGGGTGCCTCGATAGGGGTTGACGCATGGGATGTGTGGAGGACTAACCCGTATATATAGAGGTTTATTATGCCGCAAGTAAGCATGCGCGATATGCTGCAGGCTGGTGTTCACTTTGGCCACCAGACCCGCTACTGGAACCCGAAGATGGGTCAATTCATCTTTGGTGCCCGCAACAAGATTCACATCATCAACCTGGAGCACACTGTACCGGCCTTCAACGAAGCCCTGCAGGTGATCAAGGGGATGGCTGCTCAAAAGAAAAAGATTCTGTTCGTTGGCACCAAGCGTGCTGCACAGAAATCTATCAAAGAGCAGGCTGAGCGCTGTGGCCAGCCCTTCGTCAGCAATCGCTGGCTGGGCGGTATGCTCACCAACTACAAAACCATCCGCGCGTCTATCAAGCGTTTCCGTGAGCTGGAAGCCCAGTCTCAAGATGGCACTTTCGAAAAGCTGACCAAAAAAGAAGCTCTGATGCGCACCCGTATGATGGAAAAGCTTGACCGCTCCATCGGTGGTATCAAAGACATGGGCGGCCTGCCCGACGCGATTTTCGTAATCGACGTTGAGCACGAGCGCATCGCCATCCAGGAAGCTAACAAGCTTGGTATTCCGGTAATCGGTGTTGTCGATACCAATAGCGATCCCGCTGGTGTTGACTATGTAATTCCCGGTAACGACGACGCTATCCGTGCAATCAAGCTGTACACCACTGTTGCAGCTGACGCGGTGCTCGCCGGTGCAGCGGAAGCTGGCAGCGCGGTGAACAAAGACGAGTACGTCGAAGCTAGCGATGACGAAGCTGCTGCAGAGTAATTTGCAGGGCTAAGTAGTGTAACGGAGTAGCGTTACATTGCGAACTTAAAAAGGGGCCCGAATTACGGCCCCTTTTTTCTAATTTTTAGTGACAGAACCCCGAGGAAAAAATCATGGCGATTACCGCGTCAATGGTAAAAGAACTGCGCGAGCGTACTGGCCTGCCGATGATGGAGTGTAAGAAAGCACTTACCGCAGCGGATGGCGATATCGAGAAAGCGATCGAAGACTTGCGCAAAGCCTCCGGCCTGAAGGCTGCTAAAAAAGCTGGCCGTACCGCTGCAGACGGCGTTGTCGCTGCAAAAGTAGCCGAGGACGGCAGCTACGGTGTGTTGGTTGAAGTGAACTCTGAGACTGACTTCGTTGCCCGCGATGAAAACTTCCAGGCTTTTGTTGCCAAGGTGGTCGATAAGGCATTTGCTGAGCGTCAGCAGGACGTAGCCGCCCTGATGGAAGGTGATCTGGAAACTGCTCGCGAAGCACTGGTTCAGAAAATCGGTGAGAACATCGGTGTGCGTCGAATCCAGCTGGTTGAGGCTCCGGTTGTAGGTGCCTACGTACACTCCAATAATCGTATCGCCGCCCTGGTAGCTCTGAGCGCTGGTGAGGTTGAGCTGGCGAAAGACGTTGCTATGCACGTAACCGCGGTAAACCCCCAGGTGAATAAGCCTGAAGATATGCCTGCTGATGTTCTGGAAAAAGAGAAGGACATCATCAAGGCGCAGCCGGATATGGAAGGCAAACCCGCTGAGATCGTTGAGAAAATGATGGGGGGCCGTATCAAGAAGTTCCTGAAGGAGAACAGCTTGGTAGAGCAGCCTTTCGTTAAGAATCCTGACGTGAGTATTGGCAAGCTGGTTAAAGAAGCCGGCGCTGACGTAACTTCTTTCGTTCGTTTTGAAGTGGGCGAAGGTATCGAGAAAGAAGAGGTGGACTTCGCTGCAGAAGTAGCTGCACAGGTTAAGTCCTCTTCTTAATTGATAATAGTGGGTGCCCTGTGCGCTCACTCGCGGTGGGGTGCCTTCGCTGGAGCCTATGTGCTTACAGCGGGGCACCCCTCTGTGTAAATGACTGAAAGTGTTGTAATGTTCGGCGGCAATACTTGGCCACTAAACAGGTACATTTGAGAGGACCGAAGAATGCCCGGTATTAAAGACCGCAAATATAAAAGAATTCTGTTGAAACTCAGCGGCGAAGAGCTGATGGGTGATCAGGGTTTTGGTATCAGCCCTAAAGTGCTGGACAAAATGGCCCTGGAGATTGGCCAGCTGGTAGGTATCGGCGTTCAGGTTGGATTAGTTGTGGGCGGCGGCAACTTGTTTCGCGGCGCGGCCCTGAGTGCAGCCGGACTCGATCGCGTGACCGGCGATCATATGGGAATGCTGGCTACGGTAATGAATGCCTTGGCCCTGCGAGATGCACTGGAAAGGTCCAATATCTCCTCGCGGGTAATGTCCTCTATTCAGATGAGCGGAATTGTGGACCACTATGACCGCCGCGCGGCCATTCGCTACTTGGAGCGCGGTGAGGTACTGATTTTTGCCGCGGGTACCGGCAACCCATTTTTTACCACAGATTCTGCAGCCTGCCTGCGCGGTATTGAAATTGAGGCTGAGTTGGTGCTAAAAGCCACCAAGGTAGACGGTGTTTACTCGGCTGATCCGGTACTGGACCCTACCGCAACCCGCTATGACCAGCTGACTTATGACGAAGTGCTCGATAAAAAACTTGGCGTGATGGATTTGACTGCGATCTGTCTCTGCCGCGAGCACAATATGCCCGTTCGGGTGTTCCGTATGGATAAAACCGGTGCGCTGCTCAATATTGTCGTGGGCGGCGAGGAAGGCACGCTAATCGAAGAGGAAGTGAAATCGTGATTGAAGATATCAAAAAAGACGCTAAGACTCGCATGAGCAAGGCGCTCGACGCACTGGCCAATAATTTCAATAAAATTCGCACCGGCCGTGCGCATCCGAGTATTCTCGACGGTATTCATGTTTCCTATTACGGTTCAGATACTCCACTATCTCAGGTTGCCAATGTCACAGTTGAGGATGCGCGCACCTTATCGGTGACTCCTTGGGAGAAAAACCTGGTTCCAGACATCGAAAAGGCGATTATGAAATCGGATCTGGGCCTCAACCCAAGCACAGCGGGTGCGGTTATTCGTATACCGATGCCTATGCTGACCGAAGAGACTCGCAAGAACTTTATTCGTCAGGCTCGCGGTGAGGCTGAGACTGCGCGTGTGTCTATCCGAAATATTCGTCGCGATGCGCTTGCTGAGGTGAAATCTTTGGTCAAGGACAAGGAGATCTCCGAGGACGATGAGCGTCGTGCAGGTGATGATGTTCAGAAAATTACAGATCAGTTTGTAGCGGATGTCGATAAGGCGCTCGCAGCTAAAGAAAAAGATCTGATGGAAATTTAATGGGTAATAGTGGTACCAGCTTGAGCTCCCCGGTCCCCCGACATATCGCCATTATTATGGATGGTAATGGGCGCTGGGCCGCCCGCAGAGGGCTCTCGCCCTCGGCTGGGCACAAGGCTGGAGTTGAGCGCATACGCGATCTCCTGTCTGCGTGTAGGAGTCGCGGTGTAGAGGTGCTGACATTGTTCGCTTTTTCTAGCGAAAATTGGCAGCGCCCTCCTAAGGAAGTGGAGCTGCTAATGACGCTGTTTCACTCCTATCTGCGCAAAGAAGCTAGGCGTATGCGTGATGAAGGTGTGCGCCTGAGAGTGGTAGGGCGCAGGGATCGTTTTTCGCCTCGCTTGCAGCGCGCCATTGTGGAAGCGGAAGAGATTACCCGGGGCTGTACTCAGGGCGACCTGGTTATTGCTGCGGACTATGGCGGTCGCTGGGATATTGCCCAGGCGGCAAAGCAGCTTGCCGAAGAGGTGGTCAATGGCCAGCGGTCCCTCGACTCCATTGATGAGGATGCGGTTGAAAGCCATATACAGCTCGCGGATTTGCCATCGGTGGATCTATTGATAAGATCCAGTGGCGAGCAGCGTATAAGTAACTTTATTCTCTGGCAGGCCGCCTATAGCGAGTTATTTTTTACCGATACGCTCTGGCCGGATTTTGATGAAAGCGCCCTTGATGAGGCGATAAAAGCATTTCAACAGCGCGACCGGCGATTCGGTGGGCGCGCTGAAGGTGATGGCACGGCTGTGCAGGCCTGACAGGGATCGGGCCAAATGCGCGGCCATTTTTTTTCCGCGAATAATTTTTAGGAATATTACACCGGGGCGTTCAGGCTTGCTGTGCGATAGTAGGCTGAGTGTAGGTCCAGATGAAAGGGGTTTTCGGTGCTTAAACAAAGAATAATTACTGCGCTGGTATTGCTGGTACTTTTCGCTGGAGTTTTGTTCCTGCTACCAATTCAATGGTACACACTGATTTTCGTAGCCGTGATTTTGCTCGGTGGTTGGGAGTGGGCCAATCTTTCCAACCTCAATCGCGCACTGCGTTTTGTCTTTCTCGCCGCACTGGGCGGAACCCTGGTATTCACCGCGGAATATGTTTTTTCCATGGATTTCGGATCCCCGGATATTGATCGGGCCCGTCAAATCCTGGCAGTAGCCTGCGGTTGGTGGGCGCTTGCTTTTCACTGGGTCCAGAGCTACCCCGCCAGTGCCTCGCTGTGGGGCAATCGTTGGGTACGTGGACTGATTGGGCTAGTGGTTCTGGTGCCCAGCTGGTTGTCGCTGGTGGTTTTGCGTGGGCTCGATCACGGGGCCTGGCTGGTATTGTATGTCGTCGCTATTGTTGTCGCTGCCGATGTGGGCGCTTATTTTGTCGGGCGCAAGTTCGGAAAGCGCAAGTTGGCCCGCGAAGTGAGTCCCGGCAAATCCTGGGAGGGTTTTTTTGGCGGTTTGGGAGCCTGCTTGATACTCGCACTGGTTACTTCCTACCTGTTTGATCTTCCTCTGAAAAATACTGTGCTGTTCTCTTTCGGTGTACTGGTAACTGCGCTTGCCTCAGTCATTGGCGACCTGCTGGAGAGTATGTTCAAGCGGCACCGGGGTATCAAAGACAGTAGTCATATTCTGCCAGGGCATGGCGGTGTTATGGATCGGCTGGATAGTCTCACTGCGGCTTTACCGGTTTTCACCATGGCGGCCCTCGCTAGTGAGCTGCCTAAGTACTTATAACGGGTACGCCACACTTCAATTTATATCCAGTGCTTGTGACCAGCGCCGCCATTGTCTGTCGGTGCTTTGGTCGAGGTACAAGAAGTTTCGTAGGTAAGTCGAGCACTTATGCAAAGGCAATCTCCACAAGTCGTCACTGTCCTAGGTTCTACGGGCTCTATTGGTGTAAGCACTCTCGATGTGCTTGCCCGCCACCCCCAGCGCTATACCATCTATGCTCTGACAGCCCGCGAGCGTATCGCTGAGCTGGCCCAGCAGTGTCGTCAATATAACCCTCGCTTTGCGGTGGTGGCTGGTGAAGAGGGGGCCGATCAATTGCGCAGCATGCTGGGGGAGGGAGTTTCTACTGAAGTCCTTTGGGGTTTGGAAGGGCTATGCCAGGTTGCCTCTGCGAATGAAGTGGATGTGGTTATGGCAGCAATTGTCGGTGCAGCTGGGCTGCGTCCAACTCTAGCAGCAGTTGAAGCTGGGAAGAAAGTGTTGCTTGCGAATAAAGAGGCTCTGGTGATGGCCGGCCCAGTTTTCCTGCAAGCTTTGCGTGCAGGAGGTGCCCAATTGCTGCCAATTGACAGCGAGCACAATGCCATTTTCCAGTGCCTGCCCCAGCCGTTTGGCAGCTTGGAGGGGGCGGGAGTGGAAAAAATCTTGCTAACCGGTTCCGGCGGCCCTTTCCGCACACGCCTAGCCGGTGATTTACATCGAGTGACCCCCGAGGAAGCTTGCGCACACCCCAATTGGTCGATGGGACGGAAAATTTCAGTAGATTCGGCCACCATGATGAATAAGGGGTTGGAGTTTATTGAGGCCTGTTATTTGTTCAGCGCCAGCCCAGAGCAAATAGAAGTGGTCGTGCACCCACAGAGTATTGTGCATTCCATGGTGCAATATCGGGATGGCTCCCTGTTGGCACAGATGGGTAATCCAGATATGCGCACCCCCATCGCTCACGCACTGGCCTTTCCCACCCGCATAGATGCTGGAGTTCCTGCACTCGACCTGATAGCGCAGGGCCGCCTGGATTTTGAAGCGCCAAATTATCAGCGATTCCCCTGTCTGCGTCTGGCACGCGAAGCTATGAATGCCGGCGGCAGTGCTCCCACGGTATTGAATGCGGCCAATGAGGTGGCTGTAGAGGCGTTTTTACAAGGACGGTTGGCATTTACTAGTATTGCTGCGGCTATAGAAAAAGTAATGAATAGCACTCCCACCGTTGAACTGACAGGGCTGGACGTAGTCGAAGCCATTGATCTCAATGCGCGGGAGCTGGCCCAACAAGCTGTTGGGGCCCTTTAATTTTGCTGCTGGGCATATAATGCCGGTGTTTGCGCATGAAAAGAGACTGTAACTGAGTATGGATCTGATTCAGACGGTAATCTGGGCCTTGGTAGCCCTCGGTATACTGGTTTCCTTCCACGAGTTTGGACACTTTCTCGTAGCACGGCTCTGTGGGGTCAAGGTGCTGCGTTTTTCTGTCGGCTTTGGCCGCCGCCTTTTCTCTCGCTATGACCGGCACGGCACTGAGTTTGCTATCTCAGCAATTCCCCTTGGTGGCTATGTCAAAATGCTAGATGAGCGGGAGGGACCTGTCGCCGCTCACGAGCTGAATCAGGCATTTAACCGAAAGAGTGTTTGGGCGCGTATAGCGATTGCTGCAGCGGGTCCCGCAGCTAACTTCCTGTTGGCAATTGTACTGTTTTGGATTGTCTTTATGGGGGGCACGGCGGGTCCGGTGCCTGTCGTAGATTCCGTCAAACCTGGAAGTATTGCTGAAGCTGCGGGATTGGAGTCCGGGCAGGAAATTATCGCGGTGGATGGCGAAGCCACACCCACTTGGCAAGCCCTCAACTGGCGTTTGGCTAACCGTTTGGGGGATAGTGGCTCTATAGAATTCTCAGTGCGCTACCCGGACTCTAACCTCGAATATCATATGGCGGCTGATATCGACCGTTGGCTCGCAGGGCAGGAAGTCCCTGATCCATTGGGGGAGATTGGTCTCGGTCTCTGGACGCCGCCCATTAGTATGACGTTGCATAAGGTTGTGGAGGGTAGCGCTGCCAGTGCAGCGGGGCTGCGTGCGGGCGATAAGATTGTGGCTACCGACGGGCGAGTTTTTTCCGGTTGGGAAGAGTGGAGCCAGTATGTGCGCGCTCATGCAGGTGAACCCCTTCAGGTGGAAGTTGAACGACAGGGGCAGCGGTTGACCCTGCCGGTTACGCCGGCGCAGGTGACGCTCGACAGTGGTGAGCGTGTCGGCCAGATCGGCGTACAGCCTGTCACCGAGCGCTGGCCCGAGGATCGCGTACGAGTTTTCCACTACGGTGTAGCTGGCGCTCTTTCTCAGGGGGTGCAAGAGACTTGGGACAAAACACTGTTCACTCTGAACAGCTTGAAGAAATTGATTTTTGGTCAACTTTCGACCAAAAACTTGAGTGGCCCCATCACCATTGCTAAAGTGGCGGGTACTTCCGCAGAGAGGGGGTGGCAGTCTTTCCTGTCGCTTTTAGCTCTGCTTAGTATCAGTCTCGGTGTACTCAATCTGTTACCCATTCCGGTACTCGATGGTGGTCACCTTCTCTACTACGGTATTGAGGCGGTCAAGGGTTCTCCTGTGTCTGAGAGAGTGCAGGTGATCGGTTTACAAGTAGGTATGGCCTTAGTGCTTTGTATTATGGGGTTGGCGCTTTATAACGATATTTTACGTTTGTAGCCTCCTGGAGTGCATTTTCCTATGGCGTTTGGAGTGAATAGATTTTTAGAGTGAGCGCGGTGCCGGTTACCTTGGGAACCTCTGCTCTTATCAGAAGCGGTTCGGAATTAGTATGAAATATTGGCTGTTAGCGATACCCCTGGGCTTGGTGCTGCCTCTCAGCGCTTTAGCTCAGTCATTCGTTCTCAGCGATATTCGTGTAGAAGGTTTGCAGCGTGTTTCTGCAGGCACCGTTTTTTCAGCTCTTCCGGTGCGTGTTGGCGATGAAATTGAGCTTGCGGATATTCAGGGGGCGACCCGAGAACTGTTTCAAACCGGTTATTTTGAGGATATTCAGATCGGTCGTGAAAGTAGCGTTTTAGTTGTTAACGTGAGAGAGCGGCCAGCCATATCTAAGATAGATATATCAGGAAACAAGGCGATTGCCTCGGAAGATCTGCTAAAGGCGCTGAAGGATTACGGTCTGGCCGAGGGACAGATTTTAAAGCGCTCGACCCTCAAAGGGTTGACCCGGGAGTTTGAGCGCCAGTATGTGGCACAGGGGCGCTATGGCGCTAGCGTCCAAGCAGAAGTTAAAGAGTTACCACGCAATCAGGTTGAATTGAAGGTTATTGTCGAGGAAGGGACCGTTGCTGCGATTAAACATATCAACATCGTAGGGAATCGCGTCTTTTCAGATCAAGAGCTCGGAGAAATTTTTGAGCTTAAAACCACTGGCTGGCTCTCTTGGTTGCGCAGTGATGATAAGTACTCCCGTGAGAAGCTCACTGGTGACCTGGAGCGTCTTGAATCTTATTATCTCGATCGCGGATATCTCGACTTCCAGATTGACTCTACCCAAGTATCTCTTGGGCCGGACAAGAAGAGTGTTTTCATCACTGTTAACGTGATTGAGGGTGATGTTTACACTGTTAGTGAAGTAGAACTTGCTGGAGACCCAGTCGTTCCAGAGGAAGAAATTAAGCGCTTGCTGCTAGTGCGTGAAGGGCAGACGTTCTCCCAGGTCAGGATGACAACGACTTCAGACTATATTTCCAAGCGTTTGGGCAACAAGGGTTACGCTTTTGCCGAAGTAAATGGTATTCCAGAAGCCAATAAAGAAGAGAACACGGTAAAAATCACTTTCTTTATTGACCCAGGCAAGCGCACCTACGTTAGGCGTATTACTTTTCGTGGAAACACTCGCACGGCAGATGAAGTCTTGCGGCGAGAGTTGCGCCAAATGGAGTCCGCTTTAGCTTCTTCGGCTCTTATTGAGCAATCTAAAGTTCGCCTTGAGCGACTTGGTTACTTGAAGGTGGTGAAAGTTGAAACGGTCAAGGTACCCGGGAACTCAGAACGGGTTGATGTCGATTACAAGGTAGAGGGGCAACCCTCAGGTTCCGGGGGAGCTGGGCGCTGAATAAAGCGCTGTAACTCCTGGATTGCGAATAAAAACACTCGGAATTAGTAGATGAAAGATTTCCTCAAAGCGGCCTCCCTCGGCCTGATGTTGCCTTTAAGTGCAATAGCGCAGTCGTTCGTGGTCAATGATATCCGCGTGGAAGGATTGCAACGCGTCTCTGCCGGTACAGTCTTCTCTGCCCTTCCCGTGCGAGTGGGTGATGAAATTGAATCCGTGGAAATCCAGAGCGCTACCCGGGCACTGTTCCGCACCGGCTACTTTGAAGATATCCAAATCGGCCGTGAAAATGGTGTTCTGGTGGTCACTGTTCGCGAGCGTCCAGCAATTTCCAAGATTGAGATCAGCGGCAATAAGGCCATCGCCACCGAAGATTTGCTCAAGGGTATGAAGGATAACGGTTTATCCGAGGGGCAGATCTTTAAACGTGCAACCCTGGAGGGGCTCGCCCAGGAGCTTGAGCGCCAATATGTGGCACAGGGGCGCTATGGTGCAAGTGTTAAGACCGAAGTGAAAGAATTGCCACGCAATCAGGTCGAGTTGCGGGTTATCGTCGACGAGGGCTCGGTTGCGGCTATCAAGCACATCAATGTTGTGGGTAACGAGGCATTTTCCGACGAAGAATTGGCAGAAATTTTCGAGCTGCAGACCACAGGTTGGTTGTCCTGGCTGCGCAGCGATGACAAATATTCCCGTGAGAAACTCACTGGTGACTTGGAGCGCCTAGAGTCTTACTATCTCGACCGCGGCTATCTGGATTTTCAAATAGAATCCACTCAGGTTTCCCTGAGCCCAGACAAGCAGAGTGTTTTTATCACAGTCAATGTGAGAGAGGGGAATGTTTACACCGTCAGTGAGGTGGATCTCGCCGGCGACCCGGTGGTTTCGGAAGAGGAAATCAAGCGCTTACTGTTGGTGCGTGAAGGGCAGACTTTCTCCCAGATTCGGATGACCACCACGTCTGACTATATTACTAAGCGTCTGGGCAATGAAGGTTATACCTTTGCTGAGGTGAATGGCATTCCCGAACCCAATAAAGAAGAGAATACGGTAAAAATTACCTTCTTTATCAACCCAGGTAAGCGCGCCTATGTGCGCCGAATCAATTTCCGTGGTAACACTCGTACTGCCGATGAGGTGTTGCGCCGTGAAATGCGTCAGATGGAATCTGCCTCGGCCTCCTCCGCAAGAATTGAGCAATCCAAGGTGCGCCTGGAACGCCTCGGTTACTTTAAAGAAGTGGAAGTAGAAACTGCAGAGGTGCCTGGTACTTCCGACCAGATCGATGTGGAATATACCGTAGAGGAGCAACCTTCAGGCTCTATTGGTGGCACTATCGGCTGGGCACAGAGTAGCGGCTTGGTGCTCGGCGGTAATATCCAGGAAAATAACTGGCTGGGTACCGGCAAGCAGGTAGGTATAGGTTTAAACGTGTCTACCTACCAGACTGCACTGAACTTTTCCTATCTTGACCCTTACTTTACGCCTGACGGTGTGAGCCGCGGGTTTAACGTTTTTTATAGGGAAAATGACTACTCTGAGGTCAACCTGTCGGACTACAACACGACTAGTTATGGTGGTGGTGTTAGCTTCGGCTACCCGGTTTCAGAAATTTCCCGTGTGGGACTGAATGTTAATTTCAGTCATTTGGAGCTCTCAGCCTCGAGTGGTTCTGTGCAGGAAATCCAATCCAGCCCATCTCTTTTGGATGACACCTCTCGTGAGGGGGTGACGCTCACTAATGCTGAGACGATTGTTGCAGATCTCAATGATGGAGTGGCCAATGATCTTGCAATGATGATTGATCAGAATCAGTTTAATACTTCAGCAGATGGTTTTATCGATCGTTACGGTGATGCGTTTAATAACTTGGCTTTGACAGCTTCTTATGCCCGCTCCACTTTGAACCGCGGTATATTAGCGACTCGCGGGGCATCCCAGAATTTCTCCGCGGAATTTACCGTGCCCGGCAGTGATCTTGAATACTACAAATTTATTTATACTGGTCAGTATTTCCGCCCCCTAACGAAGAGTTTGACGCTACGTCTGCGTACGCGCCTGGGTTACGGGGATGGCTACGGCGATCTCGATCAACTGCCTTTCTTTGAAAATTTCTATGCCGGTGGTTTTGGCTCTGTGCGCGGTTTCAAGCGAAATACACTGGGCCCCCGTTCAACTCCGGCCGAGTTTTATACTCGTCTCCCCTGTGCGACTAATGGTGAGATCATCACGGAGTACTGTTATCAGACCGATGAAAATGGAAACCTGGATATCCGTCAGAATGGGGATGCCGACCCCTTTGGTGGCAATATCTTAGTAGAAGGTAGTGCCGAGGTTATTTTCCCGCTGCCGTTTATCAAAGATCAGCGTTCTCTGCAGTCTGCCTTCTTTGTTGATGCGGGTAACGTCTTTGATACCAGTTGTGATGAAACCCAGATCAACTGTTACGATGTGGACTTCGGTAAAATGAATGTTTCCGCGGGCATTGGCTTGACATGGGTTACCGGTTTTGGACCATTGACTTTCAGTTTGGCTAAAGCCTTGAAGGAAAACGAGGATGATGAGACGGAAGTGTTCCAGTTTACCCTGGGTAATAGCTTTTAACTTTATCGAATATAAATGGATTGAGTGCAGCTGCTGCGCATAAAAAATAAAACCAATTGGAGAGACTAAAGTGCTTAAGAATGTAAAGATTTTCGCAATCCTGCTGGCTGGTATAACCCTGTCTGGCGCCGCGCTGGCGCAGACCAAGGTTGCGGTATTTAACCTGCAGGCTGCGATTATGAGCACCGATGTGGCCAAGACCAAGGTCAATTCATTGAAGACCAGTTCCGAGTACTCCAAGCTGCAAAGTAGCGCCGAGTCTATTCGTTCAGAACTACAAAAAATGGCAGAAGATGCGCAGAAAAATAGCGTTACCTGGTCCGATGAGCAGAAAACAGAATATCAGCGTAAGATGAACTTCAAGCGTTCAGACTTTGAAACTACCGTTAAAAAACTGCGCGCAATGGAGGCTCAGGTAGGCCAGGAAATTCAAACTTCTCTGGGGCCCAAGGCTAAAACAGCGCTGGAAGCGATCATTAAAGAGCAAAACCTGGACTTAGTGTTGGATGCTTCTACCGCTTACTTTGCAAATCCTTCGGTCAATCTGACTGAGGCTGTCGTAAAGCGTATGAATGCTGATAAGTAATCGATAGCCTGTATGAGTGACAATTTGTCGTTAACCCAGCTTGCGAATGCTCTGGGTGCTGAGCTGCGTCTGGCCCCCGGGGTAGACGCAGACTATGTAATTTCTGGTCTTAGCACTTTGCAAGATGCTGGGCCCGAGCAGTTGACCTTCCTGGCAAACCCTAATTATCGCCGCTTCCTCAAGACCACGTCAGCGGGCGCTGTATTGGTGACTGCCGAGTTTGTTGAGGAGACACCTGTTAGCGTACTTTGTGTGGATAACCCTTACTTGGCTTTTGCCAGGGCGAGTGCTTTGTTCAATACGGCTCCAACGATTGAGGCGGGTATTCACCCGAGCGCTGTAGTTCATCCGGACGCAGAAGTGGCCTCTAGTGCCTCTATTGCAGCTGGTGCGGTGATAGAGGCGTTTGCGAAAATTGGACCTCGGGCATCGGTTGGCGCCAACTGCTTTGTGGGAGAGGGCAGTACCCTTGGAGAAGGGAGCTGCCTTTATGCGGGTGCAATACTGCATCACGGTTGTCAGGTCGGGCGCGATGTTATCATCCACAGTCACGCGGTTATTGGTGCAGACGGCTTTGGTTTTGCGCTGCATCAGCGTGAATGGATTAAGATTTACCAGCTGGGTGGCGTGCAGGTTGGCGATGAGGTTGAAATAGGCGCCAATACTTGTGTGGATCGTGGGGCACTTGGTGACACTGTGATTGGTCGTGGTGTCAAGATCGACAATTTGGTCCAAATCGCGCACAATGTGCAGATTGGTGACTACTCAGCCATTGCTGCATGCACAGGAATTGCGGGCAGCGCAGTAATCGGTAAGCACTGTGCTTTGGGTGGCAGCTCCCGTATTGCCGGGCATGTAACCATTGCCGATGGCTGCCAAGTTACCGCTAATACTTTTGTGACCAAATCCATCGACAAGCCGGGAATTTACTCCGGCGCTTTACCCTTTGCCGATAGCCAGTCCTGGCGTCGCAACGCGGTGCGTTTCGGGCAGTTGGATAAGGTGGCACGAAGGGTGAAAGATTTGGAGAAGCAACTTAAAGCCCTGTCCCTCGATCGGGATAAATAGCTCACAGCTGCTTTAAGAAAAACAATTTTGATTTGATGTTTTCGGGGCGTTTAACGCCCCGAAGTGGTTTCTGGGGGCATTTGGAATGATGGATGTAACTGAGATTCGCGAGTACCTGCCACATCGCTATCCGTTTTTATTGGTCGATCGTGTCGTTGAACTCGAGGAAGGGAAGTTTATTAAGGGGTATAAAAATATCTCTATTAATGAGGAGCTGTTTAACGGTCACTTTCCACAGATGCCGATTTTCCCCGGTGTTATGATCGTTGAGGCTCTGGCCCAGGTTTCAGGAATTCTTGGCTTCAAAACATTTGGCAAGAAGCCTGAGGATGGCTACCTGTACCTGTTTGGCGGTGTCGACAAGGCGCGCTTTAAGCGTCAGGTGGTCCCTGGGGACAGGCTGGACCTGATGTCCGAAGCAGTTTCAGTGCGCCGTAATATCTGGAAGTTTTCCTGTAAAGCCAGTGTCGATGGTGAGCTTGCGGCCTCTGCAGATCTTCTGTGTGCGGTGAAGCAGGTTTAAAGCGCTTATTCGTCACTTGACGTGGCTGCTAAGGTGCTTTTGATAACTCTTCCAGTTGTTGTTTATTTGAAGTTGTAGTGTCCGAAGTGTCGCTACCTGAGGAGTAGATTCCAGAATGCAGACAAATATCCACCCCACAGCTATTATCGATCCGACGGCGGTTATCGGTTCCGGGGTGAGTATCGGAGCCTATTCCATAGTTGGCGCCGATGTGGAACTCGGTGATGGCTGTGAAATTGCTTCACATGTTGTATTGAGTGGGCCCACTAAGCTCGGAAAAAATAACCGTATTTACCAGTTTGCCTCGATAGGTCAAGATACGCCGGACAAAAAATATCAAGGCGAGCAGACCACCCTGGTAATCGGCGATAACAATGTTATTCGTGAGGGCGTTACCATCCACCGGGGCACTGTGCAGGATCGTGGGGAAACCACTATCGGCAGTGATAACCTGATTATGGCCTATGCCCATATTGGTCATGACAGTGTTGTCGGTAATCACACCATTCTCGTTAATAATGTGGGGCTCGCCGGCCACGTAATAGTAAAAGATTGGGCAATCCTCAGCGGGTACAGTCTTGTACATCAGCATTGCACCATTGGTGAGCACGCTTTCCTAGGGATGGGCGCAGCGATCGGCAAAGATGTGCCGGCTTATGTGATGGTGGCTGGGAATCCGGCAGAGGCCAAGACTATTAATGCGGAGGGGTTGCGTCGTAGAGGTTTTTCCCGCGAGGATATCTCTCTAATCAACAAGGCATACAAAACGGTCTACCGGCGTGGCCTCACTCTGCAAGAGGCTGTCCAGGCCCTTACGGAACTGCGTGAACAGTCCCCTGTAATTCAGCCTTGGATTGATTCCCTGCAGACCTCCTCTCGCGGAATTGTCCGCTAAGCACAACCATTTGCGGGAAGTGCTGTTATTGTGCACTTCCTGATTTAGTCTTTTCATATCTTAATCGGTATCTATGAAAATTGAGCCATTTCCACTCTGGGGGAATTGTTAGGCGTGTCAGAAAATAATAAGCCGGTTCGTATTGGTATTGTTGTCGGTGAGGCCTCTGGAGATATCCTCGGTGCAGGTCTTATTGACTCCCTGCAAAAGCGCCTCCCGGGAATTCAGTTTGAAGGGATTGCCGGTCCGCGTATGCAGGCTTTGGGGGCGAAATCCCTTTTTCCAATGGAGCGCCTCTCGGTGATGGGATTGGTTGAGCCGCTAAAACGACTGCCAGAATTATTAAAAATTCGCCGCACTCTGCGCGAGCACTTCACTGAAAATCCGCCGGACCTTTTTATCGGTATCGACTCACCAGATTTTAACTTGTCTTTGGAGGAGTCCCTCAAGGGCGAAGGGGTTCGCACTGTGCATTATGTCAGCCCTTCAGTGTGGGCGTGGCGGCAGGGGCGAATAAAAAAGATTGCTCGTGCTATTGACCATATGCTCACCTTGCTGCCTTTTGAGGCTGCTTTTTATCGTGAAAACCATGTGCCGGTGACTTTTGTTGGGCATCCGTTAGCGGATGATATTCCTCTGCAGGTTAGCAATGTTGCAGAGCGCAAAGAGCTGGGTCTCACAGTTGATGAACGTGTTATTGCGCTGTTACCGGGTAGCCGAGGTGGGGAAGTGCGTTTGCTTGGGCCGTTATTTTTGCAGACGGCTCGCTGGTGTTACCAGCGCCATCCCGATCTCAAATTTGTATTGCCGGCAGCAAATGAGCAGCGTTTAGCCGAATTGCGGGAGCAGCTAAAGGATTTTCCGGAACTGCCTGTCACGATATTAGAGGGAGATTCACACAAGGCGCTCAGTGTGTCGGATGCTGTGTTAATTGCTTCAGGAACGGCAACGTTAGAAACTATGCTACTGAAAAAGCCTATGGTGGTTGCCTATAAACTGGGCAAAATTACTTACGCTATCGTCTCTCGTATGCTGCACACGCCCTGGGTTTCTCTGCCCAACTTGCTGGCACAAAGGGAGCTGGTGCCGGAAATCCTGCAGAGTGATGCGACCCCGGAGAATCTCGGAGCGGCGTTGATGCGCTATTTTGAAGATCCACTACTGGGTGATCAGTTGCAGCGCGAATTTGACGATCTTCACCAGCAATTGCGTCGAAATGCCTCTGAGCGGGCAGCCGATGCTATCTGTGCTCTTTTGAAGTAATCGGGTTTTATAAACCATGAGTGTTAAAAAAGAATTACCTCCGTACATCTGTCCTTATAAAGGTGATCTTCTCGCTGGAGTTGATGAAGTTGGCCGTGGCCCATTGGCTGGAGATGTAGTGGCGGCTGCAGTAATTCTCGATCCAGCAGAGCCCATTTTGGGGCTGGCTGACTCCAAAAAACTTAGTGAGAAAAAACGAGAGTCGCTCTTTGAGGAAATTTGTGAGCGTGCGCTGAGTTTTTCTATTGCCCGTGCGACCGTCGAAGAAATTGATCAGATCAATATTCTGCAGGCGAGTTTATTGGCAATGCGCCGTGCAGTGGAGCAGTTGCCACTACAGCCTGAGTTTGTGTTAGTAGATGGTAATAAAAGACCGGACTGGTCTTATGCCTGCGATACTGTGATTAAGGGGGATAGTCGTGTTGCCGCCATTGCTGCGGCCTCAATTTTGGCCAAAGTGACCCGTGATCGAGAGATGGTGGAGTTGGATGCACGCTATCCAGGTTATGGACTGGCCGGCCACAAAGGTTACCCCACTAAAGCTCATATGCAGGCCCTGGAAGAATTGGGTCCCAGCGCTTTGCATCGGGTGAGTTTTGCCCCGGTAAGGAAACTCTTAGAGAATACTGCTTAAGACCAAGGTTGTAGAGCGCTTGACTAGCGCTCAATTTTTTTGATCCTGGCTCTAATAATCATTTTGTCGGACACCTCTTCAATTTCCACTTGGTAATTATTGAGGATGAATAAACTGATATTGCCATCTGGGATGCTTTCAAGATGCTCCATAAGGAGACCGTTGAAGGTCTTTGGGCCGTCGGTGGTCAGGTCCCAATTTAGCGTGCGGTTGATATCCCGGATAGAGGTTCCACCCTCGATCATATACCAGCCGCCTTCCATGGCGACAATTTCCTCATCGTCGCTGGGAACTGGGCTCGCGGTGAAGTCGCCGACAATTTCCTCCAGTAGATCTTCTAGAGTTACTATCCCCATAACCTCCCCATATTCATCCACAACCAAGCCCATGCGGCGCTTGGTTTTCTGGAAGTTCATTAGCAGGGTGGGTAGTGGGGTGGCCTCGGGAACAAAGTAAGGTTCACCGGTAAAGGACTTGAGGCGTTCAGCTGTGAGCTTGTCTGGGCCGTCTCGCAGTATTTGTGCCGCGCGACGCAGGTGCAAAATACCCACTACCTGATTGATATCTCCCCGGTATACCGGCAGGCGGGTGTAAGTACTCTCTGCCAGTTGTTGGAGAATTTGATCGGCGCTGTTTTCCAGGTCGATTCCCAAGACCTCGTTGCGCGGGATCATAATGTCTTCCACTGTGGCCTGATCCAGGTCCAGTACATTGAGAAGCATGCCTTTGTGCTTGCTGGGAAGCAGGGCGCCAGATTCGAACACCACTGTTCTAAGTTCCTCGGGCGCTAGGTGTTCCGCCTCATTGCCAGCAGTTGCTTCAACGCCTACCAGGCGCGCAAGTCCATTGGATATGCTGCCGACGAGTAATACAAACGGTGTCAGAAGCCATTGTAGTGGGCGTAAAACTAGCGATGCAGGAAATGCCACTCTCTCCGGGTGAAGAGCGGCAATGGTTTTTGGGGTGACTTCCGCAAAAATAAGAATAACGATAGTGAGAGCGCCGGTAGCGTAGAAGAGGCCGGCATCGCCGTACAGTTGAGTAAAGACAGCACCGGCAATCACTGAGGCCAGGATATTGACCAGATTATTGCCAATCAGGATAACGCCGATCAGCTTGTCCGGCCGGGCAAGCAGTTCCATGGCCCGCTTGGCGCCGCGGTGGCCGCTCTTGGCCTGGTGGCGCAGGCGGTAGCGGTTCAGCGCCATCATGCTGGTTTCGGAACTGGAAAAGAAAGCCGATATCACAATCAGCAGGGCAAGCAGGCTAAACAGCAGACCCGGGGGCATCTCGTTCAAGGGAGAACTCTTTTTATTTCTGAGCGGAGATATTGAAACAGAACGGCCACCTCCGCAAGTTATCCGGTCACTTATAATCCAAAATAAACCTGGTAAAGGCTATAGGGGCGGTTGAGGAGATCAAGGGGTGTTCGGTCTCCTGCCTAAAATGGCACCTGCGAGCGAATGTCAGTGCCGTTTGCTTATAATCGACTTTAAACGGCTCCTCTTTAGTATTTTTAGCCGCGCTGAAGGATAACCTCAATAACCAACTTGCTACCAAAGTAGGCCAGCATTAGTGCGGCAAAGGCACACAGAGTCCAACGCACGGCAGTGTTACCGCGCCAACCCCACTGCCAATGCCCCCAAAGAAGAATACTGTAAAGCACCCAGGCGAGCAGGGAGAGCACTGTCTTGTGTAGGGGGCCCTGCTCAAAAAGGTTACCCACAAAGATAAATCCGGTAATCAGGGAGGCAGTTAACAGTAATTGGCCGAAAGCGATTAACCCAAAGAGTAATGACTCCATGCTTTGCAGGGGGGGGAGCAGGCGCATGGCACCCACTGGCCGATGGTTGTGCAGCTGCTGGTTCAGATAATAAAGGTAGATGGCCTGTAGGGTTGCAAGAGTAAGTAGGGAGTAGGCGGAGATTGATAGCAGCGCGTGTATGGCAATCCCAGAAGATAACTGTTGGTGTGGCGCAACGCCTCCCCAGGTGTGGGACGCGGTCAGTTCGGTGAGTGCTCCTAACGGGGCAAAAATCAGTATCAACAGGGTTAGTGGTCGATTCACCGCTAGGATAAGCAGCAATAAGTTCACCACCCAGGTGATTAATGACAGCATTGCTAGCAGATCAAAGCGATAGCCTGCTGAGGAAAACAGTGTCTGCGCAAGGGATATTGCGTGGGTGGCCAGGGCTCCGGCGAGCAGGCCCAGGAGCAGTTTACGATTGGGCTGTTGGGCGCGGGCAAGGGCCCTGGCCGCGACAATGGTGGTAGCTATATATAGCGCGATGGCCGTCCAGTGGGCGAATGCCGCCATTGGTTAGATCCGTATCTTCTAAGCAGTGGAGGAGGAGTGTGTCACAGCACGCTTTAACAGGGAAGATCTGGTGATATTTCGGCTGTGACGGGACCTGAGCTATACTGCCGCGCCTCAGAGTGGGAGTTGGAGATACTCCCCAAAAAAATTTCGCGGCCCTCCGCACCGGGGTCCTGTCCGCAATCGGAGAAATCGAGACGAATTTATGTTCGATAACCTGAGTGACCGCTTATCGGCGGCCCTAAAAAAAGTCACCGGCAAGGCCCGCCTGACCGATGACAATATCCGCGATACTCTGCGTGAAGTGCGCAAAGCGCTGCTTGAGGCGGATGTCGCTCTGCCTGTCGTGAAGGCCTTTGTGCAGCAAGTGCGCACAGCCGCTGTTGGGCAGAAGGTTAGCAAGGCCCTGAACCCGGGGCAGCAGTTCGTCAAGATTGTTCAGGATGAGCTGGTTAAGGTGATGGGTGCTGCTGCAGAGCCGCTCAACCTTGCAGTTCAGCCCCCCGCTGTGATTTTGATGGCGGGCCTTCAGGGGGCCGGTAAAACCACCAGTGTTGCCAAGCTAGCCAAATACCTGCAGGAGCGGGAAAAGAAGAAAGTTATGGTGGTGAGTGCGGACGTGTATCGCCCCGCGGCCATCAAGCAGCTGGAAACTCTGGCAGGTGAAGTGGGCGCGCTGTTCCATGCTTCAACTCCTGATCAGAAGCCCCTGGATATTGCCAAGGGTGCAGTGGATGCGGCGCGCAAGCAATTTGCCGATGTACTGATTGTCGATACCGCGGGTCGCCTGCATATCGACAGTCAGCTGATGGATGAAATCCGCGAGCTGCACAGTGAGTTGGATCCCGCAGAAACCCTGTTTGTTATCGACGCAATGATCGGTCAGGATGCGGTAAATACCGCCAGCGCCTTCAATGAGGCCCTGCCACTGACCGGGGTTATTCTGACTAAGGCAGATGGTGATGCACGCGGTGGTGCGGCACTCTCTGTGCGCCATGTTACTGGCAAGCCGATCAAGTTTATCGGTGTTGGTGAAAAGACCGACGCCCTGGAAACCTTCCACCCGGATCGTATCGCCTCCCGTATCCTGGGTATGGGCGACATTCTGTCTCTGATTGAAGAAGCAGAGCAGAAGATCGATAAAGAGAAAGCCGAAAAGCTGGTTAAGAAGGTCCAGAAAGGTAAAGGCTTCGATCTGGAAGACCTGCGCGACCAGTTGCAGCAAATGCAAAACATGGGTGGCTTTGGCTCCCTGTTGGAGAAAATGCCCGGCATGGGTGGTGTGGCGCAGGCCGCACAACAGGCCGACATGGGTAAAGAATTTAAGCGTATGGACGCCCTGATTTCCTCCATGACGCCGGCCGAACGCCGCAATCCTGACCTTCTTAACGGTTCGCGCAAGCGCCGTATCGTCGCCGGCTCCGGCACCCAGCTACAAGACTTGAATCGCCTGCTCAAGCAGCACAAGCAGATGGGCAAGATGATGAAGAAGCTCAAAGGCGGCGGCATGGGCAAGATGATGCGCGGCCTCGGTGGAATGACCGGGGGTGGTGGTCTGCCCGGAGGTCTCGGTGGAATGGGCGGTATGCCCGGTGGCCTGCCCCCCGGATTCAAGAAAAAGTAAGGGTTTTCGGAGCTCTGAGGGCCCTAGGAATCGCTATACAAATCTCTGGCGGTACATTAGAATACGCCGCCTTTCAGCCGGGTGAGCTGCCGGCAGAGATGTTTGGGTGACAGCTTATTGTTGTCGCCAAGTGTTAAAAAATACAGGAAAGTTACATGGTAACCATTCGTTTGGCTCGTGGCGGTGCTAAAAAACGCCCGTTCTATCACCTGACCGTAACCGACAGCCGCAAGTCTCGCGACGGTCGATTCATTGAGCGTGTTGGCTTCTTCAACCCGGTTGCCCGTGGCCAGGAAGAGCGTCTGCGCATTGATCGTGAGCGTGTTGACTACTGGCTGGGTCACGGAGCTCAGGTTTCTGATCGCGTCAGCAAGCTGCTGAAAGAATCTGCTTAATTTACGCGTAAGTGGTGCTCCTGTGACAGATAACGGAAAACCTTCCGAAGAGTTGGTCACGGTTGGGCGCGTTACTACCGTTTATGGTGTGCGCGGCTGGGTCAAGGTTCACTCCTATACCGAGCCGATGGACAACATCCTGCAGTTCCCTAATTGGCGCTTGCAGGGGCCGAAAGGTTGGGAAGCTCTCGAAATTGACGCTGGTAAGCGTCACGGTAAGGGCTTAATAGTACATGTGAAAGGCATTGATGACCGCGATTTGGCGGCTCGACTTTGCCAGCGCGATATAGCTGTAGCTCGTGAACTGATGCCTGAGCTTGAGCGGGGTGAGTATTACTGGCACCAGCTCGAGGGATTAAAGGTTGTCAGCCATTTCGATGGCGAAGATCACGACTTTGGTATCGTCGCTCGCATGATGGAAACTGGCGCCAACGATGTAATGGTGGTGCGCGGTGGAGCGGATAAGCGCGAGCGCTTGATTCCCTATCTGCCGGATCAGTTTATAACCAATATTGACCTGGAAGCCGGTGAAATAACCGTCGACTGGGACCCAGCTTTTTAAGGCGCTGAGCGATGACTAAAAAAATCGCTCTGGTAAGCATTTTTCCGGAGATGTTTGCTGCATTGACCGAGTATGGTGTCAGCGGTCGGGCCGTTAAAGATGGCCTGTTGGAAGTACGCTGCTGGAACCCTCGGGATTTCACCAGTGACAAGCATCGCACTGTGGATGATCGCCCTTATGGCGGTGGTCCCGGAATGGTGATGATGGCTGAACCCCTTTATCAGTCCCTGCAGGCCGCGCGCGCCTGGGCTGGGGAAGAGGGCGAAGCTGTACGCACTATCTACCTGTCTCCGCAGGGACAGCAACTGGATCAGCGCGGGGTCGAAAACCTCTCTGACGCTGGCAATCTGGTTTTGCTGGCCGGGCGTTACGAAGGGGTAGATGAGCGTATCGTCGAATCATTGATCGACGAGGAGTGGTCCATTGGTGACTATGTCCTAAGTGGTGGTGAACTGGCTGCTATGGTGTTGGTGGATACCATTACACGGCTGATTCCCGGCGCGCTAGGGCACGACCAGTCGGCGGTTGAGGATTCATTCTCCTCGGGTCTGCTCGACTGTCCCCACTATACCCGGCCCGAACAGTACCGGGGTGTGGCGGTACCGGAAGTGTTGCTCTCGGGCAACCACGAAAGAATACGCCGCTGGCGCCTGAAGCAGGCACTGGCGCGCACACAGCAGCGTCGACCCGACCTTTTGGATGGGCTGGAGCTGAACAAGGAGCAGAAGCAACTGTTGGAAGAAATTCAACAGGAGCGGAAATCTGATAAAACTTGATGCCGGATTCGCCGGGAGGCGGGAGTAGTTCGGTGAACTAGCTGAGAAGCTACATAAACTCTATTTGGGAGCAAATCCAAATGACTAACAAAATTATCCAGCAGCTGGAGCAGGAACAGCTGAAGAGCGAAGTACCTCCCTTCGCGCCGGGCGACACTGTAATCGTTCAAGTGAAAGTAAAAGAAGGTAACCGCGAGCGTCTGCAGGCGTTCGAAGGTGTGGTAATCGGCAAGCGCAACCGCGGCCTGAACTCCTCCTTTACCGTGCGTAAAATCTCCCACGGTGTTGGTGTTGAGCGTACTTTCCAGACTCACAGCCCGCTGGTTGACAGCATCAAGGTTAAGCGTCGTGGTGACGTACGCCAGGCTAAACTCTACTACCTGCGCAGCCTGACTGGTAAAGCCGCACGTATTAAAGAGAAGCTTAACTAAGCACCTCTCATACAGCTCGCAGAAAAGCCGGGGTTATTCTCCGGCTTTTTTGTATCCGTAGCCTTCCCTTTATGGCCAGTCATGTGCCAAGCCCGAAAGGCTGAATTGCCATGGAAGTGCATTTGAACTTCTGGCCTCACGCTTCTCCCTTTGTCCCCGACAGCTACGCTATCTACCCCTGTATCCTTTAGATCAGCGCACAACTTGGGAGTTTGTACGTAGTGTCCAGTGCCTGAATATGTTAAAACGCGCCATGTGGATCTGAAATGGCATATAGCTGCCATACTGGCTGGAACTGAAGGCCGACGTTTGAGTCGAACCTCATTGAGAATTTAAGGAGCAATCGGTAATGATGCTTATCAAGAAGCCGCTGGCGCTCGCTGGAGTGCTGCTCGGTCTGCTTGGCCCAGCGGCCCTTGCAGAGGTCGACGCAAACGTTGCGAAGACAATCAAGGCCCGCCTTGAGGCAAGTAACCCCAAGCCTACTTATGGTGAAGTGCGTGAGACCCCGATTGAAGGGCTCTACGAAGTAGAGCTTGACGGTGGTAGCAGTACTCTGTTTGTCTCAGCCGATGGCAACCATTTTATTCTGGGGGACCTGTTCCAGGCTAAGACTGGCGGAGGCTTTGCGAACCTCTCTGAGGGGCGCCGAGCAACTCGCCGGGCCAAGGTGATGGAAACCCAAAGCATCGACGATATGATCGTCTTCTCGCCCAAAGGCGAGACCAAAGCGCGTATCTATGTTTTCACCGATGTCGACTGTGGCTATTGCCGCAAGTTGCACCAGGATGTTCCTGAGCTGAACAAGCGCGGGATCGAAGTAAGATATTTGGCATTCCCGCGCGGCGGCCTGCAATCTCTGGGTTATCGCAAGCTCGCTACTGCCTGGTGTGCCGATGACACCAATAAAACGCTCACCGCATTGAAGAACCGCGAAAACGTGCCTTTGCAGGTCTGCAATAACAACCCGGTTGCCGCCCAATATAAATTGGGTAACGAGGTGATCGATGTACGCGGCACGCCCACTATTGTGATGGAGGATGGCAGGGTTGTGCCCGGTTATCTGCCTCCAGCCACTCTAATTAAAGAGCTGGGTATTTAAGATCAGCGGAAGAAAGCGGCCTCTCTAAAGCGGCCGCTTTTTTATCTAAGTCGGGCTCTTCAATGCTACTTTACGTGGCTGAGTCATATTCTCTGGAGCGAGAATATCATTTAACTCCTCCTCACTTAGTAACCCCTCATCCAAAATCAACTGCTTGACGCTCGCGCCCGTCATCAATGCTTGCTGGGCAATACGAGTGGCATTTTCGTAGCCGATAAACGGATTTACCGCGGTGATCAGGCCGATACTGTTTTCTACCAACTGCCGGCAATGCTCTTCATTCGCGCTGATGCCATTGACACAGCGTTGAGCCAAGGTATGCATAGCTTGGGTCATTAGGCGCATAGACTGTAGCAAGTTGAAGGCGATAACTGGTTCCATGACATTTAACTGCAGCTGGCCCGATTCCGCTGCCAAGGTGATTGTCAGGTCGTTACCGATTACTTGGTAGGCCACCTGGTTGACCACCTCGGGAATTACTGGATTTACCTTGCCAGGCATAATGGAGGAGCCAGGCTGCATCGGTGGCAGATTGATTTCGTTGAGGCCTGCGCGAGGGCCGCTGGAGAGAAGGCGTAGATCGCTGCAGATCTTTGAAATTTTTACTGCGATACGTTTCATTACCCCGGAAAACATGACGAAGGCACCCATATCAGAGGTGGCCTCTACCAGATTTTCCGCACAGACAAAATCGATGCTGGAAATTTCAGACAGTGCCGATACAACCAGTTGACGATATTGCGGGTCGGTATTAATACCTGTGCCGATTGCGGTGCCGCCCATATTGATTTCTTTAAACAGGGCTACTAGCTCTTTAACCCGAGCGACATCTTCACGAATGGTTGCAGCAAAAGCGGCAAACTCCTGCCCCAGGGTCATGGGTACTGCATCCTGTAGCTGGGTGCGGCCCATTTTAATAACCTGTGCAAATTCCTTGGCTTTGCCATCAAATTCGATACACAGCTCCTCCATAGACTGCACCAGGTCGTTGTAGCTGAGCAGGACTGCTAGGTTGATGGAGGAGGGGTAAACATCGTTGGTGGATTGCGATAGGTTTACATGGTTGTTGGGGTGAGCGTTTTTGTATTCACCCTTATTGTGGCCGAGCAATTCCAGCGCGCGATTGGCAATTACTTCATTGGCGTTCATATTGGTGGAGGTGCCGGCACCGCCTTGAATCATGTCTACCAGGAATTGATCGTGCAGCTTGCCTTCAATAATTTCATCGCAGGCTTTGGCAATTGCCGCTTCCAGGTTCTTTTCCAGGTAGCCGAGTTCGCAGTTGGCATGAGCCGCAGCCTTCTTCACCATGGCCAGCGCTTTGACCAAGTTAGGGAAGTGGTTGAGGGTGATACCAGTAATTTGGAAGTTTTCCAGGGCGCGCAGGGTCTGAATGCCAAAATAGACATCGGCCGGTACTTCGCGCTCTCCGAGCAAATCTTTTTCGATGCGGTATTCACTACTGGTAGTGAATACCGGCATGGGTTTTAGGGTGTGGAAATCGTTTGTCATGGTACTTCTGCTTTCTCTTCATCTGCATAGGGGCAAGTGCACCAATAACCAGGATTAACCTGGGTTACAGGGTGCCCGTGGTTGTTATCATTTGGGCCTCTTGGTTGGGCCTTAATATAAATTCATGCTTAAAGTGGAGTGGCAAAAAAACTCTGTGGACCCTCAGTGTTTGAGGCTCGGATATTTTCGCGAATACTGCGATTGATCTCATCGGAATCTGGGCCAAATACCCCACACAGTTTTAGTGCGTTTTTGATGCTGATATTACGTCCGAGAGATTCCAGTAATACTTTTGTACATACGGGTTCGCGCCGGTCACTGGCAGAGGCACCCAGCTTGAGGCCGGATAAATAACTCACTCGGCTTTTATAGGTGGGATAGAGGATTGTCTGGGCGATTTCGTTGCGTGTCAGCGCTTCGTAGCCAATCAAAAATATACGCTCCGAGAGAAAAAGCAGCATGCCTTTGTAGCGGGATTTGTACCACTCCTCCCTATCTGGATAGCGCATGCGCTCGAAGCGCTGGAAATAATATCCTTCCCCATCGGACTCGATATGCAGCAGGCTGCGAATAATATGATCTGGAAAAGTCATCGAGTAGTGATATTCAAAGTAAAAGCCCAGGTATTTATCAGCGCGCCCCTGTGACTCCCGCATTAGCAAGTCAATATCCATAGAGTAGGGACGGGAGGGTTCGACAGTCGTAGCGGTGCGGCGTACCCGAACAATTTGCTCAAACTGTTCGGCGGGCATCAGAATTTCATGGGGTTCAACACCAAAGAAGTGGCAGATTTTACTGAGAGTGTACTGTGAGGGCTGAGTATTACCGCTGAGGTATTTATTAAATTGTGCTCGGTTCACACCCATGCGCCGACACACCTCGGCGATGGAGCGATAGAAACTGCACAACAGGCGTAAGTTTTGTGAAAAATTATTGCTCATCAAGGAGTATCTGCTTCTGGTCTAAATGCCCAGTATTTTCCTATAAACTAATACCTGGCCACATTTGGTCGCCCGATAAAAAACCGTCGGGATTTATATCTGAAACGATAGGCTGGCAGAATTTCTTCTGCGCATTGCTCAATAAATCCCGTTTGATTTTGTTAGGGGGTGCATTCCCCGCATAAGGGGGTTTCCATTAAGTCTTTAACTTCACTGTTGGTATAGTTCATGGCTAGCAGATGATTCAATTTGGCATAGCAGGCTTCGCTGGTCATATCCAGGCCACCGATCACACCGGCGCGCAGTAGTGCCGAGCCGGCAGCGTACTTACCGAGATCCACATGGTTTTCCAGGCATTGTGATACCGCCACACAAATAATTCCCAGCTCTGTAGCTCTGGTAAGCTGCTCGGTAAATGCCTGATTGTCGGTGGGGGCATTGCCGGTACCGTAGGTTTCAATCACTATACCGCGTGGGCGTGCTTCAATAACTTTACTGAGAAACAGCGGAGTAATTCCGGGGAATAGTTTCACCAATACAACGCAGCCATCGGCGTTATCGGGGATTTCAAACTGCGGTGTGTCTCCGTGCATCAATAAAGCATTAGGATCGATATGTACCTGGATGCCCACTTCGCCGAGGCTCGGATAATTGGGACTGGAGAAAGCATCCAGTGAGCCGGAGCTAACTTTTACCGCACGGTTGCCGCGCAACAGCTTGCCGTTAAAGTAGAGGCAGACCTCACCGATACTATCTGAACCGCTCAACAGCAAGGCGGCGATTAAATTGTTATAGGCGTCGCTGCGCATTTCCCGCAAGGGGATCTGAGAGCCGGTTACCACTACCGGTTTGGCCAGTCCCTGCAGGGCGAAGGACAGCGCAGAGGCGGTATAAGCCATAGTATCGGTGCCGTGCAGCACAACAAAGCCTGTGTAGTGGCTATAGTTGTCGCGTATCAGGGCGGCGATGCGGTACCAGTCCTGGGGCTGCATATTGGCGCTGTCGAGGAGCGGGTCGAGGGCCTGGAAATCATAGCTCGGCAGTTGGCCGATCACATCCTGTAGCAGGCGCTGCAGGGCATCTTCAAGATCGGCGTCCGGCACATAGCCGGATTCACTGCGGCGCATTCCCAGGGTTCCGCCAGTATAAAGGATAAGGGTTTTTTTCATCACTCGACCGCTATCTGAGTCCGTTTTTCAGTGCGCCCATTTTTTGGAAAAGGCGCGGTGGATGCAATTTCGCAGGTTGCTGGTACCTGATGCTAGTAGATGCACTTATAGCATCTACTGAGGATGGCTCCTATTTCAAGGAGTTCTTTTGGGTGACAAAAATTTCGTTTACCCCATCGTTGAGGGTGGAGTTTGGCTGGCGCAATTTTATTGACTTTTTTGCTTTCAGCTCGGTAAGGTTGTCGATATTTTGTTAATTTTATTTGTTTTTATTGCGTCTTCTCCTGGTGTGGCATTTTAGGTTGGGGTGCATTGCCGGGGGCCTACGTGCGGAGGGAATTTGTGAGCGCAACAATTGAAGACGTCGCAGAGGCGGCGGATCAGATGCCTGCGGTAGAGCCGCAGCGTGCAGTGCGTATTGGTGTTTGCGGTTTGGGCACGGTGGGCAGCGGAACAATCAATGTCCTGGCGCGCAATGGAAACGAAGTGGCCGCGCGTTGTGGCCGTTCGGTAGTGATTGAGCAGGTCGGGGCCCGCCGTGACAACCCCGATTGCGATACCAGCGAGCTGGATGTTACCCGCGATATCTTCGATGTCGCCAACAACCCCAATGTTGATATTTTGGTGGAGCTGATTGGCGGCACCACGGTAGCGCGCGAGCTGGTCCTGGTGGCAATTGAAAACGGCAAGCATGTGGTGACCGCCAACAAGGCTCTGATCGCCGAGCACGGTAATGAGCTGTTTGAACTGGCCGCACAAAAGGGGGTCACCATTGCCTATGAAGCGGCCGTGGCCGGTGGCATCCCTATTATTAAATCTCTGCGCGAAGGTTTAGTGGGCAACCGTATCGAGTGGCTCGCCGGTATTATTAATGGCACCGGAAATTATATCCTCACTGAAATGCGCGAGAAGGGGCGCAGTTTTGATGAGGCTCTGGTTCAGGCACAGGCTCTTGGATATGCAGAAGCAGACCCGACCTTCGATGTAGAAGGCATCGATGCTGCGCACAAGCTGGTAATCATGGCCTCCTTGGCTTTCACTATCCCGCTTGCCTTCGACAAGGTGTATACCGAGGGTATCAGCCGCATTTGTCCGGAGGATATCCGCTATGCCGATGAACTCGGCTATCGCATTAAACATCTGGGCATCGCGCGCCGCACAGAGCAGGGGGTGGAACTGCGGGTACATCCAACCCTGATTCCACAGCGTCGCCTGATCGCCAATGTAAATGGTGTGATGAATGCGGTGCTGGTCAACGGCGATGCGGTGGGGCCAACGCTGTATTACGGCGCAGGCGCCGGTGCCGAAGCTACAGCCTCGGCAGTGATTGCCGATATTGTCGATGTGGCGCGCACCCTGGATGCCAAGCCGGATCAGCGGGTACCGGCTGCCGGGGTGGCCTTGGCAGAGCAGGGCGATACCCTGGTGTTGCCGGAGGAAGAGGTGGTCACCAGTTATTACCTGCGTATTTCCGCTCATGATAAGCCCGGAGTTATGTCCAAAGTGGCAACTATTTGTAGCGATCAGGGCATCAGCATTGAGGCCCTGATTCAGCACGAGCCGGTCGATGGGGAAGAATTGGTCCCAGTGGTGATTCTCACCAGCCGTGCTAGGGAGGCCTGCCTGCGCGAAGCGGTTACACAAATTGAGGCCCTGGATACGGTTGAAGGGAAAGTGGTGCGTATTCGCGTGGAGAGCCTCGGTTAAGCCTTCTCCCCTATTGCTAGATGGCACCTTTCTCTATGAATAGGCGCCAGTTTTCTTTATTGCCTACGAGATCCAAGAGCGAAACAACACCGTGAAATTTGTCAGCACCCGCGGCCGCGCGCCGTCTCTCTCTTTTGCCGATACTGTCCTCACCGGGCTCGCCAGCGATGGCGGTCTCTATGTGCCCGAGTCACTCCCGCAATTTTCCCGAGTGGATATTGCGGCTATGGCGGGTATGGATTACCAGCGGTTGGCTTTTGAAATTATCCGGCCGTTTGTGGGAGAGGATCTCAGTGAGCGGGAGCTGCGCAATATTATCGAGCGCTCTTATGGTTTGGGGCAGGGGCAGTTTCGTCACAGGGCGGTAGCGCCTTTGGTGCAGACCGATACCAACGAGTGGATTCTGGAGCTTTTCCACGGCCCGACTCTGGCCTTTAAAGATTTTGCCCTGCAGTTTCTCGGTCAGTTGTTCGACCACCTGCTGAAAAAGCGTGGTGAGCGCGTGGTGGTGATGGGGGCGACTTCCGGGGATACCGGTTCGGCGGCAATTGAAGGCTGCCGCCACTGCGACAATATCGATATTTTTATTTTGCATCCCCACAATCGTGTCTCAGAAGTACAGCGCCGGCAGATGACCACAGTGTTGTCAGACAATGTGTTCAATATTGCCATGGAAGGTAATTTCGACGATTGCCAGAATATGGTGAAGGCCAGCTTCGCCAACCAGTCCTTTTTACCCGATGGGCGCCGTTTAGTGGCGGTGAACTCCATTAATTGGGCGCGCATTATGGCGCAGATTGTCTACTACTTTTACGCGGCCTTGCGCCTGGGCGCACCAGATAAGACAGTAAATTTCTCCGTGCCCACCGGCAACTTCGGCGATATTTTTGCCGGTTACCTGGCGAAGCAGATGGGTTTGCCAATCGACCAATTGGTGATCGCTACCAATGCCAACGATATCCTGCACCGCTGCATCAGCGATAACGATCACACGCCCAAACCGCTGATACACAGCCTGTCGCCCAGCATGGATATCATGGTGTCGAGCAATTTTGAGCGCCTGCTGTTTGATCTCTATGGCCGCGATGGTGCCGCAGTGGCGGAGTTGCTGGCAGATCGCAATGTACCTATGCACTTGAGCGAATCGGCCCTGGCGCAGGCCCAAAAGACATTTTCCAGCTATAGGGTCGACGATGCGCGTACTATTGAGGTGATTCGTGAGCAGTACCTGGCGACCGGCTATTTGCTCGATCCCCATACCGCTATTGGTGTCGAGGCCGCAAGAAGGGTGCGCCGCTCCGCCGAGCAGCCAATGGTTTGCTTATCCACCGCACACCCGGCAAAATTCCCCGATGCTGTGGCGCAGGCACTGCCACAAACCGAAATTCCCCTGCCGGCCCATATGCAGGACCTCTGGCAACGCGAAGAGCGATTCAAGGTGCTGCCCAACGACTTGTCCCAGGTGCACGACTATATGGCGACCATGCTGTCCGAAGGGCACTAGCTGGCGCAGCGAGGGACTTGGCGGCCGGATTAAAAATAGCTGAGAGAGAATGAATACAACAATTCAGCGGCGGCCAGTGGATTTTTCCACTGGCCGTTTTGCTTCTGAAACCCCCAAAATTTTGCAGAGGGTACTGCTAGGTCGCGGTATCGTCAGCGAGGAGGCCCTGAACCACAGTCTCGCCAAGCTGCAGCAACCCCAGTCGATGCGTGGGCTGGATACAGCGGTGACACTGCTGGAGGAAGCCGTGCGGGCACAACAGAAGATCTTGATCGTCGGTGACTTCGATGCCGATGGTGCCACCAGCAGCACGCTCGCCGTGCTGGCACTGGGGGCCATGGGTGCGCAGGGCGTGGACTTCCTGGTGCCGAACCGCTTTGATTTTGGTTACGGCCTCACCCCGGAAATCGTAGAGGTGGCCAAGGATTACGCCCCGGATATGCTGATCACCGTGGATAACGGCATCAGCAGCATTGATGGGGTGGCGGCGGCCAAGGCCGCAGGCATGACAGTGATCGTAACCGATCACCACCTGCCCGGCAGTGAGCTGCCGGATGCCGATGCCATTGTGAACCCGAACCAGCCGAACTGTGATTTCCCCAGTAAGAATCTCGCCGGTGTGGGAGTTATCTTTTACCTGTTGAGTCGTCTACGCAGTGCCCTGCAGGAATGCGGTTGGTTTGCGCAGAGCGGTATCGCTCCGCCGAATATGGCCGAATATCTCGATTTGGTGGCGCTCGGCACTGTCGCTGACCTGGTGCCGCTGGATCACAACAACCGCATTCTGGTGCACCAGGGTATCGCCCGTATTCGTTCCGGGCGCTGCCGACCCGGTATTTCCGCTTTATTAGAGGTGGCCGGGCGAGACCAACGCAGGCTTTCCACCACCGATATTGGTTTTATCCTGGGGCCACGTATCAATGCGGCCGGGCGCCTGGATGATATTGGCACAGGCATCCGCTGCCTCCTGACCCGCGATCCCAGTGAAGCTCGTGAGTTGGCGGGGGAGCTGGATATGCTCAACCGGGACCGCAAGGCCATAGAGCAGGGTATGCAGCGGGAAGCTCTAGCGGCGTTGGAAGAACTGCAGCTGGAGGGGGAAATTCCCTGGAGCCTGTGTCTCTACGATGCCAATTGGCATCAAGGGGTGGTGGGTATTCTTGCCAGTCGTATCAAGGAGAAATTCCACCGCCCGGTAATTGCCTTTGCCGAAGGGGATAACGACCTGGTAAAAGGCTCGGCGCGTTCCATACCCGGCTTGCATATCCGCGATGCCCTGAGCGATGTGGCCGCAGCCAATCCTGAGCTGATCAGTAAATTCGGCGGTCATGCCATGGCCGCAGGGTTGAGTCTGCCTGCACAAAACCTCAATGCTTTCCGGGCGGAGTTTGAACGAGTGGTGCGCAAGCGCCTGGATGAGAATCAATTGCAGGCCGTGATCGATTCCGATGGTGAATTGGATATTGCAGACTACACCCTGCAAACCGCGGCCCTGTTGCGTGCCTGTGCTCCCTGGGGGCAGGCGTTTCCCGAGCCGGTCTTCGATGGCGAGTTTCTATTGCTTCAGCAACGCATTGTCGGCGAGCGGCACCTGAAAATGGTGGTCGCTCCGCTGCAGGCGCCTCAGCTGGCCCTTGATGCCATTGCTTTTAATATAGATACAGACCAGTGGCCGCAGCCCACAGAGCGAGTGCGCCTGGCTTACAAGTTAGACGTCAATGAATTTCGTGGGCGCGAATCCCTGCAATTAATGGTGAGCCTGCTGGAGGCTATATAGGAGCACCTTTCGGAAAGTTGTGAATTGCTTGGAGCTTGTTCACAGCAGTAATAAAAAGTGGTTGGAAGTAAAAAGTAGTGAAACGTAAACAAGTCCAGGCCGAAGTCCTGCTGTTATTAGCCGCTCTTTTCTGGGGTGTTGCCTTTGTGCCACAAAAGATCGCCATGGCAGATATTGAGCCGTTGGCGTTCAATGCCTGGCGCTTTATCCTCGGCGGCCTTATTTTAGTGCCCATCGTTTATTGGCTATCTTCGCGCAGAGATTCCCAACCTGGCGAGGCGAACGGACATACCGTTAGCCACCGCTGGAGAGCCTGTTTACCCGGCGGTGCTCTACTCGGTTTTTGGTTGTTCCTAGGTGCGGCGCTGCAACAGATCAGCCTGCTCTACACCACTGCTGGCCGCGCTGGTTTTATCACCGGGTTTTACCTCTTGTTGGTGCCGGTTATCGGTTTGTCCCTCGGGCATAAAACCAATCGCTGGACTTGGGGCGGTATTGGCCTGGCTTTATTTGGTCTCTACTGGCTGGCGGACTTCAGTGAAGAGTCTCAGTTAGTTGGCGACCTGATGGTATTTGCCAGTGCTTTTGTCTTCGCCATTCAGGTGCTCTCTGCGGATCGCTTGGTGAAACGCTACGATGCACTGCGTCTGGCCTGTATTCAGTTTCTGGTCTGTGGTCTGTTGTCGGCCCTGGCATCCCTCTTCACCGAGCAGGCAACGATACAGTCCGCTATGGATGCGGCCTGGCCGATCGCCTACATGATGATTTTCTCCACTGCGTTGGCATTTACTTTCCAGTTGCTGGCTCAGCGCCATGCGGCACCATCCCACGCCACGGTGATTATGAGCCTGGAGGCGGTGTTTGCTCTAGCTGCAGGCTGGTTATTCCTTAATGAGATGCTTAACACCACCGAATTGATTGGCTGTGGCCTGATGCTGGCTGGGATGCTGGTAAGCCATTATGGGAACCACAGTGGTACCCATCACTAGGAAAATACAATGGAATTGTCTGTACTCGCGCTTTTTGTCCCCGCCAGTTTTTTTGCCTCGGTAACCCCGGGACTGTGCATGATGCTGGCCCTAAGCCTTGGTATTACGGTGGGGGTGCGCCACACCCTGTGGATGATGGTTGGCGAGCTGGTAGGAGTAGCGCTGGTGGCCTTGGCTACGGTGCTTGGTGCGGCGGTGGTGATGGTGCAGTATCCCACGGTATTTCAGCTATTTAAATACTGCGGTGGTGCCTACCTCGCCTGGATGGGCATACAGATGTGGCGTTCCCGGGGGCAGCTGGCTTCTCTGGATGCGGCACAGGGGCGCGCCCGGCCCTCCGCAAAAGCGCTGATTGTTCAGGGGTTTATTACTGCGGTTGCAAATCCTAAGGGGTGGGCCTTCTTTATTGCTCTGTTGCCGCCCTTTATCAACCAAAGCAAGCCCTTGGCACCGCAGCTCTCTGTGTTGATCGCCACCATACTGTTGCTGGAAACCTTGTGTTTGCTGATTTACGCTGGGGGTGGTCAGGCCCTCAGTCGCCTGCTGGAACGCGCTGAAAATGTACGTTTAATTAACCGTATTTCCGGTACTTTGTTGTTACTGGTGGGAGCCTGGCTAGCGCTGTCTTAAGCTGGGTGGCCATTGCTTTATGGAGGAAGTGTGATGGTGAAAATAAAATTGTCTGCTCTGCTGGTGCTGACTTTACTGGCTATGGCGGCCTGCGGTGGAGCCAAGGAGGAAAAGGCTATGGAAAATCAGGTAGAGAATACCCCGGGCTCCAGTCAGCCAGAGGTGACGTCCAACCCTCCCGCAACTAGGTCGGGTGAACTGGTTTGGGTCTATCGCAAGAGTGGCCGCAAGCAGTGCGAGGGCGGTGGCATGACTTTACAGCAGAGTCAGGCCAAGTTACGGGAAAATGGTTTGATGGTGCAGGAATCCCGCTGCGGTGTGCGCACAGATCGAATGTTTCCGGCTGTCTGTGGTGCGCCCACAGGGGATATATTGTTGCACTTGATCAGTATGGATGCTCTGGATGCCGCCCTGGAGCTGGGTTACGACCCCGCCGAAAAGATGCAGTATCAATTTTCCCAGTGCCGGGATAACAGCGCTTAAGGGTAAACTCTAGTGGTCAATAGGTTGGGAGTTGGCAGTGAATATTTCTCAGGCGGCAAAGCATTCGGGGCTCAGTAGTAAGGCCCTGCGCCACTATGAATCGATCGGTTTGGTGTCTCCTGCGCGCAAGGCCAATGGCTACCGCCATTACACCGAGGACAATCTGGAGACCTTGCGCTTTATCCAGCGCGCTCGCGCCTGCGGCTTCTCCATAGAGGAGGTACGCACTTTGTTGGGGCTTAAGGGTAATCCCGAGCGACACAGCCGCGAAACTAAGCAGTTGGTGCACGAAAAGCTCTCCATGCTGGAAACCCAGTTGCGCGATATGTTGGCAATGCGTGAAACCCTACATTCGTTTGTCGACAGTTGTGCCGGTGATGACTCACCGGACTGCGCGATTTTGCAGCAGTTATCCGGCCAGTTTGGCAAATAGGGATTTTGCGCAATTTACAGCGGCTGGCTGACTGGAAGGACCCCCGCGCGCTGCGGTAGAATGCGCGCCGCTTTTTATTTTGTCCGGACACCGAAAGTTCATGGAAATCAATCCCCTCCTCAATCAATTAAAAGACCTCGAAGAGCGCACTGACGTTCTTAGGGGGTATCTTTGACTACGCCAGCAAGAAAGAACGCCTTACCGAAGTAGAGCTGGAGCTGGCTGAGCCGAGCGTTTGGGATGACCCCAACCGCGCGCAGGAACTGGGGCGCGAGCGCTCCTCCCTGGAAACGGTGGTTAATACCATCGAAAACCTCGACTCCGGCATCGCCGATTGCCGCGAACTGCTGGAAATGGCAGTCGAGGAAAATGATGAGGACTCCGTAGGGGAGGTCTCCACTGAGATCGAAGGTCTCCAGCAGCAGCTGGGAATTCTGGAATTCCGCCGTATGTTCTCCGGCGAGAACGACGAGAACAATGCCTACCTGGATATTCAGGCCGGCTCCGGCGGTACCGAGGCCCAGGACTGGGCGGAAATGATCCTGCGTATGTACCTACGCTGGGGTGAAGCCCACGGTTTCAAGACCACCCTGGAAGAGGTCTCCGCAGGGGAAGTGGCCGGTATCAAGAGCGCCACCGTGCACTTTGCCGGCGACCATGCCTTCGGCTGGCTACGCACAGAAACCGGCGTACATCGCCTGGTGCGCAAATCGCCGTTTGATTCCGGCAACCGCCGTCACACTTCTTTCAGCTCGGTATTTGTGTCGCCGGAAATCGATGACAATATCGAGATTGAAATCGACAAATCCCAGGTGCGTGAAGATACTTACCGCGCGTCCGGCGCCGGTGGTCAGCACGTGAACAAAACCGATTCTGCGGTGCGTTTGACCCACACAGAATCCGGCATCGTCGTACAGTGCCAGAGCGAGCGCTCCCAGCACCAGAACCGCGATAAAGCCTGGAAAATGCTGCGCGCAAAAATGTACGAGCAGGAAATGCTCAAGCGCAACGCAGAGAAGCAGGCCATGGAAGACAGCAAGGCCGACATCGGTTGGGGCAGCCAGATCCGCTCCTACGTGTTGGACGACCAGCGTATCAAGGACCTGCGTACCAGTGTCCAGACCAGCAACTGCCAGGCAGTACTGGATGGAGACCTGGACCAGTTTATCGAAGCCAGCCTCAAAGCCGGCCTCTGATTTAAAGACTCCACTCTCACCGCGCCCCTCGTCTCTCACTAATGGGACGAGGGGTAATATCACTCACAAAACTGATAGATCACCATGACTGATATCCAGCAAGACGAAAACAAACTGATCGCCGAGCGTCGCACCAAGCTTTCCGCTCTGCGCGAGAAGGGCAATGCTTTCCCCAACAGTTTTCGCCGCGAGAACCTCGCTGCCGACCTGCAAGCTGAGTTCGGCGATAAACAGAAAGAGGAGCTGGAAGAACTGGGTAAACGGGCGTGCGTAGCAGGGCGAATCCTGGCTAAACGCGGACCCTTTATGGTGATCCAGGATGTGTCCGACCGCATCCAGCTCTACGCCGATAAAGCGGCACAGAAAGATATTAAAGAGCGCTTCGGTGCCTGGGATATCGGCGATATCGTCGGCGTAAAAGGCACACTGCACAAATCCGGCAAGGGCGATCTCTACGTCAACTGTGAAGAGTACAGCCTGCTAACCAAAGCGCTGCGCCCACTGCCGGAAAAATTCCACGGCATCGCCGACCAGGAAATGCGTTATCGCCAGCGCTACGTGGACCTGATCGCCACGCCGGAAGCCCGTGAAGTGTTCCGCGTGCGCTCCAAAGTGATCGAGTACATCCGCGACTTCCTCAACGCCCAGCAGTTTATGGAAGTGGAAACACCCATGCTGCAAGTTATTCCCGGTGGTGCCAGCGCGCGTCCGTTTGTTACCCACCACAATGCGCTGGATATCGATATGTACCTGCGTATTGCCCCGGAGCTGTACCTGAAGCGTCTGGTCGTGGGTGGTTTTGAGCGGGTTTACGAGATCAACCGCAACTTCCGCAACGAGGGCCTGTCCACGCGCCACAACCCCGAATTCACCATGCTTGAGTTCTACCAGGCGTATGCGGACTACAACGACCTGATGGACCTCACCGAGAAGATGCTGCGCGGAATCTGTGAAGATGTACTGGGCTCCACCACTGTGGAATACCAGGACAGCAGCTACGACTTCTCCAAGCCGTTCGCGCGTTTGTCTGTATTCGACTCCATTCTGCACTACAACCCGGAACTGACTGCGGCCGATATCGACAATATCGAATCCGCCCGCGCCGTTGCCGAGAAGCTGGAAATCCCGCTGAAAGACAGCTGGGGCCTGGGTAAGGTACAGATCGAGATTTTCGAGAAGACTGTAGAGCACCGCCTCGACCAGCCGACCTTTATCACTGAGTACCCAACCGAGGTGTCTCCGCTGGCTCGCCGCAACGATGAAAACCCGTTTGTCACCGACCGCTTTGAATTCTTCGTTGGCGGTCGCGAGATTGCCAATGGTTTCTCCGAGTTGAACGACGCGGAAGATCAGGCCGAACGCTTCAAGGCCCAGGTTGCGGAAAAAGATGCCGGTGACGACGAAGCCATGCATTACGACGCCGACTATATCCGCGCGCTGGAATACGGCTTGCCGCCCACCGCTGGAGAGGGCATCGGCATTGACCGTCTGGTAATGCTGTTTACCAACTCTCCATCGATCCGCGACGTACTGCTGTTCCCGCATATGCGCCCTGAAGCGAACGACTAAGCGAACAAAAACGTAAACCCTGCGCACTATCCCAAGTGCCTGCAGCCACCGCGCCATTTCCGGCGCGGTGCTTTCCCTTCGGTCAATTCCCCGCCTGGCTATCGCTATCTATTCTTAATGGATGCTTATTGAGATTGAACCTCGGTAAAACCATTAAATGGAGATGCTCTTGTCAGTAATAAGGGCGGTGGTAATTATTTCTGGGTTAATAGCGCTTTTTTTTTCGTGTGCAATTTCAGCCCAATATGCGCCTCAGAGCCGCCCCCCTGCGACAACCGTAGATGACTGGCGCTTTGCGGCCACCCCTTACATTTTTCTGCCACTTCGCACCAAAGGAAAGGCCACAGTGGCGGATACCACTGTGGATGTAGATCTGAACTTAAGAAAAACCCTAGAGCTCCTGAATGCGGCTTTTTCTGTACGTCTGGAAGCTTGGAAAGGACGCTTTGGCCTAGTTTCTGACCTCTATTATGTACACCTCAATTTAAATGAGGGCACAACGATTGCGCCACCCCGAAATCCCCAGTTGGATATAGATGTTGATATCGATGTGAATGTGGATGTTCATCAGGCGTGGGTGGCTGCATTTGGCGCTTACCGGGTACTGCAAGGCCATTTTGGCGAAAGCGAGCGGCGCTATTTTTGGGATATAGGCGTGGGTGTACGTTGGAATCGCCTGAGGCAGGAAGTGAAAGCCCGCGTGGGTATTGATATCGGCAGAATGCCAGAAATCCAAAATCGTTTGGGCGGCCGCAAAAGTTGGTGGGAGCCGACTATTGGTACCCGTGTGGGCTTTGCTGTGAATGACTGCCTGACCCTGGGGGCGCGTACCGAAATCGGCGGTTTTGGAGCTGGTGGTGATGATTTGCAGTGGAATCTATTGGCAGGATTAGACTGGCGCGCCTGGAAAACCACCTCATTGCGCCTGGGCTACCAATATTACAGTATTAATTATTCCGATCGACTTTCTGATGGTCGCTTTGCCTATGATATTACCCAGCATGGACCCTATCTGGCGGTGACTTGGCGCTGGTAAATGGAATAGTTTTTTGTTTCTGCGCTGAGCTTGGTTTCCCTTTATAAATACCTCTTATCAGTTTTCCATTTTAAATGGCAGCTATGATAATGATGATTGAAATTATCACTTTATGAGCCTGCAAGAATATATGGGATTATGGCTTATGAGGCTATTAGAGGTGATGCAGACCCGTTTTTTATGTTGTGTTAGTTCTATCAATATTATCAGGGCTCCTTTAATTTGGAAAATATTGATAGTAGAGGTCGGTACAATATAGATGAAGGGCGTCTAAGTGATGTGATATCTGGCAATGAAGAATGTGATGCATATATTATTCTGGCTGAAGGTGGGGATGCTGGTTTTGTAACTATAGAGCAGGCCGAAATTGTTGGTATGGAAATGCCGGAATTGTCTAATATCTTTATTCTTCCAAAATATCGCAGTCAAGGGATGGCAAGTAAAATAGTTAGGGTTTTATGTTTAAGGAAACCAGTCAGTGATATGTGACGCAGTCTATAAGGAGGGTGCTTTTCACTTTAGTTTTAAGAGGTTTTTTCAAAAATTAATGTAACAAAAGTCAGTAAGTTTGAGTCCTCTGAAACTCCAGAGTTTTATGAATATGCGGTAACAAATATCTAGTAAATAGAGGTGTTTTTTCAAGTGTAAGTTTTTATTGTGCAGTAATATTTTGATAAAGTTGATTTACTGTGCGTGATAAATGGAGTTGGGTATTTGGTTTCTGTGGGATGAATGATAGGATTGTTGAAATGTTGCTTATTGCGCTTGAGTTGATAGGGTCTGAGGCCGGTACCCTTGCTGTGCTAGATATTTGATAAAAGTTAGGCGTAACAGAAAAATATCGATGAATATAGAGGTCAATTCCTGGGTTTTTAAGAAAGTTAGAGGTAACTGTTGTTTAATCGCAGTTGGATGGTTGAGGGAATCCGTATCTGCTATTGCATGTTGAATTAGATTAAGTTTGATAGCTTTGGCTTGGTGGGTGAGGTGATATAATTTAATCTTCGTAATTTTGCTTCCCTAAAGGTCCAGTGCATTATTGGAAAATAAAAATTTAACTATTGGGAATAAGATGAATTCAACGGTTCAATTAATTCAGCCAGTAGTGGCTTTGCTGGCTTGGTCAATGGTTATGTGGTTTTGGATGTACGCAACAAGATTGCCGGCGATTGCATCTATGAAAATGAAGTTGGATTCTGAGGTGCCGTCCGGAGTCCAAATGTCAGAGCTTCCGGCAAGGGTTAGATGGAAGGCGGATAATTATAATCATTTAATGGAGCAGCCTACTCTATTTTACGCAGCAGTTTTCTCATTGGCTTTTCTAGGCGCAGCCACGGAGCTTATCGTTTATACTGCTTGGGCATATGTGGGTTTAAGAGTGATTCATAGCCTTGTTCAGGCTTTAGTGAATAAAATAGAATTTCGCTTTGTTATCTTCGCTTTATCCAATATTTCCTTGGTAATCCTAATATGTAAAGCAGCGATTCAAGCCTTTAAATGGTAACTAAAAAAGCAAAATTATTCGTTATATTTTGGTGCTTGTTATTGATTGAGGTGATATTAACTTGGTAAAGCTAATCTGATTTGGTGTGTGGCCACTGCCCCCGTTTTGCCGTCGAAGAAAGAGTGCTTTACCAACCCATCTGCTAGGGATGATCATGTCCCCCGAGATTGAATGTTTGTAAGTTGTAAATGGAGGGAAGCATCTTTTTGGCTACTAGTATTTGTTCCAGATTGACCTAGCCTAAGAGCAGGCTCTCTTGTTTGTGGGGTAGGTGGTTTTAATTCTGATTAACTAAGGGGCGGTTGCATCCCCATTTTTTTCTGTATAAGTTTCCTGTTATTCTTTTTTTCGTTTAATGGAAGCAGTATTGTCGATTAATGGGTGGGTAGATAATACAAGGAGCTGCTCTTCTAGGGTATAGATTTGGTAGTCATGCATACTGAGAGAACTCCAGTGGGGCTGTAGCGAAGTGGATTTATTTTTCCCGGCTTATGTCGTGCAAAATACATGAAAGGCTGCAAGTGATTCCAGTATTAGAGTGCATTCAGGTGTCCGTGCAGAACCCCTGATTCAATTGGGTAGATGCAATTTGTCTCGAAAAATACGCCAAGTTATTTATGATGATATCAGTGATTTTCTCCTTTAGTCTAAAAGATACCATTCGTTCTGAGATGACCATATGTTATATGGATGCTATTTTTATTCTGCTCTAAGCAGGGTGTGATCGAATTTGTTTTCGGTGATTAGGCAGGGGGAAGGTGGCTAATAGTGTGCAGAATGCACTCCGCTGGTGAGTTTAATAAGATCCCTTGTGGGCGAATAGCGATGGTTATAAAAAATAATACCTTTTTGTTCGCTTGTTTCATTGAATCTATAGGGTTGGTTGTCTTTCGGTTTCTGGTTGCAAAACCAGTAAATAGAGTGCTGCTTGATTTGTGGCTATCTTTAACTTTAAATCGTTAGATTTATTGTTCGATATAATGAGGCTTATAACTTCCTCTCTGGTAAAATCATGAATTAGGTTTTACTGTTGCTGATTGTAATATTGGTTCTGGGTTGGTTTTTTTGCTGTATTACGTTCACCAATTCATAACCCCTCTCAAAAGTCCAGAGTAAGGCAATGGTGCAGCATATAGTGGCAATTGTGTAGCGTAGGTTAGATTCCCAGTTTTCCTGTCGACGTCTGGCCAAATAAAGCAGAGGCCAGATTGCTAAAATTATTAAAATTTGACCGGCTTCTACGCCGAGATTAAATGCTAACAAGCTTTGCCAAATATTAGGTGAGTTGATGTTGAGTATTTCGTGTAATACAAAGGAAAATCCGAGTCCATGCAATAAGCCCAGCATCAAGGAAGTCAAAAAAATTGTGCGCTCGCTGGATGTAGAGGCGATCGATTTTTGTCTCATTGAAAGCCAGGCAATATAGATTATGGAAATGGCGATTCCGGTTTCAATCAGTGGGACAAACCAGACAGTGCTAGGAATAAAACCAAAGAAACCTACGGATAGGGTAATACTGTGGCCGATAGTGAAGGCCGTGACACGCCAGAATAATAAGGGGAGAGCGAGGGCACCAAGACTAAGACAAAGTACAAAAAGCACATGATCTAGCCCCTGAATAATATGTACCATACCCTCCTTTAGAAAGGTATTGATGGCATCTATACTGGAATAACGGATTTGAACAGGCTCTCGCATTAGCCCCCTAGAGCGGAAAATCTGGATTTTTCCAGGGTTGTAACTGAGGATTAAATTTGCAGTATTTTCTTGATCGGGAAGCCCTGGATTCAGGGAGCTAAAGAGTTGATATTCTTCCAGCTGTTGCTGAGTAGGGTAATGGATGTGGATATCAACCAGTGTGTCACTGACATGGAGTGAGTTGTTAAGTGCCATCTGTTCAAAGTTATTAGAAAGGGCTCGTTTTGCCTCTGCAAGTGTGGCAAAAGCTGGCTCGTTGCCGATAGGATAAAGACGTACTGACTTTACATGCCCTTTAAGCTCCTGATTAGCAGAGAGGATATGTGTCGCTGCTGCGGCAATATTGCCCAGCCCCTCAGGGTGGATCGTGAACTGTTCGACATCCACATAGTGAGCCAGCCGATCATTTTCCAGGCTGTTACGAGTATATAGTACTTGATATGAAATTTTCCCCGAGTAGGGATCAATGCTATGTTGCGCCTTATCCGCCAGTAAATAGGAAAGAGGCAGTCTCATATAGAGGCTGGCTCCATTGACGCTGTGCTCAATATGTAGAATTCTTATATTTAGGTTTAGTGAAAAGTGGGCTTCAGTGATTTGAGATATTACATATAGGTGGAGAGCCAGAGCAAAAGAAAGAAAATTAATTAAATTTGAGTTACTTTTTTTCATAGCACTTGGTTACCAACTCTAGTGGCAAGCTTATCGTATAGATAGTGGTGTAAAGGCGGATATCTTCCAATACTTGTCTGATTGGGTTATTTCTATACTTGCACGAGTTTCTCGCGGTAATTGCTCCATATGTCCCCAGCTGTAATCTTCAATCATTGAATGCCACTTTCCAACAATTCTAAAAGTTTTATTTCCGTTCAGGACCATTTGATCTGCGTGCTCAATTTCCAGATCACGGATAGATCTAATAGAACCCTTATTGCCGCTGTTGGTTAGAGGTTGGTAAACTTGTGACAAGTTTGCGACGGTAAAATCAAATTGTTCACTGCTTACTAGGTTGGCAAGCTGGTCGTTTAATTTTTCACTTTGAGGTTCTTCATAGGCAGCGGAAAGGCGATCAAGTATTGTCTCGGTAATTTCTTTTATTTCTTGCTTGTTTATGGTTCCGGGCAGGGGGATGCGCAGTTCACTTGGAAGAGTGTAATAAATGGGTACGGCACAAATAATTACAATGCCGTAAAAGAGTATCGGATGTTTGTTTTTTGTCTCAACCTTTTTGCTTCGCAGGGTGAGAATGAAAAATACTGCAAAGCAGAAGGAGAAAAGCACCGCCATGGGTATGGCCGCTATGGTATTCTCAATGGGGATTGGATCACTATTGGGAGCACGGTAATCATATAAATAATTGCGCCATTGAATGTCGGGAAAGTCCGGCATAACATGTGTTGGGAAAGGACCAGCCGGATCTTGTATGAGTGTGGGAACTGATTTGATAGACTCTGTAAAGAGGTTCCAGTCGATAGTAACACTTTGTGGTAGCTCCTTAACATGATATTTTTCCCGGTAACCGATCAGTAATGAACCTATCTCGATCCGCTCATGCTCTCCTATTGTGGTAAAGCCTGTATCGTTTGCCTTGAGAAAAACTGTTTCCGTGCTGATAGGTTCAACCAGCGTTTGGTTGATGCTAGTGGGATTTTTTTTCTGTAGGAATTTCTCTGTAGTTACTCTTAACTCTTTTCTTCGCTTGGCTGTAAGGGGCTTCCAGGCATCAAAGGGTTGGTCGGTCCATTGTAATAAATCTCTTGGGCGCAATAAAATTTCGTGGCGAACCTGACGAGGTTCCACGTAGAGGAAAGATCTAAGGGGATAGCGATTGTGCCGATTTATAGCTTGGTTTTCAAAGCGAGTATTCCAAGGATCTCCCCAATCAATTTTCAGCTTTTCTATTTGAGACAAATATTGAAAACTGCTTACTGATGTGTGGCCGTGTTGACTAGTAAATCCTATTGTGGCTAAGACAGCCCCATCGGAATCCAGTGGTGGACGTATTTCCAGATTGCTTAAGCCTTTTATTGGAAACTCGATATCTGCCAACAGTATGGTTTTGTCGGCTGGAAAATTCGGCCTTAGCAGGCCTGTCCTTGGATCTATTCTTCCCGCAAAAGGTGAGTTTCTCGGTTTTCTCTCGGCAATTCTGACAGAGGTTATAGTCGGCTCAATTTTACCCTCTGGGGAGTGCACCTCAATGGCGATCTCTTTTTGTGCAAGAGCAAGTCTAGCTATTTCATAAATACTCTTTGTGGGTGGTATTCCCGGCCAGAACGCGTTCGCATCAGCTGCAGAAACCTCTAGGCTGATGTAAAGATTGTTATTGAGTATCTCTATTTCTGCAATATTTGGTGCAGTCTCCGCACCGGTGAGATTGATATAATCGGCGCAGATAGTGGAGGACAGTGAAGCCGATATAAATAGCCAAATTGTAATTAAGATCTTTCTCATTGGGTTTTCTAATTTTTTGGTTACGAGCGATCACCGTAGTTGCAGGCGTAACTGGTATTTGGCGCTGGACTTTTTTGTGAGCTGGATGCTTTCATACGGATATTGAGGCTTTCATTTGACGTTTTTTTAATCTTAATATTAATTGCCAAGCACTGTTAAATTGGCGTGGCTGACTTTGCTTTTATCTGATTTAGTTTTTACTTTTAATGGTTTTTATAAGTGCATAATCACCATAAGCTTAAATTTTTTATGGGGATTATTGTTCCTTTATAGCAGCTTAGTAGAAGGAGTTGTTAAAGCGTAGGTATAGAAGTATTGTGGCGTTAAAATCACGCCTGAAGGGTAAGTAGGGCAGTAAATTAGGTTAGTTAATTAGAATCAGGTGGTTGGGCAACTCATCTTTCACAGCACTACAGGGGGCTGCATCTTTTAATAAGTCTCCACATTGGGAAATACAGAGTAACAGTGCTTCCCCAGCCCTACCGCGCTTAATTTCCCGTACAAATTGCTCGATAATAACCTGCCAGTTGTCGTTGGATACATGCTGAGCCAAGCCGCGATCTGCCAGAATTTCTACATAGTGCTCCGCTTCACAAATAAAAATCAACAGACCCAGTCGATCTTTGGTGCTATGCAGCTCTTGTTCAAGAAATTGACGGCGGGCTAGGTTAGAGGCGCGCCAGTATTTGATCTTTTTGGGTACAAGGCGCATGGTTATCGGCCGCCAGCGAAACAGTACTGCCAGCGCGATAAAGAGAACCCACTGTAGCAGAAAGGCTTGCTGAAAGCTGAGCCACCAGGGTAGGAATTGGAATAGTGGCGATAACAGCAGGGTCAAGAAGGCAGCCCAAAGGGTGGAGATATACAAATAGTTATCGGCTTCCCGCGCGACAATAGCTACCAACTCCGCGTCGGTTTGGGTCTCCACTTCTTTGATGGCCTCCGCCACCTGGCGTTGATAGCTATTACTAAGCATTACCATCCTCCCGAAGCACCTCCTCCGCCAAATCCGCCACCTCCTCCACTAAATCCACCGCCTGTACCAGTCCCGGATAAGCCTCCTCTAGGGTGCCCCGCGCCAAAGCCTCCGCTACCATAGTAGCCGCCAAAGCGACCGCGTTTATAATTACGCCCATGAATTGGTGAGCTGAGGACCGAGCTACCAAACAGATGCAGCATTACCAGTAAGAGAAATAGCCCAACTACAAAGGCCAGGCGTCGGCCCTCCTTGGTCTCGATCGGTTCGGCCACATATTCGTTCTTGGTGGCGGCAATAATTGAGTTCACGCCGGCATTAATTCCACCGGCATAACTCCCTTTCTGGAATTCCGGCAGAACCTTGGTTTGAATAATATTGGCAGATAGCGCATCGGTGAGGGCACCTTCGAGGCCGTAGCCAACCTCAATTCGGAGCTTGCGCTCTTTGGGAGCTATCAAGAAGAGAATCCCATTGTTTTTCTTCTTGTGGCCCAGCTTCCACTCTCTTGCCAGTTGATTGGCGTATTCCTCTATGGTGATACCCTGGAGCTCTGGGAGGGTGGCCACCACCAGTTGGTTACTGCTCTCAGATTCGTATTGCTGTATCAATTCTGTAAGTTTGTATCTCTCTTCGGCGGTTAGTAGCTCAGCTTTGTCCACCACCCTCCCGGATAGAGGAGGGAGCTGAACCTCGGCCCATAGAACTATAGCCAGTAATGCTGTAATGAGCGTCAACAAGATCAGAAGGGGGCGTTTCATAAGGGTTTCCCGGCGGCCTACTGGAAATTGACTTCCGGAGCCTTCTCGGCCTCTTCGCTGGTGGCCTGGAAGGTCTCCCGCAAAGTCATATCTCGATATAGGAGTGCGTGCCAAATACGACCGGGAAAAGTGCGAATCTCACGGTTGTAGCGCTGCACTGCCTGGATATAATCCCGGCGCGAGACGCTGATGCGGTTTTCGGTGCCTTCTAACTGGGATTGCAAGCTGAGAAAGTTTTGATTGGCTTTGAGGTTGGGGTAGCGCTCGACCACAAGCAGCAGCCGTGATAAGGCGCTGGAGAGTTGTGCCTGTGCGGCTTCGAACTGTTGTAATTTAGCCGGATCGTTGAGCAGGTTACTGTCCAGCTGAAGTGAGTTCACCTTGGCGCGCGCCTCGGTTACGGCCTGAAGGGTTTCCCGCTCATGCCCGGCATAGGCTTGAACGGTTTTCACCAGGTTAGGCACTAGGTCTGCGCGACGCTGGTACTGGTTTTCCACCTGAGCCCAGGCGGCTTTTACCTGTTCGTCATAGGTGGGGATATTGTTTACGCCGCAGCCACTGATGAGACTTGCCATCAGACACAGCATGGTGCAGCGCCAAATTGGCAGGCTGTTGCCGGTAGCAGAGGTCATGCGGAATATCCTTATTCTTCCGTAAACCAACCAAGAATAGTCCGCCTCAGTTGTAGTGCTGAAGGTGGCGTAGAGATGGAGCCGAAATGGCACTAAAAGCAACAATTTTCAAAGCCAAGGTGCAAATAGCCGATATGGACCGTGACTACTACGCGGAACATCAGCTGACCTTGGCGCGCCACCCTTCAGAAACAGATGAGCGTATGATGGTGCGCTTATTGGCGTTTGCACACAATGCATCCGATTTATTGGAGTTTACCCGAGGCCTCTCATCTGATGAGGAGGCGGATTTATGGCAAAAGAGCCTCAGTGGAGAAATCGACCTATGGATAGAAGTGGGTCTTCCAGCCGAGGAGCGCTTGCGCAAGGCCTGTAACCGTGCCGGGCGGGTTTTGGTATACAGTTACGGGCGTCGTGCCGCACCGATCTGGTGGCAAAAGCTGGAGAATCAGCTCGAACGTTTTGACAACCTTAGAATTTACAATCTCGCTGCGGACACGACTGAGCAATTGGCACAGATGGTTGAGCGCAATATGGATTTCAGTATCACCATTCAAGACGGCCATATTTGGTTGGCCGATAACGATCACAATACGGAGATTACTCCGCAAATCTGGAAATAGGAGCCGAGAATTTAATGCCTTCTTTTGACATTGTATCTGAAGTAGACAAGCACCAGCTGACTAACGCAGTGGATCAGGTAAACCGCACTGTTACCAATCGCTTTGACTTTAAAGGCGTGGATGCGGAAGTGGAGATGAGCGATTTCTCTCTGGTAGTGCGTGCCGAGGTGGATATGCAAGTAGACCAAATGGTGGATATGCTGCGCGGTGCCCTGATTAAGTGTGATATCGATCCGCTGGCGATGGATGTAGGTGAAAAAGAGCAGTCTGGTAAGCTGGTTAAAGTGGGAGTGACCCTAAAGAATGGCCTGGACAAAGAATTGTCAAAAAAAATCGTTAAGCTGATCAAAGATGAAAAGCTCAAGGTGCAAGCGGCTATTCAGGGTGAACAGGTGCGGGTTACCGGGAAAAAGCGCGATGATCTGCAACAGGTAATTGCCTTACTTCGTGGTAAGGAACTGGAGCAGCCACTGCAATTTAATAACTTCCGCGATTAAATGGTTACACAGTGATCAAAAATTATCTCTCTGGCATTGCTATCGTGCTGTTCTCCCCCTTGCTGGCGGCAGTGGAGATTTCTCCCGCCAAGCTGCAAGCCGGCTATTGGGTGGATAATAGCGAAGGTCTGGATATTTCTGGCCTAAGCTTTTGTGCTGGCAAGTTGCTGGCAGTTTCCGATAAGAATTCTGGAGAGGTTTACTCATTAGAGCTCAGCGAAGGTTCCGCCGATCTGGTGTCCTTTTTGCGTTTGAGTGGTCTAGGAGTGCCGGAACGTGACGAGCCGGTTAATGTCTGGGAGAGCTTTAAAGCGTTTTTCCGCCCCGCAGAAGATCTGGACTTTGAGGGCGTTAGTTGTGATGAGAATCAGATCTTTCTGGTCAGTGAGCATTACAATCGCATTGCCGTGGTGGACCCAGAGGGGAATGCACGCTGGCAAGAGCATATCTGGTCGGGTGAAGCCAAATCTCAAGGTTTCTTACAAAAGAGCAACGCTTCCAGTGAGGGCCTGGTAAAAGCTGGCGATACTTTCTGGGTGGCGATGGAGCGTGAGCCAAGGGGCCTGTTGAAGCTGGATTCAGATGGAGAAGCCAGCGCATTCACTTTGCCACAGGTAGAGGGTTTAAATTTTGCTGATCGCTCTGAGGATTTAGCCGGCCTGGACTTCTTTAACGGCGCCCTCTATACCTTGGAGCGCAATGCGCACGCAGTTTGTCGCAGAGTATTGCCCAGTCTACGGGCGGAGTGGTGTCTGGATTATCGCTCGCTTGAAGAGTCTCCAGAGCGTGTTTATGAGGAAGCCCACTATGGAAAAGGTGAGGGATTGGCTGTGGGCGAGAAGGGCATTTTTGTAGTGCTGGACAATAATAATGTTGGCCGTGCGCAAGAGCCTGAAGATAAGCGCGCGTTACTGCTACACCTTGCAATGCCGGAAATGGCAAATTAATTGCGGCTCTGTTGACACTATGCCGATACATTTCGGCGTCACGTTTATTGCGCTCGGCGTCGAACTCTTTTCATTTCCACTCCTTTTATTTGCCAACTTTTGGCTTGAGTTTAGTCTGCCTCCTAAATTGGGTATCGTATTATCCTCCTTGTAGCGCAAAAATTGTCGATGGGTATTATGGTGGCTATGCTATTTCCTAGTGATTAGCGATCTAGAGTATGTTGGCAGCGGCTTCATGGAGAGAGACTTTTCCATTTCTCTGAAAGGTAAACGGTGAATTAAATGCGCCAAATCACTAATTACCCTTTTGGTTTATTCATTTCTCGATGGATTGAAAAAATCGTGATCAAGCGAATTTTATTTTTCTTTATCAGTTTGTTGGTGCCTTCAGCGATGGCTGCTGACATTATTCCCGCTAAAAAAGTACAGCATTATTGGGTAAATGCCAGTGCAGGGTTGAGCCTCTCTGGTTTAAGTTTTTGTGATGGCAGACTTGTTACTATCTCAGATAAAAAGTCAGAGAAAGTTTATCAGATCGTTTTAAAGGGTGTTCACGCCAAGCTGGAACCCTTTGTCACGCTCTCTGGTTTGAGTGTTCCAAAGAAAGATCGGCCGACAAACGTATGGTACTTTTTATTGGATCTCACCCGGCCGGCAGCGGCAATGGATTTTGAAGCCATCAGCTGTGTAGATAATAATTTGTATTTGTTGAGCGAACGCTACAACCGCATTGCCGAAGTTGATATGCAGGGGCAGGGACGTTGGCTGGAAAATATGTGGTCGACCACAGCTAAGGCTCAGGGCTATATGCAGGGGTACAACCTCTCAGGCGTAGGCTTACAGAAAGTTGGCGATGATTTTTGGATGGTGCTAGAGCGCGATCCCCGTGCTTTAGTTAAGCTTGGCCCTAAGGGGGGAGTGCAAATTTTTACACCGCCGGCTGTAGAGGGGCTTAATTTTCGCGGGCAATCAGAAAACCTGGCGGGTTTGTCCTATTATGATGGCGCGCTGTTTACTCTGGAGCCCAATGCGTCTGCGGTATGTCGGAGAGAATTACCTAGCTTGAAGGCGCAGTGGTGCTTGGATTATTGGGAGCAAGAGAACTCCTCTGAATTGGGCTATGAAGTATCCCGCACTGGGGGCAAAGGCGATGGGCTGGCAGTGGGTGATACGGGCATTTATATAGTGTTTGACAACGACAATATCAGCCGTATACATGACCCTCAAGATCGTAGGGCGCTTCTGTTACATCTAGCCTATCCCGAAGGGGCGCAATAGGTGGTCGTCGAGAAGTTACCAACCTTATTGGAGGAGATACGCGCTTGTCGCCTATGTGAGGAGCACCTGCCACTGGGAGCCAATCCGGTTCTGCGAGCGGCAGAATCTGCTCGTTTGTTGATCATTGGTCAGGCGCCGGGAACTAAGGTTCATGCCACCAGTATCCCATGGAATGACCCCTCTGGTGATCGTCTGCGCGAGTGGCTGTCGATCGATAGGGATATCTTTTACGATGAATCCCAGATTGCCATTATTCCCATGGGCTTCTGTTATCCGGGGCGAGGTAAAGGAGGTGATTTGCCACCGCGCTCGGAGTGTGCTGTCACCTGGCATAAGCGCTTGCTGCAACAGCTACCTCACTTGCAACTCACGCTGTTGGTGGGACAATACGCCCAGCGACACTACCTGCCGCATTGGTATGGCAATATTACAGAGAATGTGCGCCATTACCGCGATGCCCTGCCCGCAGGGTATTTCCCTTTGCCCCACCCGAGCCCGCGCAACACACTTTGGCTGCGGCGAAGACCTTGGTTTGAAGAGGCTGTGGTGCCCGAGTTGCAAAAGTACGTAAAAAAGATTCTGAAGGTTTGATAATGCCGGTTCCGGAAAAAGTTAAGATTCACCCCTCCTGGTACGATGTATTGAGCGAGGAGTTCAAGAAGCCTTATATGGCGGAATTACGTCAGTTTCTGCGGGGAGAAAAAGAGGCTGGTAAGCGCATCTATCCACCCGGTGGGCAGATCTTTAACGCTTTCAACTCCACCCCATTTGATCAGGTGAAAGTGGTGATTTTGGGGCAGGACCCCTATCACGGGATAGGCCAGGCGCACGGTTTATGCTTTTCTGTGATGCCCGGCGTACGAATCCCGCCATCGTTACAAAATATTTACAAAGAATTGCACTCTGATATGGGGATACTTCCAGCGCACCACGGCTGCCTACAACCCTGGGCAGAACAAGGAGTGCTGCTACTCAATGCCACCCTCACTGTAGAGGACAGTAAAGCTGGTGCCCATCAGGGGCGCGGTTGGGAGCAGTTTACCGATGCCGCTATCCATAAGCTGGCGGAGCAGCGTGAAGGCCTAGTGTTTATACTCTGGGGTAGTTACGCACAGAAGAAAGGCGGTTTTATTGACCGCAATAAGCACTTGGTACTACGCGCCCCTCATCCATCCCCTCTCTCAGCGCACCGCGGTTTTTTTGGCACTAAGCCGTTCTCTCAAGCTAACCATTGGTTGCAGCAGCGAGGTGAAAAGCCCATTGAATGGGCCCTGCCAGAAGAAAATCAGTTAAAAAGAGTTGCTGTAGAAGTCTAATAGCTGCCCCCCTTCGATAAAAATCAATTTTAAAAATAAAAACCCAGCTTACGATGGTTAAATGTAGGCTGGGCATATTAGGTCAATTAATCTGAGCAATATTTATAAGTGTTTAAGGTTATTCCTAGTAAAGTCTTGGTGCTGGTGTATTTAAGTGCCTGAAAGGTTCTCTCGCACCGGTGGGTGTTTTCTGCTTTTTTACAAGCTGTCTATAATGGTTCTAGTTCAAAATTCCACGGTTGTTTGATTGGATCTTATGAGGGGTTAATCCCTTTTACAGGGCTAGTGCTGTTTGATTTTTTTTGCGACACCTGACTACTTTATTGGGGGAAGTACAAGTGCTGCTATTGTTGACCGATTTAGCCGATTCTATTCTAGAACTCCTTTCTGCTCCATTTGTAGAGGCCTTTCTTACTGCAACTTTTATTGGCTCTGGGGCAGTTTTAAAGAAAAAATTTGATGCAAAAGATTATAAGGCTCTGTGGGATAAATTCTTTGGTGATTCTGACTCTGACATTCACGTGGTGCTTCCTTTGATAAAGCAAAGAACACTGTTTTCCGAGATTACTAGAACACAAAGTCGAATTCCTGATAATGTGTTGTTTATGCCCTACGATGAGTCTCTTGGAATACAGTTGTTAAAGGATCGGATTGAGAGGGTGTATCCGAAAAGAAAAGTGATTTTTCATGATTCTCATAATTTTGTAGATGATCACAAGACCTTTATCTGTGTCGGTGGGCCCGCTATAAATGTTGTGAGCCGTGATTTATTGCTAACTAGAAAAATAGATGAAAAGTTCAAAATGGATTTTTTAGGCCGCTATGCGATTGATGAGATTGATGATAGTGTTTATAAGTCGAGTGTTTAAGGAGATTCAATTACAGAAGATTATGGGTTTATATTTTTTTCGAAAAACCCCTACCATAAAGACAGTTTTATATGCTTGGTTTTTGGGATATGGTCACATGGGACTTATTCGGCAATTCAAGCTTTGTGCGGCAAAGGGACGCATCTGCCAGAGTTGGCTGAAAGCCTCAAGTTAAACAAGTCTCTGTTTGCTGTCACAAAGTCTACCGTAAGGGGGATGGTAACAGGGTTTCCTTCTGTGGAAAAAGTGAGAAGAATAGAGTCTTCCTGTCAAATCTAAGAGCTTGGTATTTAGTTGATTTCGATGCTTGTTGTTAGAAGAGTAGGCTTTCTGGGTGTTTTCCTGAGAGGCTCTAAATGCAAAGAATTTTGCCTATTGGGATTATGATTTTGGGCGGAGCCCTTTGAGGGCTTTGTTGTTGTGATGTTATTTGAGATAAGGTTAAAAATTCAGCCCAAATACTCTTAAGGAATACTCTGGTGGCGATACAGGTGAGGGGCGATTGATGGTTGACCGTATAGGATTCCCTTCATGCCGCTAGATACTCCAATTAAATAAATTTTTTTCCTCTTTAAGAAAGTCTAACAATGCAGCGAGTTTCTTGGGTTTATTGAGTCCCTGGCGGTAAACGGCATGAATGTCCATTGGTGGAACATGCCAGTCTGGAAGAATATTAACGAGTGAGCCTTTGCCTAACTCTTCCATAATATTGTTGATTGGTAATTGCGCAATTCCCAGCCCATTGACTGCCGCATTTTTCAGGGCTGAAATATTAGCACAAAAGAAATTCCCATTAACGGGTAAAGTCATTGTCGATTGTTTAGAGGTTAGCGCCCACTCGGTATCTCCAGGGTTAAATTGAAATCTCAGGCAGTTATGGCTTATTAGGTCGCTGGGCTGCTGTGGTTTTCCCTGTGTGGTGAGATATTCAGGGCTGGCTACGAGAATTCGCGTTGAACTGCCAAGCTTTCTGGAAATCAGTCGCTCATCATGTATGTCGCCAACACGAAACGCGAGGTCAATGCCTTGGGAGAAGAGGTCTTCAAAGTCGTAAGTGAGGTTTAGGGAGGCGGTAATTTTTGGCCAGCGCTTCAAAAAAGTGGGTAAAACTCTCTTGGAGAGAAATTCACCCAGGGCTGGCGGGGCTGAGATTCGCAATAAGCCTTGGACCTGCTGATCCATTACCAGCACATCATTTTGCATGGTTTTAAAGTCTTCTATCAAATGCAGAGCCCGGTCATAGGCAATAGCCCCCACTTCTGTCAGTGCAACACGCCGGGTGGTACGATCCAATAGTTTGGCTTTCAGGTGGGACTCCAGTCTTGAAACCTCCTTACTAACCGTTGACTTAGGGAGTTCTAGCTGATCTGCAGCCAGCGATAGGTTTAATGTCCTACAGACATGGACAAAAACAGATAAAGTTCTAAGGCTGATTGTTTCCAATTCGCGAACATTCATTTTCTTTTTATACAATTGTTTCTATTTTTTCGAATAATAGAATGCTCCTGTGTTTGAAGCAACCTAACTCACAGGAGATTTACCATGTCTAACGATCGAATTGCATTGATCACCGGTTCAAATCGAGGAATTGGTCTTGAGGCTGCCAAGCAGCTTTCTAACCAGGGAGTCAAAGTAATCCTGTCTGGTCGAGATAAAGCGAAATTAGAGGCCGTTCAAGCTACTTGGAATGGTGAGGTGGCACCAATTGATATTATTGAGCTGGATATTACCAAAGCTGAAGATAGGGCACGAGCTGCTCAAAAGATTGCGGAGCAATATGGTCGGCTGGATATTCTGGTGAATAATGCCGGTGTTATCGTTGAGGGGGAGTGGGGCCAGAACAATAGTGAAACAGTTTCGCAGGAGGATCTGAACACCACTTTTAGCATTAACGTATTCGCTCAAATTGGTCTAACGCAAGATCTTCTGCCAGTGCTAAAGAAGAGTAAAGCTGGCCGTATCGTGAATGTGAGTAGTATTCTGGGTTCTTTAGCTGTGAATGCTGACCAGAACTCTAGTTGGAGTGCAGTGAAGCCCTTCGCCTACAATGCGTCAAAGGCTGCGCTTAATATGTTTACAGTTTCTTTGAGCCAAAGTCTTGCAGATACTGGTATTAAGGTAAACAGCGCACACCCAGGTTGGGTTAAAACCGATTTGGGTACCAGCGCGGCGCCAATGGATGTGACCGAAGGGGCGAGAACTGTTGTGGAGCTTGCCTTGATTGATAGTGACGGTCCTAACGGTCAATTTATTCACCTTGGTGAAGAACAGCCCTGGTAAATAGTTGAAGTTACAGCTGGGTAGTTTTCAGGGACCCCGTATCTATTGTTTGAAAAATAGGTATGGGGTCTTCGGTTATTTGAGTGACTGTTGATTTTACTGTGAAGCAGGTTTCTTGAGGTCTTGGATTTACTAAAAAATAATTTTTCATGAATTATCCAGAGGCTTTCCTGTGTGGTTAACGGCGTCTCCTTGCACGCTCGATATGAGGCCGGCTGGCTTCTTTCTTTTCAACGGACTTCCATAAAGGCCGCATTAAGAGCCTGGCAAAGGCAAAGCCGACAAAAAACAAATTACATATGTAAGCAAGAAAATACGGCCCAAACTCTCTTTCAAAAACTATCCCGGCTGCATTTAGAGTGCTTATGATGACAATGGAAGAAGCTATGCCAAAAAGTCCGTAGTAGGTGAATTTCATTATGGGGGAGACAAACTTGAAATGTCTTTTCTTCCACAGGTAAGCAATAAACCCCATGGTGGCTATTCCCATGAGGCTGCTGCTGATAGACCAGACATGCTTAGCCTCGACATGAAAATTTAAAAGCGTAAGTGAAAAAGCGGAGAGTAAGGCGCTACACAAGCTGATATAGACAATCATGGCGAGAGAGACGACATGCCCTCTGGAGATACTTTCCATTTTTCTTGACTGAAAAGTTGCAACCATAGCTGCAAAACCTGCCAGGATAATGGAGACTTCGATAATATGTAGCAGTTGTTCAATTTGTCCCGGCAGTGTATCCATCTTCCGCTGTTGCCCTGGGCAGAGATGTTATGTTGTGAGGGGGTTATCGGTGTGTAAAGGATAGTTTATGTTTTTTAGTGGCTTGCAGACTTTATAGGGTTTCATTCGTTTCTGTTGCATGCCGAAATTTTCTATTGAGGGCTCTTGGTAAGGTAGGTACTTCTCGGTGGATGAAGTACGTTTGGTTGTTTAGGGCAATTTATATGCCCTTGAGAGTCGGGTGTGATTCTTATCTGTTTTGGTAGGGCCACCTTGTACCGGCTTGACTCTTTCTTGCATGTTGTTGTTCGTTTTCTATTACTACTGCCCAAAGAGGTCGCATAAGCAGTCTAGTGAAGGCATAACCAACAATAAACAAATTAAAAACAAATGATAGGAAGTAGGGTCCATATTCTCTGTTAAAGCCAAGTCCAAAGGCATTTAAGAGGTTGATAATTACCATGCACCCAGCGCCTCCAAAGAGCGCAAAGTAAATAATTTTCGATATTTTGGAAACTGTCCTAAGGCGCTTTTTTATCCATAAATAAGTAATAGAGAAAGCGGTAGCCAAACTCATGGCAAAGCTGCTTGCAGACCATAAGGTTTGATCACTAATGCCAAAGTTTGCAAGTATTAGGGTGAAAGCGGCGAGGAGAGCATTAACTAGACTGATATAAATTATCATGGCGAGGGAGACAATTCTTCCCTTGGTGATCCTCCTGGTTTTTTTTGGCTGAAGGGTGCCTACGATTGCCGCGAAACCTGCCAGTACAACACAGGATTCAAGAGTAACGATAATCTGGCTCATTTCTTTCAGTGGAGTCATCCCTTTGCCTGTGTAAGTTTTGGGTATAGCAGAATAAGATTAGTGGAAAAAGGCAAAATATTTTTGTGGAAATAGCTGTAATTATTTGGTGTAAAAGTTACATGTCGTATTAGGGAGGCGCTTATTAATTAGTGGCCTGAATGTGAAAGCGGCGATGGGGGATATTACTTTGTGAGTATTTTGCCAAATATCTGAGTGGATTGTCAGGTCTATGGAGGCAATGGTTGTAAACATTGCCTAAAGACCGTGTGGAAAGGTGTTTTCCGCTTGAGACCGGTATGAACTGTATGCCGGTCTATCTGCCAAAAGTGAATCAGCCGGTTAATTACCCTTATGCTAAGGGGTCGGCATCAGCATCGTAGGGTAAATCCTGAATCTCCAGGGTGCGGCCATCTTTCAACTTTAAGGTTTCGCCGGCGGCAATTTTGGCGATTGTTAGTACGGCGAGCAATTCTATGCCTTCTTCGCTGTGGCAGGCTTCAACCAGATTGCCGATGCTTTGTTGTCCGTCGGCAAAAATTTCCAGTCCACTGGCTGGAAGATCACCACCCTCACATTTTGCACGGTATAGGCGACGCTTGGCGGCGCCACGGAACTGCATGCGGGCAACAACTTCCTGGCCGGTATAACATCCCTTTTTAAAGCTCACACCGCCAAGAAGGTGCAGGTTAGTCATCTGTGGGATAAACATCTCAGAAGTGGTGGCATCAACCTGGGGGATGCCGGCTTCGATCTGCCCCTTTTGCCACTGGTCGTAGCCTGTGGCTTCACTATGGGGAGAGAGTTTTTGCCAGAGTTGTTGTGTTTTATCGCTGGGGCTAAGCAGAGCCAATTGGAACTCATTGACCGATTGGGCGATACAGCGCTCGCCACTGAAATTGAAAGTCACTACCTGGCCTGGAGAAGGGGCCTCGAAGCCCAGTAGTTGTGCCGCCCGCTCCGCAACACCCTCTCCCTGTAGGCCTAGCCAATGGGAGTTATCGCTGATGTCGCTAAGTTCCGCCTTGAAAAATACGGCGTACTTCGCCAGCGCCTGCTGGGCGATTGGGGCGAGACTGCGGGGTAGGCGGAGTATAAATTCGCTCTGGGAGAGCTTTAGGGCACTAAAGGCACTGATCATGCGTCCCTTGGGGTTGCAGTGAGCACCCAGTATGCTGTGCCCGTCGGGTAGATTTATAAGGTCGCAAGTGAGCTGGCCTTGCAGAAACTTCTGACTATCGGGGCCTACTACTGAAACGGCGCCCACGGGGCCGAGGTCGATAAGATGTAAGCCCTGGCGGTCATCATTGCTGGTAAGGGGGAAGTGGGCTCTGCCGCCTTCCCAAATGGCGCCTTCGCTACTGAGAAAATCCTGCCACTGTTGCTGGTCCATAGTGTTGCCACCTCCGGTTGTCTTGGTGGCATTAATTGGGGATTACAGCGCCCCTTTTCAAGTTTGCTCAGCTAGCAGGTATACTGCGCACTTTAATCTGGTTGGAAATGAAGTATGGATCGCAACCGCCTGTTTTGGGCCAGCCGCCGCGGCATGTTGGAGTTAGATCTGGTGCTGCTGCCGTTTCTGGACAATATCTACGAGACCCTGGAGCCCGAAGATCAACAGCGTTATGTGCGACTGATGGACGAGCAGGACCAGGATCTGTTTGCCTGGTTCATGCGCCGTGAAGATCCGGCCGACCCGGAGCTATTGCGCATAGTACAGATCATCCGTGACAACACCGGTTTACAGCAGTAGACCGCCGCCTCAAATTTTTGAGCGCAGCGCACGCTTGAGCTGCGTGGTTGCGCGATCGCCTCTCCTTCTTCTCTTTTTATTACTTGCCACAGGGCAGGCGGTAATGCTGTTGTGGTTGAGTGACTTCCCTTCCTGGCTTTTCTGGTCGGCAGTGCTGCTTGTGTGCCTCTATGCCTTTGTCGAAAAGCGTCGTCTGGAGCGGATGAGCGGAATCTTATCAACCCGAGACCGTCGCTGGTTTTGGCGTACTGAAAGTGGAGTGGAACGAGAATTTGAGTTTTGTGGTGAGCTGGTAGTGTGGCAGTGGTTGCTGGTAATCCGTGGGCGTGATCAGATGGGCGCCTCTCTTTGCTTGGTTTTGGCGCGGGACGCGCTCAATCGGGACGACTGGCGCAGATTGCAGGTGGCTTTGCGCTATTCGCGCTAGGGCGGGCTCTGCCCACCCATACCCCTGTGTTCAGATAAATTGCCTTTGATTGGCGTAGTTTTCCGGTACCAGCACCGTATCCATGGCCAGCTCTCTGAGATCTGGGTAATCGAGAGAGTAGTGCAGGCCCCGACTCTCGCGGCGGTCCAGAGCCGAGCGGATGATCAAATCGGAAACCAAGGCCAGGTTGCGTAGTTCCACTAGATCATTCGTGATGCGGTAATTGGCATAAAACTCGCGAATTTCCCGCTGCAGGAGTTTTACTCTGTGCTGAGCGCGCAGAAGGCGCTTGCGGGTGCGCACGATTCCCACGTAGTCCCACATAAAGCGCCGCAGCTCATCCCAGTTGTGGGATATCACAACGTCTTCATCGGAGTCCGTAACTCGCGAGGCGTCCCACTCCGGCGCCTTGCGCGGTGCTTGCACCGAGTCAAGATGTTCGTCGATGTGTAAGGCCGCAGAACGGGCGTATACCAGGCATTCCAATAGGGAGTTACTAGCCAGGCGATTGGCGCCATGAAGGCCGGTAAAAGTGGTTTCCCCGATGGCATAGAGTTGGTCCAGGTCGGTGCAACCGTGTTTATCTACCATAATTCCACCGCAGGTATAGTGGGCGGCAGGCACCACCGGGATGGGCTCTTTGGTGATATCTATGCCATATTTCAGGCAGTTGCTATACACGGTGGGGAAGTGCTCACGTACAAAGGTGGATTCTTTGTGGGAGATATCCAAATAGAGGCAGTCGGCACCAAGGCGTTTCATTTCATGGTCAATGGCACGGGCGACGATGTCCCTGGGTGCTAGTTCACCGCGCTTATCAAAGCGTTCCATAAAACGGCTGCCATCGGGCAGTTTCAACTGTGCTCCCTCGCCGCGTAGGGCCTCTGTAACCAGCAGGGCTTTAGCCTTGGGGTGGTAGAGGCAGGTGGGGTGGAATTGGTTGAATTCCATATTGGCCACCCGGCAGCCGGCGCGCCAAGCCATGGCAATGCCGTCGCCGCTGGCACCATCTGGATTACTGGTATACAGATAGGCCTTGCTGGCACCACCGGTGGCGAGGATCACCGCCTTGGCCTGCAATAGCTCGACTTCTTCAGTATTTTTATTCAGCACATAGGCGCCAGCACAGCGAAAACGCCCTTTCTCGGGGTCCGGTTGGCGTATTAAATCAATAGCGACGTGATGCTCAAAGCAGTCAATATTGGGGCTGTTGAGTACTTTCACCAGCAAGGTGCTATGTACGGCTTTGCCTGTGGCGTCGGCGCTGTGAATGATACGGCGATGGCTGTGCCCACCTTCTTTTGTCAGGTGGTAGTCCTCGCCCTCGCGGGTGAAACTCACGCCTTGGTCAATCAGCCAGCGAATGGCTGCGGTGCTCTCTTCTACCGTGAAGCGGACAGACGATGGGTGGCAGAGTCCGGCACCCGCGTCTAATGTGTCTGCAATATGTGACTCCACCGAATCCATATCGTCTAACACTGCCGCGATGCCCCCCTGGGCGAACCAGGTGGAACCGTCCTGCAGACGCTGCTTGGAAAGCAAGGCTACGCGGTATTTGGCGGAGAGATGCAGGGCCAGGGTGAGACCAGCGGCGCCGCTGCCGATGACGAGAACGTCGTAGTTTACCGGGGCATTCATAGATTTCATTTATCTTTATGGGTCGCGTAGTATAGCGCCTCCTGATTATTCGTCGATTTGACGTGGAACTTATGTCCTATTGTCAGTGTCTTCAACACAGTAAAAGAAACGCCTGCGCCGGCAGCCCCTCATTAAATCGTTGTGGTGCCCGCAGTGTGGCTGGATATGGGAGTTGGGGATGACAGCGCATCAGGCGTCAACGAGTGACCGTGAGCTGGTGGAGCGGGTTCAAAAGGGAGATAAACGCGCTTTTGACCTGTTAGTACTCAAGTATCAACACAAAATTGTTGCTGTGGTCAGCAGATTTATCAAGGACCACAGTGAGGTACAGGATGTCACTCAGGAGGCTTTTATTAAGGCCTATAGGGCGCTCGCCAATTTCCGTGGCGACAGCGCTTTTTACACATGGATGTACCGGATTGCGATTAATACCGCTAAAAATCATTTGGTTTCCCGTAGCCGCAGACCCCCGTCTTCCGATGTGGATCTTGAGGATGCCGAGTTCTACTCCGGCGCCGATCTGTTGCGGGATAACGAAACACCTGAGAACCAGATGTTTCGTGACCAGCTTGAATCTGCGGTGCATCGCGCCATTCGCGCACTGCCAGAGGATCTGCGTTCAGCGGTTACGCTGAGAGAGCTTGAGGGACTGAGCTATGAGGAGATCGCCGAGGTGATGGGATGCCCGGTAGGCACAGTGCGTTCGAGAATTTTTCGTGCACGGGAAGCTATTGACCGGACAGTCCAGGCCGTGATGGCCGGTGAGCCGGAAACACTGGGTGACCGGGGTTAAAATTGCGGAAAATTTTCCCAACTGGGGAAACCAACCGCCGAGAGCCCGGTCTTATCTCATACCAACTATGGTGCGTGTGGGCACCGAATAAATGATTGCACAAGAGGGTTAACCCCTATGTCCCACGGGAATCATCAGGAACGTCTCAACGAGTCGCTCTCGGCGCTTATGGATGGCGAAGTCAGCGAGTTGGAGTTGCAGCGGCTGTTAAAAGCCTCTTCGGCTTCTGAAGAGTTGGGTGAGCGCTGGTCACGCTACCAACTTGCGGCGAGTGTAATGCGCCGCGAACAGGTTGCCCCTGTGAACAGCAGTCTCGCTGCGAACATCTCTGCGGCAATTGATCTCGAAGAGCCCTTGTCGCAAACGGGGAGTGGTGGTGCCGTGGCGGCCAATGGGTTGATCAATAACCGTTGGTGGCGTCCGCTTTCACGCGGTGCGGTAGCGGCCACTGTAGCATTTGCTGCAATTCTTGGGGTTCAACAGATTACCGATACACAGCAGAGCCCAGTGCAGGGCCAGGGTGTGGAATTGATGGCGGAGGTTGAGCGCCCGGCACAGCCGGTAGTGCAATCTGCCCCGCAGCCGTCCGGTTTTTATGTGCCGGCACCATCTACTCGCTCAGTGAGCACAGCCACTCCGAGCTTTGTACCCGAGCAGCGCGGTGTGGTTGGCCAGCAGGTGATTCAGCAGGTGCCTACGCCGGAGCTGATGCGCCATCTGAACCGCGTAATGATGCAACACTCAGAACAGGCCGCGCATGTCGGCAGCCAGGGCATGGTGCCTTTTGCCCGCGCGACCTACGGCGAACAAGTTGGTATGTAGCGTGACGAAAGCCGTTTTCAGGGGGAGTCTTATCCGTATTGGAATTCGCAGGGCCAGTAACCTCTTACTGGCCACCTCACTGCTGGCGCCACTGGCGATCGCTCAGGAGACAGCCAGCACCGATAATGCTATCCAACCCAGTGCGCCGAGTATCGTAAACCTCGATATGGCCAGCACCCAGGCGGCAGCTTCTGCTGCTGAGGTGACAAACCCGAGCAGTGAACAGGATGCCCTGACTACCGCCAACTCGGAGCCTCCGGCTGTCGACCCTACAGTGCTCTCTGCAGAAGCTCTGGCCAGTCCTGGTGCTATGTCGGTAGCGGTTGCCGGTAATGAGGTAGAGCAGTGGCTGGCCAAGCTTGCCAAAGCGGTTGCCGAGCTGGAATACAGCGGGCTGGTCACCTTTGAGCACGCCGGCATGCTTGAAACCCTGCAGGTGGTACACGCGGTCCGCGACGGAGAACAGGTAGAGCGTGTGCGCTACCTCAGTGGCGAGCCGCGAGAATTGATTAGCCACGGTAGCAGCAGCAATTGTGACTACGGTGTTTCGCCCAGTGCTCGGGCTACCCTATGGAATGCGGTGGGACAGCAGCAAGTTCAGCGCGCCTACCAGTTTATTTTGCGTGGCGAGGAGCGTATTGCCGATCGCGATGCAGTAGTTATCGAGGCCAGGCCGCGGGATCGCTACCGGCTCGGGCTGGTGGTCAGCTTAGACCGGGAAACCGGCCTGCCCCTTAAAACTATGTTGGTGAGCACCCAGGGCCGAGTGTTGGAGCGCTACCAGTTTGTACAGCTAGACTTGTCGCCGGTAGAGGATGGTGCTCTGGAGGCGGTCTCCAATAATGCGCGACGGGTTGATAATCGAACTAGCTGCGAATCCTCCCAGAGTCGCTGGCAAGTACGCTGGCTGCCGGAAGGTTTCAAGGTGGTATCGGTAAAACCCCTTTCCGATGGCGATATGATGGTCTTTAGTGATGGGCTAGGCGTATTTACCGTGTTTGTGCAACGCCTTGGACCTGAGCTAAAGGATTTTAAAGGCCGAGCCATACGCGGTGCGACAGTGGCCTATATGGACCGAATGGAAGTCAATGGCGTCGCTTATACCGTTACTGTCGTTGGGGAAATCCCCGATGCCACGGCGCGCAGAGTAGCCAGTTCTATTGCTGAAAAAGGCTGAGTGCCGTGCTTGAAGAGCGCGGCCGTATTGTCGCCATAGAATCCGACGCTGTCTGGGTTGAAACAATCCAGCGCAGCGCCTGCAATGGTTGTGAGGCCAAGTCTGGCTGCGGCACTGGTCTACTTGGTGACTTTTTTTCTTCTTCCACGCGAGTGAGAGCAGTTCTTAACGGCTACCCGGCCGATAAAATTTCCCTGAATGATACCGCCGTAATCGGCATTACTGAGAGTGCCCTCACCAGCAGTACCCTGCTGGTTTATTTGTTACCCCTGGTTTCCCTGGTGCTTGTCGCACTATTGGGGGACTATTTTTTCGCTGAGGCTGGCGCCGTTATAGGCGCGCTAATGGGCCTGCTGGGCGGTGCTCTCGGCGTGCGTTGGTACAGTCGCCGCCAAGCTGCCAATCCCACTTTTACCCCGGTGCTGTTGCGCATAGAGCCCAGCAGCGGGCATTCATAACAGAACCTAAACTGATAACTCCAAGGTTTAATCGGAGTCTTTCCATGTTGGCCCGCTGCTATATAGAGCGCTGGCCCCTGCGCACGGCCTTTGTTATCTCCCGCGGAGCTCGCACTGAAGCAGAAGTCGTCGTTGTAGAGGTAAAGCTGGAAGGCCGCGTGGGTATTGGAGAGTGCACCCCTTATGCCCGCTATGGCGAAAGCCCTGAATCGGTTGTGCAGCAGCTGGAACCCTTGCTTTCCGAGCTGGCTGCCGGTTTGAAGCGGAGTGCTTTGGCGTCGCGATTGCCCGCTGGTGCCGCGCGCAATGCCCTCGACTGCGCGCTGGCTGACTGGGAGGCGAAGTACAATAATGTGCCCTTTGCCGGTCCCGATTCCCTGCCCACCGTACAGACTTTGGTGATCGATAGCCCGGAGGCCATGGCTATGGCCGCGGACAATGCGGTATCCCATGGAGTGCAAGTGTTAAAGCTCAAGCTGGATGATCACCTGGTCTGTGAGCGGGTGGCGGCCGTACGTGCCGCTGCGCCCAGTGCCCAGTTGGTGATTGATGCCAATGAAGCCTGGCAGAGCATCACTCTGATCGAACGCTGTCAGCAGTTGGCGGAGTTGGGGGTTGCCATGCTGGAGCAACCCTTGCCTGCGGACGACGATAAATTTCTCTCCACATTTCCCCATCCACTTCCTATCTGTGCCGATGAGAGCTGCCATACCCGAGCTGACCTGCCGCGCCTGAAGGGGCGCTATGAGATGGTCAATATTAAGCTCGATAAGACCGGGGGGATTCGTGAGGCTGAGGCTCTGGCGAAGGAGGCTTCTGCGCAGGGTTTTGAGCTGATGCTCGGTTGTATGTTGTGTACCTCGCGGGCAATACGTGCGGCTTGGCCTCTGGGGTCAAAGGCGCGCTACCTGGATTTGGATGGCCCTACCTGGCTGGCGAGAGATGCCGAGCCCCCACTGCGCTTTACTGCTGGCAGGGTTTATTGGTCGTAAGTAATCAGGTCGATCAGTATATCCAGATATTCTTCACTGGCTGCATCAGCGGAGATTGGTGGAAACTCCACGGTGATACAGGGCAGGGCGCGCTCGGCGCACCAGGTACCGAAAGAACCCGGTGTTTGGTAGCCTAGCTGTTCGACCAGTGGCAGCTGCATACCTTCGGCCAACCAGGCTCCCAGTGTAGTTTTGTCGGGGTCTTCCACGCAGCCCAGGGGTTCGTGGATGGATACCGTCCAAGGGGGCGCCAGTTTAGTAATCAACTGGGATAACGCGGAGGTTTCACTCTCAGAGGCGGGCCTGTTGCCGGTACCGAGTTGGACATCGCGGGCATCTGCTGTGCTATTCCAGCGGTAAACATTGCCGCCGCCGTCCCAGTTCTCTGTGGCAAAGTTGCGGTTCAGGTCTACGCCGTTTGCATTGCAGCGGGTACCCAACTGGCAACCATCGGGATTTACCGCCAGTATCACATGGTGTTTGAGCTGGTTCGTCGCCAGTGAGCGCAGTGCACAAGAGAGTGCTACCACTGCTGCGACTTCATCGCCGTGGGTGCCGGCCATCACCAGGCCCGGTTTGTGGCCGGATTGAGCGGGAAAATAAAAAAGTGGTGCGCCCAGGGCACTGTATCCGTACAGTTCTTTGGGGAGGTGGAATTGGCCTCGCTGTGGGCGTGGGCGCAGTTTGGACATCGCTGGCCTTTACACAGATTTACATTAGGCGGCAGAACTTTCGTGGCTATACAGCCACTAAATCGTTACTGAATGTCCCTAAAGGGGCCGGAGCCATTCCGTCGAGGCATGCCCTGGAAGGGATTCAAATTCCAATGGTTTCATATTAGAAGGGAACACTAGGGGTAACAAACCTATGGTTAAACGCTGTACACAATATCTCTTGGTACTCTGTCTCTTGGCTTCCGGCGCTGCTAGTGCGCGCGGACTGCCAGAACTTACCGAATTGATAGAGGAAAACTCTCCTGCGGTGGTTAAGATCAACACGGTGGATCGCAGCCGAGTGGCTCGCGGCAACAACTCGCCGCAGTATCAGCAGGAAATCCCCGATATTTTCCGTCACCTGATCGAGCCACGCCGTCGTCAGCGCCCAGTGGCCAGCATGGGCTCAGGTTTCATCATTTCTGAAGATGGTTATATCGTGACCAACAACCATGTGGTCGATGGTGCAGATGAGGTGAGAGTTACGCTAACCGATCGCCGCGAATACGAGGCGAAGGTGATAGGCACCGATGAGCGCTCGGATCTTGCCCTGCTCAAGATCGAAGCCGATGACCTGTCGGCAGTGCGCTGGGGGGACTCAGAGGAGCTGCAGGTGGGTGAATGGGTGGTCGCGATCGGCTCGCCATTCGGCCTCGACTACTCCGCCAGTGCCGGTATCGTGAGTGCTATGGGGCGCAGTATCCCCAATGAAAGTCGCGAAAACTATGTGCCATTCATTCAGACCGATGTAGCGATCAACCCTGGCAACTCCGGTGGGCCGTTGTTTAATCTCGATGGGCGGGTAGTGGGGATCAACTCCCAGATTTATACCCGTAGCGGCGGATCTATAGGCCTGTCTTTCGCTATCCCAGCGAGTCTGGCCCAGGATGTGGTTGCCCAGTTGAAAGAGAAGGGCCGTGTGGATCGCGGCTGGCTCGGCGTTGGTATCCGCAATGTGGACCGTGATATGGCTGAAGCCATGGGGCTCGGTAAACCTTCTGGTGCGCTAGTGGAGCAGGTGAGTCCAGGTACTCCTGCGGCTGAGGCCGGTATTAAACCTGGAGATGTAATTATCCGTTTTGATGGTCGCAAGATTGGTGTACATGGAGACCTGCCACATGTAGTAGGTCAGGTTCGCCCCGGCACCGAGGTGCCCGTGGAGCTGATGCGCAAGGGCAGAACCGAAAAGCTACAAGTGGTTGTTGGCTCCCTGCCGGGTTCTGATGAAGAGCGCAGCCAGGCGTCCAATCAGCCGGCATCCAGAATGGGTGGCCCCCTCGGTGTGGTTGTCGAGGAAATCCCGGAGGGTATGAAGCAGCGCTGGAATGTAGATACTGGCGTGCTTGTACGCCAGGTTATTCCCGGCAAGCCAGGTGCAAAGGCGGGTCTGCGTAGCGGCGATATCATCGCCCAGTTGGGCTTTGAGGAAGTGACCGATATCAGCGACTACGAAACGGTGGTCGATGACCTCCCCAAAGATGAGCTATTGCCGATCCGCTTTTTCCGAGCTGGCCAGTCAACTTTCCGCACAATTAAGATCGAAAGCTAAGTACAAGAGGCAAATGGTGGCCCATTGTGTCACCTGCCTCTCACCTCTGCTCGGGAGTTCTGTTAGACTTGCGCCACACAGCTGGCAGCTCCGTCAGCTAATCATTTGATTTTTCAAGGGTTTTTATTCCGCAGTGGCCACAGATCTCTCACATATCCGCAATTTCTCCATTATTGCCCATATCGACCACGGGAAATCTACCCTGGCGGACCGCTTTATTCAGGATTGCGGCGGGCTCTCAGACCGCGAAATGGAAGCCCAGGTGCTCGACAGCATGGAGTTGGAGCGCGAGCGCGGTATTACCATCAAGGCGCAGAGTGTAACGCTCGACTACAAAGCGCGGGATGGTAAGACCTACCAGTTGAACTTTATCGATACCCCGGGACACGTGGACTTCTCCTACGAGGTATCCCGCTCTCTGGCAGCCTGTGAAGGGGCGCTGTTGGTAGTGGATGCCGCACAAGGTGTCGAGGCCCAGTCAGTGGCCAACTGTTATACGGCGATTGAGCAGGGCCTGGAGGTTATCCCGGTACTAAACAAGATGGACTTGCCCCAAGCGGACCCGGATAAAGTCGCTGAGGAAATTGAGGAAATCATCGGCATCGATGCAGCTGATGCGACCCGTTGCAGCGCCAAGTCCGGTCTGGGTGTAGAGGATGTCCTTGAGGATCTGGTGCGTCAGGTTCCACCACCCGAGGGCGATGTGGATGCGCCGCTACAGGCCCTAATCATCGACTCCTGGTTCGATAGCTATTTGGGCGTTGTGTCCCTGGTACGAGTGGTGCAGGGCACCCTGAAAACCAAAGACAAGATTGTCACCAAGTCGATTGGTCGCCCCCATGTGGTGGATAACGTCGGTATCTTTACCCCCAAGCGCAAAGAAACTGGTGTGCTGCGTGCCGGTGAAGTGGGTTTTGTTGTGGCTGGCATCAAGGATATCCATGGCGCGCCAGTGGGCGATACCCTGACCCACGCTAAGGGTGCCGATGAAATCGAAATGCTGCCGGGCTTCCAGAAGGTCAAACCACAGGTTTACGCGGGTTTGTTCCCGGTTAGCTCCGACGATTACGAAGGCTTCCGCGATGCGCTGGAGAAGCTTTCTCTTAACGATGCCTCTTTGTTCTATGAGCCTGAGACCTCTGATGCGCTCGGCTTTGGTTTCCGCTGCGGCTTCCTCGGTATGCTGCACATGGAGATTATCCAGGAGCGTTTGGAGCGCGAGTATGATCTCGACTTGATCACCACCGCGCCAACCGTGGTGTATGAGGTTGAGCAGACCGACGGCGAAGTGGTGATGGTGGATAACCCATCGCGCCTGCCGGATGTGGGTAACATTGAGGAGATGCGTGAGCCTATTGCCGAGGTGAATATCCTGGTACCGCAGGAATATCTGGGCAACGTGATTACTCTCTGCGTGGAGAAGCGCGGTATTCAGAAAGATATGCAGTACGTGGGCTCCCAGGTATCCCTGCGCTATGAGCTACCCATGAGTGAAGTGGTGATGGATTTCTTCGACCGCCTCAAGTCGGTGAGCCGTGGCTTTGCTTCCCTGGATTACAGCTTTGTACGCTTCGAAGCGGCAAAACTGGTGCGTCTGGATATCCTCATTAACGGGGATCGAGTCGATGCCCTGGCGCTGATCGTGCACCGTGAGAATGCCCAGCAGAAGGGGCGTGCCATGGCGGAAAAAATGAAAGAATTGATTCCCCGGCAGATGTTCGATGTGGCAATTCAGGCGGCTATTGGTGGCCAAGTGGTGGCCCGTACCACTGTAAAGGCTCTGCGCAAGAATGTGACTGCAAAATGTTATGGTGGCGATGTCACCCGTAAGAAAAAACTGCTTGAAAAGCAGAAAGCGGGTAAGCGCCGTATGAAACAGCTCGGTCGAGTGGAAGTGCCACAAGAAGCCTTCCTGGCCGTGCTGAAGGTGGATCAATAGCGGCTAGGTCCGCTATTGGCTTCAAGGAAAATAGAGATACATAATGGATATTAATTTACCTCTGATTCTGCTCTGGTTAGTCGTTATCAGTGGCGGTATCTGGCTGGTAGACAGCCTGTTTTTTGCCCGTCGCCGCAAAAAAGAAGGCGGGGGCAAGCAAGAGGATCCAGTGGTTGTGGAGTACGCAAAGTCGTTCTTCCCAATCCTGGCAATCGTTTTTGTGTTGCGCTCTTTTATTGTCGAGCCTTTCCAGATTCCCTCTGGCTCCATGATCCCAACCCTTCAGGTTGGTGATTTTATTCTGGTCAATAAGTATGAGTACGGCTTGCGCTTGCCGGTCTCCCGTAAAAAAGTAGTAGATATCGGCGAACCTCAGCGCGGCGACGTGATGGTGTTTTTCCCACCGCACATGAATGATACCTACTTTATCAAGCGGGTTATTGGCCTTCCCGGTGACAAAATTGAGCTGAAAAACAATGTGCTCTATGTCAACGGTGAGCTGGCACCGCAGGAGCTGATTCAGGCGATGCCCCCGGTAAATCCGAGACAGGAAATATTGTGGGAAAATCTCTATGGCAAGCGCCATTTAATGCAAAAAAATATCCCTGCCAGTCAGTACGGTAACTTTAGTGGTGTAGTTCCGGAAGGCCATTACTTTATGATGGGCGACAACCGCGATAACAGCCTCGACAGCCGTGCATGGGGCTTTGTCCCTGAGCGTGACGTAGTGGGTAAAGCCTTTGCTATTTGGATGCACTGGGACAACTGGCTCAGTTTGCCCAGCTTTAAACGTGTAGGCTCTATCCAATAACGAAAATGGCCGGCGTTGTGCCGGCGATATGGATTGAGGGCAAAGGTAATGAATAGTGTTATCCGGGTTTCGCTAAAGCGTCAGCGCGGCATGAGTTACTGGGGTTGGTTGTTGGTTATTGCGGTGTTGGGCTTTGCCCTTACCTGTGTTTCTAAAATGGCCCCAGCCTACGTGGATGCGCGTTATGTGAGTGAGGCCCTGAGAACTCTGGGTGAGAACCCGGAGCTGGAAAATATGTCGACCGGCCAGATCAAGAAAGAGCTGGGCCGTTTCTTTCTGATCAATAATGTGCGTGGAGAGCCCACTAAAGCATTGCAGGTGGTGCGTGGGGCGAAAAGTACTGTGGTCAGTATTAATTACGAGTTGCGCCAGCCGCTGATTTATAACGTGGATGTCGTGATGAAATTTAACAAACAGCTCAATACGGCCAAGCCTGAGCTTTGTTGTGATCCTTTGATAGATCTGGAGCAATTCCGCAAACGTGACTGACCTTTTACTGGAGCGTCTCTGCCAGCGCCTTGGCCACAAATTTGAACAAAGCACTCTTTTGGAGTTGGCGCTTACACACCGATCCCACGGCAGCCGTAACAACGAGCGTTTGGAATTTCTCGGCGATTCCATTCTCGGCTTTACTATTGGTGCCGCACTTTATGAGCAATTTCCCCAGGGTCGCGAGGGCCAGCTGAGCCGTTTGCGCGCGCAACTGGTCAGTGGTGAAACCCTGGCCAAGCTGGCGCGAGAGCTGGATATTGGCGACTGCTTGCGCCTGGGCGAGGGTGAGATGAAAAGCGGCGGCTTTCGCCGTGCCTCTATCCTGGCTGATGCGGTGGAGGCCCTGATCGGTGCTATCTACCTTGATGCCGGTCTGGAGGCAGCGCGCGCTAGAGTGCTGGCATGGTTTGCACCACGGCTGCAGGAGCTGTCACTGGAGACGGTGAAAGACCCCAAAACCCGCTTGCAGGAATGGCTCCAGGCCCGTAAAAAGCCACTGCCTGAGTATTCAGTCGTGGATGTGTCCGGTGCTGAGCACGCCCAGCATTTTATCGTAGAATGCCGGGTTAGTGGTTTGACCCAGCCGGCTCGCGGCGAGGCCAATAGTCGCCGCGCCGCAGAGAAAACTGCTGCGGTAGAGGCTTATAAGCGCCTCACTGGGCAGGACTAACCTTACAATAGAGCGCAGCGGTTCATCGCCCGGCTCGGACAGATAGCCCCTGTGTGCGGGGGCGAGCAGAGCCCGGTTTCGCTGGGCACTTCAACCCTTTCGGAGAAACTTCTTGAGTGAACAACCCTCTCGCTGCGGCTATGTAGCGATCGTCGGCCGCCCCAATGTGGGAAAGTCCACGCTGCTTAACCATTTGCTGGGCCAGAAGCTGGCGATTACTTCACGCAAGCCCCAGACAACCCGCCACAACATGCTCGGTATTAAAACCGATGGCCCCAATCAGGTTATTTTTGTGGACACACCCGGCCTGCATTCGGATCAGGAAAAGGCCATCAACCGCTATATGAACCGCGCCGCTTCCAGTGCAGCGCGGGATGTAGATGTGGTGGTGTTTGTCGTGGAGCGCACCCGCTGGAGTGAGGGTGACCAGCTGGTGGCCGACAAGTTGCGCGGTCTCAAGTGTCCGCTGATTATCGCCGTCAATAAAGTCGATCAGCTGGAGGATAAGAGTGATCTGCTGCCTCAGCTGCAGGCTTTGGCGGAACAGCACCCTAAGGCTGAAATTGTGCCGATCTCGGCACTGCGCAACGTCAACCTCGATTCCTTAGAAGAGGTAATCCTCAAGCATTTGCCAGAGGGGCAACACTTCTTCCCAGAGGATCAAGTTACTGATCGCAGTTCACGCTTCCTCGCCGCAGAGATTGTGCGTGAAAAAATTATGCGTCAGCTGGGTGCGGAAGTGCCCTACCAAGTCACTGTTGAGGTTGAGGAGTTCAAACAGGAAGGGAAGATTCTGCATATCAGCGCGGCGATCCTGGTGGAGAGATCGGGGCAGAAGCGCATTATCATCGGCAACAAGGGTGAGCGTATCAAGCAGATTGGCAGCCAGGCTCGTGAAGATATGGAGCGCCTGTTCGATAGCAAGATAATGCTGAATTTGTGGGTTAAGGTGAAGTCCGGCTGGTCTGATGACGAGCGTGCCCTACGCAGTCTCGGCTATCGTGACGAGTAACCCTCTTCCCCTGACTCGTCCGCCATGAAGACACCACCGCCGGCGCAGCCGGCGTACATTCTCCACGCCCGGCCCTATCGCGACTCCAGCCTGATTCTTGAGTTATTCACTCCAAACCATGGCCGTATTGGTTGTGTTGCCCGCGGTGCGCGGAGGGACAAGCAGCGGCGCCAGCAGGCGCTGCAACCTTTTACGCCTCTATTAGTTACTCTGCTCGGTGCTGGATCTCTGAAAACCCTCGGGCCCGTGGAGAATGTTGGAGTTCCACTCTGGCTTAAGGGACGTGCTGTCTATGGCGGGCTCTACGCCAATGAGTTGATGGTGCGCTTGCTACCGGAGGGCGAGGCGCACATAGGTCTTTTTGCCACCTATCAGCGTCTATTGCAGGAGCTATCAGATCTGGGAGGTACGGACAGTGCAGAGTTGGAAGGACCACTGCGCAGTTTCGAATTACAGCTGCTCGCGGAGTTGGGTAGTTGCCCACCGTTGGATTATTGTGTGCAGAGTCAGGGCGTTGTGAGTGAGGCCGGCAGCTACAGGTTGGAATTGGAGGTGGGCTTTGCGCCGGTGCACAGGCAGGGTGCCACTGCTCTGCGTGAGTGGGAGTTTTTTGGTTCAGAGCTGCTGGGGATACTGCGGGCTAAAGAGTCTGGCAAGTGGCCGGCAGAAGTATTGGGCCCGGCAAAGCGTTTAACCCGTATTTTGTTGCGCACATTACTGGGGGAGAAGCCCTTGCAGAGCCGCGAGTTATTTAAACAGGTTTACGGGAAATGATTGTTAGCATCGGTACCGACATTTGCAATTACAGCCGTATCGAGTCAGTTTGGCGCCGCCATGGTGATCGTTTCGTGGAGCGTATATTGAGTGGTGGCGAACGCTGTGATTTTGCCGATCTTGCCGAGGCCAATAGAGCGGCCTATTTGTGCAAGCGCTTTGCAGCTAAAGAAGCGGTGGGTAAAGCCCTAGGTACTGGTATTGGAGAAGGTGTTTCCTGGCAGGATATTGAAGTGCGCCGGCGCCAGGGTGCAGCTCCGCAGGTGCTGCTGCGGGGTGGAGCGCAGAGGCGGGCTCAGGCGATGGGAGTGGAGGTGATACACCTCTCCCTTTCCGATGAAAAGGATGCAGCCCTGGCGTTCGTGATTTTTGAAGCTCGCAGTTAGGCCGGAGCATCTCTCCGGCCTTAATTCACTGCGAGTCAGGCAACCTCCAACCCAAACAGTGTGTCGAGATCCTGCTCGGAGGCCCATTCTCGCAGGGCGCGAATTTCCCTGAGTGCCCTATCCAATTTGCGGCGGTCGAGCTGGGGATTCTCCTGATTTTGCTGGATACGTAACTCCTCCTGTAACACACAAGTGGCCTCTCGTAGGCGTGATACGCCACAATAACAACAGCCGCCGTGCATGCGGTGGGTCAACTCAAACATGCCTTTTATGTCGCCTAGACCCTGTAGTCGCTCCAGTTCCCGTTCATCGGTTATCAACCCATCCACGAGCATTTGCAGCATATCCCTGGCCAGTTTTGCATCGCCATTTGCCAGGTTGAGACTCTCTCCGATATCCACCAGGCGCATCTGGTTTGGGTTCAATTTTTCTACCACTTGTGGAGTGATAATTTTGAGCCAGCGTTTGATCATATGGGACAACTGGGCTTCGCTTACTGGTTTGCTCAGGTAGTCGTCTAGCCCTGCGGACAGTAGCCTCGCCTTCTCCTCGGCTCCCACATGGGCAGTGAGTGCAATAATGGGCGTGCGGCGGCCGGTCTCTCGTTCGCGGATGCAGCGGGTGACTTCAATACCGTCCATACCGGGCATCTGGATATCCATGAAGACCAAGTCGAACGTGCTTTGCTGCCAATGTAGTAAGGCTTCTTCACCACTGGCGGCGATCACCACCTCTACACCCTGGGCGCGCAGTAACTCGCCGACCAGGCGCCGGTTAGCGGCGTGATCATCCACGGCCAGGACACGCGGTGGCGCGGGCCAGGGGAGGGCGGGTACGGCACCATTACTGGGGCGAGGCTGGCTCTGTTGGGGGACGGCTCTTTTCAGGGCGCGAAGCAGGTTCTCGCGGGTTACCGGCTTGCCAAGGAAAGTTAAGGTGCGGGTGCGCAACTGCTCATAGCAGCGGCGCAGCTCTGCTGGGGCACCGAGTACGATTACCCGGCATTGATAGGCATCGACCAGGGACTGTACCTTCATGCTGAAGCTGTCAAAGTCTCCCTTGGCGATGGCGGTATCGATAATCACCGCATCTGGCAGCGCATCGTGCCGCCACATTTGTTCAATTGCTGGCTGCAGAGTATCGGTATCGGCAAGTTCAATGGGTTCAACCTGCCACTGTTTAAGCAGTTGAGCAACCTGGGAGCGGGTCAATTCGTTGGGGTCGGCAATCAGTATGCGGCAGTCTGGGAAAAGCACCCGTGGCGGGATGCCGCGGTTGCGTTCCGGTACCAGGGTCAGTTCCACCCAGCAGGTGCTGGCACCATTTGCAGCTACTTCCATACCCGTGCAACCGCGCATGCGCTCGACGAGGCTGCGAGCGATAGAGATTCCGAGCCCGTTGGCGCTGATCTGCTGCGAATGTTGTGGTGTTTTGGCGTTGAGAATTTGTTCCAGCTCGCGGCGACCGGGCTCATCAATGCGATTGCCAAGGTCGGTAACACTGATTCGCAATACCAGTTCAGAGTCCTTATTGCTCTGTACAGTGAGGCGTACCGGGATATTACCATTCTCGGAACTGCGCACGGCGTTACCGAGCAGGTTGGTAAATATTTGCTTTGTACGCAGAGGATCGCCCACCAGGGTGACAGGCAATTGTGGGTCAATCAGTGGCACCAGTTCCAGGTGATGCTCATAGGCATAAGGGGCAAGAATTTGCAGGGTCTCCTCAAGCAGCTGCCCCAGGTCCATAGGGATATGGTCGAGCACCAAATTGCCGGACTCGATTCGAGAAAAATCCAGGATATCGTTAATTGTGGTGAGCAGGTTTTCTGAGGAGCGCAGAATGGTTTGCAGGTAGTCCTGTTGTAGCTCATCGATCTCGGTTTTAAGCAATAAATTAGTAAACCCGATAATGCCGTTTAATGGTGTGCGGATTTCATGGCTGGTATTGGCAAGGAAGGTCGACTTGATACGGCTCGCCTCCTGGGCTCTTTTGCGTGCCAGGTCCAACTCGATATTTTGCTCTTCCATACTGTCGAGAGACTGACGTAGATCGTCCATGCTCTGCAGCATGTTCGATTTATAGTCCCGCTGGTAATTGGCAAGACTTTCACCCATCTCGTTAATCTGATCGGCCAGTTGTGCGAGTTCGCGGTTCTCTATCTCGTGAATGCGGCGGTCAAACTCACCGCGCCCCATGGCTTGTAATACCTGTCCCATACGTACCAGGCTGTGAGCAAAACGCTCAGATAAAATCACCGACCAAGCTAGGGCGGCCAAGGTGCAAATAATTAAGCCCACCAAGCCCACGAGTAATACTTGGTAGGTGCCCACAAGAAAATAGGGCCGGTGTAGCTCGATACTAATCCAGCAGGTGGTGATGTCCCCCTTTAATGGCTGTAATACCTGTAGGGTTTCATCATCTTCAAAAATAAAAGCTTCGCGCTGATTGAGTTGGTGGTTTGTAAGCGGGGTGCGTGGTCGTGGGCCCACACTGGCCAGAAGCCCCAGCCCAGTGGATCTATCCAGTGAGATTTTTTTACTTTCCTCAGTGGAATAAATATGTACCGAGCGCACCATGTCCTTTTCCAGCATCAGTGCCAACAGGCTCTTGCGTAACCATTCCATACGCAGATCGAAAGGGTGACCGCCACTCATTTCAATTAACTCGGCCAGTTGTTCGGCACTTGCCCGTCCGTGGCTGAGTAAGAGCTGACGGCGATCGTGCATTTGTTGCAGCGTGAACACAAGGGCCAGAGTCATGGCCAAAATCAGTGCTGGCGCAACCGTGAAGCGAAACATAGTTGAACGCAACGAGCGGAGCTCTGAAGGAGCCGGCATGGAAGGGTCGGTATTATTTGGGGCCATGAGAAATCAAGGGTCTTGTGCGATTATTTTTTCCCCATTTTACCCCTATGCGAGAGGAGGCGCACTCCTATACGGGCTGCTCTGGGTAAATGTTTTCTGCTTTGCGATTTTTTGATACTTGTAATAACTCGACTATATAGTCCACCAAAATAGTCGGTATTTAGCCCGAGAGGGAGCATCGGGTACACTGTGCGGCCGCAATATGTCTGGACTCAAGGTACTATGGATTACCCAACGATTGCTGACTGCGTAGGTAATACGCCACTGATCAAGCTGCAACGCCTCCCCGGTGATACCAGCAATACGATTTTGCTCAAGCTGGAAGGTAATAATCCGGCCGGTTCGGTAAAAGATCGCCCAGCTCTATCAATGATCAACCACGCCGAGGCAAGAGGGCAGATTAAACCAGGGGATACCTTGATAGAAGCTACCAGCGGCAATACGGGCATCGCACTGGCAATGGCAGCTGCCATTAAAGGTTATCGTATGATCCTGATTATGCCGGACAGTGCTACCGCAGAACGTAAGGCTTCTATGACAGCATACGGTGCCGAGCTGATTTTGGTCAGCGCGGAGGAGGGAATGGAAGGTGCTCGGGATCTGGCTCTTCAAATGCAGACCGAAGGTCGTGGCCTCGTGCTTAATCAATTTGCCAATGCGGATAATCCTCTGGCCCATTACGAGGGTACCGGGCCCGAAATTTGGCAGCAGACCGCTGGGGAAATTACTCATTTTGTCTCTTCTATGGGGACCACAGGTACCATAATGGGCTGCGGCCGCTTTCTGAAAGAGCAGAAGCCGGAGATTCAGATTGTGGGTCTGCAGCCAACCGATGGTTCCAGTATTCCCGGAATTCGCCGATGGCCACAGGCTTACCTACCAAAAATTTTTGTCCCAGAGGAAGTGGATCTCGTTATCGATATGGATCAGCGGGAAGCGGAGGAAATGACACGTAGGCTGGCGCGTGAAGAGGGCATCTTCTGTGGTGTTTCTTCCGGCGGAGCGGTTGCCGGAGCACTGCGCCTTTCCTGCCAAGTGGAGAATGCCATAATTGTGGCAATCATCTGTGACCGCGGTGATCGCTATTTATCCTCGGGATTGTTCAATCAGTAAGGCTGGGAAAAAAGGCACAGTCGGGTGTGCAGATTTTTTGTTGCCCCCGACTTTAGTGTGATTTTTTATATGCCTGCCAATCTATCTGCGTATATTTGATATTTTCTCTCTCCGACTTTTATTTTTAGTTTTTTTGACGCTCTGATTTTAAGCGTGTTCTCAGTTTAAGATTGTCAGTGCGTAGATTGTTTTATTAAAACAAAGACCATTAATTAGCTGTGGGCGGCAGGTGAGGGCTTAAAGCTCTCTTTATGTGGCTAATGAATAGGCTTCCACTAAAAAGGCTGTAATAGAGGCTGGTTTTCTCGGTTTTTCAGTGTCACCGCTGAGATGTTGAAAATGAGAGGGCCTCTCTGTAAAAGCCTTTCAGCCCGACAAGCTTTCCTTTGATCGCATTCTCCTCGGTAAGAATTCTCGCTGCTCAATGTGATTGACCAATTGGTATTGTCGTTTGCAGTTTCCAGTATCAAGCCATATCCACTGGGGTGAGTTATCGCTAAATTTCACGCGGCTTGTTGAAAACATAAAGAAAATCGTGGACTTTAGTCTGACCAAACCTATGATAGAAGCGTCCCTAATTTGGGAAGTTATTCTTTTTGCTTGGTTTTGCCATCATGCAAGTCACTGAGCAATGCTAGTAAGCTTACAAATTCCTGTTTCGGCCCGGTTAAAACATGGTTCAAGTCAGAAAACATCATTCCTTTGGAGGTGAGAGAGAGCACGACCTGGAAGCCTGGTTGCGCCATGTGCAAAAACTGGCTGGGCTGGATGGGGCTGCCATAGTGACCTTGCGCCGTGCAGCGGAAGTGAGTGCAGAGGCTGAGCAGCAGGCTATCGCCGCAGAAAATATTTGGGCAGAGGGTGCCAGCAGTTTTGCCACCGGCCTTGAAATGGCGGAAATCCTGGCGGACTTGCAAATTGATTCTGAAGCACTGGTGGCTGCAGTGCTCTACAGAGCAGTACGAGAGAAGCGCCTCGCGCTTAAAAGCGTTGAAGAGGAGTTTGGGTCGGTTGTAGCCAAGCTTATTCGCGGGGTATTGCGCATGGCGGCGATTCGCAGTCGCAGTGCCGATACTGGTGAGGAAAGCAAAAGCGGTGCGGTAGAGGAGCACTCGGAAAATATCCGCCGTATGTTGGTGGCGCTCGTTGATGATGTTCGCGTTGCGCTGATCAAACTTGCCGAGCGGACTTGTGCAATTCGTGCGGCCAAGAATGCTGAGCCCACTAAGCGCCAGCGAGTCGCTCGCGAGGTGGCCGATGTCTATGCACCACTGGCGCATCGCCTTGGCATAGGGCATATCAAGTGGGAGTTGGAGGACTTGTCCTTCCGTTACCTTGAGCCTGAAGACTACAAACAGATAGCGCGCCTTTTAGATGAAAAGCGGATGGCGCGACAAGAATATATCGATGAGGTGCTGGAGCTTCTTCGCTCAGAACTGGCGCGGGCGGATATAGAGGGTGATGTCTATGGCCGCGCAAAGCATATCTACAGTATTTGGCGCAAGATGCGCCGCAAGAATATCGGCTTTTCTCAGGTTTATGACATTCGTGCTGTACGCATACTGGTGCCTACCGTGCGGGATTGTTACGCGGTGCTGGGGATTGTACATAACCTCTGGCGCAATATTCCCAACGAGTTTGATGACTATATTGCCTCTCCGAAGGAGAATGGCTACCGCTCCCTGCACACTGCGGTGATCGGCCCCGAACGCAAGGTGCTGGAAGTGCAAATCCGTACTTTTGCCATGCACGAGGAGGCTGAATATGGGGTCTGTGCTCACTGGCGGTATAAGGGCACCGACCTGAAAACAGAGAGCCAAGATAGCTATGAGCAAAAGATCTCTTGGCTGCGGCAAGTGCTCGACTGGCATGAAGAGGTGGGTGGTAATCCCTTACAAGAAGATCTTCAGACCGGGGAAGGGGACTCCCGTATCTATGTTTTTACTCCCGATGGCCATGTAGTCGATTTGCCTCGCGGAGCCACACCGCTGGATTTCGCCTATAAAATCCACACCGAGATTGGTCATCGCTGTCGCGGCGCTAAGGTGGATGGCCGCATAGTGCCATTAAACCACGAACTGGAAACCGCCAATCAGGTGGAGATTCTCACTGGTAAACGTGAAGCCCCCAGTCGCGATTGGCTTTCGTCCGGTATGGGCTATATAACAACCTCGCGGGCACGGGCCAAGATTATCCACTGGTTTAAGCAGCAGGCCCGAGATCAAAATATTGCCGATGGTCGCAGTATTTTAGATGGTGAGTTCAAACAGCTTGCTCTGAGTGATTTTAATTTTGAACAGCTTGCTGCCAAGCTAAATATGCACTCGTTGGATGATCTCTATGCGGCAGTGGGAGCTGGGGATATCGGTGTGGGGCAGGTGCTGAACACCGCCCAGCGTATGGTAAAGGTCGACAACGCGGAGCGTGTGCCTTCACTTACTGCCCCGGTGGCCACGGGGGCGGGCAAAGCCGATGTTTATATCGAAGGGGTTGGCAATTTACTGACGCATATTGCGGGTTGTTGTAACCCTGTTCCCGGTGATGAAATTATGGGTTACATCACTCTTGGTCGCGGGGTATCGATACATCGTAAAGACTGCACGAATATGCTGCGTATGCAGGCAGAGGAGTCTGAGCGAGTACTAGAAGTTAATTGGGCGGCAAAACCGAGGGAACTCTATGCGGTGGAAATCGTTATCGAAGCCTATGATCGCCTGGGGCTGTTGCGCGATGTCACCGCTATGCTCGATAGTCAGAAAATCAATATTACGGCGATGCAGACACACAGTAATAAGCATAAGCATACTGTAGAGATGGTACTTACCGCCGAGATTCATAATTTTGAAGAGTTGAGTTACGTGTTGCACCGCATTAATCGCCTGCCCAATGTCGCATCGGCGAAGCGGCGTATGCTGCGCTGAGGGGGATCCTTGCAAGACCAATACTCGGTGGAGGACTTACTCCACCTAATGTCCCAGTTGCGCAACCCAAACGGTGGTTGCCCCTGGGATCTGAAACAGACATTTTCCAGTATTGTTCCTTCAACGATTGAAGAGGCCTATGAAGTGGCCGAGGCAATTGAGCTTGAAGATTTCGAACATCTACATGAAGAGCTTGGGGACTTATTGTTTCAGGTGATCTTCTATTCCCAGCTCGGCCGTGAGCAGGGGCATTTCGATTTTTCCCGTATTGTGGACACCCTGGTACGCAAGTTGGTGCGACGCCATCCTCATGTATTCCCCAGCGGAGAGCTCTATGGCGAGAATGGCTCCTCTGCAATGGATGAAGCGCAAGTAAAGCAAAACTGGGATGCCATTAAAGCTGAAGAGCGCAACGCAAAGGGTGAGAGTGGAGTCCTGGCTGGTGTTACCGCGGGCTTACCCGCTTTGACGCGTGCGGCCAAATTGCAAAAGCGTGCCTCACAGGTGGGTTTTGACTGGCCAGATATTACCGGTGTGCTGGACAAAATAGAGGAAGAGATAGCCGAATTGCGCGAGGCTATTGCAACCGGTGATCGTGAGCATGCTGGGGAGGAGCTCGGCGACCTGTTGTTCTCCTGTGTAAACGCGGCCAGGCATTTGAAAGTTGATCCTGAGTCTGCACTGCGACAGTGTAATCGTAAGTTCGAGCGTCGTTTTGGCGCTGTTGAGGCAGCGCTCAGGACAGATGGACGTGGGCCAGAAGATGCCAGCCTGCAAGAGCTTGATCGACTCTGGGAACGCGCGAAAGACATAGAAAGACAGGATTCAGACAGATAAGTAGCCGTATTGGCCGCAGTTTATTCTGCAGTAATGGCTGTACCACAGTCATAATCTTGCCCAATTTGGGGTGGACGTGTAAGGTAGCGCTCTTTTGGCGCGGCGGCTCTTAGTGCGTCGATAGTTTTGGAGGCTTACTGAACATGCGAATTATTCTCTTGGGGGCACCGGGGGCCGGTAAAGGCACTCAGGCACAATTCATAACAGAGAAGTTCGGCATTCCGCAGATCTCCACCGGCGATATGCTTCGCGCTGCGGTGAAAGCGGGCACACCTCTCGGCTTGCAGGCAAAAGGCATTATGGAGGCCGGCAAACTGGTTTCCGACGACCTGATTATTGCCCTGGTGAAAGAGCGCATCGCTGAGGCAGATTGTGCAAATGGATTTCTTTTCGATGGTTTCCCCCGCACTATTCCCCAAGCGCAAGCACTGCTGGATGCCGATGTGCATATCGATCATGTGCTGGAAATTGCTGTGGACGATGAAGAAATCGTCAAGCGCTTGTCTGGGCGTCGCGTGCACGAGGGTTCAGGCCGCGTCTATCACGTTGTGTACAACCCGCCCAAGAGCGAAGGTGTGGATGATGTGACTGGTGAGGCACTGGTACAGCGCAGTGATGATACCGAAGCTACCGTGCGCAAGCGTTTGGCGGTTTATCACGAGCAGACAGCGCCGCTGGTTGGCTTCTACCGAGAGCTGGAAGTGCGCTCCCCTGAAGCAGCTCCGAAATACAGTAAAGTGATGGGAGTTGGCAGCATGGATGAGATCCGCGATAAGGTCATCGAAGCATTGAGCTGATCGCACTGAACATTGTTAAAAAAAGCCCCCGTTTGGGGGCTTTTTTGTATCTTCTCCGATGGGTTCCTTTTTAGTTTCGCAAGCGCTTACCTTGTAGTTGACTGACCAATCATTAAGATGGCCGGCAGGTTATTCCTGGCAAAATTGTATTTCAGACGGGTCTTTGTATGTCCACAGCGATAGTTTTGATGAATCTGGGTACCCCTGCGCAGCCCACGCCGTCCGCCGTAAGAGATTTCTTGCGAGACTTTCTCTCCGACCCCAGGGTAGTGGAAATACCCCGACCACTGTGGCTTACAATACTAAACGGTTTGATATTACCTTTTCGCCCCAAGAGAATTGCTCCGGCTTATGCGGAAATCTGGAATTGCAGCGCGGACGATGCGCAAGTTGAAGGTTCACCACTTCTCTACTATACCCGCCATCAAGCGCAGCTACTGCAAAAGCATTTAAAGGATAAAGGGCGGGATATCGCGGTAGAGTATGCCATGACTTACGGAGAACCGCGCCTCGATAAAGTTATTGAAAGCTTGCGATCAAAAGGCTATGAGTCCTTTGTTGTTTTCCCTTTATATCCGCAGTATTCGGCTACCACTACTGCTGCAATATATGATCAAGTGGCGCAAATTTTCCGAAAGAGTCGTGATATTCCGGATATTTCCCTGGTTCGTGATTATTACCACAACCCTCTATATATTAAATCTCTCGCCAACTCTGTCAGGGAACACTGGCAGAAACACGGTCAGGCTGAAAAATTAATGCTTTCTTTTCACGGTATCCCCAAAGCAAATGTTGATAAAGGGGACCCCTATTTACGCCATTGTCAGGAAACCGCGAGGCTGCTTGCGGAAGAATTACAAATTTCCCCGGAGCGTTGGCAAGTTACTTTTCAGTCACGCTTTGGTAAGGCTGAGTGGTTGCAACCTTATACCGATAAAACTCTGATTGAATGGGGCAAAGGCGGTATCAAGAGTGTTGATGTGATTTGCCCAGCATTTTCGGCCGATTGTTTAGAGACATTGGAAGAAATTTCGGTAGAGAATCGCGCTAATTTTATCGAAGCAGGTGGAAGTGAATACCATTATATTCCCGCGCTAAATTTACGTGCGGATCATATCGAAGCTCTTGCTGCGGTTGTTGAAGATAAGTTGCCAGGCCCAAAATAATTTTTACTTTTAGGTGTTTTGCCTCTTCAAAAGGCAATTTGTTAAGGAAAAGAGACTTATTTGCTGAAAAATTTCTCATTTTTCGCTTTTTTACTTGCAATGCCGTGTATTTTTATTAACTTTGATAAAGTTGTATTGAAATAGGCAGCGCACCGCTCTGTATAAGCAATAAAATAACCCCCGGGTTTTATTCGATAGCTAACAGGCCGCGTTGCCAGCACACTTTTGGAAGTACTTCTTCTTTTTAATGAGGAGACAAGGGATGGCAAGAGTAGTAAAAAAGAGTACACGTGCTAAAAAGGCAACTACATCGACCAAAGCGTCGCCGGTAGTCGTAAAAGCACAGAAAGCCGTGGATGCAGCAAGTAAGTCGCTGGATGCACAAATGGATCGTGTGGCAAAAGCAAAAGCGCGGGCACAAAAAAGTAGTACGGCAGCGGCCAAGGCTTCCTTGACCAGCGCCAATGGTAAAGCAAAAGATTTACGCGCCAAGCTGGCGATGGCAAAAATGGAGCTTGCCAAGGCCAAGACCATGGATGCTGTGCGTCATGCAGAAGAAGCGGCTAAGGAGAAGGTGGCCACCCTTTCTGAAAGCCTTTCTGCCAAGGCAGATAAAGACCTGGCGGCGGCATTGAAGGCGTTCGAAGCGCGCTGGATGAAGTCTCGTGTTAAGGCTCATGCCAAGAAGATCAAAGCCGCCGAGAAAAAAGCTGAGGCTAAGATAAAAGCTGCAGCAAAGAAGGCTGCGACAAAAGCCAAGGAGCTAGAGAAGAAAGCAGCTGCGAAGCTAAAAGCTGATGCTCAAAAAGCTAAAAAGGCGGCGACTAAAAAGACTACTACGGCCAAGAAAGTAGGCCGCCCCAAAAAGGCTGCTTCTGAAACTAAAGCCACCAAGCGTGTAGGGCGCCCCAAGAAGGCCACCTCCGCAGCAAAGCCAGCGAAAAGAGTAGGGCGTCCGAAGAAGTCTGCTAGCAAAGCGGAGGCGGCCAAGAAAACGCCAACTCGTCGAGGGCGCCCACCTAAGGCCGGTACCGCTCGCCGTGGTCGACCACCCAAGAGTGCGGCTTAATTAAACCTCCTCTAGTTCACAGCATGCCTTAGTGGCATGGCTAACTCTCCACCAACCCCGGTTAATACCGGGGTTTTCTCTTTCCTCAATATCGCTAATCTACATGACTAGACCTTGTGACCGTGCCACAATTCACTCCCTTCGATAACCCGGTTTGAAATAGTTGTGAAGATTCTTGCCCTGGATACCACGTCTGGTGCCTGCTCAGTGGCACTTTATAGTAATGGCCAGATTACCGAACGCTTTGTGCAAGCAGAGCGAGACCATACACGGCGCCTGCTACCAATGGTGGATGAGGTATTGGCTGAGGCCCAGTTGAGCCTTCCCGACCTGGATGCCCTTGCTGTAAGCAGGGGGCCCGGCTCATTTACGGGTCTGCGTATCGCTATCAGTTGTGTACAGGGGCTGGCCTTTTCCGCCGATAAGCCAGTAGTGCCGGTTTCCAGCCTTGCCGCTTTGGCCTTGGGGGCCAGAAGGGCGCACCCGCAGTGGGGAGGAGATCCTATTATCGCTATGCTCGACGCTCGTATGCAGCAGGTGTACTGGGGTATTTACGGCACCGAGATGCCTAATGACAGCTTGATACCTGAGGCAGTACAGAATCCAGAGCAGGTTCTACTGTCATTGAGTGAGGCCAAGCTGACAAACACATATTACGGTGCCGGTCCCGGTTGGCACTATGAGGCATTAGGCAAGGCTCGAGCGGCAGAGCTGGATCTGAATGCCTTAATCCATGCACGGGATATTGCTGAGCTAGCGGTTCCTCTCTATCGAGCTGGTGCAATGGTATCTGCTGAAGCTTTGGAGCCCGTTTATCTTCGCAATGAAGTTACCTGGCAAAAACGTCAAAAAATTCGATCCTGATAATTCATGGAAATATTTCAGATTGTTGTACTGGCCCTGATCCAGGGCTTGACTGAATTTCTCCCTATTTCAAGCTCGGCACACCTGATCTTGCCTGCAGAAGTTTTAGGGTGGCAGGATCAAGGGCTTGCTTTCGATGTGGCTGTACATTTTGGCTCACTGATCGCGGTAGTCACCTATTTTCGAAAAGATATTTGGCTACTCCTGCGTGATGGTTTAGGGGGGCTTAAATCGAGGCAATTTAGCGATGAAGGACGTTTGGCTTGGCTGATTGTGTTGGCTACGATTCCTGTCGGTTTGGTAGGATTAATTTTTAAAGGCTATATAGAAACGCATTTACGCTCAGCAGCAGTTATAGCTGCCACCACCATCGGTTTTGGTCTGTTGCTTTGGTGGGCTGATGTGCGTGGAGCCAGGGTGCAAACCCTAACGCAACTTAACTGGAAAAAAGCACTAGTTATTGGTGGTGCGCAAGTATTGGCGCTTATTCCAGGTACTTCCCGCTCGGGTATTACCATGACCGCAGGGCTGATGCTCGGCATGAAGCGCGAAGCTGCTGCGCGCTTCTCTTTCTTGTTATCCATACCGGCGATAGCCCTGCCGGCCATGTTACTGACCTATGATTTACTCGCCCTAGAGTCGGTACCCTGGGGGGATATTTTATTGGGTACTTTGCTTTCTTTTATTAGTGCCTATCTATGTATTCATTTTTTCCTGCAATTTATTAGTCGCATCGGCATGGCGCCATTTGCGATTTACCGCCTGATTTTAGGGGCGGCTCTTATTTGGATGATATGGGGGTAATCAATATGGCAACGGTAGCGTTTATTGGCTTGGGAGTAATGGGTTACCCAATGGCGGGTTACCTGGCAAAAGCGGGTCACTCAGTGCGGGTATATAACCGCACCGCCAGCCGTGCAGAAAAATGGCTGGGCGAGTATGAGGGGGAGAGCTTCGAAACACCCGCTGAGGCCGCAAAAGGTGCAGAGGTGGTGTTTGCCTGTGTGGGTAATGATAACGATTTGCGCCAGGTGGTTGCTGGAGAGCAGGGCGCCTTCGCCACTATGGAAAAGGGCACCCTGTTCGTCGATCATACTACTGCCTCGGCAGATGTCGCGCGTGAACTGGCAGCAATTGGCAAAGAGAAAGGTATCGGCTTTCTCGATGCCCCAGTATCTGGTGGCCAGGCCGGTGCAGAAAATGGGGTTCTCACCGTAATGGTTGGTGGTGAAGAGACAGATTTTGAACGTGTAAAGCCGTTGATAGACACTTTTGCCCGTGCTGTTACCTTATTGGGCCCGGTGGGCAGTGGCCAGCTTTGTAAAATGGTCAACCAAATCTGCATTGCCGGTGTGGTGCAGGGGCTGGCAGAGGGGCTGCATTTTGCTAAAGCGGCAGGGCTGGATGGCGAACAGGTCGTGGATGTAATTTCCAAGGGCGCGGCACAAAGCTGGCAGATGGAAAACCGCTCAAAAACAATGCTGGCCGGTGAATATGATCACGGCTTTGCCGTGGACTGGATGCGGAAGGATTTGGCCATCGTTTTACAGGAAGCCCAGCATAATGGCGCCCTGTTACCGGTGACGGCACTGGTGGATCAATTTTATAGTGAGGTGCAGGCGATCGGCGGTTCTCGCTGGGATACCTCTAGTCTGTTTGCTCGCCTGATGAATGTGCGCTCTTTCGACTGACTTTACCTCCTCTCAAGCCTATAACGGAGCTGGATACTTCTGTTTCCAGCTCTGTATTTCCGTTCCTTGTTGTTTTAGGTTCCCATGAAAGTTTTATTGCTCTCGGCCTATGATGCCGACAGTCACAAGCGTTGGCGTAAAGGCCTAGTCGCTGCCTTTCCCGAGTGGCAGTGGACAGTCTTGACACTGCCCCCGCGCTATTTCAGCTGGCGTATACGTGGCAACAGCCTTTCTTGGGCCAGGGGGGAGACGGCACAAATACTAAAGCAACAGTGGGACCTAATTGTCGCCACGTCTATGACCGATCTCAGTGCGTTGCGCGGCTTAGTGCCTGAGATAGTGGGGGTGCCCACAGTGGTCTACTTCCACGAGAATCAGTTTGCCTATCCAGTCAGTTCAGGTGCGTTCCAATCTATAGAGCCACAGCTACTCAATATCTATACCGCTCTAGCCGGTGACCTGTTGCTGTTTAATTCGGAATACAACCGCCGCACCCTGATTGAGGGCGCAGCCAAGCTTTTAAAGCGCTTCCCGGACTGTGTGCCTGTGGGAATTTGTGAAGAAATTACAAGTAAGTCAAAGGTGCTGCCAGTGCCACTAGAGGATGCACTCTTTACTCAAGATTACACACAAGCTGATTTTTGCTGGGATCACCGGTGGGGGCAGGGTTATCAGGGTGAAGTAAGCGAGGATAAGCTAATCATCAGTTGGGCCGCCCGCTGGGAATATGACAAAGGTGCAGACCGCCTGCTGCAAATTCTTCGGGGCCTAAAAGAGAAAAAGGTAAAATTCTTGCTCAACCTGATGGGCCAATCTTTTCGTAATAGCCCAAAAGAGTTTGAGCAGATACAGCGGGAGTTTAGTGAGAATCTGCTGGTGGTGGGGTACGTGGAGAGTGAATCTCTATACCGACAAACCTTGCATAACAGCCATGTATTTCTATCTACCGCATACCACGAATTTCAGGGGTTAGCGGTAATGGAGGCCGCCGTAGCGGGTTGTACGCCATTAGTGCCGGATGAGCAGTGCTACCCGGAATTTTATCCTGAAGGGTTGCGTTATCTGGAGGTGAGTAATGCGGTTGCAAGGCTCGAAACTATGGCTAATAAGATTCATTGTGGAGCAAGATTGGTAAAGGTAGATTTTCAAGCTGTTGCATGGAGAAGCAATAGGAATAAATACTATTGTGTTTTAAATTGTCCCGCTACCGATATTATCAGCCATTAACACCTGATAACTGAGCGATTAAGAGTCGCTGCGTTTTCTGGTACTTTGTGGGTTTTGCAAGCACTACCGCTGCTGATGAGATCAGTTAACCCATTTTGAAGCAAAATAGATTTAATTATAAGCGGGTGAAAGGTTGTAATTAATATCTGTTTCTTTAGGTCCCGCTGAGAAGCCAGGGTTTTATTCGAAGATTACGTATATAAGCTATATTGCCATTTATGGTTTATATCAGCTGAAGAGATTTATAAGTACCGTTATAAATTACATTCATTGTGCCCTTAATCACCGGTTCACAAGTGCTATAGGGGGAGGAAAAAACGTAACTTTTCGAGATGCTCTTAGCTTATTAAGCTATTGCAAAGTTCCTAGTGGCTATAGATAAGAATAAGGAAATTCTGACTATCTTGCCGTTGAAATCCTAAGAATAATTTTTCCTCTTATTGTTAATGCTTGACATTAGCTGAAGCAGGATTAGATACGGTTGCTTGATAATGTATTCGCCGTTGGAGCTTAAATTCGAATGTCATAATTTAGCCTCACTTAGTTGCATTCATAGAGTTCTCCGTACGGCGACAGTAAACATTTTACCGACATGAAAAGATAAAGCATTCTGCTTTTTCAAAGAAAATGTGGGATTATGCGTGCACCCTGCAATTGTTAATTCTAAAGTTGCGGATGGCCATAAGGTTAAGTTGGATGTCAGCGTTTTCGCATTTCCCTTTTGGTGACAAAGATGCCTGTGGACTTTTCTTGATTGGATTTTTTTCTCCATAGGTTAAATATTCTAATTCAATATTTTTCTGAAAACTGATAAAATAACTAACAGGTTTCTTAGAATTTCGTTTTTTCTGCATATGAAGAGGCTGGGGCGCTTGATTTTCACCTATCCTTTTAATCTGGGAGTTATTTTTTTGGGTAATTTTAAGGTTTACGGAATTGTAAAATATTTGATTGCATTACTTTTCCTATTAAATGTGGTTGTGGCTCATGCAATCGATTATCTGAATGGGCCAGATCAGTCTGCAAGTGGAACCTACACTCTTAAAGTAGATTGGACCCATATTGATAAAGCTCAAATAAAGGAATATAAGAAAGGTGTTGGCCAGCTTAGGAAGTTAGAGTTAACTCATGGTAATCATGTGGAGGCCAAAAGGTATAGCGACGGTATTTATACATATGAGACATCAGTATATCTTAGTAACGAAACTGATTTAGGTTGGCCTGTTACCGATCATGATGTAGTTGAGGTACTTCGGCCCCCCTCCTCTCCGACTAGCGTTACCATCAGTCAAACAAGTGGTAACTTGGGCAACAAGATTAAGTTGATTTGGGCTGGTGTATCAAATGCTGATTATTATGATGTAGAGTTTCGCGTTAATGCTGGTCCTTGGCAAGATTTGGCCGAAGTTGATATTGGTGAGCCGAATGAACTTGAAGATGAGTTGCAATATATAGGTAGGGTAGAATATCAGGTTAAGGCTTGTAGATTTAGTCCATATGGCACTGGTAAATATGCATGTAGTGGTGGACAGGTAACGGATGAGGTAGTTGTATCGGAGGGCAGTGGCAGTGGCAGTCATTTCGTAGATTTCCCTATAGATCGGTATGGGTACGCTGTTTTTAGTGGCGATTTTAATAATGATGGTTTGCAAGATTATCATTTTTACAGTCGGGAAAGATTGTTAATTCTGCATGGTGATATTGCTACCCCAATCACCCTTTCTCCGAATCCTGCCTTTAGCATATATCATTGGGATAACGGAATTTTTTCTCCGTTCCATCTTTTACGCCATGAGAGTGTTTCTAATATAGCATTGAGTGATGCTGCCCAACTAAAAGAAGGTGTTGATTATTTCGTTGGTGATTTTGATGGTGATGGAAAAGTCGACTTTCTTTTTCGGGGGCAAATGGCGGGCGAAAGACCATTTATTGTTTATGGAGTTAACCAATTTAGTTATCCAGCCGAAGTTGATAGTTTTCCAGTAGATGCAGAGCTTACTAAACTTATCAATGATCGAAGTAATACCATCTATATAGATCGTATCGATAATAATGGTTCAGATGACCTGGTGATTAAGTCAGGTAATAAATATCTTGCTGATACAGCTTATTTGTCAGTTGCCGGTATTCCGAAAACGAAAAGGAACTTAATTGAGCCTGATACCAAGTCAGTTAATTTAGCAGGAACACTTTCTGGAGCTGCAGCGGTTTCTCCTTCCGGAGCAGCTACTTATAGTTTGCCACTTGCGTTGCCGCCAGGCTCCAGTGGACATGCGCCTGATTTGACATTGAATTATTCTAGCCAGGGTCAAAATGGCGCAATGGGTTTAGGTTGGGGCTTCTCAGGATTGTCTGTGATCCGATATTGCCATCGCACATTAGTGCATGATGGTGGAGAGGTATTGCTGGGAGAGAAAGATCGTTTTTGTGTCGATGGTCAGAGATTAGTTCTCACAGGGGGTAGTTACGGAGGCGTAAATTCAACCTATGCGTCTGAAATAGATTCTTTCAGAAAATTTGTTGCCATAGGAAATGGCCACAATGATATTACAGGCTTTAGGGTGACAACTAAAGGTGGGGAAACGGCTCTCTATAGTATTAATAAAGGTCGAGACTCCTATGTGCTTAGTGAGCTTTACGATAGCTCTGGTAATAATCTTATCAAGTATAGCTATATTGAAGACACTAATGGCTTCAGAATAGATAAAATTGAATATGCTTTTGGAGTAGGATCTAAAGCTAATGCGCTTGTTAAGTTTGAATATGAAGGTCGCCCGGATCCTGTCCCAGAAAATCTAATGGTAGGCGATTACTCCCTAAAAGTTCGGCTGAGTAAAATTGCAGTTACGAATAATGGGAGTCCTTTCCGAGAATACAATATCAACTATTTGCTCCGACCCGTTGAAAGTGAAAATCCACTTTTAAGTCGGCTCCATAGTGTGCAAGAGTGTGTGGGGAGCGATTGTACAGCAGCCACAACATTTGGTTGGAATGTAGTAGATGCCCCAGGTTTTGCTTCAACCAAATATACAACAATGAAGTTCCATTCCAATGCAAATCGCTTTCAACCTGGGCGCGTAGCTGATGTGAATGGTGATGGAAAGGATGACTTTATTTGGTTTTACAAAAATAGTGATGAAGAAAGATATCTTCAAGTTGCTCTTTCAGATGGTGAAAAATGGGTTGTTCAAGAGACTAACCATTCTATTAGGGCGTATTATTATTTGCGGGTTGACTGGAATCTTATTGATTATAATGGCGATGGAAAATTAGATATTATTCATCGTCAGAAAGATAATAGTTGGGCTGTAAGGACCTTCAATGGGAGCCAGTTTTCTTCTACACCAATTACAGTTATCCCAGCTAAGGCTGGTAATCAGAGTGTACTAACAGATATCACTGGAGATGGTCTGGGAGATCTTGTTCTACGCCACACCGATATCAATGGCATTAGCTTTTATTATGCCAAACGAAATGATCAGGGTATTATTACCTACCCGGATAAGCCTAGTAAATCTCTAGGCTTTTCACAGCCATTAGATTCAACTATTTGTGGTTATGATGTTGGTAATTTACATGCAATGGAAGTTATCGATAAAAATGGGGATGGGCTAACGGAATTTCTACTGCCTTACTCAGCAGAGAGAGGATGTTCTAGTAAGAAGAAAACTTACAGGGATTGGCAAACTATTACATTAGCCTCAAAAAGCCTTTCTCCAAACGCCTTTAATGAAGTAAATACTCATAATTATTATTGGCGCCCGTCAGATCTGAATAGAGATGGTCTGACCGATATGTTGTTTAAAGATGAAAAAGATAATTGGTCATATGCCTTATCAAACGATGGGGAATTAAGCGATTATATCGCTTTGCCTGAGATTGATGTAAAGAGCATCTATTTTGTTGATTATAACCATGATGGGTATGTCGATATTGTATGGCCTGGGAGCAACCTGAGAGTTAAGTTATGGAATGGAAGCGGTTTTGATAAGGTGATCGAAACCAATATTCCTGCTGGTACTGGTCATAGTATCCATCCAATGTTTGCCGATATGAATGGAGACGGCTTCCATGAGTATGTACGAATATATGACGGAACCTCCAACCACTATGTGGATTTCTATGCCCCCAATGCAGGACTTACAGCGAATAATGTTATTAAAAATGTTAGTGACGGGAATGGTAAGAAGTCGACTTTTACTTACAAACCTCTAACAGATAGTAGTGTTTATTCCAAAGGGGTTGGTGCAAGTAAACTAAATTGGGGTTCGCCGGCATTTGATATATTTGGTAGTAGCTATGTAGTTTCTCAGATTGAGTTTTCTATGCCCACCGCAGCAAATAAATCCAATACTGAGAAAGTAACTTACAACTACAAAGGCTTGCGCTTCCAGGGTGGTGGCCGTGGTAACCTGGGTTTTGAGAAGATTACCACTACCGATAGCCGAACGGGTTATTCCGTTACTACATTTGCACAGGAATTCCCTTATACGGGCATGCCGCTAAACGTAAGGAAGTACAGCCCTCAGGGTAAGCTTCTTTATAGTCAGGATAACAAGCTAAATAAACGCGGTGGTACCAGCGCCCCTTATTGGCCCTATGTAGAAACTTCCACCGCAAACTTTTACCTGTTGAAAAATAATGGCGCCTCCGCTGGTGCGCACTATAAAACCGTTGTTACCAAAAGCGATTACGATGATTTTGGAAACCTGGAGGAATCCACGGTCACCACTAAAAATGCATCGGGCCAGGTGGTGCAAACGGTCAAGCAGGAAAATGGTTTTGATGGGCAGAGTTGGTATCGGGAGAAGGGCCGGGTCACCAATACCAAAATTACCACAACGCGTGGTAATGATGTGGAAACCCGGGAAGTCTCTTTTGAGTACTACGACTCTGGCAGTAAATACGGTCTATTGAAAGCGGAACATATCGAGCCGAAATATAGTGGCTCGGATGCCGATGCAATCAAGCTAACTACCGCTCATACTTATGACGATTATGCCAATCGTTTGACCACTACCAAGACCGCTGCCGGTGAGCCCACGCGAATCACGCGCTCTGAGTACGACGCTCAAAAGCGTTATATCAATAAGGTAAGGGATGCGGATAACCGTCTGCTCAGTGAGGTGATCAGCCGTAATAATATGGGCTTGCCGACGGAAACCCGCGCCTATTTGGATGCCTACGGGGCAAGCTATGTAACCACCCGTATTGAGTACGATGCCCTTGGCCGCGAGATTTACCGGGTTTCAGATAGCGCCCCCTGGGTGCGCACTGAGTATAAAACCTGCACTTCAAGTAGTTGCAGCCTTGGTGCAGCTAAAAGTTATGTAGTGACTACCAGTGAAACCGGCGCTCACAGCACTGTGTATTTCGATATGCAGGGCCGCCAACTGCGTCAAGAGTCTACAGGTTTGACCCAAAACCAAATTATCGTAACTGATACCGAGTACGATGATATGGGCCGTGTGGAGCGCCAGAGTGAACCCTATATTAAGGGCTCCACAGCGCAATACTGGACGGTAAATCAGTACGATATCAATTCCAGAGTGACTTCCGTAAAGCTGCCTGATGACAAAAAGGTTGTGCACAGCGAGCCAGTACTGGCAAGCAATTTAGTGGTGAGTACCGGAACCAATCCTGGCGGCCAGAAACGTACAGAGAAAACGAATGCGCTCGGGGAGACTGTCTATGTGCAGGATCACTACCAAGGCACGGTGGAGTATCGCTACGATGCGGTGGGTAATGTTAAGGACGTCGTAAGCCATGGCCGCTCAGGGGAGAACCTGGGTATTACTATCTCCGCCAAATACGATGCGCGTGGCCGTAAGATTTTTATGTCTGACCCAGACAAAGGCGACTGGATTTATTCTTATAACGCCTTTGGTGACCTGCTTGTGCAGGAAGATGGCAAAGGTCAAAGAGTGGTTACGCAGTATGACCGCTATGCACGCCCCTTACGCCGCACCGATTACCTCTCTTCCGGCAAGGAGGAAGGTCACACCCGCTGGTATTACGATGATAAGGACTCCGCCGGTCAAACTGTAGCTAATGCCTTGGGTAAGGCGACTGCGGTTGTTATGTCAGCCAGCGCGAATGATGAGCAATGCTACGCGGGTTCAACACATTACTGTGCCGTTTATGAGTATAAGCATGTTGCGGGTTTGCAAACCTCTGTTGGTGTTGCCGTAGGTGCTGTGGGTAGTGAAGAGTCATTCTTCAGTTCCACCGGATACGATCGATTCGGCCGTCCCGAATACCAATACGATGCCTTAAACGGTGAAGTACTGAATGATTCAAATAAGATAACCAGCGGAATCCGGGAACACTACACCAATACCGGTGCCCTGGAATTTGTATCAGACCTCAATACCGGGCGCGAAGTGTACCGAGTGATCGGCAGCAACAGCCGCAGCCAGGTAACGGACTTCGATATCAATAGCGGTAAGGTGCGTGTAAAGAACGGCTACGATGCAGCCACTGGACGCCTGCTGTCTCAGAAAGCGGATAACTCTGCACAAGCTTCCACAGTGCAGCAAATGGCTTATACCTGGGATTCCGTAGGCAACCTGGTTAGCCGCAATAACCAGCGCAGCGGCAAGAAGGAGTCTTTCTGTTACGACCACCTAAACCGCCTGTTGCGAGTCAACTCCGGAACTACCAGTACCGCAAGCTGTAATCCCAATGCCACTGGTACCCAATATCAGTACGACAGCATCGGTAACATCCTCAGTAAAGATGGTGTGGCCTACCTGTATAAGAGTACCAAGCCCCATGCGGTAACCAGTGCTGGTGCGGTTGATTACGCTTATAACGACAACAATGGCAACCTGACTTCAGATGGTACCGGCCGGGTATTTAACTACACGACTTTTGATAAACCATCCCTGATCAGTAACAAGCAATCAGGTGATAGCACTGCCTTCACTTATGGTCCAGAGAGAGCACGCTATAAGCGTGTGGATAATCGATCCGATGGTGAAGTGCTAACCACCCTGTACCTGGGCGGCGTTGAGCGTATCCATCAAAAATCCGATGGCAAGTACCGCTGGAAGCGCTATTTGCCCGGTGGTGCTGTGTTTACTTATGTGACGGATGCCGCTTATAAGCAAGAGTCCCTGACGGAGCGCTATCTGCTTACTGACCATATCGGCTCAACTGATGTGGTGCTGGATGCGAACGGCAATATTCTGCAAAGTCAGAGCATGGCTTTTGACCCCTGGGGTAAGCGCCGCGATACAAACTGGAAGTCCCTGGAAATCAGTGATCTGGTCGGTGGTGATTACCAACTGTTGGATAGTTTGAACGATGTTACTACCCGTGGCTTTACCGGCCATGAGATGGTGGATGCCTTAGGCATTATCCATATGAATGGCCGTATCTATGACCCGAACCTGGGCCGCTTCCTACAGGCAGACCCAATGATCGACGGTGTGAAGGATACCCAGGGCTATAACCGCTATAGCTATGTAAAAGGCAACCCCCTAACCTTGACTGACCCTACCGGCTATTACAGCTGGGGGGACTTTAAGAAGGATGTCAAAGAACTCTGGTACGATGCCTGTGGCGATGGCTGTGGGGTTAGCGGTAACTCCAATGGCGATATTGGCTTTTATGCCGGTCAAACCAACCCGGACCATCAAGGCTTCTGGGCGCCGCAGGGTGCTAGTGGAGCCGAAGCGCCAGAGGGAGCGTCTTCAGCCACTTTCTCGGGTGAAAGTAAAGCTGATGCTAATGGGGGTTATTATGAGTACTCCTCTGCAAGTGACTATCAGAATGGCGGTGGCTTTGAGGGGCAAATAAGTGCTCTTAGCTTCATGCATATGCAAATTACTCAGGATGAGTATGATGCCTATCAAGACTACCTGTTTCGGAATTACCAGGATGACGCAACAATAGCGTATTACTCTAAGAATGAATCTTATGCTGTGTTACCGGCTATACCAGTCATTCTGGCATTTATTGGGAAGGAGTTAGCTGCTGAGGGTTTAAGTCGAGCGACGAATGGTGCAACAGATTTCTTAAGTATTCGAAGGGTCGGCACTAAAGGAGGTAAGGTTGCCTATAAATACTTTAGTAAGCAGATTGATGGGGCGGCTGTTACAAAGGGACCAGAGAAACTATATCACTACACAGACAATAAGGGTTTGGACGGAATAACAAGTTCTAACAAGTTGAACCCATCTTTAAAAGCTAATAACCCAAATGATGCACGTTACGGCGATGGTCAGTATTTGTCTGATATTGCTCCTGGATCTAAAACGTGCGCTCAACTATCAAGATGCTTTTTTGGCAACCCCTTCCAAGGGAGGAAAGTAGAAAACTATATCGAGATAGATGTTCGCGGATTGAATGTGCAAAAAGGAAGAGATGGCGTCTACGTGGTACCTGGTGACAAGCCATTGGATCTGACAAATCGAATTACAGGTAGCGGGAAGAACTAATGAAATATCTAAAGGTTAAGTGGCTGCATGATTTCGATGATGAGCCTGTACTTCTGTATAGCGAGTTGACTGATGACCGGTCAGAGTTAAGGAAGGTGGAGGTCTTTCCCAACGGCGATTTCGGATATGCCTATGATGATAAATTTAAAGGTACGACACAGCTATCTGATACAACTATTCCATTAGAGGATGAAATCGCTGAAGATCCGCAATTCGTTCCAGAGGTAATAACAAAAGCCGAGTTTGAAGAGATGTGGGTAAAAGCCACCGCCGCCTAATGCAGTAATGTTGCAAACAGTGCAGGCAAGAAGATCCCTAATTAACACACAGGTAAACCACCGCCTCTGGCGGTGAGACTTGACAAGGCTCAGCCGTTCCGGCGTGCAGAGTAAAAATATGGCCTCCATGAACGGGCAAGTTCTAGAAGGAGGCCATATACGAGATTGGCAGTGCCAAGCTCACGTGAAACATTATTGCAGGTACCACGTGGTATTTGTGCCCAAGTATCGAAAGAAAGCGTTATTTGGGACATTGAGGCGGGAGATTGGAGCAATATTCCGAGACTTATGTCGTCAAAAGGGCATTGAGTTAGTCGAGGGGTACACAATGAGGGATCACATTCATATGCTGTTAATGATTCCTCCGAAGTTTAGTGTTTCCAATACGGTTGGGTTTCTGAAAGGAAAATCTGCGATCCAGATATTTCGGAAGTACAAGCATGTACAGAGAAATTTCACAGGAAGACACTTTTGGGCTCGGGGTTACTGCGTGAGTACAGTGGGGCTTGATGAGCAGATGATTCGAGAGTACATCAAGAATTAAGAGGTCTAAGAACGCCGGCAAGAGCAGATTCAACTAGCGGGGTTGTAACTAGCCCCCTCTGGGGGCTTTCACCATACCACCCGCTATGCGGGTGGTTGCTGATTTGTTTAGAGAATGCTTTGCCAGTTCGAGCCAGAGCCATCATGAATAATTGGCATGCGTGAAATAAAATTTCAGTATAAAGCATCATTCTCTTTACTGGTCATTAATAAACAGTATTCACCCTTGAGGGCCTTGAAAATTCAGCCTTGATATTGTTCGCACTTTTCTGGTGGGGCAGTACCGCTTTTCATGAATAGTTTGTTAACCGTAGCTTTTTTAAGTTGATTAGTTTAGATCAGACTCAATAAATATTCGCCCAGATACCGCTTGATCCTGATGGTGCAGCGGTGCTTGATCCATATATTCGTCACCAGATTAGACACCCTGATTAAGGGAGCTCCTAAATTCTGATCGGTGCTTGTGTAATATTCTTATGTACATAAATCGCTGAATTTTATGTGGGCGATATGGCAGATGCACAGAAATAAATGAAGGGCCTATTTGTGCGCTTAAAGTCTTTGATATCAATACTGTTTTTGTCAGCACCCGCACTCAGCACAGATTTCACTTTTGAAATTTGCCAAATTCAGGTAACTAATAGTGAAGCGTTTATTAAAAACTGAAGTAACTATGCCTCATATAATAAGTGTGAAAGTGGAGGATGGGTTGCATGGCCTTTACAGGAAGGTAAAGGCGAAGCCATATAGACACGGCATTGACAGCATTTAGTTTGGGAAAAGGTGTGCAGATACGTGTAGATGGTGAGACTTGTTTAGGGTTGTATGACGCTACCTCAATGATTCGTATCGTTAAGTAGATGTTATAGATCTGCGATTAAGTAGTGCAGTATTGAGAATGCGGCAAACACCCCTAAGGCCAATTATTATGGTAAGGAGGAAAAGAACCTTGTAGGCAAGGGGGGAATTTGGAGTTCATATTGTTAAATAATATAAGATTCGTTAATATATATTTAAAATTCAGTGGCATCTTTTGTCTTAAATTGTCGCTGTATTCTTAGCAGGTTGGTGATTTTTTGAATTATTTTAAGAGGTGTATATGAAAAAAATATTGGTGGCATCATTGGCTTATTTTTTTCCAGCAATGGGGTTGGCGGAAGAGTGGATCACTCACAGCGATACAGTAGTTTCAATTGATATTTGGCCGAGTAGTGCCACTGATGACTGGGGGATAAAATTTTCTCCAACTACCCAGGCGCATAGCACTTGTCCGGATGGTTTTTATGTTCCACTGGAGGCAAAAAACAAAGATGTAACCTACAGTGCCGTGTTAACTGCCTTGAGTGCTGATAAAAAAGTGGCGGTTCAGTTTAAGCCTTCCATGGCGCTTAATGGCAGCTGCAAGGCGAACCGTGTTACGCTGAAAAAGTAAACTGCCTTTGTTTATTTAGATTGAATATGTTTTGTGATTGAAGAGGTTGAAATCTTAGGTTGATCTTAAGCGTGAAATGAAAGTACAAGCCCTAAATTCTTAGGATGTTTTTTTTGATATCGGGCTGAGCTCGCCAGTAAGAATACATCTTTTTCACGTTGGTTAATGTCGAGTATTTATAAAGAAAGAAGAGAAAATGTCTTTTAGAGTGTTGTTTAAAAAAATATCCTGCTTGTTACTGCTCTCTCTCACTTCCAGCGCTGCTCTTGCGCTGGATGATGAGGGTAAGGAAATTCGTTTGGTGGAAGCCCTTAGTGGCGATATGATTTATATACACTTAAAAGAGCCTACCAGTAAAAAGTCAAGTTGCTCAAAATATGAGACGATTATTGCTTGTTCAACAGCGAACAACTCTTTTTGCTCGCATGCGCTCTCTATTGCCCTGGCTGCCCAGGCATCTAACCGAACAATTGATTTTCAGATCAGCGAAGCCTCATGTATTGGTAGTGCGGCTGAATTCACCAGACTACGTATGCGCTAATTAATTTTACTGGTCGCTAAATATAATATGAACCTAGCGAAATTTAATGGTTAGTTAAATTATATATTAGCGTCTAGTTGAGTTTATTGTAAAAGTCTCATCTTGAGTCAGTAATTGCTAACTAATCGGGGGGATGTGTTCAGGATTTCTTTGCTTTTGAAGTGAGCAGGTTTGAAAGCAAAGAACTGGTTGATACCTAGGATAATAGTTAGAGTTTTTATTGATAAATTTCTGCTAAAGGCGTGGTCTGGTATTTTTCAAGGATAACGATTTTATATCAATCCTTATGGTATACCAGCTTATTAATTAGGCAGCTAGCCAATTTTAGTTTGGTTGGCTGCCTCTTTACTTCATCGGCACTACATAAGTATGTCGAAATCTAGAGATTATTTAGAAAGCGATATATTGTAGCCTTTACACCTGTTACTGCCATCCACGCCGTCCCAGTCATACCAGACCATAACTTTCTTGTCAGCCATAAATGCGGCTAAAAGGGCTGTATACTGTTCATCTTTATTCGGCTGGCTTGAGGGAACTATAAAACCTTTCGCGTTACCTATATTAAAGTTACAGGTGCATGAGGTTGAACTCGATGGCTCTATCTCATAGTACAGGTAATCATTGGTTTCTACCCATACTTTAGACACCGTGCCTGTGCAACCAGCTGCAGTTGAGGTGGCTGCCCCAGTGATACTTGAACTCAAAAGCAATGAAATTGCGGATCCAGCTTTAACAATATTTCTCATGTTGTTTTCTATAAAAGGTTTTATGCAAATCTTATAATGTAAAAGTGTAATAACTATTCAATAATTGTACAGTTGAAGGGGGGGGTTGTATCAATTTTTATTTATGGTTAGGATTTGCTTTGACCTATAGGTATTTATGTGTGGGGGGTGGGGGAAATAAGATTTTAGGCCTATTAATGCGGAAATCCTCCAGTCAACAAGCCCCTACACTATCGCCAAATATACCGAAAGAAGATAAAGGATTAGTCTAATGTTTCTGTACTATTCAGTGTAATTCTAGCGAGGTAAAGCTGGTGTATCCTCCAAAACAGGTTTCACCGGCAGATCCAAATTCAACAGCTTGTCCTGTAGTTTTGGCTGTAAGTAAAATTGATAAAGCTGCTTGGACATTCTGTGAGGTGTTCCCTGAACCATCCCATCTTAGGGAGGAATTATTCCCGCAATTTGCTTTATCTTCAATTGTTTCATTCAAGTAGACAAAGCAGTGATTGTGGTCAATGTGACAGCCGACTTTCCGAACTGTACTAGTGGTGCTGCCAGCAAAGGCATCATAGGTAAACAAAAAGGAAGCTAAAACAAATATGGCGGATTTTAATTTCATATCCTAATTTTCCATAGAAACTATTTTCGTATGATTCACAGCGGATCGCCCAGAAAATTTGTCTTTTGACGCCACTGTAAGCTTTCTATTATTACGTATTTGAATCCCTGTGAAAACCTTTAGATGCTAATAAATACTAGTACTTTTCTGCAAAAAGAAGCTTACTTCTAGCGCTTGCTGATAAAAAGTTGTTGAACTTTTAGATGTACTTTTTATTAATATCTGCTGTAGGTGAGTATGGCAGGTAATACAAGCAATTTAAATTAAAAGTTTTATTGCTCATTCTCCCTTCTAACAATAATTTCTAGGGTGCTAAATATTAGTGTTGTTATAGGCACTTTGTAATTGTTTAGAGTTGCCATTGGATCTTGAAGGTATAGCGAGAGTAATAGTTTAAGGTTTATCCCTTGGTTGTTAACTTTGATTAAAAGGTAAAAAGATTGGTATCGATTTAGGTTGATGTAGATGTGGTAATGATCATCTTAACGAGAGTTATTAAATTTGATGTTTAAAGCGGTCAGTGAAATTGTGCATATACAATAGGCAGTAGCCCCATATCATTTAACTCGAAGACATGGAGCTCAATTGTAAATGGCTGCTGCTTTAGATTAGTCTACTAATTCAATATAGAAAATAGACTCTCTATCTGGCCAGTCTGAACATTGATGAGAACCAGTTACTTTGACCTTCTTCCCTTGTGCTTGTGCCGATAGCACAAGAGAGTAAACAGATTTTCCAAACTCATCCAGTTTAACTGTCCATTGTATTGCAGGTTTATTTGATTCTGGACAAATCGGTGCATCAAAGTAAGGGTTCGTAGAAAACATCAAAACTGGAACATCCATAGTACGGTGAACCATAATGTTTTGAACGCTTCCCCCAGCCTCACCGGAATGCCCTGCGAGGGATTTCAATGGTAATAAAGAAAAGATTGAGAGGGCCAAAAATAAAATCTTAATTCTCATTAGTTAATTTACCGTACCTATATAAGGGTATAAAATTCACTCAATATTTGTGGTTCGTCCAAGAAGTCAGAAAGAAAGCTTCTTAGACCCTTTGAATCCACTGAAGATAACTGAGCTATAAAGTTATCATCAATAGCTTCTGTTATATTATCATAGTGAAATATTTTTATATACCATTTCAAATGGCTTTCTTTTTTGTTTCACAAGTTTTTATTGTATGAGTGACGAGGCTTGAGATAAATATTTTGAGGGTGAGGGAGGGTTAAGTAGCTTTTAACTGATAGTCCAGTGATAGAGTGTGGTTATTAAACTGTGTCCAAATAGAAAGGCTCAGATGCCGTTAGGGCTGGTGATTAAATTTACTTAATGATTATGATAACGGTTAGAGAAATTTTTGTAATTGATTAATTTTTTCTGTATTACAACTTACTTCATTAAGAGTTTGGTGTTGGATAAGAGAAAGTGAGGCAATGTTAACTTTTCTTTATGAATGTGGGAAATCATCTGTGGGTTCTGACCCTTCCGTACAAGTTTTTATTCTGGTGAAGCTAGTTTCCAATTAAACTCCAATGGTAATTTTCGCGGCTTGACCTAGTTGAGGTTGAGATCACCGATCCCTTTATCCTGTGATCGGTAAATTAAAGTTAAATTCAAGGTTCAGTAGAGGGTTTTCTTGCGCACTTAATATAAACTGTGTTGTTTATTGAGGTGAATATGTGGGGCCGGCTAAATGTCAGTTTTGAAAGTTTTTATGCAAGGAAAATTTATTCATTTTTAATGAAAGCAGTTTCGTCTTGCTGGTAGCGATTTATGTCTATTGTTAATTTTAAATGAATGATATCTCCTCTGGTGGTAATTTATCTACATTATCTTTTGAGGTTTCTTGAGGCGGCTTAATTAAACCTCCTAAAGGGTGCTACACTTAATGTTTTAATTGCGGGGATGCCATAAGGTGACTTTAGGATTTTTTGCCAGGATGGTGGTTATTGTGACTTTCTTTGTAATGGCTATGGCGGATTCTGTAGCTGAGGCTGTTAAGGAAGAGCGAAATAAGGCCGAGGAGTTAATTCAGCGGCTTGAAAAGAAATATCTTAGTAATGAAGTTCCTGTCATTCTCCAGAAGCTAGAGAAGAATGAGTTGTCAATGTCAGTTATAAACGCTTTTGCACTGGAACAGCGTTTGATTATTCAATCTGACCTTCGCAATAACGCACTCTCATTGCATCGATTCGGTGATTCTTCAAGTAAAGTGACTAACAAATTCTTTTATCGTTTAGTGGTTAATGAAATGTCAGCCAGTGAGCAATTACCGGCTCTCATTCAGGCGCTTAATATCTCGGAAAGTAAAATTACTAAGTATCGTCCACTAGCTGGAGCGCAAGCGTATCCAGCTTATACAACATGGCTGGCAAATTATGCGCAACCTGCAGAGATTGCGGCAGCTCTTTTAATCAACTTTCAAAGTTTTGGTAAAAATGTCGGCCGTATGGCAAAAGCACTTAAACAATATAAGGGATTGTCTGACAGTCAGTTGGAGTTCTTAATCAATTTTAGCATTTTACCTTCTGGTTTTAGAGAGCAGGCTATAGCAATAGTGGCACAAGGCTTAGCTTCCGGAGTAAGTGAGTCGGATATTGAAACTCGCGTAAGGCTTATTCAAGCCTATGAGAGAAATTTTTGGAGTGCACTTTCAAGTATTGATAGGCAGTAAATTTATATGATGCAATGTTGTTGCACGCTGATCTTTACTAATCTTTAATTTGTAGCGTCAATGCTTGGCGGCTAGTCGATTATTCATATTAAATAAATTACATTACCTTTATAGAGGCTTTACCGATCATGGGGCGGTGTTTGTATTTTGATGTATTGTCTTGAAGTGAGTTGTTCCAGTATTAATATAAGTTGATTCAATATGCCCGCCCCCACTTTTTTGGCGTAATAATTTCCTTTAGGTCTGTTTCTGGACCTTGTCTATATTTATTCCTATGCTTAATGATTGGTATATGTAGAGCTAATAAGTAAGGTTGAGCTATCAAATTTGGCTTCACTGCTAAGATAGCTTGCTTTGTCATACAACACTTACCCTTGAATGTGATAACAGTTGAAGTCGGATTTTCCTATTAAAGGAATAAATGGAAATGATGAATCGTGTAATAGCTCAGATAATTTCTTTGGTCATGCTTTTTGCTATGTGGAGCTTTGAGGGGTTAGCTAAAGAGGTGGCCAGCCCTGTAGGCCGTAATTCAGTGTACTTCGAAGAATCACCAAGATTTGGTTGTGTACAGCAGTATCCGGTGGCTGATTCTAGATGGCATGGCTTTAAACTGCCTAAATTCAAGCAGCATCTTTCTACCATTCCATTTGAGGCTGCAGGAGTAGCTGTTTCCACTTTAGCGATTGGTTTAGTGGATTGGGACTGGGGATCTAGTAGTTTTGGTACAACTAGTGAGGGTTTCTTTGAGGATGATACTGCCAATGGTGGTATGGATAAGCTCGGTCATGTCTATGGGAGCTATCTTCTCAGTGAATTCTTTACAGATGCCATTCACTGCAAGGCTGATAATGCTGTGGGGGCGGAGGCTAGTGCAGTTACTCTAGCTTGGTTGAGTATGTTATTTGTGGAGTTAGGCGATGGTTACTCTAAGGAGCATGGCTTTGCCTGGGAGGACGTTGTTGCCAATACTGCAGGGGTAGGAATCTCTTACCTAAGACGGAATATCCCCGGGCTTAGGGAAAAGCTGGATTTTCGTCTAGAATATCTTCCGTCGGGTAATCGCTCTGGCTTTAAGCCACACTCAGATTACTCGGGGCAAAAATATCTACTGGCTATGAAGTTAAGTGGCTTTGGGTTATCACGGAGAAATCCTCTTAATTATTTGGAGTTTCATGGGGGGTACTTTGCTCGGGGTTTCACTTTGAAAGAAAAAGAACGAGACGACCCTTTGCGTAGAGAGTTCTATGTTGGGGTTGGAGTGAATATAGGGGAGCTGCTTTTTGGCAGGCCTGGAGTTAGAGAGAGTACTGGAGGCCGATTTGGACGGAAGTTTTTTGAATATATTCAGCTTCCTCATACTTATGTTGCTAGTGAGAATGATTAAATTGGATCCGACTTTATAATTACTTACCCAGTAGACTAATGCACCTAATTGCCAGGCCCCCGGAGAAGATTCTCCTGGAGCCTGTAAGCACTTAATCTATCCACACCCTTGTATATATTCGTTTTTGCTCGGGTGTGTCTATAAATTCATCGCGATCGTGCAAGACTCTAGTATTGTCAATAAAAATCATATCACCAGAATTCATATAAAAGCTAACAACATTTTCTTTGTTGTTTAGTTCTCCATCAAGAAGATCCAGTGCTTGAAGTACCTCTGCCGTTAAGGGATTATTGACTCGTTGATGGCCTTTCTCTATCCAGTAGCGCATATAGCGGATAGAAATTTTGCCATTGGCATAGCTGAAAATCGGGAAATGATTGTTCAGAATATTCTGAATATCTTTATCGCTCCCTGGTGTGACAAGATCTCGAATGTAATTCTTGTAGAGCAGCTCTAGTTTTTTAGGTGCCTGTTTCTTGAGATTTTGATGTACCTGGGCTGCAGAAACTACTTTAGATTTACCACCTTGAATCGCGGGGGTAATACAGCAGAGACCTAAAATATTTGGTTGTATGGCTCGTTGTGAGCTATCTGTATGTACACCAGTTGCTGCGTTAGTTTGTGAAACAGGAATGGCTTCGTCTTTATAGCTTTTGCCCGTATCTAAAATTCCGTAGAGTCTACCGTAGGTATCAATAGTCTGCCCCATTGCCAGGCTGATTTTGAGAAACAGAAGATTTAGTGTTGCTTGATCAAAGCCTTTTACTCCTCGAATCCATGTAACACCATTGCCATCATGGATTTCACTTTTGATTTTTTGGGCGAGCTGATCAAACTGAGGGGTGGCAACAGAATCTGCTTGCAAAGCCTGAATAGGGTTGTCCTGCGCTTTAGACCATTCTTGTAGGGCTTTGATTTCATTTGGCCAGTCACTAGGCCAATTAAATTTCCAGTTGGGTTTAGCTTCCAACTCTGCGGCTGTCCATGCCTGTGCACGGATAGTCTCGTCAGGCGCTATATCAATCATTTACCTTCACCTTAAATAACACATGCAGTGGATAGCCTTTTAGTGGACCAAAAAATTCAGGGTCAAATGCCAGATGTTCATCCGTTACAGCTAATTCTTTGACTTCGGGTAGGCTGTTAAAGCCGGCTTTAGCAAGGGCTTCGAAGTAGTGTGCAAAGGTTTTATGTACACAGCGAACAGAGACCGGGACACCATCTCTACGCCAGATTTTCCCCTCAAAGGTCTTATTTATACCGTCGAGATAAGATTTTTCACCATGTTCAAAGTAAAACGGTGGGCTTTCTTCCCTCATAAATGGGAGGCAGGGATGGGGTACGGTAAAGACAAAAGTACCACCTGCTACCAGCAAAGAGCGTACTTTACTCATTACCTGAGTCATTTCTTCGATAGTCAGGTAATTGAAAAGGAATACGGCAATGGCCTTGTCGAATCTGGTTTGTGGAAATTGATTAAATGAAACTGCATTGCCCACGGTATAAGTTGCATTAGATAGCTTGAGTTCCTTAGCCATCGATTGTGCTTGAGCTATCATTTCAGCAGAAGAGTCAACTCCAAAAATTGACTTGACACCAGCCTCTATCAGCATGCGTGATACATAGCCCTCTCCACAGCCAAAGTCTAGGATATCTTGGTCTTTGATTTTGCCCAGAGCCTCTAAAACACGAGGTCTTGCCGTGAAGTCGCTCAACAGTATTTTTTCTGATCTAAGCCAATTCGTGGCTTGTGCATTATAAATTGATTCAGTTGATATAGGTTGGTTCATCCTGAGCCACTCCTGATACTTGTGTGGTTGTCGAGTTATAATTTTTGTCGATGATTTTTGTATTGTTGTATGCTCGTGCAAGCATGCCATCCCAAAAAGCAGCTCTTAAATTCAGAGCCTTAGTTGCACCCTGGCGAAGACGCCTCCTTCCTTCCTCTGTCTCGGCAAAAGTTAATGCGATCTGGTTGAGGCTTTCAGCATGATCATCGTCGATTAGAGTGTGAACGGAAAAGAAGCAGTAGTCCTTGGGCTGAATTTCAGGTAAATGCTTCAACCCCTTTTCTATATATGGATAAATTGTACTTACTACATGCTCTGTTCCTATCCCTAAAGCTCCTATTGCTTCCTCGGTAGAGCCATAAAGTAATACCATTGAAAGCATGTCATACCAGATGATTGCATCATCTGAAAGAGGTGTTTCTTGTTTACCCTGTGTGACCTTTTCTTTAAAGCGGGTAAAAAGATCAGCATGGGGGATATTTTTTATCCACCTTGGATCTATTCCATGGTGATTTAGTATTCGGAGTTCATCTTCCTCATAATTACCAGATTCTTCGTTCAGGTTTTCCAAGAGTATATTTCGGTGCTCCGGAATGGTCAGCTTGGAGATGGCTGCACTTAATAAGTTAATAAATCGGGATGTGTATAGGCTGTATTGTTGTGCAAAATCAGCCACAACGTAAGGAAAATTTGGCAGGGATGCCTCGCTAAATTGTATTAAATAGCTATGATTTACAGCCCTATGGTTAAGTGCTTCCTCGGATAGATCTTCCAGCCAAACTCGGCTTGTGTTGCTCGTTTTAATGTTAAAATTCCTTTTCTAGATGTTGATGGTATAGCTTGTTTGCTTTTCAGGTTGTCAATGCACATCCTGTGCCCACTAGCTTTAAGTTTATTGTTTTTTGATAGAATTTCAGTATACGAAGTTGGATTTTTATTGGCAATTGTTAAATTGTAATTGATTTCCCGTGGGCGCTTCTTATTTTATGGTTTTTTGTTAGCTGTGATTCTTGGTGATTAGATTTCTATACCTATTTGGGGGTATTTGCTTTCTTTAAGAGAGAGTTGATGCAGGTTTAATATTTGTTTTGTTTTCTTTTGAATGGTGAATGATTTTTTGTGTGCTCAAAAATTTTTTAAAAAGCATGCTTTATATTTTGTGCTTTATAGTTTTTGATTGATGTAGCTGTAGGCTTTCTGGTTGTTAATGACTTCATTCTTGATATTTTTATGTTTTTTGATTTCCTGTCTTGAGGTGCGGGTGATTGATCTAAATCAATGATTTCAATATCTAACTGGGTTAAAGGGGGTTGCTCTTGTGTTGGTCGGTGTGTGAGAAGGGTATAGTTGTCGCACTTGTAAGTCTCACTGGTAATATTTTTGTGTGATCTAGGTGCTTTAAGGTTGCTGTCTTTAGGGTTTCCAAAGATGGCTTTTCCTGGTTAGTATGGGTTGATACTGATTTATTTTCGCCTGCTCGAGTTGACTTCTTTGTAGTTGCAAAAAAGGATTAAGTGGTGGCTTATTCTTGGTGGTTATAGAGTATATATTTTATTTTTTCAGTCAGTAACATTAACGATTGTTTAAGAATTTGTGGGTATTTGTAGTCAGGTTCTTGAGGGGATGTTCTTATAGAGCCAATTACACTAATAGGAATGGTTCGACATAACTATAGTAGGTTTCATGAATTTTCATGTTTTATATGCCAAAATTATAGTTCATTAAGCGGTAATTGGACCAATGATGAAATTGGAAGAAGATGTAGTTGATGCAATTGAAAGTGGCCAAATGATTCAAGCTATGAAGCTTCTGCGTGAATACAAGAATATTAATCTTAAAGAAGCAAGATTAATTGTTAACACCTATGTACGTGAAAAAAATATACAGTCATCACCTGCAGAATTACCTGGTCGGGCGGGATTAATTGGGCTTCTGCTCCTGTTGGCTATTACCGGATACTTAGCATTTGGCCTAGGTGCTGGTTAGCGCCGAATATCTCAACTTTGCTTCAATTTGATTACATAGTTTCTTAATTTGACCCGGTTAAGTTTACCAGCTATGGATCATACCAATGTCTCTGAAAGTTGGGACTATTGTCTACTCTTTAAAGAAAATGTGGCATATGTACTCTGATGCTTGTATTTGCCTCATTTTATGCTCTTCTTGATTATTACACTTTGCTTTAAAGCGTTGCTGTTACCTGTTATTTGGGAGGTTAACAATGGCTGCAACTCTTATAGACTCGCAGGTCTTTTCTGGTCTCTTTAGCACTCCTGCCATGAGTGAGATCTTTTCTGACCGGCAAAGAGTTCAGTACTACTTGGATGTAGAGGCTGCCTTGGCCAGGGTACAGGCGAGACTTGATATCATTCCCAAAGAGGCAGCAGATGAGATTTGCCAACATTGTCGTGCTGAAGAAATTGACCTTGAGCAGTTGAGATCCCAGACAGAGTTAATTGGCTATCCGGTATTTGGAGTTGTACAGCAGTTAGTTGAGCGTTGTAAGGGGGGGCTAGGGCAGTGGTGCCACTGGGGCACAACAACTCAGGACATTACCGACACCGCTACTATATTGCAGATTCGTGCAGCATTAAAGCTTGTGGAGACGGAAGTAGATGAAATCGCCGGTGCGCTGGCCGCTCTAGCCGAGGATTACCGGGATACGCCAATGGTTGCGAGAAGTAACCTTCAACAAGCTGTACCAATTACCTTTGGCTATAAAGCAGCTGTGTGGTTAGCGGGTTTTCATCGGCACCAGCAACGGCTTGCAGAAATTAAGAAACGAGTCCTAGTCGGGGAATTTGGTGGTGCTGCGGGAAACCTAGCCTCCTTGGGAGATCAAGGCCTAGCGGTGCAGGCTGGACTTATGAAGGAGCTTAATCTCGCTATACCTGTTATCGCCTGGCATACCATGCGTGATCGAATAGCTGAAGTCGCCTGTCTATTGGGGTTAATCACCGGCACTCTGAGTAAGATAGCCCTAGATATCAAACTGATGGCACAGACAGAAGTCGGGGAGGTCACGGAGCCCTTCACTGCGGGGCGCGGTGCTTCTAGCACTATGCCGCAAAAGCACAACCCAGTTTCCTCAGTATATATGAGTGGAATAGTGCCCATTGTGCGACAACAGGTGGCGGCGTTACTCAATGCTATGGAGGAAGATCACGAGCGTGCGACGGGAACCTGGGAGATTGAGTGGGTGGTTCTTCCTGAAATCTTTTGTTTATCCGCTGCGGCATTGGCACAGGCGAAGTTCGCGTTGCGGGGTCTCAATGTACACCCAGATAATATGATGCGAAATTTACAGATGACTGGAGGTTTGGTTTCTTCTGAAGCGGTGATGATGGGGCTAGGCCCAAAGATTGGCCGTGAGAAAGCTCACGATCTTGTTTACAAAATTTGCTGTCAAGCAATGGAAACTGATCGACCATTTGCGGATCTATTAAAGGAGAATAATGAGGTTTCTAAGGCCTTAACCGATAATGAAGTGGATAAGCTGCTTGATCCCAATAATTACCTTGGGCTTTGTGGTGAGATGGTGGATCGAACTTTGGCTAGGCAAGATAAATGATGAAGAAACCTGTAGATACTAAAGAGACCGAGCAGCTCTGTTACCAATATCTATCTGCCTTGGAGCGGGGGGACTTGGATACACTTCTTTCACTGTTTACAGAACATGCTTTGGTCTATTCGCCAATTTTTGGGAAATGCTCAGTAGAGAGTTTTTATTCCTATATTTTTCAGTCAATTAGTGATCGTGCTATGAAACTGAACAATATACTTTCGGGTGTGTTAAAGGCTAACCAAGTTGCATTACATCTTAGCTATACCCGGTCAGTAGAAGGAAGAGGTCCGGCCACAATTGATGTGGTAGACCTCTTCGATTTAACGGAAGATTTCAGTACTTTTATGGCTGTAACAATTATTTATGATACCGCACCAATTCATGGGGACTTTATATCTTGCAAAAATGCTCCGCAATAAATCACTTCTATTTTTTAATGGATACTAGAATTTTTAGAACTCCTTTCTAATAGCTAATAGGGGCTATTTTACTGATACAGCAGCAAAAGCTTGCAGTAATCCAGTTTTTGGTGTGCTATTAGGGGTAGGACAGTTAAAATTTTCTGAGTGCCCATAGTTATAGCCATACAGCAAGTTGCAGGCCATAACTTTATGTTCGGCTGTTGTTGGGTGTACAGAATCACCTGTCGGTACAATATTGCCCTGATCAACAAGAAGAATCTTTACCGGAGGAGTGATACTAGCAATAGTACTCTTGATTTTCGTGTTGTAATAGTCCGTACAATGGTTGGAAGGGTCCTGACCATCCAAGTTTGTTCTACGGGGAATGGTGGAAATTACAAAGGCAATTTTATTATCCGGTATACCCATTGCACTTAGGTGGCTGTATATTTTGCCCACCAACGTTGTTTTATCTCGAGCATTATTGCTAGAGATAATGCTTTCCACTACTTCGTCTAGGCGCTTAGCCGTTAGGCTCCCAGCCTTCGGAGCCGCACTACATTGGGTAGCGCCATTCCGATTGAGATGGGTGATATCGTTTGTGCCCAGTTGGATAGGCACAATAATAGCATCTGATGCCGCCAGATTTAGGTTTAATGGGCAGGCTTGGTTGTCTAACCACCCTGCGCTATTACCACTTTCACGACACATTTCAGTAACGACAGAATTAAAGTAGGCAATAGCATCTGCGCAGCTGGCAGAGCTATAACCTGCTGGGATTTGATGGCCTGTAGGATTAAGAAAGCACTGCATATCGCTCGTACTTGCTCCAGGAATTCCGGTATGCCAGTAATTTCCAGTCTTTTTCTCTACTCCATCGGGTCCGGTTGGGCCACTCACAGTACCAATAGTTTCTACGGGCTGACCATTATAGCTAATGGTCAGGCTGCCGTTACTATCGCTGCTGCTTAGTGGAAAGCTGGATTTCCCATCAGAGGCCTCGACGATTTGCTGCCAGATTTGTGAGCGGAACCCCATGGAGTTGTAGGGCAGGGTGGTCATACCATAAGTGATTGAATCCCCGATAAACCAAAGTTTGATTTTACCGGTACCATCCTGAGAGGAGCTTCCGCGATCGTCGGGTTGGTTTCCGGCTACGGGGGGAGTTGCTGGATTGCCGGTGCCAACCTGGGATGAACCGCTGGCTTGGCAGGTGGCAGTAAGAGTTGGCTGACTATTGGTTCCGCTATACTCGCCATTAAATCCAAAGGCACGTGCCTCTCCTGGTGGAATAACATCCTGGCCGCTAGCGGTTACCGAGCCAGAGTGGTCAACCACCTCAGCATTCCAAAAGTGGGTTACTTTTTGGTTGCTCGGCCATTGCCATTTTATTTGCCAAGCATCCAGTGGCTGATCCCCGGTATTGCGTATGACAACATTGGCCATAAATCCATTACCCCAGTCATTTTGAATGGCGTATTCCACCGTACATTGACCTGAGGCTTGGGGTTGCTCTGCGGGTGTTGTGGGTGTTGGCTCAGTTCCAGTATTAGTGCCGTTCCCAGTGTTCGTACCTGATGTGGGCTCAGTGGTATTGTCAGGTTTGGTAGCAGTAGAGGATTCAAACCATTTTAGGGCAAAAGCGCGGAATTCAGACTCTGAGGGCAGAGCCCCCTGCTTGGTGTGATAGTTATTTAGATAGCTCTTGGTATCAGTGTAAAAATTTTTGTGGGTTTGATAAATCTCCTTTTTATTGCCATTGTTATCAATCAACCAGTAACCGACAAATTCTTTAATCCAGCTATCGTATTCGTTCCCGTACATCTGCCAGTAGAGAATAAAGGGAGAGCCCCACTCAAGAGAGGTTTTAATTACATTGCGAGACAACATATCTTGCGCTTCACCAGAGCGGGGGCCCCAGTCTTTAAACCAAGATTCACCGTAACCGTATTCACCGATAAACACCCGCTTTTCGAAGGGCAGGCCAGTTTTTTGCGGCAGTTTTGACTCAATAAAGTCCAGTGCTTTGGTTAGCTCGGTGTGTAGGGTGGCGAAATCAGAATGTTTCTCTTTGGTAGTCAGATCATAGGCTGAGTAGGAAACGAGGTCGACATTGGTGTGTGGTAACACGGCGTTGGTGATGCGCTCTTTACCCTGCATTGCGGATTCAACCCGATTCACCTCTACATAGTGATACAAGTTGACGTTGGAGTGGGGAATATTGGCCTTGGCATCTTCAATGGCTTTTTGGCGAATATTGAGCCAGTCGATCAATCCCTGAATTCGCAGCGGGTCAATCTTCACTTGGTTGTCGTCCCGTGTTCCATCGGCTTTTTGCACGAGGTTCCAGTCGCCCTCCCAATGACCGATCATAAACGTTTTACCTGAGCCGCTGTATTTCGTTAACAGATACTCGGCCATCGCATAAATCTTATCGTACTGCCAGGTGAGCTCTTCCTGAGACATGCCTTTATTGTCCATCCAAGATCCGGAGTCCTCCACCCAGAACATATAGTGGGAGAAGTCCATATCGAGCACTTCTCGGTAAGCGGGTACTTCTTCCAGCATCCGTTTGAACTGGTAGTCAAGGCCCAAGCCATTAAGTTCATCGTACAAGCCGGTAGACAGGGCGATCTTAAGTAGGTTGGACCCCATTGCGCGGATGGCTTTAGCGGATTCCACTAGAGAGCCTTCGCCTGTGAAGCTGTACTTGGGGCTGATAGTCTGGGTGCCCAAAATATAGTTGTAGCTCTCTATTGCTGATAGGGGCGGGCTGGTTTTCGGTGGCTCTGATGTTGTCGGTGGAGGGGTTTGCTGATTCTGACAACTGGCATTGATTTTGGAGGGGACTTGTGTTCCTCCAGAGTAGACGATATTAAAGCCAAAAGAGCGAGCCTCACCCACGGGAATATTGGCAAAGTCACCTGTACCTTCCGCTGTTGCAGTATTGCCATTTTGGGAAATTTTGGCATTCCAGGAGCCGTCAATTATCTGGTCTCCGGGCCATTGCCAATTAAGGTTCCAGCCATTAATAGGCTCTGTGCCAGTATTGCGGACCACTACAGAGGCCATATAGCCCTTATCCCATTGACTTTGGACATCCATATTGACCTTACAGTTGGTTGCGGCCATGGAGAGAGATGTGATGCCGAGTAAGAATAGGGAGGTGAAACCCGCTTTGAGTAATTTAATACGCATTTGCTAACCACTGCTTATTCATTATTTGCAACTCATCATAGGGCCCTTTCTGGGCAATAAAGTTTCTTTCTGGAATATCGGGATTTTCATGACTAAATAGCCAAGGTATATTTTTCTCTATTTTCTCCCATTTGTAGGTCATTTTATCTGAAAAAGACTTGGCCATACTTTGATCCCCTTCCCAGCATTCCTCAGTGATTGTTTACTGGAAGCCTATGAGTTTTATCGGTCTTTTTTTCATTACGTCCTTTATCGCCATGGTAGATGAGCGGCTGATCAGGTGTTTGTTAGAACGCGCGAGTCATCTTTTTATTGTTGTGCTTTATAAGATGAATAGTGCTGTCAGTTGGCGCAAACAGAAATAATTAATTGTTATTTCTGTTTTTTATTGGGTTGGTATTACTTTGAAATTTATTATGTCAGATTTATTTTGGCGGCCGTTGAGTTCTATTAACCACACTGACTGGGATAATTAGAGTATGCTGGCACCCGCGTGCCTTTACAGAATAATAAACGCCTGGTGCGATCAAGGACATCGACCCTGCCGATCATTCTTCGCAGTTTCTAGAATGCTAAGGCAGCGGTATCAGGAAGAGAAACCGTTGTGAGTAGTTGGTAATTACTCACAGATATCCACTGGTTCGGCCAGTTTTTATCACACAATATCAAGCTGATTTTTTCGAAAGGGACTGGCTTCTTGGCGCCTTGAAATCAAGGATAGAGGGCCTTTGAAAGGACTTTCGTATAAAAATTATGGAGAAAAAATGAAGACAAAAATAATTCGATGGTATACCACATTTTTTATACTGCTTGGATTCTCCCCCCTGGCTCTTAGTGCAGAGTGGCTGTTAGGTACGGGTAAATACGATATCACTGGGCCAGCCGCCGATGTTGGTATGGTTGGTTATGGCGAAACCAGTCAGACAACCAAAGGAATTCATAGCCGCTTGTGGTCCCGTGCTTTTGTAATCGCCAATCCTCATGATAGTCAGCGTCTGGTATTTGTTTCCGCCGATTTACAGAGTATTACTCAAGGTGTTAAACAGGGTGTGGTTGCTAAGCTCAAGAGTAGGTATGGCAACGACCGCTTTACAGATGAAAATGTGATGCTCACGGCCACCCACACCCACGTAGGTCCTGGAGGTTATGATCACTATGTGATGCTCAATATGAGTGCACTGGGTTATGCGGAAGATAACTATAACGCGATCATAGAAGGTATCTACCAATCTATTGTTATGGCAAATAGCAGTTTGGCAGAGGGCGACATTTACCTGGAGCAAGGTACCTTGCTCAACACGAGTGTCAACCGCAACCCGGAGCCCTACGCGCAAAATCCGGATACGGGCAATTACCAATACGATACCAACAAAACTATGACGCAGCTCAAGCTGGTTAATGCGAATAATAAAGCATTGGGTATTATTAACTGGTTTGCGCTACACAATGTTTCACTCGGTACCAGTCAACGTCAGTTGAGTAGTGATCACAAGGGGGCTGCCAGTTATTTATTTGAGCAATGGGCTTCAAATCAGACAGACTCGACAGGAAATCTTGTTGCGGCCTTTGCCAATAGTAATCTAGGTGACGCTTCTCCCAATATTTGTGGCCCAGGGAATGGTTGTGGCTCCAGTGAATATGAGAGTCTTGAGTTGGCTGCAGAAAAACAGGCAAACAAAGCGAAGTCTCTTTACAGTACCTCGAACAATAAATTATTGAACAATCTTGATTATCGCCATCAATACATATATTTCCCCGGTTATACCGTAGCCGGGGAATATACTGGCGAAGGGCAGCAAAACATTTGCGAAGGTGCCGTGGGCTGGTCATTCACAGCTGGCTCTTCCTGGGATGGTCCCAGTGGGATTGATGGTATTTTCGAGGGGATGTCAGTTGAAAACGAAGGCACTGAGTGGGACCGCAGCGAAAGCCTATTCGAATCAGTGATCAGAGGTTTCCCGCTCTTTGGGTTAATGAACGCTTTCTCTGCGGCTGCAGTTTATAAGGATACACAGGATGATCCTTGCCAATATCCCAAACCCACTTTTGTTGAGCGTAAAGTAGTAGGGCAGCAGCTGTATACCCCTTATCTGCCATTTCAGATGTTTCGCATTGGGTCCCTGGTCCTAGTGGCAGCGCCGAGTGAAATGACCACTATGGCTGGTCGCCGCCTGGAGGAAAAGGTATTGGCCTCAATGCAGGGGCACGGTGTTGCCAGGGTAGTTATTGCCGGTTTGGCCAATGCTTATACCGGTTATGTGACCACTCATGAAGAATTTGACAGACAACACTATGAGGGGGGGCACACGATCTATGGGCCCAATACCTTGGCGGCTTATCAACAGATTTATACAGGTATGGCCAACGCCATGAATAATAATCTGGCGGTGGATGCAGGGCCGACACCAACAGATTTATCGAATGACCAAATTATTCATGTCATTGGTGTCGTCTACGATGATAAGCGCCTATGGGAATCCTTCGGCCAGGTTTGGAATGATGTACGTAGCAACTATTCTGTTGGTGATACTGTCTCCGCGAGTTTTCGCTCCGGTCATCCCCGTAACGATTTCAGAACGGGAGACACCTTTATAGAGATTCAACGTAAGGTAAATGGCAACTGGGAAACCTATCTTACTGACAATGACTTGGATACTCGCTTTATCTGGACACGGGATACTGCGGTAGACTGCCTGGCCTGCTCCTTTGCTGAAGGGCAGTGGGTAATTGGTGAGGATACTCCTGCGGGTACTTATCGCATAAAACACAAGGGAAACTGGAAAAGTGGCTGGACAGGGAAGGTTAGCAGCTACTCAGGCAAGTCGAGCAGTTTTACTGTCAATAACTGAGTTGTGTTGATTAAATTATTCGATTAGTAAATCAGGCCGTTAATTCGGCCTGATTTAGATGCAATGAACACTAATTTTTTAACTCTTATCTATTGGGCAGGTTTTTGTAGTTGAAAATGAGATAGGGCTTTTTCAGCAATTTCCTTGCCATATTCCTGTACGAAGTGACCAGCCTCTTCAATCTTGAGAGGCGGAGGACAATTTTTGATAATCCCCCTAAGCATTTCCATTACTTTTTCACCGAGTACGGCATCCCTCATTCCAATTGCCATATAGCTTTCGCCTTCCCAGGTCTTGGACCAGAAATTTCTGGCCTCTAGCCCCAGTTCTACCCCCTCCATGTCGGGATCAACGGGAACAATTGAGGGGAAGCGACGAACACCGGCCTTATAGCTGTTATCGGGAAAGGGAGCATCATAAGCCACTATATCAAATAGATTGATTTCCGATCTGGCATCAGTGGCAATTAAGCCGCCTACCGGTATCTCTGGAACACTGACAGAAAAATTTCTCCATTGATAAAAACCTTCCGAAGCGCCATCCCCCGCTGCAATCGCAGTATTCATTACCAGTAATCGTGTAAATCTTTCCGGCATATCCATTGGCAGAGTGAGGCCTAGAAGTCCACCCCAGTCCTGGCATACCAAAGTGATATTTTTTAGGTCTAGGTGTTCAATAAGTTGTATCAGGCTGTTGCGATGAAAATTAAAGGTGTAAGTATTGTCATCTGTTGGTTTATCGGAACGACCAAAACCAAAGAGATCAGGAGCAATAACCCGGTGCCCAGCTTCTATGAATACTGGAATCATTTTTCGGTACAGATAGCTCCAGGTTGGTTCCCCATGTAGGCAAAGAAATGTTGTTTCTGCATCAGAGGTGCCTTCATCAATGTAGGCCATACGCATTGAATCGTATCCATCCAGAGTATCGATGTATTTTGGTTGATAGGGAAAGCCTGGCAGAAGGGAAAAGCGCTCTTCGGGAGTTCTTAATCGCTCAATAGGCATTGGCAAGCCTCTTTTATTAAATGTTAGTATTTAGACTTTTATGATTTTAACTTACGAAATTGAACAATAACCAGCATACAAGTTAAAGATGGTTTTTAGGTTTTTTTGATTTTGCTGTAGATTCATAGGTAAAATTTCTTCAAGTATTACATGTTGTCGATAAGAAATGGTTCTCACAATTCACAAGCTATAGATAGATATTTAAGTTCCGGTGAATGTGTTTTTAGCTTTTCGACTTTTACTTTCTATTTAAATGCTAATTTCAGTGCAGGGTTGGCATGCATGGTTAAACTGTGGATGAGAGCCTACACAGGCTTGAGTACAGGTCATCTTCCGCTTCCTTTGTCTTTGGGCAACCCCTAGGCGCACTTGAGGGTCAATTACCCTGATAGTTCTGATTACCTGATTTAGAGAAGAGATGTTGTATAGTGCCCCCGTTAACAAGCCCCTTAGCAAAGGGCTTATCAGTAAACGGTTAAGGTAGTGAGACAAGATGGAGTATCAGTCCTCGAAGAGTGCAGTTTTGCAGCTTTGGAAGAAGTTTGGTGGTTCGGCGTTTGGGCGTTGGACAGTTTCGAAGGTGGTCGCTTTCAAAGCACCTTACTTTAGGTCTATTAAGCCCTGCTTTACTGAGGTATCACCGGGGCGTGTAGAAGTATTGCTGAAGAAACGTTGGGGAGTGACAAACCATATAGGCACAGTGCATGCGATTGCGATGTGTAATGCTGCCGAACTAGCCGGCGGGGTCTGCTTGGATGTTTCTCTGGATCGCCGCTTTCGTTGGATACCCGTGGGGATGGAAGTTAAGTACCTGAAAATGGCAAAAACCAACCTGCGTGCGGTTTGTGAGTATCCAGATTTTGCATCTATTCAGGTTGGTGATGTGGTTATGCCCGTGGGTGTCTTCGATGCTAACGGTGAGGAAGTGTTTCACGCGGACATCACCATGCGTGTATCTCAGCGCCCCACAAACAAGTAAAGGCTGCGGTTGGCAAATGGGGTTAGGTTTTTAGACTGTCACAAGTCGCGGAAATTGACCGAAATTGAGGGCAGGTAGTCCTCATAGTCCTTTTCTGAGTATCTGAAATATAACAGTCTTGGCCTAGATCACTGCTTATAATCTATACAGTCAATTGAACCTCGTAAGTGGATGTACGGAGGCCGTGAACGTCGTAAAATAGTTCACTTGTAAGAGTAATCGATCGACTGGCTGGAGGAGTTATGGGTTTAATTTGGGATATGAGTCATTCGATATCCGCCTTTGAAGCGGTAGAGGGGGATAATACTGAGTATAAAATATATAATGCGGAAAGTCAGGCATTAAGCAGTGAGGGTATTTATCAGGATCTTGCCGAAAGCCTTGAGTTGGCTATTTCCAAGCTAAGTAAAAATGTAAATGATAGTTCTCGTTACTTCTTTATTCAGTGGGAACCCATCAGCTCGCAATTAACCCTGACCGTCACGGATGACCAAAGAAAGAATGATGCCCAGGCTGTTGTTCGCTGTCACTTCACTGCGCTGGAAAAGCAATTTCAAGAATCTCAGTTTAAAACTGATGACGACAAACAATCCGCTATAGCTGCATTTTCTGAAGATTTACATTTTTGGTGCAAGGAGTTTCTTTCAACGGACCAAGGGTTTAGCCAGTTTTCTTTAGTCGCTCTTTTCACCTCTGGCTCGAGGGATAGCGCTGTTATTCTGTAGATTGCAGTACCTTTTAATATTCAGGGCTACTTTCATTAAAAACCAGTGAGAATAGCCTTGAAATGTACCCGAGTGGTCCACTCTAAGTGAAACTTGTTTTGCTATCACTATCCACTATTTTAATTACAGATCTACAGAGAACTCTGTATACCAATTGTTGGTTTCCCAGACTTTGATCTTTTCGAAATTAATATCTAGGTCTGAGCTATTGGCGGCAACTCTTTGATGAATGGCACCATGCCAAGCTTTAGCGAGGTTTTCGGAGCTTGGTTTAAAGGGTGTTATACACAATTTCCCAATTTTGGAGTTCGCTTGAATAAATTGTGCCTTTTTTTGTTGTTGATAGATTATGCCCATGTATTCTATGGAGTTAATAATTTCCTTTAAAAAGGGGTCTTGATAATCAATAATCGTAGCATGATCGCAGAGATCCTGAATCTCAGCTTTAAATATTTTTTTCAGGAATGACATGTCGGTGGGAGGATCTTGGTATTTTGCTCTGCATGTACATTCCACTCGATACCTGTAACCAACAAAGCCTTCTTCCAGCTTATTATCCTCTATATAGGCGTAATTTACTTTCTTGGTGATATTGAGGTCAAGGCAGTAGGTGATATTGAAGTATTGAGGCATTGGAGTGATCCTGATTTACTCAGATTACTATTGCTTGCTGCTGAGTATAATAGATATTTTGAGATATCTTGGGAGGGTTGATCAATATGGGGGAGAAGAGCTGAGCAGAAAGATCGATAAAAGAATTCCTAACAGCCTATTTTGAGATACAGGTCGCCGATAATAGTTTGGTATCCAATGAAAGATGTCCTCACTCTTAGCCTTAATTGGATTGTGGAAAGAATAAATTCAAAGGTGCCAAGGATAAGAAAATACATTAAAGAGATGGAGATGTTTCAGGCTCTGTTCCCACTTTGTCCAGTCATTACTGCTGCGCCTATCATATGCGCTAAACGCAGGGCTTCAGGCACATTGCCGTTATCAGTAGCTTGCTCAAGTATCTGGGCGGCAATGTTCGGGACACAGCCCTGTACCTGAAAGTAAAAATTACGGTGAGAATAAACCTTGCCTGCTTTAAGTAGAATCTCCCTGCGTAGTGAATAATCAGGGAAGTTTTTCAGGGCTTTATTAATGGCTGACATATCCGGTGGTTTACGCATTACCGCGATACAGGGGCGCTTCAAGGATTCAGCCAGTTTGGGGAGATCTATGATATTAAAGCCTCCAACGGCGACGCCATCAATCAGTACCACGTTAATCTGGGGGTAAAACTTGCTGCTTTGCAATATTTGCGTGATAACTTCAGTAGCATCCATGCCGTCTTTTTGTACCTCACCCCAGAGCATGCCTTCAAAGCGGGTATCGGTACATATTATCCCGCTGATGTTTAAGGTGAGCCCCGCTCTTTTTGGAAAGGGGCATCGTCAAAGCCAATAATGCGGAGTTTCTTCTTCAAGCGAAGAAGTTCTGCGATGGGCTTCATCGTTTATTTTTTCAGCTGCTGGAAAAGGTAAGGAAAGAGTTTTAGCTTCTCCTCCTGAGTAAGAGACTCTACCCGTTGGATATTATTTTCCGGAATAGCTTCCGGGTTTGGGTAAAGATCAATTATTTTGGCTAGGTTTTCTTCCCGCAGCAGGTGCAAAATCGGGTAGGGTGCCCGATTGGTGAGGTTCTCGGCATCCTCTGGGGCAGTACCTGCGAATTGATAGTCCGGGTGGAAGCTGGCCAGCTGATAGATACCTTCGTAATGGTTGCGCTTCAGTAGCCATTCGGCCTGATCGAGGAATTGATTGTAGTCAGCAAAATCCTTTAGGTAATTTGGAATAATCAGCAGGGTAGTCAGGAGTTCGTTTTCCGGCGTACTGTCGAGTCGTTGAAGCTCAGCAAGGAGGTCTGCTAGTAAAGCATCCTCGTTGTTTGCCTTACAGACCTTATAACGAATCTGGCCTGCGCGTAGTGGTTTGCGCGCAAAAGGGCAGAGGTTTAGGCCCACCACAACATCGGTGAGCCATTGTTCCACTGTCTGTGTAACTTGTTGCTCCATGTACCGGCTTACCACATCAGGTCGTCGGGGATCTGGAAGTCGGCGTAGGGGTCGTCTTCGTCCACCGAGGTCGAAGTTTCGGTAGGTTTGACAATGATTTCGGTATTGCGCTCGGCAATTTTGTCGGCGATCACTCTGGGTACCAGTTCAAACTGTTCACCCTGGGCGACAATCACCAACCGGCCGGCAATGAGATGATCCCGCAGGATTTCACTGACATAGATAGTTTTGATTTTTTTATCAAAGGTAAAGTTATAGGCGGTTTCACCTGAGTAGGGCTGGCGGTTGTTGTTCACCAGCTGCTTGATTTGTGCTGCGATGGCCTTCTGTTGAGCCGCAGCGTCACGTTCGGCATTCAGGGCGCGATCCCGTGCAGCCTTATCCGCACGCGCTTGCTGCGCGGCTAACTTTGTTTCATCTACCTGTGGTTGTGAAGATTTCTTTGCAACTTTCTGTTGCTTGCGCTTTTCCTTACCGATATGTTTGGCTTTTTTCTTGTCGACGAGTCCTGCTTGTAACAGCTGGTCTTGCAGTGAGGCCATAGTATGTTTCCTGCAATAGTAATTGGATTGTGCCGCCAGTAAGTTTGGTGGCTACTTGGTCAAAGTGTAATTGGGGACTTACCCCTTTCATAGATGTGGGGCATTTTACCTGAAGATAGCCGCGGTGCTGGCAGGGAATTTGATTTAAGGGGTCCAGGGCTTACCAGAGGTAGCGGTAGCAATGATCTCATCGGGCTCTTTACCATCGCTCAACATTTGTGCACCCCCTGGAATCATTAGTGCTGAGCCCGTGGCAATTGCCACGCGTTTGCCGCTGGGGGTATCGATATTACAAGAGGAAACCCGTAGCTGGCGGCCGCGGTGAAGAACTTGCGCCTCGAGGATCAGGTCCCCACTGTTGAGCTTGGCCGGTCTTGCAAAGCGGATATGCATATCTAAGGTGGCAAATATGCTCCCCGCCGGTAAGGTGGAATATACGGCCGCCCCCATAGTGAAGTCCGCCGCCCAGGCCAGCAGTCCTCCGTAGATAGACAGGGTGCCGTTAGAGAACCAGGGGGATGAGGGCATGGTAGAAATACAGCGGCCGTTCTCGATTTCGATGGCGCGGTAACCGGTGAGCAACCATACGGGGTGAATGCGGCCCTCATTGATGGTAGTTCGCTGAAGCTCAATAGGTACCTGTTCCGGCAGATGCCCCATATCACAGAAATAGGGTTTGGGTGGCGGTCTGAGATAGGGGTCTGGGGGATCGGTTGGTCCCAGGTCTGGCAGAGGTAGCTCCTGATCGGGATTGACTGGGAAGTCTGCAATTAGGCAGCGGGTACTTCCATAGGCGAGGGTTCTGCCATCTTGATCGTTGATCTGGATGCTGGAGAGCCCCACCTGGCTACCGGAATGTACAGTCGTGGCCCGGCCGACAATATTCTGGGTGTTGCTGGTAATTGGCCGGATAAAACACATATTCAACTCAGAGGTGCTGAGTACTTTACCGGCCGGGAGAGTCGTCCAAATGGCAGAGGCGAGGGGCGCGTCGGCGAACATCGCGTAAATACCACCCCAGTAGACCCCGGTGCCGTCTGCCAGCCAGGGAGTGATGGGCATTGAGTAGGTGGCTTTGCCCAACCCTGCTTCCGTTGGCTGCATACCTGTGAGCCGCCAAAAGGGCGGTCCCGGCAAGCTTCCACGAATATATCGTTTGAAAGTCTGTAGACCGGGTTGTTGCAACGCTCGCAGGTCGCAAATGGCACCACGATGAACTTCGTCGGTGATATTGGTCATCCCCCGCCTCCAATTTCATCTATTGAAAGATTAATGTGCAAGGGCTGGGTAAACGAGGGAATGTGGGCTGGATATGGCAGCAGGCACTATTGACCTGCCGCTATCTGGGTGGGCAAGCCTTATTGTGGTGAAAAATCTGGTAAATCCACCGTAAGAGTGGTTTTTTCGATTGGGCGCCCCTCCATGAACGAGTTGATGGTGTCTTGTATCGCTGGGGATGCCATAAATAAATTGTGACCGGCATTTTCTACTGTTACCAGTGTGGCATTACTAAGTCCTGCCATTGCCTCATGCTGGCTCTCTATGTAAGTTCTGCCATCAAGAGTGCCACTGAATAGCAAAATGGGAATATTGCTATGGGGGTTGCTGCGAAAAGCATCACCCAGGTCCAACTGCTCAGCCAAGCCATCGTAGTGATAGGAAAAGTTGAGATAGTCACTTAACAGGGCGGTTTTTGCTTGCTCCTTCACTTCAGACTTTCGCTGTGTGCTTATACCTGAGGCTATATCTATTGCCGTTGGCATGGCACTCAGGGAAATTGGAGAGCCTGGACTCAAGAATCCATCGGGGAAGTAGCGTCTGGGAACTCGATCGAAAGCCGGAACATGCCCCAAATCAAGAGCTCGATAGAAACCTAACAAGTGGGCGACACTTTTGGGGTCGGCAATAAAAGCGGAGGCAATTTGTTGCATGTCTCTACGCTGAAGCAGGTAATCCAGAGTGTGGCCTTCCCGCTGAGGGATCTGGATTTTGACTGGGGCTCGCTCCAGCTTTGTGTGCACTCTATCGATAAGAACCTTGATGTCAGGGTAGGCCGCTTTGGCTGTGGGTTGCTGGTCCAGGGCGAGTTGCAGTCGATCTAAATAAGAACCCGTTCGCGCGGGTAATTTAACAGTCTGATCCAAGCCCTCAGCACTGGAAAGGATCACTCTGTCTATAAAGCCTTCTATCTCCCTTATTGCCGCTAGAGCAAGATGGCTGCCGTAAGAAGTGCCCCATAACACAATCTTCTCTACCCCCAGATGTTGTTTCAGCGCCTCCAGGTCGCGAGCGTTTTCCAGGGTGTTGTAACCGGCTAGATCGACCCCCTTTTGATGCCAGAATGCTAGGCATTCACGCAGAGCTTCGCGATGATATTCGATGTATTGGCTATCAGTTGTTTTTTTCAGGGCGGGAACAACCTGCCGAGATTCACAGTGAGGCAGATCGTTGGAGCGGCCGGTGCCACGCTGGTCCAGGGCGATCACATCGCCGTACTCCCGCAAAGCCATAAACATATCAAAACGATAGTTGACGGCCATGATGCCCGATCCACCAGGGCCACCGGCAAGATAAATAATCGGCGGGCCCGACTTTTTTCCGGTTGCCGGAAAGCGTACATAGTGAAGTTTCAGCGAGCGGCTTTCTGGATTATTACGATTCTCTATTGCCTCAAAGAAGCCCTTATAGCCGTCTGCAGTCTGCTTATTCCAGGTCGTGAAAGTAAATGCCTCTTCATTAACAGGGGATTTGGCATGGGTGGTTGTTGTACCAACAAGGAAACTTAAAAGTAGAAAGACCTTTAAAAAATGGAGATTGAAAGTAAAACTCATTGACTACAATCCTTCCCTAGAGTGAATTTTTTGTATTTTTATACTTGAAAAATCTTGATTGAGCCAGCTGATGGTAAAAGAGGTGGGTCTCTTACCTTTGCTGAAATGATTGAAACCCTTTCATATTCGTAAGCTTGGAGCTTTCAGTCTTGAATGTTATTGAGATCATGAATTGTCATTCAATTCAACCTCTTGCTTCAAACGATAGTCCTATGGCTTGATTTCATAACTCTTTACTCTCCGAAGGGTATGCATTTGTACCATCTTGCGATTTGCTTGGTTGGCGCTATCTATATGTGAGGACGGCTTTGCATAGAATGATTGGCAATTCTGAGTTGATGAGCATTGGGAATCTCTCGTTGGAACAAGGTGGGGGCGGCACAGTTTGCTTGAAAGGTCCTCGATTGGTAGATTAACTTCGATTAATTTTGTTGATACTCAGGTTGAGGATGAGAAGTGGGAAAATAGTTCTGGAGATTATTTGATTTTTTGCTCTCAGTTATAAAAAGGCGTTTCATTTTGCTCAAATAGTCCTTTCAAGCATTTATCAAAAAATTTTGTGAGGTTATTCTGTTAACTCTCCTTAACGTGGTTGTTTTTAATCTTCTTTTGCTGTGACCAAGTAGTTTTTATGTTTTGCTTGGCCTGATTTTTAGGGGGGGAGTTGTTACAGATAAATAACAAGAATAAATTTCTGGATTTCGTGGATTTTGCATTGGTTGTTTGTCTAATCTTTTCTGTGTCTGGGGAGCACTAAATATCATTTGAATCACATGTGTGTTTCACTATGGATAATTTTCATCAAAAAGATATTTCAGCTTGGGTGGATAAGTATCGCCCAGGATTAAAACGATACTTTTCTTCTCGAGTAACTTCAGCTGATGTTGATGACTTAGTGCAAGAGGTTTTTGCTCAGTTACACTGGCATCTTAATCAGTCCGATATAGAGATAGAAAATCCAAGAAACTATATCTATACGGTAGCTAAAAATCTGTTGGTTAGTCACAGTCGGTACCACAAGTCTCGATGTCGAGCCTTCCATGAGTCACTTTCCCTTGATTATGAAATTCCCGATGTTATTACACCGGAGCGTACAGTAATAGGTATGCAGGATTGTCGGTGCGTCTTAAAAGCAATTCTGGGGCTGCCACCACGTGCAGGGGCGGCATTTAAATTTCACCGTTTTGAGGGGTTGACTTATCAGGATATTGCCGAACGCATGGGGATCTCCAAGGAATCTGTAAAGGAACTTATCCAGCGCGCATTAATTAGGGTTAGGCGGGCAGTGGAGGAGGTTTCATAACCTGTTTTTCTTGGATATTTAATCAGGCTATCATCCAATTAAAGATTGGTTAAGTACAAGTATTTTAAATTGCAGGTTAAGTCTATCTGTGCAAATTTTAGAATCTAGTACTTGAATTTACGCCTAATCACCTAAGCATATTGATGTTTGCCTCTCAAATAGAAAACTTCTCTACTTTTATTGTCTCCTTCATCTTCAGATGGTTTTTGCAGATTTAAAGATTTTCTAAAAAGCTATATTTATCCCCAATTGTAATTCCGCTTGCACTTACTTGAACTACACTCGAAAAGACCTTTTGGAGGCTTGTCTTTTTTATTTATGAAAGGTGAGAGCTTCCTGCTTGAAATAAGTTGCCCTTTTTAGTGAGTGTAACGCTGAGAAGGCGGAGTTTGTAACTTTTGGTCACCGCTATTGTTTGGTTGTGTTAATTGTTGTTTTATTTAATCTCCTTGATTTCTGGGGGCGAATATTTAGTAAATGTGGATCTAAAAAATCTGGGGTTAGATCCCCCCGACAGTGCTGTAAATGCGTCTTAAACCTAGTTAGGCCTGAGATAAGGTGGTGTTTGGCTGACAGAAAAACAGAGAAAATATAATAGAGAGAATCAGAATGATGATGAGCCTGCGTAAGCAAAAAAATTTGATTGCACAAGCGATTCGTGCCACCAATCCGCTCAATCAAACAACGCCCTGGTACAGTGCTGCAATAGCCTGTCTGGTGATGTCAACCGTTTCCACTGCGGCCCTAGCCCAGGAGGAACAGGATACGGAAAGAAGTAGCCGCTCCAAACAGCCGATCGAGGAAGTGACGGTAACGGCCCAGAAAATTGAGGAGAGTATCCAAGATGTTCCTATTGCAGTTTCGGCACTCTCTGGGGATAGCATGGATGCCTTGAAGATCGAACGTGGTGAGGAACTACTACGGGCGATACCGAATGTAAACTTCTCCAAATCAAATTTTAGTACCTATAACTTTTCCATTCGCGGTGTTGGCACCAAGGCAGTTTCTGCCGCCACAGATCCTGCAGTGGCAGTGAGTTTTAATAATGCTCCATTGATTCGTAACAGGTTGTTTGAGCAGGAGTTTTTTGATGTTGAGCGGGTGGAAGTGCTACGCGGACCACAAGGCACATTGTATGGTCGTAATGCCACAGCTGGTGTGGTTAATATGTTGCCGGTTATGCCAGAGGATGAGTTTTCCTCTGAAATTAAAGCGGAGATAGGTAGTTATAATTCGAAGCGTACTAGCGGTATGTTTAATTTACCCATTGGGGAGACCATGGGGTTACGCCTCTCCGGTGCTATGACCAAGCGCGATGGATTTGATACTAATACCTATACAGACAATGACGTTAATGATCGTGATCTTTATTCCACTCGGGCAATTTTTGAGTGGGAGCCTTCAGAAACATTTAGCGCCAATCTAATTTGGCAGCATTTTGAGGAGGATGATAAGCGTTCACGTACAGGGAAGCAGCTCTGTACGACAGATCCAGGCGTTTCAATGATTGGAGATGTTGAAGTACCAGAAAATTTCACAGGTTTTTTTAGTCAAGGTTGTTTACCCGGCTCAATCTATAGTGATGAAGCATATGGTACAACCAATGCTAAGGGGCTTGCATTTGTTGTTGCTCCACAAGCACTTCTTCAAGGCTATTATCCGGTAATGAAGGAATTTCTTCCAAATCCTTATGCCAATGCTGAGCAGTCCAGGGATTTGCGTGAAATTGCTACCAGTTTTGATCCTGTGTTTCGCGCTGAGAATGACTTGGTACAGTTAAATTTTGCATGGGAAATGAGTGATACTCTTACATTTTATTCCCAGTCGACTTATGCCAAGGACGACTATTACTCTTCCCAAGATTACAACCGGTATGTGTCAGACTCGATTTTTAGTGATTCTACTGAATATGGATTGGATCCTGGTCCTACGCCTAATGGGATCTACACCGATCCACAGTTAGGTCCTTCGGATGGTGTCTTGGCAGTGGATATCAGCCGATCTGATAACAAACAGTGGAGTCAAGAATTCAGATTGCAAACATCCTTTGATGGCCCTTGGAATTTTGTTGTGGGAGCTAATTATTTAGATTTTAAAACTCAGGATGATTATTTTGTATTTAATAATATGTTCTCCTTGATTGCCGAGCATGTATACAATGGCGTTGATGATCCTGAGGCTGGCTTGGGTACAGAGAATTGCACGGATCCTCAGAATATTGAGGGTTTTCAAGATTGTATGTATGTGGATTACAACTCATTAAAGAATATTGATGAGGAAGGTCATAATTATTTCCTCAGTCGAAATCTAGTGGAAACACGATCCTGGGCTATTTTTGGTGAAACCTACTGGCAAATTAATAATGATGTAAAGCTTACCACTGGTCTACGCTACACGAATGATCGCAAGCGTTCCACACCGGTACCCAGTCAGTTATTACTGGGAACAGAAACTGATAATGATACCGGTGAGATCGTTCCTGGCCCTGCCTCTGGGGGGCTGGTTTATAAAGGGTATCCGGAGGGTGATGCCGTTACTCAAAGCTGGAAGGAGTACACTGGGCGCGCTGTACTAGACTGGCGTACAGATACGCCCTTTACCGATGAAACTATGCTTTATCTCTCCTTTGCCCACGGTTACAAAGGGGGCGGCACCAATCCCCCTCGCGCAGATATTGATCCCAACGTTGTGCAATACCAACCTTTAGATGAAACTTTTAAACCTGAATTTGTTAATGCAATTGAAATTGGAACAAAGAATGTTTTACTTGATGGCAGCTTAACTCTCAACGCTAATGCTTTTTACTATGACTATAGCGACTATCAAGTTTCCCAAATTGTTGACCGTATTTCGTTAAACGAAAACTTTGATGCAGAGAGTATGGGGATTGAGCTGGAACTAGCATGGCAGCTTACAGACAACACTCGGCTAGATATGAATATGGGTTACCTAAAGACCCGTATTGCAGATGGTGAAGAGTCTATTGATGTAATGAACCGTACTCAAGGACATGAGGATTGGTTAGTTGTTCGTCCAAGTCTTCAAGTTCCTTCTAACTGTGTTGCGCCGAAAGATGTAGTGGAGGCGACATTTGCAATACCATACCCATTAATGCTTTGGGCTTTATGTGATACTACGGGTAGATGGGGTTCTTTCACACCGGAAATAGAGTCTAGCCAGTATTTCCATGAGTGGCTAAATATCGACCCCTATAACCCGCTCACTGATGCACCGAATGGAGCGAGAGGCTTTGCCGCCGATTTAAGTGGCAATGAACTGCCAAATGCCCCACGGTTCACAGTAAATTTGGGAGTGGAGCATACAATTCCTATCGAAGATTGGGACCTAACTTTGCGAACTGACTATTATCGCCAATCAGAGAGTTACGCAAGGGTTTACAATACAGAGTATGACCGTTTAAAGGCCTGGAGTAACCTCAATGCTTCAGTCAGTTTGAGTCATCCTAACTCAGAATTGTATATGCAGCTCTATGTGAAGAATATATTTGATGATGCACCGATCACAGACATGTTTACTAATAGTGATGATTCAGGTCTCACCACAAATGTATTTACTTTAGAGCCTCGTATTGTTGGGTTCAGTATAAGTAAAGGGTTTTAAACTCTGCGATTATGGTTGATTGACAGATTTAAATGTTAATTGCCTCTTTAAGAGCACCTTGATCTGTTGGATAGGTTCTTCTGACAAATTGAGGTGCGTTTTTAAATGTAAACTTGCTATTTGTTAATTTGCCAGTTTTTTGAATATTTCTTTATGAATTTTTAGCCGATTGCTAAAGCTTAGGTTCTTTGGCTGGAGATGGGTGAGTTGAGGGTAGTTAGGTTAGGCGGGTGTTTTGTTATAGGTCAATTAATTGTATAAGGGGCACCATCATTATTGCTGATAGTACCCCGTGCGTCTAAATTATAGGGGGTTATCTAGGGTACAGTGAATGATGATTGTGGATTGGTAGATACAACGCCATTTATAACACAGGGAGATCCTGATCCAGTACTAGGTATTTGGGCATCATTAAAGGTAATTTTGCCTGTTGACTGGTCGAAACTTCCATTCAAATCTCCCGCGCAATTACCTGATACAGCTGCTACGTTTACATTTTTTAGGGTTACAGTATTGTTTGCATGTCCTACAAGGGCATATGGTAGCCCGCTAAAAGAAATAGTGCCGCAAATGTTAAGGAAACCTCCCGAGAGGGCCAGGCTTCCAACCGAGGCATCTGCTCCTGTAGAGTCGACACTTCCAGAAAGTTTACATTGAAGCAGGATACCTTTCTCTACTTCGAGGTTACCATCACTCGCTAGGGCGATTGCACCTGGGGGAGACCAGGTTTCTGCATTCGCCAGCCCGGCTATCCCAAAAGAGGCTAAACAGATAGAAGCAGCGGTAAGGATCTTTTTCATAATAATCGTGTTCCTAATATTTCTGTTAATTATTAATGCAGGCACATTACTTGATGCTTGGTCAATTTATATGCGCTACCTTTTGAAGCGTTCATCATCGCTGGAAAGTGATGAAACTTAGTTGACCTAAATAATAGGAGCCGACCCAGTTCCAACCCCTTCCATTTATAAAGACGAGTTGGGACGACCGTTGGGGGGATGTCTAGCCCAAATAGACGCAGATTTATTTGTGGGGCGTATTTCCTATCCTCAAACTCAATCTATTAATAGGTTGGTTTTATTTATGAATCGGGTGGGGGTAGGTTGGCGTACATAAGAAAAAGGTATTATATTGTTGATAGTGACATTCGCAGATTTATATTATTTTTGTTCTGTTGATCTTTATTAAGATTTTTGATGTGTTTTGAGTTGTGCAAAGATACAGGAATTTAGGATTTGTTCTCTTATTAAATTGAACGAGTTAAAAGTGCTTATATAGCTTTTGGTTTGTCAGTTTTCTTAACTTTATTTCAATTCTTATTTCATGTTTGTATATAAAATGGTTCCTGGTGGGGTGTTATGACTGCTAATAACAACACACTATCGGTGGCTGGGTTCCTGGTTATGGGAAGGTTTTGTTGATTGTAATTTTTCCATGGGGTCGATTTAATCTGTCGATGTATTCCCAGTCCTGAGCAGTTAAGAAAATATCGACTATTTATAGCCTTTCGTTAGTATGATTTTCACTTGAGTTGGGAATTAAAGGAAATATATTTGAAAATATCTAAATAGTTAGAAACCCGATGAAAAGCGTGAGGCTTCCAGTAAATGTCTTGTTGTGGATTGAATTAGCATCAACGGGCAGCGTGTAATTTTGCATAGGTCTTTTTGTCGTGCTTTAAATATCAAAATTAACTCGGGCAGGCTTTTGTGGGGCATACTGAGCGTGTATTTGGCATTAAAGGATAAAAGCTATCACGTTACTGGCTAATTTGAGGAAGTCCTTGGCGAAGGGATAACCTGTACCAGTTTCTACTTCACAAGCCGTTTTTACTGTGACTGGGGACGGTTTTGTTTGGTTTTTGCTCTCCCTGCCCTGGACTCATATTGTTATACTCCGCGCCCTTGAAAGCCCCCCTATCTTATGACGGAGAATTTGATGTCTGATTCACAGTGCGACATTGGCTTTATTGGCGCTGGTGTGATGGGTAAGAACCTGATCTTGAACTTGGCTGATAATGGCTATCGGGTCTGTGCCTTTGATTTGGATCACAACCGGCTCAATGCACTGCTAGAACAGGATAAAAAGGAACGTGGTGATCGGCCTGCGCGCGTGGAAACCTGTAACTCATACACTGAGTTGTTGGCTAAGGTCAGAGCACCGCACTTGATCATTCTTTCTGTACCTGCAGGGGCGCCAGTAGATGATGTTTGTTGCAAACTGTTGGATGCTGGCCTCAAGGCTGATGATATTGTTGTGGACACGGGTAACAGCCTTTGGACTGACTCCGTAGAGCGTGCCAAGCGCTATGAAGGTAAGCTGATCTTCTTTACAACGGCAGTATCCGGTGGTGAGGTTGGTGCGCGATTTGGGCCGTCTCTGATGCCCAGTGGCGATCGCTACGCCTGGAGCCGTATCGAGCCCGTTTGGCACGCGATTTCGGCCAAAGTGGACAAGACCAGTGGCCAGCCTATAGAGCGCTTTGAGCCGGGCAATCCGGTGAAAGAGGGTGAGCCCTGCGCGGCTTATATCGGCCCTATTGGTTCTGGGCACTATGTAAAAATGGTGCATAACGGCATCGAGTACGCGGATATGCAAATGATCTGCGAGGCTTACCATGTGATGCGCAGTGCCTTGGCGATGTCACCGACGGAGATTGCCGAAGTGTTCCGTGAGTGGAATCGAGGCCCGTTAAACAGCTACCTGATTAATATCAGTGCTGAAGTGCTTTCCACCCTGGATTCTGTTACCGAACAACCGCTGGTGGATGTGATTTTGGATCGTGCGGGTCAGAAGGGGACCGGCCTTTGGACGGCTATCAGCAGTCTTGAAGTAGGCTGCCCTGCGCCGAGCATTGCCGAAGCGGTTTACGCCCGTTCCCTATCTACTCGCAAAATTTTGCGCACCCGCGCCGCGCAGAAACTTAAGGGCCCAGTTCTCACCCAGGTAGCGGCAGAGCAGCGTGAGGAAGTGATCCAGCAGCTGCACGATGCCCTTTACTGCGCCAAGATCTGTGTTTACGCCCAAGGTTTTGACCTGATGAAACTGGCTGCGCGGGAGCAGGGCTGGCAGCTGAACTTCTCGGAAATTGCGAGAATCTGGCGTGCCGGCTGTATAATCCGTGCGGTATTCCTGCAATCGATTAGTGACGCCTACGATCGAGACTCCAAACTCTCTAATTTGTTATTAGATGACTTCTTTACCCAGCAGATCGCCGATCACCAGGCTAACTGGCGCCAGGCAGTGGCGAGTGCAACTCTCAATGGCATTCCGGTACCGGCGCTGTCTTCAGCTCTGAGCTATTACGACGCTTTCCGTTCAGAGTCCCTACCAGCCAACTTGCTGCAAGGGCAGCGGGACTTCTTTGGTGCGCACACCTTTTCACGGGTAGATCAGCCCGAGCAGCGCAAATACCATGTGTTGTGGGGTGAGCCGGGCCGACCAGTTGTGGAGATCTGAGCTTCAGAAAGCGACACTTTGACCTTGGGCGGGGCTTTCGTCCCGCTCAAGGTCAGGTTATTGTTCACTGCTCCATTCATTTCTTTTGCAGTAAAACAGGGCTATCAGAAGACCACTTCTTCTACTTCTCGCGCCAGCTCTTCAGCTTCAGAGCGGGAGGCTTTAGCGACCATCTCCTCTACGCTGGCAGATTCGGTATTAACGCCACCAAAGGCATTGAGTAGATCCTTGATTAGGGCTGAAATTTCCAGTGCCATTACTGCGAAATCTGCATCGAAGCGCAGCGCCGCACTTTCGGCATCGGTGTTATCTGCCTTTTCCAGCAGCTCATCGCTGAACTTTACCCGTTTCACGGAGAGTTGGTCGTCCACCAGGAAATCGACCCCGCCGCGCCAAACCAACCCTAATTTATGTACCTGCAGGCCAGCAACCAAGTGGTTGTGAATTTCCTCGGCGCATAGGTCTTGGTTTTTGCAGCGGATCACACTGCCGCTGTCCTTTGGGTCGCGCAGTTCGCATTCGTGTCCGAAATCAAATTGAGCGGGGGCCTCGGGAGCGGTGAGCCAGTGGGTCATTGTTTGTTGTGGCAGGTTTTTGGCTGATAGAGGGACTACCGCGAGGCTGCTAATGGCTTCGCGTAGATTTTCCAATAACTCTTCAGCGGCGGAGGCAGAGGAAGCATCAACCACTACCCAGCCTTCCTGCGGGGCGATATAGGCGAAGTGCAAGCGGGACCGTGCAAAAGCCTTGGGCCGCATTTCCAGCAGTACCTCATCTTTGAGGTTTTGACGTTCCTTGCGGCCCACCTGTCGGGCCTCTTTTTCTGAAATGGCCTGGGCCATTTCTTCTACTTTCTCATTGATAACGGTTGCTGGTAGAACTTTTTCTTGCTTCTTGGCGCAGACCATCAGGTAGCCATTGGTGGCATGTACCAATTGATTGCCGTGTCTGCCCAGGGGAGAGACCCAACCGTAGCGGACACTGTCCTGGCTACCGCAAGGCACAAATGCCTGGGCTTCCAGTAGCTCGTTTAGTTTTTCGGCATCCAGAGAGAATTCTTTGGTTAAGCGGTAAATACGAAGGTTCTTAAACCACATACATCAGGCCATTTGGTGTTCAGTTGCGTGTGCGGACGTTAATTATGCGGAAACTGGGGCGCGGCAGCTAGTGAGCTGTTTCCAAATGACGAATTGGTTGTTTTTTGTCCGAAAATTTGGCGGGGCAGGATAGAATGTTCAGCATCAATGCCTGCAGAGATTGTAGGTTATTGTTCTTTCAGCAGGATGGTCGTAACGGGGCCGCCTTTTCTGTGAAAGCCTTTGTGGCTGAGCTGCAATAGTTTGAGTGCAGTCGCAGACACCTGGTTCTGTTAAAGGGTAGGGTCATCGGAGAACTCCCCTAACCGTTTAAAAGTAGGGGTCAGGGTTGCTGGCCAGATTTATCTGAGCCAGCCACTCCACGCCAGTAGTCCAACCTTAACCCCATATTTCAGCAAGGCCAATTATTATTCTCTGTTTGCTAATGTGTCTTTAAGCCGCTGGGCGCTTATCGATATTAACCTTGAAGAGGAAGAAGTAAGCGGATTGACTTATCTTTAGCAAAGGATTACTTCGATATTTCCCGGATGGCTACTTGAATTGTTCACGGAGTCTGAAGCTGATTTAGAGGGGCAGTGTGGCGGTAATGAAGAATGCTATTTCCGTAAAACTGCTTGAAATATAAAAACAATTACATCATGGCATTCCCCACAGTCAGTCCGTGACATTTGTGGGGCTATATAATTACTGAATGCTCAGGAAGCAATTTTTAATGAAATACCTGTGCAGGCTTCCAATGCGGTCCAAATTACTCCCACGACGGCATTCCAGATTTTTTCTATGGTTACAGCGAGAAGGCCGCGGAGGGTTCTGGCAAAATTCAAAGCCATATCCTCGATAGAATCAAGAAAGTAATCTCTCAAGTCCTCACCAATTTCGTTTTCCGCGATGGCTTTGGCAATCAATTTTGCCTGAAGGGCTAGAGCGGATAACTGGCGCTCTGAGAAACCACGGATTTCTGTGATGTCATGCTCAATAACGGTAGAGGCGGCATCTTTAATATCTGAGATCAATTGGGTTACGTCCAGTGACATGGCAAAGTCCTCAGCGGTTTAAGAAGGATTCGTAAGTTAAAGCCTGGTCCATAGAGATTACAACTTCATTCTTGAAAAGCACCACAATGGTAGAGCGAAGCCCCTTGTCTTCGTCTTCTTTGCGCATTCGATTAAGACTGCTAGAGATTTTTTTAAGTGAATTGACACTGGGTGGCTGCTCATTGAAAACGATATCTGCTCCTCTAGAACTCAAATAGTTGTTGATTTTCTTGAGTGTATCTTTATTGGGCATTGGTCGGGTGTTGGATTGCATCGCCAAGGCGTCAATCCTGCCAATTAATGCATGGTAGTTTTGGTCTCTTTTAGCATAGGAGTCTTTATCTGTACCATGAGAAACTGAGGAAAAGAACTGCATGAGTTCTGCATTTACCTCAGTGAGATCTGAATAGAGTTCCGCATCATATCTTGGAGCTAGCTGGGAGCAACTGCTGATGGCTAGAGCCAGAACTATGTATAACAGAGCGGATGCTACCTTGGGTGGGGTGGACAACATCTGTACTCTCCTTGCTGTTGACGTTTATGGATATTCTGATTGTTACTTCAACTAAGCGATAGATGGATAGCTACTATCTCTCAACTTTCATTAAGCTGGTTCTAAGGCTTCTTCATTTTTACAAACTTTAGCTGAATCCTGCCGTTCAAAATATGACAATAGAAATCTGACTGCTTCCTGATTGTCGAAATAGCGGGAATGTACTTTGGCCGCGATTTTATCTGGAAAAGTGCCATAAGAACCGATTACCCTCTCATAGCAATTATGAGCTTCAGGTACGGCTGAGCCGCTGGCAAACCAGTCGGAGTGGGATTTGATATCAATCCATTCAATCAGATCATCGCGCTGGGATAACTCTAGAACTTCGTTTTGTAGCCATGGGGCCTGTTTACCCAGAACTTCGATTAATGAACCCATGGTTAGAATACGCACTGGCGTGTCAAAGGAGGGAAGGTCTGCAAAGAGATCCACAGTAACTACGCTACCAAAGCTATGCCCGACTATTGTAACTGATTCGTAGTTTTCTAAGGCTAGGCTGCTTTGCAGTTGCTCGCGCACACGTCTGATAATCTCAAAGCGCACAGCGGGTTTACCTCTGGCCGCGGGCTCATTGGTTAGGTAGCGCTTACAAAAATCTGAGATATCAACCAGTAGTGATACGGGCATGAGAGTGACAATCGCTGTTGCCACTGCCCAAATACGCCAGCCACCAATATATTCAACAGATCTTTTCAATTCCTCTACTAGAGGGAAGAATGGATTATCAGTAGCAGGTTCAATAGCTTCAACAAATAGTATAATGGTACCTAGGTACCAAACTATAAAGGCTAGTGCCGACAGGGTTAGCCCAAAGGTGAGGTATTTGCGCCGCAGTACCCCTTTCCAAATATGTAAATTAGCGAGCCAGAACCAAATAAGTGAAAAGCCCCTCGCGAGGCGGCTTTTTAATGTCTGTTGGGTAATACTGGGTACCAGGTCGTTCCAATAAGCTTCAACCAGGTCCAGTTCCATCTCTTGCCCTGCGGAGGTGGCTCGTAAACGCTGAACGCCCGGGGGAATAGTGGGCGCCGCTATGGGGGTGAGTGGTATACGTTCACTCGCGGCAATAAGCCCCTCTGTAAACTCGGACAATTGTGCAGTACTGGTGACACGGGTAAGTCCTGGTACCAGCATTATCAAGTTTCTTTTCATGGTACTTCCAAATGATAGTGTTGAGCCTTGGGCTGCTTCATTCTTTGAGTTAGTGCCCGTAGTTCAATGGCCTGCAGGGCCCTATATGTTTTGAGTGTTATTATGTTAAGAAACAAACTTCCTTTTATTCTTTGGTGTACCAGTTTTGGACTGGTTATGCACACCCCGATGCTGAAAATTTGACCTGTAATTAGCTCGGGTTAGATCAAGAGGTATAAAAGTATGGGGCTTGGTACATGTAGAACGAGTCTTGCCCGATTTATATGTGATAGAGAAAGAGAAGTAAACAGTAAGTTTTGCAATAGTATGGCTTCTATACTAACGAATGAATGAGGCGCAGATAGTGAGTTCGGAGAGATTTAAATTGAACCCCTGCCACCGTAGTTGAGTGCTAGCAGTGGCAAGTTTGGTAGAAAAAGCAGTTTAATCAACGACTTCTGTTTGCAGCTGGACAAGTATAAACTCATTGCCATACAGGTCTTCAAAATGGGCAAACTCGGCGTTGGAGTCTGAGGCTCTTGGCTTAGTAAATTTTACTCCATTGTTTATTAGGCGCTTATATTCATTATCAAAATTCTCTGTATAAATAACTGCACAGGGTTGACCCGCCGTCTGCCTGCCAACCTGATCCAATTGACTATTGGAGGAGGCTTGTAAGAGCCAAATACCCATGTCTTTCTGTTCGGGTAGGCGAAGGTGAACGAATCTTAATGGCGGAGCCTCTGAATCAATAAATACTTCAAAACCAAGTTTGTCACGGTAAAAAGTAATAGCTTCTTCGTAGTCACGAACAAGAATAACCAATCTTCCTATAGTGTTCATAAAATCCCGTCTTTGCTGATTGAATGTTGATAGAAGGGCTTGATATTAACTGGCTTTATTGTACTGAATACTACTGCAGTCAGAATTTGATTAAATCATAACGTAGAATTATATGACAGAAATGCTCCTGTCGTGCCTAATCACAAGGGATTCTAATTAGATGTATCAAACGGTTGTGGTTCACGTTATCAGATAGTGAGATTCAGGATCGCTTTAAGGCTTGTGGACGATCTTCATAATGAATGTTTAAGCGTCTTTTTATGAGGTCAGGGTTAGGTGGAAATATTCAGTTAAATCGCTTTCGCCTCTTTCTTTATGTTGTCGTTTATTGCTGGTAGCTAAAGCTAGACTTGGCCATTAAAGATGACCTGATTGTTATTAAAATAGGGTTGATTAGTGGTTGGTCAGTGTGACTTTAAAAAATTTAAAAGGAAATTAATGGCATGGATATCAGGGAAAAGATGATGGACAATAAATTTGTTCGCGGTTTAGTTGGTACAGCTCTGATCTTGTTTGTTGGGTTGAGCCAAAGCAATGCCGGTGCCTGCACTAGAATTTTTTATGAGGCTGGTGATGGTTCTTATATTACAGGGAGAAGTATGGACTGGAGTGATACCACAGCTGCAATGGACTTTTGGTTGTTCCCAAAAGGGATGCAGAGAAATGGAGGTGTTGGCCAACAGTCGATAACTTGGACTTCGAAGTACGGTTCGGTAGTAATAAGTATTTATGAGGCGGCAACTTCTGATGGCCTTAATGAGGCGGGTTTGGCTGGGAATCTACTTTATCTGGCTGAGGCTGAATATGGGAACCCTCAAAAACGTGGAAAACCGACCATTTCAGTTGGAGCCTGGCTTCAATATATGCTGGACAATTATGCAACTGTTGATGAAGTGGTTACTGCGATGGAGGCAGATCCATTTACTGTGATAGGAGCTGATTTGCCCGATGGTAAGCCCGCTACTGCGCATATTTCGATCTCCGATCCCAGTGGGGATTCTGCGATATTCGAATATATCAATGGAGCACTACAGGTTCATCATGGCAAGCAATACAAGGTCATGACCAATTCTCCGATATATAGCCAACAGCTGGCGATTAATGCTTATTGGAGCCAGATAGGTGGTGAGAATTTTCTGCCAGGTACCATAACTGCAGCAGATCGTTTTGTCCGTGCTAGCTTTGCCCTTGAGTCATCACCAAATTTTAAAGATCATCGAAAGGCAATTGCCTCAGTCTTCTCACAAATACGCGCTGTGAGTGTGCCCCTTGGGATGAGTGATCCTGAGAAACCTAATATTGCTTCGACCTTGTGGCGTTCAGTGATAGATCAAAAGAGAATGCGATATTACTTTGACTCAGTGATAAATCCTTCGGTAGTGTGGTTGGATTTTAGTAGTTTAGATTTTAAAAACGGGGCGAAGGTTTTATCCATGAAGCTGGATACCCCGAGTGATATTGGTGGTGAAATATCTTCGCAGTTTAAGCCGGCAACTCCCTTTAAATTTCTTGCACCAAAAAGTTAACCAGAGTTAAAAAGTCACATTTAACTAGATTGTTAATGGAGTTGATCTCAGTCTCTTTATAAATAGGGGTGGATATGAAAGATACAATGACTATACGTAATATGCAGCGCCCTGAAGTCGATGTCTTGGTAAATTGGGCAGCTCAAGAGGGCTGGAATCCAGGGTTGCATGATGCTGAAACTTTTTGGCAAACGGACTCTAAAGCATTTATCGCTGCACTGGTTCAGGACAAAATGATAGGCGGTGGTGCTATTACCTCGTATGAGGGAATATATGGCTTTATGGGCTTCTTTATTGTGAAGCCAGAGTACAGAGGATTGGGGCTTGGTCGTAAACTTTGGTATTTCCGTCGTCAACGAATGCTTGAAAGGTTAAGCCCAGGAGCTTCAGTGGGGCTGGATGCTGCATTCCAGATGCAGGATTTCTATGGGGAAGGCGGCTTTAAATTCTCTCATCGCAACTTGCGTTTTAGTATGGCCGTGCCTTTAAAAGTGGCTTCAAATGGTAGTGGAAATTTTGAAATATTACCTCTTGCAGAGATTCCTTTCGATCAGCTTCTTCAATATGACATGACCTGCTTCCCTGCAGGAAGGGAAAAATTTTTGCGTACTTGGCTGAATCAAGAAGGGGCTCAGGCTTTGGGGGTATTGCAATCGGGAACGTTGAAAGGTTATGGGGTAATTCGCCGCTGTGGTGAAGGTTGTAAAGTGGGCCCTTTATTTGCCAATAACGGTCAGTTGGCTGAAGCGCTATTGATTGAATTGACAAAGTTTTCTTCAGGAGGGGCTGTATTTTTGGATGTGCCGGAAAATAATCAAGAAGCCATGGCTTTAGTTAAAAAATATAATATGAAAGAGGTATTTGGTTGTGCGCGTATGTACCTAGGCTCTAAGCCCAATATTGCTCATGAGCGTATTTTTGGTGTAACAACCTTTGAGCTGGGTTGATGATTGTGCGTGACTTAGAAGGCTATGCAGGGCAGCCTCCGGATCCAAAATGGCCGAATGGGGCCAGGATAGCCGTTCAATTTGTACTGAATATAGAGGAAGGCGCTGAATCTTGTGTTTTAAACGGGGATGATCAATCGGAAGCTTACTTACATGAACTCTTTGGTAGGGAGCCGCGTTTAGGGGAAAGAGACCTCAGTGTTGAGAGTATGTATGAGTATGGTAGCCGGGCTGGCGTGTGGCGTATCCTCAATATCTTCAACTCGAACCAACTCCCACTAACGGCCTTCGCCTGTGGGTTGGCACTGGAATTGAACCCAAGTGTGGCACAGGCATTGGTAGCCGCAGGTCATGAAATAGCAGGGCATGGATATCGCTGGTTAGATTATCGCCATATTGATGAAGCCGTTGAGCGAGAGCATATACGAACAACCCATAAATGCATTGAAAGACTAACTGGAGAGAGAGAAGTTGGTTGGTATATTGGTCGCACTAGTGCTAATACCCGCAAACTTCTAGGGGAAGTTTCCCAGGTCCTCTATAGTTCTGACTCCTACAGCGATGACTTGCCATACTGGAGTTACACCCCAAAGCCTAGGCTAATCATTCCCTATAGCCTTGTGAATAATGATGTTCGATATCTTTTCCCAAATGGCTGCGCTTCGGCAGAAGATTTTTTTCAAATTTTAAAAGATGCTTTTGATCTTCTCTGGCTAGAAGGGGAGAGTCAGGCGAAAATGTTAACGGTTGGCTTACATGGCCGAATCAGTGGCCACCCCGCTCGTGCAATGGCTTTACTCCAATTTATTGACTATATCCAAAATCATGAAAAAGTTTGGATTTGTAGAAGGTCAGATATTGCCAAACATTGGATTTCTCAGCACCCTTCAGCGGGGGGGGAGTAGTTAACCTTATTAAGCTCTTTGTGTTGTCGAGGTCAATAGGGTTTTTCAACTGTCATAGGAAATGTTGTTAATTTATAAGAGGCTGGCAGCAATTGATACTTCATAGATCTGCCAGCGGCTTTTATTCTCTGTTTTTACTTAAATACCGTTGTTAATACTGACTGCTGGAGACTGAAATATTTCCGTTCTTCCTCTGCTCAATCATGGTAAATGGAAGCACTATTGTGTCAGTTGCGGTGGAAAAGAGGCTGTCTACGAGGTACACGCCGAGAAGTAAGTCGACATTTATTGATTCACTGTCTGAATGCATTTTACATATATTGTAGGAAAGACCGCTGTAGACTCTCGGGATGGATTCACAGTTGGATTTTTGCCGTTTTAAATTTGCAGAAATTTCACGGTCTGTGCTGGAGAGGGTGGTGAAAGTCCCACAGCCCGTTAACATAAGAGAGCAAATTGCTAGACTGATAGTTTTCATTAATATCGTTCCCTGTGAATGTTTAGAATTGATAGCCGAAATGTAGTTTTAGCTCGGTCCCATCTCTGAATGAGCCATCTTTATTAGTTTTTAGGTAGGATTTTCCCAAACTGATACCACCTAAGAGGCTGGCCTCGTCAAATCTATTGAAGAAGTAAGTGTAAGATCCTGCGATATAGCTTTCATAACGTCCTTTATATTTGAATTCAGATAATGACTTATCGTTCGGCGATGCGCTGAGAAGGTTTGAATTTTCATAAATATAATGTTCCCAATCTAGCTCTTTTGTTCTTATAAGCAAGCCGAGGGAGTGTTTCGGGTTCAAGCTTCTTTCCCATCCAAGGGTTATTCCATACTCTACATCAAGGTTGTCGGCCAGCCCTCCTCCGATATAAAAAGTGTCGGCCCCATAGGTGTTTGAGTACTAGATACCTAAAAGGCCTCCATATTGTGTACCTACACCAAAGCTAAGGTGGTTATTCAGATTTGCAGAGGCGAATGCGAAGGATGGGAAAAGAATACAGGTAAAAATCACACTTTTCATAGTTCTTCCATGTTGTGTTAAAGCGATTCTATTGACCTAAGGCATTCAAGGGAAGTTCCGTAGTGGTTTCTAGAGTAAGAATTTTTATAAAGGCGCTGAGCACTCTTTGGAAAATAAAAAATATTTTATTAATTGATGAGACAAAAAAGTAAATCAGATTGAGAAAGAAGACTGTTGACTTGATTTTTACTTGTTGGGGGTCGCCTGCCCACTCAGATGATTTGTAGTGGGCAGGCAATAAAAAGGATGATACTGCTAGAGATAGCTCTATAGGTTGATCATTAAGCTAGCTACGGGCAGGAATGGCCTGCACAACTTTAATAAAATAATCCCAGAAGTTAGCCACACTCTGAATATGCACTCGCTCTTCGGGTGAGTGGGCGCGTCGGATAGTGGGGCCGAATGAGACCATGTCCCAGTTGGGGTATGGCTTGGCTAAAAGACCGCATTCCAGGCCGGCGTGGATGACTTTTACTTCTGCATGTTCTCCAGCCATTTCCTTGTACACTTCCCGCATCATGGCAAGAAGTGGTGATGTAGGGTTTGGCGTCCAGCCGGGATAGGCATTGCCCAGCTTGGTTTTTGCACCGGTTAGCTCGAATATGGCGGCTACGTCGAGTCCATGGTGGTCTCGGGCGCTGTCGGAGAGGCTGCGTACCAGGCATTGCATCTTTACTTGATGTTGGCCGTTTTCTTCAACAGTTACCACACGAGCCAAGTTGTTGGATGTATCGGCAATACCATCCAGCGCGGTGCTCATGCGTTCTACACCGTTGGGGCAGGCGCGAATAGCACGGATTAATTTCAGCTGGCTCGCTTCATCCATAACGCTGCTCGGTGCTTCGGCTGCTTCCAAGCAAATCTCCAGCGCTGCTTCATTGTCGAATTCACGTGCAATTTGCGCGCTCTCTTGCTCAACAATTTCCTGTAACTGTTTCTGTGCGTTATTCGGTACAACCAGAGTGCTGAAAGATTCCCGAGGGATGGCATTGCGCAAGCTGCCACCATCGAGGCTGGCAATGCGCAATTGGGGAATGCTTCGCTGAGCGGTATCGATAACACGATTGGCAATTTTATTGGCGTTACCGCGACCTTTGTCAATGTCCAGGCCGGAGTGCCCACCGCGTAGACCGCGTACAGTGAGTTTGAAAGCCTGAAGGTCAGCCATCAGAGGCTCGGCGGTGTAGGGTAGGGCGGCATTAACGTCCACTCCACCGGCACAGCCGATGTAGAGTTCTCCCTCATCTTCGGTATCGAGATTTAACAGCAGGTCTGCTTCAAAATAACCTGGCTTAAGATTTTTCGCTCCGGTCATACCCGCTTCTTCATCAATAGTCAGCAGTGCTTCTAGGGCTGGATGCGGGATATCTGTAGATTCCATTAGAGCGAGGATGGCAGCTACACCGATGCCGTTATCAGCCCCCAGGGTGGTGCCTTCTGCGGTTACCCACTCACCATCGATATAGGGTTTGATGGAGTCCGTCAGAAAATCGTGATCGGTATCGGCATTTTTCTGCGGCACCATATCCACATGGCTTTGCAGTGCCAGTGTTTGGCGGTTTTCCATGCCGGGGGTAGCCGGCTTCTTGATAATGACATTGCCAATTTCGTCGAGCTGAACTTCTAAGCCGCGATTCTTGGCAAATTCCACAATGTGTTCGACAACGCGGTCTTCATGCTTGGATGGGCGGGGAATTTCACAGAGTTTGGCGAAGTGTTGCCATAGCGGTTTAGGGTTCAGCTCAGCAATATTGCTCATTGGTGGCCTCGGGCATTGTTATGGGTTGGTTTTATGCTCTGCGTTTAAATTGGCGCAGCTAGGGCATAACAGTAAAGAGCCCGGCGGGTGCCGGGCTCTTTGGGGTTCTGCTTGGCTTAATTCTCTATAGCCATTTCGTTTGCTGAAGTTTCAGGTAAGAGCTCCAGGGAGATGCGGCGTTTATCGACATCTACAGAGGAAACTTTAACGCTGATAGTTTGTTCCAGCTGGTAGCTCTGTTCGTTGTAGGTAAGGGTAAGGTGCTTGCCGTCAAAATTCGGCAGATTCTTTTTATCCCCATTTAGGCGAACAAATCCATCAATACCAAATTCGTCCAGGCGCACACCGAGACCGGCGCCATTGACCAGGGTGACCTTGCCGCTGAACGCCTGTCCAACCTTGTCCTGCATAAATTGGGCATAAAGCCATTGCTCGAGCGCACGATTGGCCTGGCGGCCGCGGGTCAGGCTGTCCTGTAGGGCTTCGATCTGTTCGTCACTAAGCGCTGCAGCAGGGCCGTCTTGTTGGGTGGCACGCAGTACCCGGTGGTTATGCAGGTCGTTGTATTTGCGAATGGGGGAGGTCGCAGTGGCGTAGGCTTCAAGGCCTAGACCTAGGTGCGCTCCCGCTTTGTTGTCGAGTTGGCCGGGGCGCAGCATGCGCTTCAGAACCGACAACAGGTTTTGCATCTGTGCATCGCCATGGCTTTCCAGATACTTAACCAGGGCTAGGTAATGTGGCAATTCGCCGAGGTCTTGCTCTGCATGCTCCGGTAGTAACTCTTTGAGTAGGCTGCGTACCTCACCCATGCGCTCCTCGCGAAAACCCAGGTGTACCGAGAAGCAGCCCTGTTGCAGCTCAGCCAGTTTGCCGCCAATGCTGATATTTGTGGCGAGCATGGCTTCTTCCACCATGCGCTGTGCAATATTGCGCTCCTGCTTTTCGATACGAGCGATCTTGCGCTTGTCGTCGAGGTGAATCTCGTAATCGGGGCGGTCTTCCATCGCCAGGGAGTGATTTGCACGATAGGCAGAGCGAGCTTCAAAAACGGCAGCCAGGTTGTGCAGACTTTGTTTTTGCTCTTCTGGTACGGCGGATTCGTCGCCCTCAATGAACTGGCTCACTTGGATGTAGCTCAGCTTGTGCTGGGAGCGAATCGCAGCAAATTCATAGCGGCTTTCGCCCAGGCTGCCATCAGTGTTGATATCAATATGAACCACCAGGGCCGGGCGCAGTTCTCCGGGTACCAGGGAGAACAGGTTTTCACACAGGTTACGCGGCAGCATGGGTAGGGTTTCACCGGGCAGGTATTGGCTGTGAGCGCGCTCGAACGCCTCTTTGTCCAGGGGGCTGCCGGTTTCTATCACACTGGAGGGGTCGGCGATGGCGATATGCAGGGTCCAGCCTTCGTTGCGGGTGGTGACGGCGAGGGCGTCGTCCATATCGCGGGTACTTTCCGCATCAATTGTGGCAAAGCCCAGTTCAGACAGATCCTGGCGCTCGGAGATCACTTCGGCGAGTTGAGCGCTGATTTCTTGCGCCTGGGCCTCCGCAGGTTGGCCAAACTGCTCAGGCAATTTGAATTGCGCTACTACATAAGCATGCTCAATACCGGGGATATCGGGCTTGCCAATGACCGTCTCCACTTTTGCCTGGGCGCGGCCATCTTTGAATGGGTGTCGATTGATTTTACAGGCGATAAACTCTCCCGGCTGTGCTTTACCGCGGGCCTTGGGAGGCAGGAAAATCCAGCGCGACAAGCCGTTCTGGCTGGGCTGGATAAAATGCCCCTGGCCCCGTTGGACATATTGCCCAACCAGATAGTCGAGTTGGCTTTCGATCAGTGTATCCAGCTCAGCGCTGAGCTTGCCTTTTTTCTCTTCCGTGAGGCTGACGCGGACACGATCACCTGGGAAAACCCGTTCCATCTCATTGGGAGGTAAAAAAGCCTCGCGTCCATCTTCTAGCTCCACAAAGCCAAATTTGCCGTTGCTGCCGCGAACCCGGCCCTCGGCAAACTCCTTACTGGAGCGAATATCTGTTTTCAGTTGTGAAAGTTGTTTCAGAGCGTCGGCATTCAGCATCGAGTTGATCTCTCGGGGGTCGATTTAGGCGCGGATTCTACCAGACCAGAATGAAGCGGGTAACAGGTGGCTAAAGAAGGAGAAATCATATCCGTTTGATTAAGCGCAAAGATGCCGGGTTGAAGGGGCAGTCAAGATCGATGACTGTATGGCCCAGTATATTTCCGTAGGGGTCGCTGTCCTAAAAAAAAATAATTCGTGTGAGGATTTAGCTATTACAGCGCTGTTCTGTGCAAAATATGCAAACTTTATCTGCCGAAGCTAGATATAATCTTACCCCTAAATAAAAACAGATAAGGGCTGTGGTTGTTCCCCAGCTGTAGAACCGGCCTTCCGGAGAGGAACAGTTAATGAGTATTTTTTCCCATTCCGCCTACGATAAGCACGAACAAGTGGCGTTTTACCAAGATGCTAAGAGTGGTCTCAAGGCAATTATCGCGGTACACAATACGAATTTAGGTCCCTCCCTGGGTGGCTGCCGCATGTGGCCATACGCCGATGACGGCGAGGCTCTGAATGATGTTCTGCGCCTTTCACGAGGCATGACCTACAAGTCTGCTATGGCTGGCTTGAAACTGGGTGGCGGAAAATCCGTCATTATTGGCGATCCGCGTAAGGAAAAGACTCCCGAGCTGCTGCGCGCCATGGGTGAGTTCATCAATACCCTGGGCGGCCGCTATATTACCGCAGAGGATTCCGGCACCAGTGTTGCCGACATGAGCGTAATTGGCGAGACTACCGAGTATGTGTCCGGTCTGTTCGCGGGTTCTGAATTCGGCGGTGACCCCTCTCCCTCCACTGCATATGGAGTGTTTGTCGGCCTTAAGGCTGCTGTCGAACACCGCTGGGGCAAAACCGACCTTACGGGTCTAAAGGTCTCTATCCAGGGGGTGGGCAACGTGGGCTTCCGCCTGGGTAAACTACTGAAAGATGCTGGTGCAGAACTGTTTGTGACCGATATCTTCCAGGACAATATCGACCGTGCGGTAACTGAGCTGGGTGCTATTGCCGTGACCGCAGATGAGATCTTTGATCTGGATGTTGATCTGTTTGCTCCCTGCGCTATGGGTGCCATTCTTAATGATGACACCATTTCCCGCCTGAAGGTGGGTGCTGTGGCCGGTGCAGCCAATAACCAGCTGGCCGAGGAGCGCCATGCGGCGGCTCTGCGCGAGAAAGGCATTCTGTATGCGCCAGACTATGTGATCAACGCCGGCGGCATTATTGATGTTTACTACCAGCAAAAAGGTGACTACGACGCCGCAGAGGTGAAGGCCCATATCGAAGAAATCGGCAGCACCATGAAAGAAGTGTTTGTGCGTGCAGACGAGACTGGCGAGACTACAGCGCATGTGGCCGACCGTATTGCTGAAGAACGCTTCGGACACCACTCTGTGACTGGTGATACGGAGAACAAATCCGGCACCGTGGCAGCATAACCTAATTCGGCACGGGAGATGTGCCGATGACCTGATCCCTGGCGATTGGCATCATCGCTTCTCTCTGTGATGTATTTATTTGGGCACTTTAGTGCCCATTTTTTTGTCTCAAGATTGATGTAGTGACCTGGTGCCTCATTCTGGTGTCAGGTTTTTGGTTCGTTACTGCGGAGGGCGAGCCGGTAAATGGATTGGATACTGGCCTAAACTTGCCATCCTGAATCCGCGGTTATTACTAGGGAGTGACAATATGGACTTGCGTCCAGTGTTCTTCAGTGTCGTTATCGCTACTGCTGGTCTTGCCGGCTGTAATCAGTCTACCGATGATACCCCCCACGCTCTTTCCGTGGACAAGGAAGCCGCAGCCAGCAGTAAAGATGCGGCTACGGATCAGAAAGCATTCGTACCGCCTCCTCAACTGGATATTCCCTTTCACAAGGAAGTTTTGCCTAACGGACTGACCGTTATTGTGCACGAGGATCGCAAGGCCCCGGTTGTCTCTACCAACATCTGGTACAAGGTGGGCTCCAAGGATGAGCCGAAGGGTAAAACCGGCTTTGCGCACTTATTTGAACACCTTATGTTCAATGGCAGTGAGAACTTTCCCGGCGAATACTTTGAACCCTTTCAGCGCTCCGGTGCTACCGATATGAACGGCACCACGAGTAACGATCGCACCAATTACTTTGCCACAGTTCCCAAGGGAGCTCTGGATATGGCTCTGTGGATGGAGTCTGACCGGATGGGCCACTTCCAAGGCGCTATTACCCAGGAGGTGCTGGATGAGCAGCGCGGGGTGGTTAAAAACGAGAAACGCCAGGGAGAGAATGCGCCCTACGGTAAAGCTTTTGACATTATTGCCAAAAGTACCTTCCCTGCGGATCACCCCTATTCATGGACACCTATAGGTTCCATGGAAGACCTGGATAATGCCAGCCTTGAAGATGTAAAGAAGTGGTTTGCAGATCACTATCAACCGGCCAACGCCACCCTGGTTATTGCCGGTGATATCAGTGTTGATGAGGCGATGGCCAAGGCGCGCAAATATTTTGCTGATATTCCCAGTACTAAAGTGCAACCTCGAATCAAAAACTGGGAGTTACCCACCCAGGTGAAAAAGCGCGAAGTTGTTCACGACCAGGTACCGCAAACCCGTATTTACAAGGTTTGGAATGTCCCCGCCATTGGTAGTGAGGAAGAGCATGCCCTGGAGCTGATGACTTCGCTGCTGGCAAATCGTAAAAACTCCCTTTTATATCGTCGATTGGTCCGGGATGAAAAAGTAGCGACCAGTGTGAGTGCTTTTTATTACGGTCGCCAGTTGGCAGGTCAGCTGATTATTGTGGTGGATGTAAAGCCGGGGCAGCCTGTCGATAAAGTGGAAAAACTCTTAGATAAGGAGTTGCAGCAGTTTGCTAAAAACGGCGTCAGCGCAGAAGAGTTGCGCCGGGTTAAGCAGGGTGAATTCGCCAGCCTGGTAAAAGGATTGGAAAAAACCGGTGGCTTTGGTGGTAAGAGCGATATCCTTGCCCGTTCGGAATTTTACTATGACGATCCCGGCGCACTTCTGAAAGGTGTTGAAGAGTATGCCAAGGTTTCCGCTCGTGAGGTGCAGGATGTAGCAGAGCAGTGGCTGAAAGATGACTCTTACACTTTGATTATCCAACCTCAGCAGCAGTTCACCGCAGCCACCGAGGGGGCAGACCGCAGTAAGCTGCCGGAGGTGGATAAAAATGTAGAGCTGGAATTACCTAAGCAGCAGAACTTTACCCTGAAAAATGGTCTTCGGGTTGTTTTGGCTGAGCGCCACGATACGCCGGTTGTGTTGATGAATCTGCAATTTCGCAGTGGCGCCTCAGCAGACAAAAGTAAACCCGGGCTCGCTTCAGTCGCGGCACAAATGTTGAATGAGGGCGCCGGCAATCTCGATAGCCTGGAGTTTAGCGCCAGATCCGAGGAGCTAGGGGTGAGTATTGGTGGTGGCAGTGGTTTGGATTACAACTCCATCAGCATGAGTGCCCTTAAGTCACAGTTGAAACCCTCACTGGAGTTATTTTCCAAGGTGGTTACCGAGCCCCGTTTCCCCGAGTCCGATCTCGAGCGGGTAAAGTCCAATCGCCTGGATGCTATCGCCCAGGAAAAGGCACAACCCCAGGGATTGGCACTGCGTGAGTTGCCGCCACTGCTCTTTGGTAACGAGCATCCCTATGGCGCCCCCTTGACCGGCTCTGGCACACCTGAAGGCATTAAGTCGATCACTCGCGAAGATCTGGTGAACTTCCAGAATACCTGGGTGCGTCCCGATAACGCCACTCTCACCATTGTTGGTGATGTAACAGAAAAAGAGATCGAACCGCTGCTGAATGAAACTCTGGGTGGCTGGAAAGCGCCTAAAGAGGAGTTGCCACAAATTGATGTGGCCAAGGTGGCGCGTCCGGAAAAGGCCAGGGTTTACCTCCTGGATCGTCCAGGCGCCCAGCAAAGTTTCATCATGGCTGGATTGGTGATGCCGCCTTGGCAGCCGCAGGGTGCTGAAGCTTTTGATGCGATGGCCAATACGATCGCTGGTAAGTTTACCTCGCGGGTTAATATGAACCTGCGTGAAGACAAGCATTGGTCCTACGGCGCCCGAGCGGTTTCCATGGATACGGAAGGTCAGCGGCCTTACATTCTGTTTGCCCCAGTGCAGACCGATAAAACAGCCCCGGCCATCAAGGAATTAATCAAAGAGTATCATGAGTATTTGACTAACCGCCCAATTACCGAGAAGGAGTTGGAGGACTATCGAAATGATGAGGTGCTAAAACAGAGTGCACGCTTCCAAACCAAAGGCCAGTTATTGTCCAGTATCAACTGGCAGGTGGAAAAAGGCTTACCGGAAGATTACATTGCTGATTATCCTCAAAGGGTGGCCGAGTTGAATAAGGAGCAGGTAGAGTCCTCTGCGCAAGAGTTTCTTGCCCCAGATCAATTTACTTGGGTCATTGTTGGCGATCTGGAAAAAATTAAGGGAGAGGTTGAGGCCCTGGATATTGGTCCTGTAGAGGTACTACCCGCAAAAGATCAATAAAAAAATTGATTTCATACTAAAAGCGCCCCGGTTTCTTATAAACCAGGGCGTTTTTTTATGAGCATTTAGTGGTTTTTTTCAAAACCTGATGACCTCCGCTGGGCAGTCTATTCCGAATAGTGTTTCAGAAATTTACCTTAGACCTTGAAGCTTGGGCGCTGCTTGAGCTGCTCGCGCCAGCGGATCAGGTGGGGGTGTTTTTCGCCATCCGGGCGCAGATTCTGTACTTTGCCAAAATCGAGACTGCACACCATGCTGATATCGGCTACTGAGAAATAATTTCCAACCAGAAATTCATGATCAGAGAGGTGGTCGTTTAGAGCCCCCATAAATTTTATCGCTCGTTTACCCGAATCCTCGCCGAATTCAGGATAGACATTCATGCGGTCCTTGAAAAAGCCAGAAACGTGTTGGAAGCACATTCCTACTGGAAACATTAAGTTGAAATCGGCACGGCGATTCCACATTTCCACTAGGGCTTTTTCTTTTGCATCGCGGCCAAAGAGTGCCGGCTCCGGGTGTAGTTCTTCGAAGTATCGTTGAATCGCTACGGACTCAGAGATATAAGCGCCATCATCCAGTTCCAATACGGGAACTTTCTTGTTGATATCTTTACTGCGATATTCGGGGCTGAGGTTTTCGCCCTTGGTAATATCTACATGGGTAAATTCAACTTCGATGCCTTTTTCCGCAAGATACATGCGAACTCGACGACAATTGGGGGCGCTTGCAAACTCATAGATCTTCATAGGGCTTCCTCTCGCCTCGGCGATTGCGTTAAATTGAGCAGCTGTCCATAAAAACATTACAAATCTAAAAGAGATTTACTGGTGACGACAATGACCACAAGTTCCAATAGAGGCTGCTTCTTTCGCCGCACAGTCACGGCGCTGGCTATTTTTGCCGGTCTGTTTTGCCAGCAGGCTACTGCTGAAGAACTCGCTATTTATGCGGGGAAACTCTTCAATAGCAGCAATGGAAAACTGTTAGAGAATCGCACGATTCATATTGTGGATGGCCGTATTGAGTCGGTACAAAAAGGGTTTGCCAAGCGGGAGCGGGAAATTCTTGTCGACTTGCGCAATTACACTGTGCTTCCAGGATTGATGGATATGCACAGCCACCTCACTTATGAGTTTGGTCCTCGTGCTTATACGGAATCTTATACCTGGAATCCGGCAGACTTCACTCTGCGCGGTGTCGATGCGGCCAGCCGTACCTTGCAGGCGGGCTTTACCACCATCCGCAATCTGGGTGATCACGATAATGTCACCGTCAGTCTGCGGCGAGCGATTGAAGCAGGCACTATTGAGGGACCGAGGATTTACACTGCGGGAAAATCTATCGCAACCACCGGTGGTCACGCCGACCCCACGAATGGTCGCCGCCATGACTTAGTAGGGAATCCCAGCCCGGCCGATGGTGTTGTGGATGGGCCTATTTCCGCGCGCAAGGCGATTCGTCAGCGCTATAAGGATGGTGCAGACCTCATCAAAATCACTGCTACTGGCGGGGTGCTAAGTGTTGCCAAAAGTGGGCAAAATCCACAATTTATGCAGGATGAGTTGGAGGCAATTGTTGCCACTGCCAAAGATTATGGCTTTACCGTGGCGGTACATGCCCATGGTAAGGAAGGCATGATTCGAGCTATTCGCGCCGGTGTGAACTCCATTGAGCACGGCACTTACATGGATGAAGAGGTGATGGATCTCATGCGTAGGAACAATACTTGGTTTGTTCCGACTTTGATGGCAGGAGAGTGGGTAACTGAGAAATCTGCGATTGATGGCTTTTTACCCGAAATTGTTCGTCCCAAGGCCGCCACTATGGGGCCTCTAATGCAAGAGACTTTTTCCAAGGCTTATAAACGTGGAGTTAAAATTGCCTTCGGGACCGATACCGGTGTGACCCGGCATGGAGAGAATGCGCGGGAATTTGTCTTGATGGTACAGGGGGGAATGACTCCTGCCGACGCCATCCGCTCTGCAACCTGGAATGCCGCACAATTACTGCAGATTCAAGACGAGCTTGGCAGTATCAGCGAGGGCAAACTCGCGGACATCATTGCGGTTGCAGGAAATCCTCTGGAGGATATCTCCGAATTGCAACGGGTGCAGTTTGTCATGAAGGAAGGCAAGGTTTTCAAATACCCCAGCGAGCCGGCAGTGGAGGTATTTCTGGAGCATGAGGGGGATGGTTGACAGCTGTGAGTAGAATACCGGCACCGCATAGAGTTGCGGGGCCGGTATAGAAGTAATTGATTATTTCAGCTCGAAGACCAGGTCCAAATTGACAGCTACGGTAGTCTCACCGGGGGCAATAGGGGTTGAAGCACTGTCTTTCATTGACTCCATCTGGCCCCTTAACATCATAGGTCGGGGCATACCGCCGCTACCCTGTTCAGAAATACTCACGATTCGACGAACCTTCATACCCAGTGCTTTAGCGTAAATAGTCGCGCGCTCCTGGGCATCCAATAGGGCTTTTTCGCGGGCCTCAGCTTTTACTGGTTCTGGCTCGCCAATCTCAAAGCTGGGACCGTTAATTTGGTTGGCCCCGGCGGCGGTGAGGTCGTCCAGTACACCTCCCAGCTCACCCAATTTGCGCACTTTGATGTTGAGGGTATTTCGCGCAGTATAGCCGACGATTTTGGGCTTCTGATCTCTCTGATAATGGTAGCGGGGAGAAAGACTGACGCCGCTGGTTTGAATATCTTTCTTGGCAATACCGGCTTTCTTAATCGCTTTCATTAGCGTAGCCATTTGTTCGGCATTATCTTGCATGGCTTGCTTGCTGTCGTCTGCCTCAGTTACCACGCCTACAGACAAATTGGCAACATCGGGAGCCTGTCTTGCCTCACCTTGAGCCGCAATAGAGACCAGGGTTCCCCGTTCGGAGGGAGCCTGCCCATTTCCGCAAGCGGCGATAAGCAGAGTAAGTACTGTGATTGTCGAGAATTTTACTAACTTCATGATTTTTCCTTATCAATCGCTATGGATTTGGCATCACTCCGATGCATTAGGCGCCAAATACTATCAGTGCCTTTCTGAACCGCAGCTGAGCAAGAAGGTCAGCATAACGGATCATCGGGGAGCTGTAGACAAGCTGCTTGGCAATATTGGCTTGCCACTTGGCCGGGAAAGTGCTGCCAACTTAATCAGAGCTAAATTTCTTCTGATAAGTTTCATCTTTCTTGGTAGAAAACAAAACTCAGGAGAAGAAGGTATCGACGTCTGTTAGAAACACGTGGCTGCATTCGTTTTTAGGATGCTTAATCGCAGGCTGTATCTGGCTGGCTAAATCCAACCTCCGTAATTCTTTGAGCCAGAGCTATCGGGAGAGTAGAGATTATAAGGAAGTCTTGGAAGAAGCTCAGTCAGTGTGCTCTATTCGCCTGGAAAGGCCATCGGGGAGGCCCAATGTGTCTTTCGCGGGCGGTCGGGCGAAACCACCTGCGCGGGCAATACCTGGGTTGAGCCGTACAAGACCCTCTGCCTGCACGACAGCGGCAGGGACTGGATCGACCACAGGAATCGGCAGTCTGCCAGAAATCTTTGTGGCAAGACCGGCGAGCGGTCCTCCAGCGAGGATGGCGACATCTGCCCGGTCAGTATATGCAGCTTCTTCTACGAGCTGAACCAAGCTCTCGCTAAGCTCTTCCTGTACAGTTTCGATTGATTGGAAACGCTCGCTAGGTAGGCGAATGCCGGTGAAGCGATTTTCGAGACCGGCACGCAGCACACCATCACGAAACCAGTCCGCCAAACTATCGCTAAATGTGACTATCGAGAAGCGCTGGCCAAGTGCACAAGCGGTCAGCATTGCCGCCTCGGCAACGCCGATCACGGGAATGTCGAATAACTGGCGCGCACCAATGAGACCTGGGTCCCCGAATGCAGAGATGATGACTGCGTCTACCTGTGTGTGGTGTTCAGCAATTGTCTCGAGGATATCACTAGCGATAATTTCGGCCTCAACCCGGCTCGAAATATAAGGAAAGCCGATCTTGGCGGTGGTCGCTACGATTTTGGTGCGCGGAGATGCAACCCTTTGTGCGGCGCCCGCCATTAGTGACGTCATAGATTCTGTGGTATTTGGGTTGAGGAGAAGCAGCTTCATGATTAGGTCCGGACTCTCCCGTTTTTAAGATTACATCGTCCGCAAAAGTATGGATCAAAGTATTGATCAATAGAGGCTGCCGGCTGGCTTAGCCTGTTAATCAGCATAACAGCGCCTCCGAATTTATTTGGGGAGAGTCAAAAACCTGCTGATAAGTTTCATTTTCATCATGGTAGATAGCAAAGCCCAGGCGCAGCAGATGTTGGCGCCTGTCGCAAAGGACTGCTCGGGCTTTCAGCTCTTTTTGTAGCTTTTCTGAGTTTTCTGTTGTGCCGCAATCGAACGTGAAAAAGTGGCCATGGCCCTCCTTCAGGTCGTGGTGAATTAGGCGCTTCCGGTTGAGTAGCGGGTGGCTGTTTTTGTCCATTGTGTTCAGGAAGCGGCTTTGGGCATTGAGGACATAGCGGTGGATTTTATCTACGGTGATACCTTCGCGTCGGAATAAATCGAAAATGGAAAGACCCTTGTACAGGCAGGAATAATCCATAGTTGCCCCGGCAAATCTCAGCCAGTTGTCCGCATAGCTGACATGGCCACGGCGATTTTCAGGCTCCGCAATCTCGGCAAACCAGCCGGTATTTAGTGGTCGTAGGGAGCAGCCGCGAGGAATGCTCATAAAACACAGCCCTTCGCCGGCACCCAGGTACTTATACGAGCCGGCAGTAAAAAAAGCTTTGTCAGCAATACCGCTTAGGTCGATTGGGCGGGCAAAAAACCCATGGTAACCGTCGACTACAAACTGGGTTTGGGTTGGCTTCTGCTCGACGATTCGCAATAGGTCGGGGAATACCACGCCAGAATCGAAAAACACCAGGCTGGCATAAGCCAGTTGGTAGTCCCCGGTATGCAGTTCCTGCTCAAAGCGCTCTGCCAGGGTGGAGAAGGGGTGTTTGGGCATACGGGTTACTTGTATGTTGGGCAATTCTTCCAGCCGCTGCAGCTGGCGGGTGAAGCTGTAAAATTCTCCATCTGTAGTGAGGATATGCAGGGGTTCAGTGATGGGAAAGGCACTAAGTAGCCGGTAGACAAGCTCGTGGGTATTGGGGGCAATAGCTATTTGAGAAGCGTCGGGGAGGTTTAGTGTTCGCGCGACGGCACTTTGCCAGGCGGGTATTTTTTCCTGGAAAATAGGTCCCCACTTGTCATCGGCGAGCAGTGCCGCATCCTGCCAGTATTGTTGGACTGCCTCCAAGGTCACATCGGGCCAGTAATGATGAGAGTGACAGGCCATGTGCAGCATGGAGGATGGGCTGCCGCTGGGTGCTTGAGAAAATGCACGATAGAATTTTTTATACATTTGCTTTTCGCCAGGCGAAGCTGAATTATTTATTATTCCGCGATTGTAGATCCTGGCAACAGGAAGGAGTAGAGGGTGAGATACCTGCACACAATGGTCCGTGTGGCCAACCTGGAAGAATCCTTAAAGTTTTACTGTGAGAAGTTGGGCTTGCAGTTGGTGCATCGCAAAGATTATGACAAAGGGCGTTTCACCCTGGTATATCTTGCGGCCCCTGAGGATGTCGATAGTGCTCGCCAGCATAAAGCGCCCACGCTGGAACTCACTTACAACTGGGATTCGGAGTCCTATAGTGGCGGGCGAAACTTCGGCCACCTGGCTTATGGAGTGAATGATATCTACGCCGTCTGCCAGAGAATGATGGATGCGGGGGTTACGATCAATCGTCCCCCTCGCGATGGCCATATGGCCTTTTTCCGTTCGCCGGACGGTATCTCAATTGAACTGTTACAAAATGGCGAGCCCCTGGAACCGAGGGAACCCTGGAAGTCGATGGAGAACAGCGGCGAGTGGTAATTGGCCCTGGCAAGGCTCTCATTTGACTTTGGCTTTTAGGTAAATTGATAAGGAATTTATGTGAAGAACCGCAGTTGCATTTTACTGGCCGGCGCCAAAGCGGCGCGTAGGGTTCGCGAGGAGGGATTACATCAAGGGCAGTTCTCAACCTTGGTGGGAGCTTCTGGGGGCCCCAAGTGGCTGGTTATCAGTCAGCTGGATCGGGTTCTTATGGGGGCTTTTTTCAAAGGTCGCAGTGAGCCTATTGCGACGCTGGGTTCATCAATCGGCAGTTTTCGTAATATGTGTTACGCCATGGAGAATCCTTTGGCGGCGCTGGAACGTCTGGAATATGGATATATTCACCAGAGCTACGGCGATACCAAGCCTACCCCGGCTGAGATTACGGCGACGGGTGGCGCGATTCTACAGGAAGTGTTAGGGGAAAGTGGTGCGCGCGAGGTGGTGGAGAATCCCTTGTGGCAGAGTCACTTCGTGACAGCGCGTGGGCGTGGCCCCCTGGCAAGTGAAAAGCGAGCCATTCTGGCCCCGGCGCTCTTTACGTCTGCGTTGGTCAATGCGGTTTCCAGACATAGCCTTAAAGCCTTCTGGGAGCGCGTAGTGTTTCACTCCCGGGCCCAGGCCACTGTGAAGTTTGGCAATCTGAGTACGGCGAATGCCCCCCTCACTCCGGAGAATGTCCGTGAGGTGGTGCTCGCCAGTGGTTCTATACCACTGGTAATGGCGGGTGTGCGCAACCCGGCTGGCGCACCCTTGGGAAATTATCGCGATGGCGGGATTACAGACTACCACTTTGATTTGCGCTTCAGTCATCCACGTGGATTAGTGCTCTACCCGCATTTCTTCCCGTTTATGGTGCCCGGTTGGTTCGACAAGGGGTTGTCCTGGCGACGTGTGCGTGGCGATGCCATGATGTCGACACTACTGATCGCACCGTCGCCGGGGTTTGTGGAGCGGTTACCATTTGGCAAGATCCCGGATCGCAACGACTTTTATAAGATGCCCTCGGATGAGCGTGTGCGCTATTGGAAAAAAGTGGTGGAAATGAGCCGGCAGGTGGCAGACGACTTTTATGAAATCTGGCAGACCGGCCGGGTAGCAGATCATCTTATCGAAGTGGGTTCCGATGATTTGCCCCACAAGTTGCAACAGGTTGGGGCCGCATGAAGATGGCACCGGAATTTAGCCCTCCGCAGGAGGAGTTTCGCACTACCCAGGAGCGTGTGTATTTTCAGGTGCGAGATGCCATTCTGCGTGGCAAGTTTTTGCCGGGGCACCCGGTCACTATCCGGGGTTTGGCGGCGGACTTGAATTGCAGCCCGATGCCTGTTCGTGAGGCCTTGCGGCGCCTGACCTCGGAGCGAGCGCTAGAGCTGTCTGATACCCGCCGTGTCACTGTGCCCACTATGACGCCAGAAAAGCTCGTAGAGATTTGTGCGGCACGGGTTGCGCTGGAGTGTCAGGCCGCAGAACAGGCACTGCCCTTTGTAGGTAAGGGGGCTCTTGAGCGGTTACGACAGCTAGATGCTCGAGTCACTAAAGCGCTCAGAGAGAAGGATATCGAGGAGTATGTGACGGCCAATCTCGATTTCCACTTTACCCTCTATCGCCTGGGGCATCCCCATATCATCCTCTCGCTGATAGAGAGCCTATGGCTGCAAACAGCTCCCCTGCAGCACCTGGTGTTCCAGCGCTTCGGTGTACAAGAGTTGCCGGACCGTCACGAGGACCTGCTTGGTGCGATTGCCGATGGCGATGTGGCGCGAGTGCGCCTTGCTATTCGTCAGGATATTGAGGAGGGGCTCGGCTCAATTCCCGCCGAAGAATTACTCTAGGGCTTGGGTCGGCGCTTTTACAGTCATATTTATAGAAGCCCAGGCCAACAAGCCCGACCTCTTTACTCCTCCTGATAGGTCACTGTGAGAGTCTTCACGTATCCCTGTTGTAAAGGTTCTTGTTGCCGCAATTTCAGTTCAGGGTTTTCTCCTAACTAAGGGTAACTGCGGTTCTGGACCCTATTGTTACTCTGAGGCATAGATAGATCTTGCGCTTCCGTCAGTCTCGCCACTAGAATGTGATCACAAATTTTGGAAGCAATACCCTGTCCGGCAAAGCACGTTAATGGGCTCCGGAGGGTAGGTGATCAATTGCGGGATGACTCATTCGATGCATGCGGGCTCTCGTCCGGTGCTGTGGAGAGCCCCCAGAGCAAAGCCAGGAGCGAAATATGAACAAAAGTGAGCTGCAACAACACGACCGCGAGCACCTGCTGCACCCCTTTACTGACTTCAATGACTTGGGGCAACAGGGCACCCGGGTGATCACCAGTGCTGAAGGCGCTTATATCACCGATATCGATGGTAATCGTCTACTGGATGGCATGTCTGGTTTGTGGTGCTGCAACCTGGGTTATAGCCGCAAGGAAATTAGCGATGCAATCTATGAGCAGCTGAATACCCTGCCGTTCTATAACAGTTTCTTCCAGTGCACTACCGTGCCATCTATCGAGCTGGCAGATGCCCTGGCAGAAGTAACTCCCGCCAGTATGAGCAATGTGTTCTTCACCGGCTCCGGTTCTGAGGCGAATGACACTAATTTGCGCCTGATTCGCCGTTTCTGGGATCTGCAGGACAAGCCCGAGAAGCGCATTGTGATTTCCCGCAAAAATGGTTATCACGGCTCCACCATCGCCGGTGCCAGCCTAGGTGGCATGAGCGGTATGCACAAACAGTTCCAGCCGCTGGATTACATTGAACACGTACAGCAGCCTTACTGGTTTGCCGAGGGCGGGGAAATGTCCCCAGAGGAGTTCGGAATTCAAGCCGCGCGCAGCCTCGACGAAAAAATCCAGGAGCTGGGCCCTGAGAAAGTGGCCGCCTTTATTGCCGAACCTATCCAGGGTGCAGGTGGTGTGGTCATTCCGCCGGAAACCTACTGGCCAGAAGTGAAGAAAGTATTGGATCAATACGACATTCTGTTGGTGATGGATGAGGTGATATTCGGCTTCGGGCGCACTGGTGAATGGTTTGGTGCAGATTATTACGGCCTCAAGCCGGACCTGATGACTTTCGCCAAAGCGGTGACCAATGGTTATTTCCCTCTCGGCGGTACCATGGTAGGTGATCGCGTTGCTGATGTGATCAAGAGCAAGGGCGGGGAATTTACTCACGGCTACACCTACTCTGCGCACCCCGCGGCCTGTATGGCAGGCCTGGCCACTATTAATATCCTGCGCAATGAGAAGATTATCGAGAATGTGCGCGATGAGACTGGCCCTTATCTTGCCAAACGTTGGGCAGAGTTGGCAGAGCACTCCATCGTTGGTGAGGCGCGCAGTCTGGGTATGGTCGGCGCTTTGGAGCTGGTGAAAGACAAGGCCAGCCGCGCCCGATTTGATGATGACTGTACTGCCGGTGGCGTATGTCGTGATCTGAGTATCAAGCACGGTTTGGTTATGCGTGCCGTGGGTGATGCCATGGTGATTGCGCCGCCACTGATTATTACCACTGAGCAGGTGGATGAGCTTGTGGAAAAAGCGCATCGCGCACTTGACGACACCGCTAAAGCTCTAGCGTAAACTCGGGGTCTAGCCCCTTTTTTGGAAGCGGCGCAAGGCTGTCACCCACTATCCGTCAACGGAGAATGCAGGTGACCGCTCTGGGCCGCTTCTGCGGTTTGACAGGATTACCTCAGGCAACTTATGTCACAAGAAAAAGAATTTACTGCCCAACCAGAACTGTTGGAGCAGTCGCGCAAATTCCTGGCAGAACACACGGACCTAAAGTGGATTGAAGGCTTTATGTTCGATATCAATGGTGTCCCCCGCGGCAAATGGCTACCAGCAGAAGCGGCGGAGAAGCTGCTGAAGGGAAGCCTGCAAATGCCGCGTAGCGCTGTCAGCCTGGATATCTGGGGGCGGGATATTGAAGATAGCCCTCTGGTGTTTGCCAGTGGTGACAGTGATGGCGTTTGTCTGCCGGTATCGCCGATCAGTCTGGCGCCCTGGCACCGGGAGGTAACAGCACAGCTGCATATGCAGTTGCACGAGGCGGATGGCTCTTCGCTCTATGCCGATCCACGTGCCCAGCTGCAGCGGGTGGTGGATCGCCTGCAGAAGCTCGGTTATACCGCAGTCTGTGCCACCGAATTGGAATTCTATTTGTTGCGCGATGACGTTGATCACTTGGCGCGCCCGCGCCCAGTCAGCGATAACGATGCCGAACTGGTGCCCTCTACCGATGTATATGATTTGTCTGAGCTGAACGCGCAGCGTCACTTTTTTGCCGATGTGCGTGCCGCTTGTGAGGAGCAGGGTATTCCAGCTGATTCAGTGCTCTCAGAGTGCGCGCCCGGTCAGTTTGAAATCAATCTGTTGCACAGTGCCGATCCTGTCAAGGTGGCGGATCAAACTCTGTTATTCAAGCGCTTGCTGAAAGGCGTGGCGCGCAGCCATGGCTTCCGTGTAAGCACTATGGCTAAACCCTTTGGGGATCAGGCTGGCAACGGTATGCACGTGCATATGAGTTTGGTTGATAGCCATGGTAAAAATGTTTTTGATGATGGCAGTGAAGAGGGCTCCGAGCTGCTGCGTCAGGCAGCGGCAGGTATGTTGGCAACCGCCAATGATGCGATGGCTTTCTTTGCGCCACACAGCAATTCCTACCGCCGCTTCCAAGAGAGTTCTCACGCGCCGCTGAATCTGTGCTGGGGCTACGACAACCGCACCACCACTTTGCGAGTACCAGCCAGTAATCCCGAGGCTCGTCGTATCGAACACCGCATTGCCGGTGCTGATGTGAATCCCTACTTGGTCTTGGCGGGTATTTTGGCCGGTGTCTGCCACGGAATTGAGAACCAGTTACAGGCTCCCGATCCAGTTGAAGGCGATGCCTATCAGGTGCAAAGCGAGCAACTGATTAATACCTGGAGTGGGGCATTGAAGCGCTTTGATAAGAGTGCGTTGTGGAGAGAATATCTCGATCCTCGGTTTGTCGAACTTTTCCTTATGCTGAAGCGTCAGGAGATGGCGGAGATTGGCGCTCGAGTTACCGATGTGGAATATCAAAGTTATTTGCATCGGGTTTAATCACGGTTTCTCGTGTACCGGCGGCATAAATACTGAACGGCTTTTACGACAGGAATGCAGGCAGGAATACAGGAGAGAACGATACTCTGCTATACCTAAATTTAAGTGCGTAACGTACTTGAAACTCTCCTCCTGAAAGTGTGTTCGAGAAACCTGGCCCGCCTTTTGGCGGGCATTTTTTTTTGCAGGTCAAAAATAAATACATAGGCTATTTTCTCAGCTCTTTTGCTAAAAAACTCTTGTCACACTTTTCTTTCTATTCATCCTGCCTCTGATGACTGGGCTGAGAGTAAACCTGGCGCAGGCAAAAATATTTTTAAATGGGGGATGTGCAGCGCAGAGATCTGGTGTAGATCATCGGCTGATAATGTATTTGATAGAAGTTCGCTGCGTACTTTATTTGGCTTCAGAAGCCACGCGGAAGGGCAGACTGGCCAAGAGAGTGGATTACTTCTGCCTAGCAGTCATTTCCCCGCCAGTGTATTCTTCCGCTTTATCAGCGTAGGGCCCCGGATTGGTCGATTGCTTTAGCCAGGCTTCACAGCAGGGCGCTGCCTTTTTGATTAATGAGTGTGGGTCTCAGAACAAGCAGATGGGGAATCTATGACCGCCTTGGGAAATTGTGCAGACGGTCCAATGGCTAGCGAGACACGGCCACTAAAAATATGTCTACTGGGATATCGCAGTCATCCGCACAGTGGTGGCCAGGGAATTTATCTCCGTTACTTGAGTAAGGCTCTGGTTGATGCCGGCCATTCGGTCGATGTGATATCCGGCCAGCCCTACCCAGAGCTGGATGAGCGGGTGAACTTGATCAAGATGCCCGGACTCAATCTCTATGAAGTAGAAAAGCCCAGCCGTGCCCTTAGACCAAAACATCTGCTCTCTTGGGCAGACTTCTTTGAATGGCTGAGTAAACTGACCGGCGGTTTTGCCGAGCCATATACTTTTGGTCGTCGCGTGCGTAAATACTTACGTCAGCATGGTCCCCAATACGACATAGTTCACGATAACCAATCGCTTTGCTATGGGCTGTTGGATATCGAGCGCAGCGGCCTCCCAGTTGTTGCCACTATTCACCATCCCATTACCCGCGATCGCCAGCTAGCCCTAGATGCGGCGCCGGACTGGCGCTTTCGTTTGTTGGTGCGACGCTGGCACAACTTCCTGAATATGCAAATCAAGGTTTCGAGGAAGTTGCGCCATATTGTCACGGTATCGCGCCAGTCAGAGCGAGACATCATCGAACAATTCGGGGTGGCGCCGGAGCAAATACACCTGATCTATAACGGTATCGACACAGAGATCTTCAGCCCCGATAACAAGGTGGATCGCCAACCCTTGCGTATTATGACGACCTCTTCGGCGGACCAGCCGCTCAAAGGGCTTGGAGTCTTACTGCAGGCCATGGCCGGATTGCGTGAGCGCTTTCCTGAGCTGGAGCTATTGGTGGTTGGCCGTTTGCGCAAAGGCGGCGCTACCGAAAAGCTGTTGCAGAAGTTGAAACTGCAAGATGCTGTGCAGTTTGTTTCTGGGATTTCCAATGAAGAACTGGTGAACCACTACCGCAGTGCAACAGTAGTGGCCTGCCCATCACTGTATGAAGGGTTTGGCTTGCCTGCGGGTGAGGCGATGGCCTGTGGGGCCCCGGTGGTTTCCAGTGATGGAGGCGCGCTGCCAGAAGTTGTCGGCGACGCCGGCATCGTCGTCCCGGCCGGTGACAGTAATGCGCTGGCGGAGGCCCTTGGTCGTGTTCTGGCGGATAAATCTTTGCAAGCGGATATGGGCGCTCAAGGCAGGGCGCGTATTGAAAACAAGTTCTGTTGGAGTTTGGCGGCATCGAACCTGGTGGCTTACTACCGGGAAATACTTGGCGAGTCTGTCGTGCAACAGCAGAATGAAACGGGCTTAGTCGATACAGATGTTAGTGGTGCGGAGGCTGCTTAATGATTACTGTAGATCCGCAACACCTGAACCTTCGCCCGGGACAAAAAGTTTTGGACCTGGGCTGTGGCGAGGGGCGTCACTCCATTCATTTGATGATCACTGATGAGGTGGATGTATACGGCATTGATCTGTGCCTAGATGATGTGTGTACCGCCAATGAGCGGGCAGAGCCTTTTAATAATTCTGAACACGCCAAAGGGCGCCTGTTACTTGGGGTTGCCAATGGTTTGCAGCTGCCGTTTGCCGACGCCACATTCGATGTAGTGATCTGCTCCGAGGTATTGGAGCACATTCATGAGTACAAAGCGGTTCTCGCAGAAATTGACCGTGTATTGAAGCCCTCAGGTATCTTTGCCGCTACTGTGCCGGCGTATTTTCCCGAGTGGATCTGCTGGCAGCTTAGCGATGCGTATCATCAGGTGGAGGGGGGGCATATCCGTATTTTCCGTGAGCGGGAGCTGCGTCAGAGTATTGAAGCCCTGGGACATCGCCATTTCGCTCGGCACAAGGCGCACGCACTGCACGCGCCCTATTGGTGGTTGAAGTGTCTGTTTTGGGATAAGCCAGATAACCGCTTGGTGAAAGCTTACCATCGCTTGTTAGTGTGGGACTTGATGAAGCGGCCCACACTCACACGTGTGGCTGAAAAGCTGTTGAACCCTCTTTTCGGGAAAAGTGTCGCGCTCTATTTTGTGAAAGCGGAGCAGCGGGCGCCTGAGCCCCTGGGTTTGGCTGGGGAGGTGAACCCATGAGTGAAACGGTATTGCCCCCCAAAAAGAGTACAAGCCTTTTCCCCGTAGGTTTTGTGCGTGATAGCGCAGCCTATATCCTTTCCCAGCAATTACCCGATGGCTCAATCCCCTGGTTTAAAGGGCACTATGCCGATCCTTGGGATCATGTTGAGGCGGCCATGGGATTGGCTATCGCCGGAGAATTTGGTGCCGCGGAGAAAGCCTATCGCTGGTTGGCGGATATTCAATTGCCGGATGGCAGCTGGTGGGCGGCTTATAAAGATGGAGCGATCGATAACGGTGAGCGCCGGGAGACTAATTTTGTCGCCTACGTAGCCACTGGGGTCTGGCACTATTTCCTGATCAGTGGCGACAAAGGATTTCTACAGCAGTACTGGTCGATGGTTGAGCGCGCTATCGATTTTGTCCTGGGTCTTCAGACTGAATACGGTGAAATTCACTGGGCCGTGGATGCCGGGGGACAGCCCAAAGAGGACGCCCTGATTACCGGCTGTGCTTCAGTTTTTAAAAGCCTTGAGTGCGCGATCAATATTGCCAGTGTGTTGGGGGTGGCTCGACCGGAATGGGTGCGGGGGCGCACGGCATTAGGTGTGGCTCTACAAAGTAAACCCGAGCGTTTTGATCGTACCTGGGAGAGCAAGGCGCGTTTTTCCATGGATTGGTTTTACCCTGTGCTCACTGGTGCATTTACAGGCGAAGCTGCGCGTGCACGACTACAGCAGCGCTGGGATGAGTTTGTGGTGGCCGGTTTGGGTTGCCGTTGTGTCAATGATGAGCCCTGGGTGACCGTGGCGGAATCCTGCGAGTTGACTATGGCCCTATTGGCCTCGGGGCAGCGGGCACGTGCGGAGATCATTTATCGCGGCCTGCACCGCTGGCAGGACAGCGATGGTGGCTACTGGACTGGATATGTCTATCGAGACCAGGCGGTTTGGCCTGAGGAGAAAACCACCTGGACCGTGGGTGCGATGCTGCTTGCGGCAGATGCACTCGCCGACCTGACGCCGGCGAGCGGTTTGTTTACCTCGGTATGCCTGCCTTCAGATACGGCGAAGGATGCCCAGGGTGTCGACAGTTTCGACCAGCTCGAATTGAGCGGAAGCTAGAGCGAGCTTGTAAATGTCATAGGGGGCTTGGCCTCCATCGGCGGGGTCGGGGAATATATCGTGAATGGCCAAGTAGCCGCCTGGCACGATATGCCTGGACCAGCTGCGATAGTCGGTCAGTGCCGCTTCAAGGGAGTGGCCTCCGTCGATAAATACCAGACCCAGTGGGGTATTCCAGTGGCGCGCGGCCACCGAGGAGGGAGCTACCACGGGAACAACCCAGTCTTCCAGTTCGGCCGCTCTCATATTGGCTCGAAAGGTTCGGAAGCTGTCCATTAGGTTGGCTTTTTGGTCAAACAAATCGGGATCGTGGTATTCCTCACCCGGTTGATGCTCCTCGGAGCCGCGGTGGTGGTCCACGGCAAACACGACACTGTCGGTCAGTTTGCAGGCTGAAGCTAAGTAGATTGTGGACTTACCGCAGTAGCTGCCTACTTCGAGACAGGGGCCGAGGCTGCTGGTCTCAGCGGCAAGATGATAGAGCGCTTCGCCCTCGTGGGCAGCGAGGAATCCCTTGATGGCTCGGATATCGATGGGCAAATGAATGGACATATTTTACTGCTTGCTATTTTACTTGGCTCAAACACTAAACCGGCGCTTGCACAAAAGCAATTGCGATTTTTTGTGGGCAGTTCGCCCCATCAAGTAGATATTTTATTATGCGCAAGGATCATAGGCCTTACTGGTTAAAGCGCCTGCAGTTGCATTGGCGCAATTGGCGCACGCACTATTTTTTACTTCCTCAATTTGATGCGGTAGGTGTTGATCCCGAGGTGATGGACCCTTCTTCAGTACATGTTTTTGGAGGGAATGTTCGCCTGGGTAATTATCCCCATTTAATTTCTAATGCGGAAAAGTGCGTTCGCTTTACTACCTTTGGGCACAAGGGGCGCGAGGCTTTTATTACCATTGGGGACTATGTGCTGATTTCTCCCGGAGTGAGGATATCGGCTGCGCAGTCCATAGAAATTGGCGATGCCTGTATGATCGCCGCTAATGTTTATATTTCTGATTCCGATTGGCATGGCCTCTATAATCGTACCAGGCCTTTTCGTTGCACTGCACCGGTGCGCCTTGGGAATAATGTTTGGATTGGCGATAGTGCGACTATTTGTAAAGGCGTAAGCATTGGTGATAATTCCGTTGTCGGCGCGGGTAGTGTGGTCACCAAGGATGTGCCAGCCAATACAGTTGTAGCAGGGAATCCAGCCAAGCCGATAAAAACCATTAACCCCAAACGAAGAATGATTACCCGCGAGGCGCTTTTTGCCGATGCTTTCCGCCAGGCTCACAATATGGATGAGCTGGATAAATTTATGCTGCAAGGTAATAGCCTATTTGGCTGGCTGCGCGCTGTATTTTTCCCTCGCCGCGGCGATTAACGTTGATTACTGCTTCGCTCTGATTTTTGCGAACAGGTAAAAAGATGAAAAAAAGAAAAAGTATTGTTCTGATTGGCATGCCCGGTGCAGGTAAAAGTACTTTGGGTGTGTTGTTGGCCAAAGAGCTGGCTCTGGATTTTGTTGATACAGATGTTTTGATTCAGGCGCGGGAGGGGAAAACACTGCAGGAAATTATGGCGGAGAGTGACTACCTCAATTTGCGGGCTATAGAGGGGGAGGTCATTGCCGCAGCGCAGCTGCCCAAGCATGTGGTTTCCACTGGGGGCAGCGCGGTCTACAGTGCTGAGGGAATGGCTAATCTGCGTGCGCAGGGCACAGTCGTGTTTTTGGAATGTTCCGCAGATGAACTTCGCCGGAGAATCCACAATTATGAAAGTCGTGGGATAGCCAAAGCACCGGAGCAAAGTTTTGACAGTTTATTTGAGGAGCGCCAGATCCTCTACCGCAAATATGCGGATATTACTTTGCGCTGTGATGGTTTGAATCTGCAACAGGCATTGGATCGATTAATACAAAAGCTGCGGGCGTTGGCTTGATAGGTTTTTTGAGCCCCACAAACTATGGGGCTCATTCATGAGGCTCTGGTATTGCCTCAGCCTCTTATTCTGCTAGAGCGGCAACTGAGTGGTATATTTCACTTGTTTAAGGGCGAAGGTGGAATTCACCGAGGCTACATTGGGCAGGTGCACCAGTGAGCGTTTTAACAGTTGCTCGTAATGTTCAACACTGTCCACTACTACACGCAGAACATAGTCCTTGTCGCCACTGGTTGAATAGCATTCGACCACTTCCTGAACATCCTGTACCGCAGTCTCGAAATTATTCAGGGACTCTTCATCGTGGTTGTGGATGGTCACGTAACAATATACTGTGACTCCCAGGTCCAATTTACGCGGGTCCAGCAGGGTGACTCGGCCGCGAATAATACCCTCCGCCTCCAGCCTTTTGATACGGCGCCAGCAGGGGGTGTGGGAAAGACCCACTTTGTCTCCGAGCTCCGCCATGGAATAATCGGCGTTCTCCTGCAGCGCTCGCAGAATCTTGCGGTCGAAATCATCCAGGTCTGTCGAACGCTTCATAAAGACTCCTATCCTATAAAAAATTGCTCGATCGAGATTTTCATCACAAATTTACGCACATTTACGTAAATAAAGCAATGCTCTGTTGCGCTTAACGCACTAGTATGACCTGACCAATCCGTTTCAGCCTGAGCGCTTTTTGTGATTACCCGCCAGAGAGTTTTGCAGGGTGCCGAAAAATTGATCAGCTAACTACCGAGACGGAGCAATTCGGAAGAATAATGACTTATAGCTCGAACTGGGTTTCGAGAAGAATAAATGACCGGAAACTAGGTGTATGACTGAAAAAGTAGCCAGTCCCCAGCGCGCGGTGGACTCCCAGGGGAAAAAACAAATCTCACTGGATGATCGCTTTACCACCCTCAAAGGCCGTGTGCTTCTTTCGGGGATCCAGGCGCTGGTGCGTCTGCCCATTGACCAGATGCGGATGGACCAAGCTCGCGGTTTAAATACTGCAACTTTTATCTCCGGTTACCGCGGCTCCCCCCTCGGTGGTTATGATTTGCAGCTCTCGAGGGCCAAAAAATTACTGGATCAGCACAATATTCGATTCCAGCCGGGCGTGAATGAGGAGCTGGCCGCGACGGCCGTGTGGGGCTCCCAGCAGGTTGGCCTATTCGATGGCGCTCAAGTCGATGGCGTTTGTGGTATCTGGTATGGCAAGACTCCGGGCGTGGATCGCTCATGTGATGCCTTCCGTCACGCCAATGCTGCGGGTTCCTCGCCAAAGGGTGGTGCTCTTATTGTCGCTGGGGATGACCACGGCTGTAAGTCCTCTTCCTACCCGGGGCAGTCGGAATTTGCTTTCGTGGATATGCATCTTCCAGTCTTGAATCCTGCAACTGTGCAGGAGGTCTTGGATTACGGCCACTATGGCCTGGAGCTGTCCCGTTTTAGTGGCTGCTGGGTGGCAATGATCACTCTGGCAGAGAATATGGATAGTTCCGCTACCGTGGAAGTCGATCCCCAGCGGGTACAGTTCAATTATCCTGAGATCGAGCGCCCCGCAGGTGGCCTGAATATCCGCAAGCAGGATAACCCCCTCGAACAGGAAGAGCGTCTGTGGCGCTATAAGCGCCCGGCGGCTCTGGCATTTGCTAGGGCGAACAAGCTGAACAAGGTTGTGCTGGAAAACTCCAATGCCACTCTTGGAATCGTCACTACCGGTAAGGCTCACCTGGACTTGATGCAGGCCTTCGAGGACATGGGGATTAATGAGGAAAAAGCCCGGCAATTGGGCATTCGTATCCTCAAAGTGGGGATGACCTACCCCCTCGATGTACCTGGAATTCAGGAGTTTGCCCGCGGCTTAGATACTTTGCTGGTGCTGGAGGAAAAGCGTAGTCTGATGGAGGTGCAGCTGAAAGAGGAGCTGTACAATGTTCACCTCAAAGACCCTAATTTCCCGCGTATTCTCGGGAAAGTAGATGAACACGATCAACCGCTGATGCCTGCCTATGGTGAGCTATCCCCGGCTATTATTTCCCAGGTGCTTGGTCTGATTTTGGATCAGGATAAGCTGGGTGAGCGCGGGCGACATCGCTTGATGCGCCTTAATGCCCTGGCCCAGCGCATCGCGCAACAAGCGGGTTCCAATGTTTCTCGCCTACCCATGTTTTGTGCCGGCTGCCCGCATAACCGTTCCACCAAAGTGCCAGAAGGCAGTCGCGCCCTTGCCGGAATCGGCTGCCACTATATGGCCCAGTGGCTGGACCGCGAGACGTTCACCTTTACCCAAATGGGCGCCGAAGGAGTCAACTGGGTGGGGCAGGCGCCTTTCACTGATGAAAAGCATGTATTTGTGAACCTGGGGGATGGTACTTATTTCCACTCGGGGGTCCTTGCAATTCGCGCTTCTGTCGCCGCTAAGGTAAATATCACCTACAAAATCCTGTTCAACGATGCCGTCGCCATGACAGGTGGCCAGCCCCATGATGGAGAGTTGGCGCCGGATATGATTTGCCGCCAAGTGCTGGCCGAGGGTGTGCAGAAGGTTGTTCTGGTGATGGACAACCCAGACAAATATCAGGGTGCCCTGAGCTTCCCTTCCGAGGTAGAGATTCGCCATCGGGATTATATGCCGGCGGTAATGGAGGAGTTGCGTGAGGTGGAAGGGTGTACGGTCATTATTTACGACCAGACCTGTGCTACTGAATTGCGCCGTAAGCGCAAGCGCGGCTTACTACCCCAGGCTGAGGGGCGCCCCTTTATTAATGAGTTGGTGTGTGAAGGCTGTGGCGACTGTGTGCAGCAATCCAGCTGTATTGCCGTGGAAAAGGTTTCTACAGCTTTGGGGGACAAGCGCCGTGTTAACCAGACCGGTTGTAATCAGGATCTCTCCTGTATCAATGGCTTCTGTCCCTCGTTTGTGACGGTAAAAGGTGGGCGCTTGGCCAAAGGTGCGGGCGTTGGCGATATCTTGCGCACAGAAGCAGAAAAGCTGCCTGCACCACAACTGCCGGGTCTGGATGAACCCTTTAACTTCCTGGTGACAGGAGTGGGTGGTACCGGGGTGGTGACTATTGGTGCTCTGTTGGCAATGGCGGCCCATATAGAAGGCAAAGCCTGCAGTACCCTGGATCAGACCGGTCTCGCGCAAAAAGGCGGCGCGGTGTATTCCCATATTCGTTTTGCAGCTCACCCAGAAGCATTGCAAGCAGTGCGAATCTCCGATGGTCGCGCCGATGCACTGATGGCTTGTGATTTGATCGCTGCGGGAAATCTCGCCGCCTGTTTGGCCAAGCTGGATGAAACCCACAGTCGTGCGGTGGTGAATACCCACCTGAGCCCCACCGCTGCCACCGTTTTGGGGCGTGAGGATGCTCACTCTCCACAAGCGGTTCTCGATACCCTAAGTAACGCGGTTAACGCGCTGGATTCTGTTGAGGCTCACCGTCTGACCAAATCTGCACTTGGAGATACTCTGGCGGCCAATATATTTATGTTGGGCTTTGCTTGGCAAAAAGGCCTATTGCCACTTTCCCAAGCGTCGCTGTTACAGGCAATTGAGCTGAATGGTGTGGCAGTGGAGGGCAATCTGCAGGGCTTTGCTGCCGGGCGCCTTGCTGCCGCAGACCGCAAAGCTCTAAACCGGTTGCTTGCTCACGATCGAGCGCCTGTACAGCTACCCAAAGGTCTGGATGAAATTGTTGCTCACCGGGTTGAGCATTTGACTGGCTATCAAAATGTAGAGTTGGCTAAGCGCTACCAAGTTTTGGTGGATAAAGTTAAAGCGGCGGAAACCCTTAAGGTACCCGGGCGCCAAATGGTCGCCGAAGTGGTTGCGCAAAATTATGCCAAGTTGCTCGCTTACAAGGATGAGTATGAGGTTGCGCGCCTCTACACTGACGGGCGCTTTACTCAATCTTTGCGGGAGAATTTTAGCGGAGACTTTGACCTCGAATTCAACTTGGCACCGCCATTACTGGCCCGTTTCGACAAAGTGTTGGGGCGTCCTCGCAAAATGAAGTTTGGTGGTTGGATGCACAAAGCATTCGGAGCCTTGGCCAAATTAAAGTTCCTGCGCGGTACTGCTCTGGATATTTTCGGCTATACCGCTGAGCGACGTATGGAGCGGTCTTTAATCGCTGAGTATGAGCAGCTGGTTGAGAAAGTGGTGGGGCAGTTGAACGAACAAAACCACCAGGCGGCTATTGAATTGCTCAGTTATCCCGAGGTTATTAAAGGTTACGGGCACATCAAAAAGGCTAATGTATTGGAGGCGCAACGCCAGAGAGAGCAGGCGCTAAGTCGTTTTGAAAATCCTGTTGGTAAAACCGGCCAAGCTAGAGAGGTTGAAATTTTCGACCCCACTAAAGCTCAGCAAGTGGGCTAACGCTCCGCTCCTAATAAAGCCCCGGTGGGTTTTCACCGGGGTTGTTCTGCTTACCAGAATCCCTGCATGCGAATAGCAAGCTGCTTGGTTTGATCGCCGGTAAATTTATCATCCCCGAGAGTCACGTTTAGCATCAGGCGCACTTTGGGATTAAAATAATAATTAAACCCAAAAACAAAATTGCTCACCTTCATGCCGGGAATATCCCGGTTTTCGATGGTATCGTAGCGTGCGGTAATCTCGAAGGCGCTCTCTGGTGGAGTAGGTTTGATAGATCTGAAAACTCCACTTTTCTCATCATAGGGTTTGTGCTGACCAGTGATCGCCCAACTTCCCACGATATACCAAGTGCGTACATCTTGGTCTCCGATAAAACAACCGGTATATGGGTCACAAAAAAAACGAGGCGGCGCACCAAAGAACTCGAAAAATGTAAATTCGGACAAATAGAAATCTCCGGAAAAACTCCCAAAAGCGTATTCAGACTGGGCGTAAAAAGGCCCATAGGCGCCAGCGAGTTCTAATCCCAGAATCCACACATCTCCACCAGGGTCGCCCTGATAAAATTCATCATCGCCAAAATCACCGAAGAAAAATTCACCACCACCGGGGCTCAGTGCAACCAGTTGTTCTGGGCCGCGACGCCCTGCGTATTCGACTAGTGCCTCGCGCGGTGGCGTGTCTTCATTGGCGTCTTCATAGCTGAATGAAGCGCCCAGATGTACAGTACTGTCGAAGTTACTGATTGGGGCCCAGGTAAATCGGGTGGCGGCACCAATACCCTCGTTGCGTGGATCACCGGGGTTGCGCAGATTAAAAAGGGTGACCCCATAGGTATGACAGCACCAATGGGTATGCCAGCCAATTCCCTGTTGCCTGCCGCGGTTGTCATAAATACCAGCGGATGAGGCAAAGGATCTCTCCATCATGGTGATTTGATTGGAGGAAGTGAGTTGGTTCATCGAGCGGCTGGGTTTAAAATTTCCTATGCGGAGGCTTCCATCAAAGACTTTAGTGCCCAGGTATACAGTCCTTAATCCTCCAGTTCCAGAGGAGGCAAAGTCTCTTTCCAGTTCGTATTCCCATTTCCACAATTTTCCCCGCATTTTTAGTCGTACTCGACGAAAATCTGTAGTGTTTACGGGTTCTTCAAGTTCTGTATCAAACAAGATGGTGTCATAGTAGTTTTTATCTTTGTCAAAAAAATATGTGTCAAAGTGAATGCGGCCGCCGAGTTCTGCAGAAAAATTATCATCCTTGGACGTAATTTTTAGTCCCCCTTCAGTTTTGGCCTTATCAGCAGTGGCGAAGGGAGATAAAAGTACACAGGTTAGGGCGAAATACAGGGCGTAGTATTTCATGCAGTGTCCTTAGAGGCGGCTGTATCTTTAGCTGCGTATTGTTGCAGTTTAGCAAGTAGGTTTGATGATTTTTCGGTTTTCTGGGGTAGGGTTTACTTATAAAGAGAAGGTCTTGGGGTATGGCCGAGTAAGGGATGGGTGTTATTAAGTAAGCCCGTGAAACACCTGCAGCTGTGTATACTTCTACAAGTGTTTCTTGGGTGGAAATGAAGCGGGTTGTAGCTCAATTGTTTTTCTGATAAGTGAAAGTTTAGATACGCTCCAGCTTATAGCCTTTTTGCTTCATCAGTTCAGCAATGCTGCCTTGGCCGACTAAATGGCCGGCGCCGACAACCACAAAGAGTTTGCGATACTTCGGCGCTTTTAAGATTATTTTGTTCGCCATTTTCTCGTTGCGCTGAAAAAACAATTTTTCATAAAGCGGCTGATACTCGGGACTTTCTTCAAGGCCATCGAGAATAATCAGGTGATTGAGAGCTTTGTCGTCTCCGGCTTTCCATGCACTGGTGAGCTTTGGCAAAAAGGTAGAGATATCTTCCAGCTGCTCAAGCGTCTGCTGGAGTAAAAGGGCGGGATTATCCAGGCCATTTAATAGCTGGAATTGCTGCAGGACCCCCTCCAGCTCCAATACCGGTTTGCCGTCCTTTTTAGCCTTACTTAGGAAGTGGCGATCGATACCCAGTTCCGGGTTGAGACCCTGGGCCTGCATTTCGATCATACTCATGGAAATCATGGCGATGGCTGGGCGCTGGCGAATAAACATCGCCTCCGGCATGTTGCGTTTGTGCATCCAGGCTTGTAATTTCTTGTACAAATCTGCGGGGAGGTCATCACGCAGGCTGCGTTCTCCCTGATAAACAGACTCCATCCTAATTTTCTGCTGTATCAACATATCGCTTTCGGCGGCGAGGATATCAGCTTCAACAGCAACGGCATCACTTTGGGCATAGGCACGCTCTATCTGGGAGCGCATTGGGTAATAGTCTTCTGTGGCCAGGTGGATAGATCCCAGCAGGTAGACAGTTTTATCCTCCTTGGTGGCTTTCCAGAAAATACCTTGATCTGTTTCGGCTGCAGAGACTGTGCCAACAAATAATATAAGAACAAGAGCGATTGACCGTGTGAAGTAGCGTTGGAACATTGCTTTTCCCTGAATGTGTTGAGGCGAATCATGTTAGCACTCGAGAAGCCCGCCTGATACCAAGTGACTGCGCAGGTAAATTGGCCTTGCCAGAGGGGTTTGTTGCAAATCTGTGTGGAATCTACTGGGAAATTACTTCTGTGAGGGTCAAAATACTCTCTTTGTTCCACTTTTGCGGTAGATGTTTTGAGAATTGTACAAATCTGGCCTGAATTGGAGCCTGGAGATAGAGGTAAGGCTGCGCTGGATTTCATTCAGGAGTTGGCTCGGCAGGACGCAAAACCAATTGTGATCTCAGCCGGGGGGGGCTTGGTGGCGCGCCTCGAACTGCATGATGTCCAACATATCCCATTGCCTTTGAACAAGAAGCCTTTTTGGGCTATGGCCCTTGTGCGCCGCTTACGCAGTGTCCTACAGAATTTAAATGCCGATGTGGTCCATGTCCATGGGCGTTTAACCGCCCAGGTGGTCTGGCGAGCTTGGGATGGTATGGATGTCAATACACGCCCCAGTTTGGTCACTCATGTCGATGGTTATTATTCGCCCAGTCGAAGGGATGTAGGGTTGGTTTCCGGGCCATGTGTGATCGCATCATCCGATGGAATTGCCAGCCACCTGAAAGCGCATCTTGGGGAAAAATTGGCTAATCCTACCCATATCGTGCACTGGGGCATTAGCTCTCGGGAGTTCGATCGCAGTAAACCTGTATCAGGCCAATGGCATCTGCGTTTCCTGAATAGCTATCCGCAACTGGAGGGAAAAAATTGGTGGCTGTATTCGGGCCCCTTGTCTGAAAAGGGTGAGCTGAAGGTGTTTTTGCACGCTCTGGCGCGGGCCGTAACTAGCCGGGAGGATTTATTGGGGTTGGTGGTAGGGGCATCAAAGGGTGGTGATTTACACCATATCCGCAAGTTGGAGCAACTGGCTCAAGAGTTGGGGCTGGAAGGGAAAGTACTTTTTCTGGGAGAGAGAAAGGATTTACGGGAGCTCTATGCCTCCTCGCAATTGACTTTCAGTTTGGCCAGCCCTGGTGAGCCTAGCGGCCAAAGTGCTATGCAGGCTTTGGCGATGGGGTGCTCTGTGGTTGCCTATAAAGATACTTGTGCTGGAGAGGTGCTGGAGGGCTGTTTCCCCAGGGGAGTCGTTGAGCGGGGAGATTCACAAGCTTTATGTGATGTGGGGCTGGCTTTAATGGAGCGGCGGGATAAGGTGGAGTTAAATGGTTTTTTTCATGAAGAAATCGTTAAAAAGACCATAAATATCTATCGGGATTTAGTTGGCTCTTCCAGCTAGGCAGAGGCTGATTAAAAATTAAAGTGCCCATTAAATGAGGCAAAATCGAAACCGGGATTGGGGATATTCGTATAGGCATTGGAAAAGTGGCTATAGCGCAGCGATAGTGTATGGCCGCTACTGAAGCGATAGCCCAGAGCAAAATGTAAGGCAAAATTTACCTTGGTGCTGAGTCGAATATCGCCAAATTCCTGCTGGCTTAAATAAGAAGCCCCGACACCCGCCTCACCAAAGCTACCGAGGGGTTTACTGCGCGGATACCAACGCAGCACCGGTTTGATTTCTAGAATATTTTGCTGCTGGGTTTTATTGAGGTGTTCCAGGCGGATATAGGAATAACTGCCTTGTCCCCACCACTGCCAGGAATTATTGGCATTGTTGAAAGAGGTGAACAGGTAGGAATAGTTGATACCGCCTACTTTGGCGGCTGAAATCGAGTCTCTCTGCATTAGGACATTTCCTAGCCCCTTTCCTGCGCTGATAATAATTTCCTGCTCGGCGATAGTGGCAGGGGCTCCGGGGAGAATCCAGGCGAGCAAAAGTGTACAGCCCAATGCTGTGTTGCCGCTTACACCATTTTTGGAATATTTACGCATGGGTTGTGAGGATCATAGTTGCAAGAGCTGTAATTAAGACTAGTGGGAAAGTGATTGAAGGCAAGCACGCTACCTATCGACCGCCACCGGCTTCCTCAAGTTTGGCTGGGGCTGAGATCAGCCCCTGGCCGCGGAGTTTTTGGACGGTTATCGCCACTGACGTTTCAGTTGACGAATGGCATCGGAGTGCAGTTGGCGGGCGCGTTCCTGACTGAGCCCAAGCTGTTCGCCGATAACTCTGAAAGAGCAATCCTTGTCTGAAATAAGTCCATAGCGCAGGTTCAATACCGTCCTTTGCCTAGCTGGCAGGCGGTCGACAGCTTCGCGTAGTCGCTCTGCCAGCTCTTGGTTGGTGACCAATTCATCGGTATTGTAAAGTTCGTCGGCGGGAGCGTAATCCAAGCGGGTACTGCTCTGGTCGTCTGCGACAGGGTCGTCCAGTGAGCCTGTTGGGCCGGGTAGCTTGAGCAAGCTTTGAATTCGTTCCAGGTCAAGTCCCGTGTGCCTGGCTAGATTTTCATCGGATGCGGGCTGGCCTAATGCGCGTACCTCGCCGATGGCACGGTAAATTGTGCGTAAGTCATCCTGCACATTGGCTGGCTGGCGAACCAAATCTTCATTGCGCCGCATAGCCAGTTGTATTTCCTGCTGAATCCACCAGTAGGCGTAGGTTGAAAATCGGTAGCCCATTTGCGGCTTGAAGCGCTCTATGGCCTTCATTAAGCCGACGTTCCCCTCCTGAATCAGATCAATAAAAGGGACCGAGGGATTGCGAAAGCGCTTGGCAATAGCGATTACCAGGCGTAAATTGCACTGAATCAGCTTTTTTCTTTGCTCCTGAAAGCGTCTCAGAAGCCCACCGAGTTTGCTTCTTTCTCGTCGGGTGAGTTCTTCGAGTGACAGTAACATCTCCGTGCGAGCAATTATCAGGCCGTGGTCATAGGCACCGGTACTGCCCCGCTGCTCCACGCCTTCACTACGCAATTGCACAAGCTCGGTTCCGCACTGCTGTAATTTCTCAATCAGGGTATCTTCGAGATCCCGCAGTAGGCAGGTGGTACTGTGTTCCTCCTCTGGGGTAAGCAGCTCAAGTCTGTATAGGTGCTTGAGATAGCTTTGCATTGGGGTGCTGCCACTTTCGCTGAGCGATTCCCCAACTGAATGGATCTCTTCGATATCGGGTTCGGCATCTTCTGCCTGACCGCGATTTTCCGCATTGGAGCAGGAATCGGAGAGGGCGTTGTCTGCATCCTTCAGCCAGTCTTCATCCCTTGAGTAAAAGTTTTCTCGGGACAAGTGCTTAAACCTTCTGTTGACTGCGTGAACGATATGCTTTGTTCAGTCTCTCCAGGCGCTCTTGGCGCCCTTTTCACCTTAACGATAGATGAAAGTTGAATTTTGCGTCCATTAAAGGTTGACTGATGAGTTTTTGTGGAAGGGGCTGGGCGCAGCAAACGCCCAGTTAATAAAAGATAAATTATTTTAGGCGCTTAACTCGCATTTTCTTTCCGCCATTGGCGGGTTTCATAAAGAAGGAGCCAAACATTGCACGCTCTACGATAATGAGATCGCCGGCCTTCCAGAAAATGCGTCCTGTATCATTCTGCTTCCAAATCTGACCATTCTCCAGAGTGACAATCTTTTTATTGTGAGTGCTCTCTTGAATCTCAGTGATTCTTGCCTCAATAGACTCAGGTGTCTCTACAGTTTGCTTATACTCTTGACCAAAATTTTGTTCGGCTCGCCTTTCAATGGAGTTACTGAGCTTATCGTAGCAGGCCAATCGGTCTGTATTGGATGTCACTTTAGAGCAGTGTTTGAGCTGCTTTCCAAGTGAATCTGCATAAACACTGGAGGTAAGGATCGCTAGAAGGGAGATTATAAAAATTCGAGTCATGACTATTTATTACGCTTTTGCCGGTTGTTGGTTTTATTTTGCCGGAGCAGTTGGTGATGGACAATTGGATTTGTGCGTCTCAGCACGCTTTTAGTGGAACCTACATGGAAAAATAGCTTCCATAAAAATGGGTCACCCTGCCACTCTTTATTGTTCAGGCCGGCTCATTTGTAAGAGCAGCGCTTACATTAGGAGGTTGTCGAGCGCTTAGCTATTGGTTGGGTTAAAAATATAGGCAAAAACTATCCAGGGGCGGAAAATGAAAGGTCTTATTACTCCCGCAGTTCTATTGGCCACGCTAGGTTACCTTAGTTTTGAGGGGTTGCGACTCTCTTTTGCAGGGGAGGCCTTTGCCGCTACGAGCATGGTTAGCCTGTCTCAGAGCCAGCAGGGGAAAAACATAGAGCAGGACTTTTCTGGAAATGGTGCTCAGAAGGAAATGCTTGATGGCAGTGAGATGATGGAATTTGAAGGGGACATCTTTGCGGATGTGCCTGAGCATGCGGCAACCGATAAGGGTGCCGGGCAGAGAGATTCATTGGGAGAGAAATCCCCAAGTAAGTAATGCAAGGGTATCCTTCTTAGTAAAAAACCGGGTTTTACCCGGTTTTTTACTGTTTACATAGGCTCAGCGTTTTTGAGCGCTAAAGTGTTTGCCGCTTTGACTACGGCTGTCATCGCCCATTAAGTAGAGGTAGGTGGGCATAATTTCTTCTGGTGCCGCCACAGACTTGGGGTTTTCTGCCGGATAGGCTGTTGCGCGCATTGGGGTGCGAGTTGCGCCTGGGTTGAGGCTATTCACCCGTACATTGGATACGCCATCCAACTCATCGGCCAACACCTGCATAAGGCCTTCCGTTGCGAACTTTGATACAGAGTAGGCACCCCAATAAGCCCTTCCCTTTAGGCCTACGCTGGAACTGGTGAATACCACTGATCCGGCTTCGGATTTTTCTAGTAATGGCAGTAGTGTTTTGGTGAGTCCAAATACGGCATTAACATTGACCTGCATAACCTGTTGCCAGGCGGAGAAATTGTAATTTGCCAGAGGGGTGCGCTGCCCGAGGAGGCTGGCATTGTGAAGTAGCCCATCGAGACGGCCAAACTCCTGTTCAATGGCCTCGGCAAAACTTTCAAAGTGCTCTATTTTGGCTTCATTGAGGTCCATTGGGAAAATGGCCGGCTGCGGTCCTCCTGCGGCCTCAATCTCGTCATAGACCATTTCGAGTTTTGGAGTGGTGCGTCCCAGTAAGATTACAGTGGCTCCGTGTGCGGCGAAAGTCTTTGCTGCAACCTTGCCAATACCGTCACCAGCGCCGGTAACAAGTATGATTTTATCTTTTAGTAGGTTTGATGGAGCGACATAGTCGCCGGCATATTCAGACATGAAACATCCTGATGCTGGCGCCCAGCATCGGGCCGGGCATGGTTTCGAAGGTTAAATATAATGTTGCTGGAGTAGAGGCCAGATTTCATCCACTGAGCTGACCAGGTGATCGGCACCCCAGTTAGCGGGATCGTCGGATGCATCAATATATCCGTATGCGCAAGCAATGGTGGGCATGCCCGCACGCTGGCCGGCAATGATATCTCGCTGATGATCCCCTATATAAACGGCATCCGCTGGAGTGCAGCCTATTTTGCTGCAGGCGAGCAGTATGGCTTCAGGGTCTGGCTTGGACTTGCTCACATGATCCGGGCAAATCACAGTGGAGGCTGGCGGCAGGTATTCGAATGCTCGCATAAGGGGCGCAGTAAACGCTTCGGGCTTGTTGGTAACGATACCCCAGGGGATTTCATTTTGTGCCAGCGTATCAAGTAATGGCTCTATGCCGGGAAAAGGTACGGTCTGCTCTGCGAGGTGTGCCAGGTAAAGATCCAGTAGGCGCTGCAAAAGGCTGGAAAATTCAGGATCGCCTTCCTGCTTGCCAAACCCCAGGGTGACCAGTGCTCGCGAGCCGCTAGAGACGGTGCCACGGATAACCTGATCGGGCAGGGGAGGGAGTTGCTCCTGGTGGCGCAACTGATTGAGCACGACAATAAAGTCTGGTGCGGTGTCGAGGAGTGTGCCATCCAGATCAAATAAAACTGCTTTCATTCTATGGTTCGCTTATTCGGGTTTGCTGGCATACATCAGGTAATTGACGTCGACGTCGCGGGGGTTCAGTTTATAGGTGCGGGTTACCGGGTTATAGGTCATGCCGGTGATGTCGCGTAACTCCAGATCCGCCTCGCGCAGCCAGGCACCCATTTCCGAAGGTCGGATAAATTTGCTGTATTCGTGGGTGCCTTTGGGTAGTAAGCGTAGGATATATTCCGCTCCCACCACCCCGAAAAGCCAGCCTTTAGGGGTGCGGTTGATCGTCGAAAAAAACAGGTGCCCGCCGGGTTTGATCAAGTTGGCACAGGCGCGGATTACCGAGGCAGGATCGGGTACATGCTCGAGCATTTCCAGGCAGGTGACAACGTCGTAACTTTCAGGGGCTTCCTCGGCAAGTGCTTCCACTGTAATACGTCGATAATCTACCGATACGCCACTTTCCAAGGCGTGTAGCTTGGCGACATTGAGAGGGGCTTCGCCCATATCAATACCGGTTACCGTCGCGCCTCGCTGAGCCATTGCCTCGGCTAGAATGCCACCGCCACAACCGACATCCAACAGTTTTTTACCAGCCACCGAGGCGTATCTATCGATATAATTAGCACGCAATGGGTTAATTTCGTGAAGGGGTTTAAATTCGCCTTCTTTGTCCCACCAGCGGCTGGCGAGTTGTTCGAATTTGGCGATTTCCGCGGGATCTACATTACTCATGAAATTCTCTGCATACTCCGTCGCTATCAACCCGTAAATAAATTTGTGCCGGGTTAGTTCAGCACTGAGGTGCTGTCGCCGGCTATAAGCCGGTCCTAGTCCGCGAATACGAGGAGGGTCGAATGACTACTTCCGTACTTCACGGGCGGCAATAAATGACGAAGAGAGTCAATTTAATTGCCCGGTTAATCGTCAATTGCTGGCTGCTTATTGCAGTTGAATTACCGTAACCAATAACGCCTAGCGTGAATGGCCGGCGATTCTATCACGCCATAATTGCGCCCGCTGGATTACCTCTGCCTCATTCAAGGTTAACAGCTGGCGATCCTCCAGCAGTTGTTTGCCGGCAACCCAGACATCGCTGACATTGTGTCCACCGCTGGCATAAATTAACTGTGATACAGGGTCATGCACTGGTTGCTGTTCGAGGCCGGATAGATCGATCGCGGCAATATCGGCGCTCTTGCCGATTTCCAGGCTGCCAGTCTTCTCTTCAATTCCCAGGGCGCGGGCACCATTGATGGTGGCCATCGCCAGTGCCTGGTGAGCGGGAAGCGCAGTGGCCTTGCCGCTTACGGCTTTGGCGAGCAGGGCGGCGGTACTGGCCTCGGCAAAAAGGTCCTGACTATTGTTACTCGCGGCTCCATCGGTGCCCAGGGATACATTGATACCGGCGTCGAGCATCTCGACCGTGGGGCAGAAGCCGGAGGCCAGTTTGAGGTTGGAGGATGGGCAATGGGCCACATGCGCACCACTGGTTTTTAACAACTCTATGTCCCGTTCATTGGTTGCTACCATGTGCACACAGAGCGTTTGTGGGCTCATCAGGCCTAGCCGCTGTAGTCGTTCGGTGGGGCGTTCACCATTTTGTTTCAACGCAGTTTCCACTTCTTGGTAAGTCTCATGCAGATGGATCTGCACGGGAATTTGCGCCTCGGCGGAACACACGGCGATTTTTTCCAGGGTCTGATCGCCAACTGTATAAGGGGCGTGTGGTGCAAACATCACCTCAATGCGTTCATGGGCGCGGTAGTCGTCGCGCAGTGCCAAGCCTTTGTGCAAGGCCTCTTCGGCGTGGCGGCTCCAGGGGGTGGGTACGTCTAATATCGGGAAGGCGATGTGAGCGCGGATGCCGGTTTCCCGAGCGGCGATTGCTACGGCTTCTGGGTAGAAGTACTGATCTGAGAAGGTGGTAGTGCCCGAGCGCAACATTTCAGCAATAGCGTGGCGGCTGCCATCTGCGACAAACTCCGGCCCCACCCAGCGTTGTTCCGCTGGCCAGATATGTTTCTCCAGCCACTCCTTGAGGGGGCGGTCATCAGCATAACCCCGCAATAGTGTCATGGGCGCGTGATTGTGAGTATTGATCAGTCCGGGAATCAGGGCGTGATGTCCAAGTTCTACTTCCCGCTTTGCTTTAAAGCGTATCTTGGCTTCTGCCGATGGCAGCAGAGCGGTAATTTGTCCGCCTTCAACAGCGAGTGAGCAGTTCTCGTACACTTTTTGTTCGGGGACTACCGGAATAATCCAGCGCGCATGAATCAGGGTATCTATTGCTTGGGGCATGGGAGGTAAGTGGCGACGGTTAAGATAGGGATTTACTTTAGCGGCAGAGTCTGCCCACAGCAACAGCTGTAGGTGAGGCTCGGAAGTGCGTGGGGACTGCCATCCAAAGGCGTCAAACTGTGCTAGAATCGCCCGCTTATCCGGGCTCAGTATCCATGCCCGCGCTATAAAAGGAACGCCGTAAGCCATGGGCGAATTAGCCAAAGAAATCTCTCCGATTAATATCGAAGAAGAACTAAAGCAGTCTTATCTCGACTACGCCATGAGCGTGATCGTCGGGCGCGCACTGCCGGATGTACGCGATGGCCTCAAGCCGGTACACCGTCGTGTGCTCTTCGCTATGAGCGAGCTTAAAAACGACTGGAACAAACCTTATAAAAAGTCAGCGCGTGTCGTTGGCGATGTGATTGGTAAATATCACCCGCATGGAGATACCGCGGTCTACGACACCATTGTGCGTATGGCTCAGCCGTTCTCTATGCGCTACACACTGGTGGATGGCCAGGGTAACTTCGGTTCTATCGACGGTGATAGCCCGGCCGCCATGCGTTATACCGAAATTCGCATGGATAAGCTTGCCCACGAGCTGCTATCCGACCTCGATAAAGAAACGGTCAATTTTGTCGACAACTACGATGGCTCCGAGCAGATGCCGGAGGTACTGCCTTCCCGAGTACCGAACCTGCTGGTAAACGGTTCCTCCGGTATTGCTGTGGGCATGGCCACCAATATTCCTCCTCACAATTTGGGGGAAGTTGTTAATGCCTGCCTGGCGCTGATTGCTAACCCCGAGCTGTCTGTCGACGACTTGATGGAGCATATTCCCGGGCCGGACTTCCCCACTGGCGCAACCATTAACGGCCGTGCCGGTATCTTGCTAGCCTACCGCACTGGTCGCGGACGCATCTATGTGCGCGCCAAGGCAGACGTCGTTCGCGATGATAAGAGCAATCGCGAAACGATCATCATTACTGAGATTCCCTTCCAGCTGAATAAAGCGCGCCTGATTGAGCGAATTGCCGAGTTGGTGAAAGAGAAGAAGATTGAGGGTATCTCTGAGCTGCGCGATGAATCCGATAAAGACGGCTTGCGTGTAGTGATTGAGCTTAAGCGCGGTGAGCTGGGTGATGTGGTCCTGAATAACCTCTATTCCCAGACCCAGCTGGAGAGCGTGTTCGGCATCAATATGGTAGCTCTGGTTGATGGCCAGCCCAAGGTGCTGAACCTGAAAGAGTTGCTTGAGCACTTTGTACGTCACCGCCAGGAAGTGGTTACCCGCCGTACCGTTTACCTGCTGCGTAAAGCACGCGAGCGCGGCCACATTCTAGAAGGCCTGGCTATTGCTATTGCCAATATTGATCCGGTCATTGAACTGATTAAATCCTCCGCAACGCCGGCGGAAGCCCGTGAGGCGCTGCTAGCCAAGGGTTGGCCGGTGGGTAACGTACAGCAGTTCCTGGAGCGCGCTGGCGCCGATGCCTGCCGCCCAGATGACCTGCCTAAAGAATTTGGCCTGCGCGATAACGCTTACTATCTGTCCCCAGCTCAGGCACAGGCCATTCTCGAACTGCGCCTGCACCGCCTCACTGGTATGGAGCACGACAAACTGCTGGCGGAATACCAGGACCGATTGGAGCAGATCGCCGAGTATCTGCATATCCTCGGCAGTTTTGAGCGCTTGATGGAAGTGATTCGCGAGGAGCTGGAGCAGCTGTCAAAAGACTTTGGTGATGAGCGTCGCACCGATATTGTTGCCTCCCGTCAGGATTTGACCGTAGAAGATCTGATCACCCCGGAAGACAAGGTGGTGACCATTTCCCACGGTGGCTATGCCAAGAGTCAGCCTCTGACCGATTACCAAGCTCAGCGTCGTGGTGGTATGGGTAAGTCGGCCACCCAGGTGAAAGATGAGGACTTCGTCGAGCACCTGCTGATCGCCAACTCCCATGACACTATTTTGTGCTTCTCTAACAAGGGCAAGGTGTATTGGCTCAAAGTCTATGAAGTGCCGACTGCTGGCCGCGCCTCCCGTGGCCGCCCGGTGGTCAATATGCTGCCCCTCGAAGAGGGTGAGCGCATTAGTAGTCTGATGCCAGTGTCTGAATACGATGAGGATCACTTTATTTTCTTCACCACCGCCAATGGCACCGTGAAGAAGACTCCACTGACGGCCTTTGCCCGTCCGCGCAGCGTTGGTTTGCGCGCAATTGAGCTGGAGGAGGGCGATCGTCTCGTCGCTACAGCGGTAACCGATGGTGAGCGCGATGTGTTGCTGCTCACCAGTGCTGGTAAAGCAGCCCGCTTCTCCGAAGCCAATGTGCGCTCTATGGGGCGCGTGTCTCGCGGTGTGCGTGGTATCCGCATGCAGGAGGGGCAGGAAGTGATCGCCATGGTAATCCCTGAAGAGGGAGGCTCCGTGATGATGGCGACTGAAAACGGCTACGGTAAGCGCACCGCGATCAGCGAGTTCCCCACGAAAGGTCGAGGTACCCAGGGGGTTATCGCAATCGCCGAAAGCGAGCGTAACGGCGCTCTGGTCGGAGCTTGTCAGGTCCACCCGGGTGAGGAAATGATGTTAATTTCCGATCAGGGTACTCTGGTGCGCACCCGAGTCGATGAGGTTTCGGTGCTGGGGCGCAATACCCAGGGTGTCCGTGTCATTCGACTCAAGAGCGGTGAAAAACTCGTGGGCCTCGGGCGCATCGAGGAGACGGAAGAAGAGGGTGAAGATAACGGTGGGGCCGAGTGACCCACCCCAAACTACCAACAGAAAGGCTGCGATTATCGCGGCCTTTCTTGCCTCTGGCACCCTAAGAAATGCTTAAAAGCGTGATATCCATCTCCCAAGATGGTGTTTTGTGCGTCGGCATATCTAGTTGAATTTGAAACCATTTTTAGTTTGTGGAAATCAGGTCATGAGGAAATACAATTTCTGCGCTGGTCCAGCGGCTCTGCCGGAACCGGTCTTACAGCAAGCACAGTTGGAGCTGATGGACTGGCGCGGTCTGGGTTGTTCAGTGATGGAGGTTAGCCACCGGTCGCCGGAATTTGTTGAGGTGGCTGAGCGCGCGGAGCAGGACTTGCGCGATCTGCTCAAGGTGCCGGATAACTATAAGGTGCTGTTTCTGCAGGGGGGGGCTACCGGGCAATTTAGCGCGATACCCTGGAACTTGTTTGGCGCCGGCTCTAAGCAGGCAGATTTTATCCACTCGGGACAATGGGCCGCAAAAGCGATTAAAGAGGCCCGGCGCTATGGTGATGTGAATGTGGTCGCCACTAGCGAGGACCGCAATTTTAGTTATGTGCCAGCGCAGAATAGCTGGCAGCAGAGCGAGGGTGCGGCCTATCTTCATTACACGCCCAACGAGACTATTGGCGGTATCGAGTTTGATTATGTTCCAGAAGTGGACTGCCCTCTGGTTGCGGACATGTCATCAAATATCCTTTCCTGCCCGATCGACGTGGAGAAGTTCGGTGTAATTTATGCCGGCGCGCAAAAAAATATTGGACCTTCGGGAATTGCGGTCGCCTTAGTGCGCGATGATCTCCTGGATCGGGCGATGAAAGATATTCCGCGCAGTTTGAGCTGGAAAGTGGCAGCCGATGCCGGTTCAATGGATAACACCCCGCCCACATTTGCCTGGTACCTTTCCGGCCTGGTTTTCCAGTGGCTTAAGGCGCAGGGCGGGGTTGAAGCTATGGCCCAACAGGCCGCTAAAAAATCCTCGTTACTCTATGAGTTTCTCGATGGCAGCGATTTCTTTTCCAGTCCGGTAGAAAAGTCCAGTCGCTCGCGGATGAATGTCCCATTTGTGCTGGCCGATGAGCGCCTCGATAAACCGTTTTTACAAGAGGCTGAAGCAGCTGGGCTGCTGAGTTTGAAGGGGCATCGCTCTGTGGGTGGCATGCGCGCATCCCTTTACAACGCGGTGCCTTTTGAGGCGGTGAAGGCGTTAGTGGCCTTTATGGCAGACTTTGAAGCCCGCAAAGGCTAGAGAGTAGACAATTATTAACTTCAGGAGAAAGTAGAAAGCGGATGACAGAGGAAACCGTGGGAGGCGACCAGCGCCTGCTGGAGCTGCGCAATCGTATTGATAGTATTGATTCAGAGATCGCGCGATTAATCAGCGAGCGAGCCAGTTGTGCACTGGAAGTGGCTGAAGTAAAGAAAGCGACAGGTGAGGATGCGCTCTACTATCGTCCTGAGCGTGAGGCGCAGGTACTGCGTCGCGCCATGGAGCGCAATGACGGCCCCCTGACGGATGAAGAAATGGCACGGCTGTTTCGTGAGATTATGTCTGCCTGCCTTGCTTTGGAGGAGCCGGTCAAAGTGGCTTATCTCGGGCCAGAAGGTACCTTTACCCAGCAGGCGGCCCTGAAGCATTTTGGTAATTCTGCGCAGAGTCGTCCGCTGGCGGCCATTGATGAGGTCTTTCGCGAGGTGGAAGCCGGCGCTGTAAATTACGGTGTAGTGCCCGTGGAAAATTCTACCGAGGGTGTGATTAATCATACCCTGGACAACTTTATGAACTCCAACCTCAGTATCTGTGGTGAGGTGGAGCTGCGAATTCACCATCATCTAATGATTTCTGACGTGACCCGCCCTGAATCGATCACGCGGATTTACTCCCATGCCCAGAGTTTGGCCCAGTGCCGAAAATGGCTGGATGCACATTACCCCAACGTGGAGAGGGTGGCGGTTTCCAGTAATGCGGATGCGGCCAGGCGTGTTAAAGGGGAGTGGAACGCTGCAGCAATCGCTGGCGATATGGCTGCCGAATTATATGGTCTCAAAGTGCTTTCTGAGAAAATCGAGGACCGACCGGATAACTCAACGCGCTTCTTGATCATTGGTACCCAGCGGGTGCCCGCCAGCGGTGATGACAAAACCTCCCTGATGGTCTCTATGCGCAATGAGCCGGGTGCGCTGCACGATTTGCTGGAGCCATTTCGCCGTTATGGAATCGATCTCACCAGGGTGGAAACCCGCCCATCCCAGTCTGGAAATTGGACCTATGTATTTTTCGTAGATTTCAAAGGGCACCGGAATACAGATGATATTGCAGAGGCACTCAAAGAGGTTGGCGCCTGTGCCTCGGACCTGAAAGTGCTCGGGTCCTACCCGCGCGGTGTTCTGTGATGGAGAAGTCTCATATAGGTCGCTTATTGGTGGTTGGTGTCGGCCTTATAGGTGGTAGCTTCGCATTGTCCCTAAAGGCGGCGGGTGCCTGCCGTGAGGTGATCGGTGTCGCACTCCAAGAGGAAGTCTGTGAAGAGGCAAAGAAGCTGGGCGTGGTCGATCGTGCCTATACCAGTCTGCCGGAAGCGCTCGACTTGTTGGAGGAGGGAGACCTGGTTTTTATCGCTGTGCCAACCTTGGCGGTGGAGTCGGTGTTTGCGCAGTTGAAGGACAATCTGCCCGAAGGTGTAACGGTTACCGATGCTGCCAGTGTTAAGGGAAGTGTGCAACGCTCGGCGGAAAAGGTCTGGGGCAGGGTGCCGAACTTCCTGGTGCTGGGGCACCCGATTGCTGGCTCTGAGAAGAGCGGGGTTAGTGCCGCACGAGATGACCTTTATCGCGATCACCGTGTCATCCTCACTCCAGTTCCTGATACCGATGTCGATCGCCTGCGCTTGGTGGCTCAGGCTTGGCAGGCTGCAGGATCTGAGGTGCTGACAATGTCGGTAGAAGAGCATGATGAGGTGCTGGCTGCAACCAGCCATCTACCTCATGTAATCGCCTTCAGCCTAGTGGATACCTTGGCCCACGACGCCGAGAATGAAAATATCTTTCGCTATGCTGCTGGAGGTTTTCGCGATTTTACCCGTATTGCCTCCAGCGACCCGGTGATGTGGCGGGACATTATGTTGGCCAACCGGGATGCCATTTTACAGTCGATCGATCTCTACAGTCTCAACCTCTCCTCCCTGCGCAGTGCCATTGCCTCCGGTGATAGCTCGGCGTTGATGGGAGTTTTTACCCGCGCTAAAGCGGCGCGGGATCACTTTACAAAAATGTTGGCAAAACAAGCGTATTCAGAACCTATGCAAGCTAAGGAAGTAACTTTTATTGCCCAGCCGGGTGGCGCAGTGAGTGGCAAACTCCGTGTTCCTGGAGATAAATCCATGTCTCACCGCTCAATTATGCTGGGCTCCCTGGCTGAAGGTGTGACAGAGGTGGAGGGATTCCTCGAGGGGGAAGATGCCCTTGCTACTCTGCAGGCTTTCCGCGATATGGGGGTGGTGATTGAGGGGCCGGACAAGGGCCGAGTGACAATACACGGGGTGGGACTTCATGGCTTACAGGCACCGCCCGGCCCCCTATATCTGGGCAATTCCGGAACCTCCATGCGCCTGCTTGCTGGTTTGCTGGCGGGGCAAGGCTTCGACGTTACCCTGACCGGCGATGAGTCCCTCTCTAAGCGCCCTATGAATCGAGTTGCCAACCCATTGCGAGAGATGGGCGCGGCTATTGAGACTGGCCCTGAGGGGCGTCCGCCGTTATTGATCAAAGGCGGCAAGCCTCTGTCAGGAATCAATTACCGGTTGCCAATGGCAAGTGCCCAGGTGAAGTCTGCGGTACTACTTGCAGGCCTTTATGCAGAAGGTGAGACCAGTACCGAAGAACCGGCCCCCACTCGAGATCATACCGAGCGTATGCTGCAGGGCTTTGGTTATGCGGTGGAGCGAAATGGCGCCTGTGCGACCTTGCGTGGTAGTGGGAGGCTTAAGGCTTGCCGTATTGATGTGCCGGCGGATATTTCCTCTGCGGCTTTCTTTATGGTGGCTGCGGCTATTTCCCCGGGAGCCGATGTGATGCTGGAACATGTGGGCATCAATCCCACCCGCGACGGGGTTATCAATATCCTGCGGGCCATGGGTGGCGATATAGAGCTTTTAAATAAGCGTACTGTAGGGGGGGAGCCGGTTGCGGATATTCGGGTTCGCTATGCACCTTTAAAGGGGATTGCCATTCCAGAGGATCAGGTGCCACTGGCTATCGATGAATTTCCCGCACTTTTTATTGCTGCCGCTTGTGCCCAGGGGCAGACGGTATTGACCGGCGCCGAAGAGTTGCGTGTGAAGGAGAGTGATCGCATTCAGGCGATGGCTAACGGCCTTTCTGCCTTGGGTGTGAGCGCGGAGCCTACCGCGGATGGAATTGTAATCGATGGTTCTCCTGAAGATGCTGTATTTTCAGGCGGCACTGTGGATAGTTTGGGGGATCATCGTATTGCGATGGCTTTTGCGGTGGCATCGTTGCGCGCTAAGGATACAATTCGCATCCTCCACTGCGCTAATGTGGCGACCTCCTTTCCAAATTTTGCTGAGCTGGCCGTCGGTGCAGGTCTAAAGCTGCAGTTGGCATGACCTAAGGTATGAGTTAAGGAGGGGCCGGTTTGCGCGGCTTACAATGAAGTTGAGTTGTACAAAAATATGAATGAAACGAACAAGCTGCCACCGGTCGTCACAATTGATGGCCCCAGTGGTTCTGGTAAGGGGACTATCGCAAAGTTGCTGGCGGATAGGCTGGGCTTTGTTCTTTTGGATTCTGGTGCTCTCTATCGGGCTGCAGCTTTGGCGGCCTTGGAAAAAGAGGTGGATCTGGCCGATGAGGATTCGCTGACCCAGGTTGCCAGAGATCTGGATGTTCGCTTTCTGATCAGTGATGGTTGTCTGCAGGTCCTGCTGGAGGGGCGCGAAGTCAGCCATGAAATTCGTATGGAGCGGGTGAGTATGGCGGCCTCTACTGTCGCTGCCATTCCTGGGGTGCGCGCCGCCCTGTTGCAACGCCAGCGTGATTTTCGACTACAGCCTGGATTGGTTGCTGATGGCCGAGATATGGGTACGACCGTATTTCCCGATGCTCCAGTCAAAGTCTATTTGACCGCCAGTGCAGAAGAGCGCGCCAGAAGGCGCGAGGCTCAGTTGCGGGAGAAGGGGGTTTCTGTTAGCCTCCGCGACCTGCTGGAGGACATCCGTGCCCGTGATGCACAGGATATGAACCGAAAAGCGTCCCCCCTGGCTCCTGCGAAAGATGCGGTAGAGCTCGATAGTACTGGGGTGACGATTGAAGAGGTTCTCAACGAAGTGCTGGCACTGGTGCAGAAGCGAATCGCGCCCTGAACCACAGAAGTCAGTAGCAGAGAGTTTTTAACGATAACGGCCGGGTTTTGCCAGAATTGCCCGGCCGTTGTTGTAATCCGACCCGCGTTCTGGCATCGCGGTTGGGGTCTTGGCTGGCGGTTGACTAAACTCAACAGTTACCAACGGCTGGACCCAGCACTATAGGTAATGTAATGAGCGAGAGCTTTGCTGATCTATTTGAAGAGAGCCTGAAAAGCGTTGAAATGGCACCGGGCGCTATTGTTACTGGTGTTGTAATTGACGTAGACAAAGACTGGGTAACCGTTCACGCGGGCCTGAAGTCTGAAGGCGTTATCCCTGCTGCTCAGTTCGCCAACGATAAAGGCGAAGTTGAGCTGCAGGTGGGCGACGAAGTACAGGTTGCCCTGGAAGCTGTAGAAGACGGTTTCGGTGAAACCCGTCTGTCCCGTGAAAAAGCCAAGCGTGCTGAAGCCTGGAAAATCCTCGACGCAGCTCACGCAGCTGACGAAGTGGTTAAAGGTGTTATCAGCGGCAAGGTTAAGGGTGGCTTTACTGTAGACGTTGCCAATATCCGCGCATTCCTGCCCGGCTCTCTGGTTGATGTTCGCCCGGTTCGCGACACCGCGCACCTGGAAGGTAAAGAGCTCGAGTTCAAGGTTATCAAGCTGGATGCCAAGCGTAACAACGTAGTGGTTTCCCGTCGCGCTGTAATGGAAGCTGCAACCTCTGAAGAGCGTGAAGCGCTGCTGGAAAGCCTGCAAGAAGGCATGAGCATTAAGGGTATCGTTAAGAACCTGACCGACTACGGTGCTTTCGTAGATCTGGGCGGTATCGACGGCCTGCTGCACATCACCGATATGGCTTGGAAGCGCATCAAGCACCCAAGCGAGATCGTGAACGTTGGCGACGAGATCGAAGTAAAAGTACTGAAGTTCGACCGCGAGCGCAGCCGTGTATCCCTGGGCCTGAAGCAACTGGGCGAAGATCCTTGGGTATCCATCAAGCAGCGTTACCCAGAGAACAGCCGCGTGAAGGCGGTTGTAACCAACCTGACCGACTACGGCTGCTTCGCCGAGCTGGAAGAAGGTGTCGAGGGTCTGGTACACGTTTCCGAAATGGATTGGACCAACAAGAACATCCACCCGTCCAAAGTTGTCCAGGTTGGCGACGAGGTAGAGGTGATGATCCTGGATATCGACGAAGAACGTCGTCGTATCTCCCTGGGTATCAAGCAGTGCCAGGAAAATCCGTGGGATGCCTTCGCGCGTAAATTCGCTAAGGGCGACAAGATCTCCGGTAAGATCAAGTCCATCACTGACTTCGGTATCTTCATCGGTCTCGACGGCAGCATCGACGGTCTGGTTCACCTGTCCGATATCTCCTGGAACGAAGCTGGCGAAGAAGCTGTTCGCAAGTTCAAGAAAGGCGACGAAATCGAGACTGTTATCCTGGGCATCGATTCCGAGCGCGAGCGCATCTCCCTGGGTATCAAGCAACTGGAGTCCGATCCGTTCTCCGACTACGTATCCACTAGCGATCGCGGCAGCATCGTCAATGGTATCGTGAAGGAAGTAGACGCTAAGCAAGCGGTAATCACCCTGGCGGATGAAGTTGAAGGCATTCTGCGTGCTTCTGAAATCAGCCGCGACAAGGTTGAAGACGCTCGCAACGTTCTGAAAGAAGGCGAAGAAGTAGAAGCTAAGATCACCAGCGTGGATCGCAAGAACCGCGTGATCAGCCTGTCTATCAAAGCCAAAGATCAGGACGACGAGAAGCAAGCCATCAAGGATCACAGCAAGAAGCAGTCTGAGCAGGTTCAGCCCGCTACTATCGGTGACCTGATCAAGGCACAGATGAGCAACAAAGATTAATAGTCTTTAAGTGTTCATTGCTCCAAGTTTAGTGCTTGGAGTGACCCGAAAGCCGGACTGGGGTTGCCCAGTCCGGCTTTCTATTAGATGATTGGCGCTCTACTCCAGAAAATCAATGACTTACAAAGGTTGCGGAGCGCATGACCAAGTCCGAACTGATCGAAAGGATTGCGTTGAGGTTGGATCAGCTGCCAGTTAAGGATGTAGAGCTGGCGGTGAAGGTGATGTTGGATGCTATGTCTGACTCCCTGTCGCAGGGTGAGCGTATTGAGATACGTGGTTTTGGTAGTTTTTCCCTACACTACCGAGCGCCGCGCACTGGGCGTAACCCCAAGACGGGGGATGCTGTGGCGTTAGCGGGTAAGTATGTACCCCATTTCAAACCGGGGAAAGAGTTGCGCGACAGAGTCAATCGCAGTATGCATGATGTGGTTGGGATCGAAGTATGATTGCATCTTAGGGCTTGCGGGATCAGAGGGGTAGGGCTCCTCGAGTGGCAGTACCGTTCGCCAGAAAATTCTATTGGCTGTTAGAGTCACCCTTTAGTGGAACGTGGAGGTTCCCTTGTCATTTCTGCGCTGGCTGATGCACTTTATTTTCGGTCTTCTGGCCCTGGTATGCGTTGCTCTCGGAATCTATTTCGCGGTGGAAAACTCCCAGGTAATCTCCCCGGTTATTGCAGGCTACTCATTGCAGTCAGGCAGCGTTGGTGTTTGGCTTATCTGCATGTTGCTGCTGGGTGTCCTGCTCGGATTTCTCGCCAGCCTTTTGCCAATTTTTTCCCAGCGTCGCCGCGTGCGAGGTCTTAACAAGCAGCTGAAAAAGATGGAGCGCGAACTCCAGGCTGTTCATCATAAGGCTACCGGAGACTGACTTGCTGGACTTAGCCTATTTCTTCTTTTTACTGGCTGCCGTTGCAATCGGTTGGGTGCTGGGTCGAGGCAGTACCAGGAAAAAGCCTGACTTTAGTGAGCAGGAGCAATCCCTCGCCCGCTCCTATGCTCAGGGGCTCAACTATTTGCTCAGCGAGCATCCCGATGACACTATTGAGAAGTTTATTGATTCTCTTGAGGTAAGCCCGGTCACTTTCGATACACACCTGGCCTTGGGGAACCTCTTGCGTAGGCGAGGGGAGTACGACCAGGCTATTAGAGTGCATCAAAACCTGCTGGCGCGCCCTAGTCTATCAAGGCAGAGCCAGCACAAGGCCCAATTTGAGCTGGCTTGCGACTATATTGCTGCAGGTTGGTTGGATAGAGCCGAGCGACTATTACAAGAGCTGGTTGAGACTTCACAGGAGCTGCGTGCAACCAGCCTCGAGCACTTGATAGAAGTCTATAGGGATGAGAGAGAGTGGGCTAAGGCTATTCATGCTGTAAATCTACTGCATGGCCGCCGCTTTAAGCGACTGTCAGCGGACTGGGCTCCTGTGCAGGCACACTTTTGCTGTGAGTTGGCTGAGGAGGCTATTACCGGTAAAGACTACTTGAGTGCGCGAAAGCATCTCGACGCGGCTTTAGGGTATGATCGAAGTTCGGTCAGGGCTTGCCTGTTGTGGGCGCGACTCGAATATTTGCTCGGCAAGCAGCGAGATGCCATTAAAGTATTGCAGCGGATCCCCAAGCAAAGTCCAGACTATATCCCAGAGATTCTAGAGTTGTTAGTCACCTGCTACGTGGAACTTAATGATGGGGAGGGGTTGGACCGCTATCTTGAGTCGCTTCTCAAGGAGCATCCTTCAAATAGTGTGCTGATTGCCCTGACTAGCAGGATTCAGGAGCAAGATAGCGAAGCTGCCGCTGCAGCTTTTATGGGAAAGCAGCTTGCTCTGCGTCCTTCTTTGCGAGGGCTTGGCCGCTTTCTGGACTTATATATAGGTACTGCGCAGGGTAGATCGAGGGAAAATCTCTCCCTACTGAAAGCGCTTATCGATCAGTTGATCGCTAACCGCCCACACTACCGGTGTAGCAACTGTGGTTTTTCTGGTAACCAGTTGCATTGGTTGTGCCCCAGTTGTAAGCACTGGGATTCTGTCCGGTCAGTCAAAGGGATCGAGGGTGAGTGATCAGCTCCCTCGGCCACCGTATAACCTAATCCTTAAGAGGTATTTCTTTGCAGTCTCAAGTCTCCTCCCCAGTTATTGTTGCTCTTGACTATGACAGCGCTGATGCCGCGCTCTCCATGGCTGACCAGTTAGACCCGTTGCTTTGTCGGGTAAAAGTTGGCAAGGAGCTTTTCACTATTGCTGGGCCCGACCTGGTTCGTGCCCTTGTGGACCGTGGGTTTGAGGTGTTTCTAGACCTGAAATTTCATGATATTCCCAACACTGTCGCTGCGGCGGTTAAGGCGGCTGCGCGCATGGGGGTCTGGATGGTGAATGTGCATGCTAGTGGTGGAGAGCGCATGATGAGGGCGGCTGTAGATGCTCTGAGTGAATTTGGTGCTCGCAAGCCATTGTTGATTGGAGTTACTGTATTGACCAGTACCACCCCGGAAGAGCTGGCTGCCACTGGGGTTGCTAAACCGCTTCAGGAGCAGGTGCTAAATCTGGCTACACAAGCACAGTCTTGTGGTCTCGATGGCGTGGTCTGCTCTGCCCGTGAGGCTGAAGCGTTAAAAGCGGCTTGCGGCCCCGACTTTGAGCTGGTGACTCCGGGAATTCGTCCTGCGGGCAGTGATGCCGGCGATCAGCGACGGACTCTCACCCCTTCTGAGGCGCTGGATCAAGGTGCTGACCTCTTGGTGATAGGTCGACCTATTACTGCAGCAAAGAATCCCATGGTCGCCCTTCAAGATATATTGACTGAAATTGCAGGAAATTAAGGTTTGTTTGCCTAGACCGGGTGTGATGTAGTGTAATAGCCCTCGGGCAAAGTGTTGTTTGACCTGTTGGTATCATGTCCCGGCTTGGGGAGGTAGAGCTGTCCCAATGTGAAACTAGAACACTTTCACTGGGAGTCGAACATGATTAAAACTCATTCATTACTTTCTTTGCTGTTAGCTATTGCACTTTCATTTCTTTCCTCATCAGTAGTATTTGCCGATGGGGCTGAGAGTGAGCAGCAAGTTGCCTTTGAGGTCAATGTAAACAGTGCATCTGCTGAGGAGCTTGCTGGCAAGCTTCTTGGAGTTGGTGAGGCTAAGGCGCAGTTGATTATCGAGTATCGGGAACAATATGGACCCTTTACATCCTTGGATCAGCTTCTAAATGTCAAAGGGATTGGGGCGGCCACCCTGGATAAGAATCGTGAGCGCATTCGGTTGTAGCTGCTTCTGACTAGCGGTGGATTAAGGTCTTCTTTGCTGAGTGGGTAAGGGGTCTATGTCTACCTATTTGCTTAATCGGGTTAGAGAGAGGGTTCAATCACCCCCTCTGCTGTGAATTTGGCGTCAGCACTTATTTGAGTTTTTAGTGTTGGCGCTATCTCACGCCAATCGTAGAGCATTGAGGAGAGAGGTTTAGTGGATCCGATGTCAGCTTGGTGGCTTCCCTTGCTAGTTGGAGGGGCTCTGAGTTATGGCGTGACGCTTGTCTTGCTGTTGCGCATGCGAAATTTGGCTTTAGATGTTCCTAATCACCGTTCAATGCACAGCGCTCCAATTCCGCGCACAGGCGGATGGGCACTGTTGGCGGGCTGCGGACTGGGCATAGCTGTAGGGCCTGCTTCCCTCCCGTTACCTGTTTATATGTCTTTTGTGTTGCTCCTTGCCGTATCTGCCATGGATGATATTAGGCATGTGGCGGCGAAGGTACGTTTGGCTTTCCAGTTGATTGCTGCTTTGATGGTTGTTCTTGTGCTACCTGTAGGGCTGGAGTGGTGGTGGCTTCCCCTTTTTGTGTTGGGCGGGGCCTGGATGATCAATCTATACAACTTTATGGATGGTATAGATGGATTTGCTGGCAGTATGACCGTGATTGGCTTCTCATCTCTTTGTCTGGCATTCCTCTTGGTGGAAGACTGGGAGTTGGCAGGGGTGTGTGTCTTATTCGTTGTGTGCGCATTAATTTTCTTGCGCTTTAACTGGCCTCCTGCGCAAATTTTCTTGGGAGATGCAGGGTCGACGTGCATTGGCTTGGCGGCGTTTACCTTAAGCTTATTTGGATGGCAGAGAGGGGCCTTTGAGTTATGGTTTCCAATCATTGTTTTTAGCCCTTTTTGGGTGGATGCCAGCATTACATTGTTGCGGCGAATGGCTAGCGGGCAGCGTTGGTGGGAGGCGCATCGAGAACATTTTTATCAACGCTTGGCTATTCGTATCGGGGTGGCAAAAGCGCTTTACCTGCAGCTGATTCTGATGATCGCAGCCTCTGTCCTGGCGTTCACTTTTTCTGCTTTCGCGGCAACTTGATTTCAACGGTCGCTTTTAATTGGCGCCACGGATTGGTTGATTTTTATGTATGGGGTAATCCTGTGATGGGAATTTGGCGAAAGCTGGAGAGGGCTAGGAAGCCGGTTTTGATGTTGCTGTTTGACTTGGCAATGCTGAGTGCTGCCTTTTTTATGGCGATGGCAATTCGATTGAATGGATTAGCTGAAGCCGTAACACTCCCAATGCTGGGTTGCTTGATTATTACGATCTGCTCTAGCAGTTTAATATTTTTAAAGCTTGGCCTTTACCGCACAGTTATCCGCTATATGGGGCAGAAAGCGGTTATTGCTGTGCTCCAGGGAGTTACCGCATCCTCAATTCTGCTTGCGGTTGCCTCTTATTTGACGACCGCAGGTGTCCCTCGCTCGGTTCCCGTAATTTACTGGTGTTTCGCGTTGATAGCAGTAGGGGGGGCTCGGTGGCTCGTCCGAATTTACTATCAAATGGCGTTGGAAATTCATAAAACGCGAGTGGCAATTTATGGGGCTGGTACTGCTGGCCTGCAAGTTTACAAGGCCCTGCTTCACGGTGAGGTCTACAAGCCGGTTGCCTTTTTTGATGATAACACCTCAAAGCAAAAGACCTTGATTGATGGTGTTATGGTCTACTCCCCTTCAAGCATACTTGATGTGGTCGCTGAGCTTGATATTGCTGAGGTGTTGCTGGCGATGCCTGGTGTCCCTAAGCGCCGGCGTCGAGAGATAGCGAGAGGGCTTCGTGATCAGGGGCTGGTAGTCAAGGCTATTCCTGGTGTGGAGGAGCTGGTTGATGCGGCAGGTCGAACCGAGGACATGTCCCAAACCTATGAAAATATTTTAGGTAGAGCTCCGGTGGAGCCTGAGAAGGCTTTGATAGCCGGCTCTATCAGCGGCAAAGTAGTGCTGGTAACGGGCGCTGGCGGCTCTATTGGGGCGGAGCTTTGCCGACAGATTGCCCAGTGGGGCCCGGCTCATTTGGTGTTGGTGGAATCTTCAGAGTATGCGCTTTATCAAATCGAGCGCGAGCTTCGTCAGCAGCAACTGGATGAGGGTTATCAGCTCCGCGTCACAGCCTTGCTTGGTGATGTTCGGGATGGGGTTCGGATGGCCGATATCATTAAAGGCTTTTCGGTTAATACCATTTATCACGCTGCCGCTTACAAGCATGTTCCCCTGGTTGAGCAAAATGTTGTTCTGGGGGCGGACAATAATGTGCTGGGCACGTTGTCGGTTCTGGAGGCCACGGAGGGTTCTAAAGTGGAGCAGTTTGTGCTGATCTCCACCGATAAGGCTGTACGCCCTACGAACGTAATGGGGGCTACCAAGCGTTTCGCGGAGTTGGTGTGCCAGGATTATGGGCGTCGCTCTACTCAAATGCGGGTTTGCATGGTGCGCTTTGGCAATGTGTTGGGGTCTTCGGGTTCGGTGATACCCCTGTTTACGGATCAGATTAATGCGGGCGGTCCTGTCACTGTAACCCATCCAAAAGTAACGCGTTACTTTATGACTATCCCCGAAGCGGCTCAGCTTGTATTGCAGGCAGGCAATATGGGGCGCAATGGCGATGTATTCGTTCTGGATATGGGGGAGCCAGTCCTTATATATGACCTTGCTGAGCGGCTAATTCGGGTTATGGGACACTCTGTGAAGGATGATAAAAATCCTGATGGGGATATTGAGATTCAAGTGTCAGGTTTACGTCCTGGGGAAAAACTCTATGAAGAGCTACTACTCGGTGACAATGTGTTGGGCACTGACCACTCGATGATAATGCGTGCGGAAGAAGAGTTCTTGGAACCTGGGGTCTTGCGGCGATTGATTGCGGGGTTGAGGCAGGCTTGCTTAGAGCATCATTGTGAAAGGGTTCATCAGATTTTGTCTGAGGCGGTAAGTGGTTACACCTCAAAGCAAGGTTTGGTCGATGCTGTTTGGTCCCGGTCTCGCACTGTGAAGCCCCAGATAAAAATGGCCACGGTGGAGCGTCTTCTTGTTACCAGTGAGGGCGGCTTGCACTAGCTTGCCAGGTAAGCTGTTAGGTGAGCTCCTGATTTTGGGGGCTTGTAAGCCCTAGGGTGGAATATAGGTAAAAGCCATTCTGCCCATGGGGTGAGGGAAGTGCGGTGAAGTATGAAGAAGGTGAATAAGAAAAAACCCCGCATAGCATGCTATGCGGGGTCTTTGTTTGGCTCCGCCTGCTGGGCTCGAACCAGCGACCCAATGATTAACAGTCATTTGCTCTACCAACTGAGCTAAGGCGGAATTTAATCTAACTTATAGAGCGCAAATTAAGCTGCGCTTTGAAATTTGGCTCCGCCTGCTGGGCTCGAACCAGCGACCCAATGATTAACAGTCATTTGCTCTACCAACTGAGCTAAGGCGGAATATCTTTTCGGCTGTGCCGTTGAGATGGCGCGTATATTATAGAGCACTCCTGGCGAGGTCAACCCCTTTTTTGATCTTTAACTAATTGATTTGTCAGGAAATTATTTATTTGGCCTGTGCGCAAAATGCCTCAGGTCTGGGTGGGGCGGGGTAGGACGCTATTCTCTTGTATTTGAGGGTGGTATGACGACAGCCTACAATCCGCTGTTGCATGAACGATTGAGTGGTTGAGGGAAGTGTATGGAGTCGCGACCTTTTAAGGTGGAATCTAAGTATCAGCCGGCCGGGGATCAGCCGCTGGCGATCGAGCAGTTATCCGAGGGCATAGATGACGGCTTGAGTCATCAAACACTGCTAGGGGTTACCGGCTCAGGTAAGACCTTCACGATGGCGAATATTATCGAGCGCTTGCAGCGTCCGGCGATAGTGATGGCTCACAACAAAACGTTGGCAGCCCAGCTCTATGGAGAGTTCAAAGAGTTTTTCCCCAAGAATGCCGTCGAATACTTTGTTTCCTATTATGACTACTATCAGCCCGAGGCCTATGTTCCCTCCTCGGATACTTTTATTGAGAAAGATGCATCGGTAAATGAGCACATTGAACAGATGCGCCTTTCTGCCACCAAGGCACTGATAGAGCGGCGTGATGTTGTGGTCGTTGCCACGGTATCGGCTATTTACGGTCTGGGTGATCCCGATAAATACTTAAAAATGGTATTGCACCTGGATCGCGGCGACCTGGTGGATCAGCGCACAATTTTACGCAGGTTGGCGGAGTTGCAATACACGCGCAATGATGCGGATTTCCGCCGTGCAACCTATCGTGTGCGCGGCGATATTATTGATATCTACCCGGCCGACTCCGATTTGGAGGCGGTACGCCTGTCTCTGTTTGATGAAGAGATTGAAGAGATCACCCTGTTTGACCCGCTTACCGGCGAGCAGTTTAAGAAAGTTCCCCGGGTTACCATTTTCCCCAAGAGTCACTACGTTACCCCACGTGAGACCATTGTCAGCGCCATTGATGAAATCAAAGATGAGCTGCGAGTGCGTCTGGAGCAGTTGCGAGGTAATAACAAGTTATTGGAGGCGCAAAGGTTGGAGCAGCGCACCCGCTACGACCTGGAAATGATGCAGGAGTTAGGATACTGCAATGGTGTGGAGAACTATTCCCGCTACCTCTCCGGCCGCAATACTGGCCAGCCGCCCCCCACGCTATTCGACTACCTGCCAAACGATGCACTGCTATTTATCGATGAAAGCCACGTAACCGTGCCACAAATCGGCGGCATGTATCGCGGGGATAGATCGCGCAAAGAAACTTTGGTGGAGTATGGTTTTCGCCTGCCTTCTGCCCTGGACAATCGCCCCCTGAAATTTGAGGAGTGGGAGCACCTGGCCCCGCAAACAGTATTCGTTTCGGCAACACCGGGGCCCTACGAGGGCGACCATGCAGGGCAGGTGGTCGAGCAGGTGGTGCGGCCCACAGGGCTTGTTGACCCGGAAGTGGAAATACGCCCGGCCCAGACCCAGGTTGATGATGCGCTCTCTGAAATTCACCGCTGCGCGGAAGCGGATCAGCGAGTGCTGATTACCGTGCTGACAAAGCGGATGGCAGAGGATCTGACTGAATACTTGGCGGAGAATGGCGTGCGGGTACGCTACCTCCACTCCGATATCGATACTGTCGAGCGGGTGGAGATTATTCGCGATCTTCGCATCGGCGAGTTTGACGTGCTAGTTGGTATTAACTTGCTGCGAGAAGGGCTGGATATGCCAGAGGTTGCCCTGGTGGCCATCTTCGATGCCGATAAGGAAGGCTTCCTGCGCTCTGATCGCTCTCTGATCCAGACTATTGGGCGTGCGGCGCGCAACCTTGAGGGGCGGGCTATTTTGTATGCGGACAAAGTAACCGGCTCCATGGAGCGTGCGCTTGAAGAGACCCGTCGCCGCCGGGAAAAACAGATTGCTTTCAATAAAGAGCACGGCATTACACCGAAAGGGATTCGCAAAAGCGTTGCGGATATTCTTGAAGGTGCTGTGGCGCCCGGTGTACCCAAAAGTAAGCGCAAGGTGGCAGAAGGGAAAGGTGCCTATAAGGTTGACGACAAACCGATGTCCGATAAGCAGCGCTGGGCGCGAGTTGCTGAGCTGGAGAACCAGATGTATGAGCACGCCAAAAATCTGGAGTTTGAATCTGCAGCGAAGCTGCGAGATGAGATTGCCCACCTGAAGGAGGCGGAATAGTTTAGTTGAGGGCGGCTTTTTCGGCTGCCCTCACCGCCATGATAACTTAAAAAAACTCTGCAAAAAGTTCAGTAAGTTGTTGAAAACACTGAAAAGCGGTGCTAAAGTTCGCGCTCTTCGCAGCACTGGGTTCCCCCGCTGCAGAGTTCTAGACCCGTAGCTCAGTTGGTTAGAGCGCTGCCTTGACATGGCAGAGGTCAGCGGTTCAAATCCGCTCGGGTCTACCATCTTCAAAAGGATGGTTGCCCATCTGAATCAATAGTTCCATGAACCACTTCATGGATAGTTTCATGCGGTCTTTGGTAGGGATCGCCACTGAGAGAAAGGACAAACAATGCTCGTTGTTACTCTCCCCGATGGTTCTCGTCGAGAATTTTCCGCTCCGGTTTCCGTGCATGACGTAGCCGCAGATATCGGTCCTGGCTTGGCCAAGGCTGCACTTGCAGGCGTAGTCGACGGCAAAGAGGTTGATACCAGCTATGTCATCGATCGCGATGTCAATCTGGCCATCATCACCGACCGTCAGCCCGAAGGCCTGGAAGTCATTCGCCACTCCGCTGCACACTTACTGGCGCAAGCCGTTAAGCAGCTGTACCCGACGGCCCAGGTCACTATTGGCCCGGTTATCGAAGATGGCTTCTATTATGACTTTGCCTACGAGCGCCAATTTACGCCGGAAGACCTGGAAAAGATCGAAGAGCGTATGGAGGTGCTGGCCAAGGAAGATATTACAGTCAGCCGCCGGCTAATGCCCCGTAAAGAAGCGGTGCAATACTTCCGCGATATGGGCGAAGAGTACAAGGCCGAGATTATCGACAGCATCCCCAGCGACGAAGATATTTCTTTGTACCGCCAGGGCGATTTCGAAGATCTGTGTCGCGGCCCCCACGTGCCCTCCACTGGCAGACTGAAAGCGTTCAAGCTGACCAAGGTAGCTGGTGCTTACTGGCGCGGCGATTCAAACAACGAGATGCTAACCCGTGTTTACGGCACTGCCTGGGCCAACAAGAAAGAATTAAAAGCTTACCTGCGCCGTATTGAAGAGGCAGAGAAGCGTGACCACCGCAAGCTGGCCAAGAAATACGACCTCTTTCATATCCAGGAAGAGGCGCCCGGCATGGTGTTCTGGCACCCAAATGGCTGGACTATTTACAGTACTGTCGAGCAGTACATGCGCCGTCGTCAGCGCGAGTTTGGTTACAAAGAAATCAAAACCCCGCAGCTGGTGGATTTCAGCTTGTGGCAGAAGTCTGGTCATGCGGATAAGTTTGCCGATGACATGTTTACGCTCACCAGTGAAGAGCGCCAGTTTGCCATCAAACCCATGAACTGCCCCTGTCACGTGCAGGTGTTCAATCAAGGTTTGCGCAGTTATCGCGACCTGCCACTGCGTTTGGCGGAGTTTGGCTCCTGTCACCGCAGTGAGCCCTCCGGTTCCCTGCACGGTCTGATGCGCGTGCGCGGCTTCGTACAGGATGATGGCCATATCTTCTGTAGTGAAGATCAGATCCAGTCAGAGGTTTCTGACTTTATGGATCTGCTGCACTCCGTGTACAAAGACTTCGGCTTTAATGATGTTATTTACCGTCTCTCCACTCGCCCGGAGAAGCGTGTAGGTTCCGATGAGAGCTGGGATAAGGCAGAGAAAGCCCTGGCCGATGCGCTGGATGCCGCGGGCCTGCCGTGGGAAGAGCTGCCAGGTGAAGGCGCCTTCTACGGACCCAAGATCGAATTCTCCCTGAAAGACTGTCTCGGCCGGGTATGGCAGTGCGGTACCATTCAGGTGGACTTCTCTATGCCGGGCCGTCTGGATGCGCAATATGTTGCCGAAGATGGTTCGCGTCAGTCCCCGGTGATGTTGCACCGTGCAGCCCTGGGTTCCTTCGAGCGCTTTATCGGAATCCTGATCGAGCATTACGAAGGCGCGTTCCCCACCTGGCTGGCACCACAGCAGGTGGCGATCATGAATATTACCGATCGTCAGGCCGATTACTGTCGTGACTTGGAGGCCCGCCTTGGTTCGCTGCAATACCGCGCCAGTGCTGACTTGAGAAACGAGAAGATCGGCTTTAAAATCCGCGAGCACACGCTCCAGCGTGTCCCTTATCTGCTGGTCATTGGCGATAAGGAAGTAGAGAGCCAGACGGTTGCCGTGCGCACCCGCAGCGGTGAGGATCTGGGAAGCATGACTTATGAGTCTTTCCTTGAGATTCTCGAGCAGGACGTCAGTCGCCGCGGCCGTTTGTCCGAAGATAATGCATAACAACTTGGCAACTGGGAGACCATAGCTATTAAACGAGACACTAAGGGACGGTCCAAAAAGGCCCGCATAAACGATCAGATTGAAGCGTCAGAAATCCGCCTGATTGGCGCTGATGGCGAACAGGTAGGCATTGTCTCCCTGAATGAAGCGCTGGAAGCTGCACAGCAGGCTAGCTTGGATCTCGTTGAAATTGCCCCGGACTCCACGCCGATAGTCTGTAAGATCATGGACTACGGCAAGCACGTATTCGAAGCTAAGAAAGCTAAGAATGCCGCCAAGAAGAAGCAGAAGCAGCAGCAGATCAAGGAAATGAAATTCCGCCCGGGCACCGATATCGGTGACTACCAGATCAAGCTGCGCAACCTCATCCGCTTCCTGGAGGCGGGTGACAAGGCCAAAGTATCCCTGCGCTTCCGTGGTCGTGAAATGGCTCACCAGGAGCTGGGTATGGAAATGATGCAGCGCATCGAAAAAGACCTGGAAGAGCTGGCTATTGTAGAGCAGCGACCCAAAATGGAAGGTCGCCAGATGCTGATGGTTCTCGCTCCCAGCAAAAAGAAAAAGTGAGGTTTGGGGAAGCGATTCCCGGAACCTCCTTTGAGAAGTGGTTGGGCGACGGCTGCCTCCTCACTCTCACAGTGCCGATGGCTCAGGCTGTTGGCAGATACTAAAGGTGCCTGTTATGCAGGCGAATATTCACTTTGGAGTACAAAATGCCGAAAGCAAAGACTCACAGTGGCGCTGCCAAGCGCTTCAAGAAGACGGCTGCGGGCTATAAGCACAAGCACGCTAACAAGAGCCACATCCTCACCAAGATGACCACCAAGCGTAAGCGTCAGCTGCGTGGCACCCAGACTATGAACAAGTCTGATGCCGGTCTGGTCGATCGTATGCTGCGCGCCAAGTAATTGGCCCAAATCGCAAAGGTTTAAGAGGATAGAGTTATGGCCCGTGTAAAACGTGGTGTAGAGGCGCGTCGTCGTCACAAGAAGATTCTGAAGCAGGCTAAAGGTTACTACGGTGCGCGTTCGCGCGTATTCCGCGTTGCCAAGCAGGCAGTTATTAAAGCTGGTCAGTACGCATACCGTGACCGTCGCGTTAAGAAGCGTAACTTCCGCGCTCTGTGGATTACCCGTATTAACGCCCAGTCCCGTGCAGAAGGCCTGAGCTACAGCCGCCTGATCGCAGGTCTTAAGAAAGCGGAAATCGCACTGGATCGCCGTGTACTGGCTGATCTGGCTGTTTACGATAAAGCCGCTTTTGCTGCCGTAGTTGAAAAAGCTAAGGCAGCCCTGGCAGCGTAAGCTGTCACTTCAGTTGTAAAACTGAATACTTAAAATAGGGAAGGGCTGTAGCGGCCCTTCCCTATTTTTTTATGGGGTTTCCGCTATTTTTTACCGGTGGCGGTGCCAGGGGAGCCCCCGCGGTGCAAATGCACCGGCAAAAACAAGCACAAAACTAGGGCCAATCGGCCTCAATCGAAGTTGGATTCAAACGGGAACAGTTCGATGCAAGATTTGCAGTCCCTCACCGAGCAGGCAATGGAGCTGGTGGAGAAGGCCGATGGCCTCGCCGCACTGGATCAGGTGCGTGTTGATTACCTGGGCAAAAAGGGCCAGCTGACGGCACTGCTGAAAGGCCTGGGCAAGCTGTCTGCTGAGGAGCGCCCGGCTGCGGGTGCCAAGATCAATGAAGCCAAGCAGCAGGTGCAGGAAAAAATTAATGCGCGCCGCACTATGCTGGAGCAGGCAGCCATCAATGCCAAGCTGGCTGAAGAGACCATTGATGTCACCCTGCCAGGGCGTGGTGAAGAGCAGGGCAATGCTCACCCCATCACCCGCACCTTAAAGCGTGTAGAAGATTTCTTTGCGGGCATCGGATTTACAGTTGAGAACGGCCCGGAAGTCGAACAGGACTACTACAACTTCGAAGCCCTGAATATTCCCGCGCACCACCCAGCGCGCGCGATGCACGACACTTTCTACGTGGACCCCACCACAGTACTGAGAACACACACCTCTTCCGTGCAGATCCGCACCATGGAGAAAAAGTCTCCGCCGCTGCGCATTATCTGCCCGGGCCGCGTATATCGTTGCGACTCCGATGTGACCCACTCGCCCATGTTCCACCAGGTAGAAGGCCTGGTAATCGGCGAGAACATCAGCTTCGCCCACCTGAAAGGCACCATCGACCAATTCCTGCGTGCTTTCTTCGAAGCGGAAGTGCCAGTGCGTTTCCGTCCGTCTTATTTCCCATTCACCGAGCCGTCTGCTGAAGCGGATATCCAGTGCACCGCCTGTGGTGGTGAAGGTTGCCGCGTATGTTCCGGTACCGGCTGGCTGGAAATTCTCGGTTGCGGCATGGTGCACCCGAACGTGTTTGCCGCCTGCGATATCGACAGTGAAAAATACTCCGGCTTTGCCTTCGGTATTGGTATCGAGCGCCTCGCCATGCTGCGTTACGGCGTTAACGATCTGCGCTTGTTCTTCGATAACGATCTGCGCTTCTTGAAACAGTTCTAGCCCAGTGAGAGCGCGAATGGCTGAGGCGGTTCGCAGTAGCAATCGAATTGTGGAGGCCCGGGTGGCGAAATAAATACCCCGGGCGAAACGCGCACAGAGCTGCGCTGACGGAATACAGAAAGAGATCAACTATGAAAATCAGCAACTCCTGGTTGCGGGAATGGGTAAACCCGAAACTCACCACACAGGAACTGGCCGATCAAATCACCATGGCCGGTCTGGAAGTGGATGGCATAGAAAAAGTAGCGGGTGAATTTTCCGGAGTGGTTGTGGGTGAGATTGTCGCCTGTGAACAGCACCCGGATGCCGACAAACTGCGTGTGTGTAAAGTGGCCGGCCACCCCGACGGTGAAATGCAAGTGGTGTGCGGTGCTCCCAACGCGCGCATCGGAATCAAAATTCCTTTTGCCCTGGTAGGCGCCAAATTGCCGGGCGATTTTAAAATCAAAAAAGCCAAGCTCCGTGGTGTAGAGAGCTTCGGTATGCTCTGCGCACAGACCGAATTGGAACTGGGCGAAGACAATGACGGTATCTGGGAACTGCCAGAAGACGCACCCACCGGTACCGATCTGCGCGAATACTTGCAGCTCAATGACGAAACCATCGAAGTAGATCTCACCCCGAACCGTTCCGACTGCCTCGGTGTTGCCGGTATCGCTCGCGAAGTGGGCGTACTGAATCGTTGCGCCGTTCAGGGCCCGGAAGTTGCCTCGGTACCCCAGCAAATCGAGGAGAGCTTGCCCGTATCCCTGCTGGCGGAAGCGGCCTGCCCGCGCTACGTAGGTCGTGTCATTCGCAATATCGATATCAAAGCCCTAACACCTCTGTGGATGCAAGAGCGTCTGCGTCGCAGCGGCCTGCGCAGTATCGATCCGGTAGTAGACGTGACCAACTACGTCCTATTGGAGCTGGGCCAACCCATGCATGCCTTCGACCTGGAGAAACTCTCCGGCGGTATCAAGGTGCGTATGGCAGAAGCCGGTGAAGAGCTGACCCTGCTGGACGGCCAGGCAGTGAAGCTACAGGAAGGCACCCTGGTGATTGCCGACGAAGAAAAGCCTCTGGCCATGGCCGGTATTATGGGTGGCCTGGATTCTTCCGTTACCGAAGGCACCCAACATATCTTCCTGGAGAGCGCCTTCTTCAGCCCGCTGGCGATAGCCGGTAAAGCCCGATCCTACGGCCTTCACACCGATTCCTCTCACCGCTTTGAGCGCGGCGTAGACTACCACCTGCAAGAGAAAGCGGTTGAGCGTGCTACTCAACTGCTGCTGGATATCGTTGGCGGTGAGCCAGGCCCGGTACACGTGCGCGAGCTGACTGAAACCATGCCCGCTGAGCGCCATATTACCCTGCGCCGTGCCAAGGTAGAGTTGGGCCTGGGTATCAAGCTGGCCGATGACGAAATCGTCGATATTCTTACCCGCCTGGGTCTGGAAAAAATCGACCAGAATGACGAAGGCTGGACCTTCCTGGCCCCCAGCTTCCGTTTCGATATCGCCATCGAAGCCGATCTGCTGGAAGAGCTGGCCCGTGTTTACGGTTACAACCGTATCCCTAGCGAAAGCTTTACCGCCGAGCTGGAAATTGCCCCGCGCCCGGAGAGCACCATTGCCCAGGACAATCTGGAGCAGACCCTACTGAGCCGCGGCTACTACGAAGCGATCACTTTCAGCTTTATTGATAGTGACAGCGCTGCCCTGTTTGACCCGGAAGCCGACCCGGTGGCTCTGCAAAACCCGATCAGCGCAGAGCTGGCGGTGATGCGTACCACATTATTGCCGGGCCTGTGTAAAGCCTTGCAGTACAACCTCAATCGCCAACAAAACCGCGTGCGCCTGTTTGAGACTGGCCTGCGCTTTGTACCTGGCGCGGAGCTGCACCAGGAGCAGATGATCGCTGGTCTCGCCTACGGTAACCGCTTTGCGGAAAACTGGACGGGCAGCAAAGACAGCGTGGATTTCTACGACGTGAAAGCCGACGTGGAAGCCCTGCTGGCTCGCACCGGTGTCGCCGATGAATTCCGCTTTGTTGCCGGCCAACACTCCGCACTGCACCCCGGCCAAACCGCCAAGATTATGCGCGGTGACCGCGAAGTTGGTGTTATCGGTGCCCTGCACCCGCAGCTGCAGAAGAAGCTGGATCTGGCCAAGCCGGCCTTCGTATTCGAGCTCAGCCTGGAAGCGATCGGTCAGGGTAAAGCCCCGGCATTCCGCCCGCTGTCCAAGTTCCCGGAAGTGCGCCGCGATCTGGCCCTGCTGATCGACGCGGATGTTCCCGCCGCCAGTTTGGTGGAAGCTGCCACCGAGGCCGCCGGTGAAACCTTGACGGACCTCAAGATATTTGACGTCTACCAGGGCAAAGGTATTGATTTAAATAGAAAAAGTGTCGCTTTGGGGTTGACGTTTCAGCATTCGTCGCGCACCCTTAATGACGAAGAAATCAATGCCGCTGTAGATGCGGTGGTCGGTAAATTAGAAGAAAAATATAACGCTAGTCTGCGCTAACAGGGCATGATGCTCTCGGTGTGCAGACTGAATTGCACCCCGAGAGCGTCTGCTTCCGGGTTGAAAGCCGCCGCGGTTTGGGCCGCTTCCGATCTGGAGTCGACGCCTCTGAATCAATTGGTAGGATCCAATGACAGAGGCACTGACCAAGGCCGGGCTCGCCGAGAAGTTGTACGAGGAGCTGGGCTTTAATAAGCGCGAAGCAAAAGAGATCGTCGAGTATTTCTTCGAGGAAATCCGCAATGCGCTGGAAAGCAACGAGCAGGTCAAGCTCTCGGGCTTTGGCAATTTCGACTTGCGCGACAAAAGCCAGCGCCCCGGTCGCAACCCCAAGACCGGCGAGGAAATCCCCATCTCAGCCCGCAGGGTAGTCACCTTCAAACCAGGGCAAAAACTCAAGACACGAGTAGAGGAACATGCTGGAACCGAGCAATAATGCTCAGCTACCTGCAATCCCCGGTAAGCGCTATTTCACCATTGGTGAAGTGAGCGAGCTGTGTGCCGTGAAGCCCCATGTACTGCGCTACTGGGAGCAGGAATTCCCACAGCTGAAGCCCGTTAAACGCCGCGGCAACCGCCGTTACTACCAGCACCAGGACGTTATTATGGTGCGCCAGATTCGTGCGCTACTCTATGAAGAGGGCTATACCATTGGAGGAGCCCGCCAGCAGATAGAGACCGGTAGTGAAAGGGCAGAAGTGGTGCAGTTACAGCAGGTGCTGCCGGAAGTGATAGCGGAACTCAAAGATGTGGTGGCCCTGCTGGATGGGAGAAAGAATTTCTAAAAAACTGTAAACCTGGGCTTGCAATCCAGCCGCACTCAGGTATGATTCACGCCACATCGAGACACGATGTCTTTAAAAATCAATCACTTAGCGAAGTGAGCGATTTTTCAAAATCGGAGCGTAGCGCAGCCTGGTAGCGCACCACACTGGGGGTGTGGTGGTCGTCGGTTCAAATCCGGCCGCTCCGACCATATATATCGTTGTATAACAACGGCCAAAAAACCCGCTTTTTAGCGGGTTTTTTTGTGGGTGGAATTTTCAGTAATTTAGCTGGAGGGAATGTCAGTTGCTACCCATACGGCGCATCTCTTTAAAAAACTGAGAAGAGAAAAAAACAATATTTATCCGCAAGGCTTGATAGTCATCAATCTCGACAGGTTGAGCTAGATCTAGAGGCCGAGTTGTTTCTAGTCGCTAATGGCCTCAGCCTTGGCCCATCAATATTTTCTGCAGGTGTCCAGAAATTATCCGGTAAATGGCGTTAGAAGCTATTAAATAGTAGCTGTTGGAAAGCTTCCGCTCCCTCAATGTTACAAATTATCTGCAGTGCTGGGCGTTCCACTAAAGTATTCAAAAAAATAGAGAGTTATAAAAATATGTACGTAAAGAGTTTCGTTTTGGTCGCAATAGCCATATTTACTTCTGCCTGTGCTAGCCGGTACCTAGAGCCGCAGGAGGGTGAGTTGGCCGCTTTGGAGATGCCAGTAAAACACGTAAAGGTAGGTATCGGAGCAAATTCATCAATTTATCTTTTTGCAATTAAGGAAGAAGGAGCCAGCTGTGGGAAAGTTTTCAAACCGCTGGAACCTAAAAATCGGGGAGATAAAACAGTTACCGTTAATATTCCAGCTGATCGTGAAATATTTGTAGCCAATTCTTCAAGCATAGGGAGCTATTCGTTTTGTAATGTTGCTGGTTCATTTAAGTCAGCTCAAAATAAGAATTACAAGCTTACTTCAGCGCCAATTTTTGGTGGCTGTGGTATCGTGTTGTTTGAATTGGATGGTGACAAAGTTAAAGCCGTAGAATTGGATGATGCAAAACTTGATAATTTAACTGGAACAAAAATTTGTGCTGGATAAAGACCTGAAAAAATATGCTAAGAGAGGCACTTTTTCGCCGCAAATTTTGTGTCGGATACTTCAAAAACCACTATACCTAAAGAGCCTTTTAGATAAGCGTCATGGCCAAGAAAGTAGTTGAGTCAGGTGTTAAATAAGAAGATGACCGAAAATAGAAAGAAACCCAAAATCTGAAAACATAGGAAAGTTTATGGGGTGTGTCGATTGCTGCGTTAATTGGAATTTTTCTAACTTTGGAGGTTTCCTGTGCCACTTCAGAAATATTTTTCCTATTTTGGATTGAGTTATTCTAGGGATAGTTCTTGGTAGTTTTGTTAGCCTGGCAATAAGCGCATTCAGCGTTAAGCAAATTCAGGGCATCCAAAGATAAAGAAAGGCATTAAAATAAGTACAATAATTAGATTTCTGCCTGATCATGGTTATTAAAGGGTAGGAAAAGCGCGGTTATGCTAGAATATCTAGGCCATCTTGGAAATACTGAGCTTCAGTACGCGGGAGGAATGGGAATCGGTGTGTGAATTTAGAATACTTAACCTTGTTGAAATCAGGGGGAGGCTACTGGCAATCACGCATATCCTTTGTCTTCAAAAAATCGCAGACATATCGAACCATCTCATCTGACCCTAAGAAGCCTCTAAAGCGACTCTCAAAATTTCGGTTGAGATAGAGCCAGTGCTTGGGAGAGATACCAAGCCGATCTAGGATAGGAGACGTATTTCCGGCAACACAGCCTCATTTTCTGGGACCTAAATGCCGACCACTCCAGTCCATCAACTCCAAATAGTGATCCAGCCGAAAGGGGAAGCCCTTTAGGCATATTCAAGCGCTAACCGCCCAATCAAAACTACAACCAGTTCCTCTATTGGTACCGCAAGCTATCTGAACAAACTTCGGTGCCTAATACCCCTGACTTTGTTCCCATGGGTATCAAGTCCCCCACAGCCACTACGGGAAATCTGGGTATATTGGATTTCTCTAATGGGATAAAGCTGAAGTTGATACCCGTGTAGTGAGTCAACCTGGTCAGGTGTTTGTGCCCAAGCTTCAGCGACACCATCAACCACTTTTTACGCATGTACCAGTGATTGATTATGCAGAGTAATATAGGGTTTACCAAGCGCTGTGCAGTATCCAGCATCGAACGCTGCATTCCATTTTTATATTTTTACCAAAGCGAATAATAGGCAGGCCACAATTTTCAATGTGGTGTTTAATCCGTATTGCGTTGACCTTGGCAGACTTATGATCTCGTCAGAAGGAGTTAGCTTCCACGCCAGGACCATCGCCAGCGGTATCACTGGTATCGTGATTGGTCACGGCAGAGAAGAAAGCGATTTCCAGTCACTGCTTATTGCAGCCTTCGATTATCTGGGCTCTCCAGTCAGAGTGGATTTGCCCAGAGAGATATACTTTCAGTTTTATAGTTGAGTTACTTAATAGTGGTAAACAATAGAGTTTGATACTTAGGAAATGACTTACAGTACGATTTTGACTTGAGAGGAGGGGACTATTGATTGAGTCAATTAGGATATTTGAATGCGTCATTAGCGCTGAAGTATAAGACCAAAATCCCTTTTGGCTCTTACTTATTGGTGGTTAAGATAGCCCTATGGTTTAAACACTACATTTTCTGGCACATTTCCAGATGGAAGTCTCGTAGAGTGCAATTGTGAGATGAGCCACTTTCCTTTCACTTTCTTTAGAATAGCGCTTTCGAGCCAATAAACATCCTGGCTCTCATTCTTTTTAGCAAAATTGGCCTTATTCCAATAGTTGATTGTGACTAGGTCTGGCATCTCATCAAAGTCAATAATACTAAAGTAATTGGTTCTAACAGTATCTGATGGCTTTGCTACCTTAATTAGATCTTCAATCGTCCATACTTCACCATGTTCGAGCAAGAGAAAAGATTCAGTTACGGTGCCTCTCATACGCTCATGGTCTACATCGGATAGGTAATTTAGAAGGTTCTCGATAGTTTTGAATGCTTCAGGCTTCTCTTGCGCCTGTGCGTTACCGATTGTCAAAACAAACAACATCAATGTAAAAAAAATATTTCGCATAAGTTATTTTCCTAGTTTTTAGAGGTTAATTATTAGTAACGGAAGTGTTGATTTTACAACATTTACTTCATCAAGTGTCTAAACTCCTTAAGGTGAGGGAGGCTATAAATGTTAGGCGAGTTCCGGTCGGAGCAGGTTTTCGTTGATGCTGTCTATTTTTTAAGCAAAAAATTTGTTTTTGGGATCTCAGAGCCCCATTATACGGCATACCAGAGTAGGTTTAGATATTTGTACACTCTGCGCCAATGTTCTCCGGCCGGATTACGCCTAAGATACAGCTCGAGCAAGGATTGTTGCTGAATTCTGTTGAGCTGATGTTCCTCAATGATTACGGCGAGATCATAGAAGCGATCGCCCATAGCCGCGTATTCCCAATCAATGGCATAAAGCCGCCCGGTCTTTTCAGTGATGAGATTTCCAGTGCTTAAAATCATTATGGCAAAGAAAGAACCTACTACTTAGCTGTTCCGCGGCAGCAATATGGGAAGAAATTGTTTGGTAAAGCTGTACTAGTGTGGGGTAGAAATTTGCTTGTTCATTAATCGAGCTCCAATAATGATCAGTTTTAAAGGATATATCCAAGTGGGCATCAATTTCGGGGAGGTAGTGGATTTCATTAAGTAAATTGGCAACCTATTCCGGAGCATTGGCATCACTTCCATTCCAAGGTGCGCTTCACAAAGCGGGTAACTTGGTATTGATATGCTGGGGCACTGTAAACTAAAGGAGCGTATAGCCCGGTACTGTTTGAACTCACAAGGAGGTAGGTCTCTGTTTGTCGGTTTAAATCTAGAGCACAGCTGTATTGTGAATTGATACGTAGAAGTAATAGCTCTTGGTTTGCCTTGAGTGGGAATGTTTGGTTCGTTTGCCCCTGTAAGCCGTCTGACCACAATGTATTTGGATGGGCTCCATAGGGCCAGTCCTGGGGAAGCATAACGTAGAACTAATATCTTTGCCGGTTGATTAATTAATTGAAGCTGAATCTTATCAAATATTGTAGGCCATTCTAGAGGCACGTAATAGTGATGAACTTAATTTCAAAAATAAAATTTGGGTGAGTAGTGTGTTTTAAATTGCGAGTCTTGATTGAAAATAGGGCTGGAGGTTTATTCTTGTGATAAGCAATATTCTTCAAAGTATGATTCTTTTAGGGAGAATTTGATTCATGAAATTAGTAATTGTGGTCCGCATTACAGCTCTCAATTAAAATAAGGTGTGTCAGATTTGTCCTGAATTAATACAACTAAAACTGCCTAATGCTAGGCGTGCCCAATTCAAAACCGGAATCCGGCACTATTACAGCTGGCGATCTGTTCTCCAGATCGCCGAGAGAAATAATCTGCCTATAGCTGACTAGCTCACGCAGAATTTTGAACATCCTTGCAGATGCCCACTTCACCTTTTAGTCGATAACGATTAAGAAAAGGTGACTGCACGCTCATTCAGATCATAATACTGAGTATTAACCTTAATCTTTACAGAGCTACCGGTAGCATCAAACCAGCCGAGGTACCCGGTAACCTCTAGGCTTTTATGGGTAGTGGCCATCGCCTCACGTAAACGCTGGGCCCAGGGCCTTAACTTCTCACCATCATAACCTGACCCGCAAGCGCAGAGATGCAGATCGACAAAATTGCCAGGCAAACCCTCTTTAACCAGCGTGCCCGCTAGCTGCGTGGGAGTATAGGTTTTCCATACTCCGCCCTGCCACGACTCTACCCCTCTATCGAAAACTTTTGCTTGTTTATTCTTACCACTATTGCGTTGCGCACCAATTTGCTTGCCATCGCCACCGCCGGTACCATGAGCAACAATATAAAGAGTGTCACCAGATTTGAGGCTACTGAGACACTTGTCTATCCAGCGGTACATAGACTTACCAATACCAGATGTTACCTTGTTGGCAAGAATTTGATTCTTCGGAATATCCCATGCACTCGCCATATTCTCAGCAAACTCTAGCATTTCATCACTGTTTACCGGGAGGTAAATGTACTTTGCCATTTTTTACACTTTGTTATTATTACAATGTCAAAATTATAACACCAAGCCTTGCAGGGTGAATTATTCAGGGCACCCAAAAATTGGAGAAAAGTCTCAGTTTTGCGACAAGCATCGGTTCTGGTGGCTATTCATATCTGAATTGGAAGGATAGGTGAAATTTTAAGAACTTGTATTTAGGCTTTAGAAAACTTCACTTTGTGGTAATAAGTCAGAAATCGTAGTGTTGATAGATTGGAGCAGGGTTAAATTAGCAAAGAGGAAACTCCGATAGTGGATCAAACCATGTCCCCTATGTTTATTGAGCTTGCTGCACGAATGCATAGTTGAATCAAAGTGTAATCAGGGTGTTTAGGCGTATTTGTGGTATTGGCCCTGATTGTGTTTAGGTCTACATAGCCCATGCTGGCCGCGATAACGCTTTGTAGCCTTAGCGATTCACAGTGATCGAGTATGCTGCCCTGGGTTATCGTTGTGCCAAGTTCGAGGCCTTAAATAGCTCCAGATAGCGAAGAATCACTTCGATATCTGGTCAGGTCAGCCTTTTTGTCGATATAAAGTACGATATGGTAATGATTACTCATTACGGTATAGGCTACGTTACTAAGTGTAAAATCTGATGCCAACCTATTCATAGGCGTTTCAATTCACTGGTATTAGGCGTAGGGGTAAATGCACTATAAGAGAGTGTTACACCAAGAAATATTTGGATGATTCTGGGCCGAGTCCTTGGTTATTCTCATATTGGTATGGATAAATAGCAGGTGTTTTATTAAATTTTGTCAGTAGGGTTGGCGGTTTAGGCTTTATATTTGGTGAGTGTTGAGAAGTGTCCTTAGGTTATTTGGTGTCAATACTGAAAGTGGGTGAAGTAGCTAGAATTTCGAGGGAATACGTTTATTTGTATCCACATGCGACAAATAGAGCCAGTAAAGTTAAGCTGTAGTTGGTTTGTCCGCTAAGTGACTATACCTTGTCTATAGTACGAACTGCTTACCTCTTTACTCAGAGGGCTTCGATAGTTTATCGATCCGCTTAAGATATAATGAGTGAATGAATGTGATGGACGGATGTTAGTCATGCCATCAGTTAATTTAAGGTTTCTATTAATCTGTTAGCAAATGACTGTGGAGGATGCCGGTGAGATTTCTAATCTCATGCCTGTCAATACTAGGTGATCACCGCCCAATAGACTTCCCTGGTCTGCTTTCGAGAGCCTTGTTTTTTTCACTCAGTTGGGTTGTTGGCGCTTCATTAGGTGCGCAGGAAATCAGTTCCTCAGACCTGGGGCAAGATACGCCTACTACAGATGTTGCTGCTGATTATCTGAGGAAGGAGTTAAAAGGCACCCAGAATTTGGTTTGGACCGGACATAAAATACCCGATACTGATTCCGTTAGCGGGAGCTTGCTCTCAGCCTTCATTTATGGTGGTAAGCCAGCAATTCCCAGTAAAATCAATCCGGAGACTCGCTTCGCCATTAAACAATGTGGTGCTGAGGAGCCCGAAATAATTGAGAATTTCTCAGGAAAGACCGTTGGATTGGTGGATTTTAACCAAGGCACTCAATTGCCAACTGGCATTGATCCAGACTTAATCGTAGCAATAATCGACCATCATGCGATTGGTGGATCGCCAATTAATATTCCAAATGTAATCAGTATAGAGACTAGGCCATGGGGATCGAGCGCGACAATTTTAACTGATCATGCCCAGAAGTTTGCTATTGAATTACCAGTTCATCTGGCGTGTATGGGGTTGGCTGCAATTCTTTCGGATACGGTTAACCTGACATCACCTACCACAACCGAGTACGACAAAGTCTATGTAAAAAAATTGGCAAAGAGAGCTGGTATAGATGATGTAGATAAGTTTGCAGAGCGGATGTTGCTAGAGAAATCAGATCTGGGTGGGTTTTCCGCCAAGGATATTATTTTACTTGATTTTAAAGATTTTGAGTTCGGAGGAAAAAAAGTTGGCATTGGTGTTGCTGAAACGCTGACAGCTCAGCAGTTAATCAACAGAAGGTATGAACTGAAGTCTGCCATGGGCGAGATAAAAAAAGAGAAAGGTATCGATCACTTGATCTTCGCAATTGTCGACACTCGTGAAAATAAATCTTATCTACTTTGGAGTGACACCTCAGACAAAGATCTTATTATCTCCGCTTTTGGGGACCAGGTAGTAGATGACATGGTTGTTGCTAAAGGGGTGATCTCGCGAAAACGCCAAATTGGCCCAGCAATTCAAAGAGCTTTAGAGAATTGAAAGATTGACTGATTTATTGAGTTCTCTGAAAAGATTATATTCCTGCGATGCCCATTTTGGGCGAGGATCAAATTAGGTGTAATCATTATCAAGAAAAAAAATACCAAGAAAGTTGGAATAAAGCTGGCCTATACCAGATGTGAGGCTTTACTACGATTCAAATAATGGAACGCCTTTGATTTCACTGACGAAACGATGATCGTGATTGAAATAGTTACAGACTGGCGAACACAGCGAGAGTCTTTTGAGTCGTACTCAACTAGATAAAATAAGCTGTGTGAGAGATGATACTTTATCTGTTACAGCCGATAAAATATTGCAATAAATTTTTACTTGCCTCAGGATAATCATCCCCATTGCGTCATTAAGAACTTGTTTTATAAATCTTTCGTTAAAGTAAAGGTGAGATCCTGTGTAGATAGAATCTGAGCGTTATCTACATTGTTCAAAAGCTGCACGAGTGAATAAAAAATTGTTAATTACTTTTGGTTTTCTTTAGTAGGCTATTATTCAGTTTAAGCCCAAAAGGCTGGGGTTGAACTCCGGTGTTTTTATGTGTTGAAATTTCAATTTGGCGACAAAACCATAAAATCGAGTATTAATCTCAAACTATACTATGTTTAGCAACATGCGTACCCTTACTCATATTATGCGTAATAACTTCCCTTTTCGTTTGACGATATTCTTGTAATCCCACTGAATTACCTTTGATTTTTTTAGCCAGCGTTTTAGATCAGTTGTATTTATCTGCATTGCCTCTGTATAACGAATAGAAGCATCTTTAAATTTTCCTGTCCCTTGTTCGAGCTTAGGTTCGTCAAAGTCTATACCGCTCCAGAACATCAGGCGAATACAGTCTTTGAGTTTACTGTATCCTACAATTGGATTGCCCTCTAAAAACCATACAGGGTGGCCATGCCAAATCTTACTTTCAGCTTTTGTCAGGCCATTATCAATTAGCTGTCGTAAAGTATCGCATATCAGCAGCTCTTCACCGACCTGTGCTGAATTAAAATCATCGATCGTTTCATATTTCATGGTTATCAATCTTTCAACCTCGTCCAGCTCTAACGCCGATTTCAGATATGTCTAGAGTAGCGGTGTTGAGGTATTTTTTATAAGTGGTATATACATATTAAAAAAATGTTAGATACTATCATCCTTAAGCATCTATTCTAGCATCTAGAGCTTGGTTTAGAGGGTGAAATCTGAACCAATGTTGATCAGTCGTTATCTATCATCTGTCAAGGGTAAAAATATTTGCCCCTTGTATCACCTGATTCTTAGTATCTTAAGTCCCAAAACATATCGTTACACTTATCGAGATTACCGGAGTCACAAATATACGGGGCTTGGTACAGGGTGCGTCAATCCACAAAGTAAATAAAGAGCCAGTTGCTCCACGCTTGATACAATCCCAAGGTATTATGGTATCTATCGCAATAGATCAAATAAAACCTAATTTCTAAATCTGGGGAGAGTGAATTTTCTAGGCGATGATGGCATTACGAATATTCGAATTGTAGTTGGTGATGGTACCAGTAATAGTTTTCGCTGACCAATCACGATAGTTCTCTAGTTTTTGACCTCCAGCAGTTCTTGAGTGATTTGTTGGCAGAATAGCGTGGTGATATGGTGGTTTTCGCAGCTGGAATCGAAAGGATGGTGGAAAATCCTTACTTGGTAATATTTGAGCTACTTTGGTCTTCAGGCCTCTCTGAAAGCCATTGTTCTGTCATGATCTATCTACAATGTGCATCTTATCGCTTTATTCGGTTTGTTTGACGCATTATCTAGAGCTAATGGTTGTGCTTTGTTTAAGGGCATAGTGAAAATAGTGGCACAAATTAGGAGGATCTAATAATGATAAAAACAACAGCCAAGTGGGTTGGCGGGATACTATTGCTTGGGATGGTTGCAATCTCGGTCTTTGCCGTCAATGCAATTTATTTTAAACCATGGTCTATCAATGTATATTTTGAGCGAGCCTTTATAAAAATTCAAAGTACCAGCCCGGAAACACTTTCAATTTTCCGCATACTGGAACGATTTGGGATTGATGGCCATAATGCCCATCTTGATGATGTTTCTGAAAAGATGAAGCAACATGAGATACAGATAGTTAAGGATGAACTATCTACTTTAAGGAGCTATGACAGATCTAGTCTCAATGACCGGCAGGCAATTTCCTATGATATTCTGGAGTACTACCTGGAAAGTCTAGTAGAAGGGGAGCGCTGGAGGCATCATAATTACCCTCTCAATCAAATGTTTGGTGTGCAAAATACTCTTCCGGAGTTTCTTGTTGAGTTGCATCAAATTAACAATGTCAAAGAAGCGGATTATTATCTCTCCCGCTTAAGTGAAGTAGATAGAAAATTTTCTCAAGTATTGGATGGGTTGAAAATTCGGGAACAGAAAAAGATCCTGCCTCCACGCTTTGTAATTGATCGTGTGTTAAGCGAAATGCAAGGGTTTATTAACGTTCCGGCGCATGAAAACATACTTTATACCTCTCTGGAAAATCGCTTGGATACTCTTGAAACTTTACCAGATCAAGAGCGTACACGTATCCTTGATAGAGGAAAAATATTAATTGAAACAGATGTCTATCCTGCGTACGCAAGCTTGATCGCTTACTATCAAGAATTACAGTATAAGGTTTCAGAGAATAATGGCGTTTGGGCTCTCCCGGAAGGTGATGAATTTTATGCCTATCAAATACGTATTCATACCACTACAAATCTGACTCCCGATGAACTGCACAATACGGGCTTGATGGAAGTAGAACGTATAGAAGACGAAATGAAACAGATCTTTGCTTCTGTAGGTCTTGATACGGGAAGCATTAACTCCCGTTTCTCCGCTATAAATAATGATCCTCGGTTTCTTTATGAAAATTCAGATAAGGGCCGTGAGCAAATTATCAAAGACTATCAATTGATTATCGATGAGATTAACGCAGGTATTGACGATTATTTCAACATAAAACCAACTGCGGGCGTTGAAGTTAAGCGAATTGCAGGGTTCAAAGAACAAGGCGCACCGAAAGCATACTATATGCCCCCGGCAATTGATGGGTCTCGCGGAGGGGTGTTTTATGTAAACCTGCGCGATGTCCATGAAACAAAGAAATTTACCATGCGAACTTTAGCTTATCATGAGGCAATTCCAGGGCACCATTTTCAAGAGGCAATTGCAAAAGATTTAGAGGGATTGCCTACTTTTCTTAAAGCCGTATCAAATACAGCTTATGCGGACGGCTGGGCTCTTTATACAGAGAAGCTAGCCAAGGAGATTGGTTTTCAAGATGATCCCTATGATGATCTTGGGCGATTACAAGATGAGATGCTTCGTGCTGTTCGTTTAGTGGTAGATACCGGTATACATCACAAGCGCTGGAGTCGAGAAGAGGCAATTGAATATATGGTGAAAACGACCGGTTTTCCGAGAACTGAAGTCACCACTGAGGTTGAGCGCTACTTCGTGATGCCGGGTCAGGCTGTAGCTTATAAAACTGGTATGTTAAAGATATTGGAGTTGCGAGAACGTGCTCGTCAAAAGTTAGGGAGTAAATTTGATATACGTGAATTCCATGATGTGGTACTAACTAATGGTGCCGTACCGCTGATGCTGTTAGAGCAACTTGTTGACCGCTGGATTGCTACTAAGAAAGTCTAAGAGAGTTAATAAAGAGGCATTTCAAGCGGTATCATTTGCTATTAAGAGTGAGCTCGCGTTAATTGTAATAGAGATCAACAAGATCATTGTAGCGCCTGAAAGGGGGTTGAGTTCAACTCATACCCCACTACTGAATCCAAACAGATAATGGCCTGCTTTCTGCGGGTCATTTTTTATTTATCCCTTAGAATCTCCATCGCAGCATTATGCCCAGGCACTCCAGTAACGCCGCCTCCCGGGTGGCTACCGGAACCACAGAGATACAGGCCCTGAATCGGCGTGCGGTAATCCGCAAAGCCCATAAAAGGGCGGTTGCTCCACAGTTGGTCCAGGCCTAAGGCACCATGGAAGATATCGCCACCCATCAAGCCAAACTTGCGCTCTAAATCCAGCGGTGAGTGGATTTGTTGGGCGATGATGGAATCACGGAAATTGGGTGCATAGTTGTTGACGGTATCGATAATGGTCTGAGCTGCCTGCTCACGGTAGTTGTCCCAGCTCTTACCCTCCGGCAGTTCTGGAGCAAATTGTTGGCAGAATAGGCTGGCGACATGTTGGCCCTCGGGGGACAGGGAGGGATCGATGGTGGAGGGGATCAATATCTCGACAATGGGTTGCTTTGACCAGCCGTATTGAGCCGCATCTATATAGGCCTGCTCCAGGTAATCCATGGTAGGGCCAATGACGATTCCCGACTTGTGGTGCGGTTGTACGTGAGTACCGGGTTTGCATGTAAAGTCTGGCAGTTCAGACAGTGCGACATTCATACGGAAAGTGCCGGACCCCACTCTAAAACCACGTACTCTGCGGTGAAATTCCGGCTCCAGATGTTGTTCGTCAATCATCTGGGAATAGAGCAGTTTAGGGCCGACATTGGCGATTACTTTATTAGCTGCAATAGTTTCCCCGCTACTTAGCCGTGCTCCGGTAGCGCGACCACCATCGATAAGCACCTCTTTAACTTCAGCGTCTGTGCGAATAGAGACCCCAAGGCACTCTGCCTCTTTACGCATGGCTTGAGTGATAGCACCCATACCACCCATAGCATGGCCCCAAGCGCCTTTCTCACCGTTTACCTCGCCAAACACATGGTGCAAGAGCACATAGGCGGAACCGGGAGTGCTGGGAGCGGCATAGTTGCCGACAATAGAGTCAAAGGCGAACGCAGCTTTTACATGGTCATTTTCGAACCAGGCATCCAGCACGTTGGTAGCACTCTTGGTGAACAGGTCCAGAGCGTCTCGGCGTGATGCCATACTTAACTTTTTCGCTCTAAGCCCAAATCCACCAGCGCGAACCAGGTCTATAAGGCCACCACCCACGTTGGGGGGAGCGCGCAGTAGCTCTTCGCGTAAAATATCCGCAACGGTTTCCAGCATGGCATAAAAGTCAGGTAAGGTAGCTGCGTCTCTCTCAGAGAAACGTGCTACCTCTGCCTGTGTATCTGCAAGATTCTTATGGAAGGAAAGACTATTGGCTTCTGAAAGTGGGAAGAAGTTTGATTGCGGCCGTAATTTGATTTCCAGGCCATGCTCTCGTAGATGGAGGTCTTCGATGATCTTGGGGTTAAGCAGACTCACGGTGTAGCTTGCCACAGAGTTTTGGAAGCCTGGGTAGAATTCTTCAGTAACCGCAGCACCACCAACAATCGACCGGCGCTCAAGAATCGTTACATTTTTTCCAGCTTTAGCCAAATAGCAGGCACAGACAAGGCCATTATGGCCACCGCCTATAATCAAAAAATCCTTCATTATTATTCTCTGAGTAGGAAAAGGTTAGGATCAATTGTCGTCAAAAACCGCAGAAAAATAAAGAGTCCAAAATCAGATTATTATCGATACCATTTTGTCTATTGCTAGATCTAAAGTTTTAAAGATAAATTAAGGTGGGAGAAATGCTTGTACAAAACTCTATATTATTTCCGCTTTAGTGCAAAATTAGTGTTTACTGTATCCTTGATTAAAACTATGCGGCTTCAAAAAAACTGTCCAGTTAAATATACTGAGCTCAAGGAGCCTAAAGGGGAGCACCCGTAGTATTATTGGTGAAGCGTTAATCTATATCACTTCTTATTAGATTTTCTCTGAAATTAATTTGTGTACTGCCGTCATGTACGCAGATATTCTGGGAGGCGTATTGGCAACTATCTATAACGAAGGTTTATATCGGGTTTTTAAATAACCCTGTCCTTTTGGTAGGCTGAAGCCAAGTTGAGTTTAACTCAATACACGAGAAGTATGAATTCAGTTTCGTAGATTAATTTCCTGGTTGATGCTAAAAAGTAAAAAAATATTGCAGCTATTAAGTGTGAAATGTATGAACAAAATCACTTTTCAATGCTAAATTTTCTTTGTTATTACCTCCTATAGGAATTACTTTAGTTAGCATAGACATGCCTTATAGAGATGATATTTCGTGTCCAGTGAAAACCTTTCCAGAGTGTTAGGTGCTCAAGAAGCAATATTCACAGAATTAGCCAGGAGGACCTGTGGAGGTACTTTAGTTATTTCCTTCATTAAAGTTCTTACACCACTAAGCGTTGAGCAATTAAAGTCTGGGTTTGCATCTATTCATAAAATTTATCCTCTATTACAAGCACGTGTGGAGTCTGGAGAGCAACTTCGTTGGCGTTGCGATGTATCATTCGATTCTATCCCTTTCGAAGTTGTGAAATTAGATGGGCCTCTTGATTTTGAAGAGGAGTTTACGCGTAGAGGCGAGGCTGGACTTGATGTTGAAAAATGTACTTATACGCTCTCGTTCTATATAAATTCCCAGGATAAAGTTGACTGGATATCCCTGGTAAGCAGCCATGCAGCCCTGGATGGCCGGTCAGTAATGACTCTTTTTTGTGTTTTAGATATATATTTTAGGGAGCCTGAGACATTCAAATTAGGAAGGCAACCCTTGTATGAAGCGGTTGAGAGCTACTTTCGCTCCTCCAAATACTTCGCAAGACAGGAGTCATGTAACGCTAAAGATGATTTATTTAAATGGCCAGTTGAAGAGTCAGCCTTTGCTGCAGAGCGTGAGGGGCACGCTATTTATAGACAATTTCCTATGGAGGATCTTTCAAGTATTGTAAAGCAGGGGAAGAGCTACAAAGTTAGACCTAGTGCACTTTTTTGTGCTGTTGCTATTAAGGCCTCAAAAATTTTACCTAATCATAGGGACTGGATTAAAATTCTCTTACCTTTAGATGTTCGAGATTTATGTGGATCGGAAATCGGTTTAAGCGCAGTGGGTGCATTTTCAGCAGTAACCACTTTAGAAGTAATACCTAATATTGATACTAGTAATATTTGGCAGCTAGCAAGATACTTGCAAGTTGAGCTTGATCGCCAAGCCGCGGAGGGAGAATCATGTAAGTTCGCCTTTCCTAAAAATTATATCCTAGGGGATATTATCGGTTGGGCTCAAGAGTATGAAAATAATAAACCAGTTTTTTCTGAAGGGTTATGTATTTCAAATGTTGGAAGCATGAAAGCTTTGGGCACGCACATGAAATCTTTTGAAATTGTAACAGCTATTCCTTTCCAGACACATGGTGCTCACCCAATATCACTGTTAACCTATTCAACGGTTAGGAACTCAGTATTTATTTTCTCTTACTGTTCTCCCCTTACTAAGAAAGATAATGTTTTAAACTTCGCGGAAAAGTTTATCAATACGCTTAGGGATCTTGTCAGTAACACTTGAATAATTTAAAGTCTACAGTCTGCTCAACTAAAAGAACTCTGATTGGATAGGTCACATTATATTTTACATGTAAAGTAATTTTGAGGATGTCTGGTTGCTTTATTTAGATTTATGTCTCTAATAATAATTTGTAACCAAGGTATGGCTTTGCAGGGCTATCTAAGTCTTTAAATTCATAATGGTGTATACAAATCTTCCTGAAAGATCGGTATAACAAACTCTGAACGGCATAATTATGCTATTAAAGATTTTCCGAAGGGTTTTGGCTATTCGCGAAGTACTGCCTCTAACCTCTGTACCCTTACAACCTCTATAATATTTTTCTACCTGCTCGAACCTATACTTGAGCTCTTTGAGTAATTTTATTCTGGTGGGGTATTATTTGTCTTCCTGCTGAGATATGTATGATTTATACATTAAGTGAGATTTGGCGAATCAAAATATACATTAAAACTCTTGGGATAATTTTCTATCTCAGTTGAATGTTCACATTTTATAGAAGAGGCTGAAATTTCTGGTGTTTCCTTGTTAAAGATAGGGGCAGAGAGACGCTACTTACGTATACACTGAGAGCTGTATTGTCATTGAATGCATTTTTTAAAATACTAGAGATCCGACCTGTTGGTATCCAATTCCACAAAAAAATAGAAGAAGTCTGATCCTAAACAACGGAATACAAAAAAATCAGGTATATTGGAGTAAAGTTGTATGTTGATTTATAGGGTTCTGGCGGACTAATATATAGCGTCGAAACAATAGCTGCCAATAAGTACGAGATATAAGTTTCTGTATGATCAGGTAAACCCTGACTAGGCATGTTCTGATTCTACTAGTGTAGAAAAACATGATGAATTAGAATCTATAGAAGTGAAGTGGAACACCATAAAGAAACCAGGTCGCTTTAAGCGTAAGTAAAGTCGTGTAGGGTAGGCAGGGTAAGGGGAAGAATGTTGGCACCAAAGTAAGAAGTTATTGCGTCATTAAGAAATACTCAGCACATGGATATGTTCGATTTTTCTAACTTATTGGTTGTGGGAAGTCTGCAGTTCATGGTGTTAGTCACTTTCCCTAAAAAGTAGATTTTGTACAATACAAAAGAGGGAAATACATGTTAGAGCCTGGTTTCGACTAATGAAGTGTAGGCTCTTTATTGCGTGAAATTTAACACTTATTTAGTGGGCGACTACTCATAGGTATTCTCGAATCATTGGTATGAATGCTAATGTTAAATATGGGTTTCATTACTAATAATAACCGTGGCTTTAGACTCCCTTTGTGTATTAGGGCAAGTTTGATCATGATTACTTAATATTTCATAATAATTGTGATATAAAAAATCAACATCCTCTTGGTATATGCCGGATTGTCCTTTAAGGGGTAAGAATGTGAACCCCTAAATTCTTGAGATGCAATCTATAGTTGAAAGGCGAAATATTGGTTTCTGTATTCATGGATATAACACTAGTGAATATCTATAGGTTGTGATCTGAATTGATCTGTGTACAAGCCCGACTCTATTGTAGATCGCTAGCTGTCAAGCTGCATGAATTTCATCTTGAGTAGGCAAATATTATGTTTATACTACTGCACAAGTAAGATCCCAATGAATAATATTGTTTAAGAAGTTGACACCTTGATAATCATTAGGCGTACACGGATGATAGGCGAGAATGGGAGCTTACCCATAAGGTAAATCTCTGAATTACAGCTACAGGGAGGAAGTTAAATTTGCTTAAATATTTTATTGAGCATTATGTAGTGAAAGTGAACTTAATGGTAGCAAGGGAACGATTGATATTATGAAGTCTAGATTTAGCATAATCGCCCCTTGTTATAATAATTCGGGTCTCTTGCGCAACATGCTGAAAGGGTTCTCTGTCCAAAATTATCCAAAAGAAGATTTCGAAGTTATTGTTGTCGATAACAATTCAAGTGATTCAGGTATTTATTCTTGTTATAAGGAATACAAAGACAAGTTGAATTTAACCTTACTTTATCGCCAGATCTTAGATAATCCTTTTGCCCTTAATTCTGCTCGAAATTTAGGGGTAAGGATTTCTAAATATGACTGGTGTGTTTTTACAGATAGCGACTGCATTCCATCCTCCAATTACCTAATGCTGATTAATAATATAATTAATAAAAAGGGAAAGAACATCTGTATGACTGGGTTGAGGGAGTTCATTCACTTCAAGGACGTTGAGGTTGATATGATCGACGGCACTGATACACATCTAAGTGCCTGCCCCAGATTTAAAAGCCCATCGAATTATGGGTTAACAAAAGATAGAAGGATAGGTAAGATAGAAGGCTTACCTGATACGGAGCAACCCTGGGGCCATTTCTATGGTTGTAATATGATTTATAAAAAAGAAGATATTATCAAAGTGGGAATGTTTGACGAATTTTATGATGGTACATGGGGGTATGATGATATTGATATGGCTTACAGAATTATCAGTGAATTAAATGTTGAACCAATTTTTGCAGATAAAGCCGTTGTTTATCATCAAGATGAGGTTGCACCGGCTGAGAAAAATGACAAGTCAGTCTCAAAGACTGAAAAGCTAAATAACCCAAACTACCAGTACATTTGCCAGAAAATTAACGGATACTATGAATTTAGTACTCGTGAGTTCAGGCGATTTGGATTAACTGATTTTTAATTGGCTGAGGTGGTTATAATTCTTCCTGAGATATTTTTATTGGAATCTAGAATTATATCAAAATAGAAATTTACTGGTTCTTATTAAGATATGATTCACAATATCCGTGAAAAATACGCCTCCAGCCATTAGATGTCCGCCACATTACATTCAAGTGAGAATTGCCTTAAGAAAAAGATTATTTTTTTATGTCAAAGGCCGCTTTATTGGCTGTGGTGTTTATCCAATACCCCTTGTCACATTTATTGATAGTAAAATTCAAAGTATCTCTAGCGACTGCATAGACTGCAATGCAGTCATCATCGTCAATGGGTAAGTAACTCAGCATAAAATCTACTTTTTCCGGCTGGTCAGATCTTTTCTTCACTCCAAGAACATCAAGTAAAACCATTCCGTAGTAGGCTATATCATATTTCTGCAATAGATGAATCTGCTGACGCGCAGATTTATTGAGTGTGCTGAAGGAAAATTTAAACCCGCAAGCAGTATTGCCGATTTTTTTCTGAATGATGTGTTGTTTGGGTAAATTTTGTGTAAATTCCTGTGTTATTATTATATTTGCCTTTTTCCTGCCCATAAATTCTGTAAAACAAACGAGTAACTTTTCGGTGATATCCTCAAGAGAAGGTTCTTCAGCTCTCACTTTAGCCGATATCATTACAATATCGTCAACGTCTCCTTTTGTATTTCTATACCCCTTCAAATGAAAAGGATTTTTTTTAGGATCCCTCCTGTTGTACAAAATTAGTCCAGAAATGATAAATAAGGCCTTGAGAAAATCTATTGAGTACTTCAAAAGTGAGCGATTTCTACTCCCATGGTAGAGTCTTTTTAACTTTAAATAATATTTTTCGGATCTGGCTTTTTCTCCTTGTAATATATATTTTGCACATTTAACAACCAGCAGCCCCGTATATCCTGAGAAGAATTCGTGATTAATAATGAAGTAGGTGCTGTCCTCGCTGAAATGAATGTAAATTGGGATCCTCATCTTTTCTAGGTTTCTATAAAAAAAATTTCTACTTGAATTTTTGGTTGCCTGATTTTGTAATTCTTTTATTTGAGAAAGATAATAAGGCTTAGAGCGAGGAGCAGAAGTTAGCTCTACTAGGTCATAAAGTATGCTCAAGCAACTCGTAATTTCTTCCTTTCCATATTTTTTAAAGCGATAAACCATTAATGTTGTTACAGTATCATTCTCTTTTAAAAACTGCTGTACAAAACTTTTTGGAGTTTTTACTGGAGTAAATACATTGGTCAATATTTTGGTAAAAAGTTGCATTAGATCTCTCTGCGAGTGCGAGCTAATATCTCAGTTATAAGAAAACCATATTTTAAAGCTCTAAATAAGCTTAGTTTGTCATTAGAAGAATTGGAGGTCTCCTTATAGATCATTATTAAATTTATAACATTCAATGTGGAAAAAATTTCATCGAGTATTTCATTTAGCCTGTGTGTCAGATATTGTATTTAAATAGGTGTCGATAACTCTTATTCCAAAAAGCTATTTCCAAGTTTCTTAAATCTCTTTTAGTTATTTATAATGATATCTTTGATTATTGAGAGCTATTACATAATTTGAAATTGGTTGGCCTCACGTAATCACAAAAAAATAAGACCGACAATTAAGAGCCGATTCATGTCAAGATTAACAGGTGATCATTGGCAATGATCAAACCTTGCCTTTCTGCGCTTAAAAGAGGCACAAAGCCCACTGATCGGCTAGAAAGCATGTTATGAATTTTTCCCTCCTGAGCCCAATGGAAACGTCTTCTTTTATACTATCCCCATCGAGCACTTGCTGGCAAAGGTACTAACTATAGGAAGAGCAAGGTACTTGTTTAGGGGGGCGGTGAAAGTTTCTGGGACAACTTAATCAAAGGTTTCTGTTTGAAATGGGGCATCATTTCCGATTACAGATTTTCTACAGCAAGAAAAGGAGGGCTGAAGTTGGGAATCTATTCGGAGTTAGGGTACAAATTAGATGGTAGTAGTCGGCTGCGAAGACATTTTATTACGGGTTACCGTTACCTCATTAGCTGAAGTAAATTTATTGCATTCAATAATTCATATTACGCATTGAAGTACAGAAATTGGTCGCTTTTTAAATTTTAAAGTGACCGACCATAACTTTCGTCGAGATTATTTAGTGGGTTATGAATTGTATCTTACTTGCCGGCAGAGGAGAAATAGGAAACAGCACAAGACAGGATGGTGAAAAGCTCAGAAGTTATTAGATAGCTTCGTAGTCTATCTGTTGGTTGGCTATATCGTGTTTATGCTTTTGATAGGAAATCCTCTTCTTCTCCAATAATTTTTTGGGGATGTGCCATTTAGCAATAAAATGTACTACTTTTGTGCAAGGTTTTACATAATTATTTGTTGCTGTAACATTTATCTTAATAAATTTCTCGATAGCTGTAGTTTTAGATTCTTTAACAATGTTTGAAATCTAATGCTCAACAAAAGTAAGGGGTTCTGTTTTTTAGTTTGTGTGTATAGGTATTTCATTTCCTTGAAATATTAAGCTAGGGAAGATGTTTGAATGGAAGTTGAATCAATCCTTGATTGATATTAATTGGTTGAAAAATAACTTAATAATTTTTCAGAGGAAACCTTACAATACTTCACTGTCTTGCATAATCAATTTAAGGTGGTGATCGTACAATTTTTTAAAACCAAAAGATGAACTTGTATGCCGATCTATTGAAACAGTTGCAGATAGTTAAATTAATAGTATTACATTGCCATATGAGCTGCCGGTTTTTTTAGTTTTATAATTATTAAGATGATGGCTATATTTTGTTGATACTTACTTAAAGTCTTGAATCCAATGTTAGCCAATACAGGTGAGTTCCCCAAAAGTTATTTGCTATCAATTGTGACCCTAATACGTTTGCAATATGTTTGTACCAGTATAGATATTTTAATCAAATATATTTTTCTTATTGGGTAGGCTAAAGGTAGATAGAAAATATAAATATATCAGTAGATAAATGACGAATTCTATGCCTTTTAGAGGTATTACACGACGAATGATCCTTATTTGATGTCGGTTGATAGTTAAACAGTATACTAGGTGCTTCAATTAATCGGTATTGAATTTGTTAACCACAGAATATCTAGGGTCAATAGTTAAATATTAGGCTTTAAAACTTCTTAGAGGTTATGAATCTGGTAATTTTATATAAGGTCGAAAAAAACTATTGGACGCTACGAACTGTAGATAAGTAGATGCAAAAGCTTGTGTGTATTTTTTTGATCAGATGGGTGAATAAGAACTATTGATATTCTTCGATTCGTAAAATGGTGATCTACTCAAAATATAAATTATAAAAATCTACCAAATATGCATCATAAGAAGGGTGGTAAGAAAAAAGCGACGCTGCTAAGCGCAACATTGCTCAGTGCAACTTGCATGATAGGCTCGGGCTGGCTGTTTAGCGCCCAATTAACGGCTAGATATGCAGGTAACTGGGCATTTGTAGCATGGATACTCGCAGCAGTTTTAGTTTTGATGGTAGGTTTGTGTCTTGCGCGTGTCGTGTCGATTTATCCGGTCCGAGGTGCACTAGCTCAAGCCTGTGCTTTTTCTTATAACAGTATTTTTGGTATGCCTTTTTCCTTTGCCAATTGGTTTGGCATTCTAATGGTAGTTGCAACGGAGGCTCAGGCTACTACACAATATCTTTCTTCTGCTATTGGCTCTTCTTTACTGATTGAAAGTCATAGTCTTACCATTTGGGGAAAGTTACTTGCCCTTAGCATCTTAGCGCTATATCTACTGATTAATTTTTATGGTATTCGTTGGCTAACTAAAATCAATAATATTGTAACTGTACTCAAGATTTTTACTCCACTATTTGCTCTGACAGTATTACTCATTGTAGTTTTTACCCGAAATCACATAGGCTCAAATTTTTCTCTTCCTTCCAGTCAGGAGTTTGAGTTCCATAGTGCCTTTTCAGCCATTATTGGTGCAGGTTTGATCTATTCCTACAATGGATTTCAAGTAAGTGTTGCTTTTGCTAGTGAAATCAAAAATCCTAAACGCAATATCCCTTTGGCGATAACACTATCGATAGTAATCATTACTTTGGTTTATTTGTCATTGCAATTTGCTTTTATGGAGGCCGTTCCACATCAGGTGTTGATAGAGAATGGTGGCTGGCAGGGGTTGAATTTTGCTTCACCACTGTTAGATCTAGCCACTCTGCTTGGCCTGCACTTTTTGGCGTTAATATTACTTGCAGATAGTATCACTAGCCCCTCAGCTTCTGGATATACGTACCTTGGAGCTTCATCAAGGATTTTATTTGCGATGGCCAAGGTAGGGCAAATGCCTCGCTGGCTAGCGGTGCTAGATCCAGTGCACAATATTTCCAGACGATCCATTCTAGTTAACTGGGTATTGGCAGCTATTGTTTTGGCTAATGCGGATAGTTGGGCAGCACTTATGGTAATAGTAACAGGGTACCATATTGTTAGTTATATGGCTGCGCCTATCAGTATGGGAGCCCTTGAGCCTAACACCCGTTGGTTTGGGCTGATAGTTTTTATCCTACTGGGTTTATTAATGCAGACATTACAGTCTTCTTCGCTGCTTTTAGTATGTGCATCTTTATCAGTTTTGGTCTCTATATATGCAGGGCTTCATATAACAAAAGCTGGTATTCATAAGCTAATTATATTTACTTTTCCATTTTTGGCATACTTATGGAGCTTGTACCTTATATCAAATGTTTGGTTGATAATAAGCGCATCTACATCTTTTTATCTGTTGATATCTTCGCGTTATTATGTTGAATTCTGCAAAAGTTATAAGGCAAGAGATTGAGGATAAAAGATGTTTTCATAAAGTGGGCATCTTCATAAAAATTGGGTCTGAAAGGTTTGACCTGACAGCAGTGGTGAGATATCTGCCAGGTCAAATTTTGAAGGTCAAAACATAGAATTAATCATCTTGTTGGCTTTCGAGTTGCCTGAACCATGATTGAGATCATCCCAGGTTACTTTTCCGCTGGCGAGATCTAACTTAACACCCTGATGTCCAACATAATTTCCACCTTGACGTAAAGTCATCTCAGTGAAAACTCCCTGGGTAGTGAAATTAAATCTTTCAGTATTCGTAATGTTAAAATTAACATCAAACATGCGATTAAATTCCAACACGCCACGTACGGTATCAACTAACGCTCGTGTGTGTGTCAAGCTAGATCCATTTCCAAGCATGGTTTGATGTGAAGAGCTACCATTGAGTGATACGCCACCAAATACCCATCCCCGCCACTTTCTACCCGGTGCAATAGGGCAGACTGCTGCCATTATCTCAAGGGCATCATTTCTTACCTGCGGAGCTTGCATTGATCCTGAAAAATGAGCGACTACACCAATCTTTCTAGGGGCGCCGCTATAGAGTACTAGACCTACACAGGAACCATAACCGTCAGAACGCAGCTCTCCTGCATTGGTGCCTGTCACCCAAGTACATTCCGGTCTGAATCGATAAGCAGCATAATTACCACCTAGCTGAACTGCCATAACATTGCCTCCATATCGGATAATTATCAATTATGTGACTGTTTGGTCACTGTCAATATAACCGTACATCACGCAGTGACCTTGATCAATATCAGTTAATTACAAATTGAAAGAGAAATATTGCTTGGGATTTTGCTGGTGAGTTCTTTCAGTTTTTAAAGGTGGAGATCATGTCCTTCCTGTTCGAAAGTATAGGCGTGTGGTTTCAGTTAGTGGTTTTGGGTTTTTCACTTAGAAGGCAGAGTTCTCAGGGTACAATTGACGTTATATAGATCTATTTATTTACACTTGCAGACTTTCAACTATACGTAGATGCGCTTGCTCAGATTTTATTTTATTTCCCAGTTCGAATTGGACCGAAGTAGAGTTGTGAAATATCTTTTGTGCGCGGTTTGCCTGTCAGTCACCAGGATTTATTGTACTTGAGGGCAGAAGATAACTATTGATGGGCCTCCACATGCGGATATTTTACAGCGTAATTGTGCAGGAAATATGGAAAACATGGCTACTGCTCCTTGTTTTTTATTGGCTTGTTTTTTTGCGCCACTAATCTGGCCGTAATTGTCGTTAGTGTTCATTAATTTTATCCAGGCATTGTGAATTCGAATCATAATTTCAGTTTTTTATGCTCTCTTGGCTTTTTTAAGTGGTTTTATATTGCTTTTAATGAATTTTAGTGAGAGCAGGGTTCTATTTTCAATCTAAATGGTTTTTTGCTTGGTTTCTAGGAACCGTGTTAATCAGTGGCGGTCCATAGCTTTGTCGCTAACGCTACTTCTGAAGTAAAACCTGCTTCGGTAAGTGAAGGATCTAGCTTAACTGGGGAAGGACGTCGGACAAGATTGAATAACAGGCAAAGATATGATTTACCGAAAAACCAAACTAGCTTCTGTATTTAAACAACCTTTTTTTAGTCATACATTAATGGCTGTAGTTTTAACTGGAATTAGCTCTAATGTACTTGGCCATGGTTATGTAGAAGCTGCTGATGGCGGGGTTGCATCCGCACGTGGGACACTATGTAAATATCCTCTCGACTCTGGAGAGATGAATATAAACTGCGGTGCAGTTCAGTGGGAACCACAAAGTGTAGAGGGTAATGAAGGTTTCCCGGAAAGTGGACCCGCTGATGGGCAGATTGCCAGTGCGGGGAATAGCTCCTGGTCAGAGCTAAATGAACAGTCTTCTGATCGCTGGGTTAAGAATTATATCAGTTCTGGTTGGCAAACCTTTAAATGGCACTTCACTGCGAACCATGTAAGCAGAGATTGGAAATACTATATTACCAAAGAAAACTGGAATCCTAACGCGTCGTTAGCCCGTGATCAGTTTGATCTTGATCCCTTCTGTGTAGTGGATGGAAACTATGAGCAACCTCCAACAAATATGACACATGAGTGTCAGGTTCCAGATCGTGAGGGTTACCATGTCATCCTCGCTGTTTGGGATGTTGGTGATACAGTGAATGCTTTTTATAACGTCATCGATGTTGAGTTTGATGGTGATAATGTTACCAACACTGCGTGGAGTGCTGTAGGCACAATTAATCCAACACAAGACTTAAATATTGGAGACAAAGTATATACCCGTGTGTTTGATAGCTCCGGAGAAAATAGCTCTTATTCTACACTTCTGGAGATTATGTCAAGTGAGCAAGGGATCGCAGAAAATTGGTCTCACGACTTGGCTGAATTAATTAACCGAGAGCAAACCAGTATAAGAGCTGGTGATTATGATGGTAGCAGCAGCTTTGAACCCTTGTACGGTATTAATAGTATTTATCTGCTAGAAAATAGTGGCCTGAGAAACGTTGAGATTGGGTACGAACTTAGTGCTGATCAGGGGGATGGTACTTCAGATACCAATGACAACGATTCAGATGATACTGGAAACACCGAAGGTAGTGGGAATACTGGGACTACCTCTTGTGCAGTATTTGAGCAGCCCTACGCTGGTGATCCGGGTTACGCGATTGGGGATATCGTTATTTTTGATGGTATCGCTTACGAATCCAAACACGAGCCCAATTGGTGGTCTCCAAGCTCGGCGCCATCACTTTGGATTGAAACCACTTGTGAAACGGCAGGGGGTGAATCAAACAGCGATTCTGATACGGGATCAGGTAATATCTCTAATAACAATTCTGATGACATTACCAGTACAGAGGGCGACTCGGCAGCTTCCTGTCCGGAATTTCAGCAGCCCTACGCAGGCGATGAGGCCTATCAGTCTGGTGATCGTGTAACTTTTGAGGGCGAGGTATATACTTCCACCTACGGGCCAAACTGGTGGTCTCCCACTGCTGCACCCCAGTACTGGGAGCAGAGTTCATGTCAGTAACATAAATATTCTCAACCGCTTCCATATAATGAGAGGGAGGCGGTTGAATATAGGTGGCCCATTTCCTTAGTATTGACAGCATGAAATACTGCTTTCCAAGTCATTTCTTACCAGCCTCTTTGGCCGGTTATTACATGTAAATTCATTACGTACATAAAGGTGGCAACCGATGGCAACCTTCGTTTTGGTACATGGCGCTTGGCAGGGAGGTTGGTGTTGGCGGCGGGTTGCAGATCGCTTGCGTAATTTTGGCCATTTAGTATTTGCTCCCACATTAACAGGTCTAGGAGAGAGAGTTCACCTTTTAAATGATAAGATTGACCTGGACACACATATTCAGGATGTTCTTGCTGTCATTGAATCGGAAGAACTCTCTAACATCATTTTATGTGGTCATAGCTATGGGGGAGTGGTCATTACCGGTGTTGCTGATAAGGTACCCAGCAATGTCCGCACTCTTGTTTATCTTGATGCCTTGGTACCGGAGAGCGGGCTATGCACTTTAGAACTCTTACCTAAGGAAATAGGTTCTACCTTACTTGAAAGTGCGAGATCTACAGATAAAGGCTTTCTGGTAGCCCCAGATCAGGCTAAAAACTTTGGAGTAAATATTCATGATCAGGCCTGGGTTAATAGGCGCAGTGTAGACCAGCCCCTCAAGACCTTTGAGCAACCAATCTTTTTAGAGGGGGCTTGGAAACTAATTCCTGATCGCATTTATATCTATGCAACAGGGTGGGCTCCGGGAATTGGTAAGCCATTTTATGAAATAGCACAGCGGGATAGCGGATGGCAGTCCAGCTCTATTCAATGTGGACATGATGTAATGATTGATAAGCCAGAGGAGTTAACGCAGATGCTAATAGATTGTATTTAAATATCGTTGTCAGGTTACTACTTTAGAAACTTTGGACTTGTTTTTATAGCCTAAGTCACAAATGTTAAAGGGATTGATATGATAAGAAGTGCACAGGTTTTAACTTCCAGGATCACCTGCCCTTTATGTGGTCATAATCATACGGAAACTATGCCGATTGATGCCTGCCAATGGTTCTATCAGTGCAAGAGTTGTGGAGAGCTATTAAGCCCCAAGAAAGGCGATTGCTGTGTATTTTGCTCTTATGGAACGGTTGCATGCCCACCGGTTCAAAAAGATGGAAAATCCTGTTGCTCCTCGTAAGGGGCAGCCATAATTTTAGTGGTAAGAAAATATAAATAGGTAGGCTTGTTGGCTCAAGCGGGGTCGAAATTATAGGCGTTTAGCCCATTCTATTCTGATCTCTCCTTTAGGTGTTCAGTGGCTTGATCAATTTCCGGCTTATTTTCTTCTATTAATCTATCTGCATGAATTTTTCATGAATGGATTGATTCGTAGTCAAAAATTCCGACTTTGGGATTGTTTACTTTTACGTTTAAGTAGTCAAATTCTATCCTCCCTTTTGGAGATAATAATTTTGCAATTCTTAGAGCGTAGAGCTGCTGCGTATCCATAGATCGTTGTACATCTGTGATGATGTCAGGAAACCATTGCAGTCGCCTCCAGTTTTTTATGTCTTGATAACTGTCCTTTGCGCTACGCAGAGGCGGGGTGCCCGATCCCATTATAAGTATGTAATAATTTTTATTTGGATATTTTTCAACAATGTTCAGTAATATCATGCTGGTCGGATCATTTTCTGATACCGCTGCATCCGCAAAATATCGATGACTGAGGTCCCTGCTTGATGTTATAAAGTCTACAGGAGGGAATACCCCTTCCGCGCTGGATGCAGCAACCACTAGCTGATAGACACTGTTTGAAGGGAGTTCAGCAATTTCTTCACCATAATTTTTAAAAAGATGTACCCTTCCAGTGTAGATATCAAGAGAAGGCACAATGACTGGCTTTTCTAAATCAGTAAATTTTAAGCTTTCTGAGTAATGAAATTTTAAAACTTGATGGAGTCGATCTCCCATGAACCTCGGTGAAAACATTCCAGCTCCAGTCAATATTTTATGATACCAGGGTGTTGAGAATAAATATTTACTTTCAGATTTGTAAAGTTTTATCAGTAGGTCTATTTTTGAGCCGTAGTCACCATATTGTTCACGTAGTTGTTTCATGGGAATGTTGATTCCTGTAGCAATAATAGCTCCGGTGGATACTCCACTGAAAACATCAAATATTTCATTTATAGGCTTGCCTACTTGGCGTTCAATATATTGAAGAACATATAGTGGGATAAGACCTCGAACCCCTCCACCATCCAAAATTAGGATGTTGATTGTTTCTTTATCCTTGAGGGGGGCTTCATAGATAATGGCTTCTTCAGTAATCGGTATCCTATGGAACTTAGTTTTTTCAGTAAAGCGGTTATTGTAGATATAAATTGTGATGCCAATTGTGGCTAACAATAGAAGTGTAAAGAGTGTAAGTTGCCAGGTCTTCATTGTGTCACCCAAGTAGCCTGCCGACAATTCAGGCATAATTTGAGCAATAATATTTATTTCCAAGTGGTTTTTAGTGAAGTTTTTGATTTAATTTTTATTTTTCTTATTCATAAATTATATTGTTGGTAGGGTTGTTGGTGTTTTGGTCGGAGTGGCTGAGATGGCTATTCCCTCTGGAATTCTATCGAAATGCATATATTGCAGAAGAGTATATAATCTGGTTGGTCTTGTGATATCTACATAGTCAATATTCTGACTGTCTATTAACGTTTTGCACAGGTATTGAGAACAACTACCTTTCAAAAAGATGATATTTAGGATAACCTCCTAGACTCACTGTATTCTGCTGATCGAATTATGACTTATGCTAAGATAGTGTCATTATAGATGTGTACCGAACCCTAGATATAGACCCACTGGTTTTGTAAAGAATTCTAAGCTGTGAGCTCTAGGCTAATAATTATGTTTAAATATTTTTTAGTGGCCCTTTTGTTGTTGATTTTGGCTTCATGTGGCAGGCCCGAGTCACTTTCAGTTGAATCTGGGGGGGAAGCTAGGCTTGGTACTGAAGAGGTCGTTGAGGGGACGCTGGAGCAGGAAAAACAATTACAGGACTTTGTTAGTTCCTCTGAGCTATCTAAAGATGATATTTCAAGTGTAGAAGATCACACTGAAACTCCTGATAACCAACATGGCCCTCAAAGCGCTCTCGCCACTGAAAAAAGCGCTAGGCCGATAGATATCAGTGCAGCTTTCGAGAAGGGCGTATCTTCAGTTGAGAAGTATGATTTCTCCAGAAAAAGCACATTGCCTAATCTTTTTGAGACGCAGCAAAAGGCTGAGAATGTCTCTTTTAGTGGTAAGCTAATAAACGATCCTGAAAATCCTGATTACCTTCAGTCATTGGAGGGGGTGGAATTCTCAATAGAAATTAAAACACGATAGAATAAAATAGAAAGGCAATTCGCTGTATCTAAGGTGGTTGCTTTAATATATCAATATAATTGGTTTCTTCAGTGTCTGTTTGAGTTTTGCCTCTCTTTGATTAACGATTTTTTCTCTATAGGTTAGATGCAGCCGCTAATGTCTTGTGTTACTTTATTTCGGATAGTGCGCTCTTTATCTTCCTGGGCTAATATTTTATTTGCAGGAGCGGGGCTCAGAGTTTAATACAAGGAGTGTATCCAGAATGTCAGGAAGTTATCCAGATGGAATTAAGCAGCTACCTCTTTATGATGGTCGGTTTGATGCCTACAAGTTGGAGGCAAAAGGAAGTGATGTTCTTTTTGCATCATATCCGGCGGGAACGGTTATTCCAGATCATACGCATGCGACTGATAATTATGGGGTAATTACGAAAGGCGAGTTGATACTAAGTATGAATGGTGCTGTTCAGCGCTTTGGAATTGGCGATTGGTACCATGTTCCGGCAAATACTGAACATGCTGCTTCATTTGAAGAGGATACAGATGAAATCGAGTTTTGGTTTCAAGCTAAAGATAAAGATAAAGAGTAAAGCCTTTAATTTCTCCAGAAAAATCTATTGAGTTCAAACAGATTGAATAACCCGAATACGGTCATTCATGGCTCTAATGGAGATTGGGATTGTAGGTGCAAATACCTCCCATGCGTGATTAACGCCTGGACGCAAGTGGAACTCTGTACTTACCTCGTCATTGGCGAGTAAGCGTGCATATTCAATATTTTCATTGCGAAAAATGTCCAATTCCCCAATTTCAATATATGCGGAGGGCAATCCTTCCGCGTTTTTTAGGTGAGCTGGAGCGGCAACAGCGGTTACTTTACTTGTACCCATTGTTTCTCCGAGATAAGCCTGCCAAGCGGTAAGGTTGTCATCATTAGTCCAAAGTACATAGGGAGCCAGCTTTGGGTCCTCCACAGTATTCCGGTCATCAAGCATTGGATATATAAGAATTTGTTTTGCTAAAGAAGGGCCATTCCTGTCCCTTGCTAGGATGGTCAGTGCCGCAGACAGCCCTCCACCAGCACTATCGCCCATAACAGCTAACCTGTTGGGGTCTACTTGCAGCAATTTGGCATTCTTATGGAGCCAGCACAATGCCGAGTAACAATCCTCAATGGGGGTTGGAAAAGGATATTCTGGCGCTTTGCGGTAATCCACTGAGAGAAATGGCACCCCACTCTTTGAGACATAGTTTTCGACTAATCGGTCGTATATTCCTACATCATTGAAGATCAAGCCCCCACCATGTAAGTAGAGTACCGCTGACCCCGGCGTTGAGTTTTGTTTACAGTACCACCGCAATAAGATGCTGGATTCATCGGGCAGCTTTACCAGAAAATCTTCTATTGATACATCGGTTGGCATGGGGTGGGTTTGAAATACCTCTCTGAGAACATGCTCACCAACCTCACGTCTTGTGGCCACATCACCTACTGCTATTGGCTCTATGGATTCCAGTAAAGCCCTAAATTGCTCGATTGCTTGGCTGAATTGGCTGTCAACGGTATAGGCCATGATTTTTCCGTATCTTGTGGCTTGGTACTGACGGTAGGGTATTTCTATTGGAAAAGGTTGGACACTTATAGCTTCGTCTATTTTTTCATCCATGTGTTGGAAATGCTGCCTGAATCCAGTGTTGCCTCGGGGGGTAACATTCATCCAGATGGGACGTTCAGAAGTAAAAGTGAAACTTTACAATCATACCTAAATGATAGCGTTCAGCGATAATTCATTTGTGCCTATTGTGAAATTTTATGAAAAATAGCTTTATAGATTGACTGTGAGCAGCTACTAGGTGTGTGAAGTAATAGTTAAAAAATAAGAAAGACCCAGAGTAATAATTTTCAAATTACCTCTCAACCCTCCTATCCAAAAATGTGTATGCATTATGGAATGGTTAAGTAACGTTAAGGATTCACTTTTACTGCGGTCTTTTAGGGTAATTTTCCTATTGAATCGCCAGCGCTAGCCAACCTCCGAAAAACTGGAGTGACACTCTGTATTTTTTGTTTTCACTATCAAACGATCTGTCAGGGATAAATAATGCTAAGAATAATTAACTCGTTATCTATTTTTTTACCGGGAATCTCAGTATCGATGATGGCTGCTGGAGAAATTGATTCAGGGGATGCAAAGGTGCATCGGTTGGATTTGCAGGGACAAATTGATACTAGGGCACCGTTGTCAAAAACGCTATGGGCAGGGGCACATAATGCCTATGCTTCTTTCCAGTGGGATCAAGGAGTATATACCGATGTTAATCAATGGTATGCCCCTGAGAAGCTGTTCCATCGTGGTATCCGCCTAGTGGAGTACGATAGCTACCCTTCATCCACGTTTAGTTCTACTCCACACATGTGTCATATGGGACTTGAAGAGGCCACTATGTGCATATACATGGTAGGCACAGCGGCAACTCTCGGGGATGGCTTTGATGAGATCACGGATTTTCTTGAGGATAATCAGGATGAAGTGTTATTTATAAAATTCGAAGCTTATGATTCAGATTATCATCAGAATTTTAGGAACAAAATTGGTGAAAAGATTGAGAGTCGCCTGGGGGACTATGTTTTCAAGCCAACTGACTGGGGTTACGCGGAAGGGGATTGCGCTTCATTGCCAGTGCAAACTTTAAGCAAGCAAGATGTGCTGGATGCAGGGCGAAACATTATTTTTTTTACTCAGGTACCTAGAGAGTATCCGCACACAGGGGATAATAATCTTTGTGATTATCACGATGAATCCAAAACAAGCAAGTATTTAAGGAATGTCTGGATTGGCGTAGATGAAATGGATGCTGCTGGCAATCTAACCTCCAATGAACCTTTGGCTAAAAATTCCAGCCAGTTGACAGCGGATTCTGATGGTAATAGCAGCGCTACCACCCACTATAAAATGGAAATTTCAGTGTCGCACTGGATGCGACTACGGAGTACAGTAAGAGTGATATCAAAATTTATGGTGATACCGTCCAAGAAAAAGCACAGGCAGGTTACCAGCTGATAGAGTTGGCTTTGGTTGAAGCCAATGCAACAACCATTGGAGCATCTAAAGCTCCACAAATTGAAGATTACCTTTGGTCTTGGCGAGATGACTCACCGGGTACCGAGCACAGTTGTAGTTGGCTAACTAATGATGGGGAGATTAGAGATTATGATTGCTCTACGATCCGTGTATTTGCGTGTGTAGATGCTAATAGAAATTGGCACATCAGTGAGTCCACCGGTGTCTGGATTGATGGCTATAGCGCTTGTGCTGCAGAGGGCTATCAATACGGTATGCCTTATAATGCCCTTGAAAGTACTGAACTCTATGCTGAAAGAAATACTAAGGGCATAACAACTTCGGTTTGGGTAAATTATTATAAGGTATTTGAGGATTTTTGGCTTGCCAGCCAGGATGCTTACTCTGATTATGGTTACCTCAAAAAGGATGCGATTGGTGGCACTGGTGGTGCTGCATTTGATTCCATCGATTTAATCAAGCGTAAATTGCTTGGTAGCGGCACTATGAATTTGAAATCGGTACAAATTCGCTCTGGAAGTCGTATTGATGGGTTAAAGGCTTGTTATGAATTCCAGCAGGCTGTCAGCCATGCAAATGCGAGCGATCATGAACTTTGCATTGAGTATGGTGACGGAGATGGTGGCTCAATGGGCTCTGTCCTTAGTATTGACTCCGCCAGTGGTGAATACTCGATGATGTTAAAATCTGCTGGGATGATGAAAAGTACAGTTCCGGTAGTATTTATTATTTAAAACTGACTTCCAGTACAGGGGAGACAGCTTCAGGTGGCATGCAGCAGGGTTCCTGTAAAAGCTATTCTTCTACCTCTACCCAGCAGATATTTGCTTTCCATGGGCGCCAGGGGGATGAAGTTATTGCTTTGGGTGTGCACAAGCTTTCCAGTTCTTTGATCAATGCTGGCTATTACGCAACGGAATGGCTCAATAATGACAACCCCTCCTCTGGTGGCATTGACTACGAAAGCTTTAATGAACACAAAGCGGCAGGTAATATCTCACAATACCTGTGACGTGAAAGATGTCGTAAATGTTGTTGCTCGCTTGGCTGATTCCAAACTGGATTACAGGTTTACAGGAGAGAGTATATTAGTGGGGAATCTCGGTTCTAATTATCGTTTCTTCTGTGCAACAGAGAATTGTAGTGATTACGAGGTAAAATACTTCTTTACTACGCCTTCTTGTTTGCCCTAGGTGGCGGAGGTGAGGGCGGGTTGGGAGGCCCAATCCGCAATTACTCTAAAACCTTATTGAATATTTATGGGCACATTTGCTTGCTTCTTTTTGCTCAATTTCACTTTATCCCACTTTATGACTCCCGCAATGAGCCCAGAAATGATCAATAAGCTTGAACAGATTTTCACTATCCCCAGAGGCTCTTGATAAACAAGCCAGCTAGCTAGGAGACCAAAAATTGGTACCAGCAAGGTAAGAGGAGCGATAGTCGATAAAGGGTAAATGACAACCAAACGATTCCAAATCCAATAGCCTAGTAAGGTGGTGGGCCAAGCCTGAAATAGAATTGAGGCTAGGGTAAGCTTATCAATTTTAATAAGGTTGTTTAAAACCTCTTTACCTTCCAGAGCCAACGCAAGAACCAGTAAAGGGATGGGAGCAAACAGAAGGCTCCAAACAATAAAAGCGAAAACCTCCTTGGTATTGGCCGCTTTGACAATCAGACCACTGATACCCCAGCAAGTTGCTGCCAGAATCACTAGCACCACCCCGAGGGGGCTGACACTGCCATCCTCAATAAGGAAAGCAATCCATAATCCTAAGATTGCCAGGCTGGCTCCCAATATTTTTTGTGCACTGACCGTCTCTTTAAGGATCAGCCAGCCAAGTAATACGCTAATTGCTGCATTGAGCTGGAGCAGCAGTGATGCCATACCTGGAGAGAGCCCAGCAGTAAGTGAGCAAGTAGCAAGTCCCCAGATGCCTGTGCCAAAGACCAGGCTATAGCTGAGGATATAGCGCCAGGCAACGGGCGGCTTGGGAATAAAGAAAATGGCCGGTATTGCTGCAAGAGTGAAGCGCAGCGCGGTAACTAGTAGTGGATTGAGATTAGTCGTACTCACTTTAATGGCAATAAAGTTGACTCCCCAAATAGCCATCACGAAAATTCCAAGGCTCAAATCTTTGTATCTCATAACTACTGTCCCATTGATATCGGGATAGTTTCTGTGCATTCTGAGGTTAGGGACAGATACAGATTTCAATTAAAAAAAGTATACAGTTTGTTACTTTCTGCCCAATAAGGGGCTGGAAGGTTAATTGAGTTTGGGGAGTATGATGCGGTACAAGAAAATGGCTGATCATTTAGTGGAAGATATTCGCCAGGGAAAGGTGCAGCCAGGACAAAAGCTTCCTTCTCTACGTCAGCTTGCTAGGGTGAATGAGGTTAGCCTGACTACCGCATTGAATTGTTATCGTTATCTGGAGGAGACGGGATGGATTCAGGCTTTACCGCAGTCAGGTTTTTATGTAAGAAAACCTTTGGATGTTTCTGGGCCTCCTGAGATGCCCGCTTTTTCTTGCCAGACTACGACACCGATTGCGGATCATTTCTTTCATTCGGAGGAGCCAGGCCCACTGGGAATAACTCAGCTATCTGTAGAGTTGCAGCCTGTTTCTAAGTTAGAGCGAAGCTTACGTCGCGCTTCACGTAGTCAGGGGAGCGGGGTGTGTCTTTATCCTAATGTGCAAGGAGAATTGCCTTTGCGTCGTTCTCTCAGTGAGCACTTTGGCGCTTCGGGTTTCCATTTCCAAGCTTCTGATCTGGTGATAACCAATGGCTGTCTTGATGCTGTACGTACAGCACTGGAAGTAACGACAAAACCTGGGGATGCAGTAGCGGTCAGCTCTCCTTGCTATAGCGGTTTACTTCAGCTCCTGGGGGGAATGGGGCGGACTGTCGTAGAGATACCATCCACAATGGATGGTTTAGATTTGCGACAGATGGAGTTACAGATGCAAAAAGGCGGTGTTCGGGCTGGGCTTTTTACCTCTAGCCATATGAACCCAACCGGTATTAGTCTCAGTGTCGAACAGAAACAGCAGCTGGCTGGGTTAGCGAATAAATACCGAATCCCGATTATCGAGGACGACGTCTACCATGAGTTAGATCACCGGGGAGCCCCTCCACTCCCTGCATACCATTGGGATACCGGGGGATACTTATTATGGTGTGGATCTATATCAAAAACACTGAGTGCTGGTTATCGACTGGGTTGGTGTTTGCCTGGACGATATTTAAATGATTACAGGCAGCAACGTCAACTCGAGAGCTTGGGGGTAAATTCACCACTCCAATTGAGCTTGGCTGATTTTATCAGTAGTGGGCAATATGCTAAGCACCTGGCGACATTGAGACCCCGGTTGCGGGAGCAAGTTGATCAGTATCGTAATTTCCTGGCCGACCATCTCATCCCAAAGGTGCGGATTAGCATGCCAACAGGAGGATTGGTTTTATGGCTTCAAGTTCCCGGGTTAAATGAGGATGAATTCGCGATTCTTTTAAAGAGGCAACTCTTGGATATCCGAACCGGAGTATGCTTTAGTACCTTGAATTACTATAAAGACTGCTTGAGGATTAATTGTGGTTTTCCATTGATGGATAATAATGGTGAGTATTCCCAGGCAAAAAAACAGCTGGAGCAGTTGGTCGAACTGATCAATCGAAGTGTTGCTGCATAAGCTATACAGCTTAGTCCGGAAGGCATTCGTAAGTTTATTGTTATGTGCCTGCACCAAGTAGCTACTGACTTCAGAGGGATCAACTTTAGTTAGCAATGGCTGCTCTGTCACCATATTACAAAAATGTTTCATTCGATTGCTTCCCTTTGCTAGAATCCGCGACGATTTTGAGAGAGTAAGTTCATGGAGGATTTCGAATGAAAACCATTGCATCCTTATCTGTAGTAGCTATGGCTGTTGCTGCTGCTATTCCTGCACAGGCCAACACAACGTTTGATTTGCCGAATTTTAGCCAATGCTCCGAGGCTGCGACTCAGAGCAATACAAATGACCGTGAGGTGTATCGCATTTTTTCAGATTTCTACTATGAAATTGAAGATAAGCGCGAGTATGCCGTTACCGCGGTGAAAAACTGGGCAAAAAACTTTGCCTCTAGCTGTATCACTTCGACCACTCAAATCACATTAGATGATGTACAGTGTGATGATTTTATCGGTGGTGCGCCAGTTTGCCGTATAGAAAGTGATGAAGGTGACTATGTTGTTGTAAAAGACTACGTTGATTCCACCAATGTAGTCCTTTCCAAGCATGACCAGCAAAACTGGCCTGCAGTTCACACCTCTAATGACATGGACATGCTGTGGATGGCCAATCCTGCGAAGTGTTACTCAGACCTTCTAAAGTCTGGTGTGGATTCCCAGGCGTATTACCTGGATACCTATAATTACCGTTACTTTGGTGATTATCGATTTGTGTTGGCTAGAACTACACGTGATCTGGTGCAAAATCTGGCGGGACAATCTAATCAATGTGCCTATGAAACGATAGGTATTGAAGCCAATAAAATGGAGTGTTCTGAGACCTCTGGCGGTACTAAAATATGTGCTTCCAGGCATACCAATGCAGGTTATTTCGTATTTGTTAGTGATGACAACCACGGAATGCATGTGGTATTTAATCGCTGGGACTGATAAGTATTGATGGTTGTGAAAGCTCCTCAAGTGGGAGCTTTTTTTGTGTCTTTGTGATATTTCCCTGTTTTCCTTGGCCCAATAAGATAGGCTTGTTATTCGCTAATACACCTGACTGTCCCTGGTCCCATTTCAAAGTATTCTCTAACTTTTTAAGCTGAGGGAATAAACAACTGGTTTCAGCTACTCAGTATGAAGGTAATTCCTGAGAAGCTTTGGCTACCGCCTCTCCCCTTGTTCTGAAAAATACCCCTTTTGCTGAATATAGATTTTAGGGACAGTATTTTGTTTCCCCTTGCTATAAGTGCTTTAGGCTGATAGCCTGAAAATGTGATCACATTTTCAGGCTTTTGAAGGTTCTTATTTTTTGATACATAAATTCAGGGAGTAGAAGTATGCAGGGTGAAATAATAACTGCCACGCCAAAGCATGCCGATACAGTAGCGCATCTAGTTGCCAAACTATTAATGGCTTTGGTGGGGTATAAGCGTGAAATCAAGCCTGATCAACTCATTGAGGCAAGTAACAAGCTGCTGGTAAGGGAGAGTGCTTATAATGCTTTTCTTTATAGAGTTGAGGGTGAGATTGTTGCTGTTATAACAGTTTCTAGGTCTACAGCTATTTATGCTGGAGGGTATTATGGCGTAATTGAAGAGTTTTACGTAGAACCTGAATACCGAAGTCAGTCGATTGGTAATAAAATGCTGGACCGATTGGTTCAGTTTGCAAGAGAGCAGGGGTGGCCACGTTTGGAGGTGAGTACACCAGAGAAAGACAAGTGGAGCAGGACGGTAGATTTTTATCGTCGGGAAGGATTTTCAGATAACTCTAATGGGGAGAGGTTGAAGCTGGAATTATAGTCCTTATTTTTCTGTAAAGTTCGGTACCTTCTGCATGTCTATTTTCCTTGCGGTTTTTATTGATTGTATCGGGCCCTATATAGGCTGAGAAATCGATGTGTATTAAGGTGGGAAGGTTTATATTAATTCGCTCTCATCCTTTAAATTTAGGACTTTGTAAGGGTGCCTCAACAAGCTTTCTGCAAATAATACTTCTATAACATTGAGCGTTGAGAGTGGACGGGGAATATATGCTATGCCGATTAATGTAAATATTTGTTTGGTGGTGAAAAACTCCCTGTTTTAGTCTTTAAGGTTGAATGAATCGTTGTGGCGTCATTAAGTTGCACGATTTTTTAGTGGTGAATATTTAGGGGTTTATGGTGGTTGTAATAAAAATAGAGTTTGGCTCTTTGAGATTTTCTAACCTAGACGTTCGGAATTACAATAAGTACTGAAAAAGATTCTCATTTCCGTCTGAGTTAACGCTCGGAAATATGATTTAGTAGATGTTTTATTGATATTATTTTGCCTGACTGTTTAGTTCTGTGGGGCGCTTATGCTTTACGGAAAAACTGGTTAACAGTGTCATCATCTCGTTCTTGATTTTTGCGGTTTAATATAATTAACTGCCGCTCAGGTTTAAATATTTTCACCTTTGGTGTGCTCGCCAAGCTGGGAAATGATAAATAAATATCGCTTGGTGAAAAGGGTGTTAAAAGTCAAATATGAATACATTGCGCTAAATTTATAAACATAAGGTCAGTTAAAGCAGTCGGCCGTTTTTATTACAAGGAAAATAATGAAACGTCGCGATCTTCTGAAAGCCGCAGGTGCTCTTTCGGCACTGCCACTGGCTGGTATGACCAGTTCTACAGCTCAGGCAAGTAATCGCCTAGAGGATTCCATCTTCCCAAAGTCGATTATGGATGGCAGCCTGCAGGATTCTTCCGGTTTCCTTAAGGTGGTTCAAGGTAACTTGCCTGATGATGTTACCGGTCATTTATTGATGGCCGAGGGGATTCCTCTCGCTCCTAACCATTTGACTCCAAATGGAAAAGGTGCGCTTACCCGGTTGGATTTCAGTGGTAGAGCCAGTAATGGCAGTGTGGCTTATACGCGAAAAATGATCAGAACCGCCTCTGCAATTATGCAGGAGCAAGATTTGAGTGGTTTCGATAAGTTTAATTTGCTGGGGGGAACTATCTATTCCAGCCCAAATCTTGGCTTTATGAATTATTGCAATACGGCCCCCAATTATATGGGGGAAAACCGCTTTGCGATGAGCTATGAGGGGGGGGTGCCCTATGAGTTCGATGCTACCACTCTGGAAATGATAACCCCTATTGGTGAGGTGGGAGAGTGGGAATCCAGTCTTCCTCCTCTGTTGGATAACCTAACGCCAAAGAAGTGGTTGTTCCCACAAATTCGCACTACTGGTCACCCCTTCTTTGATTTGGCGTCCGGTGAGTGCATTACCATCAATTATGGTGGCAATATGGGTGACTCCGGTCGCTCGGGCTTTATTCGCTTGATTTCCTGGGATCAGCGGGGGGCTTTCAAAAGCTGGAATATTCGTGATCGCCAGGGAAATAACGCTTATATCGCGGCCAGTTCCCACTCCCTGGGGGTTACTCGTAACCATGTCATTATTTTTGAGACCGCGGCGAGGGTCGAATCCACTCGTATTCTCGGTACCCATATTGTGCTGCCGCAGGAACACAAAACCCGCTGTTGGGTGATACGCAAGTCGGATATGGTACCTGGGCGTGAGGATATTATTGCTGACTACCTGGAGCTGGGCTTTGATACCTCCGATATTGTTTGCAACTATGACGACAGTGCCGGTGAAATCACTCTCTATGGCCAGTATATGGGAGCCATGGACAAGTCTGAACAGCTGTTCCGCTATGAAATATTCCAAGAGGGTGGGCTAGTGCCCAAGTGGTTGTCCGGCTATCCGGCGGCGCCTGTGGATGTTGGAGGTCTGGTGCGGGCTAGAATTCAGGTGACGTCTGACTTTGCACGGGAGATCAAAGACGATTACCGGGTTATCCGCGATGAAAACCTCCTTTGGGATATGAATGACCCAGCTTATCGAGGGCACTTTCAGTTTCCAGAGACATTTGAGCATCTGTATTGGGCTGCGGTGGGCTACCGCCCAGATTTGGTTTCTATGCGCGTTTCCTGGGCATACCGCAATTACCCAGAACGTTTTTATAGTTATTGGGATATGCCCGAGCAAAGTAAGCCATCTGCTTTGGTGCATATGGATTGCACCCGCATGCAAATTGCCGATGCTTATCAGTTCCCCGATGACTGTGTGATGCGGACTCCGCAGTTTATGGCGCGGCCTGGATCCACCGCGCAGAATGATGGTTATCTAATTGCTGCGGTTGTTCGGAAAAATCCGAGTAGTGCGCAATCCAACGGTAAAGAGTTCTGGATATTTGATGCTGCCGCACTCAGCCGGGGGCCACTCTGTATCCTCGCCAGTGAGTCTTTGGAATTTGCTACCACTAACCATGCCCTGTGGGTGCCCTCTATAGGTCGCCGTCCAGCTATGGCTTACCGTTCTGGATATGGGGATTTCCTGCGCAGTAAAGCGCCTGATCACAGTCGCAATGTTCAGGAAATAATCGATCGGGAGCTATTACCTAGATTTGGTTAATTTTTTCATTAATTGAAATACAACAACTCAGTAATGCAACAACAAGGAAGCAAAGGCATGTACCATCCACTTCTCTCCGGGCGAAGCCATTTGTTGCGCCGGGCTACCAATTTCTTGTGTGCGGCAGGTTTGTTTTTTGCTGCGGGGGCTTCGGCGGAGCAGTTACCTCCCCCCATTGATGTACCTGAGGTTTTGAAAAACTATCAGGACACCCAGGATTGTTTTCCCGGTGTTATTCATGACCCTTCAACAATCGCTGAGGTACAGTCGATAGTGCGCGATGCTGCCGCTCAGGGGCGCAAGGTCATGACCGGTACCCGGCGCTTTAACAGCCAGATAGACGCGGCTTGTGCGGGCAACGGCGAAGTGCAAATCACTCTGGAAAATATGAACCAAGTGGTTAGCCTGGATAAAGAAAACCGCTTGGTAACTGTTCAAGCTGGTATGCGTTTTAATGATCTAGCAGCCTATTTGCGTGAGCATGAACTCAGTGTACCGATGGTTACTGAGCTGGCGATCTTCTCGATTGGCGGGATGCTTGGCAGCGGCACTCATGGATCCACCTTTACTCAGAAAAGCAATATGATTTCTGACTATGTCACCGAGATAAAGCTCGTTGATGGCAAGGGGAATCTGCGTGTAATCACTGGTGAACTACTCAATGCTGCGCGGGTTAACCTTGGTGTTTTGGGGGTTGTGGTGGAAGTGACTATTGAAGCCGAACCCGGCTACAAGGTACAAGCCAAAGTGAAGGGACACCGGGATGACAGCGATCTGGAGAATGTAATTTTGGGCTTGGCTCGGGATAACCACTCCGCAAATATTGCCTGGTTCCCAGGTCTCGGCCGCTATACGGTTACTACTTATAATAAGGTTCCTTTGGACACCCGAGGCAATGCTTATAACGCTCAAGCTGATGTCTCGGATTTTTCCGAGTATCTCTTTGGCCTGATTTTTGATAGCTTGCATGAAGCCGACAGTGCTGCCCTGCAGTGCTTTGCCGCATCTCTGCGCTATACGGCCCGCTCCAGTTCTTATTTCCGCGATGTAAATACCGGTCTAAAGAAATTCATCAAGCCCACGGGGCACGCGGATCTGATGCAGCATTTTGTCTGTAAAGAGCCGAACAATTGTGTCTGGGATAAGTTGCCGATTGCCTTGCAGGAAGTGGCCATACCTTTTGAGGAGCTGCCCAACTGGATTGCCGATGTGCGCCAGATTATTGCCCACAGTGAGCGCACCTGTTTCCCCTTGAACGGTATTTACTTCCGCTTTGGTAAGGCCTCCGATAGCTATCTGGGAATGAGTGCTGGGCGCGACACCGCTTTTGTAGGTATCGAGTATACTCTGCGCCAGCGCGGTGAGGCCGTGCCTAAAAACTACTTTGTAAACCTGGAAATTGAGCAGATGTCGCTGCGCAAATATGGCGCCAGACCGCACTGGGGTAAGAATTCGGTGGCTATTTTTGAGGATATGCCCTCGCGCTTCCCGAAATGGTCTCAGTTCCTTGATGCCAAGGCGGAATTGGATCCTGAGAATGTCTTTACCAATCCATTCTGGCAGCGGGTTAGTGGCCAAGACCCTCTTGAGAATTACCTAACGCCCCAATGTAATGCTGACGGTCAGTGCTATTGCAGAACCGATGCACATTGTGAGCAAGGGGCAACTTGCCAAGCAGGTAATTGGTATTCCGAGGCGCGGATATGTAAGAAAGATTAGGCTTGTATTGATACAAAAGGAGTGGTGGTTTCACCACTCCTTTTTATTTTATTGATGATTGAATGTTAATTCTTTGAAAGGTGCTCTTTAATATACAGGCAAAACTTTTCTGGATTTTCTATTGGCAACATGTGATTTTCTGAAGCCGCTTGCAATAATTTAGATGAAGGCGTGTGACTGGCAGCAGATTTGGATACTATCTGAAAGAGATTTCTGGTATTACTGCCGTATCCAATCGTAGTGGGGATTTGGATTTTCGACAGGTGCTCTTTATCCAGGCAGGGCTTTTCAGTTTGAGAGAGTTGTAAGGGCAGGGTGTGAGCATTCTCCAGTTGCTGGGCCCGAAGTACTGGTGCTTGTGAAGAGAAATAGCCAGCTCTGTTCCCGGAACCATCAATAAGAAACGCCACAGCCTCCTCAAGCTTACCATTGTCAACCGCTTCGAATACCTTGCCAAACATGGCTTCGGCATCCTGCATAAACGCCTCCATTTTCTTGGCATCCAGATGTCCTGGATAGCCAGGCTCATAGATAAATAAGCTTTTGAACAATTTGGGGGCTTTTATTGCTGCGTTTAAGGCAACATCAGCACCATAAGACCATGCGATCAAGTGAATGGGGCCATCGCCAAGCGTGGCTGAGAAACTAATTAAATTATTGGCATGAGTTTCAATGCCAAAACTTCCACTCGAGCCTTTATTATCAACACCAAAATGTCTTTGGGTGAGAGAAACAACCCTGTATTCTTTTGCGAGTATACGATGGTGTGGTTCCCACATTCTTTCATCGGCAAGTGCACCATGAAGAAAGAGGACAGTTTCTTTAGGTTTTTCTAGTGAGTGCTTCATCTTTGGTATATAAGCTTTATTATTTATTCCTAACTTTTCACTCTCTGAATTAGAGAGCGCTAATAGCTTGGGCCTGCGCTTCTATGCCTTAAAGTTTTACTCTTTGTAAAGTCTGATAAGGGCCAAGAAGCTGATAGCGGCCAAGTTTACTCCAATCCCCCAAGTTTGTTCACTTAATGGGGAGAGTGAGTATTCAGCACCGATACTCAGGCGATATGTATCACTGAAGGGTGGATATATCAATAAAAAGGATGCGCCTACTCCGGTGGCAAGTTTAAAACTCAGAATAGGAGATGTGATCCAGGGGATCTGTGCAATAAAAACCCGCTCAAGGTGCTTAATGCTTGAAGGGAATCTCAAAAATTTTATGCCCGCGTATACTGAGTATACAAAAAAGGCAAATACTAGGCTGTTACCAATTACTTTATTGAATGTTAATTCTCGTGAAATCATGGTATCTGCTGCAACCATAATGCTTCCTATAGAGCCGCCTGCAATTGACGTGGCCAGTAAGATCTTTCTGATTATTGCTTTCAATGACTTCCCTTAAAATACCAGTTATTCATATTCTTTTTTGCCGATAGCTTTTCCCAGACCAAGTACATTGATAATTCAATGATCTATGAGAGCCTGTCTCTCAATGAGTTAGCCTGATCGGCCCCATTAACAAGAGTAAGATTGATTAATAAATGATCTGCATCGCGAGAGCGCCCGGGTATAACTCAGGCGCTTTAAACTGGAGGATTGCCTTAAAAATTTATCAGGACAGTGGCAGGAGGGTATTTCTATCTAATTTATTTTTCCAACAACTGATCCAACGGTAATTCAGTGCGGTAACGTACCTGTTTTAGGGAAAAGCTACTCTTAATATGATCAATACCCGGTAACTCCGTCAGTTTTTTATCGAGAAATTCCTGGTAAGCCTGTAGGTTGGGAACAACCACGCGGAGCAGGTAGTCGAAGTCACCGGTCATTAAGTAACATTCCATAACCTCCGGCCATTGGCCGATAACAGATTCAAAATCCTGTAGCTCTTTTTTCACTTGGTGGTTTAGGGTTACCTGAATAAAGACACTAACTGGAAGGCCTACTTTTTCGGGCTCCAAAAGGGTCACGGCGCGCTTGATAAATCCCTGTTCATTGAGATTTTTGACCCGCCGCGAGCATGGCGAGGGGGAAAGGCAGACTTTTTCTGCCAGCTCAATATTGGGAATAGTGGCATCCTCCTGGAGGATCTCCAGGATTTTTTTATCGATGGCATCCAGTAAATAGGCCATGGTTTTTTCCGTATCTCTTCTCTCTGAACGAACACCGGATTATCCGGCTGCTTCACTGCCATGCCGGTATGACAAAACATCCCGGTTGAGTCCTTTCTGGGCAATTATCCTGTTTTATGACTGCGCCGTGAAACCGTTTATTCTTTGTTATCAATATCCGCTCACTAGATCTGTGCTGAGTGACTAGCCACCACCTACTCGTTCACTCAGCTTTCCTGTAACCGACTTGCAAACTAGGAAGGTGGTTACGTGTAGGGGTAGATTCTGCGTCTCTTACAGTGGCGCCCCCGTGTAGGGCCTATTCGATGAATCCCTAAAAAACTGACTTTTTGAGTGAATTGTTGCTGGTAGTTTGTGATCTTTAGCGAGTTGTGTCCGTATTATGCCCTAGCCAGGCTTATTTTGGTATGACCTGCCCGGCCGGGCGGTGTTAATTTTAGCGGCAAGTAAGCAGATGCTTCGGTTTGGCTTTGAGCTGTTTCAGTTTGTGCCGAGAGAAATGTGGCACCGTTGCTATCGTCATCAAACCGGGCAAAAGAAAAGCAATAATGAATTAATAGGTGGTACCCATGGCAATGGTCGAAGGCGATCAGGAGCTGGGCTTTGATACCGAGTATTCTCTCAAAGCCGCATTTACCCGTGATTCTGGCCGAGTCTTTCTGACTGGTATTGATGCGCTGGTGCGCCTGCCGCTCATGCAGAAACGTATGGATGAGCTGGCTGGCCTGAATACTGCGGGCTTTATTTCCGGCTATCGGGGCTCCCCTCTCGGCGGTTACGACCAAGCGCTCTGGCGTCATAAGAAGCTACTCGCTGGGCACGATATCCACTTTGAACCGGGTATTAACGAAGACCTTGGGGCCACCAACATTTGGGGTACCCAGCTAGTCGATCACTACCGAGAGCAGGCTACCCGCGATGGGGTCTTTTCCATTTGGTATGGCAAGGGCCACGGGGTGGATCGCACTGCGGATGTATTTCGCCAGGCGAATATCCAGGGTACCGCCAAACTCGGCGGTGTGCTGGCATTGTGTGGCGATGACCACACCGCTGAGTCCTCCATGTTTTCCCACAACACCGATCAGATTTTTGAATCGGTAATGATGCCGTTGCTGTTTCCCGCCAGTATCGACGAGTATCTCACTCTCGGTCTCGCTGGTATTGCACTTTCGCGCTTTTCCGGTCTGTGGGTAGGGTTCAAGGCCATTACCGAAACGGTAGAGGCCGGTGCCTCTCTGGTGGTTCCAAGCTTGCCACAGTTCACTATTCCGGCGGACTTCCCCATTCCTGCCCATGGCTTGAATTATGACCCACACCTGAATTGGCCCGCTGAGCGCCTGGAGTACGAGCGCCGTATGCTGGAGGAGCGTTTGCCGGCGGCGCAGGCCTTTGCCTATGTCAATCGCCTGGATAAAACAACGCATGAAAGCGAGCGCAAGCGCTTTGGAATCGTGACTGTGGGCAAGGCCCATGGGGACCTGCTGGAAGCGTTACAACTGCTCAACCTGAGCGAGGAAGATCTGCGCCAGGCGGGCATTGCCATTTATAAGGTGGCGATGTCATGGCCCCTGGAGCCTCGCGGTATCAGTGAGTTTGCCGACGGTATGGAACGGCTGCTGGTGGTGGAGGAAAAACGCCCGCTGGTGGAAGACCAGTTGAAGAACCTACTGTATGGCTGGGAGGACAACCGCCGCCCGAAAGTGGTCGGTAAGAAGGACCTCAATGGTGAAGATCTGCTGCCGGCGATCTGGGGTTTTGGACCAGATCAGGTGGCCAAGGCGATTACCCGCTGGCTGGCAGATACTGACCTCGCACAGCGTTTGATCCCCCTGGCAGAAAAATTGGGAGGCAATGTACCTCAGCGAGCACAAGGCCTGTTGGCGCGGGAGCCAATTTTCTGCGCTGGCTGCCCCCACAATACTTCCACCAAACTGCCGGAGGGCAGCCTCGGCAGCGCCGGCATTGGCTGTCATATCATGGCGCTGGGCAAGGGGCTGCGCACCGATACTTACTCCCATATGGGCGGTGAAGGCGGCCATTGGGTGGGGTTGCACCGCTTCTCGAATGCCGAGCATATTTTCCAAAATATGGGAGATGGTACCTATAACCACTCCGGTTTATTGGCGATTCGCCAGGCAGTCGCCAGTAAGGTCAATATCACTTACAAAATCCTTCTCAACGATGCGGTGGCTATGACCGGTGGCCAGCCTGCCGATGGCGAGGTAAACGCTCCAAGTCTGGCCGCGCAGCTGCTGGCAGAAGGCGTTGGGGTGGTGGTTCTGCTCAGTGAAAACCCCGATCACTGGCATCAGCACCGCGGCCAGTTGCCGGCGAAAGTGGAAGTGTTAGACCGCTCAGAGCTGGATGCCGTCCAGCGCCGTCTGCGTGAAACGCCGGGTGTCACCGCCATTATTTACGAGCAGGTGTGCGCCGCAGAAAAACGCCGGCGCCGCAAGAAAAAACTGATGGTGGATCCGCCCAAGCGCCTGCTGATTAACCAGCGCGTGTGCGAGGGTTGTGGTGATTGTAGTGTGCAGTCGAGCTGTATCGCCGTGGAGCCCCTGGAAACCCCCTATGGCCGCAAGCGTCAGATCAATCAGTCCAGCTGTAACAAAGATATGCGCTGTGCCGATGGCTTCTGTCCCAGTTTTGTCACCATCGAGGGTGGTGAGCTGAAAAAACCGCCGGTTCAGTCTCTGGCCGAGTCCCTGGATTCTGCCATTGTCGATTTGCCGCCAGCGCCGGTGGCAGCCCTGGAACAACCTATTAGCATCTTGGTGGCCGGCATCGGCGGCAGCGGTGTACTCACTGTGGCGGCACTTTTGGGTATGGCTGCGCACCTGGAAGACAAGGGCAGTACCACGCTGTATTTCACCGGCCTATCACAGAAAAATGGTGCGGTGGTCGCCCACGTAAAAGTGGGTGCACGCCCGGAAGCCATTACTACTGCGCGTATCCGCGATGGCGCCGCTGAGCTGCTGCTCGGTTGCGATATGGTCACCGCTGCGGGCCAGCGCCCGAAATTTGCCACGGGCAAAATGCGTGCGCTGGTGAATACGGCCGAGGTGCCGGTGGCGGCCTTTGTGCGAGACAACGAACTAGCTTTCCCGGCGGATGCCACCCAACAGAGTATTGAGTCCCTTTGTGCTGAGTATTTCGCCTTCGATGCGAATAAGTACGCACAGGCACTGTTTGGCGATACGGTTGCCAGCAACCTGATGATTATGGGCTTCGCCTGTCAGAAGGGACTGCTGCCAATTGGTGAGGCGGCACTGGAGCGGGCCATCGAACTGAATGGTGTGGCGGTGGAAAATAACCTTCGCGCATTCCGTGCAGGGCGCTTGTTGGCGACGGATCCGAGGGCGATAGAAAAGCTGGCGGTACCGGCGCAGCCCGTAAAAATGATCGAGCCGCAGGAATCTGTGGAGCAATTGATCGCGCGTTTGAGCCGCGAGCTGGTTGAATATCAAAATGCCGCTTACGCTCACCAGTTCACACAGGGTATCGAGCATTTATACCGAGCGGAGCTGGCTCTTGCCGGCACGACGGGGGAATTGACCCGCACTGCAGCCAACAGCTTGTTCAAAGCCATGGCCTATAAGGATGAGTACGAGGTAGCGCGCCTGTACAGCGGCGAGGATTTCCAGCGTCAGTTGCGCGAGACTTTTAGCGGTGATTATTCCCTCAAGTTCCATATGGCCCCGCCATTGCTGGCACGTCCCGATGCCAGTGGCCGGGTGCGCAAGATGCAGTTTGGCCCTTGGATGGGCCGCTTAATGCCATTGTTGGCGCGTGGTAAAGCGTTGCGTGGTTCCGTGCTGGATGTGTTTGGCTACACCGAAGAGCGCCGCGCCGAACGGGACTGGGCACGCCAGGTGGCGCGAGCGGTACAATCGGTAGCGGCTCAGCTGAGCGCTGACAATCTTGCCGAAGCCCAGGAATTGCTGGCAATTCCTATGCAAGTGCGCGGTTACGGGCATGTGCGTGAGCAGAAATTTGCCCAGGTACAGGAGCGCTGGCAGCAGTTATTCAGCCAGTTTACCGCGGGGAACAAGGAGCAGGCGCCGGTGGCGGTTTCCTGAGCCCCTGGGTAAGCAACGGAAAGAGTGCATCGGAAATAAGTAAGGAATGGATGTATGGCAGGGACGCCAGTGATATTTTTTACCGTGTGCCTGGAGGCAAAATCTATCGGGTCTAACCCGGCCGAAAGGGGATCAGCGGATTGAGAAACAGACCGCGGACTCCAGTGAGTGAAACCGGAGCTTCTACTGCGGAAAAACACAGGCAGTCCATGTCCTGAGTGGCGATGGGCCTGTGTACCTGCCCCGGTTCGCGCAGGACGAAATCCCCCCGCCCATAGATACCATTGTGATCGGAAAAGCTGCCGTGCAGTACCAGGGCAAATTCCCGCCCGCGGTGATCGTGTTTCGGTAGTCCGCTGCCGCTGCGCAGGCTGTGAAAAGCCACTTCATACTCTCTCTGTCCAGACTTGAGCCGGCATATTTGCAGGTTGCGAGTCAGGGTCTTCCAGCGCCTGTTTGGATTGCTGGCCAATAATTTATTTAACACTTTGGGTAAGTGCTCCATAGCCGGTTCCCTGCTGACCGGGGCCGGGGTGGAGCTTTCTTCACTTTTTTGGAGGATTTTCTCCGGGATCTGGCTGATACGTTCCATCAGGCGCTCGAAGGCGTTGGCTTGCAATGGCTGCGCCGGGCTCCCATTTAGGAGGGAGCCACCGAGATTGTTCAGGGTATGCAATTGGGATCGGCAATCAGCACACATCTGCACATGGGCTGCAACAACCAGGCTGGGGCCCCTGGCCAAGCTGCCTGAGGCGTATTCCAACAGAAGGTTTTCATCCGGGTGATGGCGAATCATTGGATGTTTACCTGACGAACCGAGCTTGCAATTTCTTCATGGCCAGGCGCACCCTGGATTTGACCGTGCCCAAGGGGAGGCGTAATTCTTCGGAGATCTCGCTGTGGGATTTTCCCTCCATATAGGCCTTTTCCAAAATGTGGCACTGCTCAGCGGGCAGGGCGCTGAGGCCATCGGCAATATCGCGCTCGTTGCGCTTGTGTTGTAAGAACAGCAGCGGCTGGCTTTCCAGGTTCTCATCCCAAATATCGGCCACATCAACATCGTTGTCGCGATTTTGATGGCGCTGGTTGCGGCGCAGCATGTCAATACGGCAATTGCGCATAATAGTGAATATCCAGGTGCTGGCCGAGGCCTTGCCCTGGTCAAAGCGGGGGGCTTTATGCCATACCTTGAGCATAACTTCCTGTACCAGCTCATCGGCTGCTTCGGCGTTGAGTGCCTGGGTACTGCGGCTGTGGTGGAAGCCCTTAATGAGCGGGGCAAAATGTCGGAAAACACGCTCAAACGCCTGGCGGTCGCGCTGAGCGCCAACCTGCGTTAGCAGCCTGCTCCAGTCATCCTTGTAGTCCTGGGAAGCTTTCACCGCAATTCCATTGCCGTTTTGTCTTTGCCTATGCGCCATATTAGCGCTCTCTAATGTTGTGTCGATCCTTACTACGCATCTGCGCACTAAATGGATTGGGTTATTTTTATTTTGGCGCTGTGATCTGCCATTGGCAGGCTAACGTAAATCAGAGGGGTAGCGCCGCGGAATACAGTGGAAGGGAAAATGAGCAGCCGCACATTGGTAAAAGAAGTCCAGTCTTATTATCGGGATTTTTTGGTTAGAGATCCGGCGGAACTGTCAAATATGTACAGTGACAAAATTGTGTTTCGCGATCCTCTGCACCGAATCGAGGGGCTCCCCGCCCTCAAGGCCTATTTCTCTGATATGAGCCACGGCCTTACCCAGTGTCGCTTTCGCTTTGAGGAGGCTTCCATTACCCGTGATAGTGCTTGCTTGCCCTGGTATATGCACTATGCGCACCAGTCTTTGAAGGGCGGCCGGCCGCTGCGTTTACGCGGTTGTAGTTTGGTGCGCTTTTCCGACAAAGTGTTTTATCACGAAGATTTCTATGACATGGGGGCAATGGTGTACGAGCAGGTGCCCCTGCTGGGCTCACTGTTGCGCAGGATTAAGTTGCGTCTGGAGCGGGGCTGACTGGTGACGGAGATTCGCAACAGGACACTATGGGTTACTGGAGCCAGTTCCGGCATTGGCCGCGCCCTGGTCTTGCGCCTTGCCGAGCATAATAACTTTGTAATTGCCAGTGGGCGCCGGCGTGAAGCGCTAGAAGAGCTGCAACAGCTCGCTCCCACACATATTCGCATACTCGACTGCGATGTGGCCGACGACAGCGGTATGGCCTCTACCTTCGAGCGCCTCAAGGATTTAACCGATCATCTGGATACGGTAATTGCCTGTGCTGGCACTTGTGAGTACGACGATGATTTACAGCTTGATACCACAATGTACCGGCGGGTTTTTGATGCCAATTTCTTTGGTGTAGTGAATACATTGCATTGTGCTTTACCGCTGCTGGCTGTCAGTGCTTCTCCGGTTTTTGCCGCATTGGGCAGCTTATCTTCGCTAGTGCCATTTCCCAGGGCAGAGGCTTATGGCAGCTCCAAAGCCGCGCTGGATTATTTTCTGGCATCGGTACGTGGGGATGTCTGTCATACCAATCTCAAGGTCGTGTTGATCCGCCCTGGTTTTGTCGACACCCCGCTCACCGCGCAGAACGACTTTGACATGCCTTTTTTGATTAGCGCGGAGCAAGCAGCGGAGTATATTGAGGTGGGGTTGGCTCGCAGAAAATCCATAATCGATTTTCCTTTGCGCTTGAGCCTGCCACTGCGTTTTCTCGGATTTTTCCGTTCTCTTTGGTTTCGTTTTTGCACACCAAAAATAAGTAGGATTCGTACCTTAAGGAAGAGTTGATGCGTATTGCCATCGTCGGGAGTGGAATTGCCGGCATGACGGCGGCTTATCTTTTGAGCCGCAAGCACGAGATTACCTTGTTTGAATCACAGGACCGCCTGGGGGGACATACTGCGACTATTGATGTAGAGGAAGAAGGCAAACGAACCCTGGCTATTGATACCGGCTTTATCGTGTATAACGACTGGACCTACCCGAACTTTATTCGTTTACTCAATGAGCTGGGTGTCGAATCCCATCCAACCTCTATGGGTTTCAGTGTGCGCTGTGATCGGGAGGGCTATGAGTATGCCGGCAACAATCTCAATACATTATTTTCCCAGCGCTCCAATCTTCTCAGTGCCGGCCACTGGCGCATGTTATGGGATATAGTGCGGTTTAATCGCACTGCTATGCGAGATTGGTGCGAGGGGCGTCTTCACGAGGGCCTGACCCTGGGTGAGTATTTACCGGCAAATGGCTATTCGGCCGAATTTGCCAACCGTTATCTGGTGCCCATGGGTTCGGCAATTTGGTCGGCCAGTGTGTCGCAGATGCTGGAATTCTCGGTGAGCTTTTTTGTGCGCTTCTTTTTCAATCACGGGCTGCTCAATCTGCTGCGGCGGCCACAGTGGCGCGTGATTAAAGGGGGCTCTCGCTCTTATATTCCTGCGCTGAGTGCGCCCTATGCCGACAGGATTCGGCTCTCCACTAAAGTGAAATCCCTCTGGCGCAAGGAGCAAAGCGTAGAGCTAGTGACCAGTAAGGGGGAGCAGCTGGCGTTTGATCAGGTAATCCTTGCCTGCCACTCGGATCAAGCGCTGGAATGCCTTAAAGATACCTCTAATCTGGAGCGACAACTGCTCAGTGCCATCCCCTACGCGTGTAATAGTGTGGCTCTACATACCGATTCCACTTTATTACCACAGCACAGGCGCAGTTGGTCCAGCTGGAATTACCGCTTACGTGCCGAAAGCGATGAGCTGCCGGTACTCACTTACAACATGAATATCCTGCAGGGATTGGCAACGGATAAAACCTATTGTGTCACCCTGAATGCTGAGGAGCGTATCAACCCCAAAAAAATTCTCGCTCGCTTTGAATACGCGCATCCCCAGTTTTCTGTGGCGGGTAATCGTGCCCAACAGCAGTGGGAGAGGATAAACGGAGTGAATCGTACCTGGTTTTGTGGCGCTTACTGGGCCAACGGATTTCATGAAGATGGGGTATGCAGTGCGCTGAGGGTTGCCAAAGGGCTTGGGGTTGATTGGTGAAGGAAAAGCCAAAGGCTATCGTTGCGGGCGCGGCCATGAAGAGCGCTATTTATACTGGTTGGGTTCAGCACCGTCGTTTTGCGCCCCGTCAAAATCAGTTCCGCTACAAAGTGTTTATGGTTTATTTAGACTTGGCGGAGCTGGATGATTTTTGCTCGTTATCGCGCTGGTGGTCCAAAAAGCCCTGGGCACCGGCTCGATTTCGTCGCGAGGATTTTTTTGGCGATCCGAAACTCAGTGTCGAAGAGGCTGTATGTCTCAGGGTTGAGCGGGTTGCGGGAGAGCGCCCGCAAGGGCCCATACGCGTGCTCGCTAATTGGCGCTACTTTGGCTATAACATGAATCCCATCAGTATTTATTACTGTTTTGATGCCGAGGGCAGGGAAGTGCATTGGCTATTACTGGATGTTCATAATACTCCCTGGAAGGAGCGTCATAGCTATGTACTCGATTGCCGCTCTGGGGCTCGTGTACAGAAAGTAGCTTTTGCAAAGACTTTTCACGTCTCCCCATTTATGCCGATTTCCCAGGGATATCGCTGGAGAAGTATTACTCCCGGCGATCGCCTAACCGCTTATTTACAGAATTTTGATTTAAGCGATGAGGCGCAGGAAGAGCGTCCCTTATTTGATGCCATTCTCAGTCTGCGCCGCAGTGAGCTGAGTGGTGGCCTGCTCAATCGTATCCTGATCCAGTATCCATTTATGACCGTAAAAGTGATTGCCACAATTTATTGGCAGGCGCTGAAATTATGGTTCAAGCGCACACCTGTCTATGCCCATCCCGGTGGCAGGGGTGAAGTCCAGGGAGGGGAGAAGCGTTTATGAATGCAAAAGAATCTTCACAGGTTATTGTCGAAGGAGAGAGCCAGTCCTGGTTGATCAGGCTCGCCCGCAAGCTGGTTTTGGGCAAGATGCAAGTGATAGAGCGCGGCCATCTATTGATTGAAGAAGGGGATAGCCATTACCGTTTTGGTCAACCAATCGAACAGGCAAAAGTTCGGGCGCATATTCGCGTGCGGGATCCCATTGCCTATGTACAGGTATTGTTAAACGGCACTATTGGTTCCGGTGAAGCCTATATGGAAAAGGTTTGGGACTCCCCGTGCTTATTGGATGTCATTCGCCTGATGGTTGACAATATGTCCCTGATTGAAAGTATGGATAGCCGCTGGAGTAAATTGCCCCGTGTGCTGCTGCGTGCCCTGCATCGTCTCAACAGTAACAACCGCCGTGGCTCGCGTAAAAACATTGCTGCACATTACGATCAGGGAAATGATTTTTTTCAGTTATTCCTCGATAAAACCATGCTCTATTCCTCGGCGATATTTCCCTCAGAGCAGACAACCTTGTACCAGGCTTCCATCCATAAAATGGAGCATATTTGCCAAAAACTGCAATTAAAGCCCGGAGACCACTTGCTAGAAATAGGCACTGGTTGGGGGGGCATGGCCATTTATGCGGCAAAACACTACGGCTGCCAGGTAACCACTGCGACTATTTCTGAAAAACAATATCAATACGCTCGCCAATGGGTGGAGCGTGAAGGACTGCAAGATAAAGTACACGTGCTGCTACAGGACTACCGGGATTTAGAGGGACGCTTTGATAAACTGGTCTCTATTGAAATGGTTGAGGCAGTAGGGCACGAATACCACCACAAATTTTTCTCAATTTGTGGGCGCCTGCTTAAAGAGGATGGCCTGATGTTGATGCAGGCCATTACCATTTCGGATCAACGCTACCATCAATATCGCAAAGACATTGATTTTATCCAGCACTATATTTTTCCCGGCGGCTGTCTGCCATCTAATCAAGTCATTGCTCAGCAGATTGCCACGGCTACCGATATGCAGATTGTGGGGTTAGAGGATATTACTGCAGACTATGCGCGTACCTTGCAACATTGGCGCAAAGCATTTTTGAATCAGCTGCCGCAAGTGCGCAATTTGGGCTTTGACGATCGCTTTATCCGCATGTGGGAATTCTATTTGTGTTACTGCGAGGGTGGCTTTATGCAGCGGGTGATCAGTACTGCTCAGTTCGTCTTCGCCAAGCCACGCGCTCTTATCGGCTGATATGTGGCGGTTGATAGTCAACGCTTTATTATTTGATATTGCCTGGCCTCTCTGTGTGATTGTCGCACGCCCCTGGATTGTTGTGCCCTTCACCTTGATCAATTTGCTCATCCACTTAACTTTTGTGGCAAACCTGCGTAGGGAGCCTTTGTGGTTGGGGGGTGTTTTTCTATTTGGTGTGGGGGTGGATTCCGTTCTCTTCCATTTAGGTATCTTGCAAAATCTCAGCGGTATTTCTTGGCCACCCATTTGGCTGGTGTGTTTATGGTTAAACTTTGCGATGACGTTGCGTTACAGCTTGGTGTTTTTGCAGCGTAATTTGTGGTTGGCAGTGTTACTGGGTGGTTTTTTTGGTCCTTTTAGCTATTACACCGGCGCTTTTCTGAATGGCACCGTAGAGCTGGGTCAGCCCCTGTGGCAATCACTGATGATCCTGTCTCTAATTTGGGCATTGATATTGCCGGGATTTAGTTACCTGGCTCGCGCTATTAACCCCGCCTATCGGTGAATGGCCGTGCAGCCGTGCAAGCTGGCGCAAAGCTTGTATTCAGCGGCCTCGCCACCTATACATGCCCTACTCAATTAAAAATGTAATTTCTGGTTCAGTCACCTTATTCATCAACGCCACCAAGGAGCCAGCCATGAAAGCTTACCTCGTGCGGGCCCTGATCTTGGTCGGGGTTCTGGAGGCATTCAATTCCAGGTGCCTATCGGAGGAAGTGGTCGTCGACGAGCGAGGTGAATTTAGCGAGATCGACGCGGGAGACGAGAATGGTGAGGGCGATAAGAATGGCGAGGATGACGGGTTTGGTACTGTCGCCGGTAGCCTGGTAATTGCTTCTGATTATATGTTCCGCAGTATCTCGAACTCGAATAATGGTCCTACCGTCCAGGGCGATCTCAACTGGACCCACGATATTGGTTTCTATATCGGCGTCTGGACAACCAATACGGACTTTGGCGGTCCCGGCAACAGTATGGAATTTGATCCCTATGTAGGGTGGTCGGGAGATCTGCCTGAAACCGAGATCAACTTGAATATTGGCTATTGGTCCTACAACTATCCGAAGTCGGAATTTGATTTCGACTATGCCGAAACCTATCTGACCCTTAGTTTTACAGTGGATAAATTAACGATCAGCCCGAGCCTCTGGTATTCAAATAACTATTTTGGCAGAGACTTTCTCAATAATGTCGATTCTCTGGCCTATGAAGCGACCTTTAGCTTGGAGTTGGCCAGCTACATGGATATTTCTGTGCATCTTGGCGAGCAAACTTTTGAATCTTCCTACGACCATCTCAATTATGGTTATTACGATGCCGGTATAGACTGGAAAATCAGTGATTACACCCTGGGTTTACGTTGGTACGATACCGATGGTGTCGATCCATTCCTGGCTGCCAAGAATCTAACTGATGGGCGCTTTGTTTTTAAAGTTACTCGCAGCTTTTAGAGTAAGTCGTAAATGCTTTTTGCCTGATCTGTGTCGGCGAAAATTTTGCTTCGAATCTTCCCGATAGCCATTGTAATCCTGGGTAAAGCCGTAGCCCGCCTGAGTACCGGCCTCAATAAAGGCGCGGTAAAGCGGGTTTTTCATATTGTTGCCGTTGCACGCGGTGATAGGGCCCTGGTCGCCGCGATAGGCGTCACTGCCATAGATACAGGTTTCGGCCCGGCGGAAGTAGGGCAGGACATCCGCGTAGCCCCAGCCGGATGCGCCGTGCTCCACCCACTCCTCGTAGTCTCCAGCGCAGCCCCGAGCAAATGCCATACCGTTGATAGAAGAGGAACCGCCAATAACCTTGCCGCGGGCCTGATGGATTCGCCGTCCATGCAACCCCGGCTCCGGTTCGGTATAAAATTCCCAATCGTATTTAGGCATGTTCAGCGGAATGGAAAACGCTGAGGGCATACGGATATAAATGGAATTATCCTTGCCGCCAAATTCCAACAGTAAAAGGCTGTTTTTGCTGTCCGCGGTCAACCGGTTGGCTAGCACAGCGCCGGCTGAACCCGCCCCCACCACGATATAGCCAACAGTCTGATCAAAGTCCTGATTACTCATCTGTTTGCCCTAGGCTGGCCCTGGTTCTCCCTCTTTACCGGCACTGCGTGCCGCGCGCTCACGGCGCATGTGCAGGTACTGTAGATGTACTTCGAAGTGGTCGACGATGTCACTGATAACCTGTTCGCGGGTGTACCCCATAAGATCGTAAGTCAGCCCGCCTTCCCGCAGATGTGGTTCCAGACGGTAGTAGCTTGAGCGGGGTTGCTCTGCCCGCAGGGTAAACGCTGGCATCGAGCACTGCCGCGGCCACACCTGATAGGTGAAGTCCACTTCACTGCCGAGGTCCACGTTGAGCTCCAGGTGCAGTTTATCGCCTTCGTTGCCAGCGATACTGACCGGGTATCCTTCCTCTTCGAGCTTCTGTTTCATCGCCTCGAACGCGGGCTGTATGGTGCGTTGTATAAATGTTTCCACCTGCTTGAACGTTGGAAAGCTGATCGCGCGCGACAGCCGCTGGGCCCAATTGGTATGCCCTTCCCGCGATATAGTTCTGCCTGAAAGATGCCCGGATAAAGACTCCTGCATGCTCGCGGATTTCAGCTTCTCAAGCTGCAACGCCTTGTACAGCCCCAGCATGATCAGCAGCAGGACGATGGCAAAGGGCAGTCCCATGATCACCACCGCACCCTGCAGGGCGGAAAGGCCACCTGTCATCAGTAGGGCAATGGTCACAATACCAATGATTGCAGCCCACAAAATCCGCATCCAGGGTTCCGCATCCTGATTGGGATCTTCGAGCCGGATAGTGAGATTGGAAAGCACCAGCGAGCCCGAGTCTCCAGAGGTGACAAAGAACACGATCGACAGGATGGTTACCGCAATTGTGGTTAGCAGGCTCCAGGGCAGCTGCTCGAGAAACAGGAAGATGGCCGACCCGGGTTTCTCTACTGCCTGCGTGCCAAACTCTGTGGCGCCGCCCATTACCATATCGATGGCTGAGTTGCCCATGATGGCCATCCAGGCGGCCATAAATGTGAAGGGCAGAATCAAGGTGCCGATAACAAATGCACGAATGGTGCGGCCACGGGAAATTCGCGCCAGGAACAGGCCGACGAAGGGCCCCCAGGCAATCCACCATGCCCAGAAAAATAGTGTCCAGGCATTGAGCCAATCCGTGGGCGGGGCGAAAGCATAGGTATTGAAGGACAAGCCGATAAAGTTCTGTAAGTAATCACCAATGTTGGTGACGAAGGCGTCGAGCAAAAATCGTGTCTTGCCGGTAATCAACACATACAGCATCAGTGCTATTGCCAGCAACATGTTGAATTCTGACAGTCGCCGAATTCCCCGCTCTACACCGGTAGCGGCAGAGAATGCGGCGAACACCACAATCATAAGTGCCAGCAGTGATTGCGTGAATATGCCCTCCGGTATACCAAACATGTACTGTAAGCCGTAGTTCAGCTGGATGATCCCGATTCCCAGGCTGGTGGCAACGCCAAACACCGTGCCCAAGACCGCGGCAATATCCACGGTATTACCGAGAGAGCCGTAGATACGTTTACCGAACAACGGATAAAGTGCTGAGCGAATGGTAAGGGGCAGCCCATGCCGGTAGCTGAAGAAAGCCAGGGACATACCTACCAGGGTATAAACTCCCCAGCCGGACAGACCCCAGTGCAAAAAAGTTAGCGCCATGGCATGGCGTGCCGCTTCGATACTGCCTCCCTCGCCAGCAGGAGGCTCCATAAATTGGGTCACGGGTTCTACGATGCAGTAGAAAATTAGGTCGATGCCGATTCCGGCGCTGAAAAGCATGGCAGCCCAGGTCACGATATTGAAATCGGGTTCTGAGTGATCGGGTCCGAGTTTGATATCCCCGAAGTTGGAAATGGCCACCAGGATCACGAAGATGAGGTAGGCAACGATAGCGAGAAAGTAAAACCAGCCGAAACTGCCAGATATCCAACTGAGGGCACCGTTAATAACGCCGATCGCCTGCTCGGTAAAGATCATCGCCCAGAGGGAGAACAGCACAATACCCACGACAGAGCCATAAAATACCAGTGGTTTTATTCGCGCCTCTGGGGGGCTTGCTTTAGATGTGTCTTCCGATGATTTGGTGCTGTGCATGCCTTCCCTGCGAAAAAAGGCCGACTATCCCATCAGAGTAGGCTATGCCTGACGGTCGCCGGGTGTCTTCACGGAGGTTGGGGCTACTTCAGAGCAGGTTTTGAAAATTTCACTCTCAGAAATCAGCATCTCTCACAGGCTTGTTGTAATAGCCGTTATTACTCTTCATTGAATCAATACTCTGCGCATAGAGGGGATTTCTATTCACTGACCTTTGCCCGATGGGGCCTTTTTAATGACTTTTTAGTCGTCCTTTTTCTTGCTTTTCCCTTCTCTCGACTGGCGCCATCTTCAACCAACAGCTAAACCTAAAGATGAAAAGCGTGACATATACGCAATCTCTAGGCTCAGGCTGTAAGAGGTGACCGATGAAAACTGGTATTAGCGCAACTGCAGGATTTTGCATAGCTCTATTAGCTGGCTGTGCTGCTCAACCGGAACAGGTACCTGGTGCCGGTGGCATTGTGATTGATACCTGGGGCGTCAATATGAACCAGTATCAAATCGACCTCTCTGAGTGTAAGGGGATTGCTTATTCCACCTACAGCGACCAGGGGCGCCGGGGGTTAACCGGTGCTGCGGGCGGAGCTGTAGTGGGCGGCGCGCTGGGCGCTATTGTTGGTGATAGCAGTCGTGCAGCGGCGGCAGGTGCTGGAGCGGGCGCTCTGGTGGGTGGCCTCTCTGGTGCTGGCAGTGCCGGTGCAGAAGCCCAGCAGATTATCAAGAACTGTCTGCGCGGGCGCGGATATCGCGTGCTCAATTAATTCCCCTCACAGGAGTTAGCCAGGTTTTCTCGTGGGTCCTCTGATATTCGGCAACCTCACAGGACTTGGCTTGGGCCGGGAAACCCCCGGCTCTTTTTTTTTCACTCTTCTTATCCGCGGCTTTTTAGGCCGAATGAACAGGGTTAATCTTCAGTGAATACCACGGGAGTAGGTTATGACCAGTGGGACTACCATCAATGCCTATGGGGTTATGCAAGCCGGCGGGCCCTTTAAACCCTATCAGGTAGAAGTGGGGGATCTGGGAGCGACAGAGGTGGAGTTGGAGGTGCTCTACTGTGGTATTTGCCACAGTGATCTCAGCATGATTGAGGATGAGTGGGGGGTGTCCAAGTTCCCCATAGTTGCGGGTCATGAAGTGATTGGACGGGTGTTGGCTGCGGGAGAGCAGGCCGGGCACTTTAAGCCCGGTACGGTTGTCGGCCTGGGTTGGAATTCCGGCTATTGTGAGACCTGCCACTACTGCCGGCGGGGCGATCAAAATTTGTGTGCCGAAGCTCGCTTTACCACCCTTACCGGCGGGGGCTTTGCCGATAAAGTTCGTGCAGATATGGGTAGCCTGGTGGTTATTCCAGAGGGAGTAGACCTAGTTTCGGCTGGGCCTCTCCTGTGTGGCGGCATTACGGTATTTAACCCTCTGATACAGTTTGATATTCAACCGACGGCTAAAGTGGGGGTGATTGGTATAGGAGGCCTGGGGCATTTGGCCTTGATGTTTTTGAATGCCTGGGGTTGTGAGGTAACGGCATTTACTTCCAGTGAGCATAAGCGCACCGAAGCTTTGTCTCTCGGTGCTCACAATACATTGAATTCACGTGATCCGGAGGAAATTAAATCAGCCTCCATGAGTTTCGATTTCATAATCTCCACGGTCAATGTCAATCTGGATTGGGATTTATATATTCAGGCTTTAAAACCAAAAGGGCGCCTGCATTTTGTCGGTGCTGTTGTGGATCCAATCCAGTTTACCCTCTTCCCCATGATATTTGGCCAGCGCGATATCTCCGCTTCTCCAGTGGGCAGCCCTGCAGCCATTGAAACGATGCTTGACTTTGTCGCACACCATCAGATCAGGCCGCAGGTGGAAATTTATCCTATGAGCCAGATAGAAGAAGCTTTTAAGCATTTGAAGTCGGGCAATCCCAAGTATCGTATCGTGCTGTCCAGGGAGTAATAGGAGGGATTGGGGTGCTATTAGGATCATTGCGGTCAATGGCGATCTTCTCAAACCTTTCGATACGCGGGGTCTGATTTTATTTTCTTTATTTGTTCTTAGTAAGCTGTAAATAAACCGCTTAATCTTGATGGCACTTAAGGTGCCTTTTTTCTGGTTGTTATTCCTCTCTGTGAACATTTTCGAAATGCAGGTAGGCATGCATGTACCATTTATTTGAATACTCAATGAGAGTGAATCATTTTCTAGTAAATTTTTAACTGTGGGTGCAGTCGTATAAATTTCTTTGGCAATAAAAAAATATAAGGTGATTATAGTAAGATTGAGCTGCAGGGTTGCGAGGGAAGGGGTTTAGGTGCTTGTTTATCAAGTTTTCCCTGAAAGATAACTCAACAATTTACTTGGTAGAGCTTTTGTCTGCGTAGCGTTTGTTTGTTGGTTTAGAGTTCCTGGCGGTACTTATTTAAAAGATGAAGCTTTGGTGTAAGCTAAAAACCTCTCTAAATAGAGAATTTAGTATCAGTTTGAGTGTTACACTTTTTGTAAGGTTCAAATAAATATTTGTACTTGTGTGTTTGGTTTTAAATTTAGGGGAGCTCTAAATAGTAAGAAACTTGACCAAGTTTGAAAGACATTAATTTGCATTGAAAGTTAATTTCCAGATCTTTAATAAAGATAAAAGGTAAGATTCTGTGAGTAGTCCAGTTAAAAACTCCAAAATAAGATCCCAGTTCAATATTTCAGTCTGCCACTTGATTGCACAGCAAATGAAAGCAGCACCTCATCGCATAGCGATTATTGATGGGGAGGTCAGAGTGAGCTACGAGTGCCTGCTGCAGCGGGCCGGCGCGATTGCGGCGGAGCTTGAGCGCCGGGATATTCAACCCGGCGCCTTGGTAGGGGTATGCATGAAGCGCTCCTGGGAGCTTGTGGCAGCTTTAATTGGCGTAATGCGAGCAGGGTGTGCCTATGTACCTTTGGACCCAGCTTACCCTCAAGATCGTGTGGGTTACATGCTGGAACATTCAGGTGCTGTTGCAGCTATCGTGGATAGTGATAGCTCTGCGGACCTATGTCGCGAAGCAGGCACGTTAATCTGGCTCAACAGAGTGAGTGCTCAAGGCAAAGAATTTTCAGCTGATTCTGCGGGACCATCAGCCAGTGACTTGGCCTATGTGATCTATACCTCTGGCTCTACCGGCAAACCAAAAGGTGTTGCAGTTGAGCATCGGTGTATTGTGGCCATGTGCCACTCTATGGATGAATTGTTCAGTGAGGAAGAACTCCGGGGGGTCTTTGCAGGGGCCTCAGTCTGTTTCGATACTTCTGTAATGGAAATCTTCGGTACCTTGTCACTTGGGGGCACAGTAATACTGGGTAAGAATATTCTGGAATTACCAAACCATCCGGCAGCAGATCAAGTCAGAACTTGCGTATCTGTCGCCTCCGCAATGCAGACATTATTAGCTTCCGAGAAGTTGCCAGCTGGACTTCAGTGTCTTGTATTTGGTGGAGAGGCATTAAAGCGGTCTCTGGTTGATCAAGTATACACCTTGAGGCCAGGGCTGCGGTTGTTTAACGCCTATGGTCCTACCGAAGATACCGTGTACTCGACCATTGCCGAAATTAAGCCTGGCACTAAGTCGATCACAATTGGAAAATCAGTACCAGGCTCCCGTGCCTATATTTTAAATGAGTCCATGCAACCCGTTTCTTCAGGAGAAGCCGGTGAGTTGTATCTTGCAGGAGGTAAGCTGGCAAGAGGTTATTTATATGACGAAGCCCTCACTAAAGAGCGTTTCATCAAAATAGAATCTAGTGACCTCATCCAAGATAGCCGCTTATATAAAACTGGGGACCTGTGTCAGTGGGTGGAAAATGGAGAGATCGAATTTCTTGGCCGAATCGACCAGCAGGTTAAGGTCAGGGGGTTCCGCATTGAGCTTGGGGAGATAGAGTCGACGCTTGAGACTATGCCGGGTATTGATGCTGCTGCAGCGGCCGCTATAGATGGTGGTATTGGCCAGAAAATGCTCGCGGTCTATATTGTTAACCAGGATAAAACGGTAACAGATACAGCCGTTAAAGAGTTCCTGGCACAGCGACTTCCAAAATATATGGTCCCGCAAATTGTGAGGCACCTAGAGGTATTACCTATGCTCCCCAACGATAAGCTCGATCGCAAAAAGCTTATGGAGCTAGAGGAGGGCTATGCTGGTTTGGAATTAAGTGTTGATGCAGTGAGTAATTCCAGAGACTTGATGCAGCGCCTGATTGGTTCCAGCTCAGAGCAGCAAACCATCTTATTATCGATTATTCAAAGAGAGGTGGCCGTTCTCCTGAATTTTCCTGATCCGAAAGAAGTATCTCCAGAACAGCCTTTCTCTGGTCTCGGCCTCGATTCCCTCACAACTCTGGAATTGGCCAGACGTTTGAGCAACAACTTGGGTCGCTCGGTTGCTTCCCAAGCGATTATTAATTACGCCACTCCTAATGCCCTAGCGAACTACATCCTCGGCACTTTGAGTGATGGCGAAGCCAAGGGTTCGGATGAAAAAGTGAACCGCACTGCATCGGATTCACTTGCCAGCTTCCAATCGCATATCCAGTCCAGCCATCCTACATTCCAGGCTGCAAAAGCGCCGTCCTGGTCTGCACTGGATAAGAGCAAGCTGGTGCAGGAAGTCATGTATATGGTGAACGACCAGCGAAGAAATCCCTATAGCAAAGTCTTACGAACAGGTAGTGCCACTCATGGCACAGTGAGTGATGTTTATAACGATGAAGAACAGGAAGCAATAATCTGGACCACCAATCTATATCTTGGCCTGAACCGAGATAAGAAAGTTATGCAGGAGGCCGCTTCCGCAGTAGCGAAATTTGGTACTGGTATGGGGACCTCTGCGGCAGCATCAGGCCTTACAGATCTTCACCTGGAGTTCGAGACTGAGTTTGCACAGCTGGTCGGAAAGCCGAGCGCTTGCCTGTTCCCAACAGGTTATACCGCTAATGTTGGAGTGGTTGCAGGGCTTCTTGGTAAAGACGATGTAGTGGTTATCGACCAGCTTTGTCATGCATCTATTGTGGATGGTGCTCGTCTTTGTGGTGCCACGATTAGGACCTTTAAACATAATGATGTGGCCGACCTGGAGTCTGTGCTTGAGTCGGAGGTATCCCCATACCGAACGGTCCTGGTTGTTCTGGAGGGCGTATACAGCATGGGAGAGGGCGCCGCACCGGTAGCCAAAATTGTCCGCGCGGCCAAGAAATATGACGCGCTTGTCTTGGTAGATGAGGCACATTCTTTCGGTTTTTATGGTGAAGGTGGAGCGGGCATTTGTGCCGCTCAGGGAGTTACCGATCAAGTAGACTTTGTTATGACAACGCTCAGTAAGGCACTTGGTAGCCTCGGTGGCGTTATTGCGGCGAAGGAAGAATATGTAGATCTTTTGAGATCATCATCCAGAGCTTACATTTTCCAGGCTTCGATCAGTCCTGCAGATATTGCCGCGGCATTGACTGCTTTGCGCAGGCTCAGCACTGATGATGGTTTACGGGAGCGGCTCTGGGATACGACACGCTATATGCGGCAGCGCTTTGAACAAGCTGGCTATGATTTGGGAACAGGGGATGGGCCTATTGTCACGCCGCACTTTAGTAACAAAGACAAGCTGTTTGCGATAGTACAGGAATTATATAAACGTGGTGTTCAGACATCAGCGGTTACCTATCCCATAGTGGAGAGTGGGCGTGGTCGACTCCGACTTATTTGCTCGGCAGCTCACACGAAAGAGGATGTCGATAAAACTGTTGAAGCTTTGATTGAGGCGGAGCGGGAAGTTGATAGCTCATTGGTGGCTAGTAAAGAGCAATCGATGGATTCAAACTCTGCACAGTCTGAAGTAGAAGCTTGGGCTCATAGTTTTTCCAGCTATCTTAAACGATCACTGGCCAAGCGCTCTGGTCCAACGCCAAACTTGTCTTTATCCATTCGTGTTTCTGACCAGTCAGAGCCAGTAAGGATTTTGTATTACGACGGCAATATCACTTTGAGCGATCATGAAATTTCCGGTCTGCCCACGTGTTCAATACTTCTTAAAAGCAGCGGGGCTGTTTCCGCCTTGCACTGCTCCGATGTACAAAGTCTGCTTAAGAGTATCTGCGAAGGAGGCTGTGTGTTAAATGGCCAAGTGGAAGCGTTTATTTGGTTCATCGCGCGCATGGTTGATCTGCGGCGAGGCTCTAAAGAGTCGGCGCGCAGCGAGTTGCGCCGCGAGCAAGCCGTTTGCTAGTTGAGGTGAAGAAATAACTTAGCGCTAAAAAGGCTCTAGATGTTTGGCCCCTAGGCAAATGCTGCGGGGCCTCTATCCAAATTAAGATAGCAGCGGGGAGGCTCAGATAAGAGTATCTACAGAAGCAGAGGAGTTACAGGGTTTCTACAGTTGTGCTTCTACTCTGTAGAGCTGCGCTCCTTGCAGACTTTACTATTTTGCTTATCTATCAGCAGAGTTGTCGAAGGTTTTGATTGATTTCGACTGTCCAGCTTTCAGAAACCCCTGCGTGTTCAGCAAAGCCTTGCCACTGCTTCACGGCTGCTGCTACCTCTTCAATAATATCCATGGGCCGTTTAATACTGATTGCTCTTCCCACGGCAAGCAAATCCTCAAGTTGGAAGTGGTCGCGTTTGCCGTTGATACTCATCTGGTGCTGGCTGGTCCAGGCGCCGCCCGGATTGTGGGCATAGGTTACATCGAATGCCGGCGATAGAGACCATTCGCCTTTGGGGTTCATCAGGAACGCAATATTCTTTGTATGATCATCCTGGTTTCTGGCTAAAACATTGAATACCATTCGGCGATATTGCTGAATCGCCTCATTCTTGGGCAGGTAAAGTTCACGCATAACGCTAAAGGCTTGTTCGTATGAATGGGCACCAGCCATGTTGAAATCCAGGTGCGCGATGCCGCAGAGAGACTGCATATGTAGTTTCTTGCCATTCACCCGATCGAAGCGCCGCGTCATAAAGTGCGCTCTGCCATTTTCTTGCAAGAGCTGGCAGTCTGCCATGTTAATACCGGCTTCGATGGCCATCAGATGATAAGCATATTCAATGCGTCCATACCCATCGGTTGTACCGAGCTCAAGGTCTCCGGCACCATCGAATTTAAGTAGCCAATAATCGTAATCACGGGATGTAGGAACTTGGCCTGAACGTATATCTCCTTTGTTATTGATGGCAATAACTGCTTTTGCTCTGGCGCCCCCAGCGCTAGTGCCCACTCTTAATATGTCCAGCAGGGCACCGGATTTCTCCGCATCGCTGTTGCCAAGTTGGGCGTTAAGGTCCGTCTGCTTATGAGTGATTGTTGCTGCTAGTTTTACCAGTTCTTCAATATTGAGATCGACGGAATCCCTAAAACTACCATCTACTGCAGGCTGAAATTCCAGTGCGCCCATTCCACGGGTACCGGTATAGCAAAGTCGTTCAATAGGGTTAAAGCTTTCCGGAGTTCTCCCCTGCCGGGCGAGCCAGGCATCAATAACGGCATTACCGAATTTGTCCGGCAGGCAGTCTGCAAGGAGCCCCGGTAAGCCCTTAAAGGTGTCCCGACTGAGAGTGCGGAACGTATAGGGCTCCTTTGAAGCTTCGATAGGCATAGTAATTGGAGCAATATCCAATCCACTCTGCAGAAATTCCGGTGCGTACTCAAAGGCTCCATACCCAGTACTATCCCAGTGGACGGCCCCAACTATCTCTCCCCATAATTGCACCACTGCAGTATTTGTTTGGCTTACCATTCTGGTTTACCTCTCTTTTTAATTTTGCTTGCGCGTGTCTTGGAGGGGCTTTCTGCAGAGGTCTCTTTAAGCGCTTTCTCAGCGTTAGAGGCTCTGGCTCTTTTTCGCTGTTTGCCGTGAAGAGCAAGTTGCATAGGGCTGACTGTTGGGGCCGGGAGAAAAGCTTCCAGTGCGTCCAATCGGCGTAGGACTCTCAGTGCGGCGACCAGGCTGTCTAGCCTGCCGCGACCAGCCTCTAAACCTTTGATGGTGGAGGTGGATAAGCCGGCACGTTCAGCCATATCATCCTGGGTGAGATTCATGCGCAAGCGATACTCTCTAAGCCGGTCGCCCAGTGTCGCAAGTATCTGCTTATCGGATTGTCCATGGAAGTTCATAATAGCTGTTTTTCAATCTCTTATGAGTGGATACCTACTTTAATAGGTGATTTTTTGTCTATTATAGCAAGATTATATGATATGTCATTAATAGGTACATTTATACCTTTTAAGCTTATTATTGCCTTTTACTGGGTAGAAAAGCACCTTTTAGAATAGTGTAGGGAGTCGCTAATTAAACTGTGAAGCGGATACCCCTCCCTCGCGGCAGGGATGAAATGGGTAGGTAGGGATATCCAGTTGGCCGGGAAGAGAGTTGCCGACAATGGTAAAGAGAGGCGAAATCTAATAGCTCACATTGCATTTCTTTGCGTAGAGTTTTCAGTATTGTTTCTAGGTTTTGATAAGTTCTGGATTTCCTTCACTTTTGATCCACCAAGATCCAATGTTCCACTTGAGGGTATGACTGGCAGTGAAGATAGTGGAAGTCCGCTTCTTATCAAAGAACAGTAGGAAGGGCAGTTCTCTGGTTTTGTTACTTGGAATTCCAGTGACAGAGATCTGCGCACCTGTTATCGTGAGCATTATGACAATGAGGAAATTATGTCTACATTTCTCATTATTTAGATTGAATCGAAACTCCTCTATCTGCAGAACATTAGAAGCTGAACTTAGGATTAGTAGGAGGCTAATGGTGAGTTGCTGAGGTGAACTATTGTGCGGCATATTTACACTACGCCGATACTATTACAAAAATGCCATGCTTAGTAAGCCGCTGGCGAACTTGGTAAGCGGTGCATGAACCACATTACTCAACTTGCTTTGGCAGGCTGCCAAGATGCCCACTTCATCAACTTCGGAGGAAGCCCCATTAATCTGCGGCTATGGCAAAGTCACCTCAGGGCCTGTAAGAAAAGCTCTCATTCCAAACGCGGATTTACCCGTAACCACAGCCTAATCTACAACTAGTTCCTTTATTGATTCCGCAAACTATCTGAACAAACCCCTGTTCTGATATCCCTGTTTTTGTTCAAGTGGATATTAAGTCTTTCATAGCCACTACGGGAAATCTGGGCGTATTATATTTTCCAATGGCATAAACTTGGTGATGTATAGTCCGGTGTTGTTAGTGAAAACCGATGCTCTTATGTGTCTGCAAATACGATGTGGCTTCGTTTAACATCACAGCCTGGGTTTAACATTAGCCGATCGATTTTCGAGAGCAGGCTGATGGCTGATACATTACACAAAGGTGCGACATCCGTTCATCTTTTTATTATTCGTAATAAAAAGGTCGATAAAGTTCGCATGCTTTACTGGGAAGATGATGGATTCTGGTTCCTTTATAACTGAAATGAGAATTCGAGGCTTGTCTTTCCTGGTATTTAAAATTACGTAATATAGTTGTCGACTCCGCAGTTACAGTGGCTGTTTCCGGATTGGATTTTACTCAGTACTAAGAACCAAAAATAGTATATTTTTCATGATTTTGTTGATGCCTGTTGAGCCTGGGGAGTGGTTTTCCTTGGTATAACCCACGCATAAATTAACATAGGGAAACACAATGGCTGCCGGTGATACGTTACAGTTCCCGATTGAATAGTTTACATGTGAAGTAAAACTCTCGTATTCAACTATGCAAGCAATTTGAAAAGGCTTACCGTCAGCTATTGTTTCAATTCAAATAGCTGCAGCATTCTCTCTTTGGCCGGTGCTCTGAGTGCACGAAGACCCTGAGGATCTACTGGGGTTGCTATTCTAAAGTGCAGAATTTTTGGGTGAAGGTTCCGTAGAGGAAAATGATGCTGATCCAGTTTTCGCGTTGTTGTTTGAGCAGGAGGACGGACAGCCAAAGACAACCATCTCTTATTGAAAAAAGGCATAAATTATGGCAGCAATAATCCAAACTCATAATGGCCACCTTCACATTCTGTCTCGATTAGAGCCACCCGCAAGTGCCACCAAAATCTTCACTGGGTAAGGGAATAAAGTACTGTCTGAAATATTGGTATGAGTTTTGTGTAATCATCCAATGATGGTCGCTTAGAGATTGGCAGCAATTTGACCGAGCAGGAAATCAAATCCTTTGTTATGGTTCAGAAGAACGTCTTGTTTGCATCTTCGCTCAATGACGCTGAAGCGCTGTGCTCACACTACATTTTGATTTGCACAGCCAAGTTCCACTTTCAGGTATTACGCGGAGGTACTTGAAGTAATTCCTCTCTGCTAATCTGTTGTACTGCTATCTTTTAATATCCAGCTTGGGTGTCTCAAATAGAATCCTTACTCATGACCAGGCAAGATCGCTTACAAAGCTAGACTTCCACAAACGAATAGTATCTTTGAGCGCTTCCATAAAACCATTTCACAAGAATTTTTTCAGCTTTCATTGGATTGTAAGATCTATGAATCCATAGAAGAGCTACAAAAGGAACTGGTCCAATGACTGACATATTATAATAATAGCCGCACAAATCAGGCTAAAAAGTGTTGTGGTAGTATACCGATGACACCCCTTAGAAAGGATAAAAAGACCAGAAAGGAAAATATTCGTAAGCTAAACTTGACCTGATAGAGTACCTTCTGAAAAACTGGTAATTGTCAGGTCAAGTCTGAACTACTACGGCTTAGCCTAGTGCCATGTCTGATCAGACATCATTTATTAATTGAAAATCAGCGAAGGTCTGCTTCTCTTGTTATTGTCTCAACTATCACAATTTTTCGAGGAAACATTTTAAAGTGAAAAAAAATTGTATCACATTCAGATTCGCTAAAATTTTCTTGTGTCAATTGCTGGCATCTGCTTTTTTGTTTTGTCAAGTATCTCACGGCAGAGATTACACTGAGATAAATGTAAAAAATGGTACAGGAGTTCTGTTTCCAGTCTTTGATACTTATATACGCGGCGGAAACTATGCTAGCGACACCTACTACTCGGAACCTGTTCTGATGGCAAAGTGGGCATCATCTGATGAATTTCAAAGAGAAATATATTTAAAATTTAAATTTTCAGAGACTAATTATCCAGTAGAAAAAGCCGAACTGAAGATATATGTTTCTAGTGCAGGAGTCGGGACTGAAAAGTATATTGAACTCTACAAAAGTAACTTCGACAAGCTTGATGAAAATTCAAGCTGGGATAATCTAGGCAGAGAAGCCTCCTATTTTCGTAATAGATTACATGTAGATAAAGCAAAGAAGTGGTACTCCTTTGATGTGACCGAAGAAATAAATTGGCAAATTGAAAATACCAAAACAAACGAGGTCGTTCTTAGGCTTAAGCTAAATGAAATTAGTGGATCTACTGCGAACCATTGGGTGCATATAGCTTCACTGGAAGCTGGAACGAGTGAATTTAAACCTAAACTTAATATCAAGCTAGGTGATAATAATGTAATTCATGAATTAGTTACCCGCGATCAATCCAGTCTGAAGTTTAAAGAGGATTTAATTGTACAGGACTTTTCATATGCCGGATATAAGCGGGGTTTAAATATTCCCACAAGAGTCGTGAAAGATCTAGACTCCGATGTTCTTAATGTAAATGACTATCGTGGCATTGGCGATGAGCAGGACGATACAATAGCCATTCAAAAAGCGATTGATCATGCAATTATTCTAGCGCGTACTACGGGTCAACAGCATTATGTCTATCTTCCCGCCAAGAGTAACAGTGAACCATATCAAGTGAGTCTTAAAGAGGCTCAAAAGTATTTTAAAAATGCGAGACATTTTTGGAATGAAAATGTAGTGACTAAAGACCCAGCCTGGATAAGTCACTATGAAAACTCCGGAGTAATATCTTTAAATCAAGTGATTTGGATATGGGGTGATGACATTGTATTAAAAGGAGATGGGGTAAATAAAACTAAGATTTTGGGCACTCAATCAGCTATTGGTAACCTAGAAGAAGACTACTCCATGAGAAGGAGAAGTATAATTGGTGTAAAGCCAAAAAATGGAAATCAATACTGGGCAAGCCTTAATCAACAGTTAGGTGAAGAAAGGATAATAGTCGATACTAGACCGATTCCACTAGCAAAAAGTGTTTTTGGAGTTAAAAACACAATCGAACTAGAAGGAACTTACAATCCAGATGATGGTTCCCTGAATTATAATGGAAACTCCTTGAAAAGGGGTGACTTTATCGTTGTTAGATCTTTTGCAACACGGGATTTCATAAACTCACATGCAGCTGCCTCTTGGTGGAGATTTTGGGGGGCAGATGAAAATGGAGACTACACACAATATCGGGCAAAAATAGAGTTGACACCACAAAGGTCATACGAATATCACTATTGGGTTCAAGGTGTCGGCTTTTTAAGGCGTATAGAAAACATACAGGGAAACTCCGTAACACTAGACAGTCCTATCCGCTATTCATTAGCTGTAAGTTCTGGTGCGATTGCATATAAAGCTAAGGCCCATATTAAAAATATTGGAATTGAGGACCTATCAATTAGTAATATGCCATTACAAGACGATCAGGGGGTCAGTTATGTTTATCAAAAAAGTGAAGGATTTAAAAATGATGATTACAATACTAAGGGTAATCCAGCTTATTATGTTCACAATTCAAGCTTGATTAATTTAAATTATTTAATTGATGGATGGGTAAAATCAGTCAGTACATTTGACCCCGTGCTCGACGGAGAATCATTTAATTATCTTTCTAATGGGATAGTTATTAATAGTTCTAAAAACATAACTATTAAAGATGTGAAAATAAATAATTCTCAATATCTAGGAGAGGGTGGAAATGGCTATGCTTTCACTTTAATGAATGCTAATGATTGCTTGCTGAGTAATGTAGAGGCTAAAAATTATCGACATGGTTTTAGCATCTCAAAAAGTTTTAGTTCAGGCAATGTTATATATAACAGTAAATTCGGAGCAGTTGCTAGCGGAAGTTATTATAGGGATGGCTCTGAGATGCATGATTTCCAGTTGGGCAATGATTTTCATATGTGGTTTAGCCAGTCCAATTTGGTGGACTCTGTAAGTTTAACAAATGATTTTCTAATTTCGATAGCACGTTCTGCATCTGGAGGACCTGGCCGCGAAGCTGGAAGAACTTCTGTGCAATCAATCTTTTGGAATATTGAAGGCAAACAGTATAGGCAGGATACTTTTTGGTTTAATAAGGCGAGTAAAGATCCTTATCAAATGCGTTGGCAAAATTCACCTTGGATCGTGCTTTCAGATTCTTTAAATGGTTTGGGCGCGATTGTAGGAACAAGGGGAGAAGGAAACGTTGGCCGGTATAATAGTGAGAAATATTTCGGGAGTCACGAAGTTAAAGACCTTATTCTCATGGAGAATAGGGCAGATGAATTAGCGATAGATTCTTTATACCAATTTCAGCTTGAACGAAGACGTCACAATAATTAAAAAGCCTAGATTCAACTTGCAACTTCAATAAATCCAAGGAGCCTCTGGTAACTTTGCCTTTGGCTCTGAAGAATCTTCCATACAGTAAGAAAAGACTATATTTCAATTAAACGTTAAGGTTTTACTTGCTTTTGATCGGGCTGAGTATCGCCCGGTCTGTGGTGGAATTTTTAGTAATCATTGAAACAATTTCCTATGTATTGTGTTTTGGTCTTCGGGCTTGGAGGACTACCATTCTCTAAGTTCACGAATTTATATTAATTTATTTGTTTTCAATCTTGGCCGATAAGCTAGAATAAATATCGGCTGGGATTGTCTCTAATGAGAAAACTCTAGTTAGGATCCATCAATGGCCATTTGTACCGAACTTGACACACAACACTGATGAAAATCCGATTTCGAAATTTTAATCGTGGAGAGGATCAGTATCCCTGGATTAAAAATATATCCGGTGAGCTGATACGGAAGCCGAAATATTTAGTAGCTTGGGAGTTTTTGCAGTTCTTACTTGCCGTACTAGGGAGCGCTATGGTGTATTTTTATGCGGCCTCGTGGGAGCATTGGGTGCTCATTGGCATACCTGCTAGTTATTTGGCGGCCGCTTTATTACTGGCTTTTGATAATCCTTTGTATAGAGCTGTATCACTTCTCTCTGTGCTGGCTAGTATAGTGTTTTTACTATATCTGGGTTCTCAGGAAGGGAATACCACCCTCTTATTAATTCCTGGGGGCTTTCTGGCTTGTTGGTGCAGCAGTATGTATTTGGGACGCAATGCAAAATCCTATTATGCTTGGTGTAAAGCGAAACGTTTATGATTTTGGTTTAGGGGAGAGACTAGTTATCCATTAGCCAAGTTCCTTGGCATAAATGTATCACCCAGAGAGTAATCGAAGGTTGGATTTGGAGTACTGAAATGTATGAGATGCTAGTAGGTTTGGATGTCAGTAATGATGATGTCTACCAAGTATATCGTAACGCTATGAGGCCTATATTGAAGTCTTATGGTGGTTCGTTTGGCTATGATTTTAGGGTGTCAGAGGTGTTGAAGTCTGAGAGTAATTTTAAAATAAATCGTGTGTTTACAATCAGGTTTCCATCTGAGCAGATAATGAATGACTTTTTCTCCAGTCCTAAATATACGGCTGTAAAGAAAAAGTATTTTGAGTTGTCGGTTCTTAGTACAACGATTATAGCTGGCTATGAAAAGCATACTTAGTGGAGTGCGAAGTGTGGGGTGCATTGTTAATTCCTGCCAGGGTTCAGATTTTTGGCCCCCAGCTTTTCTGGGCTTCTTTTACATTTTCAGTTTATATTCCCTGTATGTCAGCCGATAAATTTTTAGGGTCTGGGCCCACTTTATGATCCAATGTCATTAGTGATGCGGGGCTATATTCGTTAGCAATTTTCCACTTGGTATCCTTGTGCTATTTGTGTTGCATAGACAAATGGTACTTGAGGATTTTGGTTTGTGCTTCTGAGATTTACCTGATCATAAATTTTATCAAAATCCACATGGCAGGCTTTAGGGGGAGAAGGGGTTCAATAGAAAAAAGTGTGAGCCTCTTCTAGTTGCCCTAATAAAAATCATTAAGGATGTTGACATTCGAAGGTAAGCAAGTAATCTCGAAAAAGGTTACATTTGTCAATTCTGACATGTTGTGGCTATACCTAGCTCTTCACAAAAGCTACTGGTTTGGTGATTGGTCAGGGCAATATTATTTGGTACTGGTGTTCAGGTTCTTGTGGCAGAACCCATATGAAAGGAATGGGCTCTTGTGGAGCGGGAAACTATTGGCCTCGGCATTTAATACATAAGGTGGCCGCACTATCTGGAATTTTTCCCTTATAGATTTAAAGGACTATATATGTATATCGAAAGTGATTTCAAAAAAGAGATCGAGGGGCTTTTGAATCCGGCCGATCGTACCGCGCAACATATCGAAGCTTGCTGGCAGGTTTACAATAATGCTGCCACCACTAAGGATGGAAAGATCGTCGCTGGTAGTATTGAAAATTTGCATGAGGCATTAAAGGTTTTTGGGCCAACCAATTCAAGAGATAACGGCTCGGTGTTGAGAACAAAAACCTGGTCAATTATTTTGAATGACGCATGGATATTGGGAGCCGTACACGCCAAAGCTGAGGTGGAACTGGTTTCCCGGCCGACTTCCTCGACTATTGCTAATAAAGACTTTAAGAGTGGTGATCCTCTGGATCGTATTTTTAGGGTGACCGGTAGAGAGCTAATCGGACTAAAAAGTTTTGGTTATTCTGTGGTTCAGGGGCCCCTGATCTACAAGAGCCACACTGCTAAGGTTATTAATATGATGAGCTGTATAGATCATCGCTTGGCTGAAAGTGCCACCTTCAGCAAGTACAAAGAGACGATTATACGTCAGGCGGGGGTTATGGCTTATAAAGGTATTACAGCCATTAATAGCTTTCTGGATGCTTAGAGCGTTTTTAGGGAGGCTGATGTTTAACTATTAGCTTCCCGGCTTTATATTTTTCTACCGTTCCGCTGTTAAAAATAGAGTTGTATTCTTTCTCTTATATCTGCACTAATAGCGCTGTAAAAATTGCTTTCCTTGCGGCCAGTTTGTTGGGTTGGGCAGGTAGTCTTGATTGCCGATTATATTTTTTATTGCTTCTTGATGAGGTTTAGCTTGTGAGTTTTGTTTTTCGTGAGGGGGCCAGTGGCAAAGAAAAAGTTTATACCCTGGTATCCATGACGATAGTGCTTTTATTGATGGGTTCTGCCAGCGTTGGTAGATACCAGTTCTATGAGAATCCAGGCTATGGTGGTGTAATTGTTGGGCTTTTGGCTGCGATTTGGGTTCTACCTGCTCTCCTGGATAAGCACCCCTCAAACAAGATAATCCGCTCGAATATTGTTATTCGGGGTATTTACTGGGTTCTGTGGTATTTAATTTCTTATGGGCTGACTTGGGGAACGGTGTATTATGCTATCCCCGCATACTATACAAATACGTTTGGCGAAGAGGCTAGCTTTGAGCAGGTTGTTACCCGTAAAGGGGTGAGGACAGGTCGCTTGGGGCATACTTGCTATAGTATTGATTATGGTCAGCCTTACTCTACATGTGTAAATCAACGTTTTTTTGACTCGGTTGAGGCGGGAGATACTATAAGGCTTAATGTGTTAGAAAGTCACTCTGGTTACTTTGTGCGCTCTGTCCAAAAGTTGAACTCTAAAAATGCTTCAGGAGAACTGATTGGAATATTGCAATTTTAAAGTGGTTTATTGCCTGGGTGTGCAGGGGCAGTGTAAGGCATCAGGGGTTTGAGAATGTTGGTTCTTTAATTTCTCTATTTAATCCCTCTTATCTCTATATCTTGAGATCTGCCCCAGAATCAATCATTAATACCAGCGGTTGCGCCTATGGAGTCGCTTTAGGTAGTCCCGCTCGCGATAATAGAGATCATCGTCATAGCAAATAAAATCACAGAATCTCTTGTCGCTAACACAGTCGGCTGGAATCTCCCGGTTATTTTTAAGGCACCGATAGTAAACATGCTTGCAGGTTCGCAGGCATCTTTTGCGGGCCTCCTGCTCATTGAGACTCCTCGCCAAGGAGAGTGAGGAGGCTCCTAAAAACACTAGGAGCATGCATATTACCAGCGTCAATTTTCCAGTTGCCATACTGATTGTCGCATCTGTGAATGTCTCACCGGGAAACAGTAATGTTGACCGTGATGAAAAGCAAACTATACCTGTGTGGAAGGTGTTTTAGAGTAATAATTACCCATTCTGCTTGAGGTTACTGATTACCTGATCAATCTCTACTTGGTTTTCACTGATCAGTCTATCGGCGAGAATTTTTAGTTTATCGATTGATTTGTAGTCAAATGGATCGACATATGGGTCGATAATTTCCACGTTTAAATAGTTATAACTGATTCTTCCTTTAGGACTTAGAGAGCTTGCAATCTCCAGAGTATATAGTTGTTGGTCATCCATGGACCTTTGCACACCGGATATAAGATCTTGAAGCCAGTTAATTTTCCCCCAACTTTTTAGGTTCCTGTAATTGGTCTCCATTGTGGCCAATGGTGATGTGCCGGATCCGAGAATCAACACATAGTAGTTTTTCCCCGGAAATTCTTTAATGATATCGCGTAATATAATACTGGTGGGGTTGTTTGCGTATATAGCGGCATCAGCGTAATAGCGGTGACGAATATCCCGCCCAGTAGTTATAAAATCGACAGGAGGGTATAGGGTCTCTGCGCTAGCTGCGGCGGTGACCAGTTGATACAGTGTGTCCGTTGGCAGTTTGTTAACCGTTTCGCCACGGTTTTTGAACAGATGTAACTGGCCTGTATGTATATTGAAAGAAGGTATAATGATGTAATTTTTTAGATCAGTGAAATTTATTTCATCGGTATAGTGTTTCTCGATGGTGTTGCGTAGGCGCTCTCCGCTAAAGCGAGGCGAGAAAAAACCATTCCCGCTCATTAATTTGTGATACCAGGGTGATGAAAATAGGTATCTGCTTTCATTTTTATAAATATCGATTACTTTCTCAGTTTTAGTTCTTGAGTCTATTTTTTCTGGGATACCTTCTTGATTTGGTATCTGGGTGACATTGAGCCCTGTGGCAATGATGGCGCCAGTTGATACTCCGCTAAAAACATCAAATAGTTCATCAATAGGCTTGCCAGTCTGTTGTTCTATAAATTGGATAACATAGAGTGGTATTAATCCACGTATACCCCCTCCGTCTATAATCAGAATTTTAATAGTATCTTTGTCTTTGAGAGAGTCATTGCTATTAATAAACTCGTCTGTAACCGGGTAAGCGTTAAATTTAATGCTCTGGGTTAAGCGATAATTGTAGAAATACAATAGCCCCACAAAAGCAATGATAACAACGACCAGGATGGTCGATATGTGGCTGGTTTTCATGGGGCGACCTGTGCTCTTTAATCCATATCATAGAGAGTGCAGGTGGTAGGATTAGTTTTATTATTTTGAGTGATTTATGGAACGCTTCTTAGCTGCATATTTATTGTATTTTCTCAACCCTTGCTGTTAGATATTTTCTTCTATGGGAAGAAATATATCTGTAATGATTTTACTCTCAGGTACTTCGGGAAAAAAATTTATCCGCTCAAAAAAGATCGGGAAATCACGAACTGCAAAAGTTGAATGATCCAACCAATGAAAGTATAGATGCTGAACAGCCGCTCCAATGGTATCGTCACTGCCTAAGTGCCTTATGACTGCGCATTTCCCTGCCGGAATTACTTTGTTGACTATATTCCTTTCACTGGCATCAATGGGGTATTGCACGGTACAGCAGACATCAAATCTGTATTGATCAGGGGGCGTGGTTACTGGGTCATCATAAACCAGGTTGAAAGTTCTGCTATTACGTGGTGAAAGCCCTTGAGCCTTCCGCCATTGGATAAACTGTTTGATAGTAGCACCCAGGTGGTGGGCTGGGCCTCTATGTTCCATGGCGGCGAGTTGAGTCTTGGGGAATTCAATAATGGTTACTTCGTATTTCGCTGTATTTCTCATAAAGTGACTCCTAAGTGCTGTAACTGGTTCATAGTGCTTATGCCAAACTTCCCAGTCTGGAGCGCGGCGAAATTCTGAGGGGCTCTTGCCAAAGAGTTTCTTAAAGGCTCGTGCAAAGGCCTCGTGGCTGTCGTAGCCACTCTCCAGGGCGATATCCACCACCTTTTTGTCTCTATAGGTGAGTTGATAGGCCGCCCTTTTTAATCTCAATCGCCTGATTAGGGCTATTACCGGCATTCCAAAAAAGGCGGAGCATTGCCGGTGAAAATGATATTTAGACAAGTTGGTGTATTGGCAGAGTTTGTCGATATCGAGTTCGGAGTTGAGGTTTTCCTCAATATAGTGCAGTACCTGCACAAACCTATCCCTATACTCTGCCATAGCTGTCACCTCTTCTAATGAAAGTATTCTAGGACTTGTGTGTGTCTGGCACTTGACCAAAATTGCTGGATATCGCCTCAGAAGGGACTGTTAGGTTTGGGTGCGGGGAGTGGACGCGATGGCGGGGGCATAGGCCCCCAAATTTGCTACTAGGGGCTAACAGGGGGTAGAAGACCCTTTGAAGGTGTTCACCATAACCTTTGCTTCTTTGAGGCGTAATAAGTAGTCTTTTAGAGATTTAACCCCCGCCTTAACGCCAAGGGAAATCAGTTTCATCATGAGGGAAAATGCAAGTTCTGATTTCAGGTGGGGAGTAAATGCCAGGAAGGCTTTGAAAATGGAGCAGTGGATTCTTTTGAGCAGGTCTTGAATATCTTTGTTGCCGGTGGATATCTTCTCGGCTTTTTTCTCAAAGGCTTTGAGTTCATCCAGGTACTCGATAAACAGGCGGTAGTTAAAGACAACGGTTCTGTGTTCTTTGTAGCCGGCTATGATGCTGCTCAGCGCATCATTGATCTTCCTGAGGGCAATATAATCTGTTCTGGAGAGATTCTCATAGGAATTAGAGAGATACGAGATCGTATCTCTCCGCAGCTGACAAAACTCGAACAGGTGTTGGTCGTGCTTTCTTATCTCATGAAGCCGGTATAACTGAATTGCAATGAAGAGAAGAGCGATCGCGAGCAATATGGAGAGCACTACTCAAACTCCTTTTCATTAACTGGCTTTTTTGGGGCCACTTTTCTGGTGGGCGGAGAATAGGAAAAAGCATTATCCATCAGCTTGAGGAACCTATCCCGATACTCCTTATTATCTGCCGCTAGTCGATCAATTTCAACTTGACGATCTTTCAATCGCCCACTGTACATCCAGAACAATAAATAGTGTGCAAAGATGAAAAAAATGACAAACAAGCCATTTTTTAGGCCCATTTCCTGTACGAAGTGGAGTATATCTTTGAGGGTATCGGTCATGCAGTCCCTTAAAGCCAATTTCATTGAATCTTGCGCATTTTTAACTATTGAGACGGTTGAAGCAAATTACTTCGCTGGAGATGGGAAGTGGTAAGAACTTTTTTTGTGCCTTTTGTAGAGATTTTGTGGGCCTGTTTTTTGTTATTTAGGTGTAGCCAGCCAGATGGCATGGTTTTTTGTATGGGAGAGAAGGGCGCGTTGGTACAAAAGTTCCAGAGAGGACTTGTCGCTTTCAGGTTTCCCGCCCTGAATTGAGGGCGGGAAGGTAGAGAGCTATTGCGCTTCAGTCTGGCCGGCTTCCGGCAGCTTTGCAGGTGCTTCAGTCGGCTGTTTGCTGGGGTTTTTGATTACGCCTTTTTGCAGAATTAAAGTGTTTGGGTAAGTAATTAATTCTTCGCCGCGCCTGATGAGAACATGGAATAGTGTGATCTCCTCAATAGTGCCGGAGATATCATCGTCTTTATCCATCACCCGAATCTGGTCGCCAACCCGGTAGGGAAAGCCAAAGAAAATAATCAGGCTGGCGGTAATATTACTCAGTATCGACCACTGAGCAAAAAGTGCTACGCCAATTACTGCGAACACGGAGGAGAGAAAAATGGAAACCTGGGTGTATTCAAAACCCAGGGCACTGATCAGCAGCACCAGATGGAATACCAAGACGGCAATACTGATAGTCTTGGAGATATATTTGAGGCGATAGGGCTTCACCGCCCTGGCCTGCCCGAACCGGTTGATAGCGGAGGAGCTAAGCCTCATGCAGATAAAATAGGAGGCCACGATCAGTGCCGCTATAGCCAAATTCATTTTTTGTCTCGTCTCCGTACTGTGTTCACTCGGGTGGGGGCTGTTGCCTTTTTAGGGCAGGCCTTGTCATCGATCATTACCCGCCTGTTGCGCGGATCATAATTCCAGGCAGCTATGCTGCCAAGCGGCCACTTGGAGGGAGATTGTGGTCCATTGCCTGGTTTTACCCAAGAGTGCACTGGGTTCACAACATATTCGAATAGCTCGTAGAAGGTATTTACACCTTGCGGGTCCCTGCTACAGGGTACCCGTTTTAGTGTGTGCTGTGCTTTTGTAGCCTTGCTATGGGCCTGTAGCGAGCACGGCTGGCGGCTCGCTGGTCAGCCATCGTTCTTGCCGGAATTGGCGAACTCCCCCTAAACTGTATGTACATACAGTATCGAGTGAAATCCTATGAAACTAGCGACTCTCTACAGTCACGGTGTGGCCGCGGGCTTTCCATCCCCGGCGGATGACCACAAAGAGAAAAGCCTCAGCCTCGATCAGCATTTGATCACTCATCCGGCGGCCACGTTTATGGCTCGTGCCAATGGCGATTCCATGCAGGGCTTGGGGATCTTCGACCGCGACCTTTTGATTGTTGACCGCTCACTAACGCCAGTACACGGCGATGTGGTGGTTGTGGCTTTGGATGGTCAACTTACCTGCAAAGTACTGGATCGCCACCATGGGCGGTTGCTGTCGGCCAACGATCGTTACCCGCCGATACCGGTTTGGGAAGGACAGGAACTGATTGTTGAAGGGGTGGTTAAAGCCTCTATTCGTTATCACCGTCCTCTCTGAATGCTGGCACTGGTGGATTGCAACAGCTGCTATGCCAGCTGTGAACAGATATTCCGGCCCGACTTAAGGGGGAGGCCGGTGGTGGTGCTCTCTAATAATGATGGTTTTGTGGTGGCGCGCTCAAAAGAGGCCAAGGCGCTGGGGATTGGCGATTTGCAGCCCTTCTTTAAGATTGAACATCTGTTGCGGCGGCACAATGTGGCCATCTTCTCCAGCAACTATCCACTGTACGGCGATATTTCCCACCGGGTTATGGAGACCCTGAAGGGCTTTAGCCCAGAGGTGGAGGTGTACAGTATCGATGAGATGTTTCTGAATCTGTATGGTTTACAGGAGGAGTGGTTGGATTACGGCCAGCGGATTCGCACAACTCTGTGGCGCGATGTACGTATGCCGGTGGGTGTGGGGATTGCTCCGAGTAAGACTCTGGCCAAGCTCGCCAATCGGGCAGCGAAAAAAATTGCCAAGTGCAACGGGGTTTGTGCCCTGGATACTCCACAGAAATGGCAATGGCTGCAGAAACGCATGGCGGTCGATAAAGTCTGGGGAGTCGGCAGGCGTCTTGCCAAGCGATTGGGGCGCTTGGGTATAGAGACCGCCTATGACCTGGCCCAGGCCAATCCTAAAATCTTGCGCCGACACACCAATATCAATATTGAACGAACCATTGAGGAATTAAATGGGGTGTCATGCCTGAATCTGGAGGAGCAGCCGCCGGCAAAAAAACAGATTTATTGCACGCGCTCTTTTGGCGAGAAATTGAGTGAACTACAGCCCATTCTGCAGGCAGTTAGTCTCTATGCCAGCCGGGCGGCAGAAAAGCTGCGCGGGCAGGAGTGCTTGGTGGCTTCGATACATGTCTTTCTGCACACCTCGCCCCACGAGCCCCACTATTACAGTCGCAGTACGCTGGTACAGTGCCCCTATGCCACTAATGACACCCGCTTGATTGCGAGCCTGGCCAAGGGGGCCATAACCGAGCTTTACCGCCCTGGTCATCGTTTTATGAAAGCCGGTGTGGGCCTGGTGGAGCTGGTGCCCAGCTCCCTGGGGCAAGGGGATATGTTTACCGCCGGCCAGCCGGCCCGTGCTGCGGAGATGATGCAGGCCCTCGATAGAGTCAACCAACGCTTTGGCCGCGGCACTCTTTTTCTAGGGGCTGAGGGGGTGCATAAGCACTGGAAGATGCGTCAAGCTTATCGCTCACCCGCCTACACCACACGCTGGGAGGCCCTGCCATTAGTACATGTTTAAGAAGGTGTGTTTTTAATAAGGGTCTCGCTGGCCCTGCTTTGGAATATCGAGATTTAGCGCTCCGCAGCTGCTGCAGTTTTTGAAGAGAATTGGAATATTGTCCAGCTGAGTATTGCAAAAGAAACAGTGGCCGCTCTTTAAGGTCTTGTGGCCTGCGAATTGCTTCACCGCCATCATGGGGAGGCCAATGGTTGGTTTTAAAGTTTTGATCAGCTTTGCGCTAATTCTGCTATCGGGAAAAGCGCGGAGGATTTCCTGTATTGAAATAAGCGCTGAATCCTCGATATTCCAGAGTTGGCCGCAATGATCACAATAAAGTTGCATCGGGTGGTTAGGATTGGTTACCGATCGATAAATCTAGTCTAGCTATAAGCCGTGAGCGAGGGGAGGGAACGAGGGAGGGTAGCGAGATAAGTAAGCGTGGAGAGAGCAGGCCCCTCGGTGGGTCTTAACCCGCTGCTCTTTAGTATTTCAAATCCAGATCCAGCAGGGATACCGGCTTACCATCTTTACTCACCAAATCTATCTGAACAGGCTCCCCGGTTCTTTTATCAATCACACGGGACCAGCGCACATTGGCTTTCTCAGACCAGTGTGCGCTCCAGTCAATCAGAGAAACCAAAACGGGAACGAGCGCGAGGCATTTTGGGGTAGGGCTGTACAGCATACGCCGTGCTCCGGGCTTAATGGGCGCCTTAACCAGAATGCCGGCTTCTTCCAGGTTGGAGAGTCTTTGTGTGAGGATATTTCGGGATATCTGCAAGCTGTCCTGAAGTGAGTCGAACCGATTAACGCCTCTCAGTACATCGCGGACAACGAGCAGACTCCAGCGGTCGCCGATTACAGAAAGTGCCTCTTCGATCCCGCATTGAACAGCGGGTTTACTCTCACTCATAGCAGTCCCAGGGTTGCTCAAGGCGCCATGGTCTCACAAGCCAGTTCCAAAACAAAACTTCCTGGAAGCCGCTTCGGGCCGTCATATTGCCATAGGTTATTGAGAGATCGGCCGATAGCCTGTCAATTTTAGTTGTATTTTGGAACTTAATGGCATTAAATTGGTTCCAAAATGAAACTTATCTGGAGGTGAAATGCATTTTAAACCTATCGTGTTATGCGCTCTGGTCGAGGGCTCGCAAGCAAGTTTCAACAAGGCTGCGTTGGAACAGGTGATACGGCGGGCTTACCGGGGTCACCTGGACCAGTCCGTCACTCCCAGGCTGGTGTGGATGGAGGTTCCGCCAGATCAGGCCTTTATGAACGGAGAGAAATCTTCGGTGGCTACCCTGATGGCTCCCGTGCCTGATGGGACATCAAACGAACTGCGTCACCCGTTTTTATACGAACTGCTGGAGCAGTGGTGTGTCACCACTGGGATCAATAAAAACGAGGTCGTTATTACTGCACCTGACCAGTCTCTCAGCAGGAAATTTCTAAGTGCAAATCGCAAACGTATGCCGCCGCTGCGGCAAATTGCCTACCTAGCCAAAACACTGGTGCGTTTAGTGAGATCCAAAAGCACCACGGGGCACTTCAACACTCATATCAATCTATAAGAGGCCGCAAATGCCGCTTTACACGATTTCCACCCAGCGTCCACTATCCGGCTCCGAGCAGCAAGCTCTTGTCTCCGGGGTCACAGAAGCTCACTGCACAATAACCGGCGCGCCCGCGCAATTTGTACAGGTTGTATTTAGTCGAGGCATTCATTTGCGTTCAAAGAGTAGTCTTCATATTCTGGGTTCCATTCGCTCAGGCCGTAGCGATAAAATCAAGTCAGCTCTAGCTAATAGCTTTATAAAAATGGCCTCTCAGCTTTTGGGTTGTTCATCAGCTCGTTGTGAGGTGGATCTTATTGATGTTCCCGCCAGTTGGGTGATTGAGGGCGGGGCAGTTATGCCGGAGCCCGGAGACGAGCAGGAGTGGCTCGCACAGCAATCCAGCTAGGTTCGCTTTGCTTTCTATCTATCAAAATAAAAAATAATTTAATACAGCCACATTCTGATTGGCTATCAGGGAGTAATATTATGTCCACTTCAACTTTGAAAGATATTGAGGCTTTGGAAAATTACTTGCTAACGGGCAAGCAACCAGAGGGGGAAGATTTCTCCAACCTTAAAGCGCTTACTGAAAAATTCAGCGGCAACACTTTTGAAGCAATAATGGCTGCGTGCAAGTGTTACTCCCAGCAAACAGCGATTTCTTTTTTTCTCTCAGGCAAAGATTATAGAAAGCCAGTAAAGATCAGCTATCAAACACTGGCTGAACGTATTATTCAAACTGCTAATTTATTGAATAGTGTTGGCATTCAAGAACATGATACGGTTGCATTTGTACTGCCAAATTTACCAGAAACGCACTATGTACTCTGGGGGGCAGAGGCGGCCGCTAAAGTATTGGCCATTAATCCGCTACTGGAGGCCAGGCAGATAGAAGAGCTGATTCGGCATAGCCAGGCAAAGGCTATCGTTACCTTGAGCCCTTTTCCTGGTACCGATATCTGTGAAAAAATTGAAAGTATCTTGCCAAATTTGCCTGAAGTTAAAAATATCTTCTATGTGGACCCAGCTTATCATGCAGGTGGTTTTAAAGGTATTGCGGCTAGTGCGATACAGTATCAATACCGCAGACGGCTACCCCCGCTGCAAGGTAAAAAGCGGATAGCCTACCAGTCGGCACTTAAGCAGCAACCATCTAGCCACTTGAATTTCAAACGCAGTATCCACAGTGATGATACCGCCTCTCTATTTTGTACCGGGGGCACAACAGGCCTACCAAAAATTGCTACCCATACACACGGGAATGAACTGGCCAATGCAAAAAGTATAGGTCTGGTAGCTGGCGACATTATGGGGCCAGGAAAAGTTATCTTGTGTGGCCTGCCACTTTTTCATGTGAATGCGGCAATTGTGACGGGGCTAGCAGCCTTTATTAATGGTTGCGAAGTGGTATTAATGACCCCTCAAGGTTACCGAGGTGAGGATGTCTTCAGTAATTTTTGGAAAATTATTGAGTTCTACCGCGTGAACAGCTTCAGCGCTGTGCCCACAGTTTATTCCACTTTGCTGCAGCAGCCAGTAAATCAGTGCGATATCTCCTCCCTACAAATGGCTTTGTGTGGCGCGGCGCCTATGCCGGTAGAGGTTTTTAATGCTTTTGAGCGTATAACCGGTGTGCAAATCGTAGAGGGATATGGTTTAACGGAAGGCACTTGCGCTAGCAGTCTCACGCCACCACATGGCGTTAAGAAGGTGGGCTCAATCGGACTGCGTTTACCGCTGCAAGAGATGAGAAGTGCCCAACTGGATGAGCAAGGCAATTTCATTCGGTATAGCCAGACCAATGAAATCGGTAATCTGCTGATTCATGGGAATAATGTATTTAATGGTTACCTTAACCCTGAGCATAACCAGGGGATATGGGTAAAAGATGCTCAAGGGCGGCGCTGGTTTAACACCGGGGATTTGGGCAGGCAGGATGAAGATGGCTATTTTTGGCTCACAGGCCGAAAAAAAGAGTTGATAGTACGTGGAGGGCATAATATTGAGCCCAAATTGATAGAAGAGGTGCTTTGCCAGCATCCTTCCGTTGCCATGGCCGCAGCGGTAGGTACACCAGATGCCCACGCGGGAGAGGTTCCTGTCGCCTACGTCAAGTTATCAGAGGAAGCGATTAGTCCCCTGATAATCAAAGGGCATGAGGTTGTAATGGACGATTTGGCCAAAGCCCTGCTTGAAGCAATTACTACCTATGCCAAAGGAAATATTACTGAGCGAGCGGCCATTCCCAGAAGAATTGTGCTCCGTGCCGAACTCCCTACTACAGCGGTTGGCAAGATTTTCAAGCCCGCTTTGGAAATGGAAGAGATTCGTTTGTGTGTTCAGGGGATTATTGATCAGTTGGTGAGGGGAACAGAAATGGTCACTGCCAGCAACCAGGTAAAGGTGGAGCAGGATAAGGTACTTGGCACTATTGCCAGGGTTACCACAGGAGGGAACCCTAGCTTGGAGGGCGCCCTTGCGGAACAGCTTGCGCCCTACACCTTTAAATATGAAATTGTTTAATCTTTCTCTGAGGGCTCTCTCTTTGAGAGCATCGAGATCAAGTCTACTCAATCTTTGGGAGCCTGATCGGTTTGTCCAGGGGCTTTTCCAGCCCTAATAATCTACCATATAAGGAGTTGCATATAAGCCCAGCCATAATCAGCGCAAAGCCATATAATTTCTATGGTCTGTAACTTTTCGTCCAGGATAATACTAGAAGTGATAATACCTACTACTGGAATCAATAGAGCAAAAGGGGTAACCGCTACAGCGGGATGTGATCTAAGGAGCCTGCCCCAAATTGCGAAAGCAATTAGGGTGGAGATGTAACTGACAAAGGCAAGGGATAGCCAGGTTTTCTGATTGGCACTAATAATTAGAGTTAACGGGTCTTGGCTCTCCAGGAAATAGGAGAGAACAAAAAATAGATGCTCAAATGTTCGAACTTGTCATGAGCTTCTATTGAGAAGATGTTCCATCAGGCTGGCTGAGCCGCTCGATAATTCTTTGTATGTCCTGTTGATTTTCTTCAATCAAGCGGTCGGCATAAATTTTTAAATGGTGTAGGGAATCGTAGTCAAAGATATCGACGAATGGATCAGCAATTTCGATATTGAGATAATCGTATTCCAGACGGTCGCTATCGGAGAAATGTTGGGCGAGATCAAGAGCGTATAATTGTTGAAGGTCCATATATCTCTGAATATTAGAAAAAGCATCTCGTATCCAGCGAATGCGCCCCCAATTTTTTAGCTCGCTATAATCTACCTCGCTACTGGCCAATGGTGGTGAACCTGCCCCCAATATTAGAACGTAGTAGTTTTTATTTGGGAACTCTTTAAGGATATCAAGTAACACCAGACTGGTGGGGTTATTCATGGCTAGACCTGCATCGGCAAAGTAACGGTGCACTCTGGTTTGCTCTGGTGTTTTGAAGACTACCGGGGGAAAGGCGGTCTCGGCACTGACTGCTGCCGTGATAAGTTGGTATAAGCTGTCGGTAGGTAATTGTTTGATTGCATCCCCACGATTTTTGAAAAGGTGTATTTCACCACTGTGAATGTCCAGTGCAGGAATAAGAACAAAGTTATTTAAGTCTGTAAAAGAAAGCGACTTTGTATAGTGGTTTTCCAGTACACGGTTGAGTCGTTCCCCCATGAAGGAGGGGGAAAAAAGCCCCCAGCCTGTCAATAGATCATGATACCAGGGTGAGGAAAACAAATAGTCACTTTCTTCTTTATAGAGTTGTATCAAGTACTCTGTGGCAGAATCATGCCCGGTGTAGTTTTTGGGAATAAATTTTTCAGGGATGTTGATGCCGCTGGCTACAATAGCACCACTGGATACACCACTATAAACATCAAAAACTTCGCTAATAGGTTTGTTTAGTTTGTTCTCGATATAGTTGAGCACATATAAGGGGATGAGCCCCCGGACACCGCCGCCATCTACAATCAAGATTTTGATGGTGTCTTTTTCTTTGAGGTAATCCAGGCTTTCAGATCGTTCGGGCTCGGAGGGGGAGCTTTTGAAGGTGGCAGACTGAGTAAAGTGCTTGTTGTAGACGTAAGCGGCAACAATATAAATTACAAGGATACAGAGCAGGGCTAAAATCGCACGCTTAAGCATAAGACTGTAGGCCACTCTTACTTAAAGAGTTGGTGAATGCTGCCGGGCCGAAGCCGAGATTACCTTAGGCTAGTGCGAAGTGTATGGTCGTATGCCTGCAATCGCTACTTGTGAATCTATCTACTAAAGAAATAAAAAAAGGGCTTGTATCCGGAGATGCAAGCCCTTTTGAAATGGCGCGCTCGGGAGGATTCGAACCTCCGACCGCCTGGTTCGTAGCCAGGTACTCTATCCAGCTGAGCTACGAGCGCGTCGTTGAGGGTGCGCACAATATAGACTTCTCCATGGAGCGTCAAGTACTTTTATGAAAAAGAGTACTTGAGGTTAAATATTGACCATCATGCAAAGGAGAGTAGTGGTCAGCTCCTACTCCGGTTGACCGAGAAGCGGGGTGGTTTAGCTATGGCATTACTTGGCATCAATACATAAGTAGCCTTGAGCTGTTTGAGGGGTCGTTAGCCGCTTAGTGGCGCGTCCGTTGTTGTTGGATAGGATCACGCTGGTAGTTTTATTCTTGCCATGGGTGTTTAGTGTTTAATCTCGGAGAGAAGCTTGGGGTTCTGGATCAGATTCCTTACACCGTGAGCATGATCTTCATTAAAGATATTGTCCTTGCACCAGTTGCCCACAGAAGTAATGTTGACCTTGGCAACGTTGGGGCGGACACTCCAGGTGACTTGATAAGGGGAGCCTTGTTCATTGTAATCTGGACCGGTGGTGGAACCTGAATACTGAATTGGCTTTCCAGTATTGCTGGGAATGCCCAAGGCTTGTTGAAAACCACTTTTTTCATCGTGGGCGGTTAATGTTGAAAAATCTAAAGCCGTGGAATCATTCACCAAGACATAAACTTGCGTTTCTACACGCAATTGTGGATTCTTAATCTCTTCATTAAAGCAGGAACCCAAGGTTGGGCCGGGTTTAATTTTGGCGGATGAGTGGACATAATGGACTTCAATGGTATCTCCAGGATGAAGACTGCCATGTTCGCTTGGGCACACTTCTTGATTAGGTGGGGCTAACTCGGTCTCGGTAAGGGTGCCGGAATACTTAAAACCTGACAGGAAGCCATGCCCATCACCGTTGCCCGCATACTGGGTAAATTCTCCACCTTTGTGCTCAGCATTTTTATGAAAATGGATGTTGCACAAATTCATAACTGTATGAGCTGGTGCGGCAGCGAAGAAAATCGTATGGTTTCCGGAAGTTGATTCAATATCTCGTGGTGATTGCGGGCCAAAGCTTCTCCCTGTGGTGTTCTTCTCTAAATTCGCGCGTTGATTTGCAATGGCTTCATCTGATACTGCGCCACCACTGTCTAGTGCATTAGTGTTGAAGGCTACGGTTGTCGTTGCAGTTAAAACAAAAAGAGATTTTATTTTCACGGTGATAACCTTCTGCGGTTTACTGTAGTTAAGAGATTGATTGTATTTATATGAATGTGTTGCGCTGATAATTGATTTCAATGCCTGTAGTAGTAACTTTAGATTACATCCAATAGGGCATCTGTTACTCTATCCGGCTTATATACACAGCTGCTAAATTACTGTTGCCATCCGCAACAATAAAGTCACTTTTACCGTCTTTGTTTAAATCTAAAAGTGCGACTCCCCACGGATTGGGAGTGTTCGTATTCCTAAATTTGATCGACTTGATTGTCGAGCCTCCAATTAAAACGAGAATTTCACCTGACCAGCTGCTGATTAAAGCGTCGTCAATATCATCGCCATTGAGATCTCCCGCTGCAATCTGTTTGGCGCCATTAGGTGCCTGGATTTCGATTTGTTTCTTTTTTAGAAAACTACCGCTACCATCTCCTGGGATTATAGTAATGATATTGCGATTGTTCGCTACAAGTAAATCCATGTTTCCGTCTCCGTTCACGTCTGCCGCCTCAACGCTAAATGGCACTTCGGATTGCGCAAGACTACTTAAGCTGAAAGAACCCTTGCCGGATTTATTATTTATTAATATGCCTATGTCATTCTGATTGGGTGTCACCAAATCGGAGTATCCGTCTTTATTTAAGTCTTTGATGGCAAACCCCCGGTAGGGGTCTCCTCCCACTTTGATAGTCTTACCTGGCAGTTTAAAATCACCATTCCCGTGTCCTTTGAGAACGAGTAAACCTTCGTGATTACGGTTGTCTACAATCAGGTCAACTTTGTTATCACCATCAAGGTCATTTAATCGGACGGCATGTGGGTGAGGTGTTACGTGCACGTTTAATGGTGAATTCGGTGCAGGATAAAAACCTCCTTTGCCATTTCCTAATAGCATGGTGACGTATGAGGTTTCGTGGTTGGCTATAACAACATCAACGTTCCCATCGCCATTGATGTCAGAGGTCGATAGACCTGAAGGGCTGTCACCGGCGGGGAAATCTCCCGCTAGTGTCAAAGTCCCATTGCCATTGGAAAGATAGGTTACTATGTTGTTGTCCGAATTGTTTGCAATAATTACATCTTGATTTCCGTCTGAATTAAGGTCAGTTACTGCAATTGCAGGTTGGCCGGCACCAACTTTAAGTATGGAAGCAGAGTAAGATATATTTTCTACTTTAATTGTGCCCGCGGAGTATAAAGCGCTAGACATAAAGCAGAGTGTTAGAAGAATATATTTAGTTAAGTTCATTTTCTTATGATTCTCTAAGGTTTATGTGAGTGCATAACAAGTTTTAAGGGGATGCTCTGGTCTAGACTTGACTAAGTTTAATTATCTCCGGCTTAGAACTTTATCTGGCTCTAGGCAATTAATCGAGACTGATTTGTTAACCTCTGGTTGATTTGGCAGCATCTGAATTTTGTGTGGGGCTAAATGGATGTTGTCATAACTTAATAACTTATCAATATTATGTGCAGTGCAAAATACCCGTGATCGACCTTAAGCGTTATTCTGCCTTTTCAGGGAAAATTCTTTTTTTGATGTCAGAGCTCTAAGGTGGAGGGTTCTTCAAGCTGTTCTTGATTGTGCTTGTGCAGTTAAAATAAAGCCTTGGGTTTTCCTGTATTATGGCTGCTTAAAAGAATCAGGCTGCTCTTTGTTGGCGCTTGAAAATATCTTTTGGTCCCTAGTAGTCACTATTAACCATGTATTGTCAAAATCTATTTAAATGCAGACTCAGTGTGTCAGGGTAGCTGCTGGTAAAGACCCCATACAGGTTGCGCGGCTCTTTTGTAAAAGAGATTTAAAGTTATATTGTATTCATGTCTCCATTATGCCCACAATTTTATGCCTGGGTTGTTATAACAAATACTACCCTTGGCAATAGTAAAGGGGCCCATTGGATGCAGGCTAGTTATTTTCAACATGGGTAAGCTGGGAATCTTACGGGAGCTGATGCCAACCAGTCGCCCTGAAAGAACGACATTAGATGGAAGTACTCAATGGGGAGAGCGAAAACACTAATTATCTACTGAGGTATTTCTTCTTGAAAAAATTACAAGCTGGCAAGATGCATAAAAATTCGAGGGCGTTTATGTGTTTTTGCTGGTAGGGGATCATCCCCTACCTATAGATTGGCATGGCCTGGGTTGCTAAAGCGGGCGGAAACGGAAAGCTCAAGGCCCGAGAGCCATGCTATGGCAATACCCACTATATATTTGTAACCGGCATTAACCCATTTTTCGTGACAGTCACTCCGGCCTATTCAACAAATCAAACACCAGCCGGGAAAACTGCTTGATTTTTTCTGGATCAGATAGAAGCTGCATCATCTGATTCTGGTGGGCATCATTGCTTTCCAGGATGGCGTCGTCCACGGCTTTGCTAAAGCCCCCTAGCAGGGCCTGCTCAGCAGTGTTATTCGCCAGCTGCTCCATCACCTGCTGGTTCTCACTGACTTTGTCTCTCACGGTATAGGCATAATTCACCAGATCCCCATCGGTGAGCTGATCGGTGATAAATAATTCATTGAGCCTTTCGATCAGTTGGGAGAGAAACTCTTCTTTGGGATCTTTGGGTTTGGCGGTGCCCAATCCATCGCCGGGTACCAGCTTGTATTCGGGGCTATCCTGTTTTAGCTCCAGGTGTTGTTGGCGGATTTTGGAGAGTCGATAGTGGCTGAGAGCAATATTGCTGAGGTCGATGTTGTCTTCTTCGATAACCGCTTCGCGCAACATGGGGCGCAGATTGCGGGCGTAGAGACTGAGCTTTTCCAGGTCTTTATCATCGTAATCGACAATCTGTGACATAAACTCGTAGAAGCGTACGAAGCTGCCCAGGTCCTTCTTAAAAATCTCCAGTGCGTCCTTTTCCTGCTTGCACGCCTTAAAGCTGTTTTCCATATTGGCGATGAGTACCGCATCACCCGCACGTTTGCTGCGCTCAAACATTTCCTTGGCCTGTTTATAGGCGGCTAGGGCGGATTTGTAGCGGCTCTGCCAGCGCTCAACCGCCGGCTTACAGATATTGGCAATCGCTGCGTTGCTCTTACTCTTGATAAAAAAGGCCGTGCAGAACTGTTCTACTTCCGGCCAGGTAAAAATGCCCGTTGCGCGCAGCTTGTCGAACAGATCAAAAATCAGGTCTGGGTCGGTGACGTTGGCCAGTTCGGCGGTCTGGTAGTAGGGCTGGAAAGCGGCGAGAATATCTTCAGGGTCATTGTAGAAATCCAGTACATAGGTGCCGCTCTCCGCCTTGCCGGGGAAGGTGCGGTTGAGCCGCGACAGGGTCTGCACGCACTCCACCCCGCCCAACTTCTTGTCCACATACATGGCGCAGAGCTTGGGCTGGTCAAAACCAGTCTGGAATTTATTTGCCACAATCATCAGCTGATAGTCATCGCTATCGAAAGCCTTGCGCATATCGCGGCCCTTGAGGCCCGGATTCATGGCGTGCTCGGTGAATTTCTCCCCGATAATGCCGGCCGAACCGGGATCGGTTTCGCTAAACTCCACCTCGCCGGAAAAGGCCACCATAGCACGGATTTTCTGGTAGCCCCTATCGGCAATATACTTGTCAAAGGCCAGCTTATAGCGCACCGCCTCCTTGCGCGAGCCGGTTACTACCATGGCTTTGGCTTGGCCGCCCAGCAGTCCCATAATATTGTCTTTAAAGTGCTCAACAATCACCTGCACTTTCTGGCTGATATTGTAATCGTGCAGCCGCACCCACTGGTTGAGCTTCACCTTGGCTTTCTTACTTTCGACCTCCTGATCACCGCCTTCAATTTTCATGGCCAGGTTATAGGCCACCTTGTAGTTGGTATAGTTTTTCAGTACGTCGAGGATAAAGCCCTCCTCAATAGCCTGGCGCATGCTGTAGACATGGTAGGCCTCGGGCTTATTGGTTTTGGACGGCGCCTCATTGGGGCGGGGTAGGCGGCCAAATATTTCCAGGGTTTTGGTCTTGGGGGTTGCGGTAAAGGCCAGGTAGCTGAGGTTATTCGACGCGCGGCGGGAGGCCACGGCGGCGTCGAGGAGGTCATCGCTGCTCAGCGCCTCTTCCCCGTCCTCCTTGGCATCGATCATCAGCACTTCTTTTAACTGGCGCGCGGTGGCGCCGGTTTGGGAGCTGTGGGCTTCATCGGCGATAATGGCATAGTTGCGCGTTTTCAGGCTGACACTGTTTTCGATCGCCTTTAGTACATAGGGGAAGGTCTGGATGGTCACGATAATAATCGGCTGGGAACCTTCCAGGGCAGCTGCCAGTTTTTCCGACTTACTGCCATCCCCCTCCTTGTTATTGATCCGCCCTACCACGCCATCGGTGTGTTCAAACTGGTAGATAGTGTCCTGTAGCTGGGCATCCAGCACAGTGCGATCGGTAACCACAATCACCGAATCGAACTGCTTGTGGCCCTGGTCGTCGTGCAGCGATGACAGCTGGTGGGCGCACCAAGCAATAGAGTTGGATTTGCCGGAGCCGGCGCTGTGTTGGATCAGGTACTTGTGGCCGGGGCCCTCCTCGCGGGCCGCAGCCACCAGTTTGCTCACCACATCCCACTGGTGGTAGCGGGGGAAGATCATGGTTTCTTTCTTGTACTTGCGCCCCTCCCAGTCTTCCTTCTCCTCAATTTGCAGGTGAACAAAGCGCGCGAGGATATTCAGTAAATTATCCGGCAGCAGTACCTGGTTCCACAGGTAATCGGTGGCGTAGCGGTTGATATCTGCGGGTACATCGTTGCCGGCGCCGCCGGCTTTGGTGCCCTTATTGAAAGGCAGGAAGATGGTGTTCTGCCCCTCCAGCCGTGTGGCCATATAGACCTCGTACTGGCTCACGGCAAAGTGCACCAGGGCACCGCGCTTAAAGCTCAGCAGGGGTTCCGGCTTTTTGGTATCGGGATCTATGGCCAGGCGGGTGGTCTTGTACTGTTTTATGGCATTTTGCACCGCCTGCTTAAACTCGGATTTAAGTTCCAGGGTGGCGATGGGCAGGCCGTTGACGAACAGTACCAGGTCGATACGCCAGCGCTTAGCGCGAGCGCCGCTGTCGTTTTCATGTTCACTGCTCGCCCAGGGGCTGTACACCAGTTCGGGCACCAGGCGCAGGCGATTTTTTTGGTAGCGGGCCAGGGTATCCGGGTTAAGATTGTGATCGGGCTTGAACTGGCAGAGGCTAAAGCGGGTGCTGCGATCGCGCAGTTCGTGGCGCAGTACGCCCAGGGTACCGAAGGTGCGCAGTTCTTTATTGGCGGCATTGGGGTCGGCTTTGTTTAGCTGCGAGGCGACGCGGGCCAGGAACTTTTCTTCCGTATCATTCGGGTACAAGTCGCAGTACTTCTGCCACTGCTGTGGCTGGGTTTCCTGTATAAAAGCCAGCAGATCCTCCGGGTAGAGGGCCAGCTCGCGGTTGTAGTGCTCCGAATGGCCCAGCAACCAGCCGTTGGCCAGCAGTTGTTGAATGATATCGTTTTGAAAGGTGTGTTCGTTGGCTTTTTCCACAGCGGTATTTCTCTACTGTCCATTGTGCGACTGAATCCGGTCAATCGCGATCCATTGTGAATATTGTTTTTTTTAAAGGTGGGCGGAAAGAATACGAGGCCCAATCGGAATCGTGTTTAGTTGCGTTCATAACTGAGCGCGATCAGCTCCTTGGCCTTGTCCAGTTCGCTGGGTTGACGCACATTCAGCTCCAGATCCCCCGTGCCCCAGTGGCCGATATTGCTGACATCGCGGCAGAGTTCCGCCCCCTCCGCCATGCTGCCAGGCAGTTTTAAATAAATCTGCAATTTGGGATCTTTTTTACCGGGCATAATCACGATAGAGGCGAAATTTTTAATGCGCTTAAAGGCGGTGTAGAGTTTTAACTCCTTGCGCTGCACCTCGTCCCCCAGCTGATCGGCAAAGTGGCACAGCTCCTCAAACAGGGCGGTGAGTTCCGGGGAGGCATCGGCCAGGCGCTCCTGCTGGGATTTATCGCCAGAGCTCTTTATGTCTTTAACGGCCGCGTTCGCCGGCACTGGGTTGTGCTGCCCTTGAAGGGGCTGTGCAGCGGCCATATCCGTTTTAAACTGGCTGTTGGCGCTTTGGGCATTGACAAGTTCCAGCAACAGTAGCTCTTCACCAAAATATCGATAGCGCATCAGTTCAATATTGCGGTTGATCTGCTGTACCGCGTGCTCATCGTACTTATTAAAATCGGCGGCGATACAGATTAGGCGGGTGCCGCCCCATTCAATATTCTCTGCCGTTTCGACCCCCAGTACCTTCATTACCAGCAGTTGAAATTCTGCCTGGTGATCCAGCAGCCAATCCAGATAGAACAGGCCCTGGTTAATCACATTTTCATTCTGGGCGCGCTTGTACTCGATAATCACCGGGCAGCCGTTTTCATCCAGGCCGAGGGAATCGATACGCCCTTTGTGGGTTTTGCCGGTACTGTATTCACTGGCCAGAAAGCGCACACCGAGAAAGGTGGGCATATGGGCTTCGATCTGCTGTTGCAGTTTGCGCTCCAGCACCGCAATAGCACCGCTCAGTTCATCAACCCGGTTATCCCTAAAAGAAAAGAGTTTGATATCACTCATGCGGCGGCTTCCCGATCGGCGGCTTTAGGGGCCTGCCAGTTTCTCACATCGATTTTTCCAGTAACGGCGGCGGAGATTAGTGCGGTGCGGCGTTCTTGTAATAGTTCTATTTGTCTTTCTGCTTTTATAGAAAGCGTATTAAAACGATTAAGGGAGTCTTGCACAAATTCTGCTATTTCTTTTTGCTCCTTGTCTGGAGGAACAGGGAAAACAAACTCTACAGCATCTGCAACATTAAACTGCTTTTGTGCAGCACCATAAGAAACCAAATCGACTTGTTGTCTACCAACCCAAGTGTTCATGGCTGCGCAAAGCCAGTCAGAATTATACGCTCCTCGACGAGTAATAATTACAGATGCGCAATTAGAGCCTTCCAGTTCTGCGGGGACAACGGCGCTTACACCAGGGTACCCCACGCGAATAGATATAATGTCTCGATGATTCAGTCTTGATGATAGTAAGTTGTCGCTGTCTTGTTGTGACATTCTCCGTGTATTAGATAAATCGAAGTAATATTCTTTTACATCGCCACCGAATATAAAATAGACCCCTTCATCTCTTGTGTAAGTGGAGGGGTTTATAACAAGTCCGACTCCAACTTTTGGAGATATATGCTTTAAGCGCTTGACCACCCAATGCTCCGGCACCTCACCCAGCCATTCGACACCGGAGTCGCGCATAGGGGCATCGGGGTTGAGGCCCTTGGTGACGGCATGACTGATCACCGCCTGGCGCTTTTCTTTTAGTAATTGGATCAGCTGTTGCTGCTTTTCGATTAGGGTATCGATTTTTGCGGTTTCGTGGTCGAGGAAGTTGGCGATTTTTTTTTGTTCATCATTAGGAATAATCGGCAACCAAATTTGGGAAAAGTTTTCAAATCTTAACGCCTGACCATCACGAACTAAATTTGACGTGCTTTGGAGCGCTTGAATATATTGTCTGCATTTAAACAGATAAGCAAAAAATTCCGGCACAACATGTTTTATAGGTATTAAGCCAATATAGGCAGAGCTAACGCAGCCTGATTGTTTGCACCATTCAAGTCCGCCCTGGAAGCTACGCATGCTAATAACAAAATCATTAGGCTCAATATGCTTCAGTATTTCAGAACCTGTTAATACTTGTACAACTCGCTGATTTTCAAGCTCCATGAACTTTTTCTGAGATATAATTCCGTACTTCTGCGAGGCTGTTAGCTGTTCATCACCTTCACGCATTCGCTCCTTTCTTTGTTCAAATAGGCGACGGCTTTGGACTACTTTCCAGTGTGAAGGAATTTCCCCAAGCCACTGCAGCCTACTATCAGAGTAGTTTTCATATCTTGCGTAGCTCACGAATGCACCTCCTGCAAAAGCTGCATAATTTCCGCCGATACCGCATCCAAATCTGCATCAATCGCTTCCAGTGCTCGCGGCGGTTGGTACTGGTAGAAGTGGCGGTTAAAGGGGATTTCATAGCCCACGATGCCCACTTCGCCATCCTGGGGATCGCGCTTGCTGCCATCGATCCAGGCGTCGGGCACATGGGGTTTGACCTCGCGCTGGAAATACGCTTCGTTGATGGTATTCACCGGGCGGCTGGGGTCGAGATCCACATTCTCAAAGTCGCGCAGGTCGCCATCGGTTTTATATTCCACCGCCTTATTGGCGTCGTCTTCGATTGCGAACAGGCCGTAGTCGGGATTGGGCTGGGTATTTTTGTGAACTTTTTTAATCACCTTCTCGGCGGCGGGGTTTTTCCAGCTTACCGCCGCTTCCAGCGCCTTCTTGGCCTTGGTGTCCAGACTGATACCCAGGGTTTTACAGGCCGCCTTTAACCGGGGCTCGTAGGTGTTTTTATCGTCGCACTGCTCGCTGCCAAATACCGTTTGCAGCTGGCGGGCCTGCTTTAGCCGTTGCTTCTGTGCCCGCCAGATGTTGGGGTTGAGCAGGTCTTTAATGTGCTTTTCTTTAAGCTCGGCAAAATGGCTCTTAATATGCTTGCGAATCGCCGGCTCGTAGGGGGCCAGGTTGCCGTAGTGTTCGCAGCCCTCGTCGTCACACCAGGGATTTTCACTGAAACGGCCAAAATGTGTGTAAGCCCATTGCATCGCCGCCTTGAGGGGCTTATTGGCAAAGCGCAGTTCATCGATACGCTTATCGCTGAATTGGTAGGACTCCCGCAGGGGGCGCTCGATGGTAATACGGCGGTAGCCAAACTGGTGGGTGGCAAAAATTTTGCTGGCGAACGACTTGGGCGCTTCGGCCTTGGGGTTGGCGGCCTGGCGCCCACGGCTGCTCTTGGCCTCGACGGGCTTGTTGAGCTCTACGGCCTCCACCGCGGCAAAGTGGCCGAAGCAGCGGGTAATCGTGGCGATATCCTCAGCGCTCATTATATTGCGCTTGCTGCCCAGGGATTTGCGCATCTTGCCAAACAGGTTTACCCCGTTGATCAGCTGCACCTTGCCCCGGCGCTTGGGTTGGCCCTGGCGCTCGGCTTCCTCGTCGGAGAGCTTGTGGTTCGACAGTATCCAGATATAAGTGGCGATACCGGTGTTGTAAAACATATCCGTGGGCAGGGCGACAATGGCTTCGAGCAGGTCGGCCTCTAAGATATAGCGGCGGATCTCGGACTCACCGGAGCCAGCACCGCCGGTAAACAGCGGTGAGCCATTGAGAATAATGCCGATACGGCCACCGCCGTCGCTGCTATCTCTCAGCTTGCTGAGCAGGTGCAGCAAAAACAGCAGCGAGCCATCGGAAACCCGCGGCAGGCCGGGGCCGAAACGGCCGTCGAAACCTTTCAGGGTATGTTCGTCTTTGATGGTCTCTTCGATTTTTTTCCAGTCTACGCCAAAGGGCGGGTTGGACAGCATATAGTCAAATTTATCGGCGTAGAGCTGGTCGTTGGAAAGGGTGTTGCCCAGCTTGATATTGCTGACATCCTGGCCTTTGATCAGCATATCCGCCTTGCAGATGGCGTAGCTCTCCGGGTTCAGCTCCTGGCCAAAAGCGCGCAATACCGCTGCGGGGTTTAGCTCGTGCACATACTCCATCCCCGAAGACAGAAAGCCGCCGGTACCGGCGGTGGGGTCGTAGATGGTGCGGATAATGCCGGGTTTGGTGAGGGCGTCGTTGTCCTCCATAAATGCCAGCGAGGTAGTCAGTTCGACGATATCGCGGGGCGTAAAGTGTTCACCGGCGGTCTCGTTACTGCTCTCGGCAAAGCGGCGGATCAACTCTTCAAACGCCAGGCCCATATCGTGATTGCTGATGTTTTTGGGGCTTAAGTCCGTCATACGGACTTTCTGTACCACTTTATACAGCAGGTTGGCGTCGTTGAGCTGGGCGATAAACTCGGCAAACTTGAAGTGCTCAAAGATCTCGCGGGCATCTTTACTGAAGCCCAGGATATAGCTTTCCAGGTTGGCTTTGATATTAGTCTCGCCCAGCTTAAAGAGGTCCATCTTGCTGGTGTTAAAAAAGCTCAGACCGCCGGTTGCCCGCAGTAGCAGTTTTTCCTGGGCCTCCTCCGGCAGGTTCATCTCCTGAATTTCTGCGTACTTTGCCAGCACCGCCGGCTTGGTCTCCTCCAGCACCGCTTCCAGGCGGCGCAGCAGGGTAAAGGGCAAGATAATACGGCCGTACTGGGACTGCTTAAAATCACCGCGCAAAAGGTCGGCAATGGACCAGCAATAGGCGGCGAGATTGTTGGGTGTTTTTTGCTCGGGAAGTTGGGGCTCAGCTCGGCTCATGCAGAGGGTTCCGTGTAGAAATCTATCGCTAATAATGACGCTATACTACACGATCCAGTGGGGTTTTTATGCTTGCGGTCTGCTCCGAAACTTGTGGCTTTAAGTTCTGGTTTCTATCAGTGTGATTTTCAAATTAACTATTTTAAGGCTCGGTTATTTACGGTCTTCTTTTGGCGTAAGTGGTGATTTTTCTTGGTTGGGAAAAATTTCTATTTGGAGCAACTACTTTTTGCATTCCCAAGGGTAGGGCTTGCTGCAGTGAGGAGGGAGCTGCTCGGGTATTGGCTGATTGCGTCGGGGGGGGCGGGTAGAAGGGGCCGCTGTTTGGCTTGGTAAGGGAAGGGGGTCTATGAAGAGCAATCTCCAGAAGCGACAAAGGGGCTGCAGTTTCCTGCAGCCCCTTTGTTTTGTATGGCGCGCTCGGGAGGATTCGAACCTCCGACCGCCTGGTTCGTAGCCAGGTACTCTATCCAGCTGAGCTACGAGCGCGTTACGGGTGCGGATATTATAGAGACGCTTTACCCAAGTCAACTGTTTTCTTAAAAAAATCGTTACAAATCATTGTCTTACCCCATACATAGTGATCTTCCCAAGCGCTACACCAAATAGCGGGCCAGGGTGTCCCAGTCGAAGCGCCGTGTCTTACCATCGCTGAACTGCACTTCCACACGCTGATCCTCCCATTTTAAAACCCGCCCTTGGCCGAGCTTGTTGTGGTGCAGGACTTCGCCTTGGGTGGGCTTGCGTATGGGGGCGGCGGGTGCGCTGAGTGTTGGGTTGTAGCCGCAGGCCTCTAGGTAGCGCAGGGCTTGGCGGGAGACCGGGATATCGGTATGGATATGCTCGGGACGCTCGTGCAGGCATTGCGCCATCAGCTGGCTGAGGGGCAATTGCATTTCGTCGATAAACAGCGAGGGCTGTGCGGCCTCGGGATCTTTGCGTTTGGCCTCCTCGGTGGGGGCCAGCAGAAATAGTTTGGACTTTGCCCGTGTCATGGCCACATACATTAGGCGGCGCTCACTTTCGAGGGAGGCGGGGGTGCTGAAATCCCGCTGGGACTGGTAGGGCATATTGTGCTGGGTGAGGGTGGGAATAATGATCTGATCCCACTCCAGCCCTTTGGCCTGGTGCATGGTGGTAATTTGGATAGCCTCCGCCGCAGTCTGCTCGCCTTCGCGGTGTTGCCGTTGTAGTTCTTGCAGGTGCGCCAAGGCTTCTGCTGGAGGTTGCTTGAGGGTATCCAGATATTGGCAGAAGGCCAGAATGGTCTGCTGCCTCTCCTCACCCTGCTGGCGGGTGAAGGCGTCTTCGGCAATACCGCTGAGAAGTTCCAGCTCACCGATATGCCGGCGCAACAGCTCGCCGGCGTGGCCACGCCAGCTCTCTATTTGTATCAAAAGCTCCGCTCTTTGGCGCAGCCGCTTGGCCTGCGGTTTGCTCAGGGTCTCTGGCAGTTGCGCAAGCAGCTGTTTGCCCCAGCCTTTCTCTTGTGTGGCGAGGGTGGCACAGAGGGGTTCAAGTACTTTGCGTGGGATGCGCACATGCGGCGCGGTGAGCCATTCGTACAATCCTTGCTGGCGCCGTTTGGGAGAGAGTTCGCTAAAACGGCCCGAGGCGATATTCAGGCTCCAGAACAGTGGCCGCAGTTCGCGGCGCGATAGCACTGTGTTGCGGCTGGCGGAATGGTAGGGGATGCTGTTGGCCAGCAGCGCCAGTTCCAGTGGTGCGGCAATGGACCAGAGGCGCACCAATATAGCGATACCGGCTAAAGATTGGCCCTGCTGTTGGCAGCGGCGCAAGTGTTCTACCAGCCAGTGGCCTTCCTTGTCGGTGTTTATTTGTTCAATTGGAGTTTGCCGCTCGCCATCTGCGGAAATACAAAAAATCTCGGCGCGGTCGCGGTTGTTCTCAATAAAGTGGTTAGCGGCCAGGGACAGCTGATGCCCGTAGCGAAAAGTACGGCTCAAGTGGTAAATGTGAGACGGTGGAAAATCCTGGTCGAATAATTTGAGCAGGAATTCCGGCTTGGAGCCGCGCCACTCATAAATGGTCTGGTCGGGGTCGCCAATGGCGATCACATTGCCATTGCCGCCGTGCAGCACTCGCAACAGAAAGTGCTGTATCTCATTGATGTCCTGGTACTCGTCCACCAGGATATCTTCAAAATTTCCACCGTATTGTTGTGCCAGCTCCGGCTTTTCATGGAGTAATTTTGCCGGGTCGTAAATTAAGTCGGCGTAGGTCACGGCCGCCTGGCTGCGGCGCCAATCTTCAAAGGTGCGGAATACCTGTAAAAAATAACCGTATTCGTCGCCGAGTTTTAGTTCCTTGAGCGCGCTGTGTTCGCCGCAGAGAAGGGTTTTACTGTAGTCGATAAAAAATTCTGCGGCCTCGATTTCCGATTGTTTGCGCTCGCGAATTTCTTCCAGCTCATGGGTGGGAGCACACTCCTCGATGGCCTTCCAGATTTGTAGCTGTACACTGGATTGTGACAGGGGGCTGAGATTCGCTGCGACGATATGGCCGCTGGCAATCATGCGCTGGTAGAGGCGGTAGCCGATGCTGTGAAAGGTGTGCACTGCCGGGGTATGGTTGCTGGCCAGCTGGCCCATACGGCGTTCGAAATCTTCCCGCGCGCTGCGGTTGTACATCAATACCAGCAGCTGGGCGGCAGGAGTGCCGGCATCCAGGCGATTTTTTACATAGTGCAGCAGGGCGGTGGTTTTGCCGGAGCCGGCCACGGCAATAATTTTGGCATGGCCACCGGAGTGATCCGCAATGGCCTGCTGTTCCTGTGTCAGTGTATCGCCAGCCATGGTGTCCTTCGCCCAAATACTGGATATTTTGCCAGTGATTGATGGTGGCAGACAAGTTTACCAAATTGTGGGTTAGCTGGGGTCGGCGGGGGAGGACGGTGTGTTGGCTTGGCCGTCGTCATGAATATTGTGATGACGCAGGGCCAGCTCGGCGATATAGGCGGAGAGAAAAACCCGGCCGGTTAATTCCTGTAGCAGCCTGGAGCGCCCCAACCGGTCCAGAACAGGGCCCTTCACCTCTGCCAGGTGCAGGCGGATATTGCGCTCGAGCAAATCTTGGTTGACCTGTTGCAAGCGCTCAATGGCGGTGCTGTCGATACGGTTGACCGAAGAAAGGATCAATACCAGGTCGTGCAGGCTTTTCTGCCGCTGTACTTCCGCAAACAGGCGGTCTTCAATCGCGCTGATATTGCTGAAAAACAAGTTTTCATCGATGCGCAGGAAGAGGATATCCGGTTGGGTTTTTACCGTGTAACGCAGCACATTGCGAAAGTGCTCGGTGCCGGGAACGCGCCCCACCACGGCGATATGGGGGCGGCTGGCGCGCCAGATTAGGGTGGCGAAAGAGAGCCCCACGCCCAGTCCGATACCGGCCTCAACACCAAACAATATAACGCCCAGCAGGGTGCCCCCCATGGCCAGACCATCGGTGCGGTCGTAGTGCCAGTGGTGTGCCAGCGCACGCAAATCGATCAGATTGGCTGCCGCGACAATAATCGTTGCAGCCAAAACGCACACCGGTAGTTCGGTGAATACCTTGGTGGCGTAAAGCAGTACCAGGGCAATAAATATTGCGGCGATAACGCCACTCAGTGGTGATCTCGCCCCAGCCTCATCGTTCACTGCGGTGCGCGCAAAGCTGCCGGTTACCGCAAATCCACCGGAAAAAGCGCTGAGGAGATTGGCGGTGCCGAGGCCACGTAATTCTGCATTGGCGTCGAGCTTCTCCCCCCGCCGCAGGGCGATGGTATGGGCTACCGAGAGGCTTTCGACAAAGCCGATCAAGGCGATAATCAGGGCCGGCAGCAGCAGCTGATAAATCATGGTGGGGTTAAAAACCGGCAGCGTGAAGTCCGGTAGCCCCGCGGGAATTTCGCCCACCACGGGTAAATCCTGCTCCCAGTGAAAGATGGCGGTAAGGGCGATGGAGAGCAGTACAACCAGCATGGGCGCCAGGCGCGATAGAAGCTTTGCCCGTGTGCGCTCAACGCCCAGTGTGCGCAGTAACAGGGGGAGCCCGAGGCGGGCGATAACCAGGCTGAACAGAGCGATCAGCCCCATTAATGCTGCATCCGGGTCGCTCATGGGGCTGTTATCTATGGTGCTCAATAGAATTTCCAGGGCCGTGTGGCCCTCACTCTTGGTGCCGAGCAGGGGAGCTATTTGCCCAGCAATGATCAGCACCGCGGCGCCAGAGACGAAGCCGTTGACTACAGGCAGGCTCAGCAGGTTGGAGAGGCTGCCGAGGCCGAGAAAGCCCATTAGTAGCAGCATGATCCCGCTGAGCAGGGCCAGCAGTATGGCCCCGTTGATATATTCGGCGCTGCCGGGCGTGGCGATGGGGGTGAGGGCGGACGCGGTCATCAGGGCCAGTATTGCCACGGGCCCTACAGAGAGTACCGAGCTGGAGCCAAACAGGGCATAGCCCACCAGGGGTAACAGGCCCGCATAGAGGCCCAGGTAGGGGGGCAGGCCGGCCAGGGCCGCATAGGCCAGGGCCTGGGGAACCAGCATCATGCTGGCAAGGATTGCGGCCACGGCATCCCCTATCAGCCACTTGGGCTGGTAGTTTTTCAGCCAGGAGGGGATCAGCTGGTGCGCACGCATACCTTTATCTTTTGGGTATCGGCACCCGCTGTGCGAGCGCCCTGAAACAACAAGATAGACCGCTGCGGCGGCGCGGGTTATTCGTAGCAGTCGCCGCCCACAGTCTTTGGCCTTAACCTTGCGCCGGGACCATCTTGCGGGCACTGAGTCTGAAAATCCCCATACCGGCCAGCATAGCCAGGGTGAATATCAGAGCTTTTTCCTGCCCGGCACCACTCGCCACAATGGCCGGGCCGGGGCAGAAGCCCGCCAGCCCCCAGCCGGCACCAAACATCAGGCCGCCAAGCAGCAGGCGGCGATCAATATGATTATTTGTCGGCAGCTGTATGGTTTGCTTCAACAGGGATTGGCTGCGGCCTTTAAATAATTGGAAGGCGGGCAGGCTCACGGCGATGGCACCAGCCATCACCAAAGCCAGGGAGGGGTCCCAAGCGCCGGCAATATCCAAAAATCCGAGGACTTTTTCCGGGTTGGCCATGCCGGATAACAGTAGCCCCAGGCCAAAGATCAAACCCGCCAGCAATGCAGTCAAAGTGGTTTTCACAATTCGATCCTCGCTTAAGCGGCCAGCAGGTGGCGTACAACGTAAACAGTGACAAAACCCGCTGCCATAAATACCAGCGTGGCGACCAGAGAGCGCGGGGAGAGGCGGGAAAGACCGCAGACCCCGTGGCCGCTGGTGCAGCCAGAGCCCAAGCGGGTGCCAAATCCCACCAGTAGACCGGCGGCGATCAGGATGGGGTAGCCGGCTTCAATCTCTATGGGCGGCAGGGCAAAAAATAATTGCCAGGCCAGCGGCGCAGCCAACAATCCGATAACAAAAGCCAGGCGCCAGCCGATACCGGGATTGCCCTCCAGCAGGCCGCCCAAAACGCCAGAGATACCGGCGATGCGGCCGTTAAACATCAGTAACAGAATGCTGGCTAGGCCGATAAGAGCGCCGCCGGCGAGTGCTGTGGCTGGGGTGAAAGCAGTCCAGTCGATGGTCATGGGGTTACTCCGCGCAGTAGAGTTGGTAGAGAGTTTGTAAAAGGGCCATTACCCGTGGATCGGCTACCCGGTAATAGACGTGTTTGCCCTCCCGGCGGGTATCTACCAGCCCCTCGCGGCGCAGGACCCCCAACTGTTGGGAAAGACTGGGTTGGCGAAGCCCCAGACGCTCCTCAAGTTCGCCTACATTTAGTTCTTCCTGGCTGAGCTGGCACAGCAGCAGCAAGCGGTCTTGGTTGGCCAGGGAGCGCAGCATGGCCGCGGCTTGGCCGGCGGAATCACGCATCTTGTCTAAGTCGAGGTTTGTGGTATCGGGCATGAACTTGGCCTGGCAATAATTTACAGATCAATAATATATTGTTTTATATATTATCAAAATGTATATTGTTCTGGTAGTGAAATTTGGAGGGCATAAAATGTCGCAGTTAGAGCAAGGCACCCAGGTGCAGCCATTCCTAGACAAGGAGACCGAAACCTGGAGCTATGTGGTGTATGACAGGGACGGCGGCTCGGCCGCGGTGGTGGATGCCGTGCTTAACTTTAACGCGGCATCTGGGCGCACCAGCAGCAAGGGTGCTCAGGCGATAGTGTCGTTTATCCGCGAAAAGAACCTCACCCTGGAGTGGATACTGGAAACCCACGCCCATGCCGATCATCTCTCTGCGGCACCTTTCCTGCGGGAGCAATTGGGCGGGCGCATCGCCATTGGTGAGCAGATTTGCCAGGTACAGAAGATTTTTCGTGAGGTCTTTAATCTGGAGCGGGAGTTCCTTGCCGATGGCAGTCAGTTCGATCACCTATTCAAAGATGGTGAAACTTTTCAGGTGGGTGCACTAGAGGCACGGGTGATTTATAGCCCCGGCCACACGCCGGCGGATATGGCCTGGCTGATCGGCGATGCCCTGTTTGTGGGGGACACCCTGTTTATGCCCGACGTGGGCAGTGCCCGTTGTGATTTTCCCGGTGGCGATGCCGCGCAGTTGTATTTGTCGGTGAAAAAAATATTATCCCTGCCGGACGAAACCCGCATGTTCATGTGTCACGATTATCCGCCGCAAGACGAGCGAGACTATCAGTGTGAAACCACGGTGGGTGCCCAGCGCCGCGAGAATATCCACCTGCGCGACGGCATTAGTGAAAGCGAATTTGTGGCAATCCGTAAAAAGCGCGATGCCAGCCTGCCTATGCCGCGGCTGATTATTCCCTCGGTGCAGGTCAACATCCGTGCAGGGCAACTTCCCCCGGCGGAATCCAATGGCACTGTTTATTTAAAAGTGCCGCTGAATCAGCTGTAAAAAACCAGTTAATCCCAGCGCTGTAGTTCTATTTTAATGAGGACTGCTGTCATTTCGAGACGACTATGAATATTAAAAAGTTAGATGAACAGGTGAGTGTTTCTGAACATATTACCTGTGAGGCAATGGCACCGTTGGCACAGAGTGGTGTACAGGTGGTGGTTTGCAATTGCCCGGAGGGAGAGAGTGAAGTACATCCCGGTTACAAGGCTATGGAGCGGGCCGCCCAGGACGCCGGCTTGCGTTTTATTGCGATCCCTTTTACCCGTGGGCGAATGACGCGGGAACACTGTGAGGCCTTTCGTGATGTATTGCAGGGCGGTGAAAAAATCCATGCATTTTGTCTTACCGGCAATCGTTCCAGCCAGGTGTGGGCTGGCGCCAAAGTTTTAATGGGCGCAGATAAAAAACATTTGTTCGGCCAAGCGCAGATGGCCGGTTTCGATGTCAGTGCCGCGCTGGTTGCTATTGAGCCCTAATAAAGACATTTCAATGGCCGGCTAGGTCATACCCAGAATTGCGGCACAGTTGTGAAAGTGTGCCGCAGTTAAATGCCCGTGATGTGTCGTGATAAAGCGGGAGATACCGGCGTTGTTAAACAACAGAGTGGAAGGTGAACCAAGGTTATGCAGCAACTCTCCCGATGGTTTCCCATCCTCACTACTTTTCAATCCTATAACCGCCGCACCTTAAACCGCGATCTGCTCGCCGCCGCAATTGTCACAGTGCTACTGATTCCCCAATCTCTTGCCTATGCCCTGTTGGCGGGTCTGCCGGCGGAAGTCGGCCTCTATGCGAGCATGGTACCGCTAGTGGTTTATGGTATTTTTGGCTCCAGTAGTACGTTGTCTGTAGGGCCGGTCGCGGTGATCTCACTAATGAGCGCCGCCGCCCTGGGAGAGGTCACCGCCACGGGCGAGGTGGACTATCTTAGCGCCGCCGCTGCGCTGGCACTGCTTTCCGGGGGAATACTTTTTCTGCTGGGTACATTACGCCTCGGTATGCTGGCGAACTTTCTCTCCCACCCAGTGATCTCTGGTTTTATTACTGCTTCGGCATTACTGATTGCCCTCAGCCAGTTGCGGCATTTATTGGGGGTGGCCGCCCAGGGTGATACCGCACCGGAGCTGCTGCTATCACTATGGCAGAACCTGAACAGTATCAATAGCCTTGCTTTGATCACCGGAGTAGGGGTGCTGATTTTTCTCTACTGGAGTAGGGCCCTTGCTGCAAAATGGCTGGAGAAAATGGGCTTGTCTAGCAGCAATGCCGAACTGTTTGCCAAGGCGGCCCCGGTAGTGGGTGTACTGGTAACCATTGCCTTATCCGTCGCCATAAATTTTGAAGCGCAACAAGTGGCCTTGGTAGGCGCTATTCCTGCCGGTTTACCGCCCCTATCACTGCCGCACCTCTCACTGCCGCTGCTGCAATCTTTATTTGTGCCCGCACTAATGATTGCCATTATTGGCTATGTAGAATCCATATCGGTGGCCAAAACCTTGGCCGCCAAGCGCAGGCAAAGAATTGATAGCAACCAGGAATTGGTTGCCCTAGGCATGGCCAATATAAGCTCAGGTATTTCTGGCGGATTTCCGGTGAGTGGTGGTTTCTCTCGCTCGGTGGTGAATGATTCAGCGGGGGCGCAGACACAATTTGCCAGCCTGTTTACCGCATTGGGTATCGCTCTGGCTGCACTCTTTTTAACTCCTTCTTTATATTACTTACCGAAAACCACACTAGCCGCCACCATTATTGTTGCGGTTCTCTCCTTGGTGGATTTCTCCATCCTGCGTAAAACCTGGCACTTTGCTAAAGCAGACTTTATTGCCGTTACCCTGACCATCGCCGTTACCCTGCTAATGGGCGTCGAACCCGGTGTGGCCTGTGGTGTTGGCGCATCCTTATTATTATTTATTTATCGTGCTTCCAAGCCCCATATCGCCGAAGTGGGCCTGGTGGAGGGTACCGAGCACTTCCGTAATATTCAGCGGCACCAGGTAAAAACCGTTCCCGAGATTCTCACCTTCCGCGTAGATGGCCGCTTAATCTTCTCCAATATCGGCGTATTGGAAGACCGTATCTATACCGGCCTTGCCAATAACTCACAGGTAAAACATGTCATTTTGATGTGCAGTGCAGTGAATGAAATAGATTGGAGTGCTTTGGAGGTTCTGGAATCTATGAATGCGAACCTGGCTGATAGAGGGGTTCGTTTTCATCTCTCCGAAGTTAAAGGGCCGGTGATGGACTGTCTGGAGAGAAGTAGTTTTTTACAGAAGCTCTCTGGGCGGGTGTTTTTGAGTCAGTATCAGGCGTTTGTGCAATTGGACTAGGGTATGATTCAGGTAAGATTATTGAGTGTGAAGCCGATGATTTAAGTTAACCCCTTTGAAGGCTGATTTTCTCCCTGCCTCTTTGTAATGTATATGCCAGTGCAGGAAGTCAGCTCTACAAATGTTCAAGGTTTGGGTGGTTATCCCCTCATGGATAAGCGTCCGTAAGAGTTGGTTGTCTTTTAATCTGATACCGTTTGATTGCCCGCTTAGTCGGTGTGCTGACTTATTGCGAGAAAATCGCTCATTTGAATAAATTAATATAGAAAGCGATGGGTAAACTTTTACGAGTTAGGTTCCTGGACAATTTATTGTAACCTGTCTTTTTAGTATCGAAAAAACCATATTTTTTAATGTGATTGGCTAAGTGTTAATGCATGGATATACTCGTGCGCTCTGCTTCTGGTGGCACAGGCAGTGAATCATTTTTTTTGTGGTTTTATATTGAGTTGAGGAATTTTAGTGCTCAGGTTTTTTGGATTGATTTTGGGGCTCTCGATTTCCTTGCAAACTTTGGCCTCGGTATCTGGACCCAGTACCAATTCCACAGGACAATTCACGGTCAACTATAGTGCGGCACCAAGCTCCCACAATCAGGCGGAGTTGCGGATAACACAAAACGGCATTGAAAAAAGGTCCTATAGCATAGGTACTTCTAAGGGAAGCAAAGTAGTTACTGTCAGTTCACCGGGGACTTATACCGTAACGCACTGGACCATGAAGGAAGCCGAATGCCTACAGCAGGGTAGGTTTGGGTGTACGGAACCAGGGTTCGGGGAGCCATGGGGAGCGAGGGGCGGTTTTTCTATAGTCGTGTCTATCCCAAAACCTGGAAATATTTCTCTTTCCACAAAAAATACAACGGGTAGTTACACCATTAGTTGGGGGGCAGCTTCAGGGGCTCCAAGTAAGTATCAACTTCAGCAGCGTAAAGATAGTGGAGGGTGGAGCACTATTTATGATGGTTCCGCACGTAGTAAATCCCTGTCTGCTCAAAGCACAGGTATCTATCGTTATCGTATTAGGGCTTGTTACACCGCTTGTAGTTATTACACAGCGGAGAAAGCTATCACAGTTGTTCGCACACCGGGGGCTATAACTGTCCCAAGCACCTCTACTAATGGCAGCATAGCTATTTCCTGGCCCTCTGTTTCTGGCGCGGCCAGTTATGTGGTACAGGAACAAAAAAATAGTGGATCCTGGTACCAGGTTTATGCGGGCACACAACGCAGCAAAACTATCACAGGGCGGGGAAACGGCGTTTATCGCTATCGGGTTGCCGCAGTAGAAAATGGTCATACCGGTAGTTATCGCAATTCGAGCAATGTCACTGTTTCCCGTGCGCCGTCTGTACCGAGTGGACTCTCTTTGCCGGCTACAACTACCAGTGGTTCTTATACTATCAGTTGGAAAAGTACACCCGGTGCACAAAAGTATGTGATAGAGGAAACGGGCACCAGAAGTGGTAGTTGGACGCTATCGGGAACTTCGAAGAGTTTTAGTAAGGCATTAAACGGCTCATATTTATATCGTGTACGCGCTTGTAGTACGTATCAGGGGGTTAATGCCTGTAGCGGCTACACGGCTAAGAAAACCGTGCAGGTAAGTCACCCACCTTTGAAAGTGAAATCCATCTCTCCATATGGATCGGTAAGCTTGTTATTTAATACCGGTTGGGGAAAGGCCGAATATTGTGAGCTCAAGCGGGGCAACACCACCCTCGCCCGAAACATTATGAATGACGGAGCTATTTTTGTTGACACGGTGATTGGTGGTGGAACCTATCGTTATGACTACCATTGCGAAGAATGCTTAATTGGTAGTTTCCCAGATTGTTCAGAACCGGAAACGGTTGGCTGGACAGGTGTTAGTGCAAATGTTGTTATTGTGCCCAGTCAGCCCCGCTTGTCAGTGAGTGGCAATACTCACTCCAAAAATGGTTCTGCTGCGTTTACTTCTGTAAGTACAGGCCCTATTCAAAAGGTGCGTTGGCAGAAGCGAGTTAGTAGCAGCGCTTGGCCTGCAGACACCAGCTTTACCGAATACGTGACAACGGATGGTAACTTCCAGGTAACCGGTCTGGCAGATGGAAACTGGGAAATCCGCAGTAAAAATTGCAATAGTGCCGGGTGTAGTGATAACTGGAGCAATGGTGCCATTGTATCGGTATTGCACAGCCCGCAGGCAAGTTTCAGTATTTCCTTTACCGGTGATTTTGATAAAGGAAGCTACAGTGTCAATTGGTCCCCTGCCAGCGGCACAGTTGACCACTATTACCTAAGAGAAAGTAAGAATGGTTTCTGGGGTGAATGGTTGGATAGGGGGACCTCTCAGAACTACAAGCCAGATCCGCAACCAGATGGCAGCTACGAGTATGAAGTCAAAGCGTGCAACAGCAGTGGCTGCAGTAATTCAGTTAGATCGGAAAAGCTGACCATCGAGCATCCGGCACCAGCCGCTCCGAGTAATCTTGTCGCTACGCGGGTCAATCAGGAAATACAGTTGGCTTGGGATAAGGTAACAGGTGGTTTTGATGATGAATATGAATTTCGTTTGAATGGGGAAGGCTGGCGCTCGGCAAATACTTCATTAACAGCTACCCAGCCTATAGGTAGCTACGGCCCTTATACTTTTGATGTTCGCGCATGTAACCATACCCCTGGTGATCGCAAGTGCTCTAGCTTTACAACCACCACTTATACGGTTCCCGACCCAGATCCTACTGCACCTGGTTGGGCCAAGCCGATTGGCAGCCTGGCTCTGCTAGACGCTGGCTATTCCCCGGTACAGTTAAGTACACATCAAGAAACGCTGGGTGTAATCAAGGGTGCTGGTGGCTCATCTGGTGGGGCTGCTTCTTATCAGCTGCCCATCGAGTTGCCACCGGGCCGTGCTGGTATGCAGCCAGAAATCTCCCTAAGTTATTCTAGCCGTGCGGGGAATGGTGTGCTTGGTAAAGGCTGGTCACTCGCTGCCGGCTCTCAAATAACGCGCTGCCCACAAACTTTTGCGCAGGATGGTCAGGCGATACCTGTCCTTTACAAAAACACAGACCGGCTTTGTTTAGATGGCCAGAGGCTGGTTGTGATCTCTGGAAGCTATGGGGCTTCAGGGGCTGTCTATCAAACTGAGCAAGATACACAAACAAGGGTTAGGCAATACGGTGGCATTAATGGTGGGAGCACTTGGTTTGAAGTTGAGCTAAAAAATGGCCGAATTCGCCGGTATGGAGACAATGCGGATTCTCGCCATATTGCTCAGGGCGTAAACACCATTAAATCGTGGGGTATCTCTTTCGAGCAGGACCGCGCCGCTCCAAATAGCAATTCCATTAACTATGTATATAAGAATTTCGGGCGAGGGGAATATCACCTCTCCGATATCTATTACACTGGTGCCGCTCAGCAGAATGGTGATCGCCGTGTCAGTTTTGAGTATGGCAATGGCGTAAGACCAGATATTGAATCTGGTTATTTGGCTGGAGGACTAACACGCTTATCAAAGCGCCTTAGTGAGATAACTGTTTACTCTCAGGGTGATAAGGTGCGTGAATACCGTTTTGACTACCAATTGAGTGACGCTACAAAGAGTAGTTTGCTAAAAACCATAACTCTCTGTTCTGGGGATGGTATTTGTTTTGCCCCTACCGCTCTTGAGTGGGCTGATACCGAAGAGAGTAAGCAAACTGAAATTTTAGGGGCTGCCGCTTATAGTGGGGCCAACCACTTGAATACTGACAGAACGATTAGTGCGCTCTTCCCGGAGGCGAAGAGTATTGATCGACTAGCTCCGAGGGGAGACTTTAATGGGGATGGTGTTAGGGACTGGCCTGGGCATTTTATCAGCGCCGAAGGGCAGTTGACTGGCAGCTTTAATGCCAACACAGAGGGTTGTACGCCATATCCTGGGAGTCTTCGTTGCGTAGAGCTGGATGCAAACAATGACGGTAGAAGTGATACTTGGAGAATAGCTTCAGGAAAACTGCAAATTGGTATCAGTGATGGAGATGGTAGCTTTTCCTGGGTTGCAACTCCGATTGCCTTGCCCGGTTTGGACCACATCCTCGATGCCAGAGATTACAACGGAGATGGCTGGGTAGACTTGCAAATTCGCCGGGGTGAATCTCTAACAAATAATGAGCTGTACCTATACATTCATACAGGCAATGTTCAAGCTCCCTATAAAGATAGCGGCCAATATGTAACCTCATTTTTATATGATAAAACGAAATGGACCCATCGTAACTCCGTAGAGTTTGTAGGAGATATCACGGGTAATGGATTACCAGATATCTTGCTTTACAGCACTACCGTTCAAGTGGGTGATGTTGGTGAGGTTACATCACCCCAGCCTGTACCCTCCCTCTTTCTATTTGCTACTCGTAGCGGCAATGGGGTTAGCTTCGTACCATCTTTGACCAGTTTTTCAAAATATAGCTCTAATAATTTCCACTCTTATCATCTTCTAGATATCAATGGAGATGGTTTGCAAGATTGGGTGAGTTGGCAAGGGGACCAGCAAGGCTTCCACTACCGTTTAAATAAAGGTGGTATTTTTACAGATTGGGATTTTGCGTCATTGCAAGATTCTATTGCCACTAGAACTTATCGTTACAATTTGAAAGGTGATGGTGATAGAAGTTATCAGGATCTAACAGGCCTGAAATATGTTAATGCCTTCAAAGGATATGATCGTGGATCTGATGGAAAAATTACCCTTATTTACCCAGGAAAGAGATTGGTAGAAAGCTGCATTAAGGCTCGAGACGGAGGTAGCTTAAGGCAGTTCTGTGGTGGTGAGCTCTACGGAGCTTACAATTCTATGACTCCAGGCAATCCCATTTTTGAAAACTTTGATGTCTCCAAAGTAGATAACAGTCTATACGCTTTTGAAGGCTTACAATTTGTTGAGCAGGCAGATGGTAGCTACAAGATAGAGCAATATGATCCTCAAATTGTAGGCACAGCTTATAACTCTGCGGTCATAGATGCATTCGGCAATGGGTTGCAGGACTTTGTCTATTCCTACGGTTGTGTCAATTATCCTGATAGTTGCTCTGTCCCCAATGCCCAAGGGCATTCGGAAGGGGTATATATTCAAAGGAACCGGGGATCAGCACAGGCTAACGAGCTATACGAACCCACCGATATGCTTGTTGCCGTAGAAAACGGTTTCGGTGCCCGCGATGAGTGGCACTACCGCCCCTTATCGTCCCGAGATGATCGCTACCATTCCAGTGCAAAACCCTTTTATGAGCGTGGGGGATATCTCGATAGCTTATCTTCTTCTGTAAAGGATGATCATTTCGAATTTACCTCCAGCATGTATGTGGTGGCAGAGCACCGTCAGTCCAATGGCGTAGGCGGCCTGAACAAAAAGCAGTACCGCTACAAGGGGGCGGTATTTAACAACAAAGGCCGTGGTTTCCAGGGCTTCCACACCATTATTGAGGAAGACCTGGCTGCAGATATCGAAACCCAGTCTGACTTCCACCAGATATTCCCACTCGCCGGTAAGCTGCATAAACAGCGTAAATGGGAGCTGGGGGATCGCTCTTCTGATACCAGTGGTGTGAATGCCTTTGAAGAATCCAGTTTTCACTGGCAGTTCTGGGCGAAGGGTGGGCATTCATCACCGAAAGTGGTAGATGCCCTTACGGATTCGTGGAGTGTTTCAGCCAATGACCCCTATTTTGTTGGCCCTAAAAAGCAGAGTTCGATTCATCGGACTTTAAATAGGTCAGGCAATAGCCGCACGCATCTGTACACCCAGAGCCAAACCACAAGCTTTGATGCCTGGGGCAATGTGTTACTGGCGGAAAACCGCTATGAGGAGGCGAACAGTTCTCATATTGTGGTTTCCACTACCAACACCCAGTATGCCGCTGCGGATCAAACTAACTGGTGGATCAATAAACCCTCAAAGCAGACGGTGACCAAAAAATCCATCCAAAGCCGCAAAGGGGTTTCTATTGCCGCGAATACCGATACCCAGCAATCGGTAGTGGTGGATTTCCTGCAGTGGGATAGCAATGTTCGTAAACCCAAGCGAGTAAAAACCACGCCCTCCGATGGTAAGTGGACCCAGGTGGATACCGTTTACAACAGTCACGGCCTGCCCACCAAGGTCACCATGTCAGCAGAAGAGGAGGCAAAGACGCGGGTGGTAGAGACTACTGCGTTTAGTGCAGATGGTTACTTCCCCAAAACGGTTAAAAATGCTCTGGGCCATACGGTTACTACCGAGACCAACGCCAAGTTCGGCCAACCGGACTCTGTCACCGATGCCAATGGTTTAACGACTCGTTACAGTTACGATACCTTTGGCCGTGCCGTTAAGGTTACTGCGCCTTCTGCGCTTGGTCTCAAGGCTGCACCGGATGGGCATACTGCTCTGCAATGGTGTAGTTCCGGCTGTAGCCGGGCACCGGGTGCAGTGTTTAAAACTATTCAGCAACAGGCCGGTACGCCAGAGCAGATTACCTACCATGATCAGCTTGGCCGGGTGATTCGCACCGAAGTGCAAGCCTTCGACGGCAGCGACTGGATTGCACGAACGGTAACCTATAACGCTCTGGGCCAGACCACCTTCGAATCGGTACCGCACTATGCCAGCAGTGGCACCAGCTACGGCACCCGCTACCTGGACTACGACACCTTCGGCCGCGCCCTGCGCAAGACGGTGCACCAGACCAACGGCCAGCAGCTGGATGTGACCTACACCCACGAGCAGGCCAGTGGATTTACCACCGATATTCTGGTGAACGGCCGCACCATGAGCCGCACCTACAACGGCCTGCAGCAGCTCATTGAAACTGTCGATGCTCTAAGTGGCACCACCCGCTATGCCTATGACGGTGCCGGTAATCCCATTGTCTTGCAGGACGCCAGCAGCAATCGCATCACCGCCAAGTACAACGCCCTCGGTCAAAAGGAATGGGTGGACGACCCCAATATGGGTTCCAAATCGTTTACCTATACCGGCTTTGGCGAGGTGGAAACGGAGATTGATGGCAACCTGGATATCACCAGCTTTACCTACGACCGCCTCGGCCGCATGGAAAGCCGCAGTGTCAATGGCACAGAGGAAGCCAGCTGGATATACGACAGCGCCGCCAACGGCAAGGGCCTGCCCGCGAGGGAGAGCCGCAGCGATGCCAGCTATGCGCGCAGCTACAGCTACGACGCCCTCAGCCGCCCCTACAAAGTCACCACGGCTATCGATGGCGAAGACTTTATTACTGTCAACCACTACGACAGTAATTTCGGCCGTTTAAAAGGCCTCAGCTATCCCTCAGGGCTGACCCTGAAATACGGCTATAACAGCAGCGGTTACCAGTTCCGTACCAGTAATGCCGCCAGTGGCTACACCTATCGGGAAATCACCCAGATGGATGCCTGGGGTGAATGGGAGTTTGCCAATATCGCCGCCGGAAACTACACCATCGGCCGCAGCTTCTATTCAGAAACCGGGCAGATGGCCGGCACCACCTTTGACAGCCTGGTGCAAAACCACCAGGGCATTGCCTACAGCTACGACAGCTTCGGCAACTTGACAGAACAGGTTGTGCAGCTGCCCTCAAAAACTCCGGCACTCAATGTAGAAAATCACACCTACGATGCCCTCAACCGTCTCGATTACAGCTCTCGTACCGATGGCCCTAGTATCGATTACGACTACGATGCCATCGGCAACCTGCTGAAAAAAGACGACTTCGCCAGCAGTTACAGCTACACCGGTGGCAGCAGTGGCGGCCCTAGCGCAGTGAAGAGCGTTAGTCTGATCAACGGTGGTACCAAGACCTATGGCTACGACCAGAACGGCAACCGCACCCATGAAAATGGTGCGCAGCAGATCTGGTACAACGCCTTTAACAAGCCTACCCGCATCAACCGCAACGGTGCCAACCTGTATTTCTACTACGGCGCCGACCAGATGCGCTACAAGCAGGTGAACCAAACCAGCGGCAAGACCACCCTATATATCGACAAGCTGTTCGAAAAGATTACCGGCGGTGGTGAAACCCAGTACCGCCACTTTATCGGCGATATCGCCGTGCTCACTACCACCGATAACGGCAGTGAGACCACCCACAAAATCGGCTTCAGCCACCGCGATCGCCTCGGCTCTGCTGCTGCCGTGGGAGACGAAGCCGGTAACCTAAAAGAAAGCCACAGCTTCGATCCCTTCGGCAAACCGCGCCAGGGCAATATTCTCGATAAAGATACCGCAATCCTGGAAAGCGCCTACAGCACCCGAGGCTTTACCGATCACGAGCATCTGGATGATGTGGCATTGATCCATATGAATGGGCGGGCTTATGATTATAATCTCGGGCGGTTCCTCTCTGTGGACCCGATCATACAAAGTCCAGGCAACAGCCAGAGCTTGAACCCCTACAGCTATATTATGAATAACCCGCTGGCGGGGACTGATCCGAGTGGGTATGCGGCCTCCTGCACAGGCAGTGAAGATGGGGCGACCACTTGTACCGAAACGGTAGAGGTTGCTGAAACTGGTTCTCGCATAAAGCGGTCGGAAACTCGCTCCGTAACCATGCATGCCAATGGGATGGTTTCAGGTAGTGTCACCAGTAATGGAGTAACACAGAACTATGCGTTGACCAAAAATGGTTGGCAGGAAATGTACTCTCCATCAGATATTGGAAGTCAATCTTCCAGGGGGAATATTGATCAGTCCTATGGTGATGATTCTAATGAGCCGGGTCTCCTGTCAAAAGCTATTTCTAATACAGTTGGTGTCTTAGCGGGACCGGCAATTGAAGGGATGCAAAATTGTTATGCCTGCAAGATTAATTCAGAAACTATGGATTCAGAGCAGGCAGAGCTATATGCAAAACTTTTAGAAATCCTTCCAGGTGAAGGAGTTGCTGTTAAGCTCGTGGGGACTAAGGCTGCAGCCTTACTATTTGCAGGCAATGCTGAGTCTTTTGTAGCAAGAATTCCAGCGAATTTAGTAGAGCAGCTAGCTTTAGATCCAAATACCCAGAGAGCACTTTTAAGATTTGCATTGAACTCCAGAGGAACTGGTAAGGCTGCACACCATGTAATCCCCCTTGAGGCAATTAAAGCCTTTCCAGAGCTCATGCAAAAGGCTGCTAGAGGAGGATTCAATATAAATGGAGCCAATAATGGAGCATTGCTTATTCAGAATGTGGAACATGTAGGAGGCCATCTTGGGTATAATCAAGCTGTATTTCAGCAGTTGAAAGATATACCATCCAATTTGAGTGCCGCGGAAACAGCTGCATCTGTACAGTCAATTGCAAACAAGTTACAGGGTGCAATTAAAGAGAAAAGCTTTTTTCCAGATTTTTAAAGTGGATTAGATAATGAAAGACTTATATTCATTAAATTTAAGCGATAGAGTAAAAAAGCAAAAAAATCCTTTTACCGGTGAGGTTGTAGATTCTCCTTTAGACTTTGGCTTTGATGTCTCTGAGAAAAAAGATTTAAGTAGTTATTTTAAAAGCATTGGCGCAGACTTGGTTGATGCAGATGGATTTCGGCGCGCTAATCTCAACGGTATAAATATTGGGTTTAGAGACTATGGCGGGTTAGATCGGCAGGGGGAGCTGTTGGCCATCGCTTTTGAATATGATGAGGTTAATGAGTCTGTTGCAAATTTATTATTTACTATACTTTCAAATTTTAATTTAGTTGTTCGTTCAGGAGTGAATGATGTTGCGCATGCAAAAAGCATGCTGCCTGAATTGGCTTTGATAAGATGGAAAAACATAAAAAAGGTAAATTCGGCAAAAGACTTGCTTAGGTGGCTGGAGGATCAGCCTGAATACTATTAGAGTATTGAAAGCAGTGATTCAGGGCTCCCATAGATTGAATGGTACATAAAAATCGGTTAAAAGAGCATATTTATACTTATTTGTGGTCAAAATAAAGTGGGCAGGGATGTTCGTACTGAATATTTAAGTGATTTTAGATCTATTCAGTATTCAGGAGAGCTAGACGTCGGTGTGTGGCTTTGAGAAGCCTCAAGTTGGCTGAAATTAGGGAGGGGAAGAAACTCTTGGCAATCGCGCAAACCGCCAAGTATAGGATTTTAATTGTGATTAAAAAATCATATGATCTTTACGGTATTGATTGTAACGGTTTAGAAAATGCTAAAGCGTTAATTCAGAATTTTTTAGATGTGACTTTGTCGACTCATGAGAGTGGGTTTCGCTGTGGAGAGTACTACCGTCTTCATGATGTAGGTCAAGAGCACTTTATTCTGCAGAAAAATTATGATGATATTGATGAGGGGTGGATAGAAGAGGAATTTTTGGGCAGTCCTTTAATCTTCTACGTAAATGAAACTGATAGATCGAGTGTTTTGCAAGCAGTTTTACTCAAGGATAAAAGAATTACTTTGTTAAGGCATGAAGAGCTTTAAGGAGATAAATTCAAGACGGTCAAAGGTTGGGCGGAGGTAATAGCAGTAGGGATAATCCAGAAAAGCGGTAGATGACAATATTTCAGGACAGCCATAGATTGGAGGAGTGCTAGCGGTGATCCTGGTATTCAACTTGCGGATATTTCTTTTTGATTTGATGCTCAGACATAATGAAAGGATCAAGAATTACGCCTTGGACTCGAAAATTGTGGTTTTAGCTAAAAACCGGAAGGAATGATGGCAGTGAGGGATGGACTCAGAACTGGCAGGATGTTGCAGAAAGGAAGCGTCGGCAATCGCCGATGCCGTGTATCCACCGTTTATCAAGCTGGATGCAAGCTTGTCGAACGGTCTCTGCTGATCCAACCAGGCCTTTAAAGCGGCTTTCAAAGTTGCGACTGGGATAGAGCCAGTGTTTTGGTAGTATACCTAGTCGCTTGAAGAGAGGGGGAGCCTTTTCAGAAATCGCGCCGTGCTTTCAGGGTTCTAAATGTCGAGCACTCTATTCCATTAGCTCCAAATAGTGATTTAATTGAAAGGCTAACCCCTTCGACATATTAAGGCGCTCACCGCTCACAAACAGTAGCTGGTCTTTAGGCTGTTCGCCTGAGACTGCAGTATGAAAGGATAGATAGAGCACCTTCGACTATACTTTCAACGATTTCCAGTGCTCACTTCCTGTTTCTTTTTGATACGCACATAAATCTCTTCGCGGTGAACGGATAGAGATTTGGGTGCATTTATTCCTATCTTTACTTGATTGCCCTTAACCTCTAATACTGTAACTGAGATATTTTTTCCAATTCTTAAGTTTTCGCCCGTCCGGCGCTTTAAAATCAACATACAGATTTCCTACTAATGCTCAAACTGTGGGGCTTTCGCGATGATGGGAAAGCTTGGAAGATTACGTTTGCAGGAATGTGGGGTGGGGCACGAGAACGGTAGGCGTAGAAGAAGAAAAGACGGACGCAACACTTCCAGAGCTTGAAGAATCTCTTCAAGCCTCTGAATCTACTCCACTTTATTGAAGACGAGCGGGTTTCTAGCGTATTATCCACTGAGCCACTTTGATAGGTGATTATCAATTTGGTTAGCTGGCCCCTGGTGTTGGTAGCACCTTGGGTCAGCGCCTTTTACTTACTCTTACGTCACGCTACCGTTCTCCTTTGAGGGGATGGATCTTTTAGGAAATCCTTGGTTCTCTTGATTTTTTGGCCGCTAGCCTATTCAGGCTTATTCTATTGCGACCAAAATATCGATAAATATCTACCAATTTTACGCAGCTTTGACATGAAAACAAACTTAATAAAATCCAATAAGATTATTTTCGTGCCTATATTTTTATGCGTTGCTACTTAGAAAATCCCTAGTTGCCTATTAAGAATTGCTGTTCAAATTGGTGCGTTTCTGTGATTTTTACAGCTAAGTTTTAAATAAAAACTTTTTAAAGCTAACCTTCCTAAGGGCCTCTGTATACAGATCAAAATAATTTTTCAATAACATAAATATCCCATCAATTTTGGAAAACCTGCCGAGATTTTTATATCCATTACCTATCACGATCAGCTTGGCCGCGTAATCCGCACCGAAGTGCAAGCCTTCGACGGCAGCGACTGGATTGCACGAACGGTAACCTATAACGCTCTGGGCCAGACCACCTTCGAATCGGTACCGCACTATGCCAGCAGTGGCACCAGCTACGGCACCCGCTACCTGGATTACGACACTTTCGGCCGCGCCTTGCGCAAGACGGTGAACCAGACCAACGGCCAGCAGCTGGATGTGACCTACACCCACGAGCAGGCCAGTGGATTTACCACTGATATCCTGGTGAACGGCCGCACCATGAGCCGCACCTACAACGGCCTGCAGCAGCTCACTGAAACTGTCGATGCTCTAAGTGGCACCACCCGCTATGCCTATGACGGTGCCGCTAATCCCATTGTCTTGCAGGACGCCAGCAGTAATCGCATCACCGCCAAGTACAATGCCCTCGGCCAGAAAGAATGGGTAGACGATCCCAATATGGGTTCCAAATCGTTTACCTATACCGGCTTTGGCGAGGTGGAAACGGAGATTGACGGCAACCTGGATGTCACCAGCTTTACCTACGACCGCCTCGGCCGTATGGAAAGCCGCAGTGTCAATGGCACAGAGGAAGCCAGCTGGATATACGACAGCGCCGCCAACGGCAAGGGCCTGCCCGCGAGGGAGAGCCGCAGCGATGCCAGCTATGCGCGCAACTACAGCTACGACGCCCTGAGCCGCCCCTACAAAGTCACCACGGCTATCGATGGAGAAGACTTTGTTACGCAAAGTCATTTCGACAGCAACTACGGCCGTTTAAAAGGCCTCAGCTATCCCTCCGGGCTGACCCTCCAATACGGCTATAACAATGCCGGCTACCAATTCCGCACCAGCAATGCCGCCAGTGGTTATACCTATCGGGAAATCACCCAGATGGATGCCTGGGGTGAATGGGAGTTTGCCAATATCGCCGCCGGAAACTACACCATCGGCCGTAGCTTCTATTCAGAAACCGGGCAGATGGCCGGCACCACCTTTGACAGCTTGGTGCAAAACCACCAGGGCATTGCCTACAGCTACGACAGCTTCGGCAACTTGACAGAACAGGTTGTGCAGCTGCCCTCAAAAACTCCGGCACTCAATGTAGAAAATCACACCTACGATGCCCTCAACCGTCTCGATTACAGCTCTCGTACCGATGGCCCCAGTATCGATTACGACTACGATGCCATCGGCAACCTGCTGAAAAAAGACGACTTTGCCAGCAGTTACAGCTACACCGGTGGCAGCAGTGGCGGCCCTAGCGCAGTGAAGAGCGTCAGCCTGATCAACGGTGGTACCAAGACCTATGGCTACGACCAGAACGGCAACCGCACCTATGAAAACGGCGCGCAGCAGATCTGGTACAACGCCTTTAACAAGCCCACCCGCATCAACCGCAACGGTGCCAACCTGTACTTCTATTACGGCGCCGATCAGATGCGCTACAAACAGGTGAACCAAACCAGCGGTAAGACTACCCTGTATATCGACAAGCTGTTCGAAAAGATTACCGGCGGCGGTGAAACCCAATACCGCCACTTTATCGGCGATATCGCCGTGCTCACTACCACCGATAACGGCAGTGAGACCACCCACAAAATCGGCTTCAGCCACCGCGATCGCCTCGGCTCTGCCGCTGCCGTGGGAGACGAAGCCGGTAACCTAAAAGAAAGCCACAGCTTTGATCCTTTCGGAAAGCCGAGACAGGGCAATATCATCGATAAAGATACCCCTATCTTAGAGAGCGTTTATAGCACCCGCGGTTTTACCGATCATGAGCATCTGGACGATGTAGAGTTGATCCATATGAATGGGCGGGCGTATGATTATAATCTTGGGCGGTTCCTGAGTGTTGATCCAATAATCCAGAGTCCAGGCAACAGCCAGAGTCTGAATCCCTACAGCTACATCATGAATAATCCGCTAGCGGGGACAGATCCGAGTGGGTATGTTTGCGCGGCATCTCGTCTTGAAAATGTTTGTGGAAGCCTCCCTAGCCACTGGGGTGGTAATGGTGGAGGGAAAGCCAAAAAGCAGAATAACGGATTTAACCAGGCTGCTTTTAATCTTGATCTTAGTTCAGCAGTGGCAAGGGAACTCGGGACTTCTGACTTACAGGCGGCGGATATTGGGAGCCAGGATAGTCGGAGAAATTCTCAGGGGGGCAGGGTGCTACCGATTCTGTGGAAAGTAATGATCTTACTGATGCAGTTGAGAGTAACAGTGCTTTTATGCTTGTAAGTAATGACAATGAAGTTGTTATGCAGGCGGCAATATCCAGTGAGAAAAAGCAGCAGAGTTTACGAGCTGCACAAAAGGGATCTAGGACCGCTTATGTTGGCGGTTTTATGGATGATAAAAATGAATTTGTTAAAAGCATGTATGAAGCTTATGGCAAAGAAGGAGATATATATTTCGAGCATCATCAGAAGAAAGAATTAGCTGCTTGGATTAATGAAAATAATTCTGAATATTCGCTAACAGTAATTGGTCATAGTTATGGTGGTAATTCTGCAGCAAGAGTAATCGCTGCTGGCCATCGTGTAGATCACCTAATTACAGTTGATCCTGTTGGTCGATTTAAACCTAATTTTACGAATGTAGCTATATACTCGGAAACATGGACAAATTACGTGGCTACCGGTGGTGGTATGAATAGGAATAACCTTGTCGCTAGAGCTGGCGGTTGGTATGGGCATAAGCCGGAATGGTATGCAGATGCTCATATTCCAATTAATAAAGATCATGTGGAAATATGCTTCCAGTATTGTAGGCCTTAGTATGAAATTAGTTATTCATTGTCTAGTGGTTTTGGTTGTAGTTTATCCTCTAGTAGGTTGTGGTGAAAAACAAATTGAACTATCAAACATTCGTATGGAGAAAATTGATCGCTTAGAAGCAAAAAAACTAATTCCTGACGGTCAAAGATTACCTTTTAATGTTAGGCAGTCTGTTTCAATTTCAATTGTTGAATTCGATTTTGACAAAAAAACGCTAGAAGTCCTCCCTGAAGAGGGAGGGGTGCTTAAGGTGGAATTGCTTAGGTGCTTGGATGGTGAGCAGCGAGCAACATCATTTATTTATGCTAGAAAAATAAATGTCTCTCTGAGTACTAATAAACGGGAAGCACTTCTGCCGGTGGGTGAAGCGTACTTTTTTGTAGATAGTTCTTTGGCAGAAGATACTTGCTTTACGGTTGTATTTAAGAGTTTAAGTCGCACTACTAAGTCTACTATTTACAGGCTCCCTTAATCTGAAGCCTGTTTCTGGCCCCTCTTAAAAAGCCCCACTGGTGACCCCAGCGGGGCTTTGTATTTAACTGATCTGCCGCTTGGTATCCCAGCGCCGGGGTTGATACTTGATAATCATCCCGTCCAGCAACTCCTTGACGATCTCTTTCTCTTCCGTTGGCAGTTGGCTGATAGCTTCAAATTGCAGCCTTAGCGGGTCATCCGGTCCGCGCTCAACTTCTTCGAATACCAGCGAGTCAATGGTGATACTCATGGCGACAGCAATCTTCTTTAACGTCTCCAGGGAAGGCTGTGTTGCCCCGGCTTCATAGCGCCGAATCTGATTGACATGAACCCCGATGGCGCCGGCCATCTATTGCTGGGTCAGCTCGCACTCACGACACAGGATAATAGGTCTCTGTTGGATACTCATCCGGCGATAGGTCCAGAAGCTGTTGAAGTGACCCATAAGGATATCCCCTAGCAACCATTACAGGCTGATCAATATGCCAGTAGTGGATTATAAATAAAATCCAACTTGGGTGCGGTGACATTCCCAGTCGCACAATGATGAGAGAAGTGTTTTCAGAAATGGCACCGAGATTTCTGGGGTCTATATGTCGACTACTCCAGTCAATAAGCCCCAAATAGTGATCCAATTGAAAGGGTAATCCTTTCATCCAATAAAGAATGGAGAGCAAAGCTCTCCATTCTTTAATACGATAATGATCGCTCGATAACTAGATTAATTGGCACTGTTTGAATGGTAAATCATCGCCTGCCAAACATTTTGCTTGCCGCCACCGTAATTATCATAGGTGGGGTTCTTGATGTATGACCAAGCTACTTTACCGTTGCCAAGGAAAATGGGTTCATCCAAGCCACCCCAACCAAACTTGGTTAGTTTTACTGGCCCTTCTAATACATTGAGGTCTGCGTCAATTTCCATAACATAATAGGCCTTGGGGACCAGCATACGCATTGCGCCATTCTTCGCTGAACTTCGGTTGTACGACAGGTTGTCGGAGATGCACTGAAATTGTGCGTAGCCAAACAAGTAGCGGCCATTTTTCAAATCAATAAGTTGAGGATCACTGATTTGACAGTCGGGCTCTTCTACCAGCCATTTAAAGCCTTGTCCCTCGATACTGCCGTTACCATCGACTTTGGCGATACCAATACGGGTTAAAGAAGAGGCGTCCAGGGCATCGCCTCCGCGTAGGCCCTGCCTGGAGATGGTTGGGTTGCTGTTGCTTGACATATAGGAGAAGAAGCAATTCGTACTATCTGAACATTGCTCATCAAAGGGGCCGCCACTACTTGTATCAATGCCGTATTCGCTTTGTAGGAAGCGATCCATTTCCTCGTCATCAATATACTTGGGGGAGACGATAAGCGATAGATTTGTGTCTTTATCAACCGGCACTACCGTGTGCCCACCGCCATTGGAGAAGAATGCATTGTCGGAGGGAACTAGGTAATTGTAACTTCCTTCAAATCTACTGGTAGAGGAAGTATCCTCCATTTTGATCGCAATAGTGTTTAACCCGCGAGACTGATTATATTTTCCGCCATCGCTGGTACAAATTGCTCCATACTTTTCATTACCTGGATTATAGAAGGCGCGAATATTTAATACGTGGCCATAGCCACAAAGCCAATACCAACCCCTATTATTACTTCCACTCATGTTTAGGGACCAGTTATCCCGATCAATAACCGTCATTCCTGCAGAGTAGTGGGAGCCACCATAGCTGCCGTCAAATACTCGCGCTGTTACTGAGAAGGCATAGCTGGTGCGGCCTTGGCTATCATTGTCCACATAGATAAGCTCCTGGGCTCCGGCATGGCCACCACCGTGCATCTTGTTCACAACATAGGCCGCAGGCTTTTCACTGAGTGGTTGATCGTCCCACTCCATGAGCCAGATCTGGTCGTTATATTTATAACCTCTCTCACGAATGTACTCGACCATCGCGTTATAGTCGGCTTCAGAGAGCTGATCGACGATATAAGCCATCTCCTCTTGCATCTCTTTCCCTTTAATGGTCTTAAAGGATGGAGAATCACCAAAATCGGTCTCTGGGAATTTAGCTTTAAGCCCAGGGAGGAAGTCCTCAAATGTCAGGGTGGCATGATCAGTAAAGTAGCCGATGTACTGACTATGATTGGTTGATATCATCAGGCCGATGTCCCTTTCAATACGGGCATCAATAGGGCTGATGTTATCTTCCATTTTCATCCAATCGCTACCGTATTGCTCTACCAAGTCACCCTGCACCTCATAGCGCTTGTTGGCTTGGTATTCCGTGTTGCACAAGACCGCAACCCGGGAGCAATCTGAGCTGGCCGCAATACCGTGCGACTCGTAGCATTGTTTTAGTATCGTTGTGTTACCGGTTTGATCGAAGCTTGAAGTCTCTGGGTTATATTGCAGCTCATAAACAGTGCCATAAGTGACTTCATCATCTCCACTCCCCTCGCTTAGGGTCTTAGAAACAAACATTCGAGGTTTGTCGGTGTCAGTTGCGCAGGCAGCTGTGTAACTTCGCATGGGGACCGACTTTAGGGTGTCGTCCTGGGTGCTGTCTGTTCTGGCAATATAGTGTGGGAGCCCGTGAACCTCTTGGGCATTGGGTTGGCCATTCGGTAAGGTGATATCCCGAGAAGTGATTCGGGCAAATCCCAAGTCTGCAGTTTCAATATCGCCAACAGTCACTGTACCGGGTTCATTGTCTGGAAGTGGTGTAGTGCTACCTGATCCGCTGCCGCCCGTACCACTTCCAGATCCCTGGCCACTACCATCCCCCCCCGTGGATGGGGCTGGACCGGAATCCGAAGAGGAGCCTCCACCGCCGCTGCATGAGGCCAATACGACAGTAAGTGCCAGTGCCAAAACTTTCTTGCTAAATAGCTTATCCATAGTCTGCTCGAAGATACATTATTTAAATCGAATGCAATGTGGGAACTTGTGGACCACTTCACAGTGTTGAAAAGGTAAATTTGGGGAATCATTCTAGTACCCTTTATTTACTTTTCTGTGCAGTACTTAATATATTTTCCACTGAACCCTTTTTTAAGCGAGGATCTTGATAAATTTAGAGAGCACGCAACTCTTGAGGTTTACAAAAGTATTATGATATGAAACCTCTCTGTTTGGATGGTCTCCAACTAGAGAGGACGTATACAGAACTTTGAGCAATCTCGGATATGTTCAATTCCAAGTGGGAAAATCAATAGGTAGTAAAGAAAGGTGGGCGATCTAGTTGGGAGAGAAATCACCAGTAACTGCGGAATTCGAATCTCAAAGTGTCTTGGCTGGGTGCCTGACATATTCAGTACTATCTCGTTGTCGATATAGAGTGCGATGTGGTGGTGATTGCCCATTACTGCATAGGCAGCGATATCTAGCGCAAATTTTCCAGCTGGTTTATGCATTTGAAAATCAATCCACAAGCGGAAATATTTGTAGTCTCAATATTCTAAAGACCTAATTTATGAAAGTTGTAGTGGTAGTTATGATATTGATAGTCGGTGTTGTCTATTTTTCCAGGCCGGAAAAAGCAAGTGAGTTACTTGCTGAATACTGCAGAGCTTCCTATCCGGATAGGTCATTAGAGAATTGCAGACAGCAAATAACGACCCCTAAAATAAGGTGTGATATTCTGAAAGGTACCCTGGAGGAAGGTGATGTGTGTGTAAGGTGGAGTCCGCCAAAAGGTTCTCGGCGGCCTCTTGATAACGATATCAATTTATAAACTAAAGATTTGAGAGGTTTCACTGATTGTAGTCACGTATAATAAAGCTGATACTTGATGCATTAATTAAGTTGGTTAAAACTAAACTCACTTGAAACTAGTATTCAATACGAGCAACTTCCACGATCTTTTCTCTCAACCATTTATTTGCCGGATCATCCTTATTTTTTAAGTTCCAATAGGCTTTCATAGAGTATTGGGGGAGGGTGACAGGTGGAGTAAAATGCACAATATTGAATTTTCCGGCAATAGACTGGATAAATTTTCTTGGTGCGGTGAGGATTCCGTCACTGCATTCTACGATGTAGGGCGCACTGGAAAAATTCGCTACTTTAAATTGAACATTTCTGGATAAGCCAATTTCTTCTAGTGCCTTGTCAACTGTTCCGCGGTTATCTCTCCCCGTGCCTGCCATAATATGCGGATATTGACAAAAACTATGAACATTTTTCTTGTCTTTCAAAAATGGATGGTTATTTCTTACCGCTGAGACAAAAGAGTCTTTATACAAGGTTTTTACTATCAGGCTTGGATGACTTGATTCCATAACACTGATAGAAAGATCCGCCTCACCACTCTCAATTTGGTTGGCGATCCTGTGCTTATCTAACTTTATAAAAATAACCTGAACTCTCGGAGCGTCTTTTTGCAGTAATGCTATTAGGGGGGGAGCGATACTTTGCTCCACCAGGTCGCTCGTCGCGATATAAAAAGTGCGTTGCGTACTTTCAGGATTGAATTCTTCTTGATTTAATATATTCCGCTCAAAATCACTTAGCCAGCGACTTAACGGTGTTTGTAGGGACTCAGCCCTTGGAGTCAGTACCAGTTGATTGCCTTGCCTGATGACTAGTGAGTCATCAAAGCTGTGGCGGAGTTTCTTCAGCGTATGGCTTACCGCAGACTGCGTTAGCCCTGCACGCTCACCAGCCCGGGTCAGGTTTCGGGTCTCAAATATAATCTGCAGAAGCCTTAGTTGGTTCAGCTCAATGTCCGAAATATTGCCCATTCTAACCAGTCTCAGCCATTAGTTATGCTCATGCCTATATTAGGTTAATTAATTTCAGTAATGAAGCCTGGGGTCCTATTCTGCCGCCACTTCAATTGATTCAACCCTAATTTCGAGGAAGTGATTATGAACTTGAAGAAACTGCTTGCGATGGCAGCATTACTAGTCAGCCCACTGGCAGTGGCAGATAACGTTCTGGTTGTGATGTCAGACGTGTCAGAAATGAAGCTGAAGGGTGGTAGTGACTACAAAACAGGCTTCTATTTGAATGAGCTTATGGAGCCGGTCAAATTGATGATGGAAGCTGGCCACACAATAACATTCGCTACCCCGATGGGGCTGGCGCCGACATTGGACCCGGTCTCAGACACGCCTGACCATTTCTTAGATACTAGTCAAGAAAACTACAATGCCCATAAAGCGTTACTCAACCAGCTAATGCTGACTGACAAAGATCACAGCCCAGTAGTTAGCTTTGCTCGCATTGAGCAAATCGGTATAGAGAATTTTGATGCGCTGTTTGTACCTGGGGGGCATGCACCTTTAGGTGACCTGGTATCCAATGATCAATTGGGCAGCTTCTTACGTCATTTTAACGCTGAGTCCAAGCCTACCGGTTTAGTGTGTCATGGCCCAGTTGCGCTGTTGTCCGCTTTGCCTAACAGCTCTGAATTTGAAACCCAAATGATAGCCGGTAAGAAAGCGAAAGCTGCCAAGGGCTGGGTATATGACGGTTACAAAATGACCTCTTTTAGTAACTCAGAAGAAGCTGTAGCTACTCAATACTACTTAGGTGGTGATGAGCTGTTCTACTGGCCTCAAAATGCACTCACCAATGCCGGTGGTAATTACTCCCGTAGCAAAGAAGATTGGCAGCCGCATGTAGTTGTTGATCGTGAACTGGTAACAGGCCAGAACAACAAATCCTCCATTGCTGTTGCTCAAGAGCTTCTAAAATTGATGAAATAGTCGTCTATCCTAGTAGCAGGCTTCTTCAGGCAAAACTCCATTGAGAGTCCCAAGGCTGTAAAGAATGATTTCGGTAAAAAGCCTATGCCTGAAGGAGCAGTATTAATACCGTATTCCACAAACTCTAATTTATGTCTTTGACGATAATCCAGGAATCCCAATGAGCACATCTACTATCTTTCAGCCGAATAATGTTGCAGTTATTACTGGTGGTGCCAGCGGAATAGGTTTTGCGGCAGCAAAGGCCCTATCAAAAAGAGGGATGAAGATTTGTTTAGCAGATGTTAACAAAGAAAAACTGGAAGAAGCTAAGCGCGCTCTACCAAATGATACTTTAATAGTAGAAACCGATGTGAGTGATTTTAGCTCGGTACTAGCGCTCAAAGATCAAGTTAAACAAGAATTCGGTCGTATCGACTTTCTTTTTAATAACGCAGGAACTGCTGTTAAAAATGGAAGTTGGGAGAATTTAGATGGTTGGAATAAGATTATCAACACAAACCTTTGGGGTGTGATTCATTGTATTCATGCATTTGCCCCCGAAATGATCAGTCAAAATAGCCCATCTGTTATCGTTACGACCGGATCTAAGCAGGGAATTACAACTCCACCGGGAAATCCGGCTTACAACGTCAGTAAGGCTGCGGTAAAAGCTACTGCGGAGGCGTTACAGCACTCTATTCGAAATACACCTGGAAGCCAGGTCTCATCTCACTTGTTAATTCCTGGTTTCACTTACACGGGTATGATTGGTAGCCCTAGTAAACCAGATGGCGCATGGACTGCGGATCAAGTGGTCGATTTTATGCTGGAGAGCGTCGAGCGTGGTGATTTTTACATTCTTTGCCCGGATAATGACGTAGATCGTGAAACTGATGTTAAACGCATGAGCTGGGCGATAGGGGATATTATTAACAATCGTCCGCCACTCTCTCGTTGGCATCCCGACTACCGTGAGGCATTTGAGGCGGAGATGGGTAAACAATGAGAATACATTTTTCCTTGTGGAAAAAATAACTAGAGTTATCTAAATGGTGTGCAGGTAGGGCTTAACTCAATTTTGTAATTGTTTAAGTTCTATACCTGTATGGTGCTAGATGACAGTTTTTAAGGTCTTAATTCCTTAGACTGCTTATTCAAAATATCTTATGGCTTTTTATTCTGTACGTTGTGTTTAGCTATTTTTCCACTAAAAACTAGATGCAAAATCTGATAGATAACCAGTGCGGATCTTAGTGCTGAAGGCCTTTGCTCTTAATTTTTTTCAAAACCCCCTGATTGAATATCTGATCAATAGGGGTGGCTTATGAAGCCTTTTGCGTACTGGTTTTGTGGCTATTATTTTTATTCATTGCTATATGCATTAAATCAATTTCATTAATGCACGTGCAAGTCTTAATCTTTACACCAGTTGATGTGATGCAAAATTTAAGGAGACAATCATGACTCAAACAGCGCTTATTACTGGTTCAAATAGTGGTTTTGGTTATCTAATTGCCAATACACTTGCAAATAATGGCTACAAAGTCATCGGCACCATGCGAGACCCAAGTGGCCGCAATGCTTCTGTAGCTAATGAGCTTATTACTAAAGGTATCGTTGTCGTCGATATTGATGTAACCGATGATGAGAGCGTCGCCAAGGGTATTGCTCAAGCAACTAAAGAAGTCGGCCCAATTGATATCTTAATTAATAACGCGGGAGTCGGTACGCTCGGGTGGCAGGAAAGCTTTACCATCGAGGACTTTAAAAAGGTTTTTGATATCAATGTTTTTGGCGTTCAACGTTTAATACGTGCAGTGTTGCCGCAGATGAAACAGCGCAGCAGTGGAACTCTTATTCAGATATCAAGCATTTTAGGTAAGTTCGTATTACCTTTCCTTGGTTCTTATAATGCCACCAAACATGCGGTAGAAGGAATGGCAGAGAATTATCGCGTAGAGCTGGCGCAATTTGGTATTCAATCTTTGATTGTTCAACCCGGCGGATTTGGAACCGATTTTGGCTCAAACCTGTTAAGAGCAAGTGACAAAGAAGTGGCTGCGAGTTATGGTGAATATGCATATGCCCCGGAGCAAATGTGGGCTGGTACAGAGAAGGGCCATGAATCAGAGAATGCCCCCAGCCCACAATTGGTTGCAGATGCGGTTCTGAACTTACTGAATACAGAGCCTTCAAGTCGACCGTTTCGAACAACTGTTGATGGTACAGGATTGAACCCTACGATAGAAAAGATCAATCAAGTTACCGAAGAGGCAATGCAGGAAATATATTCAGCATACGAAATGGGTAATTTATTCCAGCTTAAAAAGTACTAAACGGCTTATGATATTAGTGGGCACTCTGCATACTTTCACAGGTATAAAGGTGCCTTTTTGTAAATGTACCTATCAAAAATTCTTGAGTACGTTTTTTTGATTGGCCCGAAAGTAACATTTTCTCAATGGAAGTTAACTATAGTTAGTATATGGAGCATGAGGGAGAGGGATAATATAGACGCTTATATTGCGAAGTTTTCAGAGCCATACCCATATAGAGAATTTTAGGCCCTTAGTGGGCCTTTCCTATTGGAGACGTAGGCTCTCAGCCACTTCGGTTTATCAATTTTCTTTCCTCTTGAATGCGTATATAAATTTCTTCACGATGCACAGGTAGGAATTTGGGGGCATGTATTCCTATCTTTACTTGATTACCCTTAACCTCCAATACTGTGATAGAGACATTTGTTCCAATTCTTAGATTTTCGCCAGTCCGGCGTTTTAAGATCAACATTTTCTTTTCCTACTGATATGCAAGTTATGGCTAGGCATTCCGTAATGGGAAGGCGGCTTGAAGGGCGGTGTTTGCAGGAAATTTGAGGTGGAGCACGGGAACGGTAGGCATAGAAGAAGAAAAGGCGGGCGCAACGCTCCCAGAGCTTGGGGAATCGCTCCAAGCTGCTGAATGTACTCCACTTTATTGAAGACGAGCGGGTTTCTAGCGTACTATGCATATAGCCATCTTGATAGTCTGTGTATCAATTTGGTCAGCTGGCCCCTGGTGTTCCCGCACCATGGGTCAGCGCCTTTTACTTACTCTTATGTCACGCTACTGTTCTCCTATAAGTAAATGGATTATTTGGAAAGCTTTTCGGATTTTTAAACTTGAGCTATGTGCCGATTAAACTCGCACAGTGACAGCCAAAAATACCGATAAATATCTACCAATTCTACGCAGCTTTGACACTAAAACAAACTTAATAAAATCCAATAAGATTATTTTTGTGCCTATATTTCGTTCTTTTTCCTCTAGATATATCTGATTTTTCTCTCAAGAAACGCAAGCTAAATTCGCATTCTTTATAGATTCTTGTGTTTTAACTAGCTGCTAATAATTTCCTCATTGCGAGCAGCCTGAATGACTTAGAATTTGTCTGTATGAATGGGCACGCTAAAGAGTGACTAGTTATTCATTTAAGAGCTAATGTGAGGAATCAGATTGTTCCTGTTATCTCTGTATAGCGGTCTAAGGTAGTTAAGCGCTCAGTGTTCGTACAAACCCCTTATATTGAACAACAGTCATTATGGAAGGTGGTGCTATACCCTGTTAGCCTCCATTGCATTACAAATCGGGGATGGTAAGGAATATGCAGGAGTCAGATGTTGCCAATCGGTTGATAGAAGCGGCACGAGAGTGCTTTTTGAACGATGAGTATCACCGGGTTACCACTCGCCAAATTGCTGCCAAGGCGGGGGTGGCGGTATCAATGATTCGATATTACTTCGGCAGTAAGGATGGCTTATACGAAGATATGATTCGTCAAACCTTACTCCCCCTGATTAATGCTGTTGAGCAGCTGAGCCTCGATGGCGACTGGGATTTTGGTGACTTCTTCGACCTCTACTATGCCACAATGCAGGAGAATCCCAAGTTTCCAGCCCTAATCTTGAAAGTTATGGCGCTTAACGAGGGGCCAGGAAAGAATGTTATTCGCCAACTCTTAGAGCGGGGGCGCCAACGGGGGACCAGGAGATTGGCGGAAATTCAGGGCGCTGAACCTTCGGGCGCTGGCACTGAATATGATTTGCTCAGGATTGCGTTTGTCAGTCTTGCCATGTTGCCCATGCTGGCCAAGCCAGTTCTTGAGGAGCAAATGGGCCAGGAAATGGGGCCTGAGTTTTTAAAGCAGCTTGCCGATTTTAATGGCCGAATCCTAAAGGCCGGTTTACAAAATATGTAACCTTTCAAGTCTCTGTTTGTAATAACAGAGATGTTTATTTTATTGGATATTTTTATCAGACATTTTTTTCTGAGGAGTTCTTATGCCCGGGTCTATGCAAAAAAATAGAGTCTCTAATTGGATATTTCAGAGGGTTTCCAATGCGGTTTATAGTTTGTGTAATATCCCAAATCGCCTGATCCCGGTTCCCTTTCGTTTGATGCAAATAGGATCTTTATTTTGGCAATCTCGCTGTTTATACGCCGTTGCCTGTCTTAATGTTGCTGATCATATTGAAGATAAAGCCATTTCGATAGATAAGTTGGCGGATGCTTGCAAAGCCGATAAACAGTACCTCTATCGATTGATGAGAATGTTATGCGCAATGGGGATTTTTAAAGAAGAGGAACCAAAATGTTTTTCGCATAATAGAAATTCAAGAGCGCTTCGTACTAACGCCGACAACAGCGTAAAAAATATGATCCTGATGCATAATTCACCTGAATTTAGTAGGCCATGGTTTTCAAACTTTGAGGGGCATATCAAGGAGGGCAATGTGCCTTTTGAAGGTGTGTATGAAAAGGAGATGTTTGATTATATGAATGATCACCCGAAGGTTAGTGACCTATTTTCGGATGCAATGGATACTGTTGATCATCTTACCGGTTTACAATACCTGCAAGACTTTAACTGGAAGAATTTTGATCGAATTATTGATTTGGGCGGTGCAAAAGGCAGTAAAAGTGCCAGTATCCTTTCTTCGTACAAACACCTGACTGCAGTTGTTGTTGACAGGAGCAATGTAGAATCGACTGCGCGAGAGTATTGGCATAGTCACCTCGGTGATGATGTTAGGAAACGATTAGATTTTTATCCTACTGATATCCTAAATGACCCACTTCCAGATGCAGTAAGTGATAAGGACATCTATTTGTGTGTGGCTATTTTTCACTTGCTGAATGATACCAGGGCTAAAGAGCTTTTAATGAATATTCATCGGGCGATGGGTGAACGTAATACTACTTTAGCGATTGTTGATGCTGTACTGCCAGAGAAAGGGGCAGATCTCAATTTAGCGGCAATGGATATGCAGATGCTAATGGGAACAAAAGGGCGTGAACGAACGGTCAGTGAATGGAATAAGTTATTTGCTCAGAGCCCTTTCTACTTGGTTGAGACTGTCAGTGTTCGGTCTTTCGCTAAAGTGATGGTTTTAAAGAAAAGAGAAGGGTTAAAGTGAGCTGCCAGTCATTGAGGCATCTCTAATGGGGTCTGAAGTTTCACTTCAGGCCATTCGACACCAATGCTGGTATCTGAAGTTCAATTTCCTTTGCTATGGCGAGAAGTGTTGAGTCTGCGCCGGGCACTCCATCCAGTTCCAGACCTACCGGTAAGCCATTATTGCCTCGCCCAATAGGAATGCTTATTCCGGGAGCACCGGTGACTGCTGCTGTGGCATTGTTGTGTATGAGTGTGTCCAGAGTTGGAAGTATTTTTCCGTTTAGTTCAAGTTGATTTGATGAAGTACTAATAGATTGAGCTTCGATCGGTGCTGTTGGGAATACAATCGCATCTAGTTGGTGCTGCTGGATGATTTTTAGGTAGTTGTCGCGTACTCCAGGCATCTTCTTTAAAGCGTTTTGATAGTCGGCATTTGATGGTGCCTTAGGGCCGAGTACTGACTCCTGATAGACAGCCTTTACATCATTACTTTTGATCATTGCAACCAACTCAGCCAGTTGGGTATTAGGCTGGTAGCTCGCCAGAAATTGGGTCATAGCGGTTTTCATTTGATGAAATCCGATAGGAAACCCAACATCAAGGACTGCGCTCACTAACGAGGATAAATCGATTTCTATTAGGGTGGTTCCCGCGGAGCTAAGGGAATGTAACGCAGCTTTAAAAGCTTGGTATACACCTGGTGAGAGATTATCAAATAACGGGTGGGCAAGCCCAAGGCGCAGCTGATTGAGTGGCTTTGCCTGGGGTAGGGCAGACCTGTTTAATATCTCAAACAGATAAGCAGTATCCTCTACATTGGCGGCCATGGGGCCAGGGGTATCAAACGCTGGTACAGAGGGCACTATTCCCTCGGTACTCAGGCAGCCAGTGGATGGTCGAAAGCCCACAATTCCTGTGAGGGCTGCTGGCAGCCTGATTGAACCGGCGGTATCTGTGCCCAGGCCTGCAGATACGATCCCGGCGGCAATGGCTACTGCTGTTCCCCCGGATGAACCACCTGGAAAGCAGGATTTATCCCAAGGATTCCTGACGGCACCATAGGCGGCGTTATTCGAGGTTACGCCGAAGGCGAGTTCGTGCAAATTGGTTTTGCCAATGACGATAGCTCCGGCCTTCTCTAGACTCTCAATTATTGGGGCAGAAGTCTTGGCCTGGAAGTTCATGCCAGGTGTGCCCACAGTCGTTTGAAAACCTCTCACATTGATATTGTCTTTGACAACGATAGGGATGCCAGCAAGAGGCCAGTTATTGCTGCTTTCTTTCAGCTCGTTATCAATGCGCTGTGCTTTCTGTAATGCGCCTTGCCTATCCAGGCAGATAAAAGCATCCAGATCTGAGTGGGCCACCGCATTATCGCAGGCCTCTTCAATTAAGGATGTCGCTGTGATCTTCCTTTTGCGGACCATTTCAGAGAGCTGGCGTATAGACGTTGTCATGGTTTGGTTTTTATGAAAATTTGAATCAATCTTAGTACATGTCAGTCATAATCCTGCACACTTAAGGTTATGAATTATGATAGGCAGCGTGTTTGGTTGCCATACATGATTAATCGTTAGGAAAAAACATCAGATTATTATAAGTATAGAATACATCAATCACGCTACTTCAGTAGTGTTTGATATAAGGTGTTAATCGTAATTAATATTAATCAGGATTAGTAAAACTAATTATGACTGTGCCATTGGAATATGAGAGAGCATCTGAAAAATTTTTTGAATATTTAGTTGATGCTCGAGATATAGCTGGGCTTTGGAGTACGCATGTTACCTATACAATGACACAGGGCGTTTTTCATGTGTTCCGCCGTCGAATTTCTACATCCGATGCTATTGCGTTTTCCAATGTCTTACCCGTTTGCCTGAGATCTTTGTTTGTGGCCGACTGGGATTTTAACGAAGAAAAGAAAGACTTTGATAGTGTTGAGGAAATGACCAGGGAGGTGCGGTTATTACGAGGAGAGCACAATTTTTCAACAGTTACAGCAATTAAAGATGTTGCTAAAGCTTTACGGAAACATGTGGATGAAGAGGTATTTGATGAGTTGCTTTTAAAGCTTCCGGATGGGGCCTTTGAATTTTGGCGGCCCTAAGCGGGTAGATGCTCATAAGGAGGGTGGGAAAGTCTATACACATTGAGTCCGCTTTACGGTTTGGTGAGATGTATGGATTTTTATTGCATTCAGAGGATATGACTACTGTATGACTATTGGATAAGGCGATGTAATTGCCAGAAGGACACAAAAGAGTAGAGTAAATTTTACGAGGAAGAAATAGCTAAAGTAGAGGGTGGCCACAAAGTAAAAAGTATAGAAATCCTGAAACAGGGAGAATGGTGGATTGGAAACAGTTGAGGAGTCTATGGAGGTTGATCCGTATTGTTATTGCTTCTTGAGCTTACCACCGCCCATAACTGAAAGCCTGCCTAAGAGGGTGGTATTTGTATATATTTTATACATGCAGTGAGCTGATTGCCGCCAGCAGAATAAGAATCAGGCAAAATTCACAAGGACGTCAGGCGCTATATAGCCAAGTTGATTACAGTGATTGCCAGTTACCCCCTGATCAAATAAGGATAAGTCATGAGGCATCGTTCTACTTCAGTCATTTTACTTTCCCTGCTAACTCTAAGTGGTACCAGCTATAGCAAGGATACCCTTGTAGTACTTGAGGGCCCTTACCTTGGACAGAAGCCACCTGGGCTGACTCCACAACTGTTCGCCCCTAAGCCTTCGAAAGAGTATCGTGACTGGGGCGGTTACTTCACGCCCGATATGAAAGAGTACTACGTTACAAGAAGATATCACCAAAGTGGCAAATCCTCGAAAGTTGTATTCAAGCTTGAGAATAATCGATGGCATGAGTCTGAAGTGGCCTGGGGCGGCTCCATCTCACCGGATGGTCAAACGATGTATGCTAGAAATCAATATAGAGAGCGTACCGCTAATGGTTGGTCAGAGCTTAAAAGTCTTGGCTCACAATTTGAAGACATTCGTATTATGCGCCTTACTGCTTCTGCGAAAGGAACCTTTGTATTTGATGAGGTAGGTCAAAACGGCGATGGAATTCTTCGCTATTCACGACTGTTAGATGGTAAGCGTGAAACGCCAAAGCCTTTTGGCCAACAGATAAACACGGGCAAGTGGACTGCTCACCCCTTTATTGCCCCTGATGAGTCTTACATCATCTGGGATAGTGAAAGAGAGGGCGGATATGGTGATAGCGACATGTATATCAGCTTTCGCCAGCAGGATGGCTCATGGGGTGAAGCTATTAACTTTGGTGATAAAATCAATACAGAGGGGGAAGATGGTGGTGGGTATGTAACACCAGATGGAAAATATCTTTTCTACTGTCGTCGTTGTACCCCCCCGAATTTTGAAATAATGTGGGTAGATGCGCAGTATATAGAGACTCTAAGGCCCAAATAAATTCTATAGTATTAAATCTAGAGTGACGCTCAAAGATAATAAATCTTCTGCGAGAGCTATCTATTTCTAGAGGTAAAGTATCCGGCCATTTAACTACGCAAGTCGAATGAAGATTGATTTTAATTTGGCTGCAAACTTAATTGACTTTCTTAGTACGGACAAGGCTAAATAATTACCATTCGATAATGGTCTTGAATTCTCTGGTTATGAAAGGATTGCAGAAGATTTAGAGGTTGATATATATTTTGCCCACCTATATTCATCCTGGGGAGGATTAACGAAAACACTAACGGCCTTATTCGACAGTATTTCCCAAAGGATGCCGACTTAAATAAAATAACAGACGAGTAGGTTCAATTTGTAATGGATCGTCTGAATAGTAAACCTAGAGAGAGCCGGGGTGACAGGTCACCGAATGAGTTATTTAAGGAACAGCAAGATGATCTACTACAGCATAAGGAATTGCAGTTATTAATTGAAATCAAGAAGTATTACTACAGGTAAATCCAAAGCTTTGTTCCAGAATGGGCTGCAATTGCTCATCAGGAATATATCCTCTGAGCCGGCGCAGTGGCTTGCCATTGGGTGCTATTAGAAAACTGAAGGGGGTGCCGGGAGTTTCACCCAGCACTTGCTGGAGTTTTCGATTCGCCTGGAACATGGGAAATTCCGGGCGCAATTTTCGATACTCAGCCAATAGTGCTTTGCGCGATCCGTTAATACCCAGGGCAAGTGGCTGGAACTGTTGTGAACACTTGTGTGTAAGCCGGTTGAGTGCTCGAACCTGACGAAAGCACCAGGAGCAGTCGGGTTCTACCAGTACCATCAGGCTTGGCTTGTCTTTGAAGTGCTGCAAGTTGATACGCTCAGGCCCGGCAAGGCTGCGCAATTCAAAATCGAATAGGGAAGTGGGAACTTCAGTCGCGCCAGTTGGCGCGAACAGAAGTGTGAGGAGTAAGAGCCAGGCTCGCATTACAGGTTCCAGTCGAAGCCCAGGTAGAATTCACGGCCGCGCAGGGGACCATAGATATAGGCTACGTCATAGGCACCACTGGCATCCCAGAACAGAGGGGTTTCCCCTTCCTCGACCTGGGTGTAATCCGTGAGATTGTTGCCGCCCAGGTACAGACTGAGGTTTTCACTCACATCAAAGGTCAATTTCATATCCAGTGTCCAATAGGCGTCTGCGTTTGTGCTCTTTAACGAGACGTCGCCCAATTGGTTAAAGCCCTCATAGCCAAATTCATCCAGGTCGCGGGCGCCTACCCAGGTGGCGCTAGCGTATAGCATCCAGTAATCGGCTTTGTAATCCAGATTGAATAGTGCACGTTGCTCCACAGGGGCAATGGCAAAGGACTCCCGGAAAACATCGTCGTAATTGTAGGTCTCCAGAGTGCTGCCAATAGATAGATTGTCGTTCAGCGCATAACTGAGAGTAATGTCGGCAGCGCCTACAGAGGCACTTTCCTGCATTTGGCTAAGCAGCGGTACCCCGTCCTCGGTTTCACTTAATGCCGCGAGGTTATCTACTTCGGTAAATGCCAATGACAGGGTACTGTTAAGGCGCTCCCCTTCGAAGCTCAGCGCATAAGTTGCAGATAGAGACTTCTCCAGACTTTCAATGTCGATGGCAAAGCCATCTCCGGCATCCAGGATGCCGTGATCCGTTTCGAAAAAGGATAGGGGGGCTCGGTAGCCTCGCCCCATCGCTACGCGAGAGGTCCATTGATCGTCGTGCAGGTAGCGCAAGTCTATACGTGGGGCCACCACAGTTTCATCGATTTCAGTACCGGGTTTTTGCTCGGCGACGAAATCGGCTTTGGCATTATCCAGGCGTATGGCTAGTGCCAACTCAAGATCTGGTGACACTGTCCAGGTATCCTGCAGGTAAAGGCCGGTAGTTTGGTAGTCGAAACTATCTTCGATGTAGTTGTCGCTTTCCGCCCCTGCAGCAGAGTCGGAGCGCATGGATTCATCGCGAAGGTCGACACCAAACGTCAGCATATGCTGGTCATTCAGGATCAGGTTGTTGCGCATGTCGAAGTAATTGAGCGTGTCGGTAGCGCTGTAGTCGAACCCCTCGTAAAAGGAGTCCTGTTTATGCTCAGACCAGGCAACTGTCAGCAAAGTGTTATAGGACTCGTTAAATTCGTGTAGCCAGCTGCCGGAAATTTCACTGCGGGTGGTGGCTATCCATTCAGTGGTTTCCCAGGGTTTACCGATATATTGCTGTCGCACATCGTCGTCGACAAATAAGTGGTCAGACTCCACACCATCGTATCCGTGCAAGACCGAACCAATGCTGTCTCCCTGGGGACCGCCAAAAATATTGGAGTCGATGTAGGCCGTGCGCAGGATCAGGTTGTCCCGTTCACCCAGGTCTTGCGAGAGACGCACCACGTAACTGGTATTTTCCTGTAAGGGCGCTTCGCTGGCGCCGTTATCATCGTTGTCCATCTGGTGATGTTTGTCATCCTGGATGACTAGCGATGTGCGGGTATGTTCATCATCGCTCAGATACCCTGCCATCAAGCCAAGAAAATAACTGTCGTTGTCCTCCATGGAGGCATTTATATTGACGCCAGTTTCTTCTATCTCCTTGGAAATCACATTGATGGTTCCGCCGATTGCTTCGGGTGCCAGCAGTGATGCGCCTGCACCGCGGGCCACTTCGATACGTGAGATGCCGGTGGTGGCCAGTGCATCTACCGCGTAGTAGCCAGCCATCATCGTGTGTAAGGGAACGCCGTCGGTGAGGATGGTGGAATGCTCCCCGCGCATACCATTCAGCATTACCCGCTTAACCCCGCACATAGAACACTCATTGGAAACCCTTACACCGGGGGATTTCTCAATGGCATCCGTCAGGTTTACCGCTTGTTGGGACTTGATCAGGCTTTCGTCTACGACTTCAGTCTTCTGTATGGCGTCTAAGAGGGCGCCGCGCTCATATAATCGCTGGCGGACACCTATCACTAGGGTCTCCTCCATTACAGCGTTTTGTCCGAAAGACGCGTCATTGGCAAAAGAGGCAGGGATTGCTGAGGAGAGGGCGATGGCAATCAAGCTTTTGCGAAACATGGGTGATTCCCCAGAAGTGAATTCATCTCACATGGTAATGATTCGCATTTGCGGTACAAGTGAGCAAAGGTGGTAGTTTTTTGCGACTTGAGGATTGGAGGGGGAGGGGCTATGACTAGTGCCGTTCAGGTAGCTCGTTGTTCAATAATTGAAAAATGGTCGAAATATCAGATAAAGCCATCAGTATGAATTACGATCTGCTGACTGGGTTGGCTGCTCAATTATTGAAAGCAAGAAGTAGATAATGATATTGCCATGTAAATCAAGAATTTTATTTTAATAAATACTCCCCACCTTATTAAGGGGGGAGTGAATACAATTGCTCTAATTATTCATCACAAGGAATAATTTGGATATTTAAAAGCAACTGTGCTCCAACATCGGCAGAACGCAGAGAAAATAGGCTGTCGGCACCGATTACTGTTGCAACGGTATCTGCTCTCGCAATAAGGGCCTCCCCATCGCACCCGGAATAGTAGGCAAATGGTGGGCGATCATTGAGGACAAAGTTCTCAAAGCCAGAGCTATTCCAGTTATTGTCATGGCTCGGGCCTTGACTGCCAGAAAAAAAGTATTCTCTATGGAAATTGATAAGGGATCCATCGGCAGAAAATACTGTACCCCGCCAATCAATATCTAATATGCCTACTGAAAACCCAGGTTCTACACTTAAAGGTATTGCCAAGTTACAATCAGAGCTAGCAATTGGATTTGAAGAATTTGTAACGGAGCTATATTTACTGAAAAGTATCGCGATATTTTTATTATCATCTGTTGCCGTAGCCGTTACTGACCCTACAGGGCAGCCTGTACCATTAACGGCAACTTCTCCAATCTCGATTTGTTGACCATCAATTAGTAAAGTTTTTGCCAAAGTGGGGATAGAAAAGATTGAACAAAGTGTGAGTGCTAGAATTCTATTAAGCATTGATACTCTCCATTCCTTGAAAAGTGTGAGCGGTTAATCTTTGTAAGTTCTATGTGTTAATTCCCAATTAATCGTTCTGTTGCTGGCGTCTCCCAATGAATTAGTTGGCTCATACTGCAAAATTCATATTTGCAATGTCAATTGGTTGCAGGCGTAATCATTGGTGGTGGTTTAGCTTTGAATATGTTTGTGAGCCGGGTCACGATTGAGTTCAATGATAATTTATTAATACGGTAGGGTTATTGATGTTGTTACCTGAGGTTGTGTGTGGTTAATTATAGGGGCGAAAAAGATGTGTGAGTGAGTGCGTTGTAATATCTACATGGATGGTGTTTCTACAGGGTGTTCATTGATGTTATTTGATTTGTGATTTAATGGCCCATTATGGGTTGTAGGATTGTTGTGAGGGAGTTGATTTATAACGTGGGCCTTTTGATAGTGATATTTTTTAGGGTTTTAATGATGATGAGATAAAATACTCGATACTGGATAGTTTATAAGTAGTAATTAAAATAATTAAATGCAGCGCTGAATCATTTAGCTTCGGCCTGAGGTAACATTCAGATGCCGCTTTCGCAATGAAATTTCAGTAGTAAGTTGCTGATCTTATGGATGTAAGATCCCCCTTTGATTAAAGAGGGAGTTAAGTAACCAAATTATTTCAGAATTAAATATGGTAGTTCTAAGAAAGAACTCTGCAAAGACTGCTACTCCTCTGAATCTGGTGATTTAAGGTTTTCTTTCTTTGAAGCTTCAGCCAGAATTTTTCTTCCTCTATTCGCGATCTTCTCGGCTTCTTTGCTTGGATCACGGTTCCATCGCTTAGGGATCTTATCCCAGTCACTATATATGCTAAAAGGGTTATGAGTTGCCCCCTTAGGAGGCATTCCTGTATACCCACGGTGTTTAATCTGATAAAGATAGTTGTTCGATAGCCGCTTATCACGAGCCTCTTCAGCTAGTTGAGGATAAAGGTCAACTTTTGTCATACCTTCACTGCCATCTAGAGAACATATGATGTTCCCATCATAATCGCAGGCCATTGAGCGACCAAAATAAGAGTAGGAACTATCTTCTCCAGTATGATTGACCGCTACTACATAAGCTTGGTTTTCATAAGCCCGCACTTGATTTGTAATCCCCCAAATATGATCCCATGGGTACATATATTTAGCAGGTCTTAGAATTACATTTGCACCCTTCCAAGCTGCTTCACGTGCCACTTCTGGGTAGTCAAAATCTGAGCAAATCGCAATGGCCAGTTTCGACCCTTTTGGACCATTACAAACTGACATTTCAGGCCCGGGACTCCAGGGCTCCATAGGACACCATGGAACCATTTTGCGATAGGAAAGAGCGACCTCACCATCACCATTGATCAGGACCATTGCGTTATATGGTTTCATATGTGGCTCAGGTGCAAGCTCGACAATTGATACACACAGCCAAACACCATATTGCTTAGCTATTTTCCCAAAAGCTTCTGTTTCAGGTCCCGGTATGGTTGTAGCAAGTTTTAAATGCTCAGCATATGGATGGAAGCCAAATCCGTAAGTGCTGTATTCAGGAAAAATGATTAAATCCACGCCCGGGAAGCATAAAGATGCACGATCAACATATGCTTCAATTCTCTTTATGTTTTGTTTGATGCCTTCTGAATCAGAGGCTGGGTAAGGCGAAAATTGGACAAGCACTACACTCATCGCATCTGGAATAGGGTTGATAGCCGGCACTTTATTTCTCCTTGAGAAAATTTGGCGGTCTCTTGGAAGAGAAAATCTCTATTGTTACTTGAAGAAAATTATAATTTGATGAGTTTTTAGTTTATTTTAATTGTCTGTTAGTTTGAGTAAAAGGACGTCCGAATTTATTTGTAAGCGAATAAATGCCAGTGACAAATCAGTTTGTTTGATCACTAATCTGTTCTTGTTAGTATAGGGTTGTTATTATGTGCGCTCGGTGTTAATGATTGTTTGTCCGGTAGAGGGTAAGATTAAACTTTGTGATAGTGACAGAGGTTATGATAGTTTCCAGAGCTATGATCTTGTATGAAGAAAAAAGTGTTATTCATATTGATATGTGAGGGATAAAAGGCCTCGCTATTATTGTTGGTTAGCCGCTGTATATGTTAGTTAATGAGAAAGCTAAATCCTACATAAAGCGGTCAGCTCCGCCTGATGCCTCAATACTATCCCCAGTGATAAAATTATTACGCGCAGAACAAAGGAAGGCCGCCAGAGTAGCAATGTCTTCTGGTTCCCCTGGATGTTTTACAGGCGTACATTCGTTCGATACTCGAACAAGAATTTCATCATCTGTAAGTGTTGCATACTCTGGCGTATTACTGCGGATAAATGGGATCATGTTATTTTTCCAGTTATCCGTTTTAATTGCGCCTACTCCAATCGAGTTAACTAGTATATTGTACGGTGCAACCTCTAATGCAAGAGATTTTGATAGATTATTGATTGCTGCACTTAGGACATGAGATATGAGTAGCTTTGGGTTTGGGTAGGTGCCGCCAATAGATGACATGTTAACTATTCTTCCCCAGCTTTTTTGCTGCATATAAGGGATGGCAGCTTTGCACATTCTCCGCATAGAAGTGAGTTTTACTGCAGTCATTTGTTCCCAGTCTTCCTCAGTTGAGGACATAAGTCCACCAGCATGGGCGCGCCCAGCATTGTTGACTAGAATCTCTGGTGCTCCAAAGGTGTTTAAGGTTTTGTTGATTATCTGTTGTGCAGCATGATCCCGAGTTATGTCTATTGAGATAGAAGTTACTTCAGACTTTGAATTTTTACGTAGCTTATTTTCTGCTTTTTGCAGACGTGCTTCGTTTCGTGCAACCAGAACTACCTTTGCCCCATTGGCAAGAAGCTCTTTGGCAATGGCATAGCCAATTCCTGAGCTGGAGCCAGTTACAATAGCTACTCTATTCGTAATTCCAAGATTCAACATTGAACTCCGCTAACAGTGTAAATGTTGTGATGTTAGGTTTTTAATTTACAGTTAGTACCTAACTGCTGGCAGTTTCTTAATTAGCTGAGAACCTTTCATGTTAAAGATGGCAGTGTAGATGATTTGGGTATCAAGTCTTAAGGTAAAAGTTCAAGATTTTAAATCAGCTTAATTATAGGTCTAAAAGTTGTTGTTCTTCCTATTTTAGGGAGTGCAAATATTAATGTGTGTGTCAATAGCAGGCTGGAGTTTAAGCTGAGGCTGTCTGAGGCTGTCTGAGGCTGTCTGAGGCTGTCTGAGGAGGCGTGAGATGTAGGTCATCTTTATGAGGTGGGAGTTGGTCAAGTACCCAAGAGTTATTGAGCATAGAGTAGAAGCTCAGTCGGATTGGTAAATATTTTTTAGCACAACCACGCTTATAGGTCTGGATAATAGATCTTCTATATTCTTTCGGTAGTTAATGTAGTGAGCTGAAGATTTGTGTTCACTGAGCGCGGTTTCATCTATATATTTCTCTATGAGACTATAGATTATTTTGTGATCTTTCTGGTCGATCTGTTCGCAAAGTTCATACAATAAATTACCAGGCTCCGCTCTGGATGGTGAAACCATCTCTGTGAGCAAATTTTTGACAGCTTGTTCCTTGTCGGGTTTTGGGTAAAAGGAAGCAAAGACTAAAACAGTTGTTTTCATTGGGAGTCTCAAGATAAATCAACTCAATGTGGCTGTTATTGAGTGGTTGTAATTATTTTGAAATCTTTGCCGTCTAAGTTTGAACTTAAATTTAGACGGCGATGACTGCTGTGCAAGTTATTTGGCTGAACTTGAAAGCTAAATCCATTCAATTGAAAGCCAATTGGTAAATCTCCAGATTTTGTTGGAGGGACTTGATCTGCACTGTTATATTGGGATTTCTAATGGCTATTTCAATACTCCAATCTGTTTCAAGAAACCATATTTGTCCCAGGTCACCCAGGTTTCTAGTATTTTTCCATCCTTGATTTTAACAAACTCTACGGCATCCCAGGTGATGGTTTTATTTGTTGGAGTTTCTCCCATAAATGATCCTGTGTGATTGGCGCTAACTTTTACATTGGTTGCGACAAGATCTCCCTCGGCGACCTGCATTGAATCAATCAGTTTTACATTTTTGAAGGCCGTATGAAATTTGGCGACTTCGGCTTTGAATTCCTTTAAATTTCGTTTTTGTGAGCCGATACTCAAATTTGTGGCCGAGTCTAGGTTGTTGATATAGTTAGGTGCCAAAATTGAATCAGGATTGACCTTTGACCCACTGTGCCATAGGTCGGCTGCCTGCATGGCAGTTTTTTTATTTTCTTCAAGGTTATTTGATTGGGCAATCGCATTGTAGGCAATACCTAACAGCAAGAAAGTTACAGTTAATGCCAAAGAGTAAGGGTGCTTGGACATCTAAATTCTCCCAATGTTAAGTTTTTTGCCTGATAGGCTGGTTAGGTGTGAAAATGATAGGGCCTAAATAGCTTTAGAGTATGGAGGCAAACTTGGGGATTTGTAGCGTGAGCAGGTAATTTGGCAACTTCCACTTCATTGTAGGGTAGTTAGGTTATAAAAATTTCACGAATACAAACAAGAAAAATTGTGCGAGTGCCAAAAGGAGGATGGAATAATCTGAATAGATATTGATGCGACTAAAACAAAATGATTTAATTTTTTCAATTATGAAAAATAGCTTTGAAAGGCGGAGCTATTAATGGCCAATGACTCGATGAAATATTTGCCCTATTAATGCTCGGCACCGTATTTTCTTTAGAAAGGGTGTACTTCCATACTAAATTACTTCAGCAGCCTCTCGATACTTTCAATAATTTTCTCAGCTGTAAACTCGAAGTACTGCATGACTTCCTGGCCGGGTGCAGATTTGCCAAAGTTATCCATTCCGATGATTTCACCGTCAAAGCCTACGAACTTGTGCCAATAGTCTTTATGACTAGCCTCTTCTACCACCCGGACGCGGAGAGTACTGGGGAGAACTGATTCACGGTACGGTTCTTCCTGTTCCAAAAAGGTTTCTATGCAAGGCATGGACACAACCCGAATTCTCTTGCTAGTAAGCTTTCTTTTAGCAGCTATGGCCTGCTCGACTTCAGAGCCGGTCGCAATAATGATTGCCTCAGGAGCGCCTTCGCAGTCGGACAGTACATAACCACCTTTTTCAATTTGTGCTATCTGCGTGGTATTTCGTTCCTGCGGAGCTAAATCCTGACGACTGAATACTAGTGCAGTGGGCCCCTCTTTGCGTGTAATAGCCATCTTCCAGCTTACCGCTGATTCCGTAGTATCACAGGGGCGCCAAGTGTGTAGATTCGGTGTAGAGCGCAAGGCGCTGAGTTGCTCCACCGGCTGATGAGTTGGACCGTTTTCACCTATACCGATGGAGTCATGGGTATAGACGAATATAACTTGTTGCTTCATTAATGCCGCCATACGCACGGCATTTCGAGCATACTCCATAAAAACCAAAAAGGTAGCACCATAAGGTATAAAACCTCCGTGCAGGGCAATGCCATTCATTATCGCGCTCATACCAAATTCACGAACTCCGTAGTGTATATAGTTGCCTGAAGCATCTTTCTCATTCAACCTTTTAGAACCGGACCATAGGCTAAAACAAGGGCCGGCTAAATCGGCTGAACCACCTAGGAGTTCGGGCAACAGAGGCCCGTAAACATTCAGTGTATTCTGGCTCGCTTTACGAGAGGGGATTCTTAATGCATCTTTTTGACATTGCCTAATGTAGCTATCGGCTTTTACCAGGAAATCTGGTGGAAGTTTTCCACTCTCACGACGCACAAACTCGAGTGCTATCTCAGGATACTCCTCACGGTATTTAGCGAAGAGACTCTTCCACTCCTTCTCTAATGCTTTACCTTTAGACCTTTGATCCCAATATGCATAGATATCTTCAGGGATCTTAAAAGGAGGGTGGTCCCAACCAATCGTTTTGCGAACGAGAGCTATTTCCTCCTCCCCGAGTGGTTGACCATGGCATTCCTTTCGGCCTTGCTTATTCGGGGAGCCGAAACCGATCACGGTTTTACAGCAAATAATGGTGGGCTTATCAGAACATGTATGGGCTTTTTCAATTGCTGCTTTAATCGCAATTGCGTCATGGCCGTCAACATTAGGGATGACGTGCCAATGGTAGGACTCGAAACGCTTGGGTGTATCGTCAGTAAACCAACCTTCAATCTGCCCATCGTCAGAAATACCGTTTTCGTCATAGAATGCGATCAACTTGCCCAAGCCTAAAGTACCAGCCAGAGAGCATACTTCATGGGATATGCCTTCCATCAGGCATCCATCCCCCATAAATACATAGGTGTGGTGATTGATCAACTTATAGCCAGGGCGGTTAAATTGAGCCGCCAGTACTTTTTCCGCCAGGGCCATACCTACGGCATTAGCAACCCCCTGGCCTAGGGGGCCTGTGGTGGCCTCAACACCAGGTGTGCAACCATATTCCGGGTGGCCCGGGGTCTTGGAGTGCAATTGGCAGAAATTCATCAATTCTTCGATTGATAAGTCGTAGCCGCAAAGGTGCAATAGGGCATACAACAGTATGGAACCGTGCCCATTAGAGAGGACAAAGCGGTCACGGTTAGGCCAATTCGGGTTAGCTGGGTTGTGCTTTAGGTAATCGTTCCATAAGACCTCCGCAACGTCTGCCATACCCATAGGTGTACCAGGGTGTCCGCTATTGGCATTTTGGACTGCATCCATGGATAAAGCACGAATGGCATTGGCCATGCTTCTTCTATAAGGAGAGGAGATCATGTAAATGTACTCTGGTGCTTTGAAAGCCGAAGCATCACCTTTACAAAAGGAGATTCCCAACTTAATAAGTGACAAACTAGTAATATAATAATTTTACAGTTTAATTTTCCATGACATAAATGATGAGAAATTTGTTGGCCTTTGCAAAAGATGTTGACCTGCATTTGGCGGCATTAGTGATGATAAGGAGTTATTTGCGTCTTTACAAAAATAGCCTGTTTTTCAAGAAACTTACAATCTAAAGAGTTGTAATAATCATGATAAAAAGAAATAAGGATTGTATTTTAAAGATCTGTTATGGATTACATGTCTTGAAATATCTCTACCACCGAGATAATTACTAAATTTCTTGGGGGAAAGTTAGTGTATATGTCAATGAGTAAGAAAAATCTAATTACATACTATGTTTCATTCAGTGATCTGTTGATGCTCTTGGAATAAATAAGGATAACTAAAGATCAATAGTTGTTGATTTACATGTCTCCATCATAAAGGTTAGAGGCAATGTTATGAATACAAGGTATTTTCAATGAGTCCAGAACCATTTTCGAGAGAGCTTGGGCCCCAAGAAGCATTATTTATTGAAATGAATAGGTTATCTCGTGGTGGCCTGCAATTTGTTTCTTTTATAAAAGTCTGTGAGCCCTTGCAAATGGAGTCCTTGCGTGAGGGGTTGGCTTACTTGCATAAGCGTCATCCATTTTTGAGGGCGCGTGTAAAAAGGGGTGAGCGATTAAGGTGGGTTTGTGATGTTGATTTTGTTGATGTGCCAATAGAAGTAACTCTAATTGTTGATCAGCTTGATTTGGAGAAAGAGTTTAGGGACCTTGCTGAGATCTTCATTAAAACTGAGGAGCATGTATATAGATTAAGGGTATATACAAATAAACAAGGCTTTGTTGAGTGGATTTGTTTTATAAATATACATGCCATACTTGATGGCAGATCCCTCATGACGCTGTTCTCTGATCTTGACAAGTTCCTATGCCTTCATGAAAAGCCAAGGCATGCCATTAAATCACTCCCTTTGCTAAATAGTATCGCTAGTCAACTAGAGGCTTCTGGATATTGTGGTGAGAAGGAATTTGAGCATCAAATAGAGGGGGGAAGCCGTTGGGCGGTTGAGAAGCAAGCGTCTGTTGCTGATAGAAGAGCCTGTGCTAAATCATATTTAGTATCACCTAAAAAAAACGAGGGATTGGCTTATTTGGCTAAAAAAAATCAGATAAAGCTAACGGCGCTTTATTGTGCTGTTGCATCAGTTGCTGCCCGGGTTATACCAGCATGTAGAGATTTGACAGAAGTTATTTTCACGATGGATGCTCGACTATTGTGCAACCCTATTATCCCTAGTGATCATGTTGGTTCATTTTCAGAAACTGCCAGCCTAAAATTACCACCAAACGCAACAAGCTCCGATATTTTCGAGGTGGCCAAGCTTTTGAACAATGAGATTAATTTAGTGCTCCTCAAACAAAAACCAATGACAAAAAGCTTAAGATCTGACTATAGTATAGAGGAGGTCACCCGCATGGCTGCTGAGATCACTGCGCCGAAAGAATGCTTTCCTGCAGGTATTCTTGTTTCAAATGTAGGGAATATGCGCCTTCTTGCAAATGAAATGCGATATTTTGAAATTCGAAAAGGGATGATTAGTTTAAAAACAGCAATTAACCCCTTAATGATTATAAATTATACGACTTATCGCAACTCGGCTTTTGTCTTCGGTTATTGTGAGCCTTTGATTAGCGAAGATAGTATCTCTGCGTATATTGATGAATATATGGGTATCATTAATAGATTGATCTCTAATGTTAAATGTTAGTTTAATATAGCGTCTAGCAAACTGTTGGTCAGTTGATTAACTGAAATATTTCCCGAAGTATAAGTATCAGTCATATTGCAATGCAATCTATTGAACACAATAATTTGATGATTTAGCCCTACAGGTCTGATTGATTAAATGGTTAATAGTATGATTCGTTGATGGGGTATATATCAGAAAATCTGAGATGTAGCTAAGCCGCAGAGTTCGAACCATATAATTTTAATATGGGTTAATCTTTATAGTTAAGACTTGGCTTGACCGTACACTTTATTTAAATAGGAAATGATCCTGCCAAGTCTGAACTAATCTAACTGATACTTTACTCCACTGCTATTTTTTAGGCTTGAATCTTAGAGGCTTAACATTTCACGTAGCCGAGTGGCTGGCCGTCTGGCAACCTCTATTTCTTTCCCATCGGTCATGGTTATTATTAATCCACTATTAACCCAAGATTCTATATTCTTAATAAAGTTTAGATTGATAATTTGTTGTCGATTTACACGGAAGAATACTTCTGGGTTTAATCGTTGTTCTATTTTGGTTAGAGATTTATAGATAAAAGGCTTGCTGTCATCGAAAAATACTTGAGCATGGTTGCCGCAGTTTTCAAAGTATCGAATTTTTCCAATTTCGATTAACCAGCAACGCTCCCCATCCTTGATAAATATTTTATTGTTGGAGTCTAAATAGCTTGTTGAGCTATTTGTGTGCTCGGTGGGTGTTTCACTTGACGTCTTATCGAGAGCTTTCTTTAGTTTTTCAGGGTTTATGGGTTTTAGTAGATAATCCAGTGCATTTACTTCAAAAGCTTGTATGGCGTATTCGTCATAAGCTGTTGTAAAAATAACCTGAGGTGTGAAATCCAGTTTTTCAAGTATGTCAAAGCCATTGCCATCAGGAAGATTGATATCCAGGAATACTAAATCAGGCTTTTCCTCTGATATAAGGAGAATAGCTTCTTCACAGTTTTTTGCTTCTGCTATTAAGTTTATATTCTTATAAGGTTTGAGTAACTCTCTTAATTCATTGCGTGCGAGTCGAGAATCTTCAACGATAATGGCTTTCACTTCTTATACCACTAATTGTAAGGGAGAGGAGGGAATATGGCACCGAGCAACTACCTGGGAGCCCTGCTGTTCAATTCCAAAATATGTCTTGTCTCCATATTGTATGGTTAACCTTTTTTGTATATTGATTAACCCCAGGCCGGTATCACCACTCTCTTTGGTTGACTCTCTGATGAGAGTACCTGGATTTATCACAGTGATTACCATATGATTGTCTTCTTTGGTGATTTTAACCACTAGTTCACCGCCTTGTTTACATTTTTCTATTCCATGGCGAACGGCATTCTCGGCAAGCAGCTGGATTAGGAGTGGAGGTATTCGCTCTCCCATTAAATCTTCGTTAACTTCCAATGTGAAAGACAATCGATCTTCATATTGTATTTTCAAAAGTTCGATATACTGACAAACGATTTCCAATTCATCTCTTAATGATACAGTTTTATGCTTATGGGCCATTAACGTATAACGTAGAAGGTCAGACAAGTTCGTCAACATATCTCTGGATTTAGCTGTATCTTCAAGGATTAATCCTCGAATATTATTGAGCCCATTGAATAGAAAGTGAGGGTTTAACTGCCCCATTAAAGCGCTCATTTTTACTTCGTTCAGTTGTAATTTAAGTTGTGTTGCATCATGTTCGGCTTTGCGTAATTGCTCTTGATTTACCAGAGTAAGATAAATGAAACTCCAAATAAATATAAGAATGGTAAGATAGAACCAATTGCTAACAACAACCTCCCAAAAGGAAGATGGAATTTCATATCCTACAAAGATGTAATATAAATATCCAAAGCCAGTTGCAATATAGGCGCCTATACCGCCAAGAGGAATGGCAGCTAATAGGAAGCCAATCCATTGTTGATACCCGTTTTTATCAAAGAGGCTAAATCGATATATGATTTCTCGAGTAAGAAGGGTAGAGATCCCTGTAATAAACCCTACAATAATAATATTAATCACGATTTTATCGGTGTGATTCTGAGATAGAAGCCCTAAAGAGAAAACATTAACTAAAGAAAATATCAACCAGCCACCAAAATGGTAGGCTAAAAATTTTGCGGATGGAGTTGGGGATTTGAAAATACTCATTGCACATATATCTAAGTAAGTTGGCTCCTAAATCAGGAGCCATGTCTTGACATTCTTATCAAGTATCAGAAGCGTTCATTCAGCCACGAGGACATTACTTCGAGAGCAATAGGTGAAAAACTCTCCTCTAGCTCGGCATACTCTGAAAATGAGCCCTTATTGGCTATTTGAAAAAGGTGGTTCATTTTGTTCAGCTCGATAGTTTTAAAGTCTTTATGTCCAGCGCTGCTCAATATTGATTGTATATTACTTAGGTTCATTTTTGCATCAACCTGGTAGTCAAGTGAGCCATTAAGAGCCAGAAGTGGTGACTTTGTTTGTTTCAAATAAGGTTCAGGATTGAACTTAACAAAATAACGGAACCAAGGAGTAGTATACTGCTTCTTTAGTTGTTCAACCTGAGCATCCAACTCCTCTTCCTGAGCGCCTTCGAGCTTCACGCTTTCATAAAGCAGCTCATGAATCTCATCATTAAGACTTTCATTCATTCCGAGTTGAGCAATATTCTCAAAAATCTCCTTATCCAACTGGCTAAGTCTTTGCATATTTTGTTCAGGTAAGTTATTGAACTTACGATTTCGGTGCCACTGATCGACCAGTAGTTCAGGTATTTTAACCCCTGGTCCAGCGAGTAAGATGGTAAATCCAATATCATCTCGACTACTGGCAACCATGGGAGCTATCATACCGCCTTCGCTGTGTCCAATTAATCCAACTTTACCCTTTGGGAGATCTTTACGGCTGTTTAAATAATCTACAGCTGCGTTAGCGTCACTGGCGAAATCCTTGCTGGTTGCTGCTTGAAAATCACCACTTGAGCCGCCAATACCGCGGTCGTCATAGCGAAATACTGCATATCCTTGCCGTGTCAAATGATCGGCGATTACCGCAAATGGTTTATGGCCAAACAGGGTTTCATCCCGGTCTTGAGGCCCAGAACCACTGATAAGAACAGCAGTTGCTTTGATATTAGACTTTGGTTTGGTCAGTGTTCCCGAAATGATATTGCCTGTCGCAGCATTCTTAAAGCTTACTTCCTCTATAGCATACGGAAATGGGCCCTTTGGTGTTTGGGGTCGCTTGCTAGTCCTGTTCTTTGCATCTTCAGATGCCCGGCTAAAGTTCAGAGGGGATGTCACTTCCTGGCTGATAGACCCAAATACAAGATCAACTGCTGCACTGTAAGTGCCTTTGTAGTTAATCTGTAAGTCTTCTACTTCGAAAGTGATACTGCTGTCCCGGATTTCCAGCATAGATATTTCTACTCCCTTAGCCCCAAGGGAAGGGCTATCTAAGGAGCCTTTCCACATACCGTTATCTTCTTCCAGGTGAATGACTACAGGTATATTCTTTTCACCATTAATCTGGGCTACGGACCTCCAATCCCCCTCTAAACCTGAAGCCATTACATTGGTTGATATTAAGCCAGTTGTGAGGATTACTGTTTTCAAGTGCCACTTGGCTTCTGCAAAGAGTGTTTTGATAGGCTGCATTTGTACTCTTCCTGTACCTACTTGTTGAATGGTTGATATTCTACCTGTCGATTAGCCTGGTGTTATGAATTTAGTAGGAGCGGCTTCCTGAGGGGATGAATGGTAGGGAGGGGCGGTGAACGGTCTAGGGTTACTCTGAATAGGAAATTCAAACAGATATCTTGCTCATAAAATGGTTGACCAAAGACTTGAGACTAGGGTGCACAGTATTCTAGTTTTGCTGTGATCGATCTCTCTATAAGGGAATTAGTCGGCCGATAGATCTTTGAGGGTTTACTAATTATCAGCTCCAGTATGGAGCGTTTATTATCAATATCTATAAGGTTTTGCCAATAGATTTTAATCTTTAGGTTAATTTAAGTATACCCACTCGATTTGATTTTTTTTAAATAGCATTTCGTTTGAATGTAATAAAATGGCTCCCAAATTGGAGCCATAAATTCTAGTCAAATCTAGATTTTGAATCGTTCGTTTAACCATTCAGAAATTACATGTAATGCTTTTGGCGAAAAGCTTTCTTTTATTTCAGCATACTCAGTACTTGAACCTTTGTTAGCTATTTGAAAAAGATGATTCATTCTGTCAAGTTCAATGACCGTAAAATCTTTATGTCCGATTCTATTTAACACTGATTGTATATTGCTTAAATTCATTTTTGAATCAACTTGAAAGTCTAAAGAACCATTAAGAGCCAATAGCGGAGCTTTTGTTTGTTCTAAATAGAATTCTGGATTGAACTTTAAGTAATCACGAAATATCAAACGAGAGTATTCTTTTTTCACCTCTTCAAATTGGGTATTTATGTCCTCTTCGGGCACCCCCTCAAGCCTGATGCTGGAATAAATAAGATCCTCAATGGCATCATTAAGCGGTTCATTTAATTCAAGATTACCAATTTTCTCTAGGATTTCCTTATCTAACTCTTTGAGTTTGTTTAATATTTCCTCGGATAATCCATTAAATTTACGACCACGGTACCACTGATCAACAAGCAAATTTGGTATTTTAACTGCAGGCCCAGCAAGTAAAATGGCAAATGCAATATCATCACGCCTACTGGCAACCATAGGAGCTATCATACCGCCTTCACTGTGGCCAATTAAACCAGTTTTACCCTGGGGTAGGTCGTTACGGCTGTTTAAATAGTCAACAGCTGCACTGGTGTCACTTGCGAAGTCTTTTGTAGTTGCTGTTTGATAGCTGCCACTAGATCCACCAACGCCTCGGTCATCGTAGCGTAATACTGCATATCCTTGCCGGGTTAGGTGATCGGCTATTACGGCAAAAGGTTTATGTCCAAAAAGAGATTCATCTCTATCTTGGGGACCACTACCACTGATAAGAACAGCCGTTGCTTTAATTCTGGATGCTGGCTTGGTTAAAGTTCCCGAAATTAGATTGCTTGTCTCTTTATTTTTAAAATTGACATCTTCAATAATATATGGAGTAGATTTTTTTTGTGTTTGTGAATGATTGCTAGAACCATCATTATGGTCATTTATTCTGCTAAAAAATGTAAGAGATGATGCCCCTTTCTTAATGTTTGCGCCAGCGATTAGGTCTACCTGATTAATGTAACTTCCCTCGTATTTGATATCTAGGGATTTTACTTCGAAAGCAATTCTATTATCTATAACTTCCAGTCCCGTAATATCTATTTTCATTTCCTCTGAAGATGGGCTATTTAATACGCCAGTCCATTCACCGCTATTCTCCTCTAGTTGAATCACTATTGGTATGATCTTCTCATCATTTGTTTTAAGCATCGATCTCCAGTCGCCTTCAATGTCAGTGGCCATAGCGTTGGAAGTCAATAAAGCGGTTAGGATTAATGACTTTAATTGCCACTTAGAAACTCTAAATTTCGTTTTGATCGTTTGCATCAGTAATTATTCCGTAGGGTTAGTTGAATGGCTGGCATTCTAGATGTTGATTAACTTTGTGCAGTTAATTTAGTAGGGGAGGTTTTATATAATGGATGAGCGGTAAAGAAAGATGATGAATGGCTAGGTCCTGCGCAAATTAAACAGGTTCTATCGTGCCAGTTACTTTGGGTAATGTCCTTTCAGCTTGTTTTTGTTCGTTAGGCGAAAGATGGTTCTGTGTAGACGGTCAGTTTTAGCAGTTGAGCATACAGCATAAGTAGCTCAAAAGGACCACTCTTACTGTCAATCGCTCTAAAAGTCAGGGGAATCTCGGAGTTATTCTGAGGCTTCGTCAATGTTATAGTTTGGTGAGTGTCCTTTCTTATACACTAATACTGTTCTCATAAAGCGCATAAATTGTTCGCCATCTTGCTTGAAGCCACGAGTCTCAACCGTCACTATTCCCTGAGTGGGGCGGGAATGTGATTCTCGTTTAGATAGGATCTCACTCTCTGCGTAGATGGTGTCCCCCTCAAAAACAGGTTTCAGTAGCTGTACCTTATCCCACTCTAAATTGGCTACTACCTTCTTGCTGATAGTGTTTACTGTCATTCCAGTTATAATCGCCAGGGTTAAAGTACTATCCACTAGCGGTAACTGCCACTCGGTTTTTTGTGCATAGTTGGCGTCAAAGTGTAACTGTGCCGTATTCATTGTTAATAGCGTCATCCAGGTATTGTCTGTTCGAGTTAATGTCCTACCTGGACGATGTTCAATGATCATACCTTCTGTGAAGTCTTCGAAGTAAAATCCAAAGTCTTCCCGGTAGCGATTATCGTTAATTTTTTTATATGGCTGGAATTGCATGACTACCACTTCCCTTTAAGTTTTAGCTAAGTTTATTGAATATAGAGATAACTTGCTTTGCTTTGGAGTAAACCGGTGCATCAATCATCTCCCCTTGGTATTGACAGGCTTTACCCTTTGAATTGTTATAGATTTCTACTATTTTCTCTGCTTTTTCGTATTGTTCTTGAGTAGGCTTGAAAGAGGACTTGATAGCAGAAATTTGTTTGGGGTGAATGGCGGCCTTGCCATTGAATCCCATCCCCTTAACGATATTTAGTTCTTTATTTAGTCCATCTTCATTATTGAAATCAAAATAGGGGGAGTCAAAGCAGGCCAGATTGTTTGCTGCTGAAGCTTCCACGATTTTACTACGTGCAGAGCTTAGGGCGTCTATTGAGTTGTCACAATTGAGGTCGTTGGCATAGTCTGCGGCACCAAACATTAAGGCCTGCAGTTTTTTGGGGCTGCCCTTAACAATATTGTGGATATTCATTGTTCCACAGGCAGTTTCGATTAAAGCAATAATGGCTATGTCCGTATAAGTTTGAGCAAGGAGTTTTCCAAGTTGTTGGATGTCACTAGGAGACTCTGTCTTAGGGTAAAGTACAGCGTCGATGTGTAACTTGGTTGTAGTAATGGCAAGTATGTCTTTTAGTCCTTCATTGCTCGTTAGGTGGTTGATTCGAATAATATTGGCTGTATTGTCGCTTTGGCTTTTGGAGCAGTAGTGAATAGTATTGTCTCTGGCTAATTGCTTATCACTAGTGGGTACACTGTCTTCGAGATCAATAATAATTGCGCTGGCTTCTACCTCTGTTGCTTTCTGAAAAAGATTGGGCTTATTGCCTGGCGTAAAAAGTAGTGCAGGATAAATGTGTAGGTTGATCATATGCTTGGTTAGATAAAGTTGTGTTCTTTAGCCTGCTTTATCAGGTTGTCTCTAAAGTCTGGGTGTGCAATGTTAATTAGGGCATGTGTGCGTTCTGTGGTTGATTTACCCATAAGCTGGCAGCAACCGTACTCAGTAACGACATAGTCAACATCCAGTCTAGAGTCTGTTGTGATTGTATTTAGGCGCGGTACAATCCGGGAAATTTTCCCTCCTTGTGCCGTAGAACTGCTCGCCAATATGGTTTTACCATTTCTTGAGTAATATACGCCTCTGATAAAATCCAATTGTCCACCCACCCCAGAGAATTGATGATCGATAAATTCTGCATTTACCTGCCCATTGAAATCGATCTCAATAAAGGAATTGACTGAGATCATGTTGTCAATTTGAGCAATAGTTTGTGGTTCATTCACGTAGGAGACTGGAAGGCAGGCCATTGAAGGGTTGTTATCAATAAAGTCATAGAGTGTCCTATCCCCTATGGCAAAGGTGAACACATTGAGGTGGGTGTTTAGTTTTTTGCGTGAATTATTAACCGCACCAGATTTGATTAGGTTTATCATTCCGGAGGTGATAACCTCGGTATGTATCCCAAGATTCTTCTTGTTTGCCAGCTGCTCGCACACGGCATTGGGAACACCTCCAATCCCCATTTGAATTGTAGCGCCATCGGGTATTAGCGGTGCAATATAATCGCTAATTTTCTTATCCAGTTCAGAGGTTTCTCTTTGCGGCTCTTCAATTAATGGGGTGTCATTTTCTATAATTGCATCTACTTCATTAATGTGAAGTAATGTGCCCCCAGAAGTTCTCGGCATATTTTTGTTGACTTCAACGATGAGTTGGTCTGCATGTCTGGATAACTCAATGGCATAATCTCCACTAGTACCAAAATTGAAATATCCATATTTATCCATTGGGGATACAGTTACTAGGAAAGCATCTAGATTCACTTGCCTTTTTATAATTTCCGGATATCGACTAAAGGAAATGGGAACATAATTGATATACTTCTTTCCTTTGGCGAAGCCTTTCTTTGCGAGCTTGACCTCGTCTTTGGTAAGCATGGATGAGAAGGGCCTGACACGGTCTAGCAAGTCCTCCTGAAAGATTGTTTTCATCGCGACACCGCCACAACGCATGTAATAAACCATGAGTTTTTTTATGTCGCCTGTCCGAACCCGGTTTTCTAAAGCTTTAAGTAAAGCTGGCGGGGTTGCGACGCGCATACCCATGGAGATGATACTCTCGCTGGGGATAGAGGCTACGGCATTATCGGCTGTGGTTAGCTTTCTGTGGTATTGATCTTCGTGATTCATAGTGGGCTAAATTTCCAGTGCCTTAGGTGGGTTCTTGCCGTGGTTTTGGTAGATTTCTTGTCTTTCGTGAGCCTTGACTTTGAGGTATATGGTTTTAAATATTTTTTGATCTGTTTGGGAAGATAAATATTCTGCAGGTTTACCTTGCTACGCATCTATGCCATTATTCCAGGGCATTATAGGTGACATTTAGAAGGCTAAGATCGATGAAGTGATATATTGGGGTTGTTTCGCGACTATTTTTCTAGAAACTATTTCAAAGTTTCATTAGATTAATTGATTTGCAGGCAATATAGAAAAATGCTCTTTAAGTAGATAGATAGCAATTCTCCCTGGCGACCAAGCGGCGGTAGTTTCTTTATCATGTTAAAGTTCGCCCAACCTTACTGTGTCGCACATACCTTCTAAACTTTCTGCCATGTTGTTTCAACGGTACCCTTCTATTCCTGCGGTGAGGGCAAAACAGGCCGATTTTATGGCGGGCAGGCTGTATCGTAGCGGATTCCCAATCCGGAGCTTTGTTGTGCTAATAGGCGTCGTTTCTTTGACTTTATATCTTGCCCCTGAGTACAAAATCCACAAGAGATCTTCGAAATAAACAGAGTTATCAATGAGGTTGGGACCATCTTTGCCACGTTTTAGTTGGGGGAAGACGTGGGTGATAAATTTCCACTGAATGCCTGTTAAATCTGGCTTAAATCTACTCGCACCTGCTGTTCTTATCATTCTATTCGATCGTAAGAATAACTGATTTCAAGTTATGAAACATTTTCTAATATTATTTGATTTCTCACTAGAGAGTTGACTCTCTCCGTAAAATAAATATTGGCAATGTCAATTAAATTTACGGGAAATGAATTGTGATGCTTTGCTTTGCTTTGCTTTGATTGTGTTCTGCGTGGGATCGTGAATGGGTTCAACAATCATGTATTTACGTGATGTGGAATAGAGGTTTGATCAGGTTTGTGTGAGCAGCGGGATATAATCTAAGAAAATGTTGGCTTATTTTGGTGTTTGTGGTTTTGGCGATGGTTAGAAATTCAGCTTATAAATTATAGCGATGTAAAGCGACCGTGAAATATCATAAACCAGACTTGATAGGGTTTTAGGTGGGCTGTATAGAAAATTTCGTCAGGGCCTCCCTAGGTTTAATTGAGTTTTTTTTAAATTCCTGGTGTGTAAAAAACGGGGGCTTATTGCCATAAACCCCCGAATCCTGTGAGATAAATTATTGATTGGTGACTTAGCGCCAAACACCCCATTGCCCGGTTGTGCCTGGCTCTTCACCCCTGGTCCACCATCCGGCAGTCCATGTTTTACCATTATGGCTTACCGTGTCCCCTGCAGTGTAGATTTGGTTACTGTCCCAGGTTTGAATAGTGGGATCTGTGGGATCTGTGGGATCTGTGGGATCTGTGGGATCTGTGGGATCTGTGGGATCTGTGGGATCTGTGGGTGTCGAGGGTTCAACGACAAAGGAGTAGACCTCGTCATCATTGGCAGAACTACTACTTACGGTTAACTTGAAACTCAACTCGTGTCGGGCATTGGTTAAACTTGAAGTGTCAATAACCAATGCACCACTCGGCCCGGCTGCTGTTTCCACTGGGCTGCCACTCACTTGAGACCATTGGGTATCTGTGATGTTTCCTGTACTTTCTCCTGTAGAGAGCACCAGTAATTCACCGTGCTCCACCTTGGCTATGTCGAGAGGCCTTAACACCTTGGGCGTAATAGACGCAATCAATTCACTGCCATTACTTGTGATGCTGAACTGGCCTGAAGCGCGTGCATCTTTAGAGTTAAAATAGTTGCCATGCAAGTCACCTTGGAAATACATGTAATGGTTCATTTCCTCATGCCAGCGACCGATAAAGACATTTCCATTGTGATTGGATTGATACCAGCCAGTAACTTGAGATGCTAGCAGTCTATCCCAATCATTTTTATTGTCCTCAGTAATTGCTAATGAAAACGATGAGTGTTCCTCACTATTTTTATTGAAGACCGTATAATTGACAGTATCCCCTACAGCTACTGAATCGATATTAATACCCTGCGGGATAAAGGTGTTGCCTTGAATAAGGTATGGCTCTGTTGTACCCGGATCAGGTTCGGTAGGCGGTTGAACATCACCATTTACAATGGTGATATCACTACAGTTGTAGAAACCTTCACCCGCTGCATCTACTCGTTGCCAGCGTACAAATAAAATCGCATTGCCAACCCTGTCTTGAGGGATCGTAACATTCATTCGGTATTGGCTATTCACAACTGGCACATCGCCCACTTCCTGAATAAGCTCCAAGTCATCCCAGGCGAGAGGCTTTGAAAGGTCAGCGTTGGGCTTGGTTAGATAAAACTGCCAAAAAGAGGGGTTGTGCGGTGCGGTTGCATTGAATACGTATTCAAAGGTTCCAGCGTTAACTTCAACTCGGCTCCAAGTGTCTGTAGCTGCACCCATGCCCTTTTTTTGTGGGTCATTGGCATAGCAGAGTGTTCCATCTGGAATGGCTGCTTTTACGGCCGTAAAATTATTGTAGTCAGGAATGTTGATGGAAAATTCATTGTGTTGCTGAAATGGATAAGACCCAGAGATGGTTTTTGCTAATGCACAGCCAGGATTTGGGGGAGTTCCAGACCAGACATTCCCTTGGTCATAGCATATTTTTTGCCTCGCCTTTGGGTATTCAGACCAGCCGTGAGCTTGAACCTGCAAGCTGAAAGGCATCAGTAGTAATGTGGCAATGGCACATTTTGTTCTTAGTAGCATGGATTTACTCCTGGTATCTCTATTTTTGTGAGTCCGTTAACTTCGTGAATAAGAGTGCTTCACGGTGGTTGAATTCTTGTAATAAAAAACTGTTTGTAGAGTGTTCCTTTAGATGATGTCGAAAAAATCTAGGTGACACTCTAAATTTAAAATCCAGTGTGAACTGTGACGAAGGTTGAGTTTTTTATTACTTAAAAAATGTAAAAAAATTTCGAATTAATATTTGTGTTTGTTCAGTTGCATCACTCAAACAGACATTCGGTTTGGATGTGGGTTCCCGTTGGTAGGGTAAAATCTAACTTCTTGGTTTCTCTTTCCGGATAAATTGTCGGTGACCAGCTTTGCTATTTTGGTCTAGATATGTCTTTTTTGATCCCGATATCTCAGCTAAATAAAGTCAAAATACGATGTTAAGGGTAAAACTTCTGGTTTTTTTCTCTTTAGCGGATTTATATGTGGCTTCGTGAACATCTGGTTTTAGTGACCGGGATGGGTAAAAAAGCTGGATAGTCCGTATGGTCATTTCTTTTTATTGCAAACATCGTGGCTCAATGACCACAGGGCCACACTGTGACGATTTTGGCATAATACGCTTTCAGTTTGCTTGAGGGGCTTCAGGTAAATTGCTTGGGGTTAAAGGCACTGTGGGAAGTTTATTTAGGGCACTTATTTGGTGGTTTATTTAAGGTTGTGTTCTATGCCCATTTGAACAGGTCTTCTCTAAAGCTTGTGTGAGCAATGTTGTCAGTGCGTGTGTGTTAATTCGTGGATTTTCCCATTAATTGACAGTAGCCATATTCTGTAACAATGTAGTCAACATCAAGTCTCGAGTCTGTTGAGATTGTATTTAATCGAGGCTCAATTTTTGAAACGCTTCCCTCTTTAAATGGTAGAGCCACTTGCTAATATTTTTTTATAAAATCCAGCTGACCATCAACACCTGGAATTGATGATCAAGAAATTTGACGTTAACCAGCCCATTGAAATCGATCCCAATAAAGGGACCAACCGAGATCAAGTTGTCAATTTTTCATTCTGGAATGTAAAAGCAGTCTGTTTGTTGGAATACCTCAAATTGCTTGTATGTACACCGATTTGTACGTATCCATGAGGAAGTTGCTGATGTCACTATGAGCTTGTGAACCATTCAATAGGCAGTAGGCTATTTGTTTTACGAAAAGGTAAGCAAAAGAGATTGTTATTGAACTTGGCAGTAAAGCCCTTATAGCGGCGTGGCGTGGAGAAATAGAAGGTGAAGATTGAGTGAGTGGCCGGTCAATGACCGGCCGTTTGATGTTCCAGTCTTTATTCCACAGAAGACCGAATTAAGTAGTCAAACGCTCCCAGTGCCGCTGTGGCCCCTGCGCCCATTGATATCACAATTTGCTTATAAGGGGCTGTAGTGGCATCGCCGGCAGCGTAGACGCCTGGAATGGAAGTTGATCCGCGCTCATCGATTTGAATTTCACCCATACGATTCATTACGACATCACTCTCTTTGAGGAATTCTGTATTTGGCACTAGTCCGATTTGCACAAAGACTCCTGCAAGGTCGAGCTTTTTACTCTCTCCCGATTTGCGATCGGTGTAGGCAAGGCCATTGACTTTGTTACCATCCCCCAATACTTCGGTAGTTTGTGCATTGAGGATAATGTCGATGTTGTCCATTTGTTGTGCCTTGCGCACCAGTACTTCATCGGCACGCAATGAGTCAGCGAACTCCAGTACGGTGACATGTTCGACAATTCCAGCAAGATCAATAGCCGCTTCAATACCAGAGTTACCGCCGCCAATAACCGCTACGTGCTTACCTTTAAAGAAGGGCCCATCACAATGGGGGCAGTAGGCAACGCCCTTAGTACGGTATTCCGCTTCGCCAGGTACACCAAGCTCTCTCCATCTTGCACCAGTGGCCAGCACCACAGAGCGACTGGATAGAGTGGCACCGCTCTTTAGTTCTATATCTACCAGTTCATTGCGCTGTAAATTTGCTGCACGTTGGTCAGTAATAATATCTACACCGTATTCTTTAACGTGCTGTTCCAGGCTGGCTGCTAGCTTCGGGCCCTCTGTATAAGGTACGGAGATAAAGTTCTCGATACCTACAGTATCCATCACCTGGCCGCCGAAACGTTCGGCTACTAGCCCGGTGCGAATACCTTTACGCGCAGCGTAGATGGCAGCTGCTGCGCCGGCAGGTCCACCACCAATGACTAGTAGGTCGTAAGGAGCTTTGTCATTCAGTTTCTCAGCTTTGCGTTTTGCGGTACCTGTATCCAGTTTGCCAATAATCTCCTCAAGGGACATTCTGCCTTGGCCAAGGTGTTCGCCGTTTAAGTAGACCGCAGGTACCGCCATTACATTGCGTTGCTCTACTTCCTGCTGGAACAACCCTCCATCGATCATCTCGTGGGTAATGTTCGGGTTGAGGGTGGCCATCAGGTTCAGTGCCTGTACGACATCTGGGCAATTTTGGCAGGAGAGAGAAATATAGGTTTCAAAGTGAAATTCACCTTCCAGATTACGTACTTGCTCCAGTAGCTGCGGGTCTGCCTTGGATGGGTGGCCACCCGCTTGCAGGAGTGCCAGAACCAATGAGGTAAATTCGTGGCCCAGGGGAATACCGGCAAAGCTTACGCGGGGTTCCTCTCCAGCAGGGGCGATAGCCATGCTTGGTGTGCGCTTGGCCTGGCCCTGTTGTGTAGTAATTTTATTGGAGAGCCCGGAGATTTGATCTACCAGGGTTTCCAGCTCTTTCGATTTTTCGCTGTTATCTGTGGACACACGAATCTCGATCGGTTTGACGATATTCTGCAGGTAAGTGTCCAGTTGTTTTTTCAGGTTTGCGTCCAACATCGGTGTATCCTTTCTCTAACAAATTCAGGCTTGGTTGTTGCCCATCATCTAGATGGGCCGGGTCAGAGGTATTGGGTTTATATCTTGCCTACCAGATCGAGGGACGGTGCTAAGGTTTCTTCACCTTCCTTCCACTTAGCAGGGCAGACTTCTCCAGGGTGAGCGGCGATGTATTGGGCCGCTTTGATCTTGCGCAACAGCTCACTGGCATCGCGGCCTATTCCGCCGGCTGTGATCTCCACAATCTGGATACGACCTTCCGGGTCGATGACAAAGGTGCCGCGATCGGCTATGCCCTCTTCTTCGATCATCACTCCGAAGTTACGAGTGATGGTGCCGGTAGGGTCGCCAATCATGGGGTATTGAATTTTACCGATGGTGTCAGAAGAGTCGTGCCAGGCCTTGTGGGTGAAGTGGGTATCGGTAGATACGGAGTAGATCTCCACACCCAGCTTTTTGAACTCTTCGTAGTTGTCCGCCAGATCACCCAGCTCGGTGGGGCACACAAAGGTGAAGTCTGCGGGATAGAAGAAGAACACCGCCCACTTGCCGTTTACGTCGGCGTCGCTCATATCGAAGAAGTCGCCATTCTGGTAGGCCTTAGCGTTAAAGGGCTTTAGTTGGGATTCGATGTAACGTGACATGGATAACTCCTTATTCATCACTTTCTATTCAGTCTTTGTCTTTGGAACGGCATTGATACTATCGATTCATTTCTTTTAATAAAAATTATCAATATAAATACTTCTAATAAATTTTCCCAATCGATCATTGGTTTATAGGGGAGGGGAAGGCGCCAGTTGGCTGATGTAGCCTTGTCGTTACAGGCTCATGAACAGAAAAGACTTGGAGTCTAAATGGGAGGACGTTAGCAATGAGTTAAAGAAGTAACTCGGATTCATGTGAGCCTGGATGGCTTAGATTTGATATGAGATCGCCCCTATGAACCAAAATGTGGTGCATGTCATCGTGATTGGTGTTGGCTTGCCAGGGGAGTCAATCGGATGGCTGCATCTTTCTCAGTTGATGAGTATGCCTAATGTCGTAGTAGATGCCATCGTTGAGCAGCACTGGCTGTCTGCTGCTGTTTCGTCTTCTAAAAAAGGGATGGCATTTCATGAGGAGATGGCAAGGCTCAAAGATCAATTTGGTGACTTCAAACTCTATTCCTCTTTAGAACAATTACCTAAGGCAAATCTTTCCCATAAAAGTTTGGTGTTGATTTCAGTTAGAACTCAATCAACGAAAAGGATTTTTGATTTTGTAGTAGGCAAAGGGTATAGAAATATCTACCTGGAAAAACCTGGCGCCGACTCACTGGAAAAATTGCGTGACATGGAGAGACGTGCTGGTGAGGAGCATGTAAATGTTGTTATAGGCTATCAGAAGCATATCGCCAGCTACGTCAGCGAAGCTGAGAGAATTAATGAACAATGGCAGTTAAAGTCCAGAAGTGTGGGATTTATACATCACAATCCACATCCAGAAGCTAATTTGGAAAGCATCTTCAGGCAAAATGCCGAAGGTATGTTACTTAACCAATGCTGCCATGAGCTTGAGCTTTGTGTCGCAAAGTGGAATCTAGCCCCCCACAACATTGTGGATGTAGTGGTGAATCAGGATGAGACGGCACAGAAGCAATTTGGTGATATTGAGGATTTCAAAAAGCTATCTTTTACTTTAAAAACCAATTTGGGAATCAGTTTCTCCTTTCTGGCTACCCGTTGTGAAGGTGTAGAAAACTGTATAGTGATGCGGAAAGGGCTCAGGGGCAGGCCGATTTTCATTCGACAAGCTATGCCGGATAGGCTTGATCGCGCGCTTGAACTTACAAGAAAGGAAAAGGGGGCTATATGGTATTGTTATTTATTTGAACAAGATTATCGTGATTTGAAGAGGCTTTTCATTGAATCTATCTTGGATGATGATAATGAAAAATACCAGCGGCTACCGCGGTTAAATCATGCATGCAGTGTACTTGAGTTAGCCACATTGATTGAGCCTAGTATCAAGGCTCAAGTGCGAGCAGACGAAAACCATCACTCTATTGTCCAAGTTTCAGACACTATTTGTCAGGCCCCTACAAATCAGAGAATCTGGTATCACCACGGGCTGTTTGACCTCGGAAATCGGTTTCTTATTGAGCTCTTAAGGCCCCCAAAGAACAGAATTATTTGTTGTGTTGATGACAAGGTTTGGGGTTTGTATGAAAAATCTATCATTGCGTGGGAAAAGTCTGTTGGGGTTAAATTTATTCCAATTGTTATGAAGGGCGGTGAGCAGTCAAAAAATATTGACAGTCTTTTAAAAATGATTGATGAAATATGGAAGGTCAACCCTCTTCGTTATAGGGAGCCAATTGTAGCTATCGGGGGGGGAGCGGTAACGGATACAATAGGGTTTGTCAGTGCGGTATGGCGACGTAATACGCCCTGGATACGTATCCCAACCACTCTAATGGGCATGATTGACTCATCTATCGGTATTAAGGTTAGTGTAAACCACAACATCAAAAATGGGATAGGTGCTTTTCATAGCCCTTTGCACACAATAATTGATCCAACCTTCTTAAAAACTAATCCACAGCGAGTGCTGAAAAGCGCGATTGGTGAAATGATCAAGGTTGGCGTGGTATTTAATAGAAATGTACTCGATACATTGTCAGCCCAAGGTGCATCATTATTAGAAAATAAATTTCTGGGACCTGATGGGCTCCCGGGAGAAGCATCCTATAAATTATTAATAAATTGTATCGATGCAATGCTTGACAGTATTGCGGGAGATTTAAAAGAGGAGAACTTATCTAGGCCAATGGACTTTGGACATACGCTATCTCGATGGTTGGAACGTGATGAGGCTTTTAGGTTGATGCATGGTGAAGCTGTGGGTATTGATTGCCTATTTACTTCACTGGTTGCTGAACAGATGGGATTGATATCTAAGGCAGAAGTTAAATTGCTGTTTGACATTTACGTGAATCTGGGACTTTCCGCTAGTGTGAAGGGGCTGAGTCTGGATGTATACAAAACGGCAATTAAACAGATTTCAATCCACCGTTCAGGAACGTTACGCGCGCCTCTACCTGCACCTCTCGGAAGGTGCATATGGGTGAACAAAATAAAGGGTAAACATCTTGAGGGTGCCTGGAATAGCCTGCAAGAGAGGCTTTACTACCACCCTGAACTCGTATTAGATCCCGATACTATAGAAGATGAAGAGGGGCTGATTGAGGACGTAGAAATAGCGAATGTTTATACTCCAGAGAGGGTCTCTCCCCAAAAGCTACGTTGGGGGTTTATTGGTTGTGGAAGGATTGCGAATGATTTTGCCATAGTGATCAATTATCTGGAATCTGCAGAAATTCATGCTGTGGCTTCTAGGGACTTTGGGCGGGCTAAAGATTTTGCAGGTAAGCATGGAGTCTGTCGAGCATATGGAGATTACCAGGAATTAGTTTCTGACCCAGAAGTCGATATTGTCTATATTGCGACTATTCCCGAGTTGCATCGACAGCATGCTGAATTGGCTTTAAGGGCAGGGAAGCCGGTACTGATTGAAAAACCTATAGCGCTGACCGTCGAAGATGCCCAAAAGATTAAGGATCTTGCCAATAAAAAGCGGCTTTTTTGCATGGAAGGTATGTGGATGAGATTCTTTCCAGCTATACAACACTGCAGAAGCATTATAACTTCCGGTGGCATTGGGGATGTTTGTCAGCTACGGGCTGATTTGAGTTTTGATTTACTCATGGACGAAGGGCTTCAATCTCCTAAATGGAAAGTTGGGGCAGGTTTGGATGCCGGGGTATACCCAATACATGCAGCGTTGATGATGCTGGGTCGGGATACATCAGATCTGGAGTTCTCCGGGGTACTTGATGATCATGGATTTAAGGAAGATGGAGCCGGACTGATTTATGCCCACTTTAATTCTGGATCTACTGCAGTTGTTTCTTGGAGTCATCTGGTGGAGGGAGCAGAAGAGTTGGAGATCTATGGAACTGAAGGCAGGATAAAAATTTTTACGCCGGCGCATTGTCCAACAAAGATTTCAACAACTAGAATTTCAGGCGATAGAAGATCGAATAATGTTTCTAAGATGTATGAATTCCCGCTGCCGAGAATTAGGGGTAAATTTAATTATCCCAACTCTGAGGGGCTATACTACGAGGCTCGGACTGTGCAGCAATGTTTGGAGAAAGGTTTAATTGAGTGCCCGGAGCTTCCTCTAGCAGACTCCGTGCGAGCGATTCAGATGGTTGTAGAGTGCGATCACTATATTAAAAGAAGAGCTGCGTGAAGCAAAAGATCTATTGGTTTGGATTGTTATCCTGTTATGGAGCGCTATTTCTTCTAGGTTTTATAGAGGTTTATAAGGCGCCAATTTATCCTCAAATCTTGGATTACTTTTCTGTAACCCCTTCTAAGGGTTCTACCTTTTTCTTTTTGTCTACTTTTTCTGCCTTATTAATGACTCTATCAGGATCTTTATGGGTAAAGAGAGTTAGAGTGATATCGGGTTTGGGGTTATTTGTCGCTTTTATGGGGGTTGGCTCAATACTATCGGGAGTTTCTGGTTATTATCATTCCTTTCCCACTCTTATTTTAGGAAGTTTTATTTTTGGAATGGGAGCAGGGGGCTGTATGGTACTGATTAATGTAGCAATCCCTCTTTTTGTTCCTCAAGATCTCGCGCGTCAAGGATATTGTGGGTTGCATAGCACCTATGGAGTTGCATCGATACTATCTCCCTTAATACCTGCATTATCCTATAAGTATCATTTTGACTGGGAAGGGGGGTTCTATTTATTTGGCGTACTTGCTGCTGTCATTCTTCTATATATTTATGTCGGCTTATTCAGAAGAAAAAGAAGGCATCAAACAGGAGGTGGGGACTTTGATCCCAGTGCTTATCGAGAAAACAGTAAACGAGATAAAGAGCCAAAAGAATGGTGGATTGCAATTGGGGGTGGGTTAATTGTTTCTGCATATAATGGATCTGAACACATCCTTGCTAGTCGACTTGTGTTATTTCTTGATGCAAGGGGTGGTCCATGGGCTGTTGAGGCAGATGTTTTACTTTCAATTTTTTTTGGCCTGCTGTGTATTGGAAGGATATTTTTTACCTTCATCCTTCTAAGGGGTAGTGCATTTATTTGGTTGATAATTTCTTTTGTATCAACAGCAGTTGTATTTCTTCTTGGTTATTGGGTTAATCCTTTGTGGTTGCCTGTATGTGGTCTAACTCTATCTTACCTTTTTCCCTATACGATGGAGTGGTTGACGCGTAGTTCAAGAAATCCACCGTTTACTGTTTCATTTTCTCTTGGAATGGGGGGCGTGTTTTTGATATTTGCCCATGCCTTAGTAGGATGGCTGGATGAGAATTATGGTATACAAACTGCTATCTATATAGTTCCAGTATTTCTTCTGGCGGGGATTGTTTTCTGCACACTGGTAGCCTTTATTGAGAGGTTGGTAAAGTCTCGGTAAGTTCCTGACAATCCATATTACCTTTATGGCTCAGAAAGAAAGTTAACCCGTTGAAATTCTTAATGTGCAGGGTTATTTAATCCTAACCATTCACTTACAGATGAATCAGTCTGACTATAAGAGAGTGGTTTGAACGAAAATACTGGCGGGTTGTTAAGGTACCCCCTTCCTACAAGTTGAGACTTAGAAAGCTACTAGATGGTCGGATTGGTGGCGCAGTGTTCAGTACCAAGTCTCGATGGAGAAGCATATTAGGTTACTCTAACCGCTAGGATAGTAGGTATCATCTAAGTTGATTGGTTTGCAAATAGTGCTTGAAATATATTGGCATATTAATTACGCTAAGCGCCTTTAATAGATGCCCACGCCTTGGGAAATACTAATCTAATATCTTGTCCGGAGTCATTTACGCCGATGAATTAAGCCCTGCGCATAACTGGAACTAAGTTCGCACTCTATCGCTGCGGACCTAATCAATCCTTTGCAGGTGGCGTATCTTCCTCAAACACCTATCTTGGCTGATAGCAGAAATACGCCGCACGGTCCTATGATCGGAGGGCATATGACAGCTATTTGTACTCTTGAAAACATCTCCCTGATATTTGGGGACACCCCGATTTTCCATAAAGTAAGCTTGGAATTACCTATTGGAATCACTGGATTAGTTGCACCTAATGGCAGCGGGAAATCCACACTACTAAGTGTTCTTCACGGTCAAGCTTCCGTTACTGGTGGTAAGGTCTCTTGGAGAAGACGCCATCATCTGGTGAAACAGCTTAATCCCCGACTTGATTTGCGGATCGTCGATTGTCTTGCAGATGGCCATTTGTATGAAGTTTTTTTACGGGTAGAGCAAGGGCATGCATCAGAGGATGACCTGATATCCGTTGCGGACTATTGGCATCTGCCTCTTACTTGGCAGCGCCAGCTAGAGGAAGCAAAAATCAATGCGCCATTGGATACGCCGATAGAACGATTGAGTGGTGGTCAGAGAGCCAAGTTAAGCCTTGCCTATGCATTTTCTCTCTCAAGTGACTACTTACTGCTAGATGAGCCTAGCAATCATCTTGATCAGAGTGGGCGGGAGTGGCTGCAAGAGAAAATCTTAAATCATGCAGGAGGGGCACTGGTCGCCAGTCATGATGTAGAGCTGCTGGAAAATGTCCGACAAATAATAGAGATTTATCAGCGAGGATTGAAAACCTATGGCGGCGCATACAGTGCGTATATGCAACAAAAAGAATCAGAGCAAGCAGCCCTGCTCCAAAGGGCAGAGGATAATCGAAAAGAGTTCAACCAACTAAATAATGTCAGGCAGAAAAGTCTGCATAATTTCGCTACTAGACAACGGCAGGGAAAAGGCAAGCGGAACTCTCAAAGTAAGAGTCTTATGGACTCACAAAAAGATCGCGCAGGGAAAGGTCTTGGAAAATTAAAGCGAAAGTTAGAGCAGCGCCAGTTACAGTTAGAGAAAAAAAGAGAGGAAATAAGTAAAATAACAGTAATTGAGTCACAGAGACTAAGACCGCAAAAGCTATCCCTCACTAAGTGTGATTCTCGCAAGTCAATACAATTACATCTTGAAAATTTGCAGCTCCCATATGGTTCTCATGATAAGCCTATATCTTTAACAGTCCGCAAGGGGGAACGTTGGAGGATAGCGGGTGGCAATGGTAGTGGAAAATCCACTCTGCTAAAGGTCATAGCTGGTCAGCTAAAAGCTCTAAGTGGCGTCTGCCAAACTCGTGGAAGTTTGTGTTATTTAGACCAGGGCTTCAGTTTTCTCAATAAAGAGTTATCCGCCTTAGAGAATCTTTTCTATCTTCACCCCGGTAGAAAAGAATCTGAATGGCGTACCATGCTAGGTAGTTTGCGGCTAAGGGGAGATACGCCGCTGCTGCCTCTCAGGCTCCTAAGTGGAGGAGAGCAACTAAAAGTGGCATTACTTGCCGTTACACGGGGCACCATTGCCACAGACTTGATACTGCTAGACGAGCCAGATAATCACTTGGATCTGGATTCCCGCCAGCTATTAGTAAATGCCATTATGGATTTTTCTGGTGCTGTCTTATTGGTCTCACATGATCTGAGTTTTATTAATGCTATAGGTGTAGATAGTCAGCTCAATTTGGATTGAAGAATCTTTATCGTTTGGTAGGTAAGGGGTGTTTGTAGGTAGTGTGTCACAGGTGGCAATCTATATAGTTGATCATGATAATAGCTAGGTTACTTTGTATTTTTTATCAATAATCTCTGGACATTTGCTATTATCGAGAGGCTTTGGGGTGGGTTTTCACCATAATTCCAAGTCTTGGATTGGCTAATCTTTCGGGGGGTACAGGGGGCTTAGCCTGGTTAGCTCTCTGTAAGATCTACAACACATCTGTTGTTCAACCCTATGAAGCCTTAGTTTAAATTGGGTTTAGCTGGAAGTGGGATATCTATAGTTTATCCTTGTCCTCTCTTGTCTCTTATTATCCTCCCAATATCCTTTTCCATTTCTTCATATTCTGAAACTTTCCATGGTTCCTGTATGGCCTGACCTATCCATTCCTTTAAATTTGGTAAAGCCAATATCTTGTTGAAATATTGGTTTGTCTCTGTGCTAACTGATAAATTGTAGTTATTTATTTTAATGATTGTTGGAGAGTAGAATGCATCTGCGGCGGTAAACTTTTCGCCGGCAAGGAAAGGGCCACCAAAATTTCCAAGTCCTTCCTGCACCAGATCATCAATTCGGGTGACCGCTTTACTAAGATTATCTGGTATTACTGGGGTGTTAACTTCTGTCGCGCAGCTTAGCGATTTGCTATTGAAGAATTCAAAGTCTGAGTGCATTTCTGCTGAAATACTGCGCGCCCAAGCTCTGGCAGACCTATTCATTGGCCAGATGAGAGAGATTTTTTCGGCTAGATACTCTGTAATTGAAAGAGAATCCCAGATTAAGAGATTGTTATCTTTCAGGCAAGGTAGTTTTCCGCTAGGTGAGAAACTGGAAAATTTTTTCCAACTATCCCCACCCTCAAAAGTGATCATTTTTTCCTCGAACGGTATACACATCTCCTTCATTAAGAGCCAAACTCTTAAAGACCATGAAGAGTAGTTTTTATTGGCAATAAATAGCTGGTACATGATGGTTTGATTACATTAAGTAAGATGTAGTAATAGAGGCAAGCTTATTGTCTTCGATTTGATATCTCGGTTAATGAAATATTGCTATATCTATTACTTGCCATTATAGGAAAAAGACGTTCAGTAAGTTGTACTATTTCAAAATTCATTAGGGGGTTTGGATAATTGTCACTTTTCCAGATCGCAAATGACTGGTCGGTCAAAATGTTTGGTTGGTTCAATTTATAACTCCGCAGCGTTTATTTGGCGGTAAACCTAACTTTTTTCATTACACTGGTGTTTAACAACTTATTGGAGATTAACCCAGTGGGCCTATATACATCCGAGTCGGGTATGGTTGTAATGCCTATGGATAATTTACCAGTGAGAAATGATCGGGTGTATAGGTGGGGTTTTATAGGTTGTGGGAAAATTGCAAATGACTTTGCCTTGGTGCTAAATTTTCTTGAGTCAGCCCAACTCTATGCAGTTGCAGCACGAGATATTAGTCGTGCGCAGGCATTTGCAACATCGCATGGGGCTAAAAGATATTATGGGGATTATGCCCACTTATTAAATGACCCTCTTGTAGATATTGTTTATATAGCAACAACAACAGAGTTTCATGCTGAGCATGCTTTACTTGCCCTAAATGCCGGAAAGCATGTATTCATCGAAAAGCCAATCGCCCTTTCAGTAGATGATATTGTTAAAATTAAAATTTTGGCTAGCGATAAAGATCTTTTTTGTAGTGAGGCTATGTGGATGCGCTTCTTTCCTGCAGTTGAATACTGTCGGGAATTAATTAAAAAAGGTGAAATTGGAGAGGTTCAACAAGTTAGGGCGGATTTTAGTTTTGATATGAAGAGTGATGAAGGCTTGGAGTCACCAACCTGGAGAACAGGGGGTATCTTCGATGCCGGTGTCTATCCTGTTCATCAATCTTTAATGATTTGTGGAGAAAATATTAAAGAGACTGTGTGCGCAGGAATAATTGATGGTTATGGTTTTGGGCAAGTTGCCGCAGGTATGCTGTACGCTCGTTTTGAAGGATCTTTATCCGCAATCTCAGAATGGAGTATTTTATATGAAGGTGCGGAGGAAACCGATATTTATGGGTCGGAGGGTAGAATTAAGTTGCACTCTCCAGCACATACTCCAACGTGTGTTTCGATAATTAAGTATGGCGGGAGTCGCCGAAATCCTGATAATACTATTGAAACACAGGACTTTCGTCTGCCTAGTATTCCCGGAAAATTTATCTTTCCATGCTCTGAAGGGCTGATTTATGAGGCTGCCGCTGTACAACGGTGTCTTGCTGCAGGACGCACTGAATGCCCTCAAGCTCCTATGGATGAATCATTATTGGCTATTCAGTTATTATCTGAGTGCGATCGTATCATCAAAAGTAGGGAGAACTAGATTCTTACTGCACTCAAATTTGTGATGATCAGGTGAGCTTTTTCTGAAAAGAAATCAGTGGTAATGCTTACTCTATTGAATTTGTTCGGATCAGTTTGTCAGAATTTATAAATGACAATGCCCACCAAAGAGTGGGCAAAGCCAGTTCCAATCCTGTGAGGGCTTGGGAAAACTTAAATCTTACCTACCAGGTCGAGAGACGGGGCTAAGGTTTCCTCGCCTTCCTTCCACTTGGCCGGGCATACCTCACCGGGGTGTTCGGCAACGTACTGGGCGGCCTTGATTTTACGTAGCAGTTCGTTGGCGTCGCGGCCAATACCACCTGCAGTGATCTCAACGATCTGAATACGGCCTTCCGGGTCGATCACAAAGGTGCCGCGGTCTGCGATACCTTCTTCCTCAATCATTACGCTGAAGTTGCGGGTGATAGTGCCGGTGGGATCACCAATCATCGGGTACTGGATCTTACCGATGGTTTCAGAGGAATCGTGCCACGCTTTATGGGTGAAGTGGGTATCGGTGGATACGGAGTAAATCTCCACTCCCAACTTCTTGAACTCTTCATAGTTGTCGGCCAGATCGCCCAGCTCGGTGGGGCAAACAAAGGTGAAGTCGGCGGGGTAAAAGAAGAATACCGCCCACTTGCCTTTGACATCGGCATCGCTGACGTCGTGAAACTCGCCATTTTGGTAGGCTTTGGCGTTGAAGGGTTTAAGTTCGGATTCGATGTAACGGGACATGGGTAACTCCTTAAGTGAATACCGCGTTGTGTCAGTAATTTCTATGGGCTTAATACTATTGGTGGTTTCATTTTGATAAAAATTAACAATTTAAATGTGTCAGATAGCTTGTCGCTATTTTGCTGTCCTGGGGCTTGACCGGCTTGGTTATTAGATTGTGGATGGAGACGACATCAGAGATACTCCAAAGACTTACAGCGGGCGCTGAACAGCGCCGCAATGGATATTTGGCCGCAGGACAGTGGTATGCGATTGATACGCTTATTGAAATATGACTTGGCGCGTGAAGCCGAGGATTGGGTCGATGACGGGGTGATTAGCGAGGCACAGGCAGAGCTAATCTGCGCCCGCTACCAGGTGGATTATCGCAGTGCCCGGCAGCGCTCACTGGGCTACAACGTGTTAGTGGGGCTCGCTTATCTATTTATCGCACTCGCACTGATCACCCTGATTGGCGCCAACTGGGAGGAAATTCCCCGTGCTGCGCGTATGGGCGGTTTGATTGCGCTCACGCTGGTCACTCAGTGTGTTGCCTTGCGAGCTTATTGCACAGGGGGCCGCCGTGCCGGCGAAGGGCTCTTTCTGCTGGGGAACTTCTTTTTTGGTGCCGCGATAATCCTGATCGCACAAATCTACCATCTGGGTGAGCATATGCCCGATGGAATCTTTTGGTGGGCACTGGGTTGTTTACCATTTGCCTTGATTACCCGCAGCCCTTGGCTGGCCATTCAGGCTAATGTGCTGGCACTGCTGTGGTTCTTTTTACAGGTGAGCATGGGCTATTACCCGGCGCTCTTCCCGCTCTTTATAGCGCTATCTCTCTATGTACTTTTACGTGGGCGAGCGAGCACCATTCTTATGCTGCTGCTTGTGGTGAGCATCGGCTTCTGGATCGAATTCTCGCTATCGGAATTCTGGCGTGGCGAGCAGCTGGGCGGGGGGCTGGAATTTTATTCAGAGAATCTGGCGGTGGCGGTCTCCCTGTTTATTCTGCTGTATACCTTTAGTCATTGGCTGGCGCTGAGGGCTTCGCCGGTGGCCAAGGACTACGCTGCGGTGATCTCGGTGTGGTGTCTGCGTTTTGCCCTGGCCAGCCTGTTGGTATTCAGCTTCGCACAGCCTTGGGAGGCGTTGATCGAGGCCGATTGGCAACACCGGTTGTCTATGTGGCTGGTGGTGGCCGTGATGGCCAATGTTACTCTGCTGTTGGCACTGCCGGCCAGGCACTTGATATCGAGTGGTTTGCTCTATGCGTTCTTTATTGGTGCCCTCATCACTGTCAGCAGCAGTGATAACCAAGACTTGGCGATGTATTTGCAAGTGGCTACCAATTTCGCCCTTATTGGCTGTGGTAGCTGGTTAATTTACCGGGGTATTCACGATGGTATTTCCCATTATTTCTTCCTTGGGGTGATGTCGATACTGATCACTGCATTGCTGCGTTATATCGATCTGATCGGTGATTACCTGGGGGCTTCGCTGATCTTTATTTTATTTGCGGGCCTGTTATTGGGCGCCGCTAAGTACTGGAAGTACCACCAGGGCAGGGAGGGAGCACAATGAAAAAGGGACTGACTTTTGCCTTGGGTATGGCGATAGCTGCACAGTTTTTGATTCTGGTAGGCATGTATGTAAAGGCACAGGTGCCGCTTTGGACTGGAGAGCCAATCCGGGTAAAAACGATACCGGTAGACCCCCGCTCCCTGTTTCGCGGCAACTATGCGCGCTTGAATTACGACTTTTCCCGTATTGCCAAGTCAGCCTTAACGGGAGAGCGCCCTATACGAGAGGGGGAGGTGGTGTATGTCTCCTTGAAAAAATCCCCCTCAGGGCTTTATGAATTTTCTGCGGCGAGCCTGGAAAAACCGATCGAGGGGATATTTATTAAGGGGCGGATTGCCGGTGCTAATCCTTGGAGTGCAGAGCAATTTTACCGCATCAAGTACGGTATAGAGGCCTACTTTGCCCCCAAAGAAAAGGCCCTGCAGTTGGAGCGGGAATTACGCGATGGTGGGATTGCCGAGCTTATGGTAGCGCCCAGTGGTCAGGTGAGCCTCAAGAGTGTAATAGGGGGCGGCTGAGTCACTCACTTTATGCTCTGGAGTTGTAACGCGAGGCTGTATTGGGCCAAGAGTCGAGGGAAAAAAACAGCTCTAAAGAATGGAGTCAGAATCTATGTCACAGGGAAAAAAGCGCCAGATAAATATCTTCAGCACCATGATGTGGGTGCAGGGGGCTTGCCTGTTGTTGGCAGTGATCGGACTTTGGCTTTCCGATGTGACGCTATCACCAGCAAGAGGCGACCCGTGGAGTTCTATTGCCTGGGGAGTCTTGGGCGCACTGTTTAGCTTTGCTGTGGTTGTGGCATTGACCCGCGCCCATCATCGCGTGGGGCGTACTCTGCGTTGGTACTGTGCCCAGCTGGCGCCAATTTTCTGCAAAATGCCCTTGGCCCAGGTGGTACTGTTGTCTCTCGCCGCAGGTGTTTGTGAGGAGTTGTTATTTCGTGGCTTTCTGCAAACCTGGCTGTCGCAACTGAGCTCCCCGCTGCTGGGGTTGCTCGGAGCTTCTTTCGTTTTTGCCCTTCTTCACTGGGCTTCGCTGATCTATGTGCTGCTAATTTTCGCATTTGGCTTAATCCTTGGTTTTGTCTACCAAGCCAGCGGCAGCCTATTGGGGGTGGTTGTCTGGCATGCCCTCTACGATTTTTTTGCCCTGGCCACACTTGCCTATTACCCGAAAGTACTGGGTGCGGACCGTTGGCTGGTCAAGTAACAGACGCATTTTAGTGGCTGAGTGCGTCAGCCTTAAAGCAGGGTATGCGCTAGTAGTAGGGTTAGTAGGGCGGTCATGGTAAAGCCGATCAGCGCTAGCAAGCCATCGTGAGCCACCAAGGCCAGCCCAAAAATAGTGAGGGCGAAGCCGGCTGTAGTGGCCGAAAAGGGCACCAGTTCCATCAGCGGCATTGTCAGGGCGATAAGTGAGCAAGTAGTGGCAATAGCATAGGTACCACTGCGCTTTACCAGAAAATGCAGGCGTGGCTGCATCCAGCGATCGGCAAACTCTGCCGGTCGCCTCAACCAGTGCAATGCTCGGGTGAGCTTCTTCTTGGAAATCGAACGGTTTAATAGCCACTGGGGCAGCCACACATGTTTGCGCCCCAGTAGCAGCTGAATGGCCACTAGTAGGAGTAATGCTGCCATGGAGGTAGATATGCCGGGCACGCCGCTTAGGGGAGAAAATAGAATCAATCCCACCACCAGCAGAAAGGGCGCATAAGAACCGAGCCCTACGGCATCTATTACCAACTCTAGGGAGACCCGTTCAGTATGCTGGCAGCTGGCTTCTATGTGTTCCAGCAGCTGGCATAGGCCGGTAAATTCCTGGGGCATAGGCTTAGGCTTCAATGCCCATTACTGATTGATCGGACAAGAACGGTGAGTCGGGATCTTCCATCCGGGATCTTCCATCTGGGATCTTCCATACTGGCGCTTATACCGGTGATAGGCTACGTAGATAAGCAGCAGGGAGGGGGCTAAAGACAGGAGCAGTCTAGATAAATAGTGCACAAACAACAGCATGGCGTTCACCGCAAAGGGAATCCTATAGAGATAGTCTGTGCCGCCAAAGCCTCAAGCGCCAGCCCAAAAAGGCGCTAGTTGGAAAACAATTCATCCAGAGTGAAGGTTTCTTGGCCTTTGCCCCCTTTAAGGCTCTCTCTCACCATCTTTGCCGCTACCTGAGCACCCTCGATTGGGCGATAACGCTGTAGTCCGGGGAGTCGGCAGATCCAGGGTAATAATATGGCGCCAATTTTCTCTGCTGGACGGGAATCGCCCCGCTCACCTAAAAGTAGGGAAGGGCGAAAGATACTGGTTCGTGCAAAGGGCAAAGATAAAACCTTCTGTTCAAGTTCCCCCTTCATTTGCAAGTAGGCATTGCCACTTTTGGTATTGGCACCGCTAGAGGATACCAGCAGGTAATGCGACACCCCATTATCCGCGGCGAGCTTTGCCGCCTGGTATTGATACTCCACATCCACCTTATGTTGTTGCTCCAGGCTGCCGGCTTGTTTTTTGGTAGTGCCAAGGCAGGAAAAAAGCAAGTCACCACGGAATAAGTCTGCAAAGTCTGCCAGGTGTTCAAAGTCCACAATTTCATTGCGTACCTTGGGGTGGCGAATAGGGAGATTTCGGCGGGTAAGAGTGATTATCTCATCGATAGCGGATTCCTTTGCCAGCAGTTCAACCAGTTCACTGCCAATCAGTCCCGTTGCACCGATAATAATTGCCTTCATTAGAAAGATTTCCGATTCATTCATTTGCCATTTAGCTGATGATCCACTATTTAGGGGTGGGGTTGTCAAGTGTATTGGTCCCTTTCCCCGCTGTAAATTTTCCGACTATTTTTTTAAATAAATGGGCGATTTATTTAAAAAAATAATTCCAAAAATAAATGTAGAAATGTTTACTTATTACGTATTAATCTCCTTCGTAATTGTTGGTGAGGGTATCAACCCTTTTAGGGAGTTGGATTGAACAATGCTATTTGATTACTCGAAACAGAAGTTGCCTATTCGTGAAGGTCTACGTGAGGCAAATTTAAAAGCCTGGCAGTTTATTGGGGAGACCGGTAATTGGTGGTCTGCCCAGCAGCACCTTGCCATTGCCAGAGAGGTGCGTGCAGCACATGAATGTGCATTTTGCCGAGAGCGGAAGAAAGCACTTTCACCTTATCAGGTGGAGGGGCGGCATGAATCTAATTCGGAACTTTCTGAAGTTATTGTCGATACAGTTCACCGTATAGTGACAGACTCCTCCCGCTTAAGTGAAGAGTGGTTTAAAGGGCTAGTACCCTCAGAAATCTCTAAGGGACAGTATGTGGAGTTGGTCGCTGTAGTTGTATTTGTCATGAATGTGGATACCTTCCATCGGGCACTGGGTTTACCTTTGGAGGCATTGCCAGAAATTCAAACTTTAGTGAATGAATCGCCATCGCAATATATTCCCGAAGGCCTGGAAGAGGGTGCAGCCTGGGTGCCAATGATCGGCAAGGGCCAGTGTGCCGAGGAGGAGCAAGATTTATATAGGGATGTCCCCAAGCCCACTAATGTGCTTAGAGCTTTGAGTTTGGTACCAGAGGCGGTGCGTTGTCAGCGCTATATGGAGAATCGTTATTACTTTTTACCCTCTGAGGTCATGCAGGTAGGTGAGAGTCACGATCGTGCGCTATCTCGTATAGAAATTGAGTTAGTCGCTACCAGGGTGTCGATGAATAACGAGTGTTTCTATTGTTCGGCATCTCACGCAATGTTGCTGCAAGTAAGCGGAGAGGTGCAGGGTAAGCAGCAAGATATCACCAACTTGCTCACTTCGGAAAGAGCGGCAGCTAGTGAAAATAATAGGCCTGGTAATGGGGGAATCTCCGGGGAGTATGCGGAGCTTATTGGTTTTGTGGACGCTGCTATGGGGGATGATAATCAGCAACTTGTCCTCGCCAGGGAGAAGTTATCCAGGGAGCATGGTGATTCTGCACTGGTGGATACGGCCGCGCTAATTGGCAGTTTCCATCGTATGAATCGTATTGCCAGCGCCACAGGAATAGAGCTAGATAAAGAAGTGGATCTGTTAAGTCAGCAGGCACAAAGTCAACTGGCGCTGGATACATATGCCCAGGCAAGTGAGACGACGGCCGGGGGTAAGGCATTGGGGTGGCTGTTTGCCAAGGTTCGCCCGATTTTGTTTAAAATGGTGGGGAAAAGAGCCAGGGATAGGGCTTAAGTAGCAAGCTACTCTCCCATTGGAATAGTGAGCCAGATTCAATTGATAAAATGCCTATGGTGGGCTAGAAAAGCCCATATGCCAATGAGGATGAAGCGTCTACCGTTATAATCGTTATCGGTATAGTATGGATCTTGATGGACCCGCTTCAATAGTGGTTTTAAAGGTCCTCTCCAGGTTTGGTGCAGTAAATATAAAGCAAGGTGCACCACAGAGAAATTGAGTGTAATCATTCCTGGCAAAACCTTCTGGTGAATCTTGGTGCAAAATTTAATGAGCCAACAGATACAGTACATTTCTCCAAAAGTACTTCACTGGGCTGATGGCTGCCCTGCATCTCCTGCTTGCGCATAGGCATACGGTCTATGCGCTGAAAAATTTCTACTGGGGAAAAGGTAACTGTACGATATTTTTCTCTGCCATCCTTGCCAATTAGCACAACTTGTTCACTATTTCCCTTGAAATATTCATCGCGAATATTTTTACCAAAATCCCCGGTAATTTTTCCTGCATAATTCGTTTCAATTTGGTCACCTGAAAATAAAAACCAAAGAAGTTGCCTCTCAGCAAATTGTGGCCCCAGCTTGAGCAGTGACTCTAGGGTTTCAGGGGGCTTTGGTGGGTTTGCTAGCAGTAAAATACGATTTTTCCATTGGAAATCTTTGAGATTACTTATAGCTGTTTCTTCAGCGGCAAGCTGTAAGGATTGAATAAGTAATAGCAAGAAAAATAGTATACGCATTATCACAACTCTGCTATTTAGATTGCTAAATACATTGGAGTTTAGCTGAGTAAACTCAACTAAGCTTAAGTAGTACCCTTTGTGGCACTCCAAAAGAAACGGTTTTGGGTGACCCTTTCAAGCTTACCGGTTTTTGTAATCAGGTTTTAGGATAAAAAATCGAATCTGCGATAGATTAGCGTATTGCATGGTGTGGTCGAACTCCCCTGGCCTAACAATCAAATTGGAGTTTCTGAAGCTGGTACCATTTATGGCACATATGCAGGAGCATACCCAGCAGTCAAACCGTTTAGGCCTATTGGCCATTTATGTTGCCCTATTTATCATTGCCATTGATATCAGTGCATTCTCCCCGGCGATTCCCGCCATAGAAAGGGAGATGAATATGAATATTACCACTTCACAGTGGGTAATTAATGGCTATGGGCTAGTTTTTGGGGTAATGGTTGTTACCGGTGGCCGTATTGCCGACATTATTGGGCGGCGCCGTACCTTCATCATTGGTGCGTGTATATTCCTTATCTTTTCCCTACTCGGAGGGCTAGCTGTAAATGTTCCAATGCTGTTGGCTGCCAGGGCTGCAATGGGTATTGGGGCCGCCTTAATGTGGCCATCAATTCTGGGGATGGCTTACAACCTTATGCCAGAAGAACGCGCAGGGGAAACCGGCGGATTAATTATGGCCATCTGCGGTCTTGCCAATACTTTGGGGCCAGTAGTGGGGGGAGTGTTGGCAGATCTACTGAGTTGGCGCTGGCTATTCTTTTTCAACTTGCCCATCGCTACTGCGGCGGTCTATATGTGCTGGAAATATATCCCGATAGATACACCTTATGACCCAAACGAAAAAATTGACTATTTTGGGGTTTTGACCCTTACGGGTTCTTTGTTAAGTTTTCTCTTGGCCTTAAATTTCGCTTCTGAAAATGGCTTTATGAATCCCTTGGTAGTGGGGTTATTAACCTCCTTTCTTCTGTTTACGGTTGCTTTTGTACTGATTGAAACAAAAGAGCGAGATTTCGCCCTGATACCTCAGGATATCATTAAGAATAAGCGATTCTTTGCCGCAGGAGCTGTTACCCTTTTTACCTCCGTAACTTTTTTTTCCGTGATCCTGTATTTGCCACAATACTTAACCAATGTGCGGGGTTTCTCTACTATTCAGTCCGGCTTGTCCCTGGTACCCATGATGGTTGCTTTTGGCATGATGTCCTTTATTGCAGGTAAATTATATTTGCGTACCGGAGGGAAAATATTGGTATGTGTTGGAATTTTGGGCATGAGTCTGGGGATGTTTTACTTGTCCAGACTGGGAGAAGGGTATAACTACATCTTAGGGCTGATTATATTAGGCGCTGGCCTGGGGCTGTTTAACCCCTCGACAACCACAATGGTTATTGCGGTTGTAAATCCCAACCGCGCTAGTTTAGCAAGTGCCATTATCTATATGCTCAAAATTACCGGTGGAGCGGTAGGGCTTGGTGTAAATGCGGCAATATTGGGTTTCTCTCCAGATATCACATCGGGTATTAGCTTGGCATTTGAGGTTAACGCCTGCTTTGCTTTTGTGGGCTTTGTTGTTGCGTTCATGTTTATGAGCGCCCCTAGAATTCCAGAGCGGGAAGGCGGGTAGTCACTGAAGTGCAAGACCATGTGATGAAAGTGAAGGAAGCTGCGAATCTATCCGATTGGCTTGCAGAATTGCTGAGGGATTTACAGTGGTGAGTCAGCTGCAAATTTCCAGAGGGCTGGCTTATGGCTTATTTGCTGCCGCTCTAGCCTTATTTATGATCGCGATTGATATGAGCGCCTTCTCCCCTGCGTTGCCAGCTATACAGCGTGAGTTTGGATTTGATATCACCACTTCGCAATGGGTGATTAATGGTTATGTACTTGTCTTTGGTATTTTGGTGGTCACTGGCGGTCGCATAGCGGATATCTATGGCAGAAAACGTGCATTTATGGTGGGAACGGCTATTTTTGCTCTCTGCTCATTAATTGGTGGCCTCGCTATTGATATGGCCATGTTACTGGTAGTCCGCTGTCTGATGGGGATAGGTGCAGCGTTAATGTGGCCCTCTATTATAGGTATGACCTATGGTCTGGTTCCCAAAGAGTATGCTGGGCAGGTTGGTGGGGGCTTGATGGCAGTATTGGGGGTGGCAAATATTGTTGGGCCTGTGGCTGGAGGGGTGTTGGCTGAATATTTAAGTTGGAGGTGGATTTTTTTTATAAATATTCCTCTTGCGATTACCATAATTTGTTTTTGTTGGAAGTCTGTTCCAGATGATGTTCCCAAAATTTCACGGGAGAAGATAGATTACCTGGGGGTTTTGACGTTGAGTATTTCTCTGTTCAGTCTTTTGATTTCTTTGAATTTGGCTGCCGAAATTGGTTTCAGGGATCCATTGGTGATCTATCTGATAATGCTATTCTTAGTTTTCATCTGCTTGTTTATTATTGTGGAAAAGCGCAATCAAGAGGTTGCATTAATTCCTGCTGATATTGTCTCTAATAAAATATTTTCCCTTGTAAGTTTGGTTACTCTTTTATCGGCAGTGATGTTTTTTGCCGTTATTTTGTTTTTGCCCCAGTTTTTAATTGAATATCTGGGGTTTACGGCAGTTCAGTCTGGTATAGGAATGATCCCCATTATGGCAACCTTTGCCCTGACCTCCTATCTATCAGGTGTTCTGCATAAACAGCTGGGGGCCAAGTTGTTGATATGTGGGGGACTTGTCTGCAAAGGCGCTGGAATATTTTCATTATCTTATTTGAAAAAAGAAACAGAATATCTTGAACTTATACCCGGATTGATTATTTTGGGGATTGGTATTGGCTTGTTCAATCCGGCGGTGACTACCGCTGCGATATCAGTTGTAGATTCTGCGCGCTCAAGCTTGGCGAGTGCGATTCTTTATATGTTCAAGATTGCAGGAGGTGCCTTGGGCTTGGGAATCAATGCGGCTATTGTAGGTTTTGCGCCAGATGTGGTGAGTGGTATTGGTTGGGCCTATACGGTAAATGCTTATTTTGCTCTTAGTGCGTTTGTGATTGCTGTTTTCTTTCTTCCCGGGCAGTTACCAAAAGCCTTCTCGAGACGGCAGTAATAATGAAACTTAATCGTTTTAAAAGATCCTATGTTGGGTTTGTAAATGTGATCAGGAGCATGGTTTGATAATGTGTTGAGTTCGATTTGAGATCTAGTGCGCAGGAGGTTTCAATTAATGCCCGCGCTAAATTCTACTCTAGGAAAGGAGCAATATTTAGGGCTCGCGGCCTTGTCAGTGGCTGTGTTCCTTGTGGCAAATGACTTTACGGCTTTTGCTCCTGCATTACCTGCTATTGAAAATGAATTTAATGTAGATATTACCACCTCTCAGTGGATTATTAATGGCTACGCGCTGGTCTTTGGGGTGCTGATCATTACTGGTGGCCGCCTTGCTGATCTCTACGGTGGAAGAGGTGTATTTTTTTGCGGTACCCTGATTTTTATATTTTTCTCCATTTTAGGCGGATTGGCAGTTAATGCTAATATGCTGTTGATTTCCCGAGCTTTGATGGCAGTTGGGGCAGCGTTGATGTGGCCATCAATTCTGGGGATGACCTATAACTTGATGCCCGATGACCGCTCTGGCCAGGCTGGCGGGCTGATTATGGCAGTTTGCGCTTTTGCTAATGCCGTAGGCCCAGTACTGGGAGGAATACTGGCGGACCTTTTAAGCTGGCGGTGGATTTTTTTAATCAATATCCCTATAGCATCAATCGCACTATTTGTCTGCTGGAAAGTAGTTCCGTTTACACCACCAGAGCAGACAGAAGAGAAAATTGATTATCCAGGTGTAGCAACACTTTCTATTTCACTATTTGGGCTATTGTTTGCGTTGGATATTTCTGGACAGATTGGCTTCCAGCATCCATTGGTTATTGCATTGTTGACGATATTTTTAGTTTTTATATGTTTATTTTCCGTTATTGAATGTCGCATAGGGCGTACTGCATTGGTTCCAGGTGATGTTATCGGCAATAAAAAATTTCTTTCAGCAAGTGTTGTTACCCTGTTAGTCGCTGTTTTATATTTTTCAGCCTTACTTTATATTCCGCAGTTTTTGACAAAAACACAGGGGTATAGCGCGATGCAATCTGGTATGTCATTGATTCCATTGATGGTTGTTTCGGGAATCTTTGCTTATATATCAGGGCGTTTTTATGAGCTGATTGGGCCAAGGTGGTTGGCTGGGGCAGGCACACTCTGTATGTGCGTAGGAATGTTTATGTTGTCTCATCTAAGCGACCATACCGGGTTCATTAGCCTTTTGCCGGGTATGATAATACTGGGTACAGGCATTGGCCTCTTTAACCCTGCAATTACCACTGCTGCAATCACTGCTGTATCACCAAGTCGAGCCAGTTTGGCCGGAGCCGTATTATATATGTTTAAAATTGCTGGAGGTGCCATTGGTCTTGGGATGAATGCGACTATCGTGGCTTTTTCACCAGATATCTCTTCAGGTATTGACCGGGCGTTTACGGTTAATGCTTATCTTGCACTTGCAGGGTTGGTTGCTTGTCTATTTTTTGTTGGTGCTAGCCAGAAGAAAGAGGTATCTGGTTAGTATTCCTTTTGAGAATATCTATAAGTAAATAGCTCTTCAAAAGAGTGATGATTTTAGGGGTGGCGGAGGGCACTTTACAGTAACTATCATAGTTTTCAAGCTTCTATCCGCTCTTAATTACTAAAATAGCAGAGTCTAGTCGCAGCGAATTATTTCTAAGCTTCTATTTTTCGAAAATAAATATGGTCGCTATAAGTTTTTCCGCCAATCATATGAGCTTCTGGGATGATCACATCAAGATGAAAGCCGCACTTTCCGAGCACTCGCTCTGAAGCAATGTTGCCTTCTGTTACCACTGCCTTATAGTGCGCAATACCATGCTCTAAATATGCCCATTCCATTAAGCCGCTAAGCGATTAGGTACCATAACTTTTTCCATGGAATTCTGGTAACAGTAAATAGCCAACTTCAGCTATACCATCCTCCAAGTGAAACCCAGTTACACCCATTTTCTGTCCGGAGAGCTTATCTATAATAACCATACACAACCAAGTATTAGAGTTTGCTTCCCAGGGGGTAAGTCTTGATTCAAACTTAGACTTTAATACTGTTTCATCTGGCGTATCGAAACATAACTGGATTACTTGAGGTTTAGTATGCAGACTTACAAAAAGTGACCAATCATCCTCGGTGATTAGTGACATGGTTAAGCGCTGGGTACTGACTTTCATTGTCTGCTCAAGATTCCATTAGTTCATTAATTTTGATGATATTTCAGGTTTGTTTAAAAGTTGATCTACACCTTTGAGTGGGAATGAATCTGCGAAGTAAGTTTGAAATAAATTCAACTTCGCAGATATCTAAAGATTAAGAGGTTATTAAAGTTTTTGCTCTTCAATGGTGGAATTCATTATGGCTACACATGCACTCCCTGGCCCAGCGCAGGGACCTTTCAAAATGTATGTGGCGCGCTTATTACAGCCGGAAGCGCCGTATGTACGCCGGTCAAGTTGATGGATCGTCATTGATTTAGCATCACAGTTTAAGTCAAAGGGTGCTCTTTTTGTGACAGTTTCCTCCATGAGGGAGGTGCAACCACTTAGTGAAGCAATCAAAATGCTTGACCACATTAATTTACGTCCCACGGGTAATCCTTTTCTATAAAATTGATGAAGTAGATAGGGAAACATAAACAGGCCTAAGCTTGTGGAATGTTAATAGATTTATTAATACAAACTTGACTATGTTTCCTGTTGCTGAAAGTTAGATTTATTTCCCTTTAAGGTCTAGGTAACAATTATATTGTTAAAGCTATCCTTTGGGGAGTAGCCATTCTGGCTTTTGTCGTAAGTTAACGATCTCTTAGGGAAGGAAGATCGTCTTACCTTGATCGTTAGTACTAGTTAATCCTTTCATCATCACCCACCTGAAGGTGGTATGTTCGGCTTCCAAGCTGATTGCACCTTAAATCGCTTAATAAGATCCTGAATCTTGGGGCTCATACAGCTTGCGGATTCTATTTCCTGATATACCCTATCAGTTGCTCGTTTACCTGCGTCTAGAAGTATCTGCGCTGTTTGTTTTTCTGTTAGTTGGGGCCTTTTCTCTTTAAGGTATTGAGATGACATACGTGTTACCAGCTCATAATTTGCCAAGAATGAAGCTAGCTCTGGATTTTTAGGTTGGTAACACTTACCAGCAGCGGCACTAGACAAGGTAAAGTGTTCATACATTTTAAGGATCTCAAGCGTACTCTGGTTGGAGCTTGAGCTAGATAAAAGTGTGATGGATAGAGTTATTATGATTTGCATAACATTTCAACATGTTCAATGGTCTGTACCTATTTTAACTTAGAAAGTCTATTTTTTTACACTGCTATAGTGATTGCTTTCACTATGAGGTGGCTTGTTTGGTTGGAAAATTGATTTGTTGGTTTTACCAGAAATACCAAGTAGCCATCGATATTCTCTTTGTAGTATTTTTGGTCATCTTTGGGTTCACAATTAATACTGAGAGGGTAGGGAGCTGAAAAGCTCCTTTTTGTATTTCATCCATTTTTTCATGAATTCAGAATTTCTTATAAGTTCCTGTATTTTATGCATGGACTCTAGATGCTTCGGTTCTTTTTGCTGATACATCTCTATGCCATGTTTCTTACTAAGATCCGCAATCTCTTCAAAGGAGTTTGCTTGAAATTCAACATCACAAGCGCCATCTAATTGCTTGCAGGTCATAGTTTTCATATCGAACTCCTTTGTGAAAGGCAATTGATTTTTTGGCGTGCTAATTTTAGGACAACTGTAGATTTTAAGAGGTAATGGTGGAGAGGTACAGATTGGAAGACTTGAGCGATAGATGGTATTGCTAAGCTTGCTGCAGCTCTTTGAGAGGGCTTTTGTGTGTACTTATGGGTATTAACGGGTCTTACAAAGGGCCATGTGGCCACAGTTATTAGACTCAAAAATCTTATGCGTGCCTAACCATTACCTTAATAGTAATATCTTACGCTTGTTTGAATACTCGTGATAGAGACTAATTGTAGTGGTCTAATCCTACGGGCACCTGGCTTCTCTGCAATCTACCACTCACCATTCTTTGATTTAAGCTCTTCTCGCTTCTTTGCACCCATGATAAAGGGATTGTTGAAGTTTATTAAGTTCGCTTGGTAGGATGGTGAGAATAAGCATGAATTGCTTCCTTAGGTATCAGGCATGGACTTCTTGATATTATGATGAAGTCTAGTTAATAGAGTCTTCACAAGGCTTGTTGTTTAAGCCATTGTCGAGGGGAGCATCCCACGCAGGTTTTAAAGGCGCGTGACAATGCGGCCTCGCTTCCATAGCCAACTTCCTCTACCACCAGTTTGAATGGCAAGCCCTGTTCCAAAGCGCGCTGTACTAACGATATCCGCCAACGTTGCAAGTATGCAGCTGGAGTGGTTCCAACTTGATCACGAAAAGATCTGGCAAATACACTCCGCGACATGCCAGCTTGATGGGCCAGCTGATCTAAGGACCAGGCATGTGCGGGCTGTTCATGTATGGCAATCAGCGCTAGGTGCAAGCGTGGGTGTGCCATACCAGCCAGCATACCAACCCGTATCAGCTCTTCCTCCATCAAGTGCCGAAGTACCCGAATTACTATGACTTCGAATAGGCGATCCAGTATTGCCTGGCGACCACAGTTTTGGGCGAAAGCTTCTTCAAAAATCAGGTCCAGTACACTTTTTGAATCGGATATAGCTGACAATGGAAGGCAGATAAAGTCGGGCAGGGCTGCCGCTATAGGATTACCAGGGCCGCCATCAAAGCTGAGGTTGGCACAGGCAAAATCTGCCCCACTCTCGGAGTCTGTAATAAAGCGATGTGCTAGCGGTCGCGGGTAGAACAGCAGGCTGGGCTCTGTAATCTGCAATGTCGGACCACTGCTGTGGTTGACTTCGACAGTGCCCTGGCGAATCAAATGGAGCTGCCCCATATCACCGTCGCCATTTAGCCCATTAATACCGCATAAAGTGCCTGTGTGGAATACGCGTGCTGTGATTGAGAACTTATCCAGCAGGGCAGCCAGCCGATCCCCCATTCCGATACTCCTGGTTAACTTATGGAGACTTATTGTTACATATCGTCCCATTTCTGGGGGTAAATTTAAACCCGTTGACAGATATGAGCCCCGGCTCTTCACAGAACCAAGGAGTATTAGCATGCAGTTAGAAAAAGTCCTCTACACAGCCGAGGCTACCGCTACAGGTGGTCGGGAGGGGCGAGCACTATCAACTGATGGTGCCCTCGACGTCCAACTTTCAACACCACGAGAACTTGGTGGTGCAGGTGGTAACGGCACCAATCCTGAACAGCTATTTGCGGCAGGCTATTCCGCCTGTTTTCTGGGTGCATTGAAGCATGTCGCAGCTCAAGAAAAAATCACTCTGCCAGATAGTTCACGGGTTACCAGCAAGGTCGGCATAGGCCCGATACCCACAGGTTTTGGCATTCAGGTGGCGCTGTGTATCAGCTTGCCCGGACTGACGGAGACTGTGGTGCAGCTGCTAATTAACAGGGCCCATATCGTATGTCCCTATTCAAATGCAACCCGTGGAAACATTGATGTATACCTTATGCCCGCTGAATAAGTGGCCGGCATTTTCCAATACCTGATTTAAATGCTTCGAAGGAGAAGCCAGTATGAATCCCTTAACTCGTAAGATAGGTGCTCTTGGAATAGCTCTCCTTACTACATTCAGTGCAATACAATCTTCAGCTGACTCAAAATCTAGTAAAGCTGCCGAGTCTGCTAATAGTTATTCTAAGACATCCAGCACCATCACCACCCGTGATGGAGTGCAGCTTTACTACAAGGATTGGGGGCCAAAGGACGGGCCGGTTGTAACCTTCAGCCATGGTTGGCCACTAAGCTCGGACAGCTGGGAGTCGCAGATGATATTCCTGGCATCCAAAGGTTATCGCGTTGTGGCGCATGACGGGCGAGGGCACGGCCGCTCCAGCCAGCCCTGGGACGGTAATGATATGGATCATTACGCAGATGATCTGGCAGCTGTCATCAAAGCGCTGGACCTGAAAGATGTGACCCTGGTGGGTTTTTCCACCGGTGGCGGTGAAGTCGCGCGCTATATCGGCCGACATGGTACAGGTCGCGTTAAGAAAGCCGCGCTGATCTCAGCCGTGACACCGCTTATGCTTAAGACCAACACCAACCCGGGTGGTTTGCCGCTGGAAGTATTTGATGGTCTCCGTAAAGGGTCCCTGGAAAACCGCTCTCAACTTTACCTGGATATCGCATCTGGACCATTCTTCGGATTCAACCGTCCAGATGCAGAGCCCTCACAAGGTTTGATTCAGTCATTCTGGGCGCAGGGAATGCGAGGTGGACACAAGAATACCTACGATTCTATCGCTGCCTTTTCGGCTACAGATTTCCGTGGGGACCTGAAGAAATTTGATGTGCCTACGCTGATAGTTCATGGGGATGACGACCAGATTGTACCCATCGACAATTCGGCCCGTGCCGCAGCAAAAATTGTCCGTAATGCCAAGTTGATTGTTTATCCCGGTGCGCCGCATGGCCTTGCCGACACTCATAAAGAGCAACTCAATCACGACTTATTGAAGTTTTTACAGGGCAGGTAAATAGCACCAGGAGTGTCCTGCGAAAGCAGGGCAGCCTCCAAGAATACTTTTTTTAGTTTTGACAATACTGGCTATACCTCCGTAGTTAGAAAACGGATGTAAATTAAATGCGTGATACAACAATTGTAGGTGGTGGTTAATCGGGCCTGCATCGAAGCCTCCCCCCTTTGTGATGGCTCGTAAAAACTTCCTGTTTGCGTCTTTGGTCAATGACTCTAAAGTATTAAGCCTGCACTTCAGTTTGATCCACACTGCTAATCCGTTGAGGATTATGAGGCATTGCTGTCCCAGAAATATCCAACTTGAGTAGGTTGGGCTAGCAATAGTCGCGTCGCGAAATATAAGAACGTTGCTAGTAAGAAAGGTTGGCACAGGCTGCATCCCTATATATTTATCGATTAACAACACTCTCTTGGGATTTTCTGGCTGGCCATTCAACGAACCAACTTGAATGCCTTGAATAGAGTCCTCACTTGGTCCTAGTGAGATCGCTTACATAAAATATAATGAATTAGAGTGCATGTGAGAAATCTATGCAGCATAAGTTGGAATGGGTGATTGCCGTAATCGTATTAGTATGTGCCACATCTTTGCAGGGTGCTTCCGCTCAAAATGTCGAAGAAGCTGCGCCCTCGTACTCATATTGCTTACGTCCATCATTATTCGATTGGCCAGGTGGTTTGAAGCACGCCTTTCGGGAGCGTGGGATAAAAGTCGATGCTTGGCTTACACAATTCTACCAAGGTGTGCTCACAGGAGATGGCGACAAGACTTGGCAATACGGTGGTAAAGGAGACCTAATCGTAAATCTGGATATGTCGAAGTTGGGTCTGTGGCGAGGCCTGTCAGTCAATGTGCACCAGGAATGGATTTTTGGTGATGATGTGAATGACTTGGGGAATGGGGAGTTATTGCCGTTTAATACAGCGCTCGCTTTTCCACGACTCGGTGGCAGTGATCGCGAAACTTCCATTACTCTATCGCAAGCCATCGGAGATCGCTATTCGCTCACCTTAGGCAAGTTTTATATGTTTGATGTAGCCGCTAAGAAGCCTCTAATCGGCGGTGGCGGCCTGGATACTTTCATGAATATCGGACTTGCGGCCCCAATTAGTGGAGTAACTCCACCATACTTGTTTGGCGCTATTGGGAAGGTCAAGGCCGATTATGCAACCTTTACATTAATGGTTTATGATCCCCGCAACGCGCAGATGAAGGAGGTAATCAGGAGTCCCTTTGCTGAAGGCAAAACTACAAGCCTTTCAGCAACTTTCCCTACCAAGATAAACGATCAAAAAGGTTTTTATACTGTGCGCGGCGTGTACAGTTCGAAAAAGGGGCTGAATCTTTCGACTATTCCCTCGCTTCTCGACCTTCCTGCAGCGTCCGAATCCATCCTCACGCGGAAAGGTTATTGGTATCTAAGTACCAGTGTGCAGCAATATCTTTATCATTACCCAGGCAACCCGGATATGGGATGGGGCCTCTTTGCAGAAGGCGCAATTTCCGATGGAAACCCTAATCCCCTTAAATGGCATTTTTTAGCTGGCGTCGGTGGGCAGGGGTTGTTTCCTGGCCGGCAGCAGGATCGATGGGGGATCGGTTATTTTAAATATGGATTAAGTAACCAGCTGATCAAGGGACTGGCAAGGATCGGTTCTACCATGCCATTCAATCCCGAGTTCTTTATCAGGGACGAACAGGGTATAGAACTTTTCTACAACATGCACTTGGCGCCTTGGCTACGCATCACTGGCGACCTGCAATGGGTTAGGCCACATGAACTGAGTCGCAAGAGGATTTCTGTTGCGGCCCTGCGATGGCAGATCCGTTTTTGAATTGAGACACAGTGTGAAACTGATCGATCTATCGACCTGATGATACTGAATGACCGTCTACTCAATGCCGAGCCTTAGAAACATCCACAAAACCGATATTCTAGTTACCTCTATTATGGAGGAAAGATGTGCATGACACCGTGGACTGGGAATAGATGTTTTGGAAGTTCGGTGCTGAATTCTCATAGAAATGGTACTGCCGCGGACCGCGACGGCTTTCGCCATCATCTTCTGCGGTGTAGATATTGCCATTGATAAAGGCAGGGACGGCGGTTTCGGCCACAGGAATGCCTGCTTCCGATTGCTTGGTCACCGGGGAGTTGGAGTATGGTTTCTCGGAATAACCGGAGAGAGCAAGGACGAGTCAAGCGCTGATTCCAAACAGATACCAGATTCGAAACAGGCCTACCTCCCTGAAGTGTATTGCACAGTTTCGCGCGACACCTTGGCTGCTCAGCTCGTCGAATTTTGCATGTCATTCGGATCAATGTCGAACAAAGTCTATCGAGCGCATCATGTCTTCTATCTGGCCCACAAGATTGCTTACCGGAACTATCAAATCATTTAGCTATTTTGAAGCTTTACCTTCCCGCCAGATATTTAATGATCCCATAGAAGCCCTGCAGGTTGTACCCGTCCAGGTAGGTGTCCTTGGATGGCGGCATGGAGGATTGTTTGATGATGGCGATGTCATGGTTCCTGTCGATATAGATCCACTGCCCGTGAACTCCAATGGCCATGAAGGCTTCCATGCCCGGCGTATGTTTGACCCACCACTGGGCGCGGTAGCTCCATTCGCCTTTTTTATACACAATATCGTCGGAGTCTGGACCTTTATCGAAGGCCTCGATGCTGCCCCCCTTGGCGATCTTGTCGACTACCTCTTTCGGCACGACCTGCCGCCCGTTGAATTTGCCGTTATCCTTCATCATGATCGCAAAGCGAGCGAGATTGTAAGGTGTCGCATTCAGGCCACCACCGGCTACCGGCGTCGCGTTGTTGTCAACCAACACGTAGGTCTCACCCTCGGTGCCAATCTTCGACCAGACCTTTTCGTGCAGAGCTTTTTGGAACGATTCGCTGGTCACACGATTGGTAACCCAGTTAACGACGTCGGTCTTGGGGGTCTGATAGTGAAATACTTGGCCGTCCTTGTAGTTCTTGTCGGTTTTGAGAGTCACTAGGTAATCGTACAGGCTCTCAGGGTATTTGATCCCCGGCAATTTCGGCGTCCAGCCCAGGACAGCACTATACATGCGGATGCCGGATTTGGGATCCGCATAGTCCTCAGTGAAATCCATGGAGTTGGTCATATTCAGAACTTGGCCAAAGGTAGCGTTGGCGAAAGCCCCGTCCTTCACGTTGAGTTCTGGAACATATTTCGTAACGGGGTCGGTTTCCTTCAGTTTTTCTTCTGCTACCGCCATCAAGCCGAGCAAGCCGCAGAATGATTTGGTCACAGACATCATCTGGTGCGGCGTGTCTGGCGTCATGCTATTGAGGTATTCCTCGTAGACGATGTCGTCGCCTTTAATCACGACCAGGGAATCTGTCCAGGTCTCTTTCAGAAAATCAGCGACCGACTTGATATTACCCTTTGGATCCGTGATCTTGACGCCGGACGCAAAACTATTATCGATAGCCTTTTGGAGTGTTGACGGGTCGGCAGCGGCGGGTATATTCGCCGAAGGATAAAACATCCGCATGTGCTGATAGGACCATCGGATGAACGGCGAAGTCATTAGGGCATTCTTTTTGGTGACTTGCTTATCAGGTGGTGGCGGAAATCCTTCCATGATACCCAGCTCTTTGGCTGTTGCATATTTGTCTTCCGCATGGGCTATAGAGTTTATCGTAACGGTGGATGCTAATACCGAGCAGGCGAAAAAAATGGTTCCCGGAATAACTTCTAACTTACTCATCGTGTACTTTCTCCATAACTAGCAATTGGTCTGCGAGCAGGTCCTCTGCTTGCTAATCGCTGCAGGCCTTCGTAAGCGGTATATAAACCACATTGTAGTGGTCTAATCCATCTGGGCACCAAAGAGTTGATCAGATGCTGAGTTTTTATGTAGCGTGTCAGCCTCCAGCAGCACAATGCCATTAATCTATTTCCTGAAAACGATGGGCTGACGGAAAAACCAGACTTTTCTGTTAAACGGTAACCATATCGTATTTACAGGTCCATAAGGTCAGGAATTTGCGCCAACAACACAGGGCTATTGATCACCAGCTTAATGCCATTAGGGCACTCCAATATATCCAGATTTCCCGTAGTGGCCACAGGAGATCGGATATCCACAAGAACAAAGTCAGGGGTATCAGACACCAAAGTTTGTTCAGATAGTTTGCGGTACCAGTAGAGGAGCAGGCTGTAGTTTATGTTGTGCTTACGTATTAAGACACCGGATAAATGTAGTAGGTAAAGGAGTATAGCCCGCGTTACATATAGCGACTAACCCACATACTTTGCGCCACAGCATTGCTATCAACCACCTGATAGATGGTAAAACCCTAGAGAAAGTACAAGGCTTGTATTGAAAGCTCTTAGTATCGAGTGTTTGGTTATGTAAGTAATTAAAATCATGATTAAGCCAAGAGCTGATGAGGCCTGGGATACAACCCTATGTACAATCTAAATCCACTATTATCCTTTAGGTTTTGGTGGTTTAAATAGATTGCTGCGAGAGAACATCAATAGAGAATCTTAGATGGATTGTGTGCTAGTTTCTATCTATTGTTTAATGCTAATTTCTTATTTTAAAGTTTTAATGTATAGGTGTGGGTGTTAAATAGATATTTCTGTGTCGGTTAACTTTGTATAATTTATATGGTTAAACCCAAAAAATGACCTCCTACCATAAAGACGTAGTTTGTCGCCAGGTTTGAGATCCTCCCATGACTTTTTTGTCACGCCGCATATCTGATTGCTCATTAAGGAGTTGTACTCACTCAGAAGGATTCTACCTTTGCAATGCTTCTCTCGGTATCTAGATGATTTTCCTGAAACTGTCACATCTATGCTGCCGTGAGTTGATATGAAAAAATGTAATGTTGCTGGTAATCCTCTTGCTATTGAAAGATAGATGGTAATTGGGATCCCCATAGTTAAAGCTATCCCCATCAAGAGAGGGCTTTTTTTCTGATCTGCGATAATTTTCCTTATTGCCGATTTTCTTCTGGGGAGAGAAATGAATAAGATTGTGAGTAGAACCATAGAGAGAGTGATGCTAGTAAAAGCAAGAAACCTAGCTTTTTCATCACTAATCAAAAGTTCACTGGAAGCTCCAATTGGGAGTAGGCAGACTATGCCAAAAGCTATACATGCATATATCTTGTGCTTAAGTGTTGCTCTTTTCTCGAGTGAGGAATCCATCGTTACCTTTGTACGGCTGACTGATCATTTATTGAAGTCGCAATATACCATTTGATGTATGTGCTTCCCAGGCACTTACAACGATTTATATTTCAGTTGGTTATTCGTTGGAGAGTAAATTTTTAAAGTGACAAAAACATAAAATTCAAGTCGTGATTAATAAGGTTAACTAAGGAGTGGTAAATTTTTCAGTAAAAATGGTAGCTTAGTCAGCTATATGGCACTTCTCAAAAATTCATTTATTGGTATTCGGGTTACTTATATTGGCTCGTTGGTTCTATCTAGGTGATGCTGCAAATGCTCACAAATAAAATCCACACATAGTTTAATTTTTGGTATTTGATATTTACTGCGCTCGTAAAGAAGAAAGATGCCAATATCACCTCCAGGGCTGACAGAGACTTTACCTTGGGTGGAAACCTGTACTAATTCTCCAGATTCCAGGTGTTCGCAAATACTCCATGAGGGTACACAGAACATACCGCGATGATTCAGTGCTGCAGCCAGTAAAGCTTTGCCATTATTGCTGATCAGGTGGGTGGATAGCTTTAGTGGCACCCAATGATCATCATCGAAATAGTGCCAGTCAATCAGTCCTCTGGGGCCGCGGTATTGGAGGGCGTGGGCAGATTCAATAGCCTGTTTGTTTAGTGGTAACTCTTTCCCTAGGGTGTTTAGGTACTTGGGTGTGGCGGTGAGTGAGAATTCGTTCTTGGATAAACGCTTGGCGATGACATGCTCATCGGGAGCGGAGCCTCCGCGAATGGCGATATCTACAGGGTCTTTACCTAGCTGGGTAAGATCGTCGCTATAGTGCAGGTCAAAAACAATGTTTGGGTAACGTTGGACGAATTGTTCCAGTAGGGGGGTTAAGTGCTGTTCGCCGTAAGAGGGTAGGCAGCTGATACGGATCAACCCGCTGGGGGCTTCGAAGGTTTGGCTCACCAGCTCATCTGCCTGCTCCAGTTGGCGAATGGCTTCATTAATCATTGAGTAATAGAGCTTACCCAGTTCGGTAACTTCCACCTTGCGGGTGCTGCGCTGCAATAGCTCTACTCCCAGAGACTGCTCAAGGTCCCGCACACGCCGTGAAATAGAAGAGGCGGGAACATCGAACTCCTCAGCCACTGCAGTAAAACTACAGAGTTCTGCCACGCGCTTGAAGTAGCGTAATGCCCGGATTTTGTCCATAAAGCCCCTATTCTTGCTTGTTTACACGGCAACTTAGCATTCATTATTGTCAGAAAGACAAAAGACTTCCACTAAATGCTCTCTGTTTCTCAGTTGGGGCAGGGGGCACTATCGCTCTCATTCTTGAACTGATGACTAGAGAGATTAATGAAAGCACTCAAAATTACCCAGTATGGCGATATCGATAGCAGCCTGGCTTTCCAGGAAGCGAATGTACCCGAGCCAGGTGCGAGCGAGGTGTTGATCAAGATCAATGCTGCCAGCATCAACCCCATTGATCTAATGGTGATGCGCGGCGAGATGAAAGCGCTAAAGAAGCTCAACTTGCCGGTGGGAATTGGCCGGGATCTGAGTGGCGAGGTGGTCGCAGTGGGTAGTGGAGTCTCACAATATCAGCCCGGAGAGGAAGTGTTCGCCAGGGTGGGGGAGGATCACGTGGGCACCCTTGCCCAGTATCTGGTGGTGGATGCTACGCATCTGGCGAAGAAACCTGAAAACCTCTCCCATGAAGAAGCTGCAAGTATCCCTTTGGTGGGGCTGACCTCCTACCAGGCCTTGATCCAGGTTGCTGGTTTGAAGAAGGGAGAGAAAGTATTGATCCATGCGGGTTCCGGTGGCATCGGCTCTATGGCGATTCAGCTTGCCAAGGCCTACGGCGCTTATGTGATTACTACAACCAGTAGTGCCAATGTGGACTGGGTGCGCAAACTCGGTGCGGACCAAGTGATCGATTATAAGAAAGAAAACTATCTGGATTTATTGTCTGATATTGATGTGGTGTATGACACTCTAGGCCAACAATACACAATGGATGCCTTTAAAGTATTGAAAAGAGGCGGCAGAGTAGTATCTATTGCTGGGGTGCTGGACCCGTTGACGGCTAGGGAGTTGGGTATCAACTGGTTTTTCCGTAAGCTAATCGGGCTTAAGTCTCGCCCGGTATTGAAACAGGCGAAAGACAAGAATGCGTTTTACCGTATGGTCATTATGCAGGCGAATGGGGATCAGCTCAGTGAGCTAAGCGCCTTATACAGGGACAAAATCATTTCTCCCGTCGTTGATAAAGTTTATCCATTCAGCCAGAGTCTGGCGGCTTTCTCTTACCTGAATACCAAGCGAGCAAAGGGTAAAGTGATCATTTCATTGAGCAGCGGCGATTAAATCGCCGGGCTATTTCAGCGGCTTCTTTACAAGTTGGCAGTCATTCCTGTATCTATTGGGTGATTGCCAATGGCTAGCCACGCTTATTTTATTGCTAGTCGCAAATGATAAATGATTATCGATTTCACAGCAGGTACTTTTAATATTTTATAGGTTGGCAGTTTTGCTTGTGAAAGACTTTCACAATGAATCTATAAAACAGTAGCCATTAACATTTTGGCGCGAATTTAGAATTAATGAGATCCACCTCACATAATTGCTCAGTCGCATCACTTCTCAGTGCAAAAAATTAGCAATTGCCGGTTTTCCTAGATTTGACTTTCCTCACATCTGCCTATTTCTGTATTCACTACAATGCCGCTGGCTGAAAGGTCCCTGTTTACAGGCACTTCAATGTGGCCCTCAAGGGGTTTGCATATCGCTGGTTTTCATTGATAAGGATTGGGTCAGAGGTAGGCCACATGTTCAGAATTTTACAGATAGCTCTCCTTCTTTTACTGGCTGCCGCAGTGAATGCGCAGAATGTCAGTCGTGATGATATCCGTGGTTTGGACGAGCAAATCCAGGATGTTAAGAAAGATGTAATTGATCTGACAGCAACTTTGGCACAGTTGGAAGAGAAACTGTTGTTTCCTTCCAATACTCAGGTGGCTTTGTTTGTTTCTGTCGCAGACGAAAAGCCTTTTGAACTGGAATCCGTAGAAGTCACTCTCAATGGTGAAATCGTGGCGCACCACCTCTACACCTATCGGGAAATTGAATCCTTACAAAAAGGGGGGGTGCAAAAAATCTATACCGGTAATGTGCAGGCTGGTGGACACCCATTACAAGTGCGCTTTATAGGCAAGACCCCTTCCGGTAAAGAGTATCGAGCCAATGCTTCTTATCAAATCGACAAGGCGGTAGGGCCAAAGTTTGTCGAGATCAGAATTTCCGGAACCGAGTCCGAGATTAACTTCAAGGACTGGTAACCATGCGTATACCCCTGCTTTCGGCATTTCCCGGCGTAGCTGGAGCTGGTCTGCGAGTTCTCAGCTTTACTTTATGTAGTTTGTCTCTACTCCCTAGTGTGGCTGGCGCAGACGATGATAAAGAAGAATTACGCGATCTGTTCTTTGGTGCGGCCATGTACTACGCCCACCAGGAAAACTACTTTGATGCGATTGTAGCGCTGGATAACGAGTTGGCCCAGTATCACCGTCTGGATGAGCCCGAGTTAGACCCCTTCAGTAATCATCTTGGGCAGGCTGAATTCTCTGTGGGTGACATGGAGCTTTCCTACCGTATGCACCGGGAAGCGGGGCGCGCAATTGAAGCGGTGCTGAAGGGCAATGTTTCGCAGGAGGTGCGCAATGAAGCCGCCTATCGTCTGGCTAAAATTCACTACCACAAACAGCAGCCTCTAAACGCTTTGCATGCGCTGGAAATGATTGAGGGCAAGGTGCCCTTGCGGGTGCGTGCCGAGGAGCAATTCCTGCGCGCGCGGGTTTTTATGGAGTTGGGGCGTCTCGAAGAAGCGGTAGAGCTACTGAAAGACCTGAAAGGTGAGGAATCCCTGGAGGGCTTTGTGGAGTTCAACCTGGGCATTGCCCAGTTGAAATCCGGCGAGGAAGCACGCGGGGTGTTGGAGCTGACCGCTCTGGGCAAGCGCCACAGTGGCGACCCGGCCGATCAGGCCCTGTACGACAAGACCAATTTATTACTGGGTTCCCACTTGATGGAGGCCGGCGAACTGCAGCTGGCGCGCCCTTATTTTGACCGGGTGAATCTCGAAGGGCCTTTCTCCAATCGGGCGCTGCTCGGTGCCGGTTGGGTGGAGGCCCGAGCGGGGCGTTTCGATCGCGCCCTGGTACCCTGGCGGATATTGCAAAACCGTAAGGGCACCAATGAATCGGTGCAGGAAGTGATGCTGGCTATACCTTACGCCTATGGAAAATTGGATGTACACAGTACTGCGGCAATTCATTACGGCCGGGCCCTGGATGCCTTTGGCCGTGAGATCGACACACTGACGGCTTCCATCAACAGTATTCGTCAGGGCAAATTTCTCGAAGCGCTGCGGCGCAAAGAGGCTACCCAGGTACAAAACTGGGTGGTGGCGCTGCGCAATCTGCCGGAGGCACCGGAGACTCACTATCTCCTCGACCTCATGGCCTCCAATGACTACCAAGAATTTCTGCGTAACTACCGCGACTTGAATGATCTCTACGAGCGCAATAAAGAGTGGCTTAAAAGTCTCACTGCCTTCGAGGATATTATCAGCGCGCGTCGGGCTTACTACGAGCCCCTGTTACCACAGCTGGATGAGCAGTTCCGTACCTTGGATGCACGTATCAAGCTGCGTATGGAGCAGCGCGATCAATTTTCCAGTCGCATAGAGCAAATGCTGGTTTCTCGCCGCCCGGAGTATCTCGCCACCGCCGAAGAGCAGGAAGCGCGCCTGCAACTACTGCAGCTGCATAAGCAGATCGCACGCAACCCTAAAGGTTTTACCGAGCAAAGCAGCAGCCGTGTTGAGCGCTTGCAGGGTATTTTGGATTTGCGTCTCTCTACCGAATATCACCAGCGTCTCACCGAGGCCTATAAGCATTTACAGGCGCTCAACGCTGAGATCGAAAAGTTACAAACAGTGTACCGCTCCTATGTGCGCAGTCGCCAGGCGGCGACCCACAGTTACACCGGTTATAACAAGGATATCCAGCGTTCGCGTGCGCAGATTCGCTCGGCCCAGCAGCGTCTGGAGATGTTGATGGCGCGCCAGGGCAGCATGTTGGAAGCGCTCGCTGTTGAAGAGCTGGAACGCCGCCGCAGCCAATTGGAGAGTTACCAGATCAAAGCGCGCTTCGCCCTAGCCGACAGTTACGACCGTGCCAATGAGCTGCAGGAGCAGCGCGAGGATCAGCGCAAGATTGAACAGCATCGCGAGGCTCAGCCTGAAACTTTGCCAGAACAAAACCCTCCCGAATTGGAAGCACCGGAAAGCGAAAATGGGCTGCAGGAGCAGAGCCAAGCAGCCCGGCCGGAAACTCTGCCTGAGAGCAATCCTGCCGAATTGAAAGTGCCAGAAAGTGAAAATGGGCCACTGGAGCAGGGCGGGCAACCCCAAGCAGACCAGCCAGAAATTTTACCTGAGAATAACTCCACTGAACGGCAAGTTTCAGAAACTGAGGGGGATAAGGCGTGAAACCTGTAAATCATCGCGTAAGCCCCTCTGCTAGTATTGCGGTTGAGCCAATAGCTACAGGGTGGAAGCCCAAAAATGCACTGCGCTATGGTGCATTCGCCGCGGCATTACTGTTACTTAATGCTTGTGCGGTGAACAGCGGTAAAACAATTGGCAGCCTGCAAAATGTCGATATTGAGATTAAAGAGGAATATATCGACGGCAGCCTGGAAAAGGCCCTGGCAAGTTATCAGCGCTACCTGCAGGAAACGCCCGAATCGAGTCTCACCCCTGAAGCGATGCGTCGGATTGCCGACCTGAAAATTAAGCAGGCGCACCGGGCCGAGGATGCTGCCATTGACGGTATTGCCCCTGCCACAGCAGGCAGTGGTGCTGTGATTGCCATCGAAGCTCCGGAGGCAACTGCAGAAAATACTCTGGAAGCCCCGGCTGAGGTAACCGCGCCTGTTGCCAAGGTGCAGCGCACCCCCACTGAGCATGTAGCAGGTGCGGAGTCTGATGCGGACTTTGAAGCTCGCGCTAGTGGCAGTGTGGATATCGCCGCAGACACCACTCCACTGCAGGTTCCTGAAGAAGACCCGGAAGCACTGATGTCGGCGAATGCCCGAGAGGCCATCGCGCTGTATCTCAACCTGCTGAAGAAATACCCTCTTTACGACCGCAACGACCAGGTGATGTACCAGCTCTCCCGCGCTTATGAAGAGGCCGGGCAAATTGATGCTGCAGTAGATGTATTGCGGCAGTTGGTGGCCAAATACCCGGATTCCCGTCATATCGATGAAGCCTGGTTTCGCCTGGGGGAATATTACTTTACCCGCAAAAAGTATCTGGATGCGGAAGAGGCCTATGGCCGGGTAATCACCATCGGGCAGATTTCCAGTTTTTACGAGCTGGCCCTGTATAAACGTGGTTGGTCCCTGTTTAAGCAGGATATGTACGAGATGGCCCTGGACGATTATGTGGCCATGCTCGATTACAAAGTCTCCCAGGGTTACGACTTTGACCAGCAGACCAATACGGTTGAACGCAAGCATGTGGACGATACTTTCCGAGTGGTGAGTCTGAGCTTCTCATATATGGAGGGCCCGGATTCTATTGTCGACTATTTCTCCCGCAAGGGTGCGCGCCAGTATGAATACCTGGTGTACAGCCATCTCGGTGAGTATTACCTGAATAAACGTCGCTACCAGGATTCGGCCAAATCCTATATCGCCTTTGTGGAGCGCAATCCACTGCACAAGGTTTCTGCGGACTTTTCCATTCGTGTGATCGAGATTTACAGCAAGGGCGGCTTCCCCAAACTGGTGCTTGAAGCGAAGAAGACTTTTGTAAATACCTATGCCCTCAATGCCGACTACTGGACAGTATTCGATATTAATGAATTTGGTGAGGTGGTCGAATTTCTACAGGCTAACCTGATCGACCTGGCCGGCCATTACCATGCCGCCTACCAGAACAAGAAGCTGAAGGATAAAAAGGGCGAGCACTACCTAGAGGCAATTCACTGGTATCGCCGTTACTTGCAGTCCTTCCGTGAAGCTGAGCGCGCGCCGGAAATGAACTACCAGCTCGCCGGCTTGATGCTGGAAAATCGCGATTTCCACAATGCCGCTCTGGAATATGAGCGCACCGCCTACGAATACCCTGCCCACAAGGATTCCAGTGAGGCGGGTTACGCTGCGGTTTACGCTTATCGCGAACATCTGGCCAATAATCTGAAAGAAGCCAGTGCAGATCAGCGCGCTCCATTGTTGCGTGAAATTATTCGTTCTTCGTTAACGTTTGCCGATACCTTCTCACAGCACGCCAAAGCGCCGCAGGTAATGCTGGGTGCGGTGGAAGATTTGTACGGTCTTAAAGACTATACGCCGGCGATCGATAACGGGCGTCAGCTATTGGAAAAATTCCCAGCTGCAGAGCAGGAGATTCGCCGCTCAGCCTGGATGGTGGTGGCCCACGGCTCCTTTGATACCCATGCCTATGCCGATGCGGAGGTGGCCTATGGGGAAACCCTGAATCTCACCGCCACCGATGCCAAGGATCGTGCTGGTCTAGTCGATAATCTGGCGGCATCCATTTACCAGCAGGGCGATATGGCGCGCAAGCAGGAGGACCACGCTACTGCTGCCGGCCACTTCCTGCGCATTCGCGCTGCGGCTCCGGGAGCCACTTTACTGGCCACCGCCGAATACGATGCTGCTGCCTCCCTGATTGTGCTCAAGGATTGGACCCAGGCCGCCACAGTGCTGAACAATTTCCGTGGGAATTTCCCAGAGCATGAACTGGCCAAAGATGTCACCAAGAAACTGGCGGTGGTCTACCAGGAAAGTGGCGAGCTCTTATTGGCAGCGGCGGAGTTTGAGCGTATTGAGCGAGAATCTGAGGATGAGGAAATTCGCCGCGAGGCTCTGACGCAGGCAGCGGATCTCTACAGTACCGCTAAAGACAGCGACAGGGCGCTGGCGGTGTTGAGGCGCTACGTGAAGCTGTTCCCCAACCCCATGGAGCCCGCCCTGGAGACGCGGCAAAAAATCGCCGATATCTACAAAACTGCTGGGCAGCAAAAACGCTATATGCAGGAACTGCGTGAGATGGTGCGTATAGAGAAGCGTGGCGGTTCCCAGCGCAGTGATCGCACCCGCTACCTGGCTGGTAGCGCCGCGTTACAGCTGGCTGAGCCCAGTTATCGGGCCTTTACCCAAGTGGCGCTGGTTAAGCCAATCGAGCAGAACCTCAACCTGAAACGCAAGCGTATGAAAAAAGCGATTAGCGATTTCTCTGCCCTGATTGATTACCAGGCAGCGGATGTGACTGCCGCAGCCACTTATTACCTCGCGGAAATTTATTTGCACTTCAGTGTGTCTCTGAAGGAATCCGAGCGCCCAACGAATTTGAGTGCGCTGGAACTGGAAGAGTACGAGCTGGCTCTGGAAGATCAAATTTATCCGTTCGAGGAAAAAGCGATTTCCGTGCATGAAAAAAATGTCGAGTTACTTGGGATGGGTATCTACAACCCCTGGATCGATAAGAGTATCGGCCAACTTGCCGGTCTGATGCCGGCCCGTTATGCCCGTGTCGAAGAGGCTGGTGACTATCTGCAGAGTATTGTCCCTCTGCCACCGGAGCCGGAGGCCTTGGAATCAGCGGAAGTAGTTTCCGGCCAGTAATAGCGAGAATGGAGAAGAGGGCTATGCAAATAAAACTGCGAGTGGTTTTCCTGTGGGTGGTTACGCTGTTTTTGGCTGCCTGTGCGGGAGTTCAGACCAAGTCGGGCAAGGTTTCTGATTATTCCTCTGTGCGGGTGTCCGGCAGTGTGAGCCGGGACTTTGAACGATCCCTGGAATTCCTTGCGGATAAGGAGTTTGCGCGCGCGATTGAATTGTTGGAGACGGTAGTTGAGCGGGAGCAGCGTTTGCCCGCGCCTTATATTAATCTCGGCATTGCCCAAATTCAGGTGGCAGAAGAAAAAAAAGCGGAAGAGGCTTTTCTTAAAGCACTGGAAATAGATGCCGAGCACCCGGTGGCCACTAATGAACTGGCAGTGCTTTACCGCAAGCAGGGCCGTTTTGCCGATGCGCGCAAAATTTATGTGAATGCCTTGGCAGAAAACCCCGAATACCTGCCATTGATAAAAAATCTCGGCATATTGTGTGATCTCTATCTGCAAGATCTCCAGTGCGCTCTGGCACAATTCCAGCAATATGTACAGCTGGAACCCGAGGACCAGGATGTGTCTATCTGGCTGGCGGATCTCAAACGGAGGGCGGGCAAGTGATAGCGCAGTGTAAATGGATTTTGCCGTTTATGATGGGGTTTGCCATTTTTCCTTTTGCCGGTGCGCAGGCACAAGAAGGTGAAAAAAACCAAGCCACAGATAAGAAAGTGGATACCAAAGTTAAAGAGTTATCGGGTATTTCCATTATTGGTAATAAGGAAGCGCCCAAGTCTCTGTATATCGTTCCCTGGAAAAGTTCCGAGGTGGGTGTCGAAAGTGATCTTGTCTCCAGTTTGATGGACGACAAGCTCAAGCCGCTCGACAAGGAAGTTTTCATGCGTGAGCTGGAGTTCTACCAGCTCAGCCTGTCCGGCGATTAACGCCGTCCTTTCTCTGGCTAAAGCCAGAGCAGCAACCAATTACTGCAGTATTTCTCAAGAGGGTTTGTAATGGACTTTTTCAACAGCGTCATCGAGTTTTTCCAGACGGGCGGTACTTTTATGTACCCCATTCTTGTGGTGGCCGCCCTGGGTGGCGCAGTAGCAATTGAGCGATTTATTCGCCTGCATTACGAGCGTCGTACCAACCGCACTATGTGGGATAAATTGCAGCCAATCCTCTCCAGTGGTGATTTCGATCGTGCGCGCAATCTGGTTAAGCAGGATAACTCCAGTGTGGCAAAGCTACTTTCCATGGGGCTGGCCCGTCAGGGTGCAGTGCGCCGCCGCGAAGATATCGAAATCGCGATGGAAGAGAGCATGATGGAAATCACTCCACAGCTGGAAAAGCGCACGCCCTACGTAGCACTGTTTTCTAATATCGCCACGCTGCTGGGTCTGCTCGGTACTATTATGGGCCTGATTGAAGCCTTTACCGCAGTGGCCAATGCCAACCCGGCAGAAAAAGCCGATCTTCTTTCCGCTAGTATCTCGGTAGCGATGAACACAACGGCTTTCGGTCTGATGACCGGTATCCCCCTGTTGATTGTGCATGCACTGCTCAACTCCCTCACTGGAGAAATTATCGATAGCCTGGAAATGGTTTCCGTAAAAGCCTCCAATCTGATTGACAGTTCAACCCGCCGTCGCTTCGAAGTCGATGCGCCTGCTTCAAAAAATAAAGGTGAAAACAAGTCGGCTAGCAAGTCTGAGAAGCACACCAAATCACAACCAGTGGCCGAGGCCAAAACCGAAGAACAGCAAACGGAAACTGCGTAATGAGAAGGCGGCGCCACGGGAGAGATAAAGAGGCCCCGGAGCTGGACATCACCGCCTTCCTAAACCTGATGGTGGTGCTGGTGCCGTTTCTGTTGGTATCGGCGGTGTTCTCACGGGTAACAATTTTAGAGCTGAATATGCCGAGCGGAGCCGGTGGTGGAGCGCCGGATGATCCCACGGTCACGGTAGAAGTCGTCGTTCGCACAGAGGCGCTGGAGATTAGTGATGGTGAGAAAGTCATTGCGCGTTTTCCAAACCTGACGCAATCCGAAGGGGGTGAGTCTGCACCGCTGGAGGCGGCTACAGAGGAAGGTGCCGGGGAGGGTGAACAGCTTGCTCTGTTGCCAACCGCGGAGGTCTACGACCTGAAAAAACTCACCGAGTTTTTACTGCAGGTTAAGGCCAGCTATCCAGAAAAAACCGACTCCATTTTGTTGATGGAAGCGGATATTGCCTATGAGCACTTGGTGGGTGTAATGGATACCGTGCGCGGAGCCGAGGTGCGTGTGGAAGGCAGCGATCCCAGTGATCCAAGTGCTGTAGAGAAAGTGGTGCTGTTTCCCGATATTTCCATAGGAGATGCGCCGTGAGACATGAAAGCCGACGTATGAAGCGCATGGCGCGCAGCCATAAGCGTAAAAAAACCTCGGGTATGAACCTTACCTCGCTAATGGACGTGTTCACCATTTTGGTTTTTTTCCTCTTGACCAACACTTCCAGTAATGAAGCGTTGGAGCCACCCAAGGTGATCACACTGCCGGATTCGGTGGTGGAGACCAAACCAAGGGAAACCGTAACCCTGATGGTGACCAATGAGGAAATTCTGGTGGAATCCAATTCAGTGGTGGCTACCAGCGAGGTACTTGAGAGTGAAGAAATCATTATCGAGGCCATTAAGCAGGCGATGATCGCCGAGATGGGTAAGGCTATCGGTGTGGCCCAGGCCTCTGCTGAGGCGGAGGCCGAAGAAGCCGGCACCGAGGGAGAAGTTCAGCCGGAGCCACCGGAAGTTAATATTCTCGCGGACAGGGGCATTCCGTTCAGTTTGCTTAAGAAGGTGATGTCCAGTTGTACGGAAGCTGGTTACACCAAGGTATCGCTGGCGGTTATTCAGAAAGCATCTCAGGGTTAATGGAAGTTTGTGAGTAATTTTCTACAACAACAGCAGGCGCTTAGCGAATCGCTCAATGCGGTTCGCCAGCGCATGCTCCTGCTCGAGGATGAGCGGCAGCAGATAGAGGCACAGCTGGCCGAGTTGCAGGCCAATGGCACCAAGTTCCAGCTGCTTGATGAAATTTCCGAGCGCTTGCGCAAGCTCGAAGAGGCCGGCGCCGGAGAAATGTTCTGGGCCGAGGATTACCGGGTCGATGCCTCCGAGCGGGTGATTGCTCGAATCGGTGAGTCCACCCGCGATTTCAACGAACAGCTGGAGCAGCTGCATCAATCCCGCCGACAAGTTCTCGATAATATTGAATACTGCAGCGAGGAAATCTTTGCTCTGGACGAACAGGCAGATGAGCTGCGCCGTGAAGAGGAAGAGTCCAAGTACGAATTCGAAATCACCCGTGAGTTCGAGCAACCGGATTTTCGCCCAATGGTTATGCCCTGGCATACCCAGGGTGAAGATGAAAAGCGTTTCCGTCTCTGTGTATTCGCCTCTCTGTTTATTGCCACTTTATTAGGTTATCTGGTGCCACTCTATACATTGCCGGAACCGGAAAACGAAGTGGTTGAGATTCCAGAGCGCTTGGCCAAGCTGGTAATCGAGAAGAAAACCAAGCCCAAGCCACCGCCGGAGCCGGAGAAAACCAAACCCAAGAAAGAGGAGACGAAGCCCGAGCCCAAGCCTGAGCAGAAGGTGGCCAAGCAAGAGCCCAAGCCAACCAAGACTGAGAAGAAGCAGGCGCGCAAGAAAGCTGAGCGCACAGGTGTTCTGGCCTTTAAGGATAATTTCCAGGATCTGATCCAGGATGATCTGGATAACCGTCTCGGCCAGCAGACCCAGCTGAGCACGGCGGGTAAGAAAGAGAATCGCAGCCAGCGCTCTCTGATTACGTCTGCCGCAGCCAAGGGCAGTGGTGGCATCAGCGCTTCAGATGTGAGTCGCAATGTGGGTGGAACGGGTTCTTCCCTGGGTGGTGTCGAGTTTGCACGTGTTGAAAGTGCTATTGGCAATGAGGGTGACTTTGCCGGTGAGGACCGACCGCTCAGCGATGGTGTTGGCCCGTCTCGTACCGACGAGGAAATCCAGATTGTCTTCGACCGCTATAAGAATGCGCTCTATCGCATCTACAACCGCGAGCTGCGCAACAACCCGGCTCTGCAGGGCAAGATGGTGCTGAAGATCACTATCGAACCGGATGGCTCTGTGTCCCTGGCACAAGTGGAGTCCAGCGATATGGATTCGCCGGCACTTAATGCCAAAATTGTTGCAAGGGTCAAACGGTTTAACTTCGGTGAAAAGGCTGGTGTTCCAACAATCACCATTCTCTACCCGATCGACTTCCTACCGCAGAGTTAATCAAATGGGCCTCCTTCTCGCTTGTGCGAGGAGGAGCCCATTTTTTCGGGCAGTTTTTGTCTGCTTTCACAGCTTTTTCCCTCCTGGGTTTGCCTGAGAACCACTTGGCAATCTTCAAAAAAGTCCTCCTGCCGGGCGGTATTTATGACCTGCTTCACGGCCACTTTTCCCCTCTGCAATTAAAGTTCGTGCACCGGGCAGACCCTGTGCGGCGGCAGTGCCTGAGGGTGCTGTCAAGGATTTTGTAAACAGAAAAGCGGCGGCTAATAAGTGACGATGATGTCGGAAGTAATTAGGCAAACCTCTCGGAAGTACTCTTTAGCTGGTTTTATTTTAGCCAGTATGTTCTTCCTGTTTGTAGCGAGCAACGCCTCGGCTACTGAAGAATGCCCCGTAAACTTCTTGCCGGATGTTGTAGAAATCGCCAACGATAGTCACTGTGAATTATGTGGAACGGGTACAGTTCGTGTAAGGCTTCGAAACCCCACTGATGAGCCGTTACGAGATCTTGCTTTGAATGTAGATCTCAATAACCCACGTCTCGAATATGCTGGTAATTTACGTATATCCGGTAGTGCTAGCTTAACCTCCATACCAAGTGATGGTGACAATAACCCTTACTTTTCTTTTTCTGATTTACCAGCCTCACCTCGAGATCCCATTTTTTTGGGCAGACGATGCGATAATTCCAATGTATTTGATAATGATTGTGAGTTTGTAGAGCTGAGCTTTGATGTACGTAGCCGCCCTGGGGAGGAAGAAAACCTTGCAGAGCAAAACTTAAGATTGGACATAACTGCTCTTGCTCAATATTCGGCTTGTGGTAGAACAACGATTCAGCAGCAGAGTCACAATCGCACTCTAGATATTGAGCAGCCGACCCCAACTCTTAGTAAATCGGTAAGAACATTTGATACCGGTACGGGTGCATTGATTCCAAGGTTTGGTGATTCCACAGCCTATGGGCATATAGAGGATGGAGTTCTGTGGGAAGTCACTATTGATAGTGGGGCTCGAGCATTAAGTTATGTAAAGTTTGAGGACTTGCTGAGTCCTGTAGATGGTGCAACAGATTTAGAGTATGCATGTTTTTCACAAGCAGATGCGATTAACTCTGTCATTGCGGGTAGCCGTCAAGGTAATTGTGCCTCGATTGCTAGTGTGAATAATGAATTGATCGGGGGTAATGCTGGAGGCTTACAATTCCCATTGGGCACCATTAATGGGGCCGTGTCTATCTACTTTTCTGGGAAAATGGATAGTTCTTGTAATAGCGCTCGACAAATCAATGTAGTTAGAAATCTCGAATGGGGTTGTAGCTCTCCCATAGGTGGAATTACCCATGCTTGGGGAGAGGGGCCCCCATCATCTAAAGTTGCTAACCTGTTTGGGACCCAAAACCAGGGAGACTTAGAGGTTAACACTACTATACGAAATGCACAGGGGATAGCAGGCAGGGCAGGCTCTCGTGCCAATATTACCGTTCGTGTAGAAAATAATACTGGTCATACAGTAAGTGGTCTACGACTGCTTAATACTCTACCTTCCCAGTATATTATGGATCCAACACATCCTGTAGAGGTTGTTGGTCGACGAGGAGGTGGGGGTAATAACTATCCTGGCAGAATTAACTTTGGCGGGGCTGGTGTTACTTGGGAAAACCCAGTGGCAGTTGATGCTAGTCAGTCTAACTTAGCAAAAGCAGAACTTAAAACACCTAATTTTTCATTAGAGGGAAATGGTGTCGCAAACAATGAAGGGTCTCAAGTAGACATTTTGCGACATGGGGATTGGGTTGAAGTTAGGTTTGGAGTTGTACTAATAGATCCAGCTGCTTTTGATCTTAAAACCAACCTTGATGAAGGTATCAATGAGCCTGATACCGGGTATAGGAAGACACTACAACATAAAGTAGAGGTTGAGTTTGATAACTATTGTTCTTTAAATAATGCAAAAATTACAGAGACTACCAATTTCGATGCTTGGCCAGAAGACCTGGATGTTGACATCCCTGCGGCTTTACATATTGTAAGAGATAATGGCACGACCGATCTCACTTTTGAAATTACAAATGAAGGTGGAGATCAAGCCGATAACTTCTTTGCTTATGTCTCTTTTGGGGCAACGATGAATGTTGTGGGTGTTCCCAATGGTTGTAGTAGTGCTACAGTTGCGAACCCTCCAGTTCACCCCAGTAGCACACATCCTTCTGGTGCCAACGTCAGGATGCCTATTTGGAAGCTGCCGCCGCCTGATAACAACACTGTACCCATTCCTAATAATGCAAGTGTCTACCTTTGCTCAATTGACAATGGGCTAGACATTTTAAAAGCCCAGAATGACAGTTCTGGGGATATAACATTTGTGGTTGAGAAAGATACAAGCAGTACAGGCTTGCAAGCTGATGATCTTACTTTTCGAGTAGATTTGATCGGGGAAATAACTCTTAATGATGGTACACCATTAATTTATCCTGCACCGGAAGCTGCTAATTCCGAAACCAATCCTGGGAAACAGCAAGCCAATAATTATTCGTTGGATGCTATGCGAGGAAAGGTACTTGGCTTCAATCTATTGAAACGTCATGTGCCAGGTAGTTGTAATGAATTGCCCAGCAGGGATTCTGGTGAGCCGGAAATATTAATTGGGGAAGAGTGTGACTTTGAGATATATGCTGGTGGTTGGTTTGGATTTGAGACACCAGGCTACAACTTAATTGCTGTTGGTGGCATTGATATCGCAGATGATACACCCGGGGTCCATAACGGACGTGACGGTTATCAAGGGTATATCTCCCATAGCCAGCTTGCTTCTTGTGCGGATGCTACCTTCCCTGACCCATCCAGGACAGACTGTAGTACTACTATCACTAATTTTACCAGTATGCCGGGCACATTGCTTTCAGATGCAGGCTTACACTGGGATGTGAGCGATGGTGGCACTTATGCTGTAGATAAACGTGGGCAGTGGTTCCTTGCGGACATGACTACCCGCTTGCTCAATAAAGATGAGGATAAAGTCTCAGGCCCTACCACTCATGGTGATACGAGTATTGACTATGGCCGGGCTCGTTTCACTGCTTTTTTTAAGACTACTGTGGATGGCACCGGCACCCCAACAACTCAACAAATAACCATTGATAATTATTCCTGCACAAAAGGAAATAGTTGTAATACAGAATATCCAGGCTATCCACAATGGCAAGACTGGACTGCAGAGCTTACAGTAACTGAGCCAAACCTTAATATCTCTAAAAAGGTCTGTAATTTTAGTCAGGCTGGAGGAAATATTAATAGCTGTAACTGGGTGGATTCGGTGTCTGGTAGCAAGTTTGATGACTTTGTCTACCGAATAACTGTAGAAAATAATCAAGACAGCGGTCCAAGTGCTGCCCCAGCATATGATGTCGTAATTACCGACGAGCTGGAGAGTGCACAAATGTGTGTTTGGCCATTTGCATTAGATGGTTTAAATAATACTCCTGAGGGCGACTTTGGTCTTGTGGGCACTTTGGTTGGTCGAAATGATTATGACTACGACCCTAATGATCCCGAGGCCTCCCCACACTGTTTGGAAAATGGAAGCCAGGCTTTCTTAACTTTTTCCTATGATCATTCAACAGCATTAAAACAAATTGACGATAAAGATAGTGTTAATCTTTACTATCGTGTGAGCCCACACCGTACAGTGGTTCCTAATCAGTCGTTTAAAAATACGGCCTCTATTTTTCGTTACGACAGTCTAAAAGGGCTGGCGGGTGCGCAAAGTAACCCAGTTATTGATAATAATAACCACCCTGGCACAGATGGAAAAGTTCCACCACGTACAGCCACTCCGGCGCTTGGTGGTGCTCGTATCTATTGTGTTGATGGGAGTGGCTATTGCGGTTCTGATGATGCGACTATGACCATCATTGATGTTAAAACCGAACCGAAAGAAATTATTTCACTCTCCCTGAGCGACCCAAAAAATAATAACGTGGTTGTTGGCGAAGAAATCCGATATCAGCTGACGGGTAAGGTGCCTGCTTCCCGATTAATTGATTTTACTTTCCGTGATGATCTTCCCGAGGGGTTAAGTTGTATTGAGGCGGTATCGCTGGATTTAACATCCATTCCGGGTACCACATGGTTTACTGGTGGTGGAGCAACAACCCCTCAAATCGATTGTAACGATGACTTTGTTGAGTGGCGTTATGGCGATCAGCATCTATTGTCTTTTGACCGTGGAGCCTATCCTGACGGTTTGGTACCTGTCGAACTAACATTTATCGCGCGAGTGGAGAACAATAAATATACACCTCATGCCGCTACTTTAGTTAATCCTAATGTTAGTGGCGTAGCGCAAATGACTTATAGACCTGCGATTGGAGCTACCCCGGTAGCAACTACTTTTGATCCACATACAATTAATGTAACGGGTCCGAGGATACAGCTGAACAAATCGTTCGCAGTAACTAACAGCGATGCGGATGATATTCTCACAGTAACTGTCACTGCAGAAAATATCGGTACCGCCGCCGCCTATAACCTACAGGTACTCGATGACCTTACCGGCTCCAAGTTGGTTTATATCGGCAATATTGGAGGTAATGATCCACCCCAAAATGTCGATATCACTTCCGTGGGTGCTAATGCACCGATCTTTAGCTGGAATCGCAGTAATGCGGATTACAGCATCGCCGTGGGCGCTACCAAGTCATTCACCTTTGATGTGCGGGTAGAGCAGGGTGTAGAGCCCCATGATATTCTGGATAACACCATTCAGGCCCGCTGGCAGTCCCTGCCGGGCAAAGATATTTCATTGAATAGCAGTAAGACTATTGGCAATGATGGAGCTGCTGACGGTATGCGTATCGGCGTGCTACCCAATGGTGGCGACGCTATTAATGATTATGAAACCAATGCCAGTGCCCAGACAGAAGTCTTGCCGCTACAGATAAACAAAACCGATTTACAGTCCGCTGTAGTTCCCACCATTGGTGCTCATAAAAAATTCCAGCTGGAAATCCGCTTGCCAGAAGGTATCAGCCAAAATGTAGCGGTTACCGATCAGCTCGGCAGCCCGGAAGGCTATGTGCTTAGCCATAATGCCGATTTCGATATTACTTATGATTTTGTCGGTATCGAAACCATTAACGGCGCAGCGCCATCTGAAACAGCATTCAATAGTTTCCCCGCAGATAATACTGCCGGCAATGCCACCTGGAATATTGGCACCGTGGATACTGCCAGTGAAAATGACACGGTTGGCGGTACTATTGAACCACTGATTCGTATTACCTACTTTGCCCGTATCGCCAATGATTTGGCTACAAATAATGGCGATTCCCGTCGCAATGGTGCCACCCTGTCTTACCGCAATGGCGAAACCGGAGCCGGGGAAAATCTCAATGACAACACCGCTGCGGTTACCGTGGTAGAGCCTTTGCTAGCGGTCAGTAAAACCGTCAGTAATGCGACCAACCCCGGCAATTTGCCTGTGGGTGGTGATGTACTGGAGTACGAAATTACCGTGGCCCACGATGGTGGCTCCACAGCAGCTGCTTACGACTTAAATCTGGTGGATACACTACCTTCGGAATTGCGCCTGGAGAGCAGTTTCACCCCAACGGCACTAATTAATGGTGGTGCTGTGGCAGGTTTTGTCTCAACACCGGCGGCAGCGCCCAATGGCCCCTTGATTTGGGGGCGGGAGAACGGTGATAACAGTCTGGACCTGCAGTTGGGTGAAACTCTGGTGATTACCTACCGCACTCAGGTGAATGGGGTATTTGGTTCTCCCATTAGCAATAGTGTGATGTTGGATTGGACCTCTCTCGACAACAGCAGTACAAATGATCAGGCCTATGAACGCGATGGTGCTGGCTGCCCAAGCATTTCGGCACCGGATGATTACTGTGTGGGCCCGGCCAGCGCCAGTATCGACACGGTGGATAACACCACTATTTCCAAGACAGTCATTGCGGATTCCGATAGCGCCACTCCAGTGGGTACGGTACGGGTTGGTGACACTGTTACCTATCAGCTGGTTCTGAATCTGCAGGCGGGCACCACACCGGCGGTAACCGTTACCGATATGCTGCCGAGCGGATTGGAGTTTGATTCCATTGTCAGCGTGAACGGTGATACCACCGCGCCCTACGATGACAACTTGAATGATTACACCTATGCGGCGATTGCCGTGCCTGGCGCCGGGGATACTGGTACCGTGACCTGGAATCTGGGCGATATCCTCAGTAACTTCGGTAATACCAATCAATTTATTATTGAGTACACCGCCAAGGTACAAACCGGCGCGGGCATTGCGGTGCCCACTGCCACCCTCACCAATACTGCGCAACTGAATTACACCGGTGCCGCCAGCACATTGCAGGACAGCGCCAGTATTACAGTACTGCAGCCGCGCCTTGCGAATCTGACTAAAACCGATGCCAACTGGCCCAGTTCCCATATGAATGTGGATCCGGCCAATGATGTGATGCAGTTTACTTTACAAGCCTGTAACACTGGCTTGGCTCCAGCGTACGATCTGTCTTTGACCGATGATCTGGCGACGCAGATGGAGCAAAGTTCCATCGCCAATTTACGGGTCTCCCTGGATGGCACAGTACTGGCTCAAGGTACTGATTACAGCTACACTGCACCGGTCAATCGCGGTGACGATATGCACTTTACTTTACAGGTGCCTATCGACGCTGGTGCCTGCTTGGATGTTTATTATGAAATTGGCTTTTATACTGATATCGGCGGCGGTGAAAACTGGGTAAACACTTTTACAGCAAATGAATTCTGGTCACTGCCCAGCAAGAGCGGTGAACAGTATGCTGCAGTTCCCCTGGCAACGCCTTACCCGATGGGTACTGTTGCCACTACGGTAACGCCTCCGCAGAAAACGCTGCTTACTGCCCCCACAGCGGCAGTGGGTGAGGAAGTGATATACCGCATTCAAGTACCGGGTAGCGCCACTACTGCGGCGATTCACGATTTGGTGATTACCGATGTGCTCGACCCCAGCCTGACACTGGTGCAGCTGCAGGAAATTAATGGCCGCGCATTTACCGATAACACCAGCAGTAACAATATTGCCCTGGCTGTTGACATGCTTCCGGCCGGCGAAGTGGCAATTTTTGAAGTGCGCGCACGGGTTGCCAATAATGCAACCGCGCAAGCGGGGCACAACTTTGCCAATCAAGCCAGTTATACCTTTGCCGCCACCAAAGGTGGGGCTGCACAGGGCGGCGGTGTCGGCACTGCGCCGGTGTTTACTATTGTGGAGCCGGATTTATCCGCAACCAATACGGTGGTCAACCAGACCAGCCCCGGTAATGACCCCGATGCGGGCGATATTCTGCGCTTTACCCTGGACCTAGCCGCTGCGGGCAGCCCGGAGAATTCCGCCGCTTTCGATTTGGCTATCCTTGAGCAGCTCTCTCTGGGGCTGCAATTCGTACCGGGCAGTGTCACCTTTGCAGGTGCCGCCCAGGCCGACCCCACGGTAACCGGCGATGGTGTTAATACTGCGCAAACTCTCGAGTGGAGCCGTGCCAACAGTGATCTGGATATCTCTGCCGGTAATAACAGCCTGTTGGTATTCGATGCTCTGGTACTGGATGAAGTGCTGGCAGCAGCCACACTTTCCACCACTGCGCGCATCGAGTGGACCAGTCTGGATGAAGATAACAGCAGTCCCCATGAGCGCAATGGTGCTGACGGTGTCGGCGGTTTAAATGATTATGTACTGGAAAATATTGCCGCACAGCTGACCGCCGCCAATGACAGCGTACTGAGCAAAACCCGTGTTGACGATAGTTACGGTAGCACTGATGTGCAGTTGCGTATCGGCGATCTGGTGGAATACGAGCTGCGTCTGGCCCTGCCAGAAGGTACAGCACCGAAGGCGCAGATTGTCGATACTTTGCCGCAGGGCATGGTCTTTGCCGGCACGGTGTCGATCAATGGCGATAGTAATGCACCTTTCGCGGCTGTGGCACCTTTCCTCCATAACGATATCGCCGAGCCGGTGCAGGCTGGTGACCCGGCCGCGGGCCCGACCACACTGAGTTGGAATATTGCTGATTTGCGCAACCAAGGCGATAACAACGCAGCTAATGATGAATTTGTGCTGCGCTATCGCGCGCGGGTATTAAACCGCGATGTGCACCCATGGCCAGCCAACAATACTGCACTCACTAATAATGTTGTTTTCAGCTTCGATGCCGCTACCGGTAATGAAACACGCAATGACAGTGAAACTCTGGATCTGCTACAGCCAGACCTGGCAATAGCAATCAGTGCGAATCCTGCTGGGGGTACCACTCTCTCCGCCGGTGATAGGGTCGATTACACCATTACGATTACCAATAATGGTTCTGCGCCCGCCTATGATCCGCTCTTTAAAGACTTGATTCCCCTCGGCCTGCGCCAGGCTGGTATCAATGTGCAGTCAGTAACTGTTAATGGCGCTACTGCAACGGCTGTTGCTCCAACTTTCGACAGCAGCACTGGCGCAGCGGTTTGGGATTTCTCCGCGGGTACCGGTTACGCCATTAACCCGGGCCAGACTTTACAAATGGTGTACCGCGTTCAGGCGGATGCTAATTTGGGCGCGGGCCTTAATCTGCAAAATGCCGCTTATGTGGAGATTTATTACTCTCTGGATGGCGACAATCTGCCTTCTCTCGGTACGTCGGCCGTGACTGCGGATATGCGCGAAGACTACGGCCCCACAGCCCCGGTGAGTGTGCAGTTTAATACTCCCAATGCCGCGCCGCTTTTCATTGAAAATACTCAGCCCACGGCTTCTATTGGCGAGCCGTTCAATTACCGCATTACTATTCCGCAAACGCCGCAGCCAGCAGCCCTGCACGATGTTAGCGTGTTGATTGACCTCAGTGCTTCCGCGGCGGATTTGGAATTTATTGGTGCGGCCAAGGTTTCCGGTAAAAATGCATTTACTCCGCAAAATACCGGTTCCGCTTCTGCACTGGTGATTGCCGATACTACCAACGGCATCGATGTGCCCGCAGGTGAGCAGGTGGTTATTGATGTAACGCTGCGCTTGCGCGACAGCAATCCACCCAATGTGGATGGCTTCATGTTTAGCAACAGCGCCAGTTACAGCTACAACTACGATAATGACAACCCGGCCATGGGGCAGGGTGCTGGTGCGGGTAATACCACCTTGGATATGCAGGTGGTAGAACCCACGGCGATTACCCTGACAAAAACCGGCCCGGCCAGTTTGCAGTCCGGTTTACCTGGCACCTTTACTTTGGACTTACACAATATTGGTACCGGCCCAGCCTGGGATATCAGCGTGACCGATATCCTGCCGGACAATAATCCCGGTGGCATGTGTGAAACCGCACCAAATAATTTTGCTGCACAAATCACCGATGCGGCCGGTACTGCGATTGCCACCCTGAGTGAAGGTACCGATTTTAATACGGCCTTTGATGCAGCCAGTTGTACTCTTACCATCACATCAATTGGTGCTGGGGCAATGTTGGCTGCGGATCACCATCTGCTGCTAAGTTACGACGCTACTCTGGATGCAGATACCCGCGATGGCGATACGCTCACCAATATTGCCGGGGTAACGCTGTGGCATAGTTGGGATAGCAGTGCGCCTGAAGCGCGTCAGTACACCCGTCCGGCGCCTACCGATGGTACACCTGGCGTGCTCGATCATGAGGATGCCTATACCCTAAGTGCTTCAGTACCCAAGGTAACTTTCTACAAGACTGTCGAGAATGTTACTCGCGGACAAAATCCGGCTGCCACGGCCAGCCCTGCAGAAGTATTGCGCTACACCCTCACTTTGAAAAATATCAGCGGTGTGGATGTCAGTGGTATTGAGATTACTGATGACTTGGGCCGCCTAAACAGCTTGCCATTGTTCCAGTCGGGCTCCCTGCAACTGGTTACTGCTCCGGCGAGTAGCGATAGTAGCGGGACAGATGCTTCTGCTGGTACCCACGGCAGTGGCTTGTTGAAGGTGACCAATCTTGACCTGGCGGCAAGTGGCAGTGCGGGTGATTCCATTCAGTTGATCTATGAAGTAAGTCTCGCCTCTGTAATTGACAGCGGTACAACTGTGTTGAATCAGGCTCAGGTACAGTTGCCCGGTCAATTACTGAAAAACAGTGATGATCCCAATATTAACGGTACTGATGATCCTGACGCTGCGGGGGATGAAGATCCTACTCAGGTATTAATTGAATCTGAACCACTGCTGGTAATTCATAAAACCTCAGCAGATATGACCGGTGACCCGGACCTGCTGATGGTGGCGGATACCCTGCGCTATACCATTCGCGTGGAAAATACCGGTAACGAAAATATCGTTAACGGGATGTTGCGTGATCAGATCCCTGCGAACACTACTTATGTTGCTGGCTCCACCACCTTGAATGGTTCTGCGCTTACAGATGTAAGTGGCGCGTCGCCGCTTGAAGCGGGTATGAACATTAATACATCTGGCGAAGCCGATGGTTTTATTGCTGCAGCGGCAACTGGCGCTGTGCCTGTGATGGTTACCTTTGATGTCACCATTAATGACGTCAATGACGGCACTATTATTTCAAACCAAGGCTTTGTTAATGGCGAAGGTGCTGGTAGTGGCCCCTTCGATGAAGTCCCATCGGATGACCCCGCTACAGATGCCCCCAACGATCCAACAATAGATATTGTTGGCGATGTTCCCCTGCTGGTTGCTCATAAGACCGTGGCAATTGCGGTGGATAATATTTCCACGGGTATTGTCGACCCCGGTGATGTGCTGCGTTACACCATTGCGATTACCAATATGGGGGGGGTTGATGCGCTGCAGGTCGCACTCACTGACCAAGTGCCTGCAAATACCACTTATGTTGCCGGCAGTACCACCTTAAATGGTATCGCGGTTGCTGATAATGCCGGTGGTATGTCACTGCTGAATACTGCATTGCCGGTATCTTCTGATGACCTAACCCCACCGTTGCCAGGTGCCAACGAGGGGGTGATTACTTCTGCACAAACTGCCACCGTAACTTTTGATGTAATGGTGAATATGGATGCTGCCAGGGGTACGGTAATCAGTAACCAGGGCAGTGTTGCTGCAGAAGAACTGCCACAGGTACTCACTGATGCAGATGGCAATCCGGCCAATGGTGCCCAACCGACACTAGTGGTGGTGGGTGATGCACAGCTGCTTTCAATTGTAAAAGAAGTTGCCGTTGTCGGTGGTGGCGCAGCCGAAGCCGGAGCAGTGCTGGAATATCTGGTGACCATTGAAAATATCAGTGGTGTGCCGGCGACCATGGTAAATATTACTGATGACCTAATGGTTGCCGGCGATGGTGTCCTTACCTACGTTGCAGACTCTGCCATGCTCAATGGCCAAGTAGATGGGGTCAGCGTTGCCGGTACGGTAATTACTGCTGACTACTCCACAACTTATGGAGATTTGCTGCCGGGTGAAAGTGTGACATTGCGCTTCCAGGCAAAACTTTCCGACAGCCTGGAAATTGGCTACACCGTGGTGAATACCGCGGAAGTGCACTGGAATGATCCACCTTCAAGCAACCAGGCCAGTGTTGCTATCGATGTTGGTGGCACACCGGGAATCGCTAATTTGGCCGGTTACCTGTGGCACGATGTGAACTTCAATAATCAGGCCGATGCCGATGAACGCCTGCTGTTGAATTGGGCAGTGGATCTGTATTTCAACGGCGCATTGCTGGAAACTATCCAGACTGATGAAAATGGCTATTTCCATTTCCAGGGACTGGTACCCAACAATTATGGTGGTCTTAGTTACGAGATGCGCTACACCGCGCCGGATGCCAGCGAAAGTACCGCATCTCTGGGTAATCCGGTTTCCGATTTCACCAATGGTCCCCAGCGTATCAGTGAGATCTTTGTGGAGTCTGGTGCTAATCCGCAAGACTTAAACCTGCCGCTCACGCCAAACGGAGTTATTTACAACTCCATTCTGCGTGCTCCGATTACCGGCGCGACGCTGAGTATGCTGCGTGCCAGCTCAGGCCAGGAGTTGCCGGATCGTTGCTTCGATGATGAAAAGCAGCAGGGTCAGGTAACCCGTGCCGGTGGCTACTACAAGTTTGATATTAATTTCGATGATGCCGCCTGTCCGGCCAATGCGGACTACCTGATTCGAGTAGAACTGGCCGATGACAATTATGTCGGTGGTGAATCCCTGGTTATTCCAGCGCAGACCAATGAGGAGACTGCCGGATTCGATGTGGGCGCCTGCCTCGGCAGTAATGCAGATATGGTGCCGGGTACTGCGCAACACTGTGAGGTACAACTGTCCCCGGCTAATCCGCCGCTGGATATAGAGGCGCGTGATACCTTGACCAACTATTACCTGCGCCTGACTCTGGATAACAAACAAATTCCAGGGGATAGCCAGTTGTTCAATAACCATATCCCCCTGGACCCGAAATTAGAGGGGGCGCTCTCTATTACTAAAACTGCGGCCATGTTGAATGTGACCCGCAGCCAATTGGTGCCTTACACCATTACCTTCGGCAATAACCTGCCAGTACCGCTCACCGATTTGCAGCTGGTGGACTTCTTCCCCGCGGGCTTCAAATACGTGGCCGGCTCGGCGCGTCTCGATGGCGAACCGGTGGAACCGGAGATGAAGGGGTTACAGTTGATCTGGTCGGACCTGCGTGTAGAGGCGGATCAGACCCGCGAGTTGAAACTGCTACTCGTGGTAGGCTCCGGTGTGGGGGAGGGCAAGTATGTCAACCGTGCACGTATGTTCAACCAGCTCTCCGGGCAGACGGCGTCTGGTGAAGCCTCGGCGACCGTGCGTGTGGTACCGGACCCCACTTTCGACTGTACCGATGTGATCGGTAAGGTCTTCGACGATAAAAATATGAACGGCTACCAAGATGCCGGTGAAGGTGGGCTGGCCGGTGCGAGGGTCGTCAGTGCAACGGGTCTCAATGCCACTGCCGATGCCCACGGTCGATTCCATATCACCTGTGCGGTGGTGCCAAACCCCGATCGCGGTTCCAATTTTGTGCTCAAGCTCGACGACCGCAGTTTGCCAAGCGGCTATCGTCTCACCACAGAAAACCCGCGCGTGGTGCGTGCGACCCGAGGCAAGATGGTGAAGTTTAACTTCGGCGCCAGCCTGCACCGGGTAGTGCGCCTGGATATGGCCGAGGCGGTCTTCGAACCGACAACTACCGAGATGCGTCCCCAATGGCAGTCCCGTATTGAGCTGCTGCTGGAAAAACTCAGCGAAGCACCCTCGGTATTGCGCCTGTCCTACCTCGCGGAAAATGAAGACCCGGATTTGGTGGAAGAGCGTTTGCAAACGATCAAGGCGGATATTGCCGAGCAGTGGGCGCGTAGTTATGGCGACTACGAACTGACGATTGAAACGGAAGTGTTCTGGCGGCGTGGTGCGCCGCCCAGCAAAGGAGGGTGGCAGTAATGTCCTTTGCAGATGGCAATAAAAAGCGCAGTAACCTGGAGTGTTCGCACAGATCTGGCACAGCGCTTGTTGCGAAAAAAAACACTCACACATTTCGTCGGCGTGAGCGTTGCCTGGCCACAGCGATTACTTTGGCCTTGGCAATGCCTGTACACGCGCAGCAGAAAACTGACACCGAGGTAGCCGAACCCCTGGAAACCAGCTGGTGGCAGGTGTGGCAAAAAATTCCCGGACTGGCGCCAGAGGTAGAGAAGCCGCAGACGGAGTTTGAGGAAAAATCCATAGGCAGCAATACGGAAACGATGTTGCTGCGCGCCCCTTCCAATCAATGGCTTCAGAATGCGGGCACTTTTATTGCCCCTCCCGAGCCGATTGTGGTGGAAGACTTTATCGAGCCATTACAGTTTTTCGCTGTGGCTGATGAAGTTTCTCCTGAGGCCATCGCGTTATTGCGTGAAAAGCTGGATGAGCTGGGAGAAACGCCCAATTTCCAATTGCATTTTATTGGTCACACCGATTCGGACCCGATGCAAAAAGAATTCGTTACGGATTACGTAAGTAAGGAAGAATTTACCCTTGCTCGCGCTCAATTCGTGGCAGATTTTTTCCAGCAGGCTTTGGAACTGCCGGAAGAGATGATCGCGGTGGAAAGCCGTGGTGACGCAGAGCCCATTGCCGACAATATCACTACTGCCGGACGCGAACTGAACCGTCGCGTGCAAGTGCAGGTGAGTTACGATGCTCTGGATGCAGAGGCTATGGCAGCCCGTGCCCGCGCTGAAGCCCTGACACTTAACCGGGTCAAAGTGTGTCGCCAGGAAACGGTTTGTAGATTGAATTATACCGCTGGCACTGAACAGCGCGCGCGCTTAAAAAACCTGGTTAATCCTTTGCGCTGGCAGCCGGGGCAGGCGAATTTACCCGAGGCGTTCTTACGGCGTATCCGCGAAGTGCGCACAAATCTGGCCAACAAAAATAATCTGGTGATTCATTTTGTTGGTCATACCGATGCGTTGCCTCTGCAAATTGGTGAAAGCTCTGAGCAGCAACAGAATGCCTATCAGGAAAAGTCACATAGCGAAGCCCGACGTGTTGCTCTGGCGGTGCGCGATGCCCTGGGCCTACCGGACACGATGATAACCAGCAGCGGCAAGGGCGCCAGTCAGCCCATAGCCGCCAATGACACACCCAAGGGGCGCACCCTAAACCGCCGTGTGGAAGTGGAGTTCTGGTACGACGATCCCCTCGAAGTGGCGGTGGATGGCGTGCAGGCCTGCCCGGAAGCGGCAGCCGCGGAAACCATTACCATTGCTCACCAATCCCTGCGTGGCGATATAGCGCCTATTCGTTTCGATAATGGCGATCCGATTATTACCCAGGCGCAGCTGACTCAAATTCGCGCTGCCATGGGGGAAATTTCGAGCAAAGCCAATGTACGCCTGAGCTTTATTGGCTATAGCGAAAACAAGCGCATGGACCGCCGGGAAGCCATGGTCTACGGCGATGATGTTGGGCTCTCTGGTGCACGCGCGCGCCGTGCGATGGAGCAGGTAAAAGAGCTTCTCAGCCTCGAAGACTCCCAAGTGGAATTTGAAGGGCGCGGTTATGTGCAGTCCGACGATGTAGTGGCCAACGGTTTCACCCTGGATGAAGGCGCGAGGGTTGAAGTGCAGGTGCTCTACGATGAGCTGGCGATTCTGGCGGAGAGCGACCGCCTGGAGATCGAGCGTATTAACCGCGAAGCCATCGCTAACAACCCCTATTCACTGAATTTAATGCGTATTACTGTGGATGGCAGCCCCGAATACGATCCCTATAAAAACTCTGCCGATCTGCAGCGCTGTACCGATGTGGCGCTGGATAATGCGAATATCCAGTTCCGCTTCGATAACAAAAAAATGCAGCCGCGTCTGAATATTTCAGCCTGGCCCAATACCATTCGCTATGCGGATAACCCGGATACCGAGCACAGCGAGAACCGCGTGGTTTTCCGCAGCTACACCAACTATCCCAGTTTTATTGAGCGGGCCGAGGTACGCCTGTTTGAAGAAGGACAGTCCCTGAGAGACACGCCGCTTGACATAGTCCCGCTGGCTGCCGGAGAAGGGGAGTGGTTTGCAGAATTTACCCATTTCCAGGCACCGCTAAAAAAACTGCACTATGTCTTGCGGGTGTACGATAAAAAAGGCCGCTTCGATGAAACTGCCGAACAGACTCTGTGGCTGGTGGATAAGATTGAAGAGTCAACGAAAGAGGTAAACGTTTCTCAGGAATTATTGGTTGGCTACGGTGAAAATCGCCTAGCGCGAAGAAATATTCCTCTAGATGGCAACAGTGTGCTGGTGAACGGTGCCGAGGTACCGCCAGGGCACACTGTGTGGCTGGCGGGCAACCCGGTACCGGTCAACGAACAGGGCCAGTTTGTCGCCGAACAAATTTTCGACCCCGGTATGCACACCGTGGAAGTGGCGGTTCTGGATCAAGAGGGCAATGGCGAATTGTTCCTGCGCGATCTGGAATTTGCCAAAAACGATTGGTTTACCGTGGGTATTGCCGATCTCACGATTGGCTATGACAAAACCAACGGCCCAGCGGCGCTGGTTACCGGCGATGAAACCCACTACGACAATTCTGTTAGCTACGATGGCCGCCTGGCGTTTTATACCAGCGGTGGTTTCGGTGAGGGCTGGCGCCTCTCTGCCAGTGCGGATACGGAAGAGGGGCCGGTGGATGATTTATTTTCCAACTTTATGGAAAAAACGCCCGATGCCCTGTTCCGCCGTTTAGATAGTGATCTTTATTATCCCACCTTTGGTGATGACTCCACCGTAGTGGAGGACGCACCCACCTCCGGCAAGTTTTATGTGAAGTTGTCCAAGTACGACGACTACGGCTTGTGGGGTAATTTCAAAGCGACCTATGCCGATAACGAATTGGCGCAAATAGACCGTGCACTCTATGGTGCCAACGGCCACTTCGAAAGTGATTCCATGACCAGCTTCGGGGAAAAACGCTTTCAGGTGGATGCCTTTGGTGCGGAGCCAGGCACTATTGCCGGGCGCGATGAGTATCGTGGAACCGGCGGCTCCCTATATTTCATGCGTCATCAGGATATTCTAAACGGCTCCGAACGCCTGCGGGTTGAAGTTCGGGATAAAGACTCCGGTTTGGTACTGGCCGTAAAAAACCTTTCCCCGGTGATCGATTACGATATCGATTACATTCAAGGCCGCGTACTGCTGAACAAGCCCTTGTCTACCCTGGCTAACGATAATCTGTTAATCCAGGATGGCTCTTATAACGGTAACCCTCAGTATCTGGTAGCCCGCTACGAATACACCCCCGGCTTTGAAGAGATGGATACCCTTGCCTTTGGTGGCCGCGCCCATTACTGGTTTGGAGATCACGTAAAGCTGGGGCTCAGTGCTACCCAACAGGATGAGGACGATAACGAAACTGCGCTGCAAGGCTTTGACTTAACGTTACGTAAAACGGCAGGCAGCTGGTTGAAAGTGGAAGTGGCCAACAGTGAAGGCGGTAATCTCGATAGTACCAATTCCCTGGATGGTGGCTTTACTTTTGATAGCGGTCAAACTTTTGATCCTGAGGCTAGCGCTGCTGCCAACAAAATTGAAGCTAGCCTGCAGCTGGGTGATTTCTTCGAAAGCCTACGCGGCTCCGGTAATTTCTACCACCAGCAACGGGAAGCGGGCTTTTCTGGCCCCGGTCAATTTGCCCGCGGTGAAACCACCCAGTTTGGAGCGGGGATCAACCTACCTCTCGGTGAAAGTTTCGATGTGGGCTTGAAAGCGGATAGTAAAGAAGAGGAATTCGGCCTGCACACCAGTGCAACGGATTTCATGCTCGGCTACCGCCTCAACGATCACTGGCATCTCAGTTCCGGTGTGCGCAGCGATAGCCGCGAAGATTTCTCCCAAGTTGTGGCGGCCACCCAGACCCAGGGCGACCGCACTGATATGGCAGTGGAGGCCAGTTATGATTCTGGCGAAAATTGGAGTGCTTTCGGCTTTGTGCAGGGTACCGTAGAGGTGACCGGCACTCGTGAGGAAAACAATCGTTTCGGTGTCGGCGGTGCCTACCGGGTGAGCGACAGACTCACCATGGATAGTGAGGTTTCCAGCGGTGATACCGGCATGGGCGCGCGATTGGGCACTGACTTCCTGGTGAGCGACAGAACCAGCGTATACCTGAATTACACCCTCGATAACGAGCGCAGCGATACCGGCGTACGTGCCCGCAAAGGCAATATGAGTACCGGCTTCCGCAGCCGTTATTCCGATACCCTGAGCATGTATGGTGAGGAGCGCTACAGCCACGGCGATGTCTCCACCGGCCTGACGCATGCCTTGGGTATGGACCTGGCACCCAACGACCGCTGGACATACGGCACCACGGTAGAGGCGGGCACCCTGGAAGACCCACGCACCGGTGCCAAAACCGAGCGCAACGCTTTGGGGCTCAATATGGGCTATAGCCTGGATGCGATCCGTTTGGCCTCGGCGGTAGAATACCGTACCGATGCCATGGAAACCGCAGTGGATGAAAACACCGTGCTGGAATCCGAGCGCGATACCTGGCTGTTGAAGAACACCCTGAGCTATCAGCTCAACCCAGACTGGCGCTTGGTTGGCAAATTCAATTACTCCGATAGCAAAAGTTCCCAGGGCGAGTTTTATGATGGCAAATTTACTGAAGCGGTAATGGGCTACGCCTACCGCCCGGTGAATCACGATCGCCTCAACACGCTATTGAAATACACCTATTTCTATAACGTGCCCACCAAAGATCAGGTAACCGTAGAAAACACCTCGGCTGAATTTATTCAAAAGAGCCATATTTTCTCCGTGGATGCCAGCTACGATCTCACCCAGCGCTGGACCCTGGGAGGCAAATACGCCTACCGCCTTGGCCAGCTAAGCCTGGATAGAGAAGACCCGGAATTCTTTGACAGCCGTGCTAGCCTCTATGTACTGCGCGCAGACTGGCATTTTGTAAAACGCTGGGATCTCCTCATCGAAGGGCGCCTGCTCGATTTACCCGACGCACAGGACAGCAAGAGCGGTGCATTAATTGGCCTATATCGCCATATCGGTGATCACCTCAAGCTGGGGGTGGGCTACAACTTTACGGATTTCTCTGATGATCTTACTCAGCTGGATTACGACAGCCAGGGATTGTTTGTGAATATTGTTGGGAAGTTGTGAGCGTTGATTGTGTGGCCCGGCGGGAGCCTGGCTTCAATGACGCCTCTCAACTTTTCGACTTTAGCTGAACAGCCATCCTAAATGTAGCCGCCTACCAAGCAGTTTACCCCTATGAATAGAAATTGATGACATCTTGTTAACTCAAAATTAACATATAGTATTTGTCACAAGTTTTGTGATTTAATTCAATAGCCTTAAATAACCGTTTTACACTATGCCAATTAAAAACTATCGATATTGCTCCTCGCATAAAAGAGTGCTTCCCTCTATGTCTAAGATTTTCAAATTTTTTAAATATATTTCCTAAAGTTCCATCCAAAAAATACATTTCAAGTTTTAGGCGAAGCTAAATGAGTGCTCTTCAGCGGGAGCATGTAAGACCAAGCTTAAATGGTAGTTGGTTTGGAGAAATTAGATTGAGCAACCCATAAGTATTTTGTTCTGCCTAGAAGCCACTTCGTAACGATTTTTGAAGTAATTAACATGCATGCATTATACAAAAATCCTCAATAAGAGGAGTAGTGGCGGTTCTAACTAATGACTAAGGGGTAGCAATTTGCGAGTCATGTGAAAGTACGCTCTACTCTCCATTGCGGATCATGTCCTCCGAACCTTCTTCCATCTCGCCTTGAAGCTTTCCTACAATTTATTTTGTATAGGCATATAATATAAATTCCGTTACTCGGCAAGCCATCTCGATAAGTGTATTAGTCCATCGCCTTGTCATGCACTAAACGATGAATTGTTGAAATCTTATACGTAACATCAAGTAATGGGTGTAATAACTTCAATCCTGTTGGTGTGGCCGAGGTGGTGGTGTTTTCCTTTCCTCGTTTTAACTATGGAAGGTAGGGTTAGATCACCTTCCACTGAGCGTCGAGTAACCCTGACTTGAATCGCTCTCTACTGTGGCGTTTTCTAAGTAATTGCGTGAGAGTAACCAATTTGAGGTTGTGAAACAACTGCTAGAGAAAGCACGGTGACTGGATGCCTTGATGGTTTATAAATGTTCTTAAGTTTATAATAAAAGATCACTGAGTTAAATTTTGAGTAGGGAGACAGAATGAATAGATTATGGCTGATGATACCGCTTTTACTTTTTGCCGGTACAGTATTTTCTGAAGAAGAATATCAAGATCCTGGGGTTTATGAAAGCAGCCATTCCCAGACTGCCGAAGCACCATTTCCGATGATTGCCGGTGAAAACTTGGACCTTCGTACAGGTTCAAGTTATTGGGAGATCCCTGGTCCTGCTATTCCTGGGCAGGGAGGGTTAGATGTCCGCGTGAATTTTTCGTTTAATAAGAGTAATGAGAGTGGTTACTATAATCTAGGTAGTTGGGATTTGGAGATTCCACGGATTGAGATAGCAGCAAGAACACATGTATATGGGCATACCAGAGGCAGTTACAATAATAGAAACAAAGCTTGTGAAGACCCCTATACGAAAGGTTCAGATTTTTTTGGGGTGCCAGATGGTAAAAGAAGCCCTATAAGTTTAATTATGCCTGGTCTTGCGCCACAAGTAGTGCTGGAAAGGGACGCTTCCGCAAATATATATCCACCATCAGTTAAATATGTTACGACACAAAATTATATAATTTCATGCTCGGATAATGGTGCAACCTTTAAGGTGGTTTCTCCAGAGGCGATCACATATGAATTTAATGTCTTAAGTTCTACTACTGGATTTTTTGGGTGGAGAGATTACCCTGCATTTCTAACTATCTATCCAAGTAAGATATATGATTTATGGGGTAACAAATTAACATTCAGCTACTATGATAGCCATGAAGTTATGGAAGCTAGAGCGTTCCATACTCGAAAAGTGATCGATAAAATCCAGTCTAATGATGGTAGGCTAATTGATTTTACTCATTCATCAGAAGCAAACCCAAAACTAGAAAAAATAACGGCTGGTGATCGAACCTGGAAATTCAAATATGAGGGTGCAACTACAGCGTCCAAGTATTTAGAAGGAATAGTATTACCTGATGGTTCAAAGTGGGAAGTGAAATATGATAAGCATGCAAGGGGAGATTGGAATGATTCTTCGATAGGGGTTTTACCTGATAAGGTTAATTCGACAAGCTCATCAAAGAAAAAGTATGCTATCAAGGAAATAAAAACTCCAACAGGAGCAAAGTTAAATTATACATATATAGGTATCGATAAGAAATATTGGGGCCTGAAAGCCTGCTGTGCTGATACTCCAGCGGTAAAGACAAGAACTTTGAGTGGCAGCGACATACTGTCACATACATCGACCTTCAACTATTCTCAGCAGCAAAATAAAACGATTTCACGCACAGAAATTGAGTCTGGTGGTAGGAAGGATACTTTTGATTTTCATAGAAATGTCTGGCAGCACGGACTTCTTGAGAGTCACACTGTTTATGAAAATGGCACACGGGTACTAAAAAAGGGCTATGAATGGGGGCGAGGAGGTAGAATTGGTAGAACCTATCTTGAGAATGAGCATGAGAGTGGTCAATCCCTGCGCTGGGTAAAAAATATAGAAACCTTAATTTCTGGGAAGACGTTAAAAGTAACTTATTCCGGACATGATAAACTCGGGAACCCTAGAAAGATCTCGGAAAATGGTACAAGAGCAAGAGTAACGAATTTCTCTTACCATAATGATACCTCGAATTGGTTTGTAGGTAGGGTGAAAAGCATATCTGTAGACGGCGTTTCGGATGTTACTTCTTACACTTACGAAAAAAATAAAGTCAAGACTGTTACAGATAATAAGTTAACACAGACCTTCTATTACCACAGTAATGGTAATGTCAAAGAAACAAGAAGAACAGTTGGTGGAATTCTGGAGAGGGAATATTACAGTGATTACTATCGAGGTATCCCTAGAAAAGTTACAGATGCTGATGATCATATAACTGTAACCAAGGTTGATTACTTCGGGAATACCAAGCGTATTGATGATCCCGAAGATAACTGGGTTGAATATGAGTATGATTCAATAGGTAGGGTTTCTAGGGAAAGGCGGCCAGGAAGGGCGGATATTATTATATCGTGGCCTTCTACCACTCAGAAAAATACTTCACAAGGCAATTATAGAAATATAGAAAAGTATAATGCTTTAGGGCAGGCCAAATATTCAAAATCCTGGGATACTGCTTATTCATCCGAACCTGTTATTGTAAATAAACAATATACAAACCGTGGGGGCCTTCATTTTACCTCCTGGCCTTCTGATGTAGAGGGTGAAGCAAAAGGGGTTAAACAGTATTACGATGTTTTGGATCGCTTGGTAAAAACGACCAACACCACTACAGGAAAGAGTAAGACCATCTGTTATGGTGCAGCGTGCATTCAGTCTGGTGAACCCTCCATTGGGTATGGCATTAGAACAGTCAATGAAAAAGGTGTTAAAACCATCTTAGACTTTGAAGTTTATGGAAGTCCAAGTGAAACATATCTAAAAAATCTCTATCGCCAAAAATCACTGGGTGTAAATAGTTTTGTTAAAACCTCTCACTCTCGCAATACCAAGGGGCAGCTGGTTTCTGTTGCTCAGGGTGGTATTACTGAGTCCTATACTTTAAAGCCTGGAACACGATACGTAGAGAAGATTACGCGCCCGGAATTGACAATAAATAATGCCTTAAATGAAAAGGGGCAGGTGGTTGAGAGATGGTTTAATAATGATAGATCACAGCTAGCGCGATTTAAATACACTAAAGCTGGCAGGCTAGAAAGTATTGATTATCCTGCAGCAACTTATGATGTGCTTTTTGACTATTATAAAAATGGCGCTATGAAACGTGCTCGCAGGGTAAATAGCGCTAATAATCCTACACACAACTTAAGTGACTGGAATTACAGTTATTATCAGGATGGAAGCCTAAAAAGCGAAAACCTGTCTGTAGGAGGGGATACCTTTGGTTTAGTTTATTCCTATACTCCCCAGGGAAATGTAAATACCATTACTTATCCATCAGGAGAAAAAATCAACCATTCTACAGATGGTATGGGTCGAGATCGGGCGTTATACAGTGACTATCCAAGTAAGGCAGACCGATACTTAGTTAATAGTGTTGCATATCACCCCAATAATTCTATAGAGAGAATAAATTTTACCAATGGTCTTTCTCAAAGTTATGGTATAGATTCCCAGAAGCGAATTGATAGTGTATCTGTACCTGGCAAGGTGAATCTCAAGTATGGGTTTGATTATTTAAATAATATTGAATCTATTACTGACTATATGGAAGGTGGGAGAAAAGATCACTTTTCCTATGATGGATTAAATAGGCTTGATACTGCAAATGGTCGATGGGGTAGCTATAAATATACCTATAGTGATTCCGGAAATATCCTTAATCGGTATAAGGCTGGTAGTAGCACTCTGTCGTATAAATATGATTCAAAAAACTTGCTACGTTCAGTCTCTGGACCCTTTGCATCTTCATATAACTATGACAGCCAGGGTAATGTCATCTATAACTCAAAAAATCATTTCATCTACGATTTTGCAGGCAATGCACTGGGTATGGGGGAAACGAGTAAGGCAGATGACTGGGTTTATGAATATGATGCGCATAACAAGCGTGTAATCAACTATGCCGGTAGGGGTGAATACGTGTCTATGTATAACCGTGATGGAAAGTTGATGGCTGAAATGGATACCAATGGAAACATCAGTGAATATTACTACCTGAATGGTGAACTTATTACAAGGCGGGATAATTGTGTTTCGTTTTCTGATGCCCAGGGAAATTGCAGGACCAAGGTTGAATGGATTCTTCCTGCAATTACCATGATGCTGAACTAGGGGGATATATGAAAAAAATAGTAACAGCACTTTTAATTCTTACAGCTGCACTGCTTTCCTCCTTCGTTGCTGCTGAAGAGAAGCTTACGTTTTATCATAATGATATGCTCGGTTCACCAGTAGCCGCTTCAAATGAAAAAGGAGAGCTTCTCTGGAAGGAGTCTTATGAGCCATATGGTAAGAGGGCTGGAGGCGAACAGAGCCTAAACCACCGGGGTTATACTGGCCATGTAGAGGATGCCAACACTGGCCTTGTATATATGCAGGCCCGCTATTACGATCCATTAATTGGCCGTTTTTATTCCATTGATCCCGTTGGTTATTTAGGGCATCTGGAAAGAGGCAATCCTATCCAGGGGATGAATCGTTACGCCTATGCAAATAATAACCCCTATAAATACAATGATCCTGATGGCGAATTTATTAATTTTGCTGTCAAATTTGCGGCAGATGTAGCCTTAGGAGCTGCCTTAAACTATGCGGAAACGGGCTCTTTCAACTTACTGGGGGCAACACAAGACGCTGCCATCGGTGTATTGAATCCCGCAAAAACCTTGCAAAAAGCCAGGCGTGTCGCAAAGCTCTTTAAACGCGGAGGATGTAGCTTTACGCCGGAAACCCTAGTCCTGACCCAGGAAGGCTATAAGTCGATTATAGAAATCCACGTTGGAGATATTGTTCTTTCTAAAAATGACTTAACAGGAGAAGTTGCTTGGCGTGAAGTGACCGATACCTTTAAGGATTGGCACCAGGAGACGATCACCTTCACCGTTGTCGATGAAAATGGTGTCCAGGAGACTATCACCACCACAGCGGAGCACCCTTTTTATGTAACGGGTCAGGGGTGGCTACCCGCAGGTGAAGTGGGAGTGGATACTGTTTTTGCCGGCTCTTCTGCTGAAAGTGCGATTAGGGTTGTTGATATTGATGTTAACCAGTCGCCCCAATATGCCTATAATTTTACCGTAGAAACGGACCATACATATTTTGTCAGCAAGACGGATATTTGGGTTCATAATACATGTGATTTAAATATTACAAAGTGGGCGCCAGGAAAACAGCTTTGGTCAAAAGGAAAGTTAAAAACGCACTTTGAAAAACATGGTGCTGAGTTCGGCGCTAAAAATTCGAAGGAATATAGTGAAAAAGCTCTTAAATTTGGTGCGAGAAAAAATAATGGTGACCTAGTTGAAACGACGAGTGGAGCTTTTAGCTATCGATTCGAGCCGTCCACAAACACTATTTTCGTGGGGACAAATGCAGGCGGGAAAATAAAATCATTTTATAAGTGGGACGGTCGAAGTGATGATGTTGTTATTAATACTCTAAAAGAGGCTGGCAAATTATAATGAAAACAATATCTAGAGAGGAAGTTGTTAAGCTTGTTACGAAATGTCGTTTAACTTTTAATTCTCGCGATGAACTTTTGGAGTTTCTGGAGGATGTAGGTGACGGTGAGGTTGAGCTTGAAAATAAAGTTTTTGAGGCGCTATCAGAATTATACATGGGTGTAAGCAATGGTTACTTGTCAGAACTTTATGAAGGGGTGACGGGTAAGAAAGTTGAAGTTATAGGCGATATTGCCGAAATGTTTCAGTGCCCCTGTTGCAACTACAAAACGCTTTCCGAAATTTATAATCAAGAGGATGGTACTGGTTATGATATTTGTGACTACTGTAACTGGGAGGATGACGGAACAGTAGATATAGATTCTCCTAGTAGTGTAAATAAAGGTTGTATAAAAGAATATAGAGATAAGATCAAAGCGCGGCCAAATTTATTTTATAGAAATAAGTGGTTAAGAAATTAAATTTAGTACTTGTTAGAGTGGCCCCGCATTCGCGGGGTTTTCTTCTTTAAGTCACAGTAAAAATTAAATTTTTGCTATACACCTCTATGGGGTGTTGCGCTCCAATCTCAAATCCCGCTTCCTCTAACCATAACCCTCGTAAATTAATCTAAGGAAAGCGCCTGAGCCTGAATTATTTTTCAATGGTGGGTAAGTGGTGGACTGCACCGTGACTTGTTTGGTCGTTGGTGAATTTATCGCCTTATAAGGCGTGCGAGGTTCCTACACCAACCATAGGCAGGTAGAATGGTCGATAGTCATAATAACCTCGTAACAGGTTGTTGTGATTAGCTGGTACTGGGTGTTGGCGCACCCTTGATCAGCGCTTAGTTTACTTGGCGGTCTTTTTAGTGGCGGACTGCCTCTTCATGGATTGCTTGGTCTGATGTTTAAGAGTTAACCCTTCAAGCATATTATGTGCGGTCTGTTTATCTTCCTCATCAAATTGACTGACAGCTTCAAATTGGAGCTTTTAGGCATTGTCAACCCTCGTAAATCTTTCCCGAAGGTCAGCCCATCAAGGCTGACATACAGTATTAATGCGATCATCTCCAAGACCTCAAGCGATGGTTTATCCTTACCTTATTCATAGTGTCGTACTTGATTGACGTGAATGCTCATTAGTATTTACGAAGCCCGTGTATGCGGGCTTTTACTTCCAGTTGAAAATTTTGTTAAGTAGTGGTTCAATAATTTTCATATATTCATAGAGTTTAACAATGGGGTTGCTTTTTAGCTTATGATTATGAGTCGGCCTACGTTGGTGATTTTTGAAGGTTTCTTGCGTCAAAAATGATTGTTAGATCATATAACTTGATACATTTATAAGTATTGTGAAATTCTAAGGTTAAGTTGATAGTGAAAAAATTTTTACTCATAGCTATTGGAGTAATGTTAAGCACCCAGGCACTTGCGTTATCCTTAACAAATACAGGAACAATTATAGAGATTAACTCATATACTGATTATGGCAATGGTGATGTGCTTATCTATTTTGATACCGGATTAGATGCTTGCCCAAGTGGTGGCTATATCAGCCCAACTATGCCGGGATATAAAACAGCACTTTCCATTGCCCTTACTGGCTACACAGCAGAAAGAGATGTGAGGATGGAAGTTTTTACAAGTAACCTATGGTCTGGAACTTCATCAAATAAATTCTGTGCCATACGTAGAATTGACCTTAAATAGGCGGTTAAAACTATTTCAAGAGTGTGGTAAGGCTAGCTTAAAATTGTCAAGCTTTGCCACATCTCAGTTATTTTATTTTATATGCATAACTGCTCACGGTAGTCCGAAAGATTTAAAGCCAGATGAGGATTGATTTACCAATCTGACAATGTCAGGAAGGCATATGAAGCCACGTTCGTTTATTAATCTTATACAAATGAGTGCAGGCTTAGACTGATGCTCTCAAATTGCTAATTTGAAGTGGGTGTGAAGAAAAGGATTAAAGTTTAAGAATAAAATTTCTTACCACTGCGATGGTGTTTTTAGAAATGTATTAGCAGCACCAGGATATATTGCGCAAGATATTGAAATTGTTTCTGTAGCAAATATGGATGTAAACGTAACGTCCTTTACTTTAAAAACAGCTAATGCCACTGGCATATGGAGTGGTGAGTCCATCACATTTCCCTTATCGATTACTGGTGATGCGGGAAATAATGAGAGTATTCATCAGCATGCCTATAGCAGGGCGTTAATGGCCTAGGCTTTAGAGTTAAAGTCACTGTTTATTGCAATGAAGACTCTTCTATTTGCAGTAAGACTACCTATATTGAAGTCTTCAAATAAAGTAATAATGTCTTTCTTACTTAGATTGAACTCCTCCCTGATGGGAGGAGCAGTCATGATATTTCACCGTACTTTTAGTGATTAATTTGCGGAGGCTAGTAGCGACCTATTACTCAGCAGAATCTATACTGACATATCGGATAAGTACATAATCATGGTCGTCGCTACAGCTAATACTGTTGTCTTCAAATTCGAGTTTCACTTTCTTTCCTGACATCTGGGCGGACAACAACATACTGAATTGTCTGTCATGCAGCTTAGAATAAGAATCACCACCAAAGCCAAGCTTGGCGCTTCCATTCATACCGCTGATATTCACTTGGGTTCCTTCTCCTGTAGCCCTGGTTACTAAACGAGTAACTTCACCGGTACAGGTATGGAAGCCAGCTGCAAGGCTAGACTGGGAGATAAGTACTAAACCAATCATGGCGAAAAGTTTTCTCATCTTTTACTCTCTGAGGTTTGGTGGTGGAGGCTTTCTATCAGATATTTATTGCCGATTATACAGTAAATCTTTGGTGTGATTTGAGACTCATAGGTTCTATTTTCTCAATTTATTATGCAGGTCTACAAATTGAGTGTTGTTTCCTTGGTGACCTGTTGCTTAAGAAGTGAGTAGGTGGTTCTGAGGTCGGGTGTTACTTAGGCGATTCAAATTTCGAATTACGAAATAGGCCATTTTTGATTCTGGGGCTATCTTTGTTAGGTATATAAAATAGTTTAATTGGTTGACACAGGTTTCTGCATTCGAGTTGCCATTCCCTGAAAAGTAAATATGTAAGTTTCTCTCAGAATTGGAGTGTTAAGCTTCTGCAGATATCTGAAGTAGCTTTCTTACTTGGTTCTATCTAATCGGCCGACTCTTGCCGAACTGAAAGCTCAAATGTGATATTATCTCCCAAGGGTGCGCACCTTTTTATTTTTGCCCTTTGGTGACGGGGAGTTAATAAGGTGTGCCGTATTTAAAAGTCCCTTAACTCAAAATTTAAATGTAGCGCGAAGTAGATATGAATAGTAAATTAAGACAATATATTTTAAAGGCCGGGAGAGTGATTCTGCCGGGGCTGCTTTTTGCCTCAGGTGCCGCCTACTCTGGCACCGAATGTACCGGTAAAGTAACTACGGTAGAAATTGCGTTAAACGGAAATGTTAACGCCAGTATAAAAGACAGTGGTAGCGGCACTAATTTTCATAGTGTCGCACTTTGCAGGATCACAGAGGATTTAGAAGGCGGGTTCAAGCAAGAATCCTGTAAGGCAGCTTTTTCTCTTTTAACCACTGCGCATGCAACTGGTAAGAGTGTGACCTTGTGGTTTAGTGAAGATAAGTTTTCTTCCTGCTCACAGTCATGGGGGGAGATTTGGTCGCAAGGATTTTACCATCTTCGCCTTAAAGAAAGTTAAAGGCTGCGGCATATACTACTTAATCATAATCAGTGAAAAAACTTTAAATACCTATCTAATTACTATAGAAAATGAGGCAGTAATCAAAGCGGGCACTTATTAATGACTAAGTTATCACAGTCATACCGACTAGCGATAATATGTATATTTATATTGGTAGCCTGGATGATGAAGTTAATATTTTACTTGTTTAATGGAAAGAGTTAGCACTTCATGCTGGTCATGAAGCTGGTCAAATAGATGCTAAGAAAATGGTAAGCTGAGTAATAAATGAAGAAAATATTAGTAGCGATTGTTGGAATAGTGCTTAACTCCAAGGTGTTAGCATTATCTTTAACTAATATGGGGGAAATCAAGGAAATTAATTCATATACTGATTATGGTAATGGTGATGTGCTTATCTATTTTGATACTGGATTAAATGCGTGCCCCAGCGGTGGCTATATCAGTCCAAGTATGCCGGGATATAAAACTGCACTTTCTATAGCCCTCACGGGCTATACGGCACAAAGAAATGTGAGGATGGAGGTTTTTACGAGCAACTTATGGTCTGGAACTTCATCAAAACAATTCTGCGCCATTCGTAGAATTGATCTAAAGTAGGCTCTGCAAAAGAATTATTTTAAGGTTTTAGTAAGGTTTGATTTCTAATGGTCAGGTCTTACTAGGGCCAATAACTTTATTTTTTATGTTTAATGTATGTGTATTGCAGGTCGATATAGAAGGAAAATTTTGCTCCGGCTAATAAATACAAAGTCTTGTTACGGTATATCTTATAAGTTGCTGGTCAATCCAGGATTTTTTTCTTCAGATTGATACTTATCTGTAACCAACGAATGTTTTCGTTATTGACGTCTGATTTTCTGGGGTGTTTTAGAAGCGTCAAACCATTTGAGTTTTCTGAGATGGTACGATTAAATACTCGGTTATAGTGCCTAGTGATTAACGGCTGTTTAAATGTGCTATTAATATACATCTATTTCTATAACGTGCTCAATAAAGATCAAATAACGGTTGAAAATGCCTCGGCTGAGCTTATCCAAGAATTCATATTTTCTCCGCAGATGCTAGCTATGATCCTACTAGGCGCTGTACTTTGAGAGGTAAATATACCTACCGCCTACTCGATTTGCCCGACGTGCAGGATAGCAAGAGTGGTACACTGATCGGCCTGTACCACCATATCGATGATCACTTGAAGTGGCGGCACAGCTTCACCGATTTTTCCGATGATCTCACCCTGCTGAATTACGAAAGCCAGGGGATGTTTTTGAATATTTTTGGCAAGTTGTGATTTTATGAATTTGAGGGGTGGCCAGAAATCTGAATAAACTGCTAGTTAAGTTGATGTTGGATTTAGTAATTAAGTTGTTACATCAGGTTCCTTTAACTTGAAGATTTGTTTTTACTCACAGTACGAAAAAATGAAGGCTCGGTGGAGTATTTGTACTTAGTTAGATCTTTTTTTTGTGGAATTATCCGATCAGCTTCATTAACTTATTATCACTAAGGCGTAGAGAAGTGAGGCTTCTAATCGCTGCTAAGTAGTGTACTTATCTCTTTCTAGAAAATAGAGGCGTAGCTGTACTCAATTCGGTTTTCTAGGCTTTTTAGATTCAAGCTTTACTTGAATGAATATTCCAAGTGGGCGGTGGCCTATTAGCTAACTCATGATTTCTATTAGCTGGTTGTGTATATGGATCATAATTCTATCTAAATAGAAAATGAAATGACCGTGGGGTATTTTCTACTATTGAGGTTGGAATACTAAGGGCTAGGGGGGGGCGGAGTTTCTTGCGATGTTCGTTAGAAGCTGGAATGATCTAATTTTAAAGTAGCCTGTCTTTGGCCGATATTGATTAATATCGGCCAAAGACAGGCGTGCTATGTTGGCAATCAAATTAAGATCGCAAGAAATCGGCTTGAGATTATTGCTTGGCTAATTTTGATATATCGACTTCAAGCCCTGCCAGGTGAGCAGTAAGCTCCTCAGGGATTTCAGGATTCAATTCACCACCAAGGTGCTCAGCAAGAAACTCTTCCATCTTTATTAAATAAGCCATCAGGTTATTTCGCTTGCTAAATCCATGCCCCTCATCTTTAGCTAAAATATACTCGACAGCCAAATCTTTTTGATACATTTTTATAGCAATTTGATCAGACTCAAGCTGAGTAACACGAGGATCATTTGCACCTTGCACCAACAGTAAAGGAGCTTTAATTTGATCAGTAAAGTTTATAGGTGATCTGTTTTGCATATCTTCTCGATCAGCTTGTACCAATGGGTCACCGATTGCTTTTAATCTGTGAGAAAGAAATTCTCGTTCATACTCCGGGAATGATTCTATCAATGTGATTAAACTTGATGGACCTACAAAAGATATGGCGGCTGCATATACATCTGGGGTGAAAGTCAACCCAGAAAGTGCCGCATAGCCTCCATAAGAGCCACCCATGATGGCCACTCTATTTTTGTCTGCAATACCTTGTTCTACTAAATACTCAACACCATCCGTCAGATCGTGTTGCATCCCACCGGTTCCCCACTGGCGATTGCCCAAAGCAATAAAGGTTTCCCCGAAGCCTGCAGATGCGCGAAAGTTGGGTTGCAACACGGCATAGCCACGATTTGCTAACAGTTGAGACACACGGTTGAAAAAGTCAGCACCAAGTCTCCAGTAATCTCTATACCAAGGGCCACCATGCGGCAATACTACTAGCGGTAACTGACTACTCTTGCCTTTAGGTAGCGTTAAATAGGCCTGGATGGCGATGCCATCACGGGCTTCATAGGTAATAGAACGTCTTTCTGCCAGAGATTCAGGGTTTAACTTTGTATCTTTATCAATCAAGCGCGTTAGCGACTGGTCTGTTTGATTGTAGGTATAAAAAGCTCCCAGATCGACATCGCTAGCAATGTCCAACAACCAAATGCCAGACTCTTCATTTATAGAGATAACATCGATCTCTACTCTGCGAGTAAACTGAGTAGTGATAAATTGCCAGTGTTTTTGGAATTCCTTACTAATCGGATAATCTTCTCGGTATCCATAGTAGTAAGAAACCAGCTGAAGCTCACCATCTTTATTGAAAAGACTCTTGTAAACATCAGCACGTTTATTGGGGTCTGTATGCACATCAGTAATTTCTCTTGAGGCCAGGTTCAATTGCTTTAACCCCGATGTGTCTGCCTCACCGTAACTAGACTCGAAATAGACTCTCTCGAGATCTGAATTATAACTGGACAGGTGTAAGATTTCTCCCGGCTCAGTTTTCAGAGACTTTTGCCAGGATTTATTCTTGTGAATAAATAATTCCATGGATGAATCCGGGTTGGACCTTACACCGGCAACAGGAATTCCCTCTTTGTCTATCAGCACATCATGGAAGTGCTGATTATTCGACATTATTGATGTCAACTTACCAGTTTGGGTGTTCAACTGATAAAAACTTAACAGCTTTGGATCGTCGTGATTAGCGAAGAGGGTTAGACTGTTGGGCTTTTCTGAAGCTTGCCCTAAAATTATGTATCTCGCGCTGTCTTTTGAGGTTAATTTTTGGGTGTCGAGCAAACTTAGATCTTTATCTTTTACCTCCAGATCCAATCTGTAGATCTGGTGCAGTTCATTCCCTTTCGAGTCTTTAGAGACATACATACCGAGCTGATGCTTATCCCAATAAAAGCTATCTGCGCCGTCGGCAAAAGCGGTCAATGGGAAGGCATCTTCAACACTTCCGTTACTCGGCATTACATAGATATTCGGTGCTCCATTGTATTGCTGGAGCCAAGCTAGCCATTGCCCATCAGATGATAGTTTGACCCCACTAATTGCAGAGTCATTAAAGAAGCTCTCAACAGGGAGTAGCTTCTGCTGAATTTCTGCCGATGCTGAATCCTCCACGAGGAGGTTCACACTACAGCCACTAAATGCGGCTGCAAGACTCAGCCAACAGATGGCTTTGCGTACTGACCAGCGATGATTTTGTAATTCCATGAGTTTTACTCCTTATCAACAATGACTACACGGATACTGTAGATAAGCAATAAATTATTGTAAAGCAATAATTTATTGCTTAATTGCGAAAATATTATATTGTTGTATAATGCCTGCCTATCCAGTGGGAGCAAAATTGTGAACTACAAGATCCAGGTTTTAAGTACACGTCTACGTTGGGCAATCGTGGTAATTAGCCTTATTGCTGTTACTAGCTTACCAATCATTTATTTTTTCTATGATATAAATGGCTTCAATAGTAGTAATCCAGTTTTTCAAGAGTTGTGGGGGTTAGGTGATCAGTTCAGACCGATGCTAATCCTCGGCCAATTGCCAACTTTTGTGCTTTCCGGTTTGTTTATCTACTGGCTTTGGCGACTTTTTGGGCAGTATGCCAAGGGTGATTATTTTGGTAAGGAGAGTGACCGATGCTATCTATGGCTAGTTTGGCTATATGGAGTTTCAATCCCATTAGGTATGTTGGAGTCGCTGTGGCTTAGTTATCTATCGTATGTGCATAATAATGAGTTTACTTTATTCTTTGCACTCGATATTGGCAGGCTATTTACATTGTTCGTGCTAGTGAGCGTCCTCTATATTTTGCGTGCAGCAAAACAAATCGATCAAGAAAACAAAGAGTTTGTTTAGCATGGCTATCATTGTCAATCTCGATGTAATGCTGGCCAAGCGAAAAGTCAGTTCAAAGTCGTTGGCAGCAGAGATAGGAATTACTGAGGCTAATCTTTCCCTACTGAAGCGTGGTAAAGTGAAGGGCGTTAGGTTTGACACCCTATCGGCAATATGTGAGGCACTAGAGTGTCAGCCAGGTGATATTTTAGAGTTCAGGCGGGATGAGTGACTTGTTCACTGGATTTTTTATAGGTAAAGGTTAAGGGGCTAGGTTATAGCCAATTAAAATTTCGCCAGAATCTAACATTAGTGTACGGAGTTACCTTTATGAATTAACTCATAGACTCCGTATATCTGCATACATTGTATTACTTTCCTAAACATTTTTTCCGTAGTGGTTCATTAACTTCCCACACTTAAAGCTGACCAGTAATTCAGCAGCTATCTTCTTTTATGGCTAAGCTATACCCTATAATTGTTAGCCGCAATATGGCAATTGGTAGTTTCCACTCATCAATATAAGTTTTCGGGTGATAGTAGTGGCCTTTAAACTGCATATCATTGCATATTTATATTTACTTTCTTTTTCCCTTATAGCTTTTGCTAATAACTTTTCTGGTCAGTCAACCCTTGTGGTGGCACCGCCCTCTGAAGTTGAAATGGCTGTCTCGGAAATGAAAAGTCGAACTGGGGATATAACGTTAACTTGGCATCCTCCCCCAGAGACGGTAGACAGCTATGAGCTTGTAAAGCAAAACAATGATGGAGATTGGTCTAAGCCCATAAAAATTGCTGGGCATTCTTATCGGGTTAAAAAGCTATCTACAGGATCTTGGGGGTTTAAGGTCCGGGCTTGTAATAGTAGTGGATGTGGCGCTTACTCCAATGAAAAGTGGGTAAATGTAGCTATCCCACCTTCTTCGCCAAGAAATGTTACCGCTTCTGGTGCCGAGGGAGAGGGAGTTCAGCAGGTACAGCCTCCTGTACAGTCAGCCCCCTTATCAGTGATTACAGCTTCAGACAATCCAGAATCTCATGGAACGGTCAAAGTTCAATGGGAAGCTCCAGATACTGGAGCAAAAGTATCAGGGTATGAAATTGAACAGTGTAAAGATGATTGCGCAACATGGTCCTCAGTCTATATGGGAGCAAAAGCTGTTTCAGTAACCCTCCCAATTGAAAAAAATAATCGATTAAAGAGTGGCTCTTACAAGTTTCGAGTTCGGTCTTATGCTACGGGAGGTCGTTTTACGTCCTACAGTAAATGGGTAGCATCCCCAAGGATTGCTGTGATCCGAAAGGGGCTGATAAATCCCAAAGAAGTTAGATTTACCCAGGATAGTATTAAGCCAACGTTTTCAAATGGTCGTAAAGTTGAAGATTTAATTCAAAGTCTTAAAGAGGGTAAAGTAACTGCGTATGATGTTCCTCCTATTCGGGTCTTTGGTCGTGACGGAAAGATTTACTCCCTGGATAATAGAAGGCTCAAAGCTTTCCAAGAGGCGAATAAGCCGATAAGAATAATTCCCGCCACATCAGAGGAGTTATCTACCAGATCATTTAAGTTTACCAGTCGTAACGATGGTACATCTATTCGTATCCGTGAAGAAGGTGAAGATCGATGAAATCACTAGATCTGCCAAATAAGCTGGGTGAAATTAAAACAAGGGCTGATTTTTCCAGTTTCATTTTGGATGTACTTGAAGATTTCAAAAATAACGCATCAACCTGGGAAAATACTGATTTAGCCAATTTTCTCGAAGCAATGGCTGCATGGACGGAAGATATGGATGGATTCTATGCAAATCAAGGGAAGGGTATGCCTGAAAATGTTCAGTGGAAAGTCTTTGCTGAAATTATTTATGCAGCAAGAATTTATGAATGATTTGCCAGGGAATCCTACTTATCTCCTAGGATAATATGTTTAGATATTAATAGGCGGTTATCCTGGAGCTTGCCAAATGTTTTCCATTGGTGATTAGGCAGGCAAGATGACACTCCCTGATAATGGTCTAGATGGTGTTGGGTGAAATCCATATTTACACCTTCAAAGTTATTTAAGTGATATAGTGATTCTGAGTAATCTTATTCTGACTCTTGTCGCCGTTTACCTTAAGGTATCCATTTTTTACTCTCCAGATATAAACTGTGAATAAACGTTTCAATTGGGGTCGATACATGAGTAGTCGCTCAATTTTATGCTATTTGACTCTTTATAATGTCATTTATTTAGTATTTGGCTTATTGGTACCTTTAAAGGTTGATTCTGCGACACTGGCTCAGCCCTGCTTTTCAAGGCCTAATCCGTTCTGGCAGGAATCTAGTGCCATAAAAGGCAGTTGCGTTATTGATTCTAGATGTTATGTCATTAATTTATTTGTTGGGAACTCAACGAAAAATAAAAATTGGTTGCCTGTTGGAATTGAGTCCCATCAGTATGTATCAAATCAGGCTTCCAATAACGATCGGTCATCATTCCTCTCTGAGAAGATCGAGGGCTTTGATGAGTTATATGCAAAAGCTCCCGCAGCGAAGAAAGAAATTGACCTCCTAGCTGATAAAATAGCGGCTATGAATGAGGGGAGTGTTGCTAAAGTGCCGATAAAGTCATTAGAGAGATCTAAGGAAAAAGTTATTAATGATTACGGCGGCGACCCAACTCGAATCAAGGATCTTGCAAGGAATACCATTGTGGTACCGCAGGATAAAATCCCTATAGTGGTTGGAATGCTTAGGGCAAAAGGAGCAATGGTAAAAGTTATCGATGGATCTGTGGATCCGTTAGGTTATAGCGGAGTAAACTCTAAAATTAAAACGAGTAGTGGTTTGGTTGCAGAAATACAAGTGAACTCCCCTGAGATGATATATGCAAAAGAATCTCCTGAGTCTGCAATAGCTTTACTGGGTAAGGACGCATATGCATCTATTGCAAGTAGAGCCACAATTGAAGGTGGAAAAGGACATGAGTTATACGAGAAATGGCGCTCTTTGAAAGAAGATGATCCACGAAGAAAGAAGATTGAAGTTGAAAGTAAAAATTACTATACGTCTTTGAGGTCTGAGCTGATGCCGATTAAAACAGGTGAATATTTAAATCTAAGGCATATTTTTATTGACTATCCTTTTGAGTCAGTCATGTTTAGGAGGGATCATCATACTAAAAATATATACAGAAAATTTTATGGTGAAGAGGAAGGTCAAACTCCAATTCCCAATAATAATCGACTGTTTAATGATGCTCTCCGGTATGGGCAAGAAATATCTCAGGAAGAATACCTTAAAGGGAAAGAAAATTAGGGTTAATGTCTAATTATGAGTATATCCAAAGAGTTAAAGATAATAGCCTCTTGGTCTTTATGGTGGTGTGGGGCTTATAAGATGTTTTGAATTTTTTATGGCTGGGTTTGTTGAAGGGGGTGTTCTTTTGTGTCAGATGAAATCATAAGATCTTAAGGTTTTTAAAGGCTTCAACATTGAATTGTTGCTTGTCAGTTTTAATTGTAATTTTGTGGATCATGAAACTGCCTCCCATAGCTGCACGCTAACTCGAAAAATTAAAATCAACCCAGATACAAACATGATCGAAAGTGCGTAGCTGTTGAATTTTTGTATGCTTATTATCTTTAGGAAATGTTTTGCTATAAACATGCCTGTCATAATTCCCAGTCCAATGGTCAAGCCGTAAGTGATTAATTCAGTGTTAAGTGCGCCAAAATGGAAGTAAGCGACAAGTTTCGTCGAGTGCATCATTAAAGAGCTTACCCCCCTGGTTGCGACTAGCTCCTCTTTGTTAAGTCCGTAATTTAAGAAAAAAGGATTTTGTACGGGGCCTACAGCGCCAATAATTGAAGAGAAGAGTGTGGTGACAAAGCCGAGCATGGGAAAGTACGGCAGGTACATAACAAATGAACGTTTCTTATGCCCGAATCCAAACTGAAATATGGTCGAAACTAAGAATAAGCCGACAGTAAACTCTATTAATAGCGGGTGCATCTGGGTATAAACGTAGGCGCCAATAATTGCTCCAGGTATGATGCCTGGGATTAGCCATAATGCCACCTTCCAATCTATGTGCTTCCAAAATAAATACACGCCGAATGGAGATGCAATCGCATTTCCTGTTGTTAATACCGGGGCGACTAAATGGGGGCCAACTAGAAATCCTACTAGGGGGACCAGCAGCAGTGCGCCACCACCTGCAGCCATAATAGAAATGTAGCCAGTAACCAGGCCGAGAATTAGAAGGAGGGTAATGATCATGTGTCAGCGGATTTTCGTGCCTACAATAGGGATTTTTATTTCTTAAAGGTAAGCATAAAAATATTTTAAGGCTAGTGGTTGTGGTAAAGGATATCTATTTTTGATGAGGTCGAATTATATGAAAATATCTACAGTTTCCTCACATTATTTCACGTCAAATCTGTCTTGTTAGGCTGGTAAATAATAGAATGTTATCACTCAATAGTTTTTTATGATGGCAGATAAAAGTACGCTCACATCACTTCACTATTGGGGCTTATCTGTTCTCTCTCTTGCCGTCTTCTTGGTTGCAGGGGACTTTACAGCTTTCTCTCCTGCGTTGCCGGCGATTGCTGCCAATTTTTCCTCAAATTTTACTTCAGTCCACTGGGTAATAAATGCTTACTCTCTTACTTATGGAGTGATCATTGTGACTGGTGGTCGACTGGCAGATGTTTACGGCCGTAGGCGCTTATTTATATTTGGCGTTATTGTCTTTGCGTTGTCCTCGCTTGTGGGTGGTTTGGCACAAGATCTATGGGTCCTTCTCTTATGTCGGGCATTAATGGGGTTTGCTGGAGCGTTGATCTGGTCCGCGATTCTTGGGATGGCTTATAACCTGTTACCTCCAGAGAGAGCCGGTTTGGCGGGAGGGTTAATACTGGCTGCCCTTGGTTTGTCGACATCCCTAGGGCCCGTATTGGGTGGTTTTTTTAGTGAATACCTAACCTGGAGGTGGGTCCTTTTTGTCAACATACCATTAGCATTTATAATAATTTTTTTGTGTTGTAGGAAGTACCCAGCTGATGAAGTAGTGAGAATTAAGGAGGATGTTGATTATCTGGGTGCATTATTGCTTTCAGTGTCACTATTTTGTTTCTTGCTGGCTATGGAAGTGCTGGCTCAAAAGCATGCTTTTGGATTATTTTCCACTTTATTGTTGTGTTCTTCAATGGTATTTCTTGTGGGGTTTGGTTGTAGAGAGATCAGTAAGGGATCTGCTGCGCTAATACCCGTTGAGTTGATAAAAGATACCAGTTTTCTATCTATAGTGTTTAGTGTTTTGTTGGTTGCAACAGCCTTCTTTGCTGTCCTTGTTTATATACCTCTACTTTTTATTAAGGTTCATAAATATAGTGCCCTTATGGCAGGGGCTGCACTTTTGCCAATGATGATAAGCTCCAGTATTTTTTCTTTTATATCTGGATTGATACACGAAAAGTGTGGTGCAAGGCTGTTAATTTGTAGCGGAGCCCTTGGCATGAGTGTCGGGCTCTATTGGCTGTCAGTACTCAATGAAACCACAAGTTATGTTTTTTTTATCCCTGGGTTGGCATTGGTCGGGGCAAGTTTAGGAGTCTATTCACCAGCCGCGGTTACTGCTGCCGTTGCTTTGGTTGATCCCAGTAAGTCAAGTCTCGTGGGGGGGATTGTTTATATGTTCCGTTTTTTGGGTGGTGCGCTTGCTCTTGGGTTCAACGCAATAATCCTAGCCTATTATGATGATATTGCTGAAGGTGTCTACAGGATTTTTGAGGTGGATGCTTTTATAACTTTTCTTGGTTTTTTATTGCCGCTTTATTTTTTGAGGGGTGTTGATGCACGTTTTTCTTGAGGTTCGTTTTGACGCTTTATATATCTTGTCTGCTGGGTAAAATTTTAAGATCAATTTTGATTATCTGTTTGCGGAGCAATTCAATTTAACAGTGCTTTGCAGGGTGTGAGATCTTACTCTTTTTACCGAATGGAAGATTGAAGGCTTTGTGTTTGGGTAAACATCAGCTTCTTTTTCAGTATTTTTCTATTGTGCTTGGCTAATGAATGATTCACTTCATGATTTACAGTTGTGGAAGGGGACTAAGGATTATTTTTAAGTGATGGTCACTAATGAATGCTCTAATGAAATAGTGAGATGGGGATGCTATTTTAGTGTGATTTTTGACTTGACAGGTAAAATTTAACGACTTATAGAAAGGGCTTTAATAATGCTTGGAGTGCAAAGTAGCGGAGTTTTAAAGTTGCTGTATTTGTTGGGGGGCAGAAAATGGAGTAGTCGATAAAACGTGTTTTATGGCTAGGTGAGTAAAAAATAATGAATTTAAAGGGGTTAACGGTTTCCGAAGCCCGCAGTTTGGGGCTGGCGGCGTTAATTTTCTCTATTTTCCTTATTGGGTATGACTATACGGCCTTTTCTGTTGCTCTACCTGCGATCCAAAAAACCTTTAATATCGATCTTACTACAACAATGTGGCTGGTTAATGCTTATGCCTTGGCTTTTGGTGTTTCTGTAATATCGTGTGGGCGTTTAGCCGATATGCTGGGTAGGCGCCGAACTTTCTTCATAGGCGCCTCACTTTTTTCGATGTTCTCATTGCTGGGGGGCTTTTCCATTAACATCTGGATGTTGATGGGGTGCCGCGTAATGTTAAGTATTGGTGGTGCTTTGATGTGGCCCGCCGTGATTGGAATGACATACCACCTTTTGGATAGTAAACGCGCAGGAGTGGCTGGTGGGTTATTAATGCTTGGATGTGCTGTCGCTAACGCACTTGGTCCAATTATTGGCGGTATTGTGACTGATTCTTTAGGCTGGCGGTGGATTCTCTTTCTTAATCTCCCGATAACTTTGGTAGCAATGTTGGTTTGTTGGCGACTGATTGGTAGTGACTTGCCTGAGGCTCCCTCTGAGCGTGTGGACTTAATGGGGCTACTCTTCCTCTCATTGGCATTACTTGCGCTATTGGTTGGATTGGACCTGTCGGTAGATATGGGATTTACTGACTATAGAGCCATACTTTTATTTTTGGCGTTTGCGATTTTCTTTACAGTTTTTATCTTTTTGGATTACCACTCCTCAGAAGAGCCGCTAATTCCCATCGATGTGGTGAAGAATAAGAAGTTCTTAGCGGAGGGAGTGGCGACCCTTCTGGTCTCTGTGGCATTTATTGCTGCACTTATGTTTATCCCCCAATTTCTAAGCAAGGTTTGGAGTTTTTCTGCAATCCAATGTGGTATTGCATTGCTCCCCATGATGCTTGCTTTTGGTGCCACCTCTTTTCTGGCTGGACATCTCTATGGGCGGTATGGGGCCAAGCGCCTTTCCAGTCTAGGGGCCTTATTTATGTGGGCCGGTATGTTGGTTCTTTCGAGGCTTAGTGCTCAAATTGATCCAACTACTTTTGTCCCGGGCCTGATATTGATGGGGGTTGGTATGGGCTTGTTCTACCCAACTGTGACGACGGCAGCGATATTGATCCTTCGTTTCAACCGTGCAAGCCTCGCAGCAGCCATTATTTATATGTTTCAGATTATTGGTGGTGCTATTGGCCTGGGCTTGAATACGACAATCGTTGCACTGGCTCCAGATCTAGCAACAGGTATGAGTAGGGCCTTTTTGATGAATGCACACTTGGCTTTGTTGGGTGTGGTGGTGAGTGTGTTTTTTATTAATGGAAGGAAGCGAATTGTAGGGAATGGTTGCTGTTGAAATAGGAGCTTTTATATTTTATTCGGTGATTACTTCTAAGTATTCCTCTGAGTTTTTTTTGAGTAGATTGGCCCAAAATTATCAAGAAACCTATTGTAAAGTTCTATATCATACTCGCAAAGCTTTTCAATTTTCTTCAATGTCCCCGTTTCGGATTTTATCTGTTGAGCAAGTTCACTGTTTGGGCTTATGTTTATTTGGGGTATGTTTAAATTGACTTTAAAGTCTTCGCTGACCTGGTTTGCCAGCAGGTGTAAGTGTTTGGTTGTGCCAACAATTGAAAATTGTTGCAGGTTGGAAAGTGCTTGTTCGATGTAGTCTGCAGGGCTTGGATTACGGGTTAGGCTTAAATTTGAGAAATAGTAGAGAAAGGTTTGGCCGGCAACAATTCCTTTGTTAGATTGGATGTATTTATTTAAGGGGAGTGTGTTTTTAGACCATTTACTTTCTTTGAAGCTGTTGTAAACATAGAGTGATATCCATCTTTCGATAGGGTCCCTTAATACTGTTAAGAAATTCCATTCGTGATAGAAGTTTCTTATCAGGTTGGGGCGGCAGAAGCAGTGCCCCCGGCCAAAAAAGTTTGATTTAATGGATAGATTGTAAGCAAGTACAGTCTCTCTTACAGACATCATTGAGGTTTCTAATATGTCGGCTGCATATTTACTTTCCTGCAGTTTGATATCGAACTCTCCCAGTCTATGGGGAGTATAAATATCCTTTTTAAGAGATAAGTAAACTGATGAGCCTGCGCATTTAGGGACATGGCTGAAATAGATTTTGGGGGGGGGAGGGTAATTCTGGGGGAGTATTTGGCTATGTGAAACTTTTCCGTCTGAAATATCCTCAGTAGAGGGAGTAAAGGTCAATTTTCGTAAGAGCTTTTTCATTTGAATTTTTGTAATGATAATGAAAAATCTACTTGATAGAGATTGAGTAATAAGTTGTTTGTACTACCTAATATTCGCAGGTTATGCCATAACGGAAGTGCATTAAAGCTAGTTTGCTTTTTAACTTTTGTAAATATAGTTTTTAAGGGGAATAAGACTTATATCCATCACAAACTTAATTTGGCGCGAATTGCCTTTAAAGTTTATATACAATTTTGTGTGAAATAAAAAAGCCCCGCCAAATGGCGGGGCTTTTTAGTGAGATAGGGCGGTTAGTTATACACTAACTTCCTGGATCTCAGTCGCGGCGATGCGCTTGCCTTCTTCGGCAGACTTCTGGAAGTCTTCAATCTGATCGAAGTTCAGGTAGCGGTAGATCTCGCTGGACATGGAATCCAGGTTCTGTGCGTATTCCTGGTACTCAGCCGGAGTCGGCAGTTTACCCAGGATGGCACCTACAGAAGCCAGCTCAGCGGAGGTCAGGTACACGTTGGCACCATCGCCCAGACGGTTGGGGAAGTTACGGGTAGAGGTGGACAGTACGGTGCTGTTCGGAGCCACACGCGCCTGGTTACCCATACACAGGGAGCATCCGGGCATTTCGGTGCGGGCACCGGCAGAGCCGTAGATGTTGTAGTAACCCTCTTCCATCAACTGGTGCTCGTCCATCTTGGTGGGCGGGGAGATCCACATGCGTGTGGAGATGCCACCTTTGTGTTCTTGCAGCAGTTTACCGGCAGCGCGGAAGTGGCCGATGTTGGTCATACAGGAGCCGATAAACACTTCGTCTACCTTATCGCCAGCAACGTCGGACAGCAGGCGAGCGTCGTCCGGATCGTTAGGAGCACAGACGATCGGCTCTTTGATCTCGGCCAGGTCGATCTCGATGACTTCCAGGTACTCGGCGTCGGCGTCCGCTTCCATCAGTTTCGGATTGGCCAGCCACTCTTCCATAGCGCGCGCGCGGCGCTCCAGGGTGCGCTTGGAGCCGTAACCTTCAGCGATCATCCAGCGCAGCAGAGTTACGTTGGAGCGCAGGTACTCGGCCATGGTGTCTTCGGACAGCTTAATGGTACAGCCAGCAGCGGAGCGCTCGGCGGAGGCGTCGGACAGCTCGAATGCCTGCTCTACAGTCAGGTCTTCCAGGCCTTCGATCTCGAGGATGCGGCCGGAGAAGATGTTCTTCTTGCCTTTCTTCTCAACGGTCAGCAGGCCCTGCTTGATGGCGTAGAGAGGAATGGCGTGAACCAGGTCGCGCAGGGTGATGCCAGGCTGCATTTTGCCTTTGAAGCGCACCAGTACGGACTCAGGCATGTCCAGCGGCATAACGCCGGTAGCGGCGGCGAAAGCTACAAGGCCGGAACCTGCAGGGAAGGAGATGCCCATGGGGAAACGGGTGTGGGAGTCACCACCGGTACCTACGGTGTCTGGCAGCAGCATGCGGTTCAGCCAGCTGTGGATGATGCCGTCAGCCGGGCGAAGGGAAACACCGCCACGGTTCATGATGAAGTCCGGCAGGGTGTGCTGGGTGTCGATATCGACGGGCTTGGGGTAGGCCGCAGTGTGACAGAAGGACTGCATTACCAGGTCGGCGGAGAAGCCGAGGCAGGCCAGGTCTTTCAGTTCGTCACGGGTCATGGGGCCAGTGGTGTCCTGGGAGCCCACAGTGGTCATTTTCGGCTCGCAGTAGGTGCCCGGGCGGATACCTTCAACGCCACAAGCTTTACCAACCATCTTCTGCGCCAGAGTGTAACCCTTGCCGGTGTCGGCAGGTTGCTCAGGCTTGCGGAACAGCTCGGAAGGCGCCAGGCCCAGGGCTTCACGGGCTTTGCCGGTCAGGCCGCGACCGATGATCAGGTTGATACGACCGCCAGCCTGAACTTCGTCCAGCAGTACGTCGGACTTCAGTTGGAATTCAGACAGGACTTTGCCGTCTTCGGCCAGGATCTTGCCGTCGTAAGGGCGGATCTCGATCACGTCGCCCATACCCAGTTCGTCAACCGGGGCTTCGAATACCAGTGCGCCGGCATCTTCCATGGTGTTGTAGAAGATCGGAGCAACTTTACCGCCGATACAAATACCGCCACCCTTCTTGTTGGGCACGCCAGGCATTTCTTCACCGAAGTACCATAGCACGGAGTTGGTGGCGGACTTACGGGAAGAACCGGTACCGACTACGTCGCCAACGAAAGCAACGGGCAGGCCCTTGGCTTTAACTTCTTCGATCTGCTTCAGCGGACCGGTAACGCCTGCTTCTTCTGGCTCCAGACCATCGCGCTTCATTTTGTACATGGCCAGCGCGTGCAGGGGGATGTCCGGACGAGACCAGGCATCCGGTGCCGGAGACAGGTCGTCAGTGTTGGTTTCGCCAGTTACCTTGAATACGGCAACTTTGATGCTTTCGGGCACTTTGTTGCGCTTGGTGAACCACTCGGCGTCTGCCCAGGATTGCATTACCGCTTTGGCGAATTCGTTGCCGGCTTTGGCTTTCTCTTCCACATCGTGGAAGGCGTCAAACATCAGCAGAGTGCCTTTCAGCTGCTCGGCAGCCAGTTCGGCCAGATCTTTGTCGTCCAGCAGCTCGACCAGGGTGGAGATGTTGTAGCCGCCCAGCATTTGGCCCAGCAGCTCTACAGCGTGTTTGCGGTCGATCAGCGGGGAGTCCGCGTCGCCCTTGATAATGGCGGACAGGAAGCCGGCTTTAACGTAAGCGGCTTCGTCAACACCGGGGGGTACACGGTGGGTTAGCAGGTCAACTAATTCCTGCTCTTCGCCTTTTGGCGGATTTTTCAGCAGCTCAACCAGGCCAGCGACTTGCTCTGCGTCGAGTGGCTTCGGTGGGATGCCTTGTTCGGCGCGTTCTGCGACGTGTTTACGATAGGCTTCAAGCACGGATAAGTCCCTCTTGGTGTGTGGGGTGGCACCAACAGCGGGTGGAATTCCCGATCTTTGTACTGTTGTCGGGATTTTTTTTTCGAGGCCGCTGAAGGCGGGGTGGCGAATACTACAGCAAAGCCCTACAGCTGTTAAGTTTATCGAAAAATCAATAATTTAAGTGAATTTCGACTATTCGCAGAGCAAATTTTACTGTGCCCGCTGCAGTGGCCTCACCTCTTTTCTTAGTGGCCGAAACAAAATAGTCTACGCGCAATTTTAATCCAGGCCCGCGTTGCCTGATCGGCTAAATCTGGTTAATTGATGTATAAAAAAGTCCGTACACCTTGCATTGGTGTCTGTTCAACGGGAATAGGTGATGATGTCTGTCGTGGGTGCAAGCGTTTTGCCCACGAGGTGATCGACTGGAATGCTTATACCGAAGAGCAGCGCCGTATTATTGCCTCCAGGCGGGAGGGCTATCTAGCCAATGCTGTACGCAGCCAGCTGGAAATCATTGATGAGTCGTTGCTGCTTTCCCAGTTGCGCCATCAACAAATTCGCTTTGATGAAAGCCAAAGTGCCTACTGCTGGGTTTTTGAGCTGCTGCGCGCCGGTGCCAGCCAGATTGGCGATCTGGGTGCTTACGGCCTGCGCCCGACCGCTCAGGCCAGGGGAGTGAGCCTGGTGGAAATTCGCCGGCGCATCGATGAAGATTTTTATGCGTTGTCCGTGGCCTACTATCAGCGCTTTATCGCCCCTGGTTTGATACAAGACTGACTTACAGCCTCAGCTTATTCTTACGTGCCTGGGCTACTGTATTTCCCGAGGCGGCTTACCCCTTTAGAATTGATGTTCATCTTTCCGGTAATGGAGAACCGGCTATCAGCTCAGCTCACAAAAATCCGCGTAGAGTACTTCTCGTGGTTAATCCAAAAAGCCGGAATGGTGCCGAGGCGCATATCGACAGCGTCCTAGCGCGCTGACGGAATAGAGGTTGAAGTCTTGCACTCCGAGGGTCCAGAGAAGACCGAGGCTGCGATCCGGCAGAGTCAAAAGAACCTTGACCTTGTGGTAGTCGGTGGCGGAGATGGCACCACCAGCTCCACCGCTCGGGTATTGAAAGAGTGCCAACTGGCCCTGGCAATTCTACCGATGGGTACCGCGAATGACTTGGCGCGCTCCCTTGGCATTGTCGACCTGGAGCAGGCTTTTGATGTCATTATCGGCAACCATCGCCAGCTAATCGACCTCGGCGTTGTCAGTGGTCACTATTTTTTCAATGTGGCCAATATGGGGCTTGGGGTAAAAGTGACTGAAGCACAAGACTCCGAGCTTAAAAAGCTCTGGGGGGTTCTAAGTTATCTGAGAGCCTTCTTTTTATGCTTATTAGCCGTAGCGAGGAGGATTACCGTGCAGCGGCCGGGCAACTTGAAGAAAAGTCGGCAGCTAATTTCTTAAACACAATTACCAAACGCCGGCAGGTGCTTGCGGACGAGTTAGAGCGGGCAATTCGTGCCGAAGATAGTTTACCCTCTGAGCCGGATAGGGACCTCAAGGCTGGTGAACAGCTGCTACAGAGCTTTGCGCCCCGACTGGCTGAGGACAAAACCAAAGAGATTTTCAAAAAGCGCCAAGACGCCGATCGTGGGCTACTTGCGCGTCTTAACGATGATGAGTTGAGTGCTCTTGATAAATCCCACAAGGCCTTAAAGAAGCCTGCCGGATTCAACTCGAAGAAACATTGGCGGAGCTGGCTCAAAGGCTCCGGTAGCCCTTTGGGCGTTCCGGTTAACCGGCGCTAGCGTTGCTGTCGCAAGAAGACACGCAGGGCAGGTAGGAATGGCTCTGTGGAAATAGCCAGGTCCCTTCTTTGTCGGCGCCGGCTAACACTGGGTTGATGATCGACCCGAGTAAATTCAGGCAATCGCCCGGCTTCATTCGCAGCCACTAGTATCGGCATGGAGGAGTAACCCACTTGTCGATACTGGTCTTCCCCTCCAGCTTCCTGTGCGAAGAAAATTTCGGCGACCTGTAGATTGGGGCGGCTCTGCACCTGTACCTGGCGCAGGTCCTCCTGTTGGCTTTTGTGCAGGCCGGCAAGCAGTTGCCGTTGGTATTGGATGCCGGGATCTGCACCGGTTGGGTCCATCTGGACCAACTTTTTTTCACACCACTGCACTGTGACTTTGCGAATGGACTTGCGCGCCTTTATCCAGGAGAGTGTGATGGCATCCGGATGCTGCTCGCAGAGTAAAACCAGACGGTAGCACTGGCGCAGGTGCGCGCGGGGGTAGCCCGCTTGCGCCAGTACCTCGCGTACGTTGCGGTCTCGCTCTGCCATGGGCCGCTCTGCTAAGGCTGATCGGTACTCGGCGATAGCATTGGCAAAGGCCTCTTTGTCGCTGTTGAGTTGTTTTGCCAGTGCCAGAGTCTTGTCTGGAACCGCCAATAGACCCGGGATTTGCAGGGTTGCACGGGCATCGCCTCCGGTTCCTAGAGGTTCGGCATAATCCAGCTGGTTATACAGGGCGCCAGCAAGAGAAAAGGGCCGCTCAAAGCTTTCTTGCAAGGATTGGGCTGCTTCCAAGGCAAAAGGTGGCTGCAGCAGATAGTGTTGCCAGGGCTTACCGGCAGTTTGAAGTTGTTCAAGAGAGTCGCGTAATTCTGCTGCGCTGCTGTGGATCTGCTCCAGTAAGGGGGGGATGCTGAGTGCCAATTGCCGATGGTCTTTCATCGCCGAGTTCCACTATCCAAAAGATCAATATTTTAATGCACTTAATAAACCGTTAACAAATTTCTATTTGGACTGTTTAAAACTGGGGGGTGCCTGGCGGGTGAAGTTGGTTAGAGGTTGGCTAGAGGTTGACTGAAGGGGGGGCGTCATAGGGAAAAGGATAGATAGCTATTTACAGTAAAAGCTGCCCTGGAGAGCAGCGCTTGATTTCTGTTGGGGCCTGCCTTTCTGCTGTTGTGCCGCTATAATCCCGCGCCAAATGATGATACCAGATGAAATACTGATCCCATGAGTGCCCAAGTTCCCGATTTGTCCGCGATTCACGAATTCCTGCTGTGCGCCACCCCGGATGCCTGGATTGAGGCAGCACTGGCTGAGCCGGAAATGATGCTGGTGGACCACGCCAACTGTGAAAAGAAGGCGGCCGGTACAGCGCTCAACCTGATGTTTCGCTATCTGGGGGATTTTGAGCTGCTGCACAAGATGTCGCGTTTGGCTCGTGAGGAGTTGCGCCACTTCGAGCAAGTACTGGCTATTATGGAAAAGCGCGGCATTGCCTATCCCCACGTGAGCGCCTCCCGCTACGCGGCTGGGTTGCGTGCCGAGGTGCGCAGCGCAGAGCCAGGGCGCCTTGTGGATACTCTGATTTGTGGAGCCATTATTGAGGCACGCTCCTGTGAACGCTTTGCCCGTATAGCGCCACACTTGGATGAAGAGCTGCAAAAATTTTACCTGTCTCTGCTGAAATCTGAAGCTCGCCATTTCCGCGACTATCTACATCTCGCGCAAAAAGCCGCAGATGAAGATATTGAGCCGCGGGTGCAAGCGTTGTTAGCGCTGGAGAAAGAGCTCGTGCTGAGTGGCGATGGTGAGTTTCGTTTTCATAGCGGTGTGCCGGGAAAGTCGCAGGGCTAGGGTCCGTTAAAAATCATTGAACCGTCACTGATGGAGATCACTTTCTTGCCTAACTAGACAGGAGGGCTATGAAGTTGTTCTACATCAGTTGCAGGCAGTACATTGGACACCAAAATGCTGTGTGCCTATTTAGGTGCTACTTAGGAGCTACCGCGGTTTAGGCGCTACCCTGATGCTAGTCCACTGGGAAGCAACGGCGCTTAAGGTATTCATTTCTGATCAAGACTAGCCAGTAGGCGTATAAAATCCTGTAGCTCTCTGTCGTTCGAATAATCGATAGAAAACTTATTGTGAAAAAAGACGGTGAGCTTCACTTTTGCTGAGTTGATAAATACGGTGTAGCCATCAAAGTCGGTGCTCACTGTCAGCCCCTTGTAGTGCCAGCCGTCTGTTTCCTTGTGTCCCTCCCGGGTGACACGATCAAATACCCGCAAGGCCTGTTTGACATCAATTTTGCTCTCCTCTTCCATGCTGGCTTCCCCGTGCCACTAAACTTGTTGTTTCTGTTCTCCCTTACTGTATGGAAGATTAGACAGCATGGATAGTAGCGGCTATCAGCAGCCGGTGGTGGATACCCGTTTATTTGATGCCCTGGCTTACCTGGGGCTCTGTCCTTTTGTTGTCGGTCTATTGTTGCAGCTAACTGAAGTCTCCCTCCTGGGTATTGATGCCAGCCTATTCTTTACCGCTTATAGCGCAGTGATTCTCAGCTTTTTGTGTGGTATCTGGTGGGGGGGCGCGCTGAACCGGCCCGGCCATCCTCACCGGTTGGCGTTGATCGTGCTCAGTAATGTGGTTGCGCTTGCCGGGTGGGTGGGATTAATGCTTTATCAAAGTGCTTGGGGGTTGCCCATTCTCGCAATAGGTTTTGCCTTTGTGGCCTGGATGGAGGCCCGCTTAAATCCCAATCTGCCTGGTCGGGAGCAGTATTTTCGTACTCGCAGTATCGTGACCTATCTGGTGATTGCTTGCCATATCGGCATGATACTGCTGCGTTAACACTTGGAGTAACCGTTTCTCCGTCGTTCTGAAAGCTAGACTTTCACCAGAAAGCGACACGAGAGTGCCAGGTATGAAGTCGATTGCCCCTCCAGCATTGGATCAATTATTTTTTGAAGCTAGAACACACAGTTACTGGCAAGATAAACCGGTGCCGCAAGAGTTGCTGAAAAAGTTGCACAATCTTGTCAGGATGGCGCCCACCAGCGCTAACTGTTGCCCGATGCGGGTTGTTTTTATTGTGAGCAAGGAGGGAAAAGCCCGGCTTAAACCGGCTTTGAATGCGGGCAATATTGAGAAAACCATGTCGGCACCGGTGACAGCAATCATCGCATTTGATATGCGCTTTTACGAATATCTTCCCAAGTTGTTTCCCCACACACCGGCGCGTGAGTGGTTTGCCGATAATCCAGAGTTGGCAGAAACCACGGCATTTCGCAATGGCTCAATACAGGGTGGCTACTTTATTCTGGCGGCTAGGGCTCTGGGCCTGGACTGCGGTCCTATGTCTGGGTTTGATAATACCCTAGTAGATCATGAATTTTTCAGTGATCAGTCCTCAACCCTAGCCTTTGTACAGGAACACTGTCCAGGCCATATTAAATCCAACTTTCTCTGTAATCTGGGATACGGTGTGGATGCCAAGTTACATCCGCGCAACCCGCGCTTTGAATTCGATGAGGTATGCCAAGTTGTTTGAGGGCACTGTGTGAATGCCACCAAGATTTTAAGAGGAAGGTTAAAAGTGAGTTGGATGAATGGCTCATAGGCAATTGCAAAATCTATTTCGCCCGAATAATTACTTTTTACCCAGAGATGAAGAGGTTTTGTATGAGTTGTTTGGCAGGGATATCAGCCGGCCGGTAGTTGAGCGTTTTCTCGCGTTTCAGGATACTGAATATTTACGCTGTGTCTCATCTAAAAATAAAGGAATTTACCGGGCTGACCAAATGCTTCTGGATTGCTATGCCAGAAAAATTAATGAAGAAGCGGTTTTGGGTAAAAAACTGCTGTTCAGCAAGGAGGAGCTAGAGCCAATTATTTCGGCGTATCGAAATGAAACGCGATACATGAATCTGGGGGAAGAGAGGGTGTCTTTACCCCATGACGTGATTTCTACCGAAGAATTTATTCTGCACTTACAGGCCACCATTGTTAAAGCCTTGGAAAAAAAGAAAGAGGCCGATGACTTTGTCGTGGTAATTCCTACCACCAGTTATAAAGGGGAGCTTATTCCCAAGGCAATCTGCAGCAAGGCAAAACTGGATGATGAAACTTTCAAAAAGCAGTGTCAGTTGGGTTTGGTGAGAAACCAACACCTGCAATATGTGCTCAGTAAATCTTATCTTTGGACCCTAGCCCATGCCTGGCCCTTTATCACAGGTAGTGAGGTGGGCAGGGGGCGCTTTCGCGGGGTTGTATTCCGGCAGTTTGATCTTGGGTGGGACCTGATCTGCCCTGATCTCGATAGTGATACCAATGTTTTTGTCATTACCGATGCCAGTTGTTCCGGTGGCGAGGCTGAGCAAATTCGCAGTCGCTTGCTGAGGTGTGATAGGAGCGAGAAATCTGCGGTTATTATTCCACTATGTAAAAAGAAAGCCTTAGAGCGGTTGAGTAAAACCCCTGACGGTTTTGCCGATATTATCACAGGGGTTGTGCTGGAGGACTTTAAGCGGCAGTGGAAAGATATGGGGCAGAGAGCGAGCTATAAAATACTGCGGGGAGGGAGTTAAGGCTGAAAACGTGTATTTGGCCATCATCAAATTTTCGTGATGCTGTTTAAAAGGAGGGCTTGGAAACCATCAGGTAAACGATAGCAATCGTTAAGGGAAAGGCCAGAGCACCTAGCAGGCACCAGGTGCGCATGATCCAGCGGATTTGACTGTGGCTATTTTCTTGGTTTGCATGTGCGCGCAATTGATATTGAAGGTAGACAACCGGTAGCCACAATAGGAAAACCGCTAGGGTTAGCCCGGCAGCCAATTGCAGCCAGGTTTGTTCTATCCATGCCGGGTTAATCACCAGCATCCCCAAGGCACTTCCCAGTAAACCGAGTACTGCGCTGCCGGTAAATATCCAGTCTGCTCGCACCGTTTCCTTGCTCACCCACTGAATCACCTGGGAATCACCGGACAGCCAGCCGCGCAAAGTATACCAGGCAATCCCGGTACCGGTTCCGAGTACGATAATGGCGCAGAGAATATGTAGTGTCTTGAGTGCGAGGTAGTAATTCATAAAGCAGCAGACCAAAATAAACCGGCAATAAGGTAGAGTTTTAGCGCAGAACTTTCAATCCTATAGGTTTGATTTGGCTATGAGTTTCAAACCAGAAAAAATTATCAGCGGTGGGCAGACCGGTGCGGATACTGGTGGCTTGATTGCCGGGCAACGATTGGGTATTGCCACCGGTGGTACTGCCCCGCAGGGGTATTGGACCGAAGCTGGAGAGCGCGCCGATTTCCTCAAAAGATTCGGGCTGATTGAGCTGGCATCTGGGAATTTAGCAGAGCGCACTCGGGAGAATATCCGTAATTCTGATGCAACTTTGATTTTTACCGACAATCCCGGCAGTGATGGTACCTCTTATACCATTAAGTTTTGCCGGGAGCAGGGGAAACCCTTTTTAGTGATTGATCCCTGGGATGACTGTTGCAAACAAATTCGCGATTTTATCGGTAAAAATAAACCTTATATTTTAAATGTGGCCGGCAATAGGGAATCAAATTCTCAGGGAATTACCTGGCGCACGGCCGAGACCATACTGCGGGTATTTAGTGGTTAATTGGTTGCGACTGTTGGTTCGAGACTTGTGGTTGTGGCGCGCGCAGGCGTAGCTCTAGGTCTGTATGCTGGCCCACGGAAAACCAGAAAAAAACGCACAGCGCAGTGACTGTTGCGCCGAGGGTAAAGTATTGCACCCACTTTGGCTCCGGTCCGCCGGGTAGCCAGTGTTTCTCTGCGACGCTGCGGCGGCGATTCAATATCAGCGCATAGAAAATAACGGTGGCAATAACAAATATCAGCGACCAGCGTGTCTGCTGGCCATCGGAGCCCACCAGTGCCACCAGGCAATAGATTGCGGCAATTAGCAGTATTACAGTAAACAGTGTGTATTGTTGCTGCGGTATTTTGCCGTAAGCGAGTACCCGCAATGCAATTGCCGAGTAGATATAGGGCAGTAATGTCATGATGACCGCCACTGAGGCGATCTTGCCAAATTGCTGGCTGGCGCTGGGAGAAATGGTGGCGAGTACCAATAGGGACATCAGAATGGCCACCAATGTCAGGCCGACAGAGGGCACCCCTTTAGGGTTGGTTTTGGCAAAGGCTTTGGAGAAGAGACCGTCATCAGCTGCGGCCTTGGCAGATTGCCCTACCAAAAGAATCCAGCCGCCGAGAGAGCCGATACAACCTACTGCTGCACAGACTGCAACAATATTCGCGGCGGTATTACCTAACGCCAAACGTGCGGCGTCGGCAAAAGGTGCCGAAGAGGCGATGAGTTCCTTGTTGGGCAGCATGCCCATAATGACTGAAGAGCTCAGGACATAGGCTACCGATGCCAACAATACCCCGCCAACAGTGGCGATCGGCACATTGCGGCTGGGGTTTCTCACCACTGCGGCGGATACAGATGCGGTTTCCACGCCGATAAATGCCCACAGGGTAAAGGTGAGGGTGGCCATAATTGCACTGGCATTACTCTTGCCGGAGACATTCCAGCTGGCGTTGAATGTCTGGCTATCAAACCAGAACCAACCAAAGAGTGCTGTACCGAGAATGGGAATAAATACCAAACTGGTGGTGAGCGATTGGATACGACCAACCATACGCGGCCCGAGGATATTCGCGTAGGTAAGTAGCCAGATCATGGCCACCTGGGCCAGGGCGAAGGTCATAGGGTCCTGGAGCGGGGGGAAGAAATGGGTGATATAGCCCAGCCCGGCGGTGATCAGTGCGACATTGCCGATGACATTGGCCAGCCAATACACGAGGTTGGTCTGGTAGCCGATATAGTCGCCAAACGCCCTGCGTGCGTAGGCATAAGGGCCTCCGGCGGCTGGGTCCAAGGCGGCAAGGCGGGCAAAAACCAGTGCTAGTGATACGGCGCCCACGATGGTGATCAACCAGCCAATCAGAGAAATGCTGCCTATAACTGCCAAGTTAGCAGGCAGCATAAATACGCCGGAGCCCATCATATTGCCGGCCACCATCAGCGTGGCTGGCACCAGGCCGATTTTATTACTCTCCGCCGTCTGGGGGGTTATGGCGCGGCCCCCCGGCTCAGGGTGTAGACATGGTAGTGCCCCTTGTGTACTTCGACACCGTGGTTGTCATGGCCGAAGCCGGGAAACTCCCGGTCGAAGGACTCCAGCACGCGTAAATATTCCAGGGCAGGACTGCCCTCGCTGCCAAAATTTTCCCCCGGCATCAATAGCGGAATACCCGGTGGGTAGGGAATAACCCCGGTTGCTGCGCTCCGCCCAGACAACTGGCTCAAGGGAAGCAATTCCACTTCGCCGCGCACCAGGGCTTCATAGGCCTGCACAGGGCTGCAGTCGGCCTGTGGCAGAGCAGAAAAACCAGCGGACATTTTTGCTGTGCTGCGCAATTCCTTCATACGGGTAAACATTTTTTGCGCCAGGTCGCGTAGGCCTATATCGGCATAACCAGAGTGTTTGGCCAGCAGATTGGGCAGACACTGGCTGAGAGGCTGGTTGGCATCGTAGTCCCGTTTGAAGGCGAGTAGTGCGTTGATCAGCGTGCCCCATTTGCCCTTGGTTATGCCGATGGAAAACAGGAACAGGATGGTAAAATCAGTGGTCTTCTCGACAATAATGCCGAGGTTATCCAGGTACTTGCTGATAATGCCGGCTGGAATACCCCATTCCGCCAGCTGACTGTTGCGCTGCATGCCCGGGGTAGTGATTGAGACCTTAATGGGGTCGAGCATGCAATAGCCTTTCTCTAGCTCGCCGAATCCGTGCCAGGAGTCTCCGGGATCCAACAGCCAGCAGCTGGCTTCGCTGCACAGTAGCTCTGTAGGTGCGCTGTGAAAGGCGTATTTCTGGCCGCTTGAAGGTTCTGTTACCTGATCCGGCTGCCAGCCATCAAAAAACCACTCCCCTTTTTCCCCATACTCTCGTTTCAGCCGTGCCAACACTTGGCGAAAAGCCACCGCCTCAGCGATAGATTCGCCCGTGAGCGCAGTGCCGCCAGGTCCGTCCATCATTGCCGCACTGACATCATTCGAGGCCATGATGGAGTAGAGGGGTGAAGTGGAGGCGTGCAACATAAAGGCCTCGTTAAAGCGGCCGTGTTCGATGGGGCTGCGCCCATCGCGGATATGAATCATGGAGGCCTGCGATAGGGCCGCCAGCAGTTTGTGTGTGGACTGGGTGGCAAATTTTGTCGGGCCTGTGTGAGGCTCATCGTCCTCGCTGTCGTACATCGCGAAGCGATCCCGGTAGATTGGGTTGAAACGCGCATAGGCGTACCAAGCCTCATCAAAATGCAGCCGGTCTACGGACTCACCCAGCAATTCCTCCACCCGGCGCACGTTATAGCAGAGGCCGTCATAGGTGGAGTTGGTGATCACCGCATGTATCGCCCGCTGGCTATCGGCGCTGCCCGCCAGGGGATTGTTAGTAATGGCCTCTGAAATGGCTGCTTTCGTCAACTGATCCGGGGGAATCGGGCCAATCAAGCCGTAGTGATTGCGCAGTGGTATCAGGTAAGTAGGAACAGCGCCGGACATGGTGATGGCATGTTCTACAGACTTGTGACAATTGCGGTCGCACAGGGCCAGCTGGCCGCGGGTCACAGAGGCCATCACAATCACGCGATTGGAGGTGGAGGAGCCGTTGGTGACATAGTAAGTGCGATCTGCGCCGAATACCTTGGCTGCGTAGCGTTCCCCTGCGGCAATGGGGCCTGTGTGATCGAGTAGGGAGCCCAGCTCTGTTACAGAGATGGACAAATCTGAACGCAGCATATTTTCGCCGAAAAAATCATAGAAGGCGCGCCCTGCAGGGGACTTTAAAAAAGCGGTGCCACCAGTGTGGCCGGGCGTGTGCCAGGAGTATTCATGCACATGGGAAAAATGGGTTAGGGCGGCAAACATGGGCGGCAGCACCGCCTGGCTGTAGCGCCTTATTGCACCCTGGATACGCCCGCCGATAAAAGTGGGGGTGTCCTCCAGAATCCAAATGAAGTCATTGGCCAGCTCCAGGGCGCGGCGCGGCATATTGCTGACGGTTTCGCGGTCGGCGAGCAGAAATACCGGCAGATGCAGATTACGTGCTCGCAACTGCTCCAGCACATTCAGCGCTGGGGGGTGACCGCTGCCGGGCAGTTCCCAGTTCAGTAGCAGACATTGTATTGCTGGGTTGGCGCGCAACATGGCACTGGCATCGTCACTGGAAACCGTGGTGATCAGGTCGATGCGGCGCTGCGCCAGCTCCTCCTGCAGGCGTGTGGCGGCGCGGCCAGGAGCGCTGTTGCTGGCAATCTCCCCACTGGCGAGCAGGGCCAACATATTGGTGGGCACTTGTTTTCCGAGCTGGTGCATGAACCTCCCGCCTGGGTTGCGTCTCGGGTCGAGTTGGCCGGCTCCCCGTCAGCGCAGAAAGTTGTCTTTCAGCAGGTCGACCACTTCATCAGCGCGTCCGTTGAGTATGGCTTTGAGGCCAAATAGCGCGGTGGAAGACACCTGCTGCGCTGTCACCTCCGGGGGCATCACCAGTTCCAGCCGGTTTACAGTGACGTCCAGTAAGGCAGGTCCTTTGACTGCCAGCCAGCGTTTCATCGCGTCTTCGAGATCACCCGCTCTCTCGACTTTTTCTCCAGGAATACCAATCACTTCCGCCATGCGGCTGAAGTCGGGGTTCTGCAGGTCGGTGTAGCTATCCAACAGTCCCTCAATACGCTGTTCCATTTCCACAAAGCCGAGGGAGTGATTGTTAAAGACCAATAGTTTGAGTGGGATTTTTTCCTGCACCAGGGTCAATAGATCGCCCATTAGCATGGTCATTCCGCCATCGCCACACATCGCAATTACCTGGCGGTTGGGGTCTGCCTTAGCCATACCCAGACCCTGGGGGTAGGCATTGGCCATGGTGCCGTGGGAGAGACTGGTGAGGAAGGAGCGCTTGCCATTAGCGCGCAGGTGGCGCAGCAGCCAAACCATGGGAGAGCCGCCATCGGCGGTAAATGCAGCTTCGTCGCTGGCGAGTTTGTCCAGGGCTTGGGCAACGTACTGTGGGTGAATCAGTTTGGGGTCTGGCTCGTGGCCCCGCTCTTCCAACTGCTCCAGGTCTTTTTGATAGCGACCGAGCAGGTCCTGGAGAAATGCATTGTCACTGCGGTCTTTTAATCTTGGCAATAGGGCTTCAATGGTCGCGCCGACATCGCCGACCAGGCCCATATGAATGGGCGTGCGTCGCCCGAGATGGGAAGCCGCAATATCCACCTGAATAATGGTGGCTTTTTCCGGGTAAAACTGGGTGTAGGCGAAATCGTTACCCAGGCACAACAGCAGGTCACAGGTTTGAACTGCGCGATAACCGGCAGGGTTGCCGAGGATACCATTCATGCCCACGTTGCAAGGATTGTCGTATTCCAGATATTCCTTGGAGCGGGTGGTATGCACTATGGGTGCTGCCAGCTGCTGTCCCAGCTTAACTACTGCATCGTGCGCGAAGCGGCAGCCGATACCGCCATAGATAACAATTTTCCCTGCTTGGTTGAGTTTTTCTGCCAGCGCATCCAGCTCCTCATCAGTGGGGCGTGCTATCCACTGGGGGCGATGAACAGCCCAGGGAATTGAGTCTTTGATCTTGGTCTTGAAGATATCGCCACTGACCTCAACCACCGCAACGCCTCTGTGGTTGAGGGCTGCCTGAGCAGCTTGGCTCACAATGCGGCGAGCCTGCTCAGGGTCGGAAAGGGTTTCACAGAATACTGCGCACTGCTCGTAGAGTTTGATCTGATCGACATCCTGCGGGAATCCCAACCCCTGCTCGGCTCGGTCAATGCGGGTGGCGATCAGCAATACCGGTGCGCCATTGCGGTGGCTCTCAAAGATGCCGTTGAGAAAATGCAGGCTGCCGGGGCCAGCGGTACCGGCACAGACACTGAGCTCCCCGCTCAAGTAAGACTCACCGCCCGCAGCCAGGGCACCCACCTCTTCGTGACGAACGTGGACCCACTCCAGCTTGGACTGGCGCACGGCGGAGGTGAAATGATTGATGGTATCGCCGACGATGCCATAGCAGCGCTTTGCTCCGGCTTTTACCAGGGCATCGACAATAATTTCCGAAACGGTCTCCATGGAAATCTCCAGAGTAAGGGGCAGGGCTTACAAGCGCCGCAGTGCGGAGTGATCATCGTGGTGAGCCAGGTTGACCGCGGGCCGGAATGAATCAGCCCTGGCGGCCTGCCACCAATGCCGGTAAGGCGTCTCCTCAGGGGCGTCTATCAAAGCGTTCTCATTGAGAAAGTGCCAGATGCGATCAATAGGATATGACTCGGTACCATTGATGCGGTGATAGAGATGGTAGGGTTGTAGGTCGCGCGGTTCGGTTAAACCGGCGGCGGCGACAATCTCCCCCAGGGCTTCCAGGGTCTTGGCCTGGAAAGCCGCCGCGCGCTTGCTCTGCACATCCACCACCAGGCCCCGCTGGCGCTTGGGGTCCTGGGTCGTGACACCGGTAGGACAGGTGTCGGTGTGGCAGCGTCGCGACTGAATACAGCCGATGGAAAACATAAAAGGCCGCGCGGCATTGCACCAATCGGCGCCTATCGCCAGACAGGCTGCGAGTTCAGAAGCAGAGTAGATTTTACCGCTCGCCGCCAGGCGCACTTTATCGCGCAAGCCGGTAGCGACTAAGGCATTGCGGACTACGATCAGCCCCGACAGCAGTGGCATACCCACATGGTTGGATAATTCCAATGGCGCGGCACCCGTCCCGCCTTCGGCGCCATCGACCACGATAAAGTCGAGATATTTCTCTGTTTCCAGCATGGCTTTCATAATGGCCAGTACTTCAAAGACCTGCCCCACGCACAGTTTGACGCCCACCGGTTTGCCACCGGATAGGTTGCGCATCTGATCGGCAAATTCGAGCATTTCAATAGGGGTGGAAAACATCGAGTGGGCGCGTGGAGATACGCAGTCGACGCCCGGCTGGACTTTGCGGGTTGAGGCAATTTCCTGGGTAACTTTTGCTCCGGGTAATACACCGCCATGGCCAGGTTTAGCGCCCTGGCTCAGTTTAATTTCCGTCATTTTTACCTGATCATCGCAGGCTTCGCGAAAAAGGTCGGGATCGAAGCTGCCGTCATCCTTACGGGCACCGAAATAGCCGCTTCCCAGCTCCCACACCAGGTCCCCACCGTGTTTGCGGTGATAGGGGCTGATGCCACCTTCTCCGGTGTCGTGATAGAAACCACCGATAGCTGCGCCCTGATTCAGTGCCTCAATCGCAGCGGCGGATAAGGCGCCGAAGCTCATGGCGGAAATATTTAATAGCGTTGCCGAATAGGGTTTTGCACAGCGGCCAGAACCTACTTCGATGCGGGACTTTATATCAGCCTCTTTGGCCGGGTTAATGGAGTGCGTGAGCCACATGTATTCATCACTGCGTACATCCAGCTCCGTACCAAAGGGGTGCATATCCGAGAAACCGTCGGCGCGGGCGTAGACCAGTCTGCGCGCCTCATAGCTAAATGGTCTGCCCTCCTCATCACCCTCCACTATGTAAGCGCGGAAGTAGGGGCGCAGATTCATAAATAACCAGCGTATGCGCCCGGCAACGGGGAAATTACGTGTCAAACTCCAGTTGGGCTGGAGCATGTCATAAATGCCCAGTAGCACTAAGAACAGGCTGAGTAGCAATGCGATCACCCACCAGGCATCGACAGCAATGGTGAGTATTAAAAATATCGGTGTCAGAACCAGGGCGGTCACTGGAATGATGGCGCGCTTGATTCCATTCCGACTGGCATAGGCGCGCCAGGCTGTGGAGATGATCATAGTGTGTGGGTTCAATCTCATTACTGGGAGTTCCGATAATGAACCTAGATCATCACAGGGGGCTTTGCCGCTATCGGTCCACGATCTGCCGCAAAACTGACCACCCCCAGTATGAATCTTGCCAATCTACTGTTTGTAGGCGCGTAAATACTGGCTTTAGGCATTGAGTGTATGCAGCTGTTTATTTCCATGCGGGGAGGCCTGCAATACTTAATAAGGGAACGGGCCTCTGAATAGTTCAGTAATTTCAATTGAGGCTTGAAGGTCGAGTGGTATGGGGGTGGGTCTTTGCGAATGGATGAGTCCTTTGCCTGAGCATTCCAGTAGTCGCCTAACAAGATTCTGGCAGAAATAAGATTGATTGAGCGTTCATGGGAGATAAGCATGTCGGGATGGAAGCATGCTGCGGATGTACCCTTATCGATTACCGAGAGGAGTATCTACAACTTACATTACCGAAAAGCCTTGGCAGATATGATCGCCCGTGCAATCAGTATCAAGGGCGCGCTCCAGATCGACCTGTTCAGAGAGGCGGTTCAACGAACTGTCAATACTTACCCTATTGTTCGTTGTCGCTATACCCGCGAGCCTGTTCGACGGATTTTTGCAGATGTCGAATTGGATATATTGGATGTTCGGGGCATGAGTGACTCTCATGTAAAGAGCTTCTTAACCCAATACAGTAATGCGCCAATAGCACTGGATACTGATCAGCTGTTGAGCTTAAGCCTTATCCGTACCGGAGAGGATGAATACATCTTCTTAACGAAGTGTCATCACATTATTACCGATGGGATTAGTTTGTCACTGCTTTGGGGGTTGATACTGAGCACTTATCTGGACCTTGAGAGCGGGGCTGGTTTCCGTCCACAGCCCGAAATCATTGATTACGCCGATTACGTGGGTTTTGAAAATAACTACATCCGTAGCCAGCGGGGACAAAAAGCTCTACAACATTGGCAAAATAAGCTGGCCCGACAAAGAGGCGCGATTGAAGTGGCCTCATCAGGGAAAGGAGTCTCTCTGTATTGTGAAGACTTGGTTTGCACCCTGTATAAGAAAGAGTTCTCCCATATTAAAGAGCGGGCAAGGGCTGCCGGGGTCAGTCACTTTGTCTATCTGTGCGCAGGATTTCAGCAGGCTTTATTCGAACTCCTACAAAAAGATTTTTGGATGAATACGAGCTTGTCACTGCGGATAAAAAGAGAACATCGGAAGGTTTTGGGGCCAATGTTTCGCCAGGTAAACCTGGCGGTGGTTGCTGAGGAAACCTGGAAGGGAAAACTACGGCGGCTGGCCAAAGAAATCCAGTATGCCGTACGAACGGTTTACGTGGCTGATTCGATTGGTCCCCATGGTGTTATTGGCAATAACCTGCCTGCTCCCTGCACCTATTTGATTAACTTTCTGCAAACAGAGGTACAGCAGGAGGGGCTACAAGCGATTTATAACGATGCTTCCTCGAACTGGGTCAATTTAAATGAGAGAGTAAAAATGTGCTCAATGAGTTTGCCCACCCGAATTACACCCTATGGAATCTATCTCTCTCTTGCGGCCTACGGTGGGCACCTTCATAGTAACTTTGTCTATAACGCCAACTGTTTCAGCCGTGACACCGTGCAAAAACTCAGTGATCGGTGGCGTTTTATTTTAGAGAATGGCTGTTAGGCCGAGTTTGCTTGAATTACTGCGCCAAAAATATCAGCAAACTCTCAGTGGGGATGGGCGCAAATCATTCACTTTGCACCAGCGTTGGCCTGGTTACCGCCCTAGCCGGCAAGTGCTGGCATTCGCTCGCGGGAGTGGGTCTCTATAGCCGTAACAATTGAGTGATCATTCAGTTCAAGCAGAATCTCATCCAGACTCAGTAACTGCCAGCAGGCTCTTGCTCCTGCCTCTTCCATTTCTCCGCGTAGAAACTTACGCGCTAGTGCTGCCGCTGGGGCTGCAGGAATCCAGGGGCCATCGCCATTTAGGCCTAATACCTGCCAGCTGCGCGAGGCGCTTTCTCCATGGGCATTTTCCCCTGTAGTACGCACGATCATGCCGCCGTGTGGTGTGCCTCCCGGCCAGCGGTCACTGATCTTATGGCCAAGCTGGGCTAGGCGCGCAGTGGTTGCCGGTAGTTGTAGGCGCGCCAATTGGGCGCAAGCGGATAGGCCGATTTGCAGGGTTAGAGGCTCAAGGCCAGTGGCGAAGCGAGCACTGTGCATCTTGGGAAAATACTTCGGGCAGAGCTCTAGGTCGGGCACATCAAAGTCGCACAGCCAGCGTTTGCCCACTGGGTGGGCCAGGTTGATGGGGCGTAGATTTTTCCCTGCGTGGGATTCGCGCCAGTAGCCGCTCTGCAGCTGTGGAAAGCTGTGGCCAAGGGATTCAAAGCCAGCGCGTACAGTCGCCAAGCCACGATCTATTCGGTGTGCAGGTGCTATGGCAATGTCTACGGAGTGAATCACTGGCAGTTCAAGCTGGATCTCGGCGATTGCGGCGGAGCTCAGCCCGGGTAGGCTACTGGCGCCCGATACCATACTAATGCCTGCGGCCTCTGCGGCGGGGGACAGGCGGTGAAAATCGCACACGAAGCGACGACCATCGGAAATATCAATGTAGGGCGTGCGTGACTCAATGCAGGCTTTTGCAACCCGATAATCACTCTCTTTTTGGAAGGGGCCTGCGCAGTGAATCAAAAGATCCAGGTGGAGGGCTTTGAGTTGCGCAGCCAAGTTGACGGCATCTCTCTCCAGGCGTAAACCTTCGGCGAGCCCGCCGAGTCCTTCGGCACACTGGTCTGCCAGAGCCTTGTTGCGGCCGGCAATAATCAGCTGAATATTGGGCTCGGAGTTCAGCATTTGCGCAATGCGCGCGCCAAAGTTGCCGTAGCCGCCGAGTATTAATACGCGTTTGTTCAGGTTATTAATCACCTGGATCGCACTCCTCTCCCCTGAGGTTAGTTAGAGTGGATCATGCAATGGGGCAGTGACGTAAATCAAGAGAATCTTAGTGACTATTGATTAAATGACTGGCTGGCGGTTTATCACGATTTGCCTTTGCTTGGTGAGTACCGACGAATAAATAGTAATCTTAGGGGGACAACTATGACGTAAAAAGGGTCAACGGATTACCCCCGGCAGGGTTCGTTATTCACGCCTTATCGGCTGTTAAAGAAAACCAGGCGCTATCCCTTAGCCTTATCTAGTTTGTGTCTTACAGGGGCTAATCGATGACACTATTCACTTACTTGACGGTAACCTAATCGGCGGTCTTGTATATTATTTATTCATATCTTTTGGTGTTTGGCGCGGACTTTTCTCTGGGGAGGTTAATATGCGGCAAAACGGTAATGCCCATATTCTGGTGTTGGGGGGAGATGGCTTTTGCGGTTGGCCTACGGCCTTGTTTTTATCGCGGCAGGGGTACAGGGTCACTATCGTGGATAACTTCTCAAGGCGTCGTATCGATGAGGAGTTGGGGGTGGAATCCCTGACACCGATTGAGAGTATTGGGCAGCGCTTGCAGTGTTGGTGGGAGACGACCGGGCTAAATATCGGGCTGCACAGGCTGGATTTGGCTTGTGACTACGAGCCGCTAATGGAGTTGATTGCCGAGACCCAGCCCGCTGCTATTGTGCACTTTGCTGAGCAACGCGCAGCGCCATATTCCATGAAATCCTCGCGTCATAAACGCTACACCGTTTCCAACAATATCAATGCCACTAATAATCTTCTCGCCGCAGTGGTGGACGCCGGCGTCGATTGCCATATCGTTCATCTCGGTACTATGGGAGTTTATGGTTATGGCTCTGCGGGCATGAAGATTCCAGAAGGTTATCTGGATGTGGAAATACCGATGGCTGACGGCCAGAGGGTGTCCCAGCAGATACTCTATCCCACTAACCCTGGCAGTATTTACCATCTGACGAAATCCCAGGATCAGCTGCTCTTTGCCTACTACAACAAAAATGATGGTGTGCGAATTACAGATTTACACCAGGGGATAGTGTGGGGAACACAAACAGTGGAAACCTCCCTGGATGAGCGCCTAATCAACCGCTTCGACTATGACGGTGATTATGGCACTGTACTGAACCGCTTTCTGATGCAAGCCGCTACCGGCCATGAATTGACTGTACACGGTACCGGCGGGCAAACCCGTGCATTTATTCATATCTCCGATACCGTGCGCTGTATCCAACTGGCGATCAACTCTCCTCCCGCCGCAGGAGAGCGGGTGCGTATCATGAACCAAATGACCGAAACCCATCGGGTGCGTGATCTCGCCAAAATGATTGCCGATGTGAGCGGAGCCAAGGTGGCATTTGTCGACAATCCGCGCAATGAGGCTGCGGAAAATGATTTATTTGTGGAGAATGCCAGCCTCTGTAACCTGGGGTTAAAGCCGACTTTTTTGGCCCAGGGATTACTGGAGGAAATCTCTGAAGTAGCAGGTAAATATGCCTATCGCTGCAATGCAGACCTGATCCCGTGTCGCTCTTACTGGCGCACCCACAAAGTCCAGGAAAGTACTCCAGATGTTGAGACACCACACCTGCACAAGGTACTTGAGGGGGCCCAGAATTTGATTCGGCCCACTAACTCTTAGCCGACGACTGGAACTCCTATGCCAGGCTGGGATTGCTCTGCGAATGTGCCTCTGTCGATTACGGAGCAGAGTATTTACAACCTGAATCACCGCAAGGTACTGGCGGACCTGATTACCCGCGCCATGCGTATTAAGGGGGACGTAGATGTCGAACTGTTTGAGCGGGCTGTGCCCACGGTTGTAAACGCTTATCCTATTTTCCGATGCCGCTACCGGGATGAGCCGGCTATTCGAAGTTTTGATGATATCGAACTGGACTACATGGATATTCGCCATATGAGTGAGGCGCATATCACCAGCTTCCTGCGCCAGTTCAGCAGCTCCCCCATGGATTTAAATTCGGACCAGCTGCTAGGCCTCAGCCTTTTTCGCACCGGTGAGGATGAATATATTTTCTTGACCAAGTGCCACCACATTATTACCGATGGCATTAGTCTGTCTCTGTTGTGGGCCGAATCCCTAGCTGCCTACCTGGCAATGGGAGCAGGGAAATCCTATAAACCCCGCGGGGAGTCCACCGATTTTGCCGACTATATCAATTTTGAAGAGACATATCTTGGGACGGAGCGTGGGCAAAAAGCCAGTTACTATTGGCGCAATAAGCTAGAGCTGCAGAGAGAAGCCGTTTGGCAGGCTTCGCACCAAGAGATTGTCTCAATTAATTGTGATGAGGTGATTCTCAATATTGACGGAGCCGATTTTACGCAGATTCAAGCCAATGTCAGTGATGCAGAAATCAGCTTGTTTGTCTTCTTATGCGCCGCCTACGAGCAAACTTTATGTGAATTTCTTCATCATGATTTTTGGCTAAATACCAGCTTGTCTCTGCGCTTAAAGCGAGAGCACCGCTATATTCTTGGTCCCATGTTTCGCTATGGCAATTTGTCAGTTTGCAGAAATGAATCCTGGTCAGAAAAACTCGTGCGCCTGTCACGAGAGATCCGGCATGCGATGCGCACGGCCTACGCTGCTGATTCAATTGGCCCTCACGGCAGTATCGGTCACAACCTTAACGCCTCAAGCTGCTTTCTAATTACTTTTCTTCAGGCGGAGGAGCATCATGAAGGGTTTACCGCTGTGTATACCGGCGAAACTTCAGAGTGGGTAGAAATTAGTGAGAATTTGAAAATACATACGACCCCGCTGCCAACGCGTCTCACCCCTTACGGAATTTACCTCTCACTGGCAGTTTATGGCGGCCAGTTACGGGCGAGCTTTATCTATAATGTGAACTGTTTCAGCTTTAAGCAGGTGGAGAGCATTGCAGATCGCTGGTGCCTTCGCTCAATTTATGGAGCGGATGAGAAAATGCCTCCCCTGTGAGTCTCCCACGGGCATTTCTGAGTGTCAGGCAGTGCGTATACCTAACTAGTGTTAAACAGATTGCAGTAGCCACCATGTCTCGTTGTGCCTTTATTACCCTCGTAAACAGCCAGGATTATGTGATTGGTGCGGTTGCGCTAAAACGTTCGCTGGAAAGGGTGAGGGCTGCATACCCTTTGATAGCAATGGTGGTTGCCGATTCTGTGGATACGGAACCGCTGGAATTATCTGGATGCCTGGTGCGGGAGGTCAGCCCACCAGATTTTTCTGAGGCATTTATCCAGCGCCACGAGCGCGCAGGACTTCACATGCGCGCGCCTTTTGATAAGGGGGAAAAACCGAGGTTCCATATTCCACTGAATAATTTTTGCAAGCTGTCCCTCTGGCAGCTGGAGGAATATGACAAGCTAATTTTTCTCGATGCAGATATGTTGGTACTGCGCAATATCGACCACCTGATGGGATACCCTGAATTTTGTGCCGCGCCCAATCTCTATGAAAACTTGGACGGCTTTGGTCGAATGAATTCTGGCCTGTTTACCGCCGTACCTTGTGTAGAAACCTACCGAGCAATGATGACCTTGTTAGACAAGCCGGGCGCTTTTTGGCGGCGCACGGACCAGACTTTTCTGCAGGCATTTTTCCCTCGCTGGCACGGTATGCCTTATATCTACAATGCCTTGCAATATCTGTATCTGAATCTACCGCAATTATGGTTGTGGAGTAGCATCCATGTGATTCACTATCAATACGAAAAACCCTGGCAAAAGGACCATACGAAAATGGAGCAGCTCAGACCCTTGATCGAATTGTGGTGGGCAGTCAATCAGGGTCGTGATATCGGTGCGAGAATCGAGCAGTTGACCCATGAGCAGAGTCAATCAGTGAGTAGTGCCCAGTGAATATCGGCATCACTGGCGCCAGTGGCTATGTGGGGCAGTTTATTGTCCGTTACTTTCTCGATCATGGTTATAAAGTGCGAGCACTATCCCGCACAGGTCATAAATCTGGGTTATTTCCTTTTGCTACAGGTAGCAACTTTGAGTGGGTTGCTGGCGATATGGCGGATCGTGCAGTTCTATCCAGATTTGTTAGTGGTTTGAATGCGATAGTGCACTGTGCCTATGATCACTTGCCTGGGCGTTATCGTGGTGGGGAAGGGGAGAATCTTTCCGGTTATCTCCAATCTAACCTGAACAGTACGCTGCTACTGATGCAAGTGGCTCATACTGCCTCCGTGGATAAATTTGTTTTTATTTCCAGCAGGGCCGTGTACGCGACGGGGTGTTTGCGAGGCAACTTGTACGAGCATCAGGCGGCCTTGCCCGATACATTTTATGGGGCTTACAAATCGGCGGTGGAAGCGATGGTTTCCGCTTGGGCCCAGCAGCGTCAATGGCATGCGGTCTCCCTGCGTCTCACCGGAGTCTATGGTGTGGTGAATCCCCTCGAGCGCAGTAAGTGGTATGACATTGCTCGCGCAGTGGTGAGCGGTGAGCCCTTCACTCAAACCAGAGTTGCCACAGAAGTGCATGGGGAAGATGTCGCCAGGGCAGTGGAGTTGGTCCTATCGGAGGCGGATGCCAAGGGGAGGGCGGTGAATTGCAGTGATCGCCTAGTGAGTTTCCGAGAGGTGGCGGAGATTTTGCAGTCCATGTTGGGAAAGCCTAGCCCTCTGCCTCCGGAAGCTCAGGGGGAGCGGCCAGCAATAATGGATTGCGCTTATTTACAGGCCAAAGGGTTCCGCTTTGGTGGGGCGAAGCGCCTGCGCCACAGCCTGCGCCTCTTGGCGGAGGCTGTGAAGCTCGAACAAAAGCTCTGTCACTAACTATTGGGAAGCTGGATGTGGATAGCCCTGCTTCAGCCGATTGGCCAGTGCATCAGTTCCAATGTTTCCCCTCTCGCTTTTAGGCACCAGGCATTGCGATCCCAGTCTCCCAGTACAATGCGCTCCGCTGCAGCGTCATCAAGTGAGAAGGGGTGGCGACCGGGCCTGTGGGTGTGGCCGTGGATCAAGGTATTTACGTTGTATTCACGCATCACTCTTTCCACTTCCTCAGGGGTAACATCCATGATGTCTTCCGCTTTGCGACTATTCATGGCTTTGGAGGCGGCGCGAATCTGTGCGGCGATAGCGCGGCGTTCTTCCAAAGGCTTGGCCAGCAACCCCTGTTGCCAATTGGGGTCCCGCGCCTGGCGCCGAAAAGTCATATATTCCTCGTCGCGAGTGCAGAGGCTGTCGCCATGCATTAAGAGAACCTGCCGGCCAGCCAAAGTGAGGGTAGTTGGGTCTTGCAGTAGCACCGCACCTGTGCGCTGGGCAAAATCGGTACCGAGCAGGAAATCGCGGTTGCCATGCATTAGGTACAGTTCCACCCCGGTGCCACTGTAGTGGCTTAACTCCCGCACCACCTCTTCAATCAGGGGGGCATCGTCGTCATCGCCAATCCAGGCCTCGAAGAAGTCGCCGAGAATATACAGTGCTTCGGCACCGGCGGCGGGGCCGCGCAGAAAATCAAAAAAAGCCTGGGTAATCTCCGGTCGGTTCTCATCGAGGTGCAGATCGGAAATAAAATAAATAGACAATGTCCCCGCCTTAGAGCCTAAATGGGCTCGAAAAATTACTTGTCTGCGTAGTCGTCAGAAATGCTGATACCGGTGATTTCGATGGTTTCCATGGGTACGTCCTGATGAAAGCCCTTGCTGCCGGTTTTTACGCTCTTGATCTTATTGACCACGTCCATACCGTCGGCCACTTTGCCGAACACGCAGTAACCCCAGCCTTGGGTGTCTTTGCTGCGGAAGTTCAGGAAGTCGTTGTCCTTTACATTGATAAAGAACTGGGAGCTGGCGGAGTGGGGGTCCATGGTGCGGGCCATGGCCAGGGTGCCGGTGTCATTCTTCAGGCCGTTGTCCGCTTCGTTTTCAATGGACTCGCGGGTTTCTTTCTGCTCCATGTCGGGGGTCATGCCGCCACCCTGAATCATGAAGTTGTCGATCACCCGGTGGAAAATGGTCCCAGTGTAAAAATCGTCACGGCAGTACTGCAGGAAGTTGGCTGCGGTCTTTGGGGCCTTGTCGAAATCCAGTTCGATAGCAATATCTCCGTGGGTAGTGTGCAAGGTGATCATAAAATGTCCTATGAGGGTTGATTTCGGCCGGCATGATACCTTTTAGTCAGGAGCTGTAAAACGCCGAGTCGCGATATCATAATGGATTGCCTAAAAAGTGTGCGCCAACAGCAAAAATCATCGTCTGGCGCTCAGCTAAATAGGATATTCTGTGGCTCAACTAGGGTATAATTCGCCGTTTATGTTCGCACAGCTGTAAATAAGAGAATCCTATGACATCCGAGAGCAAGCCCGCTCACTTTTTACAGAACCTTATTCGCGAAGACCTGGCAGAGGGCCGGGTATCCCAGGTGGCAACCCGCTTTCCACCGGAGCCGAATGGATATCTACATATTGGACACGCCAAATCCATCTGCCTGAACTTTGGTTTGGCACAGGAGTTTGGCGGCACCTGCAATTTACGTTTTGATGACACCAACCCCGCTAAGGAAGAGGAAGAGTTTGTCGAGGCGATTAAGCGCGACGTTTCTTGGCTCGGTTTTGAGTGGAATGGCGAGGCCAAATATTCCTCGGATAATTTTGACCAATTGTACGAGTGGGCACTGCACCTGATTAAAGATGGCAAGGCCTACGTGTGCGATCTGTCCGCAGAAGAAGCCCGTCACTACCGCGGCACGCTGAAAGAGCCGGGTAAGAACAGCCCTTACCGGGATCGCTCCGTCGAGGAAAACCTGGCGCTGTTTGAAAAGATGCGCAACGGTGAAATGGAAGAGGGCCAGTGCAGCCTGCGTGCCAAGATCGATATGGCCGCACCCAATATTAACCTGCGCGACCCGATTATCTACCGCATCAAAAAGATGGCTCACCACCAGACCGGTGATAAGTGGTGCATTTACCCCAGCTACGATTTCGCTCACGGCCAGTGTGATGCGATTGAGGGTATCAGCCACTCTATCTGTACCCTGGAATTCGAAGATCACAAGCCGTTGTACGACTGGCTGATCGAGAACCTGCCGGTGCCCTCGCGTCCGCGTCAGTACGAGTTTGCCCGCCTGCACCTCAACTATACCGTGGTGTCCAAGCGCAAGCTCAAGCAACTGGTAGACGAAGGCCATGTAGACGGATGGGATGATCCCCGCATGCCGACCCTGTCCGGTATGCGCCGTCGCGGCTTTACCCCGGCTTCCATTCGCAACTTCTGCGAGATGATCGGTGTAACCCGCTCCGACTCAGTTGTCGATGTGGGCATGCTGGAATACAGCATTCGCGACGATCTGGATAAAAATGCACCGCGCGCCATGTGTGTGATGGAGCCTTTGAAGGTCACCCTGAAAAATTACCCGGAAGGCCAGGAAGAGATGCTGTCAGCACCCGGCCACCCGGTGCGCGATGATCTGCCGGCCCGTGAACTTCCTTTTGGCCGCACTCTCTATATTGAGAAAGAGGATTTCCGCGAAGAGGCCAACAAGAAGTACAAGCGCCTGGTGTTGGGCAAAAAGGTACGTTTGCGCAACGCCTATGTGATCTTTGCCGAAGAAGTCGTGAAGAATGATGCCGGTGAAATTGTTGAGGTGATCTGCTCGGTTGATCTGGACACCCTGGGTAAGGACCCGGCCGACGGTGTTAAGCCGAAGGGCGTGATTCATTGGGTATCTGCCGATAACAATGTCGATTGCGAAGTGCGTCTCTACGATCGCCTGTTCAACGATGCGGCGCCGGATGCCGGCGGTAAGAACTTCCTCGACTGCGTAAACCCGGACAACCTGCAAATCCTAAAAGGCTGTAAGGCGGAAATCGGCCTGGCCAAAGCGGAACCAGAGCGGGGCTACCAGTTCGAGCGCAACGGCTACTTCTGTCGCGACAGCAAGTACGGCAGCGCAGAAGCGCCGGTGTTTAACCGCACCATTGGTCTGCGCGACAGCTGGGCCAAAGAGCAAAACAAATAGCAAAGCGGAGAGCTGCCCGAGCGGCAGTTTTCGCGGTTGGGTCAGGGGCTGGCCCAGCCACACAGCAAAAAGAATTTGAGAGAAAAGATGTCTCTACAGGTCTACAACACTTTTTCCGGGAAGAAAGAACCCTTCGTACCACTGGTGGAAGATCAGGTGCGCATGTATGTGTGTGGCCCCACCGTGTACAACCGCGTGCATATTGGCAATGCCCGCCCTGTGGTGGTGTTTGACACCCTGTACCGGGTACTGAAAAGAAATTTCAGCGATGTGATTTACGCGCGCAATATCACCGATATTGACGACAAAATCATGAAGACCGCGCGGGATAACGGCGAGGAAATCGCTGTACTATCTGCCCGCTATGCCCAGGCTTACTACGAGGATATGGCCGCGCTCAATAACCTGGAGCCGGATATCGTTCCCTACGCCACCCAGCACCTGCCGGAAATGATCGCGATGATCGAAAGCCTGCTGGAGAAGGGTCACGCTTACGCCGCCGAGGGCCATGTGCTGTTCGCGGTGGAGTCCATGCAGGAATACGGTCAGCTGTCCAAGCGCTCCCTCGACGATATGCTCGCCGGTGCGCGGGTGGAAGTAGCGCCTTACAAAAAGTACGCCGGCGACTTCGTACTGTGGAAGCCGTCCGCCGATGACGAGCCCGGCTGGGACAGCCCCTGGGGCCGTGGGCGCCCGGGTTGGCACTTGGAGTGCTCGGCCATGATCAAGAAGCACCTGGGTGACACTATCGATATCCATGGCGGCGGTCGCGACCTGACCTTCCCGCACCACGAGAACGAGCGCGCCCAAAGCTGCTGCGCCAATGGCGTGGATTTTGTGCGCTACTGGATGCACAACGGCTACGTGAATATCGACGGCGAGAAGATGTCCAAGTCCCTTGGCAACTTCCGCATGGTCAAAGACCTGCTGGCGCTTTACCCTGGCGAGGTACTGCGCTTCGCACTGCTATCTGCCCACTACCGTTCAGAACTGAATTTCAGTGCTGACCTGCTGGATCAGGCTTGGCGCACCCTGGATACCCTCTACGGTGCACTGCGTGAAACCGCAGTGGTTGAGGCGCAAGCGGCAGATTTGACTGACACTGCTTTCCTTAAAGCGCTGGAAGACGACCTGAATACGCCGATCGCCATTAGCGAATTGCACCAGATTGCCCGCGATTTGAACAAGGCCGAAGACGCCGATAAAGCACGCCTAAAAGGTTTGTTGCTGGCGGCCGGTGAAATGCTTGGCATTTTGCAGCAAGACCCGGAAGCTTGGTTCAAGCAGGCCCGCGGTGGCGAAGAAACTATTTCCGCAGAGGAAATTGAAGTGCTGATTGAAGAGCGCGTGCAGAGCAAGAAAAACCGTGACTTTGCCCGCGCCGATGAGATTCGCGAAGAGTTAAAATCCAAGGGTGTGGTGCTTGAGGATAGCCGTGAGGGCACTAAGTGGCGCCGCGAGTAGGGCGTCTCTAACCCCTAAACGACATCCTTTAACTACGCCTATTGATTCTCCCTGTCTGGTCGCAGCTGGGGAGAAAAAGCCATTCGAATTTCATTTGTAGAAGCGAACTATGAAAAAAGTACTCGTTCTGATCTGCTCCGCTGTTGCCCTTGTCGCACTGACCGCCTGTGAGCCCAAGCGCGGCTCCGATGCCTGGTGTGAAAAAATGGATAAGGTGCCCAAGGGCCAATGGACCCTGGATGATGGACGCGACTACACCAAGTACTGCGTCTTCAACCAAAAGCCGGAAGAGGAATAAGCGGGCCTATAGTCGTTGTTCTTCGTCGATTCCTACCAGCACTTCTTCCGCCCGCTGACCGGTAAATACCGCGAACAGGTGGTTGAGTGCTTGCGTCTTTTGTATGAGCGTCTGTACACCGCCAAGGCTGACTACGGTGAGTCTTTGCTGCGCGAGCAGATCCTGGAAATTTTTGCCGAGGCCCTGACCCGCGCGCCCCAACTCGATAGTGAAGATGGAGTGCAGGACCCCGAGGGCCGCTTCCGCAACCTGCGCGATCAGGCCGTCTGGGTACTGAACAGTTTGGTGGAATTCGGTTGGCTGGAGAAGCAGGTGGACAGCGCCACGCTCACCGCCACCTATCCGTTTAGCCGCCGAGGCCGACTTTTCACTCAGCCGCTAGTGGAAGTGAATGGCACTCGCGTGCGCACCCGCCACCGCAATACCCGCAACACCTTGAATGCCCTGGAGGCCTTTGCCAGCCGAGGTGAAATACACGACTTGATCGATGCCTGGGAATACTCCGAGCGTATCGTGGCGGATTTCACCGATATGATCGCCGAGCTGGAAGAGCGCAAGCGGGAAATGGTGTGCGAGGTGGAGGCCCAATTGCTGGTGCAGCAGGCTACCGATGAGTTTTTCTCCTTTATGGAGAGCCGCTTCCAGCCGGACCTGGCTATCCGTTTGTCTGCGGACAGCGTGGAAAAACATCGCGATTCCATCAATCGGGTGATTGACTGCATTCGCAGAAAGGAGGATATGCAGAAAGCGGAGTGGGAGAAGCGCCTGCGCCAGCTGCTGCCGGAATTGATGCAGCCGGGCCACTCCCTGCTGTGGCTAATGCTCGATACCATCGAGGACCGCATGCGTCGTGCCTGCGAGGTGAAGTTGCCCGCTTTGCGCCGCGCACTACAGGGCTTTACCAAGCGCGCGGATATTATTATTCGCCAGCTCAGCTACCTGCACAGCCAGGCCGAGGGCGAGTTTGCCGACCTGTGCCAGCGTCTCGGTGAGAGCCAGCAAAAAACACATATCCTCGAACAGCTGGGCGAACAGCTGGGCGGCTTCCAGCTGCGCCTGTTTGACCCCAAGCAAACCCAGCTGTGGCAGCGCAACCGCCGCCAACCGGTAAATACCCGGGTCGAAGATGAAACCCCCATCGGTGAGGAGAACCGCCGCGAGATCGAGCTGCAACAACTGCTCGACCAGGCGTTTAACTTCAACAACAGTAACCTGCGCGATTATCTGAGCGATGCCCTCGGCACCGGCCGCCAGATCAACAGCCGCAACCTGCCATTGCGGGATGCGCGTGATCTGCTCGCTATGAGCCATGTGATCGAAGCGGCGGCGGTGAACCAGAGCGGTGCCGCCGACTTGCAGGTGAAATTTACCGGTGAAATCGCCAGCAATGATTATTTCACCGAATTTGACGAATATATCCTGGAGCTGAAAAACAGTGATTGAACAGGCTTTGGAAGAGGCCCTGGCGCAGTGTCGCCTGAACCGCAGTGAATTCTCCGAGCTGCTGGTGCGCCTGTTGGATTACGGCGTTATCTGCCGGGATGAAAGCGTTATCGAAACCACGCTTTACGATCGCTTCCAGCGCTGCGAGCAGCTGGTACGCGAGTGGTTGGCCCCGCTGGGATTGCGTTTGCAGCACGACAGCCGTTTCCAGTTTATCCGAGTGTATCCGCCCGGCGCCGAAGTGCCGGGACTGCCGGATCAGGAAGAGCCGCACCACGGCGGCTTCCGCGCCCGCCTCAGTCAGCAGGAAGTGGCCGCGATTCTCGCCCTGCGCGTGGAATACGATAAAGCGCTGCGGGAAGGGCAGGTGGATGAGAGTGGTTGCGCCGCGCTATCGATGGAAGCCCTGGAACTGGGCATGCGCAATCTGCTGAAAATGTCCCTGCCGGATAAGCACGCCGAGCGTAAAAACCTGCTGAAGAAATTGCGCCAGCTGCGTTTGGTACAGTTCAGCAGCGAAGAGGTGGAGGCTAGTGCGGAAGTGTGGCTGCGCGTGCGCCCGACTATCGCCCACTTTGTCAGCGAGTCGGTATTGCACCAGCTGATCGACAGCGAAGTCCCGCCCGTCGTGGAGAGCAAGGCCACTCAAACTGATGAAATTGATGAGGCTGAAGAGGCGGAACAAGAGCAAGCGCTCGAACGCATCACTCCAGAAGTCGAAGATAACAGCCTGTTTGAGAGTGAAGCGGCTTCTTAGTTAAAAATTGAGGCCGCAGTAGCGGCTATAAAAAATCGAAAACATTCGACCGTCCGGGTTTGCGTAAATCGCGCCCGGGAGCCTCGGAGAAGGGTGTCGGCTTCCCGCCAGCAAAAAGACCCTGCTTTTGAAAAGACCGTTTTTTTGAAAAGACTATGTTCCTAAAAAAACTGATCCTGATTAACTGGGGCAATATCCCGCAGTTGGAATATGATTTCGGCCCGATCAACCTGTTTTCCGGTGGCAACGGTTCCGGTAAAACCACGGCGGCTGATGCTATCCAGACATTGATGACCGCCGCCCACGATACCCTGTTTACCTTTAACCCGGGGCAGGATGAAACCACCCAGCGCGGGCGCGGTGGCAAGCAGGTACGGACGCTAGCTTCCTATGTACTGGGTTGTGACGACGGCAGTTACGCTCGTGTAGAGCCCACTGACTGTTACATCGCCGGTATTTTCCATCCCACCAGCGGTGAAGACGATGCTGAGCCTTTTACTGCAGTGATGGGTATTCGTGCGCACCTGGATAACAGCAGCAAGCCCGTCCAGGCTCGCCAAAGTGATTTGCGCTTTTTCGTATTCCCCGGTGAACAGTTGGTGATGGGGGATTTTGTCCGGGACTACACCGATGGCAAACACCTGCTGCCGCTGGATAAATTCAATCAAGTCCTGAGCAAGCAGTTCGAAAAAGTAGAGCAGTACGACAAGAAAAAGGCCTACCTGCGCCGCCTTTACGGTGCCCTGCGCGGACGCCGCGATGCGGTCTCCGATCGCGAGGCCATGCACGCCGCGCGCACCTTTGCCAACTTTATGGCCTATAAGCCGGTAAAAAGCATCAACGATTTTGTCGCCCAGGAAGTGTTGGAAAAACGCGATCTGGGTGATGCCATCCGCTCCGTCTCCGAACTGATGAAAACCATTCACAGCATGGAGCAGGAAGCCCGCCAGATTGTGGAGCGGGTCAGTTCCCTGGAGGCCATCGCCCAGTCGGTAGAGCTCTACCGGGAGCAGTGGTTGCAGTTGCGGGTGCAGGAATATTTGTGCGCACGCCATCGCCAGCAGCGGGTACAAAAGAGTTATCTGAGTGGCAAGAATGACCAGAAAAAACTGCGCAGCGATCTGGACAACAATGAGCGTGAAGTGCGCGTCGCCTCCGAACGCGTCGAGCAGCTCAACGGCCAGCTGGTAGAGCTTCAAGCCCAGCGTCTGGGTATTGATGCGCTGCGCAATAAGGACGAACTGGAGCAGCGTATTAACAATGCCCTGAGCCTTCTGTCCCAGCAGCACACCCCCATGTCTGCCGAAGAGGCCCGCTGGCGCGAGAACCGTGAGGCTGCCGAAGAATTATTAAACCTGCTCAACTCGACCTCCGCCGAGCTGGAAATTCCCGCTTTCTCTGATAAAGCACTGGTGCAGGCGATCAAGCAGGTAGCCCGCGAGGAAGACCTGCCGGATCTGCACAAGCTGTTAGGCAAGGACTGGATTGACCTGGCTGCATTGGAGCCACTGCGCGAGCGCGCTGCCAGCAGTGAGGCCCTACAGAACCGCCTCTACGACCTGCTGGATAGTAGTGGCAAAGCTGGCGTCGGTGATGAGGTTTCCCCCAAAGAGCAGATTGCCCAGCAGGCTTCCCGCTGGGAGCAAAAAGTACAGCAGCTGCAAAAGCAGTTGCGCACCCAGGAGAGCCGCATTCAGCATCTCCAGGCCAACCGCGTACGCTACCCCCAATCGGTGGAAGCGGCCCTGGCCGCAATTCGCGAGCAGTGCCCGCAGGCGGAGCCCCGTGTCCTGTGTGATTATGTGGAAGTGCTGGATGAGCGCTGGCAGATGGCGATTGAAGGCTATCTGGGCGGCGCGCGCTTCTCGATTATTGTGGAGCCGGAACACGAGGCCCGCGCGATTCGCATCGTGCGCAGCCTGCCCGGGCGCAACAACCGCGCCCGTGTGATCCAGGGGGACAAAGCCCGCCGCGATGCGGAGCGCCTGGATACGCCGTCGGGCTCCATTATCGAACTGATGGAGTTCACCCATAAAACTGCCGAGCATTATCTGCGCGCTTCCTACGGTGCCGTGGTACAGGTGGAGGATGAGCACGAGCTGCGCGGCACCCGCCGGGGCCTGACTGCCGACGGTATGGCCAGTGGCAACTACAGCATGTGGCGCTGCGATATGGACGATGCCGAGCTGGTCTTCGGCCAGGGCGCCCGCGCCCGCGCACTGGCGGCGCAGCAGCGCGCTATGGAGCAGTTGCTGGAAGAGGCCGCCCACGTCAACGAGCGCCACCAGCTCTACCGCCGGGTCACCAACGCGGTGCGAGGGTTGGCGAATATCAAGCTGTTGTCCATTGTGGATTCCGCCCTGGCGGCACAGCGGGAATGGCGCAGCGCCGAGCGGGCTCTGGAAAACCTGGACCTGAAGGACTTCGAGCAGTTCGAGCAGCAGGTCGATGAACTCAAGGCCCAGCTCAAAGATCAGCAAAAGCAGCTGTCTGACCTCCAGCGCAAGCATGGCTCTCTGGAGACCAAGCTAAGAAGCAACGAAAAACTCTTATACGCGCTGTCTGGCGAGCTGGAATCCCTGGACGATGCTGCCAGTGACAGCGAGGAAATGGTAAGGCGCATTACCGCCATCGATCCCACCTTCGATGCCGAGCAAGTGCTGGTTACTGCCGACGAGCAGGTAGAGCGCGCCGCCGACAACTTCGACTTCTCAGCGGATATCGAAAGTTGGCATGGACAGCTGGAGAAATACAGTCGCCAGTTGGATCGCGCGGTGATGGAGTACAACGCCACCTGTGCCAGCGTCGATACCCTGGTGTTTGAGCCGGACTTGAGTGGCGGCCACAAAGATGGCTTGTTCAAGTTGATCAGCGGTCTCGGAGATCAGGTAGAGACCCTGCGCAACCGCCTGAAGAATAACCTGCTGGTGGAGCGCCACGATCAACTGCTGGGATTGAAAAAATCCTTTAACACCACTTTTGTAACCCACTTGTGCCACGCTATTTACCAGTCCATTAACGATGGTAAGCGCGTGTTGGATGATCTGAATAAAGAGCTGGAGCATCACCGCTTTGGTGCCGACCGCGAGCGCTTCCGTTTCGACTACCAGTGGGTGGCGGAATTCAAGGAATATTGGAGCTTCTTTAAGGCGGTAATTGAACTGCCGAATCTGGGCGAAGAGCAGAGCCTGTTCGACACGGACTTGGCGCCCAAGCACCGTAAGGTGCGGGATCGCCTGTTGAGTATGCTGCTGAGTGAGGACGAGCAGGTGGCACGGCGCGAGCTGGATCGAATCAGCGACTACCGCAACTACCGCAGCTATGAGATCTATAAGGAACCGGAAGGTAAGGAGCCGATTGCGCTCAGCCAGTACGGCACCGGTTCCGGTGGTCAGCTGGAAACGCCGGCTTATATTATCCGCTCCGCAGCGGTCACTTCGGCCTTCCGCTTTGGTGAAAGCGGCAGCCATTTGCAAATGGTGCTGGTGGATGAAGCCTTCTCCAAAATGGATGAGTCCCGCTCCAAGGAAGTGATTCGTTACCTGACTGAAACCCTTGGGCTACAGCTGCTGTTCATTATGCCCAGCAGTAAATCGGGGCCTTTTATGGACCTGATCTCGAATCAGTTTGTATTCAGTAAGTGCCCCAGTGCCAAGCCCATCGGCCAGCTGAATACGCGGGTGTATGTCGATCGCAAGGTGTGCAACCAGGAGCGTATCGCCGAACTCTGGGCCAATCACCGCCGCGCGATTCGCCAGCAGGCGTCGCTGGATTTTATGGACCTGGTAGAAGTAGAGGGATAGGTATTTTCGGGGGGAACCCCTCCATTGGCAGGGAGGCAACCGATGGAAAAGACATTGCCCTATTGGGTAGAGGAAAACCCGCTGTTAATCGGCATCCTGAATTTTATTCTGGATCGGCGGGACAGCCAGCTGGAACGGGGCAAGGAAGCCCGCATTAGTTTCAGGCTGGATTTGCGCGCTGGCAGTAAGCGCTGGTTGGAAGTGTTGGAGCCCCTCAGAGACCCCGACCAAGACGAGCAAGAGCTGTGGAATGAATTGCAGCACTTTGCCAGTGAGTATCAATGTTTTGCAGTAAAACCGAACCCTAAACGGCGACCGGGTGTCGCAGAGTGGCAGGGCGCTCAGCTGATCTTTCGGGACGCCAGTGAAGAGCAGCTGCGCCTGTGGCTCAATCGTCCATCCCCCAGCTTGCTCAAGTCTGCCTGGACCAGTCTGCTGGAGCCCTATGCCGATCGCTTTGAGAATCCCGCGGCTTTTCCCGTAGAGGGTTTGGAGCTTCAAGCGGGCTTCGACTCTGCCGAGGAGATGGTCTCCTGCTGGGCCGCGATAAGTCGGGAATTGATTTTTGCCGAGCAAATCACCTGGCGGCAATTGGCCGCGCGCTGCTTTAAAGGGGATTCCAAATATCTTGATTTACCTAGTCGCCAGTCCCTGGTGCGCAACCTGTTTCCGGAGCTGAGCCGAAAAATTCGCGAGCGCCAGTTATTACTTCACGCCTACCTGCCGGAACAGTTTGCGCAGGTGATTTTTATAGAGAACCAGGATACTTTTATCAGCTTGGCGGAATTGCAGCCCAGCTCTACGGCGCTGGTGTACAGCGAGGGCTATCAGGGTGGCGCGGAGCGGATTCGCAATTATGGCATTACTCGCTTTAGCACGATTAATTCGGCCACTACAGTTTCTCGGCAGCAATTTTCACAGTGGTGGTATGGCGATAATTTGGGTTCACTTCCCGTTTTTTTTTGGGGGGATCTGGATTATGAAGGGCTGCGTATAGCCGCCGCGCTGAAGAAAAGTTTTCCTGGGTTGCAGTGTTGGCAGCCCGGCTATGATTTGTTACTCAACTCTCTGCACGCCGGCAAAGCCCATTCTCCCGACTTGGCAGAAAAGCTCGGGCAAAAACCCATCGAAATGATCGGCTGCCAATATGCGGATAATTATTTGATCCCAGCTATCTCGGCCAATAATTGTTTTGTGGATCAGGAGGCCGTCAAAATAGAGGCTTTGCTGGAGACACTTCCTTAACGCTGGGCTTTTTGTCGCTATCGGATAAATTTTTCTTCCTCTTAACTCTGTGCTGGCTGTTGCAGTCGTTTCAGTCAGCCTTAAAGCTTGTTTTTTATGCGCGAGATCTCGGAAGATACAGAAAATATACGGTAAAAATGCCCTTTAAAAATAACAAGGGAAGTTTCTGGAGATCTCTATGCGTCAGTTTTCCATTTTGGTCATTTTTGCTTTGGCCTTCGGCGGCGCCGCTGTTTTATATGAGAAGGAAAGCCGTAAAGTTAAAGGCGTACTGACTCAGATTACCGAACTGCAGGCGCAGATGGGAGATTTGCAGGCAGAGGTCAATCGGCTCAACAGCGAGCTGGAAGCGGTTAAGCTGGCCGAGCGCCGACGACCAACGCTAAGCACTATGGCCAGCCGTATCCGCCGGGAGTCCAGCACCTCCATGCCGCCCAAGCCCGTCGTGGAAAAGCGATTCGAGCAAAAACGCTCCGCTTTAATTGCCTCCGATGTCACCAAGGCACCCCCTGCTATCCAATCGGGGGAGGAGCAGGGTGACCGCGAGAGTAATGAGTGGTCACGTCCCACGATGGATGCAGACCAATATCAACGGGAGTCCTCAAAAGAGGAGGTACTGGACCCCTACCAGTAATTTTCAATCACCGGTTGATTCCTGCTGTAAAGCCCGCAAAATACCTGCCTCTTGGCACACAATACGCCAGGTATTTCGCGGGTTTGCTGTGTCTGGCAAACGCGCTTTATAGCCACTGATTGTGAGGGGGCGTCCGGCCATGTCGTTAAATAAATTCTACTCATCGCTCAATAGTCAACTCGAAGGTCTGCTATCCGCCGAGAGGGATTGGTTGGCCAATACTGCCAATGCCAGTGCTCTGTTGTTTATGGAGTTGGAGGATATCAATTGGGCGGGCTTCTACTTTTTGTATGGTGATGAGCTGCGTCTGGGGCCCTTTCAGGGCAAACCCGCCTGTACTCGTATTCCCGTAGGTGCCGGAGTTTGCGGTACGGCGGTATCCAGCGGTGAGTCTCAACTGGTAGAGGATGTGCACCAGTTTCCAGGCCATATCGCCTGCGATGCGGTTTCTGCTTCTGAAGTGGTCGTTCCACTTTACGATAATAACGGCCACTGCCTTGGGGTGCTCGATATCGATAGCCCGACCGTTGCCCGTTTCACCGCAGAAGACCTGGCTGGCTTACAGGGCTTTGCCCAAGTGCTGCTGAAATCTTCAGACCTGCCACAAAGCTAATGGCACTACTGTGGCAGAAGCAGGTGGGAGACACCTGTTATGAGGTGCGCAACCACGGCGCCAGCGTACGTTTGTACAGCAACAGGGTTTTCCATTCCCAGTGGAATCCCCGCGATCCCCTTAAGGGCTCCCTGTGGGAGCTGCTTCTGCTGCCGGCCTTCTTTCTGCCAGAGAAGCGTCTGAATTCTGTATTGCTGTTAGGTGTTGGGGGCGGTGCCTTGATCCGCTTGTTACAGGCTTACACTTCGGCGAAACGTATTGTTGGGGTGGACCTGGACCCGGTTCACTTACAGGTGGCCCGCCGCTTCTTCGGAGTTAAGGATGTAGAGCTGGTACATGCCGATGCCAAAGAGTATGTGGCAGATTACCTGCAAAACCCCTCTGCTGAGCCGTTTGATCTGGTCATCGATGACATATTTGGTCATTTTCATGGGGTGGCACAGCGCGCCGTGCCCGCAAGTCAAGAATGGTGCGCCAACTTGATGCGCCTATTGCATCGGGATGGGGTTTTAGTGAGTAACTTTGGCGATCTTCAGGAGCTCCGAGACAGTGCCTGGCGTCAAAAGGCTTTGCACAGCCGTCTGCGTGGCGCCTGGATGGCCTACATGCCCCAATACGAAAATCATATTCTGGCGGTGAGTAGGAAAACGCTTTCACTGGGGGAGCTGAAGAAGCGCGCTCCAGCTAAAATCAATCCCGGTAGCCCCAGTTGTCGCCTGTATGCTCATCATCGACTTCTGCGTTGAGTTATCTGTCTGGAGCGCCCTGGCGGCTCGATAGGCAAAGAGAAAACTGCCACTGTCGTTTTTTTGTTGGGTGTTGTTGGCGCCCTTTCTCACTGCCTGTCTATACTGACATTAGCGACTTATTACTCCAGGGCTCGTTAATGCGGTACAAAACAGTTGAGGAAGTTATTCAGGAAGGAAGGGATTTTCATGCCAAATTGGCGCTGCAATACGAAGAGTATGAGCAGCTTGCCACCAACAAGCGGGTTGAGCTGCTCCTAGATCAGCTTCGACGACGGGAAGACTCCATGAAGCATTCACTGGAGAACTTCCACGCCGATTTGCCGCCAGGTGCCTTGCACACCTGGGTGCAATTTGCCCCGGAAGGGCGCGAGAAGGAGTTTCTGCAGCGCCTGCGCAGTATCGATATAGATAATCTAGATGACATTGCCAAACTGGCTATGGATATTGAGATTTATCTGGCTGACCAATACCGGGATCTGGCCCAGGGGGCGGAGACTCCCTCGGCACGTGAAGCCTTCGAGCGCTTGCGACAATTGGAAGAGCTGGAGGAGCACACCCTCTCGATGAACCTGTTTAATTTGCGCGACTACTAATCCTACCGACTCAGCTGGTCCGCAAATTTGATTTTTGTCTCCTGGCGACTGCTCGCCTAGTTTAGATAAACGCCGGCAAACTGCGCCCTAAGGGCGCAGCCGGTATACACAGAAGCCTTTTTCTTTGGTGATCAACTGCACCTCAGAAAAGTAACGCGGCCCCTTCTTGGACAGCGGAATAAACTCATTCACCACAAAGAGTGCCGTACCGGTTATTTTCAATAACCGTGCGCTTTGTTGCAGAAAGCGATCGGTGAGATCGCCCTCCACCTGGAACCCCTGATGGAAGGGCGGGTTGCATAGCACCAGGTCCGCAGCACCGCTTTCCAGCTCTGCCCCGGCATCGGAGGGCAGAACGACGCCCTTGATACCCTGAGTTTGAAAATTTTTCTTACAGGCGAGTAGGGCAGCGGCATTATTGTCGATAGCGGTAAAGTGGAAGCTCCCCAGTGTCGCTAGTCGGGCACTGAGATAACCGTAGCCACAGCCGAGGTCGATGACTTGGGCACCTTCCTTGGGAAGCTCGGTGGTGAGCTGTTGGGCCAGCAGGGCGCTGCCCTTATCAATCTTATTCCAGCCAAACAGACCGGGCTTGCTATAAAGACCCCCAAGCTCCGGCAGGCTGCGTAGCTGCGGGTAATCCTCCTCACCGATAGGTGTTCCACCCTGGGGATGCTCTACCCGGTTAACACTGCAATAATCGTTGCCGTACTTTTGCAGATGCTTACTGCCATCCAGGCGCTCGGCAACTTTAGCCGCATAGCTTTTAATGCCGCTCTGCTTTTCTCCTAACAACACCAGTTCACCGCCTTCACCGAGAAACCGTGGGGCTTGGTTGATGATATGGTGAACGACGGCTTTTTCCTTGGAGACCGAATAAACAATGCGGCGGTAGCGGCGATCCAGCTCTTCAAGGTGAAAGTCGTTATAGAAGCTGCGCCCAACCTTACCCTGGGCCAGCTCGGCAATATCCCAGCGGTTGGTAAGAAGGTCACCTTCGAAGTGAAAGCCCGGCTGTAGTAAAGGCTTGCTGTTTTCATCGGCGATCCACAGGGTTTCACTCGGGACCTGTGAGATTTCCTGGAGGAGAAGCGAGGACATAGTCTTTATTGTACCGAAGCGATTTCTTCAGAAGTTAACAGCCGGTATTCGCCTTCCTGGAGCTCTTCATCCAGGAAGATATCGCCGATTCTCTCCCGGTGCAGTTCGATTACCCGGTTGCCCAGGGCGGCAAACATACGCTTGACCTGGTGGTAGCGGCCCTCACCGATAGTGATGCGCACCTCGTTGGCATAGAGAATCTCAAGCTTGGCCGGCTTGGTTCTTTTCTTTTCATTGTTGAGCCAGATGCCTTTGGCAAACTTTGCCACCGCATCTTCCTCAATTTTCTCTGCCAGCAGAGCGTAATAGGTTTTCTCACAGTGGTGGTTCGGTGAGGTCACTTTGTGTGACCACTGGCCATCATCGGTGAGTAGCACCAGCCCAGTGGTATCGATATCCAGGCGCCCGGCAATATGCAGCTTGGCTTTGTTGGGCTCGTCAATCAGGTCCAGCACCGTAGGGTGTTCGCCATCTTTGGTCGCGCTTACATAGCCCAGTGGTTTGTTCAACATAATGTAGCGTGGCCCCGGCTCGTGCAGGGGCTCGCCGTCCAAGTACAGTTCATCGCTGGCCTGTACCTTGGCGGCCGGATCGGTGACTATCTCACCGTTTACGCTGATACGCTCCGCCTTGGCGGCACGCTTCACATCGGAACGGGAGAGGTCAGTCACCTGGCTGACCGCCTTATCTAGTCGTATAAAACTAGCCAATCTTGCGTTCACCGGAATCGACAGATTGGTAGATCAGGGTATTGATGGTCATGGGGCCAACACCGCCGGGCACCGGGGTGTAGGCGGTAACGCGCTCAGTTAGCGGACCCAGTTCGATATCGCCCACACCGCCTGGATGGTAGCCGGCATCGACAACCACTGCGCCATCTTTAATCCACTCGGCCTTAATAAACTCAGGTTTGCCCACGGCGCCCACTACGATATCGGCGCGGCGGATATGTTCGGCCAGGTCTTGAGTGCGGGAGTGGCAGATGGTTACGGTGGCATTGGCATTCAACAACATGGCAGCCATCGGCTTGCCCAGAATGGGGCTGCGGCCCACGACCACGGCGTGCTTGCCTTCCATTTCGATATTGTAGGCTTCCAGCAGGCGCATAATGCCTTTAGGGGTTGCACAGCCATAGGCCTCTTCACCCATGGCCATACGGCCAAAGCCAAGGCAGGTCACGCCATCTACATCTTTCTCCAGGCTAATCGCGTCGAAACAGGCACGCTCATCGATCTGTGCCGGCACCGGGTGCTGAAGTAGGATACCGTGGACGTTGGGGTTGGCGTTGAGCGCCTCAATCTTGGCGAGTAACTCCTCAGTGGTGGTGGAGGAGGGCAGTTCCACCTGCATGGAATCCATGCCGATACGGCGGCAAGCATTGCCCTTCATTTTTACATAGGTAGCTGAAGCGGGGTCATCACCCACCAGGATGGTCGCCAGGATTGGCGTTTGCCCACCGCTCTTCTCTTTTAGTACGGCTACCCGAGCCGAGAGTTCTTCTTCAGTTTTCTGTGCCAGGGCCTTGCCGTCCAGAACCAGTGCAGACATAGATGCTATCTCTAACAATAAAAAATCGATGGCTAATAGACCGGAGTCTGCTCCAGCACCTACTGTATATAGAAGGGCGGAAGCAGGCGATTTTTAAAAACGCTTACTTTTTATCCGGTCGGATTCGCGAAGTGCGCCATTTTCGCACAGGTTGGAAATAATTTCGCCACTTCTGGGCCCAGATAGGCAAAAGGATAAACTTCTTTAAAAATAATAGCTTAGAAGCGTTGACATGGGCCGGGGGTATCATTACTATGCACGCACTTCGCAGCTACAGCGACTTACACAACCACCTACGGGGCGGTTAACAGAGTCAAAGAGGTGCGAATGATTGGAAAAACGGGGCATAGCGCAGTCTGGTAGCGCGCCTGCTTTGGGAGCAGGATGTCGGGGGTTCGAATCCCTCTGCCCCGACCAATTTTCCGGGTTCACCTTGCGCCCGTAGCTCAGCTGGATAGAGCATCCGCCTTCTAAGCGGATGGTCGCAGGTTCGAGTCCTGCCGGGCGTGCCATCTTCACAAGATGGTGCTGGTTTGGCAAAAAGGACTTAGTCTGAAGCCAGATTGGCTGCAAGAGATATCCGGCAATCAGTACTGCCACAAGGTGCTGAAGTATATCACTTTTATGGTGGCCGTAGCTCAGTTGGTAGAGCACAGGATTGTGGCTCCTGAGGTCGCGGGTTCGATCCCCGTCGGCCACCCCAGATTCTTCCTTGTTTATCAAGGACTTAAAACCCCGCCTAGTGCGGGGTTTTTTAGTTTCTGATCCCTGTGTGGTAATTTGGTGTGGTAATTTTGGCCTCAATCTATGTTGAGGTTTTTTTAATTGTGAGCTTGAGGTCAAAGGGAAGAAGACTTGTATGGCTAATCAATTAGAGCATTTCCAATCGATTCTGAACGAGCTAGATGAATCATCGAAATTAAAAAGTAAATTTAACCGGCTAAGTCAGCTACCTCCCGATAGTGGGATTCATGACATTGAAAAGTCTCGTTCAGGATTAAAGGCATGGAAACTGGAGCTGCAGGGCTCTTGCCGAGTGGCGCGGATAATAAGGGGTTTATTGAAATCCTCCTCTTTCAGATCGAATTCAGATGTTAATTTGCGCGACACACTAATCCTTGAAGCCGAAAAAAAGATTGAGTGCGCAGAAAGTTATATCGAGACTACAGATGCGCAGATCGAGCTTATCGAAGATTTGCTTCGCGGTATGCAAGAGAAGGAGCAAAAAGAGTTTATAAAGCGAACGTTGTCTGAGGCTAAACGTGCTAATTCGCTTGCTGAAGAGGGGTTAAGGATTGCTGCTGATAGTTCGACGGCGGCGAAAGTGAGTGCAAGTGCAGCCAAGCAAAGTGCTCAAGTTGCAGGAGATGGAGTCAAGCTTACAAAAAAGATGTTCTGGGCAGCAGTTGTTTCGGCCTTGGTAGCTGTTGGTGCGCTCATAGGTCAGATCTACTCTCAAAATAAAGATGTTTCTGTAAATCTAAACTCCCCTGTGGTTTTACAACCAGTCCCTCTCTCTGATGAATCAATAAGTAACCTAACTCATGCAATTGCAGTTGAGTTATCTAAAGCAAAAGGTGAGCAGGTCACTTTATCGCCTGAATCAATTGAAGGCTTGAGAGATGTGTTGATACTTGAGCTTGAAAGAGATGCTCGTATTGAAGTTGTAGAAACCAAAGAGGATGTGGAGCAAAAGGCAAACTAAATTATTTGCCTTTCTTTGGGCGCTTCCGGTCTAGGCTGACAACTTTATCCGCTGTTCGATTGTATCGCTCTGCCATAGAGCGGGTTTTGTGTCCGGTAAATTTCTGCACGTCACCGTCAAAATCACTGGCGGCTTTAATTTTCAAATCGTGAAACCGAAAACGTTCCTTAATAACTCCCGCTTCCAGCGCGGCTCGCTGTTCTCTTAGCCAGGTAGCATTAAAGCCCATGCGGGTGAAAGGTCGCCCGGTGCGGCTGCGAATAATATGAGCTGTTTGGATTTGTGCTTCAACATTGCTCGCAAGTGCACGCTCAACCGCTTCCCTAAGTGCTGGGCTCCAAAGCTTTAACTGAGCTTTGCCGGTTTTGGCCTGTACAATCAGTAGGCCATCTTCTTTCATGTCCGTTCGGGTAAGGGCTAATACGTCCTGCTGTCTGGCTGCACACAAATAGCTAATCTCCATAGCGCACTGGTGTATAATGTGGCCACGCTCACCAAGCCATCCCCAAAAGGCTTCATACTCCCAGTCTTCCAAATAGCGACCGCCAGCTTTTTCCTTGAGTGCTTTAACTACCACTGTAGGATCTTCGATTTTTACAAACCCTCTGGCCTTACCCCATTTCATCACAATGCCTAGAAAGGTTTTCTCTCGGTTTGCTGCGGTAGGGTGTTCTGCCCCACGGGCATCCAAAAACATTTGTACCAGTGGTGAAGTGATAGAGTCTGGTGTCATTTCTCCAAACACTGCCAAGATGCGTTGGCTGTAGCGGTAGTAGTCTTTTTGAGTTTGTGGCTTTATGTGTTTGGTGTATTGAGGTGATGCAAAGTACAGCTCAACAAGGTCTTTAAAGGTAAATTCCTTCTCGACCAGGCCGGCAAGGTAACGCTCGTATGCGGTCCAAACTTCTGCTTTGCTGGCATCCTGCTTAGCTAGGTGCTTGGTTGGGTAGCCCCTTCGATTTACGCGAAAGCCATTCTTGTATCGCTCAACATTTGGCGGCATCCATGCGTTTTCGGGTTTTCTTCTTCTGCCCATCAGCTCGCTGCTCCAAGGTTAAAGCCCACAGGCAGGTTGATACCTGAGGGGCTGGGTTTCGAATTTCCCCGAGTCAGTGTAGCTTGATTGACCATCTCCCAAGTTAGAGCAGGGGAGCCGTCTTTGCGGCGTACATAGGGGATTCGGTTGGCTTCCAGGATTCGCTTTTGTTCTTCTATGTTCTCGGCTCCGGCACCAGTTAGGCGGCCTATTTCTGATTTTGATAGGAGCTTACTCATGGCTGTCCTTACCTTTCATCTCTGCACCAGGGCAAAACCCTGGCCGTTACGTGTGAGTGTGCCTGCCTGTTGCAGGGCATCGAAAACGGGTTTTACGGTTCTGTATCCGCCGGTGATGCTGTTGCTGATGGTGCGCAACACTGGGCGGTTGCCGAATTCACCGGCGCAGATGCGTTGGGCCAGTTGTTGCTGTTCTTTGCTCAGGTGGCTGGTGTGTTCTGGCTGTTGTTCAGCTGTTTCGGGCTGTTGAAACGGTTGTGAAACGCGTTTACCAACCGCTGCAGCGGCGTTAAACGCGAGTAACGCGACCAGTCCCACTATGTCGGTGATGATCGCCAGGGCCAGAAAGCCGATATGCTGAAGCCGCGCGGGATCTGTGTTTAAGGTGTTGGCGAGGCTGTTAAAGGCGCTGTGTGTGTTGGCGGTTTGGCCGATGGTGGATAACTTCTCTATCAGCTGGGTACGCTCAGTCACCAATGTGGATAACTGCGCTGCGGTATTAAGGGCGCGCTGGCGGTAGCCGTTGTTGGCATCGGTGTTGATCAGGCCGTTTAGGGTATTGATTTGCTGTTGCAGGCTGTTGAGCTGCTGTTGTAACGCTCGGTATTCCTGGCTGTTGCGGGCGCTGCGTTGTTGCTGCTCTTCGCTGTGGGTGGCGAGGAATCCAACGGTGGCGACAATGCTGATCACTACTAGCAGGGGCCAGAGGCAGAGCAGGGCATAGCCGCTCTTTTGCCCTTGGCTGCAAAACCACAGGCCTAACGGGGCGAAACTGAATTTGCACAGTTCCAGGGCTACTGCAGTGGCACCGGCAACCAGCTGCCCGCCCAAACCTGCGGGCATGGATACCCATAGCTGCACGGTAAAGGCCAGGCTGGTGCCGCAGAAGGTTAGGGCGGCGATGCCGGTGAGGGATTGCCAGAGCCTCATGCTGCTCTCCCTTTCTCCTGCTTACGATTCGGCAGAATCTCCGCCTGCCAGCCGTGGTCTTTGTAGTGGTTGGGGTTGGCTTGGTTTTGGATGTTGTCCAGCTCTGGGCGCACCAGTTCGGCCAAATCGTTTAGGCGGACTCCGCGCGATTCGAACTCGGTGGAGTCGGTATAAAATTCGCCCTCTGGTGTTTTGCACTCGACAAAAACTGTTGCCAGCCAATGGTGTTGCCAGTTGAGGATTTCGTGCTGCAGCTTGGCTCGGGCTATATCGCCAACGGCGCCGCCTTGGCGCCGATGGCTGATATCGAGAATGGGGTCGCCATCGGTATCCAGGCCAGTACTACTTCGAGCGGTGAGGACCAAGCCAGGCAGCCAGCGGTTAACCAGGCGGGCGTGTTGGGCCTGCTTGCTCATGGGTTTGCGGGGTTTATGCTTGGCCATTCTCTATTCCTCAATATCCTCTACCCACTTAGCCCGCACAGGGCGGGCTTGGGTCAGTATTTAATTTTCAGCAGGCCTGGGGCTGGGCGGTTTCGAATACCCCTGCTCGGCAGGTCTTATCTTTCCGTTCCTTTAGCTTTCTATCCACTACGCTGAAAATCTTTACGGTGTCTGTTTTCTTGTCGAATATCTGTATCCATCTAGTGAAAATATCGTTTTTGGCAATTTGTGTTGCCTCTTCAAAGGCTTCTTTTTCTGTGTGGTATGACTGCTTAAAATCTATTACGCCACCCATCTCAAGGTTGTAGGTGCCGTAAAATAAGGCGTATCGTTTCATTGGATCTTGGTCCTGTATTAGGGCCCAGTACCTGCGGCCCGGTTGGCTATTGTGGGCAGCCCTAAACTACGCGGCGAAATCGCCGATATAAGTTTTCATTTGGGATTGAACCAGCACTGAGCTGAGAGATTGTTGTAGTTCTCGGCCCATGGCTTCCTGTATAGCCTCTAGGCGTTTGATGCGGGCGGTAAGGCGTGGAGCGTCGCCACCAGTGAGGATGGAGAGACGCAGGTCAAAGCTGCGTGATTCAAGGCCGTTGTAAGGGGTGCACTCGAATTTGAACCCTGCCGGTAAACCCTCATCACTGCGGGCTTCGATATTCTCCAAGGCGCTTCGGCTAGATTTAAAGTCGTCAACGGCGTGATCCTCTTTGCGAGAGGATTCGATAGTGAGACGGCGCACGGCGGCAATGGCCTTGCTGGTGTTGATCGCCTCCCCATCGGCGGTATAGCAAACGATGTTTTCGGCGTAATCCTCCATAAATTCCGCCATGGCTTTTTGTGAGCATCTGTCGCCATTGAGTTGTAACAATGCCTTGAATTCAGCGGTTTTAATTAGGCGCAATTTTGCAGAGAAGTCGGCGTGGCCGGGTTCTTGGGTGGTTCCCAAGTTGAAAATGGTTTGGGCGGTCATGCTTTCGGGGTCAACAAAACACTTGGCACTCTCATTACCGAAGTCCATGCAATATTGTTCGAAATCTTCGAGAGATGTGGTTTCCATTTTCCCGCGATAGCGTGTGCGACCCAGCTGATATTTCTCCAGGTTGAGAATCTGGAAATCGTTTGGGGCTGCCATTGCTGGTGTGGAAAGCTTGGCCTGATCAATTACTTTCGCCAATTCAGCGGTGGTCTGTGATTCCTTGATTTCCTTTACTGCGCTTTGATCCATGGTCATTGGTAAATCCTTGTTTCTTTTTTAGGTTTGACTTGGGTTTGAAAGAAATGGGTTTTAAGGCTTAGCCGTTGCTTTTTAGTTTGGCGACGTTGCCGTTGCTCTCTTGGTCAAACAGTGGTGGCTGCTTCTCTGGGTAGAAACTCAGGGCGCCTTTTGTACCAACGTACATTGGGGTAGAGGTGGCGTCGTCTTGAATAATGGAGCCGCGCATGGTCGGCTTTTTGAATTTCAAGGTGTGCTCAATCTGAACCTGATCACTATTTTGTATTTTGGATAATTTTAGATTGATACTTACCTCACCCTTTTTCTCGTGATCGGTTACGGCGCCTGCCACATCGCTGAGGATGTGGGCTAGTTTTTCTATAAATACTCCGCCGTCCAAATCGGCAAATACCTGGGTTACGTTTGTACTCATGGGATGCTCCAAGTTTTTTTAAAATTGGGCTCCATACCGGCAGCCCTAACGGTTACAGCTGACTGATGCGCCTGGGCGCGGTTAAATTTTTTAGCTGGCTTTGGGTATGGGCTTGTCTTCAACAAGGTCGCGAATCCAGACCATACCTTTGGCTGTTACTTTGGTGGTGATGTACTGCACTTTTACCGGGCCACGGTAATATTCATCGGCTATGGCAATTAGCAGTTGCTGCGAAACGGCCTGTTTTGTTGGTGTGTTGCGCATGGGTTCACGGTTATGCAGCAAGCCGTTTTCCCGCATTAATTTCAGCAGGGTGTTTCTACCCAGTTTCACGGTTCTGGCGGCCTGGGTGATGGTGAAGGTTTTTTCCTTTTTCACGCTGCCTCCTGTTTGTTTGGTTTTATTTGTGGGGTTTGAGCTTGTTGAGCTGCGAGTATGCGCAGTTGATTTATTTGGATTTGTTGTAGCTGAACTGTGCGTGCTAGCTCTTCGTAAAGTTCTAAAATCCGGCTAAATTCACTCATGGCTAAACCCCGTTGTTTTTTTGAACTTCCTTTCTCTGCCGATGGCGGGCTCCCAGTATCGACAGGGTTGGCAGCTCCAGCCGCGTAATTGCAATTGCCCGTTAAATACTGGTTCTGCGGGTTTCCCGCATTGGCGGCAAGGCATTTGCGGGAGCGGCTGGGTTTGATTCACGCTGCTTCCTTCCTCTGTATTTCCAAGTGGTTCCATTCGCGGTAGAGGGCATTCAGTTTTTTATCGCCGTCTGCAATTACGCTTTGCGGTGCTCTGCCGTGGTAGCGCAGATTTATCACGTTGAGGGCGTGTTGGTAGTTGTCGCCATCTAGCAGGGAGAGGCTGGCAACGGGGACTGCGAAATCACTGCTGTTCCAGGCGGAAAGCAAAACCTGTGCAGCTATTTCACTTGCGCCGGAGTATCCGTTGGCGACGCGGAGCAGGGTTTCCACGCTCTGGGTTGGGCTGAAAGTATTCATGCGGCATCACCTCCAAATGGGGGCCAGTTATTGTTTTGTGTTGGCCGTGCAAAAGTGGGTTTTGGCTGCACTAAGCGAATGTTCGCTTTGTGGTCGGTGTTGGCGATATCGATGCGGCGTTTCAGCTGGTCGATATGGTTTTTGCTCATGGCCGTTGGATGTACAAACACGGTGGCGGTCATGCGATTCCCTCCCGGTTGTTGCGGATGCGTATGGTTCGAACTGTGGGGCGGCGCTGGAAGCGGGTGCGCAATTGGTCTTGTGCATCGGCACCGATGCCGCTGAGTACGCAGGCGAGCAGGGCGAATTGAATCAATCCGTGCTTTACCGCCTTGGCCACGGCGTCTGTGCTGTTTCGGGCGTGGAGTTTGTAAAAGCACTCCGCTAGCAGGTTGGTGACGTTCGTTACTGAGCACTGCATGGCCTGGGCGGTCTCGCGATTGGAGAGCCCGCGAGCGCGATGGGTAAGCGCTTCGGCTTGGCGAGGGGCCAGTGGTCTGAGGTGTTTGGCGGTGTCCATTTGAGTGCCCTGTCCTTGGTTAGCAATTAAAGTAGCCGAAAGTTAATAGATTGGTCAATAGCCATAAGTTAATTTTCCATAGTTAATACGCTTGGTATGCTCGAAGCGCACTTATCACGGAGGATAAGAATGAAAAAGCTAAGTTGTGTGGTGGTAGGAGTTCTGCTGGTATTTGGCCTTGAGGGCTGTGCTGTAAAGAATGATGCGCCAGTGATAATTAGCGAATATTTCGCTATAGAGCATTTCTCTAGCAAGCGGGAAGTATTGAGTAAGGCAAGGCAGGCCTTGTTGAGAGATGGATTTAAGATTTTATCTACTGATTTAGAGGCGGGTTATATCTCGACCTCCCTTAAAGATTGGAGGCTTTCGCCGGAGCAGGCCCATTGTGGTACGGCTAAAGGGATGGATTACTTGAATGACAATCACACCAAGACGGAGGTGGCTTTTAATGTGGTCGTTGATGATAAAGCCGTGATTGTTCGTTCAAACATCCAGGGAGAGTATATACCGGGAGAATTGGCTCAAAATCTTACTTTGAACTGTGTATCTCGCGGTGTTATAGAAGTTGAGATGGCTAAAAAAATACTGTTGTGATTCTTAGTATTAAAAAGCCCGTATTTGCGGGCTTTTTTTTATTCAGGGGTGTAAGAGCCAATAATAACGCCGCAAAAGGTTATGTCTTTGCCGGTCACATCCATCGGTGAGTAAGTTGGGTTGATCGGACGCAAGTAAATGTGGCCCATGTCTTCAGCATAAGTTTTGAAAGTTGCCTCTCCATTTATCTTGGCTATAACCCGGCATCCATTAGTAAGAGGTTTGTCGGGATCGACAAAAATGATTGTTCCCTCAGGGTAAGAACGCTGGCCTGGGTAAGGGCTAGTCATACTGTCGCCATTCACACGTAGTGCGTAGGCGCGGTCTGAGTGTGCAGCGGGGCAGGGCAGCCATGCTTCGGCTTCGCCGGATTCTAGCAGATCTACCGCTTCACAAAAAGCGCCTGCTTGTACCCAGCTGATCAGGGGGATTCTCCCTTGAATTCTTGGTCCTTGTGTAACATTGCTTCCCTCCGTGTTACCTAGCAGTCCTGGACCTTTACCGGCCCCAGTGAGCAACCAATCCACTGACACCCCGAGAGTTTCTGCAATCCTTGTGGCGGTACTCATGCGCGGTAATTTTTCACCGTTCCGGTAGCTCCAAATAGTCACGGTGCTGACATCAAACAGGCGAGCTAGGGCCTCCTGCGTGTCTTCTACGCCGGCATGTGTGACGGCCTGTTTAAACCGCTTTGCAAAGTCAGGATGTTTCATATCGACATGTTAGCTACAAGTTAATTAATTAGCGGCTATTGATTTCAGGTAGCCGAAAGTTAATACTTTGGCTACTGACAGCAGGGAGAAGCCGAGATGACCCAGGACGTGATCAATTCAGCAATCGATGATGCGGTGAGGGTGGTTGGTTCTCAGGCCAAGCTAGCGCGGGCAATTGGGGTTACGCCGGTCTTTGTGTCTCAGATGCGTCGAGGGCTGAGAGCAGTGCCTCCAAAGCTATGCACAAAAATTGAGTTGGCTACTCAGCGGAAGGTATCTCGCGCCTGTTTGCGCCCTGATGTGTTTGGTTCGTTGGAGGGGCAAATAGATCAGCAAAGCATTCCAGAGGTTCGGGAGGCAAGTTAAGCCCGTGCGGGTTTGTGGGTGAAACCAGAATAACGATCATTTTCAAATCCCCATTTTATTGTCCTGCCATTCTGCGGTGAATGAGGGTTGGGATTAATTCATTGCGGTATATGGGGATTTGTACAGGGTTATCTCAAACAACCACAGGAAGGGCCGGTGAGGGACGCCAACCCGGCCCGCTTTGACGACGGCGGGAAAGACCGCTGACAGCCGGGAAAGACCGGCATTCAATATCTAATCATTGATTTTTGCCAATTCAGGTGGATTCGCTGGAGGGTTAGTTGTGTCTGAAGAAAGGGCTTTTGAGGGGGTTTGGATTTCAGCCAGTTTATGGCTGGATAAATCCTTAACGATGCAAGAAAAGGTGATGTTGGTAGAGATCAAGAGTTTATCTGCTGACCCGGCGAGGGGCTGTTACAAATCTAACAAGGCGTTCGCTGAATTCTTTGGGGTTTCTACATCGAGAATTTCGCAAATCCTCACCTCGCTAGAGGAGAAGGGGTATATCTATCTTCGCCATAAGCGGGAGGGAAAACGGGTTGTTGAGCGGAACATTTTCCTGTCTGAAACGCACTCTAAAAACCAGCCAGACCTATTTAGAAAACCTAAAGGGGGGTATTTAGAAAACCTAAACGACCCCTTTAGGAATCCTAAAGAGGGGTATTTAGGTTTCCTAAAAGAGAGGAATACATTACTGAGTAATACAGTAGAGAATAATACTATTGGAACAAATCCGGATTTTTCGGAAGTTGATCCGATTGAATCTGAATTTGACCAGCTGTGGAAATCCTACCCAAAACGCGCTGGCGGTAATCCAAGGGGTGAGGCCCTGAAGGCGTATCGCAAGCAACGCAAACAGCACCAGCCTGAAGAATTTCAATCAGGGCTAGATCGCTATCGCACCTTCTGCGAGCAAACCGGAAAGATCGGAACTGAATACGTTATGCAGGCCAAGCGGTTCTTTGGCCGTGGAAAGCACTGGCAGGAGGAATTCAGGCCTCCAGTGAGTCACCAACAGGGAGTGGGCAATGAAAACCGTAACTCAGGCGCTGGCAACCGGCTCCAGCAGCAACAGCAGCAGATCAACACGGCCTTCGCTAGAGCCTCGGCACGAGAGGCTGCTGTTGGCGCTGTGGAAACGCATGGCGCAGCTGTACGGCCACAAGTGGACTTCCCAGCGCGCGTTGTATGACTCGGAGCAAGGGGAGCGCAATGGGGTTTACGGTGAGGATTTTATGCTGTGGGCGCGAAAGACGCATGGCTTGTCTGACAAGGATTGGGCGAGGGGGATGGAAAACATCGAGCACCGCAATATCGAAGCTGCACGGCGTGGGGAGTCTAGCTGGCCGCCAAACTATGCAGAATTTCTGGGGCTTTGCCAGCCGTCCCCAGGCAGTGCGGCGCACAACAGGTTTAAACCTCTGGCGCTGCCTGACGATGGCGCTCAGGAGCGGGCCCGACGCTGCGGGGAGAGCGAGCTGGCAAAAATGTGGGGGTTATTCCAGTGAGTTCAGAGGGCGCAGAGGAAGAGGTTTTGGAGGGGGAATATATCCCTTGCGAGGAGTCCACCAGCGGGCCAACTACCTGGACCGAGATGCTGGAAGATTTTAACTGGTAATTACAAATCATCATGGAGCGTGAAGTATGACCGTTGTAACTCTGACAGAAGCCCAAGAGCGAATTATGACTACCGTTGCGAGTAGACCCTTAGCGGTATTTCGCACGGATAACCCGCGCCAAGTGGATCTGGTGTTTGCTCATACGGTGGTGACTCAAAATAAAATCCGAGAGGTGCATGAGGATTACTTGGGGACCTTCCACCGGGATAATTTGCATGTGGCGAGGAAGGTTTTTAGGGAAAATGCCGAAAGTTTACGGGCGGCAGCGTGATAGGGATTGGTTGGTGAGTTAGTTGGTCGAGAAGAGGGTATTCGTAATGTCAGAATTAGGTATTCGTGAACTGCTGTGGGAATGGGCTAGGGCATACCCTGAGAGGGCGGGGGATTCTGTGTCTTGGCCTCGTATGGCGGCATTTCACAAGGGTATGGTTTGTGAGGGGCAAGGGATATCCGCATTAATTGATTGGAATAGGGCGGACAGAATGGATGCGGTGGTGCTGGCCTATTTGAATACAATCACTCGGCGCCGGGACAAGGAGAAGGCGGAATTGGAGGGGCTGGTTTTTTGGTTGAGATATTATTACCGGTGGGAAATGCCTGACGTGTGTAAAAAGCTCGATCAAAGCAAAAGCTGGGTAATAAACATGTGTCGAGTTATTGAAGGGACCGTTGAGGCATTTTATTTGGCGCGTGATGCTGCATAACTGGTTTTTAATTCAGTAGCTGGCTGTTGACAGTGTACACGTGTACACCCTAATATCTGCAACGCTGCCGAGTTTTGTGATTCGGCGAACAGAATACCTTCCTAAACCGGCCCCTTGAGCCGGTTTTTTTGTGCCCGAAATCCGGGAGCTAATACCTCATGTTTGAATTAACGCGATTCGCCTATGGGCCAGATGCCACATTGGGGCGACTGAGAGTGCGCGACTTTGTGTTTTATACGGTAGAGCGCCCGTGGCTGGGGAATCGTCCGTTCGAGAGCTGTATTCCTGAAGGAGTTTATTCCTGTAATCCCTATAACTCACCCAGGTTCCCCAATGTGTGGGAGCTACAGGAAGTCCCTGGTCGTTCAAAAATTTTGATCCATACGGCAAATTATTCTGCGGATGTGCAGGGCTGTATTGGTATTGGTTCTAACCTGGCTCCCGGTGGTTGGTGGGTGATGCAATCCCGTAAGGCAATGCAGCAGCTGCGAGAGCTGTTGCCGCCTGAGTTCGATCTGACAATTACGCACTATGTGCCGGAGTATCCGTGATGGGCATTTGGTCTGGAGTTAAGGGTTTATTTGCTGGCCCAGAGTCTGCGGGCAAAGTGCTGGATGCCACTGTAAATACTGTGGATGCGGTGTGGTTTACCAATGAGGAAAAATCCCGTTGGTATCTCAAATACCTGGAAGCCACGCAGCCGCAGAACCGGGCACGGCGATTAATTGCCTTTCTGGTGACATTGGTTTGGGCGTTGCTGGTTTTATTTATAGCGGCGGCCATGGCTTTCAAGGCCCCTTTTGTAGCAGACCTAAAGGGCCTGCTGGTTGATGTGGTTGTGCAGCCTTACAGCATCATCATCGGCTTCTATTTCGTGAAGTCGTGGGTGAGCGAGGTTAAGCGGTGAACACTGTAGCTCAAGAGGCAGCGAGGGAAGCCATGGTTCAAAAAATCGCCAGTGCAACCACTACGGTTGCTGCGGGTACAGCGGTAGTCGGTGGATATGCAGCACAAGAGTTATTGGCGGTGGGTGGTTTCCTGATTGCTTTGAGTGGGTTCATTGTGAATTGGTATTACAACCATAAGCGCTTGAAGCTGCAGGAAAGGCAGCAGGAGGAAACCTGATGCACGTTAGTGTGAAGCTGGATACTTCAAAGTTTGATCGAGCATCGGCTGAATTAAAAAAGCAGTTACCTTATGCCAGCTCGGTTGCCCTAAATAACGTGGCTTTTCGTATACGGGGAGAAGAGCGCTCAGCTATGGGGCGGGTATTTACAAACCCGGCAAAATTAACGCTGAACTCTGTATTGGTAAAGAAAGCCTCGAAGCGTTCAGGTATTGCCAAAGTTTTTATCCGTGATGAGGCAACCAAGGGGACGCCGCCCAGTAAATACTTAGCGCCAGCCATACTTGGTATTGACCGCAATGTGAAGAGGTTCGAGCGGGCGTTGCGCCATGCGGGCTTACTACCTGCAGGAATGTATGCAATGCATGGTGAAGGGGCGAGGTTGAATAAACACGGCAATATCTCGGGCGGCACTTATAGCAAGATCCTGTCACAAGTGCGGGCCGGCCGTGATCCAACGCAGAACGCAACTAACAGTAAGCGCAGTAAGGCCAAGCGGGGCATCACAAAAGGATACTTTGTAGGGAAGATTGAAGGCACCTTAGGAGTGTGGCAGAGAGTAGGGTACAAGCGTCGCCGATCCGTTAGGCCCATTCTTATCTTCGTGAAAAAGAAACCAGAATACCGCAAGCGTTTTCCTTTCTTTCGTATTGCCGAAGGTATAGCGCGGCGGCACCTTCCAATTGAACTAGATAAAGCAATGGATCGAGCAATTGCAACGGCCAAACAACGTTGAACGGGTCCTCCTGAGAAACCCGGCACACGGGTGATTCGGACCCCGCTTTTTTAACAGATATCTAAAATTTCCTAGGGGGTTATACCTTGGCTGGTGATATCTCTCTTGATGAACAAGCCACTCAATCGGGCTTTGCCCGTCTGGTTGGCGCCTCGCAGCCAGCGATTGCCAAGCACTACAAAGCTCAGCTTTTTACGGAAGGTGCCAGTTTTAGAGTTTGGCTACAGGAATATTGCGAGCGGCTGCGTACAGAAGCGGCAGGCCGCCAGGTTAGCGATGCCCGCAGCCGCCGCGATATGGCCCAAGCCATAGAGTCTGAGGTGAATGCTCAGATGAAAATGCGCGAGCTGTATAAGGACGATCAGTTAATCCTTGATATTGAATCTGTACGCAAGGCGATGGTGGAGTGGTCCACCATTGGCAAGAATGAATTTTTAGGAGCGGTGGAAAGCATCGTTATTGCTATCGAGAGCCAGCATGCCATTACCATCGATCGCGAACCCCTACAGCCAAACATTGACGCTGCCCTCAAAGCTATTGGCAGTTACGAGATTGAATCTGAAGAGGCTGGTGAAGGAGGTGCGCCAGGCCTGGATACCGCAGCCTAAAATCCCGCTGATCGAGTGGTTGCCGGACAATATCAAACTGCCCTCGGAGGATAGCGATAACGCCGGCTATTACCGCAACGACTATGTGCCCTATTTCTGGGGTGTGATGCACGCATTGGATAATCCAGTGTCGTGGATGGTGGTAATGCAAAAGGCCGCGCAGATCGGCTGGACGGTTTTGCTGGCCACTGATATCTGCAAGGTCGCTGTCACCGACCCGGCCCGCATCCTGATGTTGTTTCCCAAGGATGAAAAAGGCCGGCTGTTTATGGATGAAAAGCTGGTGCCGATTATCGAAGGCTCGCCAGCAGTGAATCGGGTGATCGATATCACCACCAGCCGCAAGGGCGGCAGTCGCTCGACGCGGAAGAAATTCCCCGGCGGTGAGGTGCGCACCATTGGCTCCAACTCTATCTCCAATGTGAAATCCACCACAGCCCGCCGGGGCTATGTGGAGGAGCCAGACGATACCAACAAAGACGTCGGCGATCAGAGCGACTCTATTCGCCACTTGCGCGAACGCCTCAAGCGCATGCGCAATAAGAAATTAATTATCGGTGGCACACCTGCGGTAGCGGATCTTTCCCAGGTAGAGCATTACACCAAGCTCGGCACCATGCGCGTGCTGCCGGTGACCTGCCATGACTGCGGAGAATCCCATGTACTGGATTGGGAAAACGTTCGCTGGCTGAAGAAAGAAGAGGGCATACCGCACCCGGTATTCGGTCTGCACCAGCCTGATACTGCTATCTATGGCTGCCCGGAATGTGGCAGCGAATGGGATGACTACCGCCGCCAGACCAATATCCTGCAGACCTGCAAAACCGCGCGGGAAAGTGGTGATGATTTTGCCGGCTGGGTCAAAACCCAATGCGGTGAAGATTTTGGGCCCGATGAAATCGAACCGATAGAAACCTTTATGGAGCTCTCCGAGCTCTATGTGTGTATCCCCGGAACCGGCCTCGCCGATGTGGTGCGGGATTTTCTCGAAGCGGAGCATGAAGCCAAAAGCGGTGATGAATCCGCACGTATCGTATTCCAGAACAACAAACTGGGCCGGCCCTACCAGTATGCCGCTAGCCGCCTCCTGGACCATGAAAAACTACAAGAGGCCGCCGAGGATTACCCGGAATTATCCTGCCCCGCCGGTGGCCTGCTGGTAACGGTGGGCATCGATGTACAGCACGACCGCCTCGCGATATCGATACGCGCTTTCGGACGCAATGAAGAAAGCTGGCAGATGTTCTGGGGTGAGATCGATGGCGATACCGCAGACAAGCGTGACGACTGCTGGGCGGCCCTAGACAAGTTGGTATTCCAGCCTTTCGAGCATGAGCGCTTTGGCGAGATCCGCGCAGCGGCGGTGAGTATCGACTCTGGTGATGGTGGTACCAGCAATGCGGTGTATCACTGGGTACGAACCCGCGATAAAAAACATCGCAGCGTGCTGGTGATGGCCATCAAGGGTGACAGTAAAGACTTGGGCACCAAGGAAATCTTCACGCAACCTAGGCAGGTGGATTACAACAATCCCAAGCGCCGCACCAAGGCAGACCGCCACGGGATTCGGGTTTATATGGTGGGTACCCATAAGGCCAAGGACCTGATCGCCAAGCGTCTGCTCGGCACCAGTGCCTACATGCACAGCTGCAAGCATGTGCGCCAGGACTACTGGGAGCAGGTGACTGCCGAAGTGAAAGCCCCAAGCAAAAAGCACAAGGGTAGGGAAACCTGGCAGCCGCGCCCCGGCAGGCCCAACGAGGGCACCGATACCGAGGTCTACGCCCTGCACGCAGCCCACGCCAAGGGCATGCATAAATACAACGAGAAAAAATGGTCCACCATCGAATCTCAGCTGGGCCAGCGCACCCTGTTTAGCGAACCGGATCAACCGCAGCCAGCCCCGAAAAAACCACACTGGCCAGCACAGCCGGTGGGCTCCCTACTGGATAGTTAAATGTCGAAAACCGCACAAGCCATGGTCGACCTCTATATCGAGGCCGAGATAGACGTGCTCGCCGGTAAAACCACGGTGATTAACGGCCGCCAATTTACGGCAGAGAACCTGCAGGAAATCCGTGCTGGCCGGCAGGAGTGGGAGCGCCGCGCACTGCAAGAACAACTAAAGGCTGCCGGCAAACGCCGCGGACCCGCCTACGCGAACTTTTACTAATGAACAAACTGGATTCTGTTATCGGGTTCTTTGCGCCCGAGGCCGCCCTGCGCCGCGTGCAAGCCCGCCGTGCCCTGGAGATTGCCGCCGCCTATGAAGCCGCGCGACCCAGTCGCCTTCGGAAAAATCCCGGTGATAACCGTAGTGGGGATTTAGTCATTGAAGGCAGTGTGGAAACCCTGCGCGGCCAGGCCCGGCACCTGGAGCAAAACCACGATTTTGCCTTTGGCATTCTCACCACCCTGACCAACAACATCGTTGGCCCACGCGGTATCGATGTGGAGTTCCAGCCCAAAACCTGGGATGGCGATATTCACGAAGGTCTCGCCAGCCAAATGAATGAAGCTCACAAGGAATGGGCGCGGCGCCCGGAATGCACCCGGCAATTCAGCTGGGGCAAATCCCAGCGCTTACTGTGCAATACCTGGCTGCGCGATGGCGAAACCCTGCTGCGGCACCTGCAGGGCACGGTACCCGGGTTAAAGCACCGCACCCTGGTGCCTTACACCATCGAATGCCTGGAACCGGATTTTCTGCCGGTGGATTACAACGATCCCAGCAAGCGCATAGTGCAGGGCATTGAGAAATCTGCCTGGGGGGAAGCCAAGGCGTTCTGGCTGCACGACGAACACCCGGGGGCCTCTCTGAACTGGCGTATGAAGCGCAGGCGCCACACTGCCGAAAATATCGAGCATCTGAAATTTGTGCGTAGGCTGCATCAGACCCGTGGGGTTTCCATCTTTGCCGCAGTGATGAATCGCCTCAACGATATTAAAGACTATGAAGAAAACGAGCGTGTTGCCGCCAAGATTGCCTCGGCCATGGTTGGCTTTATTCAGAAGGGTAGCCCTACTGAGTATGAGCATGATGATGCTTGGGATAGCGAAGGAAAGCGCATTCTCGATATCCGTGCCGGTGCCATCTATGACAATCTCCGCCCCGGGGAATCTGTCGGCACCATCCAAAGTAATCGCCCCAGCGGTCTGCTAACGCCATTTTTAGAAACCATGCACCGCATGGCCGCCGCCGGCACCATGGCCAGCTTTAGCAGCATCAGCAAAAACTACAACGGTACTTATAGTGCGCAGCGCCAGGAACTGGTGGAGCAGTGGACCAATTACGAAACCCTCAGCCTGGAGTTCTGCGAAGAGATCGTGGAACCGGTCACCCGGCGCTGGGTGCAAATGGGGTTACTGTCCGATGCCTTTCAAGTGCCCGCTGATGTGGACCCGGCAACCCTGATGCATGTCGATTTTATTACCCCGGTGATGCCCTGGATTAATCCAGCCCACGAAGCCAGCGCCGATGAAACCCTGCTGGAAAATGTATTGGTCAGCCCACAGCAAACCATTCGCCGCCGTGGCAAAAAGCCGGACGATGTCATTAAGCAAACCGCTGCCTGGCAGAGAAAACTGAAAGAAAACGACATCACCACCCCAAGCAAACGCGCTGCGGTCCCCGTGCAAGAAACTGAATCCGAGAAGGAGTGACTTATGTCTGATCAATCCTGGTACGACATGAAGGCTCAGGCCAATGGCGTAGCTGAAGTTTTTATTTATGACGAGATCGGAGCCTGGGGAATCCCTGCAAGTGTATTTGCTAGGGATCTACGCGCACTGGGCAACATTAGCAAGATTAATCTACGTTTCAATTCGCCCGGTGGTAGCGTGTACGACGGTACTGCTATGTATACCTTACTGAAGGAACATCCAGCCGAAATTGAATGCTGGATTGATGGGCTCTGTGCAAGCATGGCAACCATTCTGTTCCTCACAGCAAAGCCTGAAAAAAGGCACATTGCCGCAAACGGCTACTTCATGATCCATAACCCAGCCCGTAGTGCGTCGGGAGATTATCGGGCTATGGAAAAGGCTCGCGATTTACTGGCCAGAGTACGCGATGTGATGGCCCGTGAATATTCTGATGCAACCGGATTAGATACTGAACAGCTCTTACCATTAATGGATGAGGAGACTTGGTATATCGGCGAGGAAGCGGTAGCTGCAGGATTTGCCAGTGACACCACCGAAGCAATAGAGATGCAGGCCTGCGCCAGCAAATCCTTGGTATCGGCTTTCAAAAACACACCTGAAGCGATCCGCACTCAAAGCGCTGCGGAAGTAACCCACAGCATATTGGTAAATGGTTCAGGGGATTCCTCTGAACTTACCGCTGCTATCACAAAATATATTTCAGCTTCCAATAATTCATCTACTCAGTCTGCGGTTGCAGACAACTCACACCAGACCAAGGAGGCGCAAGCCATGACTACAACTACCTCCACCACGCCAGCTGCAACCGCTGCGACCGAGGTTACCCCAGAAATGAAAGCGCAGATTGCCGCCGATGCCAGAGCACAATTTGCAGTGGATGAGAAAAAACGCAAAGACACTATCAAAGCCGTTTTTAAAGGCTTTGAAGCGCACAGCACGGTAATGCAATCCTGCCTGGATGATATGGACTGCACCGCTGAAAAGGCCAAAGACCAGCTGCTCACAGCGCTCGGCAGTCAAACCCCAACCCCGGTGCAAAGCTATAGCGTGGTAGTGCAGGAAGGTGAGGGCATTAAACGCCTCAAGGCGGATGCTGAAAATGCCATTGCCGTGCGTGCCCTCGGTGAAAAGCGTACAGAGGGAAATGAACTCAGCGGCTACACCATGATGGAGATTGCCCGCATTCTGATGCAGGCCCACGGGCAGAGCTTATCCGGACTGGATCGGATGGGTGTGGTCGCGGCAGCGTTTACCCATAGCTCTGGCGACTTTGCGACTGTCCTTGGCAATATCGCCAATAAATCTATGCTCAAAGGCTATGAAGAAGCACAAGAGATCTTCCCGCGCTTTACCAGCGTCGGCAACCTCAGTGACTTTAAACTGACCACCCGCACGGACCTGGGCAGTTTCCCCTCACTCCGCCGAGTGGCACCGGGGGCAGAATTTAAATATGTGAGTATCGGAGAGCGCGCCGAAACTGCCGCTCTGGCTACTTACGGGGAACTCTTCTCCATTACCCGCCAGGCGATTATCAATGACGACCTGGGGACCTTCACCCGAATCCCACAAAAGATGGGTCTCGCTGCTATTCGCACCGTGGGGGATCTGGTGTTCAGTATCCTGATCAACAATCCCAAAATGGCCGATGGTAAGGCCTTATTCCATACTGACCATGGAAATCTAGCTGCTAAGGCAGGTATCAACACAGCCAGTATCGACGCCGCGCGGGTATTGATGGGCAAACAGAAGGACGGTACCGCTTTCCTAAATATCCGCCCTAAATTCCTGCTGTGTGATATTGCCGACGAGGGTGCCGCAAAGGTTGCGTTGGAGTCAGAGTTTGAAGTGGGTGCTTCCGAGAAATCCAACACTGTACCCAACAGCGTGCGCAATATTGCCAGCGTGATCTCCGATGGTCGCCTCAGCGGGCACAATGGTTGGTACCTCAATGCCGACCCGGTAGCGCATGACACCATCGAAGTGCTCTATCTGGATGGCCAGCAAGCCCCTGTACTGGAGCAGCAAAACGGCTGGAATATCGACGGGGTGGAATTCAAAGTCCGCCTCGACGCAGCTGCGAAAGCCTGGGACGCAAAAGGCATGGTGAAAACGCCCAAGACCTAATACCCAGCTCAAACCGAACCAAACCTTAAAGAATCCGAAAAGGGCCGCACATCGCGGCCTTTTTGCTTTTAGTAATTTACTCAATTGAGAGAAAGAGAATGGCTACTAATTTTGTACAAGATGGGCGCATGCTGGATTACACCAATAGCACCAGCTCAGTAATTACCTCTGGCCAGGTGCTAGCAGTAGGCGCAGTACTGGGTGTGGCGATGGATGATATCGCCGTGGGTGAGTCCGGTGTAATTGCTATTGATGGTGTATTCACCGTGCCCAAGGTCTCCGGCGCGGTGATAGCCCAGGGCGAGTCGCTCACCTGGGATGTATCCGCAGCGGCCTTTGACGATAGTGCTGCAACAGCCGCAACCGGCGATATCACCGGCCCCACTGCTTTTGTCGCAGAGGCTGCTGATGATGGCGTTATCAGCTTAGCGGTGAAGTTTACCGGCGTGCCGGGCACCGTGAAGGTCTAGGTGATTTATGGATCTGGACCAGCGAACCGCAGAGCGCGCGTTTCGCAAGTGGGGCAAGCCCGCTACCTATACAGACGGTAGCGGTGCTGAGCCAATTGATTGCCGTGTGATTAAAGAACAAGAGATCGACGAGTTCGAAGATGATGAGCGTGTGCGGGTGCCGCGTATCGAGTTGAGTCTGCTGGTCAGTGAGGTTGGGTCTTACAGCTCAGCAGCGGTGGTTACGCTTGGCGGTGTGGCGTATTCAGTGCGCAAGCGGCTGACGGATGATGGGGTTGTTTGGCGGGTGTTGGTAGCTGAGTTATGAGGTGCGTTTTGTGGCGACTTTATAATTAGAGGAGAAGCTGAGAGAATGGCAGAGCTGTACTGAAACCGATTCACATTCAATTTTCTTTCTGTCTATCAGAATGTATCGACCGTTTTTTTTAGTTTAGCTAAGGGGAAGGGGCGAGATATAAGGTTGATAGATTTGAAGAGGTTTCTTGGAGCATATCGTTATTTTCTTTTGAGTGTAAGTTATGAAATACGTATTATTTTTTATTCTTCTAATTTTTCATGCTCAGGCATCTGCCGCTTGGATATACAACACTAAAATTGTCGATGTTCGCTGGTATACAGATTATGGCTATATAACCGTTGAGAATGATGATGCATCTCAGTGTCCTGGAGCGCAGCCAACAAAGTACAAAAGGCTAGATGAGTCAAATCATGGGCATGAAAAAATAATTAGTATGGCATTGGCGGCAATGATGGCAAATAAGGAAATAGATTTAAATGTAAATGGTTGTTTTGAGGGTGAGTTCCCTGTAGTTACGGGAATAATTGTAAAGTCGTAATGCTGTAGGTCGCGACAGCTTAATGTATGTAGTTTTGTGCATTTTTTTTGGTAGTGTGAAAGAATATATCTTTCAAGAGTTTATGAGATGAGGCCCTCTGTTTATGCTAAATAAAATCTTATTTGTTGTTTCCGGTTTGGTAGCTCTTTCTACTTTCTCTATGCAATCGCATGCATATTTAGAGTGTGGATATATTGATGTTAAAGGCATCACTGTGCAAGCGAATCGTGATAATGGTAGTGCTTACGCGAACACAATGCGTATTCACGTAAATTACCAAGGAGATTGTGTTGGTGTTAAATATGCATATCTTAAAAATACAGAGTCATCTTACGCAAGTATTCTGTCTACTCTTCTAACTGCGCAGGCTTCAGGAAAGAAAGTAAGTGTAAATGTAAAAGAGTCTAGCGGTATCGCCTCCGATGCTCATGAAATTGAGTGGGTTAGTATTTGGGAGTAATGCTGTTAATTAAATTGTCACCCGTATCGCGCGGCGAACCTAGCAAGTAGACTTTATAGTGGTTGAATGTCTGTTTATTGTTGGTGTTCTAGGAGTGAGATATTTGAATGGCAGATTAAGGCTTAATGGCTTATATGTTGGTTATGGATTTATTTGTTGAGTGCTTATAGTGAGAAAAATACAAAGTCTGTTGTTTCCGTTTGTGCTTATTACCCTGTCTTTATCCGCAGTTAGTCTCCAGGCGGCAAGTTTTAAAGTGGTGAGCCATAATGTATGGTCTGGGTTTACTTCATTTTACGACTTAAATGTAGATGAGAAGCCGGAAAATCCCTTTAAGTTAAGTTGTGCGGATGATTACTATAAGTATAGAGGGAGGTTTGAAGCATATTTAAATTATTTGAGTGAAGAAGTGGTAAAGGATGAAGATTTTATTATTGCTTTTCAGGAAATGGACAACAAAACTAAGAGGGCATGCGGTGATAAATTTTCATTGACTCAGGAGATTGATGAGTATTTTTCACCGGGAGTCGAAAATCGTTTTTTAGGGTTGGTGCCAATGGATGGTGGGAAGGGTTATGATAACTCTCAATCTCACGGTGCAGCTGCAGGGGTTTATAATGGAAATGCAATTGTAACAAGCCCTAATGTTCTTGATACTAAGTATAAGGCGGTTAGAGAAGTGGAAAGAGTGGATGGGAGCAAATTTTTGCGAGGATACATCGCAACTCTATTGGAAATTGAGCCAGGAAAGCAGCTTTGGTTTGTAAATATTCATGCTACTCATCATGACGCCGATAAGAATCTGGCAGTTGACGATGCACGGAAAATGTTGACTGAAATGAAGGCTGTATATGAGGAGGCGCCTAGGCCAATAATATTTGCTGGAGATTTTAATATTAAATTTGGCACGGAATACTATGATCAATTGATAGATTTGTTTGAAAAGCACTTCGAAGGAACGATCGAGGCCACACAACCAATAAACAAGACATACCATTACAAGATAAAAGATTCCGTTGGTGGCGGAAATACTTTGAAGGATAGTCATAAGATAGACTATATTTTTTACTATTCGCCAGGTGGTCAAATCAAACAAAAAGTATTGCCTGCTGGAGCCTTAAATAAGCACCCGATTCCTGTTATGTCTGCAGGGGCGAAAGATGCTTTATGTTTTGATGGGGAATGTTTTCCGGATCATAAGTTAATATATGCTGAGTTTTACTGGCCCTAGCTTTTTATTGGTGGGTATAAATAGAAATACTAGAAGTAAGCTTTCGATCCAATGAGGCTAGAGTATATGGGGTCATATCATGTTGCTGGTTGTGGTTTCTTGTTGTCATAGTTGAATTGATTAGTTTTAGTATTGATAATTGTTGGATAGTTGAATGAGGTTGATATGAAGAAAGTTATATTTACAGTTGTGGCTTGCCTAGTTTCAATTGATGCTTTGTCACTTGGCAATGATAATTATTATAAAGTTGAGCATGTATATTCTTGGAAGAATGGTGAGGTTCATGTTTGGCTCGAAAAAAATGGTGGGGAGCATTTATGTCCAGATCAGACATATCCCACAAGATATTTGATGAGTCGAGAAAAGGCTATTGAGTTTGATCAAAAATTTTCATTGTTAGTTACTGCTAAGACTTCTGGGCAGGGAGTGAAAATGGAGTATACCTGTGATGAAACAAATAGACCCTGGATAGACTCAATCCGCTTTTAGATTTTGAAGAATCTGTTTGTAGTAATACAAATACCAAAACCCGCACCAGCGGGTTTTTTTATGCCCATAACTCCTGGAGCACTACCCAATGACCCAACGCATCACTATCCGCGATGCGGCACTGAACAAGCTGAAAACCCTATCCGGCTACAACTTCCCCTCAGCCGGAACTACCGAGGGCATCGAGCGGGAAAAACTGCCGGCAATCCTTGTGGGCTTTGCCACGGAACAAACAGAACAGGAACTCTCGGGTACTACTCGCCAGCTGGATCTTGTCGTTTCAGTGGTGGTGCACAGCCGGGGGGATATCTATGAACTGTTGGATCAGGCTGCCGAGGATGTAGAGGGCGTCCTGCAGGATCGAACCCTGGGTGGTGCCTGTGAGATTTTTGCGCTCTCGCAAACCGATTTCGCCCTGGATCAGGACCTCCCGCTGGGTGAAGTACGTTTGACCTATACCGCCCAATATTCCACTGAATGACGCACCTCTGCGTCGGACTTGTATTTCTACTAAAGCAACTGGAGAACCCCTATGTCTCAATTGGCTCAGGGCACCAATATCTATTTTATCGACCCGGCAGATGATTCTGTGAAGAAAGTGACCGGACTGAATTCTTTTAACCCCGGCAGCAACCCGGCGGATCAGCTCGACGATACCTCCTTGGAGGATTTGGATAAAAAATTCAAACGGGGCCTGCGTACACCGGGGCAGGCGTCGGTGGGTCTCAAAATTGATCCGAGAAATGCGGTCCACAAACGCCTGCATGAGCTGTCCCAGGATGACACGGTGGACAATATGAAATGGGCGGTGGGTTGGAGTGATGGCAACGAGGCGCCCACGGTGACAACCGGTGAGTGGACCCTACCGACTACGCGCACCTGGTTCACCTTTGAGGGCTATGTGGCCGACTTCCCTTTTGATTTCCAGCAGAACAGTTTGGTCACTGGTGAAATGTCGATCCAGCGCAGCGGCGGTTCCGCTTGGACCGTTAAGTCTTCAACTTAAGAGCTTAATCATGGAATTATCTATCGAATCCCTACAGCAGCAGGGGGCTTTTTCCGGTGCGCCAGTCGAGCGAACGATTACTTGGAAGCAAGGCGAACAGGAATTGTCGGCAACTGTTTATGTACGTCGTCTCTCTTATCACAGCGCGGTCAATGATGTGGCGGCGATGCGTGGAGAGGGGGATATGATCGCCGGGCGGATCGCGGCCTGCATTGTCGATGCCGAGGGCAAGCCGGTATTTACTGCCAAGGATATTACCGGTGAGGCAGATCCGGAGCGCGGCCCGCTCAATGCGGATTTAACAAGGGCGCTGCTTCAAGAAATCGGCGCGGTTAATAATCTGGGAAAGATACCCAGCTCAGTGAACTAGACGAACTCTGGCATGAGCTGGTGCTGAATGGCATCGGCGGCTGTACCATCGCCGAGGCCCAGCAGCGTCTCAGCTATGAAGAGGTCCAGCGCTGGGCGCTCTACCGTAAATAACGCGGCTCCCTGCATCTTGGGATGCGAATCGAAAGATCATCGGCGCTACTCGCCACCCTCTACGCCAATACCCATCGTGGTAAACGCAACCCTGTAAAAATCACCGACTTTATGCCCCATGAGGAAGAGCCAGAGCTATCGCTGCAAGAGGCGATGAAAAGCTGGTCCTAGGGGCCAGTGGATAGCTATGTCTAAAAAAAGCCTGGGTACATTAACGCTGGATTTAATCGCCAAGGTGGGCGGTTTCGAAAAGGGACTGGATAAGGCCGAACGTGGTACAGAAAAGTGGAAGCAGCAGGTCACGAAGAACATCAAGGCCGTTGGCAAGGCGTTTGGAGCAGTTACGGTTGCCGCCGCCGGCGCCCTAGCAGTAATGACCGCGCGCGTGGTGGAACAATCCGGCGAGATTGAAAACCTCTCTGCAGTGGCCAACACCAGCACCGAGGAATTTCAGCGCATGACCTACGCCGCGCAGCGCTACGGCGTTGAGCAAGATAAGGTCGCGGATATTCTCAAGGATACCTCGGATAAAGTTGGGGACTTCCTGCAAAACGGCGGCGGTCCACTGAAAGACTTCTTCGACAATATTGCCCCACAGGTGGGGGTAACGGCCGAGGAATTTCGCCACCTCTCCGGCCGCGATGCGCTGGGGCTCTATGTAAATAGCCTGGAAAAGGCCAATCTCAGTCAGAATGAGATGACCTTTTACATGGAGGCCATCGCCAGTGATGCCACTTTATTGCTGCCGCTACTGCGCAACAATGCCAGCGAGTTAAACCGACTCGGCGATGAGGCCCAGGATGTGGGCGCGGTGCTGTCGGATCTGGATCTGCAGCAGCTCGGGGAAGTGCGTGAAAATCTGGATGAATTAAAAGGTGTGCTCGACGGCTTTGAAAAAGAGGTAGTCACCAGCGCACTGCCAGCCATCAAAGACCTGACCGAACTGATTCAGGATGAGAAAACGCAAGCCGCTTTTTCCGCGCTCACCACGGCGTTGATCAATGTGGGTTCGGCTGTGGCATCTGCGGTGGTTGAACTGGTGGAATTTACCCAGGAGGTGGGTAAATCGGTCGCCCGCATGGTCCACGGCGAGCCGGAAATCTTAAAGCTGGATCGCTCGCTGGAACAGCTGAGTACAACTATCAATAGTGGCGTGATCGGTGATGGCAAACTCCTTACCGGGATTCGCCTGGCCACCGGTGAATATATTCACCAGGGCACTTCAGTTGATGACCTACGCGAAAAGCTGGCAGCCTTGCAAAAGCAGCGGGATGCATTCTTTGGTGCATCGACAAAGACTGACTTTGGCGATCTGTTCGGCGATGATTTCAGAGCGATGATAGCCGATCTGGAAAAAGAATTCACAGCAGTGGCAAAGGTCGTGGACGGTGAACTGTTGCCGCCCGTAGACCACTGGCTGACTTTTAATGAGGTGATCGAAGAACTCGGCACCGAATTTAAAATTGCCAAGGAAGAAGCCGAGGCCCTGCAGCGCAATCAGGAAGCCTATGCCGGCCTGCTGCGGGATCTGCGTACAGACGAAGAAGTGCTGACCGATCAGATGCGCGAGCGCTTGGCCATCGTCGATGCCATGGCCGGCCTCACCGACGAGCAACGCCAGGAAACCCTCGGCCGTATTGCCGACGCCGCTACCGAAGACGGCCCAACCTTGGGCGGCCTCGGCAGTGGCGAGGATATCGAATCCGCGCGCACCGAGCTGGAAGACTGGTATTCCACCAAGCTGCAAATGCTGGAGCAATTCCGCAGCGAGCGCGCCGACCTCAATGCCACCTGGGATGAGGAGGAATTATCCCTGCGGCAGCAGTATGAAGAGCGCCTTACCGAAATCACCCAAGCCAATGAAGATCTGCGTCGACAGCAACAGTTGGATGGCTACAGCACCTTGATGCAAGTGGCCTCGGATTATTACTCGGGCATGGAAGGCGAAGAGGCGGCCTATATGCGCGCGGCCCTTTCCATCGGCGGGGCCCTGCTGGATGAGAAAAAACGCAATGCCCTGCAGAGCGTAATCGCCAATACCCAGGATGCCGCCATGGGTGCTTATAACGCGATGGCCTCTATTCCCTATATCGGCCCGGTATTGGGTGCAGCGGCAGCCGGTGCGGTCTATGTCACCGGCGGCTTGGCTGCGGCAAAAATTACCGGTATGGCCCACGACGGACTCGATGCAGTGCCGGAAGACGGCACCTGGCTGCTGCAAAAGGGTGAGCGGGTAACCACCTCGGAAACCAGCGCAAAGCTGGACCGCACCCTGGCCATGATTCAGGCGGATATGCACAGCGGTGGCGGCGGTGGCGATTACGGCCGCTCGGTTTCCATGACACAGAATATTCGCGTCGATGGTACGGTGAATAACCGCACTGCCACACAGCTCGCCCGCGAGAGTGAACGCAAACAACGGATTAACCGCAGGAGGCTCGGCTCTTAATGTTTAACGAAAGTCGCCTGCTGGAAAAAGTGGCCTACGGCTCCGAATACGGCCACCGCTATAAAACCGAAATTAAAGTATTGCGCAGCGGGGTAGAGCGGCGCAACGCCGAATGGGAGCGCCCGCTGGGCCGTTATTCGGTGCTGTTTAAAAACCTGGATTATGCAGACCATCAAATTGTGGTCGCCGCCCATCATGCCTGCATGGGTGCCCTGATTGGTTTTCGCTTTAAAGACGCCAGCGATTTTGAAGCGGAGCGGGAAGTGATTGGTTTTGGCTCTGGTAATAGCGAGAGCTACCAGCTGGTAAAAAAATATATATTCGGTGCCTTTTCCTATCAGCGCAAAATTCTAAAACCGGTGATCGGCCGGGTAACCATTTTTGCCGATGGCAACCCGGTGGCCGCCAGTATCGACTACACCATGGGCCTTGTGCAGCTCAGTGCCGATAACGGTGCGGAAATTACCTGGAGCGGGGAATTCGATGTACCGGTGCGCTTTGAGGACGATGAGATCGGCTTCAGCATCGATAATCGCCACCAGCGAATGCCGGTACTGAATGGCAACGTGGAACTGCTGGAGATTCGCCTGTGAGATACGTCCCCCCAGCACTGCAAGCCCACTTAGACAGTGGCGTCACCACGCTGTGTCGTTTATTAAAAATTACCCTGGCCGATGGCCGCCAGTTTGGTGCTACGACCCTGGACCGCGATATCGAATTCGAAGGGCTGATGTATTACGCCCAGAACGGTTTCGATTCCAGCATTATCGCCAGCGATACCAGTTTTGATGTGGACAACGCCGAGGGCTATTCCCTGTATAGCACCGACGTGCCCGTTATCACCGTCGAGATGGCGGAACGTGGCGAATTGGACGGGGCGGAGTGGGCCATGGTTCTGGTGAATTACCGCGACCTGTCTATGGGTGCGCTGCTGCTCGATGGCGGTGATGTGGGCGAGGTGCGCACCGCGCGCAATACGGTATTTATGCCGGAATTACTCAGCTATGCCATGCGCCTGCGGCAAAGTATCGGCCATGTGGATTCTGTTACCTGTAGGGCGATTTTTGGCACCCCGGCCAATTCCCAGACCGGTTGCGGTGTAAATGCGGAAGCCCTGTGGCAGTCTGCCACCGTTACCGCGGTTAATACGGATGAGCCCAAAGTCACTTACCAGGTCAGCAATATTGCCAGCCTGCCCGCAGCGGCCAAACGCTGGCGGGTACGCTGGAAAACCGGCAATAACGTCTTCTCGCGCGTGTATCAGGTGGAGGCAGTGAATAGCGTAACAGGGCAGATCACCCAGATAGAACCGTTGCCGTTTGCCGTGGAAAACGGGGATCAACTGGAGATCCGCCCGGACTGCGACAAGACCTTTTCTGTCTGCCGCGGTGTGTACGGCAATCACCTGGATTTTAAGGGTGAAAACCTAATTCCCATCGGCCAGGCCAGCGATACCCCCGGCGCCGGTGTGCCCGGCAGTGCCGGTGGTGGCTCCTCGTTTAATTCCAATATTGCCAGCCAGCAGCACCACTAATGCAACAACAAAGAATCGACACACTGGCCTTTGCCCGTGGCCTGGTGGTTAACCGCGTGCGCTGGCTGCACCGGGGCCGCACTGCTTGGGCGGTGGATTGCGTGGGCATGATCGTGCTCAGCCTGCGCGCCGCCGGTCTGGAAATTGAAGATGAAAAACACTTCGGCCGCGAACCCTGGAAAGACGGCGTGCGCCGCAAAATGCGCGCGCGTCTTGGTGAGCCGATTGCCGAGCAGTTCTGGCAGCCGGGAGATATTGCCGTTTTTAAAAGTCCGCAGCGCAGCGATCCTAGCCATGTGGGTTTTCTAGGGGATTACTCACTTGGAAGCCCTGGTGATTTTAGTTTAATCCATGCTCACGCCGATCAGGATTGTAGAGAGCATGTATTGGATGCGCGCTGACGCCGGCTACTGGTGGAGGTGTACTCGCCATGGGCGCTTTAATATTCGGCACCACTACGATTCAGGGCCGCAAGTTCGACAAGATCCAGCTGCAGACCAGCAAGGCGGTGGTGCCGCGCCAGATTATTTTCGGGCGAGTGAAACCGGTGATCGGCAATATTATTGCCACCACGCCGCCGAAAATTGTTAAGAAAAAACAAAAGCAAAAATCCGGCAAGGGCGGCGGTAAAACTGAAGTCGTTAACGAAGAGGTGTATCGCACTTATGCGATCCGCATATGTGAAGGGCCGATTACCGGTATCTGCAAAGTCTGGCGCAACAACGAATTAGTCTACGACCGCGACAGCACAGACCCCATACAGATCGACAATAACCAGGCGTTTTTACAACTGGCCGAGTTTTTTCTCGGTGGTTTCCAGCAGGTGCCCTCGGCAGTAATGCAGGCTGCCTTTGGTATTAACAATGTGCCCGCCTATCGCGGCACCTGTTATCTGGTGATCGATAACGAAAACCTCACCAGTACCGGCGGTGCCATTCCGCAGTATGCGTTTGAGGTGGAGCGCTCTGAGGGTTTTACCCTCTCTAGCAAGCCTTACCCGCTGGAGTCTGAAGAGGCCCTGCAAATAGAGCCGGCGGTGCGGCGCATCGAGCTGCGCGACTATCTGCATACCGTCAACGTTTCTGAAGCGCTGGCTATAGCGCCCTCAATCAATGCTATTGATTTAAAAACCACGCTCAAAACCTATGTTCCGCCGGATTTCGAAGCGCTGCAAATTGAGCCGGCCGTGCGATCCATAGCGCTTGAAACCGTACTACTAAGTTACACACCGCCCGAGCCCGAAAAGCTGCAAATCGAGCCGGCAATCAATGGAATAACCTTGGAGACTGTTTGATGATTGTTAATTGCACGCTGGGTATGACTGGCGAATACAAGGTGGAAAAATTACGCGGTAGTACCGTGACTTTCGAATCCGACTGGTTTCCCAACATCATCACCGATAACGGGCTCGACTTGTGGGCCACTTCCAGCGCTAAATTTGCGGAGGGCTTTGTCGGCACTGGCAACGCCACACCGCAAAAGTCGGATATCTCACTGGCGAATTATCTGGCTGCGGATACCTCAAATTACGGCGCAACGAAATCGATTGATACCAACGAGTACTGCATGTATCTGCAGAAGGCCTTTGAATTTAATGAGGGGGTGGCTACCGGTAATATTTCTGAGTTGGGGGTCGGTCCCGCGAATAACAATTTTTTTTCTCGCGCATTGGTACGCGATGCCGATGGCAGCCCCACTACCATCAGCGTGCTGGCCGATGAAAAGCTGCGATTCTACTACCGCCTGCGGATTAATCAGCCTCTGAATGACTTCGTTGCACAGGTGGATGGTTACAGCACCACGCTGCGTGCGGCGAATGCTGATGTCGCGGCCTCTTGGTCAGATGGTATGGATGGGCAGCCTCTATTCGGTTCACAACAAAGTCCTCTCTCGAGCGCCACCATGGCCACCGATGGGGTTATTGCCGATGTGAATAATCCCCCCACGGGCAACCGCTTTTACGTTACCAGCGCCACCACCGACAGCTATGTGCCAGGAAGTCATGTGCTATCCGGAACTTTACTTTGGGATACCAGCGAGGGGAACGGTACGCTATCGGCATTCCAGTTTGTAATTTATGGTATGGGGACCTGGCAGTTCTCTATCTCGCCGGCGATCACAAAAGGCTTCACGCAGCGGCTATCGATTGGTGTGCGTATACGCTGGGCCCGCGAGGGTGAGCTCTAATGGCACTGCCTGAAAACACCTTATCGAGCCAGCCGGTAGCCAGTCCCTTTATTGGCGGCGCCGCCCTACCGGTGCGAAATATTACCGATTACCAGCGCGGTGGTATTGCCCTACAAGATTCCAGCAAAGGTTTAAATTTCCAAACCTGGCGCGCGCGGGTATTGGAGGATGGCAAAGCCATCGTATTGGATGCCCAGCAGGTGTGGGCCAGCACAGTGATCACTGGCAACAATATCACCGAAGTGAGCCTGGCGTTTGACCAGAATATGCGCCCGGTGATTGCTTACGTAGAGGCCGGCACGGCCAAGCTCTACTGGTATGACTCCAGCCAGGGCGCCCAGGCAACAACAACCTTCGCAGGCTTTGTTACCCCACGGGTTTCCCTGGACGATAAACGCAGCACCCAGACCGGCAATAGTGATGTGATTTTCGCCTACCTGAAAGGCGGCAACCTGTATTACCGCCAGCAGCGCGACCGCTACGGCGTTGAGTATCTGCTGGCCAGCAATGTGAACAGCCCCGGCCTGGTGAAAATCGGCATGAGCCGCAATTTCTGCTTGCAGTTTTTGCTTAAAAGCCCTGAATAGCCCCCTGAATAAAACCTTCGAATAAACCCCTATGCCTTATCCCCTCTATGCCGTGGTTGCAGAGATCTGCGAGCGTGCCGGCCTGCCGTACGGCAAATTTGATACCACCCTGCTGGAGGGGTATGTCTTGGGTATGCAGATTAGCAACGAGGCCCCCGCGTTCGAACACATTCAGGAGCTGGCCAAGGCGTTTTTCTTTGATCCGGTCAATCGCGGCGATTCCCTGGTTTTTACCCCGCGCGGCGCAGAGCCGGTAATGACCATCGACGAAAACGATTTGATCGGCGATAGCGACGACGAGAAAACCCGCCGCTCTCCGGAGGAGATTGTGCGGGTGCTGAACCTGAACTATTACGACGCGGACGGCGGTATTGATACCTGTAAGCAAACCAGTGACCGCAGTATCGATACCCGCGGCGAGGGCGAAAAAAATATCGAAACCCCGCTGGTACTGGAGACCGACCAAGCCGCACAGATCGCGGTGATTATGCACAAGGTGATGATCGAAGAGCAGCGCGGCGAGTTTGAAATCACCCTGCCGGATAGCTATCTAAAACTCACCCCCGGCGATGTAGTGCTTTTCCGTGGGGACCGCTGCCATATTGATGAAGTCTCCCTGGATATCGGCGAGCAGAAAATCAAACTGATCCACGACCGCAAGAGCGCTTATCAATCCCAAGCCTTCGGCGTAGCCCCCATAGCCCCACCGGCCCCGGTGCCACTAGTGCCGGGCTCTACCACTATCGAATTTATCGACGCGCCGATTCTTGCCAGCGGTGATGATTTACAGCTGGGCTACTACATCGCCATTGCCGGCAGCAACAGCGCCTGGGCAGGCGCCACAGTAGCGCTATCCCTTGATGGGGGGGGCAGAACTTTATCGAATCCGATAATACCGATATCGAAGCGGTGATGGGCGAGCTCACCACTAGCCTCGGCAGCCACAAGAGGGAAATCCCCGATACCCAAAACCGCGTGCAGCTGCGTCTGTATTACAGCAACGACGCCCTGGAAAACCGTACCCTCGCAGATTTACTCAACCGGCAGAATAGAGCGCTGATCAGCAATGAAATTATTAGCTTTAGTGAGGTCGAAGAGATCAGCCCCGGCGTGTGAGAGTTGGGTTATTTCCTGCGCGGGCGTCTTGGCACCACGCCCACAAACCACTCGGCGGGCACCCGTTTTGTATTACTGGAACGCAACACGCTGAGTTTTTATTCACACCGAGCGCTACAACCTCGACCAGACGCTGACCTTCCGTGCCACCAGTATCGGCAGCGGCAAAGAGACAACTACCAGCGGCACCTTTGCTGGTGCCAGCCATAGTGAATCGGCACCGGCCAATCTCAACGCGCACCGTGCAAATGGCCAGCTGGTAATTAACTGGCTCGGAGTAGGGCGCCTGGGCGGCCGCGCTGCCTACGACCAGTCGCAATACTTCAGTGGTTACCGGGTAACGGTGAATGACCAAAGCACAGACACCACAGCAACCACTTTAACCATTGCAGACCCTGGCACCGCGACAATTAAAGTCAGCCAGCTCAACAGCATCACCGGCCCAGGTCCGGCCGCACAGATCAGCGTATAAGCAGGAAAAAACACTATGAGCACTACACCGAATAACGGTATTCCCTACGCGCAAGAAGGCACCCTAGACCCAGCCGCCAGCCTCAATCAGGCCCTGAACACAGCAGACGCACTGCTACAGCTGGAAGTGCTGGCCATACAGAATGATCCGCCGGGCTCTGCCAGCGATGGCGACCGCTACTTAGTTTCCACAGGCACCAATGAGTGGTCCGGCAAAGACGGCCAGCTCGCCCGCTATGTGGCAGACCCTGGCTACTGGCAATTCTTCCCAGCAAAAGTGGCCCTAAATAAAGCGGATGGATTGCTGTATGTGAAAGGCAACAGCGGCTGGCAAGTCGCCAATCGCCCAGCAACATTGCCGGTGATTAGTGGGGATGCTGGCAGCGATTTGATTGGAGTGGTTACGCAGATGTTGGGGGTTTTGAATGGGGTGTTTTGGGATAATCAGGTGAGTTAGGCAGTATTTGAGTGAATGCAGAAAAAAAGAGGGGGTTTGTGAAGGCTAGTGGTGAAATGCCAACCCCTTTATATAAAGGGGTTGGCAAAAAGGTATTAATTCAATTTATAAACTACTTGCAAGTAGTGTGTTTGCGTTTGCCAGCATAGGCAGGTTTAACCTCGCATAGCTGTCCATTATATGGAAGCCTAATTTTATTAGAGCTAGGCAACAGTGGAACATAAATAGTGCATCTGGTGTTTGTGTTCCAGATGTAACCGTCTTGAACCTTTCCGCCCCACATATCGATTTCTTTTGTTGTGCACTGTTTAGGGGTGACAACAGTACCTGAGTGCCAAATAGGTGTCATATCTGGCTTGTAGATTACAAGGTTACCGTCGTTTTGTAATACAAGTTTTGAGTTTTTGTTGTTGAAGCTTGCTCTTTTGAAGGTAGACCAAATAGGGCCATTGTTAGAGCTATAGACTACAAAGTTGCCATCTGAAGCTTGCATTACTGCTTTTATACCAGTGTTGCCAGTTTTACTTCCTCTCCAGTTATCACTTCCATGAACCATGGAGGACCATACAAATGATGATTCTTGACGTAATTGTAAGCTTCCGTTACTTGCTAAGAGAAGTTCATGCTTTCCATTACTAGATACTAATTTATCACCTGGATAAAGATACTCGCCGCCGTAAAGAGTGTCTTTTGCGTGGGCTTGTCCGCACAGAGCAAAAAAGGTGGAGAGAATAAATGCAGAAATTCTTTTCATTGAGTTACATCCATTAACAGCTTTTTGATTTGCCAAGTTACTTTAAGATCATTTTGGCGCACGAGAATCTACGCGATAGAATTTTTTTAGTAAAGCCCTAAGCACATTTATTTTTCGTAAATGTGCTTTAGCTGAAATTTGAGCATGGCGATTTTTTCTGCCGTAGTTATCATGCCAAGTGGATGTCACTATGGGAGTTGTGGGTTCAGCAGGAGCCACTTATTTATCTCTCTCTGACTCCAGTGGCCTTCAATAATGAAAAGGCTTGTACCGTGGTGTCGGGATTTTGGATGGACCCCTATACCGGCCAGTTTTCCAAAAATGCCTCCGATCTGGATGTTGAGCATATTGTCCCACTTTCATGGGCCCACAAGCAGGGTGGTGCCAACTGGACCCGGGAACAGCGCCGCGCCCTCGCCGACGGGTAGGGTGCTGGCAGTGAGCGACCGACTCATAATCCTGGATGCGGAGCACAGGTACGCGCTTCCTCGCCCTGTGCAAACCAGGCGGCACCCTGTCAGGGCTCTATACCGCAATGCCAACCAACAGTGCCAACATCGTAACGATAGATTCCAATCTGGATTTCACGCCCACACTATATGGAAGTATGGAACCGCCGCTGTATATGTTTGGTCAGGCCGAGCGCTGGAGCCACCCGGCACTGATTACCGATATTAAACCCAGCGGCACCGAGCGGGTAAGTATGACCGCGGTTAATTACGATGAGCGGGTTTATGCAGATGATGATAATAGTCCGGGGTGATTGCAGAGGAGGCACATAGCCTAGCCGGCATAGTTCTATTGCAGCTATGGCTATTCCGAGTGGGTGATACTGGCTTCGGTTTTCAGTAGTGGAGAGAGCGTGTCGCCGGTGCGAAGGCTCGAATTATAGAGCCATGGCTTACATCTGCAGAAAGATCCCCCCTAACTTATTGATTTAATTATGGGTAAAATGTGCTCAAGAGCGGGAAGTTGAACCGGACGACTTAAGCCAATGGCTCACTATCTCAGGTTGCTATTTAGGCAGTAGTTTATAACCTGCTGTAGATAAAGGCTTTTTTTGGGGTTTGAAGGCTTCATCTCAGAAATAGTAGCCAAATGGATAGTGAGCCACTGGCTCTTTAATAAACTGTTAACCCATATGAGCAAAATGGAAGATATAGAAGTTTATGTGAAGGGAAATGAAACAACGCAAGTGGTTTCATTCCTTAATGAAGAGATTGGTGCATTGTCCTACGATTGCGAAATCGATGAGGGACATACTTTATTCACGTGTAATAAGATTGCGGTTCTGATTAATACTGGCATTCAAGATGGTTATATATCAGTTAGTATCAAGGGTGCAGAAAAATGGAGTTCTGACGTTGAATTTGCTAGAAGGCTAGTGGAGGTTCTTGGGGTTACTGTTCGCTGTGACCCTGGTGTCGAGTTTCCTGAAATTTCGCCTTACTCAGATATTTTCGTTGAAATAAATGAGCAAGGGGAGAGTTTTCTTGAGTGGGGTTAACAAGGCAAAGCACGCGACAAGCGCGTGTTTGCGACGTTCAGGCTGTAGAAAAACTCTTAAAAGGTAGCTTTTTTGTTAAAATGGAGGTCTTGATGTCGAGATTATCCATATGCCCAACTTCAAACGTTACGATTACAACCAAGATGCAATGGTCGTCATCAATTTCGAAGAACAATTACAACCTGAAACCTTTGAGTTTACACTTCATCATCTGATTGATGATCATATCGACCTCTCTGCCTTCCATAAAAAATATCAAAATGATAGCGGCGGGCGAACCGCTTATGATCCAGCTATCCTCCTGAAAATCATATTGTTTGCTTACTCAAAAGGCATTACCTCAAGTCGTGAAATTCAATGGCAATGTGAGAACAATATCCTCTTCAAAGCACTGTCATGCGATACCGTTCCGCATTTTACTAGTATTGCAAGTTTCGTAAGCAGTTATCCTGATGCGATTGAGTCGGTGTTTGAGCAAGTGTTACTGGTCTGCGATCAGCAGGGACTGCTTGGAAACGAACTTTTCGCAATAGATGGATGCAAGATGCCATCCAATGCCAGCAAAGAACATTCGGGGACTTTTAGAGAGCTAGCACAGAAGCAGGAAAAAATTCGCAAGAAGATCAAATATTTCCTCAAAGAGCACAAGAGGCTGGATGGCAGGAAGCCTAAAGAAAAAGAGCGAAAGCAAGCGGTAGCTAAAGCGGCGGATACGCTGCAGAAACACTTTGATAAAATTGATCAGTTCTTAAAGAATCATTCCCCCAGGATGGGGCAAGGTAAAAAACCTAAAGAAGTGAAAAGTAATATCACGGACAATGAATCAGCTAAGATGACTACCAGCAAGGGAACCATCCAGGGCTATAACGGTGTTGCCGCAGTTGATAGGAAGCATCAGATAGTTGTTGAGGCCCAGGCCTTTGGAGAGGGCCAGGAGCATCATACATTGAAACCTATTCTTGATGGCATCAGTTGCCATTATCAGAATATAGGAATAGATGAAGACATCTTGGCCAAACAGGTCATCATTACTGCTGATACTGGATTCTCCAACGACGCTAACTACAACTACCTGCGAGAGAACGGCATCAATGCCTACATACCTGATAATAAATTCCGTTCACGTGATAAAGCTTTTACAACGCAAAAAACCAAGTATGGCAAGCGCAATCAAAAAGGTAGGGCTAATGTCCAGAAGACTACCCCAGCTAGTGAATTTACATTCAACAAGAAAAAGAAAACCTGTATCTGTCCTGCAGGAAAAGCCATGCTCTTGTTAAAAGAAGAGCATGTCAGTGAAGGTAAGAAGAAACTACTGTTCGAAGGGCGCCTCACCGACTGCAGGGCATGCAGCCTTAAAAGTCAGTGTATGCGAAACCCAGACTCTGCTGACTCTCGAAAAGGACACGGAAGGCAAGTATCCCTTACGTGGACAAACGGACGGACAGCCACCGACTGGATGAAGAAGAGGGTTGATAGTATCGAGGGCAAGACCATTTATGGACATCGAATGTCTGCTGTCGAACCGGTATTTGGAAACATTGGTACCAATAAACGATTGAATCGCTTCTCGCTACGAGGAAAAAGTAAGGTTCAAGGACAATGGCAGATGTTCTGCTTGGTACATAACATTGAAAAGTTGATGAGATATGGCAGTATCCACTGATTGAGTATAAATTAAGGGCATCAAGATGCCTAAATTTAATACAATGAATGAAATTTGGTGGTATAGATAAAATTTGGCCGAAATTTCAATTGGAGGAATCTGGGAAATGGCAGATTTTTCTAAAACTGTTTTTCTACAGTCTCGTTAGAAGTACGAAGGAGAATTCGTGGGGCATCATATAGAAGCAATTGTAGCCAAAGGCGATATCGATGCAGAGCTACTAAAGAAATTCGAGTTGCCATGTGTCAACCATGAGGGGTTCTCGATCGTAGGTCTAAATGCAGGGCATTCAGATCATTGGGCAGAAAAACTGTTAATATTAAATGAAAGTAATGGGAAAATTGTTTTAAACTGCCCTGTTACCCATTATTTTGCCAAAGAGCTGGGCTTAAAGAAGTATGCAATTATTTTTACCGACTACTTTGGTGGTATCGGTAAGCAATACGCTGCGGTGTATTCTGCTAGTAAAGTTGTAATGGAAGAAACTGAAGGTGGTATTAACCAAGCATTAAGAGTTATTGGTGTATTCAAGAAAAGAGATCTAGACGAGTTTGATACGATCTGTCTTGGTCGCTACAGGTCATTTGATGAGCACTTTGCACAATACTTCTAACAAATTTGTCAAACATCGCTACACACCTTCGGTGTTCCGCTGGACTCGCTCCTGCGTCGCTCGCCGTTTACAAAAGCGTTAGCTGCCTATGGAGAGTTTAATGCAAATAGAAAGTTGGTTAGCATTCTGTTCGATTGCCTTGTTGGCAACAGCAACTCCAGGACCAGCAACTTTGTTGGTATCAACAAACAGTTTGATGTATGGTTTCAAAAAATCATTGATTACGGTTTTGGGTAATATTTCTGGGCTACTTCTTATGTCCAGCTTTTCTGTTTTAGGCTTGAGTGCAATTGTTCTCAATTCGGCTATTGCTTTTACTGTATTAAAAATCGCAGGTGCAATTTACCTTATCTACATGGGTATAAATCTATGGAGGAAAGGCATAACGCCAATGGAATTAAAGCAAGCAAAAAAAGGTAAGAAGCATACTGTCAGTCTATATTTTCAGGGTATTTTGGTTTCCGTTACAAATCCTAAGGCGATTGTTTTTACAACAGCATTATTCCCACAGTTCATAGTAGTTTCAGAGTCATTGCTTCCACAGTTCACTGTGCTGGTTTTGAGCTTTATGTGTTCATCGTTTGTCTGCCTATCTACATATTCATATCTGGCACAGAGAGCAAAGAACAAAACAGCCAAAATATTTTCAGGTTCTATTGCAGGTAAAGTATTTGGCTCAACATTCATCGGTGCCGGTTGTATATTGGTATCAGCATCAAGGTAATCGGCAGCTAACAAGTGACTATGGTCCTTTGTCAAGTATTTAAGCCATTTTCTCATCCCAGTAAGTGTTGTTTTTTACCATCGTATTTAGAATGGTAAGTTGCTTCCTCATACATGCGATAAGGGCTACTTTCTTTGGTTTACCAGCAGCGACCAGGCGCTCATACATTGGCTTTAATTTAGGGTGGCATTGTATTGCCGACATCATAGAAACAAACAAAACCGTGCGTACACGATGTCGCCCACCTCGAATATAGCGCTTACCCTGGAAGCTGCCGCTATCACGATTCATCGGGGCGATACCCACAAGTGCCGCAATCTCTTTGCGGTTCAACTTGCCCAGCTCAGGAAGTTCGCTCATTAGCGTGTAAGCCAGTACATTGCCAACTCCTTTAGCACTTAATAAGAGATCGCGTTTTTGTCGCCACTCGGCAACACTGTTAACAAGTTTATCAAGTTGCTTATCGACCCCTTCTAGCTCTTTCTTGATGGCTTTTAAGATAGCCTGAATGGGCTTGTGAACAGATTTGGGCATTCTCTTGAGGCGATTCTTTTGCATTGTGCTCATTTCTAAGCACTGGTTCCTGACCGTCAGTAAATCACTAATATTTCTAAGTTTTTCTGGTTTGATTGATGACAATCTTGGCTTCATTGCTTCACCAAAATGTGCGATATCAATTGCATCTAGCTTATCTGTTTTGGCGAGTCGCCCCGCTGACTTTGCAAAGTTTCTTACTTGTAAAGGATTGCAAACAACTATCGGCAGTCCCGCTTTATAAGCAGCACAGACGAATTCTAATTCTAGTCTTCCTGTGGACTCGATTAATACTCTTTGCGGTTTAAGCGGTTGTAGTTGTTTAATGGCGTCTTTAATACCCTCTTTGTTATTGGTAACACTAAAGAACTGGCCATTAGGTCTCACATATATATCGAGTTGTTTACTGCTGGTATCGATACCGACATTGATCTCTTGAGGTTCCATAAGATAAGCTATCTCCGCCTTGCTATTCGGGCTCGAGGCCCACATGACTATTCGAGTTATGCCTAGTGAGTGTCTGTCACGTTCATACTTGTTAACGGTCTTTATGAACCGGCGCAGCAACGAACTGTGACAAACAAGGCCTTCGGTGGCCGCCGAAGGTGGGTCTCAATTTACCCGTTAGCGAAAAGGATTTTCAACATCAGAATTGGACAAGAACAACCATACAAGTGGTTGCAAGTGGCGTCTACGGCGCACTTTTGCCAAGCGTTAGAAAACAATTGAAATAAAATATGAAAATTGCTATATCGGGTTCACACTGCACAGGAAAGACAACTATTTTAGACGATCTTGGTAGTTCGCTTGACAACTTTGAAATTATAGAGGAGCCATACATTCTGCTTGAAGAAAAGGGACATGAATTCAGCGACTCACCAAGTGAAGATGATTTTATAGCTCAGCTAGACTATTCCATTGAATTGATAACAACTAGTCAGAACAATAGGTTGTTTGAACGTTGTCCATTAGATTTCGTCGCTTATATAAATGCTATAAATAACAACTCGGTATCACTGGAAGAATACCGTGAACAAATTCTAGAGGTGATGGAGCTAATCGACATTGTCATTTTTGTCCCAGTGGAAAACCCTGATAGAATTAGATGTCCTGATTCGGAAAGCCCAGAGCTGAGAAAGGAAGTCGATATTCAGCTTCAAGATCTAATATATGAATTTGAAGGTTCTAATGAGTTTCAGGTTGTTGAAGTTAGGGGGAATCCTAAAGAAAGAATCAAGCAAATTACGTCGTTTTTAGACTCAATCTGAATTTTTTTAACAAGTGACTATGGTCCTTTGTCAAGTATTTAAGCCATTTTTTCATCCCAGTAAGTGTTGCTTTTTACCATCGTATTTAGGATAGTAAGTTGCTTCCTCATACATGCGATAAGGGCCACTTTCTTTGGTTTACCGGCAGCGACCAGGCGCTCATACATTGGCTTTAATTTAGGGTGACATTGTATTGCTGACATCATAGAAACAAACAAAACCGTGCGTACACGATGTCGCCCACCTCGAATATAGCGTTTACCCTGGAAGCTGCCGCTATCACGATTCATCGGGGCGATACCCACAAGTGCCGCAATCTCTTTGCGGTTCAACTTGCCCAGCTCAGGAAGTTCGCTCATTAGCGTGTAAGCCAGTACATTGCCGACTCCTTTAGCGCTTAATAAGAGATCGCGTTTTTGTCGCCACTCGGCAACACTGTTAACAAGTTTATCAAGTTGCTTATCGACCCCTTCTAGCTCTTTCTTGATGGCTTTTAAGATAGCCTGAATGGGCTTGTGAACAGATTTGGGCATTCTCTTGAGACGATTCTTTTACATTGTACTCATCTCTAAGCACTGGTTCCTGACCGTCAGTAAATCACTAATATTTCTTAGTTTTTCTGGTTTGATTGATGACAATCTTGGCTTCATAGCTTCACCAAAATGTGCGATATCAATTGCATCCAGCTTATCTGTTTTGGCAAGCCGCCCCGCTGACTTTGCAAAGTTTCTTACTTGCGCAGGATTGCAAACAACTATCGGCAGTCTCGCTTTATGAGCAGCACAAATGAATTCTAATTCTAGTCTTCCTGTGGACTCGATTAATACTCTTTGAGGTTTAAGCGGTTGTAGTTGTTTGATAGCGTCTTTAATACCTTCTTTGTTATTGGTAACACTAAAGAATTGGCCAGTAGGTCTCACATAAATATCGAGTTGTTTACTGCTGGTATCGATACCGACATTGATCTCTTGAGGTTCCATAAGATAAGCTATCTCCGCCTTGCTATTCGGGCTCGAGGCCCACATGACTATTCGAGTTATGCCTAGTGAGTGTCTGTCACGTTCATACTTGTTATCGGTCTTTATGAACCAGCGCAGCAGCGAACTGTGACAAACAAGGCCTTCGGTGGCCGCCGAAGGTGGGTCTCAATTTACCCGTTAGCGAAAAGGATTTTCAACATCAGAATCGGACAAGAACAACCATACAAGTCGCTCCAGCTGACCTAAATCCGCCGCCGCTGCGCGTCTCAGGATTCGGTCAGCTGCACTCAGCGTTATCGCCGACTTTTCCATAGCTGGTAACTACATCTGTTCAAGTATTTCGGCTCTTAACAAAGTGTTGTGCCGGACAGGCCGGTGGGCACGGCGCTATGTGCCGTTGCATAATTCCAGCTGATTTTTAAAGTAAGTAGTTTTTATGAATCATACAGAGTTAGACCTAATTGTTGCTGAGCTTATGTATCCAGTTTTGGTCGATTTGGCCCCAAGTGGGAACACAATTGGATATAAAGAGATTGCAGAACTAATAAAAGATAGAAACCCGAATGTTACTGAGATTAGAAATATCACCCAGCGCCATATCGGTAGAAAGCTTGGAACAATTTGGGAGTTTACGAAGTCACAAGGATGCCCGCATATTGGCTCATTGGTAGTATCTAAAGGTGGCGAATGTGGAAGTGGTATTACGAGCATAGTAAAAGATCTACCTGGAGAACGAAAAAAGGTAAGAGAGTTTGATTGGACTAAAGTGTCACTTGGCTTTGAGTCCTACATGTCAAAAATGAAAATTCAAAAAAAGGAGCGTGATGCTAAAAAAATAAAACGATCCAGGGGTGAGGCAAAAGATTGTTTTTACTCATACTGGAAAGAGGTTAAGGATAAAGCGCCTGTATCCATTGAAGAAGCCAAAAAAATAAAGGAAAAGATACTGGAGTTGGTTCAGGGTGGGATGAGTCCTGAGGAGGCATTTTCTCAAGAGCTCATCAGGATTTTTCAGGGTAAGAAAAATGAAACTCCATCTGTTGGTTTTGTATATCTCGGAGAATATATTGATTCGGAAACAAGAGAGCCGTTATTTAATCAGTTTAAGGTCGGATATTCATCGAATCTCGAAAAACGTGCAAATACCTTAAGTGGTGGCGTGTCAGGTCCTCTTGAATTCGATATTAATTTTTACTGGGAATTTGATTCTTGTGAAGCTTTTGCGGTAGAACAGGCCTTGCATGGTAGGTTTTCTTGTTATAGAAAAAAGGGTGAGTTTTTTGATAGTTTAGATCGCATTTTACCTGAGCTGATTGATGATGAAATAACCAGTAAATTCGGTGGCCTGCTTAAATCAACGAATTTTGGTGAAAATACATAATGCGCTTTTTACTGCCTATCCTCCTTTCTGCTGCCTTGGCCGGCTGCTTTGAAGTTGAAGCCAAAGAAGAGCGCGGCTATGACCGCCATGAGTGGCTACCGAAGTGGTCCGACTCTGATGGCGATTGCCAGAGCACTCGTCATGAGCTTCTGGTGCAATACTCCCTGGCCTCGGTCAGCTTCACCAATGAGAAAGGTTGCACGGTAGACACTGGCCTCTGGTTAGACCCCTACACCGACAACTTCTATACCCTGGCTTCAGACCTGGATGTTGAACACATCGTGCCGCTGTCCTGGGTGCACGAGCACGGCGGTGCTAATTAGACTGTAGAGCTGAAGCGCCAGTTTGCGGAAGACCCTGAGAATCTATGGTTGGTCGATGACGGCCGGAACCAAAGCAAGGGTGACAAAGGCCCGGACGAGTGGATGCCACCCTATGAGCCCGTCCAGGCCATCTATGTACAGCGGTTTATGACGATAGTGGAGAAGTATGGGCTGAAGTTCTCAGAACAGGAATCAGCCCAGATTTTGGCACTGCTGGACGAATAAACCGCACCCTCCCAGCTTCTACCAACCTTACAGGGTGCCACCCCGGCACCCGCCATCCTCCTGTATATCCTGACTCCCTAAGCCCACCAGTGTGGGCGCCGTCTTCTTTTTGTTATCGATACTGTGTATGCATACAGTAGTTTGATAGATTGCCTTTGTGGCGCTAAAAGCTCCACTAGAAAATTAAGTGTCCATGAGAGCCCCCTCAACCCAGGGTGCTCATGACGCATAAGAACTTCTGGCCATGGGAATATAAAGGCCTAACCAACAGAAAGAAGGAGTTGAAAATGGCGTTTTTAGAAACCAAAGACGAAATACAAGCTTACCTGAACACTATTGATATAACTGCAGATGCAGTTGACCCGAGGTTTAGGCATATCCTCAAGGTGCAAATAAACACCCTGGACGCAGCAACCAATAACTTAATCGATGACTTAAATGCGCTCACCGAAAAGCAAGAACGGCTTAGAGAATTATTAAAGTAGTCAGGCAGGGCCAAGAGGTGGCGCAGTGGCCGATATCAACGTTGGTAAATACCTCGAAGGATATCGCTATGTGCCGTTTGATTTGTTGGTTACTAAACATTCTTCAGAATCGCCCGCGTCGTGATGTTCGGCTGTCATTGCGGTTTAGTTATTCAGGAGGTCAGTTGCTGTTGCAGTCGGGGCCAAGCAAAAATAATCAGGATCGCAGCCCTGAATGAAGGTAACAGGAGAGTTGAGTAGGTTGGCTATAACAAGATAGCCAACCTTCAAAGCGCTTAGTGCGAGCAGTTTTCTGGGCAACAGTCAATTCCAGCTTCAGGGCCGGCTTGGATATCAGTCTCTAATTGCATGGGTATGTCCTTATATTTGTTGGGCAATATAAAACCGATCGACCGGAAGCACATTACGAGTTTCATTGTCGCTGACCGGTCAATTCGTATGTGGAATCTAACGTTACCTAAAATGAAAAGATCGAACAATATTTAAATCTGGTTTGGTATGTATTTTTTTGATAGCTGCTTGTACCAATTAGGTACTCCAAAATTTTTGTGGATCAAGGGTAGGGGGCTGCATCCCGTCTGATCCCACCTGCCTTTTGCTCTTTTTTATTCTTTCTGCAGGTCTTCCTGTGTTCTGTGGCGTCAGCTGCGGCTTCCCCTTACCAGCAGATGACCACAAAGAAGAAGCTCTCAGCCTGGATGAGCATTTAATAACTAATGGTCCGGCGACATTCATGGCTCGTGCCAATGGCGACTCTATGCAAGGGGTGGGAATCTTCGACCGGGACATTCTCATCATTGACCGCTCCCTGACGCCAGTGAATGGTGATGTGGTAGTTGTGGCTCTGGATGGGCAACTGACCTGTAAAATCTTGGGTAGAGGAAGAGGGCGGTTACTGGCAGCCAACGAAAAATATCCGCCAATCCCTATCTGGGAAGGTCAGGAGCTGATTGTGGAGGGGGTGGTTAAGGCGTCTATTCGGTACCATCGTATGGATGACAAAAAGCACTGATTGCATGTCCAGCTTGCATAAGGGGTAACTATCGATGTTTAATACCCGCATCGCGGGGTAATATACTGGATTTTTATACAGTGGTTGCCCCTGAAAATGGTGTAAGCGGTTGATTTTGAAAGGGCGGGCCAAACCTTGTGGCTCCTGAGGTCGCGGGTTCGATCCCCGTCGGCCACCCCAGATTCTTCCTTGTTTTTCAAGGACTTAAAGCCCCGCCTAGTGCGGGTTTTTTTAGTTTTGGGCCTTTGAGGGGTAATTCGAAGGGGTAATTTTTACCACAATCGATTTTTTCAGCCCCTCCGATTGGACATTCATCCAGTGTCCTTTGGCGTGTCTTCCTTTCCTTTAACCCTCGCCTTATTAAGAGAAACAACTTTATCGGCGGTGTGGTTGTAGCGCTCCATCATGCTGCGAGTCTTGTGCCCGCTGAATTCCTGCTTGTCGCCCTCGAAGTCTGAGATGCCTTTAATCTTTAAATCATGAAACCGGAAGCGGGCGGGTAGTGCGCCGGCCTCATTGGCAGCTCTTTGCTCTCTGCTCCAGGTGCTGTTGAATCCGTCTCGGGTGTAGCGCTGCCCAGTTCGGCCACGAATCAGATACATGCTTTGTGACCTGGAAGTGGAGTTGCTTTTAAGTGCCAGCTCAACGGCATCGTGTAATCGGTCCGTCCAGAGCTTCAGCTGCTTCTTGCCGGTCTTTTGCTGGTGAATCAACAAGCCTTCGTCGGTGATATCTTGTCGCTTCAATGCGAGGACATCTTGTTGGCGTGCGGCGCAAAGATAGGCAATCTCCATTGCGGCCGCGTGGGCACTGTGCCCCTTGGATTCAAGCCAGGTGTAAAAGGCTAAATATTCTGAATCTTCGACATAGCGCACACCCTGTTTTTCCTTGAGAGGTTTCATCGCCTTAGTTGGGTCGCCGATCGATACGAATCCACGGGCCTTTCCCCAGCGATAAAGATGGGCGGCCAGCATCCATTAAATCGCAGGGTGTGGTCAGGCACATAGCCACGGTATTGGCGATAGTGGATCCCACACGCATTCTGTTGACGTGCGCCTGCCATATTATGCGCTTGCTTGAATAATAAAAACTTCTGAAATCACGAGTGAGGATATTACTAACTTACTGGCTGAGTTGAGTGGCGATGAGGATACCTAATGGCTTTCTATCCTATCCGACAACTGGGTGAGCGTGGCATTAATGTTGATACTCCTCTATATGAGCTACCCGTCAACGAATTCTCGGCCGGCAAAAACGTCCGATTTGCCAATGGCGCGGCACGGTGCCATCACCGAAAATACTAGAAGCTTTGGCAGAAGCTCCCGTATTGGGTGCCGGCTGGATTTCCGATGGTGTACCGCAACTGGCCTATGCCTCGCAAACAGAGCTGTACATTCGCGAGAATGAAATCTTTGTTAACCACACCAACAGCGCAGATTTTTCTAACGGATATTCTCCGTCAGAAAACTGGCAATCGCTGGTGTGGGGCGAAAGCGTGATATTCAATAATGGTGTAGATGTGCCGCAGATTCTTGAGCCGGCGGATACGGAATTTAAAGCGTTGCCTAACTGGCCAGGCAACCTACGAGCCAAATTGCTGAGCGGTTACAAAAACTTCATGGTGGCCCTGGGTATTACCGAGGACGGGGTTAACTATCCAAACACAGTGCGCTGGTCTACTGAGGTTGTGCCAGGACAAGTACCCTGGACTTGGGATGTGGTGGACCTGTCCGGCCTTGCTGGTGCTAACCCGGTGGACTCTGGGGCAAGTGAGCTAGTTGATTGTCCGCCTCTGGGTGGGGCCAATATTATCTACTCTCAGGAAGCCACCTATCTGATGCAGTTTGTCGGCGGGCAATATGTATTCGCCTTCGACAAACTACTCGACCAAGGCATTCTTTGCCGGGATGCTGTTGCCGCGTTCGACAAGTTTCACTTTGTAATTGGTTCTACTGAAATTTTTGTACACGACAGTTCCAGTACTCGACCGGTAGCGCATCGGAGAGCGAATAAAACTTTTTACAATGAGGTCGGTGACCGCACCAAGGTGCGTTGCGTAGCCAATCATAAAACCAAAGAAGTATGGACCTATTACACTACAGGCACGGGTAATGCTAACCGGGCCATGGTTTACAACTGGTTGGATAACACTTTCACGTTTGTAGATGTGCCGGATGTGGCCTGCGCTGTGTTCGCACCAAAGCAGGGTGAAATTGTGACCTGGGAGGAGCTGACACAGAGCTGGGCGGACCTCACCCAGAGCTAGGGTGAATTTGCCGATACCGCTTTCTACCCGGTGATATATTACTTCAGCAGCGACGGAGCTGCCCACACCCTGCAGGAAGCCGACTTCTTCAGCACAGCGAGCACAGCTCAATCGGTTTACCTGGAGCGCACCGGCATCGACCTGGACCAGCTGCTGAAAGCGCCTACAAAGCAGTGGAAATTGATTCGGCAAATTGTTCCGCAAATCCATGGTACAGGCAAAGTTCGCACCACCGTAGGTGGAGCCTCAACGGCTATGGGTGATGTGCACTGGCGCCAGCCGCGGGAGTTCGACGTGGCCGAAGGGCTCAAGGTGGATGTACGGCTTAAGGCTCGCTATCTCGCCATTAAAATCCAATCTGTAGATGCCGGCTTCTGGCGGCTGACCGGCTGGGACCTGGACCTGATTCCGGTGGATGGCCGATGAGTTACATACCGGGACCGGCGCAGCCGAGAAACCTTGAGGAGCTGTGGCGGTATTTACAGGCGGAGCAAGATACAGCGCTCCTTTACCGACCTGGAGGCGCTGGCACCGCTCTATCGCGAGCCGCCGCGACGCCCGCAGCCGGGCCTGCTGGTGACTGCCGACGGCACGGACTGGGACCCTGGACAGGGGAAGGGTTTGTATATCTGGGAGGGCACCTCCTGGGTGCAGGTGCAAGCGCTGTGAGGTTAGAGAGAATCAAACCTGTTGCCCAAGAGTGTTGAGAACACGAAGGTCAATAAGGGAGCCTGGCGTATGGAGTGCACCCAGCGCATGCTAAATCCGCGTGTGGTGATTGGGGAATAAGTAGCTTCTCAGAGACTGCCTGGGTATCGCCTTAAATAGGTGGGGATTAATTATAGCCGCACCATTAGAGCATTGGCGCAAATTTACCTCTTGAGAGGAGGCCGCTGCCAAATTGGTCTAGCCTGAAATCGTGACATATATTTGGGGTTATTAGACTCTTGCTAGGACTTGGCCCCATAAGATTGAGCTGGAATCCTTTATATTCATGAGGTGCTTATGGTGAGGGCAAGAGGTGGCGAGGATATTTCGCCTAAAAAGTTTGGTAAAGCTGGTCAGTCTATCGCCCAATCAGAACATAAATCTGAGGAACAGGAATTAATTGATTTCACTAAAATCAAGGTGGCTAAGGACCTTACCGGGGAATACGTGCTAACTGTAATGGGGAAAAACGACCCTGATATAGCGCCTTCACTTGATCTAAGACAATATCCAACGAATCCGATTTATTATGAGATTTTAGTATTAGGAAAACGCTTGAATGGTCCTCCCCCTAAAAAAATGAATAGATTTCCACTTAAATTAAACCTTAAAAACTATATGGGAGAAAAAGGTATAGAAGTTATTGGTGCGACCAAGTCTGTTAAGTGGGACTTGCCAGAGAGGTAGAAGGGCTTTTGCCATCGAATCGCCTAGCCGTTCATAGCTCTATTGCGGCTATGGCGATTCCGAGTGGATGAACGGGGATTCTTGGTTGGAAATGTTAGGCGGGTTCCGCTTTAACTATATTTTTCGAAGGATCGATGATTTTCATTGGAGGTAACTCCACAGAAACTAGAATTGACGAATAACTCTCTCCGATTGATACCTTAGCCTGTTTGAGCAGCTCTTCATATTGTTTAATACTTATTTTTTTCATCTGTAATTTTAGTCTGTGATGAAATGCATTGACTAGAATTAAAGATGTGTCAATTAATTGGCTATGTATTTTTCCATCGAAATAGATGATGTTGCTCCAAATAAAAGTTGATAAATCGACTGCTAGATCGTGATTCTTAGAAGTTTTGTCTTCTAAGTCTATGACTATTTCATATAAATGACGGCAGGCCTCTGCATGAATTTCAAGCCGCTTATCTGCTGCAGCAAGTCTTAGAGAGTTATGATTTTTAAATTTTTCTAAGAGTAGCGAGTTTTGATTTTTTATTTCTTCAAGCTCTTTCGTGTGCTCTTGCTTCAGCTTCTCTAATTCTCTTGTGTGTGTATATTTAAACTCTTCCAGCTTTTGCGAATGCTCAAGGCCAACTCGCTCCTGAATCGTTTTGATTTCCTTTGTGTCCTCCTTAGTTGCCAGGTTCTTACCTTTTTGAGTGAGGTAAGGAGTTAAAAACCTATAAACAAATAGACCTAAGATAAAAATGACTAAAGAAAAGAGGATTCCTTGCAAAGTTGACACGTACATAGATATTCCCGATTTTACGCTGAGACTTACAGGATTTTATCTGAGCTTCTAATTTGGTTGTTGAGCTTTCAATGGATTTAAAAGACATGAACTACGGATACAACCCCTACATGCCCGATTGGGAAACTCAGTACAACCCGGCACCCTCTCTAATTCAACAAACACAAGCTCAGCAGCAATCCAGCATTAACCCAATGCAGGCCATGAGCTGGTACAACAAATTCGCAGGCGGTAGCGCATCTGGTGCAGGTAGCACGGCAGGCGGTACCGCCAGCACTGGCGCGGGCAGTGGTGCCGCAGGGGGCTCCAGCTGGATAGCTTCGGCTGGTCCATGGGCTGCCCTGGCCATACTCATTGCGGCAAATGAACACGAAGCTCATGATGGCGGCTATCGCGATGAGGATGACAAGAGCTACGCCCTGGACTTACTCGGCGGCAAGGTGTTCGAGCAGGACGCCACCTACCGCTGGAAAGACGACCTCAATGATGCAGTGCCGGGTTCCGGCAGCATGGTCGAGTCAATGGCAAATATCGGTTCTCTGGATTTCTCTAACGCTGGCAAAGCGTTTGAAGATGGATTGAAAGAAGACCCATTAATTAAAGGCATTCTCAGCCTCTTTTAACAGGTGAAACATGGGATTTTTAGGCGGTCTTATGGGTGGTGGCGGCGAATCCAAAAGCCAGAGTTTTCTGGATGAGGACCAGAAAGGCTACCTGAATGATATCTGGGGGGAAGGGCAGCGGCTCTATAACTCTGGTCAATCACCAGTCGCCGACTTGACCCCGGAAATGCAGCAATACATCCAGGCTGCAATGGGGTTTGGCAACACCGCCAATGGTTATGCCAACCAAGTATCTGGTGCGGCCAACGGCTTCGGGAATACCGCCAATGTGATGCAAGATTATTTGACTCAAGTAATGAGCGGGGACGGCTACCAGGCCCCAATGCAAAACGGTGTTGATATGAACACCGTGAACTCCCTGGTTAACAACGATGTTTTAAATTCGCAAATTACAGCCAGCACTCGCGACATATACCGCAACCTCAGCGAAAACCAGTTGCCGGGCATCGCCTCTGGGGCGGTTTCTACGGGCAATGCTGGCTCGATGCGACGAGGGGTTGCCGAAGGTGTTGCCATGCGCGGCGCAGACGATAGGGCCTCAGATGTGGCCGCAGGTATACGCTCCAATGCCTATAACCAAGCCGTGCAGGTTGCGGCCGGCCAATCTAGCGCAAATCAGGGCGCCCAGCTGGCAACCAATAATCTCAACACATCCCTGGCCAGTAATAACTTTGGAACCGCTGGCAATCTCTTCAATACCGGATTCGGCAATTCCTACAACATGGGCGCGGGCGGTGTGAGCGTGATGGGGCAGGGCGGAAACGCGATGCAGAACTATATGCAACAGGTAGCCATGGCGCCCTGGCAAAAACTGCAGCTTTACCAGGGCTCGATAGGCTCTCCAATTGTGCTCAATGAATCCACCCAGGCGGGAGGCAGCAACGGAGCCGGGGGAATCCTGGCCGGTATCGGCGGAATCATGCAGGGCATGGGGTAAGGCCCACAACTGAAACTCAACAGGATAGAGAAATGCCAATACTCAGCATCGGCGAGCCTATCGGGGCGCTCGACCAGAATTTCATAGAACCCCAACAATCCCCCACCTTCGACTCCTCAAACCCTTTTGCCCGCACCATCGACCGTTACGAACAGCAGCTAATAGAAAACCAGAGTGAAGTTGAAAAACTGAAGGGCAATAAATGGGCCCGGATTGGGCGCATGCTAACCGCTACAGGTGTGGGCCTTAACGGTGGTGACCCGTCGCAGGCTTATCGCGGTTACAACAATCAACTAACAGCGCTGCAAAATCATGGCGCCAAGCTCAATTCTGGGATTGATGAAATGAATCTAAAGCGGGCAATGTTGGAGCAGCAAGGTGCGGGCTCGGCAGACACAGTAGGTTCTCCGCTAACACTCGCTAATGGTAATTATGGGATTGCGGTTAAGAATCCTGACGGCTCTACCGAGGTGCGTGACCTCGGTGTTCGGTTTGACCCCAAAGTACATAAGGTCGGTGACCAGCTTTTGACAACCACTGGCGGCAACACTCCAGTAGAGCTCTTATCGGATGAGCAGCTTCAGAAGATTTATGACCAGCGCATAAAGAACAAGAAAGGCGAGATCGATTTAAAAAATAATTCTGAGGCCGAAAAGACGGCCGCGCTTAACGCCAAAACTTACAAGGCGTATCAGGCTGGAATGGAAGGCTTATCTAAAGGGATGGAGGGAACTACCACTAATCCGTTTACAGGTTCATTCCCGGCGTTGACCTCTGGGGTGCAGACGGCTGATGGGGCAGTGTCTGCCATGGCCCCAATCCTTAAATCCCTTTTTCGTGAGGCCGGCGAGGGTGTCTTTACTGATAAAGATCAAGAACTGCTGTTAAAGATGATTCCAACCCGGAAGGACCACCCAGAAGCCCGCAAGGCAAAACTCGAAATGGTTGACCGAATTGTTCGGGCGAAACTTGGTATCGACTTCGAAGATATTGAGCGCGATGGCCCCGAGGCAGCAGCTGACGCCGCCAACACAAATAAAGACCCATTGGGGATTCGATAAATGGCTTTAACTATCGCAGAAATCCGTAAGCAATATCCCGAATATTCAGATATGAGCGATGAAGCTTTGGCGCGCAGCCTGCACCAGTCATATTACAGTGATATGGAGTTCGGGGAGTTCGCCGGCAAGATTGGCTACACACTGCCGGACCCTGCGGGCATTAACCAGCCAGGGTCTTTTGAGCGGTTTGTGGACAATTCCGTTGGAGAATTTGAAGTGTTGGGCGCGGTGGGGTCATCCGTTCTGGCCGAGCCTATTTCCGGGCTTGCGGGCATTGCTCAATCGTTAAACCCCTGGGCCGAGTCGGGAGCTGGTGCCCGAGCAGTGGAGGCGACTCGTGACTTCCTCACCTATGAGCCGCGCACCGATGAAGGCAGGGACAAGCTAAACACTCTTTCTGACTTTATCGAGCCTGTCGGCCGGGCTATGGAATATGCCGAAAAGAGCCTGGGTGATGCGACCTATAACGCTACTGGAAGTCCGGCGCTGGCTGCCGGTGCCGCCTCTGTACCAACGGCAATTTTGGAGCTGCTGGGCGTTGGCCTCGGTAAAGGCGCTGCCCGAGCAAAAAGGGCCACTCCAGAGAATGTAAAAACGGAACTGACGCAACTTGGTGTGGACTTGTCTCAGATGTTGGAGGAGGCAGTTTTAACGGTAGTTGACGGACTGAATGAGGGGGCTGACTTCTCCGGTGATGCTCTGGTGGGAGTCCTTGAAAATGTCGATATGCCAGAGGACTGGGTACCAAAAACCCGCGCCGAGCAGTAGGGGATTGAAACTAGCAACTTTGACCTATGGCGCAAACAGAATGAGGCTGCGGCCGGCGTTTACGGTAGCGATGCAGAGCAGGCAGTTAATCGTTTCACTGATTTCCGCGAGCGCCAGCTGGGCAAGGTGGTGCAGAATCAGATGGATGACCTGGGGCCGACTGAAGGGGCTAGCTCACTCGCAAGTAATACGGGGATGCTCTATGACGGCATTTTGTCAAAGGTAGAGAATGCCAAGCAGGCTAAAACCGACGCTTACACCAGAGTGGACGATATTGCCAAAGAACGTGGCCCTATGATGGCCGAGGGCTCGGTTATGCAAGAGGGGCTGGGAGCGGCCTATCGCGGATTTGATGGCGATATCAAACTTGCCAGCAAGACCGAGAAGCCCAACGCATATGGGTTGTATGAGGAGCTTCATGCAGCGCTGCGAGGTGAAAAGTCTTCCGGTTTACCGGGCGCCCTTAAAGAAGCTCGCCGCCTTAATCGCGAGTACATGCAGATAGTCAAAGGCACTCACAAGGATGGTAAGCCCACAGCTCGCACTGGCATTATCAATGATGTTGTGAACGGGCGAAGCACTCCAGAGGAAGTGGTCAACAAGATAATCGGTGGCACCGGCAAGAAGCAGGGAGCGGCCATCGTTGAGGACTTCAAGCGGCTATTCGGTGAAGACTCTCCGGAATTCGGAGCCCTGCGGCAGTCCGCTTTTATGAATATTTTCGGCCCCGCTTTTAAGGTGGCCGAGGATGGCAGCCTGCAGCTATCCAGGGGCAGCTATATCAATCGACTCTCCGACCAGCTCAAGAACAATGAGAGCAATCTGCGGGCCTTGTTCGATGAGTCCGAAGTGAACCGCTGGAATAAATTTGCGAGTGAGCTGCGGAAACTTCAGGAAGATGTGCGCAAGAAAAATTTCTCCGGCTCTGCATACCATCTGGCCGGGTCGATGAGCGCGCTGGTAGACAAGGTTGGCATTATCGCTCAGTGGCTGCCTTTTATGCGCGAGGGGGCTGAAAGTGTGAGTAAGAGCCGCCGTTGGCGCGACCTGAGGAAAAACGGTCTGGCCGAAGGTGACTTTGCCGTTTCCAGTGACACCGCTACTTTACTTGGCGCTTTGCTAGGTGGTGCCCCAGCGCACTCTGGTGCATCACCAGCGTTGTTGTTGAGCGAAGACGACAAGCCTCGTAATCAGGGTGTGCTGGCTTTTAAATAATTCCTTCACCTTCTTTTGATTAGGACTTGTTGGGATAGCCAGGTGAATTGAACAGCTGCATAATATTATAGAGATGGGTAAATATACCCTAAAGCAGACAGATGTTGCTTTCAGGAAGTATCAATGTCTGAATAGCAGATCCTTGGAGCGTGTTGGATGAGTCCTGAAGAACAAGAAATGTATGAACAATTGGATCAAATCTTAGCTCCCTATACCGTAGAGGGGCGAGCTGAAGTTCTAGATAATTCACATAAATTTGTTCATTATACTTCTGCAGATAATGCTAAAAACATTATTCGAAACAAGGAGCTCTGGCTAAGAAACCCCTCATGTATGAATGATTATATGGAGGTTTCACAGGGTTTTGACATGTTGATGAAATATCTTAAACAGCCTGCGAATGGCAGTAGGTTTAAAGATGTTTTGAACCAGGTTGGTGACAATACTTGGGAAAAGGTCGCAAAAGAATTTGATGATTGGTGGAGGAATTTAAGGTTCGATACTTATCTTGCTTCAATATCAGTTCATATGGCAGATGAAAGCCAGCATGGCAGGCTCTCTATGTGGCGGGCTTATGGTGGTGACGCTGGCAAGGCGGCATTGGTTTTTAATAACCCACCACTGATTCCAAATTTGAGAGTCATTTTTAGTCCCGCTCTATATTATTCGGACGAGCGCCTGGGGGCAGAGCTAGAAAAAATATTGAATAATATAGAGGCTAATGTTGATTATCTGAGAAGTTTGCCTGAAGACATTGTTTGGTCATCTTTGGCAATGACGCTGATTGTTTTAACACTCTGCTTAAAACATCCCGGATTCAAGGAGGAGCAGGAATGGAGGGTGATATATCTTCCGGAACTGGACACAGAAGACAAGTTCTTGATTGATAGTGTCGAAACAATTAATGGTATCCCTCAAATTGTATATAAGCTCCCCTTTGCCAATAATGAACAAATGGGAATAATAGGGTTAAGTCTTTCCGATATGCTAGATAGTATATTAATCGGGCCCACACAGTACCCTGGGGTTATTCATCAGGCCCTCTCTAGAGAGCTAAGAGATGGGGGGCTTAATGATTTAGAAGGTAGAATTAGCTTCTCTGGGATACCTTTAAGAACTTAAAGATAATTATGTTTAGGTTAAATTCATAGTGTTTTTGTAATTATGCGTTTACTTACTTTGCTCGTCTTAGCATCGGCCCTAACAGGCTGTTATGAAGCCGAGACTAGGGCTTACGACCGCCAGCAGTGGCTTCCCCGTTGGGCCGATGCGGACGGTGATTGCTAGAACACTCGCCAGGAGCTGCTGACCCGCCTCTCTCGGATTATTCTTGACCGGAAGCTTATGAAGCAGAGTGGGGAGGTCTTGGCTTTCGGTCCGCGCCTGAGGGGCCACGGTTCAATCTTGGGCGTTGCTGGCGTCTTCAATCAGCGCAATTGAATAAGTGTATAAGCTGGAGCAATTATTTACCCATCGCGGTATGTCTTTAGCATAATCGCCGGACAGAGTATCTTCAATTTCTTTCCGTAACTTATCCGGACCGTGTTTGATAAGTCTTTGATTTATACCTACTAAGGTCTGCACCTCAAATTCTTGAGGTGATTCTTTTTTATTGAGTTTTGCGTAGATGGAGCGAGCAAATAACCTTGCTACATTGTAATGCTCATCTCTGCTAACTTGAGATCCAAAGCCCCCAGTTTTTTCCTTATAAAATCCACAGAGGTAATTTGTGGTTAGAATGTTGACGTTCGCAATTTGTTTTTCTTTTGTACTTAAATCCAAATCGATAGTTTTTGGTAGTTTAGTGTCACATGAAGCGATAACCGAAAGACAAATTATCATTGTCAAGTTTCTGAACGGATGAAGGAAATACTTATTTTTAGGGAAGTTCATGTGATCTATGCTGTGTCACCGGGTATGTTTTACATATTCTGATCGAATATTACACTAAGTTCTAGCGTTTTTCTTTAGCGGCTTAACTCTCTTGCTGTTTAATATTTTGTCTTTGAGTTAGCGGCCTACACTCAGTACGATCCCTTAAAAACAAAGGGGGGACGTCATGCGCCTGTTACTACCTATTATCCTATCTGCCGCCTTGGCCGGCTGCCTCGAAGTCGAAGCCTAAGAAGAGCGGGGCTATGGCCGTCACGAGTGGCTACCGAAGTGGTCCGACACTGACGGCGACTGCCAGAGCACCCGTCATGAGCCTCTGGTGCAATACTCCCTGGCTCCGGTCAGTTTTACCAACGAGAAAGGTTGCACGGTAGATACTGGCCTGTGGTTGGACCCATACACCGGTAACTTCTATATTCTGGCCTCTGATCTGGATGTTGAATACATCGTCCCACTTTCCAGGGCGCACGAGCACGGTGGTGCCAACTGAACTGTAGAGCTGAAGAGGCAGTTTGCCGAAGACCCTGAGAACCTCTGGTTAGTCGATGACGGCTGGAACCAGAGCAAGGGCGACAAAGGCTCGGACGAATGGATGCCGCCCTATGAGCCAGTCTAGGCCATCTATGTTAAGCGCTTTATGGCGATAGTTGAGATGTATGGGCTAAAGTTCTAACGGAAAGAGTTAGCCCAAATGTTGGCATTCTTGGGAGAGTAGGCGATTGTCAGATCTCGGAGTTCATAATCTGCTCTATTTATTAGAGAAGCGGCCTCCCCTTATTGTGTAGGCTGCTTCTCTTAAAATAAGCTCATCAAGTGGGAACATTCAACCTGTTGAAATAGTCCTCATTATTAGTGGTATCGTGAAGTTGTTTGTGGTTATTGATAGCTTTTACCAAGAGTATTTGAGGTCTATCCACTCGCCATTGTCATTACAGTAGGCGTTAACGTCGCAATAGTTCTTACAAATCGAACCTCTGCTTATATTAATTATTGTACCTTCATGATGTGCTGCTTCAACATCTCCAAGCCAACAATCTTTTCCGGTTCTGTTGGTGGTATCAATCTCAACTTTATAGGTGCTGGATCTAAATCCTGAAGTTGTTTCCTTTATGACCCCAGTGCATTGATATAGCTCTCCCTGAAAAACAAAGTGGTGTGACAGTTGTTGGGATGGGCAGGTAGCGCTGTTGGCCATTGTAGTGACAGAAGATAAAACTACGGCTGCCAATAATTTTATTTTTAACATCAATAAATCCTTTTTTGATTAAAAGCTTGTATCAAGTCTTGTTTTTTATTTAAAACAACATTAAGTATTTTCCTTTGCGGGAGGTGTTGAGTTCAAGTTATGAAGATATAGTTTGTGCTGTACTACCGGTAATATATGGGCACAATGGTGCCAATTGGATGTGATAGTGAGTAGATTCGTAGATAGAGATAGCTAGAACAATTTATAGGCAGCGCTTTATGGCGAAAGTGGAGGAGTATGGGCTGGAGTTCTCGGAGCAGGAATCAGCCCAATAACTGGCTCTCTTAGAAGAGTAGGGTAGTTACAGCTCTAGGAGATCGTAGTCTGACTTAGTTCTTAGGGCTGTCGCCTTCCCTTCATTGATGAGTTTCATTGGGCCCTGACAGTTTAGCCTAGTGAATCCTCAGGGTTATGAGGGGCAACAGCAAAGAGGGGGGGGCCTGCAGGTAGAAATCTACATGTTTCATAGTCCCGCTTGATGCCGCAGACTCCACGATGACAGAAGATTGAGACAGGCCAACTTGAATCCTGTTTCTTGCTACAAAGAAGTGTCTTTGGGGTGATACGTCTTCAGGGTGTTCGGATACCCAGAGGCCTCCAGTATCGAGTATTCGCATTGCTAGCTTATAGTTTGCCCGAGGGTTTGCAGTGTGCAGGTCATGGGCAAGCACAGGGATAGTGTCTCCCCCGGCTGCCAGGGCGCCCTCATGGGCTACGGCATCAATCCCCAGGGCTAGTCCGCTTATGACAACATTGCCCTTAGTGGTGATGTAACCTGCGATTCTTCGAGCAATCTCCAGGCCGTTTGGAGAAGCGTCTCGAGATCCAACAATCGCAACGCCTGGCCGATTTAGTAGGCTGACATTGCCGCGGGCAAACAGTGTTGCCGACGGATTGGGAGTATCTTCCAGGACGACTGGATACTCTGGATTGCCGCGTTGAATCTCAACTATTTCCATTAAGAAGCAGTTTTGCAGAGAGCTAGTGTTAAAACTAGATGCTTAGGGTTATTGCCCCCGCGATATGGATGGTACTCAAAAAGATATTCTAAGGACATGCCAAAATCCTTGTAACACTTTACATCCTAGTGAAATTTGATCGTAAATATACAGCGGAAATTTAAATCATAAAACTGGATTTATTTTGGTTAAGCTTCTTGGTTTGGTGCGTTTTGTTTTTGCGTTGAATCATCGGTGGGCTTATCTGTCACTTCATGAGTTGCTAAAGTTTTTCGAGTTGCTTTTCGTTGTAGTGATCTTATTGATGTTTTTGTACTAGTGTACAAAAGGCTGAAAAACCTTTTGAAAGGAAGGGTTTCTTTGGTCTAAAAAAAGTTTTACTTTTTTGTTTGTCTGTGTATTCTTCGCACTCTGTTTTAAAGTGTTAAATGGATTTATTGATGAATAAAATAATTAAAATAACCTCTGCAGTATTAGGGTTAACAATTTCCTCGGCTGTATTTTCTGCAACGTGTTCTACAAGTGGGTATGATCCAAGCAGCTATCCTAAGGGAAGCGAATATCCAGCTGTGGGTGTACCGACAACTTTTTATCACGATACCCGGCATGTTGATTACAGCGGGAAAAAGGCAACCTTCTCAACCTCTACCGGATTTATGGGATGGGATGAGTATAATTATCAGGATTTTAAATGGAGAGCCAAAGAGTCCATTACATTTACGACCAGAGGACCACACTGGGTGACAGTTAAAGATCCTTTGTCAGCCAAAACAATTTGTAATGACGTTTCGGTTCAAAATAAACCTAAAATGAGTTTGCTTTCTTTTAGTTCATCTGATAGAACAGCAAAAATAAGTTATACCGTAGATGAGTATTCCAAGTTTGCCAAAGAAAACAAGTCTATGGCAATCGTATTCCGCTGGAGGTCTGATTTCTATGGGACAACTGGTAGCGCTGGAGGAGTCACTATCAATGGCTTAAGTGGTACTGTCACCGGGAATATATCAGTCCCTGGTGGCGATGATCTCTATGAAATTGATGCCGTCCTATCAGATGGTACTTATACTGCGGCGGTAAACCTGGGCTATATTAGAACTCAGGGCGATTCTAATCGGCCATGTGAACGCTGCAATAAGAACTAGATTACACAAGGCTATGAAAATTTCACTCTAGTCAAAAGAGTGTTGTGTGCTGGGTTGACCTTTTGTGAGAACGAGTCAGCCTAGCAACCAGTCTTTTTGGGTGAGTGAGGTACACCTTCAAGCACTCTCCCGGGAGTATCCTCCAGTTTCTTATTCAGCACCCATGTTTCATGCATACCCTTACTTCCAGTGCGGAACGGAATAGGCGCCGAATTCATTCCTTTTTTTATTCTGTATGTTTACACAGTATTTTGGTAAATTGCTCCTGTGTCGCCGGAAAGAAGGAGTTGGACCATGACATTTATAGATGTTGAGGCCGAGATACGCGCTTGCTTGAACACTATTGAGATGACTGCAGACACTACCGACCCGAAAATAAGGGATATGCTAAAGGTGCAGATAAACAACCTAGATGCAGCAACCAACACCCTGGTTGATGAGCTAAACACTCTTAATGAGAAGCAAGAACAGCTTAGAGAATTATTAAAGTAGTCAGGCAAGGTCAAGAGGTGGCGCTGTGGTCATGCGCCCCCTTGCCTGACCGCTCCCAGCCTCTCGACACTGTATGTATAAGCAGTATCTAGCATTACGGTGAAACTTACCCCTCTATACGGCAGCGGCGTCAGCTGCGGCTTCCCCTCACCGGCAGACGACTACAAAGAAGAAGCCCTCAGTCTAATGATCATTTAATAACCAGCGGCCTGACGACGTTCATGGCTCGTGCCAATGGCGACTCTATGCAAGGGGTGGGAATCTTCGACCGGGACATTCTTATCATTCCCGGAGAGAGCAGGAGATTCAGTATCCTGGCCCCATATGTCCTCCTTTGCTAGGAATATGAAGTCAAATTATCGAGAGAATCCAGAACCCGTGAACGAAGGAGGGTCGGAGGAAACTGATCAAGTTGTTGGTATGTAACTACGAGCGGTAAAGGGGCGCAATAAACAAGATAAGGCCAGAATTGAGTTAACAGTATTTTGGCTCCGTTACTTCCGAAGATGGGAATTGCAGGAGGTGGCAAAGGTGGCAGGTAGCTAGCATTAAGATTCTATGCCAAATCATTAAGTCCAGCATAGAAGTGGGCTACAAGATGCGAGAGAGGCTTTAGCAGGGATGAGGAAAGGCCCTTTCCCTTCCAGTTAATTAAGTACAATTTTTTATTATACCAATTTGCTCTGGCCATTGGCGCCTTAATTATTAAGCCTTATTAACAGTTAAAGTCGATTGTATTCGATATCGTATTTTTACATAGTATCTATGTTTTGGCCTAACCTGCTATTTAAGTATTAAGAATTTCCTGCTATTAAGGAGTTTTACTATGCGAAACAAGACCTTAAAGCTGCTAGTCTTGTTCCCATTATTGCTTGGGTTACCTTTATTCGCTAATACGTCGGAGTTAAAGGTCGCTATAGCTAATGATGCACCTCCTTATGTTGCTGATAACGCGAAGAGCGGGCTCGAAGTCGAAATAATCCAGCAGTCATTACCTGGGTATTCAATAAAATTCTTGCAGATGGGTTGGGGGGATATTCAAAATGCTATTAAAAATGGCATAGCAGATGCTGAGACAAATGTGTATGAGCATGGCGAGACGGGTGGCCATTTTTTCTCAAAGAAATATGTTGGATTTGTTAATTACGCAATTAGCCGCAAGAGTGAAGATATTAAAATAGATAATGTGAACGACCTTGTAGGGCACCATGTCATTGCCTGGAAGGGGGCTCACCTGGATCTAGGGCCAGAATTTGAGCGCCTTTTCTCGCCTGGAGGGGCAGGTAGCAAAAATTATGTTGAGATACAGGATTCACGAGATCAGGTCCGGGATTTCTGGCAGAACGAAGATTCTATTGCCATTATCGATAAGAGTATTTTTGCTCACTTCTCCATGAAACAGGGGCACTCAATGGATGAGGTGGATACTCATAAAGTCTTTTTACCGGTTTCGAAATTTAAAATGGCTTTTAAGGATGAAAAGACTAGAGATGAGTTCAATAAAGGGCTGGCCCGTCTTTGTTCTACAGGTGAATATGCAAAGCTTCTTAGGAAACATGGCATTTCGGAAAAAGCGAATATCTGCGAATGAGCTGGTGATCTAGATGCTATTAGAGGCTTTTAGGATTTATTGGCACGCTAATTTCTACTCTGTGCATATATAAAACTGTATTTATTGACAGCTAGCCATCAAAAGAATAATCTTGGGCAAGCTGTCGAGTTGTATGTATAGCGACCGATCATCCTTTCTTAAACCGGCCCCTAAGCCGGTTTTTTGTGTTTATTATTTAATAAGCTTTACTGTCGTTGATAAGCTTCTGTAGGCTTTAACTCATACTTTATATATTTTTTGATTAGATTTTTCGAAAAGTGTGATCAGGTGCTGAGTTTTGATGTGTGTTATAAGGTTCACTTTCTCTTCAAACGGTTAACTCAATTTATTTTTCAGTGAATTTTTATGTTTTTAAGAAATACCATTAAAACAGTGGCTGTCTCTGTGGCTCTATTTGCCTTCGGTGCGCAAGCTAAAACGTTCAAGTATGAACTTCAAGATCTACATTCATCTAACGGTGAAATACAGTACCCTGGCCTAAACTTGAATGGTGCTAGTTCTGTGATTTTGACTGTTGATCAAGCGGATCATTCAGTGCCCGCAATGCTAACTTCGTTAGAAATTAATTTTCCTCATGCGCCCGGTCTGTCAGTAAGTAATTTCAAAGAAGATGATCAAGGTTGGAGATTTTATTCTACCGTCGATGATGTTTGGGTGTATCGTCAGCTTGATATTGCAGTAGATGGTTTCAATGCTGGAAATCCAAATAATGCAATGGTTCACATTGAAGGCTTTGTCTCTGAAGCTGAAAATTTTATTGGGGAAGAGCGTTCACTAAATTTTGAGCAAAGACTATTTTCTGTTCATGGACAATTAGTTGAAGTTACTCCAAGCAAAGTTGTTGATGTTAAATCGTTTACAGTTGATGGCAGTCAGGTTGAGTTGTCGCTTAAAGATAATCCAGCTGTTGATCCAAATTCAAGCAATGGTGATATGGCATTTGTTATCGAATTGCTGTGGTTTGGAGAAGGGAAAGAAGTTTTTCATTTTCACGCACCCTACGGCGATGAGTCAAAGTTTTTTGAGGCATACAAGCTAGAAGTCTCAGCAATGCCTGGGCCTGATGGTGATGAAACAGCTGTCAGTATTAAAGCTAAAGACGCGCAAGGTATGGAGTTTGAAACACATCATATTTATCTTAAAGATATGCTGAGGGAAGCTTACGAGCTTTAATCGCATCCTTATTTTTGATTTAAGCTTTAAGATACGCTGTTTATTTAAAACAGTTAAAAAGTATTAGTAAAATCGTTCTGTAGCGACACTAATTTTTAAAAATTAACCCGCCCTGTGCGGGTTTTTTTATTTCTGGTGCTTCCATGTTTGATAATGACTATTTCACAGAGTTGGAATTGGCCTGTCGTTGTTGTGGCAAAAATTATTTCAAAGATGAAACGCTCAGGCGCCTGATCCAAGTTAGAGAGCGCTTTGGCAAGCCGATGATTATTAACTCCGGTTACCGCTGCCCAGTTCATAACGCTCGATTAAACGCCACCATGACCCATACCACCGGGCAGGCTATTGATGTTCAGGTGGCGTCAGGCAGGGTCTACCGGTTAATTAAAATCACCCAGGAGGAAGGTTTCACCGTTATAGGGGTATGGCAAAAGGGGGCATTCAAAAGGTGATTCCTTCACCTGGATGACCTTGAATCAATGCCGGGCGAGCGTACCCGCCCTACAGTCTGAAGTTACTAGCCGTCCCGCTGAAGTGTATAAAATTTGTTCGGCAGTCTGGTTTGAAAGATTACTTTGGAAAACTGACGCGGAATTGCTTCCGAGGCAGTGATCAGGATAATAGTGGTCAAGATCATCAGTATATAAATGTTAGTAATAAGTATGAATAAAATCGAAGTTAAGATAACACCCGATGATTACTATCATTCCCAATGGGTTCATCAGAAGCTTAGTGTAAGCAAATTTTTTATCATTACGCTTTTAACAGTATGGCTTGCCTATTTTTTATATAGTGCTTTAAACGTTGAATTATCAATCGCCGTTGGTAGTGCCTCTGGCTGGCTACTTTGGTATTTTGGCTATTATTTGGTCTATCTGCGCTACAAGTGTAATAAAATTTATCGGCAGCAAAAGAGCTTAAATCTTCCAGCTCAATTCGAATGGGATCGTGAGGGCATTAACGCAATTAACGAAAGAGGGGTAGTAAAAATCAAATGGTCAGACTATGTCAAGTGGCGTGAAAGCAAGCGGATTATCATGCTTTATCAGTCAGATTTGATTTTTAACATTATTCCTAAATCATTATTTGAAAACACAGACCAGGAAAATGACTTTTTATCAAATCTGCAAAATATCAGCAGCTAATAAGACTAAGCACAATCGACCACTTCTTTATTATTTTGGGCTGACACCTTTTTGGTACTTCTGCGTTTTGGGAGTATAAATAAGCTACCTTGCGATTGTTGTCTCTAGCAGGTACCTAACCATATAAACCGGCCACTGAGCCGATTTTTTTACGTCTGGATAACTTTTAACTGGTGCAAGTCAAATCTACCCGTCCCACAATCTGGAGCTATTAAAGATTTCAGTCATATCAAATTTACTCGGCAAGGTCATAGATAAGGCATTCCCAGGTAAGACAGAAGCCAACCGCTTAAAGGCTCAGGTGGATTCAAAGTTAATCTCAATGGACCTGGAGGAGTTGAGAGCGGCTACCCAGGTAATCACTGCAGAAGCTGGAGGAGAGTCATGGCTTCAAAGAAACTGGCGGCCAGTAACAATGCTCACGTTCGTGGGGCTGACCGTCTTTCATTGGTTGGGGTGGACAGCGCCAAACCTCAGCGAGAACCAGACTCTCGCCCTTCTGGAAATAGTAAAAATCGGCCTCGGAGGTTATGTGGTGGGGCGCAGCGTTGAAAAGGCAGCTATTGCCTGGAAGCAGTCATGACACTTCAGGATGCTCTGAGAGAAATAGCGGATAAGGTTGGCTATACGACTGCTATTGGTGCCGGAGCTTTCGCGGGTTGGCTCGCAAACATCTGGCTAGGCTTTGCTGGTGTGCTGATAGCTGCAGCAGGTTTAATGGTTAATTGGTATTACAACCACAACCACAACCACAACCACAACCACAACCACAACCACAACCACAACCACAAGCGCTAGAAGCTGCAGGGCGGGCACGATGGGCGTTAGTGTAAAGCTGGATACTTCAAAGTTTGATCAAGCATCTGCTGAATTAAAAAAGCAATTACCTTATGCCAGTTCTGTCGCACTCAATAATTTGGCGCTACGAATCCGGGGAGAAGAAGGTGCAGCTATGGGGCGTGTATTTACAAACCCAGCAAAGTTAACTCTGAACTCCGTATTGGTAAAGAAAGCCACGAAGCGTTCAGGTATTGCCAAAGTCTTTATCCGTGATCAGGTTTCCAACGGTACTGCACCCGGCAAATACCTGGCCCCTTCGGTCATGGATATGAACTGGAACGACAAGTGCTTTGAGCGAGCCCTTTGGCATATGGGTGTTCTGCCTGCTGGTATGTATGTGGTACATGGCAAGGCGGCAAGATTAAACAAGCATGGGAATATCTCGGTCGGAGCCTATAAAAAATCCTGGCTGAATTGCGGGGCAGCTCTGGTACTGCTGGTGGTGCAGGTAGTTCGCAGGGTAAGAAGGGTAAATATTTCGTTGGCAAAGTTAATGGTGTCTTAGGAGTATGGAAGAGGGCAGGCGATAAACGCCGGCCAATGGTTAAGCCCATCCTGATTTTCCCCAAAGGCAAGCCATATTACCGCAAACGTTTCCCTTTTATCCGAATAGCTGAAGGCATAGCGCGGCGTCACCTGCCGATTGAACTGAATAAGACCATGGACCATGCGATTGCGACGCAAAGAAACGTTGAGCGGGTCCTCCTGAGGGGACCAACACACGGGTGATTCGGACCGAGTTTTTTAACAGATATCTGAAATTTCATAGGGGGTTATACCTTGGCTGCTGATATCTCTCTTGATGATCAGCCCACTCAATCGGGTTTTGTATGTCTAGTTGGTGCTTCTCAACCTGCTATTGCCAGCACTACAAAGCTCAGCTTTTTACGGTAGGTGCCAGTTTCAGAGTTTGGCTGCGAGCGGCTGCGAACTACCGCAACCACCTTATCCATTGCAGATCCAAGCACCGCCACGATCACCGTCAGCCAGCTAAGTAGCATCACCGGCCCAGGCCCGTCCGCACAAATCACCATATAAGCAGGAAAAAATCATGAGCAACACACCGAATAACGGCATCCCCTACGCCCAGAAAGGCACCCTAGACCCCGCCGCTAGCCTCAATCAGGCCCTGGATACTGCTGCAGCTGGAAATAGGGGGTATTTTTAGCGGAACCGAAAACTGGCCTTTTAACCCTGTACGGTGCTTAGTTAGCTGCGCTGGTTGACAGAGTATTATAGTGGTTTTGTCCATCTCTAAAGATGACTTCTAAAAGAGCAGCTAACTTCTTTTGAAGCCGCTGAAAATGCTCTTGATCCTTATCCAAAATCCCAACCGACTGCGCGGCAAGCTTAGTTGATTTCCTTAGGTCTTCAATCAGTCTATGTACTTCTGGCCCGAAATGCAGGGCCAGTTTCTCCAGCTTGTCATCAACTTTATTAAAGCGCGTGATGAAGGCTTCTTTGGATTTTGTAACTTTGCGGTCTGAACTATCGCCTTTTCTTATTTTCTCGAACTCCGTTAGAAGGCGGTTTAGTTTCGACTCCAGGCCATGTATCAAAAGCACGGCGTTTTCATATGCCTTCATCTTATGGTCGTAAGGGACTTTTCTCTCAGGAACTCCGCCGTCAAACCTTTTTAATGGCTTTATTACCCGCCAGAATATAAAAGCGCTAATTAGGAAAAAGGCTATCGTGACAACGGCAGTGCGAATGATTTTTGTTCCAAGTTCGAATTCGTCCATGATTTTTCCTTAAAAGGGGGGTGTCGTCGTGCGGCTGGAGGTATAGCTGAGTAGGGCCGCTGATCTCGTAGGCAGTTGAAGTGGTCAACCCTCTAGCCTTACATAGTTCCATTGCGGCTATGACCATTCCGAGTGGGTGAGGATGGTTGTGATAGGAGGAGATAGCCTATTAAAGCAGTAAATAAGCACTTGAAAACCTCGAGTCGCAACACGAGGTTTTTATTGACCTGGCTTTAACGGCTAAAAACTAGCCTTGCCCGGGCTCTGGTCTGACTCCGCCTGTCCCACCTTCTACTGTCCCAGCTTTGATATCAGTTTCTACATTCATCATGTATTCCTTTTAACTAAAAATAAAGAGTATTCAAAAAGGTTGGTGTGGAGTCTATGGAAACTTAAAGTATTCATGTGACTTCCATATGGCAATTATCAGGCCACCTGAAAATACCTAAAATCTATTTATGGGGCAATAGTTGTCTTAATTTATAAAACATTATTTTTAGTGCAATTGTACTTATTAGGTTGTTCTGGTAACTCTGCAGCAGGCCGCGAGGGCTGACTCAGTAGCGAGCTGTATTGTTGAGGTGGTCAACCGCCTGGCCGTGCATCGTTCTATTACAGCTATGGCGAAACCTAGTGGGTGAGCGTTTTATTGGCTGCCTTGTGGTAATCAGGCAAGTTGACTCGCTTTATATATCCGAGATAAAAACACCTTCATCTATCCACAGGAAAAAAGTACTAACCTTTCGATTTCTAAGGGGTTTTCAAAATGATATATAGCAGCGAAAATGTCGGGATATGATGTGGCTGCAATACATCCACATATGTACGCTGGTGCCAACTGTCGGTAGTCTAATGTTCCTACAGGATTTTTTAAATCGTTGCCGAAAGAGGTCTGTAGATATAGTGATGGGTGATATATTACAGCTGCTTTTGAATACATTGTTATAGGCTAAGGAATCGTTCCATGAAGCCAGCATTTCTAATTCTAATTTCGTTATTATCGATTTCCGCTTTTGGATAGATTGGTGGTGCATGGATAGCTGAGAGTACTATCAAAAACAGTTATGGTGAACCAGCGGATATCTTTGAGCTAGTCCTCATCAGAGATGGCATAGACGTGTGTAGTTATTTTTATGGTACAACGCGGAGTAGAGCGAAGATCGATGGCTCCATTTTAGACGATATAAATGACCCAAAGGTGATCGGTACGTTTAAATCGAATGAAAATATGATTTTAACTCTATATAGTAACCATCAGGCACGACCTGTAAATGGATCGGTGAAAATTACCGATGATACTCTAATCTGGTCTGTGGGAAGCAAAGACTATCCACCAACGATTTGGCGCACTGCCGAGCTATCGCGCCGTAAATTGAAAGAGTATTAGCTTTTTACACTAAAAAAAATGTGCAGTAAAAGCTTATAACAAGTGCGTGCATTTGATCTTCGCTGTGGCAAATGACTCGGGCGTTAAGCATCCTATGGAAATTAGCCACGAGGAATATCTCGAAGAGAAGTGTAAGCGTGCCGTTGAATTCGCAAGCGGAATGATTGATGGCTCTATTCACTATCTTGAGGGGGCAATTGAACTTTCTTTACTAAGGTTTGAAGTCGGTCTGCCCGAAGATGATAAAGATTTTCTGGCAATTGCTGGTGTCGCTTCAGAAATCGATCATTTGCCGATCGGTACATCAAGGCAATATTGGTCTAATGAAGCCCTTGAGCGGCACGAGCCAGAAATAGAGCAATCTATCAAGTGGGCAAAGGAAGTCTCTTTGTCAGAATGTATATCTATCGTAGCAAGGTTCAATACTTAGCAAGGCCAGGCAGTATCGCCAGCAAAACTGGCTGGACCCCGCTACGTTCGCCCGCTGTTGGCGGCGTTATGTGTAAAGTAAGGTAGTACTAATAAGTATGGACAAAGAAAATATCTCAGACTTTTCTGGAAAATGTATTTCAATGCGTTTGACAGACTTGGAATGCAGTCATGATTTGCACAATCCACGCTTTGAATATCAAGGTGGAAAACTATTTATTGTTGGTGAGATTTCAGTTGGATGCAGTGAGTCAGGTTGGAATGCTGGTCATATTGGCGCAGCTGAATGGGCGCAAGTTAGAAGCTATATGCTTTTCGATGGTTTTACAGCGTATACAAAAGCAATAAAAGTGTCTGAGTCGTATTACGAAAATAGTGAAGAGAAAAACTCATAAGAAGTTACTGCATCCGACCGCCTACACTGCTCTCCCTTTGTGCTGTACGCTACGCTAGCACAAAGCGGCTCCATTCCGATGGTGGCTGAGTAAGGTGTTAGCCGTTGAACACACGGAGGTATGATGAGGGATAGAAACCAAGCATTAGTCTTTATCGTCTTGGTGCTTGCAATTAGTTGGAGCTTGGAGGCGTTCATCATCGCCAGCGGGGGTGTCAGGAATTTCGGCCCGCTTTGGATAGTCGCCCTGATGTGCATCCCTGGCTGTCTTTCAATAGTGCTGAGACTCATCCTGAAATCTGGATATGAAGATGTCAGCTTTCGGATCGGAAAGGGACGCTACTACGTCTATGCAGTCGCAATTCCATTCCTATTAGTATTGCTAACGGGTCTGGTATCTGCAGCCATCGATATCCGGCAATTCTCGCTGGTGTCATTGGAGCAACTGATCCAACTCAGCCCTGTTCTTCTGTCCGTCTTAGTGCTTGGCCTGATCGGCGCATTTGGGGAAGAGCTCGGATGGCGCGGATTCCTATTGCCAAAGTTGGTAGGTGGTGGTGTTAAGAACCCCTATCTCGTCAGCGGACTTGTATGGGCGTCCTGGCATCTTCCACTCATTGCTTACGGAGGTTTCTACCAGGCAGATTATACGTTGCTCATGGCGTTGATCTATGGCCTAGGTATTATCGCCATGAGCTTTGTATTCAGCGAGCTCAGAATGCGCTCTGGATCAGTCTGGGTTGCCACCATCGCCCACGCTGCTCACAATTTCTTCTTCCAGTTCGCGGCTCCTATATTGCTTTTAACGGAACCGGGTTCGCGTTCAAAGCTTTGGGATATAGTGGCCAGCGATACTGGTTTGTGTATCGCAGTGTTCTATGCTGTTGCGTACCTCGTTTTTCGTCATGTCGTTCGACGGGGCAAGGCTTTTGATCGGTGTTTATCGCCAAAAGCCCCGATAAATCAGTAGCGGGCCTTGGCGGGGGTAAGCCACCGGGGTCAGTGCCTTTGGTGGTTAGGTTTTGTCGTTCCTACAAGGAGGTAGACCATGCCTTTGACCGCTCACGTTCAACAACTTCACCACGTTAATAATCTATGTGCCGGCCTGGAATGGGTGGTTGGTTGCCCCAATCAGAATGCGCGCACCGCCTTGCTGCAGCTGATTGGTGAGGAGGCGGCCCTCAGCCTGGATGAGCACATGCACAACAAGCCGGCGGCGACCTTTATGGCGTGGGCAAATGGGGATTCCATAATGGGGCTCGGTATCTTCGACAAGGATTTGTTGATTGTCGATCGCTTCCTAAAGCCTACCCATGGCGATGTGGTGGTGGCCCTGGATGGGCAGCTGACCTGCAAGGTGCTGGACCAGCAGCAGGAGCGGCTGCTCTCTGCGAATGATGACTACGCGCCGATCCCTATTTGGGAAGGGCAGGAATTGATTGTGGAGGGGGGTAAAGGCTTCGGTGCGTTACCACCGGCTGCGCTGAATGCTGGTATTGGTGGACTGCAGTGAGCAGATATTCCGGCCCGATCTGCGCGGGAGCCCGGTGGTGGTGCTCTCCAATAACGATGCTTTGTGGTGGCGCGCTCCAAGGAGGCGAAGCTGTTGGGCATTGGCGACTTGGAGCCTTTCTTTAAGGTTTAGCACCTGCTGCGTGCGCATGGAGTGGCTAGCTTCTCCAGCAATTACCTTCTGTATGGCGATATCTCCCACCGGATAATGACAACACTGAGGGAGTTCAGTCCCAACGTGGAAGTCTACAGCATCGACGTGATGTTTTTGGACCTGCACGGGCTGCAGGAGGACTGGCAGGACTACGGCCGCAAGATCCGCAATACCCTCTGACGTAATATCTGTATGTCCGTGGGTGTGGGTATTGCGCCCAGTAAAACCCTGGTCAAGCTCGCCAACCGCGCGGCCAAGAAAATCCCCAAGTGTGATGGTGTCTGTGCGTTGGACACGCCAAAGAAGTGGCAGTGGATGCAGCGCCGCACAGCTGTTTTTATCATATCTATTCCTTCTGAAATATCTCTGTAGAAGCCTTGTCTAATTGGTTGATTTAACATTTTTCTGTAGGCTTTAAGTCGGTAAGCCATCCGCACAGAAATGGTCAGATCTTAGCTTTGCCGTTTTGAGGGAATCTCGGAGTTGAAAGGGAATATTTTGAACTCTGTCTTGAAAAAATGCAGCTGGCAAGAAATTGTACTTTTTTGGTGTTATATCGTCTAATTTTGTCATTTTTTTGGGTGCGGTCGATTTGGGAATTATGTACACTTGGTTTTATTAGTTTTAGGGAGTGATAATGAAAAATTTAGGCTTAATTGCAACTTTAATGCTTGCTTCAGTACCAGTTTCAGCAAGTGACTCACTAGATATATGCTTAGTTACGGGGCACCCAGCATCAGATATAAAATATGAAAAGATCCAAAGAATTAAAATAGGTAAAAATTCTTATGGCAGTGTAACTGATGTTTTGCAGGTATTTGCTGATAAGGCTGATGCCTTAGGAGCTAATGCAGTAATAAATTATGTCGGCTCTCAGCGTTTCGGATTTTGGCCTTGGCGTTTTGTTCGCCCAGTGGTTAGAGGTGAAGCTGTCAAGCTATATTTTAGTAATGGTCAAACTTGCAGAGATATTGGTGGTGCAACGGTTAGAGAGGTTATTAAAACCAATAAAGAGCCTCATCACATTTAACTATACAATTGTTGTAATCTAAGTTTTGGTTATGGCTATCTTCTACTGTATCTTAGCGCAAAAGGTGTCAGTAGCCTCAGGCAATTGAGTTGTGTACTGGGTTTAATTCACTTCAGGACAATGGTTCTGAGTAGAAGTAGCCATATAGACGATGGGTTGAATCAGCAAAAAAATAGCAGTGGCTCTTTGTTTATAGGGGACAATGGTGTCCAGAGAAAATTGAATGTGCGGTAAGTATTTACATTGCCTACTTGAATCGCTAGATGGGAAGATTTCCCTTGGGAGTGACTTGAGTTTTGCTGGACTGCTCAAGCCACACCCTTTATTCACTCGGTTAGTCTTGATGCAGATACGTATTCGATAAAGATATGACCGTTAACCCTTCCTATAGGATCGTAACCGTTGCACCAGTACGAATATCCAATGTGAGGACGGTCGGGCCCATTACCTGCGGCACCTGGTGGGATGTCATCCATATCTATAATAAGAGACCAGGTGCGCTCTCGGGTACCATGCCCCACCGTTCGTGAGCATTTCCACTCAACTGGTGTATATCGACTAGTATCGCCTGAAGCCGTCATAGTTACCTCAAAGTCATCCATTGTTAGGTTTAAGCCAGTTGCAACGTTAATTCGCGCTAATGCACGTGCTCTAGCTTTGTCCTCTTTGCCTCTTGCGGCAAACCCAGTGCTTGGTGGATTGTCTTGTAAGTCTTCGTCGTGTTCTGTGAGTTGATAAGGCGGAATTTTTGTAGAACCTCTTAAAGCAACCATTCGGAAACTCCTTGATTAAATATGTGTTTTAAATGGCAGCCAGAATGCATTTTAGGCTACCTCGAGAGGGTTCGATATTTGCCCCCAAGACGAATTTAATAACTTATTAGGAGACTTCTCTATCATGCGATACTTCACAGTGTTTTCCTGATTTTCACCTGAATAAGAGGATAAAAGTTCTTAAATGTAAATTAATATTGTAGCTCCACTAATAAATGCTTCTTTATTTACCCTTTACTTCAGCAGAGCAGCAAAGCTGTTTTACAGTCTCCTTGCTCCATCGATGACATTCGGAATTGTACGATTGAGAGGGGAAAGGTTGTTGCGAATTTAAACCGTCCAGGATGACTTTCTATGAAAGAAGGAATGGGGCATATCGAGATTACTCCCACCAGCGCAATTGCTCAGAATAAGGGAAGTTATATAGGAGATTGATCGAATCAACAAAATATTCGTCCAGGAGTCGCTTCCACTTGTAGTAATACACTAAGGGATGATCAAAGGCTCGCATACTGCCTGCCTTGATCTGAGAGCAGCATAGCACCACTGGGTATTTCTTGATATTCCCGGGCCATTACCAAGGCCTTTGTCGTTAATGTGGCATCTGCTTGCTTTAAGAGGGACCATTTGACGATGCATGTGAGTATGCAAATCTATGGTGGTTGCTAGGCAACGCCAGTCTTAACCAAGCCCAGATATAGGTAATATCAACGCGCTAAATTTTGATTGGGCTTCTCTGCATTAAACTGGCGATCAAGTTCATTTGGCGTGTCTAAGTGCGCAATTATTTCCCTTCTGTATTGATGAGAGTTAGGAATACTTGCATACTAAACCTGTCTCACACACTTGCCTTCTAACTTTGAATCTCACGATTGATATCCCTGCCGATAAGGTAAGTTGACGATTTTGTGGCTTTCTCCTGAGCTATGGCTGCGTTAGAAGGGCTCCGTGACTTGGGAGCGGTGCTACATTCTAGGTAGTTCAGAGGAGTTTTTCTTTCTGCTATATTCGAAACGGTATGTCCGACATGCTTCAATCACTTTGCGGGCCAGCTCCAAGCTAATCAGTCTCTCAGCGTGTGCGATTCTTCTCGTTGAGTACCAAGAGGGCGAGCTCCCTTTTAAACCTTTTTCTCTCTTACTGGGCTGTCAGGATGGCTTTAAACTCTTAAATTTCTATTGCTCAGTTGTTAGCGCTTTATTTGCGGGTATGTCTCCATACGTTCTGTCTCATATCAAAATGTTGATAGTTTAGTGGCGCTATAATCTATTTCTGGCGGATTTCTTAGGTGTCATGTTTAATTTGATGTCTCAATTTTGGCGAATATTTTTGTCTGAAATAGTATGGCGGCATTAGAAAATAGAAACTTGTGAGCTGGTACCTATTGTTGGGAGAAGTTGTAGTTGTACTAATTTAACGAGGAGGGTTAAGGTGGGGCTGGTTTGGAGAAATTATAACGTCTATGGCAATGATGTGAGTTAGCTGGTAAGGCTTGCTGGAAAATATTTAATTGTTGTTTAACTAATTCTGCTGAATTGGTTGTAAATAAAAGCCTAGTTGAACCTTGACAATTGCCTTGAAGAGTAGCGGTTTTGTTTGGTTTTCGTGCGATGAAGATATTTTAACTATTTATTGAAAAGCTTCTCCTTTAACATGAAATGGGTTTGAAAGATGAAAATATTTATGCGTGCATTGGCTTTCTATGTTTTTTGTGTTGGATATTGTAATCAGGCATTTTCTATTGAGATTCTCGCACATAGGGGGGCATCTGGTGAATACCCTCAAAGTACAAGGCTAGCGTTTGATAAAGCATTGGAGCAAGGTGCCGATATATTAGAGTTAGATGTTCATCTGTCGAAAGACTATTTTGTCATCATTAATCATGATTCAGACCTAAAGGATAATGTTGGGATATCTGAAAAAATTGCGGATTTGACGCTGGGTGAAATTAAAAGCCTTGATGCTGGTCACGAATTCACATTAGATAATGGCAATAGCTACCCTTTTAGAGGGCAAGGACTCACTCTGTTAACTCTCAATGAATTGTTTGAGTGTTACCCGGATGGCTATTTTAATATAGAGATTAAGCCCAATGATAAGATTCTTTCTGAGACTCTTTGGCAAGTCATTGCAGATTACCGTATGGAGCAGCAAGTTACTGTTGCTAGCCAGCATAGTAAAGCCATGAAGCGCTTCCGTGAACTTAGCGGGGGTCAGGTTAGAACCAGCGCAACTATAGGTGAGCTTATCGAAGCAAGTCTTGCTTGGAGTACGGGTTTTGGCTGGGCTTTTCAGCCCAAGTTTGATGTTGCACAATTGCCATATAGTATTACGACCAAGCCCTATGTGCGCTTTTTTCAGAGAAAAGGAGTGGCTGTGGACCTTTGGACAGTGAACAATGAAGACCATATTGAGCGCAGTATATCATTGGGTGTAGATGGGATTATTGGCGATTATCCAGGCCGAATTTATCGAGCGCTTGTTGATGCTGGTGAGCGTTAACTGATCACTTTATTTTTAAAGGCTATGGAAGGTTGAAATGTAAAAAATTTTAAAGTGAATTGGATCCTTATTGTATTTTGGGTACTCTAGTGATACTTAGTTGGTTCCAAGGCGGCTTCTTTTAGCCCCAATTCCTGATGAATTAAGTACCTTCCTGATTGAATGGTTTGGATCTGGTTACAAATACAGAGATGCCGTATGAGTAGGCTGGAAATTGATGTATTTGGATTTTTGGTGGGTACTTAGGGGGGATTTCGGTGTGACAATGAATCTAGCAGTTGGAGTTTTGTGTTGATCTGCTGTTTTTAGTAGTGTTTAGTTATCATAATAAGGGGAGGGGGTTAGATGTATAAAACAATTCTTTGCGCTATAGAGGCTTCCAAAGAAGGGCGCTTTGTGCTTTCTAGGGCTGTAGAACTTTCAAGGCAGCATGAAAGTAAGTTAATCGTATTAAATGTGCTTCCCTACAGTTTTTTGCCTAAGGATTATCAGCGAGAGCTTAAAGAGGATGCTATTCCGAAGTTTGAGGAGATAGTTTCAGATTTCGGTATCTCTAAGAAAAATAGACTCCTGAAAGTAGGCAAGCCCTATGAGGTGATTTGCAAGGAAGCTGAAAAAAGAAGTGTAGATTTAATCGTGCTCGGGACTCACTCTAAGAAAGGTATAAGCTCTCTAATAGGCTCTACGGCAAATAGTATCGTAAATTATGCTCATTGTGATGTAACTTTGGTGCGAATTTAATTGACACTGAACTTATTTTTTGTTGTTAGTTGAGTTACTCGCTACCAAACCTAGCCGGTGCTGTTATCTAAGTAATTGTTATGTGAGTAAATCTTAGCCGAGTAACTATTGATTATAGTTACTCGGCTCCGGTTGTACGATTTAAAGCGGAAATTTTAGGCCTACCACAAATCTACCCTGCTACGAGACGGAATGAGGCGGCAGTCCAGAATTTGAGTTCTCAGCTTCCTTGAATTCATCCTCTTGCTCTTCAGAGATAGGTGCATTGCGTAGAACTAGGAAGCCGGCAACTCCGGCGATTACAGAAGCTAGTAGGATACCGGCTTTCGCCTGCACCAGAAGTTCGTACTGGGAGCTAAATGCCAGCTCGGCTATAAAGATAGACATAGTAAAGCCAATGCCGGCGAGTAATGCCACACCTACGATATGCTGAAAGTTCGCAGCCTTGGGTAGCTTGCCCCAGCCAAGTTTCCAGCCTATCCAAGTTGCGCCTACAATGCCAATTAGCTTGCCAACAACCAAGCCGCTAATGACACCAAGTGTTACTGGGTTGAGTACCGCTGCTGAACTACTAAAGCTATCGAAAGGGATGCCCGCATTAGCCAGTGCGAAAATTGGAATTACTATAAAGCCCACCGGGATATGTAAGCGGGTTTCCATACGCTGTAGGGGGGACTGAGCTAGATTTACACCGTTACCCAAGGCCATTACACGTGCATGGAGGGCATCGTTTGCAATGATCTTATCACCGGGGCGAAAGTATCGATCGAAACTGCGGATAATATCTTTAACAAAGGTGCTGAACGCTACGGGATCATACTTTGGCTTGGCAGGTAGTGCCATTGCCGTAATTACGCCTGCTAGAGTGGCATGAACGCCTGCCTTGTAAAGTCCGTACCAGAGCAAAATACCGGTAAAGACGTAGGCAGAGGAGCGGCGAACCCCGGCGGCATTGAGTAAGCCCATGATTGCAACTAGAAATCCGGAGGCCATTAAAGCGGTAGTGTTCACTTGCTCTGTATACCAAATAGCAATTACAAGAATTGCTCCTAGGTCATCTACAATGGCTAGGGCTACCAGAAAAGTTACCACAGCCCTTGGTACTCTGTTTCCTAGTAATGCTATACAGCCCACGGCAAAAGCGATATCAGTAGCCATAGGGATGCCCCAACCGCGTTCTGCGATGTCGCCACTGTTTAGGGAGCTATAAATCAAGGCTGGAACTACCATACCGCCAACCGCTGCCATCACGGGCAGGACTGCTTGGCGTAGATCTGAAAGTTCCCCAACTAAAAATTCACGTTTAAGTTCTAACCCTACCAAGAAAAAGAAGATGGCCATTAGGCCATCATTAATCCAATGATGTAGTGATAGAGAAAGCACCCCGTCACCAGTGCCAATGCTGACAGGCATATGGAGCAGGTGCTTGTAAGCATCCTGTAGGGGGGAGTTGGCAACAATCAGTGCAACCATTGCAGAGAACATCAGTAAGATACCACTGCTGCTTTGGCGATGGATAAATTCTTCAAAAGGTGTAACCAGGCGGCCAAAGGCCTCCTCTAGCGGTGCCTCAAAGACTTTTCCTTTACGAATTTTGAATCTATCCAGAACACTTTTTGCCATCGGCTAATTGCCTCCTTTTATAAAGCTAAGCCCCACTAAATGCAGGGCTATTTCATGCCTATTCAAACCAGAGGTTATCATGGTCATAGTGTCATTTTCTATATTTGACGTGTTTTATTGAGTAGGGTGTAACTGGGTTTAGCTTTGAAAATAGGGGGAGAGATAGGCATATCTTGTTTACGAGTAGGCACTAAGTAAGCACAAATTTATATGTATGATATTGCTTACATATGTAATTGGAGGGTGAAGCATGGCACATACTAAAAGATAATCTCCCTTTTGAATATCAGCTAATTATTAAAGAGTTTATCCCACCTTATAACTTTTTAGGGTTACTTGTTTGCTAACTCTCTGATAGGTTGTGCCATAGTCCTTATGTGGCACTTCTATATGCGGAATGCGGAATGCGGAATGCGGAATGCGGATTATATTTAAAGGCATAGTTGTATATGCTTGCATAATTTCATTAGATGAAGCAAAGCTAGAGTCATAACGTAATATTCAATTGTTTATATGTGTTATAACTGCAATATAGAGCACAGTGAGATAATGCTGCGTGATATGCTTTAATTGCTATTTGGTTAATACTGATTGTTGTTTAATGAAGCTTATTTGAAAGTGCACAGTATTGAGGCATTGAATTTATGATGCTCTCAATAGAATCATTATCAAATTTAGGTTAAATCTATTTGCTGGCCCATAACAGTCAATGGAAAAATAGTCTCTACTTCTCGATTAGGGAAAAAGGCGCTTTTTCTTAGGGTTAAATACCTCAAATTTTTCTATTTTGGGTGCCGTTGTTCTTGCTTGAGGTCAAAATTTAGAATTAAGTGACCAGAGGTGCTTATGCACATCCACCACTATATGTGGTTGAATATGCTATAAGCAAAGCCTTTACGCTAATGCTTCAAATGCCTGATAATTGGCCGTCTAGCCTCTGGAGGAGTGGTTTCCTGCGAACCTCTCACTGAAGAGAGAATAGGAATTGAATCAAAATCTTGGAGTGATCGGTGACGACAACAGTTGAACGCAAGGCGACCAATGTACATTGGCATGATGGCGATGTAACTCGTGACAACAGGGCCAGTATTCTTGGTCACAAAGGCGTGACCCTTTGGTTCACCGGCCTGTCGGGCTCCGGCAAGAGTACGGTAGCAGTAGCGGTTGAGAAGGCTTTGGCTGCGCGAGATGTCCTGAGCTATCGCTTGGATGGTGACAATATACGTTTGGGGATCAACTCAAATCTAGGCTTTTCTGCTGAAGATCGCAAAGAAAATATCCGTCGTGTAGGTGAAATTTCCAAACTGTTTGCGGACACTGGGATAGTGGTTCTCAGTAGCTTTATTAGTCCATATCGAGAAGATCGCGATATGGTTAGAAAGATGCATGAGGATGGCAATCTGCCTTATTTGGAGGTGTTTGTAGACTGTCCACTGGAGGAGGCAGAATCTCGTGACCCTAAAGGCCTTTATAAAAAGGCTCGTGCGGGTGAAATTAAGGGTTTTACTGGAATTGATGACCCTTATGAAGCGCCTATTTCCCCTGAGTTGCGTCTCAATACGGCAGAAATGACCTTGGAGCAAGAGGTGGAAGTGATTATTTCTACCCTGCAAGAGAAAGGTCTTATTGCCAAGGATTAAGCTGACTTTTTTGAGGCATACTATAAGGGAAGCCTGATGGGCTTCCTTTTTGTCTTTGCCTGATTTGTTGGGCTACTTGGTTCGATATTTCTGATACATCCTTCCTATAAGTCCTCCCCGGCGCCAACTGTCGGTTGACCTCTTTATCCCTTCATATACTCAAGCTGTATCACTTGGTGAAGTTGACAGCTGTGGAGGCGTTTATGTCGACAAGGGGAGCTTGGTTTCTCTCTGTATTTTTCTTGGCGCTGCTCGGAGTGCTGGGGGTAGTCGCTTGGATCGCGTATGCGAAATTGCCAAAAGTACATGGTAAAGCAGATGCTCCAGTAATAGGGGTGCCGGCTGGCGCTCTTGATTATGCTTCTACTCCGGCTTATGCGGGGCCTCACCCTAGAATGATGTCACGTCCGCCTGAGTATTTCCCATTCCCTATCTCAATTGGTGAGGTTGGGCCAGTAGAAACGTTATTTACTGGCCCCTCAAAGTACCCCTTCTTTTGTGGTCGTAATGCGATCACCGATAAGCAGCCACTGGTTGATAACCAAGCTAAGGAGGGAGTCCCAGTTTTTGCTTTAGGTCCAGATGGGAAGAAAACCAAAGAGGTGATTGGTTATAGCCGAGACTGTAGCCATGCAACGGAGGTAACGTACTTCTATAGGAGTACAACGGATGGAAGTTTTTATTACCTGCATGAAGCACGTAACGATATTGATAAGGTAACAGTAAATGGTCGCCAAGTAGATTTTATTGTCCGTGTCGAAACAGGCACGATTAACCGGCATCATTATGCTATTGCAGCTCTACGAGGAGACGGCGAAACTGCCGAAAAACCAAATGCCAGCAATTGGAACCGGCGTCTGATCTATCAGTTTCGTGGGGGAGTAGGTATAGGTTGGCGCCAAGGTAATTTGAGCAAAGGAGATGTGACAACTCGGCGAATGGACCAGTTGGCTCGAGGGTATGCCATCGTTTATTCGACGGCGAATCAAACCAGAAATCACTATAACTTATGGTTGGCAGAGGATACGGCACGGCGCCTAAAAAAACAGTTCCAAGCACTCTATGGTGAGCCCATGTATACGGTTGGTATCGGTGGCTCGGGAGGTGCTATTCAGCAGTACATCTTGGCGCAAAATGCACCGGGGCTACTGGATGCGGCGATACCACTTTACTCCTATCCAGATATGGTAACCCAGACTATCTATGCCTTTGACTGTGAGCCTTTAGAGTATTTTTTCGATGTCCTGGATACTAACAACCCCCGCTGGCAGGATGTTGAGGAGCGTCAACGGATACAGGGGTTGGCTGCGAACCCTGAGGCGGATAGCCGCTTCAAGCTGATTACTTTAGCCGCTGGTTTGTTTGATGGCCGTTATAGGGGACGACCAAGCGGCGCAACTGAATGTGTAGAAGGTTGGCGTGGTTTGGTGCCACTGGTAAATAACCCAAATTTTGTACACTTCTTTAAAAGTTTTTCCGGTGATTTGCCGGATAGAGTGCATTGGACACATTGGGAAAATCTTCGCCAGTTCTATGGTGCTGCTGAAAATGGCTATGCGAATACAACCTGGGATAACGAAGGGGTTCAGTATGGGTTGAAAGCGTTGGTTGATGGAGAGATAAGCATCGATAATTTCTTAAAAATCAATGCTGCAATAGGTGGGTGGAAAGCCCCGCAGGATCAGTCGCAAGAAAAGCTCTGGTTTCTCAATGGTGGGCTTTTTCCTGTGCGCCTTTCCGTATGGAGTGAGCAAAATTTAAACATGGGGACTCTGGCGAGCCCAGCTAAGCGTAGCCGCGCGGATATGGAGGCAATCAAGGGGATTTATAGGTCTGGTCATGTTTTCCTTGGGGATGTAGAAATTCCGATAATTGATATGCGCCACTATCTGGACGAAGAACCAGATATGCATCACAGCTCGGCTTCTTTTTCGACTCGAGAGCGTATCCGGAGGGCCCGTGGCCACGCTGACAATCAACTGATCTGGATGAGCCACAAAGACTACAACCCATTGGATGATGCACTTGATTTGGTCGACCGGTGGATGCAAAACATCATTAATGACCCTGCTAAAGGTGTAGTTGGTAATCGACCTGAGGATGCCAGTGACCAATGCTTTGATAGCGAAGGTAATGTACTAGCATCAGGATCTGATGTTTGGAATGGAGACTGGAACCGCCAGTCGAAAGGGAAATGTATGCGGGAATACCCTGCCCACAGCACCTCAAGGCAGGTAGCCGGAGCACCAGTGACTGATGACATCTTTAAGTGCGCGCTTCAGCCGGTGGAGAGGGCTCTTGCAAAAGGCATCTATGGCTCTCATACGGAAGAGATATCAGGTCGTCTCGATGACTTACGACGCATCTTCCCAACAGGGGTATGCAACTACAATGAACAGGATTTGGCCCGTCCAAGAGAGCAGTTGATTCCTAAAGGGGTCCCAGTGCGAATCGCGGGTCATTTAATTGACCCAGACTATCGACAGGGCAAGCTATTGCAGGAGGCAAGTGTTGGGGAGGAGGAGATGCAGCCGGTGTCTGTACCTTCGGAAAGCATGCCCGATGAATAATAGTGGGACTTGGCGCGAAAATTATTGACAGGAAATTATATTCCAGTAATATGCGCCTCGCTCAAGGGGCAAGGCCCTTTAAGAAGATGAGCCGCGGGTGGTTAGCTCAGTTGGGAGAGCGACGGCCTTACAAGCCGTAGGTCACAGGTTCGACCCCTGTACCACCCACCAACTTCCTAAATGGAAGTTTACTACCGAGGACCGGTAGTTCAGTTGGTTAGAATGCCGGCCTGTCACGCCGGAGGTCGCGGGTTCGAGTCCCGTCCGGTCCGCCAGATACGATAAAAGGCCCGTACATACGTACGGGCCTTTTTTATTTGTGTGTAGGCGAAGTGGTATTAGGTCTGAAAAGCTCTGGAACTGCGCCTTGCTTGGCCCCTTCAAGCTATTTGAGGTGAGTGGCACAACTCTTTTTTCTTGTGCTCAAGCTTGTGGTATTTGGCGGGAACGAAGGAGCTTGCAGCAGTTATATTACCCCTGCGCTAGGGGCTCTTCACCTTGTACATATGATCTCTGGTTAAGTGCCGAGCGCTAACCTAATACGGAGGGCGTTAGACTGCTGGCCCTGGATGGGTTGGGATCCACACTTTGCTCGTGAACTTTTTTTGAGGGGGGGATTGTGTCTTTATCGATAAAGGGCTGCTTTTATGGAGTAAACCCTGTCAAACTGCCTCTTTTTAAAGGGGTTGGAGATACGTGACAGTTTCCTACCTGACCACTCTTGATCTGGATGCTTTCACTAAGGCTGCGCGCGCGATTCCTTACCAAAAGGTCCGAAGTAATCTTTTTCCGGGGGTTGAGGTTTGGATTCGTCGTGATGACCTGCTGGACCCACTTATTTCAGGTAATAAAGCGTATAAGCTCATTTTTAACTTGATTAAAGCGAGGGAGCTGGGTGTCGAGACGCTAATCACTTGTGGTGGAGCATGGTCAAATCACTTGCATGCCACTGCTGCTGCTGGAGCGCGGTTTTGCTTTCGCACAATTGGTATTGTTCGAGGTGAGCGCCCACCGGTGCTTAGTGCCATGCTTCAAGATGCCGAGCGCCTCGGTATGAAATTTATATTCGTGTCCCGTGAATTATACAGGCAGCGCAGCCAGTCAGACTTTCTCAATCGCGTTGGTGTTGGCTCTGCTATTGGGGCCTATTTGCCGGAAGGTGGGGCAAATCTTGCCGGGGTAAGAGGAGTTCATTTACTGGGGGAAATTATTGAAGGAACTGTCCCCATCAACTTTGACCAGCTTTGGGTGGCCTGTGGAACTGGACTAACACTGGGCGGCTTAAACTCTTCCATAAGTAGCTTTCCTGTACATGGTGTTGAGGTGCTAAAAGCGGGAGGCTCTGTTCGTCGAGCTGCCTGGCATTGGTTTGCGACGTTATCACAATATAATACATCAGGTCTCAAAAAGAAAAACGCAGGTGAGGTTGAGCTGACTGATGAGTTCCATTGTGGAGGATATGGTAAATACCCCATTCGACTACAGGAGTTTCACCGGGCTTTTGAGATGCAAGCTGGCATCCCTCTAGACCCTATTTATACTGCCAAGCTGCTGTATGCGATTTCGCAGAAAGCTAACGAGGGTCATTTCAGCTGTGGCACCAAGATTTTGGCGCTCCACTCCGGCGGACTACAGGGTCGGCGTGGATTTCAACTAGGCTGCTAGACTAAAAATTCCCTTCTTCGTATGGTAATTTCTCCTACCCCGGGTGTGTTTGTTCGACTCTAAACGCAAGCTAAGGCATAATCTCCTGTCACTTTTTGAGAAGCTTTTCCCGCCGTCGTGTAGTACCAGCTTCGATGTCTGAAAGGTAAAGTATCAATCGCAAGGCCCAGGCTCGGGCACCTGAGAGGGAGCGGTGTCGGAATTTCAAAATATCGGTCTGATCGGCCGCACAGGAAGTGATAGTGCTGTGCTTTCACTCAAACGCCTTATGGTATTTCTCGAGCGGGAAGGTTACACCGTTGTATTGGAGAAGGAGACTGCTGCGGCAGTGTCCGCCCCCAACGCGCGGGTCTCTTCAAAAGAAAAGCTAGGTGAATTCTGTGATTTAGTCATTGTCGTCGGTGGTGATGGTAGCCTACTCGCCGCCGCCCGTGCCTTGGCAAAATTCAGTGTGCCGCTGCTTGGCATTAACCGTGGCCGGCTGGGTTTTCTTACCGATATCACTCCAGATCAAATTGAACAAAAAGTAGGTGAGGTACTTGCTGGCAAATATATGGCCGAGAGTCGCTTTTTGCTAGATATGTCGGTGACCAGAAGTGGCAAGCCTATTGGCAAAGGGTCCGCACTAAATGATGTGGTTCTGCACCCAGGCGAATTTATCCGCATGATTGAATTCAAACTCTACATAGATGGTCAATTCGTTTATACCCAGCGCTCTGATGGGCTTATTGTTTCGACACCAACAGGCTCCACCGCCTACGCTCTATCTGGTGGGGGCCCAATCATGCATCCGAAACTGGATGCCATTGTCTTGGTGCCGTTGAATCCGCATACGCTGAGTAGTCGTCCAATTATTGTCGAGGGCAGCAGCGAATTCAAAATCATCGTAGGTGAACACAATATTGCTAATCCGTATGTGACTTGCGACGGCCACGACCAAGTGATTACGGAGCCAGGAGATGTAGTCCGGATTCATAAAAAGCCACATCGATTGACTCTTATTCACCCCATTGGTCATAACTTTTATGAAACCTGTCGATCAAAGTTGAATTGGCAAATTAATTAATAGCGAGGAAGTAGATGGAAAAGCGAACCATAACACCTGTAATTTTATGTGGTGGTTCGGGCACTCGTTTGTGGCCTAAATCTCGGCGTATGCTGCCTAAGCAGCTGCTAAGCCTTACCGGAGAGCAAACGATGCTGCAGCAGACCCTGGAGCGGGTACGTTGCTATTCGAAGCCTATCGTGGTCTGTAATGAAGATCATCGGTTCATGGTAGCGCAACAGGCTCGAGAAATAGGATTCGATGATCTTACAATCATTATTGAGCCGATAGGGCGCAATACGGCTCCAGCAATAGCCTTTGCCGCCCTTGCTGCAATTCAGAATAAAGGAGATACCAATTTATTGGTGCTGCCTGCCGATCATCTGCTAGATGATGTCGAGCAATTTTACAAGGCTGTGGACAAAGGGCTGCAGACTAGTACAGAGGGAGGCTTGGTCACCTTTGGTATCGTCCCAACTGCGCCGGAAACCGGTTATGGTTATATCCAGATGGCCAGGGAGGACGCAGGGGGAGTTAGGCGAATTGCACGATTCGTGGAAAAACCGGATTTAGAAACGGCTCAGAACTACCTAGATGGTGGCAGTTACTACTGGAATGCCGGTATGTTCCTGTTTAGAGCCAAGGCTTTCATGAGTGAGCTTGCAAGCTATGCACCTGTAATCGCAGAGGCCTCCGAAAGTACCGTCAAAAATGCGGTGGTGGAAAGTGATTTTGTACGACTGCAGAAAAAGGATGTGGAGATAATCCCGGAGGACAGCATCGACTATGCGGTAATGGAGAAGACAACTGTTGGCTATGTGATTCCGCTGGATTGTGGCTGGTCTGATGTGGGCTCTTGGTCTTCGCTCTGGGAGGCTCTCGACAAGGACGAGCAAGGCAATGTCGCCCTAGGTGATGTAATTATGGAGGATTGTAAAAACTCCTTGGTTTTCGGCGAAGACCATTTGGTCGCCGCTGTTGGCATAGATGATCTCGTTGTTGTTGATACTAAGAATGCTACTTTGGTAGCTCCCAAAAGTCGCGCTCAAGAAGTAAAAGCGATAGTAAGTAAACTAAAAACAGATGGACGGGATGAGCATGAGCTACACAGGGAAGTTGTCCGTCCTTGGGGTAAATATGATTCGATTGGAAGCGGTCCTCGATTCCAGGTGAAACGAATTACTGTAAATCCGGGAGCAAGCCTTTCCCTTCAGATGCATCATCATCGTGCAGAGCACTGGGTCGTCGTTTCTGGCACAGCCATTGTTGAGCGAGACGGCGAAGAAATCATGTTGTCCGAAAATGAAAGTGTGTATATTCCGATCGGTACAAAGCACCGTTTGACGAATCCTGGGTTGCTGCCTTTAGAGCTGATTGAAGTTCAAAGCGGTAGTTATCTAGGTGAAGATGATATAGTTCGATTCGAAGATATCTATGGTAGATCTAAGAAATGACAGCTGTTAAATATAGGGTTGAGATTGTCTGAACGTTATATGGAAAAATTTTAAGGTTGGTATTATGCAGTTTGTCTCACACGCCCAGAATTTTGAAGATGTTATGTTAAGGCGTGCATTGAAGGGTGTTGATAAGGGATTTTATATTGATATTGGGGCAGGCTGGCCTGATGAGCACTCTGTTACAAAAACTTTTTATGACATCGGGTGGCGAGGTATTAATATTGAACCAAATCCATATTTTTATCGTAGGCTGTTAAAGGATCGAGCGTTTGATGTAAATTTACAGGTGGCTATTGGAGATTTACCTGGCGTTCATCCTTTCTATTGTATTAAAGATACTGGGTTATCTACTCTTGATTTTGAGATTGCTAATAGGCATCGATCCTCTGGCTGGGAAGCTGAGGAATTGAATGTTTCTGTTCGAACTTTAAATGATATTTGGGAGTGTGAAATTCCAAAGTCAGTCTCGAATGTACATTTTTTGAAAGTTGATGCTGAAGGCTTTGAAAAGAAAATTATATCAAGCAATGACTGGAGTCTGAATAGACCTTGGATTATTCTTGTTGAGTCTACTTTACCTCTTTCCCAGGAAGAGTCCTACAGAGAATGGGAAGGGGAGTTGTTAGGTAGTAGATATATTTTTTGCTATCAGGATGGCTTAAATAGATTCTATCTTGCAGAGGAAAAAATTGAACTGGTTAGGTTTTTTCAATCTCCGCCTAATGTGTTTGATGGGTTTAAGTTGGCAGGTTGCTTTTTTGCAGAAGAGCAGGCAAGAAAATTAAATGATGAGGTTGAATTGCTCAATCGTAAGTTCGCTAAGATGTCTAGTGATTTGGAAAAGGAAGAGTTTAAATATTCCTTATTGCAGGCTGAAGCGTTTGAATTAAGTAGGCAAAACTCGACCCTTATCGGAAAGTTACATTGCGCAGAGAAGCGTGTTGGTGAAGTAGGAGTTTTGTCCGAGTTTAGGTTGAAGAAAATTAGAGAGCTGAAAAGCCAGTTAGCGGCCAACTCAAATGAGATTGATCGTATGGTGGGCAGTTTTTCTTGGGCAGTGACCAAACCACTTAGAGTACTCAATCCGAAGTATCCAGCTTTAAGATTTATCAAGTTTTGTATTTGGCAGGCCGCTAAGTATAAGTTTTTAGTTTTTTTGGGTAAAAAGATTCTGCCAGAAAATTCTAAGTTAAGAGTTAGGGTGGGCGATTATTTGGCGGCAAGGTCACAATTGAGCCATTTATCACTCATATCTAAAAAAGATAAATCGGTTGATAGTCTCGGTTCATTTTCTTATTTGTTTTTTGAGCAATTCGTTATTGCATTTTCTAAAGATGCTCTCAAAGATAGGCGCGGGATAGGTCGTGTTTCTAATGAGCTCTATCGTAGATTGGAGCTGAGAGCGGTTAAGGTAAGTGATTCAGCTGATTTTCATGCCTCTACCTCTAAGGGTATAGTATATTTTTACTCGTCAATTCATTGGTGCCCAAATCCATTGCCTGCTTGTTCTGTAGTAATGGTGCATGATGTAATTCCCCTATTGTTCCCTGAAAAATTCCCTGAGGCATCGGTGCAGTGGGCGAGCGTCTTCAAGGGGGTCGCTCAGCAGGCCGCCCGAATACTTACGATTAGTAAGTCTAGTGCTTCAGATATATGTTCCCATCTTGAGGTGCCTAGTGAGAATATTAAAGTTATCTATAACGGTATATCTAAGTTGCCTTTGCCGGAGGGTAGCGGTGTAAGCCATATTGAGGGAGCTTATTTTGTTTTCTTTGGTTCTCACGACCATCATAAAAATGTGGATGTGCTGTTTAGAGCTTTTTCAGATTCTCGTCTTTCATCTAGTCGACTGGTGATGATTGGTGACAATGCAAAAAGTCGGGAAGACGCTATTCGATTGGGGATAGACGATCGAGTCTCTTTCGTTGGAAGAATACCTGATAATGAAGTTGCTGAAGTGATTTCTGGTGCGACGGCATTACTATTTCCAAGTCTCTACGAAGGTTTCGGTCTGCCACCTTTTGAGGCTGCTTTGCTTGGTGTGCCATCTATTTGTAGTCGTCGGCCAGCGATGACGGAGTTACTGGTTGATGCAGCTCTTTTTGTTGATCCCCATAATGAAGAAGAGTGGGTGGAGGCAATTATTACGCTTTCAAAAGAGGCTGAGGTTCGTGATGCGCTAGCAGAAAAGGCTCTTGATATTGCTACAAGTTATACTTGGGAGCGAGCAGTTGATAATTTGTTGTGCAATGTTTCAAGTGTTGCTAGCGAGGAGTAATGGTGGTAAAAACGTATTCAGGCAACCTTTCTTTTGTTTGCTTGACAAAGGCTGCCTTGAAAAAGCTACTCTCGGTTGTGCTGGTGAACCCCTGTGCTATTTTCATCTGATAAGAAATTTATTTTCATAGCAAACTTAAAGACAGCATCTACTTCAATTGAAGAAATGCTTGTCCCCTATAGCCAGATATCTTTTCTCGCAACTAGCTGCGGGAAGCATATGTCTGCAGAGCAAGCTCGCTCAATTGTGAATTCATTTGCTGCTTCTGTTCGGTACGAAGACTGTTTTAGCTTTGGAGTTATGCGTGACCCTTTGACTTATGCCTTGAGTGTTTATAACTCTCACTCAAAGAAAGCGTTTATTGGTAAGCCATCATACACGGGCAGCATCTCATTTGATGAATTTTTACGCTCCTGGGTTTTAGAGAAACCTAGTTGGCAAATGCGCCCTCAATTTAGGAGGTTTGTGGATTCAGCAAGTGAAAAGCCAATGGTTAATTATGTGGTTCCCTTTGAGTCATTAGAGCGAGGTCTATCCTTTGCTTTTGATCGCCTTGAGCTGAATTGCGTACACAATAACTCTGCCTCCACCATCCCTCGATTACTCAAATCTTTTGTTGCGTCAAGGGGTAGGATCAACCGGTTAAAGCGTTTAAATAAGAGCCCTCAAAAATTAATGGCTCCAAAAGTAAGCGATTGGGCAAGGGATTTTATTTGGAGGGAGTTTTCTGAGGATTATGCTTTTTATAAATCATATGTAGGTAAACTTTTGTGAAAGTATACAGCGCTCTACCACAAGCAGAAACTATCAGTGCCATTGAAGCATTACTACCTTGGAATATGAGGTCAGCTGGGCTATCAAGGAAAAACGGTTAAATTTAGGGGGGTAAGATTGTTGTGGTCAACTCCAACCGGACACTTCTTTAAGCACATTTCTCAAATTCGATAGGGGCTACATCCCCCAGTGATGTATGTATTCTGCGTGAGTTGTAATAAGCGATATAGACTCTTACATCTGCTATCGCATCCTCTCTTGTCGGATAGAGATTTCCCGTTAACCATTCCCGCTTCAGGCTGCTGAAGAAACGTTCAGTTGGTGCGTTGTCCCAACAATTTCCCTTACGGCTCATTGAACATAACAGCGCTTAGTAGGTATGACTGGCATACTGGCTGCCTCGATCTGAATGGTGCAGGAGACCTTTTGGTGGCGCACCCAAGTTGACAGCCATCATCAGCGGCCGATTTGTCAAGGCCGTTTCCATCTGGTGGTCTAGATGCCAACCAACAATTCGGCACGAATAAAGATCAATCACTACTGCCAAGTACAACCACCCCTGCAAAGTCCAGATGTACGTAATATCAGTAGTCCAAACTTGGTTTTTAGTACTCGGTGAAAAATCCCTATTCAAAAGATTCTCAGCGACCGGCAGTTGATGTTTACTATCTGTTGTCGGTGTAAATCGCTTCTTGCGCTTTACTGCCAAAACTAGCTTTTTCATCAGCTTTCGGACGCGATAGCGTCCAACTTCAAAGCCTTCTTTGCGTAACAGTTTCATTAATCGATGACTTCCGAGACTCTGTCGAGATTCTGCAAATAAAATCTTTAAGCGATGGCATAGTTGCCATATTTGGCTATCAATTGACCTATCACTACGGCAGCACCAATCGTAGTAGCTACTCTTATTTACCTGCATTACACGGCAAAGTACCCTAACTGGAAAGCTGCCTTTCTGCTTTTTAATGAAGCTGTACTTTATTTCATTTCTTTCGCAAAGAAGGCACTTGTAGGTTCAACCTGTCAAGGCAACACCCTGTTTAATAACCTGCTTTGGTGTCGCAAAGTTCAGTGTTTTTCCTGGCCTGCTATTAAGCTCGTTAGTAACTTGATTGAGTTTCCTCTGAGTATGCTGCGCCAAGCATGTCTTTTTTGGAAAGTACTGACGGATTAAGCTGTTGGTATTCTCATTCATTCCCCTTTGCCAGGGGCTCTGAGGATCGCAGAAGAAGACAGGAACACCTGTCTTTTCTGTAAATTCAGCGTGCTTCGCCAGCTCCATTCCTTGGTTCCACGTCAGTGATTGGCAAAGCTCTTTTGGCAGTTTTTTAAACTTAGCAGCAAGCGCCTGGTTCACAGAAGTCGCATCTTTCCCTTTCAACTTAAGAATGATCGTATACCGCGATTTTCGATCAACAAGCGTGGCAATATGAGTGTTGTTTGAACCTGACACTAAGCCACCCTCCCAATGACCTAAAACACATCGTTCTTGTATCTCCTGAGGACGCTCCCTTATCAATGTACCGTTGACGATGTTGATAGTACCGCGCTCACCTTTACGTGAATGTTGTTTGCTGTGACGAAGACTGTGAGACCGACGCAAATGCTTTACTAGCTTATGATGAAGTGCTGAACGCACACGGTAGTAAAGTGTTTTATAGATAGTCTCTGCTGATATCTTCATTGATTCATCAGCCTGATATGTCTTCCGTAACCAACCCGATATCTGCTCTGGTGACCAGTTCAACTCTAATTTTTCCAAAACAAGCTTCTTTAGCCTCGGGTTTTGCTCCAGCAAATACGGCTTGGGACGCCTTGCCATCCGTTTTGCACGGTTGTTTGCGTCTACTGCTTTAAAGTATCGTCGCCCGCGACCTCTCTGAATCTCACGCGAGATTGTGGATAGATTCCGATTCAAGGAGCGAGCGATTGCTCGAATACTGTGTTTTGCAGAAAGACCTGCACGTATTTCCTCGCGTTCGGCTAATGTGAGGTGTTGAGGAGAAGGCTTTCTGGGTATTGGTTTAATTCCGCCAGTACCTCTCAAAACAGTAAAAATGGTTCCTTGCTTAGAGTCTATGGCATTGGCAATTTCACTAAAGCCAATGCCCTTTTTCCAAGCGTCGAAAATCCACTCTTTTTCTTCTGCTGTAAATATGCGCTTCATTCAATGATCCCACGATAGGCCATATTCCTACAGGGGTGTTGCACTGATCAATTGAATCTACACTGGCTTTTTTTAGGATCTCCTTCTCCATACGTAACTGCTTTACCTCACATCGCAGTCGGTCTAACTCAGCTCGCTCATCGGTGCCTGGTCTCACACCGCTTTCTTCCTGCTTCAGATCCTTTATCCAGCGTCGTAGATTTATTGGTGGTGGTTCCAACAGCTTCAGCTGCCTTAGAAATCGAATACCCTTGCTCGGAGACTAGGGCTACTGCGTCTTTTTTGAGCTCCGGCTTGAAATGCCGACGTGTACTTTTTGTTGTTATACTTCACCTCGCTTGGAAGTTTTACCATCTTAGCGAAGTGTCCGGAAGGATTAGACCACTACAGATTGATCGCTTACCTTCAATTGGTGTTATGGCTTAGCCAGTTACTTCGCAAAAAATGATTTAAAAGGTAGTTTAGAGGGTCATCAAGCTGGATCACCCTCTGAGTGGTTAAGCAATGACTCAAAATACTAAAATTTTCTCAAGTTCAGACAGACTAATAGGATTAAGATTTGGCTTGCCTAATGGAAATGAAGCGACAAAGTCGTCCTTTTGAAATTCTTTTTTCTCCCATGTCTCATCAATATAGTCTATAAGATCTTCCCAGTCTGTTGGGCCGCTAGTTCGATCTTTTGCGTACGCTGGTATCCTTTCAATATTTAGGCCTGAATATAAGTCTCTAAAGCGATGATCAATTATTGAAGATTCTTCAAAAATAGAAAGTACCTTTCTTCCGCCGCTATATGTTGGAAAATATATGCAAGGAATTTCGTAAGCTTCAGGGATAACAATACCATGTAAGCTGGTTGTAGCTATTCGCTTGCAACTTAATATCTCATTAGTTTTTTCTATAATTCCCTCTGCGCTTGCGGGTATCACGGTGTTTATGATTTTTATTTTGTTCTTGAGATGTTCCGGAATTTGGTATCGGCTAAACTCTCTGATCGGATTTGCTGTAGGTTTATAGGAGTCTATCTCAGTTAAGTGTATAATAACCCCTAATTCATATTTCTTTTCAATTGTGTTAGGCAGTAAATTTGGCAAAAGCCAAACAGGGTCGCCATATATGTCTGGACATTTTACTCCGCCAGATTGTAATAATTTCTGACTCATGCGCCCCCTAAGTGAATGGACTATAATTTTTGTGGATTTTGGTACAGCATATCCCGTTTGCTTCTTTGTTAAGGGGTTGTAGCTTTTGTCAAAGCCAGTACCCCAAAAGTGAGCGGTACCAGAGTGAATGTTATGTCCAATTGTGCCCGTGGATACCAGTCTGGTAGATGGTTTGTCAAATGCTCGTAGTTTACATTTTTTTCTACTTAGAGCAGATACAATGAGGGGGCTTAAGGCGTCACCATAGTTTGATACATCCAATGGGGTGCTAGATCTTGCCCATGAAAGCTTGATTTCCCCATCTTCAATAAGTCTATTGTTTAAGTATGAATTTATTTTTTTCTTGGCAAAATTTCTAAATTTTTTCAATCTCTTCTTCCTGTAGAAAAACTTAATAATAGATATTTCTTGAGAGGCTTCTTTTCCTTCCTACGCCATGCTGATTTTTTCAGAGCTATATGCCCTAATAACTTCATTGGCTGGACCATGCATGCGTAGAATCCCTTTATCTATCCAGAGTGTTCGGTCGCAAAACTCCTTTATTGTACTTGTGGAGTGGGATACAAGAACGGCTGTTTGATTGGAATTAATGCGGCGTTTTAGCTCTTTAGATGACACCTCTTTGAATGCTTTATCGCCTACGCCTAAAATTTCATCGAGGAGTAAAATGTCGGGTGTGGTATTCATGGCAATTGAGAAGCTAAGTCTAGCACGTTCGCCTGCCGAATAAGTACCAACCGGCTGCTCCAGAAGGTGCTCAATAGCTCCAAACTTTGCAATACTGGGGGCTAGTTTTTTTGCGTCTTTAATGGATTTTCCTTGTGTAACCAGTGCCATTATTGCATTTTCGTATCCAGAGAGGCTCTTGTTAAAGCCAAGAGATAATGATAGCAATTGACTAGTTGTATTGGGTGCTCGATAAATAGACCCCTCATCGGGTCTGATTATATCGCCAAGTAGTTTCAGAAGTGTTGATTTTCCGGCACCATTATGACCAATTACACCTAGGGTTTCTCCTTTGTAGAGGTCGAAGCTTATGTTTCTCAAAGTGAATTTTTTTGAGGAAAGCAAGCTTCTTTTTCTTCGGAATGCGACTCCGACATTTTCAAATGATAATGCTATTTCTTTCATGCTGGTAGCCTAGGGTAATATCTATCAAGCTTTAAGATTAAAGCTAGTCCGACTATTGCCGCGGACACCCCAAATAGGCAAGGGTATAAAAGTTTGCTTAACTCTAAACCTTCACCTGCAAGCAAAACTGTTCGATATGCATTGAAGATATTTACAAAAGGGTTAAAAGCTAAAATTGCCTGAGTCTCTTCGGGTCTAGTGCTAATATCAAAAAAAATCCCAGAAGTGAACATAATGGCCGTAATCCCAAGAGGAATTAGGTGCTTTAAATCTGGAATAAGTGGCGTAACAGCAGCTGTTAAATATCCAATGCCGAGATTTATTAGCAGTTGACAGATGATAATAGGAATCAGGTATCCCCACTCAAGTGAAGGTGAATGGCCTCCTATTATAAGAAAAAGAAGAATAACTGGAATTATGATAAAAAACCTAACTAGTAATGATAAGTTAGTGGCTGTTGGAAATATCCATTTAGGGAGATAGAACTGTCCAAGTATGCCCATGTTGGAAGTGATGGAGGAGCTGCACGTATTAATTGCGCTAGAAGTCCACTTGAATGGCATAAGTGCGCATATTAGAAAGTAAAAAAAATCTGTCCCGCGCCCTTCTCCTTTAAGTCCACCAGAGAATGCTATATAAAATAGGCAGGATAATAATAGGGGTTCCAAAACCCACCATAATGTACCCAAGTAAGAATCCTCTGCATCAGCTTTTAAAGCACCTATTCCGCGCACCCAAATTATACTGAAGTAATTCCGCAGCATTGTTGTTTGTCACTTTCCATTTTGTTACTTTGGAGGGTAGTCATGGGGGATCAGCTAGGTGTCGTTAGCTATCTATAGAGTTAGCCTTACTTCCACTCTAAGAGACCGATAAGCTACAAGAGCATCACGACTACTTGCTCAGAATGATATAATATACAGGATTTCACTAGCTGAAAGTACCCCGGGTTATGTAAATTGGTGGTTCGTCTGGTTTTCTGGGGGCTAGAGATAAGCCCTATAAGTGTGAGGTGTATAGTTGAACCAAGGATTCAGAGTGGCTCATTGTTATCGAACATTCTTTCCTGAAAGTCATGGGGGGATAGAACAGGCAGTTCTTGAAATTGCTCGGGAGTTGGACTCCCCAGTGTTGACCCTGTCCAAGTCATGTTTGGAGAGTGAATATGAGGGCGTTCGCCATACTGCCGCTCGGCGCTGGTTCTCAATAGCTTCATGTTGTATTGGCCCTGGTTTATTCAAATTGATTTATCGGCATTCAGCAAATTTATTACACTTCCACTTCCCCTGGCCGTTTGGCGACGTAACCTATTTGCTGGCTGGGCGTTCACGCCCTCTGATTATTACTTATCACTCAGATATAGTTCGTCAACGCTTTCTTGGGGCAATTTACCGGCCCTTAATGAGATATTTTCTCAGTCGAGCTGACCGCATTGTGGCAACTTCCCAGGCCTATGCGGATACAAGTGGGGTACTTTCGGGATATCGAAATAAGGTCGAAGTGATCCCTCTTGGCATATCTGAAGATAGCTATCCTTGTCCAGACAGTCAGCGTGTCGAGTCAGTTGAATCGAGGTTTGGTCATGACTTTATGTTATTCGTTGGGGTTCTTCGTTACTACAAAGGACTGGACTTCCTAATTCAGGCTGCGGCTGGACAGTCATACAAAGTGGTGATTGCCGGTAAGGGCCCAGAAATAGAGCGACTCAAGGCTTTGGCCAGCAGTTTGGGAGCTGACAATGTAATCTTTGCTGGTTTTGTTAATGAAGAGGAAAAAATGGCCTTGATGTCCCTCTGTCGTGCAGTAGTCTTCCCCTCTCATCTGCGCTCGGAGGCTTTCGGAGTAACCCTGATCGAAGGTTTGATGAACAGCAAGCCTCTCGTCTCCTGCGAAATTGGCACCGGAACCAGTTTTGTTAACCGGGATGGGGAAACCGGGTATGTGGTGGAGCCCGCTAACCATCTCGCACTGCGCAAAGCTATGGGTGACTTGTGGGCCGACCCAGTGAAAGCAGAGGAAATGGGTCGTGCCGGCCGTTGTCGATACGAGAGGTTGTTTACTGCTGACAAAATGGCAGAAGCCTATCACCAACTCTATCGGGAAGTTCTCTTGGAAAGGGGAGTGGTGGATTAATGGCCAAAATAGCAGTGGATGCTCGGCCACTTTCAATTCCCACTACAGGCATTGGGCGTTATACCCGTGCACTTTTGGAGCGAATGTTAAGAAGTGAGCATCATTGGTACTTATATAGCCATCAACCTCTTCTGGTTGATTTTCAATCCCTACCAAATGTAACTATCCGGTCAGGAAATGTTCAAAGGGGGAGCCTCAGTACTTTCTTTGCTCAGACAGTTTTTCCATTTTGGGCTTGGAGGGATGAAGTAGATCTGTTTTGGTCCCCCCGTCACCACCTACCGCTTTGCCTGGGGGCATCGGTATCTAAGGTGCTCACAATCCACGATTTGGTATGGCAGCGCTTTCCTAAGACTATGTCGCGCTTGGGTCTGCAGCTTGAGAGATTACTGATGCCTCCCGCTGTCAAGTCGGCTGATTCAGTTATTGCCGTTTCTGAATCTACAGCAAGTGAGTTGAAGCAGTCATTTTCCGCTTGTGCTGATAAGGTTTTGACTATTTATGAGGCTCCTTTTCTCGAGGTTTCTGAAGCTCCGGGTCCTCTTGGTGGGTATTTTCTATTTGTGGGTACGATTGAACCCCGCAAAAACCTCAGGAGGTTACTAGAAGCTTATGCCTCATATCGTACGATAGTGGCAGAGCCGCTGCCGTTGAAAATTTGTGGTGGTAGGGGATGGGGAATGCCTGAGCTGCAAGAGAGAGTGCGGGCGTTGGACCTAGAGGGAAGCGTTGAGATTCTCGGTTATATGGCCGACGATCAACTGCCAAAGCTCTACCGGGAGGCTAGAGCACTACTAATTCCATCGTTATATGAAGGATTTGGCTTGCCAATAGTCGAGGCTTATAGTCAGGGAACCCCTGTTTTGACGGCTAACCGAGGTGCTATGGCTGAAGTTGCTGGGAATGCAGCATTAACAGTCAATCCAGATTCCTCCGCAGAAATTACACAGGCACTCGCAGTAATGACTGAAGATCATCTGAAAGTAATTGAGTTGCAATCCTGTGCACTGAAAAGGGCGAGTGAGTTTTCTTGGGATAAGGCAGCCGCTGAGACTCTCTCAGTGATGGAATCTACTTTGAATCGGGCCCAGTAATAGCGCTGATCAAAGATATGCCTGGGTTGGGGCTTGGCCGGCTAAATCGATAACAGGATTAGGTAGCTGTCAGGTCAAGCCCACTACTAAAGTTCAGGTGAAGAGTTTCGGTAACTCTTCAACCTCCGATGCCTTGTCCATACCACCCTCTCGACTCATCAACCTATCAACCAGAACTTTTATCTTCACTATATTTAGTGGTTTAACAGGTTCTTGATAGATGGCTGCGCTGAGCAGCGATTGGATCTCATGAAGCTCCTCAAAGCCTAACTGGTGCGAAACCTCACTTAAATTATTACCCTCAACTTGTGGCCAGCGTTGCTGAAGCCAGTCGAGTAGGGCCTGTTGAATGTGTCTAGGGTCTTCACTTTCAAGAGCCTTCTTTAGCTTGGCTTCGTGGTGCATTTTTCTTGCTGGCTTGGCGCTCGTTGTGGACTGTTCCAGGCGTTGGGGGCGATATCGATAGAGATAAAAAATCCACAGTAGGTGGGAGGCAAGTGCGGCTATGGCCAGGTTGCGCCAGAAATGATCTTGCTCCTCCAAAGTGGTGGTTCCAGGTACCAATGTGGGGAGATTTCCCGGCTCTTGAGTTTGGGGTGTGGCTGCAGCAGTACCGCTGACTTCAAAGCGGAAGGCGGGGAGCTGGGTGGCGCGCTGTTTTTGGCTCTTGGTATCCCACCAAGTGAGTGTGACGGCGGGTAGCTGATAATTACCGGGCTGGGTGGCGACGATTGCGGTAGTTTCTATGCGGCTACCTGTTACCCCATTTGGGCCTATCTGATCTTCTTGTTGTGGTTGATCTGGGTAGGTTTTAAGGCCTTCAATTTCCAACTTGGGGAGAGGTGGTAGTTGGGCTGCACGCAGACCCTCTGCCCGTATGGTGAGAATACGGGTTATGGGCTCGCCGACAGTGAAGGTATCTGGGTTTTGGCTCCAACTTTGTACGATTCCGAGACTTGCAGCGGGCAGCCAGTGGGCACCGCTGTAGCTGTCAGGCTTGGGAAGGACCTCAATAGTTTTTGCCTGGGAGCGCAATCGTAATCTCTGGCTGTTGCGATTGAACAGTGAGAAAGGATCTCGGCGACCGGCAACCGCAACATAAGTCATTGCCGGGATAGAGAGCTGGCCAGAGCTATCGGGAAAAACGGCATAAGTGAGTTCATATACCGCATGGCTGACACCTCCGAGCTTGCGCTCATAGCGCTGTTCGTCGACTTTTTCTACATGGGCGCCGGCTACTTGTAAAGGTTCGGTGGCGATATCGTGCAGACCGATTGTTGTGTATAGGCGCACCTTAACAAGTAGCTGTTCTTGTACGTAGACTTTATCTTTATCTAATTCGATCTCCAGAAAGGCTTTGCGATCGGCACCGTCGGGTGCACTACCGGCTTCGCTGACTTTTATGGGGATTGCATCAGAAACTTGTCCTTTATAGTGCAGAGAGGGAATAAACAGCTCTCCTTCCCGCTTTGGTGCCAGTGTGAGCGTCCATTCGACGAAGCTTTCCGCACGACCATTAATTACCCGATATTGGTTGGACTGCTGACGGGATAGAATATCGAAATCCTGCTCAAGTAATTCGAAATCGGGTTGGCCGCCATTCTCATCACCAGAGTAGCGCACGCGCAGATTCAGGGTCTCATCAATACCAATTTTATTGCGGTCCACGCTGGCATTGAGGTCGCTGCCCCAACTGCTTGCGGGCAGGCAAAAGAGAGCAAGAAAAAATAGCAGGCAATGAAGTCCTGTAAGGTTTAGTGGCCGAGTAATTTTATGTTTTCTAAAAAAGCTATCCATAAGCCTTCCTGGGATTTGGTCACATCTAAAACCGAAAATATTGTTGTGCATTGTGGGCATCTTTCTACCACCTCTGGGTAGCGCCGTTTTCAGGAGGCTCCCACTCGCCACTGCGATAGGCACGGCGTCTTTGCAGACTTTCGTATTTAAATTTTTCTCGCATTAAGCCGGCGGGGTCATCGGGAATTTGGCGCAGCCATTGGTCAAGAGCCTGCTGGGTTTCTGGGTCTAATTGGCGCTCTTCGGCGCCGGCGGGTTGGGGCTTTCCTTGCTGTTCTTTTTGCTCTTCTTCGCCCTGTTGGCCTTGCTGAGACTGCTGCTCCTGTTCATTTTTCTGTTGCTCAGCATTTTCAGGTTGCTGTTGGTCTGATTGCTCCTGCTCTTGACCGGATTGCTGCTCGGAGGGCTGAGGTTCGCCAGAGGAGGGCTGCTGTTGGCTCTCCTGTTGTTGATTCTGTTGATTTTGCTGTTGGTTGCCGGCCTGCTGCTCCTGTTGTTGGTCCTGCTTATCTTGTTGTTCTTGTTGATCACCGGATTGCTGTTGGTTTTGTTGTTGTTGACGCTCTTGAAGCTCCTTGAGTTTCTCGGCAATTTCCCGATTGTGTTGCGCATCGGAGAATTGCGGGGCTTGGGCCAGAGCCTGGTCATAGGCTTCAATGGCGCGCTCATAGTCGCCCTGTTGCACTAGGCTATTGCCCAGGTTGTATAGGCCTTGCGCATCATTTAATTGGGCAAAGTCTTGCTGAGCAGCGGCATAATCACCGGCGCGATAATTTGCCGTGCCCCGCCATTCCGGGTTGCGGAAAGTTTCGGCGGCTTCGGCAGACTCCCCTTTGTTGAGTAATTCCTGTCCCTGCTGATCTTTGCGTTGCCAGAGGTCTTTCCATTCAAAAGCCTGACCTTCACTCGGTAGGCCCAAGTAAAGGGCGAGGGGCAGGGTGCAGGCGAGAGTGCCACGGCGAAACAGTAGGGCAGCAAAGGGCAGGAGGAGTAAAATCAACAAGGGGCCTTCATCGCGCCATTGGTCGAATTCTCGCTCGGTCAATTCGGCCTGCTCGGGGGTTTCGCTTTGCGGCAACAGGTGTTCTATGTCGGCGTCGTTGACGGTGATCTTGGCGTAACGGCCGCCGCTGCCTCTAGCGAGTTTGCGCAGCTCCCGTGGGTCAAAATTGGCAATCACAATTGCGCCATTACCATCTGTGACGAAGCCGCCGCTATTGCCGCGGGGGATTGGGCTGCCCTCGCCACTGCCGACAGCGAGGATATTGAGTTCAACTCCAGCTTCGGCCAGGGATTTTGCGACGATATCCGCTGCCGCAGGCTCAATGCCGTCTGTAACTGCGAGCAGTTGCCCGCGTCCCGCAGAGCCATCCCTGAGTAGGCGAATGCCGGTCGATACGGCCATCTCAATATTGCTTCCCGGTACTGGCATAATGGCCGGCGATAATGCGGGGACCAGGTTGGCGATGGTGGCGGTATCTTCTGTCAGTGGTGTGACCACATGGGCTTCGCCGGCATAGGCTACCAGGGCGGTCAGGCCATCTTTGCGCTCACGAAGAATGTCCAGAATTTTCAATCTTGCACGGGTGAGGCGGTTGGGGGCGAGATCTGTCGCCATCATAGAGGGAGACAGATCCAATAAAATCACCAGGGCATCTTGATTACTGTAAACCGGTGTCGGCAATTTTCTCCAGGTGGGCCCCGACATAGCGATAATCATGGCGGCGAGTAATGCAAAGATTAGCCCGAATAACCAGGGGCGCTTGGCACCGCCGCGCATTAAAAGGTGCGGTAAAAGATCTGCATCAATCACCTTTTGTAGCTGGGCATTGTTTAGAACGATTTTGCCCAAGCCCCAGCAAATGAGTGCTGCGGGGATTAATAGCCATAGCCAGTAGGGGCGGAGAAAATGAAACGATTGGAGTAGCTCAGGGGTGCTCACTATGCCTGGCCTCCGTTGTTAGTGGTTTGTTTATTGTCGTTGCCGGAATATCTGAAATTAGTGGTGAGAGGAGCCACTGCCCAAATAGAAGACAGGAGTAGGGCTACTCCAAGCGGCCATACAAATAGGGACTTCAGTGGGCGGTAGCTTTCTGCTTCCTGCTCCACAGGTTCCAGTTCATCCAATTCCGAATAGATTTCTGCCAGTTCCTGGGGGTTATGAGCGCGGAAATAGCGCCCCCCCGTTGTATCGGCAATCGCCTGCAGGGTTTTGCTGTCGAGATCCCTGGAGGGGTTAATTCTGCGGCTGCCATAGCGGCTGCCCAATAAGCCCGGTTGAACCATTTCTTCGGCACCCACACCGATGGTGTAAACCGTAATGCCCGCTTGCTGTGCAAGTTCGGCGGCTTTCAGTGGGGAGACTTCACCGGCAGTGTTGGCGCCGTCGGTGAGTAGGATTAGCACGCGCTGTTCGGCTGGGCGCTGGGTTAGGCGCTTAACAGAGAGGCCTATAGCATCCCCTATAGCGGTACCCTGGCCGGCGAATCCGATTTGCGCCTCGCGCAATAGGGTCCCTACAGTTTCCCGATCGTAGGTTAGTGGTGCTTGAAGGTAGGCGCGGGTGCCGAATAGCACTAGGCCCAGTCGGTCGCCTTGGCGTCGCTCGACAAAGTCTCCCACTACCTGTTTGACCGCATTAATACGCATTGCTGGGCGCCCGCCAAGGAGCATATCGGGAGTCTCCATACTGCCGGATATGTCTACGGCAACCAATAGATCCCTTGCGCTGCTGGCTTGGGAAATCGGCTCCCCATACCAGCGAGGCCGCGCGGCAGCGCTGATCAGCAGTAACCAAATCAGTGTGAGTAATAATAAATTGAGATAGTTGCTTTGCTCCCCACCACTGCGTTGGGAAAGTTCAGAGTAAAAGGGTACTTTTAAGGCACTGCTCAATGGCTTTGAGCGGGGCATTAGCCACCGCGCGAGTAGTGGCAGTGGGGTGAGCAGGAAAACCCAGGGCCAGGCAAACTCAAACACCGGCATGTTCCTCACTAACTTGTTTTTCAGGTTCCTGCATCGACAGTTGATGCTGCAGGACCCACTGAATAGCGTATTGTTGAAAAGCCTGGCTGCTTTCTGGCTTGGAAGTGCCGCGATAAAGTTGCTCGAGCAATGCTGTCCGTGCCTCATCAGGACACTTCAGAGAAGCGCTCTGTTCTAAAAAACTTAACCATGCACTACCGGTGAGGTTGCCACAGCGGGTTCTGCCATAAGTGGTCACAGCAACACGCTTAAGAATTTCGTTGATCTCCCCGGTGGCCTCAGGTCGGCTTATATCTACCGTATTCAATAAATTAACCGCTTTAACCTTGTAGCGGTTGCGCTCAGTTTGTTTGCGCCGATATCTGATCCATAGGGCAATTCCCAACAGAGATAACATGATTAATAGGGCTAGGAGCCACCAGCCGGGAGCAGGTGGCCACCAGCTTACTGGTGCTGGTTCCTGGATATCGTATAGTTGTGCCAGTAATTCCTGGGCCTCAGGCGAGGGGGGCTGTAGTTGTTGCTGCTTTCTCAGCATAGTTGCCCCTCCGTTGGAATGACTTTGTTGGTAGCGCTAATCGCTCCAATTACATAAAGCCTGCTTGGCGAAAATATAGAGTGCTGTCTATCGCTCACGGCTACTGCCTTTTATTTTTATGCCAACCGTTTTGCTGGCGTGAACCGTAAAAAGACATTAATTCCCCAACAATGGGTTTTGTATTGTCAAAATCCAAAAGCGGAAGTCGGTGCCTCCGGCATAATTGTTCAACATCGGCGCGGGCCTGGGCCTGCTTCTCTGCAAAATGCTCACGCAGGGGGCGGTTGCCTGCGTACAAAAATGTGCGCTGGCGGCCATCAGAAATTGTCAGGGACTGATCGGGTAAATGCTGTTCCAGCGGATCGGTGATTCGCAGTACCTGTAAATCCGCATGTCTCGACAGCAAATATAATGATTGTGAGCAATCCTGATTGAGGTCATGGCAATCACTTATAAGAAAAAGTGCACTGCCGGGGCGAGCGATACGGCGGGCTTCCTCCAGCAGAGTCTGCATGGATTGGCTGCCATTCTCGGCGATAGGGCTCTGTAATTTAGATGCTCTGTCCACCGCGCTGTGAATCATCGCTAATACGGCATGGTGGCTGCGTTTCGGGCGCACTGTATCGATGTCGTTATCCGAGAAGAGCAGGGCACCAATGCGATCGCTATGTTGCAGTCCAGCCCAGCCCAGCGCTGCGGCAATACCGCTCGCTGCTACAGATTTGAAGGCGCGATGGCTGCCAAAAAACATCGGTGAGCGCAAATCGAGCAGGATAACAATGGGTCTCTCCCGCTCCTCTTGATACAACTTGGTGTGGGTAGTGCCGGTGCGGGCGGTAACACGCCAATCAATTGAGCGCACATCATCGCCGGCCTGGTAATCTCGTACCTCTTCGAAATTCATACCTCGCCCACGGTAGCGGGTAAGAAGGCCACCAGCCTGGTCGCTACGTACCAGGCGCGGTTTAAAGAGTTGTAGCTGGCGTGCGACATAGCGCATTTGTACGAGTGAGTTGACTTCCGGATAGGCGCCGCGCAGGTCCAAATCTGATGGAGGTGTTGCTGTGTGCATCAGATAGCCGGCACCTGTTGCAGCAGGCGCTGAATAACCTGGTCGGTAGTGATACCTGCGGCTTCGGCTTCAAAGCTGAGTAGCAAGCGATGGCGTAAAATATCCGGGGCTACATCCATTACATCATCGGGCGTTACAAAATCGCGGCCATCTAACCATGCGCGTGCACGGGCGCAGCGGTCGAGTGCAATTGTTGCCCTTGGGCTTGCACCAAAATCTAGCCATGATGCCAGCTCGCTGTCATACTTCGCCGGCTCGCGCGTAGCAATGACAAGTTGGACAGTATAGGTTTCCACGGCTTCGACCATCTGCATTTCCAGAATCTGGTTGCGAGCCTGAAAAATGGTCTCCTGACTAATGATTTCGGTAGGGCGATTTTCGCCAAGGGTGGCCTCGGATCTGGCCAGGCGCAGGATTTTTGCTTCCGCCTCGGCATCGGGATAGGCAAGATTCACTTGCATGAGGAACCTATCCAGTTGAGCCTCGGGCAGAGGATAAGTCCCCTCTTGCTCAATGGGGTTTTGAGTGGCCATCACTAAAAATAATTGCGGCAGCGGATAGGTTTTTCGACCCACACTAATTTGTCGCTCAGCCATAGCCTCAAGCAGTGCCGACTGTACTTTGGCCGGCGCGCGGTTTATCTCATCCGCCAGGATCAAGTTGTGAAATACTGGTCCCGGTTGAAAATGGAACTCTCCGGTTTCCGGCCGGTAAATGTCGGTACCGGTAATATCGGCCGGCAGTAAGTCTGGCGTGAATTGAACTCGATGGAAGTCACCCTCAATAGCTTCGCCCAGTGTTTTAATCGCCTTGGTTTTGGCCAGGCCTGGCGCCCCCTCGACAAGCAGGTGTCCATCGGCAAGCAGAGCAATAAGAATGCGATTAACCAGCGTTTTCTGGCCTATGATCTGCTCTTTAAGCCAGTCGCCCAGTGCGATGATGTGATCTCTGTTATTCCGGTTTGCTTCCATAGCGTCTCTTCTTCTACAAATGTACCCGCCCTATTCATTCGGGTGGCTATCTACCATCTTTTATATATAGTCGCCGCCAAAGCGGTGGGGCCTGTTGATTTTAACGGCACCAGAGGAAGAGGCAACCACCGCGCCCGAGCCCACTTTTTAGGCGACATTTTTTCGGTGGCACCAGTGCCACTTACAAGGTTACGTGAAAGTTTAATTTTTAGGACTCGTCCCTGCAGCACTTCAGGGATGAGATGACGATCTTTTCGGATCTACAGTCATTGGATTCGATGTGACAAAAATGAGATTGGGAGGTTCCCCGTGAATATGGCGACGGTGATTACCGAAAGCCGTGAAGAATTGGTAGCACAGATTTGTGAGCTGATTCGCGACAAGTTGGCATCTGATGCAGAACCAGTAGTGGCTTTTGCGCAGCAGTTCCTGCACCAGTACCCGCTGGAAGACCTGCAGGGCCGACGCCTGGTAGATATCTACGGTTGTATCTACACCTGGTGGAACTTTATCCAACAACGCTCTGACGGCCTGCCGAAGGTGCGCATCTTCAATCCACGCCTGGAAGACGATGGCTGGGAATGCTCGCACACTGTTATTGGGCTATTGGTGCGAGATATGCCTTTCCTGGTGGACTCGGTGCGTATGGAGGTCAACCAGAGAAACACGGTTATTCATTCCATTAAGAGTACGGTGTTAAAACTAGAGCGCAGTGCCAGTGGTAAATTAAAACATCTACTGCCTCCGCGGGATGAAATTCCAAATCTATCTTTCGACCATGTTACGGCCAAGGATCATAAGCCCGCCAAGGGATCGAAGCTGGTCAGTGAGGCCCTCATTTATATTGAGGTCAACCATGACACTTCCGCCAAGTTTGCCTCGGAACTCAGTGCGGCGCTAAAAGATGTTCTAGGTGATGTAGAGCTGGTAGTGGATGATTATGCGCCGATGCTCGAGACCTGTGGGGGTATGGAAGGGCAGCTGAAAGCCGGGGTTTCGGAGGACGACACCAATCTTCTCGAGGCCTGTGCGTTTCTGCAGTGGATGCGCGATGGCAACTTTACCTTCCTTGGCTACCGGGAATACGAGTTCAGTCAGGTTGATGACAAGAAAATTCTCAGTGAGGTGGAAGATCGCCGCCTGGGTATTTTCAAAAAACTGGAAGAGTCTGCTGCACCAATGCTTGAAGCCGCCTTTAGCGAGGGTAAGCAGCGCTTTTACCAGGGCCCGAACTATCTGACTTTTGCCAAATCCTCAGTGAAATCCCGTGTGCATCGCAGCGCCTACTCAGATTATGTGATGATCAAACGTTACAACGCCGAGGGTGAGGTAATTGGAGAGTCGGCATTTATGGGGCTATACACTTCCCCTGTGTATACGGAAAGCCCAGCCAAAATTCCGATTATCCGACGTAAGATGGCCTCCATTATTGAGTCCAGTGGCCTTTCCGGTTATGGCCACGATGGCAAGGCGTTGCGCCGTATTTTGGATACCTTCCCCCGCGATGAATTGTTCCAAAGTAGTAGTCAGGACCTGTTTAAAGTGGTGATGGGAGTGCTCAGTTTGAATGAGCGCGCTCATGTTCGCCTGTTTATGCGCAGAGACCTTTTTGGAAAATTTGTTACGGCCACCGTGTATGTGCCGAGAGATCAATTCAACAGTAACGTACGTGAGTTGATCTGCTCCCATATTTCCAAGGCAATTAAAGCCAAAGAATCGGACTTTACGACTTATTTTTCTGAATCCATTCTCGCGCGTGTGCATTTTGTATTCCGCATCTCGCCCGATGAACCTGTCGATATAGATGTAGCGCTGTTGGAGGCGCAGATTGTGGATATTACCCGTTCCTGGGAAGACGTTTTTCAAAGATCCTTAGTTGAAAGCAGTGGAGAGGAAGAGGGTAATCGACTTTTCCGTATCTTTGGTCGTGCCTTTCCCGCTGGTTACCGTGAGGATTTTGAGCCGCGTATCGCTGTACAGGATGTGGCAGCAATCCAGAATCTCAACGAAAACAACCGGGTGGCCATGAGTTTCTACCAGCCGGTAGGTGCGGCCCAGGGCAGTTTGCGCTTTAAGGTATTTAACTGGGGTAGCGGCTTAACCCTCTCCGATGTGATCCCAGTATTGGAAAATCTCGGTCTTAGGGTTATGGGGGAGTTCCCATATACCATTCGCCCTTGTGGCAGTAGTGATGTATGGATGCATGAGTTCCATCTGGAGTTTGGCCTTCCAACAAAAGTTGATGCCCAAGCATCGCGCGGGCTGTTCCAGGATGCATTCGCTGCTATTTGGAATCACACTGCGGAAAGTGATGCTTTTAACCGTCTGGTGCTGGCGGCTCGCCTGAATTGGCGAGAGGTTTCTATGTTGCGTGCCTACGCCCGTTATTTGAAACAAACAAAATCTAGCGCTAGCCAGAGCTTTATTGCTGCGACTTTGGCCAATCAAGTTGAAATTACCCGCAATCTGGTGGCTTTGTTCCGCGCATTGTTTGACCCGCGTCTTAGCAGTGGCAAGCAGGAGCAAACACGAGTTGATCGATTAATCGCTAAGATCCATGACGGTTTGGATGCTGTTGAAAATCTCAACGAAGACTTGGTGCTGCGTCGATATCTCGAATTGATCCTGGCTACTTTGCGGACCAACTTCTTCCAGGCGGGTGCTGACGGCCAGCCTAAAGACTACATCTCTATTAAATTCAGCCCGCGGGATATTCCCGGTATTCCCGAACCTCGCCCGGAATTTGAAATCTTCGTTTACTCCCCCAGAGTGGAAGGTGTTCACCTGCGCGGTAGTAAGGTAGCCCGTGGCGGCTTGCGTTGGTCCGATCGTTTAGAAGATTTCCGCACCGAGGTGTTGGGGCTGGTAAAGGCCCAGGCTGTAAAAAATGCCGTGATTGTCCCCAGTGGAGCCAAGGGCGGTTTCGTTGTGCGGCGTCCTCCGGCGGATGGCAGTCGCGAAGCCATGCTGGAAGAGGGCATTTCCTGTTACAAAACCTTTATTCGCGGTTTACTAGATATCACCGACAACCTGAAAAATGGTGAGATAGTAGCGCCTAAGCAAGTGGTGCGCAGGGATGAGGATGACCCCTATCTGGTAGTGGCTGCAGATAAAGGAACCGCGACTTTTTCCGATATCGCCAATGGTATTGCTGAGGACTACGGTTTTTGGCTGGGGGATGCCTTTGCCTCAGGTGGTAGTCAGGGTTACGACCACAAGAAGATGGGAATCACCGCGCGCGGTGCCTGGGTATCTGTACAGAGGCACTTCCGCGAGATGGGGGTGGATGTTCAGAAAGAGGACTTCTCTGTCATCGGTATTGGCGACATGGGTGGGGATGTCTTTGGCAACGGTATGTTGCTATCTGAGCATATTCAGTTGAAGGCCGCCTTCAACCACATGCATATTTTTATCGACCCAAGCCCTGATGCAGCGGCTAGCTTTGAAGAACGCAAGCGCCTGTTTGAGCTGCCTCGCTCCAGCTGGAGGGATTACGATCGCACTCTCATTTCCAAAGGGGGCGGTGTTTTTGAGCGCCGGGTGAAGGCCATTAGCATCACACCTGAGATGAAAGAAGCCTTCGATATCAAAGAAGACCGACTCACGCCAAACGAATTAATCAGCGCACTGCTGCGTGCGCCGGTTGATTTAATCTGGAATGGTGGCATTGGTACTTATGTAAAAGCCGGGACTGAATCCGACAGTGAGGTGGGTGACAAATCCAACGACCACCTGCGGGTTAATGGTGCTGAGTTGCGTGCCAAAGTTTTTGGTGAGGGTGGCAACCTTGGTATGACCCAACAAGGACGTATCGAATTTGCCCTCAATGGCGGCCGCTGTAACACCGACTTTATCGATAACGCGGCAGGAGTGGACTGTTCCGACCATGAGGTGAATATCAAGATTCTCCTCGATAAAGTGGTTGCCAACGGTGACTTGACCGAGAAGCAGCGCAATGAGCTGCTGCATGGTATGACAGACTCCGTGAGTGATCTGGTGTTGCACAATAACTATGATCAAACTCGCGCATTGAGTGTGGCGGAATACCAGGTTTCCAAACGCCTTGACGAATACCGCCGCACTATTAATACCCTGGAAGATGACGGTCGACTGAATCGGGCTCTGGAGTTTATCCCCGATAACGAGCAGATTTCCGATCGGGTACATAAGGGGCAGACCCTGACCCGGCCGGAACTTTCCGTTTTGATTTCTTATGTGAAGGTGAAGTTAAAAGAGGAGCTTCAAGAGGCGGAAATCACGGATAACCCACGAGTGCGTGAAGCCGCGGAATCCGCTTTTCCTTCGGCATTGGTGGAGCGTTATAAGGGCCAGGTTTACGAGCACCCCCTACTGCGCCAGATCGTTTCCACCCAGGTGGCCAACGAAATGGTGAACAGCATGGGAATCACCTTCTACAACCGCATCAGCACGGCAACAGGCGCAGATGTCAATGATGTCGCGGCGGCTTATATCAGTGCCCGCGATGTTTATAAGATGGTGGAATTCCAGCAGCAACTGGCTGAATTGGACTACAAAGTACCGGCCGAGCTTCAGACCGAGTTGCTCAACTCCATGATCGGTCGGGTCCGTCGTGCCACCCGCTGGTTCCTGCGCAATCGTCGCAGTGATCTGGAGCCGGGACAAAACTGCGCACTGTTCCAGTCTCAGGTGCAGAGGGTGATCAAGGCCCTGCCGAAAGTCCTGAGTGGTGGTCCGCTGGGTGAGTGGGAACAGCGCTACCAAAAATTATTGGAGGCGGGGCTGCCAGAGGAGATTGCCCTGCTATCAGCATCCCCGACCTACCTTTATTCGGCACTGGGCATTTCCGAATCTGCTTATGCCAGTGACCGCCCTGTAGAAGAGGTGGCCAAAGTCTATTTCAGCCTCTCTGACGAGTTGAATCTACACTGGTTTGGCAATTTGATTGTCGATCTACCGGTGGACAGCTTCTGGCAAGCCCAGGCACGCGAAACGAGTATGGATGACTTAGACAGCCAGCTCGCCACCCTGGCAGTGAATATCCTGCGCCTTGCCACTGTGGAGAAATTGGACGTAGATAGTGCAATGTTGCGCTGGGGCGCTATTATGGCGCCGGCTATTCAGCGTTGGCACAACATGATTGCCGAGCTGAAGGCAGCTGCCGTCGGTGATTTTGCGATGTTTACAGTAGCGCTGCGCGAGTTGATGTACCTTGCCCACGCAACTGCAGACCGCGAAACCCTGGCTGAGTAGGCCGAAGTGAGTTCGGGAAATAGCGCTAGGGAGTTAGTTCTCCTTGGCGCTATTTCACGGGTGGCAATGAAATTCTATCCCCGTTCGTTGACTCCTGGCGGACGGGTTCAGTCCCCACGTAAGGAAAGGTATGTATTCAACTCTGCGTAAAGCTCTGTTTGCGCTCGATCCCGAGCGGGCCCACCACCTCTCTCTGGATGCAATTGGTGCCGTTGAGCGCCTTGGCCTGATGTCTTTTTTCAAACAGGCAGTCGCTCACGACCCGGTAGAGCTGATGGGGTTGACCCTACCAAACCCTGTTGGTCTGGCTGCAGGATTGGATAAGAATGCCCAGGCTTTTAACGGTTTGGGTGCTTTGGGTTTCGGTTTTGTTGAAGTTGGCACCGTGACTCCGCGCCCACAGCCGGGCAACCCGTTGCCACGACTGTTCCGTGTGGAAGAGGCGGGTGCCATTATCAACCGTATGGGGTTTAACAACCTGGGAGTTGACTACTTAATCGACAGAGTGAAGCACCGCCGTTACAGAGGTGTTTTGGGAATCAATGTTGGTAAAAACTTCGACACTCCGGTAGAAAAGGCGGCGGATGATTACCGGCTCTGTATGGAAAAGGTGTATCCCTATGCGGATTACATCACCGCCAATGTTTCTTCGCCGAACACCAAGGGGCTGCGGGACCTGCAGTTTGGTGAGAGCCTCAACAGGCTGCTGGGAAGTATCAAGGAGAAGCAGGCGGAACTGGCCCAAAAGAGCGATCGCTACGTGCCCGTTGCGGTAAAAATCGCGCCAGACATCGAAGGGGATGCCATAGAGCAGATCGCTGAGGCTCTGTGCGAATACGGTATTGATGGCGTCATTGCCACTAATACCACCATTGATAAGTCATCTGTGGCTAATCTGCCCCATGGTAACGAGCAGGGTGGGCTGAGTGGTATGCCTCTACAGCACCGCTCCACTGAGGTTATTGCGCAGCTGTCGAAGGCTCTGGACAAGCAGATCCCTATTATTGGTGTTGGCGGAATCTTCGACGGTGACAGTGCAGCAGAAAAAATTCGCGCAGGGGCAACTGCCGTACAGGTTTATACCGGGTTTATATACCGGGGACCGCAGCTTGTTCGCGAAGCGGTGGAGTCTATAGCTATGGAGCGTCGTCGCTCAGCTGGTGAATAGCGCCAGTATTGCCTGGTCCTATAAAACTAGATTGAGATGTTGAATTCATCTTTATCGTAGAACGGGTTCAGAGGGATGCAGGTGCAGCCTGGTGGTGGTCGTGTAAAAGGTGCAGGTGAACCTGCACCTTTCCTGCAGGCTAAATAGTACTCCAGCCGTCTGGATATTGAATATCGGTGGAAATGGCGCCATAGATTTCCAGTTTTTGCGCCTTGGTAGTCCTGTCAAAGCCATTCCAGTAATCTTCCCGCCCTTCACGCCAGCCGTTAACCCATTCCTGGTGTGGGTCATTTTCGACAAAGGGACAGCTATCTATAGACTTATTGTTCAGGGCTGCCAAATACCCTTTGTAGAAAGCCCTGTCGGCGTGATTGCGTTTTTGGCGTTTCATCTATACGGCACCTCTGCTTGTAGATTTACGAACTGCGGCGCAGTCCGTTGGATGCTTATTACGGTTTTGTTGCATCGACAATTAAAGCTTAGCGAAACTTTTACGCGGGCAGTTGTGTGACTCCTATCGCTTCCCACATAGCAAGAATATGGTGGAGACAGCAAAAACGGAAAACGGCTGGGCGTCGCTCTTAAGATATCTACAGAGAGGCATTTAAAAGTAGGGGTGACTGTGTAGACACTAGCAAGATATCCCGACTACATAGGCTCCGCCGCTACAAAGTGGGATAATCGCGCCAGAAAATCTGGCCTGTTGAGGGGAATACTGACCTCCGGGTATGTCTACCAGGCTCTTGAAAATCTAATTTGCGCCAAGGGGCGCCATATTTATCCCCCTGATGCTAGGGGTTATCGAGTAAAAGTTTTGATCGACTCACGTATAGAAGAATTTAAGTTTACTGCGACATGTCCGAAAGGATTGGAAAGCTTACTTGCTGTAGAGCTTGGGTCTCTGGGGGCTAAGGTCCTTCGGGAGCAGCCTGCGGCCATACATTTTGCAGGCTCCTTGAAGCTTGCTTATCGTTGCTGTCTGTGGAGTCGCCTGGCAAACCGGATTTTGCTGCAACTCGATCAGGTTCGCATCGGTGATGCTGAAGACCTCTACCGGGCGGTGGCTGCACAGCCTTGGGAAGAGCATATTGGCCCTTCGGGCAAACTGTGGTTGCAGTTTTCGGGGACAAATCGGGAAATCCGTAATAGTCAGTTCGGAGCCCAAAAAACAAAAGATGCCATCGTTGATCGCTTGCGTGATAAAACCGGGGCGAGACCGAGTATTGATAAGCACAATCCCGACCTGTTTGTGGCTTTGCGACTGCAGCGGGACAGGCTGGATATTGCCATAGATCTCAGTGGGGATAGCTTGCATAAAAGAGGCTACCGAACGCATATCGGTGCTGCCCCCCTCAAGGAAAACCTGGCTGCAGCCCTGTTATTGCGCGCTCGTTGGCCGCAGATTGCGGCTGAGGGCGGGGCTCTGCTGGATCCAATGTGTGGTTCGGGCACTATTTTGATTGAAGCGGCCATGATGGCTGCTGATATTGCTCCGGGTCTCTTCCGTGAGAGTTTTGGTTTTGAGCGCTGGCTCAACCACCAGAGCGATATTTGGAATGAGCTTCGTGAAGAGGCTCTACAGCGTCGCGTTGCCGGTTTGGAGAAGCCTTTGCCGGAAATTCGCGGTTATGATGCCGATGCTAGGGTGCTATTTGCTGCCGAAGCCAATATTGATAGGGCGGGATTGGAGCGCCAGGTGCGGGTAAGTTGCCGGCCGGTCGCCGCATTCAAGGTTCCGAGTCATCGAGAGATCAATACTGGTTTGGTATTGACCAACCCCCCCTATGGTGAACGCCTTGGTGAGCAGGAGGCTCTGCGAGAAACCTACGCCGAGTTGGGTAAGCAGTTAAAGGCGGAGTTTCCCGGTTGGCAGGTGGGAATTTTTACCGGCAACCCTGAGTTGGGATATTCCACCGGGCTACGCTCTCACAAGCACTACCAGTTGTATAACGGCTCAATCCCCAGTCAGTTGTTGTTGTTTCAGGTGCGCGAACAGGGGGGGCAGGCCGAGAGCGCACCCAAGGAACGCAAGCTTTCCCCAGAAGCTGAAATGGTGGCCAATCGATTGCGCAAAAATTTGCGCACAACAGGCAAGTGGGCATCCAGAAACGGCATTGACTGTTATAGGCTCTACGATGCTGACTTACCGGAGTACGCCGCTGCAGTAGATTTATATCGCACCTTAGAAGGGGAGCTCTACGCTCACCTCCAGGAGTACCGCCCGCCGGCCAGTATTGATGAGGGTAAGGCGCGCAATCGGTTAAGGGATCTGTTGAGAGCCGTGCAATCCGTATTGGAGCTGCCTAGAGGGAAAATTAGTATCAAGGAGCGTCGCCGCCACAGCCATAAAGGTGGCCAAAAGGGCGCTGGCCAGTATCAAAAACAGGTTGACGAAAGGGCTAGCTTGCAGGTGCAGGAGTACGGCGCTGAGCTGGAAGTGGATTTATGGCGCTACTTGGATACAGGGCTGTTCCTAGATCATCGCCCGGTGAGAAAGCACCTGCGCGAGATATCCTCTGGGAAGAAATTTCTCAACCTGTTTTGCTATACCGCAACAGCCACTGTACAAGCTGCTTTGGGTGGCAGCGTACAAAGTACCAGTGTGGATATGTCCAAAACCTATCAATCCTGGGCTGCGCGAAACTTCCGTGCAAATGGTATGGATCCTTATAAGCACCAGCTGGTGGAAGCTGATTGCCTGCAGTGGTTGGCATCGGCCCAACAAAATCGCAAAGGCCATTACGACCTGATCTTCCTCGATCCCCCGAGCTTTTCCAATTCGGCCAAAATGCGCGGAGTGCTGGATATTCAGCGCGACCACGCCAAGCTGATCAGCCAATGCATGGCATTATTGGCCCCGGGGGGCACTCTGATTTTTTCCAATAATTTGCGCAGTTTTAAAATGGATGTGGCGATTACAGATGCCTTTGCTGTGCAGCCTTTACAGTTGTTGGATAAGGATTTTCAACGCAACCCTAAAATCCACAACGTTTGGGAAGTTCGGGCTAAGTAGTGGGAGTTGGCTGCTAGCCTAGGGTCTGAATGATGCGGTGAGTTAATGCGGCACAGGGAAGTGTTGCCGCTGCTGGCAGCCATAAGGTTAGATTATAAAGAATTTCTGTATCACTATTTAGCTGGTGTAAATCAAAAGCCATTGGCAGAGGCTCAATGAAAATCAGGGTTATTTTTTGCTTCGAAAGTAGCCTGGGGTCGGTCAATAAAGTTCCATAACAATCCGCATTCCTACATCCTTTGCACGACTATTTTCATTGAGGCCCTTGCGATAATCTGCCCCAATTCTGCTAGATGGGTCCCGCATTGAGCCACCGCGAACGCTGCGTAACTGACAGTTTTTGATTTTCAGTGGTGCAGATGTGTTGTGGTTTTTATCATAACCGGGTTGGTAACAGTCTTGCACCCACTCTGCCGCATTGCCGGCCGTATCGTATAGTCCAAAAGGGTTGGCTTGGTAATTCGCTACCGGTCCGGTTTTCGTGATAAAGAGACTGTTAAATTCACTGTCACATCCGCGCCTGCAATTGGCTTTTCCCCTTGCATCGCTGCTTTTCCACCAGAAAGGTTGGTCAGTGCCCGCGCGGGCTGCATATTCCCACTCGGCCTCGCTGGGCAAACGATATTTTTGTCCCGTTTGCTCTGAAAGCCACTCAACATATTTTTGTGCGTCCCGCCAGGTAATATTGGTGACCGGTCGCCTCCCTCGGCCCCAGCCTGAGTCACTGGGCTGATTGGTCCCTGTGGCGAGAGCAAAGCGGTCGTAATCCTCAAAAGTGATTTCTTGAGTTGAAATGGCAAATGGTTTGGGAATTTTTACTTGGTGCTCGGGGCGGCTATTACTGCGCTTAATGCTGCCCATCATAAATTCTCCCGGGCCTACTACGATCATCTGAGGGCCCTGACCGCCGGAGGAGAGCTTGGAGCGTATTTTCTTTCCGGCAAAATAGGCTTTTTGTAGCTTTACTGAAAGCTGGTGGTTCTGATCCTCGATAATGATCCAGTCACGATAGCGGTCATAGCCGGGTTTGCTGACCTCTACATCGTATCGCCCGGGCTCTAGTTGAATACCCGGTGCATAGCGCGGGCTTATGTTCATAATACGCACGCGGGCATCTTCGGGTTCAGTTTTGACCGTAAATGCAAACTTTGGTACAGAGTTTGGCTGCTCCTGTGAAAGCACAACCGAGTTTTGGGTGGGTAGATTGCCCGATAGTGAGTTATCCGGGGATTGATTGTTTATGGAATGACCTTGAGAGATCTCCTGCCCTTGTGTCTGTACCAGATCTTTAACTGGAGGCTTCTCTACATCTCTGACTTGTACTTCTTCAGAACGATCGGCGCTGGGCGCAGTGTCGGAGGTATGGCGTCTTGCGCTGTCGGATAAAGTGATCTGGCTAAGCCAAGTTTCCTTACCACTGAAAGTGCTATGAACGCTCCAGCCAAAAAGTAGCGCAATGGCGGTGATGGCGGTTAGTGTCCATGGGCGCCTGTGCTTTGTTGGTTCACTGACCAGCTGTCGTAAACGCACCAGGGTATCCTGATCTTTACGTACGGAGTCCACTTGCTGGGGGTTCTCCAGTCTCACCTGCCAGCCTTTAATAAAGCGATCCCGGAGGCTGCTCAACAGAGTGAGAAAAAGTGCACGGGCTAGACTGGAAACACCGACAGAGGCGTTGTTTAACTGGCTGATTTGCTGGCTGGGCTTGCCGGCTAGGGTTGCAACTAACTGATCGGTTGCATCTGCGACATCCAGGCCCCGTTGAAATCGTTTGGCCGGCTCTTTGGCCAGGGCGCGATCAATGATCGGCTGGTATAGCGCGTGCCGAGCAGGTAACTTGGGGATGGGGTCGGTCAGGTGCTTGATGGCAATAGCCACCGCTTCCTCTGCTTGGTAGGGAACAGCACCAGTGAGCATTTCATAAAAGACAACACCTAGGCTGTAGAGATCGGCCCGACCGTCAATAGCATTACCTCTGGCCTGCTCGGGGCTCATATAGTGGGGCGTGCCTACGACCATGCCGCTATTGGTCATTCTTGTGGTATGTGCAACAGCGCGCGCCACGCCAAAATCACTCAATACGGCAGAGCCATCCTCCCGAAACAGTATATTTTCTGGTTTTAGGTCCCTGTGCACATACCCCTTGCTGTGGGAGTGGTCCAAGGCCATGGCGATTTGGCGTACAACATTGAGGGCTTCCAGTGGCTCCAATGGCCCTTTGGCGAGTCTTTCAGAAACAGAGCCCCCAGCCATATAGTCCATGGCGATATAGTTAAGGCTGCGGTAGCGTCCAATATCATGGATACCAACGATATTTGGATGGGAGAGCTGTCCGACAATGTTGGCTTCCCGTTGAAATCGCTCACTGAAAATCGGGTCGGCATTGAGAACCGGCGACATAACCTTGAGGGCCACTTGGCGGCCGACACTGCGCTGAATGGCTAGGTATACCGTGGACATGCCACCCTGGTTAATTTTGCGGAGGATGCGATAGCCGGGGATTTGTAGCGACGAATTGCCACTCTTTACGAGCTCCATGGTGTGCTATGGCCTCGTTAAAATAGCTGGAATATTCCGCCTGCCAGTGCGGCAATTGCTCCGCAAGCAGCAAGCAAGACCAGAAGTGGTCGCCAGCTTCTATTGCTTTGGCTGTCACCATTAGTTTTGTTTTGTGCAGTGCTGCTGTGAGATTCTTGCGAAAAGCTTGGGGGAGGGGCGATAGCTGGTGCTTCGATAACCTGAACAGTGATATTGTCCTTGCCACCGGCATCAAGGGCTGCGTTTATGAGAAACTCAACTATTTGGTGGTTATTGGGGTATTCAGCAATGATTCGGTTTATTTTTTCATTGGGTACTTCGGAACTGAGTCCATCGCTGCAAAGTAGAAGTTTTTGTCCTGAACTCCAGTGATGAGATACCCGGTCAACTTCGAGCTTGGGGTTGGTACTACCGCCGATACATCGGGTAATAACGTGGCGATTTGGATGGGTTGCGGCTTCCTCTGAGTTGATGGCACCAGAATCCATCAGCATCTGAACATAGGAGTGATCACTTGTCAGTTGGCTGAGTTCGCCGTTTTTGTCGCCCGGTGTCCAGAGGTAAGCTCGGCTATCTCCAACCCAATAGATGTGATAGTAATCGCCCTCCTCGGCGAGCACTACTGCGGTTGAGCCCATATTGGCAGTGCTGTGCTCATCACCAAGCAGTAGGGCGTGGGCCCTTTGTAGGGCGCGTTCATAGTGGCGGTCAGTTGACGCGCACTGTTGGATTTCTTCTACTACGGTCTGGCTGGCAATCTCTCCGGCGTGGTGCCCGCCCAAACCATCGGCGACAACCCAAATGCCTTTTTCTTCATCAGCCCAATAGGCATCTTCATTCTGCTCTCGCCGGTAGCCGGGATGAGTGGCGCCAGCGCTACGTGTAGCACTTGGGGTGTGTTGAACTACTTCGCTGTGCCGCGATACCTCGCGAACTTTGGCTTCACTCACTGGCGTGCAACTACCTGTTATGGTTTCTCATCGTAACTGACGGTGATAGCCGATTTGGCAAAGATCCGTCTTTTCCTTGTGGTGCTGCAAGTGTACTTTACCCAACGACACCATTGGCAGCTGAATTGGTCACCCCTGCCTGAGCCGGATATTAGACCTTTGCGCCATTGTAAGCTGCAAACCCAATCACACGCTAATGATATTGCCCGTGTTAAACTCGGTTTTATCTTCAATCTGCAAATTTTTTTCAGGTTTTACTGTTACTTGGGACAGTCCCTTTATTTAGGCTGCCCTATATTCAGTCTCCTTAGGGCTGAGGAGCGTGATCAATGCTAAAACTTTGTGATGTAAACGATTCTGGCCAGAGTGTTTGGCTGGTGGCCCCCGGTGTAACGGTGGGGCGAGATCAGGTTTGTGATCTGTGTATACCGGATGACTCGATTGCGAAGTTACATCTAAAGATCGCGATTAAAGGGGGGCAGCTTACCCTGGGGAATGTTTCTGGAGACTCCCATGTATTGGTTAATGGGAAGCCGATAGCATCAGCCTGTCGAATCAAGCTGAACGATCAGATAACAATCGGTACTCGAACACTACAAATTATTGACCCCAAAGTAACAAAACTTAATTCGAGCAAGTCGAAAAATACCGCCTGGGCGCTACGGGCAAATCACAAGGCGATTGCGGGAAAAGTGTTTCCTGTAAAAGGGGGCGCGGTGGTAGGGCGATCTGAGGAGTGCGATATCACGTTTTCCTTGTCACACCTTTCGCGTCGCCATGCAAGGTTGGAGGTGCGTGAAGGGTTGCTGTTCGCAATTGATCTCGGCTCGGCCAACGGGACATTCGTCAATGGTCGACGGATCACGGAAAGCCGTGTGCGAAGAGGCGATGAGCTGCGGTTTGATTCGTTGAGTTTTTCTGTTGTGGGCCCTGTGGATGATCTTGATCGCACTGCAGTGCGCCCTGCAATCTCTTCACATCTTATGAAGTCTCCAAAAATTGGCTCAGGTGAAGTGGCAGCTGAAGATGTCACTCAGAGATCCTTCTCGGCTTCTATCGCCGGGCTGCGGGAAGAGAGCCCAAGTATGGCTGAGCCCCAGGAGGAAAAACTTCAGCCACGTATCCCTATAAAAGCCTTGGGCTTGACTCTGTTATTGGTTGCCGGTGCTGCCGGATATCTTTGGGTTAATAACCAGGGAGTGTTCTCATGAGTTCGCCCCGTGAATTGCTGCTCTATACCACCCTTGGATGCAGCCTGTGCGAAAAGGCCAAGCTGGAAATATGGCCCCTGCTCGAGCAGTTTGGGTTGCGTTTAAGGGAGGTAGATATTGCCGATGATGACAATTTATTCGAGCGCTTTAGTCTTTTGATACCCGTGGTGGGGCTCGGTGATCCTGAAGACACTTATGCATGGCCCTTTCAGCAATCGCAGCTGCAAGCCTGGTTAGCCAAACGAATTGGTTAGGCGCCCTTCATTTATTGGGAGATAACTCCCACCTTAAGCCCTAATGACTCGGCTGCCCAAGGGGGGCTCTATTCCTATTTAAACGGTATCAAAGTTAGGGCAGAGGTTTGTAAGGTTATTCTGAGGCACCTTAAAGTTTATTCCCTGCCTCATGCGCCTTGAGAAGTTGCAGCTTGGTGCCGCTCCGATAGGCATAAATTACCGTATAAGCGAGTACATTCTGTACATAATTCCTTGTTTCACTATAGGGAATCGTCTCGATCCAGACATCGTGTGGCAGGCGCTGACGAGTCTCCTTTAACCACTTGGCAACCCGCGTTGGCCCCGCGTTGTAAGCGGCAGCGGCGAGGAAGCGATTGTTATCGAATCGATTTAACAGGGTGCTCAGGTAAAAGCTGCCAAGGGCAATATTAGTTTTGGGGCTTAGTAGATCCCAGCTGCGTCGATAGCGTACACCGGCGCGCTTTGCCGTTGCGCGTGCGGTAGAGGGTAGCAATTGCATTAGACCCAATGCGCCAGACCGTGATTTGGCGTCGTGGCTGAAGTGGCTTTCCTGGCGGGCAACTGCGTAAATCATATAGGGCTCTAGAGGCGTGCTCTGCCGTCCAACCTGCTCACTTACACTTTCTACAATATCGGCAAAGGCCAGGGGGAAGCGGAGTTCCAGATCATCCAGGTAGTCTGCCGCAAGAACAGATTGAATGGATTTGTGATACCAACCCCATGCGCTTGCCACTTTGCCCGCGGCTAATAGCTCCTCGTGATCCATTTCCCGAGTAGCGTAGCTCCACTCACGCCGAGCATGGAATAGTTCACCAATAGCCTGCAATTCACGTGCCCTTTGTAAGCCGGTGTGCTGGGCCATCTGCTGCACTTGAATTGGCGTGATTGGCGCGGGACGATCTACAAAGCTGTAATTTTGTCCGAGGGTATCGGCAGCAAGGAAGCCGTAGTAACTGCGTTCCCGTGCAGCTTTTCGATAGAGCAGGGAGGCTGCTCCAGACTGCGCTTTACCATAAAGTTCTTCCAGTGAGCGGGCTTTCCAGTAGAGCCAGCGATCGCGCTGTTGCCGATCGAGTGGCAGGCGATCAATCCAAAAGGCAACCTGCTCCCAGTCGAGCTCTCGCAGGGATTGCCGCGCCAGCCATTCAATGGAATATCCATCATCCATTGTGTGATTCTTGGTCAGTTGTAGCAGTCCCTGGGTATCGTCTTGACGCGCAAATTGTCGAGCCAGATGGCGGAGCATATTGGCTTGCTCCTTATCGTTAAACAGGAGGCTGGCACTATAGCGCTGCCATGCCTGTTCAGCGACGGCTGCATCTTCCCTAGCTAATCGATGCAATCCATGCAGAATAATTTCCCTGTGATGCTCCGGTGACTGTAAGAAGCGAGGGTAATTGAGAAGAAGCTTGGGTGATTTGTGTACCTCCCGTAGCAGGGCTGCTCTTTGTTGGAAGGGTTTGTCCATTTTCCTGGCGATATAGGAAGCGAGTTCTAGGTTATCCTCTTCTAGGGCGAGTAAATGGCGGGACCAAATCTTTTCCTGGGTTAGGCCGCCATTGCGCTTCCAGCGGGCAAAAACTGGGTCACACTCCTCTACTTGTGAGTGCCCAACCAGCCAGAGCTCGGTGGTTACTTGATCGGCATTGTCTTTGCTGCCATGGCGAAATAGTGCGTCGGCATAATAGCAACGCAGTGCCGCGCGCTTGTGTTTCTCAGGTTTAAAGTATTTTAGGTAGGTCTGAAATTGTCTCTGTTGCCCCAGCTCTCTGAGTAACCTAATACGCATCCAGTCACCCACCGCTGTTCCCTGGTTCTCAGCGAGAAAGCGATCAATATCTTTTAGAGGTAATTGGCGTAATTTTTTTCCGATTGCCCAGTAGTCGAGATAGGGCACTAGAGGGTAATTCGCTAACTTGGCTTTCAATTGCTTTAACTGTTTTTTATTGCCGTATTTAATCGCTATCCTGGCTTGTTGTAATAGCTGGCGCTGGTTGGATATACCTGTGGTTGGCTTGTTTTGCTGAGACAACTCCTTCGATGATGCTTGTGGCTCTGCCTGGGCGCTGAGGCAGATCCAGACCATTAAAGGGGCAATAAACTGGAAGAGTCGACTTGTGCTAACTGACATGACAGTAACCCCGAAGTTGAGTCTGGTCGCGCAAGTTTATGAGACGGCTTGGCAAAAAAGCGTAAAATAGCGAATTTTTCACAGGACCCGAAGTATCAATTTTCGTTTCATTCAACTAACTAGCGAGAATGTTAACCGGGTCTGTTAATTGTAGTGCCTAATTATGTTGCTTCTATTGGATGGGGTCAGTCTGCGTTACGGGACCCAGGTGCTTGCTGAAAACGTCAGTGCAAAAATTGAGCGGGGCGATCGTATTTGCCTTGTTGGCCGCAATGGAGAGGGTAAGTCCAGCCTGTTGCGTTTAATTGCGGGGCAGGTGGACCCAGATGCTGGGGAGATTGTGCGCGCGAGTGGGATGGTTATGGCAACCCTTGAGCAGGAGTTGCCCGCAGGCTGTCTCGACTCTGTCTACCGATATGTTGCCGAGGGTCTGGGCCCTATAGGGGGGGTATTGGCTGGTTATCGGGAGGACCCATCGGCCGAGCTACAGGCCAAAATTGAAGCGGAGCACGGCTGGGATCTCCTGCCTAGAGTCGATAGTGTGCTCGACCGCCTCGGCTTGAGTCCCGATGAATCCGTGGCTGATCTCTCTGGAGGTTGGCAGCGCCGTGCAGCTCTCGCGCGCGCACTGGTTACAGAGCCCGATTTGCTCATTCTCGATGAGCCCACCAACCATTTGGATATTGCCGCTGTGGAGTGGTTGGAAGGGTTCCTCGATACTTTTAGAGGCGCGTTATTGTTCGTCAGCCACGATCGTGCTTTGGCGCAGCGGCTGGCCAGTACAGTCTGGGATTTGGATCGTGGATACCTACGAGTTTTTCGTTGTAAGTTTGGGCGTTACCAGGAAGAAAAAGAGAAACTTTTAGAAGAAGAGGCCAGGAACGAAGCGCTATTCGACAAAAAGCTAGCCCAGGAGGAAGCCTGGATTCGCCAGGGTATCAAGGCGCGACGCACCCGTAATGAAGGGCGGGTGCGGGCCTTGCAGGGACTAAGGCGCCAGAGAGAGGCGCGTCGAACTCAACAGGGCATTGCAAGGATGTCTCTCGATAGTGGAGAAACATCCGGTAAGTTGGTGGCTGAGCTTAGTAACGTTACCTTTGCCTACCCCAATGAGTCCCCCCTGATTCGCGACCTTTCATTTACCTTAATGCGCGGTGATAAGGTGGGATTGATTGGCCCTAATGGAGTTGGTAAAAGCACCTTAATTCGAGTGTTGCTCGGGGACCTTCAGTCTCAGTCTGGTCAGGTGCGTTTGGGTACAAAGCAGCAGGTAGCCTACTTTGATCAGCGCAGGGACCAATTAAATCCAGAACTTACCGTGTTGGATAATGTTGGTGGAGGGCGCGACTCTGTCACCATTGGCGGCAAAAGCCGCCACATCATGTCCTATTTATCCGATTTCCTCTTTAGCGGTTTGAAAGCGCGGACCAAGGTAGGTGCGTTGAGTGGTGGTGAGCGCAATAGGGCTCTTCTGGCGAAATTATTCAGTCAGCCAGCCAATATTCTGGTGCTCGATGAGCCGACCAACGATCTGGATGTAGAAACCCTGGAGCTGCTTGAAAAGTTACTTTTGGAATTCACAGGCACAGTGTTATTAGTCAGTCACGACCGTGCATTTCTCGATAATGTTGTGGATTCCTGTCTAGCCTTCGAGGGAGATGGTCGTATCCGAGAGTATGTGGGTGGTTATGCGGACTTCATTCGCCAGGGAGGTAGTTTTGAACAGGAGTCAAAAGAGGAAAAAGTCCCCGAAGGCAAGGTGAAAGCGAAGCCGGTCGAAGCGGACAAGCCTCAGGCTAAGAAAAAGAAGCTCAGCTATAAGCTGCAACGTGAACTGGATGGCTTACCAGCCTTGATCGAACAGCTTGAAGTTGAAATTGGCGCTATAGAGGCTGAGGTAGCAGACCCTACTTTTTATCAACAGGAGCAAGCCCAGGTGCAAAACCGGCTCAATTTACTGGCGGAGAAGCAAACTCAATTAGAGACCGCTTTTGATCGATGGTCGGAGTTGGAGGGGGGCGAAGAGTAAGGTTTGAGTATTGGAGAGAAGGGGTGCATGGCACCACTTCTCTCGCCGAAAGAGGGGGCTTATTCTTCGTCCACATATACCCTGACAGCTAAAACATCGCACTTGGCGCCGTGAAGAACCCCATTAGAGGTTGAGCCCAGCAGAAGAGCCAGGCCATGGCGTCCATGGCTACCGATAACAATAAGATCGACCTCTAGATCTTTGGCTAGGCGATGTATCTCGGTGGATGGTTGGCCCAAAATTACATGCTGTCGTTCAGCGGGGATATTCAGCGGTAGAGCGGCTTTGTGGAGCTGTTCCTTGGCCTGTCTCTGTAGCTGATCCTGCACCTCTGATAAATCCATGGGGATATCCCCACCGTAGGCAAATGTCAGCGGCTCAATGGCATGCATCAAGCTGATTTCGGCATTGAAAGCTTCAGCGAGAGAGGCCGCCTTTTCCAGCACTTGTGAGGATTCTTCCGAGAGGTCCAGGCCCACCAATATTCGTTCATATTTCGCCATTTTCCATTAGCTCCTGTCTTTTCTATTTGCCCAGTGGGGCCTCTTACGACAGCTATTTTCAGTCTATCGCAAAAAAAACTGTTTGACATGGATCATATATGGCGCCGCAGAATAGGCCGTTTTTAAATCTATCATAAGGAACTTTTATGTCCGAATGGCTACCGGTAATCATAATTGGCTTTGCTATTGCCCTGGTGCTGGGGCCAGTGATGTGGCTGAAGCCCAATCAGCGCGACAGCCGTCTGGCTGATTTGCGTGGCCGTGCCGCCAGGGCAGGCATTACCGTGCAAATTCAAGCCTTACCTGAAGCTTTGGGGGAGGGGACCGCAGCGGTTTATTACTATCGGTGGAAGGATAGAAAGCGTCTACAGATTGGTTGGAAGCTGCAGCGCCAGCGGATTACGCATGAAATGAATTTTGCCGGTAGTTGGGACTGGGGCAACAGTGTGAGAGCCCCCCAGGCAGCATGGCAGCAATTGCACCAGTTGCTGGATAGCTTGCCGGCGGATTGCTGTGCGATTATCGCAACCGATGTCGGATTGGGCGTGCAATGGCAGGAAAACGGTGGGGTCAAAGCTTTTTCGCAGCTGTCTGAGAGTTTGGCGGAGTACACCCCTCTTATAGAAGAATCTGTACGCAAGATCAGTCCCATTAAGCTCCCAGAAGACTAGGGCGACAGGCATTTTAGTGGGCTGCTCAAATAGGGAAAATTGTCACAATTTTACCCTTTTCTGGGGGTGAAATTTGGCGAATAAGCACTAAAAGTTGTCAGCTTTGCTTGACCGCGCCTTGACTGAGGCTTATATATTCGCGCAGCGCAGGCCCGATTGAAGGGCCTGAAATGCTTCGGATAGCAGTAAATTTTTCATTTGAAATCAAAGGCTTATGGGTAAATCACTGGTCATCGTCGAATCACCGGCCAAAGCGAAAACCATCAATAAATATCTCGGCAAGGACTTTGTTGTTAAGTCCAGCGTCGGTCATATTCGCGATTTGCCAACCGGTGGCGGCAACAAACAGCCCGTTGACGCAAAAGAACGGGCAAGGCGTGCGGCAGAGACTCGTAAGCTTTCCCCTGAGGCGAAAGAGGCTTACAAGCGCAAGAAAAATCGTGCTCAGCTGATCAAGCGCATGGGGATCGACCCGGATAATAGCTGGCAGGCTCACTACGAAATTTTGCCAGGCAAGGAAAAAGTAGTCAGCGAGTTGCAAAAGCTGGCTGAGAATGCCGATCACATTTATCTGGCAACGGATTTGGACCGCGAGGGAGAGGCGATCGCCTGGCACTTGCGGGAAGCAATTGGCGGTAATGACGAACGCTATCGCCGAGTGGTTTTTAATGAAATCACTAAGTCCGCGATCCAGGAGGCGTTTAAAGATCCCGGCCGCCTGAATATCAATCGGGTTCATGCCCAGCAGGCTCGCCGATTCCTCGATCGTATTGTTGGCTATATGGTCTCCCCACTATTGTGGGAGAAAGTTGCCCGAGGACTCTCTGCTGGCCGGGTGCAGTCAGTGGCAGTTCGTCTCGTGGTAGAGCGCGAACGTGAGATCCGCGCTTTCATTCCTGAGGAGTATTGGACGCTTTTCGCTGACACCGCTACCAGCAAAGCGAACAAGCTGCGGCTAGAGGTTAAAAAACAAGCTGGTGAAACTTTCCGCCCCACCAATGAAGCTGATGCGAATAGCGCGGTGAAATTGCTTCAGGGTAGTGAGTTTGTTGTTAGCGGCCGTGACGATAAGCCTACCAGTTCCAAGCCTGGTGCTCCCTTTATTACTTCGACACTACAACAGGCGGCTAGTAATCGCCTCGGTTTCAGTGTCAAGAAAACCATGACCCTTGCGCAGCGCCTCTACGAAGCCGGCCATATTACATACATGCGTACCGATTCGACCAATCTAAGTAAAGAGGCGGTTGAGTCGGCCCGGCAGTATATCGGAGAGAATTTTGGCGATAAGTATCTGCCAGAAAAGCCGGTTAGTTATAGCAGCAAGGAGGGAGCGCAAGAGGCTCACGAGGCAATTCGTCCCTCCGATGTACGTGTTGCCCCCAATATGCTCTCAGGTGTGGAGAGGGATGCGGAGCGGCTCTACAATCTGATTTGGCAGCAGTTTGTCGCCTGCCAGATGACCCCGGCAAAATACACTTCCACCTCAATTGTGGTGAGTGCCGGTGACTTTGAGTTGCGTGCTCGCGGCCGGGTGATTCGTTTTGATGGCTTTCTCAAAGTTGCCCCTCCTGCGGGCAAGAAAGATGAAGATCTGCTGCTGCCTGATGTTCAGGTTGGCGATAAGCTGTCTCTGCAGCAGCTGGACCCGAAACAACATTTCACCAAGCCTCCGGCTCGTTTTAGCGAAGCCGCTCTGGTGAAAGAGCTGGAAAAGCGTGGTATCGGCCGGCCCTCAACCTATGCCTCTATTATTTCCACAATTCAGGATCGGGGCTATGTGCGGCTTGAGAACCGCCGTTTCTACGCGGAAAAAATGGGTGATATTGTCACCGACCGTCTCAGCGAAAGTTTTAAAAATCTGATGGACTACGGTTTTACCGCAAGCCTGGAGGAGTCTCTGGATGCGGTTGCCGATGGCGATAAAGGTTGGAAGCAGTTACTCGACGAGTTTTATCAGGATTTCTCCTCGCGGTTGGAAAAAGCTCAGTCCAGTGATGCGGGTATGCGGCGCAACACGCCGACAGATACCGATATCGAGTGCAGTAAGTGTGGTCGCCATATGCAGATCCGCACAGGCTCTACCGGTGTATTCCTTGGCTGCTCCGGTTACGCGCTTCCTCCTAAGGAGCGCTGCACCAACACGATGAATCTCGTCTCTGGCGATGAGGCTGTGGACGCGGATAAGGACGAAGATGCCGAAACCCGCCAGTTGCGGGAGAAGCGCCGGTGTCCCAAGTGCGGCACGGCGATGGATAGTTATCTGCTCGATGAGCAGAGAAAGCTACATATCTGCGGTAATAACCCGGACTGTAATGGTTACGAGGTAGAGCAGGGCACGTTCAAAATTAAGGGCTACGACGGTCCGATTATTGAGTGTGACAAGTGCGGTAGCGACATGCAGCTGAAGTCAGGCCGTTTTGGTAAATACTTTGGTTGTACTAACGAAGCCTGTAAGAACACCCGCAAGCTGTTGAAAAATGGCCAGCCGGCGCCACCCAAAATGGATCCGGTTCCTATGCCGGAGTTGGCTTGCCTGAAGGTTGAGGATCATTACATTCTCCGCGATGGTGCCTCCGGATTATTCCTTGCCGCCAGCCAGTTTCCGAAAAACCGTGAGACCCGTGCCCCGCTGATAAAAGAGCTACTGCCTCACCAGAGTGAGATTGACCCTAAGTACAGCTTCTTGTTCTCGGCCCCCTCACAGGATGATCAGGGGCGCGATACCGTAGTTCGCTTCAGTCGTAAGACCCAAGAGCAGTATGTTCAGTCCGAGGAGGACGGAAAGGCCACGGGTTGGAAGGCTTTTTATCGGGATGGCGCCTGGAAAGTCGAAGCGGCGGCCAAGAAAAAGCCGGCAGCTAAGAAAGCGGCGGCAAAAAAGTAAATGAGTAATCCCTATACCGGCCTAGTCACTTCGGCATTGCGTAAGAGCCAGCTGCTGGCCACAAGTAGTTATGATTCTTCTATTCAGCGAATGGCCCTGGAAGAAGGTGCTTTGTTGCAGCTGTGGAAAGCCTATCAGGCTTTCCTGGCTGAACTGTCACATCAGCTGCAATTGAGTTTTGAACCAGAGTCTGTACAGGTTATTTTAGATAGCCTGCACAGCCAGGGGAGAGCGAGCCTTGAAGTAAGTGAACTGCAGTTATTGCTCTCAGAGCCAGAGAGTTGGCTTAGCGAATTATTACGCGCGTGGAACCAGCTCCTGAGGCTGCCTACATTAGCGGAGGAAAAGGGGCAAGCTGGCAACCTTATTCCGACCCACAATATCGCCGGAACAGTACCAATTGAGCTTTCTTTCGAAGCGCTGCTTAAATGGCACAAAGCTCTCAGTGAGCTGATACTTAGACAGCGTGCCAATCTCGAGGAGTGCTAAGAGGGCTCCGCTACCTTTCTATTCATCTTTTTGCGCCCACTGAAACTTCTAAATTGCCTGTGGTACACTGGGCGCAAACTGATGTGCAGTGAAGGGAAAGCAAATGTCCTCCGAAACTTATGAGATTATCGAGTTGGCCAATGGCGATGTGGCTCTGCGCCGTGCCGGCCATGAGGAGGACCCTCTGGTGAGTATTCGTTTCTCAGCCGAGAGTCTCCAATTTTTGCGAAAGCACAAGGTAGCAGTAGCCCGGGCCATGTTAGAGGCGGGTATAGAAGCTGTGCAAAATCTCGATGACCTGGAGCCAGGTTACTTTGAAGAGGAAGAGTCGATGCCGGTTAACCATACGATTCACTAATCTATGGTAAAGGCGAAAAATTAAGTGGAACAACAGCGGCTAGAAGCCGCTGTTGTTGTTTTTGAGTGGCGGTAAATCTTTTAGTCTCATGGAGTTTGGCGAATAACGCCTACGGCTAATCCTTCGATCACAAAGTTCTTATCCCGCATATCTACTTGGATGGTATCAAAGTCTTCGTTTTCAGGTAGGAGTTGTACCGTTGCCTGATTACCTTTGCGGCGGAAGCGTTTAACGGTTACTTCATCATCAATCCGCGCAACCACAATCTGCCCGTTTCTGATTTGCTCGGTCTTCTGTACTGCCAGAAGGTCCCCATCGAGAATGCCGGCATTTCGCATACTCATGCCGTGTACCCGCAATAAATAATCTGCCGGTGGGTGGAAGAAACTGGCGGGCAGGTCGCAATAATCCTCAATATGCTCGGCTGCCAGAATAGGGTTGCCTGCGGCGACACGCCCCACGATGGGAAGTCCCGATTGGTGGTCGGGAATTCGAATACCTCGGGAGGCACCGGCAACCATCTCAATGGCTCCTTTTCGTGCCAGTGCTTTGAGGTGTTCCTCTGCAGCGTTGGGCGAGCGAAAGCCCAGCTCTTGGGCGATTTCTGCGCGGGTGGGAGGGTAACCTGTGTCGTCCAGGTAGGCTTTTATCAGCTCTAATACTTGAGTCTGGCGTGCGGTGAGATTGGTCATAGATTTACCTAGCGTTTCTGTATTTTTATACAGTTGCTGGGATTATATACAGATTTAAGGATCTCGCAAACTGAGCACCTGCCTGCAGTCCAGCTGCTACATTGTTTAAGAAAACAAGGAATGAAACGAATAGTTGAAAGAACTGACAGCAAGGGAGAATAATAATGCTTGATGCGAAAATGGCTGAAGCCTGGAGAGTTCTGCGCATTCAATCTGAGTTGGTTGATGGAATTGAGCGTTTGGTTGCGCTTAACGGGGCGGTAACAGTTTTTGGCGGTGCGCGTTTCACTGAAGATAGCCAGGAATATCAGCAAGGAGTGAAGCTTGGGGAGCTTTTAGCAGCAGAGGGGATACCTGTGATGACCGGTGGCGGGCCGGGTCTGATGGAGGCGTGTAATCGTGGGGCTTTTGAGCAGCCTGGTACTTCAATCGGATTAAATATCGAGCTGCCTTTTGAGCAGGCAGCCAATCCTTACCAAGATATCAGTTTGAATTTTCGCTATTTCTTTGTGCGTAAATTTATGTTTGTGAAGCATGCCGTGGGCTTTGTGGGTTTACCGGGGGGCTACGGCACGCTGGACGAATTATTTGAGGCGCTGACATTAGTGCAAACTCAAAAAGTACGGCGATTCCCGATAGTTTTGGTGGGCAAGCGTTATTGGGGAGGGCTGTACGATTGGCTGGTAGATACGGTATTGGAACGAAATTGTATCGACTCTGCTGATCTAGATCTGTTTCATGTGGTGGATGCAGTGGAAGAGGCTGCAGATTTAATTATGAAATATATGCGAGCCAGGGATTAAATAGTTTTCGAGATGTCTAGGTTACTTTCTTTATTAATTAACAATCGGATAGGGCGAGGAGTAGGGGAGGCAGGAAAAACAGGAATACAGGAGGTAGAGGCCAAATACAGAGCCTACAGCTGTGCCTCGTCCCTAAATAGTAGTTAGCGCCTCTATCTTTCTTCCCGCGCAGTGGAATGCACTAAGGCCTATGGGAAGAGGTAGTGGTCAGTCGCTTCGGTAATTACATCTTATCCTGCCAACTTACCAAACCAATTTCGCCTATGGGGATTCGCCAGGTCGGACTTCCCCCTACAACCGTTCTTTCTGCATGTGCAATAAGCCGCCAGCGAGCTGGGAGTGTGCTACTCTGGCCGAAATTAAACAGCTGTTTTAAATGGTGGTTTGATATCTATGAGTCAGATGGATACCGTTAACCGCATCTTGGATGCTGCCGAAGCGCTCTTTGCCGAGCGCGGCTTTACTGAGACATCCCTTAGGACTATTACGAGTACTGCCGGAGTTAATCTGGCAGCTGTCAACTACCACTTTGGTTCTAAGAAAGAGTTGATCCAGGCGGTCTTTGAGCGTTTCCTAACACCATTTACCGATGCCCTGGAAGCAGAGTTGGATCGACGCATAGCTTCTGGCCAGCCACTTAAGGTTGAAGGGTTGTTAGAGAGCCTATACCGAGTTGGGTTGGGCAGTCTGAGCCAACTTGGGCTGGATGCTCAGCGCTTTATGCGACTGCTGGGACTAGCTTATACGCAGTTTCAGGGGCACTTACGCCGCTTTATAGTGTCTCGTTACGGTGATAGTTACCGACGCTTCGCAGGTCTACTGGCCGAGGCCTTACCGGGGGTTGATCCCGTGACGTTCTACTGGCGCCTGTATTTTATGTTAGGGGCCACTATTTTTACCTTGTCGAGCTACGATGCCATAGAGGCTATCCTGAGAGAGGATTTTGGTGCTCAGAGCAGCCTGCCGGAAACTTTGGAGCGCCTTGTGCCGGCCGCTTCGGCAATGCTAAAGGTGGAGTCCGGTTAAACTGCGCAGCTGGTGAATCTTAGAGGAACTGAATATGCCTGCATCACTCGGACCGGTGATGATCGATATCGAAGGGCAGAAGCTCACTGATGAGGATTGCGAGCTTTTGCGCCACCCACTTGTGGGTGGTTTGATTTTCTTTGCGCGCAATTATCGCGATCGCGATCAGATTCAAGCTCTGATTGCCGATATTCGATCTGTGCGCCCAGAGATACTGCTGGCTGTTGATCAGGAGGGTGGGCGAGTACAGCGTTTTCGAGAGGGGTTCACGCGTTTGCCTTCTATGCAAAAGCTGTCCGCCGAGGCTTCAGCAGCACAGTTGCAGGATGTGGGTTGGTTGCTTGCCTCTGAGTTATTGGCTGTAGGGATGGATTTCAGTTTCGCCCCTGTACTGGATGCCGATGACAGCCACAGCCGAGTTATTGGAGATCGCAGTTTTTGTCCCGACCCCCATCACCTGACGGCTATTGCAAGGCCATTTATTCAAGGGATGCGTGAGGCCGGTATGGCTACAACCGGCAAGCACTTTCCAGGACACGGGCACGTGCTTGAAGATAGCCATGTGGAGCTTCCTCAAGATGAGCGCTCCCTGGAGCAGGTGCTGGTTAGCGATGCCTTGCCCTTTATTGACTGCATAGGGGCCGATGAACTGGATGCGGTGATGCCCGCTCACATTCGCTTCGTCAATATAGACAGTCAGCCGGTGGGTTTCTCCCGTTACTGGCTACGGGATATTTTGCGAGGACGGCTGGGTTTTAATGGGGTTATCTTCAGTGATGATCTGTCCATGGAGGGGGCGGGAGCTGCCGGTGGTTATGTGGAGAGAATCCGCGCTGCTCTGGAAGCGGGTTGTGATATGGGCGTAGTCTGCAATAACCGCGCAGGGGCTTTGGAGTCTCTCGCTGGGCTGCAGAACTTTATTCCCGCAGCGGAATCGAGTGAGCGCCTGAAAGCCATGCGGGGTAGACCTTCAATCACCTCTTGGGCGGAACTCGAAAAAAGTGAGCGCTGGCATAGAACTCGCAGCTGGTTAGCTTCAATAATGCAGTAGATGAGAAATACCGGTTTCCGCAGCTTGCTCCAAGAACCTATGGGCGGCTGGAACCGGTTTTATAAGCGGAGGGGGAATTGTGGAGTCCGTAGAGAGTGTGCTGTTGTCCTGGCTGGGTGATAACCGGGTTTGGATAATCTCTGTTTTTCTTATTGTATTGGCTTCCGCACTGGCGGCCTGGATTTTCGGCCGCTTTGTGCAAAAACTGGCTGCCAGGGCTGAGAAGACTGTCAATCCCTGGGATGATGCGCTGGTTGGGGCTCTCTCCCCTCCTGGACAAGTATTAATCTGGCTGTTGGGACTCACGGTGGCCGCCCACCGTGCGGGTCAGGCGACGGGTGCAGAGATTTTCTCCCTGGCAGAGCCTGCCCGTGAGATAGGCCTTATTCTGGTCCTCTCCTGGTTCGCTTGGCGCTTCTCGCACAGCGCTGAGCGTAACCTTTGCAATCCCCGCTATATTGGCAAGCCGATGGATGCCACTACAGTTAGAGCCATCGGCAAGCTGGTGCGGGCTTCGATCGCTATCACTGCGGGTATAGTGATTATGCAATTCCTGGGCTACAGCGTCAGCGGCGTTTTGGCCTTTGGTGGCATCGGGGGGTTGGCGGTAGGCTTTGCCGCTAAGGATTTGCTGGCGAACTTCTTTGGTGGGCTGATGATTTACTTAGATCGCCCCTTTGCGGTTGGCGATTGGATACGCTCCCCGGACAAGGAGATTGAGGGGACTGTAGAGGATATTGGCTGGCGCCTGACTCGCATACGCACCTTTGATATGCGCCCAGTTTATGTGCCTAATAGTGTCTTCACGCAGATTTCTGTCGAGAACCCTTCGCGAATGCTCAATCGCAGGATCTTTGAAACTATTGGGGTTCGTTATGAAGATGGCCATTTAATGGCGCAGATAGTGGCAGATGTTAAGAAAATGTTACAGCATCACCCGGAAATAGATGCCAACCGAACTCTTATTGTTAATTTTAATAGTTTTGCAGCCTCATCCCTTGATTTCTTTATATACACCTTTACCAGAACGACAGAGTGGGTGAGATACCATGAAATCAAACAGGATGTTTTGTTGAATGTACTCAATATAATTGAGCGCCATGGTGCGTCTTGTGCATTTCCGACCTCGACGGTACATATTGCCGATATTCCTTCATTAGCGCGAGAAGCCGCGTTAGACAGTTGAGTATTGGGAGTGCGATAAGGTACAAATGTTTAGTTTAAATATCGCGCTTAATTGGGGTTTTGACGGTTAATTACGCCTCTTGGTAAAAACGTAGTATTTATTTCACATAGAAACCTAGACACTGGCGCTGTTTTATCTAAGAATCAGGTTACGCCCTTTGGGTTACTCTCAATAGGGTGAAGCAAGATAGCATTCTGCATGGAGCAGTTTGTTAACAATGGGGTGGCGTTTGCCCCTCTTGCCGAATTGAGCAGTGAGGTAATAGAGGTAGGCGCAATAACAATAATGAGGTTTTCTCAATGAGTGATCGCGTTACAGGTACAGTGAAGTGGTTTAATAACGCACGGGGTTATGGCTTCATCACCTGTGGAGAAGGAACTGAAGATATTTTTGTTCACTATCGCAGCATTCGCGGAGAGGGTTATAAAACCCTTAACGAGGGGCAGGCGGTTGAGTTCGAAATGCAACAAGGTGACAAAGGACTGCTGGCGGAAGATGTTGTTCCCTGTGAGTGATTTTCGGATCACTCGTTGAAAGAACTGTTGTCGCGTAGAGTTTGCGGTGCCAGCCGTTAGCTCTGCCAGCGCCTCCAAAGCGGGCTTTTCAGCTCGCTTTTCTATTTCTCCATTCGCTTGGTTCAATATGTGTCTTATGGCGGTCTGCATACATATATGACCCGTTCCACGAGTTTCGTTATATTTTGAAATGTATTAATTACCTGCGCCTTAAATTTCTGAAAGCACTTCAGGCTATTTGTGAAGCTTTAATAATCTTGAAACCAATTTAATGTTAGGAGTCAGGGTTTCAGTTCTGTCTGGCGAATAAATTTAAAAATCTTTATTGCTGCTTCTTTACTAAGCTTTTTTATTTTATTTGGCTATTTTGCTTTTCTATTGATTTTCACTTGAGCGAGGGTGTTGTAATAATGGGGTGAGTTTTTCTCTTCGCCTTCCGTGTTTTTGTACTTGTTTCTTGTCGGATATCGTTAAGTTGCTGCCTTTGTAAAATTTTATTTTATAAATTGCAGTCAAATTGGTTTGGTTGTGTTATCTGTTATGCCGGATTCGATTCGGCTTTTATAGATTTAGGAAAGTGTAATTTGTTTGGTTATATATACTGTTGCAAATGGAATACCCCCTTTGAAGGGGGGTATTTAAAAGAGTATTAATTGGCCGTTTACAAGGTAACTGGGGTGGTTTCTTCTGTGACTTCTTCGTTGCTTTCAGCCACAGTGCGAATTTCAATCAAAATACCAAAAGCCGGGTGGTCAATATAGTGCAGTTGGCCGCTTCGCATACGGCGCTCATGTTGTAAATGAGCGGCCCGCATCACATATACCGGTTGCTCAGTCGGGGCATCTAGGGTTATAGGCTCCTGGTCTCCTGCTGCGTTTGAGAAGTTATACCTATCCGGATTGGAAGCAATAAACCCTTCATTCGTGGCAGAGAAAGAAATTGTTTCCTCGGAGGGTGTTGGGGCAGTCTTGGGTCGATGAGGCAGGCGGATACCCGCCGCAGATGCGGGAGCAGAGAAATCATTGAGCCAAAGGTTTGTGCTCAGGTGCAAATAGCGTGAGACGCTCAGGGTAATTGACCCTTCCAGTTGGCTGTGCCCTGAAAAGGTTTCGCCACCATCAATCAGGATTGCTGGTGACTTGTGTTTTTGCTCCAAAACTTGGTGCCAAGCTTTGTGGAATAAAATGCGATCCCCGCCTCTCACTAGAGCTGCCGCCTTAGTATCCAGCTTGGTGTCTACGGGGGAGAGGAGTAAGCGGAGGGGGGGAGCTTGGTCAGTATTGTGATCTCCGAACTCGCTGACTGCAAAGCTGACAGGCTCCTCGTCCAATGCTGTATCTTCTTGGGGGGGCTCTGTGGATTCAGGGAATGCGGTTGCAACAGGGGATTCTGCTTTTTCTTCCTGGGGTGCAGGGGTGTCAAAGTCCACCCAGCGAGCAGGGTAGGTGAGGTTCGGCTCCGCAGGCCAGGTTTCATTGGTTTGTGCCATACCTTGGGGGCGTTCGAACACGATCATCTCGATTTCGAAAGTATTGCCGGCGTAGTTCGCCGCCTGTGAGGCCGTGGCGGAGAGTGCCAGGGCAAGTGTAGAGCAGAGGTGCACTATCTTTTTTATGGTCATTGGGTTACCACTTTCTTCCATCTGTCCTGTCTATCGTCAGAGCAGGGTGAGTATTTCGCGGCCAGCTATATAGGCCGGGATTGTGGCAGGGGGTGGCCCCCCTGTCGATCGATCAGGTCACTAGCTGCCGGATACTATCACTGGGCTAAGCGCTCCAGCACTTCGCTTATTTCCTGTAGCTTGCGGTCGGCGCCCTCTTCATCGAGGCTGAAGTTCAGCTGGTTGGCGCCGGCCAGCTGGTAGCGTCCCGGTTGTGTCTGCACCAATTTCACTAGGGTGAGGGGGTCTACTTGGGTATTTTCGGCAAACTCGATGCGACCTCGGGCGGCGGAGGCTTCCAATTTGCGAATGCCCATTTTATCGGCCTTCAGTTTTATTTCGGTGGTGCGGAACAGGTGTTTGACCGGTTCAGGCAGTAGACCAAAGCGGTCGATCATCTCCACCTGTAACTCCTTCAGTTGTTGGCGATCAACGGCATTGGCGATACGTTTGTACATCATTAGACGGCCATGGACATCCGGCAAGTAGTCCTCTGGAATCAGCGCCGGTACCCGCAGATTGACATCTACAGCCGGGGACTCCAGGGGGTCGTCGATATTGGGAGTGCGCCCCTCGCGAATGGCTTTTACCGCGCGGTCGAGCATCTCCATATACAGGTTGAAGCCGACACTTTGGATTTGCCCGCTCTGTTCCTCACCAAGTAACTCGCCGGCGCCACGGATTTCCAGATCGTGGGTGGCCAGGGTGAATCCAGCCCCAAGATCCTGGGCTTCACTGATTGCTTCCAGTCGCTTGACTGCGTCGCCAGCCATTGAGCGTTTGTTGGGGGTCAGCAAGTAGGCATAGGCTTGGTGGTGGGATCGCCCCACACGACCACGCAGCTGGTGCAGCTGGGCCAGGCCAAATTTGTCTGCGCGTTCGATCAGTATTGTGTTGGCAGTTGGGACGTCGATACCGGTTTCGATAATGGTGGTACACACCAGTACGTTAAAGCGCTTGTGGTAAAAGTCACTCATGACCTGCTCCAGTTCGCGCTCACGCATCTGACCGTGACCGATACCGATGCGGGCCTCGGGAATCAGCTCCTGTAATTCTCGGGCGATACGCTCAATGCTTTTCACTTCATTGTGCAGGAAATACACCTGGCCGCCACGGAGGATCTCCCGCAGTATGGCCTCCTTCACCAGTGCATCGTCGCGCTCGCGCACGAAAGTTTTTACAGAGAGGCGTCGCGCCGGCGGCGTGGCGATGACTGATAGATCGCGAATGCCGGCCATTGCCATATTTAAAGTGCGCGGGATCGGTGTGGCGGTTAGGTTGAGGATATCCACTTCGGCGCGCAGGCTCTTGAGGCGCTCTTTCTGGCGTACCCCAAAGCGGTGTTCTTCGTCGATAATCAGCAGTCCGAGATTCTTAAAGTCCAGGTCGCTCTGTAGAAGCTTATGGGTACCGACAAGGATATCCACTTTGCCACTGGCTACCTTCTCTTTCACGCTGTCCACTTCTTTGCCTGAACGGAAGCGGGAGATCACTTCAATATTGATGGGCCAGTCGGCGAAGCGATCCTGGAAAGACTGGAAATGTTGCTGCGCTAACAGTGTGGTGGGTACCAGCATGGCCACTTGCTTGCCGGCATGGGCGGCGACAAAGGCCGCACGCATAGCGACTTCGGTTTTACCAAAGCCCACATCGCCACACACCAGTCGGTCCATGGGCTTTTTCGACTGCATGTCGCCAATCACGGCTTCAATGGCCTGCTGCTGGTCTGGTGTTTCCTCGAAGGGGAAGCCGGCTGAAAATTCTCTATAAGCCAGCTTAGGGTCGGCAAAAGCATGACCTACACGGGCTTCACGACGCGCATAGATATCCAGGAGTTCGGCAGCGGCATCACGAACTTTTTCGGCGGCTTTGCGCTTGGCTTTCTGCCACTGTTCGCTGCCCATTTTATGCAGTGGAGCCAGGGCTTCATCGGCACCGGAGTAACGGCTGATCAGGTGCAGGCTGGCTACGGGAACATAGAGCTTGGCTTCATTGGCGTATTCCAGAGTCAAGAACTCGGCAGGCTGTCCATCGATTTCCAGGTGTTGCAGGCCGCGGTAGCGTCCCACTCCTTGATCGATATGCACTACCGGGGCGCCGATACGCAATTCCGCCAGGTTTTTGACTGCATTGTCTGCATCATCTTTGGCTTTTTTGCGGCGGCGCTGTTGTAGCACCCGCTCGCCAAATAACTGCGGTTCCGCGATCAGGTTGACGGCTGGATCGGTCAGTAACAGGCCCTGATCCAGGGGCGCTACGGTGATCCCAATGGATTCACTGCTTTGGAGGAATTCTTCCCAGCTGGCATAGGTTGGGGGAGTCAGGCGAATACCTTTTAAAAGCTCCAGCAATGCCTCGCGGCGCCCACCGCTTTCGGCACAGAAGAGCACTCGTCCCGAGTACTCTATCAGGTAACTTTCCAGGGCGGCCATTGGCTGCTCGGCCTTGCCGTCTACTGGCAGGGTTGGAGGCACTTGGGTGGCAAAGTTGTAATTGCCCCGGGCATCGGGCAGCGTCTCTGCAGAGAAGATGGCCCTTGGCATCGATTTGAGCGCGCCATTGAATTCATTGATATCCAGCAGAATCTGGCGTGGTTGAAGAATTGGGCGGGTCAGATCGCCACGGCGGCTCTCATAGCGGTTGCTGACCTCGCGCCAAAAGCTATCAACAGGTGCTTGCACATTTCCCTGGATAAAAGCCTGGCTGTTCTTGGGAAGGTAGTCGAACAGGCTCGCGCAATTGTTATCGAAAAATAGTGGCAGGTAGTATTCGATACCCGCTGGGGCAATTCCTGCACTGATATCCTGGTAGATGGGCACAAGACTGGGGTCCACCTGGAATTGTTCATGCCAGTTCTGCAGAAAGCCGGAAAGACCGGCCTTGTGCATTGGGAACTCTCTCGCGGGCAGCAGGTGAATAGTTTCCACCTTATCCACTGTGCGTTGAGTTTCCGGGTCAAAGGTGCGCAGGGATTCAATTTCATCGTCGAATAGATCGATGCGATAGGGCAGTGGACTGCCCATAGGGAAAATATCCATGAGTGAGCCGCGCACGGCAAACTCACCGTGTTCATAGACGGTATCTACACAGTGATAGCCTGCCTGCTCTAACAGGCGACGCTGGATATCAATATCAAATTGTTGCCCCTCAGTGAGAATCAGCGCATTGCCGGCGACGTAATCGCTGGGTGGCAAGCGATGCATTAGAGTGCTTACAGGCACTATAACGATGCCGCTCCCCATTTGCGGCAGGCGGTAGAGGGTGGCCAGGCGGTCCGAGATAATATCCTGGTGCGGGGAGAAGGTATCGTAGGGGAGAATTTCCCAGTCTGGAAAATGAAAGATCTCAAAGTCGCCCTCTGAGGCTGCATCTCTCCGCGCTTTGTTAAAAAATTTCAGCTGTACCTCTAAGCGGTGCGCTTCGAGGCTGTCACGAGTGATCAGCAGTGTGGGGGATTGACTGTTGCGAGCAGCATTCAGAATGGCGAGTGCGGCCGCTGCGCCGTGAAGTTGCCCCCAGAATTGCCGGTCGGTGGTGCTGTGAAATTTGGGGGGAGTCAGGGGCTGTATATCGGTCATCGTTCCTTAAATATCCGCGCTTTCATTTGCTGTAGTGCCAGGGGCGGCTATTGTAGCCGCGATCGGATCGGGCTGCAGTCTATGATATCTATGTCTGTGGTTTCGATCTCAAACGGCTGCAATTTTTGGGGGATTGCGTATCGCGAGGGCTTGTGACAACAAAAAGGTAGTTTTACTACATTTTTTTGGTTTTTTTTTGCGCAGTTGCGTAGCAGCAGGTGAATACTGATAATGCGCAGCCATACGGCCCCGAGTGGTTTGTGGGCCGTGATTTCCTGCCTATTAAACACATTGCAGAGGTGTCCGATAGTGACTCAGAAGCGACCGAAGCCCGCGGACTTTTTCAAGGACTGGAAACAGCGTGAAGCACTGGCTGAAACCATGATCCCGATGATTGGAAAGCTCAACCGTGAGAGCAACGTCGGTATTTATATGTACGGCCGCAACCTGGTTAATCGCTCAGTGCTGAGCATTATGAAAGCGCACCGCTTCGTGCGTCAGGTTGAGGAAAATGAACTCTCCGAGTTTGAAACCTTCCCTGTATTGGAAGCCATCTGCAAGATGGAGCTGGGTCCCGTACATATCGACCTGGGGACCATGACCAACAAGTACATGCGCGACGATCGCGGCTTGTCTGTGGATGAGTTTGTACGTGAAGAGCTGTCCGACGCAGCGGGTGCCGGCAAGCCTCTGCCTGAATCCAAAGATGTTGTGATCTACGGTTTTGGCCGTATCGGCCGTCTGGTTGCCCGCCTGCTGATCGACAAGGCCGGTAGTGGTGACGTTCTGCGTCTGCGCGCTATCGTACTGCGCAAGGGTAAGGCCCCCAACGATCTGGTGAAGCGCGCTTCTCTGCTGCGTCGCGACTCCGTACATGGCGCCTTCCAGGGTACTATCCGTGTGGACGAGGAGACCAACTCCCTGATCTGTAACGGTAACGAAATCAAGATTATCTACGCCAACTCCCCGCAGGAAGTGGATTACACCCAGCACGGTATCAACGATGCGATTATCGTTGACAGTACCGGTGTATGGCGCGATGAAGAAGGCCTGAGCCAGCACCTGCAGAGCCCCGGCGCCTCCAAAGTGCTTCTGACTGCACCGGGCAAGGGCGATATCAAGAATATCGTTTACGGTATCAACAGTAGCGACATCAAGCCGGAAGACAAGGTACTGTCTGCCGCTTCCTGTACCACTAACGCCATCGTGCCTGTGCTGAAGGCGATGATGGACGGTTACGGCGTTGAGCACGGCCACGTAGAAACTGTACACGCCTACACCAATGACCAGAACCTGATCGACAACTACCACAAAGGTGAGCGTCGCGGTCGCGCAGCAGCGCTGAATATGGTTCTGACTGAAACTGGTGCCGCCAAGGCGGTTGCCAAAGCGCTGCCGGAGCTGAAAGGTAAGCTCACCGGTAACGCAATTCGCGTTCCAACCCCTAATGTTTCCATGGCGATCCTGAACCTGAACCTGGGTAAAGAGACCACCAAGGAAGAGCTGAACGAATATATGCGCGACGTGGCGCTGCACTCGCCACTGCGTCAGCAGATCGATTTCACCAACTCCCCGGAAGTGGTATCCAGCGATTTTGTTGGCTCCCGCGTTGCCTGCGTATTCGATTCCACTGCGACTATCGTGGATGGTAAGAACGCAGTGCTCTACTGCTGGTACGACAACGAGTTCGGTTATAGCTGTCAAGTGGTTCGCTGCTTGGAAGATATGGCTGGCGTTCGTTATGAGTTGTTCCCTAAGAAAGACTAAGGCGTCAGCTTAAGGTCTGCAGGTCGGCTCTTTGGGCTGACCATGAGGGTGGGGCGGCAGTCACAGCCGTCCGCCCACATCTTTCCAAATCCCTGTTTTTTCAGTAGAAATTTCCCTTCTAAGTGCCACTTTGGACGCTTCCAGACTGGTAAAGCTTTTGCCCCATCTTTATAATGCGCGCGATTTTGCGGGGCGGCCGTGCGCCGAGAAGTTAGCGCGCACAACCTTTAGTTAGCTTCCTTCCGCCCGGTCTACGGGTGAAACGGCATAAGCCCTCGCAGCACAGAATTCCACAGTATGGCTCGCCAGTCCGGGATTGACTGTTTTTCAGTTTGAACCTGGGCGGGTGGGCTTTATTGCAATTTTATAAACTAGAAACTTAGGCATAGGCGTATGAGAAAGATCCGTCGGGGATTGGACTTACCCATATCCGGCGCGCCCGAGCAGGTCATCCACAAAGGACCTGCGATCAAGACCGTTGCTGTTCTCGGCCCCGATTATCACGGGATGAAGCCGACAATGGCAGTGGCTGTAGGGGATCGCGTCAATCTTGGTCAGCTACTGTTCAGTGACAAAAAAACCGAAGGCGTGCGCTATACCGCGCCGGCCGCCGGTCGTGTTGTTGCTATCAATCGCGGTGCCCGCCGTGTTCTGCAATCCGTTGTGATTGGCATAGACGGCGATGCAGCAGAACAGTTCCAGAGCTATAGCGTAGATAAGCTATCTGGTCTGACGCGCGAACAGGTCGTTGAGAACCTGGTTGAATCCGGTATGTGGACCGCACTGCGTACCCGCCCGTTCAGCCGCGTTCCCGCTTTGGATGCTAAACCGGAAGCGGTGTTTATCAATGCGATGGACACCAATCCTCTCGCTGCCAACCCAGAAGTGGTCATTGCCGAGAACCCCAAAGCCTTCTCTCAGGGCGTTGAGATTCTTTCCAAGCTGGCGAAAACCACTTACGTCTGTACCGCTCCTGATGCAGATATCCCCGTACCGAGCGCTGCGAATATTCGCCGTGAAGCTTTTGCCGGCCCCCACCCGGCTGGCCTGTCCGGTACCCATATCCACTACTTGAACCCGGTTTCCGGCTCTCGCAGTGTATTTACCATTAATTACCAGGATGTGATCGCCGTAGGCAAACTGTTTACCACCGGTAAACTGTTCACCGATCGCGTTGTTTCCCTGGCCGGCCCTCAAGTTAAGCAGCCCCGACTTGTGCGCACTCGTCTCGGCGCCAGCCTGGAAACTTTGACTTCCGGTGAGTTGAAAGGTGATAACGACCGTGTTATTTCCGGCTCCGTATTTGGCGGCAGCACTGCTGAAGGTCCTTTGGGTTACCTGGGGCGTTACCATAATCAGGTATCTGTGCTGGAAGAGGGTGGTGAGCGTCCTTTCCTGCACTATCTGCGTGCCGGTAACAAGCGCTTCTCCGTTTTCCCGATTTACCTTTCGCGCCTGTTCAAGAACAGACTGTTCAACTTCACCACCAGTACTAACGGTTCCGAGCGTGCCATGGTACCGGTCGGCACTTATGAGAAGGTCATGCCGCTGGACGTACTGCCGACCCAGCTACTGCGCTCCCTGATCGTGGGTGATACCGCTATGGCCCAGAAACTGGGTGCTCTGGAGTTGGATGAGGAAGATCTGGCACTGTGCACCTTTGTGTGTCCGGGCAAGTACGAATACGGCCCCATTTTGCGGGACAACCTGACCCGTATTGAGAAGGAGGGGTAAGTATGTTGCGTAAATTCCTCGATTCCATCGAACCGAAATTCCACAAAGGCGGCAAGTTCGAAAAGTTCTATGCCCTCTTTGAGGCCATTGATACTGGCTTGTTCCAGCCGGCTGATAAAACCAAGACCACCTCTCATGTGCGCGATGGTATCGACCTGAAGCGTATTATGATCACCGTGTGGGCTTGTGCGATGATCCCTGCCTTCTACGGTATGTGGAATATCGGTTTCCAGGCCAACACTATTCTGGAAGGTATGACCAATCCGGATCTGTCCGGCTGGCGTCACGCCATTATTGGTGCTCTGACCTCCTATAACCCTGCGAGCCTGTGGGACAACTTTGTCTACGGAGCCATGTACTTCCTGCCGATTTATGCGGTCACCTTTATTGTGGGTGGTATCTGGGAAGTGCTGTTCGCCGCTGTGCGCGGTCACGAAGTGAACGAAGGTTTCTTCGTAACCTCCATTCTGTTTGCCTTAACCTGTCCGCCGGATCTGCCTCTGTGGATGGTGGCTATGGGCATCAGCTTCGGTGTGGTGATCGGTAAGGAAGTGTTCGGTGGTACCGGCAAAAACTTCCTCAACCCGGCACTTACCGGTCGTGCGTTCGTATTCTTCGCCTACCCGGCAGCGATGTCTGGCGATGCAGTTTGGACTGCGGTTGACGGTTACACCGGTGCTACCGCGCTGTCTGTCATGGCCAGCGAAGGTATCCAGAACGGTATCGTGAATGCTGCGGTTGGCCAGGTAACCTGGTTCGACGCTTTCTTCGGCAAGATACATGGTTCCATCGGTGAAACTTCTACCCTGGCTATCCTGATTGCCGGTGTAATTCTGATGGGCATGAAGATCGCCAGCTGGCGCATCGTAGCCGGCACTCTGCTGGGTATGATGGCCACCGCATTTATGTTCAACATGATCGGTTCCGAAACCAACCCGATGTTCCAGGTACCCTGGTACTGGCATCTGGTGGTGGGCGGTTTTGCTTTCGGCCTGATCTTTATGACCACTGACCCGGTTTCCGCTGCTATGACCAACACTGGTCGCTGGTGGTACGGCATCCTGATCGGGGTGATGGTTGTCCTGATTCGTGTAGTGAACCCGGCCTTCCCGGAAGGCATGATGCTGGCGATCTTGTTCGCTAACCTGTTCGCTCCGCTGTTTGACCACTTTGTGGTGCAGTCCAATATCAAACGGAGGTTGGCACGTGGCTAATAAAGATTCCGTAACCGGTACTCTGATTGTCGCGCTGGTAATGTGCCTGGTGTGCTCTGTGGTGGTTTCCACTGCGGCGGTAATGCTGAAGCCTGCCCAGCAGGCGAATGCCGAGCTGGACATGAAGCGTAACGTACTGATGGCTGGTGGCCTGCTGAAGGACTCTCGCGCTAACAAAGCGGAAGTAGAGAAAGCCTTCGCCGATGTGAAGATCAAATACGTTGATCTGAACACCGGTAAGTTCACCGATGAAGCGCCGGCTGGCGGCAGCGGTCGCGCTGCTTCCAAGATTCCCTCTGCCAGTGAGAGACTGCCGGCAGACGAGGACACCGCCAAGATTATCCGTCGGGAAAACATTAAAGAGGTTTACCTGGTAGAGAAAGACGGCCAACTGGACAAGATCATTCTGCCTGTCCGTGGCTACGGACTTTGGGGTACCTTGTACGGCTTCCTCGCGCTGGAGAGCAACCTAGACACCGTAGCGGGCCTCGGCTTCTACGAGCACAAAGAAACTCCCGGACTGGGTGGCGAAGTGGACAACCCTAACTGGAAAGCCCAGTGGGTTGGTAAGCAAGTCTTCAACAAGCAAGGCGACGTAGATATCGCTGTGATCAAAGGCCAGGTTAACCCCAACAGCCCGAATGCGATTCATGAAGTAGACGGCCTGTCCGGTGCAACTCTGACCAGTAAGGGCGTTAGCAACCTGGTGAACTTCTGGCTGGGTAACCAAGGTTATGGTCCCTTCCTGAAAAACCTGAAAGCAGGGGAGGCATAAGCATGAAAATCAAAGAGACTCTGCTAGAGCCGATTTTTAACAACAACCCGATCGCACTGCAGATCTTGGGCATCTGTTCCGCACTGGCTGTAACCAGCTCGCTGCAGGTAACCCTGGTAATGTGTATCGCTCTGACCTCGGTTGTGGCCTGTTCCAACGTTGCGGTATCTCTGATCCGCAACCAGATCCCGAACAGTATCCGCATCATCGTTCAGATGACCGTGATTGCCTCATTGGTAATCCTGGTGGACCAGTTGATCAAGGCATTGGCATACGACATCTCCAAGCAGTTGTCCGTATTCGTTGGCCTGATCATTACCAACTGTATCGTAATGGGTCGTGCGGAAGCCTTCGCTATGAAGAACCCGCCGCTGCCCAGCTTCTTCGATGGTCTCGGTAACGGTCTGGGCTACAGCGTTATCCTGATTGGTCTCGCGGTAATCCGTGAACTGTTCGGCGCTGGCAAACTGTTCGGTGTGGACATCCTGACCACCGTGAGCAACGGTGGCTGGTATATCCCCAACGGCCTGCTGTTATTGCCGCCCAGTGCATTCTTCCTGATCGGCCTGTTCATCTGGGCAATCCGCGCCTGGAAGCCTGCCCAGGTTGAGCAAGACGAGTTCAAGATTGCGCCTAATTCCCAAGCGCAGGAGGCCTAATCCATGGAACATTATATTTCTTTGATTATCCGCGCCGTTTTCGTTGAAAACATGGCGTTGGCCTTCTTCCTCGGTATGTGTACCTTCCTGGCCGTATCGAAGAAGATCGAAGCTGCGATTGGCCTGGGTGTTGCGGTTATCGTGGTACTGACTCTGACAGTACCGGTGAACAACCTGATTTACACCTACCTGCTGAAAGACGGTGCACTGGCCTGGGCCGGTTACCCCGACGTGGACCTGAGCTTCCTCGGCTTGCTGTCTTACATCGGCGTAATTGCGGCACTGGTACAGATCCTGGAGATGTTCCTGGATAAATATGTACCAGCGCTCTACAACGCCCTGGGTGTATTCCTGCCGCTGATCACCGTGAACTGCGCCATCATGGGTGCCTCCCTGTTCATGGTTGAGCGCGAATACGCGTTCGGTGAGAGTGTTGCCTACGGTTTCGGTGCCGGCCTCGGCTGGGCACTGGCGATTACCGCTCTGGCCGGTATTCGTGAAAAGCTGAAGTACAGTGACGTTCCGGATGGCCTGAAAGGTCTGGGCATCACCTTCGTAACCGTTGGTCTGATGTCCCTAGGCTTCATGTCCTTCGGCGGCATCGATATCTAAGCGGGGAAAACAATAGAATGAGTATTGAAATTATCCTCGGCGTAGCGATGTTTACCGTCATCGTTCTGGCGCTGGTGGCGGTGATCCTTGCGGCCCGCTCGCGCCTGGTAAACACCGGCAACGTCAACATTTTGGTTAACGGTGAGAAGACTCTCACCGTGCCAGCCGGCGGCAAGCTGCTGCAAACCCTGGCTGCCAATAACCTGTTCCTGGCCTCCGCCTGTGGTGGCGGCGGCAGCTGTGCACAGTGTGTGTGTAAAGTGACTGCCGGCGGTGGCGATATGTTGCCGACTGAAGCGGCTCACTTTACCCCGCGCGATGCGAAAGAAGGCAAGCGTCTTTCCTGTCAGGTTGCGGTTAAGCAGGATATGGAAATCGAAGTGCCGGAAGAGGTGTTTGGAGTGAAGCAGTGGGAGTGCACTGTGGAATCCAACCCCAACGTTGCCACCTTTATTAAGGAGCTGACCTTGCGTCTGCCCGAAGGCGAAAACGTTGACTTCCGTGCTGGCGGTTATGTACAGCTGGAAGCCCCAGCTCACCACGTTAAATTTGCTGACTTCGAAGTAGAAGACCAGTACCGCGGTGACTGGGAGCACTTTGGCTTCTTCAAGTTGGAGTCCAAGGTCACCGAGCCTGTGGTTCGCGCCTACTCCATGGCTAACTACCCGGAAGAAAAAGGTGTTGTTAAGTTCAACATCCGTATCGCGACTCCGCCACCCCGTACCGAGGGTATCCCGCCGGGTCAGATGTCTTCCTACGTGTTCAGCCTGAAGCCGGGTGACAAGATCAAGGTGTACGGACCCTTCGGTGAGTTCTTCGCCAAGGAAACCGACAACGAGATGGTGTTTATCGGTGGTGGTGCCGGTATGGCGCCGATGCGTTCACACATCTTCGACCAGCTCAAGCGTCTGAATTCCAAGCGCAAGATCAGCTTCTGGTACGGCGCGCGTTCTCTGCGCGAGATGTTCTACGAAGATGACTACAACGGTCTGGCTGCTGAGTTTGATAACTTCAAGTGGCATGTGGCCTTGTCTGATCCGCAACCGGAGGACAACTGGACGGGTTACACCGGCTTCATTCACAACGTGGTGTATGAAAACTACCTGAAGGACCACCCGGCTCCGGAAGACTGTGAGTACTACATGTGTGGGCCACCCATGATGAACGCCGCAGTAATCAGCATGCTCAAAGACTTGGGCGTAGAGGATGAAAATATCCTCCTTGATGACTTCGGTGGTTAAACGGAGAGCTTAGTTTGCTAGACGCAATCAAAGCCCCGATAAAAGCAAAAACAGGGCCCGTTCTTCCGGCCCTGTTTTTGCTTTGGGCGACTGTAATTTTCACTGCCTGTACTCCGGCAGCGGAAAACTGGCAGCTTAGTGGCCGCACCATGGGGACCACTTATCACATCACGGTTGTCGATGTACCGCAAAGCGTAAAGCGTAGCGAGCTGCAAGCGTTAATTGACGATGAGCTGCAGCAGGTCAACCAGGAGATGTCCACCTATATCGAGGACTCGCAGTTGATGCGTTTCAACCGCGGTCCTGTAGGTGAGGCCATCCCGGTCAGCGAACCGCTGGCAGATATTGTGGCGCTGTCCCTGGATATTTATCGACGCAGTCAGGGTGCCTTCGAGGTTACCGTTGGCCCATTGGTTAATTTGTGGGGATTTGGTCCCCAACCAGAGCCTGAGAAAATTCCCTCCGATGCGGAGATAGCCGGCCTGCAAAAGGTAGTCGGCTCCGATGCACTTAAAGTGACCCGGAAACCGGATACGATCACTCGTCAGAGACCGGTAGAAATTGACCTTTCGGCTATCGCCAAGGGGCACGGCGTCGACCGGGTTGCACTGTTGCTGGAGCAGCAGGGAATTCGCAACTACTTGGTCGAAATCGGCGGTGAACTGCGTACCCAGGGTGTGAATCCAAAAGGTAAAACCTGGGTAATTGGTATTGAAGCGCCTGACTCGTTCGGCCAGATGGTTCAACAGCCCATTGGTGTTAGTGGTAAGGCGGTGGCTACCAGTGGTGATTACCGGAATTACTATGAACGCGATGGAGTGCGCTATGCGCACAGTATCGACCCCCGCACTGGTCGACCGTTACAGCACAAGCTGGCCTCGGTAACCGTGCTGGCAGATACCTGTGCTGAAGCAGATGGCCTTGCTACCGCTCTCAATGTACTTGGGGCTGAAGAAGGGTTGGCTTTGGCCGAACGTGAAAACCTGGCTGTTTTCATGCTGGTAAAAACTGATAAGGGTTTCGAGGAACGCTATAGCCGCGCCTTTGCACCCTACTTAGAGAGGTCTGAGTAATGACAATATTTATCTTTGCTTTTATTGCGATGCTGTTAGTAGTTGCCGGAATGGCACTCGGCGCCATGGTGCAAAATAAGCCACTAAAAGGCTCTTGTGGCGGCCTGAATAATATCGGAATGAAGCAGGACTGCACCATTTGTGGTGGCAACGACGACGAATGCGAAAAAGAGCAAGAGCGTAAGCGTCAGCAAAAGGTTGCCGCTGAAGACCTCGCTTACGACGCGACTAAGCGCAAGTAAGCAATCTCTCCCAAGCCCGTAATTAACGGGCTTGTTGTTTTATATCATTGGCACCTTCTGTGCTGATTTTAATATTGAGTGTGAGGCATTCTTAAATCTCATACTCCGTTTTGGAAAAATAGAATTAGAGCTATAGATGGCAGAGCAAAAGTTTGACTTGGTTGTAATTGGTTCTGGTCCGGCTGGTGAGGCCGCAGCAATGAGCGCCGCGAAAAAAGGTATGCGTGTCGCAGTGATTGAAAAACGCCAGGTAGTAGGCGGTAACTGTACCCATAAGGGCACCATTCCCTCCAAAGCTCTGCGCCACTCTGTCAAACAATTAATGCGTTATAACACTCAGAGTGTTTTTCGTGCTTTGGGTGAACCGCGCCGCCTAACCTTTCCTCAGGTGATGCAAACGGTCAATAAAGTGATTTCCTATCAAGTGGAAATGCACACCTCTTTTTATGCGCGTAATCGGGTTGAGCTAATCGTTGGGGCGGCAAATTTCCGCGATGCGAATAGTGTAGAAGTACAGCTGCCCGATGGTGCCACAGAAATTGTCACCGCGAAAAAATTTATTATTGCCACGGGTTCCCGTCCATATCGTCCCGCAGATGTGGACTTTGATCACGAGCGTGTCTACGACAGCGATATGATTCTGGATATGCAGCATACGCCGCATTCCATCATGATCTACGGCGCCGGCGTGATTGGCTGTGAATACGCTTCTATTTTCGCTGGTCTTGGTATCAAGGTAGATTTGATCAATACCCGCAGTAGCCTGTTGGAATTTCTGGATGATGAGATCTCTGATGCCTTGAGTTACCACTTGCGCGATATGGGCGTTACCGTTCGCCACCAGGAGGAGTATGCGCGTGTGCTCCCCAATGACCAGGGCGTGATTATGGAAATGCAGTCGGGTAAGCGTATCCATGCAGACGCGCTGCTCTGGTGTAATGGTCGTACAGGTAATACCTGCTCCCTGGGCCTGGAAAATGTCGGCCTCGAAGCGAATCACCGCGGCCAGTTAAGCGTAGATGATCATTACTGCACGGAAGTGGATAATATCTTTGCGGTGGGCGATGTTATTGGTTGGCCCAGCCTTGCCAGTGCCTCCTATGACCAGGGTAGGGCGGTAGCAGCAGCTATTGCCGGCCGCGGGCACCGTGTAATCGAGGATGCGCCCACTGGTATTTATACCCTGCCGGAAATTTCCTCAGTAGGAAAAACAGAATCCGAACTGACAGCCGCCAAGGTACCCTATGAGGTGGGGCGTGCGCTCTTTAAACACACTGCACGCGCACAGATCTCTGGTGAGCGCGTGGGCATGCTCAAGATCCTGTTCCATATTGAAACCCGTGAAATTCTCGGCATTCACTGTTTTGGTGCCGAAGCGGCAGAGATTGTGCATATTGGTCAGGCCATCATGAAGCAGCCTTCGCCAAATAACACCATCGATTATTTCGTTAACACCACATTTAATTACCCCACCATGGCAGAGGCCTACCGTAGTGCCGCACTGGATGGTCTCAACCGGGTTGCAAGATTATGACAGAGCCCTCTCCCCATGAATTTCAGGAGTTGGTAAAGGGATTTTTTGAAAAGATCCCTTTTAATCAGCAGATTGGCCTTGAAATGCGCTCCCTAGACCTAGAGGCCCTTACTCTTTCCGCCGGTTTTCAACAACGTCCGGAGTTGATAGGTAACGTCTGGACAAATATTTTGCACGGCGGCGTAATTGCCACCGCTCTGGATACCGTCGGTGGCCTTACCGCAATGGTTGCTGCATATCAGCGCATGGGGGATCTGCACTGGAAAGAAAAAGCCGATCGCCTTTCTAAGCTGGGTACGGTAGATATGCGCGTGGATTATTTAAAGCCCGGAAGGGGGGAGCACTTTCTCTGTGAAGGCTCAATTCTACGCACAGGCAATAAACTCGTGGTTGCGCGTATGGAGTTGAGTAATGACCGGGAAGAATTAATTGCTACTGGGACTGCCACATTTCTCTACTGATGCCCCCTTGGATTAGTTGCAAGAACTGACTTACAGCTAATTTGGTAAGCTGAAATGCTTTTGTAAATTGCGAGGGGACATTGTGAAAATATTACGATGTGAAAGCCATCATGTACCTGAGGTGGCTCAATTATTTGATGAATACAGGGTGTTTTGTGGCTATAAATCGGACTTAATTGGAACTGAGTCTTTTCTGGGCAACTTGATCGACAGTCAGGCTTCCACACTTTTTATAGCAATAGATTCCGAGTGTTCTGAGGTAATGGGTTTTGTGAATCTTTATCCCAGCTTTTCTTCCCTTGCTCTCACACGCCTGTGGATTTTAAATGACTTAGGGGTGTCAAGCCGCTTTAGGGGTAGGGGTGTTTCTAAAAAGTTGATCCAGGCTGCGATAGATTTTGCAAAAGAAACTCAGGCCATTCGTATTGAACTTAAAACAGAGAAAAGAAACAATCGCGCACGTCAGTTATATCAGTCTTTAGGTTTTGAGATTGACTGTGAAAATATTTACTACAGAGTACCCTGTTAAAAAGCAACGGGTCTTTTAGCAAAGAGTGAGAGAAGGACTTAAAGCTCAGCCGTTTTTAGAGGTCATGCCTGGGGCTCAATCTAATCTAATGGACTGCTAATCCCACGTTCATGAACACCAATCACGTGTGTGTAGATCATCGTAGTACTTATATCATTGTGACCAAGAAGTTCTTGAATATTGCGAATGTCTGCACCTGATCGTAATAGGTTGGTAGCGAATGAATGCCTGAAGGTGTGGCAGCTGGCTTTATTTCGTATACCCAAGCTCGAAATAGCCTTGGCAACTGCACGCCTTATCTGTTGTTCTCCAATATGATGCCTTCGTATGATATCGCTACGAGGATCGAGCGAGCGCTCTCTAGCAGGAAATATATATTGCCAAACGGGGTTGGTGGCAGCCTTTGGGAGCTTTCTGGCTAGCGCAAATGGGAGATAGACCTCGCCATATCCTTCAACGAGATCCTGCTGATGGAGCGAGAGAGCATAGTGAATTTGGGCCCTTAATGGTTCAATAAGAGATTTAGGTAGTAGGGTCCTTCTCCACTTTTCACCCTTGGCTTCACGTACGAATATACACTGCTCTGTAAAATCAACGTCTTTCACCCGAAGCCGCACGGCTTCCATGACCCTAAGACCGGAACCGTACATCAAAGATGCAGCAAGCTTTGCCGGGCCAGTAAGCTGCCCCAAAATATCTGTGGCCTCCACATGGCTGAAAACCACTGGCAACCGCCTGGGACGATGACTGCTGTGAAATTTGAGCTCACCTAGTTCAAGGCCGATAAACTGCTTGTATAAAAATACGACGGCATTTAAAGCCGTTTTCTGGGTATTGATTGATACGGATCGATTGGTTGCCAAATGACTGAGCCAGTTATTCACTTCAGCCTTGCCTAGTGCTTCTGGGTGGCGCATCTGATTAAAGCGAATAAAGTCTTTAATCCAATAGCAATAGGTTTGCTCGGTTTTGTATGCCAAATACTTTGATCGCATGAAAGTTCGCAATCGATCCATAAATCGAGAGGAGCTTTTGGGGATCGGTATAGGAATGTCATCCATTTAAACACACCCAGGCCTGGTTATATATACAGTCTTGCAAAAAATATGACCAGATGCGAGCTGGAATTTCGGTCATCGTGACCGTTATTTTGATAGGTTTGGCAAATATGTTCAAAAAATCATTAAATACAATGAGTTACGTAAAGTGGTATATTTAAGAATAGTGGTCGCAGTGACCATTTTTCCATATTGCACCTTCGTATCATTTTTGTATAACTATATGATTTTAAAGTGATTCAAAGGGGGCTGTCGTGGGATTGCTTCTGAAATAGTAATCAGGATAATAGTGGTCATGATGATCACTATATAAATGTTAAACGAATATGATCATCAAATATCTGCTACTTACAATAACGATGACTTGGAGCCTTATTAGCATGGCCGACGAGGCAATGATATATGCCGAAACTGAGTTCACAGTTGGTGTTGAAACTACTCTTGAAAGTGGGTCACCGAAGAATAGCTACATGGTCGTGTTCGAAGATGATGGTGACACTGGATACTTATACGGATTAGATAGAAGCCGTGATGATAACCCAGTTCTAGATGCTCTTCATATTTATAATGTCGCTAATGTCACGGATAAGCATCTGCCATCTGAAGCTCAAATTGTGTGGTCAGGAGATGGTAATAAGGCTCTACTACTGATTAACGGCTACCCTCATGCAGCATTCGATTTTCTAGCTCAAAGAGGTTATTGCCGTACGAATTTCCCACAGCCAGACACCAAATGGACTAAGCACAGCCATGAATGGAGCGATGATGTTCTTACACTGTTCTGAGTCCGCGTTTAACAATGCAAAGCATGTCGCACCTGCGGTGCTGGACCTCCGCACTGCGTGCTCCGGCCCATGTTTACGGCGTTATATTTCGCAAGGACCAAGCCATGAATATTAAATTTGGAAATTTGGGGATAGTCTTCGGTGGCTTGGCTCTCATGCTTGCTCTCGTACATTTTTGGGGTGGCCCATTTTCACCACAACCAACAATGGAAACAGTAGTAGCAGAGAAAGCGGCTTCACTGAGGCAAGCGGCCATTGATGCACTTAGCGGAAAGAAAGTAGTAGAAACCACTTATAGAAAGAAAATCGATGCTGATTCCATTATTAATATAGTGACAGCTATTCTGGGAGGTATAGCGCTAATTCTAGGAGTAGTTTCATTTACACAAAAGGAGCCAACTCGAGTTGCCGGAGGAGCTGCAATCCTTGGTGTAAGTGCCATAGCATTTCAATTTATTGCAATGGCGGTAATGGTACTGCTCGCAATCCTACTAATTAGCGCAGTGCTTTCAAGCATCGGAGTGGGGTAAATATAACAATCGCAGGCAGTGAAGCTCCGGCCCTACGGGCCTCCGCGGGACGGCTTACCTTATGCACGTTTTGCGCTGTCGCTTCGCTCCCATTTTCGCGCAAAATGCGCATAAGGTAATCCGCCCCTGCCTTGGGCGTTCAGGCTGTAGAAAAACTCTTAAAAGGTAGCTTTTTTGTTAAAATGGAGGTCTTGATGTCGAGATTATCCATATGCCCAACTTCAAACGTTACGATTACAACCAAGATGCAATGGTCGTCATCAATTTCGAAGAACAATTACAACCTGAAACCTTTGAGTTTACACTTCATCATCTGATTGATGATCATATCGACCTCTCTGCCTTCCATAAAAAATATCAAAATGATAGCGGCGGGCGAACCGCTTATGATCCAGCTATCCTCCTGAAAATCATATTGTTTGCTTACTCAAAAGGCATTACCTCAAGTCGTGAAATTCAATGGCAATGTGAGAACAATATCCTCTTCAAAGCACTGTCATGCGATACCGTTCCGCATTTTACTAGTATTGCAAGTTTCGTAAGCAGTTATCCTGATGCGATTGAGTCGGTGTTTGAGCAAGTGTTACTGGTCTGCGATCAGCAGGGACTGCTTGGAAACGAACTTTTCGCAATAGATGGATGCAAGATGCCATCCAATGCCAGCAAAGAACATTCGGGGACTTTTAGAGAGCTAGCACAGAAGCAGGAAAAAATTCGCAAGAAGATCAAATATTTCCTCAAAGAGCACAAGAGGCTGGATGGCAGGAAGCCTAAAGAAAAAGAGCGAAAGCAAGCGGTAGCTAAAGCGGCGGATACGCTGCAGAAACACTTTGATAAAATTGATCAGTTCTTAAAGAATCATTCCCCCAGGATGGGGCAAGGTAAAAAACCTAAAGAAGTGAAAAGTAATATCACGGACAATGAATCAGCTAAGATGACTACCAGCAAGGGAACCATCCAGGGCTATAACGGTGTTGCCGCAGTTGATAGGAAGCATCAGATAGTTGTTGAGGCCCAGGCCTTTGGAGAGGGCCAGGAGCATCATACATTGAAACCTATTCTTGATGGCATCAGTTGCCATTATCAGAATATAGGAATAGATGAAGACATCTTGGCCAAACAGGTCATCATTACTGCTGATACTGGATTCTCCAACGACGCTAACTACAACTACCTGCGAGAGAACGGCATCAATGCCTACATACCTGATAATAAATTCCGTTCACGTGATAAAGCTTTTACAACGCAAAAAACCAAGTATGGCAAGCGCAATCAAAAAGGTAGGGCTAATGTCCAGAAGACTACCCCAGCTAGTGAATTTACATTCAACAAGAAAAAGAAAACCTGTATCTGTCCTGCAGGAAAAGCCATGCTCTTGTTAAAAGAAGAGCATGTCAGTGAAGGTAAGAAGAAACTACTGTTCGAAGGGCGCCTCACCGACTGCAGGGCATGCAGCCTTAAAAGTCAGTGTATGCGAAACCCAGACTCTGCTGACTCTCGAAAAGGACACGGAAGGCAAGTATCCCTTACGTGGACAAACGGACGGACAGCCACCGACTGGATGAAGAAGAGGGTTGATAGTATCGAGGGCAAGACCATTTATGGACATCGAATGTCTGCTGTCGAACCGGTATTTGGAAACATTGGTACCAATAAACGATTGAATCGCTTCTCGCTACGAGGAAAAAGTAAGGTTCAAGGACAATGGCAGATGTTCTGCTTGGTACATAACATTGAAAAGTTGATGAGATATGGCAGTATCCACTGATTGAGTATAAATTAAGGGCATCAAGATGCCTAAATTTAATACAATGAATGAAATTTGGTGGTATAGATAAAATTTGGCCGAAATTTCAATTGGAGGAATCTGGGAAATGGCAGATTTTTCTAAAACTGTTTTTCTACAGTCTCGTTATGTGAATACATGAATTACTACATACTTTCAAAAGACCTATGCTTAGGTCGATCGAGACTGGAACATGCTGATTTAAGCATGGGCATGGTTCATGGAATCTTTACGCAAGAACCTGATTATCAAAAAGTAAAAAATGTTTTTAAACTGTTCGCCAATGAGCAATATGATGAATATTATCAGAAAAGAGATGATTTAGAGTTAACCCTTCAAGATGAGTCAGGTAATAAAATTTCTACTCACTTTATCCACATTGAAGACTATTCTCCAGAGTTTGAAGAGATTAGTGTAGAGGTCAAATTAGTAGACCCTCAGTCATGGGCAGGTAATGCAAACACATAACCAGTGCAGGCAAAATCGCCGGCAAGCGGGCTGGGCCTCCGTGACGGTCGGCCTTTGCTGCAAGCGTTAGAGTTTAACGATGATTATTTCATTGATAAAGGGTAAAAATTTCTGGGAGTTATTGTTCTCCCTATTGCTGCTGTTCCAAATTCTACTTCGAATTGTAGGTGGTCCCTTATCACTGAGATTATCGGTTATTGTGTTGCTTTGTGTAACACCATATTTAATTACACTAATCTTTAAAAGTTGGAGTTTAAGTTATGAGCTTCACAGGCATGCACATCGCCACCGTGCCAATTATCGAAAGCCAGCATTTCTGTCGCCGGCATTGATGCCTCATAGTATGGCAGTTGCTTTGTTTATACTTCTTCCGCCAATACTATTTATTGAGTTAGTGTTCGGCCTGGATAGTGTTTCTTCTAGGTCCTCTGAAGGTCAAACTGTAATCTTATTGTTTACTTCAATTGCGTTTTGGTATTTTCGAGTAGCAGAGCCTGTACTATCCAAGGAAATAGGTACAAAAGATGGGGAGTAACTCTAACAAGCGCCGGCACAAGCGCGCACGTAGTGCGCTGGACTCGCAACAAGTTGCTCGCCTGTGCGGCAAGCGTTACATGCCCTAAATCATGAGTATCTACGAAGAAGAATTAGAAGGCAGAGAGTTCGACTGGTTCGCTATAGATAGTGAAGGAAATATCGGCTTATTCTCTACCGCTGGCGAAGGAAAGATTCCAGGCCCAGTAATGGAGGCTTACTCTGAGCATGATAATATTTCAGAACAACTCGAATCGCCCAATTGGGGGAGTTCTGAAGTTTGGTCAGATTATGCTGTATTGGGGCTATATGTCTACGATTGGGATCTGCCCGGTGGGCCATATAAGCGAGTGCGTGCGCCGTCTAAAGCTATGAGTGACGAACTTAAAACAAAGTTATTAAACATGGGTAGCCTTTACAGCATTCCCACTAAGTTTGTGGAGCTAAAGGAAATATCCTGTGTGCTACTCAGCATGTAACAAGTGGGTGATGTTCGTTCCAGCCACTGCGTGGCTTCCACTGGACGGTCCACGCTTTGCGCGGCCCGCCGCATACCCAGGGCGTTATGCATAAAAACTATGTCTAATCTCAAAGACCGCCGATGGCGTCGAAAAGGCCTCGATAGAAAAATCGAGACTCCTTCTTGGGGGGAGCTTGCTTTTGGGAAAAAGCTTTTCAATTTGCGGCATATGTTACTAGCACTATTTACTAGTGGCTTCATATCTTTTGCAATGCTATACCAGCTTATAACCTATGGGCATTGGGAGGCCAAAGGAGCAAAAGTAGATGGTGCCGTGGGCTATGGTATTGCCTTTTTCCTCCTAGTAATTTCCATAGCCCTACTTATTGAAACTATTAAAGACTGGCGGAGAGGCTAATGCATAACAAGTGACTATGGTCCTTTGTCAAGTATTTAAGCCATTTTCTCATCCCAGTAAGTGTTGTTTTTTACCATCGTATTTAGAATGGTAAGTTGCTTCCTCATACATGCGATAAGGGCTACTTTCTTTGGTTTACCAGCAGCGACCAGGCGCTCATACATTGGCTTTAATTTAGGGTGGCATTGTATTGCCGACATCATAGAAACAAACAAAACCGTGCGTACACGATGTCGCCCACCTCGAATATAGCGCTTACCCTGGAAGCTGCCGCTATCACGATTCATCGGGGCGATACCCACAAGTGCCGCAATCTCTTTGCGGTTCAACTTGCCTAGCTCAGGAAGTTCGCTCATTAGCGTGTAAGCCAGTACATTGCCAACTCCTTTAGCACTTAATAAGAGATCGCGTTTTTGTCGCCACTCGGCAACACTGTTAACAAGTTTATCAAGTTGCTTATCGACCCCTTCTAGCTCTTTCTTGATGGCTTTTAAGATAGCCTGAATGGGCTTGTGAACAGATTTGGGCATTCTCTTGAGGCGATTCTTTTGCATTGTGCTCATTTCTAAGCACTGGTTCCTGACCGTCAGTAAATCACTAATATTTCTAAGTTTTTCTGGTTTGATTGATGACAATCTTGGCTTCATTGCTTCACCAAAATGTGCGATATCAATTGCATCTAGCTTATCTGTTTTGGCGAGTCGCCCCGCTGACTTTGCAAAGTTTCTTACTTGTAAAGGATTGCAAACAACTATCGGCAGTCCCGCTTTATAAGCAGCACAGACGAATTCTAATTCTAGTCTTCCTGTGGACTCGATTAATACTCTTTGCGGTTTAAGCGGTTGTAGTTGTTTAATGGCGTCTTTAATACCCTCTTTGTTATTGGTAACACTAAAGAACTGGCCATTAGGTCTCACATATATATCGAGTTGTTTACTGCTGGTATCGATACCGACATTGATCTCTTGAGGTTCCATAAGATAAGCTATCTCCGCCTTGCTATTCGGGCTCGAGGCCCACATGACTATTCGAGTTATGCCTAGTGAGTGTCTGTCACGTTCATACTTGTTAACGGTCTTTATGAACCGGCGCAGCAACGAACTGTGACAAACAAGGCCTTCGGTGGCCGCCGAAGGTGGGTCTCAATTTACCCGTTAGCGAAAAGGATTTTCAACATCAGAATTGGACAAGAACAACCATACAAAAAGCAGCACGATTGCCCACAAAATATGCGAGCTGGACGTTATACCCTTGCAGGAGAAGGATACACCGGATGATATCTTTAGAGTTTTTACTTACTTCGTTAGTTGTAGTTTTAATTCCGGGGACCGGAGTGTTGTATACTGTGGCTGCCGGATTGTTTATTGGTAGAAAAGCAAGTTTATTTGCTGCCCTAGGATGCACTTTAGGCATCATTCCAGCACTCTTAGCAAGCGCTTTTGGTTTGGCTGCAATTTTTCACACTAGTGTAATAGCGTTTCAAATCGTTAAATACATTGGAGCTGTCTACTTGCTTTATTTGGCATATCAAATGTGGCGTTCCTCATCTCCTTTATCAGTTTCTAACCAGCAGTCAGACAGCAAATACTCAGGCATCATAGTAAAAGGCTTTTTGCTAAATATACTAAACCCAAAATTATCTATTTTCTTTCTAGCGTTTCTTCCTCAGTTTATTCCAGCTACAACAGAAGGTGCATTGGATAGCATGCTTACACTTGGCGTTGTGTTCATGATAATGACGTTTGGCGTTTTTATTGTGTATGGTTTTCTATCAGGTAGTTTTAGCGCATTCATTATTAAATCAGAGAAAGCAAGCATTGCAATTCAGAAGCTCTTTGCAACTAGCTTTGCAGCACTCGGCATCAGGCTGGCGTTTAGTGAGCGGGTATAACAAGCGAATTAACTTCGCGCCTGAAACCTCCTCCAGTTAAGTGGGTAGTAGTTTTTCACTCTAAGTGCCTGAAGGCGCTAATTAATCGATGTCGCATCCTTGCTTGTGGTGAGATTCTCAAAATTTATCTATGTTTTTCTGTCACCTCCCTAGGTTTTATTCTGACACGCTAGGCAATCTGATCGTCTCATCTTTAATTGAAATTCATGTCGACTAAAATAACAAAATTAAGTTGAAGAATATACTTTCCTTCGAGTTATTTATTTATATGAAGATGGCGCTAGGGTAGGTTTTAAATTCACTGTTTGGAACACTTTTCTTACTCCATTCTTGTGTCTTTTTTAGGGTGTAAGTTCTTGTATTCTGGGGTATTTGGCTGTGTCCCTTTCATCGGTTAGGCTGCTTGGTAAATAGTAGGTGCGATCTAATAAGAACTTAATATGTATCGTTTGCTTAACTGCCAGCAGTATCTAAGTACTTAATAAGAGAAGAACTCTAATGGTAATTGGTCTCCTCTTGGCTTGACACTACATATTTAGGATGCTTGCGTTGTATCACAATATTGCAGTAATGCGGGCGTTATGATCACTATAAATGGTAATGGGGGGTAGTAGTGTCAAAATTTTGAAATAGTCTACGTGGCTTTTGCTGACGGCGGAAATGTCTCATGGGACGAAAGTTCTGTTATTAATGTTAATCAAATGAAAAGGGAAGTTTAATGCGAAGCAATAAATTTTATAAGCAGGCTCTAAAAGGAGTTTTGGGTTTTCTAGTTGTTTCAGCTAGCTGGCAGGCTCAAGCCTTCACTTGCCCACAATTGGCCGATGTTACATTGCCACCAAAGTGTAGCTCTGTAGACTTAGAGAGTTGCAATGCTGCAGTACAGAATATAATTCCTGCTGCGGCCTGCGCAATTTTTGAGGTTTCGCCCGCTGCTAATGATGCAACTTTAGTGCTACGTTTTACGACACTAATAACCAACTCCTGGTTTGATGCAACAGCACCTTATCACCCTACTGCAAAAGGTGTTTATTCTGACATTGCAAGGATGCCTCAGCCATCGGATAACAGTGAATTAAATATTGCACTTTCTTACGCATCTCATAAAGTGCTAAGTGGGTTGTTTCCACATTTGGTACCGGAATGGGATAACATGCTGGTTGAATTAGGTTTGGATCCCTACAACCTTTCTGAAGATACTACTACGCCGATTGGTATTGGTAACTATGCCGGCCGAAAGGTATTGGAAGGGCGCGCCAATGATGGTATGAACCAGTTGGGTAATGAGGGAGATCAGCTATATCATCGTTTACCCTATGCCGACTATACCGATTTCAAGCCAGCTAATACGGCATACAAATTACGCTTCCCTTCTAAGTGGCAACCAGCCGTTTTAATGGAGCGCCCTGGCGTATTCAGAGTTCAGCAATTCGTAACCCCTCAAATTGCACTGACAACACCCTATAGCTATGAGTCTCCGGATGAATTCACCTCTCCAATACCTCTGAAGTCAAAAATCTGGAACTATCCAAGTTATGTTGCGCAAGTTAATGATGTACTGAATACGTCAGCGAGCTTGACCGATGAACAGAAGATGAAAGCCGAGTTGTTTGATATGAAAATATTCAGCTTGGGCTTTGCTGCTGTATTTGCATCTGAATCTCAAGGTCTTTCGTTGATGGACTTCATTCATTATGACTTCCTCACCAATATGGCCGCTTTTGATACCGCTATTGCAATTTGGAAAGAAAAGCGTCGCCATAATTCAGTACGGCCTTTTTCTGCCGTTCGTTATATTTATAAGGACGAGCTAGTTACTGCTTGGGGTGGCGTAGGCAAAGGAACAGTGAACGACTTGCCAGCTAGCCAATGGACAAGCTATTTACCTGTAGCAGATCATCCGGAATATCCCTCTGCATCTGCCAGTTTTTGTGCGGCTCATGCAGAAACAAGTCGCCTATTTTTACCTCAAGGAGATACGTTAGGGTATAGCGTACCTGCTCCTGCGGGAAGCTCACAGATTGAACCTGGTATAACACCACAAGCTGATATGTATTTGCATTTCCCGACTTGGACATCGTTTGAGGAAGACTGCGGAAACAGTCGTGTTTGGGCTGGTGTGCACTTTGAACCTTCAGTACCAGCGGGCCAAAAGATAGGCCATGAAATTGCGAGCCGTGCTTATCAATTTTATCTTTCAAAAGTAGCAGGTGAATAATAAGGATTTATCGGGGCGGAGAGTGTATTTGCTGATTCAATGGTATGATTAATGATTACACTCTGCGTCTTGCTCCTTATGCGCAATCTTTCGGCTTTGCCATAGCGGCGTAGCTGAACTTGGGTGAGGTGACTAGATTTTCCTGAGTTTTTCAAGTGTTTGTTATTTTGATTAGTTTTTCCTTAGTTATGGATAGAGAGAAGTAACCAAAATGAGGAAATCAGATAGGCTTTTTCAGCTTGCGAACATTTTAAGAGCTCACCAGCCTATAACTGCAAAAGAACTTGCCGAAAAATTATCTGTTTCTGAACGGACAATATATAGGTATATGGATGATCTCTCTGTATCGGGGATTCCTGCTTATGGTGAAGCAGGTGTAGGGTATCGCCTTTCAAATGGGTTTGAGCTTCCCCCATTGCAATTAACACAAGAAGAATTTGAAGCGCTTATTATTAGTTTAAATTTACTGTCTTCATGGACTGGGGCTGAGTTAAAGCAATCTTCACTTTCACTGTTAAGTAAAATTGAAGCTGGTTTACCTGATCTTGGGAAGTATGACCTCCATAAAACAGTTAGGGTACCAGGTAAGCATTTAAGATCAGTGGACTTCAGTTTGTGGGACCAGCTTCATAAAGCGATTAGTTCAAAGCAGTGGATTTATCTTTCATATACTTCCCTGATAGGCAGTAGGTCAAAGAGAATCGTTTATCCCTTGGGTCTCTTCTATTGGGGTGGCAAATGGACCCTTGGTGGATGGTGTGGTTTAAAGCAAGATTATCGTGACTTTAGAATTGATCGTATTGAAAGCCTTGACCTGGAAGTGCCCCAGCGTGAACTTCCCACTAATGTTAGCTTGTCAGATTATATTGAAGTGCAGAAAAGCTCATCTTTGCAAAACACTACTGACACAATGCTGTCAGGAGTCTAACCCGATAATGTGACCTCCACAGAAGGAGTGAATCATGTTATATAATAATCGAACGGCTGATTTTATAGGTTTTGAATTTGCTACATTTCGTCTCCGGGAAGGTGTTTCGGAGAAAGACTTGATAGCACTCTCAAAAGAGGTGGATGATGCGTTTTTATCTAAGCAAGAAGGTTTGTTATCTCATTTCCTTCTGCGAGGTAAAAATGGCATCTACGCTGATGTCTCTTTAGCCTCAACCCAGGAAAGGGCTGAACAGATATGCCAGTTGTGGCTGGATAATGAAGTTACAAGAATGTATTTGCAGCTCCTTGACTCGGAATCTGTTGATATGACATTTTGGTCGAAAATTGCTTGATGGATAGCTAGGCACAGAACGAAAGTAATAAGGAGTATCACTTTGTGCTGCTCCTTATTTATAACAGTTTTGATCCGAACTGAGAGGATGTCTTCGAGAAGTGCTTATTTTGTTCAAATGTAAGTACTACAATTGTTCCTTTGGGTGTTGGTTTCGCTTTGCTGCAATAACTAGTAGGGAAGTAATACCCCTCCCCTCAAAAGTTCCCTTTCAAGGTTTCCTCTTGATTTGGGACTGTCAGGTCTTCAATTGATTTACAGTGGTGATTAGAGCGATGTAAGGCTGTTTCGGGGGCAGTAAGAAGTTGCCCCCGAGTAATACCTTCATTGGTCGTTATTTGCGCACCAGTAACAAGCCGGTTTCGGTGTGGTCTGTGTAGGGGAATTGATCAAATAAGGCAAAGCGCTCGATGCGGTGGGTCCTGCTCAAGAATTTGAGGTTTTCCAGCTGGGTCTCCGGATTACAGGAGATATACAGAATGCGAGGGAAGCGCGCAACCATTGCACAGGTATCTTCATCCAGGCCGGCGCGGGGGGGATCTACCAGCACAGTGTCAAAACTGTAACTATCCAGGTCTATATGAGCGAGGCGACGAAATGGGCGAACCTTGTCGATAGCCTGGGTAAACTCCTCGCTGGATAAGCGCACGATATCCAGATTATTGATGCCGTTTACCTGAATATTCTCCTGGGCAGAGTTGACTGAAACCTTGGAGATTTCAGTGGCCAGTACTTTCTCAAAATTTTCACTGAGTGGAATGGTAAAATTGCCATTACCGCAATAGAGCTCAAGCAGGTCGTTGGAGTTTTGGCCGCAGGCATTTTTGGCCCACTGGATCATGGAACGGCAAATGTGCCCATTGGGTTGGGTAAAGCTGCCTTCTACTTGTTTGTACTGATAGCTCTTGCCATCGATATCCAGTTTTTCGGTGACGAAATCTCGCTCTAACACCATTTTCTGCTTGCGCGAGCGCCCAAGGATCGGGAAGCCCAGTTTTTCTTGTAAGGCCCTTGCTTCCCGCTCCCAGCTCTCATCCAGCTTTTTGTGATAGATGAGTGTGATGAGCGCATCACCACTCAAGGTGGTAAGGAATTCGGCGGAGAACAGGCGCTTGCGCAGTATCTCGCTGCTGTTAACGGCCTCCAAGACCTTGGGCATTAGCTGATTCATCAGCTCCGAGCCCACGGTAAATGTATCGATGATAAAAGGCTTTTTATACTCGCCCTGGCGATACATGGCGTAATGAGCTACGCCGCCTTCATGCCAAACCTTGAACTCGGCGCGAAGCCGGTAATGAATGGGCGGAGATGGAAATAGCTCAGGCTCCAGATCGGTAAATTCACGATAGGCCTCGGCCAGGCGCATGGCCTTTGCATGGAGCTGGTCTTGATAGTCGACGGTGTTAACGCGGTGCAGTGCCATATTAAAATACGGTAGTCTCAATGGTAGAGCGGGCGCGAATTATATAGGAATCCGTATGGCAATAGGTGAGATTGCAATAAGAGTGTCTGGGCAGGGGCTTCAGGAGTTTACCAGCCAAGTGGCCGATTGGGTGTCGAGGCTCAATGTGGGGGAGGGGCTCTGTACGCTATTTATACAACATACTTCGGCGAGCCTGCTGATTCAGGAGAATGCTGATCCCAGTGCGCGCAGGGATCTGGAGCAATGGTTCAATCGGTTGGTGCCAGAGGATGATCGCCTATATACCCACACACTTGAGGGGCCGGACGATATGCCGGCTCATATCAAAGTGGCCCTAACCGCCACCAGTCTTTCCATCCCTGTTCAGAATGGACGGCTAATGTTGGGCACTTGGCAGGGCATCTATTTATGGGAGCATCGCCACCACCATGGTGAGCGCAAAGTCATTTTACATATTTAAGCGCCTGGCTAGAGGCAGTTGGTGGGTTTGGGCAACCCGGCAATTTTGCTGGCAACCTTGGCTGGGCTGGGCGGAAATAGCTGCATCAGATAGATGCTGCGACCTTTTTCAGGGCCCAATCGTTGGCCGATAAACTTTACTAACGGGCGCATGGCGGGCGATAGTTCGAATTGGCGATAGAATTCCTGCAGTAGCTCGATCACTTCCCAATGGGCGTTGGTCAGCTCTATATCCTCGGCTCGAGCCAGTTCTGCGGCCGCATCGCGGCTCCAATCATTGAGGTTTCGCAGATAGCCTTCATTGTCCAAAGGAATTTCTTGGCCATTTACATTCAGATTGCTCATTGTACTAATCACCGGAACCAACTGACGATGGGGTTGTACTCGGTGCACAATTGCACCCAGCGAGCATCATCAATCATCTCTACAGAGGCGATTGCCGAGCTGTTTTGGAGCCCGCGAGCTTCGCTGTCGGCTATCAGGCAGTAGACCTTTGTTTCTTGTAGGTCGTGCAAGGCTTGGTGTTTCAGGGCGTAGACCCCGTCTTCAAGTAAGAGTAGGGCATCGCCTTCAGTGAGACTCTGTAGGCAATCGTATAGGGCCTGGCTGCTAAAAGGCGATTTACTGACAATATGTAGGGTCATTTCAAAAGCTCAACACGCACTGGTAAGCAGCGATTAGCTTCCCAGGCTTAGCAACCAGGGAGATTTCCGCTCCGGGAATCTGTATTTGGTCAGGATGAATACCTCTTTGCTCCAGGCTGTGCTGGCACACATAGAGCTGTTCGACACCAAACATGGGGAGTGCCATAAGGTTCCGGTACAGGTTTTTTTGTTCTATGGCCTCTGGAGTTTGGTTGTCCAGTAGTTGGAATACGCCATCACCAAGGAATAACAAATCAACGTCCTGTTCCATAGCCGCTGAGGCCAGTACAGCTTCAATCCCCTCTCGGGCCAGGGTGCTACCATAGGGTGCAGCCCTGCATAGGGCCAGGGTCTGGTTACCCATTGTTAACCTCCAAAAGTGATCAGGCGCTCAGAGTTGGCAACGGCATCGGTGAGCTGGCCGAGGCCGGCCAGTTCGAAGCCTTCTGCAAGATTGGCTGCGGGCTTTTCCAGGCGGTTTGCTTCCCGCTGGCTTAAGACACCGCGTCTCTGCGCTGCGGCGATACAGACGACCAAATCCAGGTTGTGTTTCTGTTGCAGTGATTGCCACTCATTGATCAGGTCGGCTTCGTCCTGGGGGGGCGCGGCAATATTGTTGCCGTTTTGTATGCCATCACAGTAGAAAAAAATCCGGTAGATTTCATGACCCTCGGCCAGTAGTGCTTTGGCAAAGCGCAATGCGCTGGCTGCCGATTGCGAGGCGTGTGGAGCGGAGTAAATTGCCAGGGAAAACTTCATAGGGGGCCAAATAGTAAAATGCCCCGCAGAGCGGGGCATTGGGTCTAGCTCAGCAGCACTTATGCTTAGTCGTCAGAGGAAGCGAACCCAAGAATGTGCAGCAGGCTTGTGAACAGGTTGAAGATATTCAGGTACAGGGAAGCCGTTGCCATCAGGTAGTTGGTCTCACCGCCGTTGATGATACGGCTGGTGTCATACAGGATGAAACCTGACATCAGCAGGGCAACAACACCACTCAGGGCAACGCTGACCAGAGGCATGTGAATGCCGAAGAAGCCTGCGATGATGACTGCCAGGAAGCAGACCAGTACAGCGATCAGGCCAACAGCCAGGAAACCACCCATAAAGCTGAAGTCTTTGCGGGTAGTCAGTACGTAAGCAGACAGGGCAAAGAAAATCAGGGCTGTGGTACCTAAAGCTTGCATTACGATCTGGCCGCCGCCAGCGAGGCCCAGGTAATGGTTAAGCAATGGGCCGATAGATGCGCCCAATAGGCCGGTGAATGCGAAAACAACACCTACGCCGGCGCTGGAATTGGCAGTGCGTGGCAGAACGAACCAAATCAGGGCCAGGGCTCCCAGAGAGCAGATCAGGCTCATGCCGCGGCCCATGCCGACGGCCATAGAGATACCGGCTGTGACAGCACTAAAAAGTACAGTCATGGCCAAGAGGGCATAGGTATTGCGCAACACCTTCGCCGATTCCGAGCGGTCCAGTGCACGGGTATTTGTATAAGCTTGCGGTTGCATTTAGCGACTCCTGCTATTTAATCGATACCGGAATCATATAGCTCGCGGTGGGGACCATCAAGTCGGGAAATCCCTTTTAGGCGCTGGCTATAAATTGAGTTGAATTCGAAAAACCGGAGTTTTTTCAGGGTTTTAGTCGAATCTTCTCCTGCTATTAATAGGGACCGCTGGGGATTTTTCAAGGGGTTTTGCTTGCTTCGGGCCTAAAAGGCACCTCGATATCGACAATCAAAGGCAGGTGATCCGAAGCTTGTCGGGTCAGCACGGTACGTGGCACTCGCACTTTTTTTATCACAATGCCGGCGCTCAAGAAAATATGATCGATTCGCACCTTGAGAAAAGTGCCTTTAGGGCTATGCCTGGGTGCTTGCTCCTGGGCATCGCGCAGGTAGCCGCAGAGGCGTTTACACTCGGCGGAAGTGGGCAGTGCATTGAAGTCACCGAGTAAAATCCGCTCCCCTTTACAGCGAGGGTTGCTCAGCCATTCTGGTCCCAGCAGGGCATCCACCTGCAGTAACCGCTCTGCGCGCGAGAGTCCGAGATGCGTATTGATCACCTGAATTTTGCTGCCATTATGCTCAACCTCTACCCAAATGGCGCCGCGAGGTTCATCTGCAGCGGGATTGAACAAGCGCCCCTTACCCTTGGGTGGCCCCGGTAAAATTCCTTTTTTGATCAGCTTTGCCGGTAGGTGAGTGAGAATGGCGTCGCCGTAGCGCTCCTCATTGAGGTTAATGGCTGGCTGAAAATGCACATCCATTGAGAGTAACCGTGCCAGCCGCTCAGCCTGATCAAGCCCCCCGGTGCGTTTGCGTTTCACATCCAGTTCCTGCAAGGCGACAATATCGGGGCGATAGCGGGCGATTACCCTGGCAATACGCTGCGGTGACAGAGTACCGTCGGTTCCTTTACAGCTATGCACATTGTAAGTCATGACTCGCAGAGTTTTTTGTGGCAGCTGGTGCTCATCCAATTTCATCGGGTGGGCGCCGCGCAGGTAGGCCCTCGCAGCAGTGCGTAGATCCTGGGGGCGCCAGTAGCCCAGCCGCGGATCTGGCGGCTGTATATCTTTAGGCATTAGGGCAAAGGCGTGGGTTTCCCTGGGACCGGCGGCACCGTGGCTGCCGTTTTCCATGGCGAAAGTCAGAGGCTGTTCCTCGCTGGAGCACCAGCCGTACATCATAAAGTCGCCGGAGTCGGGGTGACTGCACAAGCTGATCATGTCGGCAATGGATTTCTCGGGGTAGGGGTGCTCGTCCCCCATCAACTTACGGCCGTCTTCGGGCAACCTCACCGGACCGTGTTTCCACCATCCGTGTACCGGAGACTTTGCCGAAGTGGGGTCCACCCGATAGAGCACCAGAGGCACATGGGCCTGTTCAACTATTTTGCGAGCGACCTGTTCGCGGCTGATATTACCCAATTCCAGGTTGTAGAGCATGGCCAGAGGGCCAAGGGCGGTGAGTGCCAGAGGGGTTTTACTGGTGCTGTAATCAACAGACTCCTCCTGTTTTTCTATGTCTTTTTTATCCATCCATTCGCTGCCAAACAAGCGCGCCCGCTCCAGCTGCACGCCGTGCCTGCTTTGGCCTGGCTCAATTTCTGGCGGTTTTGCGAGATCGGACAATGTCTCTGACAGGGCATCGCCAAGACTGCGGCCAAAGACTTCCTCGTAGGGCTTGGTTTGTTCCTGGCCGTGATCGGAAAAAATCCACACATCGTAGTGGCGCCGGTCGGAGGCATGGGCGGCACGCCAGATCCGGGCTATGGCATCGTCGATACCCTTCAATACCCAGTGGGCGAACGCCGAGCGCGGGCCGCGTCGGTGGGACTGCTCGTCATAACCGAGCAAATTGACATAAATAATGGGTAGGCCGCGGCTGATGTCCACCTTGACCCCCATGGTGCAAAATTCTCTTGAGAGAATGGTGATACCGACCCGGGTGGGGACAAACATCAACTCCTTGAGCAGGTTTTGCCCCTGCATCACGCCGCGTATGCAGTCTACAAGGGATAACAGCAACTCCACCACAATCAGTGCAGCTGTGCGTATCAGACTCCATAAGTTGGTCAGGATTAGAACGGCAATGGTCCAGGGACTGGCACTACGCAGGGCTGGGCCCCAGCCCTGATCGGCTGGGCAAAAGTGTGCCTCGCCGGTCTTGGTACCGGCGCGAAACAAGCTCAGGTAGCAACTGCCATCGCGCAGAAGGGGATCACGCTGTTTGAACATATCCCTGCTTTCCACCAGCGCGGCCACTTCCGGATCGTACATACGGCCGAGTTTTTGGGTTTCATGGATAAGAAAGCCAAAGGCAGGTACCGCCTGGCGCACTCCGTAGAACAGCTCTGCCTGTACAGCGGGGGTGGTGGAGGGAATCCCGGAAAACATGTGTTCCAGGCGGTAGTGTTCTTTGCGGATTAGGCCCTTTAAGAAAGGCATCCGGCCCCCAGAAAGGGCCTTTAAGAGTTCCGGATGTGCCAAACCATCAATCTGGATCAGGATCAAACCCGGTGCATGGGGTTGACGGCCGCTGGTGGAGAGTCCTAACAGTTTGGCGATCCACTCGCTGCGGCTGAAGCGGCGGCGCCAGCGCCTAATGGAAAGTCCGACTCTGCTTAACATAATGGGCGGCTATGGCTCCGGTGCCTGGCCAAATGCCGCACCGGCGGCTCCGGTCAGTCCTTCGATAATCTCCCACTGGGCACCAATAAGATTGCGCATGCGCATCCACTGGGCGAAGAGGGAGTCATCCAGGGCCCATCCGTATTTGAGCAGAGGTTGATAGAGATCCAGCGCTCTCTGTGCACAGCTGTGCATAGAGAAATCCCGTGCGGTATTTAAGGCTTCTCGGTTGAGAGCCTGGCGTTGTTCCGGGGGTAGCTGGTAAAGCCAGCAGATTGCCTCAATAAAGCTTTCCAGGTTTATTTCCGTCACCAGTCGCCCATTTTTACCATTGCGTACCATTTCTCGGGAGCCGTTGGCATCCAGGGCAATAACTGGCACCCCTCCAGCCATGGCCTCAGAGAGCACTAGCCCCTGAGTTTCACTGGTAGAGGCGAAAACAAAAGCATCCATGGCGTTGTACATGTCCCGGCGCGCCTCGCCGAGCACTGCACCGGGCATATGCAGACGCTGGGAAAGCCCCCGGCTGGCAAAAATTGCCTGCAGCTCATCCTCAAGAGGTCCGCTGCCGGCAAACAGGAAGTGAGTGTTGCCTTCATCCCGCATAAACCTCGTCACTGCATTGCAGAGGAAACGCAGATTTTTTTCCTGACCAAAGCGGCCCAGATGGCCCACCACAAATGCGGACTTGGGAATACCCAGGCGCCGACGCACCTTGCTGCCGTCGCCGTTGTTATAGTCCTCCAGTTGAACGCCCGTGGGCACCTCGGCGATGGGGGTTTGAACGCCGCGCTCGCGCAATAATTTAACAATGCTGTGGCTGGGTGCCAGTACCAGGCTGGACAGGTTGGCGTAGCGTGTGGCCAGCTCAATCACGAAGCGTTTCAGCACTTGAGAGTCAGCGGGTACATAGTGGGTATAGTGCTCATAGAGCGTGTGGTGGGTGAAAACCAGCGGTAGTTCCCGCTGCCGGGCTACCCGGAGGGCAGTCATACCCAGAAGAAAAGGGTGGTGGGCGTGAACGATATCGGGCTTGAATTGATCTAGCCGATCACTCAAATCCGGTGAAAAAGGCAGTGCTACCGAGAAGTCGCTGCCATTGAAATTTTGGATGGCGTGGATGCGTACAACGTGCTTTTCCCCGGCGATTTTCTCTGGAAATTCCGGGGCCACGATCAAAACCCTGTGCCCTCGCTTGCGATATTCCTCGCTGAAAGCAGCGACCGAGTGCGCCACGCCACCGACATGGGGTAAGTAGGTGTTGGTCAGCATGACGATATTCACTGGGATTTTAACTCCACAGATTGCAGCCCCTCGCCAACCAGTGTGGGTGGAAAGCCAATGGGGTTAACAGCAATGGCCGGTGGCTTTCCGTACCAGTCTGCGGTCCAGGAGACCTTTGGGCGGACTCCGGGAGTGATCTCTAGGGAAATCACTCCAAAGCGCGTCGGCGCTGGGCCGAAGCGAATGGGGACCTTGGCAGACGTATCCTTGAGCCATTCCGGCGGTAATCCTGAGACCAGTATCAAGGCGTCCTGTTCCTCTCGCACAAAGCAATTGCGCTGCATGGCGACCCACTCTGCAGCGGCCCAGGCATGCTGCCCGTCGCCCATGCAACCGCCCAGGGAATGGGGGTGGATGGCTTCAGGCCACTGGCCGGTGGGGGAGGCCAGTTTGGCGACACTGCGCATTAACTCCAGGCATCGCCGATCCCCGGCGCGCAGTAAGACCTGGGCAATATGTAGTGTGAGGTAGGCATTGATACCCGAGTGGATCATATCTTGAAAGAAACCGCCGCTGACAAAGCATTTGTCGATCAAAAAGTCAGCCAGGTCGATCAAGCGGGGATCATCCGGGGGGTAGAGCTGTAGTGGATAGCCTGCCACCACGGACCCGATAGCTCCGGCATCCAGGCGCCGGTTGGGAGAGGCCGGCATGGCGGATCTTCCGAGCCTTTCTTGAGCACTGCTGAGGCTTTCGTCAATGGTGCGCTGAAAATCATTGGCGGCAGTGCTGAATCGGTGTGCATTGTCGTCGATGCCTTCTCTGGTGCAGATGGCGGCAGCGGCGTGTAATCCGGCTACTCCCCAAAAGTCATCCCAGTAGTAACAGTCGTTGGGGCCCAGGTGCTCTGCACTGAAGCCCGCTGGTAACAAGCCCGCACAGAGGCTGCCATCCTGGGGCAGGCGCTTGTTGATAATCCATCTGGCTCCCTTGAGGATGGGCTCGCACCAGAATTGCTTAAGCGGCTTATTTGCCAGTTGGCAAAATAAGTTGAATATCCAAAGAGCTTCGCCGTTGGAATCCCACTCACCATCCTGGGAGTGAAAAAAACCATCGCGTTTTTGTCGATGGGGAAACTGATCCAAAGCCCGTTCTGCGCGATCTATCAAGCCTGCGTAAAGCAGTGACTGGATCATAAAGGCGGCATCCCGGAACCAGAATCGCTTGTAGGTGTAGGGGCCTGGGTACACATCTTTGGGTGAGTGCAGAATCAGGGTGCGAATGGCTGAGTCGTAGAGGAACTGGAAGTCCCGATCTGGAATCTTGAGCGCGCAGTGGCCTGCCAAGCTTTCCGCCCAGCTTTTCGTCTCTGTGTCTTTAGGGGTTTCGCTGTCGAGGGGAACTGAAACTTCCAGCTTCAGGGGTTTGTGACGCTCTAATCGAAACATGGCTGCAGCGGAGGCCATGCCCACATCACATTCACCCTGCATACGCCCAGTCTCGTCTTTCAAGTGCAGGTAAATATCCCCACCGCGATAATCTGAGGCCAGGTGCTTGTCGATGGGTTGACTGAATAAAACCGCTTGCTTGTCTTCAATGAGCCACCCCCGGCCTTGGTCATTGAGGCGTACCTTGTGTACAAAACTGACCCCCTCTGGATTACATGGGCGCAGGACCACCAATAGCCAGCCGCTGTCCCGGCAACTGGCGGTAAGTTTAATGTTGCAGTGGGGGGCTCCATCAATGGCTTCTACGGCTACAGTGTTGCGCAGTTTGAGTCCGTGGCGAGCGGATTCCGTGACCACAGAGAGGTGATCATCCAGTTCCTGGTGTTGCTCACAGTAGGTGAGTGAGGCGGGAGTTAATTCCTCGCCACCGTCGCCGATTACCCAGGCATCAATAGACCACCCATCGTAATAAGGTGTGACCAGGCCACGGGGATCGACCACCGGCAAAGCCTCACAGTCCGGCAACCCCACAGCGGTCCAATTGCGGTGGCTGAGGTTACAGTGGGTAATAGAAAAAGCCCGGGGGATAAACGAATTATCTCGTGGGTCAAACTGGCGTTGTATCCAGTAGGGCCAGACCCAGTCCAGGTTGTGCTGGATTACCTTGCTATTGATCAGTGCACGGGCGTGAAATACCGCACCCGCACGCAGTAGCTCAATGGGCTCGCTGACTTCTGAGGGTTCGGCGAAGCGCTGCAAGCGTGCCATCAATGTCAGCGGATCAAGAAAACCGTGGGCGGTGGCAAATCGGCGTACGAAGAAGCGCCACGGTAGCCATTTCATCCAGGGCATTAGAGATCCTCTTCTTTCACGATCTTCTTCAGGGCGCGTCGCGCCATGCGTGTGAGGCCGATCAAGGCTAGTACAGCCAGTACAAAGCCCATGATGTAAAGCGCCCATTGCACCGTAGTGCGCTCTTCTACCTCACCCAGGGACGTTAGATCCGCGGCGATGGAGCCTACATATACATTGTTCAGAGTGAGGGGGATAACCCCCAGAGCATTGCCCAGTATGAAATCCCGCAAGCGAACCGGTGTTAGCCCAAAGAAATAGTTGGAGAGCTTGAAAGGGAACAGTGGTACCAGGCGGGTTAACATGATCATCTGCCAGCCCTCACGACGAATCACTTCGCCCACCGTGGCGGGCTTTATGTGGGACATAATCCAGCGTGATGGCCTCTCTCCGAGCAAGTAGCGGGCAATCAGAAAGGCCAAGGTTGCGCCGAGGACGGTTCCCACCAGTACCAACAAAGTGCCTTTGATTACTCCAAATACAAATCCTGCGCCCATGGTGAAAATAACACCAGGCAACAACAATACGATCGCTAGGGCAACGATTAACACGAACAGCAGGCTGGTTTGCCAGCCCTGCTCATTGAGCCACTGGAACAGTTCGATCAGTCGCTCATCCAGGTTGAAATACATCATCAGGCTGAGCGCACCGGCCACGGCGATCAGGCAAATCAAAATCACAATTACCGGTAGGAATTTCACCGCCATAGAACTGCTCGGGAGCCAACAACAAGCGGTTTTGATCGCCGCCAGTTATTAGCCTAGCCAATGGAAAAGGGCAGGTGAAACTTCATTGTGGCGCATCCGGGTTTTATCGGGCGCTAGCACCTAGAAAAGATTCATTGGCGGGGAAATGGCTCAGGCAGATATAAAAAAAAGAAATATGTAGGGGGAGTACACTGGTTGGCGTGGGGATAGGCGTGCTGACTAAGCGGTGAGCATGAAGCACATATACTTACTGGAATAATTGCATATTGTGCGGGTGTGTGCTGCTGCCAGGAAGGGGTGATCGTTGTTCAAGGGCGGGTTCGCAATATGGATCTTTATCGGCGCTGCCTGGAGCTCTGCCCCTGAGCCTGTGCTTCCGCTCAATGATGCAGTACAAACGGCCATTCGTACCAACCTGCGGGTGCAGGGCGCGGCTCTAGAAGTCGATGAGGCGGGTGATATGGTTGAAGCGCTAAAGACACGCCGTTACCCGCGTTTGGAACTGAATGCCGCCATTAATCACAACCTCACCACCCAGAGCTATACCTTCCCTGAGGGTAGCCTTGTTCCCGATTCTGAAATAGGACCAATCCCACCAAACAATGTGGAGATCACCACCGAGCAGGGAACTACTGAGATCGTCTCCTTCAGTGCGCGCCAGCCTCTTACCCGTCTCTACACTATTGCCTTGGAAATCTGTGAGGGCTATGTCACCACTGCTATGGCGGTGCAAAAAGTGCGCTGGACGCAGCAGGATGTCGCTTTTTTGGTAAAGCTGCAATATTTCGAGGTGGGCAGGATTATCGGTGACCTCCAGGCAATTGATGAATCTATTTTGTTCTTGAGTTCCCTGAGTGACCTGGTGCGCAATTATGTCGACCAACAGGTGGCACTGGAATACGAGTTGCTGGATGTACGTGCCCGCTTGGCCCAGCGCCAACTGGAGCGTCAGCGCAGGATTGATGAGATGATTACGGCCAAGGAGCGACTCAATGCTCTATTGGGGCGCGATGTAGAAACGCCATTTAGCGTCGAGTACCTCCCTGTACCTCATCAAGTCGTGTATGACACCGATGCATCCCTGGTGTTGGCCTTTGATCAACGCCCTGATTTTATTGAATCACTGTTGGCCATTGAGAAGGCTGAATACAGCTACGATGTTAAGAAATCTGAATATATTCCCGATATAGACTTTCACTTCAGTTATCTCAAGCTCTTTAACGTAAGCCTTGTGCCTGATGCCGAGGTAATCGTTGCTTTAGATTTACGCTGGGAGATTTTTGACTGGGGACGCAAGCGGGATGAACTGGCCAGCCGCGCGAGTAAGATTGCTGGGGCTGAAGTCAAAATGGGGGAGGTTCGCAGCCAAATCGAAATAGAGGTGCGTGATAGCTTGCGCAAATTGCGGACTGCGCAGGAATCGGTAGCTGTAGCCCGAGAACTACAAGCGGCATATCGGGAAAAGTTACGGGTAATGATCAACCGCTATCGTGAGCAAACGACGCTATTAACCAACGTACTGGAAACGGAAACCCAGCTCGATCGCGCCAACAGCGATTACAACAAAGCGGTACTTTCTGTCTGGAGGGCGTTAGCCGAATACGAAAGAGCGGTGGGGGAGGTGTAACGATGTTGCGTTTACCCCTTTTACTGATGTTTCTGCTCTTACTATCGGCCTGCCAAAGTGAGCCACCGGAGAAAAGTCCGGTGCCTGTGCAAGCTACAGTGGCTCGTACAGAAAGTGGTATTGAAGGTTATCCATACTCTGCCGTGGTCCACCCCTATACGCAGGTAGATGTAGCATTTAGAACAGAGGGATATATCGATGAAATTCCAACTCGCCGGGCTCTTGGAAAAATAAGAATATTGCAGGGCGGGGACCGAGTGATTCAGGGAGAGCCCCTGGCTATCGTCAACGACGAGCAATACAGAGACAAGGTGGTTGAGGCGGCAGCGAATGTCAGTAAAGCAGAGGCTGCTCGGAGGAAAGCAGATCTGGACTACAAAAGAGCTTCGGCCCTTTTTGCTACCGCAAGTATCACGGCGCCGGATTACGACGCCGCCCGGGAGGAGTATGAGATCTCACAGGCCTCGGTTGTAGGCTCTAAGGCACGCCTGGATAACGCTAAAGAGAATCTTAATGACACGGTGTTACGTTCACCCCTTACCGGAATTATTCTTCAACGCAATATAGAGGTCGGCACTCTGGTGCAAAGGGATGCCATTGGTTTTGTGGTTGCCGATATCTCTCGTGTCAAAGTGGTTTTTAATGTGCCCGATGTGGTGTTGAGCTTTGCCAAACTGGGTAGTGTTATCTCTATGATGACAGAGTCCCAACCAGGCAAGACTTTTACTGGCCAGGTCACAGAAGTTTCCCCGAAAGCAGAGGAGCGCACCAGAGTTTTTGCCATTACCGTAACCGTGCCTAACCCCAATGCAATATTAAAACCGGGCATGATTATGAGTCTTTTACTGGACAAAATGCAGCCTCAGCCAAACCGGGTTGTGGTGCCCCTTTCATGTTTGGTCCCGCAGTCAAATGAATCGGAAGGCTTTGCCGTTTTTGTATTGGAAATTGACAACAATGTTTTACAGGCAAAACTGCGCAGAGTGGTTCCAGGGCCGGTAGTGGGTAACAAAATTGTTGTTTTACACGGCCTCAAGGAGGGGGAGCGGGTTGTGTCCAATGGCGCGTCACAATTACAGGATGGTCAGGCGGTAAGGATAGTGCCCTAGTGCCTCAAGGGAATATCAATGGCGGTTAAAGACGAAAAAACCAGAGAAGAAATCCTGGAAGCTGAAAGTGAGCACCGTTTTAATACCGCTCGCTTTTTTGTCGATAACTCCTCCATTTCATGGGCGCTACTGGTTGGGGTTATGTTTTGGGGGCTTATCTCTTATATCGCGATGCCCAAAAGTAAGGATCCAGATATTCCCGTCCGTATAGCCACAGCAACAACTAAATGGCCAGGGCAAAGTGCCATCAAAGTTGAGGAGCTGGTAACACGACGAATTGAAGATGCCATCGCCCAGAGTGAATATCTATACCAGCCAGATGCGCGGTCCTTTGCAATAAAATCACTGACCCTTAACGGTGTGTCCGTAGTACAAACTCAGCTTGCCCCTCACACCGATGTCACCAAGGCATTTAATGATATAAACCTGAAACTTATTGACGCGCAGAGTCAACTGCCTTCAGGGACACAGGCTACTCAATTCAATGATGAATTTGGGGATACGGCTGCCGTGCTTTTGGCAGTAGCCAGCCCAAGGGCCGGAGCTACTGAAATTAGCCTCCGAGCAGAAAACATTCGAGAAGCATTATCGGAGGTTCGCGCCAAGTATAAAAACCAGGGAGTAGAGCAGAGGGTCAGTATTATGGTGGCCCTGCCGCTTTCAGTGCATGGGGTGAATAGCTTGGCTGCCTTCAAGGTCTTGTCCCGGTGGATGGAGAAGCAAGGTTATGGCACTGCATTTAAAATTCTGTCGGGCCCCGGTTATATTGGCGTAGATTTTACTTCTGATAAAAGCGATGAAGAGTTGATGCGTGCGGGATATCGTTTTTTAAATGAACGACTCAGTGCACAGAGATTCTTTCCCGATGCCTGGGATCCATTTATTGTGCGTGATCTTGCTAAAACTCGTGAACGTCTTACCGGAGTAGCGGGAGCAAAATATAGCTATCGGCAGCTGGACGATTTCTCTGATCTGATTGCTTCGAATATTTATACTATGCCTCAGGTGAAACGGGTGCTGCGTTCCGGGGTGCTGCAACAGCAAGTCGATTTGGTTTATTCCCAGGAGCGGCTTGCTTCTTACGGCCTGCGCCCGGATATGATTGGCCCAATACTCAATGCCCGCAATACAACCATTCCTGGCGGCAATCTGACTGTTGAGGATATGGATGTTGTAATATTCCCCAGTGGGGACTTTAGCAATTATGAAGAAATTGGGGACGTACCTATCACTTTGAGTGATGATGGTACTCCAGTGTACTTACGGGGTGTACTGGATGTTTCAATGGGATATGAGTCGCCGCCAGAGCTATTAAATTACTATGTTAGCCAGTCTAAACACGATGGAACATGGCAACGGCATCGCAGTGTCAACTTATCGGTACAGATGCGTGATGGTGAGCAAATCGGCGAGTTGGGTAAGGCACTCACTAAGCTGTTGGATAAGGTTAGGGCCGACTTACCGCCAGATTTAATTATTGAAAAAGTATCTGATCAGCCCAGACAAGTAAAGGAAAGTGTGGGGCTTTTTATTGAAGCGTTGGTTGAAGCCATTATCCTTGTGGTTATTGTCGCTTTTATTGGGTTTTCTGATTGGCGTTCCGCCGTCCTACTGATGATCTCAATCCCGATTACTTTGGCAATGACTTTTGGTTTTATCCAGTTTATGGGGGTGGATATTCAGCAGGTCTCTATTGCAGCCTTGATTATTGCTTTGGGACTTTTAGTGGATGACCCTGTTGTTGCCGGGGATGCCATCAAGCGGCAAATGGCCGCGGGCAAGCCATCGTTCATTGCAGCCTGGCTTGGGCCAACCCTACTCGCGAAAGCCATTTTCTTTGCGACGCTCACCAATGTGGTTGCGTATTTACCTTTTTTACTGCTAACCGGTAATCAAGGTGATTTTTTGCATAGTTTACCAATTGTTATGGCCTGCGCATTGATCGCCTCCCGTATAGTATCTATGACGTTTCTGCCTTTCATAGGAAATCTTCTATTGCGTCCACCAAAGCGTATAGAGCCAACACTGGAGGAGCGGCGGAAACATGGGCTTACAGGTGTGTACTATCGAACCGCTAGCTGGGCAATAGATCATAGGAAACTTGTGCTACTGGCATTTTTACTTATTCTGGTAGTGGGAGTGGTATTGAAAACGCAGTTGAAGAATGCTTTTTTTCCCGATGATATTCAATATTTGTCCTATGTGGATGTTTGGTTGCAGAATGATGCAAGCATTGATGCAACAGATAGTGTTGCCAAACAAGCGGAGCAGGTGATTAGACAAACAATAGAAAAGTATCAAAAAGAAAATGGTGGAAATTCTGATGAGTCAATTCTACAGGCGCTGAGTACTACTGTTGGTGGAGGTGCGCCGCGTTTTTGGTATACAGTGAATCCTCGGCCACAGCAGGCTAATTATGGTCAAATTATTATCCGTATCAATGATAAAAATCTGACTCCAAAGTTGGTTCCGATTATTCAGGAAGCCCTCAGTAAGAATATTCCCGGAGCCGATCTGGATGTGCGCCAATTGCAAACTACCCCGGTAGATTACCCCTTTGAAATAAGGGTTTCAGGGCGTGTGACAACAGGCTCTGAGGAAGAGCGTAAGGATATTATCATCCTGCGAGATATTGCCGAGAAAGTGAAAAATATTGTACAGAAATCGGCATATGCTCGTACGGTTCGCCAGAACTGGGGAGAGAGGAGTCTTGTGCTTTATATGAATGTTCTTGAAGACCGGGCAGCGATGTCTAGAGTCACCAATGCCGATATTGCCCAGGCTTCATCAACGGCAATTAATGGTAGTGAGGTATCCACATTACGGGAGGGAGACAAAGAAATACCAATTGTTGTTCGCCTCCGACTGGATCAGCGTGGGCAATTGCAGGATATTAACAACCTTTATGTGTTTTCATCCGATACGGAAGTAAGAGTTCCCCTAGAGCAGGTGGCTACAACAAGAATTGACTTTAGAACTGAGCGAATTCGTCGTTTGGAAAAATTTCGCACGATTTCCGTTTTTGCATACCCTTATGCTGGATTTATTGCCTCAGATATTATGGGAGATGTAAAAGGTGAGTTAGATGCCTTGCAAAAGACGCTGCCCAGTGGTTACCAAATACAAGCTTCTGGAGATGCGGCTAACTCAACACATGGGTTTGCACAGCTACTCATGATACTTGGTGTTTCCTCAGGGGCCATTTTTTTGGCTCTGGTTTTCCAGTTTAGTAACTTATTGAAACCCTTGGTGGTATTTGCCACCGTACCATTGGGTATGGTGGGTGCCCTTGCAGCGCTATATATCACTGGCCAGGCATTCGGGTTTATGGCTTTTCTGGGGATAGTAAGCTTGGTAGGGGTAATTGTCAGCCATATTATTGTCTTGTTTGATTTTATAGAAGTGCGTCATGCCGCAGGCGATCCTTTCAGAGAGGCATTGCTGGACGCGGGGATCCTACGGCTAAGACCAATCCTGATCACAATAGCGGCTACTACCTGCGCCCTGGTGCCTCTCGCCTTCCATGGTGGCCCTCTTTGGCAGCCCTTATGTTTTGCCCAAATAGGAGGCCTGATATTGGCAACCTGCGGTACTTTGCTACTGGTACCGGTGCTCTATACCGTGATGGTGGTGGATCTAAAGTGGATTCACTGGCACGAGAGGGGTTCAGGCGCGGAAGACGGCAGTAGCAACATGGTAGAAGCATAAGAAATCTACTTAACCACCAGTGTCCTTCAGCGGGATTAGTCACCTCATATCGCTTAATTGGTTTGGTATTGACTATGGTTGGAGCCTAAACCTTAATTCCCCAACAGAGGAAGCCCGATGCGCCTGTTAATGAAAATCCTGATCCCCGTTAAAAGTGGCAATAATGCTATCGCAGACAAGTCCATGCCGAGAGCCTTCAATGATTTTATCGCTTCGGCTGAGCCTGAATCCTCCTATTTCTTTTTAGAGGATGGTAAGCGCGCGGCTATTTTTATTCTTGAGGAGAAGCGGCAGGATCATCTGATGGCTTATAACGAAAAGTTTTTTTCAGCTCTGGGCGCGGAAATTTGGATTACCCCAGTGCTAAATCAAAAAGAACTACAAAAACACCTTTAAGTCTTGACGTAGGCAAGTTTGGTTTCTCCGAAAGAGCGTAGTTGGGGCTTAAACTTCGCGACACTAGACTAACTTTCTAGTTTGTTTACAGTTTAAGTCTCTCGCTTCGGACTGTCCGGGCATCTAAATTTATTAGGGTCTGCTTATGCCTACAAATGGTAATAAACGGATTGGACAGTCACTAGTTGGTTTAAACAGTCTATTGATACTTATCATTTCCACATTCTCAGCCGGCACTATGGGGTTTGATAGCGGCCCTTTAAATGGTTTTAGTGCCTCTAAATGGTCAACGTCTCATAGGTTAACGACTAGTTACTATCTAAAGAAGCTTCCTCTGGGTGGCACTAGCCCGACTCCAGTAATATGTTTGTCTAAGAGGAAACTTTTAGCCGTTTCACCCATTGATTTTTTCTCAGATCAGCCCGCGTCAATCACGGTACGCTGGGCTATCCCTTCTAGGGCCAATGCTAGGGGGGGCGCGACACCGCAAAGGATTATAGCTTCGCCTGTTCGGCACTTTGATGCGGTAATAGATAAAGACTTTAAAGCAAATTTGGCCCGCAAAAGATACCATCGCATCTGTGACCGTAAGGTTCCCAGAGATCTTAACCCCTGTGCTGAGGCTCGCTGGCATTATCGGCAAGCCAAGGCTTGCTTGGCAGCCCGAGAAAAGTGGGAGATTAAATGGGGAACCGCAGAAACTACTGAGCCCCATCGGCGTGCTCTAGAGAATGTCAGAGCCAGAGTGAAAAATGCTGGCAAAGCTAAGCTTCGTTTTTGCAGCCTTAGAGATCAAAACTAAAGCTCGAATAATAGATAAGAGAGTATTCGAAGCCCCTCTGCTGATTACTTTTGAGTTGTCTAATCATTTCTTAGCCAAGATACTTTTATTTTCAGGCTACCCGATAAGAGCTCTTTATCGTCAACCCTTCCACCAGTGACTCATTGCTTCCCCATCTGTAAACTACTCGTTGATGAAATTAATTGATATGGGCGGGGCTTGTGGAAGAGCGAGTATTGTTGACCGGTGCCAGTGGCTTTATTGGAAGTGCTCTTTTATCAGCCCTGCGATCTAAAAGGGTCAAGGTACTGCCCGTGTATCGCCAGGAGGTAGAAGGGGGGCTTTATGTACCTCGCATAGATGCGGAAACTGACTGGGGTAGCACACTGAACAACATTGATGTGGTGATCCATACTGCCGCGAGAGTTCATGTGATGCAAGAAAGTGCTGTCGACCCCTTGGCAGAGTTTCGCAAAGTGAACTTGGAAGGTACCTTACAACTGGCCCGCCAAGCTGCATCTTCAGGAGTAAAAAGGTTTATTTTCTTAAGCTCTATTAAGGTGAATGGGGAATCCACTACTGGCAGAGGCCCATTTACCCCAGAGGAACTCTCAAATCCTGTAGACCCCTATGGGATTTCAAAAAAAGAAGCTGAGGATGCCTTACTCGCTCTGGCAGAGGAAACTGGCCTGGAAGTGGTTGTTATTCGTCCACCACTAGTCTATGGACCTGGAGTAAAAGCTAACTTTCAATCCATGATGCGTTGGCTGCAGAAAGGTATTCCACTGCCGTTAGGTTCAATTAACAATCGGCGCAGCCTGGTTTCTGTCTATAACTTGATCGACTTGATCACAGTTTGTATTGAACACCCGAACGCAAGAAATCAAGTCTTCCTTGTATCTGATGGTCTTGATATGTCTATCACGGATTTATTGCGGCGGCTTTCAAGGAGCCTAAGATGCCGGGCTCTATTGATACCTGTGCCAGCATCTGTTCTGATCTTTACTCTCTCCCTACTGGGGAAAAGGGCTGTTGCCGATCGTCTATGTGGTTCTTTGCAAGTGGATATTGGAAAAACTATGAACCTGCTTGATTGGCTGCCACCGGTATCGGTAGAAGAGGGGCTTGCTAAGACTGCTGAAAGCCTGCAGAAATCTTAGTTTATAGATTATAGAAGCCTGGGAGTATCTGAATGATCCCGCCAGGCTTTCGGCTCTATTTTTTGGGAGTGATCAGACTATTCACAAACCTGTTATGAAGACTTTGCCTCGTTAAGCAATCCAGGCGCTGAAGTCTGTATAGGTATTCCGGAGCTACTCAGAGATCCCACAATTTAAAGGTCACACAATAAGTAATTGTGATGGCCTTCCAGTTTTTAGCCCCGTCTATTGACAACACTGGAGTAAAAACCCATTAGATAAGAGCTGGGCACTTCGATAACCGAGCGATGACCTGACTTTGCATAAAGCTTCACTGTAAGGCTTTCTCGCTTCTTGAGAGCATTGATGATCTGATTTTCACTCAATGTGACTTCCAGAGTTTCTTCAAGCATGCATTTAAATGCTGATGCACAGTTGAGGACTTTTCGATCGAGTTGGGATAGCTCAACCTCGTTTCCACCACTAAATGTGGCTGTGTCATAGTTGCGCCAGTTTTCCCGGTATGTGATATCAATACGCAGTTGGTATTGGGGGCTTCCGCCATTCTTGGGGGCAAGAGCACGTAGCATATAGTAGTACAGGTTGTGATCCGAGCCATCGGTGGTTGCCTGCATTGGAGGGCCGCTATATTCAGTTGCGTTATTTTCGGAACTATTATGTATCGTTACCGCCTGACGAACTTCACTAGCACTTTTTTGTGTGATGCTTGTGGTGGCGCTACATCCAGCTAGTAAGACAGCTGCCAGGTAGGTGGTGAACTTAGTCATAGGTCTTTTCCCAGTTTATTAGGGTTCTTTTATGGGGGGAGTATCTCATATTTGACGCTAATTGTAGGGATTGTTGCATTTTTTTTGACAAATGCCAGCGATAAAGTTTTGCATAAGATTTGAAAGACCAGGATGCTAATGAATCAGTTAAGTCTGTTAGAACATATAGTGTGAGCAAGTTTCGAGAGGCTAGGCGTAACGTTCGTTAAGGATAATTGTAAGGCTATGAATAGGATAATGGCAGTAGGACATGAGTAGTCAATATCTGTATTTGCCTACAGAGAAGAAAAGCCACTAGTAATTCGTTCTCATATTTTTCGAAAAAAGGATTATCTTGCTCTTTTTATGTCTGTTCGGATAAGTGTCTTGGGGGTGAAATTTTATATAGGTTTAATACTTTACTTGGGGGAATTTGTTTGTGGTATGTTATTTTTGATAAGACACAAGTCTCTCCAATAGAATTTACAGCTAGCTTATGATGGTAGAGTCAAACTTAAGGTTTGTGCTTATACTTTGTATGTAGGGTAGAGGTGCTGTAATGAAAATCAAGCATTCTGTAGTCATTTTCTTTTTATTAGTAGTGGCTCTAGGTTTGCTGGTTTTTTCTTACAATTATGTTTTTGTTCGCGGTATCAAGTTTGATTCCCAGCCGATTGCAGAGGAGTTAATAAAAAGCAATGAGGCGTTAGAGAAAAAGGAAACAATTAATATTCTGATCATTGAAGGGGGTGGCGTCAGGGGGCTTATACCTCTCTATGTGATACAGCACATTGAGAAACAATTGGGGAAGCCTGTAGAGGAAGTGTTTGATGTCTTTAGTGGAGTTTCAACAGGTGCCATTATTGCCACCAGCTTGAATATTCCACTTTCTCAATTGGGTCGGCTTGATTTTGATCATGACAACATTTCCTCAAGAAGTGAAAGGTTAATAAAAGTATATGAAAAAGAAAGCGAGTTTCTGTTTTCAGTGCCCTGGTATCATAATGCCTTGACATTAAATGGATACCTCTCGCCGCAATTTATGGGTACCCATCTTTCAGAAGTCTTGGAGCGAAATTATTCCCCAGCGATGAATTTTACCAGCTTAAATAATTATGTAATTATCCCGTCTCTGGATGTACATAATGGACGGTTGCATCTTTTTAAGAATAGAGGGATAAAAGCTTTAGATTTGCCTACTAATACGCTTTATCAGCTCGTTGCTGCTGCATCGAGTGCAGAGGCTTTTTTTACCCCTGTTGATTTTGTGGGGCCAGACAAGAAGATTACTCATCGTTACTTTGCGGATGCAGCAATCACGGCTAATGATCCGGCTAACGTCATCTTGCATGATGTAATAAAAAATTTTCCAGGCAAAAACTACTACTTGCTGATTCTTGGTTCCGGGATACATCCAGTTCATACTATGGGTTTTGATTATAGAAGTCTTAAGAGTTGGGGGAAATTACGCTGGTTCCATGATGCAATATTTAGCATGACACGATCAATGGATTATCAGCAGATATTTTCTCTGGAAATTGCTGAGTCTTTGGCGCCCTCGCGGGTGAAATATGATTATCTAAATGTTGAGCTCATTGACCCCTTTGTGGGCCCTTTTGATTACAAATCAATTGACAAGCTTAAGATTCTTTCAGATAGGCTTATTGACGAAAATGAAGAGGAGATTGATAAAATAGTGGATTATCTGAAAGGTGAAGGCAGGTGATACACTCCTCTTAAATTCTCTTTCTTCTTTTAATCATCTTATTAGTGTGGTTCAGCCCACATTCTACGGTGAATTTCCATGTGCTACTCCTTTACGGCCCCTAGTGACAAGACGCTGTCATCACTTCCTGTAGGGTTTAGAGCGGATGTGAATGCCTGGAATCAATTCCGCTTCAACCAAAAATGGGAGAACTGCTCTGCTAAAGCGGAGGTTCGCCACGCGCTAGGGTTGAAGGGGCTACCTCGTGTCAGTCAATTCCGCCTTGCAGGGCCAGGCGAAAGAGTATACCCCCGCTATTTTGCGCCGGGCATAATATGTGATGGAGGTCAGAATTGGTTGCGCCCGCTACGTTACTCGATACGCCTATCCAACTCGGCTTGGGATCTAGCGACAAAATACAGTCTATATAACGCTCGGCTAGATAGATTGCTTGAAGCAAAAACCTGGCGCTCCCTGATTGGCCACCAGCATGGGATATTACCATTCACGAGTTTCTTTGAGTGGGTCGAACATAAGGGTAAGAAAGCTCAGGTCCAGTTTACTCCAAAGGGTAAAGATTTGATGTGGGCACCAATCCTTTGGGACTACTGGGAATCATTGGGGGGAGAGGTTGGTTACTTCTCATGCACCTTGATTACCGATGACCCGGCTCCAGAAGTTGAGGCGGTTGACCATGACCGTAGTCCAGTTTTTCTAGGGGCGGATCATATGTTGACTTGGTTAAATGCTGAATCTAAATCAGCTGAGGGTTGGCAAGATTTCTTAGCTGGGCATCGTGAGCCAGTAGCTTATCGTCACTACATGATGGTATGAGCAATGGGAGCCACTTGCTCATGGGTATATCCTTCCCGGTAGGTCTTTATTTTTACATGCTACGCTCATGAGTGGTATGCGCTTTCCTTATGATGCTCCCCCTTTTTTTGTGGTGGTAGTTGTGGCGCTGGATGGTCAGCTGACTTGTTAAAGTTATTGATGGGGACGCGAGTAGTTACTAGTTACTGGCAGTCAATGAAAATATCCGCCAGTTCCTATCCGGGATGGGTATGAACTGATTGCGGAAGGACTGCCACGGTGCCAATTCGATACAGTAGGGGCGGAGCGGCTTTTGCTGTGAAGATCTTACAAAAGTTAAGTGGGGGAGCACAAAGGGCACAAACCAAAAAGCCCTGATAAATCAGGGCTTTCTGCATGAATAATGGCGGTGGGGCAGGGATTCGAACCCTGGGACCTGTTACAGTCAACGGTTTTCAAGACCGCCGCTTTCGACCACTCAGCCACCCCACCAAATTGTGCTGTGCATTATACATAGCTTCGTGCTACATACAAGTGCCGTTTTAAATTTTTTCAATTAGTTCAATGGGTTAGGTGATTTATTGACCAGTCAAGGGCAATTCTTCAGATGTAAAAAGCCGCCAGCAGCTGAGCTGCTAGCGGCTTTGATTGGTTGCTTAGCCTGCTTCTGCAGAATTGTGGTCAGTATTAGCCTGTGTTACTTGACGTGCCACACGCGGGTCATTGGCTGGGCGTGCAAGTGTGCGAGGGCTGTGCTGGATGGCCGCTGGTTGAGCGGTGTCTAGCGGCTGCTGGGAGCCTATGTCACGATGCTCTGTCACGATTGCCAACTCCAGCAATGGCTTGGGGTTGATGCGCGGGTCGTTGCCGGCGCGTCCCTGAGTTGCCGGCGTAGCGATTTCCTCAGAAGCTTTAGCTTCTGCAGCCATCATTTCCTCTCTGGCGATAGCGTCGCCTTGCTCTACCGATGCCTTTGCGGCTTCACTGGCTTCTTTTAGGGCAGTTTCTTCAGCATCTTCAGTTGCTGCGGTAGCCTCCACGTTAGTAGCAAGTGCTGACACTTTTGTGGCTTTTACTTCTTGAGAGGCTTTGGGGGTTACCAGGGTAGGAGAGGGTTGCTCTTCTCTGGTTGCAGTAGCCTTTTCAGGTGTTACTGGCTGCTGAGCGGGTGCCTCGTTTGTGATTGCTGGCTGTGCCTTTGGGGAGGCCTCTGCAACTGGTTTTACTTCCGCTTGGCTTTCAGAAACCTTAGGCGCAAAAGGCTTTTGCTCAGGAGCCTTCACTACAGGCTTGGACTCGGTTACCTGGGTGGGCTCGGGAGCTTTTTGCTCTTTGTGCTTGTGCTTGGGCTTCGCCGCCTCACTCACAGGAGCTTCGGTTAAGTTATTGGCTGCGGTATCCCTGGATTTCCTGGCTTCACTTTCCGCTTCGTCAATCGCTTCATTGACTTCGCGATTTAGCTCTTCCTGGCTCTGAGCTACGGCTGTGGCGGCAGTGTTTTCTGTACGGCGGCCACGACGACGAGCTTGTGGACGGCCGCGAACATTGCTGGGGCGACGTGCTGGGCGATCCTGATCGGCGCTTTCATCTACCTGTGAGATGTTTTCGTTAGTATTACCCTCGGAGGCGTTGCCGCGATTTTCATCTTTACGGCGATTGTCTCCGCTGCGGCGGCGGCGGCGACGGCGCTGTCCTTCACCGCGATCGGCTCCGCTATCACGCTCATCGAACGACTTTGTGGTCTGCCTGGCTTCGCGGAGGTCATCGCTCTTGCTATCTTCGCGGCGATCGTCTTTGCGGCGATCGTCTTTGCGGCGAGCCTGACGTTCATTGCGACTGCCCCGGTTGCCACCGCGCTGATTGCGATTGCGGTTGCGATTGCGCTGGTAATCTTTACCGCGGTTTTGGGACTTCTGATGCTTCTTGGGCTCTTCTTCTTTGCTGGTGAAAAGCTCAGCAATAGCGTTTATCAGGCGGCTAAACAGACCTGGCTCCGGTTTTTTCTCCGGAGTTGGTGCCGGTGCGGTGTGCGCGAGCGGTTGTACAGCAGGCTGTGCTTGTGGGCGCTTAGGCTGCTCTTCTTTCTTGGTGACAGTTTCCTCTACGCTTCCAGATATTTTATAGGAGGTTTCGAGGGTAGATGTGTCGTCATCGCGTAGGCGTTGAACTTCAAAGTGCGGCGTTTCAATTTCCGCATTTGGTACGACCACTACGCGGGTTTTATTGCGTGACTCAATTTGGGAGATCGCCTTGCGCTTCTCGTTGAGGAGATAGGTGGCAACATTTACCGGGGTAATTGCGCGAATCTCTGCGCTGCGCTCCTTTTTGGCCTCTTCTTCTACCAGGCGCAAGATAGAGAGGGCCAGAGATTTGGTGCCGCGAATAGTGCCTTGGCCGCTACAGCGGGGGCAAACGCGGAAGGTGGTTTCACCGAGAGATGGGCGCAGGCGCTGGCGTGACATTTCCAGCAAGCCGAAGCGGGAGATGCGGCCAACTTGTACACGGGCGCGGTCCATGCTGAGAGCTTTCTCCATGCGCTTTTCAACTTCGCGCTGATTGGACTTGCTTTGCATGTCGATAAAGTCGATCACGACCAGGCCGCCCATATCGCGCAGGCGCAGCTGGCGGGCAATCTCATCGGCGGCTTCCAGGTTGATGTTGCGCGCGGTCTCCTCAATGTCTCCGCCTTTGGTGGCGCGGGAGGAGTTGATATCAATGGAGACCAGTGCTTCAGTCACATCAATAACGATTGAGCCACCGGAGGGAAGTTTTACTTCGCGTTCAAAGGCGGTCTCAATCTGGCTTTCGATTTGGTATCGGTTGAAGAGCGGAATTGAGTCTTCGTAGGGTTTTACCTTGTGGGCGTAATGGGGCATTACTTGGCGGGCAAATTCCGAAACAAGCTCGTACGCTTTTGGGTCGTCGACGATGACTTCGCCAATATCATCGCGCATGTAGTCGCGAATTGCGCGAATGATTACATCGCTTTCTTGGAAGAGAAATTTTGGCGCACTGTTTTTGCTGGAAGCTTCTGTTATAGAGTTCCACAGTTTTAGCAGGTAGTTGAGATCCCATTGCAGCTCTTCGCCACTGCGGCCCACACCGGCGGTGCGCACAATCATGCCCATGCCAGAGGGGACATCCACGCTGGCTAGGGCGTCACGTAGCTCAGAGCGTTCATCGCCCTCAATGCGGCGGGAGATGCCGCCGGCACGGGGGTTGTTCGGCATTAGTACCAAGTAGCGCCCGGCGAGACTGATAAATGTGGTGAGGGCCGCGCCTTTGTTGCCGCGCTCTTCCTTATCTACCTGAACAACAACCTCCATCCCCTCTTTGACGACATCTTTAATCTTGATGCGGCCTTCGATGTCCTTGGGTTGCTTGAGGAAGTATTCTCGGGAAATTTCTTTCAGGGGAAGGAAGCCGTGGCGCTCTTCACCGTAGTCGACGAATGCGGCTTCAAGCGAGGGTTCTACACGGGTGATTTTACCTTTGTAGATGTTGGCTTTTTTCTGTTGACGGGTGCGATTTTCAATATCCAGGTCATAGAGCCACTGGCCGTCCACCAGTGCTACACGCAACTCCTCAGGCTGGGTTGCGTTGATCAACATTCTCTTCATGCGTGTCGATTTCCTTGCGTTGCGCAAAGGTGAGACACCGCTCATTGCAGGCTTGCTTATGGGCCGCCAAGAGGAGATGACCTGGTGGCGGGGCAGGGAAGTTAGAGAGGCTGTCTGTTCCGCAAATTCAGTCTACGCGGCCTTTCGAGACGAGCGTTCGCCCAACATTCCACTGCAAAAACTCCGGATATGCGATGCTGTGCTGCTATCCGTTGGCACTTACCAGTACCTTTCTTCCTTTAGTACCTTACGTTTAGTACTGCCCTGTACCGGGGCCGTGGGTTTCCATGGCCGGGTTGGGCGCCACCCTTGGGTCAGTTTCAAGCTGGGTGGCAAGGTTTGCGTCATCGTTTCTAGCTCTGTAGCTCGGCTTTTGGCCGCTACTCTTCTTCTATATTTTGTTGACCAGGTTAAAGTAAGCAGTTGTCTCCTGGTTGCCAGTTCGGTCGCTGGCATTATCTACAGAGCGGGACGCAAGTTTTGAGTCGTCCTTTCAAGCGCTGCGGGTCGCGGCCCGTCTTACCTTCGCGATTGTTACCCACTTAACTGTGGGCTGTTGTGCTGGTGAGGCCCCCTTGAGATTCTCGTTTTGGGGAGTGCTCATCAGCTAAGTTTTTATCAATAACACGGGTATGCCCGCGCACTGGCCGAACAGCAGTATTTTCTCCGAAGCCATGGCTATCTCTTCATGTGGGAAGCCGCCGATGACCGAAAACCAGCCGAATTCAGGCCGGCCGAATATAGCACGGGCAGGGAGGTGCTTCAATTGTCCTTGCAGCGGCGCTATGATGCGCGTCATGCGAAGTACACCTCCCCTGAAAACGGCTGCGGCCGACACTCCCTCTGATACCTGGAACCCCTCTGGCGGCGTGCAGTTTTTGACTGTGCCTGAAGAGCTGGCTGGGCAGAGGATTGACAATTTCCTTCAGGCACGCCTAAAAGGTGTGCCCCGTTCACGCGTTTACCGAATCCTGCGCAAGGGTGAGGTAAGGGTAAATAAAGGACGGGTAAAGGCAGAATACAAGCTCGCGGCGGGCGATGTGGTGCGTGTGCCGCCAATTCGTGCGGCAGAGCAGGCTCCTGCCCCCCATGCTGGAGAGCAGCTGCGCCAGTTGGTGCACGACTCCATACTTTATGATGACAAGGGCCTACTTGTGATCAATAAGCCTGCCGGCCTTGCCGTTCATGGCGGTAGTGGCGTCCGGCTTGGTTTGATTGAAGTGCTCCGGCAGATGTATCCGCAGAGCCCGTTTATTGAGCTTGTGCATCGCCTCGACCGGGATACTAGCGGTGCGATCATGGTGGCGCGCAAGCGTAATGTTTTACAGCATGTGCAGGCGGAACTGAGGGGCGGACGGATTGGGAAGTCTTATCTGGCGCTGGCGGTAGGTAAATGGCCTCGAGGTAGGAGGGTTGTTGAAGCCCCGTTGCGTAAAAACACCCTCAAGAGTGGTGAGCGGATGGTCTCGGTGCATCAGGATGGAAAGGCTTCCGAGACGCGCTTCCAGGTGTTGGAGCGTTTTAAAGCGGCAACACTGTTGGGCGCAGAGCCGGTAACCGGGCGCACCCACCAGATTCGCGTGCACGCCCAGTTTGTTGGTTGTCCCCTGGCGGGTGATAGTAAGTACACCGGTGATGAGGATAACCGTGCGTTTCGTGAGCGAGGCCTTAAGCGTCTTTTCCTGCACTCGGCTTCTGTGCGCTGCACGCCTCCAGACGGCACCGATGTGCATGTTGAAGCGCCGCTACCCGCTGAAATGCAAGCGCTATTAAAGAAGTTGCGAGACGAGTAAAGGGGCGCGGCGATGCTGGTTATTCTCGATTGGGATGGCACTGTTTGTAATTCCGAGGCGCGGATTGTTGACTGCATGCTGCGCGCGGCGGCGCGAGTTGGTTTGCCGGCACTTTCTCCTGGAGCGGTGAGCAATATTATTGGGTTGGGTTTGCCGGAGGCGGTGACCACCCTTTTTCCTGAGGCTGTTGATAAAGATCGGCAAGCCTTGAAGCAATTCTATTCAGAGGAGTGGATGGCGGCGCGAGTGGAACCCCTACCTTTATTTGATGGGGTTTTAGATACTTTGGATGCGTTGCTTTGCCAGGGGCATCAGTTGGCGGTCGCCACGGGGAAGAGTCGTCGAGGCCTCAGTCGGGAGTTTGAAGAGCATGGCATGGAGCACTTATTTATAGCGAGCCGCTGTGCAGATGAAACTGCTTCCAAGCCAGACCCATTGATGCTGAGTGAGCTGCTAGCTGAAGTTGATTGCGGTGTTGATGATGCGGTGATGGTTGGTGACACCACTTATGACTTGGCAATGGCGGCAGCGATTGGTATGCCCGCCGTGGGGGTTAGCTATGGCGCTCATTGCCCAAGTCGCCTGCGGGAGTGTAATCCCCAGGCGATTATCGATGAGTTTCCCGGGTTGCTGGGTTGGCCGCCGCTTAGCTCTTAGCAGTTGATTTCAGTGGATCTATACCAAATTCGCCGAGCAGATCTACCAGGCGAATTAGGGGTAAACCTATAAGAGTGTTGATGTCGGTGCCGTCGAGCTTTTCAAATAATGCTATACCGAGGCCCTCCACTTTAAATGAGCCTGCACAATCGTAGGGCTCTTCCAGCTCAATATATTTTTCAATTTGCGGAAGGCTGAGTGGCCGGAAATACACTGTAAAGGTTTCCACGGTGCTCACTTGGCGGTTGCTTGCGCTTTCCAGCAAAGACAGCCCTGTATGGAAGGTAACTTTGTTGCCGGAGCAGGCCTGTAGTTGAGCAATGGCTTTGTTGCGATTACCGGGCTTGCCCAGAATTTGTCCCCGGCATTCTGCAACCTGGTCGGAGCCGATGATCAGGGATTGGGGGTTGTCTCGCATTAAAGCGCGAGATTTTTCCTGTGCGAGCCTTAAGGCAAGGGCGTCAGCGGCCTCCCCCGGCTTGGCATCTTCATTTATATGGGGAGACGCGGTCTGAAAGGGGAGGTGGAGTTGCTTCAGTAGCGCCCTGCGGTAGGGGGAGCTGGAAGCTAGTATCAGTGTGGAGGCCATTATTTGGGCGGTTCCATGGTTGGTTAGGTCAAAGTTTGTGACCGAGCGATACTGCAGTGACTGAATTGTTTTGACAAGGGTAGGGTGAGTCCATAGAATTGCGCGCTTATGTCGATAGCCCCCTCTAAATCAGTATTGCCTAAGAGCGTTGACGCTCGGAAATTGGTGCAGCGCGAGCAGTATCTGGAAGGTATTTTGCCTCTGGAGTCACTGCAGCGACTACGTGAAGCCGTTGAGTCTGTGAAAGGGGAGGTCGAGGCTGAAATCCAATTTGGCCGCGACCTGCAAAATCACCTCACTGTTAGCGGTAAGGTGCACTGCGCGGTGGATTTGTTATGCCAGCGTTGCCTGCATCCTGTAGGCGAGCAACTCGAGGCGCAGTTTTGCTGGGGTATCGTTTGGTCTGAAGAGCAGGGCAAGGCCCTTCCCAAAGACTTGGATCCGGTGATTCAGGATGGCGATGAGCTGGACTTGCACCAGATCCTTGAAGATGAAATTTTGCTCAATCTGCCGATGGTGGCTTATCACAATGAGGAGTGTGTCTCCAAGGAGACTTTCCATATTGGTGAGAAGGCATCTGAAGCGGGTGAGCAACGGGAAAACCCCTTTAAAGTGCTGGAGCAGTTGAAGGGTTCTTCGGGAAAATCCTAGATTTTCTCTTAGAGTTTGGGCTCGCCGGTAGGCGCCCCGGTTCCAGCGAAATTTGTTTATTTTAGGAGCTAGCAATGGCTGTTCAACAAAACAAGAAGACTCGTTCCCGTCGCGGTATGCGCCGTTCACACGACGCGCTAGGCGCCGGTGCAACTCTCTCCGTAGATCCGACTACTGGTGAAAAGCACCGTCGCCACCACGTGACCAAAGATGGTTTCTATCGTGGTCGCAAGGTGATCGACATCGGCGGCGGCTCCGAAGAAGAGTAAGCTTTGTCCAGCCAATTGCGATTGGCCGTGGATGCAATGGGCGGGGACTTAGGTCCCCGCTCTGTCGTTCCGGCCTGTATTAGATTTCTGCAAAATTTCCCTGAAGCGCAGTTGAAACTTTTCGGCCCGCGCGCGCAATTAGAAGCTCTGCTCCTCGAGCAGCGCCACGCCCAAATTCCCGATCGCCTTGAAATCATCCCTTGTGAGCAGGTTGTTACCCAAGAGTGCAACCCTTTGCAGGCGGTTCGCCATAAGCGCAACTCCACCATGGCCCAAGCTCTAAAAGCTGTGGCGGAAGGTAGTGCCCAGGCAATGGTTACCTCTGGAAATACCGGCGCCCTTTTGGCCTTAAGTCGCAGTGTTCTGGGTAATATTGAGGGCGTTCGCAAGCCGGCATTGGGCAAGTCTGTACCCTCAGGGCACGGTTCCTGCTACCTTTTGGATCTCGGCGCAAATGTGGGGTGCAGCGCGGAAGATCTACTGCAGTTTGCGCGTATGGGTATTGAGGCTCAGCATCTCCACACTGGCGTTCCGCGTGCGGACATTGAGGTTGCACTGCTGAATATTGGTGCCGAGGCGCACAAAGGTACCGCTGAAATACGCAGGGCGGCCGAGCTCCTTGAGGGGGATCCACAGGTTAACTATGTGGGTTTTGTGGAGGGGCACGACATCTTTACCGGGGCTGTCGATGTAGTTGTGTGCGACGGTTTGATGGGAAATGTTGCCATGAAATCCGCCGAAGGCGTGATTAGACTGATGGGTCAAAAAGCGTTCACTATTGAGAAAAAGGGGTGTTTCAAACGTTTTTTTGGCCAATTAGCCATAAAGTTGTTGCGAAAATGGCGCACACAGGTGGAACCCGCTCGCTATAATGGCGCCAGCTTTGTAGGGGTGAAGGGCAACGTGATCAAAAGTCACGGGGGTGCCAGCAGCGAAGCTTTTTACCGGGCTATGGTGACGGCAAAAGAATGTGCCGATGCCGATTTGGCTGCCAGAGTTGGCGCCGCCTTGGTACAAGCTGGCGAGCGAAACTCAAAGGAAATGGGGTAGATACTACACCTCCCTCCTACTGAAATTTGCCAAACAGGTTTAAGGATATCTTATGACCAATGCCGCGCTTGCATTCGTCTTTCCGGGGCAGGGATCTCAAAAGATCGGCATGCTCTCCGAAATTGCTCAGGAGGCCCCTGGAATCCAATCCACCTTTGCTGAAGCCTCAGAAGTTCTGGGATATGACCTCTGGGATCTCTGTCAAAATGGTGAGCAGGAAGCAATCAATCTTACCCAGCGTACGCAACCTCTTCTTTTAGCCTCCAGTGTTGCTCTCTATCGCCATTGGCGCGCTCGTGGTGGTGCGATGCCCGCTCGCATGGCAGGGCATAGTCTTGGGGAGTGGTCGGCATTGGTGTGTTCCGGTGTCCTGGCTTTTAAAGATGCTGTCCACCTGGTTCGTGAACGTGGCCGCCTGATGCAGGAAGCTGTACCCGTGGGTACAGGAGCTATGGCCGCAGTGATTGGGCTTGATGATGGTGTGGTGGGAGAGCTCTGTGCTAAAGCCGCTCAAGGTGAAGTGGTGGCTGCGGTGAACTACAACTCTCCGGGCCAGATCGTAATTGCAGGCAATGGTGCTGCTGTGGAAAGGGCGATAGATGCCTGTAAGGCGGCCGGTGCAAAGCGCGCCATGCCTTTGCCGGTGAGTGCGCCATTTCATACTGAGTTAATGCGTCCGGCAGCGGAGAAGCTCGCCCCTCAGATCGAGGCGGCGGAATTCAGTGCCCCGCAAATCCCTGTTGTACACAACGTGCATGCCGAAACTGAATCTGATCCCGCGAAGATCAAGGCTTTGATGATTGAGCAGATATATAGTCCGGTTCGCTGGACTGCCTGTGCGCAAAAGCTGATAAACGATGGTGCTTCCCAGCTGGTCGAGTGTGGTCCGGGTAAGGTGCTGGCTGGTCTCATTAAGCGTATTGATCGCAGTGCCGTTTGTCACGGTATAGACACTCCCAGCAGCTTTAATGAAGCGCTGAGATCTACAGCCGCCTGAGTTGCTCAGGCACGATGGCAATGGTCAAATAAGGATAAAGCAAGTATGAGTCTGAAGACCTCCCTTGAGGGCAAAGTTGCCCTGGTCACTGGTGCTAGTCGCGGCATAGGTGCAGCAATTGCGGATATGTTGGGCAGCCAAGGCGCAGTGGTCATCGGTACTGCCACTAGTGCTGGTGGTGCCGAAAAAATTAGTGCGCGTTTCGCCGAGCAGGGCTTCAATGGCGCAGGTATGGTACTTGATGTCACCAGTGCGGAAAGTATCGCTGGGCTGCTAGAAGTAGTGAAAAATGATTTTGCGGCGCCGACCATTTTGGTTAATAACGCGGGAATCACAAAAGACAATTTGCTCATGCGCATGAAAGATGATGAGTGGGACTCAGTGATCGAGACAAACTTATCCGCTGTCTACCGTATGACAAAAGCCTGCCTCAGAGATATGACTCGGGCGCGCTGGGGGCGTATCATCAATATCAGCTCCGTGGTGGGTAGCATGGGCAACGCGGGTCAGAGCAATTACGCGGCCACCAAGGCTGGAGTAGCAGGTTTTGCTCGGTCCTTGGCTGCAGAGATCGGCTCTCGCGGCATTACTGTGAATACTGTCGCCCCGGGTTTTATTGATACCGATATGACCAAAGTGCTGCCTGAGGCGCAGCGCGAGGCGCTTCTTGGTAAGATCCCTCTGGGTCGTTTGGGGCAGCCCGAAGAGATTGCCTCTGTTGTGGCCTTCCTGGCGAGTGATGCCGGAGCTTATGTCACGGGGGAGACGATACATGTCAATGGCGGCATGTATATGGCCTGAGGTACGTTGAAAATATTTCAATAAACTATTGATTTTTAAAAGTTTTTTGTATTTGCTGATGGTGCCGCAGAGCCGTGCATTACAACCCTAAAAACTTGGGGTACAATGGCCTCTGAATTATCCAAAAGCTGTGTGAGCCGGTCGTTATCGCCGTTAATTGGATTGGCGAAATAACAATAGCGACTAAAACAGATTTTTACCCACTAGGAGTTAAATTGAATCATGAGCAGCATTGAAGAGCGCGTTAAAAAGATCGTTGCTGAACAACTGGGCGTGAAGGAAGAAGACGTTAAGCCTGAAGCCTCTTTTGTTGAAGATCTGGGCGCGGACTCACTCGACACAGTTGAGCTGGTAATGGCTTTGGAAGAGGAATTCGAAACCGAAATCCCCGATGAAGAAGCTGAGAAAATCACAACTGTTCAGCTGGCAATTGATTACATCAAGGACAACCTTGGTTAATTCCTGCTGGGTGGTTTAGGCGCGAGCAGTTTTATTACTGTGCGTAGCCAAGCGCTTCTGAGAGCCGTTCTATGTTACATAGCGCGGCTCTCTTTATATTTGCACTATGGAATTGTGACTGCTGTTCTAGTGTTGATTCCTTCGTATGTAGATTGAAGGGAGAGCAGTGGCAGTAAGAGTTTCGGGGGGACCGCAGTGTCGCACAGAAGAGTTGTTGTAACCGGAATGGGCGCAGTGAGCCCGCTGGGTAACACCGTAGAGGAGACTTGGTCTGGCATCCTAAAGGGCGTCAGTGGAGCTGCTCCAATAGAGTCATTCGATGTTTCGGCGTTCTCAACCCGCTTCGCCGCTATGGTGAAAGATTTTGATCCGACTCCTTATGTAGCCGCAAAAGATGCGCGCAAGATGGACACTTTCTTGCAATATGGCCTGGTTGCGGGTAATCAGGCGATGGAAGATAGCGGTCTGGAAATTAATGAAGAGAATGCGTCGCGTATGGGGACCTGTATCGGTTCCGGTATGGGAGGCATTTTGGCTATTGAAGATAATGCCCTGTTGATTGCCGACAAGGGCCCCCGACGAGTGTCACCATTTTTTGTGCCGGGTGCCATCATCAATATGGTCGCTGGCAATTTATCGATAAAATTTGGTCTTCGGGGCCCAAATCTCGCTGTCACAACAGCCTGTACTACTGGCACTCATGCTCTGGGATTGGGTATGCGGACCATTCAGTATGGCGATGCGGATGTTATGGTGTGTGGCGGGGCCGAAATGGTCACTACGCCTGTTGGGCTCGGTGGTTTCTGTGCGGCCAGAGCGCTCTCTACGCGCAACGATGACCCCAAGGCGGCCAGCCGCCCGTGGGATAAAAGTCGAGATGGTTTTGTGCTGGGAGAGGGGGCTGCGGTACTTGTCCTGGAGGAGTACGAGCACGCGAAAGCCCGCGGCGCAAAGATTTACGCGGAGCTTGCAGGCTTTGGTATGAGTGGTGATGCCCATCATATGACTTCGCCTCCAGAAGATGGTGCTGGGGCTGCGCTCTCCATGCAGAATGCGCTTAATGACGCCGGTATGAATGCTGCTGATATCCAGTATATCAATGCACATGGCACTTCTACGCCATTGGGAGATACGGCTGAAATTCAGGCTGTTCGTGAGGTTTTTGCAGATTCTTTAGAAGAGCTGGCGGTAAGTTCTACAAAGTCTATGACTGGCCACCTTCTCGGTGCTGCAGGAGCTCTTGAAGCAGTTTTCTCTGTCCTCGCTCTGCGCGATCAAATGGCGCCGCCAACAATCAATTTGTATGACCCAGACGAGGCTTGTGAAAATATCAATTTAGTGCCTCAGGAGGCCCAGCCTAGAGTAATTAATTCGGTACTATCTAACTCTTTTGGGTTTGGTGGCACCAATGGTTCATTAATCGTCAAGCGAACCTGATCTGTCTGCCCGCCTCTGGGCGGGCAACTCCCTTCCTGATATGTGCAAATTGCCACAATTTTTTCTCAGAAGCCGACCTGTGCAGAGCTTGCCTGCTGATGAGAGTTACGAAGATGGAATCCTCGAAACCATGCGCTGTCACAACGGAAGGTTGCCGCTGTGGCCGCTACACCGAGAGCGCCTGGCCCGGAATGCTGGTTTGGATGAGATGCTCCTTAAAGAGATTGATCAGTGCATACCCCGGTTGGTTGAGCAGCTTAACCAGAAAATGGCGATCGCCCGATTGCGGCTGGGTTCGGTTGGTGGTGAGTGGTGCTGGGATCTGTCCTTGTTGCCGCTAAAGTTGACTGCCGAGACTGAACTTGGAGTTCGACTTTACCCCTGTAAGACCTATCTATCGCTTTCAAAAAGTAGGAACTTAGGCAGCAAACTTCTATGTCGCAATCGATATAATAAGGCGAAATCTGAGCTTCCTGAAGGGGAGCGTATCGATGGCCTGATGTTAGATAGTGAGGGCAGGGTTATCGAGAGCTTGCGCTGTAATTTACTGGCTCGCTTTGGTAATACCTGGATAACGCCTGATTTGCATCGCTGTGGTGTCCGGGGCGTCATGCGGGACTGGTTATCCAGTGAGATTCAGTGGCAGGAGCGAGATTTAGAAATTTGGGATCTGAGCGGCGCTGATGAAGTAGCATTGTGTAACAGCGTGCGCGGGGTATTGCCGGTTGTCGAGATTATCGGTCATCAACGTTGGTCGATCGGGGCTGGTGTTCGAGGGTTGCAGCATTTGATCATGGAAACATTGTGGTAAAGAAAAAGCGGACAAGCTCTCCTTTCAAGCTTTGGAAAATCCTGTTTAGTGGTTTTCTCCTCGTTGCCTTATTGGGCGGAGCCTCTCTGTGGATGTTACAGATGGCCTTAGCGTCTCCACTGGCTGTGGGAGAAAAGGGCCTGCAGTTCCAAGTGCAAAAAGGCAGCAGCTTATCTGGAACCTTGCGGAAACTGAATAGTGACGGGGTGATTAGCTGGCCGCGATTGATTCTTGCCTATGCCTATTGGGAAGGCAAAACCGATATCCACTCTGGTGAGTATCTGATACCCAGCGGAAGTACGGCAGTGGATTTAATTACCCGGTTAAACCGGGGTGACGTCACCATTTATCGACTCACTTTAGTCGAGGGATGGACTTTCCAGCAGGCGCTGCAAAAGATTCGCTCGGGGCAGAGGGTTGTTAGATCTGAGGCTGGCAGTAGTGTCAGTGCCGCGGCCAGGGCTCTTGGCCTGAAAGAGGGGGCTGAGGAAGGTTGGATTTTCCCAGATACCTATGTATATCGCTCTGGGACTACAGATATTGAGCTTTTACGCGAAGCGTATGAACGTATGCAGCGCGTGCTGGATGAAGAGTGGCAGGCAAAAGAGGATGGCCTCCCTTACGCAACGCCCTATGAGGCCTTGATTATGGCTTCGTTGATTGAGAAGGAAACTGGTCAGCCTTCCGAGCGAAGTCAAATTGCTGGAGTTTTTGTGCGGCGCCTAAATATGGGCATGCGCTTGCAAACCGATCCCACCGTAATTTATGGGCTGGGGGAAGACTATGATGGTAACCTCACCCGAGCACACCTTCGCCAGCCAACCCCGTATAATACTTATGTAATCAATGGGCTCCCCCCTACACCAATTGCACTGCCGGGACGCGCGGCTATCCGCGCCGCACTGAACCCAAAGCCCGGCAAAAGCCTGTATTTTGTAGGTAAGGGGGATGGTTCCCATCATTTCTCAGCCACTCTGACAGAGCACAACCGTGCGGTGCGGGAGTATCAGTTGAAAAGGCGAGCGGATTACCGCTCCAGTCCGGCAAAAGGAAATTAGAAATAGTGTCGCGCGGAAAATTTATAACCCTGGAAGGCGGGGAGGGGGTTGGCAAGTCTACCAACCTGCAGTTTATTACCCAGTGGTTAGCTGATCGTAATATTCCATTTATTCAAACCCGCGAGCCGGGTGGCACTCCCCTGGCTGAGCAGCTGCGGGAGTTGCTACTAGCTAAGCGTGACGAGGCTGTTGATCCCACGGCGGAGCTGCTTATGGTTTTTGCCGCTCGAGCACAACATCTGGCGAAAGTGATTATCCCGGCCTTGGAGCGGGGTGACTGGGTGATTTGTGACCGCTTTACTGATGCCACTTATGCCTACCAAGGTGGGGGGCGAGCGCTTGACAGGGCTCTAATCGAGCGCTTAGAAAATGATGTGCAGGGAGATTTGCGGCCTGATAAGGTACTTCTTTTAGATTTGGACCCGCAAATAGGTTTACAGCGTGCTGCCAGTACTGGAGCTGCCGATCGGTTTGAAAGTGAGCAGCTGGCTTTCTTCCACCGGGTGCGTGAAGCTTATCGTGAACGTGCTCAGGCAGCCCCTTCGCGCTATGCCGTTGTCGATGCTAGTCAACCTTTGGTGCAGGTCCAGCAACAGCTGGGGCAGGAGTTACAGCGCCTTCTTTGATGCACGCTTTAAAATATGGTCACCACGAGTGTGGTGAAGTTTCCAGTTACAAATTTGGCAATTGGCAGTGTCTGAAGTACCTGAACATACCCCTATCCCTTCTTTACTACCCTGGCAAACGGAACAGTGGCAACGGCTTGGTACCCAGTGGCGCGCTGGTCGATGCCCTCATGCCCTGTTGTTGAGTGGCCAGCCTGGTCTTGGCAAACGTGCTTTTGCTGAGGCCTTTTCTGCGCTGGTATTGTGCGAGCAGCCCAGAGAAGGGCAGGCCTGTGGAAGTTGCAAGGATTGCCACCTTTGGCAGGCGGGGTCGCACCCGGATTTTCTTCGGGTAGAGCCTGAAAAGGTAGGCGGTCCGCTTAAGGTTGAACAGATTCGCCAGCTGGGGGATTTTGTCTCCCGCACCAGTGGGCGCGGGGGTGCGCGCTTGGTATGGCTGGCGCCGGCGGAAGCAATGAACATCAATGCGGCCAATGCGCTATTAAAAAACCTGGAGGAACCTGCGGCATCAGTGATTTTCCTTCTGGTCAGTGACTCTCCCGCAGGTTTGCTGCCAACAATTCGCAGTCGTTGCCAAGCTGTTGCTTTTCCATCCCCTTCTGCAGAAATGGCATTGCAATGGCTGCATGGATATGGCTTGAAGGAGGGTGCTGCAACCAAGGCCCTGGCGTTGGCCGGTGGGGCGCCATTGTTGGCTGCGCAATTGGCCGAGCCAAAATGCGAGGAAGTTCGGGAGCGCTTTCTGGGGGAGCTAATTGCTCTGGCTCAGGGTAGTGTAAGGGCTGTGGCAGCTGCAGGTCGCTGGGAGGCTCCGCCCGAGCCTGCAGATCTGGCCCAGCTTATTCAATTTTGGCAACAGTGGGTTGCCCAAATGGCTAGGGTGCGCAGTAGTGATTCCACTGGCGATACTCAAGTTATGACCCTTCTTCAAAGGTTCCCGGGAATAGGTCAAGGCAGTTTGCGCCCACTGTTTGATTTTTACGATCACCTCGTTCAGGCGCGGAAGGGACTTGCGAGTGGAGCGAATCCCAATCGCCGCTTGTTGCTGGAGGAGTTGATGATACGGTGGTCTAGGCTTTTTGCTTAATGAGAAATGTAAAGCCGTAACCACACGCAAGGGCATAAAGCTTCTTTCTATCGGGAACGTGTAGTGTTCTGGACAGAAACAGTACGCTCAGATAAGTTAGCGCAACATTTAAAACATTGAGGTTGAGCATGAAAGCCATGGGAGGCGGTGCCCGAAACGGCATCCTATCGCTGAAAATCCAGGATAAGTCGGTTCTCTATGCCGCTTATATGCCCTTTGTAAAAAATGGTGGCTTGTTTATCAGCACGGATAAATCCTACAGCCTCGGCGATGAAGTATTCCTGTTGTTAAGCTTGATGGATGAGCCGGAAAAAATTCCGGTGGCAGGCAAGGTTATCTGGATAACCCCTAATGGGGCCCAGGGAAACCGTACGCCGGGTATTGGCGTTCAGTTTGGTGACAAGGACAATATTGCACAAAACAAGATAGAAACTTACCTGGCTGGCACCCTTGAATCCAGTCGACCTACTCACACGTTGTAATTATCACATGCTCGTAGATTCTCATTGTCACCTGGATAGACTGAAGCTCGATAAATTTGATGGCGATTTGGATGCAGTCTTGGAGTTCGCACGCAGCCGAGGAGTTGGGAAATTCCTATGTGTTGGTATCAGTCTGGAAAATGCAGATGCCGTTGTAGAAATCGCCTCAAAATATGAGGATGTTGTTTGCTCTGTTGGAATACACCCGCTGGATGTTGAATCCGGTCTCGCTGGGGTGGACGAACTGATCGCGATGGCTGAGCGTCCCAAGGTAGTGGCACTTGGGGAGACTGGTCTTGATTATTATTACAGTACGGACACCAAAGAGACCCAGCAGCAGAGCTTTATAGCTCACTTGCAGGCCGCAGGTCAGGTGGGGTTGCCGGTTATTGTGCATACACGCGATGCTCGTGAAGATACAATTCAGTTGATTCGAGAGTACGGAAACCCACAAACAGCCGGTGTATTGCATTGCTTTACTGAGAGCTGGGAGATGGCCAAGGCCGCATTAGATCTCAACTATTACATTTCCCTCTCCGGTATTGTGACATTTAAAAATGCCGAGGATCTGCGCGATGTTGCGCGTAAACTGCCTCTCGATCGTCTGTTGGTGGAAACAGATTCTCCCTACCTTGCACCGATCCCCTATCGTGGCAAGCCCAATGTCCCGGCTTATGTGCGGGAAGTAGCCGAATTTATTGCTGAGTTGCGCGGAATTTCATACGAGCAGCTGGCTGAAATCACTACAGAAAACTTTCTCCGATTATTTCCTCGGGCTGCCTAAGCCCGGCTAGTTAGAAGCTCCCTATATGATGAAGCAACAATTGCAGGTCATGCTGACCCTGCAGGACGAAATTAATACCGTTGTTAACAAAAACTGGCGTGCGCAAAATTTTGCCTGGTATCGCGCGATCTGGGTAGAAAGCGCGGAACTCTTGGATCATTACGGCTGGAAGTGGTGGAAAAAGCAGCAACCGGATATCGACCAGGTAAAGTTGGAGCTGGTGGATATCTGGCATTTTGGCCTGAGCCTTGAGCTGCAACAGGGCTCTCCGGCCCAAGTTGCTGAAAAGATGCTGAGGGAATTAGAGGCTGGCCAGCGAGAGCCCGGTGATTTTCGTGAAGATCTGGAGGCCTTTACTTTGAGCACCTTGGCAAGTAAACAATTCGATCTGCCAGGGTTTGCGCAGCTTCTTGCCGACACAGAGATGCCTTTTACTGAACTGTATCAACGCTATGTAGGAAAGAACGTACTCAATCGATTCCGCCAGGATAACGGATACAAAGAAGGAACTTATGTGAAGAACTGGGGCGGACGTGAAGACAATGAACACTTAGCGGAAATCGCTGCTGAGCTTGATGCCTCGGCAGTAGATTACAGCGAGCAGGTTTATCGTATTTTGCAGCAACGTTACCGGGAAGCTGCCTCGGCTTGAGCCTTTTTTTGGCGTCTCTTATAAAAAATTAAAGTTTTGTTAGGCAAATTGAGTTGAGAATTGCTCCGCTTGAGGTGAAATTTGCTCAAGAGGCCCTATAATGCGGCCGCTTACAAACGAGGAGAACTATCGTGAAAGCACCTGTTCGTGTTGCTGTTACCGGCGCTGCCGGTCAGATCAGCTATTCGCTGCTGTTCCGTATCGCTTCCGGCGAGATGCTGGGTAAAGATCAACCCGTTATTCTGCAGCTGCTGGAAATTACCCCGGCACTAGAAGCGCTGAAAGGCGTTGCTATGGAGCTTGAAGACTGCGCCTTCCCGCTGCTCGCGGGTATCGTTCAGTCCGATGACGCTACTATTGCGTTCAAAGATGCAGATTATGCTTTGCTGGTCGGCGCGCGTCCCCGTGGACCGGGTATGGAGCGCAAAGACCTGCTGGAAGCTAACGCTGCTATCTTCTCTGCACAGGGTAAAGCCCTGAACGACGTTGCTTCTCGTAACGTAAAAGTACTGGTTGTTGGCAACCCGGCTAACACCAATGCCCTGATTGCTCAGCGCAATGCGCCAGACCTGGACCCGCGTAACTTCACCGCGATGACCCGTCTGGATCACAATCGCGCTCTGTCCCAGCTGGCGAACAAAACTGATTCCAGCGTTAACGATATCACCCATATGACTATTTGGGGCAACCACTCTTCCACTCAGTACCCAGACCTGCACCAAGTGAAGGTTGCCGGTGCTGCGGCGATGGATAAAGTGGAGCAGGAGTGGTACGAAAACGACTTCATTCCGACGGTTCAACAGCGTGGTGCAGCTATTATCAAGGCGCGCGGTGCTTCTTCTGCGGCTTCCGCTGCCAATGCTGCTATCGACCATATGCGCGATTGGGCCCTGGGCACCGCTGAGGGTGACTGGACCAGCATGGCTGTATTCAGCGATGGTTCTTACGGTATTCAGGAAGGCCTGATTTACTCTTTCCCTTGCACCTGCAAAGGTGGGGATTGGGAAATCGTACAGGGTGTTGAGATCAATGAGTTCTCCCGCGAGAAGATGACTGCGACCGAGCAGGAGTTGGCGGAAGAGCGTGATGCAGTCGCTCACCTGCTGCCCTAACCCTGTCGATTGATCGGCCTTGATGGCTGGTTCGTCTAAAAAGCCCGCACCAGTGTGTGGGCTTTTTTATTTGGCTCTTCGGCGCTGATTTATTGACTTCGCTGTAGTATAAAATCGCCAGCTAGTCCAGATAAAAAAGTTTGCGTATTTCAAGTAAGAAGTAAGTGATACCAAGTGAGGGCATTTCCTCTTATTTTTTCAATCCCGCCAACAGTAGCTTATTCAGAAAGGCTAGATTAGGGTTCCTTTAGCCGCAGCTTAATAAAGTGACTTTTGCTAATGGTATTTAAAATAGAATGGGGTAGCCTGAATACTGGCGGGTCGTTATACGAGTGTGGGCTGATGGCGGCGGCACTACACTGATTAGGTAAGTATTGTCTGGAAGTATTTGCCATGGTCACAGAAGTCGGCCGCCAAGCCCCTCGATGCGCCTGTATTCTTCTTCAGCCTAATCAATCCCTGTCGGCAACGGGAAATCTTTGGGTGTTCTTTTCCCTGGTTGGTGTTTCCCTTGGTATTAGTTTGGCTTTTGCCTTTGCTGGGGCTTGGATGATCCTGCCATTTGCAGGGTTGGAAATTTTACTACTTGCAGTTTTATTCACCTATGTCTACCTAGAAGGGACCCGTCGCGAAGTAATCCGCATTAGCGATGAGCGGGTTGTGTTCGATTGTTGTAAAGGGTTCCGCCAGCAATCTGTCTATCATCGGGAGTTCTCACGGGGAAATCTTGCCTTGCTGGTGCGGATGGGTAACAGTCCGGCTGAGCCTGCCTCGGTGACCTTTAGTGGTCCAGAAGGATGCCTGGAGGTAGGTGAGTTTTTGACCGATGCAGAGAAGGCAGAGTTAGTGCAAAAGCTGAGGAAAATAGGCATTTTTGCGCGCAGGGAGAAGGAGTTTCGCCTGCACCAGTTTTGAATGATGGAGTTCTTGGCATTTCAGTTAGTACTTTTCGTTATAATCCCCCCAAAACTTAAACCAACACTTCAGGGGATTTCTTATGTCTTTTCCCAAAATTGGCAATTTGGCACCGGCATTCACACTGACAAACCAAAGCGGAGAGAAGGTTTCACTGAAAGATTTCCGCGAAAAAAGCAATGTTGTGCTTTATTTCTACCCAAAGGCACTGACCCCAGGTTGTACAACACAGGCTTGTGGTATCCGGGATAGTGCCGATGCGTTTAAGGAGCTAGACACTGTTGTTCTCGGTGTGAGCCCAGACCCAGAAGCTAAGTTGCAGCGATTTATTGATAAACATGAGCTGAACTTCGACCTCCTGTCCGATGAGGATCACAAGATTGCGGACAAGTACGGTTGCTGGGGGCTGAAGAAGTTTATGGGCAAAGAGTATATGGGGCTAATCCGGACAACTTTTATCATCGACAAAAGTGGACGCTTACGCCATGTTATCGACAAAGTGAAAACCAAGACCCACAGTGATGATGTGCTTGGCTGGGTGGCTGAAAATCTGGATTGATTATCTGTTACACAGCTTCTGCAAACTCTTTTTAAGGGGGTAGGGTAGCCTCTGGCCCCCGAATTTCCTTGAGTTTTCATTGAAATTGCGTACCGGGGCCACTCAATTTCGTCTTCTGCTGCACAATAAGATGAAAAAAACCACTGTCGTCCCTTGCATTCTCAATTCTTGGTCTATACTGGCAGATGTAAAGGAAAGGTGCGCCGGCGAGAGAGTGTTTCTCTTTGGGTATTGCCGGAGCGGTTAGTTTAAAAATTGTACATCTCTGTGAAGGATTCGATGTCTGTTTTTGGTGCATCCCGCATCGAGTAGTAGTCCGCCGAAGTTGTAGGTGTGTTGGTGTGGGCAGGGGCAACCGGGATTCGCTGGATGCGGACATAGAAAAATAACTGCGGCTCACGGAACTCAAAAGGAGCAGCTCGATGAACCATACTCAGCCCGACCAGACTTCGCTCTCTGAAGATAAATCCCTGCAGCAGGCCAGAATATCCGGCGACCCGAATATTCTCGATCAGCTGCTGGCCCCACCGGAAGCTACCAGCTTTGGCATTGCTGCCAGAGTCATCGATGTGCTCGAACAGCGCATTGGTAAGGCTTCTCTCGCTATTCGCCCCGTTGCTTCCGACTTAAGCATGTCCACCCGGACTTTGCAGCGTCGTTTGCAGGAGCATAACTTGAGCTTTGCCTCACTGCGTGACCACGTGCGCTTCCGCCACGCGGTGCACTTCCTCAAAGATACCGCCCTGAGTGTTGACGGAATTTCAAGGATTTTGGATTTTTCTGATCGGACCAGCTTTACCAGTGCCTTCAAGCGCTGGACCGGTATGTCGCCAACTGGTTATCGCCGTCAAGTGCGGCAACGCTTTTAAGTGAGTGCGAATTGGTTTGGCCGGTCTCCTGTTGATCGGCCCAATCCGTTGCCTCAACAGGGGAAACCCGTTAGAGTTGGCGGCAATTTTATAGGCTGACTCTTTGAGGTTTTGCATGAGCTTTTTTATCCCCTCCGCCATGGCACAGCAAGCGGCACCGGCGCCACAGGGTAACCCCATGATCACCCTGTTGATGTTTGCGGGCCTGTTCGCTTTCATGTGGTTTTTTATCATCCGTCCTCAGCGCAAGCGCCAGAAGGAGCATCAAGAGTTGGTTGGTGCACTGAAAAAGGGTGACGAAGTCGTGATGAGCAGCGGTATGCTGGGGCGTGTAGACAAGGTGGACGAAGATTACATCGTGCTGGAAGTTGCAGACAATATGTCTTTGAAGTTCCAGAAAGTAGCAGTTCATGCTGTTTTGCCCAAGGGCACGATAAAGAAGATCTGATAGCTTTTTACTAGATTTTTTAGTGATTCAGATTGGAAAGCCTGGCATATGCCGGGCTTTCTCGTTTTTCGGCAAGTGAGATTTACTCGGGCGATACTTCTGGTTAATTGTTTTAGAAATTTTCAGGAGGCCCCATATGCAAAGCGATAGCCAAAATGCTTTGAAAGCAGCCATTGTTAGAAAAGTTACGGCACTTCCTAAGTTATCCAAAATTCAAGTGGATCCACCAGTTAAAGAACGGGGAAGTTTTCACTTTCAAGTTAACCTCTCGGCTAAAGCAGCCTTGGAAGAGGGGTACCTGAAGACTGCCACTGTACAAGCGAACGTACCGGGATGTGGTGCTTTTGAATTACTCTGCGACGAAGGCACCATTATTGGAGGTGCGGATAGCGCACCGGCACCACTTGATTACCTATCAGCAGGTATTGCTTTTTGTTTTCTCAGTCATATCAGCATCTACATTAATCAGAACAAACTGGATGTTGAAAGTGTCAAGATTGAGCAACAGATGCGTTTTAAGGCTGAGGTGTACAAAATGCAGGAATGTACCGATACTCCACCTAAGGGGGTCTGTGAAGGAGTAGAAACTGTTGTTTTTGTTAAATCTGCAGAGTCGAGGGAAGCGATTGAGAGAATGGTGGGAGTTTGCCGCGCTGCCTGCATGGGTTTACAGACTGTAGTAAATGCTGTTCCTGCCAGGATTACATTGGCTTTTAACGAGTCCTAGAATTGTTACCTTTACGGGAGATTTAGCATAGACAAGGCTTTATGCCTTTACCGATAAGCCTTTTTGGTATTTGCAGTGGAACTTGCTATGCCTGACAGTTTACCGATTTCTTTACCTGGGCGGATACGTTTAGCCCATCTTCCCACGCCAATACAGCCGCTGGATAGGATTAGTAAACAATATTCCTTTCCTTTTGGCGGCCCTAGAATTTGGATAAAAAGGGATGACCTGACTGAATCTGGAATGTCAGGTAATAAATTGCGAAAACTTGAGTTTGTTGTTGCTGAGGCCTTAAAGCAGGGCAGCGATACCTTGATCACTGCTGGGGGTATTCAGTCCAATCATTGCCGCACCACTGCACTTGTCGGTGCTCGCTTAGGACTCAAAGTGCACCTGTTATTGCGTGGTGAGCCCTTAGCCCAAGCAGATGGAAACCTACTGCTGGATCAGTTGGCGGGGGCAGAAGTGAGCATCCATTCGCCTGAAGATTTTGCCAAAGATCTCAAGAGGCTGTTCAATTTTTGGTCTGATCAATATTCGAAGCGCGGGCACATTCCCTTCCGTATCCCTATTGGTGCCAGCGATGGTCTGGGATTGTGGGGGTATCTCTCGGCATCGCAAGAACTTATTACAGATTGTCGAATGAGAGGATTCCGGCCGGATCATATTGTGTGTGCCACTGGCAGTGGAGGTACCCAGGCGGGTTTAACGATGGGGTGCTATCTGCTGGGGCTTGGTGTTCAGGTCACAGGTTATGCTGTCTGCGATAATGCCACTTATTTTCAAACCAAAGTGAGAGAGGATATCCGCCATTGGAGCAGGCTATCGGGAAACCCTGTGGATTTGCAATCTCTGCAAGTGCATGTGAACGCCGACTATATTGGGCCGGGGTATGCCAAGGCTGAACCTCCAATCTACGAAATGATTGAAGAGATTGCTGCTCTAGAGGGAATCTTGTTGGACCCTATATATACCGGTAAAGCTTTTTATGGGCTGATGCAAGAATTGAGAAAAGGCCATTATAAAGGATCTAGTAACCTGGTATTTCTGCATTCGGGGGGGCAGTTTGCCTTGTTCCCCTATCGTCATAACTTCTCTTTTAATAGGGTTTAGGCCCCTTTACTGTTCTAGTGCTTCGGAAGCTGCTAACCTGCGCAACAAATTACAGCTGTGGCTGTATATAAAACAATCAGAATTGGTTCAGAGAAGTGGGGGGTTAGTTTGGATTCCTTTAATCAGCTGCTACTGTCGTTGGACGGTATGCTCGGATCGGCACCTTGGTTCCCGTGGGTGCTGCTCGGGGTAGGTTTCTTTTTTACTATCTATCTTGGGTTTCCGCAATTTCGTTACTTTGGACATGCGATTAAGATTGTCCAGGGGAAATATGATAAACCCGGTGACCCAGGAGATACCTCTCACTTCCAAGCACTGGCTACCGCTCTTTCAGGAACTGTAGGTACCGGTAATATCGGTGGTGTTGGCTTGGCTATTTTCCTGGGCGGCCCGGCCGCTTTGTTTTGGATGTGGATGACTGCCTTCCTGGGGATGACAACCAAGTTTGTCGAAGTCACACTGTCACATAAATATCGTATTAAAGCGGCAGATGGCTACTACGCAGGTGGTCCTATGTTCTATATGGAGCGCCGTCTCAATATGAAGTGGCTGGCAGTGTTATTTGCCATCGCCACAGTAATTTGTTCCTTCGGTACCGGAAGCTTGCCCCAGGTGAATAATATTGCCCAGGCGATGCACGATTCTTTCGGTATTGAGAAAGCGCTCACTGGTGGTGTGCTTGCCATCCTGCTGGGGATGGTGATCATCGGTGGCATTACCCGAATTGCCAAGGTTACCTCCACTATCGTTCCGGCAATGGCACTGATCTATGTAATTGGTGCGTTGGGTGTGATTTTCTACAATATAGAAAATATCGTCCCTTCATTTGTGGCCGTTTTCCGTGATGCCTTCACTGGAAGTGCTGCTGTAGGTGGTTTCCTCGGAGCCAGTTTTGCCTATGCCTTTAACCGTGGTGTGAATCGTGGCCTCTTCTCCAACGAGGCGGGGCAGGGCTCTGCACCGATTGCTCACGCCGCCGCACGTGCCGATGAGCCTGTTTCCGAAGGCATGGTTTCACTACTGGAACCGTTTATCGACACCATCATTATCTGTACTCTGACTGGCTTGGTAATCTTATCTTCCGGTGTATGGACTGAAAAACACGAAAACCTGTTTGAGGGGGCTGACACATATGTTGTCGAAGGTCGCTACGAAGAGAGTGACCCCAAGCAGGTTAAACAGCTGTTTAATTACTTAAGTGGTCAACCCAGTGATGTGAAGCCCTATAACGGATCAGTGGTTGTCACTGATGGGCAGCCTCTAAACCTGCAGGATTTCACCCTGATTCATGCACGCTCAATTGCAGAAGATCTGGATTTCCGTGTTGGTGAAGATCAGTTTAGCGGTGTGCTTAATGTTGTTGATGGTAAGTTTGCTAATGAGGATGTGGATATTTGGGGTAAATCCCTGGTTCATTCCGTTGCATTGACCAGTAAAGCTTTCCAGCGCGGTTTCTTCGGAGAATACGGTGGCTTGATTGTAACTCTGGGTATTCTCATGTTTGCTTTCTCGACCGCTATCGCTTGGTCCTACTATGGTGATCGCTCTATGATCTACCTGTTTGGTCCGAAGGCGGTAATGCCTTACCGAATTGTGTATGTGATAGCTTTCTTCTGGGCGGCGATTGAGGACACCACCGTTATTTGGAACCTGTCTGCGGTAGCTATCGTCATTATGACCTTACCGAACCTGTTTGGTATTACGATATTGGCGAAGGAGATGAAGTCAACGGTGAAGGATTATTGGAAGGACCCCAGCCATAAGTAACTTGGCTTGCAAGGGTTACTCCTAGAATAAAAAAGGCAGCCACTAGGCTGCCTTTTTTATTATCTGGCCCTGTTGGTATGGCAACGGGGCCAGATTGTTCAGCAGATAAGCTTATTCTGCTTGGGCGCTGAGTGCTACACCGGAGTATGTCTGGTAACCGCGAATACTAATGTACCAGGTACCTGCTTGTGGGTTGCTGATGTTGCAGTTCTCGTCATTACCCCACTTATATGGACGACAATCCCAGGTGTTTCGAGTTGGTGCTGAGCCAAAGCGAACATAGAGGTCACCGTCCCCACTGCCACCAGACATTACCGCTTTCAGGGATGACATACCGCTGTCCACATCCAGGGTAAAGTGCTGCCAGGCATTAGCGGAGCCAGACAGATTGGTTTTTTCCCAGCCGCCGGGATTGCCACCGCCACCGTCGGTGAAGCTACCTACCAGACTGACACCGGAGAAGGAACTATAACCACGCACCATCACATAGTAGGTGCCTGCTTGTATGTTGGAGATCTCACAGGTTTCATTGTTGCCGGTAGTGTAGGGACGGCAGTCGTATGTGCTGGTGGTTGGTGCTGAGCCAAAGCGTACATAGAGGTCCGCATCACCGGTGCCACCAGACATATTAAAGCTTAGGCCGGTAGCGCCAGCAGGAACATCTAATGTGTAATGGAGTTCATCGCCAGAGCCGCCACCAAGGTTGTCAACGGAAACTCCATTTTCAAGCTCTCCAGGAGGAGGTGGTGGAGTGTTATCACAGGTAACTCCTACGGTACTGAAGGCGGTTGTAACATCCGCTTTACTGTACCCTAGGTCTACAGCAGCTTGCTCAACACCGCAGGCAGCCTCATCGTAGTCAGAGTTTGAGCCCCAGTACATCTGATTAGCGAGGACAAAAATATCAAATGCCTTGCGAGTATCCCAGCCGTTGGTATTGGCGATCAGATAGAAAGCTCGATTGTAGACACCGGAGCTATAGTGTACGTCCATACCGCTGTAATAATCGTCGGCATGGCCAATGGAGCGTCCATCCTGAGTCGGGTCTTCAAAATAACGCAAGGCGCCATTGGCTTTGAAAATCTGGGCTCCAACCAGCCAGTCGTTACTGCCAGTCATAAAGTATTCAGCGGCTTCACCAGAGATATCGGAGAAGGCTTCATTAATTCCCCCTGGTTGTTGACTGTAAACTAGGCCAGAGTTCTGCTCGGTAAAGCCGTGGCTGACTTCGTGAGCTGTAACATCCAGGCTGACTAGGGGGTGGAAGGTGTTTTGGCCATCGCCAAAGGTCATCTGGCTACCATCCCAGAAAGCATTTTCGTAGTTATTACCGTAATGCACGCGAAGGCGCAGCTTTTGAGTCAGCGGTGAAGTGTTGTACCAGTCACTGAACATCGCGAAGACCACGCCACCAAAATAGTGCGCGTCATTTAGCGGTGAATAAGCACCATTGATTTCTTTGTGATCATTGTAGGGGCAGTTGAATTGATGGACGCTACCTCCACTGGTTCCATGATTCAGGTTCACAGTTTCAACGTTGGTAGTATCCATACGGCAGTTGGCATCAACCTGCATGGAGGGGAAATCGGTACCATATTCATAGCGGCCCGTTTTTACATTGCCGCCAGGACCTTGTGCATCTTGGAAGGTGAGGCCATCCCAATGCTTAATCACTTCACCGGTCATGGCATCAATAAAGTAGAAGGGGCGCTTGGGGTCGTCTCCATACTCGACCCAGTTCACCAGGTAGGCCAGGCGAGCCTCATCTTGTTCATTGATGTAAACATAGAGCTCTTTTTTCTGGTTTTTGGCCTCCAGTTTAAGCACTGGCAGTGACAAAGCACCCGACATCACTCCCTGTTGTGCGCGCAGAGAAACCTGATGGTTCATGGCGCGATCAAGGGCATTGCCCGCGTCAATTGCCGCGCGCACGGTGGGCACTTCAAGTTCGAGTCCGGTAAGGATATTACCGTGCATCTCGGTAATGAGTCCCTGTCCAGAACTGGTTACGGTCTGTCCCCACACGGGTATGCCTTTGTGGGTTTGTTGGTAGCGGGCGACGGTTTTGCCATTTCCCAGAGTACGCTCACGAATTTTTACCAATGCCATATCAGATCCGGCAACGGTATTTAATGTCTGTGGCGAGAGCATATCCGGAGTGGCTGGAACACGGTCGGCAGCCTGCGCACTAATAGCCATAGCTAAAGTGCAGGTAAGTCCTATGAAATGCTTCATTGCTAGCTTTCCCTTATTTAACTTTTTTATTAGCGACCGAGCATCAGCAGCTGGAAAGCAATCCAGTAAGGCATTACTGATTACTTCAGCAACTTGATGCAAACGGTCTTTATGGTTGGTAAGACAGCAGAAGAAGGCCGGGCATCTGGGGTGGGGCCAATAATTGGCAATGACGTCCGCTTTCTCAAACCGGTTGCCCAAATATTCCGGGCAACCTGAGATTACCTTGCATGTGCTTAGTGGCAACAAAAAGGTGATGACAAACTCATATATTTGAATTGTTTTCGATATTTTTGCTTATTTAGTCACAAATCAGCAAATAATATCCTGCCGAGGAATCCAAATTGATGCGCCTAAATAAACCCGATAAAAGGGTGGTGCGCCAGCCGAGAATAAAATTTCAGAAAAGTCTCAAAAATATTTTTTGGGATTATCTATACGTTGAGAAGTAGATATTCCCGCTCCCAAGAACTGATAACTCGGTTAAATTCCTCGTATTCATCGCGCTTTATTGCGCTCCATGCTTTCACGAATTTTTTGCCAAACATTTCAGCAGCGGCTTCGCATTCCGTTAAAAGATTGAGGGCGTGCTCTTGAGTACGGGGTAAGGTAATGGTCTCTTTGGAGCAGTCGCCCTGATACGGTGCGCTAGGTGCTACCTTATTGATCATACCGAGATAACCGCAAGCGAGAGAAGCCGCAATGGCGAGATAAGGGTTGCAGTCGGCACCAGGAAAACGATTTTCCAATCTTTTTCCTTGAGGTGAACTGTCGGGAACTCTAAGGCCGGTAGTGCGATTGTCATAGCCCCAATGCAGGCTTGTCGGGGCGGCCATTTCGGGAGTGAAGCGTCGATAAGAATTGACATTTGGGGCTAGAAAACTAATGAATCCTGGAGTGTACTCCTGCATACCGCCAATAAAATACATGAAGCTATCGTTTTCATTTCCATGGTCGTCTACAAATATGTTCTTCTCTGTTTTTAAGTCGACAACACTTTGGTGAAGATGTAATGCACTGCCGGGTTCGTCCTCCATGGGTTTGGCCATAAAGGTGGCATAAATTCCGTGGCGCAGAGCAGTTTCTCTGACGGTGCGTTTAAAGGTGAAAACTTGATCGGCGAGTTGAAGTGGGTCTCCATGAAGGAAATTGATTTCCATCTGCGCGGTTCCTGATTCGTGAATCAAGGTATCTACATCGAGCCCCTGCGCCTCACAGAAATTATACATATCCTCAATAATGGGTTCGTATTCGTTGGCAGCGTCGATGCTATAAGACTGTCTGGTTTTTTCCGTGCGGCCAGATCTGCCAACGGGTGCTGAGAGTTTTTCATCTGGATCAAGATTGCGCTTTATGAGGTAAAACTCTACCTCCGGAGCAACGATTGGTTTCCAGCCTTTCTCTTTATATTTTTCCAAAACGAATTTGAGGATGTTCCGCGTACTAATCGGATGTGGTTGACCATCCCGGGTATAACAATCGTGAATAATTTGAGCAGTGGGATCATTGGCCCAGGGGTTAAGTCGAACGGAATCGGGATCTGGCACCAGCAACATATCCGTATCTGCTGGGTCCACGAGTTCATTGTGCTCATCGACATAGTCGCCGGTAACGGTTTGCACAAGAATACTTTCTGGAAGTCGGCTGTCCTGGGTAAGGAATTTATCTGTAGGCGTAAATTTGCCTCTGGCATTACCCGACATATCCGGCACCAGGCACTCCACCTCGGCAATATCGTGTTCGGCGAGCCAGCTTGTAATCTTGTCCATTTGTTAGAGTTACCCAGTGTGTTTCCATCTATATGTAGTACCAGTATATGCCTGACCCTCACATTGGCGGTAGCCGCCAGTGCAGGCAAAAATAATGACTTGCCGGATATGTTTTGAGATTTATGGGAAGCCTGGCACGGCAGGTAAAAGGGAATTACCATTTTGCTATTCTCGGGGCCGAACTATTTCAGAGCTTCCCGCATACTCAACGCCTTGAAGGGCTGCATTGATGAAAACCACCTCTGGTTATACAGATTCTTACTACTCAGCAAGTGCCAATCCGCTTACCTCCTATCCCCAGCTGGATGGTGTCCGGGAGGTGGATGTTTGTGTGATTGGGGCCGGCTATACCGGGCTCTCCACAGCGTTGCATTTAGCGGAACGGGGCTACAAAGTGTCTGTCTTGGACGCGCAGCGTGTGGCATGGGGCGCATCTGGTCGCAATGGTGGACATGTTGGGGTTGGGCAGCGGCGCTGCCAAAGTGACTTGGAAGAAATGTTCGGTGTGGAGATTGCCAAGCGGTTTTGGCAATTTAGCCTTGAGGCGGTGCGGCTGGTAGAGCAGTTGATTGATAAGCATCAAATTAATTGCGACCTGAAGCGAGGGATTATGCATCTCGCAGCCAAACCCAGCCATGACAACTACCTGCGCAAGGAAGCCGAGCTTCTCCAGGAGCGTTATGGTTACTCGGGTGTGCGCTATGCCGATGAGCAGGAGGTGGGTGGCCTTGTAGGAACAAGGCGTTATTTAGGCGCGCAAATTGACAGTGGCTCCATGCACCTTCACCCATTGAACTATGGGCTTGGGTTAGCGGCGGCTTGTGTCAGAGCTGGGGTCGAGCTCTATGAGCACAGCAGAGTGACTAGCTACCGGGGAGGGAATTCCTGTACCGTCGAAACAGCCAAGGGGCAGATAAAGGCGGCTAAGGTTATATTGGCCTGCAATGGCTATCTCGGAAACTTGGAGCCGCGGCTGGCTGGCAAAATTATGCCAATCAATAATTTTGTTCTGGCCACTGAACCTCTGTCTGAGCCTGCTGCTCAAAAATTGATCGCCAATGATTATGCAGTGCAGGACACACTATTTGTTATCAACTACTGGAAGTTATCGGGAGATAACCGCCTGATTTTTGGTGGTGGTGAGAATTATACGGCCAGCTTTCCTGCAGATATACGCAAGTTTGTACGGAAAAAAATGCTGCAGGTGTATCCGCAGCTAAAGCAGACCCGAATTGATTATGGCTGGGGCGGCACTCTGGCGATCACTATGAATCGCATGCCGCATATGGGGCGCCTGGAGCCCAATATCTATTACAGTCAAGGTTACTCGGGCCACGGGGTGCCTACTGCAACCTTTGCGGGAAAACTGCTCGCTGAAGCAATTGCTGGCACTGAGGAGCGCTTTGACATCATGACGAAGATCCCAACAGAGACTTTTCCTGGTGGAACCCTTTTGCGTTGGCCGGGCCTGGTGCTGGGAATGCTTTACCACAGTTTGCTTGATAGGTTTGGGCATTGAAAGAGGTGAGGTGGCTGGACTGTTGCTGGTGAAATTGTCGACTCCTTTGGTGTTAAGATGCTGTGAGTTGCCATTAGGAAACCGATCTTGTCCAGTACCGAACAGCATAAGCGCAAAAGCCAATTAACCCCTCGCCGCGAGCCGGTCCAAGCCCGTGCACGGGCTCGAGCCCGGCAGATACTCGATGTCACCGGGAGGCTCCTGGAAGAGGTCGGGCTCGATGATCTCACTACTATCCTAATTGCGCGGAAGCTCGATATTTCAGTGGGCTCCCTCTACCATTATTTCCCCAATAAACATGCGATTCTCTATGCTATGGGCGAGCAGTGGCTCGCTAGTATCAGTGAGGCCATGGCTGAGCTGGCAGAGCTCGATCTCGAGCATATGACACTTGGGAGTTTTATTGATGAGTTTGTTGGGCGCCTTCTAGCTGTGTACCGTGAGCAGCGAGGACTGCTGCCATTGGCCCAAGCTATGTGGGGAATTCCCGAGTTGCACGAGCTGGATAAGAGCCATGACGAGCTGGTGATCGGGCACCTGGTGGATATGTTCCATCGCTTGGGCTTTACCTGCCCGCCCAATGAAATGAATCGCTTGGGTCGGCTCACACTGGAAAGCTGCCATGCGCTATTGCTGGTGATGGTTAACCAAGCAGAGGTGCGTGCTTACCGTACCCGTGAAGATTTACAGCAAATGCTTTTCACTCTGTTGAACCTCAGAGGAAGCGATAATAGTCCCGAGGGGCTCAGTGATGTGGAGGCGCCCTGATGGCCATGCGTCCGGACAAACTGGTAATCGCGATTTCTTCTCGGGCACTGTTCGACTTGAATGATAGCCATAAGGTTTTCGAGGAGCTGGGCCTGCAAGCTTTCTCGCGCTATCAAGTAGAGCGGGAGAATGATGTTTTGCAGAAAGGAGATGCCTTCCACCTGGTAGAGAAATTTCTAAAAATCAACGAGCAGCTTGAGGGGGAGCCCAGGGTCGAGGTCATCCTGCTTTCCCGTAACAGTGCTGATACAGGACTTAGGGTGTTTAACTCAATTGAGCACTATGGTCTGGATATTACCCGGGCTGCCTTTTGCAATGGTGAAAGCCCCTATCGCTATATCGGTCCATTTGGCTGTAATTTGTTTCTCTCGACTGATGGCTTGGATGTTCGTCGCGCCCTGGATCAGGGGGTTGCTGCGGCAACTCTGGTGGCTGGGGGTAACCGCGAGCAGCACGACGATGTTTTGCGCTTTGCCTTTGATGGTGATGCAGTAATCTTTTCTGATGAGGCTGAGCAGATTTTCAAGCGGGATGGGCTGGATGCCTTTACCCGTGCAGAGCGTGCCTCTGCACAGATGCCGCTGGGTGGGGGGCCTTTCAAGGGATTTCTTGAGGCTTTACAGACATTGCAGGCGGAATTTGGTTTAGAGAGCTGTCCAATACGCACCGCCCTGGTGACGGCAAGGTCTGCGCCAGCCCATGAGCGGGTAATACGCACGTTGCGTGCTTGGGACATCCGGGTAGATGAATCGGTATTTTTGGGGGGGCTTCCAAAGGGGGAGTTTCTGCGGGCATTCGGTGCTGATGTGTTCTTTGATGACCAGCCGGCGCACTGTGCCTCCGCAGCTGAGCATGTGGCTACAGGTCATGTGCCGCACGGAATTGCCAATATCGCAAATAGTGATGCCTGAGTATTTGAGCCCTTTCGGGGCCAATTAATGCTTGAAAGTCGATTGACACCCGCCGCTCTTCACTGGATATTCATCTGTCCGTTGGCCCCGGCTTCGATTGGCTGCTATTCTTTTCTCGCATAACTCAAGATGTTTTTTATAACTAACAATTTATATGTCAGAGTTGCACTCGTCCTGGGGCGGGGTGATTGATATTAAAGGGAGGACTTATGAAGCTGCAGCAGTTGCGATATATCTGGGAAGTGGCGCATCACGATCTCAACGTTTCTGCTACTGCGCAGAGCCTCTATACCTCCCAGCCGGGCATCAGCAAGCAGATTCGCCTACTGGAAGATGAGCTGGGGGTGGAAATCTTTGCCCGCAGCGGCAAGCACCTCACCAGGGTGACGCCAGCGGGGGAGGCGATCCTCAAGACCGCTGGCGAAATTATGCGCAAAGTGGAAAATATCAAGCAGGTTGCCCAGGAGTTCAGCAATGACAAGAAGGGCAGCTTGGCGGTTGCCACTACCCATACCCAGGCGCGGTATGCGCTGCCCCCGGTTATCAAGCTGTTTATTTCCCGTTACCCTGATGTATCGCTGCATATGCACCAGGGAACCCCCATGCAAATCTCGGAAATGGCAGCCGATGGTACTGCGGATTTCGCTATTGCTACCGAGGCACTAGAGCTTTTCAGTGATTTGGTGATGATGCCGGTTTATCGCTGGAATCGTTGTATTTTGGTGCCTAAAGATCATCCTCTCTGCCATGTCAGCAAGCTGAATCTTGAAGAGGTTGCAAAGTATCCAATCGTCACTTACGTGTTTGGCTTTACCGGCCGCTCAAAATTGGATGAGGCATTCCTGGAGAAAGGGCTTTCGCCTAAGGTCGTGTTTACCGCCGCGGATGCGGATGTTATTAAAACCTATGTGCGCCTGGGTCTCGGTATTGGCATAGTGGCGGATATGGCGGTGGATGGTGAGGATGAAGATTTAGTTGCCCTGGATGCCAGTGATTTGTTCGAGTCCAGTATTACCAAGATCGGCTTTCGCAAGGGAATATTCCTGCGAGGCTTTATGTATGATTTCATCCAACAGTTTGCTCCGCATCTCACCCGGGAATTGGTGGATCAAGCTGCGCATGCTACTTCCAGAGCTGAGGTAGATGCGCTATTTGCCGATACAGAGCTGCCGGTATATTAGTATTGCGGTGTAGCTGGCTGGCAGAGGCTAAGAGGCCTCTGCCTGTTGGATCAGGGGTTGTAAAACTTCCTTGGCAAATTTGAAGTAGACGGTATAGATCTCTGCTTCTTGCCCTTCACGCTCGACCACAAAGAATGGCGCTCGATCCACATTAAATTGCTGTGCAATTTGCATCCCGGCACTTTGCGGGTCGCGCACGTCAGCTATCAAGGTTTGATCGATAAATTTGAGTTGTTCGTTCACTTCCAGTTTTTCCTGCACATCCCGGCATTTGGCGCAGGGTGAGCCATCGGCGAGTACTTTTTTGACTAGTGTGATCTTCACAATAAATTCCTTGATCCAGTTAAGCGCTGAAATTGGCACTACTGGCATTGAATCTATCAGATGGCCTAATAACTTTGAAATATCAATCCTAGATAGTTCTATAACCAAAATGCTGTAGTAAGACTACAGAAAAGCCCGGCAGGCAGTGATTTTTGACGGGCTGGGTGATCAATTCAGGAATTGCTCTGCGGTTTCAAGAAGTAAGCGCACTTTGGCCAGGCACTCCTTGTACTCTGCTGTCGGGTCAGAGTCGGCGACTATGCCTCCACCGGCAGCACAGGTAATGCGCCCATTACTGGCGCTAAAGGTACGAATGGCGATGTTGGTATCGGCGCGGCCGCAGCTACTGATATAGCCGATGCTGCCGCAATAGATACCCCTGGGGCTGGCTTCCAGCTCGCGAATGACCTCCATAGAGCGGCGTTTGGGGGCACCGGTGATGGAGCCTCCGGGAAAACAGGCCGCTAACAGGTCGCTGTAAGCTGAGTCCTCATGCATCTCTCCTGTCACTACGCTGACCAAGTGGTGAACATTGGCAAAGCTAGCCAGCTGGAATAGCTCCGGCACCCTCACGCTGCCACTGCGGCATAACTTGCTGAAATCGTTGCGCAGCAAATCCACGATCATCAGGTTTTCTGCGCGATCTTTAGGGCTTCTCTGCAGGGTAAATGCCGCACGCTGGTCCTCTACCGGATCAGCTACTCTGGCGGCGGTGCCCTTGATGGGCTCGGTGCGCAAGCTACTGCCATCGGCACGAATAAAGCGCTCTGGCGATAGGCTCAGCAAGCTGCCCTGGGGCATTTCCATAAATGCTGAAAATGGCCCTGCCACGCGTCGACGCAATGCCAGGTAGGCCCCAAAGAGATCGCCCTCGTAGGGGGCGCTGAAGCGTTGGGTAAAGTTTGCCTGGTAGACATCTCCCGCTGCGATATATTCGAGGATTCGCGCAATGCGCTCCTCATAGTCAGCAACACTGAGTTCGTGGGCAAATGGTGCTAAAAGGCGAAACCCCTCGGGATCCTGCTCTCGCTCCCAGTGCACCGATTTAAAACGATCGATTAGCTCTTGTACCTGCCTGGCTGGGCAGGCAGGATGAAAAACCAGATGGCAGGAGCCCAGCTGGTGATCTGCAATAAAAGCCCAGCTATAGAGCCCAAAAAAGCCTGCCGGTAGGTCCGTAGGTCGGGTATCCGCCGGCAAAAAGTTACCGCCGGTGCCCAGTTCATAACCGGCAAAACCGATGATTCCACCGCAAAATGGCAGTTGCGAGTCCCGCTCCTGAGGGCACAGCTCACGACTTAGGTCATCTACCCGAGTGAAAGGCTCGCTGCTATCTGCTGCCAGTTCCAGCGCGTTAAGAGGGTCGGCACTGATAATATCGTAGCGACCTCCGCTGCTGAGAGGCCGGCCGCTATCGAGCCATACCGGCACAGGTAGATCCGCAATTGCCTGGAAGGCTGCTGCAGAATTGAGTGAATAGGGCAGGGAGACTATTTGCATATCAAAACACGGCAGTCTGGAAGACGGCGCACACTACACACTTTGTCGCGGCGTGAAAAGGGCGCCTGGCTTTTTGGTCATCCCTTAGTCAATTCTTCGCTCGATGCCGGCCTGGGACATCAGGCGCGTAGCGAGCTCCTCCACGGATAGCTGGGTGGCATTGAGGAAGGGCACTTGCGCCCGCCTTAGCATCTGTTCGACTTGGCGCACCTCAAATTCGCACTGCCCTATAGAAGCGTAGCGGCTATTGGCGCGTCTTTCCTGTCGAATCTGCATCAAGCGTTTGGGATCTATGGTGAGACCGAAGAGTTTGCGCTGGAAGGGGCGCAGAATCTTGGGCAGGGTGGTGGAGTCCATATCCTCTTCGGTGATGGGATAGTTGGCCGCGCGCAGTCCAAATTGCAGGGCTAAATATAGGCAGGTGGGGGTTTTGCCGGAGCGGGAGACGCCGAGCAATATGACATCCGCTTGCTCAAATTCACTGATGCGGCGCCCGTCGTCGTTATCGATAGCAAAATGCACCGCATCAATGCGTTCGCTATAGCGGCGATTATCGGCAATGCCGTGGGAGACATTAACGGTCTGTGCAGGATCGCGCCCAAATAAATTGGCCAGAGGTGTCAGGTAATTCTCGAAGATATCCAGCATTAAAGCGGGGCTTTGGTGCAATTGATCGCGAATCTGGTCAGAAACGATGCTGGTAATAATGATGGGCTGCAGACCGGATTCCTGGGCAGCGCTCTCTATACGCTGGAGAGCCTGCTGGACCTTTTCGGTAGAGTCAATATAAGGCAGAGTCACCTGCTCGACATGCTGGTCCTGAAACTGTGCCAATAGGCTGTGGCCAATGCCCTCTACAGTGAGGCCGGTTCCATCGGAAATAAAAAAAGCGGTGCGTTTGTCTTTTGCCATGCTGCGTCTCTGTCTGTTGGCGGGACTTTTTAGTGGCCGCTAGTATAGGGGTGGTGGGCTTAAAGGTCTTATTTTCTGAGAGCTAAGCAAGCTTGTAGAAAATTTACAACATATTGACCGTTTTTCCTGGGCTATTTTTTACAAGACTCATCCTTATAATCAGCGCCCAACAAACCTGATTTCAGAGGGCCTTCACTTGACGAATTTCACCATCGACTTTGCAAAACTGGGAATGGATGATGTCGACAAAGTCGGCGGTAAAAACGCATCGCTCGGCGAGATGATTTCATCTCTGGCCGGCGCTGGTGTGAGTGTACCGGGCGGCTTTGCGACCACAGCGGAGGCTTTTCGGGCTTTCCTAGCCCATGAGCAGTTAGAGCAGCGTATCGCCGAGCGGCTGAAAGGACTCGATGTCGGTGATGTTACTGAGTTAGCCAAAGCCGGCGATGAAATTCGCAATTGGATCATACAGACCCCATTTCCTGCACAGCTGGAAAAAGATATCCGCGATGGTTATGAAGCTTTGGGTGGTGGTGAGACAGCTGTTGCTGTGCGTTCCTCCGCGACTGCTGAAGATTTACCGGATGCTTCTTTCGCAGGCCAGCAGGAGACCTTCCTGAATATCCGTGGTATAGATGCGGTTCTGATTGCGGTTAAAGAAGTATTTGCCTCTCTCTATAACGACCGTGCCATCGCCTACCGTGTACATACAGGCTACGCGGATGTAGGTGTAGCTCTGTCGGCTGGTATTCAGCACATGGTGCGCAGTGAGACTGGCGCGGCCGGTGTAATGTTTACCTTGGATACTGAGAGTGGATTCCGTGATGTGATCTTTATCACTGCGGCCTTCGGTCTGGGTGAGACTGTTGTACAGGGTGCTGTGAATCCTGACGAGTTCTATCTCTACAAGCCGGCTTTGGATGCCGGGCGCCCAGCTATCCTACGTCGCAATCGCGGTAGTAAAGCCATCAAAATGGTTTACGACGAAAGCGGCGATTGCGGGCGCTCAGTAAAAACCGTTGAGGTTGCAGAAGAAGATCGCCAGCGTTTTGCTCTCAATGATGAAGAGCTGACCAGCCTGGCAATTCAGGCCCGTAAAATCGAAGAGCACTACGGTCGTCCGATGGATATCGAGTGGGCCAAAGACGGTGATACCGGTAAGCTATTTATCGTACAAGCGCGCCCGGAGACCGTACGCTCCCGCGATCAGGGTACCAGCATTGAGCGTTACAGCCTGCAGGAACGCGGTGAAGTACTGTGTGAGGGGCGCGCGATTGGTCAGCGTATCGGTGCCGGCCGCGTTCGCAAGCTGAAGTCCGTCCAAGATATGGCAGCTATGCAGGACGGTGAGGTCCTGGTGACCGATATGACCGACCCGGATTGGGAACCGGTGTTGAAAAAGGCGAGCGCAATTGTTACCAACCGCGGCGGCCGTACTTGTCACGCGGCGATTATTGCCCGTGAATTGGGGATTCCCGCAGTGGTTGGCTGTGGAAACGCCACCGAGTTATTGGAAGACGGTACTCCCGTCACCGTCTCTTGTGCCGAAGGCGATACCGGCTTCGTAATGTCCGGCGAGTTGGACTTCCAGCGTGAAGAAACTGAAGTTTCCGAAATGCCGGATCTGCCTTTCAAAATCATGCTCAATGTGGGCAATCCAGATCGCGCTTTTGCCTTTAGCCACTTGCCCAATCAGGGAGTTGGCCTGGCGCGCTTGGAATTTATCCTGAATCGCATGATTGGGATTCACCCGAAAGCCCTGCTTGAGCTGGATAGCCTCCCGGATGACTTGCAACAGAATATCCGCGAGCGCATAGGCGGTTACGCCTCCCCGGAAGACTTTATTGTTGAGAAACTGGTAGAAGGTATCGCTACCCTGGCCGCGGCCTTTGCACCTAATCGTGTAATCGTGCGTCTATCAGACTTTAAGTCCAACGAATACGCACACCTGGTTGGTGGCCAACTATACGAACCCAGCGAAGAGAACCCGATGCTCGGCTTCCGTGGTGCGGCTCGCTACCGCTCTGAAGATTTCCGCCAGTGTTTCGCCCTGGAATGTCGTGCACTGAAGAAAGTACGTGACGAGATGGGGCTGACCAATGTGGAGATCATGGTACCCTTCGTGCGAACTCCGGAAGAGGCAGAAGAGGTTGTCGGTCTGCTCGCCGAGAACGGTCTGCGCCGCGGCGAGGCTGGTCTCAAGGTCATTATGATGTGCGAACTGCCATCCAATGCCCTGCTGGCAGAAGAGTTCCTGCAGCATTTTGATGGCTTCTCAATCGGTTCTAATGACTTGACCCAGCTTACCCTGGGTCTTGATCGGGATTCCGGTCTGGTGGCCGACCTGTTCGACGAGCGTAACCCGGCAGTGAAGGCTCTGCTGTCCCGCGCCATCCAGGCCTGCAAAAAAGCTGGTAAATATGTAGGCATCTGCGGTCAGGGACCTTCTGACCACAAAGACTTCGCCCGCTGGTTGATGGATGAGGGAATCGACAGTGTTTCCCTGAACCCGGATACCGCTGTAGATACCTGGCTATTCCTAGCTAACGAAGAAGCCTAATTTCCTTTCTAAGCGGCCCTTTTGGGCCGCTTTTCCTATCTAAGCGCCCCTCCAGCGACTGTGGTTTTTTTTCCTAATTCATTGCGTGTTTGCCCAAAAATTAGACTTCTGTTGCCGCTTCTCTCGATAACTTCGGAATTTATCCTGCTATTTCTGTGTGAGATTTACAGATCACACGCTACCGAAAAAATTCAAAACTCTATGGCTTGCCTTCAGAGATAAGAATTCATTCTAAGGCTTACCACCAGCCTCAATAAAATCGGAAGAGTCCTGAGGCAGCGCGTAGATAGAAAACAGAGCGCAATTTGCTTTGGTGCTGATTCACCTGCAGGGGTAAATCCTCCGGTGTAGAAGTTTGAGTGGTATCGGTTGGGCTGTTTTCCTTTCCGCCCACTTTGGCAGAGCAGAGAAAGTTGTTGAGGTGAGCTATGCATACGAGCAGACAGTTACAGATCCCAATATTACATATTTTTCTGATGTTGTGTCTCTTGGCACTAATCGCGGTTCCCCCTGCAATGGCAAAGCCCCGCGGTGGTAACTGGTTTGATGATCGCGCTGCGGCTAGGGGAGGAGGCGCCTCAATCAGGATTGACTTGAGTGAACAGCGCGCTTACCTCTACAAAGGCGGTAAGTTGGTCGGGGTATCCAGAATTTCCTCCGGTAAGCGGGGTTATAGTACGCGGCCAGGACACTTCCGGGTATTGTCCAAGCACCCGCATCATCGCTCTTCGATCTACGGTAGTTATGTAGATAGGCGCACAGGACGGGTGGTGAGGTCCAATGTAAATACTCGTAAACATCGTCGCCCCGCCGGTACTGTGTATCGTGGTGCAAAAATGAATAACTATATTCGCTTCAACGGCGGGATCGGTCTGCATGCTTCTGGCCATGTGCCCAGACACCCTGCCTCGCATGGTTGTGTGCGTATGCCTCCGCACATGGCTAGAAAGTTTTATCGCCATGTACGTGTAGGTACTCCGGTGCGTGTTACGCACTAAAACCTGAAAACGATTTTGTAGCAGCGAAGCCTTGGCCGGGTATTATCTATAGGGATGATACCCGGTATTTATTTGTCAGCCTGCCACCAGAGTGACACTATCGCTATCATCATTTTTTACGGAATGATTGCGAGAGGACTTATGCCAATTTCTACCCCCGATTTGTGTGATGACCACGGTGATGCAGTGCAAGTGGTTGAGCCGATGTTTATTAATTACGGAGGCCGTGAGAGCTTTGGCGGTCAAATCGTAACTATTAAGTGTTTTGAGGATAACTCGCTGGTGCGGGAGTTAGTGGCGGAACCGGGAAAAGGAAAGGTTCTGGTAGTCGATGCGGGTGGTTCAATGCGTCGCGCTTGTCTTGGCGATATGCTCGCCGATAAAGCGGTAGCCAATGGCTGGGAAGGCATAGTGATGTATGGCTGCATCCGCGATGTTGACCAGATTGGGGCGCTAGATTTAGGCGTTCAGGCCCTGGGTACACACCCAATGAAAACGGAGAAAAAAGGTATTGGTGAGCGGGATTTGGCAGTGACTTTTGGAGGGGTGACTTTTCGACCTGGAGAATATCTGTATGGGGATAACAACGGAATCATTGTTGCGCAAGAAGCACTAGTGTGAACCCCACTTTTCAATTACACAGCTTTCACAAAAGTTTGTAAATAAAAATGCCCGCTGGCAACTTTGTTGCCGCGGACATCGTTCATGAAGAGCTGCCTATCGATTGTGTAAATCTGAAACTGGATCCTTGGGCATGCGCAGAGACATCAGAAAATAAAGGATCTTGTTCTTGTCTTCGTCACTCAGATTTTGGAAGTTTTCTGCGGCGTAGCCGGCATCACTTCCAGGATTATCGTGTAACAAGATGGCTTCTACCAAGGTGAGTGCGCGCCCATCGTGCATATAGGGAGCTGTGTCAGCAACTCCCCAAAGGCGTGCGGTGATAAATTCCCTGTTTTGCACCTCATCCTGGAAAAAGGCGGTTTCAGCTAGTGCTATGCCCATGTCATAGCGCTTGAGATCAGAGAACATTTCGACCTCAATTCCCGCTCCAAAAATGGATTTAAAAACCGTGGGGGGCTTGCTTAGATCCACGTGATAGAAAGTATCTTCAAATGGTGCCTCCGGGGAGCCCGTTAGCTTAAAGGGCAAGGTCCTCCGCTCAGTGGTCATTACGGGACGATGGCAGTCGGCACAGCCTACCTCGTGGAACAATTTGCGACCCCGGTTATTTTTGCCGGATTCTATTTGGAAGGGGCGGTCCAGGGTGGCAATGAAAATACTGATCGCGGATAGATCACCGACAGAAATTTCGTTGGTCACGCCGTCATTGTCTTCGTCGGCTTCTGCCCCGCCAAACTTTTCTATTGCCTGCATCCCCATGTGAAAAGAAAGGGCGTTCAAGGAGAATTCGCGGGCTGAGGCATTATCGCCTTTCCTGCCAAACGGGCGTACCACAAGGTCGGCATCGACGCCTTCCACATTGCTGGTGTCCAGGTTGCCATCCTCATCGACAAAAATACTGCCAAAATTAACGGATTTAGTATCCAGACTGACAACAGTTCCAGGGTTGTCTAAGGCGTATTGTTTGAGGCGCTGAAGGTCAGCGGTCATTTCTCTGGCGACTAGTTCAATCCCTCCAGAGCCAAATAAGAATAGGGGGTTGATTAGGCGGCCATCGTATTCCGCAGTCCCATCGAAGCTTTCGTCAATGACATCGATATTTACCGGACGCAGCATTGCGCTGGTACTAAAACCGCCACCGCCGCCAATACCCATGGTGGCCGGCACAGTTCTATTGCTGACGATACTGTGACATTCCAGGCAGTTCTGAGAGTCGAGTCCATTGACTCGCAGGAAGGTACCATTGCCCTGTAATGTCGGCCGGTTACCGCCATCCGCGGAGTGGTTATCAGGCTGGGATTCATCGTGTGCACCATCCCCGTAGCCATCGTAGCGATTAAAGGGGGTGCTGAAAATGAGCATCCCGGCCTGGCGAATTTCATCCAGGCTCAGTTCACCTTCAACAATTTGTCCCTGGGTAATTCTGTCTTCCGGGGCCAGCCGGGGGCCTTCACCCACCAGATTGGCGAAGAGCAGGCTGGGGGTTAAAAGTCCGACACCGGCAAGCGAGTTCACAAGAGTCTGCTTCATACGAGCATCCTAATTCAATGCTTTCTATCAACTGATCCAGAGCTTCATTTGCGGCGTCCATTCCATCTCTCTAAATATAGGTAGTATTTCCCAGGAATATCGCGACAACTGGCGCTTCATACATCTTATTGATGTATAAATTTCAGGTTCTCTTGGGCGTCTAGTTACTAGGGGGCTCTCCCCGCACAAAATGTTGTGTCAGGAGTACTGAGTGAACGCTTGTGAGTTTTCAGTTTGGGAAGGGATCTTACTGAAACTCTTCAACCGCATTCGTTGCCTATCATTATTTTTTGAAATAGCACCATGGCTAGTGGTAATTGGCGGGGTAGTGCACCGCTAGGGATACTGCGGAAGGTAAAAATGAGCGAGTTGCGCAAGAAATTCTTTACCAAACCCCTATTGAATATCATAAAGAGGATTTTACCGCCAATATCTCAAACGGAACGGGAGGCAATGGAGGCTGGAGAGGTTTGGTGGGATGCTCAGCTACTCTCCGGTAAACCGGACTGGAAGCAGCTACTCGATATGGGACCGCCAGAGCTGAATGAGGAGGAACAGGCTTTTCTCGATGGGCCTGCCGAAGAGCTCTGTAAAATGATCAATGATTGGCAGATCAGTTTTGTCGATCACGATATCCCAGAGCATGTTTGGGAGTTTCTGCGTAAAAATCGTTTCTTCGGCATCATCATTCCCAAAAAATATGGTGGTCTCGGCTTTTCCCCTACTGCGCATGCAGAAATAGTCACCAAAATTTCTACGCGGAGTAACACCGTCGGCGTCACTGTGATGGTGCCCAATTCCCTCGGGCCGGGAGAATTGCTGCTCGCTCATGGCACCCAGGAGCAAAAAGACTATTATCTACCCCGGCTTGCCGATGGCACGGATATTCCCTGTTTCGGCCTCACCAGCCCCCAGGCGGGCTCCGATGCGGCATCCATGATTGACCGCGGAGAGGTCTGTTACGGTGATCATCAGGGGGAAAAGGTCCTGGGGATGCGTGTCAACTGGCACAAGCGGTATATCACCCTGGGGCCTATTGCCACGGTCTTGGGGCTCGCCTTTAAGTTGTACGACCCGGAGCATATTCTCGGCGATAAAGAGGAGCTGGGAATTACCGTGGCACTGGTTCCTACTGATACAGAAGGCGTGACTATTGGTCAACGCCATCTCCCGGCGATGCAGGCCTTCCAAAATGGTCCCAACTGGGGAAAAGATGTCTTTATCCCTATGGAGTGGATTATTGGAGGTCAGGAGAATGTCGGCAAAGGCTGGGAAATGTTGATGAGCGCCTTGGCTGCCGGGCGTGGCATCTCGCTTCCCTCGCTCTCTACGGGCGGTGCCAAGATGGCGGCGAGGACCACTGGTGCCTATGCGCGTATCCGCGAGCAATTCAATATTCCTGTAGGGCGTTTTGAAGGGGTGCAAAGTCGGCTGGCGGAGATCGCCGCTATCGCTTTCGTGCTAGATAGCGCCCATAAGACAACCACCAGGGCATTGGATGATGGACTTAAGCCGGCGGTAATCACCGCAATTATGAAAGCCAATGCAACAGGGGGGCTGCGCCAGGCTATTGATGACGCCATGGATATTCATGCCGGTAAAGCCATCATGGATGGCCCACTAAATTACCTGGGTAATGCCTATCGTGCGGTACCCGTGGCGATAACGGTAGAAGGGGCCAATTTATTGACCCGCAGCTTAATGATCTTTGGTCAGGGTGCTATTCGCTGCCACCCTTACATACTTGATGAAATGCTCGCTGCTGAAAATCCCGATGAAGAGGAGGGGCTGGAGCAACTGGATCATTTACTCCCCAAGCATATGTGGTTCCAGTTCAAGACACTATTGCGAGGAGTATTTCATGGTTGGACCGTGGGGCTCTTTGCCAGCAGCCCTCGTAATGTTGGAGGCGCGGCCAAGTATTTTCGTCAGATCAATCGCTACTCGGCTGTGCTAACACTGGTGACAGAGGTCTCGCTGATCACCTTGGGCGGTGAGTTAAAAAGAAAAGAGCTGATATCCTCCCGGCTCGGCGATGTGCTCAGCCAGCTTTATCTGTTGAGCTGTACTCTCAAGCGTTTCTATGATGATGGCAATCCCAAAGATGATTTACCGTTGCTGGAATTCGCCATGCGCGATGGTTTGCATAAAATCGAAGTTCAGTTGTTGGAAGTTTTTCAGAATTTCCCGCGCTCATTTTTTGGACAGTTGATGCATTTTCTGACTATGCCCTGGGGGCATAGTATCCATACTGCTTCAGATCGACAGGCGCGAGCATGTGCCGAGTTGCTGTTGAGTCCCTCCAAAACCCGAGACCGTTTGACCCGTGGTGTTTTCCTTGGCAATCCTGGCGATGGAGTTGAAATTGTCGAGCAGGCCTTCAACAAGGTATGTGCCTCTGAGCGTGCACGAGAGAAGTTAAAAAAGGGGGGTATTCGCACCCTAAGTCGCGAGTCGGTGGAAGAGGGGTTGCAACGTAATCTCATTAGTGATGAAGAAGCGGGTGCTCTTCGTGACGCAGCTGATGCAGTGGATAAGGCTATCCAGGTCGACCACTTTGATCATTTGGCCAGGGTGGTGGGAAAAATCCAATAGCCTTGTGAGAAAAGCCTGATTTCCATGGAAGTTTCTCCTGATAATGTTCCCCAGCGGTTTACCGGCGCCGAGGAGTGTATCGATGCTCTGTTACGCAGGGTCGGTAAAAAGATTGTGCTGGGGTTACCCCTCGGATTGGGAAAAGCCAATCACTTTGCCAATGCCCTTTACGCGCGTGCCGCTGCAGACCCTTCTATTTCTCTGACCATTTATACCGCCCTGACCCTTGAGCGACCCAGGGGGGACAGTGATATCACGCGCCGTTTTGTACAGCCTTTACTGGATCGCCTTTACAGTCACTACCAGGATCTTGGTTATGTGACGGCAAGGAGACAAGGGCAGCTTCCCAATAATATTGAGGTGATAGAGTTTTTTATGGAGCCCGGTGCTTTGCTGGGTAATCGCTATGCTCAGCAACATTATGTCAGCACTAATTATACCGAGGTGCCCGAAGATCTCTTGCGCAATGGGATCAATGTGATCGCGCAAATGGTGTCCCCCTCACCGGCGGGTGGCAAATACAGTTTGAGCTGTAATCCGGATCTGACCCTGCCACTTTTAAAGCTGGCCTCCGATCGCAAAGGGCAATCGCTTTTTTTACTGGGAGAGGTAAATCATCAATTACCTTATATGCCGGGCAGTAGTGAGCTTGCGGAAGGCGCTTTCGATTTTTTGTTAGAAGGTAACCAGTTCAATACTCCATTGTTTGCCGCTCCTGCAATGCCGGTGAGTTTTACCGAATATGCTATCGGTTTTCATATTGCCAGCCTGATCGCTGATGGTGGTACTTTACAAGTGGGTATCGGGGCGCTCGGCGATGCGGTTTGTCATGCCTTGCGCTTGCGTCACAAAGAGAATCCGCTCTTCACTCGCCTGCTGGATAAGTTAGCCGATTCAGAGTCATCCGCATACCGAAAAAACCTCCCCCTACAAAAGACGCCCTTTCAACAGGGACTATATGGTGCCAGTGAAATGGTTCCCCATGGCTTTTTACATCTACGTAAGGCGGGGGTTTTAATCCGTGAAGTGTTTGCTGATGCGGCACTGCAGGAGTTGCTGGACTCGGATGCGATCACCCATACAGTGAACGAAGAGACTCTGCTCGCTCTGAAAAAGAGAGGGCGTATCGACTGCCCGTTAACCCCTGATGATACGGCGTTTTTGCAGCGTTTTGGTATTGTGGATCCAAGTTACAGTTGGCGCGGCCACAAGTTGTTAACACCCGATGGCGAAGAGGAGGAGTGTGACCTGCACAGTGAGCACGGCCGTCGACGATTGATAGGCAGTTGTTTGAACAACAAACTTAAAGGCGGTATCTGGTTGCACGGTGGTTTTTACCTTGGCCCTGAGGTGATGTATCGAGAGTTACGGGATCTAGCCCCCATTGAGCGGGCCGGTATCGATATGACTTCTATCGATTTCACCAACGATCTGCGCGGCCAACAAATGCTGAAGCAAGTCCAGCGCAAACACGCACGTTTTGTAAATTCAGCCATGATGGTGACATTGGGCGGAGCCGTTATTTCCGATGCTTTAATGGATAATCAGGTAGTTAGTGGTGTTGGAGGGCAATACAATTTTGTTGCCCAGGCCTTTGCACTGCCTGGGGCCCGCTCCATTATTGCCCTGCCGAGCACACGCGTTCGCGACGGAATTTGTGAAAGTAATATTGTCTGGGAATACCCCCACACCACTATACCTCGGCACTTGCGGGATATTGTGGTAACTGAATACGGCGCGGTGGACCTGCGGGGTAAAACAGACCGGGACGTGATGGTTTCCATGCTCAGTATTTGCGATACACGATTTCAGGCAGTGTTGCTGGAACAGGCCAAATATGCAGGCAAAATCGAAAAGGACTTCACTATTCCGACCGAGTTTAATCGAAATAGCCCGGAGCATATTGACGAGGTCTTTTCCGATGAAAAGTCCCTCGCCATGTTGCCTTACTATCCGCTGGGTACGGACTTTACCGATGAAGAGGGATGGCTGGCTGTCGCACTTCAGCAGTTGAGAGCGGCTGACCGCAGCTGGTGGCGAATGCTGCTAACGGTGATCAAGGGGCGTAGAGTGTGGCGGGACAATTCTGATCAGTTCGCGTTTACCCATCGCTGTCTGGAGCGGATGGGTTGTGACCATTCGGATACCTATGAGCACCGCCTGGAGGCCTATGTTATTGCCGCCGCGCTGCATGAATATATTGACCCTCGCCGTCCCCTCTGTGGATAGAGGCCAGTTATTTTTTAATTATATGTGATTGATGTTGCTGGGCCTGAATAGCGGTAAGTGCAATGGTGTAGACAATATCGTCCACCAGGGCACCGCGGGAAAGATCATTCACCGGTTTGCGCAGCCCCTGCAACATAGGCCCAATACTGACTAAGTCCGCACTGCGCTGTACTGCTTTATATGTGGTGTTGCCGGTGTTTAAATCAGGGAAAATAAATACGGTGGCGCGGCCCGCGACTGGGCTCTGTGGCGCTTTCTGCTCAGCCACATTTTTTATCAGCGCCGCATCGTATTGTAGTGGTCCATCAATAATCAGCTTGGGCCTTCTCTGCTTGGCGATTTGTGTAGCTTCACGCACTTTGTCTACGTCTAAGCCGGTTCCTGAGGTGCCGGTGGAGTAACTGATCATTGCTACTCGGGGTTCTATCCCAAAGGCCGCTGCGGAGTCTGCCGACTGGATGGCGATCGCAGCCAATTGGTTGGCGTTGGGGTCCGGGTTGATGGCGCAGTCTCCGTATACCAGTACCTGCTCGGGTAGAAGCATAAAGAAAATTGAGGAGACAAGCTCTTCACCTGGAGCGCTCTTGATCAATTGCAGGGCGGGGCGGATGGTATTGGCGGTAGTGTGAATAGCGCCTGAAACCAGGCCATCCACTTGGTCTAGGGCCAGCATCATAGTGCCCAAAACGACATTGTCTTGCAGCTGTTCTTTCGCAACCACCTGAGTGAGGCCCTTATTTTTTCGAAGAGCTACCATGGGCTCTACATACTCTTCCCTGACATCTTCGGGCTTGATGATTTCTACTTTTTTACTGAGCCTGAGGCCCTGTTGCTCGGCGATTCGCTGGATAGATCCAGGTCTTCCCAGCAGTATCGGTTGTGCAATTCCCCGTTCTGCACAGGCCAGAGCTGCGCGTATAGTGCGGGGTTCTTCTCCCTCTGGAAGCACAATGCGTTTTAGTACCCGGCGGGCCATTTCTGTTAGGTGGTAGCGAAATGCTGGGGGTGACATCCGCCGCGGTCGTTGGGAAACCTGACTTAAGGATTGCACCCAGTTTTTATCCAAGTGGCTGGCAAAAAAATCCTGTACCCGGTTTACTCGCTCGCGGTCATCTGCGGGGGTGCGCAGGTTGAAGGTTTGTAACTCCATCACGGTATGCCAGGTGTTGGAGCTAACTAACATTACCGGCAGTCCAGTCTCCATGGCCGGTGTGCAAAGTTTGTGTACCCCGCGATCCAGTCGGTAGCCCCCGGTCAGCAGCAAGCAGCCAATTTTTACACCGTTCATTGCTGCCAGGCTGGCTCCTATCATGACATCGGGCCTGTCAGCTGAAGTGACCAGTAGGGCACCTGAATTAAAGCGATGCAGCATATTGGCTAGGGATCGCGAGCAGAAGGTTACGCTGCGCAAACGGCGGCTCTCTAGTTCTCCGCGATTGATTAGTTGTGCATTGAAATGCCGGGCCAGATCCAGCGCCCGGGGGGCCAGCAGCTGCGCATTCCAGGGGATGGCGCCAACGATGCGTAGAGGAATTTTACGATACAGATCCTTTCGGTTGACAGCTTTGGTACAGGGCTCCTGTTGAGCGCCCACCGAGATAAAGTGGCCACCAGGTGGGTCGGTTATGCGGGGAGGGGCATCCAGCTTATTGATAATGCAGCCTACCACCGGGTTGGATGGGCCCTCACCAAACGGTTGCATCGCATACTGCAGGCGCTCTGTAAGCTGGCGAATATCGCCTGTGTGCAGGCTGGCAACCAACACCACTTCCGCATCCAGGGTTTTTGCCATCTGGCAGTTCAATTGGTCAGAAAATTGATTCTGCCTTCCGGGTAAAAGTCCCTCCACGACTATTACATCCGCAGTTTGAACGCTGCTGCGGTAGCGGGACAAAATTTTCTCCAGTAGCTCCGTGGTTCCACCTGCGGAGATCATAGTTTCAGCTTCTTGTGCGCTGATTGAACGGGGAATGTCCAGCTTGGTAGTCTGCCGCAATATCTCTGTGGTTCTCTCAATGGCGCCGTCGCGGGAAGGTGCTTCGCTGACAGGTTTGAAAAACTGGGTTTCTACGCGGTTGCGTTCAAGTGCCCGTATTAAGCCCAGGCTTACCGACGTAATACCCACACCCACATCCAGTGGAATCAGCATTAGGGCGCGCGCGTTGTGGGGCATGTTTATAGCGCCCTGTTCGCTAAGCGGATGGTATCTCGAGCAATAACCCAATCTTCACGGGTGGGTATCACAAGGATATCCAGTGTTCCGTCTTTCGATATCTGCCCTTCAGAACCGAAGCGAATGTCTTCATTGCGCTTATTGTCCAGCTGGTAGCCGAGCTGGCTGAGCCAACCTATCGTTTCTCGCCGCACCCAAGATGAGTTTTCGCCAATACCCCCGGTGAATACCAGCGAATCAACGCGCTTTAGTGGCACTGTGTAGGCTGCAATATATTTGGCCAGCCGATAACAAAATAGCTTCAATGCCAAGCTAGCACCGGCATGGCCTTTGCCCATAGCTTCTTCCAGTTCACGACAGTCATTGCTTAGCTCGGATATCCCCAGCAGGCCGCTGTTGCGATTCAGTAACTGTTCGAGTTCCGCTAGGGAATAGTCCAGTGCCTCTCCCAAATGAAGTAATAAACCAGGGTCTAGGTCCCCGCAGCGACTGCCCATTACCAGCCCTTCAAGAGGAGTCAGCCCCATACTGGTATCCACGCTCTTTCCGTTTTTAATGGCGCATAGGGAAGCGCCATTGCCGAGGTGAGCGGAGATCACATTGATGTTGTCTGTGGGTGTTTTCAATATTTCGGCGCTGCGCTCACCGATATAGCGATGACTGCTGCCATGCATACCGTAGCGGCGCAGTTGGTGATCCCGATACAAACTGTAGGGCAGTGCATAGAGGTAGGCGTAATCCGGCAAACTCTGGTGGAAGGCGGTATCGAAGACCGCCACCTGCGGCAACTCTGGGAAAGCGAGCAGTGAGGCCTGTATACCTTGCAGGGCTGCAGGGTTGTGTAGTGGCGCCAGTTCACAGCAGGCTCTGATAGCTGATACCACGCTGTCATTGATCAGCGTGGAATCTGCGAACTGTTCGCCACCATGGACCACCCGATGCCCGATTGCCCGAAGCTGCTCGCGCAACGCTGACCAGGGGCCGTCGAATCGCTTTACCAACGCTCCGATAACAGCTTCGTAGTCATCCCCAGGGGAGAGCTTCTGTGTTCCTTCTTTTTCATCGTGCTGCCAAGAGAGTGCTGCTGAGGATGATCCCAGGGCATCGGCTTGGCCTTTTAAGCGCTCCTCACCAGTTTCTGGGTTAATGATGGTGAACTTTAAAGAAGAGCTGCCGCAGTTGATGGTCAGTACAAGTCTTGGGCCAGACATAGGCGGTGCGCACCTTAGCGTGTATACCCTAAGGCTAGCTAATATGGCGCAAAAGTCTTTGAGAAAAGGCAATAAGATTGGGAGCAAAAAAAGGGCCGCGATTGCGGCCCAAGTTCAAAATGCAGAGATAAAAGCGCAGTTTGCATAACTGTTCTTCTTCGGCGGAATCATTGTCCTGATCAATTTGAACAGGAGAGAATCCCTGAAGAAAAAGGCGGCTTGCGCCGCCTTGAATCTACCTGAAAGGTATAAGAGCGATTTAACCGAACTGGTTCATGGTGTTGTCTTTACCAGCAGCCTTCAGTGCCGCTTCGCCAGCAAAGTACTCTTTGTGGTCGTCGCCGATGTCGGAACCAGCCATGTTCTGGTGCTTAACACAGGCGATACCTTGGCGGATCTCTTTACGCTGAACGCCTTTCACGTAGCCCAGCATGCCTTGCTCACCGAAGTACTCTTTGGCCAGGTTGTCGGTAGACAGGGCCGCAGTGTGGTAAGTCGGCAGGGTGATCAGGTGGTGGAAGATACCGGCTTCGCGAGCCGCGTCGGCCTGGAAGGTGCGGATCTTCTCGTCAGCAGTTGCGGACAGCTCAGTATCGTCGTACTCGGCGCTCATCAGGTTGGCGCGGTCGTAAGCGGATACGTCTTTGCCTTCTTCAGACCAGGCATCGAATACCTGCTGGCGGAAGTTCAGGGTCCAGTTGAAGGATGGGCTGTTGTTGTAAACCAGCTTCGCATCGGGAACAACTTTGCGGATTTCGTCCATCATGCCGCCGATCTGGCGAACGTGGGGTTTCTCGGTTTCGATCCAAATCAGATCGGCGCCGTTCTGCAGAGAGGTGATGCTGTCCAGGATGCAGCGAGCTTCGCCGGTACCTTTGCGGAACTGGAACAGGTTGGAAGCCAGGCGCTTAGGACGCAGCAGCTTGCCTTCGCGGTTGATTACAACGTCACCGTTGGCCAGATCAGAAGCTGCGATTTCTTCACAGTCCAGGAAAGCGTTGTACTGGTCGCCCAGGTCACCCGGCTCTTTGGTCACGGCGATCTGCTTGGTCAGGCCGGCACCCAGGGAGTCGGTACGGGCAACGATAACACCGTTGTCTACGCCCAACTCCAAAAATGCGTAGCGAACTGCTCGGATCTTGGCCAGGAAGTCTTCGTGAGGAACGGTGACTTTACCGTCCTGGTGACCACACTGCTTCTCGTCGGAAACCTGGTTCTCGATCTGGATACAGCAAGCACCCGCCTCGATCATCTGCTTAGCCATCAGGTAAGTGGCTTCTGCGTTACCGAAACCGGCATCGATGTCGGCAATGATCGGCACAACGTGAGTTTTGTGGTTGTCGATCTTGTCTTGAACTGCTTTCTCGGCTTCTTTATTGCCGGCTTCACGGGCGGCATCCAACTCGCGGAACAGGTCGTTCAGCTCGCGGGCATCGGCCTGGCGCAGGAAGGTATACAGTTCGTTGATCAGGTGCGCAACAGAGGTTTTTTCGTGCATGGACTGGTCGGGCAGAGGACCGAATTCACTGCGCAGAGCGGCGACCATCCAGCCGGACAGGTACAGGTAGCGACGGTCGGTATTGCCTTCGAAGTGCTTCTTAATAGAAATCATCTTCTGTTGGCCGATGAAACCGTGCCAGCAGCCCAGGGATTGGGTGTACTTGGAGCTGTCTTTGTCGTAGTTCTCCATGTCAGCGCGCATGATATTGGCAGTGTATTTGGCAATATCCAGGCCGTTCTTGAACTTGTTCTGGGCGCGCATACGGGCAACAGATTCGGGATTGATAGCATCCCAAGTGCCGCTTTTGCTGTCACGGAGCTTAGCTACCGCGTCGATGTCTTGAGTGTAAGTGGACATGACAGTGTTTCCTTAAAACGGTGACTGCGATTAGGTGTTGAGTATCTTAGGAGGAGTGGCATAATTTGCCTAATTTATTGATTTTATTTTCACTATCGATCTGGCAAATGTTGTATGCAACTGGAAAGAGCTGACCTGAACCTGCTGGTATACCTGGATGTGCTGCTGCGCGAGCGCAATGTGACACGAGCGGCCAACTACTTAGGGCTGTCCCAACCCGCAATGAGCAATGGCTTGAAACGCCTGCGCGAACTCTTTGATGACCCTCTGCTGGTACGCACCCGAGAGGGCATGATGCCCACGGAGCGTGCCTTAGAGCTACAGCCTATGGTTCGTGAAGCGCTATCCAGCATCGACCGTGTGATTCAGCCCAATCGGGATTTTGATCCGGCCAACACCCGGCGAACCTTTCGCATTATGGCCAGTGACTATGCCGAATCCACGTTGATCCCGCCCCTGCTTAAGCAGCTGAGGGATGGTGCTCCAGGAATCAGCCTGGATATCATGACGCCCAGCGATGTGAGCTTTGTCGATGTGGAGCAGGGTAAGGTGGATATGGTAATTAACCGTTTCGATAGCATGCCCCAGAGCTTCCACCAAGCCACCGTATGGCGCGACAGTTTCTCTTGCATGATGCGAGCGGATAACCCAATTCTCGAAGACTACAATCTGCAGAGTTACTTAAAGGCTCAGCATATATGGGTGAGCAAGACCGGCATGGGTGTGGGGGTAGGAGTAAACCCAGAGGATGTGCAACGCTTGGGCTGGGTAGATGAGGCTATTGGTAAATTGGGGGAAAAGCGGGATATCTCGGTTTTCACACGCCACTACCAAGTGGCTATGCTGTTGGCCGAGCAGAGTGACCTGATTGTCACTGTGCCCACCCGTCTGGCACAGCTTGCCAGCGACAATCCTAGAGTCGTGCGCAGGGATCCGCCGCTGGATATCCCTCCTCTTGAGCTAAAAATGGCTTGGAGCCCACTTTTACAGCAGAGTGCACCGCACCGCTGGTTACGGCGCCTGATCCTGGATATTGGTCGGGCTTTATGAGTGACCCCTTAGTAAGGAATCATGCGCCCTGAGGGTGAATATACAGTTCTCTTGGCAGTGAATCATGCGTCATCCATTTTCATAAAAATTTGATCTATGAATAGTGGAAATTGTGTCTATAAATTAGCGGTATGCTGAAATGGCTGTTTAGAATGCCGTAATTCCAACAATCAGTGAGAGGCCCAGGGTATGACGGAACGAGTCCAAATCGGTGATCTACAAATCGCACCAGAGCTTTACAACCTGGTCTGCGAGGAGGTGATTCCAGGAACCGGGGTCGATGCCGATAAGTTCTGGGCTGGACTCGATGCGATTGTCCGCGACCTGGCGCCAGTCAATCGCTCCCTGCTGGAAAAACGCGACGAATTACAGGAAACCCTGGATCGCTGGTACACCGAAAATCCGCAGGGCTTCCTTGATCTGGAAGGCTACCAGACCTTTCTGAAAGAAATTGGCTACTTGGTGGATGAGCCCGCTGAGTTCAGTGCTTCCACTGAGAATGTGGATGAGGAGATCGCCACTCTCGCCGGTCCTCAGCTAGTGGTCCCGGTGATGAACGCCCGCTATGCACTGAATGCCGCAAATGCCCGCTGGGGCAGCCTTTACGATGCCCTCTACGGCACTGATGTGATCAGCGAAGAAGGTGGAGCGGAAAAGGGTAGTGAGTACAATCCGGTGCGCGGAGCCAAAGTGATTGAATATGCGCGCAGCTTCCTAGATCAGTCTGCTCCATTAACCTGCGGCAGTCATAAAGAAGCCGTGCAATATCGTATTAACGGCTCTCTGCTGGAAGTTGTCCAAGCCAATGGTGATATTGCCACCTTGAAAGACGGCACTCAGTTTGCCGGTTACCGCGGTGACAGCGAAGAACCCTCGAGTATTTTGCTCAAGCAGCACGGCCTGCACTTTGAAATTCAGGTGGATCGTGAAAGCCCTATCGGTAAAACCGATGACGCGGGTATTAAAGACGTCCTTATGGAATCTGCATTGACCACCATTATGGACTGTGAGGACTCCGTAGCGGCAGTCGATGCGGAAGACAAGGTTGTGGTTTACCGCAACTGGCTCGGCTTGATGAGAGGTGACCTCAAGGAAACCATCAATAAAGGCGGCAAGACTTTTGAGCGCAAATTAAATGTCGACCGTGAATATATTACACCGAATGGTAATCAGCTAACCCTGCCGGGTCGCAGTTTGATGTTTGTGCGCAATGTTGGCCACCTGATGACCAACGATGCTGTTTTATATGGTGACGGCCAGGAAATTCCGGAAGGTATTCTCGACGGAATGATTACCAGCCTGATCGCTCTACATGATCTACGCGGCAATAACGAGATCAAGAACTCTCGTGAAGGAAGCATCTACATCGTAAAGCCGAAGATGCATGGCCCGGAAGAGGTGGCTTTTGCCAACACGTTGTTTAATCGTATTGAGGATGCCCTCGGCCTACCGCGCCACACGGTGAAAATGGGTATTATGGATGAGGAGCGGCGTACCACGGTAAACCTCAAAGCCTGCATTGCCGAAGCCAAAGAGCGCGTGGTCTTTATCAACACCGGCTTCCTGGATCGCACAGGAGATGAAATTCATACCTCTATGCTTGCCGGCCCCATGATTCGCAAGGGAGATATGAAGCAGTCCACTTGGATCAACGCCTACGAAGAGTGGAATGTGGATGTGGGTCTCAATAGCGGTCTCAAGGGTAGGGCGCAGATTGGTAAAGGTATGTGGCCGATTCCAGATCAGATGTCAGCGATGATGCACGCCAAGCTCGCACATCCAATGGCTGGTGCGAATACTGCTTGGGTACCATCGCCCACGGCGGCAACTTTACATGCACTGCACTACCACAAGGTCGATGTGAACCGTCGACAGGAAGAGATTCAGCACCGCCATCACGCCAAGCTGGAAGATATTCTCACCGTACCGGTGGCCAAAGACACTAATTGGAGTACTAAAGAGATTCAATTGGAGTTGGATAACAATGCTCAGGGCATTCTTGGCTATGTGGTACGCTGGGTTGAGCAGGGGGTAGGTTGCTCCAAGGTGCCGGATATTAATGATGTCGGTCTGATGGAAGATCGCGCCACCTTGCGAATTTCTTCACAGCATATTGCCAACTGGCTCAAGCATGACATTGTCAGCGAGAAGCAAGTGCGCGAAACTATGGAGCGTATGGCTGCAGTTGTGGACCGACAAAATGCCGGTGATGCCAATTACAACAATATGGCTCCAGATTTCGATAGGAGTGTTGCCTTCCAGGCCGCTTGTGAGCTCGTATTTGAAGGTTGTGTACAACCAAACGGCTACACTGAGCCGGTTCTGCACCGTCGCAGGCGTGAGTTTAAGGCTTTGAATGGTTGATTTCTGAGCTGGATAGTTTCTAAAGGCCCCTCAAGGGGCCTTTTTTATTGGGGGTGTGGAGTATCATTTAGCATGCCTTACAGTGGATAGTAATTAATATTCCGATAGAGGTCCGTACCTGAAGGTGGTAAGTGATATGGCTTTGCTGTTAAACAGTAAAGCATGGAGAGTGTTGTCATAGTGCCCTCCTCCTATTTAGTCACTCTAGCTGTGCAAAGTGCCGCCCTACTAGCCACCGCAACTACTCGAATTGATAGGTTGTTGGCGCCATTGGGTCAGTCGTCCTAGCTGTTTGTATCATTTAATTTCGGCCGCTTACAGATGGAGTAAAGTATGGCCCATTTTCCTCATTCTTTGACTTAGCAGGTATTCAATTTTCAAAGTGTATGGTTATGACACGATGGCGCGTAATCAAGTGAAGTAAATGTTAAGTAGGCAAATGATGGGCTGATTGCTTTAGGGTACCTTTCTAACCGATCCTGATTTTATTAAGCGGTTAAAGAAAGGTATACCACTTAATAAATTTGATAATACAAGTTTGCTGGGAAGGATGAAAAAGCCCATACAAATTATCTCTTTGCCTATGCTCAAACTACAGGCTATAAAAAGAGGCGGACGAAAAGTCATAGACTGTGAGACGAGCTTTTAAATACTAACTTCATTTTTTCGTTTATAACTTATGTCGTATGTTGAGATATAAGTTTTCAGTGATCTTCGCTGACACTCATACTTTATTGGCACTTTAAAATACGCTTTGTGCGTGCTGTATCTATAAGTGTATCCCTGATTTGGTTGCTTTCTTATATGCCATACTTCCTCCTGCCAACCTAAAAATTACATGCCTCGTAATCATTAGGGTGTCAAAAGCTTGTCGCTTTATCGTGAAAATACTCGGAGATAACATTGTACCTGTCTCGCAATGCGAAAGAGTCAATAAAAATTGCGCTGGCTTTGGTAATTGTTTATGCCATTGCAATGGGTATCAATTGGGAAAAACCTTTTTGGGGTGCATTTGCCGTTATTGTGTGTAGTCAGGCAAACTTGGGGCAGTCGTTAAATCGTGCCATTTTGTGGATGCTGGGCACTCTGTTTGCACTTCTAGGCGGCTGGATAATCGTCGCATCATTCCCTCAAGATCGATGGCTTTTTATGATTGCGCTATCGGTATGGGTTGCGGGCTGCGTTTATATCCTGCAAAGATCAAAGCGTCAGTATTTTTGGATGACCTGTGGCTACGTTATTTTGATGTTATGGGATGCGACCGGTGGTGATTTATCCCTTTCTTATGAGGAAGGGATATTCCGTATTCAAGAATCTTTACTGGGTATTATTGTATATGGGCTTGTAGCTGTTTTGATCTGGCCAAATTGTAGCCGCGAAGAAATGTATGAAGCAGCGGTTTCCCTGCTAGATATGCATCGTGCTTTTGCAAATAGATGTTTTTTAAGAATTCAAGATCGAAAGAAAGTTAAAGTCCTTAGAGATAAGCGAGTTGAACTGTTAAGGGCAGATACACGTTTGCGTACAGCTATTAATGATGCCAGTTCTGATAGTTATGAAATCTGGGAGTGTCGTAGGCAGTGGAAGGCATTTGGTTATCGTACAACAGCGGTGTCACAGTCATTACTTAAATTAGAAGAGGGTTTGGCTCTATCCAGTGATTTGGGGATCATGAAGTTTCTTTTGAATATGAATGACTATTTGGAGGTTATGAGAGGGCGATTTAAAAGAGTTAGATTTGCCATTGCTGAAGATGAGGTGGCTGGAGATGCTCGGGAGAGGGTGGTTAGGGGGGACGTTGAAAAAGTAAAGGAGCTGTCAACCCCCGAGACTGCCGCGATAGCTGTAACAAGGCGTTCTTTGAATGATTTGGAGGTGGAAACCCGGGCACTAATTAATGCTGTAAATGATCTAAAAAACCCGGAATTTTCCAGTTCGAGTACTTCAAGTGAACGTGAAGAATACTGGTTTGGATTGTTAATGCCTGATCCTGATAGGTTGGCTAATGTGGTTCGCGTACTAGTGGGGATCTGGATATCTTATTTAGCTTATTTATTTGTTCCAGATATGATAGGCGGGCTGCTTGTAGTGCTTTTAATAACAATTATAGCAATCATAGCATCTGTAAGCCCACAAATTAACTTATTTAAATCTTGTATATATACAATTCTCGTATGCTTGATGTCCGCACCTCTTTACTTTTTAGTTATGCCAAAATTGCAAGGCTTTTATTCGTTAGGGTTAATGGTGTTTTTCTGGACTTTTACTATTTCCTATTTTGCAAATCGAATGTTTGGTGCGCAGTCAATGATAAGAACCTTGGCTCTGCTCTTTCCGCAAATTATTTTCAATTTTAATAATTATCAAACTTATAGTTTTGTCGTTTATACAAATTATATATTTGTGCTGGCGATTATTTTTTGCATACTGGCGGTATCTAGAAATATCCCGATTTCCTCTCATCCTGAAAGAAATTTCAAAAAAAATGTGAATCGACTCCTTGATAGTGCTGCTCGTTTAGTGGTTGAAGGCGATTTGCCGGCCTTAACAAGACGCTCAATATTTCATCGCCTTTATATTTTATATCATTTAAACATCGTTGTGATTTCGCATGAGAAGATCCTTTACTGGAAAGAAGGTATTGATGTCAATAATGTTAAAGGTATGTCGAGGGATCAAATGCGAAGGGTAATTGATTTACTTATGCTGATTGCTAATCAGGTTAAGATTTTGTATGGAATTGATCACTCAAAAATGAAACTTGTTGCAACCAAAAGTATGCTGCGCGAGGTGTTTATTTGGAGATCTCTCGCAGGAAAAATATTGTTTTACTTGTCAGGGGAAAAGCGAAATATAAACATCAAGTCTTTACGAAGAGGTTATAGACGTATATTTGATAGAGTAAATGTGGATGTTGGAGGGCTGATGGAGCTCTGGGAAAAAGATGAGGAGACTGCAAAGGGGGTGTCCAACTTTTTGTACTTTTTGGGTGTTACCCACTGTATTAGCAATTACCTCGATGAGTTTTATAAATTATCAGAGTCCGTAGATTGGAAATATTTTTGTGAAGAAAGATGTTTATGATTCAAATAGGTTAATGTATGGAAAAGATACCTCATGATGTATCAGTAGGAGGTTTTTTTATTTCTCCAGTTCTAGTTGCGGGGGTACTTGGGGTGCTCGCGGCATTACTTACCGCAAGACTTCTGGATCGTTACCGCCTTTCTAGATACTTCGCAAACCCGCCAGTAGTAATTATATCGTTGAGCATTATCTACTCAGTCTTTATTGGGTCAGTATTTGTGGGTATTTAAGGGTGGAGAAGTTTAGAAAGTACATACTTACGGCGAGTATGGTATTCCTGGCAATTTTTGTATTGGTTCTTCAGTTTTGGAAGTATCTCAACAACCCCTGGACTAGAGATGGGAAAGTGCAGGCGGATATTATCCAGGTTACTCCTAGAGTTTCAGGTCAAGTGGTTTCGCTGCCTATTAGAGATAACCAATTTGTCAATGCGGGTGAACTTCTATTTCAAATAGACCCAAGAACCTATGAAGCCGCTTTGGCGGAAGCCAAGGCTCAATACGAGGAGGCAGTCGATATTTATAATGCTCAGAGGGAGAATATTCTGGCTTATGAGGCTAGGATAAGGGAGTCCTCCGCGGCTATAGATTTGGCGCAAAGCAACATCAATGCACTAGATGCAGAGATCACCAAGGCTAGAGCGGAGTATAGGCGTCAGCAAGAACTACTTCCTCAGCGCGCCACTTCAGTGAGATCTCTTCAGGCCGCACAAGCTGAGTTTGAGTCGTCAGTGGAGTATCGGGCTGGTGCAGAGGCAACACTCGTTAAATCCTTAGCTGCTTTAGAGCAATCTCAGGCTGAATTAGCACAGGTCCGTGCGCAACTCGGTGCACTTGGGGCAGATAATCCTGGTGTGCGCGCAGCTCTGGCTTTAGTACGTCAGGCTGAACTTAATCTGGAATATACAACGGTGACGGCGCCTGTATCCGGATATGTTACCAATCTGGATTTTCGCTTCGGTGATCAAGCTGTAGCAAATCAGCCCGCACTATCAATAGTGGATATTAGTACTTATCGAGTAGAAGGTTATTTTCGTGAAACCTTTATACGCAGAATTGCTCCAGGGGATAAGGCAATAGTGACATTAATGGCATACCCACATAGGCCACTCAAAGGGTATGTTGAAAGCATTGGCTGGGGTATTGCACAAACTGATGGAACTGCGGGTAACGACCTTTTACCACGAGTTGATCCAACTTTTGAGTGGATTCGCCTCGCTCAGAGAATTCCGGTGAGAGTTCATTTGTCAGAAAGGCCTGAGTCTGTCGAGCTTCGTGTTGGTTTTACCAGTTCAGTGCTCATATTGAGCAATACTGCGAGCGCCGACCAAGATGATACGGCGCAAAATCCTTAGCCTGTTTAGGTTTGAATATCTACGCAAGTCCTTAGCTCTTGGTGCTTTTTCTGTATTTGTTGGTAATGGTTGCATGCTGGGCCCAGATTATGTACCGCCCCCTGTTACAGTTGAAGACACCTGGATTTATCAAAACAGTAAACGGGTAGATATCCTTGAAACAGTGAATCCTTACTGGTGGCAGTCTGCCTTCGCCGATCCTGTTCTGGATGATTTGGTAGAGCAGGCAATAGAAAATAACCTGGAATTGCGATCAGCCGCATTAAGAGCACTGCAAGCGCAGCAGCTCCTCGCTATTGCAATAGGGAATCAATATCCACAGATACAGCAAATTGAGGGGCTCGTAGATCGCTCCAAATATGTTCGCTCCGGTATAACCGGAAACTATCAGAGTGAGTACTACCTTAATTTCAATTTAACCTGGGAGTTGGATATGTGGGGGCAGTTGAGGCGATTGGTTAATTCCGCCGCAGCTGACTTTGAGGCCAGTATGGCTGAATATGATGGGCTGCTTGTCTCAATCATTGCACAGGTAGCGCAAACATATATCAATATTCGCACTGTAAAACGCCGTATTCAGGTGGCACAGGAAAATATTCGTATTCAGACTGAAGGGCTAAGAATCGCTGAAGTAAAATTTCATGCAGGAGAGGTCAGTGCGTTGGATGCCGAACAGGCCCAAACCTTATTAAGTAACACTCAGGCTGCTGTTCCTGCGCTGGAAGCTACGCTTCAGCAGTTCAAAAATACCCTTTCAATACTACTGGGTATGCCCCCTCATAGCCTTAATGACCTCCTTTCTGTACCTCCAACGGTGCCCCATGTGCCCTCAATTATAACGATAGGCATGCCGCAGGATCTTTTGCGTCAGCGTCCTGATATTCGCCAGGCTGAGCGGCTTCTCGCAGCACAGGGGGAGCTGATTGGTGTTGCTCGAGCGGAGCTATACCCAAACTTTTCAATCGGTGGGCTAATAGGAGCAATTGATATCAGGGGGGGGCAGTTAAATGGCAGAAGTGATGCTTGGGATTTATTCGTTGAGTTTGATTGGAATGTGTTTAATTATGGCCGGTTGCGCAACAATGTGCGCTTGCAGGATGCGACCTTCCAGCAGCTGGTATCAGACTACCAGCAAGTGGTCTTACAGGCGCAGGTTGATGTTGAGAATGCCATAGTTGCATATCTCAAATCCCAGGAACAGCAGTACTTTTATAATATCGCAGCTATGGCTTCTGAAGAGGCCGTCAATCTCTCCATGACGCAATATGTCGACGGAGCGATACAGTTCAACACTGTTATCACCACGATGGTTTCAAATTTTACCCAGCAGGATCTCTTGGTGATTGCCCAAGGTGCAGTAGCAGCGAATCTAGTTCAGGTTTATCTTTCTCTTGGGGGCGGCTGGCAGATTCAAGATGGGCTGACGCCATTGGAGTTATTACCCGAAGAGACAATAGAGGATATGCTTCGCAGGACTCACTATTGGGATAAGATCTTGGAATAATCTCTCTTTGCACTTGTCTGGCCCGCACCAATCCATTAATCCGTATCTTTAGGATGATCAGCGTACCATCAGCCGCTTAGAGACATTTGGCGCAAAAAGAGTAAAGAGAATTAGCAATCGATATTGACCTAAACCAAGGTTCAGGTATTAGACTGCTGCAATTGTTGATTGGCCATGAGGATTGAAGTCAAATGACACCAAGCACCCATAACATCAATTTATCAAAATACTTAGCACGTATTGGTTACCGCAATAAGCCAGCCCTGGATTTGAAAACCTTAAGGGATATTCTTACGCAACATATTCGTACTCTGCCATTTGAGAATGTAACGTCCTTTCTTGGGAGTCCCGTGAATATTGAGATGGCCGCTATTGAACAAAAGCTTGTGAACCAAAAGCGTGGTGGTTATTGCTTTGAGCAAAATGCTTTATTACGGGCTGGGTTACAGCAGATAGGCTTTGCAGTTACAGGACTTGCCGCTCGGGTTCTTTGGCAAACACCACCGGGCCATCAGCCGGCTCAGTCTCATATGATCTTACTTGTAAAAGTAGGGCAGGTACCGTATTTGGTGGATGCGGGCTTTGGCAGCAATACACTGACTGCACCTCTGCGCTTAGATGTTTCAGGTCCTCAGAGTACGCCCCACGGTACTTATCGCCTAACTCAATCAGGTGAGGACTATCTATTAGAAGTGAAGGTCCATGATGCCTGGCATTCAATGTACAGCTTTGATTTACGGCCACGAACAGCGGGCGACTATAAAATCGCCAATTGGTTTTGTAGTACTCACCCTGAGTCCCGTTTTGTAGAGCACTTGATTGCTACTCGTGCTTTCCCCGAAGGGCGTCATGCTTTACTGGATCGCCAATTGAGTTATCAGCCGATAACTGGAGCAAAGACAGTCATCATGCTGGCGAATGTTGAAGAGTTACGCAAAACGCTATTAAGTATTTTTGGGATCGAGGTGCCCGAGGATATATCTTCCTTTGAGAGGTTAGCTGGTCTCTTTGAGAACGGCTCATCTCAAAAGGTTGCAGAGCATGCTGCTGTGAACACTGATCGGGTCGCATCATGATTAAAGCAGGAGTTGTTTATCACTCCGTTTGCGGCAGTACAAGGACATTGGCAGAAGCCACTGCGGATGGAATTAATAGTATCCCTGGATGTGAAGGAGTTACATTTGCTGTTGAAGCCAAGCATATTCAGCACGGGCGCTATGAGAATCCTGACTTGATGCATCGTCTGGATCAGTGTGATGGAATTGTGCTGGGCTCGCCAACTTTTATGGGGTCGGTTTCAGCCCAGTTTAAGGCTTTTATGGATGCGGCCAGTGAACGTTACAGTAGTCGCGGCTGGGTTGATAAGCTATCTGCAGGTTTTACTATCGGCAGTAATTTCAGTGGGGATCAGCTTAATACTCTAACTACTTTGCAAATATTTGCCGCGCAGATGGGGATGTTGTGGGTGCCTAATGACATTTTACCAAATCTGGATGTACAGGGGCGAAATAGAAGTGGTTGTCAGTCCGGTCTTGTGGCCGTTGTTAATAGTGAAGGGGCTGTGCATGAGCTTGATCGACTTACGGCTTTATATTTGGGGGAGCGAATAGGGCGTCTATTAAAGCGCTTTAGTCCTTGCGGCAGTATCTAATATCCAACAAATAAATTTTGATACAACTTTAGGGAAAGTGGCGTAGCCCCAGAGGAATAGCCTCGATGTTCTTTAATTGAAAGGACTGAGGCTATTTTGCGTTATCTTTAAAAGAAAAATCTGCTAATGAGGCCGAGACAGATAACTAGATCTATCAACTGGAAGGCTGATTGGTAACTTAGGAATTTTCACTGCTCGTGGGCAAGGGATTAAGATATTTGGTTTTTATTTCTGTTAAATAAAAATATTGAAGAAGTTCTAGCTTAGGCCCAAGGACTATTTGCAAAATACGACCTAATATAAGCCCTGAAGTAAGTACCATTTCTGTGGCCAACTTGTGCGCTGATTTTGATATATGGACTTGAATGATTGAAAGGGCCAGGGCGGAGTCGCTGAGCCCAGCTCCTGCGATTAAGCTATAAGTCCTTGTTGGTAATATGTAGGCATGACGAAAGTGGTCGAAAAACCCAATGATGAGACGTCCAGTGATTATTCAGAACAAGATCATTGTATTGTTGATAGCCCCTTCCCATATATTTTTACCAAAAAATCTAATTGAATTTGTATATTCTAAAAATCGAAGTGTGTAAGAATACAGTCTTAGAGATAAATATAAAAAATCAGAGCCGCCCATTGCTGTGTAGAATTCCTGCAAATTCTAAACTTGCTTGCAAGTGGTAACAGATACTCCTTTGACTCATTTTAAATTTTTGGCTTGCTGTCTGTATGGAGTCCTATTTCGGTATTGGGCTAGAGAAGGGCAAACAAAACTGAGAGTGCAGCGCTGGTTGAAAAAAACCGTACAGCAACGCCCTAGGTAGATACCTTTTCTATCCTTCCACACTTACTACTATTCTGTGCCCATTAGCCATTAGCCATTAGCCATTAGCCATTAGCCATTAGCCATTAGCCATTAGCCATTAGCCAGTAACCTCTGGCTCCATTGATTGTGATCTCGAATAACGGGTTCCATATCTATTGAAGTAATCTCTCCATTGCTCACAACTTGTCGACCGTGAATTACTACAGTTTTTGCTGATTGGGGGGCGCAGAAGACTATCGCGGCAACTGGATCTGAAAGCGCCCCGGCATATTGAATAGTGTTGAGTTCTAGAGAAAAGAAATCAGCACAACGCCCAACTTCCAATGCTCCGATATCAGTGCGATTAAGAACGCTGGCACCACCGATAGTGGCAAGCTCTAAAGCTTCCCTGGCTGTCATCCATTCCGGCGAGCGTAGAGGGTGGGACTGAGGAAGTTGGGCGTAGCGATGTGGCCCCTCCGGTGGGCGAAGGCCCATGCGCAACCTTGAGAGCAACATTGCCTGGCGGGTTTCCAAGAGCATATTGGAGGCGTCATTGCTGGCTGACCCATCCACACCAAGTCCCACTTTAATCCCAGCTGCAATATAGTCTTTAACGGGGGCTATCCCTGATGCAAGGCGCATATTAGAGCTTGGACAGTGAGCGATGCCACACCCGGTACGAGCAAAAGTATTTATTTCTTGTGTATCGATGTGTATTGCGTGAGCAAACCAAACATCGGGCCCCAACCACTCGCTTTCTCCCATCCACTCCAGAGGGCGCTTGCCAAATCGTTCTAAAGTGTGGCGCTCTTCATCAAATGTTTCGCAAATATGCGTGTGTAGCATAACGCCTTTATCACGGGCCAGCAGGGCAGTTTCTTTGAGCAGATTTTCCGAAACAGTAAATGGAGAGCAGGGGGCCAGAACAATTCGAGTCAGAGCTCCATAGCTTGCATCGTGATAGCGATCAATGACCCGGATACTGTCTTGGAGAATAAAATCTTCATCTTCGACACTTTCATCAGGGGGTAAGCCCCCTTTTGATCTGCCCAAAGACATGGAGCCGCGGCTTGCATGGAACCTCACCCCTAAGTCCTTTGCTGCTTCAATATGAAAGTCCACTTTGTTGCCACTTTTAAATAAATAAGAATGGTCAAAAACCGTAGTGCAACCAGAGAGAATAAGCTCAGCCAAACCAATCAAAGCACTTGTGCGGGAGGCCTCTGGATTTATCCGGCTCCAGATAGGGTAGTGAAGCTGAAGCCAAGCGAATAAATTTTTGTTCTGGGTCTCTGGCAGGTTGCGGGTGAGTGTCTGGTTTAGATGGTGATGAGTGTTCACCAGTCCTGGTAGGACTATCTGCCCGCTAGCGTCAATAATTGTGTCAGCGCTCATGGGTAGTTTATCTGTGGGGCCTACAGCCGTGATAATGCCTTCTTCGGCAAAAATACCGCCATTGGAAATCTCACGCCTTTCTGAGTCCATGGTTACCAGGACTTCAGAGTTCTTAAGCAGCAGTGTCTTAGGCATATGATCTGAGCACTCACTTATAGGGTTTCCTGGCATTCTGATATTAGTCTGGGTAGTTTCTAGCAGGGCGAGAGTTTTGACCCGAGTAATGAGTAGCCGGTACTCCTGCGGTTACTTCAAGTTGCGATGCGGAATCCAGTTCAGAGCACCAAAAGAATACACTTACAAAGCCGTTATCATTTGTTTTTATTTTATCGCTAGCTACTTCGACAAATATGTTAGTCAGAAAGAGGAGAGGGAGTTGTCTAGCGAGACCAGAAAATTAGTGGCGGACATTTCATTTTTAACGAGCAGACGGAAATGAAGGCGTCGGTATGCGTAAACATACTAGCGCCTTCATTACGGCTTAGTGCAACTGACGAATCATTTTGATATGAGGGATATTGGCCTCGTAAAAGGTCTCTCCCTCTGGGATAAAGCCACTCCGAATGTAGAAGCCTTCAGCATGCTGTTGTGCATGTAGATATACACTGCGAAAGCCCTGTTGTTTGGCAAAGTCACAAATCGCCTTGAGTAACTGGGCCCCCAGACCTTTGCCTCGGGCGGATGGCATGATCGCCATCCGCCCAACTTTACCACTTTTGCTGAGCCGCCCGGTTCCAACGGCAACATCACCATTAAAAACTAGGAAGTGTTGTGAAGATTCTTCCTGGTTATCCCACTCCAAGTCGGCAGGAACTTTCTGTTCCTGGACGAACACAGCTTCGCGGATAGTGCGAATGCTTTCTTGTTCTTTTTGCCAGTCAGCGGGGCGCACCAGTGCGGCCATATCAGAAATCCTCAGGGGGATAAATCAGTGTGCCTTGGGCTACCAATTGGTCAATTAAACCATCAGGGTTGGCAATTTCTGGAAAGGTTTCAATGTCGCTCCAGGAAATTTCGTGGGACTCGGCAAATTGTTGAGCAAAGGTGAGTGGTGCGGTCAGGGCTTCACCGTCGACAAATAACGTGGCCGGCGCCCTGGAAAAGGCGACTCGAGATGCGGGGTTTAGCACCAATAGCATCCCCTTTGGCATTTGCTCACGCCAGTCAGCGGCCTCATCCGCGTCTAGTGCGACGGTATCAGGGTATTTTGCTTCCGTCATCACTGCGCCAAACCACTGAGTGACCTTTTCTGGTTGCCTAAGCCACTCGGCCAGTTGTTGTTGTAAGCGAGCTACGGACTCGGGATCAACTTCCGCTGGGGATTTTGTCGGTTCCATGCCGGCATCGGTATAACGCAGGCTATCCTTCAGTCCCATTGCCACTTCGGCAGCGAGATCTTCCAATATGGCTGAGGCAGAAGGTGCTCGGAAGCCAATGGAGATCGTGGTGCAGCCGCCCTCGGCGATACCCCAGTGACTGTATTGTGGCGGGAGGTAAAGCATGTCGCCAGGCTCCAGTACCCAGCTGTTCTCAGCATTAAATTCTTTCAGGATATTGAGGGGCGTGCCTTCCAGGCGGGGATTGGTCTCATCCACTTTCGCTCCCTGCTGCCACAGGCGTTTGCCCTCGGCCTGGAGCAGAAAGACATCGTAGTGGTCATAGTGTGGTCCGACACTCCCCTGATCCGCCGCGTAACTAATCATCACATCATCCAGGCGCCAGTCTGGGATAAAGCGAAAATACTCTTTTAATTCAGCCACTTCGGAAAGCCATTGATCTACGGCTTGTACAAGCAGGGTCCAGTGCGTGCGGGGTAGGGATAGAAAGTCTTCCTCAGTGAAAGGGCCGTTGCGTAGCTCCCAGGGACCGCTCTGGCCATTTTCAAGCACCAAGCGAGATTCAATCGTCTCCTCCAGAGCCATTCCGGCAAGCTCTTCTCCTGATATGGGCGATTCGAAGTTGGGGAAAGCATTGCGGATCAGCAAGGGTTTTTGCTGCCAATAATCGCGCATAAAAACTTCAATTGGCATATCGCCGAGATGGGTAAGGGGGCTTGCCACGGTAACTCTCACTGTTTGTTGGGCTGGGGAAATCTTCTCTAGTCTGCCACTAATAGGTGTAACTCAGCCCGAGGTTAAAGCTCTGCAGAGTAGAGCGGCAGTAAAGAAATTTGAATAAATTTCCGGCCACTGCGGTGTGGCCGGAAGCGGTGCTCACTTAGATTTTGCGAGCTTGCTCGACGGCGTTACCGATGTAGGATGCAGGAGTCATTTCCAGCAGTGCGCTTTTGGCTTCCGCAGGAATTTCCAGATTCTCGATAAACACTTTCAAGGTTTCGCGGGTGATGCCCTGGCCGCGAGTAAGGGCCTTCAGTTTCTCGTAAGGCTCTTCGATGTTGTAGCGGCGCATCACAGTCTGGATCGGCTCTGCCAGCACTTCCCAGGAGCTGTCCAGGTCTTCTGCCAGGCGTTCACGGTTGATTTCCAGCTTGCCCAGCCCCTTCATGGTGGCGGCATAAGCGATGGCAGAGTAACCGGCACCCACACCCATGTTGCGCAGTACGGTGGAATCGGTCAGATCGCGCTGCCAGCGGGAGACTGGTAACTTCGCGGCCAGGTGCTGGAATACAGCGTTGGCCAGGCCCAGGTTTCCTTCGGAGTTTTCGAAATCGATAGGATTGACCTTGTGCGGCATAGTGGAGGAGCCCACTTCTCCGGCAACGACTTTCTGTTTGAAGTAACCGAGGGAAATATAGCCCCAGATGTCGCGGTCAAAGTCGATCAGGATGGTGTTAAAGCGCGCAATAGCATCGAACAGTTCGGCAATATAGTCGTGTGGTTCGATCTGGGTGGTGTAGGGGTTCCAGGTCAGGCCGAGCGAGGAAATAAATTCTTCCGCATTCTTTTCCCAGTCGATATTTGGGTAGGCAGACAGGTGGGCATTGTAGTTGCCTACAGCACCGTTGATTTTACCCAGCAAGGGGACAGCCCCTACCTGGGCTACCTGGCGGCGAAGGCGTGCAACCACGTTGGCGAGTTCCTTGCCCACGGTCGTAGGGCTGGCGGTTTGGCCGTGGGTGCGAGACAGCATGGGCACGTCGGCGAAATCCTGGGCTAGCTGGGCGATCTTTTCTACCAGGCTATTCATTGCGGGCAACATAACGTTGTCGCGACCAGCGCGTAGCATCAGAGCGTGGGACAGGTTGTTGATGTCTTCAGATGTGCAAGCGAAGTGCACGAACTCGCTTACTTTTTCCAGCTGGGCATTGCCGCTGATTTTTTCTTTGAGGAAGTATTCAACCGCTTTCACGTCGTGGTTGGTGGTGCGCTCAATTTCTTTGATGCGCCCGGCATCTTCCAAGGAAAAGTTGGCCACAATGCTATCGAGTAGCTGGTTAGCAGCTTCATTGAACTGTTCTACCTCAGTGATTTCTGAGTGCGCGGAGAGTTTCTGAAGCCAGCGCACTTCCACTTCAACACGGGCGCGAATCAGGCCGTATTCACTAAAAATTTCGCGTAGGGGGGCAGTCTTGCTCTCGTAGCGACCATCAATAGGGGATACCGCTGTGAGTGCGGAAAGCTCAACTGTCATAGTAAATCTCCGGATTAGTTTTTTATAGATTCGATCTGTGCGATTAGCTCGTCGGTCGCACGCAATAGTTTTTTGCGTTGAAATAGCAGATGCAGGCGCCTTCCGCCCAATTGTCGCCACAGCGTGGCTGAACGGATACCGGCAAACAGCATTGAGCGGATTTGGTTGGCGACGCGCTGTTGCTGCAGGAAATTAAAATCTCCCAGCACCTGGATACGAAAGCGGAAAGTGCCGAGGGTATCGCTATAAATACTGGCGAGATTGGAAAATACATTCTCGTGGGTGGGGGCGAAGTGTTCCGCCTGAGTCTTGGCTTTTTCGAGGCGGCTGCCAATGATGGAGAGCAACTCTCCTTTCTTACTCAATTGCCTCTGCAGATAAAGCACAGACAGTGCATAGCGCAGGCAGTCTGTGTATTCAGGGTGTTGCCGCGATTGCAGTAACTGCCGTGAGACCTGCAAGCCGGGCAGCAGCTTCTCTGCGCCGGCGAACACATCTTCGGTGCGATCTGGGTTGAGCTGGAAAAGGCTGTATACCCCGGTTTCCAGCTGGGCCTGGGGAGCGGTGCCTGTTTTGGCCAAGCGCTCCACTAAAGTTGCGGATTGAAATATTCCGGCCAATGCCAGAGCCTGATCCCGCCAGTTATTCAAGGTTACTCCTTAGTGTTTCTTGTATTTTTCCGGTACGGCAGTGCCGATACCTGTAGCCTGTTCGATAACTGCGCCGCCGAGGCATATTTCGCCATCGTACAGGACCAGGGATTGTCCTGGGGTAATTGCCCGCTGTGGCTCGTCAAATTCCACAGTCAGGTTACCACCCTTTTGCACCCGTATTGTGCAGTCCTGGTCTGGCTGTCGGTAGCGGGTCTTCGCTTGACAGCGGAAAGACTCACCCGGTGCGGCGCCATTGATCCAATGTGTTTGGGCTGCCACCAGACCCGTGGCGTAAAGCAGGGGGTGATGTGCCCCCTGGGCAACAATCAATACGTTGCGCTCTAGGTTCTTTCCGACTACGTACCAGGGTTCTTCGCCCGCGCCTTTTACCCCTCCGATACCAAGACCCTGCCTCTGTCCTATGGTGTGGTACATCAGGCCGGCGTGGCGCCCCATAATTTCACCTTCTGGAGTTTCCATGTCGCCCGGCTGGGCGGGCAGATACTGCTCCAGAAAGTCCTTGAAGCGGCGTTCGCCAATAAAGCAGATCCCCGTACTGTCTTTTTTATTGTGGGTGATAAAGCCGTTTTCCTCAGCGATACGCCGTACCTCAGGTTTTTCCAACTCGCCCAGTGGAAATAGAGAGCGAGCGAACTCACCCTCGCCGACAGCGTGGAGGAAGTAGCTTTGATCCTTGTTGCCATCCAAGCCCTTGAGCAAATAGGTGCGACCTTCTATATCGCGTCGGCGGGTGTAATGTCCGGTGGCAATGGCATCAGCTCCCAGAACTTCGGCATATTCCAGGAAAACTTTAAACTTGATCTCCCGATTGCACAGAATGTCCGGGTTAGGCGTGCGTCCGGCCTTGTATTCTGCCAGGAAGTATTCGAAGACATGGTCCCAATACTCGGCAGCAAAATTGGCGGTATGCAGCTTGATGCCCAGTTTTTCACATACCGCCTGGGCATCGGCCAAGTCTGTTTTCGCGGTGCAGTACTCAGTGCCGTCATCTTCGTCCCAATTCTTCATAAACAAGCCCTCCACCTGGTAGCCCTGCTCCATGAGCAGAAGTGCGGCTACAGAGGAATCCACACCGCCGGACATACCGACGATGACGCGTTTGGGCTGTTTGTTGTGCGTGGAATCAGGCATAAGAAGGACAGTCACTACTTCACTGGGATGGAAAGGGGGCGAATTTTACCTGTGAATCGGGCTTCTGACCAAGGCCGCTTTCATCTTGGGTTATTGCTTATTGTCTCCGGCGAGGACGATTGCGCTTCTGAGGTGGCTTCGACTTACCTTTGGGCCTTGGCTTAGGCGCAGAGAAAACCTCCTCCGAGCGGTGCTGCCCCGGCTGCAGAGTGTCGAGATGCCAATTACCGATAGCCATTCGAACCAAGCGCAGGGTAGGGAAGCCAACCGCTGCGGTCATACGTCGCACCTGACGGTTTTTACCCTCGTGAATGATAAGTTCTACCCAGCTGGTGGGAATGGACTTGCGCTCTCGGATTGGGGGATTGCGCGGCCACAGGTCGACTTCGGAGAGTCTGCGGGCCTTAGCGGGCGCTGTGCGTCCATCCTTCAAATCTACGCCTTTGCGCAGAAACATCAGGGCGTCATCTGAAATGTCCCCCTCTACCTGAGCCCAGTAAGTCTTCGCCATCTTTCTCTTCGGGTGGCTGATTTGATGTTGTAGCGCTCCATCATCTGTGAGTAGTAGAAGTCCCTCTGAGTCATAGTCGAGCCGACCCGCGGCATAGAAGCCCTTGTGCGGGATATAGTCTGCCAGCGTGGCGCGACCCTGGGGGTCCGTGAATTGGCTTAACACGCCAAAAGGTTTGTTTAGGAGAATAATCTTGGGCATAAGAAAAATTGAGTATTGTAATCCAACTACAAAAATTAGCCGATGCTGCTATAATCCCGCCGATTTTTATCCCCGCCCAATGGTCCCGGGGGAGCGGTGCAAGCAACGCTGGACCTAAAAAGTCATAGAATTTTGGGAGTTTACGCAATATGGGTCACATCCAAGTGCCGGCAGACGGCGAAAAAGTTACAGTCAATTCCGACGGTTCGCTGAATGTTCCGAATCGCCCGGTAATTCCGTTCATCGAGGGTGACGGCATCGGTGTGGACATCACTCCGGTAATGCGCAAGGTAATCGACGCTGCGGTAGAGAAAGCTTTCAGCGGCGACAAGAAAATCGAGTGGATGGAAATCTACTGCGGTGAGAAAGCCGCAGAGACTTACGCTGGCGACTGGTTCCCAGCTGAAACTCTGGAAGCGATCAAAGATTACGTTGTCAGCATCAAAGGCCCTCTGACCACACCTGTGGGCGGCGGTTTCCGTTCCCTGAACGTTGCCCTGCGTCAGGAGCTGGACCTGTATGTATGTCAGCGTCCAGTTCGCTGGTTCAGCGGTGTACCTTCTCCGGTTAAAGAGCCGAACAAGGTAGACATGGTTATCTTCCGTGAAAACTCTGAAGATATCTACGCTGGTATCGAGTGGAAAGCTGATACCGACGAAGCCAAGAAAGTTATCAAGTTCCTGCAGGACGAGATGGGTGTTAAGAAAATCCGTTTCCCTGAGAACTGTGGTATCGGTGTTAAGCCGGTTTCTGCAGAGGGTACCAAGCGTCTCGTGCGCAAGGCTATTCAGTACGCTGTGGACCAGGATCGCGATTCCGTAACCCTGGTACACAAAGGCAACATCATGAAGTTCACCGAAGGTGCCTTCGCCGATTGGGGTTACGAGCTGGCTCGCGACGAGTTTGGCGCTCAGCCGCTGGACGGCGGCCCCTGGCACAGCTTCAAGAACCCGAAGACTGGCAAGGAAATCGTTGTTAAGGACGTAATTGCTGACGCTATGCTACAGCAGATCCTGCTGCGTCCGGCTGAGTACGACGTAATTGCTACCCTGAACCTAAACGGTGACTACCTGTCTGACGCGCTGGCTGCACAGGTTGGTGGCATCGGCATTGCTCCGGGTGCTAACCTGTCTGACGACGTTGCCCTGTTTGAAGCGACCCACGGTACTGCGCCTAAGTACGCTGGCCAGGACAAGGTTAACCCGGGCTCCCTGATTCTTTCCGCTGAGATGATGCTGCGTCACCTGGGCTGGAACGAAGCTGCTGACCTGGTAATCAAGGGTATGGAAGGTGCTATCGAAGCCAAAACCGTAACCTACGATTTCGAGCGTCTGATGGACGGTGCTGAGCTGAAGTCCTGTTCTGCGTTTGGTGACGAAGTGATCAAGCACATGGCCTAATTGGCTGATTTGGGGCTAGGTTTTTTAATCAACCTGGCCCTAGCTATAAAAAGCCCTTTGCTTTGCAGCAAAGGGCTTTTTTGTTGGTGGGGGCTGCTTGTGCGGACTTGTAGGGTTAGTCGAGCATCTCTGCCTCTTTTTCCCGCTCTGTTTCAGAGTGGTTGGGATCTGCAATAGCGGCCACTTTGGGGCTTTGGGGGCTAGGTGCGGTCTCTGCCGCCACTGCGGTGGAAATATTGGCGGCGTGATAGCCTTTGTCGCCTCTGACGATATCAAAGGTGACCTGTTGGCCGGCCTTTAGGGTTCGGTAGCCTTCCATCTGAATAGCGGAATAGTGCGCAAACAGATCCTCCCCTCCTTCATCTGCAAGAATAAACCCATATCCCTTAGCGTTGTTGAACCACTTCACGGTACCAGTAGGCATATCGAACTCCCTCTAATTGCCTGAGTGGCCAGTCGGCCACCTTACAGAGTTTTTATATTTATTTGACCTGCGGATTAATCGGCTGCGATCCTATCTGCGACTAACGGCTGTGAATGAGCAGGCACTACCTCTTGTAGTCAACTGCTATAGGAATGTCAAGAAACCGCGCTTGAGGCTGTGATCTTCCTGTGTCGTTGGTCAAATAAGGTTACAATGGCAGGTCATTGATGGTTGAGCATGCTGCACTGTCAAGGCTCGATAGAACACATTGATAATTGTTATGAGTATTTTGCAGGTCATTAAACTAGGCTCCAGTGATTCTGGAGAAGACTATTTCGACGGTGAGGGTTCCGAGGGTGGGCTCGCATTGGAGGAGGCGCCGCCACGGCTCAAGCGCCCGCCTATGTACAAGGTCATCATGTTGAACGATGACTACACCCCCATGGACTTTGTCGTAGAGACTCTGGAGTTGTTTTTTGGGGTTAACCGTGAGCGCGCCACACAGTTGATGTTGCAAGTACACACGCGGGGAAAAGCAGTGTGCGGTGTCTATACTCGGGATATAGCGGAGACAAAGGCCGCTCAGGTTAATCAGTTCGCCCAGGAGAATGAGCATCCACTATTGTGTGAGATTGAGGCGGACGAGAGTAAAGACGATTGATTGAAATTACAGCTGCTTTAGCACAAGGGTCCCGTCACCTGAAGGGAATCAGCCAGGAGTTAGACGCCGGCAAAGGGTGCACGCCTACCAGCGGAGTCGGCGGGGAACATTGGCGATTAGGGTTTGAGGTTTAAATGCTCAGCAAGGACTTAGAGGTAACGCTCAATCTGGCGTTCAAGGGTGCACGAGCGAAGCGGCACGAATTCATGACTGTGGAGCACCTGTTACTGGCGCTTCTGGATAATGAGTCGGCTGCTGACGTGTTGCATGCCTGCGGGGCCGACCTGAGCGCACTGCGCCGCGAACTATTGGAGTTTGTGGACTCTACCACGCCGTTAATCCCAGAGGCGGACACCGATCGCGAAACTCAGCCCACATTGGGTTTCCAGAGGGTGTTGCAGAGGGCTGTTTTCCATGTTCAGTCATCGGGGAAAAAAGAGGTTACCGGTGCTAATGTACTCGTGGCTATTTTCTGTGAGCAGGAAAGCCAAGCCGTTTATTATCTGAAGCAGCAGAGTGTTGCGCGTATCGATGTAGTCAATTACATCACCCACGGAATTTCCAGGGTCGGTTCCAGCGGCAACAATCACAATCACCACCACGGTTCAGATACCACCCAAGAGCAGGTGGAAGAGGAGATCAGTACAGGCTCTGAGCCTGGAGGTTCTGACCCCCTGGAGAGTTACGCGACCAACCTGAACCAAGAGGCTATCTTGGGGCGAATTGATCCCTTGGTAGGGCGAGGCCCCGAAGTAGAGAGAGTCACCCAGGTTCTTGCGCGGCGTCGCAAAAACAACCCCTTGTTGGTTGGAGAATCCGGAGTTGGTAAAACTGCAATCGCGGAGGGGTTGGCCCGACGAATAGTGGATGAGGATATCCCTGAGCCACTAAAAGAGAGCACTATTTACTCCCTCGACCTCGGTTCTCTGCTCGCTGGTACCAAGTACCGTGGGGATTTTGAGAAACGTTTTAAAGCGCTGCTGGCAGAGCTGAAGAAGCGCGAGCATGCAGTCCTGTTTATTGATGAAATTCACACCATTATTGGAGCCGGCGCAGCATCCGGCGGCGTTATGGACGCCTCCAACCTGTTGAAACCGCTGCTGTCCAGCGGTCAGCTCCGCTGCATTGGCTCCACCACCTTTACCGAATATCGCGGCATTTTCGAGAAAGATCGTGCGCTTTCCCGTCGTTTTCAAAAGATCGATGTCAGTGAGCCATCGGTAGAGGAGACCGTGCAAATATTACAGGGGCTTCGGAGTTGTTTCGAAGACCATCATAAAGTTCGTTTCACTGACGCCGCCCTAGATGCCGCGGCTCAGCTTTCCAGTCGCCATATCACCGAGCGCTTCCTGCCTGACAAGGCGATAGATGTAATTGATGAGGCCGGAGCTTTCCAATCGCTGTTGCCGGTTGAAGAGCGCACTGAGGTGATTGGTATCAGTGAAATCGAGTCGGTAATTGCCAAGATGGCCCGTATCCCGGCCAAGAGTGTCTCCGCTTCTGATAAAGAGCAGTTGTCCAAGCTTGATGACAACCTCAAGATGGTGGTATTTGGCCAGGATCGTGCAATTGAGGCGCTCAGTACAGCGATCAAGCTCAGCCGTGCTGGGCTGGGTGCTGAGGAGAAGCCCATAGGATCCTTCCTGTTCTCAGGCCCCACAGGCGTTGGTAAGACTGAGCTCTGTCGGCAGTTGGCCAAAGTGATGGGGATTGAGCTAATCCGCTTCGATATGTCTGAGTATATGGAGCGACATACGGTTTCCCGTTTGATCGGTGCGCCACCGGGATATGTGGGTTTTGATCAGGGCGGCTTGTTGACTGATTCTGTGACTAAGCATCCACATAGTGTGGTACTGCTTGATGAGATTGAGAAAGCTCACCCAGAAGTCTTCAACCTGCTTCTCCAGGTGATGGATCACGGAACTCTGACAGATAATAACGGCCGCAAGGCGGACTTCCGCAATGTCATATTAATTATGACCACTAATGCGGGCGCAGAGCTGATGAGTCGTCGGTCTATCGGCTTCTCCAGCCAGGATCACTCCTCCGATGGTATGGAGGAAATCAAAAAGATGTTTACCCCAGAGTTCCGCAACCGCCTCGACAGTATTATCCAGTTTGGCTCTCTGCCACTGGATGTGGTTAAAACAGTAGTGGATAAGTTTATTGTCGAGTTGCAAGCGCAGCTGGATGACTCTCGTGTGACTCTGATCGTAGATGATGAGGCTCGCGAGTGGCTGGCTATTCGCGGTTACGATGAAAAAATGGGGGCTCGCCCGATGTCGCGTTTGATAAGAGACAAGCTGCGTAAGCCATTGGCTGAGTCAGTCTTGTTTGGTGAGTTGGCAGAGGAGGGGGGCCGCGTGGTGGTCGTCATAGAGAATGATGAACTCTCCATAAAAACGGCGGTTCCTGCCTAGCTCTACAAAAAAATACATCAAAAAAGCCACCGCAAGGTGGCTTTTTTGTGTCCAGGGCAAATCACCTTAAGCTCTTTGCCTGGCGAGCGAATTAGCGGGCGCGGTAGGTGATGCGACCTTTGCTCAGGTCGTAGGGGGTGAGTTCCACTTTGACCTTATCGCCGGTGAGGATGCGAATGTAGTTTTTACGCATCTTTCCAGAGATGTGCGCAATGACCACGTGTCCGTTTTCCAGCTTTACGCGGAAAGTGGTATTTGGCAGGGTGTCGATCACCTCGCCTTCCATTTCAATATAATCGTCTTTTGCCATGCGGCAGCAACCTTCAAATAACTTGATCAGACCTTTACCCCGGAGGCAATCTTGCCTAGCCGCGGCTTGACGGGCGAGCATTTTGCACGAAAAGGCAGAATAGAGCAAAGGGCGCGTGCGTAGGAATTATAGAGATTTCAGGCTCCAGCGGTTCTCTGTGAGCATTTCAATGGGTTGGAACTGGCTTTTGTAGGCCATCTTATGGCATTTCTCTATCCAGTAGCCCAAATACAGATTGGGAAGCCCTAATCTTCTGGCCCATTCAATTTGGTAGAGAATGCAGTAACTGCCCAGGCTGCGCTTGTCCTCATCCGGGTCGAAGAAAGTATAGATGGCCGACAGGCCCGCAGTAAGCAGGTCGGTGACCGCCACTGCGACTAGGCGCCCACGCGCACGCAGCTCAATATAGCGAGTAGCTCCCCAGGCCGGGCTTAAGAAGCTGCGATACTGCTCGCGGCTCGGAGGGTACATTTCCCCATCGGCATGACGCTGCTCAATGTAACGTGCGTACAGCTCGTAATGCTCATCGGTGTCGATGGATTCGATATGAAAGATATCCAGGTCCTTATTGCGTTTCCAGCAGCGGCGCTGGTTGCGATCCGGTACAAAAAGGCCCACTGGTACACGGGCGGGCACACAGGCCCTGCATGTTGCGCATTGAGGTCGGTAGAGATAGGCCCCGCTGCGGCGAAAGCCCAGCTCTGAGAGGCGATTGTAAAGGCGTTGGTCTACCTCTGTCTGCGGGTCCACAAATACCGTTGTAGCCTCCCTATCTGGCAGATAGCCACATGGGTGGGGCAGGGTTGCCAAAAGTCGGACCGAGTCGAGCTGAGAATATTTACCCATAAGTCCACGAAAGTTTCCAAGGCTGCGGAAAGGCGGGTTGTATAAGGCCGTCCTCCAGCAGGTGTTCGAAGTCCCTACGACACATTTCAACGGCCCCAAGACTACTCAGGTGGGGGTTGCTTACCTGGCAGTCGATCAGTGGGCAGCCCCACAATTCTAATTGGCGAACGAGGTGGACAAAAGCGACTTTGGAAGCATCTGTCTCCCTGTGAAACATGGATTCCCCAAAAAAAATACGGCCGATTGAAAGACCGTAAAGTCCACCGACTAACCGACCCTCACGCCATACCTCAACGGAGTGGGCATGGCCCAGATGGTGCATGTCGATATAGGCCTCGGCCATCTCATCGGTAATCCAAGTGCCATCTTCAGAACTCCTGGGGAGGCGGCAACCCTCGATTACTTGTTCGAAGGCTTGGTCAAATGTGACTGAGAATATACCTCTGCGCAGGGTTTTACGCAGACTGCGGCCAATATGGAAGTCGCTGGGTATTACTACACAGCGCGGTGAGGGGCTCCACCAGAGGATAGGCTGGTCTTCGGAAAACCATGGGAAGATACCTCGACGATAGGCGGCCAACAACCATTCCGGGGAGAGATCTCCACCAGCTGCGAGGAGTCCATTGGGATCGTCTAGAGCAGTCTGGGTAGAAGGGAAATCTATATGATTGTGGTCGAGCCACATTAGGCGGCTTTGGGTATTCCTTGCCACAAACTGTTTCCTGTCCTGGGTCTGAGGAGGCCCGGGTAGCTTTGAGGCTACCCGGGTGAGAAGCAGTTGTTAGGCGTCGAGGAAACGCTCGGCGTCCAGGGCTGCCATACAGCCGGTTCCAGCGGAGGTGACCGCCTGGCGGTAGATGTGATCAGACACATCGCCAGCTGCAAACACGCCGGGCACAGATGTCTGAGTGGCGTTACCCTCCAGGCCGCTTTGCACGATGATATAGCCGTTATTCATTTCAAGCTGATCTTTAAAGATGTCAGTATTGGGCTTGTGGCCAATCGCGATAAATACACCGGCGGTCTCCAATTCCTTGGTGGAGTCGTCCTGGGTGCTACGAACGCGCAGGCCGGTTACTCCGTTGTCATCACCAAGAACCTCGTCGAGGGTGTGGTGAAAGCAAAGTTTGATATTGCCGTTTTCCACCTTCTCCATCAGGCGATCCTGAAGGATTTTCTCGGCGCGAAGCTCGTCACGGCGGTGGATCAGGGTAACTTCACTGGCGATATTGGACAGGTATAGGGCCTCTTCTACTGCGGTATTACCACCGCCCACAACGGCTACTTTTTGATCGCGATAGAAGAAACCGTCACAGGTCGCACAGGCACTGACACCACGACCCTGGAAGGCTTCTTCAGACGGTAGGCCCAGGTATTGAGCTGAGGCACCAGTGGCGATGACTAGGGCGTCGCAGGTATAGGTTTCATTGCCCTTCAAAGTGAATGGGCGATTGTTCAGATCTACAGACTCGATGTGATCAAAAATAATCTGGGTGTCGAAGCGCTCGGCGTGTTGTTGCATTTGCACCATCAGGTCGGGGCCCTGCAGCTCGGGGATGCCACCGGGCCAGTTTTCAACTTCTGTAGTGGTGGTCAACTGCCCACCCTGTTGCATACCGGTAATAACAACGGGATTCAAGTTTGCGCGGGCTGCGTAGATGGCTGCTGTGTAGCCTGCAGGGCCAGAACCGAGAATAATCAGTCGATGATGGTTGTTGCTCATGAAACTCTCTTTAAACCTGTCTGTGTGCAAAGTTTACCCAGAGAACTGGGAGTCCACCTAGCCGGCCATATTTTGATCAGCCAAAGCTATTAGATTGGCCGATATAATAGGCGAAAGTGACAATTCGACGAAATAGTTTGCCTCAATTTATGCCATTGGAAAGTGCTATTTAGATCGCTGCAGCGAGTCGACCCGGCTCTCACTATCCAGAAACGACATCAATAATTGAGAATAATTCACTGTTTTTATTGAATAAATTGCGATTTATTCGATGTGAAGTCCGCTCGGTACGACTTATAAAGTATTTGTATTTGGTCACAAGAGGGCTCGGAGGAGGTGTTTTCATCCTTTTGGTAGTTAGCCAAATTTGGGATGCATAACAACGGCCAAAGGGCGAAGCCATGAGGCAGGGCAGAAAAATAGTACCGTTGAATCTGGGCAGCAATTTGATTGGCCACCCCACATTTACCTTCAGTCTCAGTAATGAAGCACAGGTATTTGTGTCGGAAATCCTGGATGACACTTTCTCCTTGAGGCTTTCTGTCGATTTAGGGCCTGATGGTAGCCATATTGCCAGTTTGCATGGCCCTCCAGATTTAGTGGAGTTGTTCGCATCCCTGAAGCTGCAGGTCAGATGCGATATTGTGGCGGATGGGTACAATGTCCTTTCCCATGATGCTTTAGATGCCTTCGTGGCTTCACCCGAGTCGAAAGCAAAGCTACTCGAAGCGCTGGATCTCAGAGAGGGGAATAAAGTACTGGATTTAATGAGCGGCAGTGGCGCGGTCAGCCAGTTGCTGTTGGAGTATGGTGATAAAAAGTCAATGGGGCTCGCCCTCAGTATGTGCGATACCCACCACTCCCAGCTCAAGCGTATCAACTCAAAAGTGCGTGAAAGGGTTGTCGATGTTACTGTGGGTGATGCCAGGGCATTGCCTTATGAAAAGGAATCTTTTGATGCGGTGGTACTCAAAATGGGGCTGCACGAAGTGCCCCAGTTGGACCAACCGTTGGTAATGAGGAATGTCTTTCGGGTCCTGAAGCGAGGGGGGCGTTTTATTATTTGGCAATTGCTGCCGGCCTCCGGTGTGATACAGGATGTGTTTACAGATATCGTACGAAAAACCAGCATGTTGGCTGGTTGCGAATCTCAAGCATTCAACCGCTACTTCCCCAGGCAGGACCAGATATCCTGGCTGTTTAAAAGTGCTGGGTTCAGAGGGTGTGAGGAAATATTTCAGGCTGAATTCACTTACAGCACTCGAGCAAGCCTGGGTGCCGAGCTGGGTGGAGACTCCAGCAAACTAGAAATACTGAACAACTTTGCCCGCGACAGAGTGCCCCAAGAGATAAGAGATTCGCTGTGTTGGCGGGATACTGGAGTGGATATCTCCCTTAAGATCCCGGCTTGTATATATCGCACATACAAACCAGCATAAATCAAAGATAATTAGGCCATCGAGGAAATCGCTCAAGTAGCGATTTCCGTTTGTTACAAGTACCAGAAAGCAACAACAAAGAATATTGAGGTAAGCCATTGAAGGCCGAAAGCGCAACCGGAGAAAATTCTGAAAAGAGCGGTGCATTGCCGGATTCACTCGTCGCCCGTTTGGTCCGTGAGGGAGCATTAATCTGCCTGCTGGCAGGGGCACTATTAATGGCTATTAGCCTGCTCAGTTACGACTCCCAAGATCCAGGTTGGTCCCATACCGGGCAGGTCGGAAAAATTCACAATGCCATTGGTCCTGCAGGCGCCTGGCTCGCCGATGTCTGCCTTTCTCTATTGGGTTGGATGGCCTATCTGTTTCCCCTGTTGATTGGCTTGCGTGCTTATAAAATCTTACGCGACCGCAATGCACGTTTCCATGCTCCCCTGTTTGCGCTGAGAGTCTTTGGTCTGTTCCTTCTGTTAATTAGTGGTGCCGCTTTGGCGACACTATGTTTTTCTCCCGCTGACGATCCTCTGCCTTTCACCAACGGCGGAATCATTGGAGACGCGCTATCAAGTTCTCTTCAGGGAAGTCTTGGTTATGTTGGTGGGACCATTTTATTGTTGGCGATTTTTGCCATTGGTGTGACGGTATTCACTGGCCTTTCCTGGCTCAAGTTGGCCGAGTCCATTGGTCGTAATGTGTTAGGGCTTATTGCCTGGTTGAGCAGTTACTACAAGCAATGGCGCCTGAAGCGCACAGAACAGCGCGTGGCGCGGGAAGCCATAGTCGTGCGCAAAGCCGCAGTGGAAGAAGAGAAGCAGCGCACCGCCAAGCGAATTCCCCCCAAGATTGAAGCGGCTCCAGTAAAGCCCAAGCAGAGCCCCCGAGCGGCTAAAGAAAAGCAAGGCGAATTATTCAAGGGCGGGCCTGTTACAGGAACATTGCCACCTTTAGGCTTGCTTGATCCTTCCGATCAAAATAAGAAACCGGGCTTTTCCCGGGAATCCCTCGAAGCCCTGTCGCGCTTATTGGAGCTGAAGCTTAAAGATTTTGGTGTGGTAGCCGAAGTTGTATCGGTATTGCCTGGTCCTGTGGTAACCCGCTTTGAGATCCAACCGGCGCCGGGTGTAAAGGTGAGTAAGATTTCAAACTTGGCCAAAGACCTGGCCCGATCTTTGGCGGTAATCAGTGTCCGCGTAGTGGAGGTGATCCCGGGGAAATCGGTGGTGGGTATTGAAATTCCCAATGAAAATCGACAAATGGTACGACTTAGTGAAGTGCTGTCCGCCGATGTCTATGAGAATGCCAAATCACCCCTGACATTGGCACTTGGGCACGATATTTCCGGCCAACCGGTAGTGACCGATCTCGCCAAGATGCCCCACCTCCTGGTTGCCGGTACCACTGGATCTGGTAAGTCTGTGGGCATCAATGTGATGTTGCTAAGCCTTTTGTACAAGTCTACTCCGGATGAGGTTCGCCTGATCTTGGTGGATCCGAAGATGTTGGAGCTATCGGTGTACGAGGGTATTCCCCACTTACTCACCCCGGTGATCACCGATATGAACGATGCGGCCAATGGTTTGCGTTGGTGTGTGGGCGAGATGGAGCGCCGTTATAAATTGATGGCGGCGATGGGAGTGCGCAATCTAGCGGGCTTTAATCGCAAGATAAAAGAGGCAGAGGAAGCTGGTGAGCCGATTTTAGATCCTCTGTGGGAACCGGATCCTGCTTCCAGCGTTCCGGCTGAAGAGCAAACCGCTCCTGCACTTAAGGCACTGCCCGCAATTGTGGTTGTTATTGATGAATTTGCCGACATGATGATGATCGTTGGCAAGAAGGTGGAGCAGCTGATTGCCCGTATCGCACAGAAAGCTCGTGCTGCGGGGATTCATTTGCTGTTAGCTACTCAACGACCCTCAGTGGATGTGATTACCGGATTGATCAAGGCCAATGTGCCTACCCGTATCGGTTTCCAAGTTTCTTCCAAGGTGGATTCCCGCACAATCCTAGACCAGGGCGGTGCCGAACAGCTGCTCGGTCACGGCGATATGCTCTACCTCCCTCCGGGCAGTGGGGTGCCAGTGCGGGTTCATGGCGCCTTTGTGGACGATCATGAAGTGCATAAAGTCGTCGCGGACTGGACGCGGCGCGGAGAACCCGAATATATCGACGGCATTGTTGATGACAGCAACAACAGTATTCCAGTGCCTGGCCTGCAATCTGAGGGCGGTGATGAAGATGACCCTGAGGCTGATGCTCTTTACGATGAAGCGGTTGCCTTTGTCACCAAATCGCGCAAAGCATCCATCTCTTCAGTTCAGCGCCAGCTTCGCATCGGCTACAATCGCGCCGCGCGAATTATCGATGCCATGGAGGCTGCCGGAGTTGTTTCACCGGCGGGGCATAATGGCAACCGTGAGGTACTGGCTCCGCCACCAGCCTAAAAGGGAGGGGTGGCGCCATCCAAAGTTAAGCTGCGGTTCACTTCCCGCTGACTAATCTTTAGGGAAATCAACATACTGGAAATCAATGATGAAGAATATTCTGCGCAACTTCCTGCTGGTATTGACCGTTGCGAGCAGTGCAGCCTGGGCCGATGCTACAGAAGAACTCGGCAAGCTCCTGCAACCGTTGTCTTCCCTTTCAGGAAACTTTAAGCAAACGCTGATTGATGAGCGCGGTAAGGTATCGCAAAAAAGCAATGGGAGTTTTTCAGTACAGCGGCCAGGCAAGTTGCGCTGGAAAACCGGCGAGCCATACGCCCAGTTATTGGTAACGAATAATAAAACCCTTTGGCTCTATGATCCGGATCTTGAGCAAGTCACTATACGCCCGGTGGATGAGCGAATGAAAGAGACCCCAGCTTTACTACTCGGCGGTAAGGTTGAGGATATTCGTAAATCTTTCGATGTGGCTTTAAAAGATGGTATTTATCAGCTGACGCCAAAAAATCCAAAGGCGCCGTTCAAGTCTATGGAAATCCGCTTTGCTAAAGATGGTCTGCCGTCTGCTATGAAAGTGCGCGACAGTATGGGGCAGACAACGGAGATTGTTTTCAACAATATGAAAGCAAACCCGAAACTTTCCGAGTCCATCTTTAATTTCAAGCCGCCCGCTGGTACAGACATAATCAAAGATGAGTGACCTGTTTCAAGCCCCGCAACGGCATCAGCCGCTGGCCGCAAGAATGCGGCCTAATTCTCTGGCCCACTATGTGGGCCAATCGCATTTATTGGGAAAGGGAAAGCCGTTGCGGGAAGCGGTTGAGCGCGGCCAGCTGCACTCAATGATCCTGTGGGGACCACCAGGAGTCGGCAAAACCACATTTGCCCGGCTGTTAGCTGAGGAGTGTGATGCGCGCTTTGCTACCCTTTCAGCGGTGTTGGCGGGGGTGAAGGATATTCGGCAGGCAGTGGCAGAGGCCGAGCAACAGCGCATGCAGTCAGGCCGCAATACCATTCTTTTTGTCGACGAAGTACATCGTTTTAATAAGGCGCAGCAGGATGCCTTCTTGCCCTATGTAGAAGAGGGTACGGTGACTTTTGTTGGTGCTACAACCGAAAACCCAGCTTTTGAGCTGAACAACGCCCTCCTATCCCGCTGCCGTGTGTATCTACTGCGCAGTATTCCTGAAGAAGATCTGATCGGGCTGCTTGGGTATGCTCAGCAGACGGATGATCAACTGCGCGAGCGCAATGTTTATATCCCAAAAGAAGTTTTGGCTAAAATTGCCCGCGCGGCCGATGGGGATGCGCGCAGTGCCCTGAACCTGCTGGAAGTCGCCTGCGATTTGGCCAGGGAGGAGGGTGGTAGGTTGCTGGTCGATGAGGATGTGCTCAGTGAAGTACTCAGCGCTGACGTGCGTCGATTTGACAAGGGCGGTGATTATTTTTATGACCAAATTTCCGCCATGCATAAATCGGTACGGGGCTCAGACCCCGATGCCGCGCTTTATTGGTTTGTGCGCATGCTCGATGGTGGTTGTGATCCCTTATATGTTGCCCGCCGGGTAGTGCGAATGGCCAGTGAAGATATTGGCAATGCCGACCCGCGAGCATTGCAACTGGCGCTTAATGCCTGGGATGTACAGGAGCGTCTCGGTAGTCCCGAAGGAGAGCTGGCCATTGCGCAGGCAATTACCTATCTTGCTGTCGCGGCGAAAAGTAACGCAGTTTATAGCGCTTATAAGCGCGCAGTGGCGGATGTGCGCCGTGATCCCAGCTACGAGGTGCCGGTGCATCTGCGCAATGCCCCCACGAAGTTGGCGAAAAGTTTGTCGCATGGGGCCGAGTACCGCTATGCCCACGACGAGCCAGATGCTTTCGCAGCCGGGGAAAACTACTTCCCTGAAGAAATTGCGGACAGAGAGTATTACCAGCCGGTTCCCCGTGGGCTGGAGTTAAAAATTTCCGAAAAGTTGCAAGTGTTGCGCCGGCTTAACAATGAGAGTGACCAGCAACGCTATAAGAAGAAACCGTAAAAATTTAAGGTAACAGACCATGCAGTGGCTGGCCATCGCCATAGGTGGTGCCTTGGGGGCAATACTTCGTCACCAGATAAGCGTCTGGAGCTATCCGGTATTCAGTGGGAAGTTCCCGCTGGGTACGTTGATCGTGAATGTGCTTGGATCATTTCTGATTGGCATCGCCTACATTTTGATCACCCATAGAGCAATGCTCGGAGAGGAGTGGCGCCTGCTAATCATGACAGGAATGTTCGGTGCACTGACCACCTTTTCCACTTTCTCCCTAGAAAGCTTGATACTGTGGCACAATGGCCAACCTTTGATGGCTCTTGGCTATATTGTCGGCAGTCTCATTTGCTGTCTGGCGGCCACGGGAGCCGCGGTCGCCCTAGCGACGCGTTATTTTTAACCAATATTTATTTTAATTCTGTTGTAGGAGCCTGATTTCAGGCGAACTGGAAACGATGCTCGATCCCAAACTGATTCGCACGGATATGGACCAAGTGGCCGCGGCCCTGAAAAAACGCGGTGTGGAACTGGATACTGCCAAACTGGAAGCCCTCGAGGAGCGCCGTAAAGAGCTGCAGGTGCGCACCGAGAGTTTGCAAAACGAGCGCAATAGCAAGTCGAAAAATATCGGGCGAGCTAAGGCCTCCGGAGAAGATATTGCTCCGCTGCTCAAAGAAGTCGAGTCCCTCGGGGGCGAGTTACAAAATGCCAAGCTGGCGCTGTCTGAGTTGCAAGAAGAGTTGGATGCGATTCTGTCCGCAATTCCCAACCTGCCGGATGCTTCGGTGCCCGAAGGCGAGAGCGAAGATGACAATGTGGAAGTACGTCGCTGGGGTCAGCCCCGTAGCTTCGATTTTGAGATCAAAGATCATGTAGATCTCGGCTCCCAGCTCGGCGGTCTCGATTTTGAGATGGCGGTAAAACTTACCGGATCGCGCTTTGCTGTGATGTCCGGTGAAGTAGCACGTTTACACCGTGCTCTCGCCCAATTCATGCTCGATACGCACATTGAGGAGCATGGTTATAAAGAAACTAACGTACCGGTGATCGTCAATGGTGACTCCCTGTATGGAACCTCGCAGCTGCCAAAGTTCGAGGAGGATCTGTTTAAGCTGACCGATGAGCGTGGCTTCTATCTGATTCCGACAGCAGAAGTGCCTCTCACTAATATGTATCGCGATCATATTGTCGAGGACAGTAATTCTTTACCGCACAAGCTGGTCGCGCATACAACCTGCTTCCGTTCTGAGGCCGGTTCACACGGCCGCGATACTCGCGGCATGATTCGCCAGCACCAGTTTGAAAAAGTGGAATTGGTGTGGGCGGCGCGCCCGGACCAGTCCGAGGAAGCGCTGGAGACCCTTACCAAAAATGCTGAGGCGATCCTGCAAAAGCTGAACCTGCCTTACCGCACTGTAGTGTTGTGTGGTGGTGATATTGGTTTCGCTGCGCGCAAGACTTACGATATCGAAGTCTGGATTCCCTCTCAGGACAAGTACCGCGAAATCTCTTCCTGCTCCCTGGTGGGTGACTTCCAGGCTCGCCGTATGAAGGCGCGTTGGCGCAACCCGGAAACCGGCAAGCCGGAATTGTTACACACACTGAATGGCTCCGGCTTGGCAGTAGGGCGCACCTTGATTGCAGTGCTGGAAAACTACCAACGCGAGGATGGCAGTATCGAGGTCCCTGAAGCGCTGCGCCCTTATATGCGTGGTCAGGAAGTAATCTCCGCTGCCTGAGCGCAGTGACTTAAAAGGGCGAACGTTATGTTCGCCTTTTTTCTTTTCTGGGTAAAATACTACCCGACTGCTTGTTTGATGGATTAATCAGTGCGTTATCTTCCTCTTGCATTCGATGTAAAAAATCGCCCCAGCTTAATCGTTGGCGGAGGCTCCATTGCCACACGAAAGGCCCGCTTGCTGCAAAAGGCGGGGGCTCGGATTCTGGTGGTATCCCCGGATATCACGGAAGAATTACTCCGGATTGTGGTTGACTCTGATGGAAAGTGGCATCGGGTAACTTATTCTGTTGAGCATTTGGATCTGGCCGACTTGGTGATTGCGGCAACGAGCAGTTCTGAGGTCAATGGCTGTGTATCCAGGGATGCGCAGAGGCGCCGCTTGCCGGTAAATGCAGTGGATGCCCCGGAATTGTGCACTTTTACTTTCCCTGCAATTGTCGAACGTGGCGATCTATCCATCGGGATCAGTAGTGGTGGTGCGGCCCCAGTTCTTGCCCGTCGGATTCGCGCCCAGCTTGAGGCATTGCTTTCCCCTGGGCTCGCATCATTGGTTGATTTCGCTTCGCGTATGCGCTCACAGGTGAAGCAGGCATTGCCGGAGGCGCGGCGTAAGAATTTTTGGGAATGGGTCTTTGCTGGGCCTGTTGCCCGTCGGGTGGAAGCGGGCCAGCTGGCGGATGCAGAGAGGGAATTCTTGGGCGCGTTGCAAGACTGGCAGGGGAGCCCCAACCCGCTTGGAGAAGTTTATTTGGTTGGGGGTGGCCCCGGGGATCCAGATTTATTAACTTTCCGCGCGTTGCGACTGATGCAGCAAGCGGATGTGGTGCTGTACGACCGCCTGGTTTCTCCAGAAGTTATGGACTTGGTCCGAAGAGATGCCGAGCGTATTTATGTCGGCAAAAAAAAGGCATTTCATGCCGTACCCCAGGATGATATCAACCAGTTACTGGTTGATCTGGCCATGCAGGGAAAGAAAGTTCTGCGCCTGAAAGGTGGTGATCCCTTTATTTTTGGGCGAGGTGGAGAGGAGATCGACAAACTGGCCGACGCCTCAATTCCTTTTCAGGTGGTACCGGGAATAACCGCTGCAGCGGGGTGTGCTAGCTATGCGGGGATTCCGCTGACTCATCGAGATCATGCACAGTCGGTACGCTTTATTACGGGCCATCTAAAAGAAGGTAGTCTCGACCTGCCGTGGAAAGAGCTGGCTTCCGGTAGCCAAACCCTGGTTTTTTATATGGGATTAACGGGCCTGCAAACAATATGTACAGAGCTGGTTCAGCATGGCCTACCGACGGCCACGCCAGCGGCGCTGATTGAAAAAGGCACTACCAAGGCACAAAGGGTGATCATCGGTGATCTCAATACGCTTCCCGCTCTTGCCCAAGAAAAGGCTGTGCGGGCGCCTACGCTCACCATTATTGGTGGTGTGGTGGGGTTGCATAAAAAACTCAGCTGGTACCAATCCAGCGAGCGCTAAATGGGCTTTGGCAGGCTAATTACTATTGTGCAGGCCTGAAACTACCTAGGTAAGACCTATACTGAAAAGGTCTTTCCGTCAGGTATTTGTGTCATGCTGCTGACGATAATTTGCTTTTATTGCACTAATTTTGTGAGATTCTTTCTTCCGCAACAGCCCGAGTTTCCACAAATTGGCCTATTAAGTCACGACTCCCGCCGCTATAGATACCAATATCGCCAAAAGAAGGTGTTGGTACGCTGGTTATGGATAGGAGTTTCTCTGGTTATGCTGTGCTTTCCACTTTTACCTTTAGTGGTTGGCCTAGCTTTTTTTACCACCTTCCTGTCATTCGCTATTCTGGATGAGACTGCCTGATATCTGTTTCCAATGGTTAATCTAAAAATCCTGTCATGAGCATTAGCGGCACAGGCTTGTGCCGCAGCGAGTGTGGGTGGGGATAGGCCTGAATAACTTTTTTATCAGTATTCTCAGTAAAGTTACGGCAGTTATTGCAGTCTGAGCTGATAGCGGCTCTCTCCCTCAATAAAAGGGGAGGGGTTTCCCTCGACCCAATCTTCATGGCCTTTGTCAAAAAACGGGGATAACGGGTGACTGCTTTGCCCTGTAGCCATATGAAAAATACCCTGCTCTTCGCGCCCAGGGGAGATAACCATTCGCTCGGAGGCACCATGGGTTGGTGATTGGAAGCGGGGCATGTGGGTGTCTCCTGACAATTGGTCCTTGGGCATGGCGGTAAACCAATCTATGGCCGAGACTGCTCTTGCCAATGGGTGTCGAATGGAAGCCGTGTTTTGTTCCCCCCAGGTTTGCTCTAATAGCGGGAGCCCGCCCGTCGACATCTTATCCAGTACTTGGTTAAGTGCAGATAGCTTCAGGGCTGTCCAGGATTCAAAGTCGGGGTTAAGTAAATGTTGAGGTTCTTCTTGAGCAAGAGTCCAGATCGGATACTCAAATTGGCGTTTTAATTGACCGAAGGAAAAGTTCGGTTGGGTTTTTCGCATAAATGTAAGAATAGGGGCGGTACTAAGCTCCATAAACTTTAAGCGATAGTTGCGCACAATTCGGTATCCAGCCGAATCAGCGCTGGCGCGTCCGCCCCAATCTCGAACGAGTTTATAGGCTTCGTCATAGCCTTCCCGGTCATGTAGAAGTTCTGAGAGGTGTTGCTGCCATCGCTGAAGAAAAATAGCGCGATCATCCAGCTGTATATCTAATAGTGCTTGTTCATCAAATTGTTGGCGGGCAAGTAGGCTGTCGCGAATCTGCTGCTGGCGGGCACCGAGAGCATAGCCATGGTCGCCCATGATCTTAAGCCAGTCGCCGCTCAGGGTGCGGGCATTTGCGCTCCAAAGGCGGTGGTTGTCTGGGTTGTAAATTCGTGGCTGTTCCGCCACAGTAAGGTAGCCGTCCCAATATGTTGTGCCCTCAGCCCAACTTACTGAACGGCTGCCATCAAAGCCTATACGCTTGGGAATGGGTCCAGCGATTGTCCAGCCAATATTGCCTTCTTTATCGCCTACAACAAAATTTTGGTGGGGGATGCCGATGTCCGGGCCCAGCTCTAATGCCTCGCTGGCGGAGGTAATAGATTCCATCCGCAGCAAGTTCATATTGCCACCGGAAATATCGTGGGCAACCCAGCGATAGGCGAGGGGGGTTCCCCGGTGATCTTTACCGATAACAGGTCCCCAGATGGTTTTTTGTATCATTACCGTTTCATCTTCGCCACCTTTTACTTTTATGGTTTCCTGTTCGATAGCGAGATCTCGCCAGCCGTCTGGAGTCAGATACTGGGTGGCATCAGAGTTTAATTCCAGTGGAATAAGGTCACCCCAATCCGCTCCGGTATTGGTAAAGCCCCAGGCAACGGTACCGTTGCTACCTGCTACCACAATTGGGCCTCCAGGCAGGGTCACACCGCGGATACTTCTTTCAGTTCCAGGAATATTCCAGCCGGCACGAAACCAGATATTGGGTACAGCCAGCCCCAGGTGCATGTCGTTTGCGAGTATGGCACTACCATGTTCTGTTAAAGCTCCCCCAACAACCCAATTGTTACTGCCGTAAACTTTGTCATCACTCTGCATGGCTTGATAGGCAATGGGATCGTTTTTATCCAGTAGTGAGGAAATAGGCGTTTCTGGAATACTATCGAGAGATTCCGCTTCGCCAATTAGAGGCGCATCCCAAATGCCTCCGGCGGGAAAGAAGAAAGCATAGAGATCTTGAGGTAACAGATCTGCTAAGGCAGTGTCGCGCCGCTCAAACTTGCCTTCTTCACTTTGCAATGTTAAGTACATGCTAAAGGTTGCCAGCAGGCTGTCTGCTGCGCTCCATGGCCTGGGCTCTTGCCCCAGAAGCAAATACTCCCAGGGAGTGGCGTTCAGCTGCTGTAGGCCAAAGTTCACCCCGCGCACATAGTGGTCGAGAAGTTGGCGCTGGTCTTCAGGCATTGTCGCAATATTCCTCTCTGCCCGCTTGCGAAACTGATGCCTACGGACCTTCTTGTCTTTCTTCAGTACTGCCGAGCCGAGCAATTCGGACAGCTCACCGGCAGAACTTCGGCGCAACAGGTCCATCTGGAAAAAGCGCTCCTGGGCATGCAAAAAGCCCAGGGCAAAAGCGCTGCTATTGCGGTCACTGGACTGAATTGTTATTACACCCTGTTTATCTCGCTGAATAAGTGCGGGTTCCGACAGTTGTCCTGTGACAATATTCCCCTCGAATAATGGCAGGCTCTGTCGCCACCAGACCACGGCTGCGAGAAGGGTGATAGCGATGAAAACCAGAATTGCAATAAGTAAGTGCAATACACGGCTTTTTAAATAAGACGAACGCACCATAGTTTTTCCCGTAGAACGGTTATTGAAATTAATGCTGTTTAAATCGGACCCAATGGGGACCGTAAATATATAAGTTACTAGAGAACACACCTTAGTAACTTTTCGTGACGATAATAGATGGCTATTTTCGCCAATTAACCTGTCTTTTCGCGCAATCCTTCACAAAACTGACCAGTCATAAGAAAAAGGTCATGTCGGGGTTTTAAATCCAAAAAGGCGACCGTAAGATGGCGTGGAATAACAAAAATAAAAAACCAATACATCACGCTGTATAACAATAAATGCGAGGACGCGATGATGCACGATGTTGGTAGCACCGTAAAAAACCGTCAATTTAACCTCTCTATCCTCTCCGGCGCTATTGCCTTCTTTACAGCTGTGAGCGCTAATGTTCAAGCTGCAGAAATTGAAGAAGTTGTGGTTACGGCACAGAAGCGAGCGGAAAACCTGCAGGAAGTGCCTATCGCGATTTCCGCATTTACCGGGGAAAATATAAAAGAGTCGGGTGTCAAAAATCTCACGGATCTGGGCCGGTATACGCCTGGTGTCGAGATGCACAATGACACCGCTTTGCAGCCAACATACAGTATCCGCGGTATTCAAACCAACGATTGGACCGTGGGATCCGATCCGGCCGTTGCTGTTTATGTGGACGGTGTCTACACCGGTCGCGGTGCGGGCGCCGAAATTCCCCTGACGGATATAGAAAGAGTAGAGGTTCTGAAAGGCCCACAAGGTACACTTTTTGGGCGTAATGCTACGGGTGGGGCCATTCATATTATTACCACCAAGCCCCAGGCAGATAATACCGTCGAGCTAAATCTCACCGCTGGTAATTATGGCCGCCAGTCCTCCGATCTGCTTCTCAATCGCCAGCTAACAGATACGCTTTCCGCTCGTTTCTCCGCATCCACTAATCGCCGAGAACCCTTTGCGGATAATTTGGCGGGTGGTTTTTCAGTAGGGGATCAGGATACCCAGACCTACCGGGCATCTGTTCTGTGGGAGCCTGCGGAAGATATTGAGGTGCTGTGGCGGGCAGACTATGGCGTAATGGATCAGGGCAGTGCTTTGCGCACAACTATTGTGCCCAGCCTAAAAGAGGGAACCGATGTATTCGGGGACTACGCTCTGGATACACCAACCATTGAAGATCGAGATTCTTTCGGCACTTCCCTGACCGTTAGCAAAGCGTTCGATAACTTTACCCTTACCTCGATCACGGCCTATCGAAAGTTTGATGCGCACCTGCAGCAGGACGAGGATGGCACAGCCAATCCTGACCATATGTTTGGGTCTGCGAATACAGATGACCAAAGCCAGTTCTCGCAGGAATTCCGCCTCAACGGCGCTACCGACTCGATTAAATGGACTCTGGGAGCCTCATACTCCCAAGAGGAGCTGGACCACACAACTTACGCTTATTTCACTACCGGTTCTGTTGAATCTTTTGCCGTTTACGAAGGTATCAAAGAGAGTTTTCCAGAATTGACCCAAACAGAGCAGGAAGACCTGGCGGTTATGAATCGGCAGTTATTGCAGTCGATGGGACTGGAAGGCGTTGCCAGTGCGACTTTTGTCTATGACTTGATGTTGCAAAGTGGCCAGGTGGATGCGTTACTTCATGCGCTAGGAGCGCCGGTAAGTGGCAGTATGCTCAGGGCGGATCAGGTTGTAGAGCAGATGATGGCAGGCTTCCAGCCTTGGATAGCTTCTGATGCCCCTTGGAATGAGAGTGTGCGCAACACTGGTGATTACCGCTCTACAGCGATCTATGGTGATATGACCTGGAGTATCACCGACAAAATGGATCTGACGGTCGGTGCCCGCTACACCTACGATAAGAAAGATTTCACTATCCAAACCGCCTATGGCAACAGTATCCCGCTGTCATTGTCTGGCGGAGACGTGGATCTCCTAGATGAAAATGGCAATAAAGTCGGCAGCATCACACTGCCAACAGTTGACCTGGGCTCACAGCTTTTTGGCATCGCCTTTTATAACAATGGTCAAACAGAGTTAAATTCCAAGCTGAGTGATAGCTGGAGTGATATTTCCGGCCGCATCGTGCTCGACTATCGCTGGACTGATGAGATGATGACCTTTATCTCCTTGGCGGATGGTTTTAAGGCCGGCGGATTTAACAGCCTTAACTTTGGTCCAGGTGTGGAATCCTCATTTGATCAGGAAGATGTCGTCAATTTGGAAGTGGGGCTCAAGAGTAGCCTGTTTGATAACCGCGTGCGTCTAAATGCGTCTGTATACACCTATGAGTATAAAAACCTTCAGGAGTTGGATCTGGTCGGTTACCCAATCCCCAGCTACAACCTTAGAAATGCTGACGCTGAGGGGACTGGTGCCGAGATAGAAGTGCAGTGGGCCGCTACCGATAGTCTGTTCATTGCCGGTAATTATTCATACTTGGACACTGAATTCACAGACTACCAAATTATTACGGCTATTGGTGAAACCGAGGAAGATTCCAAGGTTGGTCAGGCTAGGGTTTCCACTCCCGAAAGTAAGCTCAACCTGATGGCGGAGTACACAGTGGATTTAGCTTCAGGTGGAGAGTTTGTATTCCGTGGAGATTATAACTGGACGGATGAGCGCATCGGCTCCATCACCGATAGAACCCGCATCGTGGATGATTATCAGTTATTTAATCTGCGTGCTGCTTGGAATAGCGCATCGGATAACTATTCAGTAGCCCTTTGGGTGCAGAACTTAACCGATGAAGAAATAGCTGGAGGCTATGGTGGCACTGGTGCTGCGATCGGGGCGAGCCCGGCATGGCGTTTTATGCCGAGAATGTATGGCGCAGATTTTACTGCACGATTTTAATTCATTATTCATGTCAGCATGACGAGAGTGTGGGCCGGTTATCCGGCCCTTTTTTTTGCATGAGTTTTTCTTAATTGAATAAAGTGGCGTGGATTAGGTCGTGTAGTTCTGCAAGCTCTTAGGAATACGCCTAAAACTGCGTATGATGATTTCAATAGAACTGAATTCTATCGTAGTTGATAATTGATATGACAATATTTGCAGGTGAAGTATCTCTGGAAGAGTTACAGCAGCGGGTTCTTTTAGCTTATCAAAGGGTGCGGGGAGAGACAGAGTGTCTTGCTGCACCTTTATCTGTCGAGGATATGCAGCTGCAGTCGATGCCGGATGCGAGCCCAACCAAGTGGCACCTGGCGCACACCAGTTGGTTTTTTGAAACATTCTTGCTCGCTCCTTATCTCCCCAATTACCAGCTCTTTGACCCGCATTTTCACCATCTTTTTAATTCCTACTACAACAGTTTGGGTACCCCATACTCCAGATCGCAAAGGGGGGCGATCTCCAGGCCTGGAATTGAGCGTATCTACGCCTATCGCCAGTCTGTAGATACAGCAATAGAGCAACTGTTAGATATAGTTCCCATTACTTCAACCATTAGTGCTCTGCTGGATCTTGGCCTCAATCATGAGCAGCAACACCAGGAATTATTGCTGACTGATATCAAGCATGCTCTATCGATGAATCCAATGGCACCTGCTTATAGTGATAATACTCACGAAGAAGAAGCTGAGAGTGTTGCTGCACTTTGCTGGCTGGAAATACCCGGCGGATTCTATGGAATCGGTAGTGATGGGGAGGATTTCTTTTTTGATAATGAAGGGCCTGTACACCAGCAGTTTCTGCCTGACTTTTCAATTGCTTCACGTTTAGTCAGTAACGCTGAATATCTCGAGTTTATTGAGGATGGAGGCTATCAACAGCATCGCCTGTGGTTGTCGGATGGTTGGTCACTGGTGCAAAAGAACGATCAGAAACATCCTTTGTATTGGCGTGAAACGAAGGATGGTTGGCAGCAATATACGTTACATGGGTTACAACCGCTGAATGGTTTTGAACCTGTGCATCACCTTTCGTTTTATGAGGCGGATGCCTTTGCTACCTGGGCCGGTAAAAGACTGCCAACAGAATTTGAGTGGGAGGCAGCAGCTTGTCACTTGCGACAAGTAAATCAGCTTGCCAGTGCCAACTTGTTGGAAAAACGTAATCTGAAGCCCTTGGCGGCTCAAAATGGCCATACCCAGTTCTTGGGGGATCTGTGGGAATGGACTTCTAGTGCTTATTTGCCATACCACGGTTTTAAGGCCCACAAGGATGCAGTTGGCGAGTACAACGGCAAATTCATGTGTAACCAGAAGGTCTTGCGCGGAGGATCCTTCGCAACCCCGTCTGATCATATCAGAATCAGTTACAGGAATTTCTTTTATCCACATCAAGCGTGGCAATTTACCGGTGTCCGATTGGCAGGAGACTAAAGTGAAAGCAGCCGTATCGTCAGTTATTGAGAATCAACTCCAGAATAATGAATTCCTGGGGGATGTTTTGGAGGGGTTAGGGAGAAAAAGAAAGACATTGCCCTGCAAATACTTATACGATGAAGTTGGTTCACGCCTGTTTGAGGAAATCTGCGATTCACAAGATTACTACCTGACCCGAAATGAGGCGGATATATTTACAACCTATCGGGATGAAATTGCTAAAAAATTTGGACCTGAAACACTGCTGATAGAGCCAGGTGCAGGGAATTGTGAGAAGGTAGAAGAGCTTCTTGATGCTATGGATTCCCCCAGGGGCTACTGCCCAATAGATATTTCTCCCGAGATTTTACTGGAGGCAGAAAAACGGATCAAAAAGAGTTTGCCGGAAGTTCAGGTGTGGAGTGAGGTGGGTGATTTTTCCCAATCTGAGGTATGGAATAAGCTTATTCATGTTTCCTCAAGAAAAAAAGTTATCTTTTTTCCGGGGTCCACAATAGGAAATTTTGAGCCATTGGAGGCGGAGCGCCTCTTGAAGTTGTTTGCCTCGAATCTTGGTGCTGGCGATGGCTTATTGATTGGTACAGACCTGGTTAAGGATTCTGTTATTTTAGAGCGAGCCTATAACGATAGTGATCACGTTACTGAGCGGTTTAATCTGAACCTTCTGCAAAGGATCAATGTTGAGCTAGGAGCAAACTTTGATCTTTCTCTATTCGCGCATCGAGCATTTTACCACCCGTTACGTCAGCGAGTGGAAATGCACTTGGTTTGTCTAAAGAACCACAGTATTTCTATAGCGGATACATGCATAGACTTTACTGAAGGGGAAACAATTCATACTGAAAATAGTCACAAGTATTCAATTGCTGGATTCAAGAGTTTATTGGCCCGCAGTGGATTTGAGTCCGTTTGCTTTTGGCAGGACCCTGCTAAGACTTATGTGATTCATTACGCTCAGGCTATTTAAAATTTGAATAAAGAGGTGGCAGTTGAAAAGGGTTTTTTTATTGCTTCTATTTGCTATCGCACTAGTTGGTGGTGCTGTCGCAGAAAGCGGTGATGACGCTGCGGGACTTATTGTTTATAAGCATCCTTTATGTTTTTGCTGTAAAAAATGGATGGCGCACCTAAAGGAAAAGGACTTCACGGCCACCTCTGTTTTTAAAGTGAATATGCAGGAGGTTAAACGTAAATGGGGTATTCCTAGAGGAATGGAAGGCTGTCACACAGCGGTATGGCGCGATCAGTATGTTTTTGAGGGGCATGTTCCGGCTATGTATATCCAGAATTTCCTGGCCTCACCACCAGAGGGTAGTGTGGGGCTAATAGTTTCAGGGATGCCGGTTGGGAGCCCGGGAATGGAAAATGGTGAAAAATTCGAACCTTATAATATCTATCTGTTGCTCCAAAATGGCGATTACCGTTTATACGCGCGTATAGAGAAACCTGAAAAAGCTTAAGCATATCTAAATTGCTTCTTTATGGCTCACTACTGTAGGTTTTGTTGCTGTTTACTGCCAGGATGCAAACCAGAGAATCCAGATATAACTTATCAGCACGCTTATAAAACTGACTGGCAGCATCAGATAAAAGAATTGCCAGAAATTAAAGGGCTTTACCCCGAACTTCTCCGCCTGCTGTAGCACGATAACATTACTGGCCGCGCTAATAATAAACAGGTTGCCGGCAACTGTTGATATGGCGGAAAGCATCATTAAGGTTTGAGGGTCTCGTTGATGCAAAAGGTTAAGGTAGATCTCTACTACTGGTACATTGGAGAATAGCTGGCTTGCAAAGAAGCTGACAAAAGCTACGGTCTCTGGTTCTGCTAAATCAATATTGCCCATTTTCAGGAAGTGCTGGAGAGAGCCAGATTGTAGCAGTGAACCGGTTACTACAAACATAGAAACAAAGAAGAAAAGAGTGGGCCAGTCTACCTCTCTTAATATCCTTCTGCGCTCATGGCTGGCCAAATATATCGGCAAACAAGCGGCTAGCCCGATTTGCCCAATACTTGGGTGATATATGCCATCCACGTTGTGTAGGATACTGGCAAGGACAATAAAGATTAATAATAGGGCTGCAGATAAAAGTGCCGGCCACTTTTGCGTAACCCTTTCTGACTCCCTGTACTCTTTACTAGCTTCGTAATTGATTATATCGCTGGTTTTGAAAAAACGTTTCAGCCATAGCATGGACAGAAACATAGTGACGATAGCGGGTACAAGAGTCCACTGGGCAAAAACGACAAACATATTGTCGAAGTTCCCTGCGTTGGCAATCAGTATGTTTTGGGGATTGCCTACGGGGGATACCATGCTGCCAATTGTGACTGTTGCACAGAGTGTAATCAGGAGTGGAATCAGTCCCCATTTCATATTCCGCGCAAGTACAATTGCAATGGGTACACCGATTACAGCAGCGGCATCATTGGTAAGAAGGGCTGCACAAATTGCCATTACGAGGATATAACTTGTTAATACAAGACTTGGATGCTTGATTGAAAGAATCCGGTGGCTGATTTGTGCGGATATCCCTGTGTCGTACAGGGCTGAGGCAATAGAGAAGACCGAGAATAAATATAATATCAGATCCCAATCTATGGCCCAGAAAGCCTCTCTAAAGGTAATTTGACGCATGAGCAGTAAAGCGATCGCACCAAGGGTCATAATATGCCAGATGCGAATCGAGGAGGGGAGCCACTGCCGGGCAGCAATCATTAAGAAGATGATCGCCGATACTATCAGGCTAAGGGACATTGGTGCAGCCTCGGATGTCGTCTCTGCTTACTGCTACTCTGAAAATCATTCTCCACTTCTTTTATTTGGTGTCAGGGCATCCACCTGGGCTGATAAATCCCACGAGAAGACTTATTTATGAGTTTAAACAAGCCTCTTCTTTTTACGAACTTCTTCGCGGGAGATGTGGTTGCAGGTTTAGGCCCCTACTTGGCGATATACCTGTTGTCAGCTATGCACTGGAAGCCAGGGGAAATTGGCATCGTTTTAGCTATTGGTGGTATCACCACGGTTTTATTGCAAACGCCCGCTGGGGCTTTTATTGATAGCACCCGCTTAAAGCGCATGCTAATAGCAACTTGCGGTATCATTATTGCGATTGTCTCTATCGCTATTGTCGCACTGGCTAATCACAAACCTGTCATTTATGGCTCCCAGGTGTTAATGGGGGCGGCTATTGCTTTCGTGGCTCCCTCTATTGCTGCCATTACTCTGGGAGTTTGTAGTGATAAGACTTTTACATTACAGACCAGTGCTAACCAGGCGGCCAATCATGCGGGCAATGTATTTGCTGCGGCGATTGCAGGAATTGTAGCGCTGACGATTGCTGCGGAGGGGGTTTTCTGGTTGATGGCCGTTATGGGCGTATTAATGGCTATCTCAGTTGGCTTTATTCCTGCCCATTCAATTGATCATATTCGAGCTCGGGGAGGTGAACGGCGTGATGCTTCGGGAAAAAGGGAGCCCGCCGGTTTTTCTGTATTGCTTACCGATAAACGCCTAATCGCTTTGGCTGTGAGTGTCTTTCTATTCCATTTTGGCAATGCGGCTATGTTGCCTCTGGTCAGCCAAAAGCTGTCACTCAATTCGAATGTGAACCAGGCTATTGCTTTTACCTCTGCCTGCATAATTGCTGCGCAATTCTGGATGATGTTGATGTCACTATTGTGTGCGGCCAAAGCCGATGCCTGGGGACGTAAAGTAATCTTTATGATCGGTTTTTGTATTAACCCTATTCGCGCGCTCTTGTTTATGTCTACAGATAACCCTTTCTTTTTGGTGGCTATACAGTCGTTGGACGGTGTGGCCAACGGCATCTTTGGGGTGATCATCATTCTGATGTGCGCCGATCTTACTAAGGGTACAGGACGCTTCAATATTACTCAGGGAGCCATGGCTGCTTTGGTGGGTATTGGTTCTGCCTGCAGTAATTTCTCGGCAGAATATGTTGTTCAGTACTTCGGGTATAACGCCGCGTTCTTATCGCTGGCGGGAATTGCCACTATTGCCGCAACCTTCTTTCTGATCTTCGTGCCTGAAACCATGTCCAAAGCTAGGGTTCAGCCGCAGTAATAACACACGATACCCGTCGCCTATCCCAACATATGTCCTCACAGGTTATATACTGATGATATTCGCGCAATACTTTCGAGGGACAGCTACCCCTCATGCTTCGCGAAGCCAGCTCTGCTTGGTCGCTATCTAGAAGTGCCTAAATTGAGCAGAGAAGGGCAGGTAAATAGCAATAGCGGAACCCGGTATATGACTGATCAGTTTATCCCCGCCACAGGCCTTGGAAACTGTCATATTCAAACCGTCTTTGGCCGTGTGCATCGCCCAGTTCCATGGATAGAAACCCAGTGCCGTTGGTATGAAACGCCGGACGGAGATTGTCTCGCACTACTCACTCCTCGCCCTTTGGTTGATGACCCTGAACTCCCATTAGTCTTGATTCTCCATGGTCTAGGTGGCTCGGTGGCTTCTCCCTATGTCCAGGGTATGATGGAATCCTTACTCGCACGCCGCTACCAGGTTGCTGTCATGCACTTCCGCGGTTGTGGGGGTGTGCCAAACAGGTTGCCCCGGGCATACCACAGCGGAGATAGTGAGGATCCACGTTGGTTGGTAGAACAGCTGAGGGGGGAGTTACCCCTGACCCCAATTACGGTGGTGGGTTACTCGTTGGGTGGCAATGTACTGCTTAAGATGCTGGGGGAGGATGGAACCTGCAGCCCGGTGGCTGCGGCGGTGGCGATATCTTCTCCAATGGATCTCCATGCGTGTAGTCGCAAGATTAATACTGGCCTTTCCAGACTTTACCAGCGCCATCTTTTGAGTTGCCTGCGCCTCACTCTCAAACAAAAGGCGCAAGACCCTTGTATGGCGGCAGCTCTGCCAAATGTGGATGATGCTACGGTCTTTGCCAACTTCCGGCGCTTTGACAACACTTTTACCGCGCCCTTGCATGGGTTCCGGGATGTTGATGACTATTACACCAAGGCATCTAGCAAGCATCTTTTACGGGAAATTGGGGTGCCAACGATGATCGTAAATTCTGTGGATGATCCCTTCGTTTGTCCATCGGCTATTCCCGAGAAGAGAGAAGTGAGCTCCATGGTGCAGTTAGAAGTCACTTTACAGGGGGGGCATGTGGGGTTTGTTGGGGGTTCTGTGTGGCGGCCGAATTATTGGCTCGAACATAGAGTCCCTAAATTTCTCGACTGTGTTATTCGGCGGAATAGAGCCTGAATACTCGGCGTCGCTGTTGCGACGCTGAGTAGTTGGGTCAGACGGTTAGCAACACTGGCTACCAGTGTTGCTACTGCTTATTGAAGGGTTAGTAGCCCCCTCAGAGAAAGGCATCTCTCGACCGCAACCGGGAAATAAACCGAAGTGCTGGGAGAAGTCACCGATAAAGTCAAAGTGGGGAGCTAAGCGCGTTTCTGCCAGCATTTTCCACGTATTACCGCAGACAGAAAACACACGCCCCTTCTCAATCCGGTGGTGCCCATCCAGTACAAATTCAGTCGGTTGTTCTGGAATGCTCCCCTTATAAACCACAGCCTGGCCGTAGTCTTCACAGTCCTTTTCCAAGCCTGCCAGTTTGAAAAGACGGTAGCTGGCGGAGTAAAAGCGAACACTGCCACAGCGGGCAAGCAAAAGCGCATTGGTCACTTCCAGTGGGCGACTTTCCACCAGGCGGCTGTCGCGGAAGCCGCTGGCCTGGGCCAGTTCGAGGAAATCGTTCCAGTAGAGAGCGCCACCCAGGCACTCGCCGATGAGTTCCGGATCTGTGCGCAGGGTGTCAGGGACACGCCTATCGGCATACACATCGGAAAAGTAAAACTCCCCACCTTCCTTTAATAATTGATATAGGCCTCGTAACACGGCCCCTTTGTCGGTAGAGAGGTTCACGACACAATTGGAGACAATAACATCGAAACTACCCGGTTCCAGGCCGAGTTCATCCAGTTTTTCGATATAACCATGCAGAAAGGTGACGTTGTCATAGCCAAACTTTTCCGCGTGATAATCCTGGTGCTGGCGGGCAACTTGTAGTTGTTCATCGGTCATGTCGATACCGACCACTTCACCGCTTGCTCCCACGAGTTGGGAGAGGAGGTAGACATCGCGACCTGAACCACAGCCAAGATCGAGAACCCTGCAGCCTTCTAAAAGCGGGGGGCAAACGAGCCCGCAACCGTAATAGCGGGATAGGACTTCTGGATGTATATTGGCTAGTAGCGGCTTCAGCCAACTTGGCACCGCACTGGCATCGCAGCAGGCATCAGTTTTGAGATCTGATGTGCTTTTTAGCTGGCGTCCGTAGTAGTCCTGAACAATATCATGCATGGAGCATACCTTTCGCAGAGTGATTTTCCTTTCGGGCGCTGGGCGCCATTCGTGGGTTATTTTTTACCTGTCCTTTCTTTTTGTAACAAGTCCCGCTGCTTCACGACTAATAACTTTGTGATTGTGTTGTTAGTACCGGCAGAGGGAATTAAGTTGCCTTTTGGTGTCAGGGTGAGCTGGCTGTTAGATAATTCTCGCTTTTTAGTTAATATCGCCGGTCTCCGCTTCGATTTTATGAGGGAACGTAGTTGAGCGATTACCTTGCCCCTGATGCTTCGCCTGAACCAAGAGTTGAGGAATCCTTGCAGAACCCCCAGTTTCTGGTGGATCTGCGCCAGCAGATGCTTCGTTTTGCCAGCTTGCAGTTGCAGGATGCCCAATTGGCCGAAGATGCTGTGCAAGAGGCCCTTATGGGAGCCCTGAAAAACTCCCGCAGCTTTACCGGGCGATCGGCCCTGAAAACCTGGGTGTTTGCCATCTTGAAGAACAAGATTGCCGACATTTTGCGACAACGGCAGCGCTTTGTTGATGCAGACCAGCTGGTGCGTGGGGATCGCGAGGAGCACGATCACGACGAGTTATTTGATCAAACCGGCCACTGGAGAAAGGATGAGCGACCAAAGAAATGGGCAGACCCCGAGTCGGCCATTCACGACAAGCATTTTTGGCGAATCTTCGATGCATGCCTCAATCATCTGCCTTCCCGTCAGGCGCAAATATTTATGATGCGAGAATTCATTGAGCTGGAGAGCCACGAGATCTGTGCCGCAGCAGAGATTTCGGTGAGCAACTTAAATGTGACACTGCACCGGGCGCGCCTGCGATTACGTGAATGCCTGGAAGATAACTGGTTTGGCGTGGAGGGCTGAGTCAATGAAATCGTGCCGGGAAGCTACGCGGTTGATGTCGGAGTCCCAGGAGCGCAGGCTGCAGTTGCGGGAGCAGGCCAGCCTTAAGCTGCATTTGGCAATGTGCGCCCCATGTAGGAACTTTGGCAAACAGCTCAGCATCCTCCGTGGTATCAGTAAATCCTATGCCGAGGGTGGGCCGGAAAGAACAGAGGACTAACTTTCCTATAAGTCTCCCAGCGCCATAAACCCAATAGAGAGTTTCAGTTAGGCGCTGGGAAGAATTTCAAGCTATCGCCGCGGCCGCCGTGGTGCTCCTACATGCCGATAGGCGATATGCCCTGCCACGAAATGGGGTTGATACCAATAAGACCCACATCGCTCATAGGTCACATTACCGACCGTCACACTGACACAGCTGGGAGGTAGTGTGTAGAGCCAGCCACCAACACCCACAGCAGTAACCCCCCAATATCTAGGGCCGGGATAGGGCCAGTGTCGAGGGCGCCAGGGTGGAGGGTAAGGAGGGTGACGGTGGTGCCCCGGGCGAATGGGGTGGAATGGTGGATGGTTTGGAAACCTGCGCTCAAAGTCCCCCCGTGCAAATTCGCCGTGGAAGCCTCCTCCGGGTCCTGGGCGAACCGCATTGAAGTGTCCACCCACATTAAAATGCGCGCCGCGTCCACCAAAATGCTCGCGCGCCTCCACCTGAGAGCTGAACACTGCGGCGAGCAGAGTTCCGGAGAGTAATAGTGGTGCCGCCCATAGTGACAAGGCTCGCGACTTACGATGCTTAGCATGGATCATTGTGGCGCCTCCTGCTTGTTTGGCTCAGCCTTTTTAAACGGGATTTGTTTGTGCTTCCCGGTAGCTGGAGTGAACTCTTTTGCCGCTTCTGGTTTGGCCTTCATCCATTTAAGTGTCGCGATAAAGCGCGGCTTGGCTGGATCGCGGGTATTAACGGTGGATATCCGAAGTGGTAGGGGCTTATCGCCAACCTGGATCCAGATCTCCCAGTCCAGGTTTTCCGAACGGAAAGCCCAGTGCTTGGTACGTTGCCCGTTAACTTTGGGAGAGTTAACCAGAAAGCCCTCCTTGATCCCTGCCCAGGCGTCCGGTTTGCGCCCCCATTCCAGAAGGTCTGCAAAAGGTACTTCAATGCCGTATTCCTTTGCTGCCTTGGAGAGTACTTGGGAGGTGGGTTGAGAGGCCTCCATTTCGGCAAAATAACCATTGCGCGGGGCAATCATGGTGAACTTGCCACCATTGTGAATAAAGTTCCGAGTAATTGAATCAGTAGTCATATCCACGCGCAGTTTATCTGGTGGCATTGCCATGTATCTGACTTTGCCCCCGATCAATAACTTTTGCTCATTCTCAAGTACTACATCGGCAAAAATTCTGGCTTTGAACATCAGCATCTTCATGCTCGCCAGGTATTTTCCCATTGCCTTCAGTGCCTCCATGGCTTTGGGATCAATAGCTTCACCATTTTGGTCAACTCCCGCCAGGGACTGAGAGCTTTGCCCTTGTCCAGATGAGGTATCTGGTGGTGAAGAGGGTTGACCTTGACCGGTTGTGCCCCCCGGTGGCGCAGGGGGTTGGCCCTGACCGGTAGTATTGTCATTAGGAGCTGGGGGTTGGCCCTGCGGTGGATTGTTTGAGACCCCCTGCTGGTCCTGGGTCGGCGGACTACCTGGCTGAGGCGGTGGGGGAGTGGGCTGTGCAACTACGGCCGGAATTAAGGCTATTGACACAGCAAGAAGCATTGCTCTGGTGTGGCAGCCAAGTGGATGAGGGGCAAGCATATACAGATACCTCCCGGTACAAACTCAAGTTAATGGCATCAAAATCAGTGTAGAGGAGTTGAGGGTGACCAAATGGACAGGGGGCTCACTTTGCTGACTAGGGCTTCTATTTCTCAAAGCCGTTGGCGGTGCGCAAATTCTGAGAGGGTTTTCTGTTTGAGCTATCCTGACATGTTTGCTAGAGTCCTGCATAAGATTTTGTGGTCCCCCTGTTCATATGAACCTAGTTAGGCTGTCTTTTTTATTGATCGCACTGCTGGTCTTCCAGACCGCAGGGGCTTTCTATGACAGTCATGAAGAACTGCAGGATGTAACCGGGCATCTACTTCCCCACCATCTGGACCAATCTGATCTCAATAGTGAATTCACTTCGCCGGAACTTGGCGAGGTGGTTCAAGTTTCGCTCCCTGTCGATGAGCCCGCGCAACAGTCACCACTTCTCGACTTTTGTAATCACTGTTGCCACTGCCATGGCAGTACCGTTGCCGGACTGCTCGGACAGTCATTCCAACCCTTTCTCTGGGGTACCATTTCTTATCGTGAAGTGATTAATATCGCGGTACCCAGCGGTTACTTCTCTCCCTTACTGCGCCCACCTATAACCCAAGTCTGATTGATCTATTACTGCGTGAGTTAAGAGAGTCGCAAGACCCAGCTCACGTATATGGGATGTGATTTGGGAGATATCCATGGATTTGTTTCACACGCTCATTGCGAGTGTGATTCGTCGCCTTGCCGCCTGGCTATTGGCGATGGCGATATTGTGGTTGCCTGTGCAACCTGTATTTGCACAAGAGGGGGGCTTGCTAACACTACCGGATGCGATAGGGCTTACGCTTGCGCAGAATCCGGAGCTTGCAGTTTTTCCATTACAGAAAAGGGGTTTGGATGGTGCCGGGCAGACTGCGGCACTAAAGCCGGAGATGGAGCTGGGTGTTGAGGCCGAGTACAAGCACTTCAATGAAGGTGACTCGGACAATACTCCAGATCCAGAGGACGATGCCGACAATGAGTTTGAGCTGACGGTAACTCTTTCTTCAGTCGTGGAGCTGGGCAATAAACGCCAGGCTCGTATAGATGTTGTCAATGCGCAGCGCGACCTGCTAATCGCCGATGAACAGGCTAAGGCTTTGGATCTGTTGGCGGAAGTGATCCGTCGCTATACCCAGGTCTTGGCCGCCCAAGAGCTGGTGGTTTTGGCGGAAGAGAAAGTCGCGCTGGCACGTGAGGCTTTGAGCGCTGTAAGCGCGCGGGTCAGTGCTGCGGCCAGCCCCGTCTCAGAGCGTATGCGTGCGGAGTCTTCTCTGGCAAAAGCGATCCTCGCACAACAGACCGATCAGAGCATGCTGGTGTACTACAAGCATGCGCTCTCGGCACTCTGGGGGCAGCCAGCCCAAAATTATCGCGTGGACTCCGCTGAGCTTTATCGCTTTGATCCGGGTGCAAGTTTTGAGGCGCTTTATGAAAGAGCCCAGGCAAACCCTGCGATAGCACGATTTGCCTCTGAAGAGCGTTTGCAAGCCTCCCGGCTACGCCTGACCCAGGCGAATTCCAGACCGGATGTTGGGTGGTATGCAGGTCTTCGTGTGAATCCGGCAGTTAATGAAACTGCAGTCCAAGCGGGTTTCAGCGTCCCCCTATTTACCGCCAAACGTAATCGCGGTGCTGAACTAACGGCAATGACAGAGCTGGATGAAGTCATGCTGCGTCGTGAGGCAGCACTTTTGCAGCTCTACCCACAGCTTTTTCTCGCAGTGACCAGCCGCGAACAGGCCCTGGGTACTGTCTCCACCTTGCAAGACTCTGTAATCCCTAAGCTACGCCAGGCTTTGACTGAAGTGGATCGCGCTTACCGCAGGGGTAGGGATTCCTATGTAGACCTGATTTCTGCCAGGGATGAATTGTTGAGTGCTGAGCGAGCCCGCATTGAAGCGGCGAGATCCGTACTTCTTTTCGGCGCGGAAATTGAACAGCTGACCGCCGGACCCTTGGGGCCCATGAGCGTCGATAGCAGTAAATAATTTTGGATTGAAATATGAGTGAGTCAACTAAAGCGAATCAGCTGGCGATACTGTTCCTTTCCCTGTTTCTCTTGGGGAATTGGTTGGTGCCCCAAAGCTATGCAAGTGGTGATCATAGTGATAGCCATGGTGAACACGGAGAGCATGAGGTAGAAAAAGGCCCAAATGGAGGCCGTTTATTGGAAAAGGGTGATCTGTCAGTTGAACTGCTTATTTATGAACGAGGCATTCAGCCGGAATTTCGCGCTTGGATTTCTCGGGGAGATAAGCCTCAGGAAAATGCTCGCCTTACCGTAGAGTTAAAGAGACTCGGTGGGAAAGTGGATCGCATCCCATTTACCTGGGAGCAACGCAACGGGTATTACCGTGGTGAAGGTGCTGTAGGGGAGCCGCATTCTTTCGATGTTACTGTTTCTGCTCTTCATAACGGGGAGCGAGCAGAATGGAGTTACGAATCCCATGAAGGCCGTGTTCAAATCTCTGAGGAAATGGCGATAAAAGCCGGTATTCAAACTGCTGTTGCTGGCTCCGGAACAATAAAAGAGAGTGTCACTCTATACGGTAAAACAGCCGTTGATCACCGCAGCCTTAGCCATGTGCGCGCACGCTACCCGGGAACTCTGGTCACTATCGAAAAAGCACTGGGTGATTTGGTAGAAAAAGGGGAAAAACTCGCTACGATTGAATCCAATGACAGCCTGCAAACTTACCCGCTGGTTGCGCCTATTAGCGGCCAGATAATCGATAAACAAGCCAGCCGTGGTGAGTTTAGTGGTGAACGAGTCCTGTTTACTATCGCCAATTACAATCAATTGTGGGCTGAGCTACAGGTATTTCCCACTCGCCGTGGTCAGATCAGTCGCGGCCAAAAAGTGTCCATTACAGCTGGAGAGAGAACTTTCGATTCAACCATTGCTAGCCTCGCTCCCGGCGGTAATGGCCAACCCTTCGCGATTGCAAGAGCGGTAATTGAGAATCCTAACGATCTTTGGACAACCGATTTAATGGTTCAGGGCCAAGTGGTAACCAGTGAAAGTCCTGTACCTCTCGTGGTGGAAAATCGGGCTCTGCAGCCATTTCGCAATTGGACAGTGGTATTTGTCAAGGTGGGCGAAGCCTACGAAATTCGCCCGCTCAAGCTTGGGCGTACCGATGGCAAAGTGACGGAAGTGCTGAGTGGTCTCAATGCGGGGGATCGCTATGTCACTGAGAACAGCTATCTGATCAAAGCGGATGTCGAAAAATCCGGCGCTGCACATAACCACTAATTGAGGCCAGAAGATGATTGAAGGCATCCTGCGCTTCTCAATTGAGCGGCGTTTTTTCGTGCTGTCCCTGATCTTTGTATTGGTGGGGCTGGGGATTTGGAGTTACCAGAAACTACCGATTGATGCGGTCCCCGATATTACCAATGTCCAGGTACAGATTAATACTGAGGCCCCCGGATACTCGCCATTAGAAGCTGAGCAACGGATTACCTACCCGGTGGAGGCAGCTCTTGCCGGTCTCCCCAACTTGGAATACACCCGTTCGATTTCCCGCTATGGGCTATCCCAGGTCACTGTGGTTTTTAAGGAGGGGACTGATCTCTATTTTGCCCGTAATTTAATTAACAGTCGCCTCGGTGCCATAAAGAGCAATTTACCCCCGGAGCTGGAGCCCGAGATGGGGCCTATTGCCACCGGTCTTGGTGAGATCTTTATGTACACAGTGGAGGCAAACCCCGGCGCTACCCAGCCGAACGGGCAGCCCTACGATGCCACGGCACTGCGGGAAATTCAGGATTGGATTATCAAGCCGCAATTGTCTTTGGTGCCCGGTGTTACAGAAGTGAATACCATTGGCGGCTACAACAAACAGTATCACGTTACTCCCAATCCTCGGCAGATGCTCAACTTTGGTCTCTCCATGGAAGATATCGCCGAAGCCCTGCGTCGGAATAACGAGAGTCGAGGTGCCGGCTACCTGGAGAATAATGGTCGTCAATTATTAGTGCGCTCACCAGGCCAGTTACAAGGTATCGCCGAAATTGAAGATGTAGTGATTACCAGTCGCAGTGGGGCGCCGGTTAAAGTTTCGGACGTGGCGGAAGTGGCTATCGGAAAGGAACTGCGTACCGGCGCTGCCACGCGTGATGGTGTAGAAACGGTACTGGGTACCGCCATGATGCTGGTGGGGGAGAACTCCCGAGAGGTAGCCCGCAATGTTGCGGTTGCCTTGGAGGGAGTAAAGTCTACCGTGCCGGAGGGTATTAAGGTAGAAGCGGTTTACGACCGCACCACTCTGGTAGATAAAGCCATTGCTACGGTACAGAAAAACCTTATCGAGGGGGCGTTACTGGTTGTTGTAGTGCTATTCCTGTTACTGGGGAATATTCGAGCGGCTTTTATCACCGCAGCAGTAATTCCGCTTTCTATGCTTGCCACAATTTTCGGTATGGTGCAAACCGGTGTTTCCGCAAACTTGATGAGCCTTGGCGCTCTAGACTTCGGATTGATTGTCGATGGGGCGGTGATTATTGTCGAGAATGCCATTCGCAGACTTGCCGAAGCCCAGGGCCGTAAAGGTGGTAAGTTGCCCTTGCAAGAGCGATTGGAACTGGTTTTTCAAGCCACTAACGAAGTTATTCGCCCGAGCTTGTTTGGTGTGTTGATTATCACGGTGGTGTATATACCATTGTTCACCTTAACCGGTGTGGAAGGCAAGATGTTCCACCCCATGGCTGCTACTGTAGTAATGGCTTTGCTGGCTGCGCTGGTGCTTTCACTGACAGTTGTACCGGCAGCGGTTGCTGTTTTCCTCACAGGCAAAATCAGTGAGAAAGAAAACAAGCTGATCGTTGCTACCAAATCTCTTTATAAGCCACTGCTAATCGCTGCGATGAAAGTGCGCTGGCTGGTACTTTCCGGGGCTCTTGCACTGGTACTTTTTTGTAGCTGGCTTGCAACCACCCTGGGCTCGGAATTTATTCCTCAATTGAATGAGGGAGATATCGCACTACACGCCTTGCGGATTCCCGGCACCGGTTTGGAGCAATCGGTCGAGATGCAGCGCTTGTTGGAACAGCGAGTTAAAGAATTTCCCCAGGTAGACAAAGTATTCGCAAAGATAGGCACACCAGAAGTGGCCACAGATCCAATGCCCCCCAATGTAGCCGATAATTTTGTGATCCTGAAGCCCAGGAACCAGTGGCCTAATCCGAAACTACCTCAAGAGCAACTGGTAGCAGAGATTGAAGAAGCTGTGCGTCAGTTGCCAGGTAACAACTACGAATTTACTCAGCCAATTCAGATGCGCTTTAACGAACTGATTTCCGGGGTGCGTGCAGATCTGGGCATCAAAGTATTCGGCGATGATCTGGATCAGCTGGTGGTCTCCGCTAATGAAATCCTCGGTGTGCTCAATGGTATTGAAGGGGTTGCCGATGCGAGGGTAGAGCAGGTAGAGGGACTGCCGGTTCTCTCTGTTGTTCCCAAGCGTATCGCACTTGCCCGCTACGGTATTGATCTGAAAACACTGCAGGATTTGGTATCCACCGCGATTGGTGGGGAGGAGGCCGGATTGATTTACGAAGGAGACCGTCGTTTCCAATTAGTAGTCCGCCTGCCGGAGGAGCTACGTCGTGATTACGAAAGTCTCGGTGATTTACCTGTGCCGTTACCCGCCGGTAGTCCACTGGGTAGCTATGTGCCATTGTCTGAAGTCGCCAGTTTGGAGATGACGCCAGCTCCAAATCAAATAAGCCGTGAAAATGGCAAGCGACGTGTGGTGGTAACAGCCAACGTACGCGACCGTGATCTGGGTTCTTTTGTGGAAGAGGCGAGGGCGAGTATCAAGCAGCAGGTATCCCTGCCAGCAGGATATTGGCTTGCCTATGGGGGTACCTTCGAACAGCTGGAATCCGCAAGTACCCGCTTGTCAATCGTAGTGCCGCTAACGTTGATTATCATTCTCGGCTTACTGGTAATGGCTTTTGGATCGTTTAAGGATGCCCTGATTATCTTTACCGGAGTCCCCTTGGCGTTGACTGGGGGTGTCCTGGCTCTATGGATGCGTGGTATGCCACTGTCGATCTCTGCAGGAGTTGGCTTCATCGCCCTATCAGGTGTGGCAGTCTTAAATGGCCTGGTAATGCTCTCTTTTATCCGTCAATTACGCCAGCAAGGAGGCGGGCTTTTCACTTCAATTATCGATGGCGCCATGACCCGTCTGCGTCCGGTGTTGATGACTGCATTGGTGGCCAGCCTCGGCTTTGTGCCTATGGCTTTGAATGTAGGTACAGGAGCTGAAGTGCAAAGACCCCTAGCCACGGTAGTGATTGGGGGAATTATTTCTTCGACATTGTTGACGTTATTTGTATTGCCACTGCTTTATCGGATTGTACATGGCAGAGAGGAGGCTAATAGGGACACAAGGATAGCCGAATAAACTGATTAGCTTACTCATACTACCTCAGGGAGTTAGAGTTAGTATGAGTAGGGCTCCTATTGCAAACCATACGATAGCTGACAAATATGCCATTATTCTGTCTGGCTTAAATATACTGGGGCTACGACTCTTTGAATCGGAAGTGATTTTTTAGTAGCCATAGTTTTCAACGTAATTTACTTTGCATCTGAAATTTTGAGTGTCCAAACAAAGTTGGGGATTTCAAAATGACTGAAAGTTACTGGAAATTCAAACCGTTTGTAGGGGTGTTTTTGGGCGCTGCTTGGTTCACATCCCTGGTCCTTGGTCTTAAAGTTTGGGAGATGACGCACACAGCAACATTATTTCCAAGCTTACCTAGAGCAATGCAATTTACTCTAGTCTTGTCTTTTACCGGAGTAATAATATTTGTATTAGCAGAGCTCATCGTTTTAAGGTTTCAAATTAATCAGAATAAATGTTTTCAGCACCTCGAAAGGTGCTGGACTCTATACTTGCTCGCTATATTAATTTTTACTTACTTTGTGGCTCATTTGCCGAATTCTAATGAGCATGTAGAGGCTCCTCTAATAGCATTAGCTGCCGCACTCATGTTGTTATTCTTGGGTATTTGTATTGATATAGTGATGTTCAATCTATATAGGTGGGTGGCACTAATTAAGAATTAAAAAATAAAGCGTTGCTAGTCATCAAGTCATTTATTTGGCGATACTCTCATGATGCCACTTTTTCCCATTATATCAATTTATCAAACGATGGCTTTGGCAAGGGGGATCAAAAGCAAAGAGTAGGTAAAGAAGTGAGATAAAATTGAACGAGTGATTCAGGTTCAAGCTACTGGAGCGCCTTTGCTGGTTTGTTGGGTTTCTTCTACTACGTTGTGCTTTCTTATAGAAATCTACTTTATCCGTGAATCTAGAATGATATTTTTGGGAAGTTAACGAAATACCTGAACAGATTTTTGGAGGTTTCACTTTCTGGACCACTGTGCTGGGCTTAGTTCTCTTGTTGGCGAAGGCCATTATGATTGTTGAGCCCAGGCAGTATCACTTTGCACTGTTTTTAGGTGGTCACTAGAAAATTGCTATGTCCAGTTTTAACTTGAGTATTTCTTACCTTTCATGGATGGATAAAACTCCTGTTGAGCTCAGTCTTAAGATCACATAACCATGTGATCTTCTGTCCGATCCTTAAAGCGCAGCATCAGGTGTCGTCGGACGTATACCTTGCCTACCAGGCGCAGCTGAAGTCTATTGATACGGTCGGGGCTATCATTTTTGCCAATTATATTAAACTTGAAGGCGTCTACAACAATAAGAAGCAGACTGCCCATAAAGCTAAAGAAAGTCTTCGCCACTTAATCCATGACTTTGGAGTAGAGACTGTTGAAGCCCACTCGGATGGGACTTGGTTAAGCAATGAGGATAGTGCTATGGCATAGATTATGAGGTTCTATTATTGTTTCGAAAGGATTCTGCTGCGAGAAATCACCTATATCCCCGCGTTTTACTAAACATGTATTATCGTTTTAGTTATGTTTCTTTAATGTTTTATATTGGTGGATTACAGTGTCATCAGACAATAGCAGCTATTCAAATGAAACTCTCCATCTGGAACTTAAGTCAAAAAAAGAATGTGATTCTTGCGTCGAGCCTATAGTTCATAAGTATGGTGAGAATAAGATTTGTGTCACTGATAAAGTGGGATATCCTGCCTTAGAAAATAGATCCCCGCTGGATTTAGTATTGCACAGTGGAGAGGGGTACATCCCCCTTTGGGGGAAAGATGTAACTCTTAGGTGGAAATTTGATGAAGAGTCTTTGCGGTATTTTAAAAACCCAGACGAAGTAAAAAACTATATTCGGGCTCTACTTGGGGAGGCCTTGTTAAAGTGGGGGGATGCTTCTCCGGTCAAATTTAATGAGAACCCAAATGTTTGGGACTTTAAAATTAGAGTAGAGCCTGTAGAAAGTTGTAGTGTGGTAGGCTGTACATTAGCGCGTGCCTTTTTTCCTAATTCGGGGCGTAATGAATTGGTGCTCTTTCCCACAATGTTTGAACAAAGTCGGAAAGAGCAGGTTGATACCATGATTCACGAATTGGGCCATATATTTGGATTGAGACATTTCTTTGCTGACGTAAAAGAGAAAGCTTGGCCCAGCGTGATCTATGGTTTGCATAAGCCATTTTCCATTATGAATTATGGCGAAAAAAGTGAGCTCACTGAAGCTGATAAGAATGACTTGAAAACTCTTTATGAATTAGCTTGGTCTAAACAGTTGACCGAAATTGATGGGACGCAAATTAGATTTGTTAAACCATATCATGAAGCTATTGAGCAGGCATCTGTTTTCGTTGAGGTTTCAATTGTATAAGGTATAAGGTATAAGGTACTCTAAACTTGGTGGGCTAGTGAAGTGTAGTGGTCAACTGTAGTAGTTCAGACGTGATCTGATAGTTACCGATTTTTTCAAAAGGTGCTCAGTCAGGTCAAATTCAGTTTACGAGTTTTTCCTTCCAGATCTTTTTACCTAGGTCAATGCGATCATTATCGTAATATACAAGCGATTTGCTCAGATCTTTTTTTAGATCTTCTATATCCATGGAGCTTTCGACGCAGTGAGGGCTGCTGAAGCCTCTGTAAAATAGTTTTATGGGAGCGTTTATAGGTAGTGTTCGTTTGTTGGTGCTTGACTTTTGGCTTGGTAAGCTCTATCTCGTTTATGCTCAAGCTCAACTGATAATCATGCTGCTTCAACTTGCCACAATATTCAGTTCCGTAGTAAGGGTACACAGTACCGGTAGGTTATGCGTGGCATAAAATAGTAATACGCACCTTTCAGAAGGTCTGCCGAGGTCATTGGTATTTGTGCTATACGGCTCGCAGTGGGTTACCCTTGCATAGGTATCGACAGTTGGGCGATAGGGAGTGCTGGAAAAGTTCTGGCGCTTCTCATATGGGGCAGTATGATACTAGTGTTAATATTTTTTGGTTTTACAATCCGGGCTTGAGTATCCACTTTCGGCAAGCAGGAAAAGCTAGTTATCAGAATTCATAGTCCAAATATTGTTGGTTAAAACCGGACGTTGCTCGCTATATGCAATTGAAAAGGCATCACTTATTAGCGATGCCTTTTGCTTTTATAAGATGAAACTCACTTCTATAGGTTGTTTTATCTATTGTGCTTTATGCATAGTCTCAGTGACTTCGACTCGACTTTCAATTGTCAGGCCGGACTGTTTTATTGCATTGAAAGCTTCTAACAAATCATTGCCTTCTTTAATTTTCAAGATGGCAATATCAGTACCAGGAAATACCGACAATACTTTCATGCCGGTAGCTTCAGCTACTTCAGATGCAGTAACATTTTTACTTAATAAAACTGTTACGTTTCCAGTTAGGGTTGTTAATTCTTTCGTTATTGTGTTTCTTACTATTGTACCTTTACCGACAATATCTTTTGCAGAATCGTCACCGATATTCACTATTGCTACTTCCCCTTTTCTTGCAACAATGTGTTCTGGTGCAGCAATCGATGATGGGACGCTTGTCAGTGATCGCTCAACTTTAAAGATGCCAAGCTCAGCAGAGTCTGTTGTTGCTGCAGCTAAAGTTTTTAGCGGTTTGGTTCCGACATTTTTTTTGTCCATGCTATCAATGGAGCTAGCTTGCGCCATACCTGATACACATAATGCGGCAGTCAAGATCAGTAATTTATTTAACTTCATTGTATTATCCTTCTTATTGAGCAGCACGACCGAATGTTCTTAATGATACCCCCTCTAGAACACTTTCTACGGGATTGTTTATCATGCCTGTCGGCTTCTCTTCTGTCTCTTCATTTACAAGAATAACGAGATCTTCTGTGTCACTAAATTCAAAGTTGGTGTCACCGGTATCTAGTGCCTTGATAGTCCAAGTTCCCCTAGCATTTTCACCATAAAACGCATTAGATAGGAATACGGCACCATCCAAGATATAACCTTCGCTATACCCATTCGCAGAGCTCCAAGAAGCCTCCAGTAATGCCTGCTTAGAGGAGAGTAAAACGCTTCTAGTACCTGAAGGAGAGACTACTTCAAGCGCCAGATCGTTACCTGCAGAGGATAGTAGATTATCATTTACAAAAGACCCCATATCATTATTGCGGATATCAAACTCGAATTGCATAGCTTCAATAATGATATCTTCTGATACTTCGATTTGCTGGGTTACACCAATGGCACTGTTGTCTGGAATAGTTGCCTGCAAGGCTTCTTCTCCAGCAGTTGAGCCTAGACCTTTCCATTCGGTGATAATTTGCTCGCCAAGATTTTCTGAGTAGTCTAAAGCCTTAGCAACAGCTTCGCCGGCATCAACACGGCCAAAACCATAGAGGTTATTAAAGTGATAGCCCGCGGCATTTTCAATCCAGCCGTCATGAGCAATAAAAGAACCTTCCCCAATTGTCAGCTCAACTTTTTCGTTTTCAGCGTCAATCAAAGTACTTGTTGAAGCCAGAATGTGTCGAACATCACGCCAGGTCAGTTCTGGGTTTGCGGATAAGATTAGAGACACAACACCTGATGCATTCGGTGCAGCGGAAGATGTCCCATTGAAAGTTGAAGTATAGTTGCAACTTGCATTCTCTGGGTGACCCGGGTAGTTGAACGGGAACTGGCTAGCTGCAAAGTCTTCACCATAGGCGCCGCCCCAGGCGCTGATTGTTCTACCATTGAAGCCGGAATAACCATTAATACAGGTCATTTGATCTGTTGTTACCATCGCTGGCGCCCAGCGACCATACTCACCCGCAGGAGCCGATACCATTGTGCTTGCGCCGGCTGTTGAGTAACTGGTATGTTTGCCGTTGGCGTTCACTGCAGCAACACTCAAGTAGTATGGGTGGGCCTGACTGGGTTCGAACGCTGCGCTATAACATGTTAAACCTAATTCATTAGCGCCATTATCTTTACAGAAAGCCCCTTCGCGGCCGCCATCTATAAAAGAATTACCATTAGACTTAATGTTCAAAGCGCCTTTGCCGCTTCGAAGCATAAGATTAGGGTAAGATTCAATAGCTTCATCTAAAGCAGAGTAAGCAATAAAAGCTGGCCAAGTGATACCGTAGCTGCGATTAAATGCTGAGATTTCCTCGCTTGTAGAAATACCACTTCCAGGAAACCCATGAATTAACAGTTCGGTTTGCTCTATTGTATCACCGCCCAAATAATTCATGCCGATTAACCCAGTATCTGGGGATGTGCCACGGCTACCTATATTGTTCCAGCCTTTAGCAGCAATTAAGCCCGCGACACTAGTACCATGATCGCCGCTATTGGAGAGACTGGTTGGGTCTGTTCTGTCGTTTGCCGATACAGCTAAATTGAGAGAGCGATTAACTAGTACATTATCTATTAAGTCTTCATGACGAATCTCTAAACCAGAGTCTACGACAACCGCTGTTACACCTGCACCAGTTACACCCTGAGCATAAGCAGCTGCAACATTCATATCTTCGCCGGCAAGGAGCTCCTCGGCTTCACCTTCTGCAAGTGCTTCGGCAGCTTCTACGGGAGTGTAAAATCCAGCATCTACCAATCCTTGAGCCATCTGCTCACTTAATGCATACGATTTTTGCCCTGTATTGCGAAGGTGCCACTGCTGATAAGCTAGTGGGTCATTTGCAACATTCAAGAAGTCAATTGTTGCAGATGTTGAGATATCATTTGCTGTTACGGTATAAGTAATTGTGGCATCTTGTCCAGAGATTGATCTATATTCAAATTGACCATCTTCTTCTGTAAGCTCCCCATGGCTAAAAGTATAAATGCCATCTACTTCATTAACAGCCACACCATTCTCAGAAAAACTATAGACTAACTCATCACCATCTTCATCGTTGCCCAGCAGCTCGATAGATATCGGTATCCACTGCTTTGCACCATCTATAGTAACAGTGTTCGCTGTTGGAGGAATATCAGCAATAATTTCGATTCTTGCAGAAGCCGAAGCACCGTTTGCGGTTACGGTATAGGTGATAGTGGCGTCTTGACCTGTGATTGAAATGTATTCAAAGCCATCATTGTTTAATGATAATTCACCGTGACTAAATTTATAAACGTCATCAACGGGGGTAATTGCTTTATCTTTTTCTGAAAAACTATAAGTTAAAGCATCACCATCAGGGTCGCTGCCCAATAGTTTTCCAGATACCGGAATTCCTTGCTTAACACCGCTGATAGTTACATCGCTAGCTGTTGGCGGTTTATCGGCGGGAGTAGGTGTAGGAGTAGGTGTAGGAGTAGGTGTAGGAGTAGGTGTAGGTGTAGGTGTAGCTGCAGCAGGAGTGACTGCAGGATCAGAAGATGAGCTACTATTACTATCACAGCCTGTTAATGTTAATAGAACAGCTGCTGAAATTACAGAAAGTCGAAACATCTTTTTATTCATTAAAATTCCCCATTGTCCCTATTTTAAGTAGTTATCGGGTTCTGGCATTATAAACCACCTAGTAGATATTTAGCCAACTAGATTAGGTTAACTTTATTCTGCATAAGACCTGACAAAAAGTATTATTGTGACATTCCATTACCTTTAGGTTGTTTAGTGTGCAATTAACATGGGCAGGAGATAAACGACTTAAGCTAATCCAGTACTCATTGAGTTACTCAGGCTACTGGGAACATTTTATGTGTGAAGCGATTGGGGTGGGGTAAAATAAATTGGTTGGTGAATTTGAAGGTTGCACCAGTATCTACAGCGGAAAGGGATATGCTTTCATGAGCTAGTATGATATTTAAGGTGAGCTGAAAGATTAAAAGCCCTTTTAAATATTTCTTTACATGACCAACTTTCAAATAGGTTCAAAAGTACTTCAAGGTTTGAGGTTGACACTTCAAATTATAGTATCAAGCAATTTTGAGAGGCTTTTAATCTTAATATGGCAGCAATTAAGGCTAGGAAATGAGCATAATAAAAAGCTTTTATCGGTACTTTTAAGGGCCTGGAAAAATAGCATATAAAAATAATAATTTTTTTGAGGCGAAGCCAGTCTTAGCTAATTTACCTTGGGGTGGGTTTTTATCTAAAATATCGCATAGTATGAAAGGCAAGTATTTTTGGGGAAAGCTTGATAGTTGATTGTATATGCAAGTTGAGTGGCATTATCGCTCCATGGCCGCTAAATGGAGAAGTTTAAAAACATTAATTAAATGAAGGTGTTTTCGAGTGTAATATTTGGGTTGATTTGGGGTGCGTTCTATATGGGTATTTCTTTCTAGTACCTTTCTTATTCTGTTTTATACATAAAACCTTGCTAATAAAGTTGCGGTGTTGACTTAAACTTTGCTGGCTTCTCGACTTTGCACCAATGTGAAGGATTTGGAATGCAATGCTAATGGAGGTTTCTAGAATGGCTGCGCCAACGATTTCACCTGGTTGGGAGGGAACTTATTTTAATGACTACTTTTCTCAAGTGAAAACCATGTACACGAGTAGTAAAGTGTGACGTCTATTTCTAGTGCATCAAACAATATAAAATACTTATATTCCCGAATTGCAAATGCCCTGTAAAAAACAGCTTTTTTACAGGGGGCTTCCTGTGGAATGGAGATAGCCTAATAGGTTGCCTTTTTATCAGGGCCATGGTTCTATTAATTTGAGTTAGAGAAGTTGTGACTGTTAAATAAAATACTCATGAGAGGTCTCTGGCATATTTTTGTTGCCATTCCAGAATAAACTCAAATAAAAAGGAAGTGGTTTTGAATAAGATAGTACTTGTGGTGTTGCTGGTTGTATTGAGTGTAAAGGTCTTTGCATCAGATCCCAACGTAGATCAAGCCAGGGCCTCTTTACAGGTTGTCAAAGAGCTAACACCCTGGCCTTGGGAAGAGCCTGTTACTCCAATACTTGATGATTATTTGGCCGCTGATTTTGACCAGTATCAGGGGTGGGCTAAATCGCTTTATATGGTTGATGAATTGAAAATGCACAAGTGGGGTCAGTCTATCACTGAGTTTACCGTGCTAGCCGAACTTTTATATACCTTTCAGCCGGAAGATTACCAAGAGGAGAACAGGTTAACTTTTGAAGCTGCTATTGCGGATTTAGATATGTTCCGGATGGAGCTGAATGAATTCCTGTATCCCTATGTGCCTAGCTATAACCTCAAGCATCAGAATTTGGTACGGCATTTTGACGGTGAGGGTATTGTCATTGGGGTGTTTGATTTGTTTGATCCTGTTCGTTTACAGGAACAGCGCGAGCGGCACCCTAATATCGAAGCAGAAGTTCAATTTGGTGATCCCATTACCTTCCTGCATGGCAATACCGTTATTGATATTATCCTCGATATTGCGCCCAAGGCTACTATTGTACCCATAAGTACTGAAAGCAAAACTTACAATGAAGCCATGGCTTACATGCGTAACCGAGATGATATTGATGTAATTAATATGAGTCGGGCTTTTCATATCACCAATGATCAGCTGGATCCGGAGTTTTCGGAGCATCTATCCCATATTTTGCAATCCAAATTATTTACCAAGTCAATTGGGAATACAGGTACTGACCTGGAAGGTGAGAATACGGATGTTCGCAAGCGTCTAGGCCTTCCTCCGCTGGGAAGTTTCTTTACCTATGACCTGGATCTGATCAAGGCCTTTTTACAACAAAATCAAGGTGCTCCAGGCAGTCAAAACTTGATGTTTGCGATCAATTTGCAGCCATTCTCCAACGAAGTCTCTTTAACTGCCACGGTTCCTGGTTATAACCCCTTGGCGATCAAGCGGAGCTTTGCAATTTCGGGAGATGCAGTTTACTCAGTTTCAAGCCATAACTTTGAATCCGGTAGCTCTTTTGCCGCACCACAGTTGGCGGCTATCAGCGCGTTGCTATTGGATGCAGCGGATCATTATGGGTACTCCAGCGGTGAGGCTGTGCCATTGGTAGCGCAGTCGCTTCAGGGTACGGCAAGGCGATCCCACTTAGGTGCCAATAATACCGGATTGGGCCTTGTTGATGCCCACAAGGCATTAGCAAAGCTAATTCAGTCGAGTCGAAGGGTAGAATAGGTCTTTGCGCAGTTTTCGATGCCGGTAACAGCTACCTGTGCAATCTTCGTGTCGGAGTACTCTTGAAATGAAGGCAGGTGAGAATGCGGCAGGATCGTTTATGATTGCTACCCTGATCAGATATTTTATTAACGAGTACCTCTGGGAAGTTTAAATTGAAAGCAATCGTATTATTATTTCTGCTCTTTAGTAGTCTCGCCTGGTCTTCCGAAGATATCGAATGTGGCAAATCATGCACATTTGTACTGAAAAATCACAAAGAGGCCACTTACTCAATCATCAATGAAAAGAGAGCCGATGTAAGGCTCACTCCATTCTCAACCTTTAAGGTGCCTAACACTCTGATTGCATTAGATGCTGGTTTGGTCCGCAGCCTTGTACAGGAATTAACCTATGACCACTTGAAGTATCCGGCTCAGCGGTGGTGGCCCAGTATTTGGTATGACAAGTCGCTACCCATCCGGGCGGCTTTTCAAAATTCCGCAGTGCCTATTTATCGGCAATTAGCCTCTCAAATAGGCAGGAAGAGAATGAGCCAATATTTGATTCAGTTCGAATATGGCAACAGGGATATCTCCTCTGGTTTGGATAAATTTTGGCTAAATGGGAGCCTGAAGATATCGGCCAAGGAGCAGGTGAATTTCTTGCAAAAGCTATTTTCTGGAGCCCTACCTATTTCTGATGACTCTCTCTCTTTATTCAAAGAAGTTATGTTGGTAGAGGAGACAGACTCGTACAAGCTCTATGCAAAAACGGGCGGTGGACAGATTAATGATGAATTTGCCTTGGGTTGGTATGTTGGCGTAGTGGAAACTGGCAACAATATGTATTTTTTTGCAGTCAATATAGATGGTAAGAGTTTTGCCGAAGTACAGCAGAAAAGGATTCAGTTTGCCCGACAACACTTGTCACGGCTCGGAGTGATTTAGATTCCCGCTTTATAAATAAGTTAATGATTTCCCATTACTGGCAAGCAGTGGTGCCACTTGGTGCTACTGCTTTATCGTTTAAATTAAATTCGGATTTTTTCGCCCATTACTATCACGCGGCTCATAGGAATACGGTAATACTCTACAGCGCTACTCACATTGCGGAACATAACCGCAAACAACCGCTCTCGCCATAAGAACATACGGCTATCCTCCTGCTTGGTTGGGGTGATGGTTTGTCTTGTTAAAAAATATGAAGCTTTATTGGGGTCGATATCCAGCTCTTTCTTAAGGCGTAGCCGCTTTAAAACCTTCCAAATATCCGGCTGCTCTATGTAGCCATAGCGTAAAAGTAAGTAGTGGCAGTTTTCACGGATTTCGCTGAGGATATACCGGTTGCCAGGCATTACCCGTGGAGCATTCACAAATGATACAGTAATGAACAGTAAGTTTTCGTGTAATACTTTATTGTGCTTCAGGTTATAGATCAGTGCGTGGGGAGTGGATAGCTGTCTCGAGGTAAGGAATACTGCAGTTCCAGGCACTCTTATAGGGTTTTTCTTCAGCAGGGCGGTTAGATAAGGCTCCAGTTTAAATTCCTGCCGCTGAAGTTGCAGTGCTAAGGCTTCCCTGCCATCTCTCCAGGTGAACATTGAGATACAGGCTATGGCACCTAAACCGAGAGGAAACCAGCCACCATGACTAATTTTTAGCAAGCTGGAGGAGAAAAAGGCGAGATCTATGCAGATAAAGAAGGTCGCCACTGATAGGCAAAGAAGTAAGTGACATTTTAATTGAATACGGTACACAACTGCTGCCAGGCAAGTACTTATCAACATAGCGCCGCTTACGGAAACACCGTAGGCAGCGGCTAAATTGGTGGATGAGCCGAAACCCACTACCGCTCCTATCACTAAAAACATAAGCAGCCTGTTAACACCTGGCATAAATATCTGTCCCTCAAGATGTGCTGAGGTATGGCGAAGGGTAAGGCGGGGTAAAAGCCCTAGTTGCATTGCTTGTTTGGCCAAGGAGAAGCTGCCGGTAATGCAGGCTTGAGAGGCAATAACTGTGGCGGCGGTGGCAAGTATGATTACCGGGTAAAGCCCCCAACTGGGAAACATGCGGTAGAAGGGGTTATCGACTGCATGGGGATGGCTCATCAACAGTGCACCTTGTCCCATGTAGTTCAGAAAAAGAGCGGGAAAAACCAATCCCAACCATGCCATTCTGATTGGGCTGCGGCCGAAGTGACCCATATCGGTGTAAAGTGCCTCAGCCCCGGTGAAAACCAGAAGAACAGCGCCTAATACCAAAAATGAGCTAAAACCATGATTGGTGAGGAATCTCAGGGCATGTTCAGGGTAGATCGCATGGAGAATCTGGGGGTTGTTGATGATGCTGGATACTCCAGCCGCCAAAAGTGTGAGGAACCAGAGAGCAGTGATGGGCCCAAATAGAGTTCCCACGGTAGAGGTACCGTAGCGCTGAACTGAGAATAGGCAAATTAAGACTCCAATGGAGATAGGTACCACTAGAGATTGGTGTGTCTGATTTCCAACCTCAAGCCCCTCTATAGCCGAGAGTACAGAGATCGCTGGGGTAATAATGGCATCCCCAAAGAAAAGTGCGGCGCCAAGTATGCCGGCAGTGACTACAAACCATTGGAGGTATTTTCGCCCTTCTGTGGCATCCATTGCCAGCGTCATCAGTGCCATGATGCCGCCTTCCCCACGATTATCCAGCCGCATTATCAATGTCACATATTTGATTGTCACGATCAGTATCAGGGCCCAGAAGATCGTTGAAACGCCACCGAGTATATTGGCCTCAGTTAAAGGAATATTGAGCCTTGAGTGGAAGATCAATTTAACCGCGTACAGGGGGCTGGTGCCTATGTCTCCGAAAACCACGCCGAGCGCCGCCAGCGATAGAAACCATTTTCCCTTGCGAGTCTTCTCTTTGCTTTTCATAAGGGGCTGCTATCAAAAGGCGGCCGAGCTTTCTCGATCTGCTGGCATTAGAGTCGATTGTGGGGCTGTTGTGGCTGGCTGAGTCGGGATTGGCAATATCAATTTACTGCTTTCACTCTTGTGGTCCATGGGGTCCGCCTATCCAGATCCAGTTCTCCGTTGAAAGATATTAGCAAGTGGCTGGCATGGGCAAATTTGCCTTGCAAATTAGTCTTCCAAACTGGACTAATAGGAAAAGTGGAGTTTGCGGTCTCCGAAGGAGTCATCCTGTGCTAAAACTCAGAGGGGTTTTGCATCCGTAAGTGCAAAATACTGACTCTGCCCAATGGGTGTGGGGAATGCTGGATCAGGTTTTAGGCTAGCAAGTAAAAAAGCAAAGAAAGAAGTGTCGAATAACCCATATCTGGCCAAATCATGAGTGATTACAACGACGAGAGACGCTCTTATGAAAGCATCCGATCTATTTGTGCGCGCCCTGGAAGCCGAGGGGGTTGAGTATGTTTTTGGTATTCCCGGCGAGGAGAATCTGGATATGTTGGAGTCTTTGCGGGGCTCCAAAATACAATTAATCCTTACCCGTCACGAACAAGCCGCTGGTTTTATGGCGGCCACTTATGGCCGCCTTACCGGTAAGTCTGGTGTGTGTTTGGCAACCCTGGGGCCGGGTGCCACTAATCTGGTTACCGCGGCAGCTTATGCTCAGCTGGGAGGGATGCCTATGGTGATGATTACTGGGCAGAAACCTATTAAGAGTTCCAAGCAGGGACAATTTCAAATTATTAATATCGTCGACATGATGCGGCCCCTTACCAAGTACACAAAAACGATTGTGGGAGGGGATTATGTGCCGGCGTATGTGCGCGAAGCCTTTCGTCTCTCAGAGGAAGAGCGGCCAGGGGCCACGCACTTGGAGTTTCCTGAGGATATCGCCCGGGAGCATTCTGCCATGCCGGTGCTCGACATCAGCTATCAGCGCCGTCCCATTGCTGAAGAAAAAGCCATTCGTAAGGCGGCTGAGGCTATCGCCAGCTCTCGCAAGCCTCTACTGCTGATCGGCGCCGGCGCGAACAGAAAGCTGACGTCGAAGATGCTGAGAAAATTTGTGGAAAAGCTGGGAATCCCCGCAATTACCACGCAGATGGGTAAGGGAGTGATCGATGAATCAGGGCCGCACTTTATTGGCAATACGGCCTTATCCGATGGTGACTTTATTCATCGCACTATTGAGCAGGCAGATCTGATCATTAACGTAGGTCACGATGTTGTAGAGAAGCCCCCGTTCTTTATGCGCCCTGGTGGGCCAGAAGTGGTACATATTAACTTCAATGCGGCCCAGGTAGACCCGGTGTATTTCCCGCAGATAGAAGTGATCGGTGATATCGCCAACAGCCTATGGCAGCTGCAGGAACACCTAGAGCCGCAAGAGCACTGGAGTTTTAGCGATGCTCACCGCATCCGTGCTGCCTTGCAGAAGCATATTGAGGAGGGTTCGAGCGCAGATACTTTCCCCATCAGACCCCAGCGACTAGTAAGGGATGTGCGTGAGGTGATGCCAGAGAAGGGCGTGATTGCCCTTGATAATGGCATGTTCAAGATCTGGTTTGCCCGCAATTATCCCGCTTACTTTCCGAATACCGTACTTTTGGATAATGCGCTGGCCACTATGGGGGCTGGTTTGCCATCGGCCATGGCGGCCAAGCTGGTTTGTCCCGATCGCCGGGTGGTGGCTATCTGTGGGGACGGGGGTTTTATGATGAACTCCCAGGAAATAGAAACCGCTGTGCGCCTGAAGCTGGACTTAATTGTGTTGATTTTGCGCGATGATGCCTATGGCATGATCAAATGGAAGCAGTCCATGATGGGGCTTAAGAATTTTGGTCTCGATTTCACCAATCCTGATTTTGTGGCTTATGCGAAATCTTATGGTGCCGAAGGGCATCGAATACAGGCAACAGATGAATTAAAACCGATGATTGAGAAGTGCTGCCGGGAGGGTGGGGTACATTTGATAGAAGTTCCCATGGATTACAGCCATAACGATCGAATACTGAATCACGAAATTAAGGAGTTGGCGAGCAAGCTATAGCTTGAGGTAGCAACGCTAGTTCACGGTATTTCTGCGGCCTCATTTCAAGCTCTGGCTCGCAGTGATACCGTGATAGTATTCAGGAGGCTTCACCGATCAACAATTTTTTTCATTGCACTGCTACGCCAACTGAACCAGCTCAGTATCAAAACGAAAACAGCCGCAATGGCAGTGATAAAAAATGGTAGTCGGATATTAATTTCCATAGCGCCGCCACCCAATAGTGAGATAAGGGTGGCCACAATGGTGAAGCCCGCTGTGGCGATACCCATTACCCATCCCTGTTCGCTCTCATCCACACTATTGGCAAACAAGTTCAGTAGTGCCGGATAGGCTAGTCCAAAGCACAAGTAGGCGAGAAACACACTCAAGTAACAAAGCCAAACCTGGTTACTGAAAGCAAAAACCAGCGCACAGGCCCCCATAGTCAATGCCGATACCTTGATAACCAGTGGCTTACCCCATTTAGACAGCACGGGTTTAACCAAAAAGATACTGGAAGTACCCACGGCGATTCCCATGAATAGCATGGCCATACTGGTTCCCAGTAAGCCGAGGCCAAAGCGGCTGCTGAGATAGTTGGTGATAAAGATATAAAAACTGAGGTGAACCAGCATAAAACTTAGGTAAGCTGGGCAAAGCCTGATAACTAAGGGCCTCTCTTTGAGGTGTGCAAATTGCCTGAATAAGTCAGATAAGCGCAATTGAATAGGCGAAGTCGGGGGGCGGCTATCGTGATAAAAGAGCAGAATTAGGCCGAGGGTGATAGCAACCAAAAGTAGCGCAAAATAAAAAGGCAGTTGAATGCTTGCAATATTACCGAGTAAGGCCTTGTCGGCTAAGACTCCAGCGATAATTGGTCCCGCAACTGCTCCCGCGCTCATTCCCGCCACCAGTAACCCCAAGTTTTTTGAAGCATCCAGTTCATCACGGCTTGCATCAATCATTGCCGCTTGGGCAATGGGCTGGTTGCCGGCAGTAAATCCACTGACCACGCGCCCAAGAATCAGCAACCACAGGCTGCTGGTAAATAAGGCAGCGAGTGTAATGGCATAGCCTGCCAGGGCGCCGACCAAGCAAAGTACCATCGCGCTTTTTCGGCCGATACTGTCAGATAACTTAGCGATATACACCGCCCCAACAAACCAAGCTAAAAAAAAGCTACTGATAACAATGCCATAGTAGAGGTGGCGGGTGGATTGTGCGGTGTCTGTAGGCAGGAATTGAAACTTGGTGGACATGACCAGTTCATTAATGATGGGGAATAGCAGTCCTTGACCCATCAAGTCGATAAATACCACAGCCAGCAGGGCCAGACGGCTCATTGCAGACATCGAGTTTCCTTATGGGGTTTGTATTGATCGCTGTGCAGGGTTGATGGCCCTGAAGAGAAGATAGCACTGAGGTAGTTGTTAGATGCGGCTGCTGAGGTGATGGTGTGGAAAGTTTGAAAGCTACAAAGGTCGCCCCCAAAGGGGATGGAGGCGAGAAGCTCGGCGTGATCAGTTAGCGCACTTCCTGGCACAGGTTGTATTGCGCAACGCAGCGGCTGACATAGCCAATCTTGATAAACGTTGCGCTGATAATCATAAAAATATGGCCCGCCACTTGGGCTGGGATAGAAAAATAATGGGAGAGCGGGTAGCAGATGACAACGGTGAGTAATAGCAGGGGGGTAGAGAGCAACAGGGTGAGATTTCCGGCCTTGAGCAAGAGTTCAAAACGCCTGCGAATTTTTAAAGTGTATGTGTCCAGCATTGTCTTCGCCTCTATTACTAAATAACCTCAATGGTTATTAGGCAAATGTTGTGCCAGCTTAATAATTCCTTATAAATCAATAAGTAAAATTAATTATGATATTCGTTTGTGTCAATTTGACCTATATAGCGACCATGTCATAATGACACAAAAGAAGCTTATTGACTTGGTGGGATATGGTGGATATCAATTCTACTCTACTGCTTGAAGTAGCTCTGGATCTCGCAAATAGCCTGAATAATAGTGACCGATTTGAACGACTGCTCTCCACCATCCGCAAGGCAATTAAGTGTGATGCGGTGGCCTTGCTGGGGCTGAATGGAGAGGTGCTTACCCCCCTTGCTGTGCAGGGCTTGGCCAGGCGTACTATGGGGCGGCGTTTCCTAATTAACGAGCATCCCCGCCTAGCGCAAATCTGCAGTTCTGATGCTCCCGTTCGCTTCCCCTCTGATTGCAATCTGCCGGACCCTTTTGATGGCTTACTACTGGATAGGGAAGGGGACCTACCGGTGCACTCCTGTCTCGGTTTGCCACTGTATTCTGACAATCATCTAGTGGGGCTGCTTACTTTGGATAGTATGACCTCAGACGCCTATAGCCTGATTAGCGATCGAACGCTTGAGTTAATCGCCGCACTCTCAGCCGCTACTCTCAAAACGGCTTTGGAGCTAAAAGCGCTGTCCCTTTCTGCTGAACATGCCGAACAACTGGTGAAAGAGTTGACCCAGGAAGCCTTTCTGCGCGATGGCGGTGAGTTAATCGGCGAAAGCCAAGTGATGAGGGCCTTGCGAAGTGATATTGAATTAGTTGCAGGGTCTGACTACAGCGTGCTTATTCTGGGGGAGACTGGGGTGGGTAAGGAGCTGGTTGCCCGCACGGTACATCGGCTGTCATCTCGCCGGGAAAAACCCCTTGTCTATCTCAACTGCGCCTCCTTAACAGAGACACTGGCAGAGGCGGAATTATTCGGGCATGCGAAAGGGGCTTTTACTGGCGCTGATCGGGATCGCCCGGGAAAGTTTCTATTGGCAAACGGCGGGACACTTTTTCTGGATGAAGTGGGTGAACTGCCTTTATCAGTCCAGGGTAAACTGCTGCGGGTACTGCAAAGTGGTGAAATTCAGCCTGTTGGTAAGGATGCGGTACAGCATGTAGATGTGCGTATTGTGGCCGCTACCAATCGGGATTTGCTCAAAGAAATCGACTCAGGTGGATTCAGGGCCGATTTGTATCACCGTCTCTCTGTTTACCCTCTGGAAGTACCCGCACTATCACAGAGAGAAAATGATGTTCTGCTGCTGGCAGATTATTTTTTGGAGCGCTCCACGAGGAAGCTTGGCTTCCGTCAGCTGCGGCTATCAGCAGATGCTTCCAGTAAATTAAAGCGTTATAGCTGGCCTGGAAATGTGAGAGAGCTGGAGCATATCATCAGTCGCGCAGCGCTCAAGGCAAGAAAAAATGCATCACTCTCTGAAATTGTATCGCTGACAGCGGCACATATAGAGATTCCGGATGACATAGCGGCGCAACCAGAGTTTGAGAAGCCCGTTCAGCCTCCGCTTGGGGTAATAAATCTTAGGGTAGCCACTGAAGAATATCAGCGGGATCTTATAAAGCATATATTGACTCAGAGCGATGGGAATTGGAGTAGGGCAGCGAAATCGCTCTCAATGGATAGGGGTAACTTGGTCCGCCTTGCAAAACGTCTGGGTATCTATATTAAAAAAGAGGTTGTGGGCGTAAATTGATGGCGCTTTGCACAATGTAGGTTGCTAGGGGATATGGATGAATAGGGGTATTTGTGATTGGGTTTGGAGTAGTTACTTTCACTAAGGGTAATAAACAACTCTCTATAGCAGATTAGAAACCGGCGAGACACACCTGTGCTGACATTTTGGCTGTTATTGCCAGCACAGGTTAGATCAATAGATCGCCACCCTTATGTTACGCGCTAGCAGGTTCAGGCACGTCCAAGTCGATCTTTTGAGCAAAACTCTGCTGCTCAGAGCGGAACAGCTTTTGTGAGAGTAGCGCGGACATAAAGGCTAAAACAAACAGAGCGCTAAATATCATCCCGCCAGTAATCACCGTCGCCAGGCCTCGATAAATTGCAGCACTGCTCCCTGGGTTTAACACCAAAGGCAGGTTGCCAAAGATACAGGTGATTGTTGTTAGCATAATGGGACGAGCGCGCAAGCTGGCTGCTGCATAAATAGCTTCTAGCTGACTGGCCCCGGCCTGCAATGACTTTTGAAATTGATTCACTAATAGTATTGCATTGTTGACTACAAGTCCCATCAGAATTACGAAACCAATCATTGTAATTACATCAAGGCTTTGGGGGGTGAAAAGGTTTAATAGCTGTAAACTTAACATCCCGCCGGCAAATGAGAGAGGTATAGCGCAAAGCACGGCGGCAGCCAGCTTTGCAGATCTTAGGGCAAAATACATCAACAGGGCGAGTACTGCGAGAGCAGCCAAGAATATTTTAAGAAATTCAACTAGAAACAGGTTTAGTTCGTTTGCGCTGCCCCTGAACTGAGTGTGCAAATCGCTATAGGAGCTTTCAGCTAAAAAGGACTGTACCGATTGGTCTACATTTTCAACAAATGACTTCATTGCTACCCCTTCTGGCGGGGTTAGGTTTAACGATGCGCTGACTTCTTGCCCAACTCGTAAAATACTGGCAGGGGCTTGGGTTATTTTCGCGCTTGCTAATTCACGGACAGGAATCAGGCCGTGCCCATCAATCCATATTTCAGTGTTTAGAAGTGCTTCCAGGTTCTGAGGGTCTTTTGCTTTGAAGTAGAATGGTAGCGTGTTAGTGCCAGTATAAAAATGGCCTATGTATATCCCATCAGTCAAAGCCATAAGTTGGCGGTTTAGCTCTGAAACTGTAATACTTAAATAAGTTAATTGATCCAGGCGAGGTTGGAACTCTATGCGTACAGCCCGGTTTTGCAGTGCGCTCCCCTCCTGGATTTGTGCGTCTGGAAACTCTGCGCGCAGATGGTTCATTAACTCAGTGCCAGCCATTTGTAGCCTGGAAAGTTCAGCCCCTTTGATATCCAGTTGGCTTATTCGGTTGTTTGGCATTGCAAACCTTAACAGACCCCCATGCCTGAAATGGATACGGGTGCCTACAAGTCCATAGAGTACTTTTTCATTCATCCATTCCCGTAGTGATTCAAAATCCCAATCGCCTTGGGTATACATATAGAGGTTGCAATTGCTTGGGTTGCAGATAATGCCGTAAGTGGAAACATGATCTTCTATTTCTTTAAAGTTGTTGGTGATTCGATTCATCACGCGTTCCCCGTAATCCGTTCTAATAGCATCTGTGGCTAGTGCGCTCTCAAAATTGATGAAAACAGAAACCATATTCTGTTTTGGGTCTGGCAATACATCTATGGAGGGTGTGGAAACATAGGTAGCTATGAGTGCGATGGGTAGCCCAAGAATAATGGCTGTAATAGACCGTCTGGGGGTAGCTGTAGCTTTGATGGAAAGGGCAACCCATCTTTTTAGGGCTAATAGAATTCTTGTATTTGAAGATTCTTTTTTTATTTTTTTTGAATGGCCCAATATGTACCTTGCGAATGAAGGTAGTATTAATAAGGCAAAGAGCAGTGAGGCGAGTAAAGCGCTTGAGATTGTAAAAGCGAGATCTCTAAATAACTGCCCTGTTGCAGATTGCATGGCAATAATAGGCAAGAACACAATGACGCTTGATATCGTTGATGATGCCAATGAACCTGTAACTTCTCGTGTTCCCTGTACAATACTTTCCTGGGTGCCAATGCCTTGCTGGCGAAGCCTTTGAATATTTTCCACAACAATAATTGCCGCATCTACCATCAATCCGATAGAAAGAGCAATGCCTGCCAATGAAATAACATTCATGCTTCTACCCCCAATATACATACCCACAACGACGAGGGAGATGCATACGGGAATACTGAGGAATATTAACGTTAAAGTTCTCAGGTTGCGTAGAAACCAGTACAAAACCAAGCAGGCTAGCAGCGATCCAAGAAGGAGGCTCCCGTACACCAGATTCAGGGAGTCTCGGATTCCTTTGGAGTCATCACGGCTTATGGCCAATTCCATGTCTAACCGAGCTAACTCTCCACTATTCAGCTCCGCCATGGTTGATTTCAGCTGTGCAATAGTGTCAAGAGCATTGACGTTTTCGGTAGGGAGCAAGTAAAAATAAAAGGATCGATTGCCCTCAAGGGCAAAATATGCCCAGTCAGATGCTGGTCGTGCGTTTACAGAGGCAATATCAGAGAGCCGTATGATCTGGTTCCCACGTGTGGCGATAGGTAATTGTGAGAGCTTATCTAGGGGAATTTGGCCCTTAAAGTGTAATGCATAGTCTTTAGAGCCAATTTTCAGGTTGCCGCCCGATCGGTCCACCAGATCATTAAGATGTGCAGTTACCCCAGCAATACTTAAGGAATTTTGAGTCATCTTCTCTGGATCGAACTCAATATCGACCCGCTGGGCGATAGGCGTAGCGGCAACTTCTATAGAGGATACTCCCGGGATTTTACTGATGGCTGGCTTTACGTGATTTAAAAATGCATCAATTAATTCCAGCTCACTGGCTGACTTCTTCGAATAGAGGAAGAAGGTTGCCAGCGTAGCCCCCGCACCGTTGGCAAAATTGAAAACTTGGGGTGTGCGGACTTGTGTGGGCCAGTTGGGTACCTGATTAATTCTGGAGAGTACCTCAATATACATTTGCTCCATATCTGCTTCAGAGTGAAAGTCAATCGTGACCCAGGCAAAGCCACTGTTGATATTTGTCTGCACCTCTTTCAGGTAGCTTAGGCTCGATAGCTCCTGCTCAAGTGGTGCAACTAATATCTGTTCTATCTCTTCCGCTGTCTTTCCCGGCCAAGGAATAGCCAGTGCAATTTGTGGGCGATTGATAGTGGGGAGTAGTGCATTAGGCAAGTTTAGGCCCGCAATAATACCGGCAACAATTAGGGCAAAAGTGCAACTTATAATAAATGAACTGTATTTCTCCAGGGATTTCATGTGTTTTCCCTCTTTGTCGGAGAGACAGTTTCATTGGGTTGTAGGCCTTCATAACCCAGAACGACTACAAGATCTCCAGGTTTAATGGTTGAACGTACAACAAAGTGCCCCTTCAAGGTATCTATTATTTGAACCTCGGTACTAACCGCCCTTTGATCACTGTCTAGAGTCCAGACTTTATATTGGTCGCCCTCTAGTATTACGGCATCACTGGGAACTTTTGTTACCCTCTCCCGCGTGTTTTTAGTTAAGAGGGGTGTTCGCATCGTTATTTCGAATCTCTGTCCTACTAATAGAGACGGGAATTGCTCTGATTCTGTTTCAAAGTAGAGGTTGAGATTTTGTGTTTCCGGATTGACCGTATGACTAATATTTCTTAAAGGGATATTTTGGTCCCTAAAAGTAAAGGAGCTGCTGTTGAGTAAATTTTCATTGTTTAATTTTTCTTCGGGAAGGCTGCACTCAATTTGATTTTCTTTCAGAGGCAGCAATTGCATGATTCTTTGCCCCGAATTCAGTCTCTCACCGGGGTTGGCTTCTATACTTACAACTTGACTATCAGTTCTTGCATAGTGTTGCAGTCGTTCTAAACGGTATTCGGCTGTTGTTAGCTGATGCTCGAGTCTTTGCTTTGTGAGCCGGTAGGTATCAGCATTAAGCTTAAGGCTGTTTAAGTGGGACGGAGACACCATGTCTGCTGAGCGAAGCTTCTCCAATCTGCTCAGCTCTTCTTCCGCATAAATAAGCTGGCTCTGTGTGATTGCAATATCTGTGCGAATAATCTCAATCTCCTGAGAGAGATAAAATCCATCCTGTGCGGCTACTAACTCGCCAGCTTTAATTATTGAACCTACGGGTTTTACTTGGGTGAGCTCGGCTTCAGTGTGGCTGGAGACTTGGTGTAGGGGAGGAGATAACACCGAACAAAATAATCTGGTATTAATGGCTTGCTGCCACGGGTGTGCAGCCTCAACGAGTACTGCACGACTATCATCAGCAAAAATACTAGAGCTAGAAAATAGAGTGGTAGAAATGATGCTGCTGGCAAGAAATGCTCTAAATTGACTGTTTCGCATTCGTAGGCTCTAGTCGATTTTATTCTTAGATTAATGTTTGTGGTGAGACTATCTGGCGCTAAAGAGACTTAATGTCTTTAGTGTTGTAGTTGACAAAAGGGTATGGGGATGCTGATTTTCCTGCAATTGGCCTACGACAAGGTGAGGCCTAAAGGGGATAAGTGGTGTCTGGAATTAGTTTCTATTTGTTCGGTTTTTTGAGAGGGCTATTTGCTGGCATAATTCTTTGTTTAGACACTTCCTAAGTGCCATTGGGCATGTCTTGCTAAAGCGGAATCGAAATACTTTATTTTAGGCCTGTAGCGTGTTATCAGTGTTGCTGAGTTCTGCTTTCTTTATGTTTAAAGTTTTTTGTCATGCCAATTTTGCACTATCCAAAGAAACTCTCGAAGGTGCCTGCTTTTGCTGGTTAATAAGGCAATCAATAATTGCGTATCCAAGCACCTGTTTAACGAGAGCTTCTGCGGGATAGATTGGTTGCGTATTAAATAATTGGTACTGTCTTTTCTATTTTCAGACTTTTCTACCGTCTTGTTTTGAGATCACTTCCGCATCAGTCTTAGCCCATTGAAAACCACCAGCAGGCTGGTCCCCATATCGGCGAATACTGCCATCCACATAGTGGCTTCACCGGCAAAGGCGAGTGCCAGAAAGACCGCTTTGATACCCAGGGCAAGGATAATGTTTTGCCAAAGAATATGAGCTGTCGTACGGGAGAGGCGGATAAAGCTGGCGATTTTACCCAGGTTGTCATCCATCAGGGCAACGTCTGCCGTTTCTATGGCGGTATCGGTGCCGGTTGCGCCCATGGCGAAGCCGATATCAGCTCGCGCCAGGGCTGGTGCATCATTGATGCCGTCGCCCACCATGCCGACCCGGCCGTGGCCGGCAAGGGAATCCACTTCATGGAGTTTATCTTCTGGCAGTAGGTTGCCCATAGCCCGATCGATGCCCACCTCCTTGGCAATGGCATCGGCGGTGTGCTGATTGTCACCGGTCAGCATCAGGGTTTTCACCCCCAATTGGTGGAGCTCATCTATGGCTTTGCGGCTGGATTCTTTTACCGTATCGGCTACGGCAAACAGAGCCAGAACACGGTTTGCATCCACCAACATAACGACAGTTTTCCCCTGATACTCCAGTTTTGAGAGGCGATCCTCTAGCTCCTCACTGCAAACGCGCAACTCTTCCACCAGGCGGTGATTGCCCAGGTAATAGCCTGTGCCTTCAATCTCTCCGCGAATCCCGCGCCCGGCCAGGGCTTCAAAGGCTTCTACTTCTAGTAAGGGTGCTCCACTGGCGTTGAGAAAATCTGCCACTGCCTTCGAAACCGGGTGATCGGAGCGGTGGGCGAGGCTGGCGGCGAGGCGCTTAACTCGCGCCTCATCTGTGCCCGTTATCAGGGCAAAATCTGTTAACTGCGGTGCACCGTGGGTGATGGTGCCGGTTTTATCCAGGGCCAGCCAGCGCAGCCGGCGCCCCTCTTCGAGGTATGCCCCCCCTTTAATCAGCGTGCCGTGTCTTGTTGCTGCTGCGAGGCCGCTGACGATGGTGACCGGGGTGGCAATGACCAGGGCGCAGGGGCAGGCGATAACCAGCAGTACCAGGGCGCGGTAGATCCACTCCATCCAGGCACCGGAGAAAAACAGCGGAGGAATTAACGCTGTGGCTAGGGCAACCGCAAATACCAGGGGGGTATACCAGTGCGCGAACTGATCGACAAAACGCTGGGTGGGCGCGCGGCTGCCTTGCGCCTCCTCAACCGCGTGGATGATTCGGGCAAGTACGGCATCACTGGCTACGGCAGTCACCCTATATTCCAGTGCGCCGGACTCATTGATGCTGCCGGCAAAGAGGCTGTCTCCAGCTTCTTTATCTACCGGAAGGCTCTCCCCGGTGATTGGGGCTTGGTTCACCGCAGAGTTGCCTTTTATTACTTCGCCATCCAGGGCGATGCGCTCACCGGGCCTGACCCTGACCTTGGCGCCGAGGGAAACAGTTTTTGCATTCACCTCGCGCCACTGGCCATCACTCTGAAGTACCGTGGCGGTTTCCGGGGCCAAGTCCATTAACTCGCGAATAGCGTTTCTGGCCCGGTCCAGAGACTTGGCCTCAATCAGTTCGGCGAGGGTGAACAGTACCATCACCATGGCGGCCTCAGGCCAGTGCCCAATCAAAAGTGCGCCTGTGACCGCGATGGACATCAGCGCATTCATATTCAGGTTGCGGTTCTTAAGGGCGATCCAACCTTTTTTGTAAGTAGAGAGCCCCCCGCCGGCAATGGCGGCTAATGCCAGCAACATGACCAGCCAGCTGTTTCCCCCCTGTAACCAGAACACCACCTCAGAAGCGAGCGCCGCAAAGCCGGCCGCCCCCAGCAGCCACCAATTGGCCTTGGTTGCGGGTGGTGCATTTTCTGTATCCGATGGGGAGGCGACCCTGGCATCCAGATCCAGAGGAGCGAGTATGTCCAGGATCTGTTGCTGCATACCCGGAGCGTGTCCAACCCGCAAAATGCGTTGCACCAGGTTAAAGTCCAGGCTGTAAATACCTTCGAGTGGGGTGAGCTTGGCGCGGATCAAACCTTCTTCGGTGGGGCAATCCATTTTGGTGATTGAGAAGAGGGAGCTCTCGCTATCCTTTCCGGCGCCACTATCGAGCGGTTGTTGTAGAGGTTCAGTGCTACTGCCACAGCCGCAAGTGGAATCCTGTTTTCCCATGGTTAACTCTCGAATAGCTCAATGAGTGAGCCAGCATTACAATCCCTCTAGTAACTATAGAGTCAAGGGGACACCAGCATGCGTTACCGAATAGGGGAGGCGGCCAAGCAGGCAGGCTGCAAGGTGGAAACCGTGCGTTACTACGAACAGGTGGGCTTGCTGCCGCAACCATTGAGGTCCGAAGGCAATTATCGCCTGTATTCAGAAGCGCACTTGGCGCAATTGCGTTTTATACGGCACTGTCGCTCCCTCGATATGCCCATTGAGGATATACGCAAACTGTTAACCTTGCGGGAGCAACCGAGAGAGCATTGTGCTGAAATCAATGCGTTGGTAGATGAGCATATTGATAGGGTGGACAGCCAAATGGCATTGCTCGAGCAATTGCGGAAGAGTTTGCTGGCATTGCGCAGCCAGTGTGGCGGCCCCGGTTCTACTGATTCCTGTGAGATTGTACGAGAACTCTCCAGTTGTGACTGTCACCCGGCTCAGAGCACCGTGTAAAAGCTAGCTGTAAGTTGAGAGTACTTCATTGAAAAAGTTGTTGAGTAAGCTACCGGGAGAACTATTGAGCTGGCCACGGGGAAAGTACCGGGCTTTCTTTTTGGTGGCTCTGGTTGTTGCTCTTACCCTTGCCGTTTGGGCCTTTTTCGCTGAGCCAAGAAGCTTCAGGATCAATGAGCAAGCACTTCGCCTGGAATCTTGGCCAGCTTCCTGTAGTGGTTTAAGCGTGGCGGTATTGGCGGATTTACATGTGGGTTCCCCCTATAAGGGTATTGAAAGTCTGCGTTCATTGGTTAGCCAAGTAAATGCCAGCAGTCCTGACTTAGTACTACTCCCCGGTGACTTTGTTATTCAGGGGGTGGTTGGTGGTTCTTTTGTGACACCGGAGAGTGCCGCTGAAGTGCTTGCCGGCCTCAGGGCACCCTTGGGCGTTTTTGCTGTAATGGGCAATCACGACTGGTGGCTGGACCCGAAAAGAGTAGAGCGGGCTTTTACTGAGAAAGGCATCCCGCTATTGGAAGATGCATCCACCAAGATCAGTAGCGGCCACTGTGCCTTGCAGTTGGTTGGCATCAGTGATTTCTGGGAGGGGCCACACAATATAGATCAGGCAATGTCTGCCATTGAAGAGTCAGAGACAGTCTTAGCCTTTACTCACAACCCAGATATATTTCCCCAAATTCCACAACGGATTGCCTTGACGATTGCCGGCCACACTCATGGCGGCCAGGTATTTTTACCCTTGATTGGCCGCCCGATTGTGCCCTCCCGCTACGGGGAGCGCTATGCCATTGGGCATATCGAAGAGGAGGGCAAACACCTGTTTGTGAGCCCAGGGGTAGGCACCAGTATCCTGCCGGTAAGATTTCTGGTGCCGCCAGAAGTCACTTTGCTGAGGCTTTTTAGCCGTGGTGAATAAATAAGCAGTTTATGGTTGGTTGGATTGGTTATCTGCTTTGGCAGGATGTAAATAGAGCGCTGGATTAGAATGGCTGCCTGGCTTTTTGGGAGAACCTCATATGATAACTGTCAAGCGCAAGGTCTTATTTGGGGATTGTGATCCCGAGGGTATTGTTTATACCCCGAGGTTCTCAAATTTTGCCCTGGAGGCCACCCATGAAGCCATGTCTATTTTATTTGATGGGCCGGCTATAGCCACGATGAAGAAGCGGGGGTTCCTGACACCGGTGCGGGCCTTTAATCTGGAATTCTTAAGCCCGGTTACTTGGGACCAGGAGTTACAGCTCAAAGTCAGCGTACTCAAGGTTGGCAATCAGTCGTTTACCTTTCTAGTGCAGGCCCATCTCACCCCAGACCTATTGGCTTTTACGGCAACAATTACTTATGTCACCCTTTCGGTTGAAACCAAACAGATGATCACCTTGCCGGAATGGTTGAGGGCGGCACTGACAGAATTTAATGCCCGACAAACCTTTAATCCATAAAGTTCTCTACAAAGAGATCCTTCCAGTTTAATTCCAGAGTAACTTGTACCTTTTCAGATAAGGGAAAATGCTCTGGATCAGAGAGTACTATTTTGGCGAGCTGATTGCGCTCCTGGGGTTTAAACGTATTCTGGAATTCTTCCGGCAGTTGGTCGGAAATGGGCAGTAACTCAGAGATCACGCCTTTATCTTTGTAGCGGCCACTCTTGACCGTGACAACCATGCCCGGCCGAAGAGCAAGAATATATCGGCGCGGCATATAGGCGAGTACATAGGGTTCCCCCCAATAGACTTGCATTAGGGGTTCCCCCTCTCGGTAGACATCGCCTACAGAGGGTACAGTAGCGCCGACCAAACCATTTACCGGGCTGCGTACACGGCCATCATCGTAGTGGTCTTTCAGTCTCTGGTAGGCCGTTCCGGCTACCTTGATTGCTGTATCTACGGCTTTTTTCTTTTTGTCTAACGTGGTGCTTTCTACCTGAATCCTGACTAGTTCCTGGCCCGCATTAAAGTTATCCTTGAGTACTTCCTGATAGGTGATTTTGCTGACAAAACCCTTGTCGGCAAGTTTATTGATTCGCGCCAGAATTTCTTCTATCTCTTGCTTGCGATGTTCTGCAGGAACCAGCAGTTGTTTGGCGGTCTCGGAAAGCAGGGTAAACTCGGCGGAAATTTGAATCAGGTTGGCCTGGCGGCTGGAGAGGTCTGCCAAGCGCCCCAGTAGTTCCATGGATTCTATTTTGAGGAGTAGCTGCCCCTCCTTAACTAATTCCCCCTCATCAACTTCCACTGCGGTCACTCTGGTAATATAACCCATCTCGACCGCAGCATAATCCCTAAGGACCAGCCCATCCCCTTTGAGAATAAACAAATCCCCAAATAGATAGCGGAGAATAGCCAGGGCAAATAATATCAACACTCCGATATAAATGCGTCGCCCTATGGCACTATGATGGGGGCGGACCTCACTGGCCATGGTGTCTGGGCGAATATGTTTTCGTATGGTTCTCATTGAATTTACTCCCTGACACGATGCACTTTGGAGGGTGCATAAGTGTCGGAATAGGAGGTTTTAAATACCCACTCCTGAATATAAGAGTAGAGCCGAACGATACGCATCAAATTGACATAAAAAATACTGTAGCCAAGTAGGTATGGCCAGAGAGGGATAGCTTTAAATTTGATTGTGGCGATGGCGCTTAGGGTAAAAGTAATTATATCCAGTATTATAAGAACAATCTGGGCTCCAATTAAAATGAACCAACCATTAACGCCGTAAGTATAAAATAACCAAGCCAGGTAAATAGGCAGCACCAGAATAGCGATTACATTAAATAATAAGAACTCAAACTGGTGAAAAAATTCCCGAAATTTAAGGCGCTGCTCAAGTGGGTTGATAAAGTGGCGATACTTTCTAAAACGCAGGCGAACCGCATCTCGCTCCCAGCGGAGCCGCTGCCTAATCAGTGCGCCCAAATTAGTCGGTACATCGGTATAGCAGATTGATTCAGAGGCATAACCTATTTTCCAGCCGTAGTGGCGAATACGCAATGTAATATCTAGGTCTTCACCCCCACCAGCATCGAAGCCTCCGGCCTGAATAAGTGCCTCCCTCCGAAATGCACTGAATGCTCCCGAGGCACAGGACATTTGTCCCAACATGAAAAGCGCATGTTTGCCAAGAGAAATACTAATCATGTATTCAATGGCTTGAAACGTCGTGAGTAGATTGGCGCCCCAGTTGCGTACAAAGATATTATTGGAAGCTGCCCCTACCAGAGGGTCATCAAATTGTTCGGCGATATTTTTTATTGCGTGATATTCAAAGGAGCAGTCGCAATCCACATTAATAATTATATCTCCGCTACAATATCTTACCCCTAAGTTGTTTGCGGCGGATTTCCCTCCGCGAATTTCTGTGGCGTGGGCACCGTGTATGACACCCTCTCTTAATAGATTGCGAACTTTTAATCTCATGCCGTCGGTTGAGCCATCACTTACCACAATAATTTCATCGGGCGGGCGGCTCTGCTCCCATAAGCTGTAAACACACTCCTCAATTGCATCCTCTTCATTGTGCCCGGTAATGATTACTGAAATTTTTCCCTGACTTTTGATGTCAGTATTATATTCTGGTCTAGATGAAAAAAATAACAAAGCGGTAAAGAACGAAAGTAAGTAGCGGGGGATCTCGAAGATTACCACTACCCAGAGCATCAAAAATAGCGTCGTAAAGCTCTGGGAGATAAGGTAATAGTAGCCGTCTTGAATTTCCTCCCACATTAGCCGGAGACCTCAGGATCGCATCGTTGAAGGGTGGTATTACATCCATAAAAAACTACATGGTTGCTTATGCCTCTTTTAATAAGCTTAATGCTCATATACTACTCGTTAACATGTGCGCTAAAGTTGCTATTTTTTCGATTTAGACCTTCGATAGCAAAATCCCTACTTCAATTAAAACCATAGACCAAGAGGTGTGAAGCGCCAATCTGTTGGATGTAAATTGGCTCATCTGGGTGCTTAGAGTGACAGGAATTAATGCTTGAGTTTTCTTTAAGTCTTCATCCATTGCCCTGAGTAAGTGAAATTACTCTCGTGCACGATGAACTTTTGAAGGTTGGTAGGAATCGGTATATGAGGTTCTGAATATCCATTCCTGTGTATAAGCAAGGATTCGAACAATACGCATCAGATTTACATAAATAAGACTGTAGCCCAGTAAGTAAGGCCAAATTGGGCCTGCCCTAAATTTTGGTGTGTTGATGGCGCTTAGAGTGAACGTAACCATGTCCATTGTGAAAAGGGCTATTTGGGCTGCTATTAAAATGAACCAGCCATTCACGCCATAATTATAAAATAGCCAGACTAGGTATATGGGTAATATTATGGTTGCAATCACATTAAATAAAAAGAATTCAAACTGGTGAAACAGCTCTTCGGGTTTGATACGACGTTCAAAAGGGTTAATCAAATGCCGATGCTTTCGGTAGCGTAGACGGATGGCATCTCTATCCCAACGAAATCGTTGTCGAATTAACGCTCCCAGATTGTTGGGTGCGTCCGTATAACATATGGAATCGGCAGCAAATCCAATTTTCCAGCCATAAGACCGTATCCGTAAGGTCACATCCAGGTCTTCGCCGCCGCCGGGGTCTAAGCCGCCAGCCTGTAGTAGCGCTGTTCTTCTGAATGCGCCAAATGCTCCAGATGCACAAGTTACCTGGCCCAGCATAAACAGCGCATGTTTACCAAGACTAATACTGATAATATATTCAATGGCTTGAAAGGATGTGAGTAAGTTCTCTCTCCAATTACGCACTAAAATGCTGTTAGCTGCCGCTCCTACTCTAGGATCGTAAAATTGCTGCAAGATGTTTTTTAATGCGTGATAGTCAAAAGAGCAATCGCAATCGACGTTTAGAATGATGTCCCCTGTGCAATATCGTATGCCCAGGTTCACCCCAGAGGGTTTCCCACCGCGTAATTCTGTTGAGTGTGCCCCATGAATCAACCTTTTTTTTAATAGGTTACGCATCTTAATTCTTGTTTTATCTGTAGATCCGTCACTGATTACAATGATTTCATCTGGTGGATGGCTTTGCTCCCATAAGCTGTACACGCACTTTTCAATTGCATCCTCTTCGTTGTGTCCTGCGATAATTACAGAGAGCTTCCCCAGGTTTTCTGTGTCGGTATCGAATTTTGGCTTTGAATGGAAAAAGAATAAAGCGGTGAAAAATGAAAGTAGATAGCGAGGGATTTCAAAAACAACTAACACCCATAGCATCAGAAATAAGGTTGTATAACTCTGGGAGAATAGATATTGGGTGCCGTCTTGAATACTCTCCCACATTAACTTAGGTCCTCGGGGCCATAGACCTGAAGGATGGGTTCCACATCCAATCGCAAAGAACTCGCGGCTCTTTGCCCGGCTTCTTCACTAAATTTGTACAGATCTTTCTGACTGATATGGCTTACCAGAATAAAATCTTCCATCCTTCCTTTAGCTGCGGTAACCGGGTATTCCCCTTTCATAACCTTTTTTAACGAGTGGCTTAAACTCTGAAAAAACTGATTGCGGCTATGAAAAAACTGGCGGTTACCGTGCTCTTGCTCGATCAAATATTCATTTTCATATTTGATACAGAGCAGTGAAAACTCACTCTCGTTGTTTTTCCAATCTTTCAGCTCTTTGTTTAAAACCACGATAAGTTCAAAGGGTAGGCTAGCAAAGATAGGGCTTTGCTGGGTGAGTTCTAGGAATGCATGGCCAGCGTGCAGGTAATGAACGGCTTTTTCGGTAAGGCTATACTTAAAGATATCCCCGGTTTTTATCGAATCACCATCTATATGGGTATCACAGTTGAGGCATAAAAAGCCAACTTCTGTTTCTGAGCTGGTTTTACCGCAGGAATTGCATATCAAAATAGTGCCTGGTTTATCGTAATCACTGCCGAAGTGGCTCATCTCCATTCGGCACTTGGGGCAGATCAAATATTCGCCCTGGCGAAAATCGTCTTCAGGCCCCAGGTAGGCGCACTTAAAGTGGTGTAGATAGAAGGATTCTCTCAAGTTGGGAGATCGACATTCCGGGCACTCTTCGCGCACATTAAATTGAGAGGCACTGCAGCCGTTACAAATATGCCGCCGGTCAAAAAAGCTGCCGGCCAGTAATTCGGCCGTCATCATTTTTTCGCATTCGTGCAATACCGTTTCTGAATCTAACAGGGTGTTAAAGCATACGGTGGTGCGCGAGTCTGGCTGGTAGCTAGGGGTTAGGCTTATCCCGGAGACAAAGATGCGGGCCAGGATTTTGTCGTCATCGTTCTGGGGGTTGTAGAAATCCGGGTGTAACTGAGAGCGGCGAAAGTTAAAGGAATCGATCAACTTGCCGTACTCTGTAGGGTCTGCCTTGAGCGTGTTAGAGGCATCCAGGTCTGCCCTGACTCCCAGTGTGCCGGTTAGGTCAATCACCGGTAGCAGGTGCAAGCCTATCTGGCTGTTCCAAAGTTTTTCAATGCACTGAGGAGTCATGGGCTCCTCAACCACCAGGGCATCACACTTCTCAATGCCTGGATGCACCGTATTAAAATCACTGGGCCAGCGATAATAGTTGTATGCATCAGTGAGAAAGGAGATGGCAAACCCTCCTACAGAAGGGGCAAACTGACGCCGGTTGTACTTGGTTGATACGGTTGGCGGGTAAAATTCCGCCTTAAGTAAAACGATAGACCACGAGGGCTGAAGCGCCAGCCCGTAGGAAATAAGGAGATAAGGCTTGGTCTTATGAGCTGGGTATCGCGATTGACTATAAAGTCGAGTTTTAGCCAAAAAAGTGGGGTCGCCAAGGGATAACTATCGGCTTCTGAGGTGTTCCCAGCAGTTTACTCCCTTACCTTGTGTACTTTTGAAGGGGCGAAGGAATCCGCATAAGAGGTTCTGAAGATCCACTCCTGTACATAGGCATAGAGCCGTACTACACGCATCAAGTTGACATAGAGGATGCTGTAGCCAATAAGAAAGGGCCAGAGTGGAAAAGTACTGAATTTGTAGGTGGCATAGGAGGCGAGCGCAAAGGTGAGGCAGTCCAGCATTATCAATACTATCTGTGCACCGATTAAAATAAACCAGGCATTACTGCCATAACTCGCAAACAGCCAGACCAAGTAGATGGGCAAAGCGATAGCAGCGATCACATTAAAGATCAAGAACTCAAATTGATGAAAGAACTCTTCGAATTTGATGCGGCGCTTAAAAGGATTGATAAAGTGGGCGTACTTGCGGTAACGCAAACGCACAGCATCCCGCTCCCAACGCAAGCGCTGGCGAATTAGAGTCAGGATATTCGTGGGTACATCCGTATAGCAGATCGCCTCTGGGGCGAAGGCGATATCCCAGCCGTAGTTGCGCAGGCGAAAAGTAATATCCAGATCTTCCCCCCCACCGGAATCAAAGCCACCAATCTGGTCAATAGCGGTTTTTCGGAACCCGCTGTAGGCGCCAGATGCACAGCACATTTGCCTGATCATGGCCAATGCATGCCTGCCGAGGGAGATACTGACAATGTATTCGATGGTTTGAAATGCGGTGAGTAGGTTATCGTGAGGGTTGCGCACAAAAACATTACCGGAAACCACCCCCACTTTGGGGTCTTCAAAGGGGAGTAACACTTCCTTCATGGTGTGGTGCTCAAAGGAGCAATCGCAGTCTACGGTGATAACGATATCGCCAGTGCAAAAGCGTATTCCCAGATTTAGTGCGGAGGCCTTACCGCCTCTAAGTTCTGTCGCATGGGCTCCCTGAATGAGTCCTCGGGTCAGTAAGCTGGACATCACTTTTCTGGTTCCATCGGTGGAGCCATCGCTCACCACGATGATTTCATAGGGCTTAACACTTTGCGCCCAAAGACTGTGCACACACTTTTCGATCGACTCCTCCTCGTTATGGCCGGCAATAATCACCGAAATTTTGCCGATTTTCTCCAGATCTACTTCTTTCTCGATCCTTGAGCTAAAAAAGAAAACCGCGGTGAAGAAAGAGAAGATATAGCGAGGGAGTTCCAGAAAAATCACGATCCAGAACATGATAAACAGAGCGCCCCGGCTCTGTGCAGAGAGAAAAATAAAGCCGTCATGGATTGTCTCCATCATCAGTGCAATACACCTTTGATGGAGGCTTTAGACTGCTTGTTCGGTGGGCAGCTACAGAGAGCGTCTTTACAGAGAGAGTCTTGGCTGTGGCCCTCTTTGAGCTGGGACATAGCTATTCCTCCAGCTTCGAGGCAAACCTGGTGGCAATTGCAAGCTTCTTTCCGGGCACTTTGAAGCCATAGATACGATATATTGAGAGGATCGAGACGCCAAATTGTCCAGCAGACCAGGCGCTCAGGCGCTATAGGTGGGATCAACTTCTAGGTGGTGATGATTGAACGCAGTTTGCGTGTTCCAGTTCGCTTGTTTTTGCTTGTTAAAAGTACAAAGTGGCCAGGGGTAGGGTGGCCAGAGGGGAAGACTTTGTAACTGTTAGCGCTCGAGGAATACTGCTGTGGCCATCCCGCCAGCAGTACAGACCCCAATAACCGCCTTGTGTGCGTCTCTGCGCTTGAGCTCCATCAGTGAAGAACCCAGGTAACGAATGCCGGACATTCCATAGGGGTGCCCGAGGGCAATGGCGCCCCCATTAACATTAGTAATATCCCAAGGCGTGTCCAGTTCCGCTTGGTTATAGAGGGTGGTAACCGCAAAGGCTTCGTGTAACTCCCAAAGGTCTATCTCTCCCATAGAAAGCCCTTGATGCTTCATTAAGCGCTTGATGGCTGGCGCCACGGCGATACTCATTTCATCGGGGGCCACCGCTGCAAGCTGCATACCGCGAAATAGCCCCAGGATGGGCAGGTTTCTTTTGGCGGCCAGCTCGGCATCCATCATGACGACGGCCGCAGCGCCATCAGAGAGCTGTGAAGCGTTGCCCGCAGTTACCGTGCCGCCATCATTCACTGGCTCTAAAGCCGATAACCCTTCCAGGGTGGTACCGGGGCGTGGGCCTTCATCTTCTTTCAGCAACACTGTCTTTTCTGAGATCTGCCCAGTCTCTTTATCTTTTATCGACATGACTGTCTCAAAAGGAACGATTTCTTCGGCAAATTTGCCTGCTCTGTGCGCTTCCGCCACGCGTTTTTGCGACTCCACCACATAGGCATCCTGTGCCTGCCGGCTGATCGAAAAGGTGTCAGCGACGAAATCCGCTGTTTGGATCATGGTCCACCAAACAGCGGGGATTTGTTGTTGCAGGGGCTCATAGACAAAGTGATTTAGGTTCAGGTTGAACTGCACGAGACTAATACTTTCTACGCCACCGGCAACGCCGACCTGCATTTCCCCGCTGGCGATCCGATTCGCTACGATCGATGCGGCATTGAGACCCGAGCCGCAGTAGCGGTTAATCGTCATACCGGGCACTTTGACGCCACAACCTGCAAATAGGGCGGCGTTGCGAGCGATATTGTGGCCGGTTGCCCCCTCAGGTAACCCACAGCCCAGTACAACGTCTTCCACTTCCTCGGGATCCAAAGTAGCTCTGTGCAGCGCTTCCTTGATGACATGCGCGGCCATGGGGATACCGTGGGTTTGGTTTAAGGCACCGCGCCTTGCTTTGGCGATTGCGGTTCTACAGTAGGCAACAACGGCAACGTCTCGCATGGGGTATGCCCTGAGTTTTGAGGCTTTTGTAAACAGTAGAACAGCTGATATTGCTTTGTACTGGAAGCATTATCTGGAGGGTTAGGGGGGTTAAAGATAGTTTATTGACCTGCCACTTCCCTGGTATCTACTATCCTGCCAAACTGTCAGATGTGACTAATGTAGCGTATATCGACTTTTTTCGGTTAAACCTTCATCAAAATTTAATACTTCGTAGAATAAACCGACTTCTTTGTTGGTACGCATTTCTATAAAATGCGCGCCAATTCACATTATTCGAATTCTAAATAACAAACAGGAAGTTGGGGTTTATGACTGTTTCTCGCCGTACATTTGTGCAAGCCATGGGGCTTGCGCTGCTTACACCATTTACCGTTCGCTCATTAGCGGCTAGCAATAGCGAAACCTATGCGCGCTTTAATCTGAGTGGCAGCCCCTCGGGCTACGATATCGATCAGGATGGGTTGATCTTCGATTTGTCTGTGGCCTCCGGTGATCCCAGCCAAACTGGTGTGGTGCTCTGGACCCATATCAACCCCGCTGCCTTTGTACCTGGCCAAATCCTGTATGTGGATGTGGCTTTGGACGATTCATTTACCCAGCCGGTGTTGAGTGCTGAGATCAATGCTGAGGATATTAGTGCGGATCGCGACTACACCGTAAATATCGACCTGGAAGGCTATCTGTCTCCCAATCAGCGCTACTACTACCGCTTTAAATACGGCGCACTGTGCAGCCGCACGGGGCGCTGCCATACCCTGCCAACTGGTGGGCTGGAAAGTATCAAAATGGCGGTGGTGACCTGTCAGGATTACACCACGGGTTATTACAACGCCTACAGCCATTTGGCGGATGAAGATGTGCATTGCGTATTGCACTTGGGAGACTTCATCTATGAGTACGCGCAGTACGAAGGTTTTGAGGATGCGATTGTTCACCCAATGAGCCTGCCTTCCGGCGGTAATGTGGCCATGGATCTCGAAGACTATCGCCATATTTACCGGGAATACCGCAAGGATAAAAACCTGCAGCGGGCGATGGAAATGCATTCCTTTATTATCACCTGGGATGACCACGAAACTGCGGATAACGCCTACTGGGATTACGATCGCGATACCCTGGGTGTGCCATCCCATCCCTACCAAACTGGGGCTAACAACCCCGAGCAATTGCGCCAGCTGCGCCGCGATGCGCAACAGGCCTGGATTGAGTATGTGCCGGCTCGTGTAAAAGTGGATGAGGCGGCCAGCCACGCCTTCGACTACCTGCAAATTTACCGCTCTTTCCAATTCGGCGATTTGGTCGACTTATATATGACCGATAGCCGAACCTATCGGACCAAAGAGCCCTGCAAAGACGGTAGTGCCTGGGAAAACTACTGGTGCACCGATTACGAAGAGAAATCCCAAACCATGCTGGGGAAAACCCAACGGGATTGGCTGATTAATGGCTTGGTCAACTCCAATGCCCGCTGGAAAGTTTGGGGTAACCAGACCCTGCTTGCCCAGTTAGCAGGCACCGCACTGGGGCGTCCTCTGGTATTCGCTAACTACGATGCCTGGGATGGCTATCAATGGGAGCGTGAGAAAATTCTCTCCAGTGTGAAAGACAACAGTGTCGATAATTTTGTTGTGCTGACCGGGGATCTGCACACCAGTATTGCCTCTTACCTGAAAGTGAACTTCAACAAGATCAGCAACTGGGACTATGACAACTTGGTAGGCATTGAGCTGATGACCCCTTCGATCTCGTCACCGAACCTGAATGACACGGTAGAGAGAGGGGTCGATGTGGGTAGCGTATTCACTTCATTGCTTAATGGAGGCGTGCAGGTTAACAATCCGCATATCAAGGATTTTGTCAGCAATATCTATGGTTATGCGGTGATTGAGTTCAACCACAGCGAGCTGAATTGGACTGTCTATGACATCGATAAAAAGTCAGACAACCCATCCACCAATAAAAAGACCTACAAAACGTTTAACTACGAACCCGAAGGTATGTGGCTGACGGAGAAATAGCCAAACCAATAACCATCTTTAATAGCGCCACCCAGTGACTCACCTCAGTGACTGTGGTGGCGCTTTCCCGCGCCTGTTGTATCAACGCCTACCTTTCTAGATTTGGGTCAGCCCCTAAGGCCTATAGAAGCTATCCGTGTTGCTATCTGTCTCTGGGTAACCTATACCCTCGTGACAGATCGAGCGGGTTCCGATGTCGATGCTCACCGTGAATACCACCAGGAGCCATTGATGTTACAGAAAGCGTACCCCTACTACCTGGCCAATGAAGCCATCTATGCCAATACCGAGCTGGATGTAACCGATAAGTACTCCGGCCAGGTGGCAACACAGGTTGCCATGGCAGATGCCAAGGTGATCGATAGCGCGATAGATTGGGCCTTGCTGGCAGAAAAACCCATGGCTGCGTTTCCGCCCTACAAACGTCAGCAAGTCTTGGATCACTGTGTACAGCGCTTTCAGACTCGCTTTGAAGAGTTGGCCGTGGCCCTGTGTATTGAGGCAGGTAAACCGATCCACGATGCCCGTGGGGAGGTCTCCCGTTTGATTGATACCTTTCGTGTGGCCGCAGAAGAGGCGGTGCGTATCGATGGGGAGATTATCAATCTGGAAATCTCCAAGCGCAGCGCGGGCTATCGGGGATTTGTTAAACGGGTTCCCGTAGGGGCCTGCTCTTTTATTTCACCGTTTAATTTCCCATTGAATCTTGCGGCCCATAAAGTGGCTCCAGCCATTGCTGCCGGCTGCCCCTTTGTGCTCAAACCCGCGAGTAGAACCCCGATCGGTGCCCTGATTATCGCAGAGGTACTGGCGGAAACCGATCTGCCCAAGGGGGCCTTCTCGGTGCTGCCCTGTCACCGCGAAGGCGCGGACCTATTTACTGTGGATGATCGCTTTAAGCTACTCAGTTTTACCGGCTCCCCTGCGGTAGGCTGGGACTTGAAGGCCAGGGCAGGGCGCAAGAAGGTTATTCTGGAATTGGGGGGCAATGCTGCCTGTGTGATTGATCGGGATACCGATCTGGAAGATGCGGTAGAACGCCTGATCTTTGGCGCTTTTTATCAGTCGGGTCAGAGCTGTATCGGTGTGCAGAGGATCTATGGGCATTCCAGTCTATATGAGGACCTGAAAGTGCGTTTGCTGGAGCGCACCAAGAAGCTTAAGAAAGGTGATCCTAAAAATGAACATACGTTTATTGGTCCGATGATTTCAGAGGGGGAAGCGACAAGGTTACATAACTGGATTAAAGAAGGGGTTGAACAGGGAGGCAGCCTTCTCTGCGGTGGTAACCGCGATGGCGCCATGCTCGAACCCACGTTATTAGAGAATGTCCCCAGTGATTGCAATGTAGTGCAGCAGGAAGCTTTTGGGCCTGTAGCAATACTGGAACCCTTTGATGATTTCGATGAGGTGCTGAAAAAGGTCAATGACAGCGCATTTGGTTTGCAGGCCGGGATTTTCACCCGTGATTTGTACAGAGCCCAAAAAGCCTGGGACACCCTGGAGGTGGGTGGTGTGGTAATAGGGGATGTGCCCAGTTGGCGGGTAGACAATATGCCCTACGGTGGTGTGAAGGATTCGGGCCTGGGCCGAGAGGGGGTGCGCTGGGCGATCAAGGATATGACCGAAGAGCGGTTGATGGTGGTGCGCTCACTGCCTGCCTAGCTCGAGATTTGTAGGGGCTCAACAAACATGCCGGCTCGATCAGTGGCTCTTAAAGCGTATATGGCGGGATTGCCCCTCCCATCTAGATGCGTACTTAATAAGCAGCTGGTGAATGACTTTAGGTCAAAATACAGCATGCGACATGCGAAGAGGGCTTCCACAGAAGAGCTGCCGAAGTTGAGTACCGTTGAAATGATATCCACCTGTGAGCGCCCTCCTGAAGCCAAGAATCGTGCAACTCCCGGTCACTTGGTTGTAGGTCATGTTAAGTACATTTTTCTGTATCTAAATTTAAATTTTCATTCTGCTACGATTTTTGAAGATGTGTTAATTGAGGTCGTGTCAGGATAAACAGCAACGAGTTCTTTTTTATGTCAACAACGATAAATCCAATGAGAAATGGTGGAATATGTTTGAAGTATGGGTGTGTAGCAATGATCTTGGCGATTAGTTCTTTTCCATCTGCTCTAGCTAAAGAAAAAGTTACGCTCAATGATTTTTATCGGCCGTTTGATCTATCTGATATTAATCAAAATAATATGCAAACTTGGCCATATTACAGATATACATCCATGCACTGGGATGACTATGGCATCTTTGGCACGGTGCATATAATGGGTGCTGATAAACCATCCAATCTGGAGGTTGTTGAAGAGCCCTTTAATATAAGTCTGGAAATCCACAAGGGCTGGCCTTTCGTTGAGTCGCTAAATGCCACTCAAACAAAAGGTTTTCTGGTTATGAAAGATAATAAAATTATCGGGGAGTTTTATGATAATGGACTTGATCACAATCAAACTCAGCTTTTGCAATCCGCTTCCAAAACTTACGCAGGAATCATTATCTCAAAGCTGATTGATAAAGGTAAGATAGATCCTAATTTGTCGATTGGAGATTATCTCTCTGATTTTGCTGGTTCAAAAATTGGAAAAGCCAAGGTGCAAGAGGTGCTTGATATGACCTCGGGCTTATTACCCGCGACAGATTATCATGTGCCAGGAGGTGAAGCCTATTTATTTGAGGTTGAGCAAGGCTTAAAGCCGGGTAAACCAACTGGACATCGCAATGCCATCAAGAATGCTAAAGTCCAGAATGAATCGGGCAAAGTATATACATATAATGATAAAAACACCGATCTATTAGCCATACTTGCAGAAGAAGTTTCAGGGCACCCATTCAACAAGCTTCTTTCGGATCTCTTTAATGATTTTGGGGCAAATAGTTCTGGCTCCATTGCCTTGACCGTTGATGGTACCGCTAGCCCTTCCTATGGTATCAGTACTACCCTACGCGACTATGCACTTTTTCATCAGTGGATTGCTCAGGGCAAGGCTCCAAAGAGCTTCTATGATTCAGTAAAAAATCTTGATAAGGATCTTCTTGCTAAATCTGAAAGTGGCAAGGCACTTGCCACTGCGTTGGGTACTCCTGTGGCATATGGGTCTCAAGCCTGGTACTTGCCTGAATACAACGTTATCTACACAGCTGGTTCCTATGGGCAATATGGGTTTAGTGATCTCAATAGCGGTTTGTCAGTGGTCTTTATGCAGGATTGGGAAGACAATGCTGTACCCAAGAAACTAGTTGAAACCGTGGAGCGTGCAAAATTCATTATTAATAAACTTGGTAAACAAAAAGGTTCATAGTGCAAGATCAGTGTTGTAGAAATTCTTTACATGTTAGTTAATGTTGGTCTTGGGGAGATTGACTGGGTTCCTATTGGAGAAATCAGGCTTTGAACGGTTTGTTTATGATGAAGCCTACCTGGAGTCTAAAGGTTGTAACTCTGGCTCTAAGAACAGTGACGCCCAGCCTTCGAAGCGTGGGGGTGTTTCTGGGCGGGGCACTGCCACAAGTAATGAAAAACATCCATGATATGATTGTTATCGGTGCCGATCCTATCGGCATTACCGCTGCGGTTCAACTCTTATCCCGAGGTCTACAGCCATTGGTGCTGAAAAAAGACACAACCATCGGAAGCGCCATGCTGAAGAATGCCTTTCATTTCTACTTATCAAAGATTATTGGCATAGTTGGAAAGTTAGTGCTCATTGTTAAACACTAACTTTCCAACGAGGTAACTACTTATCTAGACTTCTTTTTTCTTAAATCGATGTATCTCACTGCGAAAAAAGGCTCTAATTGAGGTTGCCCCTCTACCCAGTAGTTTTTCTGTATGGTCAGAAAGCTCAATAGTATGGCCCCATTCGCGAGTTACTGGCCAAAGTTGTGCTAAGGCATCAATATCGCTCTCGGGAATTCCAGAATTGAGTAACCCCAGCCTTGCAGTTTTATCGCTGATGGGCATGTATTTAATTTCTCTGTCTAACTCCTCAGATAAGATCTGTGCTATATCGCTATAAGTTAATTTTTCCGGGCCAGTGAGAATATATTTCTTTCCTTTATGTAAATTTGGTTCCATTAATATTTTTGTTGCCACATCGGCAATGTCTTGATGATCGACTGTCACAACGGTTGCGCCCGGTTCGCAGCCAAAAGGCGCACTAATAGTACTTAAGTTGGCAACTTCATCGGCCGAAGCGAAGAAATTGCTGTTAAAACTGGCGGGTTGTAGTATCGTCCAGTTTAAAGTGGATTGAATAAGGTAGTCTTCTGCCTCTCCTAACCATCTTGCTATATCTATAGGCGAACTTGCATCGGCCCCTAAACCGGAGAGTTGCACTATATGTTTGACACCGGCTTGCTCAGCTACACGGATAAAAGCGGCATGTTTCTTGGCGAATGAGGATTCGAACGCGGTAACCAAAAAGGCTGATTCAATACCATTCAGAGCCTCTAATAGAGAGTGTTCATCTTCATAGTCCCCCTTTACGTAGCTGATATTCTTAGTCCTTATTGGCGCTTTCGAAATATCACGTAACATAGCTCTAACAGGCATATTGGTGTTGGCGAGATTCTCAAGAATGGCTTTGCCGTTGTTTCCAGTTCCGCCGGTAATCAGAATTTTTTCCATGGCTGTGTCCAAAATACAAATAATAAATTGATGCTTAAGCGCTTTGCTCGGATAAAGATGGGTAGTCCACATATCCCCGTGCATCACCGGAAAAAAATGAAGACATATCTTCTTCGTTATAGGGCCCATTACTTGCCAGGCGCGCTACTAGGTCAGGATTTGATATAAAGAGGCGTCCAAATGAAATGTAATCGGCAGAGCCATCGGCAATAGCGTTGTTTGCAGATTCCGAGTCATACATACCATTGGCAACGTAGCAACCTTTGTAAGCATCACGCAGCTGGGTATGGTCAATGGATGGTTGCTCATTTCTATCCCATGCCCGTTCCATCATCTGTAAGTAAGCCAGGTTATATCTACTGAGTTGACTGACAATATATAAGTAGGTTTCTTGAGCGCGGCTGTCTGTCAAGCTAATCTCTGGTGATAGCTTGATACCGACTCTGTCAGACCCCCAGACTTCACACAGTGCCGATAGAACTTCAAAGGTGAAGCGAGCTCTGTTTTCTATACTCCCTCCGTAAGCATCGGTGCGCTGATTACTACTGTCATGTAGAAATTGAGCCGGCAGGTAAGGCCCTGCAGCGTGGAGCTCGACTCCATCAAAACCGGCTTTGAGAGCATTCTTAGCCGCCTGTTTGTAATCCGCGATAATGCCTTGAATCTCATTGTGAGTTAGGGCTCTGGGCATTGCGTAAGGTTTCTTTCCTTCATAAGTATGTGCTACGCCTTCTGCAGCGATTGCTGAGGGTGCTACGGGAGCCTGGCCTCCGATAAGATCGGGGTGCACTTCTCGGCCCATATGCCAAAGTTGGATGAAAATCTTCCCGCCACGGCGATGTACAGCATCGGTAACCTTTTGCCAGCCTTTGATTTGTTCTTGCGTAAAAATACCTGGGGTATCTACCCATCCGAGCCCTTGGGCTGAAATCGCTGTGGCTTCAGAGATGATCATCGCTGCACCGGCTCGTTGGGCGTAATACTTGGCATTGATGTCTGTAGGTACGCCATCCCTTCCAACTCGAGCACGTGTCAACGCAGCCATGATGACACGGTTGTCAGTTTCTATTGATCCGAGATTTCCTGATGAAAAAAGACTCAGATTTAGATGATTCTTAGCCATATCGCTTAACTCTGCTTGTGTTGATAGGGCGTAGGATAATTATGTATACGATAGATAGATAATGGTATATTTGTATCAACATGATTAATCATTTGGATCAGGTTTTGTTATGACCCAGGAACAACTCAAGATGTTTATCGCTGTAGTTGAACAGGGCAGTTTTCGAGGTGCGGCAAAGACCATTTTCAAAACCCAGCCGACAATCAGTAATGCAATTAAGAAGTTGGAAGAAGAGTTTGGCTTTCCCTTATTCCATAGGGATAGCTATCGTCCAAGTCTTACAAAGCAGGGGGAGGCTTTTTATAAGCAGTCTAAGCGCGTTATTCAGAGCCTTGAACAGCTCTCTGTAATGGGACACCAGCTTGGAGCGGGAATAGAGCCAAAATTCACCGTGGTTATCAGTGGTATTGTTGAGCTATCTCCTTTATTAAAACAGATCAAACCCATAGTGTTGTCTTTTCCCAATACAGATTTCAGTATTAGTACTGAACTATTATCGGGCGTTATGGAACGTGTCGATAATAATGAAGCTGATCTAGCATTCGCTACTTTATACGGTGTTGAGAGTAAACATGAATGGAAGAAAATAGGGGAGGTTGAGCTTGTGAATGTTGTGGCGCCTGAGGTCTTCCCAGGGGAAAGTGTCTCACAGTTGGAAGCTGCACAGTTACCGCAAATTGTTGTGAGGGATACCGGCCACTCGGGAAACAAAGGAAATATTAGCTTGCTAGAAGTTGGGCGCAGGTGGCTTGTTAATGATTACCATACAAAAAAAGAATTGACTCTAGCTGGGCTTGGTTGGGGGAGAATTCCCAGGCATTTTATAGAGGATGAGCTGAAGAAGAGCTTACTCGTCCCAATCAATGTCGAAGGCATCAAAGCATTTAGTAGTTTTGATTTATGTATTATCCGCAATAGAGAACGTGCTCTGGGACCAATCGCTAGTAGGTTTTGGAACTTCTTTTAGATTAAGTAGCGAGATTCTGAAAGTGTAAATACTTTTTATATTTGGGGGTTCTCAAATTATAAGGATTTCTGCATTTCTTTTAATTTTATCAAATGGCTATGTAAAATTGCAGGCTTACATAAGTTTTTCTTCTATCCGCTGTGTTTAAAATTTTTACAGTCAGTTGACTATAGAAATTCTCGCGTATAGTAAATGATCGGAAAACTGAACTTGACCTGGCAGAGCAACTTCTAAAAAAACCGGTTACTGTCAGATCAAGTTCGAACGACTAAATATTAAGTTAAATTTCCCTAATAATCCCACCAATAATGTTTATAGGCCGGGATTAATATTGTATAGCTAGTGATGTTTACCCTTACCTTCCATTTGGTAGTGGAGCGGAGTCATCGACAAGATGTTCTTGACGCAATTCTTGCCATAGAGCATCAGGGATATTAGTTTCCATAGCCTCAACATCTTCTTTGATCCTACTAGGTTTGCTCGCACCTGGTATCACCGCAGCAATGGCTGGATTAGCCAGTACAAATTGCAAACCAATAGCCTTAGTGCTAACTCCGTACTTATCGCCAATCGCTTTGAATTTGGAAACTTTTTGCAGTATCGAGTCTGATGCCGGCGCGTACTCAAAATTTGGTCCTCCGACTAGCGCCCCGGAGCTATAGGGGCCTCCAGCTACGATGCCGAGGTCGCGTTCTATTATCTGAGGTATTACTCTCTGGAGAGCTCGAGAGTGATCCAGCAAGCTGTAGCGGCCAGCGAGTAAAAAGCCATCGGGGCGAGGTTCCTCAAGATCAAGAAGTATTTCAATCGGCTCCACTCTATTTACCCCCAGGCCCCAAGCTTGAATTACGCCTTCATCACGCAGTTTATCGAGAGCCCTGAAAGCACCTTTCCGCGCGCTTTCAAAAATACCAAGCCATTCGTCACCATAGAAATCCTGTGCAACATCGTGAACCCATGCAATTTCAATACGATCGGTCTTTAACCGCTTGAGGCTGCCTTCTATCGAGCGCATTGTTGCATCGTATGAGTAGTCATTAACAACCTTATTGGGGCGGCCATGCTTGAATATCTCACGCTTATCTTGAATATCTCGGCTCGCTACATCTTCAACTTCATCCAAAATTAAGCGGCCAACTTTGGTGCTGATAACATAGTCTTCGCGTGGGAAGCTAGACAACGCTTCACCCATACGAATTTCTGCAAGACCGGCTCCATAGAATGGCGCATTGTCAAAATACCTGATACCGCTATTCCAGGCCGCCTGTACCGTTGCTAAGGCTTCAGCATCCGGAATCTCGCGGAACATATTGCCAAGAGGTGCTGTGCCAAATCCGAGCTTACTGGGCAATAGATTTTTCAGCTTCACTTGCTTCTCCCATCAATGAAATTCTTAACTTAAGAGGTTTTGACTATGTGGTCGGGCGGTTAAAAATGCCTGACTAGCCAGTTACGTCCCGTTACCAATGTACTTAGCATAAAAACTGCAGCTGATTACTATGGCGATATGGCCTGTTTGTAGTAGCCGACGGTAGTGGGTCGATGGAGTCAGTGTGGGGTAATAGCTTTTGATGAAAAAGCCGCATATAGGCAATATACTATTGATTTAAGGTCAACAATGCAGGTTACCCTTCAAGAGCTCCAGGTATTTACCACTGTGGTAGATACCTCTTCGATCACTTCGGCTGCCGAACGGTTAGAGCAGACTGTCTCCGGGGTTAGCCGTGCATTAGCCCGTTTGGAGAATAAACTGCAAACTACATTGCTACAGCGCACTACCAGGCGTCTGGAATTAACGGAGGAGGGACAAGCTTTCCTCAAATATGCACGGGATATTCTCATCTCAGTGGAAGAGGCCGAGGAGCAGATGGCGGCCCGCAAAAAGCACCCCTCAGGTCTTCTGCGTATAGACGCCGCCACACCATTTATGCTGCATGTAATAGCACCTATGGTAAATAGCTTCCGAACTAAATACCCTCAGATAGAGCTTGAGCTAAACAGTAATGAGGGGATAACCGATTTGATAGAGAAGCGCACTGATGTGGCCATTCGTATCGGTAAGCTCCAAGACTCAACCCTATATGCCCGGCCAATAGGTTCTAGCAGAGTTCGAATTCTAGCCAGTCCTGGCTACTTACAACAACATGGTACCCCGGAGGATGTGGAGCAACTCGCCCAACACACCTTGCTTGGTTTCACAAAGCCTGAATCACTCAACAAATGGCCGTTGTATGAGCAGAGTGGGGACATACTGCACATTAAGCCAACGATTACTTCATCTAGTGGCGAGACTTTACGGCAACTAGCACTATCAGATGCAGGAATCGTATGTTTATCAGACTTTATGACCCAGAGAGATCGCCAAGCTGGGCGATTGGTGCAGCTATTCTCTAGTAAAACCTTAGACATGAAACAATCTATTAATGCGGTGTATTACCGTAACACCGCACTTTCATCACGTATTACCAGCTTTATCAATCACATTCTTGAGGAGCTGGGTGATCAACCATTCGATGAGGTTTAACTACATGCACACCTTTATGCAACAGCGAATCTTAGAGAGTGACTGACTAAGTTAATTTTCTGCCTGAAGGATTGACAAGGCTAATTAAAAACCGAAGCTCAGAATTCCACTATAGTCGGCTTGATAATTTTGCTGGCTATGTATTACGAGATGGGTTTGTCCACGGCGATCTGTTTGATATATACCCGCACCACACCGACTACAAAATCCATATTCTTTTACTGGTCCAGATTTAAAAGAATAGGTATTAAGCTGTTTTTTGGCATCTTCAATGAGCGCTGGATTGGAAGTCTCAACAAAACTTATTGCCCCAGCTACCTTAGGGGAAACTGAGCTATTGAAAAGTTTGTAATGAATAGCCCCACAGTGACAAGTTAAGTGATTCATGGGTTAATTTCCAGAGTGGATTAGTATGGGTTTAAAGTTTACTATTTGGCCGATCTTAATAAAGATCATCAGCGGAAAGTCATAATTAGCTTTAAGGAAATAGTCGGTGCGGCGGGAATATGATAAGTACCACTTAATCAGTGTCTTTTGTGCGGTAGTGGATCATGGCTCTCTAAGCAAAGCCGGTAGCCATTTGGGCTTGTCAGCGCCAACTGTGAGCAAGACATTGGCTCAATTGGAGCAGGTGCTGGGCCAGGTACTATTGATCCGAACAACCAGATCGGTCTCGGTAACCGATGCAGGCAGGCTTGTTTACCAGCAAGGGCAGCAGATAATCAATGCCTTTACTGACCTGGAAGATCGGGTTGCTGAAATTGGGGCCTTGGACCGGGGCAAATTGCGCTTAACCTTCCCTGAAACATTGGGTGAAAATGTCTTTAGCCAGATATGTATTGACTTTCAAGAAACCTTTCCAGACTTTAATCTCGAACTTATCTTTACGCCACACCATTTGGATATGGTTGAGGATGATATCGATATTGCCATCCGTGTTTGGTCGGCAATACCAGATAGCCAGTTTTATGCGTTGCCACTTTTTCATATTCACCCCATTTTTGTGGCATCTCCTGAATATTTAAAAAAGAAAGGGCATCCAGACTCAATCGAAGAACTCGGAAAACATAATATTTTGTTGGCCAGGCTTAATGGTTTGAAAGATGGGTGGCTATTCAATGGCAAGTTCTATCAGTTTAAGGGTAATCTTGTTTCTAACAAGACCACTCATATTCGCGCTGCGGCAATAAATGGCAATGGTATTGCTATATTGCCTTCTTATTTCTGTCAGCCAGCCATTAAATGCGGTCAATTAATAGAGATATTTCCTAATTTAAAGCAAGAGGTTCAGGTAGTTGGCGCTCTGTATAAAGTTAGGCGTAATAGCTCCAAAAAAATAGATTTGTTTTTGAATTTTCTAGAGAGGCGTTTGCGAAAGTCAGACTTTGATTTGTTAGTTTCAGCGGAGTCCGAGTAGCTCGGCAGCGTGGAATTCGATTGAAAAACTGAATGTCAGGATAATGTTAGATTACTTACCTGGTAATAAGACATTCATCGTGTGAGCAATTGAGTGTGTTCGCTCTTCCCCAAATAAGCAGGTTACGAGTGCAAGTGCGAACTCTATCGCGGTTCCTGGTGATTGGCTGGTCACTAAGTTCCGGTCAACAACCACTCGTTGATCGCTGACTTCCCTTACATATTGACTAAGCTCACTACGAAAAGCTTTGTAGCAAGTTGCTTTAAAATTGGTAATTAACTGATGTCGGCCAAGTACGATTACTGGGGCGGTACAAATTGCCCCTAACCAACGGCTGGATTCGATTTGTGCGCGGATAAGCTCCATTAGAGGTTCCGAGTTATGCATACACTCGGCACCTTCCTTACCTCCTGGCAGAGCTATTAAATTCCAAGTGGTATTTAAACACTCCTCTATACGATAAGGCGCTTCGATAACAAGATTTCGTAGGGTAGTGATGCGATTACTCGGCATAATAGAAGCTAGTGTTAGCTCCGCATCCGTCCGACTTAAAATGTCGTAGATAGCAATGGCCTCGATATCTTCAACGCCATCTGCAAGGGGGATCAGTATTTTGGACATGGACACAGCTCCAAAAAGGCTAGGACTTAAGTATTTATAGGCTTTCTAACCTAACGCCACACCTTAAAGCTAATCCCCAGCTCAGGGAGTTAGGTCCATACGGACCTAACTCATTAGTCCTTAAAGCTTAGCCTCGTATACGGCGTACCCGGAATTTACGCCCTTTCAGTTTCCCATTTTCGATCTTTTTCAGTGCTTGGGATGCCACATTGCGTTTAACAGCAATATAGGCAGTTTGATCCAGTACGTTGATCTTGCCTACATCTTTACCGTTGATGGGGCGATCGCCGCCGGTCAATGCACCCAGAATATCGCCGGGGCGGACTTTCTGTTTCTTGCCGCCATCAATTTGCAGGGTGGCCATGGGTGCTTGAAACGGAGGTTCGCTTAAGATATCGGCAGGCGGTGGAGCATCGGGATCGGATAGCGGGTCCTGGGTTAGATCCATTCGCAGTAGTTTGTGGCCTTCCTTCTCGGAAAACAGGGAGTAGGCGCAACCGCGTTCACCGGCGCGGCCAGTCCGTCCGATGCGATGGGTGTGTACTTCCGGATCTTTGGCGATATGAAAGTTAATCACTGCATCCAGTTTGTCGATATCCAGGCCGCGCGCCGCCACATCGGTGGCCACCAGAATCGAGGCGCTGCCATTGGCGAAGCGGATCAGGGTTTCGTTACGCTGGCGTTGCTCCATATCCCCATGCAGGGCGAGCACGTTGAATCCCACCTGCTTTAGGTCACTGGCGACGTCATCGGTCTCGCGTTTGGTGTTACAGAAAATCAGGGTATTGACTGGCCTGTCATTGAGTAAAATGCGGCGGGTCATCTCCAGGCGATCATCGAAACTCTCAGTTTTGTAAAATCGTTGTTCGATCACATCCTCACTGTGCGCGGACTCAATGCGTACCATCACCGGCTTTTGCATAACTCGTGCACTGAGCCGCTCGATTTGATCCGGGTAAGTCGCGCTGAACAGTAACGACTGTCGCCGAGCTGGCACTTGCGCCAGAATGGTATCAATAACGTCCTGAAAGCCCATATCGAGCATCCGGTCGGCTTCGTCAAAGACGAGGGTGTCGACATGTTCGAGGGATAGGGTTCCCTTGCGCAGGTGCTCTTCGATACGCCCTGGTGTGCCAACAATAATGTGCGCCCCATGGGCGAGGGAGCCAATCTGTGGGCCAAACGGCATACCGCCACACAGGGTCAGAATCTTAATGTTGTGTATTGCCCTGGCCATTCGGCGCAGTTCCTGCGCAACCTGGTCGGCAAGTTCCCGTGTGGGGCACAGAATCAGCGATTGAATTCGAAATCGCTCAACACTGAGCCGCTGCAGCACCCCCAAACCGAAGGCTGCCGTTTTACCGGAGCCGGTTTTTGCCTGCGCAATCACATCTTTGCCGTCGAGTATGAGCGGAAGTGTCTTGGCCTGGACCTCGGTCATTGATGTGTAGTTGAGAGACGCCAGGTTTTTCAGCAGGGCTGGCTTCAAGGGGAGTTCGGAAAAGGGGGCAGTCAAGGTAAATCCTGGAGTCGTTGAATGTCAAATACGCGTATTACTCAACAAGCCAGGAAAGTGATTTTCACATTCTAGCTTTTGTCATTACAGCGCTGTTGCAATCTGGGCAATACAAATCTTGCCTGGCATTTTAACAGTTAACTCTGAGGAAACCTATTTGCCCGCTGTCGTTACAGCAATGCACAGCTGACAAATAGGTAATTTACGCTGATGAAAAATGATCAGTAGAAAATCGATGGGGCAATGGGCCAAGTTGAGCCAATGCCCCCGCTTTTCTAGCTTTCCTTATCTGTACGAGCCTTCCACTGATAAAACACTCCGGGCATAACCAACAGTACAAACAACAGTGTCGTGAGGGTGCCGCCGACCATGGGGGCGGCAATGCGTTTCATGACATCTGCGCCGGTGCCATCGGAAACCATGACTGGAATCAATGAAATCAACAAGGTGAGACTGGTCATTAACATTGGCCGTATACGGCCCGCTGCCGCTTGTGCGACTGCAGCGGTATTGTCTTGCTGCGGCTTATTGGTTCCAGCAGCCGATAAATAGTGCAGCATCAATAGCCCCATCTCTGCGGCAAGGCCGGCCATAGCGATCATGCCCACCCATACGGCGACGCTCAGTTTGTAGTCAAGCAGGTACAGCAACCAGAAGGCCCCGACCAGTGCCATCGGCATAGCGGTAAGTACAAACAGGGTGTCAGACAGCCGGCCGCGGTGTAGGTAAAGCAGGAAACAAACTGCTAGTAAGGTCAAGGGCACCAGCCATTGCAGGCGGGACTTGGCCCGCTCCAGATATTGATACTGGCCAGCCCAGGCGATGCGCTGACCGGGCACCAAATTGACTTGGTCGGCGACCACCTGTTTTGCACGGCTCACATAGTCGGCAACACCTACATCGCCTTTCAGGTCGACAAATACTAATCCCACTAACTGCCCGTCTTCATTGCGAATCATGGGCGGGCCAGTGCGGAAGTCCATATCAGCCAGTTGGTTGAGAGGCACCTGGGAACCGTCGGAAGCGGGAACCAGAATTTGCTCCAGCTGTTCCGGGGTATCCCGGTAGTCGCGGGCATAGCGCACCAGCACGTCGTAACGCTCGCGCCCCTCGACGGTCTGGGTTGCAGCCAAGCCACCGGCAGCCGCGGCAATCACATCTTCGATATCCTGCACATTTAAACCGTGGCGGGAGGCCCGTGCGCGATCGATATCAAAGTCCAAAAAGTAGCCACCGGTGAGGCGCTCGGCAAAGACACTGCGGGTTTCATCGGCGGTGCGCTGATCGCTGCGCAGGGCTTCCTCAATAGCTAATGCGGTTTGTTCGATTTCTTCCAGGTTATCGCCAAATACCTTGATACCCAGCTGGCTGCGAATACCGGTGGCGAGCATTTCGGTACGGGTTTGGATGGGCATCCACCAGATATTCGGCATACCGGGATACTGAAGTTTCTCATCCATCTCCGATAGCAGGTCATCCCAGGTCATGCCGGGCCGCCATGCATCCTTGGGCTTCAGGGTAATCACAGTCTCTACCATGGAGAGTGGTGCAGAGTCAGTCGCACTGTTTGAGCGACCAATTTTACCGAACACGTGCTCAACCTCGGGAAAGGTTTTTAGCTCTTCATCCATTTGCTGCAGTACTTTGCCCGCTTCGGTCACAGACATACCGGGTAGGGCAGTGGGCATATAGAGGATACTGCCCTCATTGAGTGGCGGCATAAATTCACCACTCAACTTACTGATGGGGTAGGCCACGGAAACCAAGGCGGTTACCGCGAGGGCCGCCACCATTTTGCGCTGGCGCACACAGAAGTGGATCACCGGTTGCAGTGTAAAAACTAGGGCGCGGGTGACCGGGTTTTCCTTGGTGCGGATCTTGCCACGCATCAACAGTACGGCGAGTGCCGGGATCAGGGTGATCGCCAGCAGTGCGGCAAAGGCCATGCTGTAGGTTTTGGTATAGGCGAGGGGTTTGAACAAACGGCCCTCGGTGGCTTCCAGTGCAAACACCGGCAGGAAGGAAACCGTAATAATAATCAGGGAGAAGAAGATACTCGGCCCCACTTCTTGCATTGCCCGAACAACCAACCTTCTTCGCTCAGCAGTAGACAATGCCTTATCGCCAGAGGCTGCCAGCTTTTTATGGATGTTATCCACCATCACAACGGCGGCATCCACCATGGCGCCAATGGCTACAGCAATCCCCCCCAATGACATAATATTGGCGGTCAATCCTTGTAGAGAAAGTGGAATAAAAGCCAACAATACAGCAATGGGGAGGGTGATCACCGCGACCAAAGCAGAGCGTGCGTGCAGCAGGAAAATGGCGATCACAGCGGCGACCACTAACATCTCTTCAATCAGGGTGTTTTTAAGGTTGTCGATCGCACTGTTAATCAGCTTTGAGCGATCATAAGTCACCACCAGCTCGACGCCTTCCGGCAAGCCAGCGCGAATCTGTTCGATGCGCTCTTTAACCCTTTCAATCACCTTTAGGGCGTTTTCACCGTAGCGCATTACCACAATACCGCCGACGGTTTGTCCCTCACCATCCAGCTCGGCAATGCCGCGCTGCATGGCCGGCCCCAAGGTAATATCGGCAACCTGATCCAGGGTTACGGGAATTTTTGCCGCGTTTACCCCAATGACTACTTCTTCCAGATCAGAAACATTGCGGATATAACCGCGGCCACGGACCATATGCTCGTGGCCGGCGATCTCCAGTACCCGCCCGCCGGTGTCGTTGTTACTGCGGCGAATGGCTTCGACCACTTTGCCCAGTGGAACATTAAACATCTGCAATCGATGGGGGTCGATCTGGACTTGATATTCCTTCTCATAACCACCGATAGACGCGACTTCGGCCACACCCTCCACAGAAGTGAGCCAATAGCGCAATTTAAAATCCTGTAGTGCGCGCAGTTCTTGCAGATCTTGCTTGCCGCTGCGATCCACCAACGCATACTGAAATACCCAGCCGACTCCGGTGGCGTCTGGCCCCAGAGTGGGCTGAACATCCTCGGGGAGTTGGTCTGACACCTGGTTGAGATATTCGAGCACCCGCGAACGGGCCCAATAAATATCGGTGCCGTCTTCAAAAATGGCGTAGACAAAACTGAGCCCAAAAAAGCTCTGGCCGCGGACATATTTGACTTTGGGCAACCCCAGCATGGCGGTAGACAGCGGATAGGTGATTTGGTCTTCCACCAGGTCTGGACTGCGGCCGGGCCAGTCTGTCATGACGATCACCTGGGCATCGGAGAGATCCGGGATAGCATCCAGGGGAACACTGATTAGGGCCCGGTATCCCGCCAGGGCGGCAATCGCCACAAGGATCAGCGTGATCCCCGGCTTGCCAGCGCAGGCCCCAATAATACGGGCGATCAGCCCTTTGGGTTCGGTATTTACCACTGCTGTACCCCCGATTTCAGGCGACTCTCTGCCGCGATCAGGAACACGCCAGAGGTGACGATTTTGTCACCTTCCTGCAGTCCGGAGCGAATCACAATGCGCTCACTATCCCCGTAACCGGTGCGTACCTGCACCGGCTCCAGGCGTCCCTGGCCCAGATCACGGAAAACGATGCGCTTCTTGCCGGAGATCAGCACAGAATCCCTGGGAACCACTAGCAGATTACCCAGTTTGGCACTCAACATAATGTCCGCGAACAGCCCGGGGCGAAGCTCGCCATCGGTATTGGGCAGGGTTACGCGCAGCCGCGCACTGCGGTTACTGTGATTGAGAAACGGGTCGATCTGCGTGAGGGTTGCCGGAATTTCCTCGTGGTAGACGTTGGTTAAACGCACCTTGGCCGGCATACCTTTTTCCAGCAGTGGCAGCTGGTCCTCATAGGCGTGGGCTTCTATCCAGACCTGGCTCAGATCGGCAATACGCAGCAGGTTGTCTCCCTTCTGAAAGGCCGAACCCGCGACAATATTCTTCTCAATAATCACGCCACTGGCCGGAGCGAATATCGGCACATAGTCTTGCGCTTTCTGTTGCTCTACCAGCCAATCGATTTGCTCCTCTGAGAGTCCCCAAAGCAGTAAGCGCCTGCGTGCGGCTTTTTCCAGGGAGTCGCCGCGGCGGCGCGCTTTCAGGTATTCATCCTGAACGGCCAGAAGCTCCGGGCTGTACACAGAAAACAGCACTTCACCGCGTTTAACTTCCTTGCCCTCAAAGTCGGCATCCAGGTCGCCAATCCAGCCATCGAAGCGCAGGCTGATATCCCGTAGGCGGGTCTCGTCGTAAGTCACCTGACCGTGCAGGTGAATGGGTAGGGCGAATGGCTGTCTTTCAACCGTGCCGGTTTTGATACCGATAGCCTGACGGCGACCACTTTCAACCACAATACTGCCGCTTTGCAGCTCATCATGACTGACCGGCTGTAAGTCCATACCGCAGATCGGGCAGGTGCCGGGCTGTGCAGCTCGGACAGACGGGTGCATCGCACAGGTGTAGTAAGCGGTATCGGAGGCCTCAGGTGCAGATTTCAAGCGCAAACCTTTGCGGTTGGTGCTCATATCAAAGGCCAGGTCCACGTGGCGATCGTGGCCGGTAGCCACATCTACCACCATGGGCCATGAGCCCACCATCGCGAGCTCTATCTCCCCCTGAAAAATACCTGGGCTGGTCTCGTTGATATCCGCCTGAGCGCGCATAGCTGGCATAGCACCCATCGCGGGCATTTCCGCTACTGCGCGAACTTCGGCACCGCTGACTGGACGGTTTTCTTTGTCCCTAACTTCGATGCGAATCTGGTTCTTACCAGCGCGGGGCTGCAGTGGATCTACGGTTACAGCAATCTGGAAGGGGCCGGCAGGAATAAACTCAATATGGTCGGTCACCGCTAATCCAGCTGTTTTCTTCCAATAGAAGGCAGCGCCCGTGGCCGCCAGTAAAAAAACGAAAGAAACCAGGCTCAGCGTTTTTGCGCGGCTCATAGCACACCTCCAAAGATAGAGGGGATCAGAATTTGGGTAACGAGCTCGGTGCTGTGTGGGGTGCCAAGTTGGAAATCAAAGGCACTGCCCATTTCTTTGCTGCTACGGGCAGCAACGGCTTGTAGGGAAATCAAAGGGTTCACTCCTAGAACAATCTTTCTGAAGCCCAACAGCAGCAATGACAAAAGTTGAATGATGCTGCGGGAAATTTCGCAAATCAGAGAGAGGGAGTGATCAAATACGCAGGCGTAGAGTGGCTAACCAAGTTCGATTGCCGAGGAAGGTGGAGGCTAGTTGGAAGGGTGTAACCGCCTTGAGCAGCGGTGGGGCTAATATTTGCGGCCACTGGTAAGTGGGCGGTGGTGCCAGCTGAGGAAGTTCAAGGCCAAGGAACGCAGCGGTTAAGGCGACTTCGTGATCATCCAGGGAGGTCTTGAGAGAAACCTGGGTGTCGTATTCACAGCAGTCGACTTCATCGGGCTCTGAGCTGGTAACCATGTGGTCACAACAGCACTCCGCGGCTGGCTCAGGGCTATCCATCATTTCGCAGGCAAGCACAGTTTGCACCTGGAACATCAGCAGGAGCAAGGCCGCCATAGCAATCAGTTTGGCGCGAAATGTGGAAGAGTAGTGTTTCATTACTAGTAAATCATACACCAGAGATCGGCCACCCGACAAAGATTGCCTTCACTGCGTGACTGGCTGGTGTTCTCAAGTTTCTCCAGGCAATGAAAATATAAACGAGGCTCAGCAATTTCCCATGAGCCCTATGGTGGGAATTCCGACATCCATTTTCTCTTCGAGGCAGGCTTCCAAGCGATAATTAAGCTGTGCCCCTCTGAATAATGGGCCAAGTCACATATAGCTATCGAAAGCGACCTAAGGTTCCCCAATGCCATTCCTTCCAAATGCCGCCTTATTGTTGATTTCTTTAATGAGCATCATCTTTACTACTTCGGCTGTCGCTAGCACTAATCAAGATGCCTTACAGATATTGCATGCTACGGCGAATGATCTCAATAAGAAAATTGATAGCGACTGGATACTGAGTAGGGAACGGAATTGGACAGCTTGGCTGCGAATGAAAGCAGTTCGCCAAGCGAGTTATGACGGTGAAGACTTGTCTTTCCTCCAAAAGCACGGCCTTGAAAAAAAGAGCCCGACTTGGTATGAGGTGAATTTAAAAGAACATCCTGAGTGGATGACCGCATACCGGTTGCTAATGCCGCTTTCCTCTTGGCGAGGACTGCCTGAACACCAGGCTAAACTTTATGAACTTGGCATGACGGTGGTTGAAGTCAATAGACTCACTGGCTATATCCTTGCCAATGATATTCAGGAAATAACCATCCAGGCAGCGTTGGATTTTTTACGGGAGGAGGAGTCCACTTACGTAAGTAGATTTCTTCAAGGAGGTGAAGACTTTTCCTTAATCTATTTAGAATTTGTGGATAAGTTTTACACGCTCTCACATGTATTGGAAACCGATTGGGCGATAGGCCTGTTTAACCTGTTCGATCGTGATGGTCAAGATATTTTATTGACTTACAGTTTGTCGAAAGTTAACTCCCGGATAGGTCTGGGGAAGGGTAGTTTTAGCCTGGATGAGAAGGTTGACATATTCATGGGGTATTTTCTCTCTGGAGGATTTCATGCATCAACGAAAGAGTCATTGCAGAGACACAAAGAGAGAAGGCGAGCCGATAGAACTCAAATTAATGTGGAATTTAACCCCCCGACCGATAAAGCCATCAATGAGTGTCGTTGCGCCCCAAAGCAATGTTCGTATACCAATCATTGAATATACTCATTAATAGCGATAACGCCTTGTGTCGCTTATGTGGTCAATTCTTGATTTTGAGTGGTAGTAGCAATGGCTGTAACAAGGATCTGTATTTGTCTTGTCGTACTTCTCATTTCATTGCCTCTTGCGGCAGAAGAAAACACCCCCGCCGCTGAATCCTACGGTCCCCTTACAAAAATGACCAACTTATGGCTCCGGGGTGAAATTAGCAAAAGGCAGATTCGGGAACTGGCGTTAAGAGGGCGCTATGTGAATAGTTCTGATAAAGATAACGCCCATGTATCTTTTTTTCTGGACGAGATGCAGATAGTTGCTCGTGGATCATCAGTGTCTGGGCGATCAGCCCAAATTAATATCCAGGTCAATGAATCTAAGTTTGATCTGGATTATGACCTTGTCTCAATGCACCTTTTAATTAACGGGCATGGCAGTGGGCTATCGAATGAGCAGAAGTTTCTTCTGATTGTAATGAGCTATCGATTGGCAGCTGAGGGGTGGAGTAAATCTTTGGGAATAGACCAAATGGAGAAGAGCCTGATTTATCGCACTCTCAATTATCTCTCTGAAATGCCGGCAGACTATAAGATGTGGGGGATGGCTAAGGAGATTAAATATCCTTTACATTAATAATAGAAGCGGACAATTTTTAAGTCTGTGGTGATAACCTAATCGTTATCTAAATTGCTATTGATGAGTTTGTGTTATCCAAGGTCTTATATGGACAGCAGAAGTGGCAACTTTTGTATTATGGTGACGCGCATTCGACAGATTTCAAATATATTTTCTAACCGATCTAAAAAAACTATTGGTCCAATAGTCCCAAAAAAATGTTAACCGGCTAATTTTTTAAGTTGGTACATCTGTCAATAAAAGAATAATACTTTTAAGTGGTTCAATCTTGTGTCAAACCTACACTGGCATTAATCTGCTCTATTTTTGCTTAAAAGGATTTGCATGTCAGCCCGGATTTCACAGTTAGATTTGTTGAGGGGAATTGCCATATTGGGCATTCCTTTTATGAATATGGTTAGTTTTTCCATGCCCATGGCTGCCTATTTGAACCCTAAAGCGTATCTGGCAGATGGGCCACTTAATGATCTGATTTTTATTTTCTTACATATATTTGCCGATCAAAAATTTATGGGACTTTTTGCCATGCTTTTTGGAGCGGGTATAGTCCTTCTTGCTGAGAAGCGTTTAAACCAGCAAAAATCTGCCGCTAAGATTCATTACAGCCGCAACTTTTGGCTACTGGTTATAGGCTTGCTCCATGCGATCTATATCTGGGAGGGCGACATACTGACAGTATATGCGCTAGTTGCTATGGTGCTTTATATATTCCGTGGACTGCGTGGAAGTTGGCTCATTACGCTAGGAACTTTGAGTTTAATAGGCGCTGTACTGGTTTCAAACCATACCGGTATTGTGTTATCCGGGCTCAGTGGGGAAGCTAAATATATAGTCTCAGATATCTTCGCACCTGATACAGCACAAATTCAAAGGGAGGTTGCGGCCTATACAGGTGGTTTCTGGGAGTTGGTCAATCACCGATTCGCAGCTGAAGATAGCGATGCAGATATGGAGGCGAATACTGTGATGCTATTTTTCAGTTTGTCGTTTATTTTGAAAATCGCCGCGATGATACTAATAGGTATGGGCCTCTATAAAGTTGGTATCTTACGTGGTGAGGCAAGCTCTGAGACCTATAAAAAGATGGCTGTTGTCGCAACACCCATTGGTTTGATCCTTACCGCATTGGGTTTGGTTTGGAACTACAGCAATGATTGGAGTATTAATCACTACTTCTTATATGGCGATGCATTTAATCTGGTTGGGGCTACCTTCACCAGTATTGGCTATGTTGGCTTGGCCTGTCTCTGGTATCAGAGTAATACACATCTGTGGATTAAGAATAAAATACAACAGGTTGGCCGAATGGCATTTACCAATTACCTCGCTCAGTCATTGATTGGTGTGTTTATATTTTATGGCTTTGGAATGGGGCTATATGGTGCGCTGACAAGAGTAGAAGTTGTTGGTGTTTGTATTGGTCTTGTCCTATTTCAGCTCGCTTATTCTGATTTGTGGCTGAAAGTTTTCCGTATGGGGCCTTTAGAGTGGTTTTGGCGGGCACTAACCTATCTGAAGCTTCCACCGATCTTTAGGGCGAAGTCGCTCCAGACTGCCGGTAGGGGAGCTTAATTAGTCTCATTTGAATAGTGAAAGGACACGTCAGCTAGGGCAGTGACAGGTGTTAAGGCTTAGAGAAGAAAAAGCAGCTCAAACTAATCAGATATCCAAATCGCAGAAGCAGAGAGCCGGCTACAATCAAAGATGTGCAACATCACGCAAATAGCGCCAGTTTTAACTACGGGTGCAAGCTGCTGGTGAGGCAAATCGGCCGGTGACTTAGCCTGCAAGAAAATCAAGCGTGTCCTTACAGCATTTCCTGGGCGAATAGCAGATCGCTGGCGGCCAGTATTTGATAGATGCAGTCGTGTTCATGTGGGCATTTTGGTATCTCTGTCTTTCAATCTCTTTTCTCACCAGCTATTGCGCAAATGGTGTGCGGGCGCATTGGAACGGGAGGTGTAGATGCAGGCAAGTTGGGGCTCCAGTTTCAAAGGCACTGGCACCATAAGAAATGCAACGATCCCTGCCTGTGTCTTGCGTGACCCTGGCAATTCTGAGCCATCGGATCTTGTTTCCTGCGATTTGGTCTTTCGTAACGGAACGCTAATACAGGTTGCTCCGGCGGCCAATCTGCCAGAGGCGTCAGGCGGGCTCGACCTGGATAACGGCTTGGTCCTACCGGCTCTTGTCGATCTGCATACTCATCTGGATAAAGGGCATATCTGGCCGCGTGCATCCAATCCCGACGGCTCTTTCACGGGGGCGATGCAGGCGGTTGACAGGGATCGGAGTAAAAATTGGTCAGCAGAGGATGTTCGGGTGCGTATGGAATTTGGGCTGCGTTGTGCCTATACCCATGGCACGGCCGTCATCCGGACGCACCTGGATAGTTCGCCGCTGCAAGATGAGATCACCTGGCCGCTCTTTTGCGAGATTCGCACCGAATGGGCGGGCCGAGTCGAACTTCAGGGCGTGTGTTTGTTCGGAATCCATCGCCTTGCCGCAGACGATCAATATTTAGGGCGCATTGCGACTAGGGTGCAGGCTGCCGGGGGCATCTTGGGAGCAGCGACCTACATGGTGCCCGATCTAGATCGGTATCTTGAAGCGATGTTCCGCGCGGCTATGGAGCATGCGTTGGACCTAGACTTTCATGTCGATGAGACGCTCGACCCATCCGGAATGACCTTGCGCCACATCGCGGAAACAGCTCTGCGCCTGGGCTTTCAGGGGAAAATTGTGTGCGGGCACTGCTGTACTTTATCGGTACAGCCTGATCACGAGGTGGACCGTACACTGGACCTGGTGGCTAAGGCGGGGATCGCGGTCGTGACTCTGCCGGTGAGCAATCTTTATCTTCAGGACCGGGTAATGGGCCGGACTCCGCGCCGCCGGGGTGTCACGCTGTTACATGAAATGCGTTCCCGTGGAATAGATGTTGTTGTTGCTTCGGATAATACACGGGACCCTTTTTGCGCCTACGGTGACCTCGATCTGATTGAAGTCTACGCTCAGGCAACTCGCACTCTGCATCTGGACCATCCGGTTGGAGACTGGGTTCGCTCAATAACGACCACGCCGGCAGATATAATGGGGATTTCTGCCGGCTGGATTGGGGCCGGTGAGTCGGCAGATCTGATTCTCTTTCGTGCGCGCAATTGGAATGAACTCCTTTCACGCCCAAATGGTCCACGACATGTGCTGCGCGCAGGGTGCAGCATTGACAAGGACCTGCCGGATTTCCGCGAACTGGATCATCACATGCACATGGGAGCGCAACGCCCATGACTGACATCTCCGCTTTGAAAGCGAATCTCGACGGTATCAAGGTTGAGGATGATCCACGGATAGTGAGAAAAAAGAGCCGGGATTTCTTTTGGTATTCCCCGATCCTCAAGGAGCAACTTGATGGTGTGACCGGTGATCTGCTTGTCAGGCCGAAAAATGTTGACGAGGTTATTCGCGTTCTAAAAGTGTGCTACGCCGCGGGCATTCCGGTGACGGCTCGGGGGGCGGGGACCGGCAATTATGGTCAGGCCATGCCACTTTCCGGTGGCGTTGTCCTGGATTTGTCGGAAATGGATGCTGTCAAGGATATTAAGCCAAGCGTTGTTGTTACCGAGCCTGGAGCCGTTATGGCGGATATCGATGCGCAGACGATATCCCGGACCGGTCATGCGCTCCGCATACATCCCTCCACCTACCGTATCGCGACCATCGGAGGATTTCTTGCGGGGGGAGCTGCGGGGGTCGGCTCGGTGAATTGGGGGGGGCTCAGGGATCTGGGTAACGTCATCCGTCTGCGGATGGTAACCATGGAGGCGGAGCCGCAGGTTCTGGAGCTGACAGGAAGCGATGTACAAAAGGCTCTGCACGCTTACGGTACGACAGGCATCATCACCGAGATCGAAGTACCGCTGACAGAAGCTTATGACTGGATTGATGTGCTCGTCGGGTTTGATGATTTTATAAATGCGATCCGTTTTTCTGAAGAGCTTGCCAACATGGATGGCCTTCTGACAAAAGATATCGCTACGATTGAAGCGCCGTTGCCCCATGACTATTTCTTGCGACACAAAAAATTTATCCGCAAGGAACAGTCCGTTGTTGTGCTCATGGTGGCAGAGTTTGCCATGGGGGCATTGGATGGGCTCCTGAGCCGATCACCGGGTGCTGAGATGTTGTACCGCTCCGATAGCGCAACCGCTGAAGATATCACGCATTTACCGCCGGCTTATGAACTCACCTGGAACCACACAACCTTGCGTGGCTTAAGTGTTGATCCATCGATTACCTATCTTCAGGTCCGTTATCCTGATGTGAACCCACTTGAGACCGTCGGCAAGTTGCAGAGCATATATGCTGAAGAGTTGCCCGGCCACCTGGAGTTTATTCGCTACAACGGACGCCTAGTTCCCATTGGCCTACCCATTGTTCGCTTCACGGATAAAACCCGGCTTGATGAAATCATCAAACGGCATGAGGCACTCGGGTGTACGATCTTCAATCCGCACCGATACACCCTGGAAGAAGGGGGGATGAAGCAAATTGACTCGGTGCTGCTTGCATTCAAAAGGCAGACAGACCCCAAGGGGCTACTCAATCCGGGTAAGATGATCGCCTGGGAGGATCCAGACTACAAATTCGATAGTGATCAGGGGTTTTTGTTTCCAGGCTTGCAGCGTTCATGAACTTGTATCATTCACCAGGGCCTGAATAGGCCGAATCGCCGGCACCAGTCTATGCCTGTATTGCCATATTTATATAGCGGTTTAATTTTTGAAATCTATGATGCACTAAGAACTAATATCCCTAAGGTCCCAGGGAAGTGACTGTTATATTGGTTGGTAAGATGATTTATTTATTCGAGTATAAATAGGGTGCCTAAATTTAGTATTATTCTTTTTCAGTTTTATTGAGCCATCTAATAATCGAGATATGTTCGTCATCTCCAATTGTAGTCATACTCTGATGGTTTCTATTGTGAATCTTGACTAGGTCAATATTATCTTGGCTTAAGCCTTTGTAGTCGGAGTAAGGAGCAATTCGATCTGTATCTGAGGATATTAAAAGTATTGGAATTTTAGATGATTGGATAAGGGGGATTATATTTGTATCCTCTAGGTTAATATTATTTTTTTTCAAGACTAAACTGGCGCCTTTGCGAATATCTTGTTCCGGAATGATTTTGCTAAGTATTGGATGTGTGACTTTAGAGTGATTATATAAGGCTTGATCAAATTGCGGCATTGGGGCTAATAAAATAACTCCACTGATATCCGTTCTCAAATTTGAGATATATGTAGCGGTTAAGGCCCCCATTGAGTTCCCAACAATATAAAAATTATCCTTCTTAATAATATCTGCTTCAATGAGGTTGTTAATAAAAGGGTTGATGAGTTTGCTATCATAAACTCCATATTTCTTAATCCCACCTGATTCACCATGGCCGAGGAGATCTGGAACAACAACATGATAACCTAAGAAACGAAAATATATTGCCGAGTTCAACATGAACTCTTTAGATACCCGAAATCCGTGTAATAATATTACCGTTCCAGAATATATCCTTGTTAAAGAACTCTTATTCAAATTCATGCTGGCAGTACTTTCACTGCCATTTGCTTCAAATGTAACAGAGTATTGTAAATTTTGATCTATTAAAGGAGGTCCATGATAATAGCTTATACAGATGCCATCCTTTACAAAGCAATATTTATCTTTCTTAAAACCATGTTTTATAATTCTTTCAATAGTTATTATCTCATCAAATGGGAAGCATTTAGAGCTTTCAATAAAGTTGGCAATCATTTGAGAACATACAGCACGTATAGGGTGTAACAGTAGGGTTGAGAATAGCACTGACAAATTAGCTATGGACTTCATTTCTATGTTTCCTATGCTGTATCTTTAGTGCTTGACTGAAATCTACAAATTGATATCGTCTGCCTGAATGATAGGCGGCACCTTGTTAGTTCTTTTGACCCTCATCAGCCTTTCAACCCGTTTTGTGCTAAAGGCTCCAGGGTATTGCTGGACTACAGATGCCAAGTTATGAATCTCAGCTAGAATTCGTTTTCGAACTATGTCGGATTCTGTAATACCGGTATAAGCTAAAGTAAGTTCGCTTGCAGATTTACGTGTTTCCCCGCTTTTTGTGAGAATCAGCTGCGCCTCCTCAACACCATCCTCTTCTCTAGCGATAGCAAGTATGTTCCTAACGCTAAAAATCGCACTACAAAGACTCACATCATCGTCCGCGCGCCCCTCAATCAGCAATGCATTTGGCTGACCACATGGGCAAGTGGCTTGCCGAATCAAATCCCCTAACCGATAGCGTATAACTGGTACTGTCCAGCCATTGCCAATACGTGTGAGTAGGGCCCCGTGATCGTCGGGTTCAATCAATTGATCCGCTAAAAGGTGGTAAGTATCCCGATCACACTCGGGCCCGTTAACAGCGATGCTGTTGGTCTCCACCGAACCGTAGTCACACCAGAAGCCGGCATTTGGAAAGGCCATACGCACCGTATTAAACTTTTTCTCGGTCCAGGGTTCCGCCATCCAAATAATTGTTTTGATGTTCAGTTTACAATTGCCATCCAGGATGCCCAGGGCGAAGTCCGCTAATCCTGTGGGAGCTCCAGCAAGGGCATTAATCTCTATCTTGCGAAATGTCTCCAGCCAAGCGCGTACTTCACTGGGAGTAAAGGGACCTACAGGTGCGGTGATAGCTCTGCTTTTTTCGGCGAGAGTTTGAATAAAGTAGTGGGCACCCCACAGGCGGCCGGGGTTGAAAAGGTTGAGGAGTACATCGCCAGACCCAAGTGGTTTCCACTGTTGTAGAAGTCTCTGAGTTGCCTGATGGAAGGGCGTATAGGCCAGCTTGGGGTTTCCTGTGGTACCACCGCTGGACATTAATATAGCGCCTTCTGTTTTTGCCAAGGCTTTGGTGATTTTTAAGATTTCTTTCGGCCCACTGATAGGTAGGTCGTCAATCCGGTTGGCATTTGGGGGCACACTGAGCCCCCCCTGTTCAGATATTGATCTGGCATGGTGTAACAGCTGGCTCCAATCTAAGTGTCCGATGGTCATGGGGAGCTCCGTGCTTCCATTTCTTAATTGACTTGCCGGATGGATGGCCATAGTTATGAATACATCAGCTAGGGCTTTTGCGCTGAAATGACCGAGAAATAGCCAAGTGCTTTGTGGCTTTGTGGATTTTTAAAGCCGGCTTTAGTGAGCATTTGGTATAGTTCTTTTTCAGAATACAACTGTGAACCATGATTCATAAAAAGGTGGAAGCTAAATAAGCTCGGTGTAAGCTGGCTCTCATCTAGGAGCATGTCATGAATATAGATAAAACCCTCTTTGGGTAGTAGAGAGAAGGCCTTATTCAGTAAGGATTCACAGATAGCTTCTTGCCAGTCGTGTAGTACATTGCTAAAGCAGAGGCCGTCAAAGCCCGTGGGCCACTCAGGGCTGAATAGGTTCCCCTTTGCAATGGTTATTTGCCGAGTTTTGTTAAATTTTTGTACATACTCCTTGGCAATTTCACAGACTGGGGCAAGATCAAAGAGTACAGCAGTGCGATTTGGATATGTTTCACAGAAGGCCAGGGCGATAGTCCCTGAGCCGGCACCAGCATCAAGTAAGGTATCAACCTGCTTGAAAATACCGTCTGAAGCGGCTTTAACTGCAGAGGCGAAACCCTGAGAGTGCATTAGATGAGTAAATGCCGCTGCCGATTCATTATCCATTTCATCGTTTTGCCACATATCGGTTACTGAACGCCCCTTACACTCCAATTCATATTCCCGCTTAAGGCTGGTTATAATTTTCTTGTCCAAATGATTGATATCGTAAATAGCAAAGGGGTCCAGCAAGACTTCCCCCCCAATAATATATACTGTTCTTATCTAAATAATTTTTTGCCAGCTCAGTGTTCTCATACTGGGCCAGTTCCATTTTGATATAACCCAGGTGATTAAGAATCAAAAGATATTGCTCAACACCCTTGCTACTAAGTTGCAGTGCCTGAGAGATCTTGTCGCTAGTGTTGTAGCCCTTGTCTATCAGGCCGTAAATATCAAGTTGAGTGGCAACCTTCAGACAAGCAAAGGTGTAGTTGCCCATCAGGCGATCCCACAAGGGGGTGTCTGAGGAGGTGGGCGCCTTTATATACATACTCTATCTCACTATTGTCTTTATAAATATCTTCAACACGAAGGGTTACACTCTAATATGTGTAGAAGTGACTTATATATTGATTTGTCGCTTAACTTCTATTTTTGTCACCTAAATGAACTCTAAGGTTTGTTTGTCTTTTCGCTATTTGGTTTAGGTCTATTTGTTTGCTCTTTTGCTTTTAGAGTAATAGTAGATCTCCAGTAAAGCACTAGGATGTCGCGATTTTGTACCAGTATAGGGCTGTGTGGAGTGGTTATGATTAGAGATTTTTTGCTGGAGATAAAAAAAACTTTTAGGGCTGATCAAGTTGTATCTGAGCAGGATGAAATAGCACAGCATATTGAAAATGTTACATCATATAACGTAGATGTTCCTTTAATCTTATATCCTGAGTCTGCTGAGGAAGTTCGACAGATAGTCTTAAATGCAAATAAATTTAAAGTTTGTATACAGCCTTTTAGTACCGGAAAGTCCTGGGGTTTTGGTTCAAAATTATCAACGCAGGGTGATCTAATACTTGTTGATCTTCATCGAATGAATAAGATTATCGAAGTAAATGAAGAGTTTGGCTATGCAGTTATTGAGCCGGGAGTGACACAGTTTCAACTTTTTAATTACCTCAACGAGACTGGCTCAAAGTATTTTTCAGACACAACAGGCTCTGCAAAGGATACAAGTATAGTAGGCAACGCTCTAGACAAAGGGGTGGGGTACAATATGGAGCGATATAAGCAACTTCTTAATCTGGAGGTTGTTCTAGGGGATGGGAGAATATTTAAGACGGGATTTGGGCATTATGCAAATTGTAAAGCAACTAATACCTTTCCGGAAGGAATAGGGCCATCATATCTTCGGATTTTTTTGCAATCAAATTTTGGAGTTGTAACTCGTGCAACAATAGAGTTGAGGAGAAGGCCTGAAAAACAGTGCATGTTTTTGACGGTTTTAAAGGATGAAAGTTACCTGGGTGATGCAATCAATGCCCTCAAAGGAATTAAACAACTTGGGTTGGTTAATTCTATTACTCATTACTATGAAAATGTCCGGGTTAAAAATGGTCTGGCTCCTGTAATGTATCAAGATCTTAAGGGTCAGGATGTTGATATAGATCGCGAGAGCTTGATGGGATTTCTGAATCGATACTCATTTGGTGCAGGTGTAATATTTTCAAATATCAGTGGTACCAAATACCAGATAAAAGCAGCAAAAAAAGAGTTGAAGAGATTGAGTCCTTGGGGTATTACTTTTTATGTGACGGATAGGTTGATTAACTTAGGGTTGTATGCTTCCAAGCTTGTCGGCTGGAAAAAGATGAACTCTTTTATTCATTGTAATGCAGGCTTTTATCGTATGGCATTGGGTGAGCCAAGTGATCGACCTCTTATGAGTATTTATTGGCCGGCTCAAACGGAACTTCCTGAAGGATGGGAGAATCCGGATCACACTGACATTGGTATGCATTTCATTCTTCCAACAGTACCCATGAATGTTGAATATGTTCAGCAGGCAAACTCAATTGTTCGAAAAGTAAATACACATTACAGTAAGGCCCAAGCAAGTTATGCATTTGGCCTTGTTGATGACAAGACAACTCATTTCAGTATATCAACGCACTTTATACGTACCGATAAAGTAGCGCGAGAGGAATCGCGATCTTTGGCAAAGGAGCTTAATGAAGAATTCATTAAGGCCGGCTTCCATCCTAACCGCCTGTTTGTTGATTTTATGGATCTTGTAGTTGATCCTGATGATGTTTTTTGGCAGGTCACAAGGGATATTAAGAAGGTTTTCGATCCAAATGGCGTCATTGCACCTGGCCACTACAATTTAACTTGACACAATTTTGGTAAATGTTAGTGAAAGCTTTTTAGTTCTTATTATGGCTGTTGAAATTTTTATTTTAAGAAATTTTAACTTCCTCCTTTGGTTTGAGAGTGTAAGGGTTATTTAAATGTTTACTGAGAAAAGATATCGGCAGTATATTAGTGATTTTAACTCTACTTTCACTGGAGGAATCAGCTTGGATGATTTCTTTGATAAGTATTACGAAAAGAGTGCAACTTTTGAGTATGTTCCCCAAGCCCGTAAAAATATTGGACGCGACCAGATTCTGGCCTTCTGGGAGGGCGTCGCTGAAAAAATGCAGGAGGTGATTCTAAGTCATACTCATTTCTTGGCGGATGAAAAAACTGTAGCTTCTGAAGCGCCGATAGATTTCCTCTGTAAAGAGGATCTTGAGTGGAATGGCATAACTTATAATGCCGGCTCAAAATTCAGGCTTATGATGTGTGCTTTTTATGATGTGAGTCCAAGCAACAAGTTTTCGTATGTTAGAGTATATTCGATATATAATCCGGGTTATAAGCCTGATGAGTAAAATTTGTTTGCTCGCAATTGCTCAGCTAGGATCCTAGTTCGATGTTAAATGGTTTGTTTAGGCCCAACATGTGGGCCATAGCTTTTGAATTCTTCAAGAGTCAGTCAATAGTAACCACAACTTTGCCCATAGCTTTACCGCTTCTCAGCCTTGCGTGAGCTTTGCCAATCTCCTTAAAGTCAAATGATGATTCGTCGAGTACGGGTTTGACATCACCCTTTTCTACAATAGATTTAAGGGCTTTTAAAATGGTCCCATGGTCTTTTCGCCCTTGATTATGAATCATAGGGATCAACATAAAAACGACATGCAAAGAAAGGCCTTTAAGGTGGGCCGTTGTTAAGTCAAGTTCAACCATGGCGACAGTTGATATCACCTGCCCATTGAGTGTGGCTGCTTCGAATGATTTTGCGATGTTAACGCCACCCACAGAATCGAATACGATATCAAAGCCTTTGCCATCTGTATGTTCTTTGACGTATTCCTCGACCGATTCTTTTTTGTAGTTGATTGGCGTTCCACCGAGCTTTTTGATTAGAGCCATTTGAGGCTCTCCGGCGCCTGTTGAAAAGACCTCGGTGCCAAAGTGACGGGCTAATTGCAAGGCAATATGCCCAACGCCTCCCGAACCACCATGAACAAGGACTTTCTGACCCGCTTGAATACCAGCGCGTTTTAGCCCTTCATACGCGGTAATACCAACCAGTGGTAAAGCAGCTGCTTCTCGCATGGTTGTATTTGTGGGCTTTAATGCGATCAGGTTGGCATCCGCAATCATATATTCGGCCAGGGTGCCCGGCAAATCTGCTAAACCACCGGCACAACCATAGACTTCATCGCCAACCTTATAGTCACTGACACCTTCACCAACCTCTTCAATCGTACCAGCGAAATCCATGCCTAAGATGGCGGGAAGAGGTGGAGAGAAGGGCAGTTCCGTGCCCATTTCTCGGATCATCGTATCGACTGTGTTAACACTGGTTGCTGCAACCTTTACCAGTACATGCCCAGCCTTAATTGTTGGCTTTACTACATCGGCTTCTTCAAATACATCTGGACCGCCAAAGGCATTTACTATCATTGCTTTCATTTTTAATTCTCAAATATCAGGGGTAATAATGGTAGCTAATCAGGATTTTGGACTGATCACCGAGGTGAATTATTAATAGTCAGCCCTTAGAATAGAGAGGCTCTATTTTTCTATTGGAAAGAGAAAACTTTCAAAGGGTTAATTGATGTTCTGTACTTGCATGACCAGTTCACTCCAATTGCGTTGATTTTCAATATCATGCTCTAATCCCTGCTCATCAGCGATCGAAAACCGCTTTAGTGCAGGTGTTTTACTGGTCGCTTGATATAACCAATAGGCTTCAGCCTTCAATGCTTCATCTATGGGCTTGTCGATGGACTCATATACGGCTTGCTTACAGGCATTGATAGATTCAGCAGGAAATTGAGAGATTCTCTTTGCTAGTGAATCTACATATTCACCGATTTCATTAGAGTCCAGTGCTTTGTTAATTGTGCCTAGCCTCTCCGCCTCATCCGCATCGAAGTCTTGAGCACTTAGAATGATCTCTAATGCTCTCCCTAACCCGGTCTGGCGAGCCATCCGAGATGCGCCACCACCGCAGGGCAGTATTCCCATACCAACTTCCATTTGCATAAACTTAAATTTGCCACGTGCGGCAAAACGCATATCCATTGCCAGCGCCAACTCGTGGCCGCCGCCTCGAGCAAAGCCTTCCAGTTTGGCAATGGTTGCCTGTGGAACTTTACTAATTCGCTCACAAACCGCTTGTAAATCGAGTAACTTAACTTCATCTCGGGATATTGCCTCATCAGACATATCCTTTAAGAGCTCGGTGTCATAGTGGCAGACCCAAATTTCTGGGTTTGCCGATTGAAAAACTACCACTTTGGTATTGCGATCCCGTTCCAGGCGCATGGCTAAACTGTTAAGGTCTGCCAGCATTTCTTGCCCCTGGACATTCACTGGCCCAAAATCAAATGTGACCGTTAAAATGCCTTCCTTTTGAGCGGTTGAGAATGTAGTAAAGCCTTCATACTTCATCATTATGTCCTTTTAGGGGGTGAAGGTATTGATTGTTTAAGTTACAGGTTATGCTTTAGGGGATTTGAGCCCCTAACTCATTAGCAACGCTTTCAATTTCTAAAATAAGCAATTCATTCTTTGCCTCATCAAGAGCATCGGGGTGTGGCTGAGACCAATTGCCCAGGTCGTTATCAAAGTACTTGCCGGTAGCACTGGAGAATTCATCACTAAGAGCTGCTCGAACCAATACATCAGCACCAATACCTATATCTCTCCCAAGCGAGCCATAAGCCTCTTTCACCATTTTGCTGCCCAAGAATGATGCGGGGTTAATGGCAATGAATGCTGGGGCTTCATTGCCAAGGGATTTGGATAATTGGAATGTCCACATCGTAATAGCCAATTTACTCTGGGCATAAGCATCACTATCAGAGAGGAGTTGCTCACCTTTAAGCGCTTCCAGATTCACAGGCGCCTGGGCGGCAGAGGATAGATTGATGACACGGCCACTACTATTGAACAGAGTTAAAAGGTGCTTGGTTAATATATATGGTGCAATAGTATTTACGATAAAACGAATATCGTACCCTGAGTCTGTAACTGGATTGGGTATTTTAAGTACACCAGCATTGTTTATTAGTACGTCAATATTTGAATAGTGACTTTTAACTTTTACTGCCAGTGCCTCAACTTCAGATAGGTTAGTGAGGTCTGCCAGAAAAGTGTCTATTGTGGTTTCAGGGAAATCTTGTGAGATGCTTTTCTTTACCTGTGCCAATTTAGACTTGCTTCTGCCATGCAACAGTAAAGTATGGCCTTTTGACGCTAATAGCTTTGCCGTTTCCAGTCCAATACCATCTGTTGCGCCTGTTAGTAAAATTGTCTTCGTCATTAATTATTCCTATCCTTTCAACTCTGGAAGAATATTTGTAGCAATCTGTTGAAGTGTTTCTTGTACGTCTCGTTTATTAAAGCGTAGATTAAGCGCAATATGATTAATGCCAATTGCCGCTCTTGACTTCAAATACGCAGCTAATTGATTGATGCCGATGCGAAACCCCAAATGTATTGGTTGTGGCGGACAATCAGGGTCGTCAATAACATCAATATACAGTGGCTCCATAACTGGCTTGGCAGGGACCCCTTCTTCGCAGATGTTTTTTCTTAGTTGTTTAATAAAATGCTTCTGCTCTGTATGGGGCCTGGGATATGTAATCCATCCGTCGCCATTGCTCGCTAGCCAATCTGGGGCCTGCTGGGAGGATCCTGTTATTAGTAACGGCAATTGTTGGCCATAAGGCTTTGGCAAAAGGTCCACTTCCCCAGATACGACCCCAAGGCGACTCTCAAAATGAGGGTAGGGGGCTGTTATTTTTCGAATGTATTCGTAACTCTCACGAAAAATCGCCCCCCTCTCCTTATAAGGAATATTCATCGTTGGATACTCTTCAGGGCGATCGCCGCTGGCAATGCCAAGGATAAGTCGCCCTCCGGAGAGTTGATCAACTGAGGCAGCTGCTTTTGCAACGTGTGCCGGGTGACGTAATGGCAAAATAAGACTCGCTACGCCGAGGCTAATCTTTGAAGTTGCACCTGCAAGTAATCCAAGATAGACGAAAGGGTCAAACACTTGCCCGGCATCACCAAATGAAGGCACATTGAACGGCACGTCTCTTAGCCAAACGGCGCTAAAACCTAGCTCCTCAGCGAGTTGAACTCTCTCAATATGATCTGCCATAGTTGGCACAGAGGTTGTCGAGTAGTTTTCAATAGGGACGACTAGGCCTATAGAAAGTCGTCCAGGTTTAAATACGCTATTGAAGCCAGTATTGATTTCGGGAAACCAAGCTTTTCTATCTCTTTGGCCAGAAGTCACTAAACATCCCCTTCAACATAGTTGACACAGCGGGTTATGGTTGTTGGCATTGCCATGTCCTTTGCACAATTGGGATCAGTTGGCTCATATCCCATAAATGTTCTGAAGAGAGAAAATACCATCTATTGATCTCTTCTAATCGCGAACGAATTTCCTGTTATTGCTTAGCTACAAGACCTTTTGAGGGCAACTACTCAACAGCTGGGCAAAGCCTAATTCATTGGTTATTACGAATAAATGAGGTATAAATGGATTCAGAATTCTGATTTTGGATATAATTGGTGGATACGAACGGAATAAGGCTTTTTGTGCTGGCTGCTGGCCTGCTCAATATCAGTTCCGCAGGGCGTCAGCTTGGGTTGGCTCCATCAGTAGCCAGTGCGCGCCTGTCAAAGCTTGAGGTTCAATTAGGGGCGGATCTATTCCATAGATCCACTCGGAAGGTCACTTTATCGACAGAAGGAGCCGAATTCCTTCCCTATGCTAGAGAGATCCTTGCCCAAGAAGATGCTGCCTTGGCAGCCCTGGGTAAAGGCAGTTCAAATGTGAGCGGAACGCTAAGATTTGCGGCTTCAAGCACATTTGTACAGCGCTTTGTAGCACCAATACTGCCTGAATTTCTTGAGCGATATCCCGGTGTGGATGTGGAGCTTAAGCTATCTGATACACAAGTTAACCTAATCGAGGGAGGCTTTGACTTAGCCCTACGCAACTATGCCGTAGAAGACAGTAGTCTTATTGGACGTAAACTCGCTGAAGACAAGAGAATCCTGTGCGCTTCCCCCAGCTACTTAAAGAAATATGGTGCTCCAAATACGCCTGAAGATCTCATTCGGCACCAGCTTTTGGTGTTTATGAATTCAAAGCCCAGAAAGCTGATATCTGAAAGTGATAAACAAGCTGGATCATTTCCTCCACCGAAAGGTAAGTCTCGAGTAATTTGTGATGATGGCGCCAGCATGCGTATAGCCGCCAAGGCCGGGGTTGGGGTTTGTATGAGTTCGTTATGGAATATTCATTCTGAATTAGAAGAGGGCACACTGGTTCGGGTACTTCCGGATTACAGAATTGATGACCAGGCAGCGATTTGGCTTGTCTACCCTAAATCTAATGTACTCACTTCAAAAGTCAGGGTGTTTATTGATTTCCTTGTTGAAAAGATTGGTATTTCAGCCACCTGGGCAAACCTGAAATCCCAATAAAGTATCCCTCACATTATCTAGTCGTTCCATAACTGGAGAGATAAATTTTATAGAAAATTGAGGCTGGAACTGTAAATTTTACGCTGTAAATAAGTGGAAGTTTTAGTAGAGATGTAAGAAAGGAATTGTTGTCCGCTAAAAATACAACAACTCCCTTCTTCAACTAGAGCACAAAATTATTGCGTCTTTTGGGGTGACGTTCAGTGGTGCGTTAATCCTGAACTCCGGCTAGCCTCAAATAAGAACCAAGATCGCCTTTCAGCCTGATCAATATACTCCTCCAGAATGCTCGCAGTTGCAATGTCACGATGCTCATCGCAAAGCTCATGGACTTTGCGCATATTCGCAATCATTTGCTGATTGTCTTCAGCAAGTTCCGCGAGCATATCTTGTGGGTCTACATAATCCGTATCATTATCTGAAGATCGTTGTAGTTTGGCGATCTGGCCAATGGAGCGAAGTGTGGTTCCCCCCAGTTTACGCACACGCTCTGCCAAGACATCGGTCATCTCAAAAATTTGACTGGCCTGATCATCAAACAATAGATGGTAGTCCCGGAAGTGCGGACCGCTCACATGCCAGTGAAAATTCTTCGTTTTCATGTATAAGCCAAAGGTGTCTGCCAGTAGTGTATTGACAGCAGTAGTAATGCTACTCCTAGCGTTCTCGCCCAAATCAGTTGGAGCCTTAAGTCTGGCTTGATCCTTTGCGCTTACTTGTTCACTGGTTGCTTTTCTCATAGGAAGCCTCATTAGGTTATGGCAAGGGGGGAGCTAGAAGAGTAAATATTATCTTGGCATTAGATTAGACGCCTGTAGGGCGACTCGCCAGTCAAGCCTGGGTCACTCTGAGACTTTCGCCTTCGTTCCCGCACAATATTTAGCAGGCGTCTGGTCTAAACCAAAAGCCTTCATCAGCTGCGTGCTTGCCCCAATATAGGACCCAACTGTTGCGCCTGACCAATAGCCGGTATCACAAGTCAACGTAACGCAGTCTCCTCCAAAAGTTACAAAAGGCTGATCACGTACTATTTTGCATGTGCAAATGGCCTTGAGTGGATTCATTGGGTCGACAATACAGGGTTGATCCAGGCAATCCGCCCAAGGGTTACCTTCTGGACAGGAAAGCACTGGTTTAGTAGGTGCCTGAGCGAAAGAAAAAGTCGATAAGACTTTTTTTACACCGGTCGAGTTAGTTACAGGAATCCGGGCTTTACATGCTGACATCCCGAAGTTTAAACCCTTGTTAACATCACATTGGCAAATTGCATTTGAATCCGGATTTCTAGGGTCCGGGATACAAGGGGCGGAAGTGCATAAGACATATTCATTACTACAAATATTGCCTTCACTACTTTGAGGAGGCTTAGGCTTACCTTCTTCAGCCGCTGTGTTAAACCCTACAAAGGCAAGAGCAATCAAAATCATTATGAATAAGAATGAATACTTCTTCATGCACATCTCCTTTATGAATCAAGGGGCGGGTAGGATATGAGCAGATATTTACTCAAACTCAAATAATAGCAGTTGTTAATTAATAGTTGTTCCTATGTCACTATCGACCAGGCAGTGTGAAGGAACACCCCAAGAACATTATCTTTAATTGCTCATTAAGTAGCCGTGGTTGTGGCTTATCCAGGCTTATTATGAAAAAAACTAATAGGGTCGACAAAGATAACTGCTCTATCTCGCTCTACCTCTGGTAGGTTTATCCAGCGATATTTAAATTTTGAATATATCCGAAAACTATATAGGCAGTATTACTGAGTAGTATTGAGCCATTTAACAATGGCTTTATGCTCGATCTCACCTATTGTATTCATGCTTGGATGATACCTATCATGAACTTTAAATATTTTGATATTATCTTTCTTCAATTGTTTGAAACTTGCATATGGTGAAATATGGTCTGAATCTGAGAGCATTAGTAGAGTCGGAGTCTGGGAGGATTTTAAGAGAGGTTTTATGTTTGTATCTTTCAAATTTATATTAGATTTTCTTAGAGCCAAAATCGCCCCCTTGCGTATATCTCTCTCAGGGATAATTCTGCTAAGTATGGGGTGGTCACGTTTTGCATAATTGTATACAGCTTCATCAAGTTGCAACATCGGAGCTAAAAGAATAACTCCGCTAATGTCTGATCTTAAAGAAGAAATATGAGAGGCTGTTACGGCGCCCATAGAGTTTCCTACAATATATATATTTTCATTTTTGATGATCCCTTCTTCAATTAGGTTGTCAATAAGGGAGTTGATATATTTAGTATCATTTACCCCATATTTCTTCTTGCCTCCAGTTTCACCATGACCTAGAAGGTCTGGAACAATAACCTGAAACCCAAGAAAACGAAAATAAAGAGCAGAATCCAGCATAAATTCTTTGGAAGTACGGAATCCATGCAGTAAGATTACGGTGCCAAAGTAGCTTCGATCTAATGAATCTCTACTTAAATTAATCTTAACAATATTTTCTCTTTCGTCCTCACCAAATGTTACAGAGTAGTTTAGGTTGGCGTCGGCTAAAGGTGATCCGTAATAATAACTAATGCATGTCTTTTTTCCAGGTGGGCAATATTCAGCTTTCCTGAAGTTTAACTGTTCTATTCGCTCGACAGTTATCCTTTCTCCAAAGGAGAAGTGTTCAGCTTTTTCTATTGAGCTAGCTATTCTTTGAGAGCAGGATGAGATAGCAATGCATATAGAGATAACAGTTAGCACTCTGGCTAAAATTGACTTGGCTTTCATATCGCTTTAACTCAAATGGTAACTGCAGTTTATTCATATGGCGCGTAGATAAATTCACTAATCCATAAATTGCTCACTTGGCGATATCCCGCGACAGATTAATCTTGATATATCAGCTTAGCTGATCCTAAAAAATACAGTTCAAACAGCTATACCTTATAGTTGTCATTTAATATCTTGCAGGTTCAAGCGCATTAGTGAGCCTTAATCGTTTCAATTTGGAATAGTGCATTTTTGCCAGTAGAGTAGGGCGGTAGTTTTACCGCTCCTCCTTAACCCGCTTACGTCGCCTGCTCTCATACCGTTCCCGCATCATCACGGATATGCTTACGGGGACGGTACCTCAAATCTTCAGAAATACCAGTATGGCGAAACCAATGGACGATAGCGCCTTAAGCATTTGGTCGCAAACAGTGATCGTACAGCCTTTGTACCTTTACCTAAAATGTGAAACCATTAGTTTGCGCCGCAATCTTTCTTGGAATCACCCATAGCGGGTAACGATCTTTAAACGGCAACCAACTCAGAGATTCACAAGTACATAGCGAATAGGCTGCTCATAATGAATAAGGATAGATCGTGAACAGTTGGCGATGTCTCGGCCATAATCTCAGAAGTTCCGATATTAACAGCCCTAATGCTTATCTCAGCCTAGACGAAATTGAAGATCAACTGGTAGAAAAATGATGTGTCCGTTGTTGATGGATCGAGTCCAAGCATGTAAATCACTACAAAGAAAACCGCAGAAGCGGCCAGAGTAGAGCTTAAAACCAATCTAATTTGATGTAATAAATATGAATAGCCTCGTTATTCCCGCTGCGCTTCCCATTCCTTTTTCAAGCTTTCCTCACTCCAACCATGTCGGCCGGCTTGGGTTTCAAAAAATGGAACCCAGTGACTTTCAAGTACTTCAACTTCATCAGACTTTTGATTTAACTTCTTCCAACCAGTACCACCTGGCATACGACAGTTTCTACCGCCCGGTAACGGGGGAGTATTCTGTATAGCTTTCGCAAAACGATCAGACTTAGCCTTTACTTCGGAAATAGGGCCGAATTTAGAGGGATCAATACATATATAGTAACTACCACCTACTGAGGTAGCCTGTGCCTTACCGTTTATGAAGTCTGCTAAAGTGGGAACCTCTGGGGTTATGATACCTCTAGGATTTATGATGCCTGTTAGTAACTCGTTCCATAGATTCAGCATATAAACCCGAGGTTCGTGAAGATTCTGGAAGCAGGTCTGATCATATACACGACCATATCCCTCGACTGGAATTGCATAGGGAGCCAAATCATTACCCAGCTCACCTGTATCCGGGTCAATTACAGCATTATATTTAAGCTTGGTACCTTGCAAAACAGCCTGTGCAGTATCTGCATCATACCGCTCACACAGTTTCGTGCTCATCCAGACCGGTGGCTGTTCTCCGCTTGGGCCTATGGCATCAAGCGGCGGTACGGCAATTGTATTTCCCATACCGCCCAGTGGGGAGCACATGGGTACAGAGTTATTCGACGCTTGTGCTACACAATCGGCTTGATGAGCAAGCCACGTGTAGGCGCCAAAACTGCCAGCATCATTATGATTATGAGCAAATACTATTGAAATACCTTGCTCTTTTGCTTTTTTGATCGCAGTCTGGGCAACTTTCGTCATCGTATAGTATCCAGATGAGCGTTTACCATCAATTGATGCCCAAGTAGGACCTTCATCAACAATCTCAGGTTCAGCTTTGATATCCAACATTCCCACTTTATGGGTCAAATCTATGGCTTCATAAACACCGAGTCCCTGATTTAGCTTGCCCTGGAATATTCCGATCATTAATGCATTTGCCACCGCATTGCAGTGCTCATCGCTTGCCCCCTCAGCTTTCCATATCCTTCTAATGCAGTAACTTAAAAAATCTCCACTTGTTTTTCTCGTTTGTGCATCAGCATTCATATTTTCTTCCAGTTATATTAACCTGTTGGTCAAAGTATAGATGGGTATCAAAGGAGAACTACAAACTATAATTTTATGATTTATCCAAAAAATTAATTGTAGTAAGTTAAAATCTAGCTCTAAATTTATATTTAAACGATTAAGTAGTTAGCTACTATATAACTAGCTATTAATCTCAGAGCCTGCATTATGAAAAAACTCTCAGGTAAGATCGCGATTATAACTGGTGCTACCAAGCAAAAAGGGTTGGGTCAAGCTGTAGCAATAAAACTAGCCTCATTAGGAGCAACTGTGATACTTGCAGGGAGAGAAAAGTCAAAGGATAGCCTTGAATGTAATGTTAAAGAAATAGAATCTAGTGGCTGGGAGGCTACATATATATTTATAGATATGTCAAAACCTGATCAAATAGATAATGCAGTTAATGACCTGGCAGATAAATTTGGTCGCATTGATATTTTAGTCAATAACGCTGGGGTTGGATTTGGATCCGCCATTTTAAATGAAAATGAGAATAAAGATTGGGATATTAATTACAGCATCAATGTAAAAGGTGCATTATCTATGTGTAAGGGAGTACTGAAGATAATGGAAAAAGAGGGTTCTGGGGCAATAGTCAATGTTGCATCTACAGCTGGTATCGGGGTTTCTGCGGGTATGCCATATCCTTATATAGCTACAAAGCATGCATTGGTAGGTACAACCAAAGCTTTAGCTTTGGAATATGCAGACAGGGGCATAAGGGTTAATGTTGTAGCACCTGGTGCAATCAATACAGATATGTTGCAGAAAGCTTATGCGGCAATAGCAGAAGGCGAAGGAATTTCTATTTCTCAGGCAGCCGAACAAGAAAACTCATCTATACCGTTAGGGCGCCCAGCAGAACCCTTTGAGGTTGCTGCGGCAATAGCTTTTTTAGCAAGTGATGAGGCATCGTATATTACAGGTGTTGTATTACCTGTAAGTGGAGGCTTGTCTCCAGGGATTTAGTAATATTTAAGAGATAATAGCTTACTTTTAGGTTTATATAATTATATTGTATTTAATAAGATTTCCATGTGAGCATTCAAAATTCTCAGCACTTGTACTTCCCCACTCATTTTTTTTGAAAAAATTAATCCAATTAAAAGGTCAAAAACCTTAACAAAGAAATGATAGCAGCCGAAAACTAACAGTTCCTAGGAGAACCGGATTTTGGAGAAATAAGCTATGAATAGATTCTTTGACATTAATGACCAAGTGGCAGTGATAACTGGAGGAAACTCAGGAATTGGATTGAGCACTGCAAAACGTTTTCATAAGGCTGGCGCTCACGTCATTATAGCGGGTATTGGTAGTGGGGATAATGCAATTCGGGATATAGAAGGCGGCGACTTTGTTGAAACAGACGTATCAAGTGAGTCACAAGTAAAAGAATTAATGAATTACGCAGCAGAAAAATTCGGGAAAATAGATACTTTGGTTAATTGTGCAGGCATAAACAAAGGATATGAAACGCTGCTTAACGTAGATTGCAATGACTTTGGGGCAAACTACAGCGTCAATACAATGGGAGTCGTTTTTGGTATAAAATACGCCACACCTCATATGAAGTATGGTGGCTCCATAGTCAATGTTGCTTCAGCCGCCGCAAAATCTGGCGTTCCTTACCTTGCTCCATATGTTGCATCAAAATGGGCAGTCGTTGGTATTACACAGACAGCAGCATTGGAGTTAGGGGCACAAAATATTAGGGTAAATGCCATATGCCCAACTTCCGTTGATACACCAATGGCCCAAGCAGAAGGTGGTGAACCCCAATTAGCTATGGAAAAAGTTGCTGTTCCTTTGGGACGCATTGCACATCCAGATGAAATTGCCGCTTTGATACATTTTCTGGCGTCACATGACTGTACCTTTATCAATGGTCAAGCCATTAATGTTGATGGTGGTTTTAGTGCAGGGCTTTCTATCTCTGCATTCAATAAATTGGCTCATACTTAGATATAATTTAAGGTGTTTCATATTGTTATTTAAGTGGACGTAAAAATGAGTAAAAGGAATTACCCTTATCCAGAAATGTCGAAAGAGAAAAAAGCACGTCTTCAGGATTTATGGAAACATTCTAGAAGCTCTGATGGGATAGACCCGGAAGTAGCTGCTCACCTACAAAGAATGGGTAAGATGGGCGGCGTTGGATTAGAAGTTGTTGGTAACCTAAACAAGGATTATTTAGGTGGCTTTATGTCGCCTTACTCTCGGGACTGTAAAAATGCAGACCTCGTAATAGTTGGCCAGCCCTTAGAAAAGGCTGCGCCGATGAATGCATCTCATAAATATGGTCCAAAAGTCCTTCGTGAGTTTTCAAAGAATGCCATGGGGACTATCGAACCAAGTCCTGATGGAGGTTGGGATATACCTTTCGATACATGTAGAATCATAGATTATGGAAATATTGATACTTACGGGCGATTTGATTTGTCTGATGAGGTATCTAAAATAATCCAGGAATATGAAAAGATAGTTCTAGATAATGACTGTGTCACATTTACCTGGGGTGGTGATCATACAATTAGCTATGCACCAATTAATGTTCTCGGCAGAAAATTTGGCCCATTAAGTTTGATTCATTTCGACGCGCATTATGACCTGGTAACCTTCGCGGATTTTAAATATCCATATCACTCTGGCAATCAATTCACTAAAAATATGGCAGAGGGATATCTCGACCCAGAACGTATGATAACTATGGGTATCCGGGGAAGGATGACAGCCTTGGTTGGTGGACATGCAAAAAATTTTGGCGTAACTACTTATACTGCCGATCAAGTATTTGAGCTGGGGACGGACAAAATTGCAGAAAGGATTTTAGAGGTTGTTGGAGATGGACCTACATATTTCACTCTAGATCTCGATAGCCTTGACGCTACGGATAATGCTTCCAATTCAGCGGTGGAACCCTTTGGACTAAAGTCTAGACAAATATGGGACATTATTCGATATCTCAGAAAAAATGGAGACATTGATCTTGTTGGTGCTGATGTATGTGAATATGCTCCATACCTAGACTCTACACATAGAGACGCATATATAGCATGCGGTATTAGTTGGAAACTGCTCTGTTGGCTGGCGGATTGTGTAGCTAAGCGTAAGGGAGAAAAACAAAAGACTGAATGGCCTTTAGCTATGGGTAAGGCAAGCCTGTGATATACAAATGAGGATTTTATAGTTTAATTTACTTTAAATGGACTTTGCATGGAATATAAATATTTAAATAAATTTCTATCCGTTAGGCATGGCCATTTGTTCATTGAAGACTGTGATACGGTTGAGCTTGCTGAGAAATATGGAACCCCATTATTTGTTGTATCAGAAAACCATTTGGTTAAAAACTTAAGATCATACAGGAAGGCATTTGAGTCTGAATGGCCTGAGGGTAAGGTCAGAATTATGGCAGCGATTAAGGCAAATCCTGTTACAGCAATACGTAAAATACTGACAAGAGAAGGGGCCGGTTGTGACACTTTCGGTAAAGGGGAGTTGGAGCTGGCTCTTCGAGGAAACGTTCCATTAAAGGATATAGCTGTAAATGGATCTATTAAGGGGCGAGAGATTATAAGTAAAGCTATAAATCTAGGTATTCCCATTGTTTTAGATAGTCCTATAGAGCTTTTATATTGTGAGCAGGAAGCTAAATTTTTAAAAAAGAAAGCTACTGTAATACTTAGAGTCAAGCCCTGGCTAAAGAATCTTGATCTAAATTCAGATTTTTACCCTGATCGTACTATTCGAGAAATGACACAAACTGTTAAGTATGGTATCCCTCACAGTGAGCTTGTAGATATGATTCCACAGCTTAAAAGCTCGAAATGGTGTGATCTCGTAGGCGTTCATACTCATGCAGGACGCCATTCTAAGAAAGCGGCCTTCTGGAAGGCTTTAATGAGAGACTATGCATCACTTATAGGTAAAATAAGTATGTTAATGGGAGGGGATTGGGTACCGAGAATAGTTTCAGTGGGTGGTGGCTTTGCAGCCTCTAATGATCATGAGACCCGAGTCCCGGTAACGGATTATGAAACTCCTACACCTAAAGATTATGCAAAGACGATTACTAAGCAATTTAGAAAATCAATGCAAAAACTAGGTCTTTCAACCGAAGGGATTGTACTTGAGATTGAACCAGGAAGAGCACTCCACAATGAAACTGCTATCCATTTAACAAAAGTTCATAACATAAAATTGGAACGAAACTATATTGCCCGCAGTTGGATAGAGACTGATACCTCTGAGTGTTTTCTAGGTATAGGCAGCTTAAATACAAATCCTCCATTTGATATTTTATTAGCCAACAGAGCAAATTCACCCGAGTATGCTCCATATGATGTTGTAGGAATAACGTGTAATTATGAATGTATTGCTGAGCAAGTCATGATGCCAGAAGTTGCTGCAAAAGATATATTGGCGTTCCTCAATACTGGTTCATATATAGAAACCTATGCGTGTAATTTTAACGCTCTCCCTCGACCGGGTATGCTATTGGTGAGTGGACATAAAGCTAGCTGGATTAAGCGACCTGAAACACAAGATGAGGTGTTTCAACGGGATATTATTCCTCCATGGATTAACTAGTTATCATTAGCCTTAGTATTTCAGCTCTTAATTTAAGATTAAATAAAATGTCAAAAGTTGAGCGCAGCTGGTTTCCAATGATTGTTATTTCTCTGTCAAATGTGATGCTTTATATAACAACTTTTGGTGTAAATGTTCTTATATCTCCGATCGTAAATGACCTTCAAAGCACGGTTTCAACCTTACAGGCCGTTATTGTTTCTGCTTCGTTAATTGGTGGGGCATTAATGGTGACAGCAGGAAGGCTCGGTGATAAATATGGAGAAAAGAAAATATTTTCTATTGGAGTGGCCATTTATGTTCTTGGGATGATAATTGTCATTTTAAGCCCAAATACCCTTATTTTCATTATAGGGTGGGCCATTGTGTGGCCTCTGGGGATGGTTATGGTTGTGCCCACTTCAATCGCTTTAATCATGAATTATTATCATGGTAGCCAGAGGGTGTTGGCTTTTGGGGTTTATGGAGCTGTTCTTTCAGCTGTATCGGCATTAGCTCCAGTAATTGTTGGTTTAATAGCTGACAATGTTAATTGGCGCGTATCACTTTCTTTATCTCCTATATTTGGAATAATTACTTTATTGATGGCTTATTCCCTTCCTGAAACAGAAGGCGATAAAACGATAAGCATAGATGTCAGAAGTGTCATCTTGTCGACGCTAGGTTTTGGTTTCTTCTTAGTAAGCACAACTCTTGCTGGGCAGTATGGTTGGTTGTGGGAGAAGAGGCCATTAGTAATCGCTGGAAACACTATTACCTTTGGAGAGCTGTCAGTTGTTCCAATTATTTATGGGGTGAGTCTAATTGCAATATTCTTGTTTATTGTTCGATGTGTTAGATTGAAGAAGCAGGGGAAAGTCCCATTGTTAGATTTAACTCTGTTTAAAAATATATCATTTTCATTAGGGTTGTTCATTGGTGGCTTCTTTTTTCTGGTAAATGCGGGGTTTCTGTTTGTTGTTTCTGTATATCTACAGGCTGGTGTTCAGATGGACTCGCTCTCTACGGCCCTAACAACATTACCATTCACAGCAATTTTAGCGATATTATCATTTTTAACTCCACCCCTCGGAAAAAAAATTGCACCAAAATGGATTCTGATTTTTGGTGCAATCTGTATGCTCCTAGGAATATGGTTATCCGGGCAGTTGGCCAGAATGGATATGACACCTCTTGTGTTGCTAGTTCCTATGATTATTGCGGGAATAGGGGGCGGATTAATAATGGCCCAATATACGGGAGTTACGATGATGAATGTTAAACCTGAAAATAGTGGAGCAGCGTCAGGTTTAACTGAAACTATGAAAGAAATATTAGGGCAAGGTTTTGCTGTGGCTTTTGCGGGTTCTATACTTTTTGGATCCGTATATGCAAGTATGGCAGACTCGTATGCCAATATAGAGGGAAAAACCTTATCAGATAGAACTCGCCAGGAAGAGGTTGTCAAATTAGAAGATATATTTAATAGTATCTCTGTCCCTGAAGAAGAAAAGTATGTCTCAGAGTTGCCAGAAAAAATCAGATTAGCTTATTCAGATATAGTTTCGAGAGCCGCAAATACTGGTCTGAAAAACGCCCTTTTTTCTATAAATATATTTTTATTGCTTTCATTGGTGTTGATGTTTTTTTTGCCTAACAGAATCTTGAGGTGAAAGTAAAAGGTTAGACTTTAGTGATTATCTTGTAATTCACAACATCTATAAATATTCCCCTTGATTAACGCAAAATGATTGATGTCTAACTAGATAGTAACTCTAAAAAGGTCTTTAGTACGCAGGCTTTTGTTTCCTCCCAATTACGCATAAGAAGATCCTGCACAGCAACCGCGTGCATAATACAAACGCCTCGGCGAATAGGGCATACTTGTTAGTAGAGTAGGGCAGTAGTTTTACAGCCCCTCCTTACCCCGCTTGCTTCGTCCGCTTTCATGCCGTTCCCGCATATCGGAATCAATATAGCGATCGGTTGTGGCGATACTTGCATGGCCTGCATCATCACGAACATGTTCCCGGGGACGATATTTCACATCTTCGGAGATTCCAGTGTGTCTTAGCCAGTGCATCGTGGCAGCTTTCAAGTCTTCCGCATCTTCACCAAGGCCTTCTCCAACCATCCGTTGGTAAGCGGCATCGAAACAGTTCTGTACGATATGTCAAACTTGGCGTGTACTGGTGACAGGTCCCTTGCCGCGAGATTTTTGCACCAAGGGTGTCTGCTCATTGATGCTGGGCAGAGCAGGGAGCTGCAACTGGATTCTGTAGCGCTTTAAGGCACTTAACATCTGGTCGCACACGGTAATGGCTCGGCCTTTATTCCCCTTACCGGTGACGTGAAACCACCTGTTTCCGTCGCGATCTTTCTTGAAGTCACCCATAACGGGTGCCGATCTTTCATCGGCAACCAGCTCAGAGATACGCAGATACATAGCGAATAGGGCGTTCATAATGAACAATGTACGCTCGTGCTCAAGTGGTGACATCTCTGCCATAACCTCAGCAGTTTCCAACACATAATCCCACTGCAGATTGCTGATGCGCCTAACTACCTGGCTTTGTTGCTCACGCCGGACGAACTTACTTTTTTGCCGGATCAATGCCACAGGGTTGGTGGGAACCAAGCCTTCCTGAAAGAGGAAGTCGAAGAAAGAAGACAGTGCGGTAAAGATACACTTGATGGCCGCCTGAGATGGCCGGAAGTCCTTGGCGGATGGTGTCTTACCTGAACGAAACTCAACCTTAGATACACTGACTACGAATGGCCGCCAATCTGAATTAACAACACGTCCGCCGTTTCTAGTTTTAAACCGGGCTACATTCTTTGTACCGATCCAGGCAAGTGGCGGTTCAATACAGAACTGAACAAAATCCTCTATATGCTCACGCTTGAGCGACAAGATTGAAACTTCTTCAATACGCCAAGCCCATTGCAGTAGTTGTTCAAGTTCGCGGCGATAACTATTAAACGTAGCCTGGCTACTGTTGTAGCTGTAAAGAAACTTGAGCGTAAACTCCAGATCGGTTCAATCTGTTTGCTGAGATAATGGCTAGCGGAGAAGTTACTGCAGCGGAATGGGTTCTCAAAATTACTCAGGTTGTTGATGATTGATGCTGGTGATTGATTGGAGGCAGACATAGAAAGGAAATGAAGTTGTTGTTGGAATGCAGTGGACGGCCAAGTAAAGTACTTAATTGAACGACCAGTATTCGGCCTTGGATAAGGTTTTCAATTCTGCCTTGTCTTTAACTACTCCTAGTATGCTTAGAGAGAGTTTTTAGCGATGGCATAGCATAACCCTTTCATTCTGATAGTGTTTAAGCACTAAAAGCTAGCCAACTATCAGCGAATAGGTTTGCCCCAACTTCTGAACAACGTACGCCTTAACAGCAATATCCTTGGAATATCGCCAATCCTCCTCAACAAATTGAGGCAGAAAAAACCCTGTATATGTAGGTCAGGTTCGCTCCGGAAATCGTGATGCGCCGTACCACACTTGTTGGCGGTGCATTACAGGCTGTGTGATATCAGAGAGAGTCTAAGTACACACTCTTTCAGTGAGAGGTGCGTGTCGCTAGGCATTGTTCGACATACCGAGGTATAAGCCTGTAGATTGCGCTTTAGTTAATGGAGACTAAGTTCACGTCTATCTGAAAAACGCTTCTGCTATCTTTCTACAGATCTATGCTTCAAAGATGTGACTCTTAAGACTTCATCAAGCGGTTGTGATCAAACAATATTTGGCGGGTTATTCCTAGTAAAAATCATTTCCTTTATCCCGCTGCCGCCTAATCTCTACATAGTCTTGGATTTTGTTAGTGCGCCAAACTAGCAATAACTAAGGACAACAATCGTTGAACCTTCCGCAGTAGCGGTCGTGGGTAGGGGATGCTGATGAAAACCACATCATATATTGCACTTTCGTTACTTTTTACTTCCACAGTTCCAATTTCCGCCACAGCCCAATTGGCTATTCCAGAAATAGGGACTTCGGCTTATCCAGATGAAATGTGCAAACGGGTTAAGCCGCATTTTGACAAGCTATTTAAAGCGCCAGTCGATGAATGCTTCAATGGAGTTGGTCAACCTTATCCAGAGTTAGTGGACGGCATCTGTTCGGCAGGAGAACCTAAACGCAATGGTACGCGGATTTGGGGAATGGCTGAATCTCCCCAATTTTTATACTGGGGAACCGGCAGTAATTTTCTCTGTACCGCACAAGCGTCACCAACCGCAGTTTTGACACCGCTATTAGCCCCAACGCAGGGTTGGGTTTGCGAGTTTGCCGATGGGATACTTGCTCAGGAAAATCCAAACCTTAAGAACCTTGGGGACTGGCGGGCTCCCTCTGCCTACCGTATGGATACTTGTACACTTGAAGTCACAGAAGTTACTCCCACTTACGATCCGCTTCTACAGGACATCCTTGGATTACGCTCGGGTGGCTACGCGGACGATGTGATTTTTCTTGCCGGGCCGGGTGGTATACAGGAGGGAATTGCCGGCGTTGGCAGTGGTAACAGCATTATCATGTTGGCTTGGCAGGCAAGTACCGGACGGTATTTGGGCTCAAAGAAATTTTCTGAATATTCGAATATCCGTGAGTTTCTTAACTACGAAGGCGTTTTATATACCGGTGTGCGATTGCATGAAGATCTTGGTGGGGCGGGCCGGGTTCTGCGTTGGATGGGCAATCTCGATGATCCATTCCATTTTGAAATCATCGGTACTATGGAAAGTACTCCGGCAGACATGACGATACACAACGGGCGTATATTTTCGTCTACCTGGCCGAATGGTGATATTGAAACAGGAGAGGTGCAAGCCTACGCCGGGATAGTGATGAGTCCCCAAATACCTTCGGGTGGCTTCATGCCTAATGATGTCGAAGAGTGGGAGGAAGTTTGGAATATTAGCGAGTACGAGCCAGACCCTGTCAGCGCTCGAGCCTATGCCGGTGGAGATATTACTTCATGGCGTGGGAATCTCTACTGGGGTACGATCAACTTTCCGTTCGGTGGATTCAGGAGCCATGTTCTCGCCTATGGTGAGACATGGGGTACTCCTATTGGAGAGCTGGACACCATTATGGCAACCCATAGAGCAACAACCGTATTCCGCGGGGACAACTTTGAAGGAGAAGGGCAGCCAAATGTTGAAGTTCTCTATGGGTATGAAACGGTTCAGGCTTGGGACCCCGATCTCAACAAGTTTGTGGAAACACAAACCTTGTCAGGGTCTCCAAAGCTAGGGGGAGCCGGACTGGGCTGGCTGTTTAATGTATACACTTGGCGCCTGGGAGTGACTGGAGACAATCTGTATCTGGCTACACTGGACGTCAGCTCACTTATACCGAGTGTAATTGATCTTGCGGGTGAGCTTCCCTCGGAATTGCTGATGCTCCTTGAGGATGCGTTATCCAGCCCATCAATCTCTGGTGCAAAACTCTATCGTTTTTTCTCTCCAGATCTACAAGCAATCCCTGCCACTATAAATGGTGTAGGTAATTCGGGTAATTTCGGTTTCCGTACGATGATTAACCACCCAACTTTTATGTGGCTGGGCACCGTAAACCCCTTCCACCTAAATCCCGAAGGGGGTTGGGAGTTGTATCGGTATGCACCGACCACACCGGTTCAGCAGAAATCCGTGGATGGGGCGAAGTCTGATTAGTTCAGTGTCTTCACTGTAGCCGAATTTGCAACCCAGCAAGGAGTTAAGAGTTTGGATTGTGTTATGACTTTGCTGGATGATGGATGAAAGCTCAGCAGGTATTGGTGAAAATTAAACACTTAACCTGGACAGTCCAACTGTGTGGACGGCCAAGTAAAGTACTTAATCAGTATTCGTATAAAACCGTTCTTTTAAGTCTGAGCCCTTAAAAGTTTCTATTCTTGATAAATAGAATCAGACAACATATTTCTGAAGGCCAATTTCAAACGACTCAAAGAGTATTGTCATGAAAAAGGTTTTAGTGACCGGCTTTGAACCATTCGGGCATACGCCAATAAATCCTGCAGAATCGGTAATGCGTGTTTTGGATGGTACCCGTATTGGGAATTCTGATGTTTTTGGAATCCTGGTTCCTAGTAACTTCTTTGAGTGTATTGACGTAGTAACTAGCGCTATAGATGAGCTCCGCCCACAAATAGTGATCATGATGGGTGAATATGGTGGGCGATCGATGGTTACTATAGAGCGAATTGCTCAAAATTTTAACGATTCTACTCGATACAACCTGAAGGACAATCGTGGCGTAGAGATGCAGGGCGCACCTACGGTTGCCAATGGGCCGGTAGCCTATCGTAGTAATCTTCCTCTCAGAGCTATGGTTAGGGCAATGCGTGAAGCCGGAGTGCCTACAGATATTTCGGATAATGCCGCCACTTTTTGCTGTAATCACTTGATGTATGGCGTTTTGCACTTTATTGCCAGCAATCAGCTGGATATACGCGCAGGGTGGATTCACCTTCCGCAATTACCTCAAGTAGCGGCTTTGCCCGAAAACCTTGGTACACCCAGCATGTCCAGAGAGACCTCAGCACTTGGTGTCCATGCTGGAATAGAGGCCGCATTGCTACATACTGAGGATATTGATGTTCCTATTCCATCCAAGTTTCAAGTCTAAGGCCTACTGAAGCTACTAAGAAGGGTTTTGACAATGGAGATTGAATGTCTTTGGGAGTGTAACGATGGATTGGGAGAAACACCCATCTGGCATGCAGAAGACACTTCTATCTACTGGGCCGATCATGTCGGCCCTTCGGTTGATTTGGCAGGGCCCCGGCGGCCATCGATTCGGCGGCTAAACATCTCTACTGGTGAAAGAAAGACCTGGGAAATGCCGGAGCAGGTAGGGTCCTTTGGTTTCCGTAAGGGGAGAGGGTTAGTTGGCGCTGCCAATTCAGGATTCTGCACCATTGACCTTGAAACAGGGGAGTTTGAGACAGTTGTTGATCCGGAACCGAATCTACCCCAAAACCGGTTGAATGATGGAAAGATCGATCGAAGAGGGCGTTTTTGGTGCGGTAGTATGGATACGCAATTGAAAGGTAAAGTCTCTCATTTATATTGCCTTGAGCCTGATTTTAGCGTGCGCCAGGTTGCTAAGGACTTTTCCTTTGTATGTTCCAATGGAATTGCCTTTGATCCAGAAGACACTCGTATGTACTTTGGCGATACCATTGGTGGCATGGTCTATGTATTTGACTTGGATATGGATGAGGGCCGTATCAGCAACCGAAGGCCGTTCTTTTCAGTTGAAGATCGTAAGCCCGCGATTGTAGATGGCGCAACAGTCGATTCTGAGGGGTATTATTGGTTTGCTTTGAATCTTGGCGGTAAGATTTTACGGGTTGATCCTAAGGGCCGCCTTGACCGTGAGATTGACCTACCGATCCGAAGTCCCACCTGCATTACATTCGGCGGCGACAATTATGAAACTCTCTACGTTACTTCACAGCAATCATTTGTAACTCCTGAGGAACTGGCCCGCCACCCGCAGCCAGGTAGTATTTTTGCTATTCATGGCCTTGGTGTTCGGGGGCTCCCGGAGCCAAAATTTGGAGCTTGAGAAGCCCACCGAGTCAGGATCACTGATAAATATCTGCCTAGCTTATTGACACAGGATAATTTTGCAGATGCATAACCCCCAAGATTAGAGCACCCAAACCCAGTAAGAATGGATGTGGGTGCCCGCTTGGTACTTGTTAGTTATCGTTTAGGTCGTAAACAATAAATTTCTCCCATGAACCTAATGCTTTGCGATTCGCATTAGCCCGGCCATCTGATTCTGCAACGATGTAGTTACCATGCTTCGGGTTGTATAAGGAAATTAAGTCACCATTTCGTAAACAGCCCGTATTGTCTGAATGGTTGATCAACTTAAATGTTTCCCAGCTGTACCGAGCCGTTCTATCGACATCTAAAGCACCACTTTGTTGGGCACTGTAGTAATAACCATCGGTGCTTTGCAGCCACACTTCATCCCCGTCTATTAGGCAACCCTGTTGCAGGCTATTTCCTGTAAGGACAATAGTCTCATGGCTACCAATTACTGAGGCATTGGCGTTGGCAGTTTTGCCATTTCCTCCATTACCTGCTGCGCCCAGATACTTCCCGTGGGCACCTTTAAGTGCCACTTTTAAGGATTTAACGGGGGGCTTTCCGACAGCCATATAACCTACAACTGCCTTTATAGTCTCCTCATTATTACTGTTTGCCTCCTGTACCATCAGGCTCATTTCAAATGTGCCAGTTTTCTTATTTCTGACACGCGTGCTTAGTGTTTCATCCCTGTCACTACCTTGTACTTGGCTGATCAGTAAGTAATCCTGTAAGTCGACCCCGACAGTTTCAAAGTCCGGGGAGCCACTCAAATTATCTTCCAGTGCAACGGCGCCAATATGAAGCTGCAATCCATTGGCAATTGAGTAACTACCAGCCTCCATCACCACATAATGCACCACTTCCGATGTATGGATGCCATCGTTCCAGGCAAACTCCGCAACACGCACATCGAAGCTGGTTGAAGTGATATTACGAATCTCAGTTGTTATCGGGTCAGTGCCGGCAATACCAATTACTGAAGCAAACACCACAGGGTTTTCATAACTGAAGTCCAACTCTATAGTAGTCCATTCGTGATTTATTCCGTAAGCCTTATCAGCCTCGCCACCTACAAAGCGCCGGTTAGTAAAACGCACTACATCGACCTTTTCACCTTCATGGATCAATTCCATATCTTGTGACTGGTCTTCTACGTTAATCAGATAGCATTCACCATTATCGGCCTCTGCCATACGTAATATTGTTGGATCAAAACCGTTAAAGCTTACGTTTTGATGTAAAAGCACATCGTTTGAACTCTCGCAGTTACCATGACCGGTATTAGTTTCTGTGTTTGTTACATTATTGACCTGGAATCCACTCACCGAAGCCATTTCGATAGTAGATGCGTTATTAGCACTGGCCAATTCCCACATTTCTCTATCCGTTAAATCATCTACGTTTGCTTCCCAGCCAAAACTTAAGGTCTTTCCATCGACTTCTAAAGTTGTCTCCCATACATGGCGGGTCTCTGCCCAGCTCCAGTACCATTTGCTTTTGATCTTGGCTTGTGAAACAGTAAAAATGAAATTACTAAAGCTTTCGTGAGTCTGCGTATTACCAACAACTGTTGCCCAGACTTGTTCATCAGCACTACAGCTATAAATTTCTACAACCTCCTCATTGCGAATAAAGGTTTTGGTATCCAGGCAGTGACGATAAACAGCCACATAACCATCACCCTCACGTGCAAACAACCAGTTCTGGAAACTGGTTGCTTCATCGAATTGCTCTGTTGGCCAATGTAAATTTACTGGTGCAGTTAGAAAGTCATCTACAGGTAAGAAGTCAGTTGCTCTGTTAACACCATCCATAAAGCGCAGCTCCATCGCAGGTTTGTACAAAACCATGGCTACATTCTCATTTTGCTTTATATAGGGTAAATGCGTGTTCATTTGCTCCTGGCCACCAGCCTTCCAGCCACCGTATTCCGCACCTGAACGAGTATAAACCGGTATAGTACCGGTTGTTGCTATCCAGGGCAGCTGCTGCCAACCTGCATTCCCCGCATGGAAATCCTGGTATGACGATAATTGCACATTGCCATGGCGATACAGATCCATGGTTTTTTCTGAAATAATTGAGCTTGTGGTGAAAGGTGCACTGGTTTCAGTAAGAAGAACACCTGACATGTCGACTACGTCATCTGCCAGGTTAGACTCCACAATCAAATCTTCCAAAAAGAAGTTCAGACCGGCAAGTGGATTCAGGTAATATTCCAGCATCTCATCAATCAGTTCTGGGTGGGCATAGGCGCCGGCAGATTGAGAGAAAATTAACTTATCTTGGAGGTCCAACCCAGCCCATACGGTATCAACTTCAGTGATAGGGTGGCCGGAAGAATAGCTTATGTTAATCTCACCATTTAGTTTTTCAAGGCGGTTATAGGCAACACTGCTTACATCAAGTGTAGTCATGGCAAAAATATCCATATGGGTACTACCCGTAAAATCTTGTGGACCTTTGCCAGTAATCAACGCGGTATATTGTGCGAACTTATTATTCAAGAAGTTAAGATCTTGGTGAACACCCTCATAGGTCCTTGAATCGACGGCTATAGCAGCACCAAGGTCGTTGGTGACCATAGCGATATCATTAAGAAAAATAAGGGCAACCTGTCCAGCTAGGGTTTTAATCTCTGTATCCTGGGCATAGTCGTATAAATTTAACAATGCTGTCAGGGAAAATGGGCTATAAACATTTGAAGTCGACTCATATACCCCAAACTGTTTTTTAACCTCCAGATAACGTACGAGACGCTCCCTTAGTTTTTCGGGTCCACCACCTATATCCCAACCTTCCATTTCAGATAGTAACCAGCTGGAAGATAGCCACATAAGTACGTGATTTTCAGAAGTGTAAACTCGCTTTCCTTCAGTATCTTCATCCTGCCAATAAGGTAGTTTGATAATTTCACTCAGGATAATATCATCGTACTCATCACTCTCTGCCAATAGCCTAATATATTCTATCAGGCGCATATCAGGGTTTTTGTAAGCGTGCTTTCCTGGTGTAAAAAGATCGGTCAGCCCCCGAGCCAGAGCCTCTTTATCCAGTGGTAAATCATAATATGCCCTGAGTACATAATGATCGTTATTAGGTTCGGCTTTGGATGAATCAAGAACACGTTCGATATAAGCTACCTGCCGATCACGGAAGGCATTTAAATATGCAGGATGCGAGGACGTATCATAGTCTGTAAGGCTCCACAGCCGCGCACCGTCCTCGGAATTCTGCCCCCCCGTGGTGAACCAGTCCGATATATCGAGATCCATGCCGAAGTAATTTAATGCCGTGACTGTACCATCGGCAACGCCGTAGAAGAAATTAAGTGAACCTTCAACCACGGTCGTTAGTCCATCGTATATCCACTCACCGGTATCTACAAAGAAACCAATTGCTGACGTTACACCATCCTCTACAGTTGTAACGACATCCTCAATAATCTCTTCAACTCTCTCTTCAACAGTATCCCAAGTATCAACAACCCAGGTTGTAAATTTATCCCACAATCCTGCATGGGCATATGCTGGTAAAATTAGAATAAACATAAGTGCGATACACGCACCTATTTTTTTGAGCTTCATGATCAAGTCCTATATTGTTTTTTTTGACCAAATAGAAGTAACTCTTTGGAGGGGAAATATTTTTTGTTAAAAATTAATCATATAATTTAGAAAGTTCCACGAATTTCATGCAATGCCGCATATTAAATTATTATTGGATAAAGTAAGTGATGTATGCTAGCTGTTCGAACTTCAAAATTCGTTCAGCAATGTAAGACCTTGTTGTTGATCGGGTCAAACAGAGATGGCGTATAGTGAGAAACTGATCTCACGAAGCTTTTAAAAGTTGATTCTGCAATCTCATGAAATATTGTGTTAATAATTTCGTAATACCCTTAGGCTTCTGTGTTGAGAAAGTGACTTTGGCTTGCCTTGTGCAAATGGTTTACCTAAATAAATCTAATTGGCAAAAGCATGACTGTCGCAACTTGTATTAGTAGCTAATAGCTGAAAAGATGTGAATTCGATACTATCGTCTAAAGCTAAACTAATCACTACTGATTAACTTGATACCTTCCGCCGAATAAATCAGATTACTTGACCTTGAACGGACAGAACACCTTCCGATAAAGACAACTGATAACTGAATGCTCAGGTAGTGAATGGTAATTTAATGGAGCTGCCGCAAATCGATAGCTAAAACTGTACACCTCACTATGGATTTCACTTTTCCGACTTGCTATAGATATTGTTAGAGGGCTATACATTACCAACTGGTTAGCAATTAGGAAACTGTTTAGTCCGCTAGCTTCTATCTCTGAACGTGGCTGATACACAAAGGTAGGGCAGAGTGATAATAAGTTATCAATGAGTAGTGATTTAAAATCCGCGAGCCTAGCCAAAATTAAATAGAGCGAAAGGGGCCCACCCCGAAGGGTGGGAAATACCTTAATGGATTTGATGCTCTAAAGCATTTAGGAAAGTTGCAATATCATCTACTTGTTGTGTGCTTAATTTCTGCCCCAATTGGTACCAAGCCATATCGTAAATTGCTTGTTCAATGGTTTCTACACGCCCGTCGTGGAAGTAAGGAGCGCTTCTGCTTATATCGCGTAACATTGGAACTTTAAACATCATTTTATCTTTTTCAAGGCCTGTAACTTTATAACGACCTAAATCTTCTTGGTGTGGATATTGGTTGACTAGCCCCATCTTCTGGTACATGTTTCCACCCAAGGTTGCACCATTGTGGCATGCCGAACAACCAGTGTTGATAAAGGTTTGCAAGCCCTTTAACTCACTTTTTGTCATAGCCTGATCATCGCCGCTCATAAAATCATCAAAACGATCATTCGTAATCAGGGTGCGCTCAAATGCAGCTATGGCCTGAGCAATATTGTCGTAAGAGATAGCATTTTCTTTATCAAAGGCGTGTTTGAAACTTTCTTGATATTCGGCAATTTTTGAAATCTTTGTCTCAACAGCCTCTTCTGAAGGCATCCCCATCTCTACAGGGTTTAGAATTGGACCTTTGGCCTGTTCCTTCAGGTCCTCTGCGCGACCATCCCAAAATTGAGCCATTTGGAATCCTGAATTCCAGACCGTTGGAGAGTTTCGATCACCCTTGGTGCCAGGTAAAGCTCCCGGTGATGTCGCTTCATTGTCAACGCCCGAACCGTTGTAGTTCCCTACTTGATGGCAGCTGTTACAGGACTGGCTATCATTTACTGAAAGCCGTTTGTCCATGAACAGTGTTTTTCCAAGCTCAACCATAGCTGGGGTGTCATTCTCACTGCCTGGCATAGTTTCTGAGAGAGTGCCGAACATAATTTTTGATTGTTGACGTAATTGATTTATATCAATTTCGGCTATTGCCGTTGTTGATAGCAAGCTTGCTGCCGCTATCAAGCTGCCAATGATTGGAAGCTTTAGATCTCTTTTCGAAAAAATTTTCTTAATCACTTTGGTATCTCTCCCAAATCTCAAAAAAGAATGAAAACTAACCTATTTTTAGTCAAAGTTAGACGGTGCCACTATATAGGGGAGCTCGTTCAGCTGATACCATGATTTAACAAAAAATTTGTTGATTTTTGGAATATCCAGAATTGTTCACAAAATATTTTCCAAATATTATTCAGAACTTGACCTATACATTGAGTGCACTGGTTTTGGCAAAATTGATGTCTTGCTATTTACCTTTGAAAATTGCAGGGCAATTTCTGAGATGGGGAGGAAGTGTAGAGTTGAGGGGATACTTATCGGCATCTCCAAAGAGAAATGATTCGTATTTCTGCTAGTCGGTTGGTGGTGTAATATTTACTCGAACGATAAATGACCCCTTAACTATCTGAATGTGGTCAACTTTTTAGTTAGAGCTTTTAGGAAGCTTTTAATCTTATTGTTATATCTGTTTAACTTTTATATTGGTCTACGTATTCTAAATAGAGGCGTTCCGCTGCCTATCAAGCTACCGGGCTTAACAAGAATCTCTTCGATCAATCTCTTTAGTGAAATTGGTTACTTTCCCAATTAGCACCCCTAGTTCGCCTTTCTGGGGAATTACATTTTAGAGCCACCTGAGAATCTCTGTCGATACTCCCGAGGAGAAAGACCGGTCTGTTTGTGAAACATTTTCCGGAATGCGCTGACATCCTCATATCCCACTTGCCAAGCGATCTGTTCGACTTGCAATGTGCCCGTTTCCAGTAGTTCGCGGGCCTTCTGCCTTTCAAGCTCTAAAAGTTATATCTAACTCTTCGGTTATAACTTTTTGTCTCTCAAGGAGATCTTTCTTGTATCTATCTGTTGACTCTCAAGTGGCTTGAGAGTCCATACTTCAACTCACGCGCAGAAGGGCGAACAGATAGGTGGAACTATGTTTAGAATCGGTGAGTTTTCAAAAATAGCCCAGACCGCTGTTTCACAATTACGGTATTACGACCAAATTGGTCTGTTTCAGCCTGATCACACAGACGAGTCCACTGGGTATAGATACTACAGCACTAATCAGTTGCCTGAATTAAACCGTATTATCGCCTTGAAAGAGCTGGGAATTTCGCTTGAACAAATTAAGGTCATGGTTCTTCAGGACGTATCGGTTCAAGAAATTCAAGGTATGTTACTGCTGAGAAAAGCACAAATAGAACAAACTGTTCAGGAACAAATTAATCACCTAAAGATCATTGAAGCACGCCTAAAAGAGGCTGAAAGGCCTGAGAGTTTGAATTTCGATGGAATTATTCTAAAAAGCACTGCTGAGCAGCCTTTCTATTCTGTTAGAAAGATAATGCCAAACCTATTTGACACAATCCACTTGGTGACCGAGCTAAGGGAATATGTACCTGACGTGGCGGGGAAAGACCAGCTTGGCCCTCTAACGATCATACTTCACGGTAATGCTTTTAGTATTGAAAACGTAGATATCGAAGTAGGGTTTCCAGTTAAGATGAGTATCGAAAGAGCTCTACTGCTACCTGGAGGAAGTGAAGTTAAAGGGCGGGTTCTCCAATCAGAGCAGAGTGTTATTTCTACGATCAGGGTAGGAGCATTTGAAAACGGGTATGAGAAATATGCTCAGCTAGGTAGGTGGATAGAGAATAGTGATTTTCAAATATCAGGGCCTGCAAAAGAAATATTTATAAAGCCACCATCCCAAGGGGACCCTGAAGATTGCGTTTGTGAGATTCAATTTCCGGTAACAAGGCCAACCACTCCTGTTTGAATATATAGGTAAAGTCCTATAGATATCGAACATTAAAACATATCAAAAATCAGATTTTTGATGAATAGGCAATTAAGGCTTAGGGGTTCGTATATCTTAAAAACAGAATACATTATTTTTACGTCATAATTTTTAATTGGGAGAGTGCAAATGAAAATTGTCAATCAAATTAACATCAACACTTCTATTGATAAAGTGTGGGAAATATTATCAGGTAATTTTAGCGAGATTAGTAGTTGGACCAGTGCCGTTGTTGTATCCACTGAAAATCCAGATTTACCGAGAGGTGATGGTCGAAAGTGCGAGTTGCCTGATGGAGCCATTGCCAGTGAAACATTAGTGAATGTGGATAGTGGTCAGCATACTTTTTCCTATGAGGTAAAGCTATCTAGTATGCCATTCTTTGTTAGATCCATGATTAATACTTGGAAAGTTGAACCGGTTGCTAATGGGCAGTCACGAGTTAGCTTTGAAATTGGTGTAACTTTGCTCCCCATATTTGCTCAGATTATGGGAGTACTAATGAAGAGGCAGTTTAACAAACTTGCCAAGGTTGTGCTTGAGGAGTTGAAAGTCTTTTCAGAAACCGGAAAAGTCCATCCGCGAAAAGAAGAACAAATAAAACTTAACATAGCTAAGACCGCTTAGCAGTAATATCAACAGGCAATAATGATATCTCTGGGGGGCTGAGTACCTACAGCCCCCAAATATTTCATATTGGCTACCCTTAAGGTTTTTCAATGTCGTATTCAGTAGACTTAAGACGTCGAGAGGTGGCAATAGAGGGAGCACCTGAGATTCATTTAAACAATAAGAAGCTCAGTTACATACCTCAGCAATTTTTGCGATATTACCATACAAGAGAAACTGTAGAGGAGTTGGTGTTAGATATTCACTATGATGAAAAATTCCCCATATTTGTCTGTGAAGACAGCTCCGGAATATATATTCAAGTCGGTGTGATTAGTTACGATATTTATATTCCACTACAGCAGCAACCTTGCCAGAAGAATATTTATGGTAGGAAGTGGCGGGTAGAGCCTGAGTTACCAACTTCCGAAATCATCTGACTCCATGTTTACTGGTCGTAACTCAATTGATAAGGAGACCATAATAGGAACTCCGGAAAACCTAGTAAGGTCGGCTAAGGACTCCCGAGCCTCATTATAGGGCAGGGCGGTAGTATTACCGCTCCTCTTTTACCCGCTTACTCCGTCCACTTTCATGTCGTTCCCGCATGTCGGAATCAATGTAGCGATCGGTCGTAGCCATACTTGCATGTCCCGCATCATCGCGCACATGCTCGCGGGGGCGGTACTTCACATCTTCAGAAATACCCGTATGGCGGAGCCAGTGCACAGTGGCAGCCTTGAGATCTTCTGCATCTTCCCCTAAGCCTTCTTCAACCATCCGTTGGTGGGCAGCATCAAAGCAGTTTTGAACAATCAGGCGCACCTGTCGGGTACTGGTAACTGGTCCCTTGCCACGGGACTTGTGCACCAGAGGTGTCTGCTCATTAATGCTGGGCAGAGCAGGGAGCTGCAAATAATTTCTGTAGCGCTTCAAGGCCTTCAACATTTGGTCGCAAACAGTGATCGCCCGGCCTTTGTTACCTTTACCCGTAACATGAAACCACCAGTTTCCGTCGCGATCTTTCTTGAAATCACCCATAACTGGTGCCGATCTTTCATCCGCAACCAACTCAGAGATTCGCAAATACATAGCGAATAGGGCGTTCATAATGAATAAAGTTCGCTCGTGATCAGTAGGTGATGTCTCGGCCATGATCTCAGCAGTTTCCAGAACATAGTCCCACTGCAAGTTACTGATTCGACGTACAACCTGGCTTTGTTGCTCACGTCGAACAAACTTACTTTTCTGGCGAATCAGTGCCACAGGATTGGCTGGAACCAGGCCTTCTTGATAGAGAAAATCGAAGAAGGACGACAATGCAGTAAAGATGCATTTGATCGCTGCCTGGGATGGCCGGAACTCCTTGGGAGAAGCCGTCTTGCCAGCGCGAAACTCAACTTTGGACACACTGACTACGAATGGCCTCCAATCAGCATTCACAACGCGCTCGCCATTTTGTGTTTTGAATCTGGCAACATTCTTAGTCCCGATCCAGGCAATTGGCGGCTCAATGCAAAACTGCACAAACTCCTCAATGTGTTCGCGCTTCAGAGTCATTATTGAAACTTCTTCAATGCGCCAAGCCCATTGCAGCAAGCGCTCAAGTTCACGGCGGTAGCTGTTAAACGTTGCCTGGCTGCCGTTATAGCTGTAAAGGAACTTAAGCGTGAACTCCAGATCGGTATCTGCACCAGGAATCTGTTTGCTGAGATAACGGCTAGCTGAAAAGCTGGTGCAGCGGAATGGATTCTCAAGATTGCTTAGGTTGTCGATGATTGGTGCTGGTGGCCGGTTGGAAGCAGACATAGAAATATGGATTTGTTGTTGGAATGCGGCAAATTATACGGAAAAACGGGTATTTATAAAATATCCGATATTC
>NZ_CP174290.1:0-46858 GCF_052466765.1 Microbulbifer mixtoriginis (SeqCode)
TGAAATTTGATGCCGCCAGCGGTGCCAATAAACGTGTGCCTCTATCGGCAATTGCCGCCGGTGTCCGTGCCAAGCGTGACAGCCAGGTGGGTTTTTGGGCGTCAATTTCCAACCAAGAGATACTCGGGATTGTCGGCAGCAACCGCCCGGTGGATTTTATTCAAGGCGACCCCAACAGCCGGGCCAACCTGTTGAACCAGCACGAAATTACAACCGTAATTCGCCAGGGTGGTTTTCGTCTATGGGGAAACCGCACTTGTTCTGCGGACCCTAAATGGGCCTTTGAAACCCATGTGCGTATTGCCGACGCCATCGAGGACAGTATTCAGGAGGGCGTAGCCTGGGCGGTAGATAAAAACATCAATCGCACATTTTTCGAGGACGTGGCGGAGAGCGTTAATAACTTTTTACGCCGCCTTACCCTGCTGGGTGCTATCCACGGCGGCACCTGCACCCCAGACCCAGACCTCAACAACCCCGGCGAACTGGCTGCAGGGCGCGTGTATTTCAATGTGGAATATACGCCGGTGGGTGTTGCCGAGAGTATCCGCTTCCAAGTTTCCAGCACCAACCGCTACCTGGCTGAGCTGGTGGCTTAACAGAACGCACTGAATAATCGGAGAACACTATGCAAGGGCATGTTTTTAAGGATATGGAGCTTTTCGCCGATGGCCGCGGCTATGCCGGGTTGGTAGAAGAGTTCGAGCCGCCCACCTTGAAGGTGGTGACAGAGGATTTTAACGGCGGCGGCATGGCCGCGCCGATTGGTATCGATATGGGGCGAGTGGAAAAGCTCGAAGCCAGCTGGACCTTGGGTGGCTATCACGCCGACACCCTGGTGCAGTGGGGCAAAACCGGCCAGCAGGGCACACCCTTGACCCTGCGTGCGGCTGCGCAAAGTGAGGCCGACGGCTCGGTGGTGCCGGTGGTGATCAAAATGCGCGGCCTGGTACGTAGCTATGAGGCGGGCACCCATAAGCCTGGGGAGATCAACAAACAAAAATATACCGCCGAATTGCGTTATTACTCGGTGGAAATCGACGGCCGCCAACTAATTGAAATCGATGTGCTGAACGGCAAGCGTGTGGTGGATGGTGTGGACCAAACCGCAGAGATTCGCGCGGCCATTGGCCGATAACCCCCCTCCCCTAAAACTCCTTTAATCAATCCCTAATTCCGCCCGCTGGCGCTTTGCGCCGTGGGCTTTTTTTGCGAGATAAAACTATGACAAGCCAAACCAAAGCTACTGAGCAGAAGTTATTGGAAGAAACTATCGAGCTGGATTTCCCTGTGGAGCACCAGGGGGCCACCTATGAAGTGCTGATAATGCGCCGTCCCACTGTGCGCGATTTATTAAATATTGAGCGTTTAGATAACCAGAGCAAGCGGAAAAAACAGGAAATGAGCGACTTAGAAAAAGCCGTGAACACCTATGCGAGCTTGTGCGAAGTGTCGCCCCAGGTGATTGAGCAGTTAAGCACGAGTGACTTTAAGCAACTGGATGAGCAATACGAGGATTTTTTGTCCTAAGCGGTGCCACAGTGCGTCGCTTGATGTTTGCTATTGCCAGCTGGACCGGCTGGAGTCGTGAGTCACTGGAAGCCCTCGACAGTGAGGAGCTGCAGCAGTGGGCTGAGCAAATCCCCGAAGACCAGCCGCCACCCCGCGCGCCTCTCTGATTTTTCTCGGTAATCCTTATGAGTAAATTTTCCCTGCTGGTGAGCTTGGGCGGCGCCCTGACGCCTGGGTTTAGCAAGTCGTTTAAAAAAGGCAACGCGCTGCAGCGCCGTTTCGGCCAAGAAGTGCGGCGCAATGATAAAGCCCTGGCTGCAGCTAAGGGGCTGAAAAAACACCGCGACGCCCTTGCCCGGTTGGAGGCGCGCTATCAAGCCAGCAGTGTAAAAGGTGAGCGCGCGCGCCAAGTGGTGGAGCGTAAGCGCAAGGAGCTTTGGAAAGCGGCCAAGGCGGCGCAGCAGTATGGCGTAAACATAAACAATGTGGAGCGCAAGCTGGAGCGCCTGCAAAAGCGTTCCAAAGGGTTGAGCACCCTGGGCCGCCTTCCGGGGGCAGCTAAGGGCGCGGGCGCTGTGGTGCGGCGTCTGACGTTGGCTGCCAGCATCGCCACCGGCGGCATGTTCGGTTTGGTGAAGTCCACCGCAGATGCCAGCGATCAGGCCATTAAAACCGCCGACAAACTGGGCTTTAGCGTTGAGGGGTTGCAGCGCTATCGCTACGCCGCCGAGCGCTCGGGCCTGTCGGTGGAAAAGTTCGATATGAGCGCCCAACGCATGGTCCGCCGTATTGCCGAAGCAGCGGCGGGCACTGGTGAAGCAGTTAAAGCTATCGATGAGCTGGGGCTGGACGCGCAATGGCTGGCGCAGCTGGCACCAGAGGAGCAAATCAAGGTAATTGCCGACGCAATGGCCGGCGTGGGCAGTCAGGGCGACCGAGTGCGCTTGGCGATGAAGTTTTTCGATTCCGAAGGCGTAGGAATGGTCAATATGCTTCGCGGTGGACGCAAGGAGCTGGAAAGCTTGCACCAGCAGGCTAATGCCACCGGCAACGTGTTAAGCCGTGAACAGTTACAGCGCTCTGAAAAGTTTGTGGACAGTTGGACCAACATGACCACGACCTTCAAGGGGTTTAAAAATACTCTTGCCACTGAATTGATGCCGGCTTTTACCAAAATGCTCGACCGCTTTACCGAGTGGATGCAAGACCCGGAAGCCAAGGAGCAGGCGCTGGATTTTGCCCGCGGCATGATCGAAACCGGCAAGGGGCTGGGCTCCCTGGCTGTTCACTTGGGGAGGTTTGGCCTCGCTCTGCCGGGTTTGATTGGTGGATTTAAAGTTTTTGGCGTTGTTGTGGGTGCCATTATGACCGTTGCGCTTATGCCATTTATTAGTCTGTTATCGATTCCCGGTGCCATTGTGGTGGGTATCGCCACCGCCGTGGGCTTACTGTGGGCCAACTGGGACAAAGTAACGGGCGCTGTGCGCCGCTTTGGTGGCTGGCTGCAGAAAGTCCGCGACAACACCCTGGGCAAATTTTGGGACAAATTGCCCGAGGGTGCCCGCTCAGCGCTGATAAAAATCAAAGACCTGGCTTTCACGCTGTTGCGCAATTCTCCTCTAGGTCTTCTATTCCGTGGTGCCTCTTGGGTGGGGCGCAAGCTATTTGGCGGTGGAGAGGAAACGCCGGCCGCGGTACGCCATAGCCTTGCCCCGGCTGCCGCACGCGGCGGCGATTCCAGCCCAGCGGCGGAGCCTGCCAGCCTGGCCCAGGTGCGCCCAAGAGGTGGCGGTAGCGTTACCCTGCAAAGCCACCTAAGCGCGCCTATCAGCGTGTACCCGGCGCCGGATATGGATGAGGGGGAAATTGTGCAGAAAGTTGGTGAGGAGCTAGACAGGCGCCAACGTGAGCAGCAGGAACAACAGCGCGCAATGCTTTTTGATGCGAGCGCACTAGGGGGTGGGTAATGAAAACGGCGCCGGAAACTATGTTAAAGCTGGGGCGTTATAAATTCACGATCAGTTCAATTTCTTATGAAAAACTGCGCCAGGTTTGGCGCTTTAACTGGCAGCACAGCCAGCGTGCCAAAGGTTACCCGCAGCCGCAATTCACTGGGCAAGGTGCCCGTAATATCACTCTGAGCGGCGTGATTTATCCCACCGAGTTCGGGACTCCTAATCAACTGCAGGAAATGGCCGTTAGTGCCGCTGAGGGGCTGCCCCTGCAAATGTTTTCAGGATTGGGTCAGATGCTGGGATGGTGGGCCGTTACCTCGATTGAGCGCGCCGACAGCAACCCATTTGCCGATGGCCAAGCACGCAAAGTGGAATTTTCTATTTCTCTCACTTATTACGGCCCACGCTATGACGGATAAATATCGGACCCGCGATGGGGACACCCTCGACCAAATTTGCCGCGTCCGCTACGGCCGCGAATCCGCTGTGCCCGAGTTGCTGGAGGCTAACCCGAAGCTAGCTGAGCAGCCAGCGCGGTTGCCTGCGGGGGTGCTTATTGACCTGCCCGCTTTAAGCGCCAACGAAGTGGCCACGCCATTGATTAACCTGTGGGATTAAGGGGAGTTTATGCAGTCGAATTTTGTGCTAACGGTGGCGGGTATTGAACCCGCTGAACTCAACCGCCGGGCTATTTCGCTAAGCTGGACCGATCAGGCCGACGGCAGCGCCGCCGATAGTCTGCGCATTACCCTGGATGATGCCGACGCGCGCCTGGCGATTCCAAACAAAGGCGCCAAGATTTCCGCCCGGCTGGGCTACGGTCAGCGCCTGCAAGAATTGCCGGAATTTGTTGTGGATGAGGTCCAGCTCACCGGGCGCCCGCGACAGATGGTTATTGTGGCGCGCAGTGCCAACCTGCGGGACCGTTTCAAGACTGTGAAAACCCGCAGCTGGGATAATGTGCGCCTGGGGGATTTGGTGGCGGAAATAGCCGCAGATAACGATCTAAAACCGGCAATTTCCGGCGCTTTAGCGGGCTATCAGTTCGAGCACCTAGACCAGACCAACGAAAGTGATTTAAACCTGCTCACCCGCCTGGCTCTGGAATTGCACGCGGTGGCCAAGCCGGTGGGGGATCGGCTGTTATTTGTGCCCGCAGGGGAAGCGCGCAGCGCCAGCGGCAAATCCCTGCCAGAGGTGCCTGTGGCGGCTGATGCCTGTGACAATGGTTGGAATGTCACCCTGCCCGACCGCAACAGCTTTAGCGGTGTGGAGGCGCGCTGGCACGATCCTATAAGCGCGGCCGAGGTGTCAGAGTTGGCGGGAGATCGCAGCGGCGCCGTGGCCGCCTTGCCCTTGAAATACTCCGGGCGCGCCGAAGCGGAAGCCGCTGCCGCTGCGCGCTTGCAGTTTCTGCAGCGGCAAGGGGGCAAAATTACCTTCACTATTGATGGTGACCCCAAGCTACGCGCCGAAACGCCGCTGCGCCTGTCTGGATTCCACTCGCAGGTTGATGGCGTTTGGCCCACACAAAAAGCCGTACACAGAGCCGGAAAAAATCAGCGCTACACCACTCAGGTGGAAGCGGCCCCGAAAGCTGGGGCTTAGTAGGCTATGCCGTCGGGATCAGTGGCGGCGAGCTGTTCCAGCTTAACCCAACCATCATGGCCGCCGGATTTGTCCACGCCCACCTGCACATAGTCGCCGCGGCGGTCGAACTCGACCAGCTTTCGGCCAACGGCCAGCACCAAGGCCACTTCAGCACTGTCTGAGGGTTTAGCAAGCAGTTGGGCCTGCTGGGTTTTTACGTAGTGGATTTGACCGGGCGCGGCAAAAGCGGGGAGGCTGAAAAGCACTAACAGTGCGGCGCTGTATTTCATGGGTGCGAGTCCTTAGCGTTGTATTTCCAAACAGCGGAAACTGTAACACAGGACCCTAACCCCTTAAAAAGCGCCAGATTCTCCTAGCGTGCGACATTTGGTGCAGGTTGTGGGTGGGTTTGTTGCGGCTATACCGCCGCCGCCAGAGTGGTCGGTCCAGCCCAGGCGCCCAGCTGGAGCCGTGCCGCAGAGCGCCTTGGTATAAAGGTTGGTTTGATCCTCTTCGGATTGCACCAGGTGAACTATGGCCCCTGCCCCGCGCTCCCATGCGCTCGCACACCTGCCCGGCTTAGTTACTTTTCTCACTGTTTGCTCCCTTTCCCTTGGGAAATATTGCCGCCATGCTCTGGGCCTGCCTTTCAAATACAGCGCCTTTTAGGACAAGCTCAAACAGGCGGCGCTCTTTGTTCCACCAGTTGCTCAAGGTGGCCACGGTTTTGCCGGACATCTCCGCCAGTTCGTTGAGGCTGTCGAGCCCTGCCGCTTTGCAGGCTTCGCTGGGTTTATCGACCACGGCCGCCGGCCTGGTAAAGGTTGTCAACGGCGTCGCGGCACTGGGCTGCCAGCTCCTGCGCGGCTTGGTCGTCACTCTCCGCGATGGCGTCGAACATATCGGACAGATTGAGCATTGCCCGCCCCTGGTCTAGCAGTGGTTGCGCCTGGCGCACAGGGTCCGCCCCTGGCTGCACTTCCTGGCCGTTTTGAGTTAGGAGGTGCCGGGCAGCTTCGCCGCGGGTTTTAAATGCCAGCACGCTGCGCGCGCTCTCACAAACTAGAAAAACCATTCTAAGCCCTCAAAGTAGGTGGGGGCCTATGGCCCCCTGTTGCTAGATTTCTTCAGTGTGCTGGTAGTTAAAAACGTATAAGGCTTTCATTACCTGCTTTTTTTCTTCCTCGCCTTTGGCGTTTTCCTGCTTTTTCTCGCAGACCATAAAAATTTTGCAACCCTTGGCGCCTTTCTTGACCTTGCGGCCCTTCTCCTGCCACTGCTTAAACCCTGCCCAGGCATCAGAGTCGAGTTCGTGCAGAACTTTGTGCTCTTCCAGGTGGTTTTGGTTGTAGATGGAGTAAGCGGCGTCGGTAACTGCGTTGTAATTTTTCATGGTAGGTTTTTCCCCTTTGGATGGGTGAGAGCCATTCCCTCACCACTGGCGCCTATATTACTAGGCAGAGTTTAGTAAATCAAGCATAAAACTATAAATATTTTAGTTTACACTTGATTTAACCTCTCTCTATAGATGTAGATCGGCCCAGCTGCTGGCGTAGGTGATTTTGCCGTGTGCAATACCGCCATGAACGCTCACCCGATAAAGGCCCCGCCAGGCGTCTGAGTCGTGGGGCTGGATTTTACGGGCAGTGCCAAGCAGTTGGTGGTCGGCCGAGAAAATGCACATAGATTCCGGGCCGGTGTTTTTTAGGTAGGTGGTTTCGCCTTGCATGTTAGGCATGGTGATTTCTCCCAGTTGGAGCGGTGAGGGCCAATCCCTCACCGGCAAGGCTATGCTATCTCCTAGAATTTAGAAAAGCAAATGAAAAGCTAAAATATTTATAGTTTATTGCTCGGGGGGGTCAGTAAGCAGGCGGTAGTGCTGGAGGGCGGTTAGAGAATATCCGCCAGTGGGCCAAAGGTCCTGAGTTTCTGCCTCTGCGGTGTAAAACTCCACCAGGGGCTCACCGTCGAGCAAGTACAGGTCGCGGGCTGGGCTGGCTTGGAGGCTGCAGCGCCCGGCCAGCTCTTCCTCCTGCCAGTCATCCCGGCCCAAAGCGCGGCTAAGGGCATTGCGCAATATGCGATCCCTTTGCGCGGCCAGGCTTTTAAAAGCCCTATCTGAAGATCCCTTAAGGCTCACTGTGCGCCCCCTTCTTCTAGTGCCAGCCGTTCGGCTAGGGTTGGAGTATTTTGCAGGCACTGGGCCTGCTCCCGGCTGTACAGTTTGACGGTGTGCTGACTACCGCAGCACTCTGGCGTAGGTGCAAAGGGCTCTGGCTTGTAGCTGGCTGTGCGACAGGTAAAGCACCAGCGGCCAATACTATTGCCCTGCCCTGCCAGATCAAACACGGCAAACAGCTCTGCACCGCGTCCTTGGAATAGGTCGTCATCGAGGTCGCGAGCCTGCACCCACCAGATACCATCGGCAATCGCGCGCTCTTCGCTGTTTAGTTGCCGATAGCTGCGCGACATTACAAGGCCCCTTTCTTTTTCAGCAGGGTGGCTAGGGCATCCGCTACCACATGCTTTTCAAAAGTTTTGGTGTCCTGGCTGGCGCAGTAGATACGCAGGGCTTTGCGTATTTCTACAGGCAGCTGGGTGGTGAATTTCTCCCAGTCGGCGCCCTCGAAGTCACCACCGTGCAAACGCTTGGGCTTGCTTCTTGATTTGCCTGCTGTCTTAGCTGGAGTGGCTTCGCCCTGCTCTTGCGGTTTCTGCTGTGCTGGGGCCGGCTTTTGTTCTGTGGGTGTAACCGCTGCCGGGACTTCCTTTGCTGGCTCTTCATTGGCTGAGGATGCACTCTTCTCCTCAATTTGTGCCATCAATTCTTCCATACTTTGATTGACTACAGAGCTGGTCGCGTTGCTGTCGGCCATGCCGCGCACTTTCTTTTTTCCTGTCGCCATTTTGTTATCCCTGCTCCACTAAAATCTTCAAAATTTCCATAATCATGCCATCCATTGCCTCAGCAAATTTGCCGCCCTGGGCATGGTCAAAAATGGTTATGCCACCGCTGTAGCTCTCCTGAAACCGCACGGAGTTGGGCAATTCGGTTTGCAATACCGGCGCCCACTTCTCTGCCTGGGCGCGAGAATCGCGAGAGATTACGGTGCCGGGGGTAACGCGAGAGAGGGCAAAAGCAGCTGCCGGCTTGCCTGTAAGCTTGGCGCGAGCGGCCACCAGCTTGGCAGTGTCGATGCCGTTATCGATATCCGCGCGGCTGGGCTGGATAGGAATCACCACCAGGTCGGCCACCATGATGGCGGATACCACCATATCCTGGGCCATGGCGGCGCCATCAATCACAATAAAATCATTGTCCTCTGCGAGACGGGGAATACTGTTTTCCAGCAGGTTGGGGTCATCCACGGCCACCACTTTGGGGCCTTGGTACTCTTCGCCATCTTCCTTGGCTTGGGCCAAGGCCATGGCTACCCATTTGCGCGCCGAAGTGGTGGAGTTGTCGGTGTCTACCAGCAGTGTTTCCTTCTTCAGGCTTTGGGTGCGGCTGGCGATATGGGTTGCGAGCATGGTTTTACCCACGCCGCCCTTGGGATTAAGGACTGCGATTACTTTAGCGGCCATGATGGCCTCCCTTGGTTGTTATTGGTTGCTTGCCTGCGGAGTCTTTCTGGGTTTACTTCTTTCCGGCTTCCCACCTTTCCCGATTCCAGTGTTTCCGGTTACCCGGCTTGCCGTAAAACCTGACTCCCAGATTTCAGGTTTTACTTTTTTCTGGCTTACCGTGTAAGCGTTAAACCGGAATCTCTTTAATCAGGCTTTCTGTTAAAACGGTTTTACTGATATCCGTTAACTCTTTTTTCAGAGTTTCCGGTCTTCAGGCTTTACCGAACTCCGTTATTCCCGTATTCCGTAAATACAGACTACCTGTTTACCTGATTTCGGTTTTTACGGGTTCCCGAGACTCCGGGTTCACGTTTTACGGGATACCCCGAAACCCGTCAAGCCATTTTTGAGGGTTAGCGGGTTTACGGAAAGGTGTAATTACGGATTGCCATTATTCTGGTAAAGCGGTTTGCCCGCTAGAAGGGTTTCCCGATTAACTTAAAGGAGGTTTTACGGAAACCCGGAAAGCCGGGTTTTTGGGGTTTGCACAAGGTAGGGTTGGCGGTGCCATAGGTGGCGGCCGCCATTTGAGAGGTTCACTTACGAGGTACGGCTCTGCCTGGGAGGGAAGGGAAGGCTTCAGTATCGTTAAGAGGAGGGGGAGTAGGTCGTTGACTGGCCTGATGATTCCCCCTGGCAGCTGCAGCCCAGGAAATGCCTGTAACAACTCTACTTTTTTCCAGAGCCTCACGCTGCTTTTTTTTGGCCGCTTCCTCTTGTGCGGCCTTTTGGGCCATCATGTCGGCATGCACCTGCGGTTCGATCGGCCTATTGCGGTCAAGCCATTGGGCGCAGTTCCGACATTCATGGGGGTTGTGGCCGTTATGGGTAACATGATCAGAAAATATGGTCATGTTACCCAGCGGTACTTTTAGCTCAAGCAATAACACAACCGCATTGGCTTCAGCACACTCGAATGGCGACCTCGGTTCTCTCCGGCTAAACCTATCAATGCATGTTAACCAGTTATTGAATGCAATCGCGTCACCCTTTACCTCCGAGCCTGAACTGAGCAAAGCGGTAAGCCTATCTGCCGTGTCACCACCTTCCGAGCGACTTTTGCCGGTAACTCTCTGGGGATTTCCGAATATATCGATTCCTTTTGCTTGTCCTCTAGCCATCTCTTGCATCCTTTCTTATTAATTATTAGTTGCATGTAAAAGTCAGTACAACGTCTAACTTAGCATTAATTATTGCTTTTGTGCCATTACATAGAATTTTGTTTCAAGTGCAACCTTTTATGCAGTAAATTCTGGCACAGCCGAGAAGCAGTAAACCCGGCTTTCCGGGTTTACTGAAAGCCGGGTTCTTGTCGAGAAGATAGAGGTAGAAAGTGGCGACGCCTGGGGGGTGGCGCGGCTAGAGGATTGGGGTACACTGGGCCGAGCAGTCGGGGGTTACTCCCAGTGACTCCGGTTGCTTGCCTGAGAGGCGGGACGGCTTGCCGTCCCAAATCTCAAGAACCCGCTTCCGGTCGCTGGTTACAGCGGCAACCCACCCATAAACTGGCTTCACCTTTTGCCCCGCGCGCTGCTGCAGAGATTGCTGCGGCTACCTGTTCCGCGCTGCCACCCAAGCGCGCTGCAACCAGCTGCGCTACCGCTTGAGCTTTGCCCACGCTGGCGCGGCATGGGGTGTTTTGAATCCTAAGACTGTCAGTTTTATTGATATTTTTACGCATAGATACTTCCTTTCGCCTTACGCGACATCTAATTCAGGCACATTACCCGTGAACGCGGTCACAGTTCCAATGCGGGTGGCTCACCAGTGGCCCAAATTACTAAAATAAATCTGAATATTTCCTGTTTTGTTGTTGTTTGTAATGAAACGTCAATCGCTAAGGGCACAATTGCCAGCCGATTGGGGCGAGCTATCCCCCGGCGGCCGGTTGCTGGCGCGCCGCCGTGCCGAAGGTCTGAGGCAGCACGATATTGCCACCGCCAGCGGCCTATCCATTGACCGGGTGCGCGCGCTAGAGCATGACCAGGGCAGGTTGTCCCCGCCCGAAATCCTGCCAGTGCTGCGTAGCTACAACCTCAGCCCCGAGCAATGGCTGCAAGGGCAACCAGGTGCGCAGGGCGATATCCCCGCAGAAACCTGGCGGCGGCTCCAGCTGCTATCACCCGGTGAGATGCGAGCGGTAGAGCGGCTGGTGTTTAACCTGACCGAGGGCCGGGAATGATTGCCCCATAAATCCGCACAGGCGGGCGACGCAGAATACTGCCGGCTGATAGCCAAAGTGGCCGGCGATCTGCGACGCCGTGAGGGCTGGACTAAAGCCCACGCCGCCCATGCACTAGGGATTACCTACAGCAGTTATAAACGGCTGGAACAGGGGGACTATATGCCGAGCGGGGCGGAGTTGCGCCGTATGGCGGTCACTTACCAGGTGGACGCCAACCTGCTCTTGCATGGCATTGCCCTAACAGGCGAAAACTTCACCCCTATCGAGCAAGCCAGTGCAAACCTGCGCGCAGTGTTTAACCGCTTTGTGGTGCTCGATCGACAGCAACGCGCCGCCGTGGCACAACTGGTCGGTGACCTGTACGAGCTGGCCCACGCCGAAGGCAGAACCAGCGAACAGCAAACCGCCGCACAGTTACGCGCACGCTTAGACCTTATTTTCAGCCACTTGGCAGAATCAGAGAAGGGGGATTCCTAGCGGGTTTGAGCCAGCTTTGCTAGCACCTGCACGGATACCCGCGCCACCAATTCCGGGGAGATGTGCCCCCCATTTTCCTGCGCATATCGATACAGCGTGCCATAAGCATCAGCCAGAACCGCATCCGGTAGCGTGTCTGGGTCCAGTTCGCACTCATCCCGCAGATAAACCACGATGGCATTGACGCACTTGCCCACCAGCAGGAAATCAATTTCCTGTAACTTGGCTGTCTCCTCTCCCGTTGCCCAATAGCCTGCACTGCTGCCCAAGGCGCTGGCTATTCGTTGTTGCTCGGCCGGGTCCCTGGGCAAAACATCATTATTCAACCAGGCCGCCGCCGTGGTTTTCCCCACCTCAAACTGCCTACAGAACTGAGCAAGGCGTCCACGCCCTTCTGGGTAACCATTTCGGGTGAGAAGTTCCTGCAGGCGCGTGCTGGCGCCTTTATTACCTGTACTGTTCGGCGCTTCATCCCTATCGCCTGAGATTTTTGTATTCATTTTGTTTTTGGTTGATTGGTAAAAGTTAGAGCGGTGTTTATCCATCTAACGTGGACTTATAGAAACTAAAGCCGAACAACTCACCCGCCCAATGGTGGCTGCATCATATACAGCGCTGTCTTCGTTGCAAGTAAAGCCGCTCAAGAAGTGCGCGGCGGCCTTTAAATCATAGATGTACTCCCTCCGCAACGCCCAAAAAATTACATGTTCTTACATCTCAACCGAACATCAGTGCCTTTTTTTTTGGTTTTGAGGGTTGCCAGATGTACGCCTCGGGTGTACTTTAGCGACTCAAATACATTTGAGATGGACTTTCGATTGTGAAACCGCGCATTGTTGAATTGGAATTGCCCCGCGCCACCCTGCTGCAAAACCAGTGGGAGCGGCTGCATTTCCGCCAGCGCACGAAATACAAAAAAGACATGGCCATGGATGTAGCGATGCTGCTTCGCCAGCAGGGCATCAACCTGGAGAAGTGGCAGCCGATGAAAGCCTGCACGGTAGAGATTCTGCGGGGTTCCTCTGCGCTGCCGGATTGGGACGGGCTTTTTTGTGTTAAAGCCCCGCTCGATGTACTGCCCACCTATCACGAAAAAGTGCGACCCCACGGCCTGGGGGTGATTCAAGACGACAATATGAAGTGCATCCGCGAGCTAACCGTGCGCGCGGTAAAAATCCCGCGCAAAAGCCAGCCCTTTACCCAGGTCCGCATTGTTGAGGTGTTGGCATGAACCTGGCCAGCATGAGCCCCACGCAGCTTTTTACCTACGGCGAAGACCTGGGCTTTCGCTGGGCGAAATCCCAGCAGTGCATCCGCCTATTTCATTTGCATTCGCATATCTACGCCATTGCCGCTCTACAGCCGGAACCCATCCGCGACGGTTTCACCTTCGGCGCGCAGCGCAGTTTGGTGCGCCGCCTCACCCTGCCTACCAGCAAAGCGAGAACCCTATGACCACCACACAGAAAAAGAAAACCGCGGCCAAGCCGCGCAAGAGCACTGTGGAGCAGCTGCCGCAAATCAATATCGGTGCCGAGCTTACGGCAGAGGCCAAAACTCACGGCTTGGAATTGCCAACCTTCAAGCCCGGACACACTTATGACCTGTACTGCACCCACCCGGTGGAAATTGATTGTGGCGACCGCCAACACGCAAGAGCCGGCCTTCGCCTAACTCTGCCCCAGGGCGTGGTGGCTTTTCTAGCGCCTTATCCGGGGTTGTCTGATGTTCGAGGCGTGATGCTAATGAATGCCGGCGCGGTTTTGCCTGCGGGATTTAGCGGTGAATTGGAGGCCGTGCTTTACAACACCGACGCAAGAATTTTCCGCCGCGATGCTGCCGAGCCGGTAGCGCAGCTCCTTATCTTGCCGTTTCCCTCGCTCGCATTGACCACAAACGGCGCTGCACTGGGTGAGGAGGGCAACCAGTGAAGTTGGCCCCAACTCGCATTCCCAAGCTGCTGGCCCTTGCCAATGGCCGCGCCTGCGTGAACTGCCTGACCTCTGACGGCACGGTGGTGGCCGCCCATTACCAAGGTTTCCGCAGTTATAGCTACGGCAAAGGCCGCGGCATTAAGCCCCATGACGCTATGGCCGCTCACCTGTGCTGCCGTTGTCACCAGCAGGCAGACAGCTCTGGCTTAGCGGATACCCGCGAGGCACACAGCCACAATTTCCTGCTGTTGATTCTCACAACCCAATTAGAGCTTGTGACAGAGGGGCAGGTTATTACCGGGGAATCTGCGCGCCCTGTGGTGATGGAGTTGCTGGGTAATGCCTCGGCCTTGATGGAGTACAGCGAGCAGGAACTGCACGAAACCGCCTGCCAACTGGGCCAATACTGGGACGCGGGCGAAATGAATGTAGCGCCACGCGGCGCCATGGTGAGTGGCTTTACCGCTTGGAGGTGTGCATGAGTTACGCCACACCGAGCCCCTGGGAGCCTTACTTTGGCTACGACGAGCTGCAATGCCGCTGTGACCAGTGCGAAAACTCGCGCCGCTGGGATGAGCCTATCGGCTTCAACGGCGACCAAATGTCACCGGTGTTTATGGGCCACGTTCTGGTACTGCGCCGCGATTATTACGGCGCCCCCCTGGGGGTGGCTTCCGGGTTTCGTTGCCCTAACCACCCAATTCCCACCGCCAAGCGTTTGCAGGCACTGCGCAAGGGCTGCGAGTACATCCCGGGCGCCCATGCCCGCGGCGAGGGCATCGACCTGCGCTGCTCTGGCGCCGCTTTTATCAAGCTGATGCACGCCGCTTGTGCCTACAACCGCGACCTGGAAGCCCAGGGCAAAGCGCCTGCCTTTACCGGGGTTGGAGTAAGCCAAAAAGGCCCCGCAAGCAAACGCTATCTGCATTTGGATGGCAGCCCCGCAGCACTGGGCCGCCCCCGTCCGCACGGCTGGAGTTACTAACCCATGGCGCAACTGGATAACAAATTAAAAAAAGCCCTGCAGGAACGCTTGGAAGAGTGGCGCGAGTGGGTGGAGTCCGGCAGCTACGGCGCAGGCGGCGGCAACATGATTGCCGCACTCATGGCCAGCGGTGGCGAGTTGATCCGCTCCACCGCGCCCAGCAGCGGCTACCGCTGCCCACGTTCGGAAGAGGTGGACCAGTGCCTGCTGGCACTGTCGCAAATTCTTCCCAGCGCGCGGCGGGTGGTGGTTATCGAGTTGCGTGCCGGTGAGCCCGGCCTGGAAACCCAAGTGGCGCGGGCCCGCGCCGCCAAGATGAGCAAACGCCAATATGTGGAATATCTCAATACCGGCCGCTGGGTTCTGGTGGGCATGCTGTTTGGCCGCACCGCCGCCAGCGCTTTTAAAGCTGCTGCTTTTGAAACTCCCGAGCCCCGCCAGAAACGCATCCGCACCTGGCACGACGACGCGACCCGCAAAGCCCTGCCGGAGACAAAAGCCCAATGACAGAGCAACAAAAATCCGTGGGCCGCCCGCGCCGTGCCGTTGACGATCAAGGCCGCCTCTTGTGCTGCCTGTGCGACACCTGGAAAGACCCGCAAGAGTTCCACGCGAAAACCAACAGCAGCAGCGGCCGCGACAGCCGCTGCAAAGAATGCGACCGCGAGCGACGCAAGGCCACCTGGCAAAAGAAACAGCGAGCAAACCGCATAGCGCGAGCGCTGCGGGCTTCCGCCGCGAATTTGATGTAGTGCAAACCGCAATAAGAAGACAAGGAAAAGACCATGGCTAAACCAACAGTTAAACCCTTCAGAATCACCAACGAGATACGCAGTGATATTGCTATGGCGCTAACCTCTGAGGCCGTAGAAAAGTCAATCAAGAGTATTGCCAAAGAAGCTGAGCAGTTAAATAAAAACTTTTGGAAGCTTTACGAGAAGCGATTGCGCGCAGTTTCCGGCATTCCTTCCACCCGTTGGTCGAAACTGATTCAGGAGGGGTTTGCCACTAGTTGCTACTCCATAGTTCCAAAAATCCGCGTAAATAATGCCAGTTCTGTGCTGCTGCAAATTGACCGCGATTCTCAAGCGTTTAGGCAGGTCCACTGCATGCTCAATAGGAGCCTGCAGGAACTGCTAGACAAGTGGATCAAGCCAGCGCCTTCTTACTCACGCTATGCAACTCTTTTCTTTACCGCACCTAGAACACTTCCCGGCCTAAATGACGGAAGTATTCTGGAAGACCCTGAGTTAATTGCCGCTATTCGCGCTTTAAAGGACCGAATAATAACGGTGCTTTCAGAAGCTTTGAGCTTTCTCAGAAAGACGCAAACCGTACTCAATTCCTGCCGATCTTCAAAGCAACTTGAAGAGTTGCTGCCAGTCGCCGCCAAGTACCTGCCAAGGAGAGAAGAAAAAACTCAGGAGCTAGCGCCTATCGAATTGGCCTCTTCAGTCACCGAAATGCTGCAACAGGGCATTCCAACCTCTAAGGCGAGCGCAGCCTAAGTGGGGGTAAGTATGAAAGCCAGGCAATACAAAAAGCTCTGTAAGCAAGCGCGTGCGCTGTTAATTGCGCTGGGGGAGCCTGCCAGTGATTTCTCCAAAGAGGATGACTCAATAACGGTTAAAGGGCGCCATGTGTGGGTATACGTCTGGGGAATTAATACCGGCCCTGACTATTTCGGCGAGTGCGACTGGTACGACGCCTGGCACGTACTGAGCCAGCGGATTGCCGACGAAACCGCCACCTGGGGACCCTACGAACAATTTCCCTACCGTTCCAGCATAAAAAAAACCATCGCCGTTTTGCGCTATGCGCAGCAGCAAGTGGAGATAAAGAAAAATGTACTGTGATTGCATGGACAAAAAACTGGAAGAGCTGCACGAAATAGCCCTGAAGCAAATTGACGGGAACGTCTTTAGCTCCTCAGTGACGACCCAATGGGAAAGCAAGGCGCTGCCCCTGGCGGACGGTATCGAGGATGGGCTTGTAATGCGGGCGGTCACTCAAGTTCGGCGCACACGCGGCAGCGGTCAATTCCGGGAGGCTCCGCTGGAGATAACTATCAGCACACCAATGAAATTTTGCCCATTTTGCGGCGAGAAACTGGAGAGAGAAAGCAATGACCACTGAACAGAAAATCAAACAATTCGCCGTTTATCGCGGCCAGCTCGGCCTAACGAACGGCGGCGAGCGCAACTTTAAAGGCGCCTTTCATGGTCACGATGAAGCGATGGGAAAAGCCCGTGAACTGGCCGAACAGCAGCGGGGCGGCTGGGTGCAGATCGAGGACCGACTCACAAACACCTACACCGAGTACGGGGTGACCTTTAGCGGAGAGTTAGAGAAGCGCAAGCGCGATTGTTAAGGGAATAAAGCACAGAGCCGGCAAAACATCGACGGAATGGGGGAGTGATGTGATGACACCTGAACAGAAAGCTCATAGGGATTTTTTCCGGAAACACTCAGAGCCAACTGCAGATAAGCCGTGGTTTTCGTATAGCCCAGATGGTGGCTTCTTGTTTTTTTCATCTGAGGGAGAGGCCAAGGAAAACGCCGAGCGCGAAATTGATGGTTACCTGGATGAATCCTGGAGCGAAGAAGTTGAAGGGGTATTAGTTGGGAAGGTTTCTCTCGTGGCGACCCGAACCAACGTAAAGGAGCTTCCTCCTGGGAGTGAGTTTGATTACTGGTGTGACTACCAGCTTCTACCCCTGGCAAATGGAAGTGAAAAAGCTGCAGAGCAGCAAGACGAGAGCCCGGTGGATGCGCTAATGGAGAAGGTTGAGCACCTTGCCACTACCTATGCCTCTGCTCGTAGTGATGAGTCGAATGGAGCCCTGTTAGAGGGGCTGCAAGGGTTAGAAGATGCGAAGGAGCTGTATTCAGAGCTGCGCGAAGAGTTGGACCAATTGGCATGCAGTGCTGGGGGTGAGTCGTGAAAGAGCTTCCGGTACTGCTGAAAGATTGGGAGGTTCTAGCGATTCTGGATGGCCATAAAACCCAGATGCGCAGGCCAATAAAGCCGCAGCCATTTAATGGCGCAAGTGACGAGGAGGCTATCAAGCAAATTGGTGGCTTGCCTCCCGGCCGCTCCTTATACCAGGAGATCAACAGTGCCTGGCAAAGCAGGTTTGTAGATATTGACTGTCCCCACGGTGAACCGGGTGACCGCCTATGGGGGCGTGAGGCATTTGGTTATGAGGTCCGCTCATTGGGAGGCACGCCACATGAGCAGATCGTCTATCGACCCTCTAAACCAAATGCCGTGCGCTGTTATGACTGCAATGGGGTGGAGCAAGCCATTAAATGGAAGCCGTCAACCCACATGCCCCGCAGGGCCAGCCGTATCACCTTAGAAATTTCAGCTATTCGAATTCAGCGTATTCAAGAGATCAGCGAAGAGGATGCGAAAGCCGAAGGTCTGCGCTGGCATAGCCTCTACCAGGAGTGGGGCGGCGTCGAATTACACCCCGATTCTCGGCCGGCCCTGCCGCAGTGGCGCTGGTATGGCAACCCCGTCGAAGCATTTAAAAACCTGTGGGAATCCATCAACGGCGCAGGCAGCTGGGGGCAAAACCCCTGGGTATGGGTAATTGAGTTCCGCCGGGTAGAGCAGGAGGCGCAGCTGTGAGGTACGGGAGCGTTTGCAGCGGTACCCAGGCTGCCAGCAGTGAAAACTTAAGCCCTGCACTCTCTGTAACGCACACCACAGCAGTGGCCTTTGCACAAAACAGCCGTGATGAGCTCCGCGAATCACCAACGGTTGGTGCATTAAGCTCTGGCGGCGGCAAGCCTGGTCAAGGATTTGCTGCAGTTCGCCAGGGCTTGGCTCCGCGCCGCCTCACCCCTTTGGAATGCGAGCGCCTGCAGGGCTTCCCCGATAACCACACCCTAATTCCTCTTGAGGCCCGCAAGAAAGTGGAAACAGAAATGGTGGCTTATTACAGCCGCCAGCTGGGCCGCGAGCTCACCGCCGAGGAGTGCGATTACCTAGCCAGCGATGGCCCTCGATACAAGGCCATAGGCAACAGTAAGGCTGTGCCGGTGGTGCATTGGATTGGGTTGCGAATTGATATTGCTCTGGGGGTGGCAGCATGAAAGTCGCGAGCTGGGATATTCAAAGCGACCAGATACGACTGCACACCAATCGCAACCTGGTGAACCGCCTGTGGCGGCTGGTGCTGTGGGCCCAGGGTGAGGACGGCGAGCAAGTAAAAAAAACGATTCAGCACCGCCAGCGCTGCAACCTGACAGATATTGCCGGGATTGCCGCCGAGGAACTGCTGGAAATGATCCGGGAAAAGGAGCCGGTAACCCAAGCCGGCTGGAGAGTGGAGCTAAGGCGATGAGTTCAAGAAATTATTTTCAACGCTTGCTAGATAACTTACAGAAATTAATCAGCCTCGCAACTGGGTGCCGGTATCACTGGCGGGTGAAATTGGTGTATTCGGTTGAGCGTGATGATTTGTTTTTCACTGAAGTCACGATCTCTCTGAATAGCCGCAGCCTTATTGAAAGCCGACGAGAGATTGTAAAAGCAGTACCCGCTATGCACGACCAAGTTAAGGGGCACTGGAGACGGAACAATGGCGAAGTGCGAGTGATTCCCTTGGCTTATCTAGGGTGGTTTTGATGATTAGCAGTAATACACCCAGCCGCCAGCAGTGCAGCGACCGGGCGGAGATTGAGGAGCAGGTCGCGGCATTTTTAGCCGGTGGTAAATCCATTCAACAAATACCCCGTGGCCAATCTGGTGAGCAGTTACGGGTGGCACCTGGTAGCCAAAAGAGCACCAGCCGTCGCTGGGCGAAGCAGAAGAAAAACCACTTACACATTAAAAACCCAGACAAAAAGCAGGGGAGGGCGAACAAATGAAAATGCGCAGTATTGAAGTGGCCGCACTGAGTGGCAACGCACTGGACTGGGCGGTGGGCGCAGCTATTGAGCCGGGCTTTGTCGAGAAGACCAGGGAAATCAGCACCCTGGAGGGCACCCAGCTTTTTCTTACCTCGCTGGGTGAGCCGGTATGCGTTATAGGGCGATTCACGATTGCCCAGCGCAAACGGATAGAGGAGAGCGTGGGCAAGATATGGGCCGATTTTTATAGCCCCTCTACAAATTGGAAGAGCGGCGGCGAACTAATCGAAAAATTCGACGTTGCCGTGTGGGGCCCTTTGGGTGAGCGCACCGAGCACACCGCCAGCGTGGGCGCTAATGGCGACCGCTACCCAGGCCCCAGCAAATTGGTGGCCGCAATGCGCGCGATAGTTGCGCACAAGCTGGGCGAAGTGGTGCAGGTGCCGGCGGTTTTGTTGGGCCGCATTTAATTCATTTTGAAATGGGAGAGGAAACAGTGAGCCAAGAGATTGAACTAAAAAACTGCCCATTTTGTGGCGCTAAGGCGGTATTTGACTCTGACGACGATGGCTGGCAGTGGATCGAATGCACCGGTTGCGGTGCTGCTACTGAAAGTCGTGTTTCTTGCGCGGATGATTGCAAACCGCTGCTAGCGAAAAAATGGAATTCACGGGTTAGCGAGGACGATGCGCCGCTGACTACTTCCCAGAGGCACCAGTGGAACGATGTTGGCGAGCGCTGTTTGCGTTGCGGGGATAAAGATTGGATGGCCGCCCCAGAATGCAAGCCCTAGAGAAAGGGGAGCCGCTGCTGAATCGTTCCTGGGGCGCAAACGCGCCCTACCTGGCAGCGGTGGAGTGCCTGCGGAAATGCTTGTACTGGCTGAGTTTTCACGGGGCCGAGGCATTGCGGGCACAGGTGAAAGCGGGGCGGGTTTTGGTGGAGGTAGACCGCCCGATACCGGGTGAGAGCGCACCGAGAATGCACGGCGGTGAGGACTACCGGGCAGTGGAGTTATGCGGCTGCCAGGTGATTTGGAGAAAGGAAAAACAGAATGCTAGTTAAGACCGAAGACGGGCGCGTATTCGAATCAATCCATATTTTTGCCAGCAATGAGCAGAGGGCACGCCTAGCGGCAGAGGCGGCGGGTATTCCCTGGAGCCGCTGTAGATATGTTCACAACGTGAAAGCGCTGCGCAGGTGTTACAACCGGCCGGTGTGGTTTGTGCGCGGCTGGTATCAACGCGCAGACGCCTACGACGTTGAGCGAGCAATGGAGCTGCGTAAATGCTACGCAGTGCATCAAGTGCGCACAGTGTTAAGCGTGGATTTTGCAGAGCTGGAGCGAAAAGCCCGGGAGCTGGCAAGCCTGGCCGCAGTTGCGCAGCCGAAGACGGTCGAGGATTGGCGAGTCAATCTTTCCCGCTTGTTTTTTTATACGTGGGTGGCTGGTTTTTGTCGAGCTGTAGGGGGTGCCCGTGATTAAGCCTCGCGCCGCTGCAGAGTGGCAAACAAGGCACGTTTTTATTTTGGCCCGAGGGCATCGCGAGGCCGCGAACTATGCCAAGGCCCAGGGGCTGCACCCATTGAACTGGGAGTATTTGAACAGCTGCAAACAGCTGAAGAAAAAGCCAGGCGCAGCTGTGGTAACGGTAGGGAATTTCCACCAGCGCAAGGATATCGCCGCACTGACCGAGGCGATGAAGAAACACCATTGCCACGCGGTTTTTGCGGTACGGCGGGCGGGTTAAAAGGCACCGCTAACTAATTTATCCCCTCACAGGATAGAACTCTGCGGCGCCGGTACGGGCCGCGCTTATTGACGATTTAGGAGAAGACTATGGCAGCAAGACGCAACCCGGTACGGGGCCGGGCACTTTCGCAAGTATTCCGCGCAGTCCAGAAGAAGCTGCAAGCGATGGAGCCCTGGGAAGTAGACGACCTGGCCCGCCGGGCCGATTTGAGCCCCGCCACCCTGTACGACTGGCAGACAGCGCGGGTGGAATCCCCCGGTATCGAGAACCTGGAGAAAGTGGCCTATTTACTGCGTATTAAGGTGACGATTGAGGTGAAACCAGGCGTGGTAGGACAGCGCAAGAGAAAAGCGGCAAAGGGGAGGGCCTGCGCTTGAGCAACCTAGTATTAATGGCTTTGGTGGGGGGGGTGTTACTCCTACAGCTGGTTTTAGTGGGCGCACTGCTCTGGCACCGCTTCGGTACCAAGTTGCTGCTGGTCAATTATTCGATGAGCGGCGGCGAAGGTGAGGGCGCCTGGGTAGTAAGTTGCAGCAGTTTCGGGCGGGTGCGGGGCCCTTTAACGGATGCAAAGCTAGATTTCCTGCTGGATACGTTTATCTCAGCAAAACGCCGGGATTTCCCGGACCTGACGGGCTGGAGTTTAAACGGTGTGACGGTTTTAGATGCGGCGGCGCCATTGCCAAAGGAGGAATAGACGCGTCTTTTACTAGGGAGCGAACTCCTTGTGGGGGTTCGCTCATCTGCGAATTTAACGAATCAGACTGCAGTTGATCATCTGTAGCCTAGGACCAAAGCCCTTCAGTAATTGAACGGGCTTCACCCGAAAGCTCTCGGATACGCTGGCGCCCCTCGGGGCTCAGTCCAGAATCGGAGCTGTATGCCAGGTTATCGAGAGGCCCAAAAGCACCTAAGTAGGAGCCAATAAAACAGCGTCGCGCTTCCTCAATGGGAACCTTGTGGTGTTCAGCGTATCTTTCTGCAAGATCGTCGATTTCGCCGGCAAGCGCTCTTTGTATATTACCGAGCCAAAGCCTGGCCTCGGCAATCAAACTCTTTTCCAGAGCTGAGGCGGGTGATTCTGGCATTACGACTCTCCCAGCCGCTTTGGGGGGTTGTCTAAGAACATTAGATCGATAAGCTCGTTATCAACCATTCCAATATCATCCCCTTTAATCTCGCGTACATACGCCTGGATAGATTCTTGTGCTATCCGCAAATTCTCTTCACTGGGCTGGCCTATCGCTTCGTATCGCTTTCTAATTCTTTCGATATTCTCTTCGAAGCTGATTTCATCGCGCACCGCATAGGTGCCTAATATCGCATGTAGCAAGGCGTTCACTTCTTCAGCGGTAAATTCTGGTTTATCTTCTTCACCGCATGAGGGATCAGCGAGGATAAGCGCGGCCAAGTCCTCTGGGAACTCCTTTAGTTCGCCTGTCTCAATTCTGATCAGCATGGTAATACCCTTAATTCCTTGGCTAGCTCTCGCTGCTGCCCTTATCCACAGAAACTGGGGACAAAGCTGTGGGCGATTTTGCCCGGCTTCCTTTTAATGCGCCTTTCTCTGAAATGGCGGTTTTTTACTCAGGGTGGGGGTGGGTAGGACGGCTGACGCCGGCCTATCTATCTGGCAGTTTTTTGATTGTTTTGGGCTTTATTAGAGACTTGGCAAACTGCCTTTCTTGTTCAGTAGCGGAAAACAGCTTCAAATAGTCTGAGTCCACACTGCCGATATCTGCCTCTTCGACTTCCCTCACATAAGCCCGGATCGACTCTTGTGCCCAGCGTAGGCTCTCTGCACTTGGCGGCTTGAATTGATCATATATTTCTTTCACCGCTTTAATATTGTCCTCACGGCTCAAGTCAGGATCAAAGTATGTTCCCAAAATCGAGTGGAGTGCGACATTGACCTCTTCGGCAGTTAGTGCCTGCTTGTCGCCGTTATCGGAGAAAGGATCAATCAAGACACGCGCGGCCAAGTCTTCAGGAAATTCTATAAGCTCCCCGGTTTCAATCCGAATCAGCATGGGATCACCTCCAGTTGCTTGGCCAGCTCTCTCTCAAAAAATTGAAGCTGCGGATAGCTAGAATAGTCTTGCTCACTCATAGCCCAGCCAAGGCCGCCGTCTACCTCAAACCTGGTTAGATGCTTGAGCTTGCTTTTAACATCCTTGTGCATCAAAAGAGCCTTAGCCTGATACATCTCTTTTTTTCTAGCCGCTCCGCCCTTTCGCCGAGCTTCCAAGCCTTCAGTCTGCAGATAAAAACCAAAAATGGAGATTTGATCGAGGTCGGGCAGGATCATGTTAATGGCGGTTTGCGCTATGACTCGTCCTAAGCCGAAAGGGTGTACCCTTGCAACTTTGGCAGAATCTGTACTGTTGGATTGATCATAGAATTTAAGCCCCACAACATAACCGTCAATTCCATCGATGTTGTGATAGCTGATTTCTACAATAAAAAACGTACCGCTGTATGGAACCCGTTCCGTCTTAGACTTCACTTGGTTGAGCTGGGGGTGGCCTGACATTACTTTCTTCCTTGAAATACAATCGAAAATCCTTATCGACTGAGGCGGAGAATATATTGGGGGCCATGATTTAGCAATTCCAGCGGCTCACCAGCAGCCTCTTCCTTGAGCACACGCTTACACAAACTAAAACGTTGCATATTAATCACAAAAGTTGCTTTTAGGTATGGCCATGGGGGCCCACCCCCGGGTACAATTTCATGCGCCCAGGCGAACACACTTGAAAGCCGCTGATTAAGAGACTGTTGATAAGGGACTAGCATGGAAATCAAGTTACCCGAGGGAAAACTGCTTATAAAAATGTGGGAGAGTCTTGCAGATAACGGAATTCCAGCGCTTCTGGGCCCCTGGCAGGAAATTCGTATGGCTAGAGCTAAAGCTGACGCAATGCGGGTTCTTGCTCAGGCTGAAAAAGATGTAGAAGCAATAAAGGCAGGGGATGTTGCTATCCAGATTACCCCTGGCACCGCGCGCCTGGAGCACAGCAGCGAAGAAATACACCAACCTACCCGGAGAGAGCCGGCATTAAACCTCGAAGAAATGGCCGCCTCTGTTGCATCGGCTGAGCTTGCAGGCTCCATTCGGAGAGAAGTAAATACCACTAAAGCCATTCTTGTGGCTGAGGATATTTTAAGCCGGGATACCCAGCGACCTTCCGATCAGAATATAGACGGGGATTGGCTGCATACATGGAGGGAGTATGCCGGCAAGGTTTCCGCTGTGCAGCTGCAAGAGCTTTGGGGGCGAGTGCTTGCTGGGGAGGTTAAAGAGCCTGGCTCTTTCTCAATGAGAGCATTAGTATTTCTAAGCGGTATATCCAAAAGAGAAGCCGATCTAATTGCCAGAACTGCACAATTTATTATTGGAGATAAAATCCACGTAGATCAAGCTGAGCTTTTAGATAAAGCGGGGCTAAAGTTTGACCAGCTGCTCTACCTTCAAGAGATTGGTTTCTTGGCTGGTGTAGAGTCTAGGAACCTTGGGACACAATACCCTTCAAGGCTCTCTGATTCTTACGAGGCATTATTATTGGCAAACAATAAAGCTTTAAAGGTAGAGCATCGGGATAAAACCAAGACTTTGCTTGTAGAAAGTTACTCTATCACTCATCTTGGCAGTGAAATACTTCAGCTTTGTAAGTTTGATATAGATGAAGATTATTTTAGGGCTGTTGCTTTAAAGATCGCAAGGCAAGGTTACCAAGTAACCGCTGCAGATCGCGACCGAACGAATGGGGCTAGCTTTACCAATGCCCAGGAAATAAAAGTTGAAAATCACCCTCATGGGTGAATCGTTAGAGTTAAAGTGCCGTCTAACTTTCGGCGGCTTCCTCCTTTCTATACTCGGCCTGTATACGGCAAACCTGCGACTTGCTATAGCCGGTAGCCATAACTGTCTCGGCAAGGCTAAGCCCTTTCTCCTCTCGGAAATAGCGCACCAGCTCGTGACGGTCTTTGTCTGCTGGTCTGCCCTGATACTTTCCGGCTTTCTTCGCGGCTTCGATACCCTGGCGCTGTCGGTGCTGCCGTGATTCATAGTCCTTGCGCGCCATGGCGGCCATCAAATCAATCAGCATATTGTTGATAGCTTCCAGTATTGCCTCGATAACCTGGTCCCCATTGGAGACGCGCCCGCGGTCTAGCGCCAGGTAGGAGGTGGGCACATCCAAACTGACTATGCGCAGCTTCTTCGCCTGTATCTGGCTTTTTAATTCGCTCCAATCGTTGTTGCTCAAGCGGGTAAGGCGGTCGATTTGCTCCACCAGTAACACATCATTGGGCTGGCTGTCGGAAAGTAGGCGGTTTAGTTCTGGCCTCTGCAGGGTGGCGCCGCTTTGATTCTCGACGTAGTAAGAGGCGATGCGCTGGCCGTAAGGTTCGACAAAGGCGTCAAGGCTGGCGCGGGCGCGGTTGGCGTTTTGTTCTTCGGTGGAGGCTCGCAGGTAGGCGCGAATAAACATATCTGTCCCTAATGGTCCCGTTTGGGTTGTCCGATAATATGCTGTCTCTTTTGGGTAGTCGCAAGCTCTTTTTGGGGTTTTGCTGTGGGTGTCTCTTTTGGGGGTGCTTAAAGAAGACAATCGCTAAAAGTTAAAATTAAACCAAATAGATAGATAAACCTTTTTTGTTGCATTTATTCAAAAGTGATTTATTCTTCCCCCTTCACGACAAAAGCAGGGGAGGGATAGCAATATGTACGATTTCCCAGTAGTGCTAACTAAGGCTGAAAGCCGTGCAGGGGTTTGGGTGGTTTGCCCGGATGTGCCGGAACTGAACAGCGCCGGTGATACCGCCGAGGAGGCACTGGCGCTGGCGAGAGATGGACTAATTAGGGCACTCTCTCTCTATATCGACAACCGACGACCAATCCCGGTGCCGTCAGAGCCCGAGCCCGGCCAGCCCGTAATCCATTTGCCTGCCTTGATTGCTGCAAAGGTTGCCTTGTGGAATGCTATGCAGGAGCAAGGTATGCGAAAAGCTGACCTAGCCCGATTGATGGAATGCAGCCAGGCGCAAGTAGACCGGTTGCTGGACTTTTCGCACGGTTCAAAGCTTGAGCGCATTGAATATGCGTTGGGGTTGTTGGGCAAACGCTTGGGGGTGGTTGTAGCGGAAAAGGAATTCAATAAAGGCTGAGAAGGCAAGGGTATGACCGAAGACAGACGACAAAAGGATGGTTGGTATGAAAAGGGGCATTCTCTAACTGAGAGATGGCTAGGGAATGGATATATACCTAACTGGTTTCGCTGGGTTGAGTGGGTCACTCTTACTTGCGTATTGGTTACAGCTGCTATCAAAGCAACTAATGGTATAGGCCAGGTTATCTTAGGGGTAGTAGCTGCTGTATCTATTCTGTTTGTATATTACTCAGGGATGATTGGCTTTAATGTATTGACCTCAGGACTGCTAGAGAAATATAAATTAAAGAATAAGTTAGGTTTTTGGTCTGTAATCTCACTAGTTTTCCTAATTCCAAGTGCGCTCCTCTTCGGGCTTACTACTGCAATATTAAGTTTGATACCGCAATAAAGCTCGATTCAATAAGAGGTTATTAGAATATGGCCAACAACGACAAAAACCAATTAGAGCTATTTATTGCCGACATTCTCGACGTGGCCCCAAAGGGTGACATGCTGACTATGGAGCACCCTATCTTTTCCCTATCCAAACGCCGCGATACTCGCAAGTGGGTTTATAAAAACGGGGAAAACTGGATCGAGGTGACGCCGAGCGCTGACGGCCGCGCAACCATGCACGACAAAGATGTGCTGATGTATTGCATTGGCCAAGTGGTTGAGGGTTTGAACCGAGGCCGTGAAGTTTCCCGTCGAGTGCAGATTGTGGCTTATGACTTCTTCCGAGCCACCCATAGAGACACAGGCGGCAAGAGCTATGCGGCCTTGCATGATGCCCTGGCGCGTTTACGGGGAACCACTTTTAAGACCAACATCATGGGCCGCCGTGGGGTATTTGGTCTGGTAGATGACGCCGAGATTATAGAGAGGGACAACCGCGGGCGAATGGCTAACATTGAGGTCACACTCAGTAAGCAGCTATTCGAGGCAGCTAAGCGCATGGAAGTTTTGACCTATAACCCTGGCTACTTCGACCTGAGCAGCGCCAATGATCGACGCATGTATGAACTTGCCCGCAAACACTGCGGTAAGCAGCCTACCTGGTCCATCAGTATGGATAAGCTATTCATCAAATTTGGTTCCACTGCTGCGCGCAAAGAATTTAACCGCATGGTGTCGCGAATGGTGAAAGCTGATCGGATACCGGATTACAGCTTGATGCTAGAAAACGGAATTCTGACAGTAATCTCACGTAGTGATGCGGTTTGGCAAAGGGCTGGAGCGCTCGAACACACGCCAGAATTAGAGCTGGAATAATTCTGTGATAAAGCTGTTTAAATGCTGTATGTAAGCTGTTGATTTTATCGGGTTTTTACCCACCCTGCTTTCGGGGTTTTACCCACCTCAAAATCGGGGTATTACCCACCCACTTTCGGGGTATTACCCACTCATATTCGGGGTATTACCCACCTAAGTTCGGGGTATTACCCACCCGACCACCCCTCTAGCCCCCGCCAGCCGTGGCTTTCAGAAACCGTAACTGTATTAACTTGGTAACTATTAGATAACTAGATAGGTAACTTACTACTTAACTTTTATTGGCAACAATAACAAGCGCTATTTCTCCCCTGTTGGGGGTGATTCTGCTGTTTTAGACGCTGTAACCCTCAAAATTCAATGTGCTAGAGCTTTTGGTGGGTGAAACCCCGAAATGACGGGGGCTGCATGGCAATGACTCGGGGTATTACCCACCCATGCTAAAAGAAGCGGCCTTAATTTTGAGGGAGACGTTTTTGGGAATTACGGATTTTCGCGGTAACTTTCCCTCATCGTGGGCAAGGTGAGCCCAAGCAGCACAGACACTTAACACCGCCACCAACTGAGGGCAGCGCATGAAGAACTACCACTAATCGCCTTTAGGTTGAAAACCCGAATATCAACGAAAGCCCCGGCAACCCCGGGGCTTTTTTTATGCCTTGAGGAGCCTATGAGCTGCGAGCAACCCAAGACTATTAACCGCGACACCCCGGTGGCCATTGGCCTGGTTGTCATGCTGTGCGGCGTGGCTACTTCTGTTGGTATGTTCTGGAGTAAGTGGGAAGCCCTGGAGCAAAACCACCGCAAAGATATTGCCCGCCTGGATGAAGACAACCGCCGCCTAGAAGAAAAGACAGATCGCAAATTTGCTGATCTACAGGACAGCATCGACCAGGTGGGGCAGGACGTGAACCAAGTGAAAAACTTTCTAATGCGTAACCCGGGGCCAAGCTATGAACGCAAGTAAACGGCCAGCCACCAGCCTGCAAGCTATCGGGGCCACTGAAATTCTGGTGCTCGTGATTCCCATCAATGGGGTAGTGGTGGCGGCTTCGACTGATAGCGACACCATGACTATTTGGCGACGCATTGGCCCGGACCTATTCAAGCCTATTCACGCTTTGCCATGGGTAGAAACTTCAGATGCACGGTTTCTTATGTTGGGCGAGGCATACGACAAGGCCGCCGAGGCTGTACGACTGTACGCAGCCGGCGAGCTGGGACAGTAAAGGAGCAAAGCTGTGACATTTTGGAAGAGACTATGGGACAACGCCGACACCATCCAGCAGGGCGTCGATGCGGTGATCAGAACCGGCGACGCCTTGGTATACACCGAAGAAGAGAAAGCGGACTTTAAGGCGCGGGTATTGGATTGGCTGCTCAAGTGGCAGCAGGCAACAGCTGGCCAGAATCTAGCGCGACGGTTGCTGGCCCTCTCAATTACTTTTGTTTGGTTATTGGAATCATTGGTTGCCCTAGCCCTGGTGATTTGTTCCGCATTCAAGCCAGAAAGCAAAGCCATCGCTGACGCTGCGACGGTAGCTTTTGAAGCAGCGCGAGCCATGGGGCTGCCTGTTGGGGTGATTCTTACCTTCTACTTTGCCCCCAACAAGATTGGCGAGGCTGTCAGCCGCTACCAGATGGCCCGAGACTCCCAGGAATGGCAAAAAAAGGCAAAAAAGTGAAAAAAAGGCAAAAAAAGTGAAAAAAAGTGTTGACAAAATTCCCTGGGTCCTATCTAGGAAATCGGGCCATACGGGTAAGGTACTCGCGAAATATGCCTAGATATGAGTTTTTTATTTCGGGGTTGTTGTTGTTGTCATTCCATTTTGATTCGCGTTTGAGTCTGCAATTCTAGGGGTTTCTGCAATTCGCACTGCTTTTTAAATGTAAACCCCGTTAAGTTCGGGAGGCTGCCATGGCAAAAGGGCAGGAAGTAAACCGCAATGAGCTTGCGGCCCTCCTCGGTGTTTCCCTCCCAACGATTACCAACTGGATCAAGAAAGGCTGCCCCTATGTAGAACGTGGGGGCAATGGTCGCTCCTGGGTCTTTAACACGGCTGACGTGGTGCGCTGGCGGGAGGAGCTAGCGAGAGGCGAGGGCGTTAGCACTGACCTGCAGGACAAACCCGCCGCAGTGCTGGAAAAGACTCTGCTGGAAATCAAAGTTGAGCGGGAAAAGCTGGCGCTGGATAAGGAAAAAGAGGCTGTGATTGCCGTTGAGCTGGTGCAGCCGGCTTGGGAAATGATGGCCGCAAATATCCGCAGCAAAATGCTGGGCGTGACCGCTAAAGCGCAGTCACGAATCCCCGGATTTACCCGCGAACAAGCAGAAGTTTTAAAAAGCCTTGTTTTTAAGGCTCTGGGGGAGATTGCCGCAGATGACCAGTTACCAGAAGCAGTTGCAACGACTGTGGATGGCGGCGTGTCTGGTGATGACACCGCCGCCCCAGCTGATAGTTAGCGCATGGGCTGATAAATACGCGGTACTGTCCGCAGAGAGTTCGACCGAGACAGGGCAGTGGACTAGCGAGCCCTATCAGCGCGGCATCATGGACGCGCTCGACGAACCCGAAACAGAGCGGGTTTCTGTAATGAAATCGGCACGGGTGGGTTATACCAAGTGCCTAAATCACATTATCGGCAAGCACATCGATGTAGACCCGTGCAGCTTGCTGGTGGTGCAGCCTACGGTGGAGGATGCCGAGGGCTACAGTAAAGACGAAATCGCGCCAATGCTGCGCGACACCCCGGCCTTACAGGGCAAGGTATCCGCTAAAGCCCGCGACGGCTCCAACACCCTTTTGAAAAAGCAGTACCCCGGCGGGGTCCTGCACCTAGTGGGAGCCAATAGCGCCCGCGGCTTTCGCCGCATTACCGTGCGCGGTGTGCTGTTCGATGAGGTGGACGCATATCCCAGCAACGCAGGCGGCGAGGGTGACCCCATCAAGTTGGGGGAAAAGCGCTGCGCCACCGACCCCAACGCATTTATCTATATGGGCAGCACGCCCACCCTTGATGGCTTTTCACGCATTCAAAAGGCGTTCAACAAGTCGGACCAGCGTTACTACTTTGTCCCCTGTCCCCACTGCAAGAAAAAGCAAACTCTGAAGTGGGGCGGTAAGGGCAAGCCTTACGGCATCAAATGGGAACCGGGAAAACCGCAAACGGCTTATTACGAGTGCGAGCACTGCCACGAAGCCATAGACCCCAGCCACCGCGCGTGGATGGTGGAGAACGGCGAATGGCGTAGCACCGCCCCGTTTGAATGTTGTGGAGTAGAGCAAGAGCCTGAAAAGTGGGACGGTCACCACGCCCTTTGCCGCGTATGTGGTGAGCGTGTCGAACGCCACGGCCACGCCGGCTTCCATATTTGGGCTGCTTACTCGCCATTCCCCAAAGCCCGCTGGCCTGCCCTCGCGGCGGAGTTTCTGGAGGTTAAAGACGACCCCGAGCAGCTAATAACTTTCGTAAACACCGTTAAGGGCGAAACCTGGAAGGAAGCTGCCGCCGAACTGGACTGGGAACCGTTACACGCCCGGCGTGAAAACTACGGCCCCAAAGTGCCCATGAATGCCGTGGTGTTGACCGCTGGTGTCGATGTGCAACCGGACCGCCTGGAGCTGCAGGTGATTGCCTGGGGGCCCAATAATCACTGCTGGCCACTGCGTTATCAGGTATTCGATGGCGACCCCAGTGACAGCGCCGTTTGGGAAAAACTCTCTAAGGCACTAGACCGCCAATACGAACACGAAAGCGGCCACGCCATGTGGGTGGAAGCCTGCTGTATCGATACCGGCGGCCACAACACCCACGACGTTTATGCCTACGTGAAGGAAAGAGAGTCAGAGGGCCGGGTGTTTGCGATTAAAGGCGGTAAGGACCCCACCGGCCCGCCCGTACGCAGACCCAGCCGTGACAACCTCGGCAACGTCGATTTGTACACCCTCGGCTCTAACACCATAAAAACCCGAATCGCCCGACGCCTGAAAATTACCGAATCAGATAAGCCCGGCTTTATCCACTTTCCTCAGAGTGATGAATTTGAGGTCGATTATTTCCAACAGCTCACCGCTGAAAAGGGAATGAAAGTCATCTACAACGGCCACCCAGTGATCTGGTTTCGCAAGCCTCATAGCGGCATTCGAAACGAAGCCCTGGATACCTTCGTTTATGCCATGGCCGCCCTGTTCATCCTCAACCCGGATATGGAAGCACTCCCGCAGAGCTACGCCGAGCGCGTTGACCCACAACAGCAAGAGCAAGCCCAGCCGCAGCGGGTTAGCTCCAACTGGATGAATAGCTAATGGAACAACTCTGGACCCCCGAAGACCTGCAAGCGGTCAAAGACGCCATTATGAAATTGGTGTCCGGCAAGCGTGCTGTGACGATCAAATTCAGCGGTGGAAATACCACGAAAGAAGCCAGCTACGCCCCGGCGGATTTACCGCAGTTAAAACGCCTACACAGCGAAATCCGACGCGAACTGCAAAGAGCTGCCGGCGCTTCCGGCAGCGTCACCACTGTCACCAGCAAAGGGTTTTGATAATGGAATTCCCCCACCTTGCGGCCTCGGGGTTCCAGTTGTCAGGCGGTGTCAGCCTGTCCAGTGGAGCCTATGACGCCGCCAAAACGGGTGGCCGCCTCAGCACCTGGACCGCCAACGATTACGGGCCCAATGAATCCCAGCAATTCGATGCCCCCACTATCCGCGCCCGCGCTCGTGATGTTACCCGCAATAACGGCTGGGCGAATTCCGGGCTTGAAAGCTGGGTGGCCAATATTGTTGGTACTGGTATTCGCCCAAGCTGGGACCTAGACGACGAGCGCCTGCGTGAAGACCTACATACCTTGTTCACCTATTGGGCTGAAGAATGTGACGCTTCCGGGGCCCTTGATCTGTATGGCTTGCAGGCCCTTGCCTGCCGCGGTGCTGTCGAGAGTGGAGCTAGTTTTGTGCGCCGTCGAATCCGCCCCCTGTCCTGGGGGCTATCGGTGCCTCTGCAGCTGCAATTGATCGAGGCCGACCAGCTGGCGGAACAGCTGAACACCCGTCGCGGTGGGATAACCATTCGAGGTGGTATTGGCCATAACAAAAAAGCCCGCCGTGTTAATTACCACTTTTACAAAGAGCATCCCGGCGAGGCCCGTTTTAGTTTTCACGCCGGCAACCTGGGCACAGTAGCGGTGCCAGCCGATCAAGTGGCCCATATTTACCGGCCCGAACGGCCTGGGCAGAACAATGGCCTGCCTTGGGTAAGTTCGGTATTAGTGAGGCTGCGAGAGCTGGATCAGTACCAGGATGCGGAGCTGGTGCGCAAAAAAACCGCTGCCATGTTTGCCGCGTTTATTGAAGAGGCACAGCAGGACAACCGAGGAATCGGTAAGGCGGGCGCCCTCGGCGGGCAAGCTACCGCTCCGGGGCCGGTAAGCCTGGAACCGGGTATTTTGCAGTACCTGGCCCCAGGACAAAAAATCAGCTTTTCAGCCCCTGCTGATGTAGGTGCTAGCTACGAGCCCTGGTTGCGCTCCGAACTGCTGCAGTTTGCTGCCGGGTTCGGCCCCACTTACGAGATGGTCACCGGCGACCTGCGCGGCGTTACTTATTCCAGTATCCGCCAAGGGGTATTGGAGTTCCGCCGCAAGTGCGAAATGGTGCAAGCCCACATGATGGTGCATCAACTTTGCCGCCCATTGGCGCGCTGGTTTATGGATGCTGCTGTGGGTTCCGGTGCAATTAAGATTCTCGATTACCTGCAAAACCGTCGCCGTTATACCCGCATCGACTGGCAGCCCCAGGCCTGGGACTGGGTGGACCCGGAAGGCGACCAGAAAGCCGCCGAAGGCAAGGTGCGCGCAGGCTTCAAGACCCGTAGATATTTTGCCAACAAGCTGGGCGGTAATGCCGAGCGCATCGACCGTGAAAACGCCAGAACCCGCAAGCGTACTCAAGAACTTGGCCTTGTTTACACCACCGACGCCGCCGACACCGACAACAAAGGCGCCTTGCAAAAGGTGCAGACGGCTGCCGCCAGTCCTACGGAAGCCGCCTAACAGGAGAACCCCGTGACAATTCACTCTCAGCAATTGCCGCACAGCGTTGCCAATTTGCCGTTAATGATTAGCGAGGCCGGCTGGCCTCAGATGGCTGCCGCTTTAGAGCAGCCGCCCCCGCAGGCAATGAGCGCTGAAGACCTAGCCCCCAACGATGCCGAGCTGGCCAGCGGCTGGGCTTGGGTCGATAGTGCCGGCGGCTACTACCGCCTATCCGATGAAGGCGTGGCGATAATTTCTGTCATTGGTCCCAGCTTTCACCGCGGTTACCCCTATTACAAATACATAGGCATACCCACCTATCTGGATCTGCGCGCCCAACTCATCCACGCCCTGGACTCTCCCAGGGTGTCGCGCATTGTGTTGGAGATCGACAGCCCCGGCGGCATGGCTGCCGGACTGTTCGACCTAGCCCGCTTTATGTTGCAGCAGCGTGGCGAAAAACCTATCACCGCCTTTGTAAATGAAAATGCTTGCTCTGCGGCTTATGGCTTTGCTTGTGCTGCTGACCACATTGTCGCCACGGAATCCGCCACCGTAGGCAGTATCGGTGTGATTGCCAAACACCTGGACCGCACCAAGGCGCTGGAGGGTGCAGGCTTCCTGATTAGCACGCTTAAAGCGGGCGAATACAAAGACGATGGTAGCCCCGATAAATCACTGGATGACGAAACACGCGGGCGCCTAATGGCGCACATCAATGAGCTTTACAGCGATTTTTGCCAGCTGGTCGCGGATGCCCGCGGCCTTGATGTGGAGGCGGTGAGAAATACTGAAGCGGGTGTTTTCAGCGCACGCCAGGCCCTGGAAATTGGGCTAATCGACGAAATCACCACTTATAACGACTTTTACAACGCCATGGCCGGCCAGGCCGCCAACAATGAGGAAAACGGAATGTTTGGAAGAAAAAAGGCCGAAACCACCACCCCGGACACTGCCGCAGCGGGCGAAGCCCAACCAATTACCATGACAGCTGAGGAACTGGAAGCGCACAAGAGCCAGGCCATTAGCGAACACATGCAGGCCCACCAAAGTCACATGCAGGATATTTTGCAAATGGCTGAGGAGGCCGGTTGCCCCGAACTTGCTGCAAAGGTGATGGCCGAGGGGTCCACCAGCCTGGAGGACGCCCGCGCCAAGCTCTTTGCCCAACAGTCAGAGGAAGAAGAGGAGCTTGATAGTTCCCTGGCCTCAGAGAACAGCGAGAACCCACTACTCGCCAGCGCCAAAGCCCGCGCCGCTTCCTAATCGCTTCACGCGAGTAACCCCCTAAAATTTCTGGAGAGCTGAACATGGAATTAACCGAAGGCAAGAACCTGGCCGATTTGGTGATTTATGAAAATGAAAACTATCGCTATAGCCGCAGCAGTGTGCAGGTTACCGGCGGTAAATTTGAGCTTGGCCAAGTGCTGAAAAAGACCGGTAGCAAACACACCGCCATAGATGCCGCGGCCGGTGATAACCCCAGTGGTATTTTACTGAATGACACCGACGCCAGCGCCGGGGATAAAGAGGCGGTGATACTCGACCTTGAGGGCATTGTCCACGCTGATGCCCTGATTATGGACGGCACCGCAGCCCAGAAAGATGCGGTAATAGACAAGCTCAAGACGCTTTTAAAAATCAAAGTCCGCTAAAGCCCGCATAAACCCCAATACCGCAACCGCCGCACAGCCCGCACCCCGCGGGCTTTTTTGCGTCCAAATTTCTTGATCGAGGAAAACCCTATGCCTATGGAAATGGGAAACCCGTTTGCCCGCCCTGAATTTAATATGGCCAGCCTGACCGAAGCCATCAAACTGCTGCCCAATATGTACGACCGCACGGGCAAGCTGAACCTGTTTAAAGAAAAAAAAATCACTTCCCGTACAGCGCTAATTGAGTATAAAAACGGGCGTTTTTATCTGATTAAATCCCAGCAGCTGGGTGCCCCAGGTCAAAGCCATAAAACAGGCAAACGCAACATTAAATCGTTTCTGGTGCCGCACTACCCCTTAGAAGGTGAAATCCTGCCGGAGCAATATGCCAATATTCGCGCCTTTGGTTCCACCAGCTCTCTGGCATCCCTGGCGGAGGTAATGAACGATACCCTGCAGGATTTGAAAGATTCACATGATATCACTCAGGAAAATGCCCGCATGGGGGCCATTAAAGGAGTGATAACCGACGCAGATGGCTCGACAATTTATAACCTCTACAATGAGTTCAATATCACTAAGAAAGTTATCACCTTTAATCACAACGACGACTTTCGCATCAAGACCCTGGAATTAAAGCGCCACATTGAAGACAACATTTATGGCGATGCCATGGACGGTGTACGCGTTGAAGTTTCCCAGGAGTTTATGGATTTCTTTGTGACCCACGATAGCGTTGAGAAACCCTACCTGCATCATGCTGAGGCGAGCCAGCGCCTCGGCGGTGACCCACGCAAAAGCTTTGAATTCCAAGGGGTCATCTTTAGCGAGTACCGCGGCAAAGCGATGGATAGCCAAGGCAATACCCAGCGCTTTATTGGGGCGGGTTCAGGCCACGCTTACCCCACAGGCACGCACCGCACCTTTCAGGAAATTATTGCCCCGGCGGATTTCCTCGAAACCGTCAGTACCTTGGGGGAGCGCTATTACGTGAAAAGTGAGGCGCGCAAGTTTAACCGCGGTGTTGATGTGCATACGCAGTCCAATGTATTGGCGATGTGCAATAACCCCAGCGTGCTGGCGGAAGTTAAAAAAGGCTCTACCGGCTAAACCAATCAGCAACCCCAACCCCAAACCCCCGGCCTTGTCCGGGGGTTTCTGTTTCTGGAGGCAGCAATGTTTGATGAACTAATGCCGCAGCTAAACGACACCATTGACGAGACGTTTAATGAATTAGCACCGGCTCTATACCACCGCATGGCCGGTGGTGCTCCCTTAACCGTTTCCGGCGACTTTGAAGCTCCCAGCCAGCGAAGTAGTGGCCCGGTGGGCAGCCATACAGGAACCCAGCCCAGCTGGAAAATGCGCGCGAGCCAGGCCCCCCAGGACTGGCAAGACGGTGACTTATTGGAATTCAAGGGCACCACCTACCGGGTGCGCGCACCGCTGCCCGATGGTGCCGGCTTTGTGATTTATGAACTTTGGGATTACTCACCATGACTGGCGAACGCATAACCCTGGAATTGCGTGGCAGTGATGCCCTGGAAACCTACATCACCGAGGTGGAGCAAAAGCTGATACCCCGGGCCGAGGCCCGGGCCGCCAACCGCACCGCCAACCACTTGCGCAGCCGTTATGTGCGCGACCTCAGCGCAAAAACCCGCGTGCGCCAGAAAACCCTGCGGCGCAAGGTCAAGCAGCGCCACGCCAAGGTTGGTGAATTGGCGCAAGTTTGGTTTGGCTTGCTGCCGGTGCCGCTCGCTGCCATTCCAGGCGTGCGCCAGGTAAAAGCCGGCGTGCGTGGTCCCGGTGGCATCGATGAGCCTGGCGCTTTTATCGCGATGGTGGGCGCGGGGCATCGTGGTGCATTTCGGCGCAAAACCAAAAAACGCTTGCCCATTCGCCAACTGACCCGAGCCATTGACCAGCCGGCGCGACAAGTGCTGGGCAATGTGGCCGACGACCAGCAGTTATTCGAGTTTTTCGCGCGCAATTTTAATAGTGACCTGGCCTACATGGCCGACCGGGAGGCCCGCAAACATGGCAAATAATCCAGCAGAAGGCCCCAGCCTTACAGCGGTAACCGAGAGTATTTTGCAGGCATTGGCAACGGTGCCCAATGTGGCGCAGCGCGGTGAAATACCGGAAGAGTTTTATATTCCCGGCCGGTCGTTTTCGATTAATACCCCCGCGTTGCTGCTGGGATTTGTCACCGGCGAGCCCACCGGGCCGGCGAATAATGGCCTTCAACCAATCACCATAGAGTGGGAAATCCTTGCCCTGGTAAATAACCAGCGCAGCGTGAAGGATAACCACCGCACCGCCAGAGAGCTGGCCATTTCTGCCGTGCTAGCCCTAGAGCCTCATCTTAAGGACGCCCAGGGCAAGCCACTAAAGGCGGGGATTATGGATTTTGTTCGCATGGACCCGGCGCAGCTTTCCGATACCCACGGCAGCGGCGTTGCGGCCTATAGCCTGGAATACCGGCAAAAGCTCCGGGTAGGTGTAGACCGAAGAATCGACCCCACCCCGCTGCCCAACCCGGTGGAGCTGTTTGTGGGCTATACGCCGCAAACAGGCCCAGACCACCGCGACGACTACCAAAAAGTGGCTGAGGTCAGAAGGCCATGACCCCAGAATCTTGGCGAATGCTTTTACAGCAATTTAGAGAGTTACAACGGCGTTTCGATAATTTTTTACGCCTTGGCACTGTGGTCGAAATTGACCACAAAAAAGCCCGTGCCCGTGTACAGCTGGGAGCCAACCGCACTGGCTGGCTACAGTGGTTTGCCCCGGCGGCAGGGGAGGGTGAAACCGAATGGCGCCCGCCCAGTAAGGGCGAGCAGGTGGCGGTACTCAGCCCCGGCGGTGATTTGGCCTCTGGCCTGATTCTGCCCGCCATTTACAGCGGCCAGCGTCCCCCGAATGGCGACGCCGCTGGCTTGTATCGGCGTACTTTTGCCAATGGTGACGTGATCGAGTACCAGAGCGGAAATGCGAATCTGCGCATCTCTGGCACCCTTAATGCTGAAGCCGAGAGCATCCACCTAAAGGCCACCAACATTAGCCTGGAGGCTAAAAACCTCAGCACTAAGGCTGATAGCACACAGATGCAAGGCGCTGTGACTCACAGCGGTGGGGACTTCAGCAGCAACGGCGTGGTGCAGCATAAGCACAAGCACAAAGTGGTCGGCATAGATAAATACACCGAAGACACGCAATAGGGGGCAGTGTGTGCAATACGGCATGAACAACCGCACAGGCGCAGCCATTACCCAGCTGGAGCACTTGCGACAATCCGTCACCGATATCCTGACCACCCCGAAGGGGTCAAGGCTTATGCGCCGTGATTATGGCTCTGAGGTGTTTCGCTCGGTGGATGCGCCTTTGACTCGCACCACTATTGTGGACATTTACGCCGCCGCCGGCGAAGCCTTGGGAATATGGGAGCCGCGTTTGCAGGTGGCTGCTATGCAGGTGCAGCGCTTGGATAGCGGCGGGCTCACTCTGCGCATTTCCGGTTATTTGGTGGAAAGCGGGGAATCAATAACTTTAGAGGGGATTGACTTATGACAGCGGAATCCGCGGTTGATATTAGCCGCTTGCCCCCGCCAAGCCTGGTGGAAAGTCTCGACTTTGAAAAGATTTACAGTGAGACGGTGAAGCTATTAGACGGCGCCGTCCCTCTGCTGCTGGATGAGTCCGGCCAAGCCATAGCGCCAAAGGTCCACAACGCGCAGCTGGTTACCAATGACGGCGCGCCCTATTTCAAGGTGCCAGCCGACAATCTGGCCGGCCTTAGTTATGTGCAGCTGGAAAGCGAGCCTGTGGCTCGCCTGCTGCAGGTTTCCAGTTACCGCGAAATGTTGATGCGCCAGAGGGTCAACGATGCCGCCCGCGGCACCATGGTGGCTTTTGCCGTGAAGAGTGACCTTGAGCAGCTGGGAGAAAATAACAAGACCAGACGCTTGGCGGCAGAGAGTGATATTCGATATCGAGAGCGCATTCCTCTGGCGTTTGAAGGGCTCACCACGGCGGGGCCTGAAGGCAGCTACAAAAAGCACGCCCGGGGAGCTGATGCCCGGGTAAAAGACGCCTTGCCACGCAGCCCCAGTGGTGGGGTGGTGGAGGTAGTGATCTTGAGCGCAGAGGGTAACGGTTCGCCTTCGCCGGATTTGCTCGCGACTGTGGAGGCGGCGCTTTCCGCCAAGGTCGTGCGCCCGCTGACGGACAAAGTGAAGGTGGTGGCACCGGAAATACTCGAGTATTCCATTCGCGCCACGCTAACCCCCGTGCCGGGTCCGGTAGATGAGGGGCTTTTCCAGCGCGCCGAGGCTGCAGCCCTGGCTTATGCCAATAAGCGCCATGGCTTGGGATTGTCGGTTACTCGCTCGGGACTGAATAAGTTCTTGCACCAGGAAGGTATCGAGCGGGTGCAATTGCATGAACCAGAGTTCGACATTCTCAACGATGAGCATCAAGCCGCCTGGTGCGCGGGTATCGAATTAATCAGGGGGTGAAATGTACGGCTCACCATACAACATCGAACTGGAGCAGGGCGCGGGCTACGCTCTGCTGATTACTATCGAAGCGCCGCCGGGAACTCCGCGGAACCTCACAGACTACACCGCGCGCTTACAAGTGCGGGATAACCACCAGGATAAAACCCTGCTGCTCTCCCTGGATAACGTCGAAGGGCTCAAGCTCGGCGGCGATGCTGGCACCCCAACCAATGGCCAGCTGAAAGTCGAAATACCAGGGCGTGTCGCCGCCAATTTCACTTGGTCCAGCGCCATCTATGACCTTTTCCTTAATCCGGGTACTGATAGCGCTGAGCGCCTGATGTACGGCACCGTCACCGTGGCGCCGCGCGTCACTTACTAATCGCGAGCACACTATGACAGAAATCACGCAACAGCTGACTGTAGCGCAGTCTGGCGTAGCTGGCCCTGCCGGTCCCCGCGGCCCGCGGGGGGCTACTTTCCGCTTTGGTTCTGGAGTCCCAGCCCCTGGCCTCGGAAACAATGATGATCAATATCTCGACTATGACAGCGCCGACCTATACGGCAAGAGCGACGGCAACTGGGCAAAACTGCGCAATATACGCGGCCCCCAAGGGGCGAAAGGCGATAAGGGCGACCAAGGAATTCAGGGCATTCAGGGTATTCAGGGGGAGCAGGGCCTGGGAATCCTCGCTGGCAACGGCGCCCCCGCCAATAGCCTGGGGCGCAATGATGAGCATTATGTAGAACTCGACAGCCCCAACAAAAAACTGCACAAAAAAACCGGTGGTGCTTGGGCAGTAATTGGCAACCTTGCCGGGCCCAAGGGCGACACCGGCCGAGGCATCGCCGGTTTGGCGGTGCTGGCTGATGGCACCCTGCGGGCGTCTTATACCGATGGCACCAGTGAGGATGCCGGGCCTTTTCCTGTTGAGGGGTTAGGTCGACTGGTGTGTACAACATCACAGGCGGGGAGTTTAACAACGCCAAATTATTGGGTGAAAATTGCCACTATAAAGCTAACTGGAGACTGGGCATCTGCTGGGCTAATGCTGGCTCTATCAGGCACAGCTGGATCGTCTGCTGCTGCTTTGGTGAGTGTACATGTACGGCAAGATCGCGGGCCGGGGACACTAGAGGGTGGTTCAGGGGTTCACATTGCGCACCTTGCTGGTATTTTTTGGGGTAATGACTCTTTTAAATTGGTTTCTGATGGATACGATCAGCCAGTAGAGCTTTGGATTAAAAAATTACCTGATTTCGCTTTAACTGTGTCGGTCTTTGAATTATGCAAATCAGTCCGTGGAGCAGAAATTACTTATCACGATGGCGGAGTCTGGCAAGCCGCTGAACCCAGTGCTGCCTATGTCAAACAATCCGCCGGCTTAACTTACGGTGAAGACAAAAAAATCTACCACGAAGGCCATAAGCCCACCCCGGCGGAAATCGGCGCGGTCAAAGCTGGCGGCACTGTCTCTATAGGGAAAAACGGCAGCGGCTCGGCCACCTTTGATGCCGATGGCAATCTCTCTTTGAATCTGACGGTCAGCTATGCCGCTAGCGCCGGCAGTGCTAGTTCTGCTGGCAGCGCGGACAATGCAGACAAGGTGGACAACCTGCACGCCTGGCAGTTTATCCGCTCTGATACCGATGACACGGTAAGCGGCCACACGGAGTGGCAAGACGGCAAGGAAACGCGCTGGGGCAATGATGCCGATATGCGCATGATGCACAACAATAGCCATGGATATTTAAGCCTCTATAAAGGGGATTTTTATATTCGTGATGGAACTACTACCCGTTACCTGTTCGACGTTTCCAACGGCAACTTGCACGCAGATGGCCATGTGTTTTGGTTGTCCTCTTCGACGGGCTCTGACCCGCTCTTAAAAACCAATGTGCGCCTTATTGATAAGCCCATAGCGCGTCTAAAAAAACTCAATGGGGTTTTCTTCGATTGGAAAGATAGCGGCCGCGGTTCCGGTGGTTGTATGAGCCCGGACCTACGCCGAGCACTGCCGCGCACGGTGTATAAATCCAAATTGAAAAAGGATGGCAAGCGTTACGACCAGGCCGAATATAACGCCGTAACTGGCCTATTAGTTGAAGTGTGCAAGGATCAGGAGGGCCGGCTGGAGCAGCAGAGCCAGGCACTCAAGGAGCAGGCCAAAACCCTAATAAAACTGCAGCGCATGGTGGAAACCCTGCAGCGCCACAACAAAACGGGGGGCTAGCTTATGGCAACCATGCCAAACAGCGGAGCGGCCAGCACCGCCGATTTGCAAACTGTTTTTGGGCAGAGCGGTGCCGGTAATACCTCGCAGTATTATCGGGGCGGTAGTTTGGTGCCGGATATCCCGCAAAATAGCAGCGTGCCCACTTCAGGCCCCGCTGACACTGTGGATTATTACGGGGCTACCGATTATGTGCCGATGAGTACGCCGTCACTATCTGGTACAACCACGAAAAAAAGTGCCGGCACTGGCTCAGTAACTTGTAGTACCACCCTAACCTGCAGCCAGCCCAGCAACGGGACTGGCAATTATGTGTATACCTGGGAGAAGCGCAGCGGCACCGGCCTGTCGATATCCGCCAGCGGCAGAAGCGCGACCTTAAGCCGTAAAGTTGCCGGGGAAATCACTAGCAGTAAATACCGCTGTAAAGTGACTGACGGTGTGAGCACGGTATATAGCAATGAGGTCACTGTTTACTTCCACCATTATCAGCTCCTCCCTGGAAACTTGCCGACCGCCACCTCGTCCAGTTCAACTGGCACCGCCCGAGTGGATATTCAAATTGCTCGCAATGGGCACATTTATATAGACACAGAGTCTAGCTCTCCGGTTAGCCAGGGGACTTGGGTTAAGCCTACCAGTAGTACGGTGGGGGATTTATTTCAGGTTGTTTTTACTAACGGCAGTGTAAGCAATGACAATTCTGATATTGCTGGCGCTTCCCCGTCCGTAGGGTCCGTTGGCACCATCAATGGCACACGCTACGCCTATCGCACAAGAAGTATCAATGGCACTTATATTTGCGGGGTGCGGGTCAGAATCAAAATGATTGGCGGCAGCTATACCTTTGACAAAACTATAGGGTTGCAGGCGACCAAATATACCTCGGTAGGCATGGGCATGGGTGGCGGTATCAGCATAGACAGACAGGAACCATAGGAGGAGGCATGAGAGTCGAAAGAACCGCAGACCCAAGAATAGTCTATGTACACGATGTATTTTCTAGCGGAGAGTGTGGAGAAATTATCCAGCTGGCGGAGTCGATAGGCTTTCGAGAGCAGGGGCGCGTTGTGGTGGAAGGGGGGGAGGATATAGTAAACCCGCGCTTTCGTCGCTGCCATGAAATCTGGCTGAACAGGCATCCAGAACTTGCCGAGCTGAATGAAAAAGTGGCTCAGCGTTATCAGAATATCGCCAGTTTATATCGAGAGAATGTGGCATCTGTCGCGGCCGATTTGGTAGAGGAGCCCCCGCGGTTGGTGCGTTATCGGCCCACTGGATTTTTTGGAATGCACACAGATTTGCGTCACTGCTGCCCGGGAGAATGGCGCCAGCTAACGGTAGTGATTCACTTAAATCACACAACAGGGGGGCAGGTGTTTTTCCCAAATCAGGGGCAGGTTTGCCACACTAGCCCCGGCAGTGCGTTAGTTTTTCCGGTGTCCGATAACTATCTGCACGAGGCATTTGCACCGGAAAATGACAGCAAATATATCCTGTTAAGTTGGCTGGCTGCCTCTAGCGATATTTTTGCAGATAAAGCAGAGCTATTGCCCGCTAAGGGTATTGCAGCATGAAATTCTCTCTGAGTGAGATTGAGGCCCCGCCATGACTGACACCCTATTGCCGCCTAACGCTACCGAGCTGGAGCTGGCGGTGGAGCGGGCTATGGCCGCGCGGCTCGATGCGATACCGGTGAATATCACCGACTTGCACAACCCGGATAAATGCCCGCCGGCGTTTCTGCCGTTTCTGGCCTGGCAGCGCTCGGTGGATACCTGGAACGACACCTGGCCAGAGGCCACTAAACGCGCGGTAGTGCGGGCGGCTTTTGAAACTCATACAACCAAGGGCACCCGTGCAGCGGTGGAAACCGCGGCAGGTGCTTTTGGCGGTGACGTGGCTATTGTGGAATGGTTCCAGAAAACCCCGCCGGGCCCGCCCTATACCTTTGAGCTGGTACTCAATGCTGTGGACCGGCAAGGCCAGCCAGTGAGCGCGGGATTTCAGCAGGATATTATCAAGGCAGTTACTTACGTTAAGCCTTTGCGTGCGCACTTTGATGTGCGGCTTGGGGTGCAGGCGAATGCGAAAGCCTACACTTTCGGCGTGGCGCGTGTGGCCACCTTCACCCGGCTGAAATTTAACGCCGCTTAACCCCTAATTCTCTAACTTTTGCGACCCGCCTCAGTGCTGCACTGGGGCGGCGCTTGCCTATGCCTGGAGTAAAACTGTGACACTTGCGCTAGTGCTTACCGATGCTGGCCAGCAGGCCATAGTGGATGAAAATAACGCCGGCACCCTGCCGGTAAAGCTCAGCCATATTGCGCTGGGGACTGGGCGCTGGAGCCCCGACGCCAGCGCTCTTGCCCTGCAACAAGAATTTAGACGATTGCCGACCATTTCCGGCAATGTGGATGTGGCCGACGATATTCTGCACCTGACGCTACGAGACGAAAGCACCGATACCTACGACTTGTACGAGTTTGGGCTCTATACCGATAGCGGAGTTTTATTTGCCGTTTATTCCGTTGGTCCCGGCGCTGATCCGGTGGCTAACAAAAGCAGCGATGCCACGCTTCTGCTGTCCCTGGATATCAAGCTGGCTGGCGGTAATGCGGACAATATCGCTGTGGGTGACACGGGTTTCAGCAATCCGCCAGCAACGACTCAGCGGCCGGGAGTGATCCGCATCTCTACCGAACAGGCGGTGGATGATGGGCAAGAAAGTGATAGCGCGGTATCGCCTAAAACTCTAAACAAGCGCCTGAACGGATATGCCGATAAAGACCACGGCCATTCGTATGCCTCCGTTAGCCGCGACGGGTTTATCCGCTTGGCTAGCCAGCAAACGGTGGACGATGGTGATAACGGCACCCAAGCGGTAACCCCCAAAACCCTGCACAAGAAAATTTCCGATAACAAACCCGGAGCGGCCGAAGTTGGCAAACAGGGATTAGTGCCTATCGCCAGCCAGGCGACAGTGAATGCAGGCGCTAATGAAAAAGAGGCGGTAACGGCAAAAACATTAAAGGGATTTATCGACAAGCAGTTTCCGGGGCCGCTGATTTATGTATGGGGTGGTGAGATCAAGGATATTCCCAGCACCCACTATCTGTGCAACGGCGCCAATGGCACACCGGATTTGCGCAACCGTTTTGTATTAGGTGCTGGCGATAACTATCCGGTGGGTGCTAAGGGTGGGGCTACTTCGGCGCGGACCAGTAAAAACGGTGCCCATAGCCATGCAATCACCGTGAATAACCACACCTTGACCCTGGCGCAGATTCCGAGCCACCGCCACCACCACGACCTGGGCCGCTACGACAAGAGTACCCAGGGCACTTTCCAGCAACGCTGGATTTTGAAAGGTGATGACGGCATTTGGGATAACAGGCTGGATACATACACACGTTACAGCGGCGGCGGAGCGGCACATAACCACACCGCCAGCGCCTCCACCCATTCCGGCCACGATCACACCGTGGCGATTATGCCGCCCTACTATGCGCTCGCCTATGTGAAGCGCGCGGTTGCCTAAACGAGATAAACCAATGCAATTAACCATTCTAGCCACTGAGGGTCTGGTTTCAGTGGACGGCAACGCCGTGCAAATAGACCTGGCTGACTACGCCATTCTCGACGGGGTACACGCGGTGCAATTTGATGGGGTTAATGGGGAAATCGAATGGCAAGACCCCACCCGCCCCAATGACGAAATTTTCACCCTGGACGACTTCCAGCAGGTAATAAGCGCCCACGCTACGGCCTGGGCGGAAGCGCAGCAAGATACGCGCAACGATGCGCAGAGACGCAGCGATGCAGTGGGAGCTATCGACCACTATGCCGGCCAAGTACGTGCCCAGCTGCTGGGGCCCGGAGATTTTATGGTGGAAGAGCGTCGCCGCACCTATGAAGTGGCCAAAGCGCACGAAGAGGCCAGCTTTCCGGAGCCGCCACCGCTACCGGTGCAGACACAAATGGATATTGCCGGGCAGACAGCTGCTGAGGCAGTAGCGGAAATCAAAGCCCACCACAGTGCATGGCTCGCTGCGCTCGACAAAATTCGCGATTTGCGTTTGCGCGGCAAGCAAGCAGTTCAAGACCTTCCCGAGGGTTCCGACTACGACGGCCAAGCCGTACAGACCATTGATGAGTTGGCGGTGCTAGTTGCCAATTAATCCCTACTAATTTTTTAAAAAGGAGCTTTAAGCATGAGCACCAATATTTTACACGGCGTTGGCGTAACCCATAGTGACGCCGGTCCGCGTGATATCAACCTGGTTAAATTGGGTTGTATTGGCATTGCAGGCACTGCCCCTAATGCTGCCGGCGCAAGTAAGGCGGTGTTAACGATAGGCACCACCGAGGCCAAAACCGAGTTACTTTGCACCGCCGTGGGTGCCGGTGTCGCAGGTAATGCCCTGAGCCTGGAATTACTAAACCCTAACGCAAACAGCGCGGTATTGTCGGTGGGCGTTAATGGCAGTGCCGTAACCGTAAAACTTGCGACGGATGCCACCGGCGAGCTAGTGAGCACTGCTGACGAAGTACGCGCAGCCCTAGCCGGAAACGCCAGTGTTTCCGCCCTGATGACCGTGGCAAATGGAGACAGTGACGGCAGCGGGAAGCTGCCGCCCATGCCAAAGGTCAATCTATCGGGCGGCAGTGATGAGCCCTTTCCGCTGAATACTCCGGTGCTGATTACCGGCTCTGAATTACAGGCGTCCGCTCTGGATATCAAAGGCACTGCAGAGGGGAGTCTGCCCGACGCTCTGGACGGCATCCTCGACCAAGCCGGCGCCCTGGTGGTGGTGGTACGGGTGGAAAAGGGCGCGGATGAGGCGGGCACTTTAGCCAATGTGATTGGCGGGGAGAGTGCCGGCCAATATACCGGCTTACACGCCCTACGCGGTGCCGAGAGTGTGGTAGGCGAGCGACCGCGTATTGTGATTGCGCCGGGGTTTTCCTCTAACTTGGCAGTAGCCACGGAATTGAACGTCATTGCCGAGCGCGTTAAAGGTGTTGCCTATGTGGATGCCCCTGACAGCGATGACGCGGCGGCAAAATCTTACCGTGCGAATTTCGGCAGCAAGCGGCTGCAGGTGTTCGACCCCTCAGTGC